>CAVVEA010000013.1:0-204793 GCA_963747165.1 uncultured Alphaproteobacteria bacterium | reverse complement strand
CGCAGTGCTCTACCGGGCTGAGCCACACTCCGACAAGAACGCGGCTTATAGCCTTGGGTTTTACATACCGCAAGCAGCCGAACTGAGGACTTTGACGACAGTGAATGTGGGCCTGAAAACGCCAATTCTGCCCGCCGGCGAGGCTGCCGTGGCCGCCGCCGCGCGTGCGCTGGCGGCAGGCGGACTGGTAGCGTTCCCGACCGAGACCGTCTATGGCCTCGGCGCCGATGCCACCAACCCCGCCGCGATTGCCCGGCTGTACCAGGCCAAGGGCCGCCCTGCGTTCAATCCGCTGATCACCCATGTTGGCGATCTCGCCGCAGCCCAGCGGATCGCCCGTTTCGATGCCGCCGCGCTGGCGCTCGCGTACGCCTTCTGGCCGGGGCCGCTGACGCTGGTGCTGCCCAAAACCAGGGATTGCGCGGTGGCTGATCTCGCCACCGCGGGCCTCGACACCATCGCGATCCGCCTGCCCGCCCACCCGGTGGCGCGGGACATTTTGCGCAGTTTTGGAGGCCCGGTGGTGGCGCCTTCGGCCAATCTGTCGGGCCATGTTTCGCCGACGACCGCCGCTCATGTGGAACATGACCTTTCCGGGCGTATCGACTTGATCGTGGACGGCGGGCCGGTCGCGGTCGGCGTCGAATCCACCATCGTTGGGTGCTTCGAGACGCCGATGCTGCTGCGGCCCGGCGGGCTGCCGCGCGGCGAGATCGAACGCGTGCTCGGCCGCGCGCTGGCGCAGCCGCCCGCGGACGCCGACAGCGATAGCGGCCAGCCCTTGGCGCCGGGCATGCTGGCCTCGCATTACGCGCCCCGCACGCAGGTGCGGCTCAATGCTATCAGCGTCGAGCCCGGCGAAGCGCTGCTGGCGTTCGGCCCGGCAGCGCTGCCCGGCGTTGACGCGGCAACTGCGGTGATGAATCTGTCCGCGCGCGGCGATCTCAATGAGGCCGCCGCCAATCTTTTCGGATATCTTCGCACCCTCGACACCAGGGGCGCGCATAGCATCGCGGTGATGCCGGTGCCCGCGGACGGGCTCGGCGAAGCGATCAACGACCGGCTGCGCCGCGCCGCGATGGCGCGGGAATGAGCAACAAGAAGACCGACCAGAGACCAAGATGAATATCCTCCAGCCCACAGCGCCTCCGCTTTCGCCCGAACTGATCGCGCGTTTCCGCGAGATCGTCGGCGCCAAATATGCCGTCACCGATGCGGCCGACATCGCGCCCTATGTCACCGAGGAGCGCGATTTGTTCCACGGCCGCTCGCCGCTGGTGCTGCGGCCGGGCTCGACCGCCGAAGTCTCCGCGATCTGCAAACTCGCCAGCGAACACCGGATCGCGCTGGTGCCGCAGGGCGGCAATACCGGGCTGGTCGGCGGCCAGACCCCGCATCATGGCGAGGTGGTGATCTCGATGCGGCGGCTGGACAGGATTCGCGACATCGACACCGCGTCGAACACCATGACCTGCGAGGCCGGCGTGGTGCTGCAGATCGCGCAGCAGCGCGCGTCCGAGGCCGACCGGCTGTTTCCGCTGTCGCTTGGGGCGGAAGGCAGCTGCACCATCGGCGGCAATCTCTCCACCAATGCCGGCGGCACCGCGGCGCTGGCCTATGGCGTGGCGCGCGAGATGGCGCTCGGGCTGGAAGTGGTGCTGGCCGACGGGCGCATTCTGAACGGGCTGTCGAAGCTGAAGAAGGACAATACCGGCTACGATTTGCGCAACCTGTTCATCGGCGCCGAAGGCACGCTCGGCATCATCACCGCGGCGACCCTGAAACTGTTTCCGAAGCCGCGCGCGGTGGAGACCGCTTTCGTCGGCCTCAAATCGCCGGCGCAGGCGCTAAAACTGCTTTCGATCTCGCAGAACGAGGCCGCCGGCAGCCTCACCAGTTTCGAGCTGTTGTCCGATATATCCGTCGATTTCAGCGTGCGTCATGGCATCGATATCCGCGATCCCCTCACCGTCGGGCATCCCTGGTATGTGCTGATGGAATTGTCGTCGTCGCGCGACGACGCCCGCGCCGCGCTGGAATCGATCCTGGCGAAAGGCCTCGAGGACGGGATCGTCGACGATGCCGCGATCGCGGCCAACTTAAGCCAGCGCAGCGCGTTCTGGAAACTGCGCGACGAGATGTCGGCGGCGCAAAAGCCCGAGGGCGGTTCGATCAAGCACGACATTTCGGTGCCGGTCGCCGCGGTGCCCGATTTCATCGAACAGGCCAATGCAGCGGTGGTAAAACTGATACCGGGTTCGCGGCCGGTGCCGTTCGGCCATCTCGGCGACGGCAACATCCATTACAATGTCAGCCAGCCGATCGGCGGCGACACCGCGGATTTCATGGGCCGATGGCACGAGGTCAACGAGGTCGTGTTCGCCATCGTGCTGCGGATGGGCGGCTCGATCTCGGCCGAACACGGCATCGGCGTGCTCAAGCGCGACGAACTGCCCGATGTGAAGGACAAGGTCGCGATCGAACTGATGCGCGGCATCAAGGCGATGCTGGATCCACTCGGCATCATGAATCCCGGCAAGGTGCTGTAGGCGTGACTTCGACAGCCCCTGCCCCGGCGCTCGCGGTCGCACCGATCGAAGACGCCGACATCGCCGATGTGATCGCGCTGTGGCAGCGCTGCGGTCTGACGCGGCCATGGAACGATCCGGCCGCCGATATCGCGCTGGCGCGCAAGGGCCCCAATGCCGCGATACTCGTGGGCCGCGACGGCAGCGGCATCGTTGCCTCGGTTCTGGTCGGACATGACGGCCATCGCGGCTGGGTCTATTACGTCGCCGTCGATCCCGATTGTCGCGTCAAGGGATATGGCCGCGCCATCATGGATGCCGCGGAAGACTGGCTGCGCGCGCATGGCATCGAAAAACTGCAGCTCATGGTGCGGCCCGACAATACCGAGGTGAAAGCGTTCTATCAGTCGCTCGATTATTTCGAGCAGGAACGCGTCATCTACGCCAAATGGCTCAACGGGCGCGAGCCGACCCCCTGATCGAAACCAGCAGGCGCGACATGACCGTCTCCGACCGTATCCGCGTTCACAATGTCCGTCTGCTCTCCGACAATCATTACGTCCTGAAAACCACCACCTTCGAGTGGCGGCGCGCCGATGGCGAGTGGCAGACGCAACATCGCGAGACCTATGACCGCGGCAATGGCGCGACGCTGTTGCCGTACAATCTGGCGCAACGCACGGTCGTGCTGGTGCGGCAGTTTCGCTATCCGGCCTATGTCAACGGCCACGACGATCTCCTGATCGAGGCCGCGGCCGGCCTGCTCGATAATGAGTCTCCGGACGTGAGGATTCACGCCGAGGTGGAGGAGGAAACCGGTTATCGGCTCGGCCATTTGCAAAAGGTGTTCGAAGCCTTCATGAGCCCCGGCGCGATCACCGAAAAGCTGCATTTCTTTGTCGCCGAATACGAACCCTCGATGCGCATCGGCAGCGGCGGCGGCATTGCCTCCGAGGGCGAGGAGATCGAGGTGCTGGAACTATCGATCGATCAGGCGCTGGCCATGATCGGCGACGGCCGCATCGCCGACGCCAAGACCATCATGCTGCTGCAATACGCGGCGCTGAATATTTTTCGATGAAGCGCAGTGACTAATAGCTACGTCGTCCCGGCGAACGCCGGGATCCATAAACACCGCGGTTTAATGTTAAAGGGATTATCGCTCCAGCATCGCGCAATGCTACGGCCGGTGGTTATGGATCCCGGCTCGCGCTTCGCTTGGCCGGGATGACGTGAATATTGTCGTCAACAACCCTACGATATCAAAACAGCGAGCCCTGCCCGTCGTCGTCCGACGTCACCGCTGTCGCCTTGCGCAGCGCCGCCTTCTTCGCGGGCTTCGGCGCCTCCGCTTCGCGCTCCTCCGCCGTGATCGGCAGGATCAGTTGCGCATCGTCATTGGCGGCGCGGTTGACCCTGGTCGAGATCTCGTGCCAGACGAAACAGCCTTCGTCCGGTGCGACCAGAAACGCCATCACATTGTCAGCATCGTCATCCCTGCAATCGAGCCAACGCTCGAAATCATCTGGCACGATGGTGACGGGCACGCGGTGATGCAGCACGGCGAGATCCGCGCTTGCCGGCGCGGTGACGATCGCCACGGTGTCGAGCTCCTCGCCGTTGGGGCCGATCCAGGTCTCCGCGAGGCCGGCGAGGCCGATCGGCGCGCCATCGCGGCGATGGATGAAGTGCGGGCGCTTTCGCGCATCGGTCGCCTGCCATTCGTAATAGCCATCCGCCGGAATGAGGCAACGCCGGCGCCTGATCGCGTTCTTGAAAGCGGGTTTTTCCTGCACCGTTTCGGCCCGCGCATTGATCAAAACCGTAAATTTACGGGGATCCTTGACCCAGGCAGGTATCAATCCCCAGCGCATCAGGCGGAAATGCCGTGTTCCGTTTTCGACGATCACCACCGGGATCGGCTGAGTCGGCGCAACATTGTACCGCGGCGGAAAATTCGGCTGTTCGGCATAGCCGAAAATCTGCCGCAAGGCCGCCGGCGGCGAGGTAATTACAAAGCGTCCGCACATTCTCTGGTCCAGATAGGCATCCGTTCAACACCTTTTAACCCCAACCGCTGACACTGCGGCAGATGACATCGACCTCTTCCACACAGGCGGCATCCGACCAGCACCGGCCGGCTCAGCCGGGGCCCGAAGCGCAGGCGCGCGCGGCCCAGCTGCGCGCCGCCAACATCAATCCGCGCACCGGCCTTGCCACCGACTACCTGAACCATTTCAACGAAGCCATCATGCTGCTTGAGATGATCCCGGACATCCCGGAATGCGCGGAAGATTTTCTGGCCTGGCGCCCGCTGTCCTATGCCGAGCATTTCACCGCATCCAATTTCAAGGCGCGCGACCTTGCAATCTCGGCCTATGATTCGGCCGACGCTGGCATCCGCGCCGAATTCGATGGTATCACCAGCACCATGACCTCCATTCTGACGGCGGTGGGCGGAGCGATGCGCGAAGCCAAACAGGACAAGACCCGCGCCACGCTGGCCGAACAGGCGACCGGCTGGGTCAAGCCGCTGGTCGCGCTCGCCGGCGGCATCATTAATGGCGGCAGCGAGAACGACATCGACTACATCATGTCGCACTGATGCCGGCGGCGTCCTCCTTGCAACCATCGCATCCCCAGCTTGCGGTCAGCGCCGCGATCTTTCGTGACGGCAAGATCCTGCTGGTGCGGCGCGCGCGATCGCCGGCCAAAGGCTTCTATTCGCTGCCCGGCGGCCGGGTCGAATTCGGCGAAACCCTGCACACGGCGCTCTATCGCGAAGTCGATGAGGAAACCGGGCTGCGAATCGAGATCGTGGACCTCGCGGGATGGCGCGAGGTGGTGCCGGGAACCACCGGCGGCGGGCACTACCTGATCATGTCGTTCGCGGCGCGCTGGACCTCCGGCGAGCCGGTGCTCAACGACGAGCTCGACGATTTCAGGTGGCTCGCGCCGGATGCGCTCGGCGATCTCAAGCTCACCGGCGGCCTGGAAGAGGTCATCCGTTCGGCGCGGCGCGTGCTCGGCACCTGACCTCCGGCCTGCATCGTCAAAGCCTCGCGCCTTGCTTCCAGCGCATTGAAAAGGCATATCAAGGGGGTCCCGGACCCCCTTCATGTCAAAGCATTTTCTCGCCGTCCTCATCCTCATTTTCACGTGCCACATGGGCCCTGCGCGGGCCCAGGACGCGGCCGCGCCGTTCGACGGCGAGCTGCAGCGGCTTGCCGAGATCCTCGGCACCCTGCACTATCTGCGGGGCATTTGCGGCAGCAATGAAGGCCCGAAATGGCGCAACGAAATGCAGGCGCTGATCGATGCCGAAACCCCTTCGGGCGATCGCCGCGCCCGCATGATCGCGGGCTTCAACCGCGGCTATAACGGCTTCCAGCAAACCTACCGCAGCTGCACGCCGGCCGCCTCGGTCGCGATCCGCCGCTACATCGAGGAAGGCTCGAAGATCTCGCGGGATCTGACCGCGCGCTACGCCAACTGAAAATGCTTGCTTGAAAAATCTCTGCGTGTTGCAGCGCCGCATGTGCCAACAACAAATTCAATTCAATTGGCGCCGTTAACCTTTCTTAAAGAACTGGTCTAGGCAGTCCGGCGCCGCATGGTAAACCTCGTGCGTTCGATGCGTTCCGCCCTGGATCGCGTGCAGCGCCCGTTGAGTTTCATGAGCCATCCAGCATCGTTTCCAACCGCCCGCGATCCGCTGCCCGATCATGAGCAGAAGCAGACCGCGCTCGGCTATCTCAACGAGGCCTGGGCGGAAGCGCGGCACGACGGCGTCGATGGCGATTGCCTGGCGCAGGCGAGCCTGTTCACCGCCTTCGCCGAACTGGTCGGAACCTATGGCGAGGAAGCGGTGGCGAAATTCGTCGAAGGCCTTCCGGTCCGCATCCGCAATGGCGAGTTTTCGACCGGGCTTGCGAAGCAGTAGGTTTGTTGCCGTCATTGCGAGGAGCGCAGCGACGAAGCAATCCACTCTTGCTTCGCAACGCTCAAGAAAGCTGGATTGCTTCGCGGAGCCTGTCATCGGGCGGCGCTTTAACGCCGGCCCGTTGGCTCGCAATGACGAGTCAAGCCTTCAGCGTCTCCAGAAATCGGACCGGCTCGCCGGTCGATGGCGTGGCCAATTCGCCCTGCCACATCACGCGGCGGCCGCGCACGAAGGTGCCGACCGGCCAGCCGGTGACGCGCACCCCGTCATACGGCGTCCAGCCGGCGCGCGAGGCCACCCATTTGTCGGTGATGGTCTCGCTGCGCTTGAGATCGACGATGGTGAAGTCCGCGTCGTAGCCGGCCGCGATCCGGCCCTTGCAGGCGATGTTGAACAGCCGCGCCGGACCTGCGCTGGTGAGATCGACGAAGCGCTGCAGCGACAATCGCCCGGCATTGACGTGATCGAGCATCACCGGCACCAGGGTCTGCACCCCGGTCATGCCCGACGGCGAAGCCGGATAGGTTTTGGCCTTTTCCTCCAGCGTGTGCGGCGCGTGATCGGAGCCGAGCACGTCGACGATGCCCTGCTCGATGCCGCGCCAGATGCCGGCCCGATGATCCGAGCCGCGCACCGGCGGATTCATCTGCGCGCGGGTGCCGAGCCGCTCATAGCAATCGGGAGCGGTCAGCGTCAGATGATGCGGCGTCGCTTCACAGGAGGCTACATCCTTGTGATCGCGCAGGAATTCAATTTCCTCCCTGGTCGAAATATGCAGCACGTGGATTCGCTTGCCGGTCTCATGGGCGAGTTTGACCAGCCGTTGCGTCGCCATCAGCGCCGCGGTCTCGTCGCGCCACACCGGATGCGAACGCGGATCGCCTTCGACCCGCAACCCCTTGCGATCGTTGAGACGGTACTCATCCTCGGCATGAAAGGCGGCACGGCGCCGGATCACCTGGAAGATCCGCCGCAAGCTTTCGTCGTCTTCCACCAGCAGCGCGCCGGTGGAGGAGCCGATGAACACCTTGACGCCGGCGCAGCCGGGCGCGCGTTCCAACTCGGGCAAGTCCTGAACATTCTCCCGTGTGCCGCCGATGAAGAAGGCAAAATCGCAATGCATGCGGTGATGGCCGAGCTTCACCTTGCCGGTGAAGGTCTGCTCGGTGACCGTCAGCGGATCGGTGTTGGGCATTTCGAACACCGCGGTGACGCCGCCCATCACGGCGCTGCGCGATCCGGTTTCGAGGTCTTCCTTGTGAGTGAGGCCGGGCTCGCGAAAATGCACCTGCGTGTCGATCACCCCCGGCAGGATGTACAGGCCCTTGCAGTCGATCACCTCGGCGGCCGAGGCCTGTCCAAGGCCGCCGATGGCGGCGATGCGGCCATCGGCAATGGCAATGTCGCGCACGCCCTCGCCGTCCTGATTGACCACCGTGCCGGATTTTAGAATGGTATCAAATCGTTGATTCATGCGTCCTCAGTGCCGGCTTCATGGAACCCGGTGTCGCGCGGGCCTTGTTCCCATTATCTTAGCGTCTTACGTTGTGACGTGGTATCCGCAACCTGCGTTTCCCAACAACTTCAAAAAAAGAACTTTGCCAGAGAACTCCTTATGAAAGCAGCGTTTCTTCCCGACCGGGGCGTGGTCAAGGTCAGCGGGTCAGACGCCCGCGACTTTCTCAACGGCCTCGTCACGACCGACGTGACGCTGCTTCACCCGGGGCTCGGCCGGTTCGGGGCGCTGCTGACGCCGCAGGGCAAGATCACGGTGGATTTCCTGATCACCGAGGCCCCTCCCGGCCATGGCGGCGGGTTCCTGATCGACTGCCCGCGGGCGCTGGCGCAGGGGCTTGCCGACAAGCTCGGCTTCTACAAATTGCGCGCCAAGGTCGTGGTCGAGAATCTCTCGGATAGTGTTGGCTCGGATCGTCTTGGCGTGCTCGCGGTATGGGACGGCGATCCCGCCATGAAGCCCGATCTGGCGTTCGCCGATCCACGCGCGGACGCGCTGGGCTGGCGGATCCTTGTGCCAGCGGAACTCGCACAAAAAGCCGCCGACGCGATCGGCGCCGAGCTGGTCGACAGCACCGCCTATGACGCCCATCGCATCGCCTTGGGGGTGCCGCGCGGCGGCCTCGACTTCATGTATGGCGACGCGTTTCCGCACGAGACCAATATGGACCGCCTCCACGGCGTCGATTTCGACAAGGGCTGTTACGTTGGACAGGAGGTGGTGTCGCGGATGCAGCATCGCGGCACCGCGCGCACCCGGACCGTGCGGGTTCTTTTGGATGGCCCTTCGCCGGAGCCGGGCGCGACCGTTCTGGCCGGCGACAAGCCGGTCGGCACCATGGGTTCGGCGGCAGGCCACAACGGCCTGGCGCTGCTCAGGACGGATCGTGCCGCCGACGCGCTGGCCGCTGGGACGCCGCTGACCGCGGGTGGCCTTGCCATCCGCCTCGCCGACCCGAACGACATGCCGAGCGCACCGAAGCAGACCGTGGCATGAGCCGGTCGGCGCGCCTGCATGCCGATGGCCTGACGCGGTGCCCCTGGCCCGGCGAAGATCCGTTCTATATGGCCTATCACGACACCGAATGGGGCGTGCCGGAATATGACGATCGCGCGCTGTATGAGAAACTCATCCTCGATGGTTTCCAGGCCGGGCTGTCGTGGATCACGATCCTGCGCAAGCGCGACAATTTTCGCCGGGCTTTCGACGATTTCGTCCCGGAAAAGATCGCGCGCTACAACGCGAAAAAGCTGCACGCGCTGATGAACGACGCCGGCATCGTCCGCAACCGCGCCAAGATCGAAGGCGCCGTCAGCAGCGCCAAGGGCTATCTGAAGATCATGGAAGATGGACCCGGCTTCTCGAAATTCCTGTGGGATTTTGTCGACGGCGGGCCGAAGGTCAACCAGTTCAAGACCACCGCCAGCGTCCCCGCATCGACGCCGCTCTCGATCAAGATCTCCAAGGAACTGGCGGCGCGCGGCTTCAAATTCGTCGGCCCGACCATCGTCTACGCCTTCATGCAGGCGACCGGCATGGTCAACGACCATTTGGTGACATGCTTTTGCCACGAGAGCTGCGGCGGCAAGCATCGCGCCCCGCGCCTCAAAGTCAAATGACGGCGAGACATCTCCCTGCCGTCAAAGGGTCCACCCGCGTCTGGCAGCGCATGCTGTCGGGACGGCGGCTCGATCTGCTAGATCCCTCGCCGCTCGACATCGAGATCGCCGACATCGCCCACGGGCTGGCACGCGTCGCGCGCTGGAACGGCCAGACCAGCGGCGCGCATATTTTCTCGGTGGCGCAGCACACGTTGTTGGTCGAAGCCGTGATGCGCGAACACACGCCGCGGGTGGATCTCCGGGTGCGGCTGGCGGCGCTGCTGCACGACGCGCCGGAATACGTCATCGGCGACATGATCTCGCCGTTCAAGGCGGTGCTCGGCGGCGACTACAAGGCGGTGGAAAAGCGATTGCTCTCGGCGATCCATATCCGCTTCGGACTGCCGGCGGTATTGGCCGACGCGATCACGCAACAGATCAAGGCCGCCGACCGGGGCGCGGCCTATCTGGAGGCGACCGAACTTGCGGGCTTTGCCGAAGCCGAGGCGAAACGCCTGTTTGGGCGCGACCCCGGCCTTCCCTTGGCGACCCGGCAGGAATATTTGACGCCCTGGAGCGCGGCCAAGGCCGAGAAGCAGTTTTTGGCGCGGTTCAAGGCGGTATCACCGTCATAGCCGCTTCCGCCCGCCGGCCAGCCCCCTTATAATCGGCGCAACCCAAGGGATTGCCATGATTCACGTTTGTTCGCTTGCCGCCCTTCCCGATACCGTCAAGGCCACCGGCGCCAGCCACGTCCTCACGGTCATGGCCAATGTCGACCAGGTGCAGCGGCCGGAATCGGTGCTTCCCGCCAATCATCTGAAAGTATCGATGGATGACATCACCGAACAGATGGATGGCTTTGTCGCGCCTTCGGATTCCCATATCGAGCAGGTTCTGAATTTTGTCCGCGGCTGGGACCGCAACGCGCCTCTGGTGGTGCATTGCTACGCCGGCATCAGCCGCTCGACCGCCAGCGCCTTCGCCGCCGCCTGCATGCTCAACCCGCACCGGGACGAGGTTTCGATCGCGCGGCAAATTCGGGCGGCCTCCCCGATCGCGTCGCCGAACCGGCTGATCGTGAGCCTCGCAGACAAGGCGCTGGGGCGCGAAGGCCGCATGCTGCGCGCGCTCGACGAAATGGGCCCGGGCAGCATGATGGTCGAAGGCCGGCCCTTCCGCATCGATCTCGAGTAATGCCCCCAGAGCGTTTTCAAGCGAAGTGGAAGCCGGTTCGCGTCGAGAAAACGCGTCAAATCAAGAATCTGGAGCCCCGTTTCAATTCTATTGAAACGGATAAGGCTCTAAACGGCGCCAGATGAGCGACAAGCTTCTGACGCCGATCGAGATCGGCCTGACCGCCGCCATCGTCGCGATCGAGGGCAACGAGCCGTTGATCCTCACGGCATCCGGCAGCGACAGCGACAAGCTGGCCGGGCTTCCGTTCGGCCCGTTTGACGCGGTGGCGCACCGCACCTTCGAGATCGGGCTGCGCGCCTGGGTCGAAGAACAGGCCGGGCTGCGGCTCGGTTATGTCGAACAGCTCTATACGTTCGGCGATCGCGGCCGTCACACCGAGGCCGGCGACACCGACGTCCATGTCGCCTCGATCGGCTATCTCGCGCTGACGCGCGCGGCCGACAACGCGCAGCGCGCCCACGGCGCGACGTTCGAGCCCTGGTATCGGTTCTTCCCATGGGAGGACTGGCGCACGGCGCGGCCCGCGATGATCGAGCGCGACATCCTTCCCGAACTCACGGGCTGGGCTGCGCAGACCGAACAACCCGATATCGCGCGCGCGCTGAGCCGCAGCGATCGCGTCCGGTTGTATTTCGGCACCGAGGGCGGGCACTGGGACGAGGAGCGCGTGCTCGACCGCTACGAGCTGCTCTATGAAGCGGGACTGATCGAGGAGGCGCGACGGGACGGGCGGCCCGCGGCCCTGGCGCGCGGATCGATTCCGGCGCTCGGCGTATCGATGCGGTTCGACCACCGGCGGATCCTCGCCACCGCGATGGGGCGGCTCCGTGCCAAACTGAAATATCGCCCGGTGGTGTTTGAACTTTTGCCGCCGGAATTCACACTCACCGAATTGCAACGGACCGTGGAAGCGATCTCGGGGCGGCATTTGCACAAGCAGAATTTCCGCCGGCTGGTGGAATCGGGCGCCCTGGTCGAACCTACCGGCATGATGTCGACACAGACCGGGGGGCGCCCTGCCGCGCTGTTTCGCTTCCGCCGCGAGGTGTTGCAGGAGCGGCCCGCGCCGGGCCTGCGGGTACGCGGACGGCGCTGAAGCGCAAGACGCGCCCTTGAGGATTTGACGCGGTACGCCCGGAGGCCGGGCCGATCGCCTGGAGGCTTGATGTTCGATTCGCCGTTCGACTTTTTCTCGCTCGTGATCGCCATCGTGGCCTTCATCTTCGCCCGCAAGGCCCTCAATCAAACCGCCGCGTTGCGCACGCGGCTGGATCAGATGGAAGCGTTGGCCTCACCGGCTGCCGCGACAACGCCGGTGCCGCCGCCGCTCCCCGTGCAGGAGACCGCGGTCGCAACGCCCGCCGCAAGCGACAGCAGAACCGAAACGGCGGGCCAGGCTGCGCCGCCGCCAGTTCCGCCGGTGACGCCGCCCCCGATACCCGACATTCCGGCGGCTGCACCCGCCCAGCCCGGTCCCGGCTTCGAGGAGCGCATCGGCACCCGCTGGGTGGTCTGGGTCGGCGGTTTGACGCTTGCGCTCGGCGGCTTCTTCATGGTGCGCTATTCGATCGACGCAGGTTTGCTCGGACCCGGCGTGCGTACCTTGCTCGGCGGCGCGTTCGCGCTGGCGCTGCTGGTCGCGGGCGAGTGGACCCGCCGCAAGGAGAGCGTTGCCGCGATCGCAGCGCTGCCGATCGCCAACATCCCCGCGATTCTCACCGCCGCCGGCACCGCCGTTGCCTTCGCAACCATCTACGCGGCCTATGCGCTGTACGGCTTTCTCGCGCCCGCCACGGCGTTCATTCTGCTCGGGCTGGTGGCGCTCGGCACGCTCGCCGCGGCGCTGTTGCACGGACCGGCGCTGGCGGGCCTCGGCATCGCCGCCGGCTTCGTCACGCCGATCCTGGTTTCTTCCGACAAACCCGACTTCTGGGCGCTGTATATCTATCTCGCCGTCGTCACCGCCGCGGCCTTTGGGCTGGCGCGGATCCGGCTGTGGCGCTGGCTCGCGGTCACCACCATCGCCTTCGCGCTGCTCTGGACCTTCCCCTGCCTGCAATGCGGACCGTCGATGGTCGCCCCCCACGCATTCCACGTCATGGCAGGGTTTGTCCTCGCAGCCCTGCTGGTGGTGTGCGGATTCGTGTTCGGTCCGCCGGCGGAGGAAGGCCAGATCGAGCCGATCTCATCCGGATCGCTCGCGGCCTATCTCCTGGGCGCGACCCTGATCGTGCTCACAAGTTTCCATGCCGACGCCGCCGTCATCGTGTTCGGCCTGCTGGTCGCAGGCACATTGTTCGTGGCATGGCGTGCGCAAGCAGCTACCGGTGCAATCGCCGCCGCGGCTGCGTTCGTCTTTATCGTGTTTGCCGAATGGGCGGTGCGCGGCAATCCGGACATGCTGGTGCTGCCGGGCGGACCGCTGCCGGGCATTGGCCCTGCCGCCACCGACAGTTCGGTCTCCTTGCATCTGGTATCAGCGGCGATTTTCGCGATCGGATTCGGCGCCGCCGGATTCCTGGCGCAGGGCCGCTCGGTCAGCGCCATCATCCCGGTGGTGTGGTCGGGCGCCGGCGTGTTCACGCCGCTGGCGCTCTTGATCGCGCTGTATGCCCGGATCGCGCATCTCGATCGCTCGATCCCGTTTGCGATCCTGGCGGTCGTGCTCGCGGCGGCATTTGCCGCCGCCACCGAAATCCTCAGCAAACGCGAAAATCGGCCGGGTCTGCCGATTTCGATCGCGCTGTTCGCCACCGGCACGCTCGGCGCGCTGGCGCTGGCGTTGACCTTTGCGCTCGAGAAAGGCTGGCTCACGATCGCGCTGGCACTGATGTCGATGGGCACGGCTTGGATCTCGATGCAGCGGCCGATACCGTTCCTGCGCTCGCTGGCGGCCATTCTCGCAACCATCGTGGTGCTGCGCGTCGGCTACGAGCCGCGCATTGCCGGCGATGCGATCGGCACCACCCCGATCTTCAACTGGCTGCTGTGGGGATACGGCATTCCGGCGCTGTCGTTCTGGGTGGCCAGCATCTTCCTGCGCCGCCGCGGCGACGACGCGCCGCTGCGCACCGTGGAAGCGGCGGCGATCCTGTTCACGATGCTGCTGGCGTTTACGGAAATCCGCCATGCCGTGAACGGCGGCGACATGTACCGCGTCCATGTCTCGCTCACCGAGTTCGCGCTGCAAGTGTGCGTCGCGCTCGCCATGGCGATCGGCCTGGAACGGCTGCGCATTCGCACCGGCAGCGTCATCCACAATGTCGGCGCGGTACTGCTGACGGTATATGCCGGCCTCGTCACCGTGTTCGTGCTGATGCTACTGGAGACGCCGATCATCTGGCCGATCGATGTCGGCGGCGGCTTCATCAATCTTCTGCTGCTGGCCTACGCCCTGCCCGCGGTGCTGGCGTTGCTGTTGTCCTATGCGGTCGCCGGCCGGCGTCGCGCGGGCTATGCCAACACCATCGCAGCCGGCGCGCTGGTGCTGGCGCTGACGTATATGACATTCGAGATCCGGCGGCTCTATCACGGTCCGGTGCTGAGCCGCGGCGTGACCACCGGCGTCGAGCAATATACCTATTCGATTGCCTGGCTGGCCTTCGGGGTGGTGCTGCTCGGTATCGGCATCCTGTTCAATTCGCAGCGCGCCCGCCTCGCCTCGGCTGTGGTGATCGCGCTGACCATCCTGAAGGCATTCCTGATCGACATGTCGACGCTGACCGGCGTCTATCGCGCGCTGTCGTTCATGTGCCTGGGGCTGGTGCTGGTGGCGATCGGCTGGCTGTATCAGCGGATCCTGTTCCGCAGGCAGATGACACCGCCGGCCGTGCCCGTCGCGCAGCCGGGCGCTTAGAGCTTGATCCGGAAAAGTGGGTACCGGTTTTCCCTCGGGACAAACGCGAAGCGTTTGCCCGGAGATCATGCTCAAACAAAAAGATAGAGCGGGATGACGACTCGAAGAAAAGTCATCTCGCTCTAGCGCCCGACGATCCCGCGTGTGGCAAGTAAAGTGAGGGCTGGCTGTTACGGCCAGCCCTTCGGCTATCAGGCCGCCCTTACCGTGTCCAGGAACTTGCCGACCTCGAGCTTGAGCCGGTTGCTGTCGCTGGACAGCGACTGCGCCGCCGAGAGAACCTGCGAGGAGGCCGAACCGGTCTCGCTGGCGCCGCGCTGCACGTCGGTGATGTTGGAGGAGACCTGCTGGGTGCCCTGCGCTGCCTGCTGCACGTTGCGGGAAATTTCCTGCGTCGCCGCGCCCTGCTCTTCCACCGCGGCCGCGATGGTGGATGATATCTCCGACAGCTTTTCGATGGTTCCGCTGATCTCCTTGATCGAATTCACCGAGTCCTGGGTCGCAGCCTGGATGCCGGTGATCTGCTGACCGATCTCGCCGGTGGCCTTCGCGGTCTGTTCGGCCAGCGCCTTGACTTCGGAAGCTACCACCGCGAAGCCGCGGCCGGCCTCGCCGGCACGCGCCGCCTCGATGGTCGCGTTCAGCGCCAGCAGATTGGTCTGACCCGCGATGGTGTTGATCAACTCGACCACATCGCCGATGCGGGCGGCCGCCTTCGACAATTCGCTGACGCGATCGTTGGTGATGCGGGCCTGTTCGACGGCCTCGCCGGCCATCCGCGCCGATTCCTGCACCTGACGGCTGATCTCGTTGACCGACGACGCCATTTCCTCGGTCGCGGACGCCACCGACTGCACATTGGTGGAGGCTTCTTCCGACGCCGCCGCAACGGTGGTGGTGATCTCTTGCGCACGCACAGCCGTGGCCGTCAGCGTTCCGGCCGACGCCTCAAGTTCGGTCGAGGCCGACGACACGGTCTCGATGATCTCGCCAACCGCGCCTTCGAAGTCGTTCGCGAGTTTTTGCATGTCGAGTTTGCGCTGTACCGCGATGCGCTTCTCGGTGTCCTTCTGCTCTTCGCGATCGAAGCCGAGCTTGGCCTGCATCGCCTGGACGTTTCGCAGCGCGATGCCGATCTCGTCGTCACGTTCGACGGCCACGCGGCTGTTGAATTCGCCTTGCGCGATTTTCGCCATCAAACCATTGAGCTGCTCGATTGGCCGACCGACGGCGCGGATGGTCTGGAGGCCAAGCCAGCCGGCAAGCAACAGCCCGGTCAACAGAAGACCAATTCCAAAGCCCACGATCATGGTGTATTGGCGCTCAGCCGCATCGTATTCCGCCTTGGCTTCCTTGATCTGGATCGCGACCAGCTTGTCCAGATCCTGCTTCGCCGCAGCGAACAGCTCACCTGCCTTGCCGGCCAGGAGCGCATCCGCCTCGTCATATTTGCGATCGGCGAGCAGCGCGAGCGCGGGCTTGATGGCGTTCTCGACATAAAGCTTGCGCTTCGGCGCGAAGCTGTCCGCCACGCCCTTCTCCTCGGGCGTGAGGTAGGTTGCCATGTATTCGGTCCAGACCTTGGAGATGGTCTCGATGTTGCCCGCGATCCGGCCGGCGATATCGCCCACCGGCTTGCCGGCGCGGCCGTTGGCGGCGGCGTCATACTGGGCGATGGTGTTGTCCTTCATGCGGTCGTTGATCTCGAACAGTTGCGCCAGCGGCACCGCGCGATCCTCATAGATCGATTTCATCCGCGTGTTGCTTTCTCGCGTCGCCAGGATTCCGGCCAACCCGATGGTCAGCATGAAAAGCCCCAGGGTTGCTGCCAGCGTGACCAGCCGTGCATTCAGTGTGCGGGTGAATACCGCGACATGATCGAACACCGAGCGGCGGCGAATGACGCCGGCATCGATCCGGTAGTCCTGGGCTTTTTTGGCGCGCAGCAGCGAATACACCTGCTCGGCCTCCCGGCGCTGGTCGGCCGGCAGCTTGGTGCGGATCGACATATAGCCGCTAACCTGGCCGTTCTCCCAGATCGGCGTGGCGCTTGCCAGCACCCAATAGAAGTCGCCGTTCTTGCGCCGGTTCTTGACCGCGCCGGCCCACGGCTTGCCAGCCTTAAGCGTGGTCCAGAGATTCTCGAACGCTTCCGGCGGCATGTCCGGATGGCGGATGATGTTGTGAGGCTGGCCCATCAGTTCCGCTTCGGTGAAGCCCGACGCTTGGACGAACTGATCGTTGAAATACGTCAACTTCCCCTTCGTGTCGGTCTTCGAGACGATCAGGGTTTGATCACCGATCGGATACTCGATGTTCGTGACGGGAAGGTTGGTGCGCATTTTCGTGCTCCAGAAGGAAATGTTGTGGCCTGTTTCAACCGCGAACGCCGCGATTCGACCCGCGTAAAATTGCGCGAGTTCATGGTGACCTTTTCATTGATGATTTAATCGGCAATGAAGTATCGGGGCCGTATGATTACGGGACGGAGCCGCAGTTGATGCCGAGATCGCCAACGCGGCTTTGCCAGAGAAAAGACGCGGCCCTGCGGCGGCGTCAGGCCGCCCTGACCGAGTCGAGAAACCTGCCGACCTCCACCTTCAGGCGATTGCTGTCGCCGGACAGCGACTTCGCTGCGGTGAGAACCTGCGAGGAGGCCGAGCCGGTTTCGGTCGCGCCGCGCTGGACGTCGGTGATGTTGGAGGAGACCTGCTGGGTGCCGTGCGCGGCCTGCTGCACGTTGCGGGAAATTTCCTGCGTCGCCGCGCCCTGCTCTTCCACCGCCGCCGCGATGGTCGACGAGATCTCCGACAGCCTTTCGATGGTGCCGCTGATCTCCTTGATGGCGTTCACCGAGTCCTGGGTCGCGGCCTGAATGCCGGTGATCTGCTGGCCGATCTCGCCGGTGGCCTTCGCGGTCTGCTCGGCTAAGGCTTTCACTTCGGACGCAACGACCGCGAAGCCGCGGCCGGCCTCGCCGGCACGCGCCGCCTCGATGGTGGCGTTCAACGCCAACAGATTGGTCTGGCCCGCGATGGTGTTGATCAACTCGACCACGTCGCCGATCCGCGCCGCCGCTTTCGACAACTCACCGACGCGATCATTGGTGGTGCGGGCCTGATCGACCGCCTCACCGGCCATCCGTGCGGATTCCTGCACCTGGCGGCTGATCTCGTTGACGGAGGAAGCCATCTGCTCGGTGGCGGACGCCACCGACTGCACATTGGTGGAGGCCTTCTCCGACGCTGCCGCGACCATGGTGGCGAGTTCTTCCGACCGCTCGGCGGTCGAGGTGAGGGTACTGGCCGAAGCTTCAAGCTGTGACGAGGCCGAGGATACCGTCTCGATGATTTCGCCGACTGCGCCCTCAAAATCCTCCGCCATCTTGTGCATGTCCGCCTTGCGTCGCGCGACGGCGCGGGTCTCCGCCTCCTTCTGCGCGACCTCCAGCCCCTGACGGGCGACCGCATTGCTCTTGAATACCTCGACAGCCTCGGCCATCTCGCCGACCTCGTCGTGGCGGCCGATGCCAGGCACCTCGATGTCGAGCTTGCCGCCCGCGAGATCATTCATCGCAACCGTCATGCGCTGCAGCGGCCTGGTGATGCCGCGGGCCACCAGCATGGACACGGCAAGCGTGATCAGCAGCACCAGTCCTCCAGCGAGCATGGCATGCTGGGTCGAAGCCCAGGTCTGGGCACTGAGATCGTCGATATAGACGCCGGTGCCGATCACCCAATTCCAGGGAGCAAAGCCGACAACGTAGGACAGCTTCGGCTGCGGCCGGTCGAAGCCCGGCTTTGGCCAATCGTAGGGAACGAAACCTGCTCCATCCTTCCTGACGGCATTGACGAAATCGACGAACAAGGTTTTTCCGTTGGGGTCCTTGTAGGTCGAGAGATCGTTACCATTCATCTCAGGCTTGATCGGGTGCATGACCATGCGCGGCTGCATGTCGTTGACCCAGAAATAGTCGTTGTTGCCATATCGGAGCACTGCAATCCGTGCCAGCGCTCGCTTCTGCGCGTCGGCAACTCCGATGTCACCCTTCTGCGCCGCCGCGTGCTCTTCCTTGACGATGCCGAGGGCCAGGTCGGTGAGATGCTGCAGTTCGATCTGCTTCTGCTGCTTGAGGCTCGACGCCAGCTCCCGCGAGTCGAGCACCCCAATTCCCACCAGCCCCAGAAAGCTGAGTCCGATGAGCGCATAGATCTTTCGGCTGACAGTCATTCTGAACCGACGCAGCAATGCAAGCGACATTCTCAATCTCCGCACGATGATAGGGCACGACCCGGGTACGCGACGGACATTGCCACGACGCAGCTACGAACTGGATCGTGCAATACCCGTCTCACCGCCCGGAATCGTAGCTTGAGCGCACTCGCTCAACGTTAATTTTCCGTCGGTAGATCTACGGAGAGTTGCGGCAGCGCATCGTTATGCCGCTCTCACCGAATTGAGGAACTTGCCGACCTCCACCTTCAGACGATTGCTGTCGCCGGACAGCGACTTCGCCGCGGTGAGAACCTGCGAGGAGGCCGAGCCGGTTTCGGTCGCACCGCGCTGGACGTCGGTGATGTTGGAGGAGACCTGCTGGGTGCCGTGCGCCGCCTGCTGCACGTTGCGGGAAATTTCCTGCGTCGCCGCGCCCTGCTCTTCCACCGCCGCCGCGATGGTCGATGAGATCTCCGACAGCCTTTCGATGGTGCCGCTGATCTCCTTGATCGAATTCACCGAGTCCTGGGTCGCGGCCTGGATGCCGGCGATCTGCTGGCCGATCTCGCCGGTGGCCTTCGCGGTCTGCTCGGCCAGCGCCTTCACTTCGGAAGCCACGACGGCAAAACCACGGCCGGCTTCGCCGGCGCGCGCCGCCTCGATGGTGGCGTTCAGCGCCAGCAGATTGGTCTGGCCGGCGATGGTGTTGATCAATTCGACCACATCGCCGATCCGGGCCGCCGCCTTCGACAACTCACCGACGCGATCATTGGTGGTGCGGGCCTGATCGACCGCCTCGCCGGCCATCCGTGCGGATTCCTGCACCTGGCGGCTGATCTCGTTGACGGATGACGCCATCTGCTCGGTGGCGGACGCCACCGACTGCACATTGGTGGAGGCTTTCTCCGACGCTGCCGCGACCATGGTCGTCACCCCTTGCGCGCGCTCGGCGGTGGTTGTCAGCGTTCCGGCGAAGTTTTCCAGTTCGCCCGACGCCGACGACACGGTTTCGACGATCTCGCCGACGGTATTTTCAAACTCGTCGGCGAGCCTGATCATGTCCGCCTTGCGCTGCTCGGCGGCATGTTGATCTGTCGCCAGACGATCCGCGCGCATCCGCTCGACCTCGAGCCCGGTCGCCTTGAAGGCCACCAACGCCATCATGATCTCACCGATTTCATCGCGGCGCGAGGGCTCCGGCGTTTCCACCGAAAGATCGCCCTGGGCCAGCCGATTCATGGTCGTGATGCTCGCCTTCAACGGACGCACGATCCCGCTGCGCGTCACCAGGTAGTTGACCAGCATGGCGAGCGAAGCGATCGCCAGTGTCGAATAGATGATGGTCCAGATCGTGCTGCGGGCGGCCTCCAGGAATTCGGCCTTCTTGATTCCGACATAGAGAATGCCGAGCACCTGCCCGGTGGAATCGAGGATCGGGTCGTAGGCCGTCATGTAGGGTTCGCCGAGGATCTCGACCTCGCCACGAAATGGAACCTTGCGATTGAAGATGGCGTCATAGGCGTTGCCTGGCGCCAGGCGTGTCCCCACCGCCGGCGTGCCATCAGGTTTCATGACATTGGTCGTTATTCTCAAATCATTCATGAACACCGTGCTGGTGCCGCCGACCAGACTCTTGATCCTGGCGACCGTCGCCGCATCACCGTTCAGGACATGATCGTCGATCAGCAACTTGCCGTCGGCGATGCGGAAGCTCTTGCCATGGGCGCGGACAATTTCCCATGCGACGCGGCTGTTGGTTTCCACCCGCTCCGTGGCGGCCTTGGTCGCCGCGCTCTCGAGAAGATACCAGGCTATGGCCGTCACGCAGACGCCCAACAGGAGAATACCGGAGACCGCCAGCGTCACGATCCGCGGCGCGAGCCCGAAAGCCGTACCGCGGCGCGGAGCCTGGGAGGTTCCGGAGCCCACGGCTGAATCTGACGACATCGCTGATCTCCCGGCGGTGGTTGCTCGACAAGACGAGCAGAGCGCAATCCGCTTCGACGCAAGCTGGTCTTGAGTAACCGCTTAACTCTTCAGCTACCTTAATCCGGCGTCAGTACAAATACCGACCGATCGAAGGCGTTTCGCGGATTTGTGGCCGCGGCCGCGTCAGGCGGCCCTGACCGAGTTGAGGAACTTGCCGACTTCAAGCTTGAGCCGGTTGCTCTCGACCGACAGCGACTTCGCCGCCGAATGCACCTGCGCTGAAGCCGATCCAGTTTCGCCGGCGCCGCGCTGCACATTGGTGATGTTGGAGGAGACTTCCGACGTTCCCCGGGCCGCGTGCTGGATGTTGCGGGATATCTCCTGCGTCGCCGCGCCCTGCTCTTCCACCGCCGCGGCAATGGTCGAGGAAATCTCCGACATGCGGCCGATGGTATCGCCGATCTCCCGGATCGCGCCGACGGATTCCTGGGTCGCGGCCTGGATGCCGCTGATCTGCTGACTGATCTCACCCGTTGCCTTCGCGGTCTGCTCGGCAAGCGCCTTCACCTCGGACGCCACCACCGCAAAGCCGCGGCCGGCCTCTCCTGCGCGCGCTGCCTCGATGGTGGCATTGAGCGCCAGCAGATTGGTCTGTCCGGCGATGGTGGCGATCAGTTCCACCACGTCGCCGATACGCGCGGCAGCCTTTGACAACTCGCCGACGCGGCCGTTGGTCTTTTGCGCCTGGTCCACCGCCGCATTGGCGACCCGAGACGATTCCTGGACCTGACGGCTGATCTCGTTGACCGATGAAGTCAGCTCCTCGCTTGAAGAGGCCACCGACTGCACGTTGCTGGAGGCCTCCTCCGAAGCGCTCGCGACAATGGTGGCGAGTTCCTGCGATCGCTCGGCTGTCTGCGTCAGGGTATTGGCGGACGCTTCCAGCTCGGTTGCGGCCGACGACACGCTCTCGACGATCTCACCGACCGCGCCCTCAAACGCATCGGCGAGCTTCTGCATGTCCACCTTGCGCTGCTGCAGCCGTCGCTGCTCCGCTCCCGTCTGCTCCACGCGCATCCGCTCGGCCTCGACCATATTGGTCTTGAACACCTGCACGGCGCCGGCCATCTCACCGACCTCGTCCTTGCGGCTCAGGCCGGGTATCTCGACGGCGAAGTCGCCACCCGCGAGCCTGGTCATGGCCCGAACCATCGCCGAAAGCGCTTTCGAGATCGACCGACCGATCAACAGCGACAGCGCGCTCACCAGGACAACCGCCAATCCGAATGCGATCAGTATCCAGATTCTTACCGAACCGCGGGTCGCTGCCTCGGATGCCTCGGCATCCCTGTAGAGACGCTCCACGCTCTGCTGGATTTCGGCTACAACCGGTTCGATGTCGTGAAACTTCTTCGACATCGCCGCGGCATGGCCCGCGACTTCCAGCGCGCCATCGGCCCAGGCAGCAAAATCCGCCTGATATTTTTCAAGCTTCTGGGCGATTTCCGCCTTCAACGCCGGCGGCATATCGGCGCTTGCCACCAATTTCGAGAATTCCGCGGCCGCCTTCTTGAATTCGCCGACATATTTCGGGTCTCGCCGCAGCATGAAGTCCTTCTCATGCCGCCGCATCATCAGCATCCAGCTGGTCAGCCTTGGATTGTCGCTTTCCTTGAGTTTCGCTTCGATATCGTGAACGGCGCCGCGCAGCGATCCGGACAACCCCAATGTCTCATTCAGGCCAAGCTTGATCTCGGCTTGCGACAGCGCGCCGAAGTCTTTCACGTAGCTGCCGAACCCGCCATGTACGATATCGAGCTTTTCCGGAAGGCCGTTGATACCGCTGGATCGCGCAAGCGGCTTCAATCGTGCAAACTCGCCATCGATCTTGGCGGACAGTTCGGCATGGCGTTTCGAATAGGATGCGTCGCGGCGCAGCTGAAAATCCTTTTCCGCCCGCCGCGCCTCCAGCATGTCGGTTGACAGCTGCTGGTTGAGATCGGAGATCGCGCGGGCGTTGCCCGCAACAGCGCGCGATGCATCGGCCGACCAGCTGCCGATCTGGTAGATCGCGCCGAAGGCCAAGAGCCCGGCCAGGCCGACCGCACCGATCGCCATGATCTTGTGGGTGAGACGAAGATGAAACGATCCGCTCATCGTGAAACCCCGTATTCCGAATCTAGGACGCGACGAACGAAAAATTGCCCGCGATCACATCGTAGTCGTCGATGATTAAGATCCGTCTAAAAATTGTGCAGTGAAGATTGAAACGAATGCAGCCATCGACGTCATCTCGACCTTGACCTGATCTGATGAGGTCGGATCCATGTTTCGTCAGGCGGCCCTGACCGAGTTGAGGAACTTGCCGACTTCAAGCTTGAGCCGGTTGCTGTCGCCGGACAACGACTGCGCGGCCGAGAGAACCTGCGAGGAGGCCGAACCGGTCTCGCTGGCGCCGCGCTGCACGTCGGTGATGTTGGCGGAGACCTGCTGGGTGCCGTGCGCTGCCTGCTGCACGTTGCGGGAAATCTCCTGCGTCGCCGCGCCCTGCTCTTCCACCGCCGAGGCAATGGTCGAAGCAATCTCCGACAGCTTTTCGATGGTGCCGCTGATCTCCCTGATGGAATTCACCGAGTTCCTGGGTCGCAGCCTGAATGCCGGTGATCTGCTGCCCGATCTCGCCGGTGGCTTTCGCGGTCTGCTCGGCCAGCGCCTTCACTTCGGACGCGACGACGGCAAAGCCACGGCCGGCTTCGCCGGCACGCGCCGCCTCGATGGTGGCGTTCAATGCCAACAGATTGGTCTGTCCGGCAATGGTGTTGATCAGTTCGACGACGTCGCCGATCCGGGCCGCAGCCTTCGACAATTCTCCGACGCGATCGTTGGTGGTGCGGGCCTGGTCGACGGCCTCGCCGGCCATCCGTGCGGATTCCTGCACCTGACGGCTGATCTCGTTGACCGACGAGGTCAACTCCTCGGTCGCTGAAGCCACCGACTGCACATTGGTGGAGGCTTCTTCGGAGGCTGCGGCTACGGTGGTGGTGACCCTTTGCGCGCGCTCGGCGGTGGCCGTCAGCGTGCTGGCGGAGGCCTCGAGTTCGGTGGAAGCCGATGACACGGTTTCGACGATCTCACCGACAGCGCTTTCGAAATCATCAGCGAGCTTGATCATGACCGCCTTGCGCTGCTTTGCGGCGATCTGGTCCTGCTGGATCTTGGCTTCCGCTTCCTCGCGGGCCTTCTGTTCGGCCTTGACCTTGAAATTCTCGACCGCCTCGGCAACGTCTCCGATCTCATCCTTGCGTCCAAGGCCGGGCAGTACCACCGCGAAATTACCCTCGGCGAGCTGCTGCATCGAGACACTCAGTGCACGCATCGGCCGCGCTATCGTGAAGATGGAGAACACACAGGTTCCGATCAGCAACAGCCCGGCGGCCAGGCCGATGACCACGGAAGTTCTCTCCTCCGAAGCCATTTCCCCGGCGGCAACGGCATTTTCCTCTTCCACCCGATGCTTGGCGTAGTCGACGATCTTGTTGGCAAGCCCCTCGAGTTCGGTTGCAATTGGCAACGTCACTTCCCGAGCGATACGAATTGCCTCATCGTTGAGCTTCGCGACCTTTGCAACAGCTTCGGCCGGCAATTCGCCGTCGGCGGGCCGCGTTGCATTGATGGCGATCGCTTCGCTCCGCACCGCCGCAATCTGCTGGCCGCCCTTGGCATAGTCGCCCGACATGCCCTTGAGCTTCTCGATTCGTTCGCGATTTTCGGTCGAACGGGACAATTTCAGCATTTCATCGGCAAACCCGTGCACAGACTTCAGCCGGACCGCGATATAATCGTTTGCCTTGCTGAGATCAGCCGCGGTACCGGCGAGGCGAATGTCGCGAACGCCGACCTGCATGCCACGGATCGAAGCCTTGGCGTCGATCGCGTCCCGCGCAATCGTCTGTTGCTGAATCGCAATCTGGTTTGCCTTGCTGACATTTGCATTGCCGGACATCTGGCTGAAGATCATCAAACCGACCAGCAGGATGCTGAGCGTGGATGCAACTGCGAGTTTGGTGCCGATTTGCAGATCCTGGATGATCCGTGTCATTCCGTTTCCCCCCGGGGCGCAAGCGTTGCCGCAACGGCGTTTTCCAAATCATGGCCGGCAAACATCGAGCGCTTCCCAGCAGGAATACCGTTCGCAATTCCATATTAGTGTTAATCGCAGCACAGTAGGATTACTGACAATCGGGCGATATATGACCGCGAATGCACTCAGCGCGCGCGTAAATGGCGGCCGCACGCCTCCAAGAGCGCGGAAGCGATTCAGAGTCCGGCTGTGATCGCCGTACCGACCCCGCGGGTCGAGCGATGCGACGACGTAGGCGATGCGGCTTCCGCCGCAGGCTTCCTAATTGAGTCTGGCTGGGTGCGCGCGGCGCCGGTCAGCGCCGTCGGATCAGTCGGTCGAGCGGCGCAGTTCCGAAGCGCCTTCCGCTTTCGCAGGTTCGGATCTGACCGGGTCGATCCCGGCCCTTTCGACATGCGGCGTTTCGACGCGCGCGGAGATATCGGCCCGCGATGCATCGGACCAACGGGTATTGTCGCGCGCTCGCAGCGAGCGCGGCCGCGCCACCGCGCGGGCCATCAGCATTTGCGCACCGCCCTGGTGGTGGAAATCGCAATACGCAAAGCCCATGCCCGAGACCGAGCCGCGGAAGTTGCGTTCGTCTTTCTTGTCGAGATTGAAGCACGGCTCGAACGGGACGCCCTTGATCGATGCGCAGACGGCCTCGCCGCGCACCTGAAGCGTATTGCCGGGAAGCCGCATGTGGCGCACCGGACCCGAGCCCGAGAATTGCACCGCGCCTGCCGCGCCGCCGTCATCGAGTATCCGGCCCGCGCCGCGGGTGCCGTCGAAGCAAGTGAACGCGAATACCTTGCCGGCCACGAACCTGCGAGCCTCCTCGCCATTCAGGATCTGTCCGGCCAAAGCCGGCGCGATTACCGCACCAGCCGTCAATGCTCCCAATACTAAACGCGCAAGCATGCTGAAACTCCAACTTACCGAGCAGGGGCAACCGCTTGATATCTTTACCCGATGCTTACCATACCAACCGTGGCAACATTGGAGCAGCTTCGTTGGTAAAGTCTGAACAAGATCAGGGAATCTTTACCACGATTCGACCGCGGACCTGCCCGGCGAGGATCTTGGCGCCGGCCTCCACGACCGCATCAAGGCCGATTTCATGAGTGATTTCAGTGAGTTTACCCCGGTCCAAATCGCTCGCCAGCCGGCTCCATGCAGCTTTCCGCAACTCAATCGGGCACATCACGGAATCGATGCCCAGAAGGCACACGCCGCGTAAAATAAATGGGGCCACCGACGACGGCAGGTCCATACCGGCGGCGAGCCCGCACGCAGAGATTGCACCACCATACTTCGTCATCGAGAGAATGTTGGCGAGCGTGGTGGAACCGACGCTGTCGATCCCGCCCGCCCAGCGCTCCTTCGCCAGCGGCTTGGCCGGCCCCGAAAGTTCAGCGCGGTCGATCACTTCGGCCGCGCCGAGGCTTTTCAGATAGGCGGCCTCCGACATCCGGCCGGTCGAGGCGATGACGTGATAGCCGAGTTTGGCGAGCACCGCGGTTGCAACCGAGCCGACACCGCCGGCGGCACCCGTGACCACCACCGGGCCGTGCTGCGGCGTCAGGCCCTGCTTTTCCAACGCGAGCACGGCCAGCATAGCGGTAAAGCCGGCGGTGCCGATCGCCATCGCGTCGCGCGTCGATAGCGCTTCGGGCAGACGCACCAGCCAGTCGCCTTTGACGCGCGCCTTCTCGGCATAGGCGCCGAGATGGGTTTCGCCCATGCCCCAGCCGGTGCAGATCACCTTGTCGCCGGCCTTCCATTGCGGATGCGACGACTGTTCGACAGTGCCGGCGAGGTCGATGCCCGCGATCATCGGGAAGCGCCGCACCACCGGCGCCTTGCCGGTGACGGCAAGGCCATCCTTGTAGTTCAGCGCCGACCATTCGACCCGGACGGTAACATCGCCGTCCATCAATTCGGCTTCGTCGAATTGGGTGAGCGCCGCCGTGGTGCCCTTCTCCGCCTTATCGATCCTGATTGCCTTGAACGTCGCCAACGCCAACTCCCCGTGGTCTTTTGGTTGTTGAATTCCTGAACTTTGAACCGTCTAGGCCGGTTGCGCAACCGGGCGCGCCACCGGCGCCTCGACAATCGGCAGGTTGATCAGCGCCGACAGCACGCCGAACATGACCGACAGCCACCAGATCGGGGTGTAGGAACCGAATTTCTCGAACACGATACCGCCGAGCAATACGCCGAGGAAGCCGCCGACCTGATGGCTGACAAAGGCAAATCCGTACAGCGTCGCGAACCAGCGCGTGCCGAACATCAACGCCACCAGCGCCGACGTCGGCGGCACCGTCGACAGCCAGGTCAGGCCTGTGGCGGCGCCGAAAACGATCGCGGAGAAGGTCGTGATCGGGAACGAGATGAAAGCCACGATCGACAGCGCGCGCGCGAAATAGATGATCGACAGGATGTAGCGCTTGGGAAACTTGTTTTGCAGCCAGCCGACGCTGAGCGAACCGATGATGTTGAACAGACCGATCGCCGCGACCACCCAGCCGCCGATTTGCGCGGAGACGCCGCGATCGGACAGATAGGCCGGCAGATGCACGGTGATGAAAGCCAGCTGAAAGCCGCAGGTAAAGAAGCCGAGCACGAGCAGCACATAGGAGCGATGGCCGAACGCTTCCGCAAGCGCCGTCTTGAACGATTGCTGGTCGGCGACCGGCACGTTGGTCGTCGTCGCCGGCGGCGTGGCGAGCGCGAGCGAAAGCGGGACGATCAGCAGCATCAGGCCTGCGAATACCGTGAGTGCGGATTGCCAGCCGAAATTGTCGATCAACGCTACGCCGAACGGGGCGAACAGGAATTGCCCGAACGATCCCGCCGCCGTTCCGGCGCCAAGCGCAATGCCGCGCCGCTCCGGCGGCAGCAGCTTGCTGAACGCGGACAGCACCAGATTGAACGAACAGCCGGACAATCCGAAGCCGATCAAGACGCCGGCGCCGAGATCGAGCGACAGCGGCGTCGCGGCGTAGCGCATCATCAACAGGCCGCCGGCATAAAGAATCGCACCGACACACATCACGCGCATGACGCCGAAGCGGTCGGCGATCGCGCCGGCCACCGGCTGGCCCAATCCCCACAACAGGTTTTGCACGGCAAGCGCGAGGCCAAACACGTCGCGGCCCCATGAAAACTCGCGCCCCATCGGCTGCACGAAAAAGCCAAGACTCGATCGCGGCCCGAAGCTCAACAGCGCAATCGCACAACCGCAGACGATGATGACCAGCGGCGTCCGCCAACTGCCGACGCCGGGTTCGCTGCGCAAATTGTCTGTGGTGACGGCCATGGCATTTCCTCGATGCTTGATGTCAGACCCGAAAGGCGGCCGACAGGTTACGCGGAGTTAATGCATTCGCATGGAAATCCCAACCGACATCTTGGTGAAAGCTCGCGCCGCAATGCAGCGTTGCAAATCGCGGCGGGCAGATCTGACGATTTTACCGTTTGCACGACTAGCGGCGGCTGCGGATCGATGCTATATTTGATTTGCTCGTTGTGAGTATATATGGACTGCTCGACGGGCCGAATACCTCCTGCGCAGCTGCAGGATGGTTCGCACCTCAAACCCCTGACTTCCGAAATTGCCGGCCCTCTCGAGGCCGGATTTCTCAAAACTCATATATGCTCAAATAGAGCATATATGAAGATCGAAAGGAGGCCTCCCATGCCGATCGCTGGAATTTACGGTCCCGACGATTTTAGACGCCCCGCTCCCGGGCACCCAACTCGGCTGGCACCCGCTCCCCTCAGCGCCGCCGAGCCGCCCCGTGCGCTGCCAATGCCGTCGCTGGAGTGGACCCCCGAGGTGGAACGCGCCACCGCGCATCTTTACGAGCGGGTAAAGAACGTGATCCCGCCGGTCGAGTGGCCGTTGATGGCGCCTTACGTCAGGGCGATCAATCAACTGAAGAAGCAGCGCGACGCGGTCATCCTGGCGCACAATTATCAGACGCCGGAGATCTTCCATTGCGTCGCCGACATCGGCGGCGATTCGCTGCAGCTTGCGGTCGAAGCCAGCAAGGTGAAGTCCGGCATCATCGTGCAGTGCGGCGTGCACTTCATGGCCGAGACCTCCAAGCTCCTCAATCCGCACAAGACGGTCCTGATCCCGGACCGACGCGCCGGCTGTTCGCTGGCCGCGAGCATCACCGGCGCGGACGTGCGGCTGTTGCGAGAACGTTTCCCCGGCGTTCCGGTCGTGGCCTATGTCAATACATCGGCCGACGTGAAGGCGGAGGTCGATATCTGCTGCACCTCGTCGAATGCGCTGCAGGTGGTGGAAAGCCTCAACGCGCCCGAGGTGATCTTTCTGCCGGACCAGTATCTGGCAAAATACGTGGCCTCGCAGACGAATGTGAAAATCATCGCATGGAAAGGCGCCTGCGAAGTGCATGAGCGCTTTACCGGCGCCGAGCTGCGCGCCGCGCGCGAGGCCGATCCGTCGGTGCAGATCATCGCGCATCCGGAATGTCCGCCGGACGTGCTGGCGGAGGCCGATTTTACCGGCTCGACCGCGCACATGATCAACTGGGTCCGCAACACCCATCCCAAACGCGTGGTGATGATCACGGAATGCTCGATGGCCGACAACGTCAAGGCCGAGCTGCCGGATGTCGAGATGGTGCGGCCCTGCAATCTGTGCCCGCACATGAAGCGGATCACGCTGCCCAAAATTCTCGACAGCCTGATCACCCTGCGCGAGGAAATCACCATCGATCCCGGGATCGCCGAGAAAGCGCGGCGCTCGGTGGAGCGGATGATCAACCTGAGGAACTAACCGTCGTCCCGGCGCAGGCCGGGACCCATAACCACCGCAGCCGATGATCAGCGACGACTGCCGTCAAGCAACGCAACTAACGACACAGCGTATGGATCCCGGGCCTGCGCCGGGACGACGAGGAGAAGAATCGATATGTCAAATCATGATCTCACCCGCCACACTGATGACGTCGTCATCGTCGGCGGCGGCCTCGCCGGGTTGTTCTGCGCGCTGAAGCTTGCGCCGCGTCCGGTCACGGTGATTTCCGTAGCCCCGCTCGGCCAGGGCGCCTCGACGGCGTGGGCGCAAGGCGGCATCGCCGCCGCGGTGGGCGAAGGCGACAGCGCGGAAGCCCATGCCGCTGACACGATCGCGGTCGGCGCCGGCCTGGTCGATGAGACCATCGCGCTCGGGATAGCGCGGGAGGCCAGCGCCCGCATCCACGACCTGCTGGGCTACGGTGTGCCGTTCGATCGCGACCTCGAAGGCAGGCTCGCCGTCGCACAGGAGGCCGCGCATTCGGCGCGACGCATCGTGCATGTGCGTGGCGACATGGCCGGCAAGGCGATTATCGCGGCGCTCATCGAAGCCGTACGCCGCACACCGTCGATCCGGGTGATCGAAGGTTACGTTGCCGAAGCGCTGTTGACGGATGATGACACCGTGACGGGACTTCAATTGCGTAAGGCTCATGACGCCACCGCGACACCTGTGAGCATCGCATCAAGCGCGGTGGTGCTGGCGACTGGCGGCATCGGGCATCTCTATGCCGTGACGACCAATCCGGCCGAGGCCAGCGGATTGGGCCTTGCGATCGCTGCGCGCGCCGGCGCCGTGATTGCGGACCCGGAATTCGTGCAATTTCATCCGACCGCGATCATGATCGGCCGCGATCCGGCGCCGCTGGCGACCGAAGCATTGCGCGGCGAAGGCGCGACGCTGATCAACGACAGCGGCGAGCGTTTCATGCAGGCGCGGCATCCGCTCGCCGAGCTGGCGCCGCGCGATATCGTGGCGCGCGGCGTATTTGCGGAAATCGCCGCCGGCCATGGCGCATTCCTCGACGCAACCAAGGCGCTCGGCGCGCATTTCGCCGAAAAATTCCCGACGGTGTATGCAAGCTGCCTGTCCGCCGGCATCGATCCGGCGAGACAACCGATCCCGGTGGCGCCCGCCGCGCATTATCACATGGGCGGCATATCGGTCGATGCAAATGGCCGCACCTCGCTTGGGGGATTATGGGCCGGCGGCGAAGCCTCGTGCACCGGCGCGCACGGCGCCAACCGGCTGGCATCGAATTCGCTGCTCGAGGCCGTAGTCTATGCCGCGCGGATCGCCGAGGATATCGGCGGCAGCATGATCGCCGCGCCCGGCCGTTCGCTGCAGGCATCGATCGCGCCGCGAAATGGCGCGACGCCCGCGCTGTCCGAACAACAGTTGCGGGAGATGATGATCTCTCATGTCGGCGTCATCCGCCACGGCGAGCGCCTCGCGGAAGCGGTGCGAAATCTTGCGGCCATCGAGCGAGACGCGAACAACATCGCCTTACGCAACATGGCAACCACGGCGCTATTGGTCGCTACTTCGGCGTGGTCGCGACGCGAAAGCCGGGGCGCGCATTACCGCATCGATCACCCGATCGAGAATCCGGCGCTGGCGCAGCGTACCATGACCACTCTTGTCGCGGCGCGGGAAGTCGCCGCGACACTTGCCGAGCGCACTCCGCTGCGCTCGGCGCAGCCGATCATCGCCTAGCGTGGTCCCTTGCAAATCCAATAACGGAGCAACCGATGCCGGCCTACTATATCGCCGAACACATCATCACCGATCCCGCAAAATTCGAAGAGTATCGAGTCAAGGTTGGCCCGATGATTGCCAGGCACGGCGGACGCTATCTGACCAAGGGCGACCGCCATAAAATGCCCGAGGGCGGTCATTGGAAACCAGAACGGGTCGTCATCATCGAATTTCCGGATATGGGCCATCTCAATGCCTGGTACGGCTCCGCCGAATACCAGCCGCTCTTTGCGCTACGCAAAGAATCCACCGGCGAACTGGACATGGTGATCACGCTTGAGGGCATTTAGACACAAAGCAAAATTTCAAACCAAGACACCATCCAATCGGAAACGCACATGACCACACCTGCCTCGCTGCTCAATTCCCAGGCCTTTCTGTCGCCGCTCGCCATCGAGCAAGCGGTACAGCGCGCGCTCGACGAGGACCTCGGCCGCGCCGGCGACATCACCTCGATCGCCACCATTCCGGAAGCAACCCAGGCCCGAGCCATCATGATCGCGCGGCAGGCCGGCGTGATCGCCGGACTGCCGCTGGCGATCGCGGTGTTTCAGAAGATATCGCCCGAAGTCAGCATAAAGGCGCACTATCGCGACGGTGCCGTTGTCACAGGCGGCACGCATGTGCTGACCATCTCGGGCCCGGCGCGCGCCGTGCTGACCGGCGAACGCACCGCGCTGAATTTTGTCGGCCGACTTTCCGGTGTCGCCACACTCACCGCCGGCTATGTGCATCATACCATTGGCACCAGGTCGCGGATCTGCTGCACCCGCAAGACCACGCCGGGACTGCGCGCGCTGGAGAAATATGCGGTGCGCTGCGGCGGCGGCTTCAACCATCGCTTCGGGCTCGACGACGCGATCCTGATCAAGGACAACCATATCGCGGTCGCCGGCGGCGTGCGGCCGGTGCTGGAGCGCGCGCGATCGCATGTCGGACATCTGGTCAAGGTCGAGATCGAGGTCGACACGTTGGCGCAATTGCGCGAGGTGCTGGACACCGGCCTCGCCGACGTGGTGCTGCTGGACAATATGGATATCGCCGAGCTCAGCGAGGCGGTGCGACTCGCCGAGGGGCGCGTGGTGCTGGAGGCGTCCGGCGGCGTCACGCTGGGTTCGATCGGCAGCATCGCCGCCACCGGCGTGGATTACATCTCGTCCGGCGCGTTGACGCATTCGGCACCGAATTTCGATGTCGCGCTCGACATTGATGCGTGAACCGCAACAAGCAGGCCCTCGCTTCAGCGAAGCGAGGACTTGACGAGCGGGGCCATCTCCGGTTGCCCCGGCCTGCTGATCGACACTTCCCAATCCCCGAACAATGCCCGATATCCGCGCGGTTCGGAGACGACCTGAAAACCGTCAAGGTCGAGAAACCGGTTTGGGTCGGCCGGTGCTGCGAAATAGCGGCCTATGCTCCCGCCCTTCTCGAACGGCCGGCATACGATCAGCTTCCCAATCGGATCGAATCCGGTCTGGCCATAGGTGTGCATCCCGATGAAGCTCGCGCGGACTGACGCCACGCGAAATCCGATCCCGTAGCTGATGCATGAGCTCGTACTGTCTTCCGGTAGGTCATAGGTGCGAGGCGCATCATCACCGGAGATCGCGAAGATTGCCCTGGCTTCTGACTCTTTCGCGACGATGGCCCAGGCGCCGGAGGTCAGGCGGATAAGTTCGCCTACGCTGCACTCTGTCAGGGGCTTTATGACGAGAACCGGGCCGACCTTGTCGCCCGTGCCGAGGTAAAATTTTCTGGTTGGGGCATTCATCAATTGTGCCTGCGAACTCCGACAGCCCATGCCGAAACACCATTTGATTCGGGCACAATTGAGTCAGTTGCGCTTCGCTCGGCGCACTCCGATAAAGCGTTCAGGTGTTATCTCGCCAACGGCCGAAAGCCGCCGCGCAACAGGAGATGCCGTATGATATAACGCTAGCGCCGCATGCTCGCGTCCGACAGCTCCGCCGAGCTATGGCCGTCTTCGGCGAGCTTCGCCGAGATCGCCGCGGTTTCCGCCGGCGTTCCCCAGCTCGGCGCCTCGCTGCCGTCACCCCAGGCGCGCGGCCGATAGAAGGTGTGCACGCCGAATTTGTAGGTCTTCTTCATCTCGCTGACCCAGGACGGACGCACCCAATAGGCATGGTAGTGCGTCGACTTGGCGACTTCCGGCAGCCAGAGCTGGCCGTCCAGTATCGCCTTGGCGATCTTCTTGGCGCGGTCCCACATGTCGGGTTCGCGCACCACATCGGCGACGTTGTCGCAGGCGAAGGTGAACTGGCAGGCGAGATGGCGGTGCTTGTTCTGATACACCACGCCGCACACCGTGCTCGGATAGAAGCCGGAGAAGGCGCGGTTCAGCACCACCTGCGCCACCGCGATCTGGCCGCGCACGGCCTCGCCGCGGGCTTCGAAATAGACGGCTTCCGCGAGACATTTTTCCGACTTGGCGCGCGCCTTGTCGTCGAACAGGCCGAGCCGTTCCGCCGGCGTCTTCATGTGCTGATTGTCGGAATTGACCTCGCCCTTGGCGGCGACGCTTTCGCCGCTGTCACCCGCCAGGGATGGCTCATCGCCGGCTGACGGCAGCGAGGCGATCACTTTCATATCGGGATCAGACGCGCCATCCGGCATCACGATGACAGGCTCTTCGCCGGGCTGCCAACGTTCCATGGCCTCGGCTGCGCCGATCGACGAGGTGCCAAAAAACAGGCTCGAGGTCTTCACCGTGAAAACGTCGCGCGGCGGCGCAGCATCGGGCGCCGTCTTGTCGTCGAGCGGCTGGGCTTCCAGCGACATCGAAGCATCGTACTGCGCGAGCGGTGGCGCGCTCAGCGCTTCCGCAAGTTCCGGATCGAGCAGAGCGGCGGCCGCAGGCGGCGTCGCCGCCGCGGTCTTGGCGCCCTTTACCAGGGCATTGGATGTCGACGGGTCTTCATTGGCGGGCGCCAAGTTGACGGGCGCCGCGGCTTCCGGCGCGTGGATGACGAGGCGGTCGCCCTTCAATGTGCGATCGACCCTGGGGAATTCCGACGCCTGATAGCGCGGCGGCGCCTGCGTGATCCGGTTACGCGTCACCGAACCCGTGATGTCGATGCCTTGATTGTCGAGGCGCGCCAGCCGAAACGTCGCGCTTTGCGGAGAAGAAGTTCCGATCGGACGGCCGAAGCTGTAGGTCGCGACCTGGATATTGCTGGCGGCCGAGAACACCCGCTTCTGCCAGCGTTCGGCGACGCCGGGCTGCCGCGCCAGCAACGACGCGATATCCTGATATGCGGTCTCGGTCGGGATCAATGCGAAAACCCAAAGACCGAGACCGAAGGACGCAACGCGTGCGCCCTTCGGCTGGTTACGCATTACTGACATCGATACGCTCACGCAACACTACTCAATACGCAAACACACACGATCGAACCCATTACATCCGTGCAATTCGATCCTTTTTGTTGGTATCGAATTTAGGTTGCAGGGGAGTTAATCGGCGTTGCACCCGTGATACACGCAAGAATTCGTTGAACTTCGCGCGACCCCATCGAAAACGTTGGTAAACAAGCACTCGAACAAGGTGGTAAAGATGTCGTGAACGAAAATGGTGAAAAAAATTTGGCGGGGTACGGACTTTTCCATGTCCGCATCACCGGGGAATGCCGCATTCGCACCAATTGCGGCGGGTCTGCGGCAGCGCGTGACTTTGTGAGGTTCGCGCCAAAGAAATGGCCGGGGAAAATCCCGGCCATTTTATCTCGAGGCGAAGTAGCGCTATTTCACGCCTGGCTGGCGGCGGCCTTGCCGAGCGCGGCCTGCGCTGCGGCCAGACGCGCGATCGGCACGCGATAGGGCGAGCACGAAACGTAATCGAGTCCGATCTCATGGCAGAACGCCACCGAGGCCGGATCGCCGCCATGCTCGCCGCAAATGCCGACCTTCAAATTCGCCCGGGTCTTGCGCCCGCGCGCGACGCCGATCTTCACCAGTTCGCCGACGCCGTCGCGATCGACCGAGATGAACGGATCGATCTCCAGAATGCCCTTGGCGATATAGGTGCCGAGGAATCCCGCGGCGTCATCGCGGCTGATGCCGTAAGTGGTCTGCGTCAGGTCGTTGGTGCCGAACGAAAAGAACTCCGCGGTCTTGGCAATGTCACCGGCCATCAGGCAGGCGCGCGGCAATTCGATCATGGTGCCGACCTGATAGACGAGCTTCTTGCCCGTCTCCTTCATCACCGACTGCGCTGTGGCGTCGATCCTGGCCTTGACCAGATCAAATTCGGTCTTGGTCGCGATCAGCGGCACCATCACCTCGAGCCCGACCGCCTTGCTGGTGCGCTTTTCCGCTTCGACCGCGGCCTCGAAAATGGCGCGCGCCTGCATCTCGGCGATCTCGGGGTAAGCGATGGCGAGACGGCAGCCGCGGAAGCCGAGCATCGGGTTGAACTCGGCGAGATCGCGGGCGCGATCCGCCAGCCGCCGCGGATCGGTGTTCATCGCGCGGGCGACTTCCTCGATCTCGGCCTGGGTGTGCGGCAGGAACTCATGCAGCGGCGGATCGAGCAGCCGGATCGTCACCGGCAGGCCCTTCATGATCTCGAACAACTCGACGAAATCCGCGCGCTGCATCGGCAGCAGTTTTGCGAGCGCGGCGCGGCGGGTCTGTTCGTCCTCGGCGAGGATCATCTCGCGCACGGTGCGAATCCGCGTCTCCTCGAAGAACATGTGCTCGGTGCGGCAAAGCCCGATGCCCTCGCCGCCGAATTTGATCGCGGTGCGCGCATCGTCCGGCGTGTCGGCGTTGACGCGAACGCCGAGCTTGCGGACGGAATCAGCCCAGCTCATCAGGGTGCCGAATTCGCCCGACAGTTTCGGTTCGATCATCGGCATCCGCCCGGCCAGCACCTGGCCCAGCGATCCGTCGATGGTGATGACGTCGCCGGTCTTGAAGGTACGCGCGCCGATGCTCATGGTGCCGCGGCCGTAATCGACGCGAATGCTGCCGCAGCCGGAGACGCAGGGCTTGCCCATGCCGCGCGCCACCACCGCGGCATGCGAGGTCATACCGCCGCGCGTGGTCAGGATGCCTTCGGCGGCGTGCATGCCGTGAATGTCTTCCGGGCTGGTCTCGATCCGCACCAGGATGACGTTGCGGCCATCGGCCTGCAGCTTCGCGGCTTCATCCGACGAGAACACGATTTCGCCGGAAGCGGCGCCGGGCGACGCCGGCAGGCCGGTGGCGATGACATCGCGCTTTGCCGCGGGATCGATGGTCGGATGCAGCAATTGATCGAGCGAGGCGGGATCGATCCGCGATACCGCGTCCTTCTTGGAGATCAGGCCTTCATTGGCAAGCTCGACGGCGATGCGCAGCGCGGCCTTCGCGGTGCGCTTGCCGCCACGGGTCTGCAGCATCCACAGCTTGCCCTGCTCGACCGTGAACTCCATGTCCTGCATGTCGCGGTAGTGCTTCTCGAGCAGCGTGTAGATCCGCGTCAGCTCCTTGAACGCGTCGGGCATCGCGGTTTCCATCGACGCCTTGTCGGAGCCGGATTCCTTGCGCGCATATTCGGTGATGTCCTGCGGGGTGCGAATGCCCGCCACCACGTCTTCGCCCTGCGCGTTGATCAGGAATTCGCCGTACAGCCGGCTCTCGCCGGTCGAGGGGTTGCGCGTGAACGCGACGCCGGTGGCCGAGGTCTCGCCCATATTGCCGAACACCATCGCCTGCACGTTGACGGCGGTGCCCCAGGATTCCGGAATGTCGTGCAGCCGGCGATAGGTCACCGCGCGCGCGTTCATCCAGGATGAGAACACAGCTCCAATCGCGCCCCACAATTGCTCGTGGGGATCCTGCGGGAATTCCTTGCCGGTCTCGCGCGCCACCGCCTCCTTGTAGCGGCCGACCAGTTCGACCCAGTCGTCGCCGGTCAAATCAGTGTCGAGCGAATAGCCCTGGCCGTCCTTGAAGGTGTCGAGGATATCCTCGAAATGGTGATGCTCGAAGCCGAGCACGACATCGGAATACATGGTGATGAAGCGGCGATAGCTGTCATAGGCGAAGCGGCGGTCGCCCGACATTTCCGCCAGCGCCTCCACCGTCTTGTCGTTGAGGCCGAGATTGAGCACGGTATCCATCATGCCCGGCATCGAGGCGCGGCCGCCGGAGCGCACCGAAACCAGCAATGGATTCCTGGCATCGCCGAACGCCTTGCCCGCAAGTCTGCCGACATGATCCAGCGCCTTCTCGACCTGCGTCTTCAATTCCTTTGGATAGGTTTTCTCATGCGCGTAGAAATAAGTGCAGACCGAGGTCGGAATCGTGAAGCCGGGAGGCACCGGCAGGCCTAAATTGGCCATCTCGGCGAGATTGGCGCCCTTGCCGCCCAGTAAATCGCGCAGGCCCGCTTTGCCTTCCGCCTTGCCGTCGCCAAAGGTGAACACCCACTTGCCGGATTTTACCGGCGCCGGGGCAGGCTTGCTCGCGGCAACCTTCTTGACCAGCTTCGGCGCCGGCTTGGCCGGGCTCTTCTTCAGCGCCTTGCGGGCGCTGGCCGCCGGCGCGGGCTTGGCCCGACCAGGGGTGGATGATTTTGATTTTGCTGCGTTTTTCTTGAATTTTGATGCGGCTTTGGCCATGACGTGCAATCAATCCGCGAGAGGAGAGGAAGTGCGCGCCTTACACCACGTTTCAGCGGTTCCGCGCAAGGCAGGAGCCAGCGATTTCAAGGGTTTCAACGCTACAGATGCAGCCATTTGAGCAGACCCAGGCCGATAAGGCCGTTGAGAATGAGGAAGATCGCCACCACCAGATTGAGCAGCCTCGGCATGATCAGAATGAGCAGGCCCGCAATCACGGACATGACTGGTGAAATGTGGGCGACTGTCAGGGTCATTGAAGCGTCTCCGCTGTTTTTTGCGATGTCGAATTGAGGCGGACTTTATCCGCTGCAGCGGTTCCACGATAGGAGACGCTTATGGCTTCAATGGGTTCCAGCGCGGCAATAAAACTGCCGGAAATTGCAGCGCTCACCATTGCGTTTTTCCGGGAACGATGCCCCGCGCGACGAATTGGGAGGAATTGCGTGCCGGCGGCAAGCCGGCGTGCTTCATCGCGAAGGAGAGTTCAAGATGCGGAACAAGATACTTGCCATTGCCGCCATCGCCGGCGCGCTCGGCGCAACCGCGGCGCAGGCGCAGACCTCGATCACCACCGGCGTCGTTCGCGGCGGCACCGTGATCGTGAATGAAGACGAAGGCATTGCCGTCGAGCAGCGGCCGGCGTTCCGCGAATATATCGTGCGCGAACGGGTGCCGAACTACACCATTCCGGATCGCGTGATCGTCGGTGGCGTGCTGCCGGAAACCGGCGTCACCTATTACGACGTGCCGCAGACCTTCGGTGTCACGCCCTATCGCTACACGGTCGTGAACGGCCAGACCGTGCTGGTCGAACCGCGCTCGCGCCGCATCGTCCAGGTGGTCGATTAAGGGCACATAACGCTCACAGCAATGTTCCGGGCGCCGGCGCAATGCGTCAGTCGCGACCGGACATGAAGGCCTCGTCCGGTTCCCCCCTCCGGGCGAGGCTTTTCTTTTTGAGTCATCACCGGGTGAGTCTCTGCGGCGCGAAGCTGAGGAACCCTTCGCGCACTCCAAGTTCCGATTCAGTTTTCAAACAGCCAGAACCGTCATTGCGAGCCAACGGGTCGCGCGAATGCGCGCCCGATGACAGGCTCCGCGAAGCAATCCATCGAGCGGCGAAAAAGAAAGAGTGGATTGCTTCGTCGCTTCGCTCCTCGCAATGACGTTGATCTAGTTCTGCATACGACTTCGTCCTCGCGGCGCGATGCGTCCGAGTCGATCCATTTGTCTCCCGCCCAAGAGAGGGCGTGGGGAATGCCGGGTGCCCGCTGCACCCGCAGCCTCGTGTGCACTTGTATTGGTAGAACGCACACGAGTAACAACGAGTACACCGGAATCGCCCGGCATTCCCGCACGCAATGGTTTTAACGGTTTCCTTCGAGCTCTCCCCGGTGACCGGGCTCTTTTGCCACCGTCATCAGCGGACTAACGCTGTGTCCGCACCCGGTAGGGCCGACACACCATCCGCGAACTTGACGCCAGCGTCGGGGCGTCAGGACCACACGACTTCGCCGTACGCTGCAATCGTCCCTCGTCCGCGTGCTGTCGATCGCTCACAAATCCTTCGACCCGCCCTGCGATCCCCTCGCGCGCAAGACGCTGCCGTGTCCACCGCATCCCTCCCGCGTTCGTGACGATGGCCAACGCCCCTCTGTGGGGTGGGATGGCCAAAGTTCTAGAGATGTTTTGGGGGGCGTGAAAACCAAAATATTTTTGCAACGAGGACTGGACGACCCAAATCAGCTTGAGAAAGCACAACAAATCGCCGCGTACGCGCATCGATATTGACGGCTATCGCTTCCCTCCACTCAGCCCAAGCGCCGCCCGACGGGCAAATCACCGCACCGCGGCGCGAGTACATTCTTCGTGACGCGGACGTTGGCGGAGCGCCATCAGACCTCCAATCCTGTTGGAAGACCTCAATTTCCGGCTTGGGTCAAAAGCGCTGTTTTGACTGGCGGCCAGTCACTTCCGGTCTTCCCCGATCAACAGACATTCTGAGCCAGTTCGGCATGCCACCGCCGCCGAACCCGGCGGCGGTGGCTGTGATCGGATTGAAGGTCAACGCTTCGGTAGCGACGCCATCACCTCGCCCGCGTCCGCGTCCTCCAGGCAAGGCGTGACGATCAACGGGAGTAGGTCAGACCATTGGGCGACCCAACGATACATGGCCCTTGGATCACTCGATTCGGAGATCGCAAATCCCTGACCGTTCATGCCATGCCAACGCCCCAACATCTTGACGCCCTCGGGTGGTGCGCCACCGGTTTCCAGGAAGCGTGCGACTGCTGCATTGAAAGTGCCTTGAGGCACAGTCCAAGAAACTATGAACTTCATGCCAGTCTCCCATAGTTGCAATCAATGGGTGAATATCGCGGCTTCGCCGCTTGCGCACGATAGCGCCTGCACATCGAATAACAATAGCGAATGGATGGGTCTGCTGGTTCATTCAAGGGTGCTGATCTGGGCGGCAACTCACAAATCGTAGTCGCTCATCGGAATGTCGCCGCATTGGGGTCAATCGCATCGTTCTGACCGTGCTGCGCTCACTTCCGGTCTTCCCCAATAAACGGAGGTTCTCAAGGGGCAGCCGGCATATCTCAACGGTGCCAGTTTCGGACTCACACACCGCGGCAAGCCGGATAATCCGGCGACAGCCTTGTTGTTGTTCCCATGAGGCCGCTCTGTTCTAGCTCTCCGCCTCGTATGCAACTCAGGGGTCAGACGATTGGCCGCGTCGCAAAAGTGCCACCAGCTGCCGATCCCCCATTGGGTTCAGTGGCGAGGGTTTGGCCAGATCGAAGGCTGCCAATGGCCTTTCCTCTGGCCACCGACACGCAATAGCTAATCCCTAAATGACGGATCCAGCCGATCCAGCTTGCGAAGGAGCGCTGGCCCGTCGGGGCCGGCCCCACTAGCGCGGTTCGCGCCGCATTCGCGCGACGTCACGAGTGAGTAGCGCGGTCAGGATCGCGTGAAGCATGACCGCCGGCCACAAAAGGACGCCGGTCAAACCACCTGCGAAACCGAGATAGGCAAGATACAGCGTTACCAGTGCGCTGTAGGTCAACATGCCGAGCAGCGGCGGACCCGGCCAGCAGGCGATCCCCAGGGCAATCAGGGCGATCCCGCTTACGCGCGCAACCGGTATGGCGACGCCGGCAAGTTGCTCACCAAGCAACACCTGACCGACCAGCGACGGAACGATCAGCAAGGCCAATCCCGTGACCGCCTCGCTAACGGCCGCGAATGCCAGTGCGCTTTTCATCGTTTGCCGGCGTTCGTGCCTGTTTTCTTGGCCTTCGTGTCTTCAATTGGATCCGGCTCCGGCGCTGGCGTAGGTCCGAGTTCTGCCTTGGCTTGCGCCGGATCCTTGAGCTCCGGTTCGAGCTTGAACGTCAGCTTGTTGATCTTGCCGGTGAACTTGAACGGAGGATCGTAGCGATACTCGATCATCGCAACGCCAGTGCGGGTGTCCTGGCCGACGTCGAAGGTCTCGTCCTCCGGGAACGTGATCGGCGTGCCGTGTTCGATGGATTTCCGGTCCACTTCCTTGCCGTCCACCGAGAGTACGCCGGTGCCGCCCTTACCGAGACCCGGTCCATCCGACTTGAAGTCGAAGACGATGGTGTGCTTGCCCGCGCCCAACTCGGGCCCGGACCAGATCGTACGCTTGAGGTTAAGCAGATTGTAGAGGAACACCGGCTTGCCGCTGCGGATGTCCGCGACGCCCTTGCTCAGGAAAAGCCCATAGCCGCCGAAGCGTCCGCCCTCGGTGACGATCATCCCTTCAGCGCCGCCCTTGGGAATCTCGACTTCGGCGGTGATGGTGTAGGACTTGTTGAGGATGCTCGGCGCAGCGCTGGCCGGCACGCCGGTCAGTTCGCCCGAATAGGTGAAGACCGTCTGCCCCGCCGTCAGACTCGGGCGCGGCGTATTCCAGCGCAAGAGCGTCGTGTTATCGAGCGGCAGCACGTTGTACTTCTTCGCCTCGACATCGAAGAGGGCCTGCATCTCCTTGACCTTCTCCGGCATCCTGGCGGCCAGATCGTCGAACTGGGTGGGGTCCTCCCCGACGTTATAGAGCTCCCACTTGTATCCGGTGATCACATCCGGCGGCGGCGCACTGCTTAGCTCCCAGGGAAGCGTGATCGGCGTCGTGGCCGCCACCCACCCATCATGATAGATGGAGCGATTGCCGAGCATCTCGAAATATTGGGTGCTGTGGGTCGTCTTGGCATTGGCGTTCGCCTTGTCCCATGTGTAGGCCATGCTCACCCCTTCCATGGGACTCTGCTTGACGCCATCGATCGTATCGGGTTGCGAAATGCCGGTCGCTTCCAGGATCGTCGGGGCGATATCAATGACGTGATGGAACTGGCGGCGGATGCCACCCGCGTCGTTGATATGTCCAGGCCATGACATGACGACGCCCTGGGCGGTCCCGCCGAAGTGCGACGGCACCTGCTTCACCCACTTGAACGGCGTATCCATCGCCCACGCCCACGGCGCGGCAAAATGCGGGAATGTCTTGTCCGAGCCCCAGAACGGGTACCAGAGGTACTGAGCCTTCACCGGCACGGGAACGCCGTTGAAAGTGGTGAACTCGTTCGGGGTGCCGTTGATCATGCCTTCGGCGCTCGCGCCGTTGTCACCGCCGATGTAGATGATCAAGGTATTGTTTAGCTCGCCGAGGTCTTCGACCGCCTGGATGACCCGGCCGATCTCGTTGTCGGCGTAGGCGAGGTAAGCGCCATAGACATCGGCTTGCCTGATAAAGAGCTTCTTCTCCAGCAAGCCGAGCGAGTCCCACTGCGGCAGTTCTTTCGGCCACGGCGTCAGCTTGGCGCTTTCGGGCATGATGCCCAGGCGCTTCTGGTTGGCGAAGATCTTCTCGCGCAGCTTGTTCCATCCATCATCGAACAAGTGCATATCGCTGATCTTCCTGATCCACTCCGGTGTTGGATGATGTGGCGCGTGGGTCGCGCCTGGCACGTAATAGATGAAGAACGGCTTGTCGGGCGCAATTTCCTTGAGTTGCTTCATGTGCTGGATGGCGTCGTCGGCCATGGCCGTCTCCAGGTTCCAGCTGGGATTGCCCTGGAAGGGATAGATGGCCGTGGTGTTACGAAACAGGTTCGGTTGCCACTGGCTGGCGTCGCCGCCGACAAAACCATAAAAATATTCGAAGCCCATGCCGTTGGGCCATTGATTGAACGGCCCTGCCTGACTCGACTGGAACGAGGGTGTGTTGTGGTCCTTGCCGAACCACGAGGTGGCGTAGCCATGATCCCTCAGGATCGTGCCGATGGTGCCCTTCTCGATCGGAATGATCGAGTCGTAGCCTGGAAATCCCGTCGATATTTCGCCGACCACTCCGAAGCCCACCGAATGATGATTGCGGCCGGTGATGATCGCAGCCCGCGTCGGCGAGCAAAGCGAGGTGGAGTGAAAATTGGTGTAGCGCAGCCCCTGCGCGGCGATACGATCCATGGCAGGCGTGGGGATGACGCCGCCGAACGTGCTCGGTGCACCGAAACCCTGGTCGTCCGTCATGATGAGCAACACGTTGGGCGCCCCCTTCGGCGGCACCACACGCGGCGGCCACCACGCCGTCGACTCCGAGGCCTTCTCCTTGATCACCCCACCGAACGCCGGATCAGGCGGCGGCAATTGCTTACCGTCGATCGTCGTGGTGGCGCCGGGCGAACCCAGGACGCCCGTGACCTGCTGAGCCATTGCCGCGACGCTACTGAGGGCAACAAGAGCTGCGGCGGCAAGTACGCTGCGACTGATTTTCATGGCGAAGAGTCCCGTTGAGAAGCGGCAGTTGGCAAAGCAAAAAAGTCACGGAATTTTAGTGTGGCTGCGTTGTGGGGACCGCAGTTTGATGTAGGTCAAGCTCTCCTGGCGGCTTAAACGGCTAAGCAGCCGTCGGAAAATCCGAATTGCGTCAGTCGCGACCGGGCATGAAGGCCTCGTCCGGCTCCCCCTCCGGGCGAGGCTTTTCTTTTGAGTCATCACCGGGTGAGTCTTGCGGTGCGAGGCCAAGGAACCTTCGCGCACTGATCGTTCCGATTCAGTTTTCAAACAGCCAGAACCGTCATTGCGAGCGCAAGCGAAGCAATCCATCTCGCAGCAGAAAGAAAGGTTGGATTGCTTCGTCGCAAGTGCTCCTCGCAATGACGTTGATATAGAGTTGCATACGACTTCGTCCTCGCGGCGCTATGCGCCCGAGCTTGAGCCTTTGACCCAGCCTTACCGCGTTGGTCTCCTGTCGCGTGGCAAAGCGCTCACGAATTGTTTGATGGCCTCGAGCACCGGTTGCTGAGCGCCCGCAAAGAACCAATGATCATTGCCGTCGAGCTCAACGAATTGAGCGCCAGTGATTTGGCCGGCCATATCGCGGCCTGCCGCAAAACGCACGGCCCGGTCGTTCCGACGGTGCAGCACCAGCGTGGGCACAGAAACCCGTGGCAGGAGGTGTCTCACGTCGGTGTCGCGCAACGCCTTGAGCACCGCCCAAATGCTGCCGGGACTGGAGGCCGCGCGCAGCAGCCCGGCCCACCAGGCCCTCGCCTGGGGTTCACGAGCAAGGCTCGGCGCGAAGGTTTCGATCCCGGCAGGGCCGCCCCATTCGGCGACGAGCTGCTGGCGCCAGGCGTCATATTGGCTTGCCTGCAACGCGTACGGATAGTCCGGCGCCCAACAGCCCTTGGCCAATGAGCCGAACAGAATGAGGCCAGCAACCAGGCGGGATTGATCGACCGCAAACTTGATGCATGCCGGCCCGCATTCCGACGCCCCAAACAGCACCACGCGACGCGTATGCGCCGCCCGCAGCACGGTGCCGATATCCTCGGCCGTGACTTCGACACTCGGGGCTGATCCAACCCGGTCCGATAGCCCGACACCGCGACGATCGAACAGGATGAGTCGCCCAAGCGCCATCAGCGAGACCAGAAATGCCCGGCACGAGGGATGCTCCCAAACGCGTTCCACGTGCGACACGAAGCCCGGCATGATCAGGATATCGAGCTCGCCGCTGCCGTAGGTCTGATACGCCAGATGGACGCCGGCGCCCTTTACATAGAGTGTTTCCGGAGCGGCATTGAGCAGCGGCGCCGTGGTGGGGTCCATGAGCGCTTCGGTCGCGGCTTCGGGCGCAACTCCAAGCTCGTCACGCAGCCGCTGTGTCAGTGCCGCATGGTGCCGCTCTGCCGAACTTCGATCGCCGGCAAGCAGGAGGCTGCGGATCAAATGCCGGCCATACACCTCGCTCAGCGGATCGAGTTCGACAAGGCGTCCGGCGTGAGCTATCGCGGCAAAATGTTCGCCGGCGGCATTCTTGTCCTGCACCAGGCGTTCGAGCCCCTGCATGAGCCGTCCCCTGAGCGCCTCGCGGCGATAGAACGCCCAATCGTCGAACTCCGGACAATCGGCCAGAGAGAAGCCCGCGAGGAAGTCGCCCCGATAGCATAGGCAGGCTTCCTCGAAAGCGCCTCGGTCGCAGGCGCTCTCGAACAGATGCGAGTCGACCTTCAGTTCGACCGCCGGCGACCACCGCACGCTGGTGCGGTCGGTCTCGAAAACATGCTGGCCGAGCACAAGCTCGATGCGATGAAGCATGCGCCGCAACCGCGCGCGGGCGGTCTCGCGGGCACTCTCGGGCCACAGCAGCGTGGCAACGACGTCGCGAGCAACGGCGCCCTGGGCCTCCGCGAGATAGATCAGCAGCGCAAGACCCTTGCGCAGGTTCAGCTTGATCGGGCGGTCGTCACCGTGGATCTCCGGGAACCCGAGCGTCTGAAGCGAGAACCCGGTCATGAAATCTCCCCTTGCCCGATCGGCGCACCCGGGGGACGCGCAGGGGACGGTCCAGTGATAACAGCCAGGCCTGATCGAGCCCGCTCGCTATCGAACGGTTCGGGCTCTTGCACGCGGCACCGCTGCCGCCGGCACAATAGGGAAACATTCATGTTCGCACGACTCCTGATCCTGCTCTACGCCATCGTGAGCTATGCCGTCTTCCTTGTTTCATTTCTCTACGCGGTCTGTTTCGTCGGCAATTATTTCGTGCCGAAGTCGATCGACGTCGGCGGGCGCACGAATTCGAGCGAGGCCATCGTCGTCAACCTGCTGCTGCTCGGCATGTTTGCAATCCAGCACAGCATTATGGCGCGCCCGGCCTTCAAGCAATGGTGGGCCAGGATCTTTCCCGTAGCCTGCCAGCGCAGCACCTACGTGCTGCTCTCCAGCCTGATCCTTCTGCTGCTATTCTGGCAGTGGCGGCCGATCCCGATACCCGTCTGGCAGATCGACGGAATTGCGGCCTGGTTGCTGATCGGCGTCTATTGGCTCGGCTGGTTGATCGTGCTTGCCTCGACCTTCATGATCGACCATTTCGATCTATCCGGCCTGCGCCAGGCTTTCTTCGCACTGCGCGGCGCCGAGATGCCGGGTCAATCGTTCAAGACGCCCCTGCTCTACAAGATCGTGCGGCATCCGCTCATGCTGGGCCTTCTGCTCGCGTTCTGGGCCACGCCCGAGATGACCGCCGGCCATTTGCTGTTCGCGATCATGAACACGGCCTACATCCTGGTCGGGCTGCAGTTCGAGGAGCGGGATTTGATCGCTGAGTTCGGCGCCACCTATCAGCAGTATCGCCGGCGCGTTCCCATGCTGCTGCCACGCATTTTCGGTCGCCGCCCTGCGGAAGATCGCCAGCCGCCTCGCCCTGTTGGAGCACCATGATGAAAGCAGTTCTATGCAACGCGTTCACCGGCCCGGAGGATCTGCGCGTCGGCGAGATCGAAGAGCCGAAGCCGGCCAGCGACGAGATTCTGATCGACGTCCATGCGGCCTCCGTGAGTTTCATGGACCATCTGCTGGTCTCGGGCCGTTACCAGATGCGACCATCGACGCCATTCGTGCCCGGCACGGAAGCGGCCGGAGTCGTCGTCGCGGTTGGCGGAAAGGTCACGAGATTTCAGCCGGGCGACCGCGTGGCGTGCGGGAGCTGGACCGGCGGCTATGCCGAGCGGATGATCGCCAAGGAATGGAAGAGTGTACGGTTGCCGGTCGGCGTCACCTTCGAAACGGCGGCCACGGTCTGGCACAATTACGGCACGGCATATTACGCCTTAACCGAGGGGGCACGAGCGCAACACGGTGAAACGATATTTGTCACCGGGGCCGCAGGCGGGGTTGGCCTCGCCGCCGTCGACCTCGCCGGCCATTTGGGCCTGCGCGTCGTCGCCGGTGTCGGCTCCGACGACAAGGCAGGCTTGGTGCGCGGTTACGGTGCCTGCGATGTCATCAACTATCGCAGCGAAGACCTGCGCGAGCGGATCAAGTCGATAACGGGTGGAGAAGGCATCGATATTTGTTTCGACAATGTCGGCGGAGCGATTTTCGAGCAGATGGCGCGGCTGATGAAGTGGGGTGGACGGCTGATGCCGATCGGCTTCACCAGCGGCCAGATTCCTTCGGTGCCGATGAACCTCCCGCTGTTGAAGAACTATTCCATTGTTGGTGTCTTTGCCGGCGCCTGGGCCGAGAAATTCCCCGAACAGGCTGTGCGCATGAATGACACCCTGGCGCAATTGCTGGCCGAGGGGAAGATTCGCCCCCACATCGATCGTGTCCTTCCCCTGGAACAGGTCAAGGAAGCGATGCGCGCCGTGGCCAATCGGACGGTTCAGGGAAGAATTGTCCTCAAGATAAGGTAGAGTGCGCCGGCGGCGGCAAGAGAGGAAGGGAATCGATGACATCGTTATCATCGACAAGCGCTACTGCGGTCCTCCGAACTCCGGGAACGGCGGATATGTCTGCGGCCGGCTGGCCCGGCACATTCCCGGCGGCGCGGAGGTAACGCTGCGCGCACCGCCTCCCCTCGATAAGCAGCTCGATGTCGTCGCGACGGATGACGGGTCATGGGAGCTTCGCGATGGCGCCACGGTCGTCGCCACCGGACGACCGGCAAGTGTAGAACTTGCGCGCCTGGAGAAGGCCAGCTTCGACGAGGCATCTGCAGCCGAGCTGCTGACGCCGATCAAGCCACACGAGCATCCGCTGCCGACATGTTTCGTGTGCGGTCCTGCAAGGGCGCAGGGAGATGGCCTGCGCATTTTTGCCGGACCGCTCGTGCGTCAATCCCGGAATGCTTCGGCTGTGCTCGCGGCGAGCTGGACACCGGATCCGACCCTGGCGGCGGAGGACGGCTTCGTCGCGCCCGAATTTCTCTGGTCGGCGCTCGATTGTCCCACGGGCTATGCTTCCTCTCATGACCGGGAGAGCGGCAGCTTCGACCGGACGCCGATCCTGTTGGGTCGGATGTCGGCACGGATAGAGACAGCGGCCGCGGCCGGGAGAACGCTGCGTCATCACGGCCTGGGAGGCCGGCCGCGACGGCCGCAAACGCGTTGCCGAGGCCGCAGCCTTTGGTGAAACTGGAACGTTGCTGGCCGTGGCTCGCGCGACGTGGATTGCAGTCGACCGCCAGGTGCAGCTCGGCCGCGCCTGAAGCGTGTGCGGCTGGCGGCTAAGGCAATGCCGCCGGCGCGAATGCGTCCGTCGCGACCGGCAGGAAGGCCTCGTCCGGTTCCTCCCTCCGGGCCCGGCTTTTCTTTTTGGAGTGCTATCAACAACTACCGCGTCATCCTGAGGAGCGCGCCCTCGCGCGCGTCTCGAAGGATGGGCCGCTTGCACGAACCAGCATCCTTCGAGGCTCGCCGAAGACGGCTCGCACCTCCAGCGATAACGGCGAAGCCGTTACGCAGGGGATGACGCCGAGGTTCAATCCTGGATCTTGGAAAAATCCGCCACCGCGCGCGTGGCGGCGCGGATTTCGTTGAGCAGCTTCAGTCTGTTCTCGCGCACCCTGGCGTCGTCGTCATTGACCTTGACCTTGTCGAAGAACGCATCGACCGCCGGACGCAGTTTTGCCATCGCGCTCATCGCGCCGGCGAAATCCTCCTTGGCGACGGCGGCGCTGGCCTCTGCCTTGGCCTGATCGATCGCTTTCGCGAGAGTCCGTTCCTCATCGAGGCTATAGAGAGCGACTTCGGGCACATCGTCGTAAAGCTTGCCGTCCTTCTTCTCCTCGATGCGCAGAATATTCGCAGCACGCTTGCTGCCCGCGAGTAAATTTTTTCCATCATCAGTATCGAGGAATTTGCCTAACGCCTCGACGCGGTCCACGATCGAAATTAAAGAATCTCCCTTAAGCAACGATTCAGCACTTAAGACTGCATCAACTAGATCATGCCGCGCCTTCTGGTCTCGCAATTGAACTGCGAGCCGATCTTCAAAAAATAGCATCAGGTGATCGATCTTATCGGCGACGTCCAAGTATCCTTTGCCGTACGAATTTTCGAAGTGTTTTTCGACTACGGTTCGCAAACTAACTTTAATGCGTCTCTCAAGAACAATCCTGATCACACCCAGCGCCGCGCGTCGCAACGCATACGGGTCCTTGCTCCCCGTCGGTTTCTCATCGATCAGCCAGAAACCCACTAACGTGTCGATCTTGTCGGCTAGCGCCACCGCGACACTCACCGGATCGGTCGGCACTCGGTCCGCAGGCCCTTGCGGCTTGTAATGCTCTTCGCTCGCGGCCGCGACGGAAGCGTGCTCGCCCTGCGCCAGCGCGTAATATTTGCCCATCAAGCCTTGCAGCTCCGGGAATTCACCGACCACTTCGGTCAGCAAATCCGTCTTCGCAAGCCGAGCCGCGCGCCTGACCTTGTGGACATAATCTTGCTCATCCTTGAATTCATCGCCGTTCAGAAGCTTGCCGTGCAAGAACGAGTCGCGCTGGTTCCAAAGAACAACCGCCAGCCCGGCCGCCAAATGTTCAATGCGCGCAATCCGCTCGCCCTGCGTGCCCAATTTCTCGTGAAATACGATGCCGTCAAACTTCGGCAGCCGGTCTTCGAGTCTTATCTTGAGGTCACTCTCGTAGAAAAATTTCGCATCGCTCAGCCGCGCGCGGATCACGCGCTCGTTGCCGGCGATGATGGCCTTGCCGCCGTCGCTGGCCTCGATGTTGGCGGTGAGAATGAACTTGTTGGTGAGGGTTTCTCCCCTCGCCCCGCTTTCTTCACCTCTCCCCATGGGGGAGAGGTCGGCACGCAGTGCCGGGTGAGGGGGTTCAATCGCCCGACGGGTTCCAGCCCCCTCACCCGCCGTCGCGCTGACGCGCGCCGTCGACCTCTCCCCGCCGGGGAGAGGTGAAGCTGCCTGCCTCACCACAAAGCATTTCTGGTTGTTGCGGATGGTGGCGCGGATCACCTCGCCCGGGATCGACAGAAATTCCGGGTCGAACGATCCCATCAGCACCACGGGCCATTCGACCAGGCCCGCGACCTCGTCGAGCAGCACCTGGTCCTCGACCAGCTCAAAGCCTTGCGCGAACGCCAATTGCCTGGCGTCGGTGAGAATCGCGTCCTTGCGGCGCTCGGGATCGAGCACGACCTTCGCATCCAGCAGTTTTGCTTCATAATCCTCGAAGCGACGCACGGAAATTGGCGCCGGCGCCATGAACCGGTGGCCGCAGGTGGTCTGGCCAGCCTCGATGCCGTCGACCGCGAATTTCACGACCTCCGGCGCTTCGGTTTCGAGGCCGAAAGTCGCGATGATCGAATGCAGCGGCCGCACCCAGCTCAGCGCGCCCGCTCTTGCCGAGCGCTCGCCCCAGCGCATCGATTTCGGCCACGGAAAGGTCCGGATGATCACCGGCAGCATGTCGGCGAGCACGTCGAGCGTGGCGCGGCCCGGCTTCTCGATCAGCGCGATGTAGAAGTCGCCCTTCTTCGGATCGCGCTGGATTTTTGCCTGGTCGAGCGAGGAAAGCCCGGTGGCCTTGAGAAAGCCCGCGATCGCAGCGTCCGGTCCGCCGACGCGCGGGCCCTTGCGCTCTTCCTTCAAATCCGATTGCCGCGCCGGAATGCCGTGCACCGTCAGCGCCAGCCGGCGCGGCGTCGCGAACGCTTTCGCGCCGTCATAGACCAGCCCCTCGGCGACCAGCCTGTCGGTGACCATGCGGCGCAGATCGTCGGCCGCCTTCGCCTGCATGCGCGCGGGAATTTCTTCGGAGAAAAGTTCGAAAAGCAGATCGGGCATTGAATTCTAAATCCACTCTGCCCCTCCCCGCGGGAGGCGGGGAGCGGGAGCCTGATGACGTTCGCCTAAACCGACGCCGCCAGCTTGTTGTGCGAACCGTCGCACAGCGGCATCGTCGCGGTGCGCTTGCAGGCGCAGAAGAACACGCGTTTGGTTTCCGGCGCGATGAATTGCAGCGGGGAAAACGACGTACCCTTGTGGCTGCCGTCGCAGAACGGCTGGCTCGCGGACCTGCCGCAGGCGCACCACCAATATTCCTCGTCCGCCGTCACCTGCACCGGAATCGGAGCCTTGCCACCTATCGCCGGCTGTTCGCTCATGTCGCCCCTCCCGCCTCGGTGTGGACCCAGGCCTCGCCGCAGGCTTTTGCCAATTCGCGCACGCGCATGATGTAGCTTTGACGCTCGGTCACCGAAATCACGCCGCGGGCATCGAGCAGATTGAAGACGTGACTGGCCTTGATGCACTGGTCATAGGCCGGCAGCGCCATCAAATGCTGCTTGCGGGTGCTGCCTTGCTTCCACCCTGCTTCGAGATATTTCCTGCAGGCTTCCTCGGCCATCTTGAACTGCTCGAACAGCATCACGGTATCGGCGTATTCGAAATTGTGCCGCGAATATTCCTGCTCGGCCTGGAAGAACACGTCGCGATAGCTGACCTTCTCGTCGCCGTCGCGGCCGTTGAAATTGAGATCCATGATGCTGTCGACACCCTGCAGATAGCAGGCCAGCCGCTCGAGCCCGTAGGTGAGCTCACCAGCCACCGGCGCGCATTCGACGCCCGCGACCTGCTGGAAGTAGGTGAATTGCGACACCTCCATGCCGTCGCACCAGCATTCCCATCCAAGCCCCCAGGCGCCGAGCGTCGGGCTTTCCCAGTCGTCCTCGACAAAGCGGATGTCATGCAGATGCGAGTTCGATGCCGATCGCCTGCAGCGATTTGAGATAGAGGTCCTGAAGGTCGGGCGGCGACGGCTTCAGGATCACCTGGAGCTGATAATAATGCTGCAGCCGATTGGGATTTTCGCCATAGCGTCCATCCTTGGGCCGCCGCGACGGCTGTACATAGGCCGCATTCCAGTGTTTCGGGCCGAGCGCGCGCAGCGTGGTCGCGGGATGGAAGGTGCCGGCGCCGACTTCCATGTCATAGGGCTGCAGGATCACGCAGCCGTAGTCCGCCCAGTACCGCTGCAGGGTCAGGATCAGTCCCTGGAACGAGCGTTCCGGGCGCATGTGGGCAGGTATGGAATCCATCGTCCGATTCGATCTTCGCGAGGGGCAGGCCAGCGCGCGGGACCGTATCGGCGGGGAAGCGGGGAATCAAGGCGACGACGGGCCGAAGCGGACGTCTTCCCTCATGGTGCGGAGCGCATCCTGCGCGTCTCGAACCACCAGGCGGGAGACCGTGGCCATCCTTCGAGACGGCCACTTCGTGGCCTCCTCAGTAACGGCTTCGCCGTTATCGCTGGAGGAGCGAGCGACGTGAGCGTCTCGACGCATGGGCAGCAAGCGACCCACAGGTCTCTTATGGTCAATACTAGCCCGGCCGATAGGCGCCGGTGACCGGGTCCTGCCGCAGCGTCGGGATATCGCTCGACCGGGACGCCTCGGCGACCCGCGACAGGCGGGCTTCTTCCAATTCCCTGTTGACCCTCTGGGCTGTCCGGTAAGCCCAGCGGACCACGGCCAGCCCACCCAGGGCACCAGCGAATGCGATCAGCGGCGGCATCGGTCGATCCTTGTCGTTCATCAGTCACGCCCCTACTGACATTCTCGCGCAACCCGGCCGGACCTGCAATCTCATTGTCTGGGGCCAAATGGCGCGGCGGATCCCCCTTAGAACCCGAATTTGGCCCAAATTGCCCGGGTCTCCAGCGCGGAAATCAGCTCGTCCGGCAGGCCGGCGGCGCCCTCGATCTGGCCAATCGCCCCCGCCCCGGCCGATTTGCGGCCAAACAGGCCGGACAGCAAGCCGGCGGCGGGCGCGATCACCGGCGTCAGCACCTTCTCGCCGAAGCGTGTGCGCAAGGTCGAGCGCATATCGCCGATGGCGTCGGCAAGGCCGAGCGACACCGAGGTTTCTCCGGCCCAGTACTCGCCGGTGAACAGCACATGGTCGGCGCCCTTCAGCCGGCCGCCACGGCTCTGCTTGACCAGCGCGATGAAGATGGCGTGGATCTCGCGCTGGAGCGCCTTGACGCGCGAGACGTCCTCAGGGTTCTCCGGCAGGAATGGGTCGAGCATCGCCTTGTGCTCGCCCGCAGTATAGAGCCTGCGCTCGACGCCGATCCGCTTGATCAGTTCCTGAAATCCGAAGGTGCCGCCGACCACGCCGATCGAGCCCAGGATCGAGGAAGGATCGCAGAAGATCTCGTCGCCCGCGCACGCGATCATGTAGCCGCCGGAGGCCGCGACATCCTCGACGAACACCAGCACCGGCAGTTTCTTTTCCGCGGCGAGCTGGCGGATCCGCAAATAGATCTGGCGCGACTGCACCGGCGAGCCGCCCGGCGAATTGATCACCAGCGCCACCGCCTTGGCATGCCTGGTGGCAAAAGCCCGTTCCAGCGTCTTGGCGATGCCAGCCAGCGACATTCCGGGCCGCAGCGGCGTTACCGCACCGATCACACCCGACAGCCGGACTACAGGAACCACCGCCGCCCCGCGCCGCAGCCGCGCGGGAAGCATTTCCATTAATCTTTCGATCAAACCGGAAAACGCCTTTGGATCGCCAACTTGTTCCGCCATCTCAAACCTCGGGGTTAACTAAATCTTATCACGCGACTGGCATTCCATTAAAATGGAACACGTTTTGCATCTCTGCGGTTGTTAAGCTGCAACGGTGCAGCGGAGAATGACATGAAAATCTACCTGCTGATGGCGCTGATCGGTACCCTGTTGACTGCGATTTATTTTACCTCGGCGCCGGAGCAGCGGTCGAAGACGCTTCCGCAGTAACCGGCACGCTAAAAGCCGGAGTGATCGAGGCGATCGCGTTCGACGCCGGTGTCACGGTATCGCCAATGGCAATACCCCCTTCCCGGCCAGGATATTCCGAACCTGTTTATTGGGCACGGCTGACTTATCATTGAGCATCAGCGCGGCATGGATTTGCGTCGGCGCCTTTCCGCCCTTGACGGCGCGGACCAGCACGCGGATCGCAGGCATCTTCGCGCCGCCATGGACAGGCAGGATCGCCAGACTGCCGAAGCCACGATCCAGCGCCGCCAGCACCTCGGCCAATCCGTCCGCGCGCCAGATCAAGCTCAAGGCGCCGCCGGATTTCAGAATCCGCCGGCTGGCGTGAACCCAGCTCTCCAGCGTCGCGGGCTCCGACACATGGGCAATCTCCCGGGCCTTGTCCGGCGAAGCCCGGTGCCGTGCGGGATCGTTGAACGGCGGGTTCATCAGAACGACATCGGCGCTGTCGGGTGTTAGCCCGGCCGCCGCAAACGCCTCGGCATTGGATGTGACGTCGAGCACGACCACATCGGCCGCAATCGAATTGGCGGCGGCATTGCCGCGCGCAAGTCCCGCCAGTGCGGCATCAAGCTCGACCAGGACGAGGCTTATTCCCGGCACACGCCTGGCGACCGCGAGACCCGCGGCGCCGACGCCGGCGCCGAAATCCACCACGCGGTCGCCCGCGCGTGCCGGCGTCGCGGCGGCCAGCAGCACGGCGTCGTGACCGGCGCGGTGGCCCGATCTTGGCTGGCGCAGACACAATTGCCCGCCGAGAAAAGCGTCGTCGCTGAATTCGCCGGCGAGATCAGTCATCGGCCCGCAATTCGTGAGCAAGGCCCGCATCCATCAGGACCTGGCGTGCGGCGCGGTTGTCGTCGTCGTGGACCAGAATACGGCGCGGCAGCACGCCCAGCGAGCCTTCGATGATGCTCATATTCTGATCCAGCACCAGATGATGGATATTGGCGCCGTCGAGCAGCGCGCCAACCGCCGAAACCAGCACGATATCGTTGGTCCGAACCAATTCACGCAAGTTTGACGCTCCTGTGTCGATCCGGAATGACGGCCGCGCGAGGCATGTCAACCGCTTCGTGCCCTTGCCGCATTACCCCGCACTTTCTATTGTTATATCGTAAGGATAGTCCGTATTGGACAAATGTGGAGATCAGCGTGGCGGTTATTGTACCTTTCGAAAGCCCGTCGACAGCCTCGATAGACGAGCTGGTCGGGCTTGTCGCCGCCGACATGGAGCGCGTCAACGCGACGATCCTGTCGCGCACCGGCTCGGAAGTCACCATGATCCCGGAGGTCGCCAACCACCTGATCTCTTCGGGGGGAAAACGGCTGCGGCCGATGCTGACGCTGGCGATGGCCAATCTCACCGGCTATTCCGGCGACGGGCATATCAAGCTCGCGGCTTCGGTCGAGTTCATGCATACCGCCACCTTGCTGCATGACGACGTGGTCGACGAAAGCGAATTGCGGCGCGGCAAATTGTCAGCGCGGATGCTGTGGGGCAATGAGGCGAGCGTGCTGGTCGGCGACTTCCTGCTCGGCCAGGCCTTTCGCATGATGGTGGAGGTCGGCTCACTGCGCGCGCTCGACATTTTATCGTCGGCCGCGGCGACGATCGCCGAAGGCGAAGTGATGCAGCTCGCCGCCGCCAAGAACACCGCCACCACCGAAGACGAATATCTCGCCGTGATCAGGGGCAAGACCGCCGAACTGTTCGCGGCCGCCTGCGAGGTCGGCCCGGTCATCGCCAATCGCCCGAAGGCCGAGCAGACCGCGTGCCGCTCGGTCGGCATGAATCTCGGCATCGCGTTTCAACTGGTCGACGATGTTCTGGATTATGGCGGCAAGGCCGCCAAGCTCGGCAAGAACATCGGCGACGATTTCCGCGAAGGCAAGATCACGCTGCCGGTGGTGCTGGCATTCCGCCGCGGCAATGACGGCGAGCGCGCCTTCTGGGTCAACGCGCTGGAGCGCGGCGAGATCAGCGACGGCGATCTCGATCACGCCGTCGGTTTGATGACCAAGCACCGCGCGCTCGAGGACACCATCAGCCGCGCCCAGCATTACGGCGCGATGGCGGTCGATGCGCTGGCGCTGTTTCCGGCCTCGCCGATGAAGACCGCGCTCGAACAGGTCGTGGCGTTCTGTTTGGCGCGGTCGCATTGAGCGACGCGCAGGATGGGTAGGATGGGTTGAGCGCAGCGATACCCATCAGACGCTTCCGATGCGGAGATGACGATGGGTTTCGCTGCGCTCAACCCATCCTACGGCTGATCATATAGGGCTTTAGCTCAGCACGCCCGCATGCACCCACCATTGCGGGTGATCGGACCGGATCTTCTGCGCCGCGCGCTGCGCATCGGCGGTGTTCTCAAAGATCGCAAAACAGGTGGCGCCCGAGCCCGACATCCGCGCCAGCCATGCCCCGTTGGTGGCGTTGAGCGCTGTGAGCACCTCGCCAATCGCGGGCTGAACCCGCAGCGCCGGCGCTTCGAGATCGTTGGTGCCGGCAGCAAGCGATTCGACCCAGTCTTCTACCGAGGAACCGGGCTCCGGCCAGGCCGCCGCCCGGATCACATCGCTGGCGCCCACCAGCAACTCGCCATTGCGCAAGCCGAGCGCGCCGAACACGTCCTTGGTCGCGACCGCAATTCGTGGATTGACCATCACGCAGGGCAGCTTCGGCAAGTCCAGCGGCAACAAATTTTCGCCGACGCCGGTCATGACGCAGGCGTGCGAATTCAGGCAGACCGGCACGTCGGCGCCGGTCAATCGCGCGGCCTCGATCAGGCGCTGGTCGTCGATGGCAAGCCCGTTCAGCTGCGCCAGCAAGCGCAGCCCTGCGGCGGCATCGGCGGAACCGCCGCCAATTCCGGCTGCGACCGGCAATACCTTGTCGAGGATGAACTCACCGAGCCTAAGATCCGGCACGCGCTCGCCGAGCAAGCGCGCAGCCTTGACCACCAGATTGTCCGAGGTATCGCCGAGGGCCTCGGCCAGCAGTCCGATGGTCTTGAGCCCGAGCGTGGACCCTGGCGTCAGGCTGAGCCGGTCCGCGCAATCGGCAAATGCCACCACGCTTTCGAGCTCATGGTAGCCGTCGACGCGGCGCCCGATCACGCGAAGGGTCAGGTTGACCTTGGCACGCCCGTATTCGATCAGCGCCGACATCGGCGATAAGCCTCTTCGATCAACCGCGCTCAGCCGCCCTTGCCGTCTTCTTTTTTCTTGTCGGCGGAGGCCGCGGAGGAAGAGGAGGCATCCTCGGGCAACCCGTTTTCGATCTTGGTTTCGATCTTGGGCAATTCTTCCGGCTCCGGCTTCAGGTCGCGGGCATGCGCCCACTGGAATTTTGCCTCCAGTGTGCGGCCGATCCGCCAATAGGCGTCGCCGAGATGGTCGTTGATGGTCGGGTCTTCGGGCTTTAGGTCGATCGCGCGCTCGAGATTCTTCACCGCGTCCTCGTAATTGCCGATGCGGTAATACGCCCAGCCCAGCGAATCCACGATGTAGCCGTCGTCGGGGCGCTGATCGACGGCGCGCTTGATCATCTTCATGCCTTCGTCGAGATTGATGCCCTGGTCGATCCAGGAATAGCCGAGATAGTTCAGCACATGCGGCTGCTCAGGCTGCAGGTCGAGCGCCTTGCGCATGTCCACTTCGGCCTTGCTCCACTGCTTGGAACGCTCCTCGCAGATACCGCGGTAATAATAGTACACCCAGGTGGTCTTCTCGGTGGCCGCGGGCAACACATCGATGCCCTGCGAGTAGGTCTGGGCGCAGTCGGCGAACTTCTTGCGGCCGCGCTCGATATTGCCGAGCGCCATGATGGCCTCGATATCCTTGGGGTCTTCCGCCGTGACGCCCTTCAGGATCTTGATCGCCTCGTCGCTGCGGTCGGCGGCGTCGAGATTGGTGGCGAGCTGGATCTGCGCGTTGCGTTTCAGCGGCGAATTTGCCGGCATGCGTTCGTAGACCTTGATCGCCATCGCCGGCTTCTTCACCGATTCATAGAGATCGGCCAGCGACAACAGCGCCAGCGAATGATTGGGGTTGAGGTACAGCGCGAGCTGCAGATAGACCAGCGCGAGATCCTCGCCGCCGCGGCGCGTCAGCGTCGCGCCGATGCCATAGAGCGCCTCGGCGGCGCCAGCCTGCGCCGTATCGACCAGCGGCGCCAGCTTCTTGCCGGCCTTGGTTTCACGCAGGCCTTCCTGGACCAGCGGATGGCGCGCGAGCTTCTTGTCGAAGGCCTCGTAGACGCCGGTTGCCGCCGCCTCGTCCTTGTTGCGCGACAGCCAGCGCGCATAGGCGTCGGCCACCCGCAGCATGGAATCGTCGAGCTTGTAGGCGCGCTCCAGACGAACGCCGGCGTCCTTTTCCTTGCCGGCCAGTTCGAGGATCATGCCGGAGTGCAGGTCCTTGAAGATCGGGTACCATTCAGGACCGGTCAGCTTGTCGATATTGGCGACGGCGGTCTTGCTGTCGCCGGCGCCGTAACTGGCCCAGCCCGACAGCAGCGTCGCGACCAGATCGGTGATCGGCCCGCGGATGGACTGGTTGATGTTGAGCTGCGCGGCCGGATATTTCTTCTGTTTCAGGTCGCGCACGCCGACCACCAGCCGCGCCACGCGATTGGATTTGTCGACGGTGAGGATGCGATCGGCAAGCTTGACGGCCTCGTCGATATCGCCATCGGCGAGCGAGGAAATGAACGCGCGATCGAGCAGTTCATTGTTCTTCGGATCGGTGCGAAGCGCCGAGCGATAGAATGCCGCCGCCGAGTTGGCGTCCCGCTCCACGCTGGCATGACGGGCGGCCAGATAGCTGCCGGACATCGTCAGCGATTTCAGATCTCCCTTGCTCGGAAATTGCGCCGAGTTGTCGGTCGGATGATCGGGCGTCTGGGCCGAAACCGAAGCGGGCACCGCGAAAGCAGTGAATGCGAGTGCGGCAATCGTCCAGCGATTGAAACGAATGGAAATCATCACGGTTCGCCTTAAGCTCCAGGAATTTACGGCAAGACCTTACAAGCAGTCTCGAATGCGAACCCGACAGGCGGCATCAAGCGAAGCGACAATGCCGCGTTTGGCGCTCAACCGCAAGGATACAGGGTCGCGAATCGATTGGCGGCAAAGGCCGGATAGCCGCCGATTTTAACCAGCTGGTATGGCTCGGGTTCAGAAGTTTTGTTTCCCTTCGCGCCGGGTCCGTCAAGAGAATTTCCGAACCCGAATCACCCCAAACCCACGGATTTCCAATGTCCTTTTGAATCCGCGGTTCGATCCAGCCAATTAGGCCGGCAGCGAACCCTGGGATTCGGGACATTAGCTGGAAACGCTTTCAGTGTGGCGGTATCGTGGCCGGGGATACCTTCGCAGGATTCGGGCTCACGCAATCGTGGTTACATCGCCTCATAATTAGGCCCGCCACCGCCCTCCGGTGGAACCCAGGTGATGTTACCGTTCGGATCCTTGACGTCGCAGGTTTTGCAATGGACGCAATTCTGGGCATTGATCTGGAAACGCGGGCCTGAACTGTCCTCCACCCACTCATAGACGCCGGCCGGACAATAACGATTGGACGGCCCGGCATAGACATCGTGCTCCGACGTCTTCTGCAGGTTCATGTCGGCAACCCTGAGATGGACCGGCTGGTCCTCTTCGTGATTGGTGTTGGACAAGAACACCGAGGACAGCTTGTCGAAGGTGAGCTTGCCGTCCGGCTTTGGGGCCACGATCGGCGCATGCGCCTTGGCGGGATCGAGTGTCTTGCGGTCGGGCTTGGCGTGCGACTGGGTTCCGAACAGCGAGAAGCCGAGCGTGTTGCACCACATATCGATGCCGCCGAGCGCCACGCCGACAATGGTGCCGAACTTCGACCATAGCGGCTTGACGTTGCGCACGCGGTGGAGGTCCTTGCCGACCGCCGAGCCGCGCCACGCATTCTCATAGTCGACCAGTTCGTCGTTGGCGCGACCGGCGCCGAGCGCGGCAATGATGTGCTCGGCCGCCAGCATGCCGCTGCCCATCGCGTTGTGCACGCCCTTGATGCGCGGCACGTTGACAAAGCCCGCCGCGCAGCCGATCAGCGCGCCGCCGGCAAAACTCAGGCGCGGCACCGACTGATAGCCGCCTTCGGTGATGGCGCGCGCGCCATAGGCCAGCCGCTTGCCGCCTTCGAACAAGGTGCGGATCGCGGGATGGGTCTTGAAGCGCTGGAATTCGTCGAATGGCGACAGATAGGGATCGTCATAGTTGAGATGCACGACAAAACCGACCGCCACCTTGTTGTCGTCGTAGTGATAGAGGAACGAGCCGCCGCCGGTCGAATTGTTCAGCGGCCAGCCGAACGAATGCTGGATCAGGCCCTTCTGGTGCTTGGTCGGATCGATCTCCCAGACCTCCTTCAGCCCGATGCCGAATTTCGGCGGCTCGCTGTTGGCATCCAGCGCGAATTTCGCGATCAGTTGCTTGCTCAGGCTGCCGCGCGCGCCTTCGGCAAACAGCGTGTACTTGCCGAGCAGCTCCATGCCCCGGGTAAATGAGTCCTTGTGCGAGCCGTCCTTGGCGATGCCCATGTCACCGGTGGCAATGCCGCGCACCGCGCCTTTTTCATCGTACAGCACTTCAGTCGCGGCGAAGCCCGGATAGATCTCGACGCCGAGCGCCTCGGCCTTCGGCGCCAGCCAGCGGCAGACATTGCCGAGCGAGCCGATAAAGCAATGATGATTGTTCATCAGCGGCGGCATCGCGATCGCCGGCAGCGGGATCGCCGAGCCCGCGGTCATCCAGTAGAACTTGTCGTGCTTGACCTGCGTCTTCAGCGGACAATCACCGTCCTCGCGCCAATCCGGAATCAATTTGTCGAGCGACACCGGATCGATCACCGCGCCGGACAGAATATGCGCGCCGACTTCCGAGCCCTTCTCCACCACGACCACCGTCAAATCGGCGTTGAGCTGCTTCAGCCGGATCGCAGCGGCGAGGCCCGACGGCCCGGCGCCGACGATCACGACGTCGAATTCCATGGATTCGCGGGGCGGCAGTTCTTCGGTGCTCATGGTCTGATCTCAGCCCGGTTGAGAAAGCTTCTAAAGCCGTTTGTTTCCGATTTTTGCATGAAGAACAACCATGGAAATGCGCCGGCGGACGTTTCGTTGCAGCGCGATCCGCTCTAGAATGACGGGATGCCCCCTGACGCCGCCGCCATGACGCCCGAGCGCCCCAATGTTCTGGAGTTGCTGACCTTCTATCTGGAGGCCGGTGTCGACTGCGCGCTGGCGGAAGAGCCGGTCAACCGGCTGTCCGATCCCGAACTTGCCCCCGCCGCCATCGAAGCCGCGCCGCCCAAACCGGTCAGGACTGTTGCCGCGGCGATGCCGGCTGCGCGCGGCGAGCCAGCGCCTGCGCCGGAGGCCGCGATCCAGTCGGCACGGGAGGCGGCGCGGACCGCGCCGACCCTCGAAACCTTGCGGGCGCTCTTGGAGAATTTCGACGGCTGCGCGCTGCGGCACACGGCGACGCGCCTGGTTTTTGCCGACGGCAATCCGCAGGCGCGCATCATGTTCGTTGGCGAAGCCCCCGGCCGCGAGGAAGACATCGAGGGACTGCCGTTTGTCGGGCGCTCCGGCAAGCTGCTGGACCGGATGATCGCGGCGATCGGGCTCGATCGCGGCAGCGCCTACATCGCCAATGTCATTCCGTGGCGGCCACCCGGCAACCGCACGCCGACGCCGCAGGAGACGCAGATCTGCCTGCCGTTCATCCAGCGGCAGATCGAACTGGTGAACCCGGATGTACTGGTGACGCTCGGCAATCCCTCGACGCAGACCTTGCTGTCGACCCGCGAAGGCATCATGAAGACCCGCGGCAAATGGTTCGACTACGACACCGGGACGCGGACGATCCGCGCGCTTGCCACCTTCCATCCGGCCTATCTGTTGCGCTCGCCGTCCTACAAGCGGATGGCATGGCAGGATCTGCGTTCGATCGCAAAGGCGCTGGAGCAGCCGCCGGCGCGCTGATCCCCGAAGTGCTAACGGCCGGGCGGCCATTCCGGAAAGCGCGGCAAATCCTCGCCCTCGGTGAGCCATGGCACCTCATGCGAGGTCCAGATGTGCACGGCCGGCCTGACCGCCGGATCATCGTCGAGGGTGGCGACGCGCAGCACGACATGGGGCTGATCGGCGCGTTCGGCGACGATGTGGCTGCCGCATAGCGAACAGAACCGGCGCATCCGGCCGGGAGAAGATTCGAAGGCGGCCAGTTTTTCTCCGCCCGCGATCAGACGGAAATGATCCCGCATGACCCGCGCGGTCGGCGCGTAGGGCGCCGCATGCGCCTTGCGGCAGGTCTTGCAATGGCAATGACCGATCGGTGTAGCGAGGCGGTCCACCTCGTAGCGGACCGCTCCGCACAGGCAGCTTCCCTTCAGCGTCACGGATTCCTCCCGTTGCAATGTCCCGCCGACGCGCGGCCGGTTACGGCGCCTTCGGACGCACGATGGCCCAGCCGATCCGCAACAGCGTCTGCCGGCCGGTCACCGGCCATTCGAATGCCCGCGGCACTTCCGGCACCAGGCCTGGAAAGCGCTGCGCGATGTCGGCCGGCGGCGTGCCGACCGTGTCGGATGCACGCCACACCACGACGCCGCCGGACTGGTTGAACTTTGCCGGGTTCAGCCACGGCGTTCGTTCCGGCGTCGCGTCGAGCAGCAGATGCGGACGCCCGGTATCCAGCGTGATCAGGGTCGCGAGTTGCGCATCGCCGGCGACCGCGCGCAGTTTCTGGTTGGTGCGGCGCTCAAAACTGTCGCCAAAAAAATGTGCGATCGCGGTGGCGGGCAATGCCGTCGTCACCTCGTTGCTGCCGGTCCATGGCAAAATCAGCGCGGAGAGCGTTACCGCGAGCGCGGGGGCTAGGACCGCGGCCGCCCACACCAGACGCAGCACGCGCTGACGCCGCAGGTGCACCAGATCGCCGGTCGCGACGATCACCGCCAGTCCCGACATCAATAGCGCGATCCCCGCCCCGCCCACGATGCGGTCGAGGTTGAACAATCCTGCGATCAGGCTTCCCGCCAGCGCGGGGCCGATGGCGAAGAAATAGACGAAATCCCGCGCCAGCGGATCGACCGGCGGCCGATAGATGATCGGAGCATCTTCCGGCTTGCGGCCGAACCATCCGGAGTTGAGCACCACCAGCAGCACGATGCCCGATATGGCGAACAGCAGGCCGCCGAGCAATTCGAGCAAATGCATCGCCCTGTCGCCGAGATCGGCGATGGCCGGCCACGACGGCGATGCGAAGGGATTGGCGCGGATCAGCCAGATCACGTAAGGCAGCGCCAGCACCGCAATCACCAGCAGCGCATACAGCGGATCGAACGACATCAGGGTGCGCCGCCCGCGCTCGGTGGCGAGCGCAAATCCGGTGATCAGCAGCAACAGCCCGATCGCGGTCGAGGTCGTCAGCAGAAGGAGGCCGGCTTCGATCGACCATGCGAACCAGGCGTTGCGCCGGCCCTGCCCGATCAATTGCCAGGAATGCAGCAGCAGCAGCGCCCACAGCGGACGCGCCAGCACCAATGGACCGAATTCGACGCCCGGCGAGCCGAACGCCGTGACCGTCATCGTCAGCAGCACGGCAAGCACCGCCTGCTGTCCACCGACAATGGCGCGCGCCAAAAGATACACCGTCCAGAACGTGGCGATGGCGCAAAGCTGCGCCAGCAGATAGACGCCAAACATGTGATTGCCGACGGCGCGAAACGCGATATCGCCGAGCCAGAACGCCAGCGGCGGGCCGAGATCGGTCCCGACCTGATATTCCCGGCCATAAGCCAGTACCATCGCGACGTCGCCGGGAGGGCTTCGATACAGCAGCAGCGGCAGGAACAGCCACAATCCCGCCTGAAGCAGCACCACGAGCCAGACCACGAGCCGCGGCCGGGCGCGGATCAGTTCGATGACCAGGGAGGTAAAACGCATGAAACGTCCGAAATGCCCGAGTTCGACCCAATTTTGAGTCGAACCCGATGGCCGGCCCTGTTCGATCTCGAACGTGTGATAAAGCGCGCAAGCCGCTGAAGCAACTCCGTCAGATCTGGGCCGAAACCTCAGCTTCGATTGGCGTTTCCATCGCAACGACGTCACCTTCATCCGCCGTCGCCTGGTGCTTCTCGCGCGCGGCCACGACCGGGGCGAAAAAACGGCGATGATGCACGGTGGGCCCAAGCCGGCCGAGCGCTTCCAGATGCTCGGGCACGGCATAGCCCTTGTGGGATTCGAAACCGTAGCCCGGACAATCCTGCGCCAGCTTGCACATCAGCCGATCGCGCGAGACCTTGGCGATGATCGACGCCGCCGCGATCGACAGAACCAGCCCATCGCCGCCGATCACCGCGTCGCAATCGCACGCCGTATCGAGCCGGTCGCGGCCGTCGACGAAGACATGTTTCGGCGTTTCCGCCAGCGCATGCACGGCGCGCTCAAGCGCCCACAGCGACGCCCGCAATATATTGTCGCGATCGATCCGCGCCGGAGAGGCAAAGGCGACGGCGAAAGAGGCGGTTGCGCAAATTTCCTCGAACAGTTCCTCACGGCGCTCCGCCGTCAGCCGCTTGGAATCGTCGATGCCCTTGGGGATCCGCTTCGGATCGAGCACGACCGCCGCGGCCACCACGGGCCCTGCCAAGGGACCGCGCCCGGCCTCGTCGCAGCCGGCCACCGGCCAGACCCCGCGCTTGATCAAGGCGCGCTCGCGTCGAAAGCTTGGTGGCGCGACCGCGATCACGCCCTTGGGCAGCCTGGCGGGATCTTTCCCGGATTTTTCCCGAATCATGCCGGGATGGTGCGCAGACCGGGCCAGCGGCGCAACCGGGAACCGGCGCTGATCTTCGGCATTTCACCGCTCTCAACAGGTAGGCGGCTACGCGCGCTCGAATTTCATGATAGATAAGAACAGCATGCGGAGGTTCACATGAGCCAACTCGAACCGGCGCCTGTCATCATCAAGCTGTATCCGAACCGGCGGCTCTATGATGGGGAAATCGGACGCTATTGCAGTCTCGATGAGTTGCGGGCCTGGAGGGGGCGCGAGGTGCCGTTCCTGATCCTCGATTCCAGGACCGGCGATGACGTGACCGACAAAATCCTGTCGTAACGGTATCTTGCCGTCACGGCTGCGACCAATTCCGCAAGGCGGCCATCGCATGGTTCAATCCGGCAAATGAACGCGCCGGTCGTCGCCTACCTCGATGCCGGGGGCGACCACGACTTCCCATAGACGAGATATCTGTGAGTCGCTTGCTGCCTATGCTTCGAGACGCTCGCGTCGCTCGCTCCTCAGCATGAGGTTGTGGTGTTTCAACGAGTTAGACCTCATCCTGAGGAGGTCACGAAGTGGCCGTCTCGAAGGATGGGCCGCAATACCGATTGTGATTCCTGTACTAGAACAAGCTCAGCTGCTGTCCGCTGCGTTTCGGCCGCGCGAAATGTTCGATGGTCAGTTTCGAACGCCTTTTGTTGAGCCCGAGCTTCTCGCAGGCGATCTCGAAGCGGCGTCCGATCATCCAGGCCATCGGCCCGGTACCCTTCATCCGCGTTCCCCATTGCGAATCGTAATCGCGGCCGCCGCGCATATCGCGGATCAGCGTGAAGACATGGCGATAGCGGTCGGGATAATTCGCCATCAGCCATTCGCGAAACAGATCGCGCACCTCGAGCGGCAGCCGCAGCAGCACATAGCTCGCCTCTTTGGCGCCGGCATGAACCGCCGCATCGAGAATCCGCTCGATCTCGGAATCGTTCAGCGCCGGGATCACCGGTGCCACCATCACCGTGGCCGGGATTCCGGCTTCCGACAATCGCCGCAACGCCTCCAGCCGCTTCGCCGGCGTAGAGGCCCGCGGCTCCATGGTGCGCGCGAGTTTGGGATCGAGCGTCGTCACCGACAGCGCTACCTTGGCGAGATTGCGTTTCGCCATCCGCGCCAGAATGTCGATGTCGCGCGTCACCAGCGCCGACTTGGTGACGATGCCGACCGGATGCGAGGCGCGCTCCAGCACTTCGAGAATACCACGCATGATCTTCCGCTCGCGCTCGATCGGCTGATAGGGATCGGTGTTGGTGCCGATCGCGATCATGCGCGGTTCGTAGTCCTGCGCCGACAGCTCCTTTTCGAGCAGCGCCGGCGCATCGGGCTTGGCGAACAGTTTCGATTCGAAGTCGAGTCCCGGCGAAAGGCCGAGGAACGCGTGGGTCGGCCGCGCAAAGCAATAGACACAGCCGTGCTCGCAGCCCCGGTAAGGGTTGATCGAACGGTCGAAGCCGATATCGGGCGAGTCGTTGCGGGTGATGACCCTGCGCGCGGCATCGACCGCCACGGTGGTCTTGAATGGCGGCAATTCGTCGAGGCTCTGCCAGCCGTCGTCAAAGGCGACCCGGGCTTCGGCCTCGAAGCGGCCGCTGTCGTTGGATTGCGCGCCGCGGCCGCGCCGCCGCTCGCGTTCGATCGCGACGGCCAACTCGGGAAAGGGAGAAGGAGCACCCGCCGGCTCGGAGGGCGCCGTAACCGGCGGGTGCTTTATGGCATGAGAGGATGCTCTGCTCATGGCGAGAACATAACACGCAATAAGAACAAATCAAGAACAATAAACGACCGTCAACAAACAGGATGGCATCTGCGCCAGTTAAGAACGGCCGCACGCGGCTTGCCGCAAAAAGCTGCACCCACACAGGCTGATTTGATTGTGACAAGGTGATAACGGTGCGGGGTTTTCCAGGGTTAGAGGCATCGAAGAGCCATCCATGCTGAGCGTCATTATTCCGACCGAAGGCGTCGAACAGCCCGCCGTCGCGACCCTTGCCGCGCTGGTGCCAGGCGCCGCCGCCGGCGTGGTGCGCGAGGTGTTGCTGGTCGATCGGACAGACACCGGCGTGATCGAGCGCGTGGCCGATGTGGCGGGATGCGGATTCCTGCGCTTTGAGGGCTCGCGCGCGGCGGCGCTTGCGGCTGGCGCGCGCCAGGCCCGTTCGCCGTGGCTGATGTTCCTGCATGCCGGCGCCGTTCTGGATTCCGGCTGGATCGAAGAGACCACACAATTCATCCAGGGCGTTTCCAATAGCGGCCGTCCCCGCGCCGGGATTTTCCGCTACGCGCGCTCGCCCTATGCCGATACCGGGCTGCGCGATGGCTTGAAATTCGTGGCGCGGATGATCGCGGGACCGTCAGCCGAACAGGGCCTGCTGATCGCGCGCGATCATTACGACCGGCTCGGCGGCTACGCGCCGGACGCCCGCCGTTCGGAAGCAAGACTGCTCCGTCAGCTCGGCCGTTCCTCCCGCACCCTGCTGCGCAGCCGGATCATCGTGGCCTGAGACGTCGCAAAATTCCCGAGATACTTGCCAAAGTCAAATAATTATTTGACAATGGCAACTATCAGGGATGCACGATGTCCGAGCAAGAAACCGAAGGCCAGATATCGGCGGTGCGGGCTTTTACCCGCTTCTACACCCGCAAGCTCGGCGTTCTCGACCAGCATTTGCTAGAGAGCCCGTTCTCGCTGAGCGAGGTGCGGGTGCTGTACGAACTCGCGACCCGGGACGATCTGGCTGCAAAGGAGATCGGGATCGAACTTGGGCTTGATGCGGGCTACCTCAGCCGGATCGTCCAGAGTTTCGATGAAAAAGGCCTGATCACCCGCAAGCCGCTGGCCTCGGACCGGCGGCAATATCGCCTCAGCCTGACGGCAAAGGGGCGTCAGGCATTCGAGAAGGTCAATCGCGCCTCACACGACGAAGTGGCCGCGATGCTCGCGCCGTTGTCACGCCGCGATGGCAACCGGCTGGTCGGGGCGATGGCCGATATCAAACGGCTGCTTGGCGATATCAGCATTTCAACTCCGCCCGCGATCCTGCGGGACCCGCGCCCCGGCGATATGGGATGGGTGGTGCAAAGCCACGGCGCGCTCTATGCGAGCGAGTACGGCTTCGACACTTCATTCGAAGCCCTGGTCGCGGAGATCGCGGCTAAATTCCTGACCTCGTTCGACGCTTCGCGGGAGCGCTGCTGGATCGCCGACATCGATGGCATCCAGGTCGGCTCGGTGTTTCTGGTCAGGCACAGCGACGATGTCGCCAAATTGCGCTTGCTGCTGGTCGATCCCGCCGGCCGAGGCCAGGGCCTCGGCCGGCGGCTGGTCGCCGAATGCCTCGGCTTCGCGCGCGCCTGCGGCTATCGCAAGATCACGCTATGGACCCAGAGCATCCTGGTCGCGGCGCGCAAGATTTATCAGGATGCCGGATTTGTGCTGGTAGCCAGCGAGCCGCACCGCAGCTTCGGCCAGAGCCTGAGCGGCGAGACCTGGGAACGCGAGTTGTGATTTTCCCCGTCATTCCGGGATGGTCCGAAGACTCAGAATGACCGGACAAATTACACCGAAGCGCCTTTGGCTTTTGGGCGCCGCAGGTGCTCGTCGAGACGCGGCATGATCTCGACGAAATTGCACGGCCGGGTGCGGTAATCGAGTTGCGCCGCGAGAATGCCGTCCCAGCCGTCGCGGCAGGCGCCCGGCGATCCCGGCAGACAGAAGATATAGGTCGCGCCCGCGACGCCGGCGGTGGCGCGGCTCTGGATCGTCGAGGTGCCGATCTTGGCGTGGCTCAGCATGTGAAAGGCGATGGAGAAACCATCCATCCGCTTTTCGAACAGCGGCTCGATCGCCTCCGGCGTCACGTCGCGCCCTGTGAAACCGGTGCCGCCGGTGGTGATGACGGCATCGATGCTCGCGTCGGCGATCCATTTCCTGATGATGGCACGGATCGCCTCGACGTCGTCGGTGACGATCTCGCGCGCCGCGAGCTTGTGCCCGGCCGCGGTGAGCCGCTCCGACAGCGTATTGCCGGACTTGTCATCCGCAAGCGAGCGGGTGTCGGAAATCGTCAGCACCGCGATGTTGAGCGGCACGAATTGTTTGGCTTCATCGATGGAAGACATAGACTAACCTCTTCGCCCCAAACTCCGGCGTCATCCTGAGGTGCGCGCGCATGCGCGCCTCGAAGGATGGGTCGCGGACACCTTGCTTGTCATCCTTCGAGGCTCGCCCAAAGAGGGCTCGCTCCTCCAGCGATAACAGCGCAGCCGTTACGCAGGGATGACGTGGCACTTACAACGAATTCCCGCTGAAAGTATCGCAGGCCTTCACCGTGCCTTGCTGATAGCCGGTCATGAACCATCGCTTGCGCTGCTCGGCCGAGCCGTGGGTGAACGAATCCGGCACCACCCGTCCCTGCGCCTGACGCTGCAGCGTGTCGTCGCCGATCGCCGTTGCGGTCTGCAACGCCGCGTCGATGTCGCCGGCCTCGAGGAAACCCGGGCGCTTCTTCTCTTCGCGGTTGACCCAGACGCCCGACAGGCAATCCGCCTGCAACTCGACCTTGACCTGCAGCGCATTGGCTTCGGCCTTGCTGCCGGCCTGCTGCTGCAGCCGCGTCACGCGCGGCAGGATGCCGAGCAGGTTCTGGACATGATGTCCCGCTTCATGGGCGATGATATAGGCGGCGGTGAATTTGCAGGCATTGCCCGAACAGCCGTGAAACCGCGTCTCGACCTGACGGAAGAATCCGGTATCGAGAAAGATCTGTTTGTCCGGCGGGCAATAGAACGGCCCCATCGCCGACTGCGCCATGCCGCAGCGGCCGCCATTGGTGGCGTTGCGGAACAGCACGATGCGCGGACCCTGGAAGGATTGTCCGCCGCTCTGGAAGATTTCACTCCAGCGATCGTCGATCTCGCCGAGGATGCCCGAGATCATGCTGCCCATCTCGTCAGTCGGCGCGCCGGTCTTGGCGGGTGCTGACCTGCGATCGGTTTGATAGCTCGAGGACTGCCCGCCGCCGGTGAGAATTTCCGCACCGCCGATCAGGATCCGCGGATCGATTCCGAAGGCATAACCGAGAAGGCCGAGCACGATGACGGTGCCGATGCCGAGCCCGCCGCCGCCCAGCGGAAGGCCCAAACCGCCGCCGCCGCCCATTCCGCCACTGTCGTCGCCGCGACGGTCATCGATGTCGTCGCTGCGGCGGAAATCGTCGTAACGCATGGCGGTTTTTCCTCATTTCAACCCGGGGGTTTTCGGCCGGTGGCAGCCAACTCGCGCAGACCCAACGCGCCAATCACGTAAAATTTCCATTCGATTAATCAATAACCCGCCCGGCAAAAATTGCCTAGTCACGATGATCACCAAACGAGCAGGCGATAACCCGGTGTTTACCTCGGCGCGTCAAAGTACCGCCAGTCGGTTGTTTAGTCCCGCGTCGCCGACAGCGTCGCCTGAGTCAGAGTAATCGAGTCATGGTTGTGTCGCGTCGCGGGGCGTCTGCAAGGGCGCCCCGCACTAAATTCGAGTGCCCGAGTTCTCGTATCGTCGTCGGCGACTGCGTTGCCGAGATGTCGAAGCTTCCGGCAGGCTCCGTCGATCTGGTCTTCGCGGATCCGCCGTATAATCTGCAACTCAAGGGCGATCTCAAGCGCCCCGACGAATCCCATGTCGACGCCGTCAACAACGACTGGGACAAGTTCTCATCCTTCGCCGCCTATGACGATTTCACCCGCGCCTGGCTCCTGGCCTGCCGCCGCATCATGAAACCGTCGGCGACATTGTGGGTGATCGGTTCCTACCACAACATCTTCCGCGTCGGCGCCATCATGCAGGATCTCGGCTTCTGGGTCCTGAACGATATCGTCTGGCGCAAGACCAACCCGATGCCGAATTTCCGCGGCCGCCGCTTCACCAATGCGCACGAGACCATGATCTGGGCGGCGCGCGACGAGAAAGCCAAGGGCTACACCTTCAACTACGAAGCGCTGAAGGCCGCCAACGAGGATGTGCAGGCGCGCTCCGACTGGCTGATCCCGCTCTGCACCGGCGACGAACGCCTCAAGGGCGCCGACGGCAAGAAGGTGCATCCGACCCAGAAGCCCGAGGGCCTTCTGGCGCGCGTGCTGCTGTCGTCTTCAAAACCCGGCGATCTCGTGATCGATCCGTTCAACGGCACCGGCACCACAGGCGCCGTGGCAAAACGTCTCGGCCGCCGCTACATCGGCTTCGAGCGCGATCAGACCTATGCGACTGCGGCGGAAGCGCGCATCGCCGCCATCGAGCCGTTGCCGGAAGCAACGCTGGCGCCCTTCATGACCGCGCGCGATGCGCCGCGGGTGGCGTTTTCCGAACTGATAGAGCGCGGCATGATTTCGCCCGGCACCAAACTGGTCGACTCCAAGAAGCGCCATGGCGCATTGGTCCGCGCCGACGGCGCCATCATGCTCGGCGACAAGGTCGGCTCGATCCACCGCATCGGCGCGGTGGCGCAAGGCTCCGGCGCCTGCAACGGCTGGACCTTCTGGCACGTCGAGACCAACAAGGGCCTGCGCCTGATCGACGAGCTGCGCGCCGAAATCCGCTCCGGGATGGCAGCGGGCTAATTCCTCTCGGTTACGCGGATACTTAATTTTATTGTCACTCCGGGGCGCGCGTGGCCCGAGCCCGGAATCCATAACCACGATCGAGAGTATCGATTCCGGGCCTGCGCCAAGGGGCGCATCCCGGAATGACGTCCGATTTATTCGACCAAACACAACAGCCCCCTTCACAAACTCGTCGCTTGCGCTTTTCCTCAAAATTTGCGCATGGACAGACCGTCCGCGGCGTCGCCGCCGCGTGCCGCTTTTGTCCGGGGCCAACAAGAAGCAAAGGGAGACATCAATGCTCAAATTCTATTTCAACGGCGCGCCGAACCCCACCAAGGTCGCGCTGCTTCTGGAAGAGTCCGGCCTGCCCTACGAACTGGTGCCGGTCGATACCCGCAAGGGCGATCAGTTCAAGCCGGAATTCCTCAAAGTGAATCCGAACGGCAAGGTGCCGGCGATCGACGATGACGGCGTGTTCGTGTTCGACAGCAACGCAATCCTGCTTTACCTCGCCGAGAAGACCGGCAAGTTCCTCGCCCCCCATACGCCGGCCAACCGCGCGCAGACGCTGTCATGGCTGATGTTCGTCGCCACCGGCGTCGGGCCCTATTCCGGCCAGGCCGTGCACTTCAAGCATTTCGCGCCGAAGGACCTGGAATATGCTCATAACCGCTACCAGTTCGAGGCGCAGCGGCATTACGGCATCCTCAACGATCATCTAGCCAACAGCCGCTACATGGTCGGCGATACCTACACCATCGTCGATATGGCGTTCTGGGGCTGGGCGCGGCTGGCGCCGTTCGTGCTCGGCGATGAGGTGTTCGCAAAATTCCCCAACGTGAAGCGGCTGGTGGATGAAATCTCGGCAAGGCCGGCCGCGGCGCGGGCGGTCGCGCTGAAAGACAAGTTCGTCTTCAAGGCCGAAATGGACGACGAGGCGCGGAACATCATGTTCCGCCATCTCAAGACCAAGGCGGCGTGATCGCGGCAAAACACTGTCATTCCGGGCCACGCGTCTTTGCTTGGACCGGGAATCCAGAAGTTGTCGCACGATATTCTGGGGGCGCGCAAACGCGCGCCCTTAGACGCGCCAATTGGCGCGTCGGGGCATGACGATTACTCATCGATCGCCGCTACCGCTTCGATCTCGAGCAGCCAGCCGGGCCGCGCCAGTCGGCTGACCACAACCAGCGTGCTCGCCGGCGGCTTCTCGACATTGACATAGCGGTCGCGGATCGCGCGCAGCTTCGGCACCTCGGCCTGGCCGACCTCCGCGACGAGATAGATGTTCAACTTGACGATATCGGTCATGCTGGCGCCGGCGGTTTCGACCGCAATCTTGAGATTGCGGAAAACCTGCTCCGCCTGCGCCTCGAAATTGCCCTCGCCGACCAAATTGCCGGACGGGTCGCTGGACACCTGCCCGGCCAGGTAGATCAGGGTGCCCTTGCTGACCTTGGCGATGTGCGAATAGCCAACCGGCGGCGGCAGCGTCGCCGGGCTGAAGAACTCCTTAGCCATCACGATCTCTCCTCTTCACGACAGCCAGAACGGCTTGCCGACTTCATCGGCAATCTCCGCCCGGCAGGTTCCTATATCCTGCAACTCGCGCTCGCTCATGACGGCGAGTTGACGCCGGACACGGCTGCGCGTGCGCCACCTCCGGACTTGCGCGAGAATGCCCCCAATAATGCCGATCGTCGAGCTTGAGAGTTTTCGTGATTGAGGCACATGATCCGGCTTGCCTTCCGCACAGGCGCGGCTCAATGCGTCAACCCGCGAGCTTCCGCGCTTCCGGAAATGGCCCGAGCACGCGCTCGACCAGCGCGGAATCGCAATATTCCTTGATCTGCTTGATCTTGCCGTTCTCGATCCGCCACACCATGCAGTACTGGTTGTCGTAGCGCAGGCCGGCCTTGGTCACATTGTCGCCGCGCGCCTCAACCACGACATAGTCGCCCTCCGCAATGAAGTTAAAAGCGAGGGAGCGCGGCCGCACCGCGAAGAACGACCGGAAATGGCCCATCAGACCGTTCTGGATCGCATCGCGGCCCTTGAACTCATGCGACCACGAATATTGGCCGGTCACGATCCAGCTCGCATCGTCGGCGAGGTTGTCGGCGAAGGTCGTGCCGCTCCGGTTGGCGGAATCCGTGTAGATTTGTTCGACTAACTTCTTGTTGGCTGCTGCGCTCATGGCGGCTTCTCCGTTGCTCTGTATGCCGTCGATTATTGCCGGCCGCGCGACATTCTTCCAATCGATAGTGAATATGATATATATTCACCGTATGAATTTGAATTCGCTTGACCTCAACTTGCTGGTGGCGCTCGACGCGCTGCTCAGGGAAGCCAGTGTCAGCCGCGCCGCGATGCGGATCGGCCTGTCGCAGCCGGCCGCGAGCCACGCGCTGCAGCGGCTGCGCGACCTGCTCGGCGACCCCCTGCTGGTGCGCAGCGGCGCGCGGATGGAACTGACGCCGCGGGCCCAGGCGTTGCGCGGGCCGCTGGCGCAGGCGCTCGACCAGGTGCGCGGCCTGTTCATCCCCGATGATTTCGACGCCGCGAGCAGCGAGCGCCACTTTCGCCTGATGATGCCCGATCTGGCGGTAGAACTCCTGATGCCGCCGCTGATGGAGAAGGTCACACGGCTGGCGCCGAATGTCAGGATCGACGTGGTGCCGTGGCGCGGCCCCGCGATCTTCACGGCAGAGTTCGCGCGCACCATCGATCTGGTGATCAGTATCGGCGACGCCTTCCGGGAATTTCACCGCCAGCGCCTTTATACCGACAGCGATGCGCTGGCCGTGCGCCGCGGCCATCCCGCCGGAGCAAAACTGAAACGGCGGGACGTGTTCCTGAACGCGCGGCACGTCGCCGTCATCATTCGCGGTCAGAACGAGGATCTGATCGACGGCTGGCTTCGCGGCAAGGGTATCGAACGGCGGATCGCGCTGGTCGTGCCCGGCTATATCGAAGCGCTGCATGTTGCGGCCCGCACCGATCTGGTCGCCTTCGTGCCGCGCCGGCTGATCGGCGCGCTGTCGAAGCAATTGTCGCTGCTATCTGTCACGCCGCCGCTCGATCCCGGCATCGACGAACAATTCATGTTCTATCCGACCCGCGCCCAGATGGACCCCGGCTCGATCTGGCTCCGGAAGCTAATGCTGGAGACCGGTCGCGAGTTGGAGCGCTCCAGGCGCAAGGCGGCGTGACGCCGCTCAGGCGCGCCAGAACGGCTTGCTGACCTCGTCGGCAATCGACGACCAATTCGTCCCCATATCCTGCAGTTCGCGCTCGCTCAGCCGGCGAGTTCCCGCCTGGCGCGTGCCCGCCCCCGCCAGATCTGAATCGTGGAGAGAACATCTTGAACCGACACAGCGAGCGAGGCCATCACTGTTCTTGATGGATCGTGGCGCTGGCGCTGGCGCTCGCGCGCCGCGCATGTATTCAGTGTCTCGGCACTCACGAGAGCCGGTCCTGGCGTTGGCCTTCGATATAGACGCTGACGATCGTATCGTCGGAGGGATAGTGTTCGGGAGCCACCGGGGTAAGCTGGGCCTGGATGCATTTCCACGCCCCGCTCTCGAACAGATAGGTGTCGGTGTACATCGTCATGGCCGTCACGTCATTTCCGTCGCGGCGGCGGGTGTGCTTGTTGGTGGAGCGCACCAGCGCCACGTCGCCGATGACGGTGATGAGCTCGTCGCGGACGTCCCAATAGACGATGATCCTAGGATCGAAGGCGGTCGCCCAATATTCCAGATAGGTCGCGCGATCCCACCGCTGGCCGCTGGGCCAGATGTTGATAAAGGCGGGATGCAGCATGGCGTCGTGCGAGGCGACGTCACTGGTGACGAAATTATGGATGAAGCGCGCATTCAACGCGCGCAATTCGTCCATCGTCTCGGCCGGTCGATGATCGGGCTTTGCAAGCTGCATTTTCATCTCCTGAAGCTGGTCAGAGCGACAATTCGCGCGCTTTCTCCGCGGTCGCGGCGTCCGCCGGATAAAAGCATTCGATCTTCAATTTTTGCAGCGCAGCGTCGGTCGGCATCGCGAGCGTCGTAAAGGTGGAAAAGAAGGCGAGCCGAAAATCACCCTTCCTGAGCTGCATTGTCATGACCGGCGACGATCCGGCCGGATTGCGCGGCAGCCTCCATTCCGCCGGCAGGCCGGGATAGACCATGATCTCGTCGAGCAGTTGTGCTGCGACCCTGCCGCCTTGCGCGACTTCGCGATGCAGGATCTGGATCATCTGGCCGGCGAACTCGTCCCAGTTCAAAATGAACTGCCGCAGGCCTTTGGGATGGAAAACCGTGTGCATGGCATTTTCCGCGATGCCGGCTTCCATTTCGTAAGCCTGGTGAAAAGGCTTGAACAGGCGCCGGGACGCCTGGTTGCGGATGCGGACATCCCAGCGGCCGTCGATAACGATGCCCGGATAAGGCTCCTGCTGCCGGAGAATGAAATCCAGCGCCTGACGCACCGGCTGCAAATTCTCGGCCGCCAATCCCCGATCGCTGTAGGGCGGCATGAAGCCGGCGGCCACATGCAAGGCATTGCGCTCCTCGAGCGGCAGATCGAGCGCGCTTCCGAGCAACTGCACCATCTCGCGGCTCGGCTGCGCGCGCCCGGTTTCGAGGAAGCACAGGTGCCTGGCCGAGACATTGGCGTCGCCCGCCAGTTCGATCTGCGTGAGGCGGCGAACGCTTCGCCAGTGCTTCAGCAGGCTGCTGAAGTGTCCGACGGCGACATCGTTCGAGGTTGAATCCTGGGTGCTCATGGAGGTCAGCCTAGACCGGTAGATCAGAAGATCAATTACCTCCAACGTAAGTCACGATGGGATGGTCGCGGTAACGTTTCGCAGTTGCCCCCTGCCGCCTCTCATGTCATCAAACCATCAAGCAACAGGGGCGCATCATGACCGTACTTATCGCGGGCGGCGGCATCGGCGGATTGACGCTGGCGCTCAGCCTGCGCCAGATCGGCGTTCCCGCCAAAGTATTCGAGAGCGTCTCGGCGCTGAGGCCGCTCGGCGTCGGTATCAACGTGCTGCCGCATGCGGTGCGCGAGTTGATCGAGCTCGGCCTGCTGGAGCGGCTTGACGCCGCCGGCGTGCGCACCAGGGAGCTCGCGTATTTTTCCAAACACGGCAAGCCGATCTGGAGCGAGCCGCGCGGCATCGAGGCCGGTTACAAATGGCCGCAATTCTCGATTCATCGCGGCACACTGCAGCAGATCCTGCTCGATGCCGCGATCGAACGGCTGGGCGCCGAGAACGTGCTCACCAGCCATCATCTCTCCGGCTGGACCGAAACCTCGAACGGCGTGCGTGCCGATTTCATCGACAAGGCCACCGACAAATCCGCAGGCAGCTATGACGGCGCAGTCCTGATTGCCGCCGACGGCATTCACTCCGCAGTCCGCGAAAAACTTTATCCCGAGGAAGGGCCGCCGATCTGGAACGGCCGCATCCTCTGGCGCGGCGTCACCGCGTCGGACGCGTTTCTCTCCGGCCGCACCATGATCATGGCCGGCCACGAGACGCTGAAATTCGTCTGCTACTGCATCTCCAAGGAACCCGATGCCAACGGCAAGCACCAGATCAACTGGGTTGCCGAGCGGCATATGCCGCCGACTTACCAATGGCGCCGGGAAGACTACAACCGCACTGCAAAGCCGGAAGAATTCCTGCCGTGGTTCGAGGGCTGGAAGTTCGACTGGCTCGACGTGCCCGGCCTGATCCGCAACTGTCCGCACGCCTACGAATATCCGCTGGTCGACCGCGACCCGATCCCGCAATGGACCTTCGGCCGCGTCACCTTGCTGGGCGACGCCGCCCATCCGATGTATCCGATCGGCTCCAATGGCGCGTCGCAGGCGATCCTCGACGCCCGCGTGCTCACCCGCGAGATTCTGGCGCACGGGCCGACCAACGCCGCACTGACGGCGTATGAGGCCGAGCGGCGGCCGGCGACCACGGATCTGGTCATGCTCAACCGCCGCAACGGGCCGGAGCAGGTGATGCAACTGGTCGAGGAGCGCGCGCCCGACGGCTACAACGTCGTCACCGACGTGCTGTCGCTGCAAGAGCTGGAAGACATTGCCGCGAATTACAAACGCGTGGCCGGCTTTCAGGTCGAAGGCCTGAACGCCAAGCCGCCGATCGTGACAGTGCCCGCGCCGGGACGGCTTTCGAGCGCGGGGTGATTGCGAGACCGTCATCGTCCGCGAAAGCCGAAAGCAGACGATCCCGTATCTCATAAGAGTTTTGATTCACGTCGAGGGCGCGGCGTACTGGATGCCCAGCATGCGCGGGGCATGACGACCATGTGCCATGACACATCTATCGAATCGCTTTCGCCGTCTCGACCAATCGTGCACTCGAAGTGGACGTTGCCAGCACGGCACCGTCCGCTGCCGTCAATTTGCCCTCCACGAACGCGATCGTCTTGCCGAGCTGCGTGACCTGCGCCTCGCCGACGATCGGTCCCACCTTGGCCGGCGCAAGAAAATCGAGGGTCATGGTGATGGTCGCCGTGTAGAGCTTGCCCTCGGTCATCACGAATACCGCCGGACCCATGGTGTCATCGAGCATGGCCGACAGGATGCCGCCTTGAACAAAACCGGCCGGATTGCAAAATTCCGGTTTGCCGTCGAATCCGATCCGGATCCATCCGTCCTCGGGACGCGCATCGAGCAGGTGCCAGCCGAGCAATTTCGAAGATGGTGGGGCGGTGAGACGGTCGAGCGCGGTGCTGATCATGAAGGCCTCCGTTGGGCCTCATCCCTAGCGCGGGCCTGCTGCCAGCGTGGTGTCAGCAGGTTGCGTTGTCCCCGCGATCCCTAGAGATCCAGCCCGTGCGCGATCGCCTTGCGCATGACATTCGGCAGCGCTTCATCCCCGAGCGTCGAAACCGGTACCCAGCGCATGCCCTCAGGCGCGCGCGCGCGGGCCGCGACGCTTGCGGTATAAACCACCAATTCGAGCGGAAAATGCGTGAACAGGTGGGTAACGACGCCCGCCTTGCGGTGCCAGCGCGCGACGCCTTTCAGCGCGGGCGCCTGCTTCAACGCCGTCTTGTCGTCCTGCGCCGCAAGCCAGTCCGAGGTCGGTACTTCGGTCATGCCGCCGAGCAGGCCTTTTTCGGCGCGGGTGCGCACCAGAAGCTCATTGCCGCGCGTGACGACGAACGCAGCCCCCCGGCGCAGTGTGCCGGTCTTCTTCGGCGACTTGCGCGGAAAGGTCTCCTGGTCACCCCGCGCGCGGCCCAAGCAATCCTCGTTCAGCGGGCACAGCGCGCAGGCCGGCTTTTTTGGCGTGCAGATGGATGAACCAAGATCCATCAGCGCCTGCGCGCTATCCCCGGCGCGAGACTCCTCGTCCCCGGCGCGAGATTTCTCGTCGCCCGCAACGGCATCGGCAAGCAGCGTCGCCGCCAATTGCTGGATCAACGGCTTTGCTTTCGGCAGCGGCTCCTCGACCGCGAACAGCCGCGACACCACGCGCTCGATATTGCCGTCGACCGGCATGGTGTGGCGGCCAAATGCAATTGCCGCAATCGCCGACGCGGTATAGGGCCCAATCCCCGGCAGCGCGCGCAGGCCCTCCTCATTGTCCGGGAATGCGCCGCCGTGATCGCCGAGCACCGCGACCGCGCAGGCGTGCAGATTGCGCGCCCGCGAATAGTAACCGAGCCCGGCCCACATCCGCAGCACGTCGTCGAGCGACGCCCGGCCCAGCGCCTCGACGTGAGGCCATCGCGCGACGAATTTCTCGAAATAAGGCCCGACCGTTTTGACGCCGGTCTGCTGCAGCATGATCTCCGACAGCCACACCCGGTAGGGATCGGCGCGCTCGCCCGCCGGCGGCCGCCATGGCAACTTGCGGCGGTGGCGGTCATACCATTGAAGCAGCAGCACCGGACGGGCATCACCGTTTTCGGGGGCGGTCTGCTTCGTTTTCTTGATCGCTGTCGATATCGGCACGTCTCATTTTAGGAACAGAATCGAGCCATGACCAGCGAGCTTGGTTCGGCGCCTGGGGATTGCAAACTATAACGCATCGCGTTATAGTTCCCTCATGATCCAGGGCTTTGCCGATTCCGAAGCGGAATTGATCTGGTCCGGACGCCGGAGCCGAAAATTGCCGGCAGACATCCAAAGCGTCGCCTTGAGAAAACTTCGTCTTCTGAATCAGGCTCGGGTGCTCGGCGATCTTCGTGTACCACCGGGCAATCGCCTTGAGGCCCTAACGGCTGATCGGCAGGGACAATACTCGATACGGATCAACGACCAACGGCGCATATGTTTTGTATGGGATGAGGGAGGACCGTCGCGTGTCGAAATCGTCGACTACCATGTCTAGAAGCGGCCTGCTTTCCAATCCGCATCCCGGCGAGATCCTGCTCGAAGAGTTCCTCAAGCCGATGGAACTCAGCCAGAACGCGTTGGCGCGCTCGATTCACGTGGCGCCCCGCCGCATCAACGAGATCGTGCTTGGAAAGCGGGATGTCACCGCCGACACCGATCTGCGGCTCGCGCGCTATTTCGGTCTATCGGAAGGGTTCTTTCTCGGGCTGCAGATGGACTATAATCTGATGCAGCGGCGGCGCGAGATCGACCGCGACCTGAAAACGATCCGCCCGCGCGCGGCGTGACCAAAAGCTGCCGCCGCCACGCGGCGGTGATATTATAAGGAACCATGGCCAAGCCCGGTCCGATCAGCGCCAAGCCGTTATCCGTCCTGCTCAGCGACGTGTTTTCCGACGCCTATGCCAAGCAGGGGTTCGCGGCGCGCGAACTGGTGACGCGCTGGTCCGACATCGCCGGTCCCGAGATCGCCGCTCACTCCGAGCCCCTCAAGATCCAGTGGCCGCGACCGGTGGAGGGGCAGCCGCAGGAGCCGGCCACGCTGGTGTTGCGGGTGGAGGGCCCGATGGCGCTGGAAATCCAGCATGCCTCCGACGTCATCCTGCAGCGCGTCAACCGCTTCTTCGGCTGGAGCGCGGTCGGGCGGCTGGCGCTGCGGCAGGCGCCCCTGGTGCGCCGGAACCGGACCGCGCCGTCCCGCGCGCCGGACGCGAACGCGGTGGCAAAGGTCGCGGAAACCCTGTCCTCGGTCGAGGACGAGGCGTTGCGGGCCGCATTGGCGCGGCTAGGGGCCTCGATCAAGCGAAATTGAGGCTCGCGGCCGGCGAGTAAAACGCGGCGCGCCATTGCCACAATTGTGGTTTCAAGCTAGCGAACTGTCTCCGTTAGGTTCTTGAGGCGTGAACGCGCCAATCCGGGAGCAAACCCTTGATGATCACGCGCCGCGCCTTCACCGCCGCCCTGTCGCTGACCGGGCTCGCCGCCCTCGCCGGGCTATCGCCGCTGCGCCTGATCGCGGATGCGATGGCGCAAGGTGCAGCCGATGTCGCCAAGCCGGTATCGTTGCCGGACATGGCGCTGGGCCCCGCCAACGCCACAGTGACGATCACCGAATATGCCTCGATGACCTGCCCGCATTGTGCGGCCTTTGCCGAGGGCGTGTTTCCGAAGCTCAAGTCGGAATATATCGATAGCGGCAAGATCCGTTACGTGTTCCGCGAGTTCCCGCTCGACATCAAGGCGGCGGCCGGCTCAATGCTGGCGCGCTGCATCGCCAAGGACGATTCCGCCAAGTACTTCGCGGTCATCGATATGCTGTTCAAGCAGCAGAACGACTGGGTGATGAAGAACACCACGGAAACCCTGACCCGAATCGGCAAGCAGGCCGGTCTCAGCCAGCAGGCGGTCGAGACCTGCCTGAAGGACCAGGCGCTGCTCGACAAGATCGCCGCCGACCAGAAATTCGCCACCGACGTGCTGAAGGTCAACTCGACACCGACCTTCTTCATCAACGGCGAGATGATCAAGGGCGAAACCTCGTTTGAGGAATTCGACAAGAGGATCAAGTCGCTCCTCAAGAGCTGATTCGCACGCCCTGCCGGGCCGGATTCATCCAGCCGCGTAAGCCCTGCAAAAGCCTTGGGAAAAACCGGGCGCGCCGGTTGCCCTTGGGAGCCGGCCTCGCCATTGTCGCGGCTGCCAGAGCCGCAAAACGCGAACTCGCCCCGCACACCGACATTGCCTTCTATGGTATTGTCCCGGCAGAGAGATTCGCGCCTGCCAACAGAGAATCGTGTCCATGAAACTCACGCGTCTTCGTCTCCATGGTTTCAAGTCTTTCGTGGAACCCACTGACTTCGTGATCGAACCCGGCCTCACCGGCGTGGTTGGTCCGAACGGCTGCGGCAAATCCAACCTGGTCGAGGCCCTGCGCTGGGCGATGGGCGAGACCTCGCATAAATCGCTGCGCGCCGCCGACATGGATGCGGTGATCTTTGCCGGCTCCGGCAACCGTCCATCGCGCAACCACGCCGAAGTGGTGATGACGATCGACAATGCCGATCGCACCGCGCCTGCGGCCGTAAACGACCGCGAGATCCTGGAAATCTCCCGCCGGATCGAGCGCGAGGCCGGCTCGGTCTATCGCATCAATGGCCGCGACGTGCGCGCCCGCGACGTGCAGATCCTGTTCGCCGACGCCGCCACCGGCGCGCGTTCGCCCGCCTTGGTCCACCAGGGCAAGATCGGCGAGATCATCCAGGCCAAGCCGGAGCAGCGCCGCCGCGTGCTGGAAGACGCCGCGGGCGTCGCAGGCCTTCACGCCCGCCGCCACGAGGCCGAATTGCGCCTCAAGGCGGCCGAGACCAACCTGCTGCGCGTCGAGGACGTGATCGGGCAATTGGCCGGGCAGATCGACGGCCTCAAGAAGCAGGCGCGGCAGGCGATCCGGTACCGCGAAGTAGCGGCCAAGGTACGCAAGGCCGAGGCCATGCTGTTCCATCTGCGCTGGCTGGAGGCCAATTCCAACGTAACCGAGACTGCCCACGCCCACGATCTCAGCGTTCGCGAGATGGCCGAGCGCACCCGCGAACAGGCCGAGGCGGCCCGCATCCAGGCGATCCGTGCCTCCGAACTGCCGGCGCTGCGCGAGAGCGAGGCCCGTGCCGCCGCCGGGCTGCAGCGGCTTACCAATGCGCGCGAAATGCTCGACCGCGAGGAAGAGCGCGCCAAGGAACGCGTCGCCGAACTCGACCGCCGACTGACGCAGTTTTCGGCCGACGTCGCGCGCGAGCAGCAGCAGAACTCCGACGCGGAGGTGGCGCTGCAGCGGCTCGACACCGAAGACACCGAATTGAAGGACGAAATCAAGACGCGCGTCGAAAAGCGCAGCGGCGTCGACGAGCGCGTGTCCGAGGCCGAAGCGACGCTGGCCGCCGCCGAACGCCTGTTCACGGAGCTGACCACGGCGCTGGCCGACCTCACCGCCAAGCGAGGTCAACTTGAAGCCGGCGTGCGCACCCATCGCGATCGCCTGGCGCGGCTCGAGCAGGACGTCGCCAATGTCCAGGCCGAAGAGGAAAAACTGGCGCAGGAGACCAGCGGCCTCGGCGACCTCACCGAATTCGCCAGCGCCAGGGACACCGCACAACAGGCATTGGCGCAATCGGAACTGGCGACGCAGACCAGCGAATTCAACCATGTCGCCGCGCGCCAGAGGCTGGAGGCTGCGCGTGCGCCCCTTAACGACGCCGACAAGCGCGTGCAACGTCTCGAGACCGAAGCGCGAACGATCTCGAAACTCGTCAATGGCGAGACCAAGAACCTGTGGCCGCCGATCATCGACGGCGTCACCGTCGCCAAGGGATATGAGAAGGCGCTTGGCGCAGCGCTGGGCGACGACCTCGACGCTCCCGTCGACCCATCGGCGCCGATGCGGTGGACCAATTCCGGCGTGACCGATGGCGACCCGGCCCTGCCGGAGGGTGTCGAGGCCCTTGCCGCGCACGTTCAGGCGCCTTCCGAGTTGCGGCGCCGCCTCGCCCAGATCGGCGTCGTCGCCAAGGAACGCGGCGCGGCGCTGGTGTCGCAATTAAAGACCGGCCAGCGGCTAGTATCGCCAGAGGGCGACGTCTGGCGCTGGGACGGCTTTGTCGCCGCGGCCCACGCCCCGACCGGCGCGGCGCGGCGTCTAGCCGAACGCGCGCGGCTGGTCGATATCGAAACCGAACTCGAGCAGGCCCGCATCGATGCTTCGGCCAAGCGGCAGGCGCTGGAAACCGCCGAAACCGAGTTGAAGGTCGCGTCCGCCGCGGAAACCTCCGCGCGCGAGGCCTGGCGCGCCGCGCAGCGCGAGGCCGACGCCGCACGCGAGCGCCACGCCGCGACCGAACGCGAGATCAATCGCCATGCCGCGCGCAAGTCGGCGCTGACAGAGGCGCACACCCGCCTCAACGCCGACCTCACCGAAGCTTTTGGCGCGCATGAGACGGCCGCCGCGGCCTTGGCGGAATTGCCGCCGAGCCTCGACACCGAAACCAGGCTCGCCGCGGTTCGCGCCGAGATCGACGGCCATCGCCGCATGGCCGCGCAGGTGCGGGCCGAAGCGCAGGCGCTGGCGCGCGAGGCCGAACTGGCGGACCGCCGGCTTCAGGCGATCCTGGCCGAGCGCAACGAATGGCAAAACCGCAAAGCCAGCGCGGCCTCGCAGATCGCCACAATCGAGGCCCGCGTCACCGAGGTCACTGCCGAGCGCGCCGAACTCGACAATGCGCCGGCCGTGTTCGCGGAAAAGCGCCGCGCGCTGATCAGCGAAATCGAATCGGCCGAAACCGCCCGCCGCGTCGCCGCCGACGCGCTGGCGGCCGCCGAGAGCCTGATGGCGGAGACCGATCGCGCCGCCAAGATTTCGCTCGAGGCGCTATCGAGCGCGCGAGAGGCCTGCGCCCGCGCCGAGGAACGCATGGATGGCGCCAAGCGGCGCCTTGTGGACATCGAGCGCGAAATCCACGACATGCTGGAAGTCGAACCGCAAGGTGTCGCCGCTTTGGCCGAGATCGAGCCGGGCATGGAATTGCCACCGCTCGCCGAGATCGAGGAAAATCTCGAGAAGCTGCGCCGCGACCGCGAACGGCTAGGCGCCGTCAATCTGCGCGCCGAGGAAGAGCTGCGAGAGGTGGAAGTCCAGCACACCGCGCTGACGACGGAACGCGACGACCTGGTGGAAGCCATCAAGCGGTTGCGCCAGGGTATCCAAAGCCTCAACCGCGAAGCGCGCGAACGCCTGCTGACCTCGTTCGAAATCGTCAACAGCCATTTCAAGCGGCTGTTCGTGGAACTGTTCGGCGGCGGCGAGGCGGCGCTGCATCTGATCGAGAGCGACGATCCGCTCGAGGCCGGGCTCGAAATCATCGCCAAGCCGCCCGGCAAGAAGCCGCAGACGCTGTCGCTGCTATCCGGCGGCGAGCAGGCGCTGACCGCGCTGGCACTGATCTTCGCGGTGTTCCTCACCAACCCCTCGCCGATCTGCGTGCTGGACGAAGTCGACGCGCCGCTCGACGACCACAATGTCGAGCGGTTCTGCAATCTGCTGCACGAGATGACCGGCTCGACAGAAACGCGCTTCATCATCATCACACACAATCCGATCACGATGGCGCGGATGAACCGGCTGTTCGGCGTCACCATGGCCGAACGCGGCGTGTCGCAACTGGTCTCGGTCGATCTCGAAAACGCGGTGAAGATTCTCGATCAGGACGTGGCGTGAGGCGCCACGGCATCTATTGACGTCATCATCCGCGAAAGCGGATGATCCAGTACGCCTCACCGTTGAGGTACATTACAGCCATCACGGAATACTGGATGCCCCGCCTTCACGGGGCATGACAACCGAGCAATGACCTCGCCCAATCTGCCTGCCGAACTGAAATCCGCGCTCGACGCCAAGCTGCAGGGCTTGTCGCGCAACGACGCGGCCGAGCGCGCCACGCTGATCTCGCGGACCTACCGCGATGGCGGCGGCTCCGGCGCGATCAGGACCGAAATCGATGCACTGGCTTATGCATTGGTGCGCATGCCCGCGACCTATGCCGCGGTGACCGCAAGTCTGAATGCGCTCCGCGAAATGGTACCAGACTTCGTGCCGGCAAGCCTGCTCGATGTCGGCGCCGGGCCGGGCACGGCGACATGGGCCGCGACCGAAGCGTTCCCATCGCTGACGCATCTTACGCTTTCAGATGCCAACAGCGCTCTGCGCACCCTGGCGCTCGATCTCGGCAGCGGCAGCGCGAGGCTGCGCGCCATGACCTACCAACGCGGCGAGGCCCGCGCGACGCTGGCCGACACGGAAGCCGCCGACCTCGTCATCGCAAGCTACATGATCGGCGAGATCGACGACGCGGAACGCAAAGCGCTCGCCGAGCTGGTGTGGGCAAAAACCCGCCAGATGCTGCTGGTCGTCGAGCCCGGCACACCGGCGGGCTATGCGAGGATCATCGCGCTCCGCCAACAACTGATCGCAGCCGGCGCGCATGTCGCGGCCCCCTGCCCGCATGACAGCGCGTGTCCGCTCGCTTCGCCCGACTGGTGCCACTTCACCCAGCGCCTGCCGCGATCGCGCGCGCATAAACAACTCAAATCCGCAGAACTTCCCTATGAGGATGAAAAATTCATTTATGCCGCGCTGACGCGCGCGCCAGTCACGCAACGTCACGCCCGCGTGCTGGCGCAGCCCGTCATCACCAAGAGCGCCGTCACCGCGAAACTCTGCACGGATCGCGGCGTGGTGAGCGCGGTCGCGCCCCGCCGCGACAAGATCGCCTATGCACGATTTCGAAGATTGAATTGGGGCGACGCCGCTTTCGAAGCCGGCATACCGTCGACGGAATAATTCTCCCGCTCCGACGTTTGTGTTGCTGACGCATCCGCGTCCTCATCTCACCTCAGCGGCGGCCGGTGAGTTTGGCCGGCCGTTGAACTTACCTGTCTCCCCTTGCGACTAACCGGGGCGGCTCCTGTCGGGGCCCCTGACGCGCGCCGATCTTTGGTCTAGGGTTGCGCGCATTCGTTGTCTCATCGGGAGTTTGCCATGTCGACCGGCTGGATCGTTATCGGCGTTATCGTCATTCTCGTGCTTTTCGCGTTCGGCGCGTATAACCGCCTGGTCGCACTCGGCCAGCGGGTCGGCCAGGCCTTTGCCGACATCGACGTCCAGCTCAAACAGCGCCACGATCTGATCCCGAATCTGCTCGAGACCGTGAAGGGTTACGCCGCGCACGAGCGCGGTACACTCGACGACGTGGTCAAGGCCCGCAATGCCGCGATGTCGGCGCAGGGACCGGGACAGGTCGCGGCGGCCGAAAACCAGCTGAGCGGCGCGCTCGGCAAGCTGATCGCGCTGTCGGAGGCCTATCCGGACCTCAAGGCCAATGCCAACTTCCAGCAACTGGCGAGCGAGTTGTCGGACCTGGAGAACAAGATCGCCGCCAGCCGCCGCTTCTTCAACAACGCGGTCCAGGAATACAACACCGGCATCCAGCAGATGCCCGCGGCGCTGTTCGCCGGCATGTTCGGCTTCACCCGCAAGGATTTCTTCGACCTCGGCGCCAGCAGAACCGAAGTCGAGGCGGTGCCGCAGGTGAAGTTCTGATCTGATGGCCTATCTCCGTCATTCCGGGGCGCCGCAACGCGGCGAACCCGGAATCTCATTCGACAAAGGAATTTCGAGATTCCGGGTTCACGCTATCGGCGTGCCCCGGAATGACAGCCTCTAGCGGAACGGCGCATCATGGCCGCGTACGGTCTCTACACGCATATCGCCTCGAACAAGTTTCGTTCGATGCTGCTGCTCGGCGGGCTGTTCCTGCTGATCTATGTGCTGGTCTTTGCCGGCGCGCTGCTCGCCGAGGTGGTGATCGATAGCGACAGATCGGTCGATGACTATCTGATGCGGGCTTCGCGCGATCTGGCGACGGCGTTCCCCTATGCGACAATCGCCGCGGCGCTGTGGATCGTGATCGCCTATTTCTTCCATCAGTCGATGATCGACGCCGTCACCGGCGGCGAGGACGTGACGCGGCAGCAGCAGCCCCGGCTCTACAATCTCCTGGAAAATCTCTGCATCTCGCGCGGCATTCCGATGCCGAAGGTGAAGGTGATGGACAGCGAGGCGCTCAACGCATTCGCGACCGGGCTCAACCGCAGCCAATATGCCGTCACCGTCACCACGGGCCTGTTGAAGACGCTCAACGATCAGGAGATCGAGGCGGTGCTGGGCCACGAGCTCACCCACATCCGCAACGGCGACGTGCAGCTGATGGTGATCGCGGTGATCATCGCCGGCGTGGTCGGCTTCTTCGGCGAGCTGTTCTTCCGCATGTTCACCAACCTGCAGTGGAATTCCAGCGGCGGCTCGTCGTGGTCGTCTTCATCGTCGTCTTCCCGCTCTTCTTCCTCCTCGTCGGATAGCGACAGCAAGGGCGGCGGCGGCGCGATCATCGTCGTCATCATCGCGATCGCGCTGATCGTGCTGGCCTGGCTGTTGTCGCAAGTGGTGAAGCTGGCGCTGTCGCGGTCGCGCGAACTGCTCGCCGACGCCGGGTCGGTCGAATTGACCAAAAACCCCGATGCCATGATCTCGGCGCTGCGCAAGATCGAGAACCGCGGCGAGTTGCCCGGCGCGACCTCCGCCGTGATGGAACTATGCGTCGATAACCCGCGCGAAGGCTTCGCCGATCTGTTTGCGACCCATCCCTCGGTGGATTCCCGGGTCCAGGCGCTGGTGCAATTCGCCGGCGGACATGATCCCGGACGGCTGGCGCTGCCGTCGGATACCGATGGGCCGGGCGACCGGCCAGAGCAGCCGGTACCGGCGGACCAGCCGCTGCCGCGGCGCGGCCCGCGGGATGAACCCGGCGTATCGCGCGGCCCTTGGGGCCGGCGGGTCTGAGTCTGTGTTGCGCCGGGATTAGGCTTCCCCTATTAACGACATCGGGCGGGATTGGCCTTAAGGGCCGTCCAAGGAATTGAATTCTCCGCTGTTTCTGCCATGTTCGCGCCCACAGCAGGCGCTGGGGCAATTCCAACGGTTCCAACGACTGGAATGTCCAGGACATGATCCCGGCAGGTTCCAGTTTTCCGTGAACAAACGCGCTGGTTTGTTCTAGAAGCGTGCTTCAACCGATAATGGCGTGTAAGGGAAGTTCATGGCGAAGCCGGTGGTGATTGTGGTAGGCGCGGACAAGGGCGGGGTCGGCAAGACCACCGTTTCGCGCACCTTGCTAGACTATTTCAGCGCCAACAACGTGCCCACCCGCGCCTTCGATACCGAATCCCCGCGCGGCACCCTGAAGCGTTTCCATCCCGAGATCACCGAAATCGTCGACATGACGACGACTTCGGATCAGATGAAGATCTTCGATACCTTGAATTCGGCAGGCCCCTCCGTCACCGTGATCGACGTTCGCGCCGGTCTGTTGTCGCCGGCGCTGGCCTCGTTGCGCGACATCGGATTTCTCGACGCCGCCAAGACCGGACAGATCACCTTTGCCGTGTTCCACATCCTCGGCCCCTCGATCGCCTCGCTGGACGAAATCGCGGAGACCGCGAATTTCATGCAGGGCGCGAAATATTTCCTGGTGAAGAATTTCATCAACAACACCAGCTTCTTCGAATGGGATCAGGCGACCTATAATTCCTATTTCCATCGCATCAAGGACGCCACCGAACTCACCATCCCCAAACTCAACGAAATGGCCTATGAGCAGGTCGAAGTCTCGTCGGTGCCGTTCCTCAAATTTGTCGCGAACAAGGGTACCCATGACGAGGCCGCGAACTATTCGTTCGTGCTGCGCGGCTATGTCCGCCATTGGCTGGCCAATGTCTGGAGCGAATTCGACCGCATCAAGCTGACCGACCTCGTTGGCTCCAGCAAACCGGTCGCGCGCGCGACCACGGGCGAAAAATAATTGCTCCGCGAACGCTATTGGGCTGGATCGAGCGCTGAATTCGCCTGATATAGCGCGGATGCGCCAAACGCCCGTCTACATCATCTGCTCGCCCCGTCCGATGGTCGGCAAGACGCTGCTCGCGCGGATGATGACCGAATTCCAGTTGCTGAAAAATGGCGCAGTTGCCGCATTCGACATCAACCTGAAAGAGCCTTCGCTGCTCGAATATCTGCCTGATGTCACCGAGACCGCCGAGATCGACGATACTTTCGGCAAAATGGCGCTGATGGACCGCCTGATCATCAATGACGGGCTACCCAAGGTGATCGACCTCGGTTTTCACGCCTTCGACGAGTTTTTCAAGATGTCGGAGGAAATCGGGTTCCTCAAGGAGGCGGCGCGGCGCGGCGTCTCCCCGATCGTCATGTTCATCGCCGACAGCGATCGCGTCTCGCCGCGCGGCTATGCCATGCTGCAGCAGCAGATCCCCGCGACCGCCATGGTCACCATCGACAATGAATACGTGCTGCGCGGCGAACTTCCCGAGGCCTTTACCGTCCACGGCCGGACGCTGCATATCGGCGCGCTGCCCTCGTTTCTGAAGACCTATATTGACCGGCTGACATTCTCGTTCACCGATTATCTGCGCGGCGAAGGCAATTCATCGACGGAGCTGCATGAATGGATTCGCAGGAATTACATCCGCTTTCGTGAGATCGAGCTGAGTCTGATCCTGCAGAAGTAGCGCGCGTCGTCCCGTCGCTTGCCGGAACGACGACTGGAATCCTCAATGCCCCTCGAACGCCATCAAGGTTCGTACCGGCACGTCCATGGCGCGCAATTTGGCGGCTCCGCCGAGGTCCGGCAGGTCGATGATGAAGCAGGCCGCCACCACATTGGCGCCGATCTGGCGCATCAGCTTGATCGCGCCCTCCGCGGTGCCGCCGGTGGCGATCAAATCGTCGACCAGGATCACGCGCTCGCCGGGGTGGATGGCGTCGGCATGCATCTCCATTTCATCGATGCCGTATTCCAGCGAATAGGCGATCCGCACCGTGGTGTGCGGCAGCTTGCCTTTCTTGCGGATCGGCACGAAGCCGGCGGAGACCTGATGCGCCACCGCGCCGCCGAGGATGAAGCCCCGCGCCTCGATGCCGGCGACCTTGTCGATCTTGTTGCCCGCCCATGGCTGCACCAGCTCGTCGACCGCGCGGCGAAACGACCGCGCATCGCCAAGCAGCGTGGTGATATCGCGAAACAGGATTCCCGGTTTCGGATAGTCCGGAATGGTGCGGACGGCGGCCTTCAAATCATGTTCAAAAGTCATTGCTGTCTCTCTTTTATCTCTTCGTCATTCCGAGCGCGGCGAAGCAATCCATTGGCGGCAGGCAAGGCTGGATTGCTTCGTCGCAAGTGCTCCTCGCAATGACGAGTCATCTCAATTCACCGGCGCGCCGAGCCGGAACGCATTCTCAACGATCCGCAAGCCTACTTCGCCGCCGAGCGACATCAGCGATTCCGGATGAAACTGCACGCCGCCAACCGGCAAGATCTTGTGCTCGATCGCCATCGCGACGCCGTCCTCGGTGCTCGCGGTTACATTTAGCACGTCGGGCATGCTGTCGCGCTCGACATAGAGCGAGTGGTAGCGGCCGATCACGATTTCATTGGGCAGGTTCTGCATCAGCCGCCCTCCCCGCACCTGGACCCGCGACGGCCGTCCATGCGCCGGCTGGCCGAGCTGTCCCAGCTGCCCGCCAAAATACTCGCCGATCGCCTGCACGCCGAGGCAGACGCCGAAGATCGGCAATTTCCTCTCGATCGCGGTCCCGATGGTGTTTGCAATGGCAAAATCTTCCGGCCGTCCCGGCCCGGGCGACAGCACCAGCAAATCCCATTTGTTGAGCTTCAGCATGTCCTGGGCGTGAATGTGCCGCACCACGGTCACGGTCGCGCCGACCTGGCGGAAATAGTCCGCCAGCATATGGACAAAACTGTCGTCATGATCGATCAGCAGCACCCGCTTGCCGGAGCCGGTGGCGTCCGGCGCGAACGCCGACAACGGTTTCGGCGGATCGCCGCGCAGCGCCTGAAACAGCGCCGCCGCCTTGACCTGGCATTCGCGATCCTCGGCGGCGGGATCTGAGTCGAACAGGCAGGTGGCGCCGACCCGCACTTCGGCGAGGCCATCCTTCATCCGGATGGTGCGGATGGTGAGCCCGGTATTGATGCTGCCGTCGAAATTCACCGCACCGATCGCGCCGGCATACCAGCGCCGCGACGAACGCTCATTGTCCTCGACAAACTGCATCGCCCATAATTTGGGCGCGCCGGTCACGGTCACCGCCCAGGCATGGGTCAGGAACGCATCGAGCGAATCGAAGCCCGGCCGCAGCATGCCCTCGACGTGATCGACGGTGTGAAACAGCTTTGAATAAGTCTCGATCTGCCGCCGCGCTAGAACCTTGATGGTTCCGGGAACGCAGACCCGCGCCTTGTCGTTGCGGTCAACGTCGGTGCACATGTTGAGTTCGAATTCGTCTTTCTCGGAATTCAACAATTGCCGGATCTGTTCGGCGTCGCCAATGGCATCGACCCCGCGCGCGATGGTGCCCGAGATCGGACAGGTCTCGACCCGCCGTCCATCGGAGCGCACGAACATTTCCGGCGACGCCGACACCAGGAACTCGCCGTCGCCCAGATTCATCAGGGCGCCATAGGGCGACGGATTGATCCGGCACAGCCGCTGGAAAACTTCCGCCGGCGAGCGCTCGCAGGGTTCGGCAAATAGCTGCCCGGGCACCGCCTCGAACAGGTCGCCGCGCGCGAACGCGGCACGCGCGGTCTCGACCGTGGCCTGATATTCGCCGGGCGCGTGGTCGGAAAATCCCTGCCGCGGCGTCCTGGCATAACAGCTTTCCGGCGTCTCGCGCGGCAGGCCTTCGGTGGAATTTCCCTTCCAGCTAAAATCGTAGCTCAGGACCACACCGCGGCCGGTGGCGCGGTCATAGGCCAAAAGGCGATCCGGCACGTAGAGCACGATGTCGCGCTGATCTTGCTCGCGTGCGCGCTTCTGTACGAGGTCCTCGATCTGGAACACGAGATCGTAGGCGAAGGCGCCGAACAATCCGAGCAACGGATCGTCATTGGCGCCGAGCGCCGCGACGAGGTCGCGCACCAGCGACATCACGCTGGCGCGGCGGGTGCGCTGGTCCTCGTCGACCGGCGCCACGCCGCGCAGGATATGGCCGGCCAGGCGGGTCGCGCTCTTCTCGGTGACGACGACGCAGGGCTCGCGCAGCGCATCGCTGAGGAAGGCGATCAGCACCTCGCCGCGCGCGTTCAATGCTTGCAGCGAAAAATCAGACCCGGTGGTTTCAAGCCGCAGCGGCGGATCGGAAAAGCCGAGATCGAAACTCTCATAGCGGCCCGGCACCGTGGTGCCCGACGACAGTACCACGCCGCGGCGGCGGTCGAGCAGCTCGATCAGGTCATCGAGCCGGTTGGCGCCGCCGGTGAACTGCTCCACTGCGCGCGCCACGACAAGGCCGCCATGGGTGCGGTATTCGCTGTGGGCCGGCAGGGAGAACGCTGTCCTGTTCATGTGATCCTCTTACGAAACTTGCCGAGGGAACGCCACACAGGACAAACGAAAGGCCGCCGCGCTGTGATGGCGGCGTCTGACGATTTGGGAAAAATAAAATCGCACCGGCCACCTTTAGAAGGTGGGCCACCACAGACAAGACGGGCGGACGACGGTGCTCATGGGCCACGTAAACACCATGGCAAGGCGGGTTCGTCAAGGGACCCGGCCGAACGACCGGCTGGCCGGGGACATTCTTTTGGTGTTGGCGAAGCCAAAATATGCGTAGGATTCAGGCAAAATGATCGTCAGCGGAGGTGCGCCATGTCGGTACAAGCCACGTCGGTAAAGGCTCTGGGATATGCCGGTTTCGGGTCGGCCAGTCTCGACGACTGGCGGCAGTTCGGGACCGGGCTGGTGGGCCTGCAGGCGGTGGAGCGCGGCAATTCGCTGCTCGCCTTCCGGATGGACGACCGCAAGCAGCGCATTGTCATCGACCGTTCGATGCCGGAGGGCGCGCGTTTCTTCGGCTGGGAAGTCGCCGACGCCGCGGCGCTGGAGGCCCTCGCCACCCGGCTGGACAAAGCCGGCGTTGACGTCGTCGCCGAACCGCGGGCATTGGCCGATGCAAGGCGCGTCACCGGCCTGATCTCGTTTTGCGATCCTGCGGGCAATCGCCTGGAAGCCTTTTATGGTGCCGAGATCGACGACACCCCCTTTCGCCCCGGCCGTTCGATTTCCGGCTTCCGCACCGGTGCGCAGGGGCTTGGCCATGCCGTGCTGACGGTCGAGAACATCGATGCGATGATGCCGTTCTATGTCGACCTGCTCGGCTTCGGGCTTTCGGACTACATGCAAAAGCCGTTTCGCGCCTATTTCTTTCACGTCAACGGACGCCATCACAGCCTGGCGCTGATCGAGACCGGCCGCAACGGCATGCATCATCTGATGGTGGAATTGTTTTCGCTCGACGATGTCGGGCAGTCCTACGACGTCGCCTTGAGTGAGGAGGGTCGCGTCAACGTGACGCTCGGCCGTCACACCAACGATCTCATGACGTCGTTTTACGCCAAGACGCCGTCGTCGTTCATGATCGAATGCGGCTGGGGCGGCCGCGAGATCGATCCCGCGACCTGGAAACCGGTCGAGATGACGGATGGCCCGAGCCTGTGGGGTCATGAGCGCGTCTGGCTGCCGCCCAGGGACCGCGAAGTCGCCCGCGAGATGCGGATGCGCGCCGCGGCCTCCGGCCTGCGCGCGCCGATGCAGGTGATGGAGGGCAATTACCAGCTGATGCCGGGGACGTGCCCGTGGTGGGACGGGGTGAGCAAGGCCGGTTAGCGGTTAACAGCAGCGTCGTCCCGGCGAACGCCGGGACCCATAACCACCGGCGTTCGTGACTACGCGAAGTCGTCGAACAGAGTGTTTAGAACGACAAAGCACGGCGTTTGGGTCCCGGCATTCGCCGGGACAGGGCATTTGCCGCCCTCACCCCAGATGCTTCCTGAAAAACTCCGTGGCGCGGCCCCAGGCCAGCTCCGCTGCCGCGCGGTCGTGTACCGATTGCCGCTGTTCGTTGACGAAGGCGTGCTCGGCGTCATAGCGAAACAGCTCGAGCGATTTACCGGCGGCCTTCATGGCCTTCTCGAAGCCGTCGACCAGCTGCGGCGTGCACCAGTCGTCCTTGTTGGCGAAATGGGCCTGCAGCGGAATTTTGACGTCGGCGGGCTTTGCCGCCTGCTCCGGCGGAATGCCGTAGAACACCACGCCTGCGGCCAGTTCCGGGATTTTGGTCGCGCCGATGATAGTCACCGCGCCGCCGAGGCAGAAGCCGGTGAGGCCGACCTTGGCGCCGTTGCGGGCGAGATATTGCGCGGCGCCGCGCACGGTCTGCGTGGTGGCATCCATGAAGTCCAGCGAGTTCATCTCTTTGCCGGCGGCATCCGTGTCGTGATACGGCACCACCTTGCCGTTGTAGAGATCCGGCGCCAGCGCATCGAAGCCGGCCACGGCAAAGCGGTCACACAGCCCCTTGATCTGCTCCGACAGTCCCCACCATTCCTGGATCACGACCACCCCCGGTGCGTTGCCGCGCGCGGCGTTGGCGAGATAGCCGCCGGCGTCCTTGCCGTCCGGCCGCTTGAACGTAATGCTGGTACCCATGGGTTCCTCCGGTGTTTTCTTGAGGGGGCCGATTGGCGGCTATTTTGTCCGCTGCGCGGTTACAACGCAATCATCAGCTACGCGGCCATGCGGCAACAAAAAAGCCCCCGCAGGGGCTTTTCGAATTCACATCCTGCGGCGCGGCGCTCAGTGCGCGTCCGCCCAGACCTTCTTCTTGGTGAAATACAACAGCCCCGTGAGCAGGATCAGGAACACGAACACCTGCATCCCGAGCCGCTTGCGGGCTTCCATGTGCGGCTCGGCGGCCCACATCAGGAAGGCGGTAACGTCCTTGGAGTATTGCGCGACGGTCGCCGGCGCGCCGTCCTCGAACGTGACCTGGCCGTCGCTCAGCGGCTTCGGCATCTTGATGGCGTGGCCGGGGAAATATTTGTTGTAGTAGGAGCCCTCCGGCAGGGAGAAGCCGGCCGGCGCCTTGTCCTCGAAGCCCTGCAACAGCGCGCTGACGTAGTTCGGGCCCTGCTCCTGGAACTGCGTGAAGAAGTCGATGATGAACATCGGGAAGCCGCGCTCATAGGAACGCGCCTTGGTGATCAGCGACAGGTCGGGAGGCAATGCGCCGCCATTGGCCACGCGCGCCGCCTGCTCGTTGGGGAATGGCGACGGGAAATAATCGGCGGGCCGGCCCGGCCGCTCGAACATTTCGCCCTGGTCGTTCGGGCCGTCCTTGATCTTGTACTCGGCTGCCAGCGCCGCCGCTTGCGCGGTCGAATAGCCGGGACCACCTGCATCGGCGAGATTGCGGAACGCGATGTAGGACAGGCCATGACAGGCCGAGCAGACTTCCTTGTAGACCTTCAGCCCGCGTTGCAACTCGCCGCGATTGTAGGTTCCGAAAGGACCCGCGAACTGCCACTTCTGCGACGGCGGCACGTCCTGATGGTCCTCGGCCCGGGCATTCTGCGTACTGCCGGCGAACAGGGCACCTGCGACCGCAAGCGCGATCACCGTCGAGACCATTGGCGTCGCCCGGCTTCCGCTCTTCGCCAGCACATCGTCGGCGATCGAGTTCGGAACCGTCCTCGGCTTTTCGATCCGGCTCAGCAGCGGCAGCAGGATCAGGAAATAGGCGAAGTAGCAGAAGGTCAGGATACGACCGGCAATCACATAGATGCCTTCGGGCGGTTTGCCGCCGAGCCAGCCCAGCAGCAGACAGACGACGACGAAGATCCAGAAGAACTGCTTCGCCAGCGGGCGATATTTCGACGATCTTGTCTTCGCGGTATCGAGCCACGGCAGGAACGCCAGCACCAGGATCGCCGAGAACATCGCGATCACGCCAGCCAGCTTGTTCGGAATGCTGCGCAGGATCGCGTAGAACGGCAGATAGTACCATTCAGGCACGATATGCGCCGGCGTCACGCCGGGGTTGGCTGGAATGTAGTTGTCGGCGTCGCCGAGATAGTTCGGCATGTAGAAGATGAACCAGGCGAAGAACAGCATGAAGCAGGACAGACCGAACGCATCCTTGATGGTCGCGTAGGGCGTGAACGGCACGGTGTCCTTTTCCGTCTTCGCCTCGACACCGGCCGGATTGTTCTGACCGGCGACATGCAGCGCCCAGACGTGGAGCACCACCACGCCGGCGATCACAAACGGCAGCAGATAGTGCAGCGAGAAGAAGCGGTTCAGCGTCGGGTTGCCGACGGAAAAGCCGCCCCACAACAGCGTCACGATGCTTTCACCGAAATAGGGAACGGCGGAGAACAGATTGGTGATGACGGTGGCACCCCAGAAGCTCATCTGGCCCCAAGGCAGCACGTAGCCCATGAAGCCGGTCGCCATCATCAGCAGGTAGATGATGACACCGAGGATCCAGAGGATTTCACGCGGCTCCTTGTACGACCCGTAGTACAGGCCGCGGAACATGTGGACGTAGACGGCGAAAAAGAACATCGAGGCGCCGGCGGCGTGCATGTTGCGCAACAGCCAGCCGTAGTTGACGTCGCGCACGATGCTTTCGACCGACTTGAAGGCCATGGTGGCCTCCGGCGTGTAGTGCATCGCCAGGATCACGCCGGTCAGGATCTGCAATGCCAGCATCATCGAAAGGATGGCGCCGAAGGTCCACCAGTAATTCAGGTTGCGCGGCGTCGGATAGGCCACGAACGAGGAATGCACGAGACCCATAATCGGGAGACGCCGCTCGATCCACTTCAAGGCGGAATGGGATGGCTGGTAGTCGGATGGTCCGCTCATGATGCGATCCTGAGGAGGTAAAACAACGTGACGGGCTCAAAGTCTCGGATACAAGATCCGAGGCTCAGCCAATCTGAATTTTGGTATCGGAAACGAACTGATAGGGCGGCACGGGCAAATTCGCCGGCGCAGGCCCCTGGCGAATGCGACCTGAAGAGTCGTATTGCGAGCCGTGGCAGGGACAGAAGAAGCCGTCGTAGTTGCCTTCATGGGCGATCGGGATGCAGCCGAGATGGGTGCAGATGCCGACCACGACCAGCCACTGATCGTGGCCTTCCTTGACCCGGGACTGGTCGGACTGCGGATCGGGAAGGCTGGAGACCGGCACGCTGCGGGCCTCATCGATCTGCTTCTTGGTGCGGTGGCTGATATAGATCGGCCTGCCGCGCCAGAACACCTTGATGTCCTGCCCTTCCGCGATCGGTGTCAGATCGACTTCGATCGGCGCGCCGGCCGCGATCGTCGAAGCATCCGGATTCATCTGCGAAATGAACGGCCAGAGCGAGATAGTTCCGCCGACGGCTGCGGCGGCTCCCGTTGCAACAAAGAGGAAATCACGCCGTGTCGGATGATCGGCCGAAGACGCTGTCGTCACGATTCCAAACCCTTTCTTAGCTGCAGCCGGTGGAACCGCCCCAGGCGACGCATAGACGAACCGGAGGAGGCTGCCGGCGCCCGCGACCCCCGCGGCGGCAGAAAGACCACTTTTCCCGGCCAATCGTGGCGGAACAAGCAGTCCAGAATTGTTCTATTGGCACCCTTGCCGGAAGAGCGCAAGCCCGCTATCGGCTCGCAAGCGTGCAATGCACTAATTCCGCGCCGAGTGATGTTTTAATCAGACATTTCATGGAGGCCCCAAGGCTTTTGGCGAAAGGGCTTTCACTGAAAGGGCTATCACCGAATGCAGATTGCGCTTTTCCAGCCCGACATCCCCCAGAACACTGGCACGATTCTGCGTCTGTGCGCGTGCCTTGACGTGGCGGCCCACATTATCGAGCCGGCGGGTTTTCCGGTGTCCGACCGGCATTTCCGCCGGGCCGGCATGGACTATCTCGACCAGGTAACCATTAGGCGACACGACTCTTGGCAAAAGTTCGAGCAATGGCGTAACGACGGGAGTTACCGGCTGATCCTGTTCACAACCAGGGGTACCCGGTCGTACCTTGATTATCGTTATCACGCGGCCGACATCCTGCTATTGGGGCGGGAATCCGCGGGGGTACCCGACGAGGTCGCAGCAAAGGCCGATGCGCGGCTCGTCATCCCGATCCAGCCGGGCTTGCGCTCGCTCAATGTGGCGATGACGGCGGCGATGGCATTGGGTGAAGCGCTGCGGCAGACCAGGTCCGCAATCAAGGAGACGGCGGGTTGAGTTACGCGGTCAAGGAAATCTTTCTGACCTTGCAGGGCGAAGGCGCACATGCCGGCCGCGCGGCGGTGTTTTGCCGGTTCTCGGGCTGTAATCTCTGGAGCGGCCGTGAACAGGACCGCGACACCGCGACCTGCCGTTTTTGCGACACCGATTTTGTCGGGACCGACGGCACGCTCGGCGGCCGCTATGCCTCGGCCGCGGAACTTGCGGACGTCGTTGCCGCGCAATGGACCGGCGCGAGCGCCAACCGCTACGTGGTCTTGACCGGCGGCGAACCGCTGCTGCAGGTGGATGCGGCTCTGATCGAGGCGCTGCATGCGCGCGGTTTCGAAATCGGCATCGAGACCAATGGCACCATCGAACCACCCGCCGGCATGGACTGGATCTGCGTCAGCCCGAAGGCCGGCGCGGAACTGGTGATCCGCAGGGGTCACGAGCTCAAGCTGGTTTATCCGCAAGCCAACGCCGCGCCCGAGGCTTTTGCCGGACTCACCTTCGAGCGTTTCTCGCTGCAGCCGATGGATGGGCCAGATGTGATCGAGAACACCGCGCGTGCGGTCGATTACTGTCTGCGCCATCCGCAATGGCGGCTCAGCCTGCAGACGCACAAAACCCTCGGCATCAGATAGATCTGGATTCCAAGAGATGTGGGAATTGACGAAATCGTTCAACTTCGAGGCAGCCCATGCGCTGTCGGGAACGACGCTTGGTGACGCCAGCATGGAAATCCACGGGCACTCGTTCCGCGCCGAGGTGACCGTGCGCGGCACGCCCGATCCGGCAACCGGCATGGTGCTCGACCTCGGCGTTCTCGAACGCAGCATGGCGGACGTGCGGAAGATGCTCGACCACAAGCTGCTCAACAAGGTCGAGGCGCTCGGGCAACCGACACTGGAGAACCTTTCGCGCTTCATCTGGGAACACGTTCAGCATGCCGGACGGATCACCCGGGTGAGCGTTCACCGTGACAGCTGCAACGAGAGTTGCACCTATTTCGGCCCGCAGGGGTAGGTACCGATAAATGGACATGTCCCTAATCGAGGATCGCAAGGCGCGCGCGCGAGCCTGGTTCGAGGCGCTGCGCGATGATATTTGCCTGGCCTTCGAGCAGTTGGAAGACGACGCACCGGCCTCGCTCTATCCCGGCAGCGCCGGGCGCTTCGCGCGCACGCCGTGGGACCGCACCGACCACTCCGGCCAGCCCGGCGGCGGCGGCGTGATGTCGGTGATGCGCGGACGGCTGTTCGAAAAGGTCGGCGTGCATTGCTCAACGGTGCACGGCGAATTCGCCCCCGAATTCCGCGCGCAGATTCCCGGTGCCGCCGACGATCCGCGCTTCTGGGCGTCGGGCATTTCGCTGATCGCACATATGCGCAATCCGAACATGCCCGCGGTGCACATGAATACCCGTTTCGTCGTCACCACCAAGGCCTGGTTCGGCGGCGGCGCGGATCTGACGCCGGTGCTCGACCGGCGGCGAACCCAGGAAGACCCCGATACGGTGGCCTTTCATGCGGCAATGAAGGCCGCCTGCGACGCTCACGCGACCATCGCCAGCTACGAAAAATACAAGAAATGGTGCGATGAATATTTCTATCTGCCGCACCGCAAGGAAGCACGCGGCATCGGCGGCATCTTCTACGACTGGCACGACAGCGGCGACTGGGAGGCCGATCTCGCCTTCACGCAGGATGTCGGACGCGCCTTCCTGAAAATCTATCCCGAACTGGTGCGGCGCAATTACGAGGCGCCCTGGAGCGCGCAAGACCGCGAGGAACAGCTGATCCGGCGCGGACGATACGTCGAATTCAACCTGCTCTACGACCGCGGCACCATTTTCGGACTGAAAACAGGCGGCAACGTGGATTCGATCCTGTCGTCGATGCCGCCCGAAGTGAAGTGGCCGTAACGGCGCCGTAGCCAACCCATCCGACACAGTTTTTATTTTTTCGAATGCCCCTCGGCATTTCGACGGCCGTCAACATAAAGCGGCCGTGATCGGTCTGTCATGACAGCGCGATAACTTAACCCTCGCGTCAATCAACCTGGAGAAAGAGACCATGGATTTGAAACCGGGCGATGTCGTCATCCTGAAATCCGGCGGCCATCCGATCACCGTGGCCGAAGTAAAGGATGAGGTCGTCACCTGCCTGTGGATGGGCGGAGAAGGCGACCTGTTCCGCGAAACGCTTCCGCTGGCCGTATTGGAACTCGCCGAAATCGATGTTTCGGATGACGAAGAGGAAGACGAGGAAGAAGAAGAGGACGAAGAGTAACGAGGCGATCGCAGGAAACGCGAGATCGCGAGCGTACCTTACCGACGATGCCGCCGAGGCCCGATGCCCGGCGGCATTGTCTTCTTTTGCAGTGCTCGCTGACAGATTTGGTCTGACGGCCATCAGCCTTTTTAGCGCAAGATGCACGCCGATCCGGACGGCCGAGAACCGCATCAGAGCAGTTGCCGCACCGCCGCGGAAATCATCACGAGACCGCCGGCTATCACAGCGACGTCGAGGATCGCAGTGTGAATGTGCACCGGCATCCGTTCGACAAAGGCCTTGGCCAGGAACGCCCCGGGTATGGCGACCGCGCCGATCAGGAGCGCAAAGGCCAGCACCTGCGCGGTGACCACGCCGGCCAGTCCGAACACCGAAATCTTGATGATGCTTGTCGTCACCGAGATCACGGCGTCGGTCGCGATCACGGCGGCGCCTTCGAGCCCCGCCGCCATCAACAGCGACAGCAGGATCACGCCCGAGCCGGAGGTGCCGCCGACCACCACGCCGTAGCCGACCGCGCCTGCGGCGAGCCCTGCGTCGCCGACCCTGATATCGTGGCGCCTGAGCAGGCGCCGCAGCGGCACGCTCGATATCAGCATGGCGCCGATCACCAGCGCCGCGCCGGCGTTGCTCAGCCTTGTATAGCCATAGGCGCCGAGCGCGGTGGTCAAGGCGGCCGCCAGGATCACGATTCCGGCGCGGCGGCGGTCGGCATAACGGAGATAGGCGGCGAAGCGGCTGAGATTGGTGAAGATCGAGGAGATCGCGATGATCGGCACCACCGGTTCGGCGCCGATCAGGGGCACCAGCGCCAGCGGCATCAGCGCGCCGGTGCCGTAGCCCGCAAGGCCGCCGACAACCGCGGCAAACAGCGCGACGCCAGCCACCAGCAGAAGCTGAGCCAAGGAGATATCGGCAAAGCCGGAAACGATATTCACGGCCTGTGGTCGCGGGTGAAGCGAGCGACGGCCTGGTCGGCGATCGCTTTGAGCGCGAGTTGGTCGAGAGGGAAATCCGCAGCCAGCCACGCGTCTTCGGCCAATGCCAGCACTTGCCCGAGCAAGGGGCCTTCGGCAATTCCGCGCGCGACGAAATCGGCGGCCTTGAGCGGAAATTTTGGCGCGCTCCAGCGCTCGGACAAGGTGGCGAGTTCGCGCCAACGCGCGGAATGATCGCCCGCCCCCTCTCCCGCCCTCGCCCAGGCCAGCATCAGCCGGTCGCGGTAGCGCTCCACGCCAAGCCGGTAAAGCCGCCGGCGCGCGGTCGCCTCGTCCATGCCGGCGAGTCGCCACCAGCGATGGCCCATGGAATCGAGCGCCTTGGTTTCGGCATTGGTCAACCGCAAGCGCGTGGCAAGCCGCCTTGCGTCCTCGGTGACCGCGACCGCCAGCGCACCAAGACGGCGGACCGCGCTTGGTTCTAATCCAAGCAGACGTTCGGCGGATATCATCGCCCCGAATGGCCCGGTATAGGCAATGCCGCCGAAGATCCGCAGCAGCAGCCCGCCATCCGCCATCGCCGCGATCGCGCCAGCCGCACCATCGGCGACCATCAGCTTCAGCATTTCCATGCGCACGCGCTCAGCCGAGAGGTTCGCAAGGCCGGCGCGGGCGCCGATGCAGGCGAGATAGCCGTCGCGATCGGGCTCGCCCGCCCCATAGGCGGCGTGAATGCGGAAGAACCTGAGGATGCGCAAATAATCTTCGGCGATCCGCAGATTCGGATCGCCGATGAACCGCACACGCTTGGCCGCGATGTCGTCGAGCCCGCCGACGTGATCGTGCACGACACAATTGGCATCAACCGACAGGCCGTTCATGGTGAAGTCGCGCCGCTCGGCATCGCGGACCCAGTCGCGGCCGAACGCGACCTTCGCCTTACGGCCGAAGGTCTCGGTATCCTCGCGCAACGTGGTGACCTCGAACGGGTGCCCGTCGACCACCAGCGTCACGGTGCCGTGGTCGATGCCGGTCGGCACGCTCTTGATGCCCGCCGCCTTGGCGCGCCGGATCATTTCATCGGGCACGGCGGTGGTTGCGATATCGATATCCCCGATCGGAATCTGCAACAGCGCATTGCGCACCGCGCCGCCGACCACGCGCGCTTCCTCGCCACTTCCATTGAGCAACGCGAGCACGCGGGCGGCCGGACCGGAACTGAGCCAGGGCGCGTCGTCGAGCACGCGCACATTGCTCATTTTTCAACTCCGGGAACGAACTTGCCGTTTTCGATATGGGCGGGAACATAGGTCGAGTTCGGCGGCGCGCCGGAAAAATGCGCCAGCAACACCAGACTGATCACCACCAGCACCAGCGAGCCGATCGCCAGTTTGCCCAGAATATGCAGCGGCCAGGACGCTTGCGCCATAAGCCCCGAGCGTGTCGCGATCAGGAACAGCGCATAAACCGCGAATGGGATCAGGAAAATTCCGATTTCGGTGAAAACCGGACGGATCATGGCCGGCAGATCCGCTCATACAGCACGCGCAGAATGCCGGCGGTGGCACCCCAGATGTAACGTTCCGCGAATGGCATCGCATAATAGGAGCGCTCCATGCCGCGGAATTCCTTGTTGTGCACCTGATGATTGGCGGGATCCATCAGGAACGCCAGCGGCACCTCGAACGCATCGTCGACTTCGGATCGGTTGATGCGCAGCTTGAAGCCGGGCCTTACCCGCGCCACCGTCGGCAGAATACGAAATCCGAAAGCGGTGCCGTACAGATCCAGATAGCCGATCGGATCGATGAATTGCCGCTCCAGACCGATTTCTTCCTCGGCTTCGCGCAACGCGGCGTCGAGCGGCGAGGCGTCAATCGCGTCGATCTTGCCGCCGGGAAAGGCGATCTGCCCGGCGTGATCGTTGAGGTGCGCCGCGCGCTGCGTCAACAGCACGGTCGGCTGTGGATGGTCCACCACCGGGATCAATACCGCCGCGGGACGGATCGGCTGTTCGCGGGCGACGATTTCCAGCATGCGATCGGTGCCGTGATCGCCGCTGAGCGGAATGATGTTGGGGTCGAGCAGTCCTGGCGGAACCTCGAAACGCAGCCGCTCGCGGCTCCGCTTGAAAAACTCCGCCGAACTGCCGCTGGCGGGCTCCGTCTTCAGCATCGGCTCGTTCAAAGCGCGCCCCTCACCTGCTCCGCATCCGCCATCGCAAAGAATTCGCCGCCGGATTCGATTCCGAACATTGGGTTACCATCGACCACTCGCTCCTCGCCCATGTCAACCAGATCGTAATAGAGCGCCCGCGTAACCTTGGCCCACAGATCGGCGCGGACATGGAGATAGGGCGTAAGGCCGCCGTCGGCGGCGGCCTCAAACCGCAGCCGATGCTGCAAATCGCATGCCACCCAATCGTCGACATTGGTTCGGAACCGCAGCAGCCGGCCCCGCTCATCGGTTTCCTTAAGCATCTCAACCGCCATAAAGGGCGCATCGTCGACGCGGATGCCGACCTTCTCCACCGGAGTAACGAGAAAGTGCTTGCCGTCCTCGCGCTTGAGGATGGTCGAAAACAACCGGACCAGCGCCGGTCGCCCGATTGGCGTCCCCATGTAGAACCACGTCCCATCGCTGCCGATTCGCATGTCGAGATCGCCGCAGAACGGCGGATTCCACAAATGCACAGGGGGCAACCCCTTTGCGGGGCCGGCGTTTGCGGCCTGCCTTGCGGCAACGGTCAGTCCTTCGAGGCCTTGATGGGTGGTCTGCCCTTGCTTCGCCATTGTTTGCCCTGAGTCTGATCGGCTCGATTTGGCACGCTTGGTGCACGCTATCCGTGCGTGTCTTGGAAGAAACCTTTCGAGTGGAACCTTAAGGTTGGATCGCCACATCGTGATACAGTTCATACCCCTAAATGCCGATAATATGGGGATAGTTTAATTCAACGAATACATGGCCTTCGCATAAGTTTAGCATGGGCTTCATGGCATGACGACGCCGTCGGCGGCGTTTGCGGCAAGGAGTGACGAATGGCAGACAGTGTGGAAAAGCTTGAGGACGTGATCGTCCGCTCGGCCGAACAGGTCGCCGGTCAAATCCGTGCCGCGAAAGACGCGATCTCGACCGTTATCTTCGGCCAGGACCGGGTGGTTGAAAATACCCTGGTGACGATCCTGTCCGGCGGTCACGCGCTGCTGATCGGCGTGCCCGGCCTCGCCAAGACCAAATTGGTCGAAACCCTGGGCGTTACGCTCGGGCTCGATGCCAAGCGGATCCAGTTCACGCCGGACCTGATGCCCTCGGATATTCTCGGCGCCGAGGTGTTGGACGAAAGCAGCTCCGGAAAGCGTTCGTTCCGCTTCATTTCCGGACCCGTGTTCGCGCAACTGCTGATGGCCGACGAAATCAACCGCGCCAGCCCGCGCACCCAGTCGGCGCTGCTGCAGGCGATGCAGGAGCAGCACATCACGGTCGCCGGCGCACGCCACGATCTGCCGAAGCCGTTCCATGTGCTCGCGACCCAGAACCCGCTGGAGCAGGAAGGCACCTACCCGCTGCCGGAAGCGCAGCTCGATCGTTTTCTGATGGAGATCGACGTCGATTATCCCGACCGCGACGCCGAGCGGCGCATCTTGTTCGAAACCACCGGCGCCGAAGAGACGCTCGCCAAGGCCGCCATGAACGCCGACATTCTCATCACGGCGCAACGGCTGGTGCGGCGCCTGCCGGTCGGCGATTCCGTCGTCGAAGCGATTCTCACATTGGTGCGCTCGGCGCGTCCGGGCGAGGAAGGCGGCGAGGCCGGCAAGTTGATCGCCTGGGGACCGGGTCCCCGCGCCAGCCAATCGCTGATGCTCGCCGTTCGTGCCCGCGCGCTGCTCGACGGAAGGCTGGCGCCTTCGATCGACGACGTGCTCGATCTGGCCGAGCCGGTGCTCAAGCACCGTATGGCGCTGACGTTCTCTGCCCGCGCCGAAGGCCGCACCATTCCCGATGTGATCAAGCAATTGAAGGCGCGGATTGGTTGATGGCCGCGGAGACCAGGCACGCATCCAACGAGATCATAGCAATCCGACGTGCCGATGGCGAAAGCCGAACGCTCGCCGCATCGCTGCCCCGACTCGTGCTTGAAGCCCGCCGCATCGCCGCCAACGTCATCCATGGCCTGCACGGACGGCGGCGCGCCGGCGCGGGCGAGAGCTTCTGGCAATACCGCCGCTTCGTCTCAGGCGAGCCGTCGCAGAATGTCGACTGGCGGCGCTCAGCGCGCGACGATCATCTCTATGTCCGCGAGCAGGAATGGGAGGCCGCGCACACCGTGTGGCTGTGGCCGGACCGCTCGCCCTCGATGTCGTTTGCGTCCAAGGGCGCACGCGACAGCAAGCTGGAGCGCGGCCTGATCGTGACCTTCGCGCTCGCAGAACTCCTGGTCGCAGGCGGTGAGCGCGTCGGCATCCCCGGGTTGATGAACCCGACCGCAAGCCGCAGCGTGATCGACAAGATGGCGCAGGCGATGCTGCATGACGATGCGGCCCGTCTCAGCCTGCCGCCGTCCTTCGTGCCGTCGGCGCTGGCCGAAATCGTGGTGCTGTCGGATTTCTGGTCGCCGATGAGCGAGATCCGCACCATGCTGGCGGGATTGTCGGCCTCCGGCGCGCACGGCACGCTGGTCCAGATCGTCGACCCGGCCGAAGAGAGCTTCCCCTATTCCGGCCGCATCGAATTCGTCGAGCCGGAAGGCGGCGGCGTGATCACCGCGGGCCGCGCCGAGAAATGGGTCCACGACTACGTGGCGCGGGTGGCGCTTCATCGCGACGAAATTCGCGCCGAGACCAACAAGCTCGATTGGCTGTTCTCGACCCACACCACCAGCCGGTCGGCCGCCGAACTGTTGCTGTTCCTGCACTCCGGCATGATGGTGGCCAAGGGAAGCGCGCGCGCCGCAACCGTCAAAGCGGGGCGCAGCGCATGATCGCCTCTCTCCCGCTCTCCTTCGCCGAACCGTTTCTGCTGCTGGGATTGTTGAGCCTGCCGGTGTTGTGGTGGCTGTTGCGGGTGATGCCGCCACGGCCGCGGCGGATCGAGTTTCCGCCGACCCGGCTGTTGTTCGACATCGCGCCCAAGGAGGAAACCCCCTCGCGCACGCCATGGTGGCTGACGGCGTTGCGCCTGCTGGCTGCGGCGCTGGTGATCCTGGCGGCGGCGGGCCCGATCTGGAATCCGCCGACCGGTACTGCCGCCGGGAGCCGTGCGCCGCTGGTCATTCTGCTCGACGACGGGTGGAGCGCCGCCAGTAGCTGGGATACAAGGATCAAGGCCGCCGACGAATTGATCGCCAATGCCGACAACGACCGCCGCGGCGTCGCGCTGGTCCCGCTGTCGGAGCCTGCACGCGACATTTCGCTGATGCCGGGGGGTACCGCGCGCGTCGCCTTGCGCCAGTTCGCGCCAAAACCTTATTCGATCGAGCGGGTCGAAACCCTGACCGCGATCGAGCGTTTCCTGAAAACGACCGGCGATTGCGAGATCGCCTGGCTGACGGATGGCGTCGATACCGGACGCGGTCCGGAATTTCTCGAAGGGTTAGGCAAGACGATCGGGGACCGACCATTGACCATTTTCGAAGGCGGCATTCCGTCTCCCCTGGCCTTGGTCGCGGCGGAAAATGCCGCGGCCAAGATGACCGTGAAGGTGCTCCGCACCAATGGCGGCGGCGCCACCGGCATCGTGCGGGCGATCGACCCGAAGGGTTCGCCGATCGGCGAGGCCCGCTACGCTTTTTCGCCGCGAGACGTCGAGACCGAAGCCGCGTTCGATCTCCCGGTCGAACTGCGCAACGACATCGCGCGGCTTGAAATTTCCGGCGAACGATCTGCCGGTGCCGTGCAACTGCTCGACAAAAGATGGCGGCGGCGCGCCATCGGCATCGTCAGCGGGTCGACCTCCGAGACCGCGCAGCCGCTATTGGCATCGACGTTCTATCTCACCCGCGCGCTGGCGCCGTTCGCCGACGTGCGGCTTGGCGATCGCGGCGCGCCGCAACAGGCGATCACGCAATTTCTCGACCAGAAGCTGCCGATGATGGTCCTTGCGGATGTCGGCACGCTGTCGCCCGAAATTCGCGAGCGCATCAGCGCCTGGGTCGAGCAAGGCGGCGTGCTGGTGCGTTTCGCCGGCCCGCGCCTGGCGCAGGCCGACGACGATTTGGTGCCGGTGAAGCTGCGCCGTGGCGGACGCAGCCTCGGCGGCAGTCTCACCTGGGAAAAGCCGCAGCATCTGGCCTCGTTCGCGGCCGATGGACCGTTCGCCGGTCTCGCGGTGCCCAAGGACATCACGGTCAACCGGCAGGTGCTGGCCGAACCGGATGCGGTGCTGGCGACCAAGAGCTGGGCTTCGCTGGAAGATGGCACGCCGCTGGTAACCGGCGAGCATCGCGGCAAGGGCACCGTCAGCCTGTTTCATGTCAGCGCCGATATGCGCTGGTCCGATCTGCCGATGTCCGGCAGCTTTGTCGAGATGCTGCGGCGGATCGTCGACATGTCCGGCTATACCTCGACACCGGGCGCGGGCGTCGCCGGCGAAACGACGGCGGAAACGGTGGCGCCGCTGCGCACGCTCGATGGCTTTGGCGCCTTCGGACCGCCGCCCTCGACCGCCAAGCCGATGCCGGCCGATTTCCGCGACCGCGCGACACCGGAACATCCGCCGGGATTCTACGGCCCGGCTGACGGCCCGATCGCCGTCAACGCGCTGGCGGCGGCGGACCGGATCGCATCGCTCGATACATCGTCCCTGAAGGCCCGGCATGCGAGCTACACCAATGCCGAACCGCGCGATCTCAGGGGTATGCTGCTGTCGGCGTCGCTGGCCTTGTTCCTGATCGACGCGGTGATCGTCGCCATGCTTGGCGCCGGCATCGCCGCGCTGCTGCGGCGGCGCACGGTATCGGCGGCATTGGCGGTGGCGCTCGCGCTGTCCACGGTACTCGCCGCACCGTCGCCCGTCAGGGCCGACAGCAATGACGATTTCGCCATCAAGGCGGTCTCGCAAACCCGCCTCGCCTATGTCGTCACCGGCAATGCCGACGTTGATTCCATCGTCAAGGCGGGCATGGCCGGACTGACGCTGTTTCTCGCGCAGCGCACGGCGCTCGAGGCCGGCGATCCCGTCGGCATCGACCCGGCGCGCGACGAACTGGCGTTCTTCCCGCTGATCTATTGGCCCGTCGTGCCCGGCGCCGCGAAGCCGCCGCAGGACGCCATCAACCGCATCGACGCCTATATGAAGCAAGGCGGTACCGTTTTGTTCGATACCCGCGACGCCATCGAGGCGACGCCCGGAGAAGGCGGCGCATCGCAGACACAGGGCATGCTGGCGCTGCGCAGCATTCTATCTTCACTCGACGTTCCCGAACTCGAGCCGGTGCCGCGCGAGCACGTGCTGACCAAGACGTTTTATCTGCTGCGCGATTTCCCCGGCCGTTTCAGCTCGGGCCAGACTTGGGTCGAGACGCTGCCGCGCGACGATGACGACGAGGCGGCATCCCGGCCGGCGCGCGGCGGAGACGGCGTCTCGCCGATCATCATCACCTCCAACGATCTCGCCGGCGCCTGGGCGATACGGCCGGATGGCCAGCCGATGCTGCCGCTCAGCCCCGGCGAGCCCCGGCAGCGCGAATTCGCGTTCCGCGCCGGCGTCAACATCGTGATGTATACGCTGACCGGAAACTACAAAGCCGATCAGGTACACGCGCCGGCGCTGATCGAACGGCTCGGGCAATAGGGCCGCGATATGCAGTATGGCATCGCCTTTACCCCGCTCGTCCCTTCGCTGGTGCTTTGGATCGCCGCCGCTTCCATCGTCGCGATCGCTGCCCTGTTGTTGCTCGGAAGAGCACGCGGGGCTGCGGTGCGCGTCATGGCGCTGGCTCTGATCCTGCTGGCGCTGGCCAATCCGTCGTTTACGCGCGAAGACCGGGAGCCGCTCTCGTCGGTGGCCGCGGTCGTGATCGACAAGAGCCCCAGCCAGAATTTCGGCGAGCGCAATCGCGAAACCGCGCAAGCGCAGGAGGCGCTGGTCGACAGCCTGAAAAAGATCAAGGGGCTGGACGTGCGGGTGGTCGAGGCCGGCCGGGCCGACGGCGAAACCGACGGCACGCGGCTGTTCGGCGCGCTGTCGTCGGTACTGTCGGACGTTCCGGTCGATCGCGTCGCCGGCGCCTTCCTGATCACCGACGGGCGGGTGCACGACATTCCCGCCAATACGGCGGCGCTCGGCTTCCAGGCGCCGGTGCATGCGCTGATCACCGGCCGCAAGGACGAGCGCGACCGGCGCATAGCGATCTCGGCGGCGCCGCGTTTCGGCATCGTCGGGCAGACCCAGACCATCACCTACCGGCTCGACGATCAGGGCGTCAGTGGAGATCGGGCGAAGATCGTGGTGCGTCGCGACGGCGAAGTCATCAGCGAGCGCACGCTCGCGAGCGGCCAGACCTCCAACGTCGAAATCGACATCAAGCATGCCGGGCCCAACATCGTCGAGATCGAGGCGTCGCCGCTCGATAACGAGCTGACGCTGGTCAACAACCGCGCCGTGGTCGCGATCGACGGCGTGCGCGACAAATTGCGGGTGCTGCTGGTCTCGGGCGAGCCGCATTCCGGCGAACGTACCTGGCGCAATTTGCTGAAATCCGACGCCAGCGTCGATCTCGTGCATTTCACCATTCTGCGCCCGCCGGAAAAGCAGGACGGCACGCCGATCAACGAATTGTCGCTGATCGCGTTTCCGACCCGCGAATTGTTCCAGCAGCATATCAACGAATTCCAGTTGATCATCTTCGACCGTTACGCCCGCCAGGGCGTGCTGCCGATCGCCTATTTCGACAACATCGCGCGCTATGTGCGCGCCGGCGGCGCGGTGCTGGTATCGGCGGGTCCGGATTACGCGTCGACCACCAGCATCTGGCGCACGCCGCTGGATTCGGTGCTGCCGGCCGAACCGGTCGGCGTTACCGAGAAGCCGTTCTATGCGCATTTGAGCGACGCCGGCAAACGCCATCCGGTGACGCGTGGACTGGAAGGCTCCGGCAGCGAACCGCCGCATTGGAGCCGGTTCTTCCGCACCGTCGAGACCCGCAACGCAGTCAGCCCGCCTGTCATGACCGGCGCCGACGGCAAGCCGCTGCTGCTGTTGTCGCGGTTCGGCGAGGGCCGCGTCGCATTGCTGCTGTCCGATCATATCTGGCTGTGGGCGCGCGGCTATGAAGGCGGCGGACCGCATCTCGACCTGCTGCGGCGAATGTCGCATTGGCTGATGAAGCAGCCTGACCTCGACGAGGAAGCGTTGCGTCTGCAGGTTCAGGGCAAGGACCTGGTGGTGCTGCGCCAGACCATGGCCGACAGCGTCACGCCGGTGACGGTGACCTCGCCATCGGGCGCGACGCGCGAACTGACCTTGAGCACCAGCGAACCCGGCACCTGGCGCACCACGATTCCGGCCAACGAACTCGGCCTGTGGCAGGCCACCGACGGCACGCTGAAAGCCCTGATCAATGTCGGCCCGACCAACCCGAAGGAATTTTCGGAAGTCACTTCCACCGCCGACATGCTCAAGCCCCTGGCGCAGGCCACCGGCGGCGATGCGCGACGCGTGGTGGATGGTTCCAGCATCGATCTTCCCCGCATCGTGCCGGTGCGTGCCTCCGGCGTGTTCCGCGGCGACGGCTGGATGGGCGTGCGCATGCGCGATGCCAGCGTCGTCAAGGGCGTCGGCGTGCTGCCGCTGTTCGCCGGCCTGATCGGCCTGCTGCTGCTGCTTGGCGGGTTCGCCGCGACCTGGCTGCGCGAGGGGCGCTGATCGCGGCTCGCGTTGCGTTAATCACACAGCCATTTCGGATTCCGCCGCCACGCGGGAGGACCACGGTTGACCGGTCTGCCGATCCCTGATGTTATATTATAACATTGGAGGACCGAGATACCTTGGTCCCCGATGTGGGGCATGTTGCTGCAATGAAGTGGTTCCGGTCGAACATCAAGCACGGCTCCCGGCTGGCGCTGTTGGCGCTGGCGTTGCAGTTGTTGCTCTCGTTCGGGCATTTCCACGCGGTCGCGGCGCAAGCCGTTCAGCCGGACACCGCGCCGTTCGAACTTTCCCACGCCAACGGCCTCACCGCCCCTGACACGGCTGGCGTCGCCGAACAGCAGTCACCGTCCGGCAACGACCCCGACCAGCGCGCCAACGATCCGTGCGCGATCTGCGCCGTCGTCGCGCTTGCGAATTCGATGCTGTTCGCGACGCCGCCGCTGCTGCTGCTGCCGCAGGCGATCGAATTCCTGTACCTGACCACCGACGCCGAGTTCGTCCATCTGAACTCCGCGCGGATCGCTTTTCAGCCTCGAGCTCCCCCCGCCTCCTGACATCGATTGATTGGTGCCATCCAAAAGGTCGCTCGCATCGAGCGAGACGGCCCTGAGGGATGAATTGAAGTTCGCCCGTCGCACAACGACGGCAGGCGCATTCCGAATTCGTCACCGACGAATTCCGGTCGCAGCCTATCAGGATCGGGACAATGATTTTCTCAAGAAGACGGGCCATCAGGAACTGACGGCGCCGAGCCCCGACAATCCGGGCACGCTGTTCAACGGGTTGTGGGATCCGAACAGCAACAATCGTGTCGCGGGCTATGCCTTCAACGAATTCAAGTTCAGCGACAGCACCAAAGCCCAGATCGCCGGCCGTATCGAGCACGTCGATCTGCACGGTTCGATGCCGAACTTCCCCGCGGATTTCTTGCCCGACGGCAATCCGCAATTCAGCATCGCGCGTAACCCGTCCTACACGCCCAAGAGCGGCAGCGTCGGCCTGCTCCAGAATCTTCCCTACGATCTTGTCGGCAGCATCACGGCGCAATATGTCGAGCGCGCACCGAAACCGGCCGAGCTGTTCTCGCGCGGTGCCCACGACGCCACAGGGACATTCGATATCGGCAATCCGAACCTGACCATCGAGACCGCCAAGTCTGTTGAAATCGGATTGCGCAGGGCCACCGGTCCGCTGCGTTTTGAGGCAACCGCCTATTACACCCGCTTCGACAACTTCATCTTTCGGCGGCTGACGGGCGTGATGTGCGACAGCGATTTCGCGTCCTGCGGTGCCCCTGACGCTGAACTGAAGCAGGCGGTGTATTCGCAGCGGAACGCGATCTTCCGCGGCGGCGAGTTCCAGAGCCAGTTCGACGTCGCGCAACTCTGCGGCGGCACTTGGGGCATCGAGAACCAGTTCGATATCGTTCGCGCCACCTTCACCGACGGCACCAACGTTCCCAGGATTCCGCCGGTGCGCGTCGGCGGCGGCGCGTTCTGGCGCGATGCCAACTGGCTGGTGCGCGTCAACCTGCTGCATGCGTTCGCCCAGAACGATATCGCCGTGATCGGCGAGACGCCGACCGCGGGCTATAATCTGTTGAAGGCGGAATTCAGCTACAAGACCAGGCTGGATCCCGTCTGGTTCGGCGCCCGCGAAATGACGGTCGGTCTCGTCGGCAACAATTTGTTGAACCAGAACATCCGCAATTCGGTCTCCTACACCAAGGACGAAGTGCTGATGCCGGGCATCGGCGTGAGGGCGTTTGCGAATTTGAAGTTCTAGAGCATGATCCGGAAAAGTGGGTACCGGTTTTCCGAAAAGATCATGCTCAAACAAAAAGAAAGAGCGGGATGACGATTCGAAGAAAAGTCATCCCGCTCTAGGTGGTGTGGACTCTAAGGATTCCCTTTTAGGAGCAAATCAGATTCAAGGCTGCTTTTTGGGAGGCAGTCTTGGGTGTGCTGGAGCGGTTGGTTTTGAGCGACGCGGCGTGGGAGCGGATGGCGCCGCTGATCATAGGCCGACCTGACCAGAAAGGTTCCACCGGGCGCGACAATCGGATGTTCGTGGAAGGTGTGCTGTGGATCGTGCGTACGGGCTCTCCTTGGCGTGATCTTCCGGAAGCGTTTGGGGATTGGAACAGCGTGTTCCGGCGCTTCAGTCGATGGAGCATCAAGGGTGTTTGGTGGCGGATCTTCGAGGCGATGTCCGATGATCCGGACTTCGAATATCTGATCGTCGACTCCACCATCGTTCGGGCGCATCAGCACGCCGCCGGGGCGAAAAAAGGGGGTCTCAAGATCAAGCGCTCGGCCGCTCGCGCGGCGGCCTGAGCACCAAGATACATATGGCCGTTCGCGGCTTGGGATGTCCTGTGCGGTTCACGCTTACCGCAGGTCAGAAGGGCGATGCACCGCAAGCCGCCGCATTGATCGAGGGATTACCTGCCGAGGTCGTCATGGCTGATACGGCCTATGACGCCGATCACTTGCGCCAAGCCATCGCCGCCAAGGGGGCGCTCGCCGTCATCCCCAACAACCCGTCACGTGCGTTCAAATATCCGCTCGACAAGCATCTCTATGCCCAGCGCCATCTCGTGGAATGCTGCTTCTCAAAACTCAAGCAGTTCCGCCGCGTCGCAACCCGCTTCGAAAAGACCGCCCGAAATTACCGGGCCGTCGTCACTCTCGCGGCCATCATCTTATGGATGAGATAAGTGTCCACACCGCCTAGTCAGGCCTCGCCAGCCCTTCTTCTCTGGCTTCTCTCCCCGGAGAAGGCCGTAGATTTCTCTGCGGCCTTCCCCCGATCACAGAGCGTCAGGCTGAGCGGTATCCGCACTGCCGGAAGCTGGTTCAGCCCTAGACGGAGCCGCCCGACCGGCTGGCGCGGCGAGTTCCGACCGACAGCACCGTCAGCCTGACCGGAGCGAGGCCCGAGGATCCGATCGCCCGGGCGCCAGCCGGCGTCAGGTCGATGACGCGCCCCCGGATATAGGGACCGCGATCGTTGATGCGGACGACGACGGAGCGGCCGGTTCGCGTGTTGGTGACTTCGACCATCGTGCCGAACGGCAGGGTGCGATGAGCCGCTGTCAGTGCGGAGGCGTGGGCATACTCGCCGTTGGCTGTCCGCTCGTTACTGTATACTGAAGCAATGCCGGTTTGTGTGTCCGCCCAAACCGGTGAAGAAAATGAAAAAGCTGCGATTAGAATCCCCGTCCCAACGGCAGTGAAGCGCCGACACTTCATTCAATAGCCTCATATGTTGTTGATGATTTCATCAACTCGAACGTTGTTTGGAGTTGATCGAGGCCATTACTTATCCAAATACGTTCATTGTGCGGCGCAGCACAACTTTAATACAAAACTCCCGAAATCAATACCTGGAGGACGATAAATTGCCGATTGGCACCCTTCTGCGCACGATTTGGTATTCGGTCGCTGATCGCGCCGTCGCATACGCAGGTAATCGGTGCTTTCCTGAACCTGATGTGTTCAGCCGACGATGTTGGCTTATCGGGTAAAGCGGACGTCGCAGGTGGGTGCGCCGAGGTCTGACGTTTGACTCAAAGCAGCCTGTCAGACCCTTCAACCAACTATTGAACGACGTCGAGTTTGACCTTTGCAACGCCGCCGCCAACCATCCCGAGCGTCTCGGCGGCAGAATAAGAGACGTCGACGACGCGTCCGGGAACGAACGGACCGCGGTCATTGACCCGAACTGTCACGGAGCGCCCAGTCGCGACATTTGTCACCCGCAACCTGGTGCCGAATGGCAATGTGCGATGAGCGGCGGTCAATTCGTTGGCATCGAATTTTTCGCCGCTCGCGGTCCGGGTTCCTTCTTTGTAGAAGCTGGCAAGTCCGTCCGACGCAACCTTTGTTTCGGCTGCATTTTTGTTCGACGCGAACGGGGTATGCTTTCGCGTACTCGCCACACGCCTATGGGTCGGGAATGATGTTTCTCGATTGCGTTCCAGCGATGCCTGTCGGCTGCCGGCAATCAGTTCAGATCTTTTGGTGACAACAGAGGATTGCGCGCAGGCCGCAAGCGAAGCCGCTGCGAGAGCAGCGGCAAACAGCCGAACAATTTTCCGGACACCGACGGCCGGGACAAAAGGTTCGTAGAGGCGAATACGTTTGGCTTTAATGTCGACGCACGAAATTCTGGCACAATGGGTGGAAGACATGTTGTACCTCCGACCACCGAAATTCGATACCGCCTAGGGCGGAACGCAATCGGGGCGGAACCATGGCCAGATGAAACTCAGCAGGGGATCAACATGCGATTTCATTCTGGGTGTGCTCATTGCGCCACAAACTGCCGCGGTCGATGAGCGGACAATTCCAGTTGGAACTTTGCGTATTGCGGGTGCGCAACTTCACCCTTGGCGGTTACGATTGGGCCTGACCATTTTTCGGTCTGATCTAACTATGTGCCGCCCCTGACTCGGTGCGTACACGTTTCTGGCGCTCAGCCATTATGCGCCATGCTCCAGTCCGGGCGGATCGCTCCGGCAACATCGGCAAATGCGCCATCGACCAGCTCCGCTACCAGGAGGCGGCTATAGTCGACCGGTCCCGGCATCGTCGCCCGCCCTTTGGGGACCTGCTTGAAGCCGACGCGGCTGTAATAGGCTTCGTCGCCGACCAGCAGCACCAGCCGGTGTCCTTTGGCCTTGGCCTCGCGCAGCGCACGGTCCAGCAGCGCGCGGCCGACGCCGCGGCCGCGAAACGGCGGTTCGACCGTCAGCGGCCCGAGCATGAGGGCCTTGGTGTCGCCGACGCAAACCGGCAATTGGCGCACCGAGCCCACCAGCAACGTGCCGATCCGCGCAGTGAACGACAGATCGAGCAGATGATCGACATGTTCGCGCAGCCGATAGGCGCTCAGCACGAAGCGGCCGGGCCCAAACGTGCGTTCGTGCAGGCGTTCGATCGCCTGCGCGTCGTTGGCGGTTTCGGCCAATAGAGTGAGTGAGAGGTCGCTCATGCTGAGGCGCGGGATAGCATCTGGCGGACGCGCGGTCTATCGCCCGGCGGCGTCCATTTTTTTGCTTGCGGCATCAGCGGTTTTTCATCGCGGGCTGGGACAGATAGGCCAGCAGCTTGATCTCGCGGCGGCCGCGCGTCACGGTATCCAGCACCAGCCCCGACGACACCGAAAGCACCGCCAAGATCATCAGGCCCATCGACAGCACCGCGGTCGGCAGCCGGGGAACAATGCCTGCCTCGAGATAGGTGACGATGACAGGGATGGCGAGACCGATCGAAACCAGCGTCAGGAAAATCCCGATCGCGGTGAAGAAACGCAGCGGCTTTTCCGACCGGTAGAGTTTCAGGATGGTGCCGAGAATCCGAAAGCCGTCGCGCCAGGTGTTGAGCTTGCTGAACGAACCCTCCGGCCGGGCGAAATACGGCGTTTCGATCTCGGCGACCGGCAGCGCCAGTTCCAGCGCGTGCACGCTCAATTCGGTTTCGATCTCGAAGCCATCGGACAGCACCGGGAAGGATTTGACGAAGCGCCGCGAGAACACGCGGTAGCCGGAGAGTATATCCTTGAAGGCCTGACCGAACACCGACGACAGGAAACTGGTCAGCATCCAGTTGCCGGTGCGATGGCCGGGCCGGTAGGCGGCCTCCGCCTGATCGACGCGAAAGCCCACCACCATATCGAGATGATCGGACAACAGGGTATCGATCATGCGCGGCGCGCTGGCGGCGTCGTAGGTCGCGTCGCCATCGACCAGCACGTAGATGTCGGCATCGATGTCGGCGAACATCCGCCGCACCACATGGCCCTTGCCCTGGCGGCGTTCGCTGCGCACTTCGGCGCCGGCCTCGCGCGCTACCGCGGCGGTTCGGTCCGATGAATTATTGTCGTAGACGAAGATTTCGGCCGTCGGTAACGCCTGACGAAAATCGGCAACCACGGTGGCGACGGCGGCTTCCTCGTTGAAGCACGGCACCAGAACGGCAATCCGCGGCTGCGCCGTCCCTGTTTGCGGAAATTCCGACTGCGCAAATTGCTTGAGCGCTTCCGCCATGCCGGCCAGATCGCCGCGAAGACCAGACGTGCGTTTCGGGTTCGGCGCGCTCATCGGCAATCCTTAACGAATGTTAGGGTTTTGACCCCCGATCATAAGCACCGATCGCTAACGATCTCTAACGCCAGGTGGCGATCGGCTCCCGGTTTTCGAGTACTTCGGCGATCCGCAACCGCGTCCCTTCGGTGGTGTCCTCCGGCAACGCGCCGATCTCGAAGAAACCACAGGCGACGATCTCGCGGTTGGCCTCCGGCAGCCGGTCCTGCCGGAAACGCCGCACCAGATAGACCGCGACGTGGTCGCGGCGGGAGGCATGGCTGTTGAAGAACAGGCCATGCAGGGCCGGCTCGTCCAGCACCTCGATCCGCCCCTCCTCGATCAGCTCGCGCCGCAGTGCGTCACGAAGGGTCTCGCCAACTTCGACGCCGCCGCCCGGCAGATGCCAGCCGGCGACGTAGCTGTGCTTGACCAGAAACACCCGGTTATCGCCGTCGAGCACGACGGCGCGGACCCCGAGCGTCATGCCGCGGGCAAACCGCCAATAGAGATGAAAAATCCACCGCAGCACCGGCTCAAACCTCGTTCGTGCGTTCGGCAGGTTCATCGCCATCGAAATCTCGAATTTGCACTCATCTTGTGCGATCCTTGCGTCGCGGCGGCCAACTTGCCAAACCTTTGCAGGATTTTCACAGGAAATCACGACATGATCGCGCAGCTGTTTGATCTCGCAAGCATTCCGGCCGGATATTTCTGATGGCGGCGTTCATGCTCGCCCATCTGTCCGATCCGCATTTGCCGCCGCTGCCCGCACCGCGGCTTCGCGATCTCGCCGGCAAGCGCGGGCTGGGCTATCTCAACTGGACCCGCAATCGCCGATACGTCCACAGGCGCGACGTGCTCGACGCGCTGGTGGCGGACATGCAGGCACAGATGCCGGACCACATCACGATAACAGGCGATCTGGTGAATCTCGCGCTCGAAGCCGAGTTCGCGCCATTGCTGTGTTGGCTCGAGAGCGTCGGCACGCCGGATCGTGTCACGGTGATCCCCGGCAATCACGACGCCTATGTCCGCGCCACCCAACACCGCTTCGCGGAGGTCTGGAAAAATTATCTCGATGGCGACGATGCACCCGACGGCAGGCCATCGTTTCCGTCGCTGCGCCGGCGCGGCCCGCTGGCGCTGGTCAGCGTCTCGACAGCGGTACCGACGCCGCCATTCATGGCGACCGGACAACTCGGGCAACCGCAGTTGGAGGCACTCGAGCGCATGCTGACGCAGCTCGCAGGTGAGCAGGCGTTTCGCGTGCTGCTGATCCATCACCCGCTGCTCTCGCATTCGCGCATCAAGCGGCTGACCGATTCGGCCGATCTGCTCGCCGTGCTGCGACGAGACGGCGTGGAATTGATCCTGCACGGACATGATCACGTGCATTCCACCGTTTGGGTCGACGGGCCGAACGGCGCCATTCCCGTGATCGGCGTGCCCTCGGCATCCGCAGTCGCGCATGGCCGCCATCCGGCGGCGGCGTATAATCTGTTCTCGATCGCGCGCGATGGCGCGGCGTGGCGATGCGATCAGGTCATACGCGGATTCAAGGAGCACGCCGGGATTCAGGAATTGGCGCGGATCAAGCTGTCGTAGCCAACCGGAACGCTAATCCCCGCCGCCACCGCCGCAACCGCCCCCGCCACAGCCTCCGCCGCCATCTCCTCCGCCACTACCGTCGCCGCTGCCGTCGCTGCTGCCGCCGTGGCCGCTGCCATCGCTGCCGGCGTCGCCGAAGCCCGCAGAGCTGCGATCGATCGAGCTATCCGAGAAATCGGCGCCGCAATGCGCGGTGCCGGCAACGCCGTCGCGCCGCAGCGCTTCGCATTGCGGGTGATAGACGAAACCGCCGGGAATGTTGAGCTTGGTATCCAGCGCGAACAGCAGCGGCAGCCGCCTCGGGTGGACTGGATCGATGTTCTCGTATTTGCAGCAGTACCACCACACCCGCCGCAGGCCTTCATTCTTCTTGCGATGCCCGCCGAGCACGACCGCCGGGGTGTGATGCGGGAAGCCGCCGAACGCCCGCCGGCAAAACCTGTCATACTCGCGCGTGTAGAGGATGAACTCGTGCCACAGATCGTCGGCGACCTGGGAGCGAGACATAGCGCTTCCCGCTCATCAGATAGGCCACGAAGAACTGGCGCAGGCCACGTGAAACCAGCGCGCTGCCCTTGCGCTCGAGGCCGGGGTAATGCTTCTCGAGCCGCTCCAGCAGCCCGCGCGGCCATCGGAAGGTGCGGATGAATTCGGCCCGCCGCAGCTTGAGCCAGGCGCCGTACAGGTAGACCGCGAACGCTCCGGCGACCAGCAGCGTCAGGATAATCGGCGGTGGCACGATCCCCCCGATCAGTTTCGCGGCCGATGCTGCGGATCGCTCTTGCTAGCTGCGCAGCGCGGCGAGCAGCGCCAGGCCGAACAAGGCGGCCGCGCCGAGAACGAAGCCAAGCGCGAAGCTCCAGAACCGGCTGCGGCGTGGCTTCCCCTGCACGACCGGCTCCGGCAGGACGGTCAGCGCATGTTCGCGCTCGATGATGCGGCGGGCGACATAGTCGGTGACGGCCTGGACGATCATGGCGACCTCGTGGGATTCGGCCATCACGATGCGGCCGAAACGGGTGTCCTGCACGAAGCGATAGATCCGCTTGTCGCGTCCCATCGCCACATGAGCGACGACGTCGACCCACAGCCGCGGCGTTTCGCCCTGGCTGATGCCGCGATCGAACAGGTCGATGGTGTCGGGAATTTGCGCGAATAGCGGGTCGAGGGCCTCATTGAGAATCTCGAGCCGGGCCACTTCGGCATCGCGCAGGTCGACGACGACACCGGTGCGATCGGCCGCCTCGATCCGTGCCTGCCGCAGCGCATCGCGCAGCCGAATCGGGCGCGCATCAGCAGCGGCGTTGCTCCCGGTATTTTGCGCCTCTGACATCCGCCGGTTGCCTTTGTCCAAAATGGGTCCCTGAACGGCCTCAACCTATCAGTAACCTTGTTGTCCGCAAAGGCTCTTTGTTCCCAAGGGCTTGCACCGCTCTCTTTTGTCTTGATGTGTCACTTTACGCGAGCTGGCCGCGCGATTTGCGTGACCCCCAAGGGGTCAAAAACGCAAACGGCCCCACCCGGAACTCCGGATGGGGCCGCTCGTCTTCTTGGCGTTTCCCAGACTTTTTGTTAGGCAGAGACTTTGTTAGGCAGAGACTCGGGAGGGCTCCTCGACGATCGAGAAGCGCACGCCGGCCTTGTGGCGGTTTTCTTCCGATACGACGCGCCAGGCATCCTCGGCTTCCTTGCGGGTCTTGAACGGACCCTGCACCTGAGCCGAGCCTTCCACGAGCTTGTGGAAGTTCATCGAACCGAACTCGCCGCCAATCACCCAGAAATTGCTCTTCGTCATGACTAGTCTCCTGCTGTTCCCGTTAGCCGAACTGGTTCATCGTGTTGTGGGCGCCGCCCGCCTTCAGAGCGGCTTCACCCGCGAAATATTCCTTGTGATCGTCGCCGATATCGGAGCCGGCCATGTTCTGATGCTTGGCGCAGGCGATACCCTGACGGATCTCCTGGCGCTGAACATTCTTCACATAGCCCAGCATGCCCTGCTCGCCGAAATACTCCCTCGCCAGATTATCAGTCGACAGAGCTGCCGTGTGATAGGTCGGCAACGTGATCAGATGGTGGAAGATGCCAGCACGCTTTGCTGAATCGGCCTGGAAGGTGCGGATGCGCTCGTCGGCTTCAATGGCCAGCGGCGTATCGTCGTATTCCGGCTTCATCAGGTCGGCTCGATTGTACTTGCTGACATCCTTGCCGGCTTCCTTCATCGCGTCGTAGACCTGCCAACGGAAGTTGAGCGTCCAGTTGAACGAGGGTGAATTGTTGTAGGCCAGCTTCGCGTTCGGAACGACCTCGCGAATGCGGTCGACCATCTTGGCGATCTGCTCGATATGCGGCTTCTCGGTCTCGATCCACAACAGGTCGGCGCCGTTCTGCAGCGAGGTGATGCTGTCGAGCACACAACGATCTTCGCCGGTGCCGGCGCGGAACTGATAAAGGTTGCTGGCAAGCCGCTTCGGACGCATCATCTTGCCGTTCCGGTTGATGATGACATCGCCATTCCGGGCGTTGGCGGCCGTCACTTCCTCGCAATCCAGGAAGCTGTTGTACTGATCGCCGAGGTCGCCGGGCTTGTGGCTCACAGCGATTTGCTGCGTGAGACCGGCACCCAGCGAGTCGGTGCGGGTTACGATGATGCCGTCTTCGACGCCCAGTTCGAGGAAGGCGTGGCGGCAGGCCCGGATCTTCGCCAGGAACACCTCGTGCGGCACAGTCACCTTGCCGTCCTGGTGACCGCACTGCTTTTCGTCGGAGACCTGATTTTCGATCTGCAGAGCGCACGCACCTGCTTCAATCATCTTCTTTGCGAGCAGATAGGTCGCCTCCGCATTGCCAAAACCAGCGTCGATGTCGGCGATGACGGGAACGACATGCGTCTGGAAGTTGTCGACCTTTTCGATCAATGCCTTTTCCTTCGCCTGGTCACCTGCCTTGCGAGCGGCGTCGAGGGCGCGGAAGATATCGTTGAGCTCACGGGAGTCCGCCTGACGGAGGAAGGTGTAGAGCTCTTCGATCAACGCCGGCACCGAGGTCTTCTCGTGCATCGACTGGTCGGGAAGCGGTCCGAACTCGGAGCGAAGCGCGGCGATCATCCAGCCGGAGAGATACAGATAGCGGCGATCAGTCTTGCCGAAATGCTTCTTGACCGAAATCAGCTTCTGCTGCGCGATAAAGCCATGCCAGCAACCGAGCGACTGGGTGTACTTGGTGGGATCGGCGTCATAGGCAGCCATATCGCTGCGCATCAGCGCCGCGGTGTACCGAGCAACGTCCAGGCCGGTCTTGAAGCGGTTCTGCAGACGCATGCGCGCCACGGCTTCGGCGGTGACGCCGTTCCAGGTCGGCTGGGTCTTGAGCAGCGCCTCAGCAGCTCCAATCTCGCTCAGATAGGAAGCCGGTCCCTGGATAGCCGGGTCGCTGATGCCACGTGGCTGGTAGTTCATGTGCCTAATCCTTTCGGTGACGACAAATCTGTCTTCGCCACTCTTCTCGACATTCTTGACAGTGCGTTGCGAAACGTGCCGAGAGCTAAACGCCAAAATCTCAATTTCGTATAGATGGCTTGATTTCGATTGGTGATGCCATGTAACATATAAACTTGTCATAGATGTCATTTTGTAACTTTTGTCACAAATCTGGGCCAGCGAGGGTGCCATGGCGACCGATTCCGGAAAGAAGCTGTTTGTCGGTCCCAGATTCCGCCGCATCCGCCAGCAATTGGGGCTGTCGCAGACCCAGATCGCCGAGGGCCTCGGGATTTCCCCGAGCTACATCAACCTGATCGAGCGCAACCAGCGCCCGGTGACGGCGCAGATCCTGCTGCGGCTCGCGGAGACCTATGACCTCGATTTGCGCGATCTCGCTACCGCCGACGAGGACCGGTTCTTCGCCGAGCTCAACGAGATCTTCTCCGATCCGCTGTTCCGCCAGATCGACCTGCCGAAGCAGGAATTGCGCGATCTGGCCGAATTGTGCCCTGGCGTCACTCATTCATTACAACGGCTGTACGCCGCCTATACCGAAGCCCGCCGCGGCGAGACCCTGGTCGCGGCGCAGATGGCCGACCGCGATGAGGGTTCCAGATTCGAGGCCAATCCGATCGAGCGCGTCCGTGATCTGATCGAGGCCAACCGCAATTATTTCCCCGAACTGGAACAGGCCGCGGAAAATTTGCGCGACGAGTTGAACGTGCCGTCGGAGGGACTGTTCGCCGCGCTCGCAACGCGGCTGCGCGAAAAGCATTCGATCGTCACCCGCATCATGCCGGTCGATGTGATGCGCGAGACGCTGCGACGGTTCGACCGCCATCGCCGGCAATTGCTGATCTCGGAACTGGTCGATGGCCCCGGCCGCGCCTTCCAGCTCGCTTTCCAGATCGGCCTTGCCGAATGCGGCGGCAGTTTTGACGGCATCGTGGGCCGCGCGGGCCCGCTCGACGATACGCCGCGCCGGCTCTACCGCATCACGCTGGCGAATTATTTCGCGGCCGCCGCCATGATGCCGTACCAGCCGTTCCACAGCGCGGCGGAAGCCTTGAGCTACGACGTTCACGTGCTGGCGCAGCGGTTCAACGCGGGTTTCGAGCAGGTCTGCCATCGCCTCACCACGCTGCAGCGGCCCAATGCGCGCGGCGTTCCGTTCTTCCTGCTCCGCGTCGACAATGCCGGCAATGTCTCCAAGCGGTTTTCGTCCGGCACCTTCCCGTTTTCGAAATTCGGCGGCACCTGCCCGCTGTGGAACGTGCATTCGACCTTCGACACGCCGGACCGCCTGCTCAAGCAGGTGATCGAACTGCCCGACGGTAACAGATATTTTTCGATCGCGCAGATGGTGCGCCGGCCGGTGGCGCCGCACCCGCAAGCACAACCGCGTTTCGCGATCGGGCTGGGCTGCGAAATCCGCCACGCCGCAAAACTGGTCTACGCCACCGGGATGGATCTGGAGAAAACCGAGGGCACACCGATCGGCGTCAACTGTAGGCTTTGCGAACGCGAAAACTGCAGCCAGCGCGCCGAACCGCCGATCACGCGCACGCTGATCCTGGATGAGAACACCAGGCGGGTGTCGTCGTTCGCGTTCAGCAATGCGCGGGAGTTGTGAGGGCGGCAAGTTGCGTGGTGTCCCCGGTCTCTAAGACCGTCATTGCGAGCGAAGCGAAGCAATCCATCGCACGGCGTGAAGAAAGAATGGATTGCTTCGCTGCGCTCGCAATGACGTTGATATAGTGTTGCATACAGCTTCGTTCTCGCGGCGCGATGCGCCCGAGGTTTGCATTTATCTCTCGCCCAAAGAGGGCGTGGGGAATGCCGGGTGCCCGCTGCACCCGCGGCCTCGTGTGCACTTGGAGTGGTAGAACGCACACGAGTAACAACGAGTACACCGGAATCGCCCGGCATTCCCGCACGCAATGGTTTTAACGGGTTCCTTCGTACTCTCCCCGGTGACCGGGCTCTTTTGCCACCGTCGTTTGCGAACTTGCGTTGTGTCCGAAGCCCGGTAGGGCCGACACAACATCCGCGAACTTGACGCCAGCGTCGGGGCGTCAGGACCACACGACTTCGCCGTACGCTGCAATCGTCTCTCGTCCGCGTGCTGTTGATCGCTCACAGGCTCATCACCCGCCCTGCGATCCCGTTGCGCGCAAGACGCTGCCGCGTCCACCGCATCCCGCCCCGCGTCCGTGACGATCGCGATACGCCCCTCTGTGGGACGGGATGGCGCGAATTTGTAGAGATGATTTGCCCGACGGGTGAAGCGAAATATTTTTGCAAACAGGACTGGACAGCCCGAAACAGATTGAGAAGTCACAACAAATCACGCTCCCCGCGAACAAGTCCAAGAACTCCTTTCCGGCACGCTCCGAGGGAATTTCCAGGTTCGTTCGTCATGAGCTTGGCGCACCCCCACTTTTGCCGAAATCCGTGACTGATTTGGCCACAATCGGCTCCGATAAAATGCGCCGCGAAGCGAGGCCGATCTCCGCAAGGGGATGGAACATTTTCCAGAACTTTGATTGAGTGATCGGCATGAAGCGTTTATTGGCCCTCCTTCTCTCGCTGATGAGCAGCGCGGCTCTGGCTCAGACGACCGGCGCGCTCGATTCGAGCGCTGCACCGGCAAAACCTGCCGTGAACGAAGATGTGCCGCCCGGCGGCTGCATGCCAATCGGACTGACCGCAGCCGGAGAAATCGTTTTCCCAATTCAATGCCGGGCGCTGATCGAACGAGCCCGCGGAAATTCCGTAGAGCAAAAGCCCGCCGCGGTGGAAGGAAAATCGGCGACAGTGGAAGAGAAACCCGCTGCGCTGGAGCCGAGGCCCGCGGTCATGGAAGAGAAGGCCGCGGCCAAGGACGAGCAGAAACCTGCGTCCGTGGAAGCGAAGCCGACCGTCGTGGAAGCGAAGCCGAGTGTTTTGGAAACAAAGCCTGCCGCGGTGGAAGAGAAGCCGGCCGCTCTGGAAGCGAAGCCTGCTGCCGCGGAAGAGAAGACCGCCGCAAAGCAGCCGGACGATTTGGCTCCCGAGGACAGCAATTCGGCCAACAAGCCGCTGGAAAACGTACCATTGCCAAAGCGCGGTGAACGCCAGCCCCGGCAGCGCGCCGCGAGCGGCGACAGTTGCACCCACTTCCGGACCTACGATGCCGCATCCGGCACCTACAGGGGCTTCGACGGGCGTACCCGGCCCTGCGGACAGGTTCAGGGCAAAAGGTAGTTCCCAAGGAGCCGACGGATCGCGCCAAGCGCGGCCCGATGACAGGCTGTGTGAGATGCGGCGCTCAAGGGCAATTTGGAAATCGCTTGATGTCGCGGCGCCTGTCGTCGGGTGCATTCGCGCGACCCGTTGGCTCAATTTCCCGGGCATAGCGGACATGGCTAGACTTGCTGATGGGCTCGACCCGATCGCGAATGGACCATGTCGGACCTGAACTGCTTCGGCGCGTCACGAGTTATTCCGGCACGCTGCCCTCAACCCGCGAAGTTCGCAAAAAAAATAAGGGCAACGTCTGCCCTGGTTATTTGTGCACAAAGGAAGACCGGGCGACGGCGGAGGCGCTGCCGCGCTGGTGAGAAAGGTGACCCTGGCGTTCCCGCGTTGCAGCCGGTTCGGATGGTTGAACTCGGCATCGTAAACCTTGAAATGGAGGTAGGCCTGCATGACTCGAGTGGGGTTGGACCAGAAATGGCGCGGCCCATTTTGCTCCGCTAATTCGGTTTACAAACATAGACGAAACGTTTCCCGTCAGGCTCTACCAACTGCCAAGGCTCTGGCTGTCTTCCGGCAGCGGGGTTCGGCCATACTCCCGGCAATTGCTGGCGTTCGACCTTCGGATCGGGACGAAGTTGAATTTCCACATAGTTAGTGGCTTCAGTCGGATTCTCTGGTGTGCACTTGACACATGCGCCAGTTTGATCCGCACCACACCAATTTCTCACGATGTCCTGTTTTCTTCCCACGACCGGCCCGATGCGCAAGTTGTTCAAGATTTTCTCGTCTCCGCCAGGCATCAAAGTTAGCCTCAAATCATCATCAGCCTTCCAATGGTCGGCGACCTCCCCTATCGGCTCTATCGGCAAGTTCACTCCATGCACGATGGTCACCGATTTCGCTGCATTCTGTTCACGAAGGCAGTCGATGAACGCCTTGAGGACATCTGCGCTCGCCGTATCCTTCGTTACGGAGCCGCCGAAATCCACATCAATACCGCCATCCTTGGCGCGACCAAATTTGAGCCCAACCTTGCTGACCCCCGGAATCAAACGATCACAGACTACGACTTCCGGCAGGGGGCGTGGGATGACCCACCAGATAGCGAATCCAGCCAAAACAGCAAATATAAGCGCTACCTGGACCGTGGCCCTATTCATCTTTCCCCGCCACATCTCGGTGTCGCCGCGTATGGGGACCAATTCGTTTTGAACATGACCCAAGTGTCGCCGGCAAACAGCTCGATGCAACCTGGAACAATACGCCCTCTGGTCCCATCAAAATTATCGAGCGGCGGATTGTCGGACCTCGGCAGCCCGGCACCAGCGCTCGGATCAAATGCGGTAACGAGACGCGAGGAAATAGTGCCGGATCGCACGGTGCTAGCAATCCTCTGGACGACTTGATTCAGCTCGTTCGCGTTAGGTTGGGCGGACAATGCGACGGTCAAATAGATAAGTATGGCGTCAGCTAGCTGGTTCGGCTCGTTCTTAAGTTGAGCCAAGCCGACTGAAGCACTCAAGCTCGGATCTGGCACCCTAAGCTGAACACCCGCTTTGCTCAAAAGCGCTGTCGCCCTGGCCTCTCGTTCGAAAAATATATTAAAATCTACAGTGCACTTACCGTTGGACTCGGATGCCGAACAACTTGTATTGCCGACGCCTGATGCGGGAACTTTTGGGCATGCACACTCCGTCGCTGCCCGCGCCGGAGTAGTGGAAATAGCGGCTATTGAAGCGAGTATCAAAGCGAGCGCAGCAGGACGGCGCACATAAGTCTGAGGCATTTGCGATCTCCCCCGCAACCAAGCCTCCCATTCGATGCAACCTTACAACGAATTGATACAGAAAAGCAACCCAGTGAAGGTCGTGGCGGTGTTTTGGACATGCTGCCCTTTAGCCATTGCTACGATGCCTTGCACCGCCTGGCCGAGTGCTGGAGTAGTCCATCGATAGCGATTTCGGAAATTTTTGACTGGTCGCGAATGACCCAACCGAACACTTATTAGCCGAGTGAGGCGTCCGAGCATGCTACAATCGTCAGGCCTAAGGCTTAATCTGCATGTTTTAGAAACACGCCTATGGGAGCGAACAATGCCCGCTTACATGATTGCCCTGAACAAACGCGTGCATGATCGACAAAAACTCGAAGCGTATTGGAAGGCAGCCGGCCCGACTTTTGAGGGGCGGGGCGCCAAGTTCCTTTCCATTTATACACCCCTCGCGCCACTAGAGTTGATGGGGCCGCTCGAAGGCGTCGTCCTGATTGAATTTCCCGATGTGGCGGCAGCCAAGGCTTGGTACGAAAGTCCGGCATATCAAAAGGCAAAGCAGCACAGGGACGGCGCGGCGGATACCGAGTTTTTCATTATTGATGGCGGTTTGGTCCCCCTTGAAGATCGTCTGCCGCACATCAAGAACCGGCAGGCTTAGTCCATTTCCGCATCTGGCACGAAACGGACCAGTCGGGCCGCTCTTTCGATGTCCGTTGATTGGGGTAGAACGGAAGTAACGGACGGGGCGGCAAACCGACGCGATTGACCCATAGCAGCCCTTGAGCCGGTACCAGTGCTTAGACCGCTTGAACCTGGGATGCCCTACTCCACCACTCTATCGACTGTGGCAAGCAAGGTGGACGGTACCGTAAGCCCTAGGATCTGTACTCAATAGGATTCTCACGCGGTCTAAATCGCGTGATTCAAGGTCTCCGCGACATCGGAACGGTGCTGACGAGGCAAGATCTTTCGACTATCCTTCAATGCGGACCATCAAGGCCGGGCAGGACAGGGCCAGGAGAGGAGATCGATGAGCACAGTAAAAAGCGCTCTGGCCCAGAAGAGTGGCGCCCTGATCCATGTTCGTTCCGGCGACATGGTCGTCGAAGCCTTGCGCCAGATGCGCGACAACCGGGTCCGGTCGGTGCTGGTCATCGACGACGGCGTGCTGGTCGGTATCGTGACCCAGGGTGACTGCGCCATCAAAGTGCTGCTGCCCGGGCTCGATGCGAAGCAGACGCCGGTGGGCCAAGTGATGACGGGCAACCCGGTGACGGTTAAGCCGGACGATCGGCTGGAGGGCTGCATGGCAATGATGGCTGAGCGCGGTTTTCGCCATCTGCCAGTGCTGGACGCGGGCAAGGTCGTGGGCGTGATCTCGATCGGCGACGTCGTCAAGGACATCATCCGGGATTTGGAGCTCAACGTGGGCGACCTGATGGGCTTCATCATGAGGGACGGCCCCGGGGGCTGACCGACGAACCGCGGTGCCGTCGTCCCCCCCGCGTATGTCTGCTTCTCTAATCGGCCGATCAGGGTCAAGCGCTTTCAGACTAACCACGACTGCGGTGTCGATGTCGCTCGCGGGCTCGTGCTTCTCTCCGGAATCGGCACCAAGGCCCTTCCATCATGGGATTCGAGAACGAGGTGGAACAATCTTTTGGGCGGCCTTGCCGTCAAGCGACGGTAGGTCCAAGCAGACATACGAACTCACCTCATCCATCGTCCCGCGAGGGACATCATTCCACCGCTCGGTGGATCTCGATGTTTCTCCTATCGTATTTGATCCTGTCGGGCTCTCATGTCGCTGCCACTTCCCTGGTCCAGCGGAAGTCGGTGCCGTCAATCCAGATGCGATGCATGATCACGGCCAGCCGACGCGCCAGGGCCACGATCGCCTTTTTCATCCCGCGCTGCCTGGCGACCTTCATCGCCCAAGCCTTCAGCCAGGACCATTTTGACGAGTGGAACAGCATGCTCTGGGCCGCCTCGTAGAGCATCATTCGCATCATGTCGTCTCCGCACCTTGATATCCCGCCGGTTCGGTCGCTCTCGCCCGACTGATACTTGGAAGGTGTCAGCCCAAACGCCGCCCCGACCGCCTTGGAGTTCCTAAACCGAGCGGGCACGTCGACGGTGACACGATAGGTCAACGCGACCACGGGGCCGACGCCGGGAACCGTCATCAGGCGCCGGCACACCTCATCGTCCCGGACGATGGCCAGCAAGCGGCGGTGCAGGATACCGATCTGCTCGCGAACCACCCGCCGGACAAGCAAAAGCGGTTCGACCAGAATGACCAGGTCGGGCAGGTTCTCGACGAGTTCCTTGATGCGCGCCTCGAACTTCACCGTCCCCACTACACCCACCTTGAGTCCGAAGTTGCGTAAGGTGGCGCGCAGGTCATTCTCGATCGCGATGGCCTTCGACTGCAGCAGCTTGCGATGGGTCAGCAACATCCGCAGCTTCTGACTGCGCAACGTCTTCACGTGCACCGGACGATAAAGCCCCGCCCGCATCATCTGCGCGATGCCACGCGCATCGTTGCGGTCGGTCTTGTTGATCTGCGCCTTCAACACCGCGTGCATGTGCCGCGTCTCAACGCAGATCACTGGCAAGCCCGCTTCGGCAAGAGCACTGAAAAGCCATTGCGACAGCGGCCCGGCTTCCAGTCCAATTCGCTTGAAGTGGTAGTCGGGATTCACCAGTACCTGCAGCAGAGCTCCAGGTTCGCTCGCCACCTTCACTTCCCGCACGACCTTGCCCGCATCATCCACAATGCAGACGCTCGTCTCCTTGACCGACACGTCAAGTCCGGCAGAATGGTCCATGCTGCGCTTCTCCTTCTGATGTTTGAGGCCGTCCACACGGACCTCGTTCCACCATCAGCCTGAAGCGCAGCACCCTAATTCTTCAGATATCCACAACAACGCCGGCCGATTACCCCATCTTGTGGCCGATTGTGTTGCAAAACTCGAAAGTTGCAGCGGCCAAAATTTTTGGCGAAAACCTGAAGCGCAAAGAGGTCGATGATTCGCACAGCTTCAGTCGCGCTACCGAAGTCGCCCATGAATTTGGCGCAAGGCGATGAGGTCCCTGGGATCATTACACGAAGAACGCGCCAGCGGCCCTCAGATTTTTTGACACTTCCTGCAAACGACTTTTGCAACACAATCGGCCCGTTGCCGACACTTCCTCCGCACCCCGCGATTTCCGCTTTTGAGAGATGAATACGCGGGGTGGCAAGGTCAGCTTGTGACCCTGGCTGTGTAAAAACTCAAAAATTGAAACGCGACGAAGAATGATATTTTTCAGTTCGACCTCCAAGTTGAATCCGCTTGCGCGTTGAGCGACTAAAACGGTCTTGGACGAATAACTTCTTCTATCGCGATTGAGCGTCTTCGCGTTTTCACACAGCCTGGACCCAAAGGAGACACTGACGCCTCGCTCCGACAGGCCACTTCGACTCGCGCGCGCGACCAAGACGGTTCAGTCTTCCGAGCGCAGCCCCGCTTCGATGCGCTGGATCAGCCGCTCCCGCAAGGAAGGCACCACGTTGCCGAGGACGACGAAGGTGCGGACGATAGGCAAATACGGCTGCATTGCCGCCGCCAGCTCCGCGAGAGACATGCCGGCCAGCCGCGCATATTCGGATTGCGCCGCCGCATTGGTCGCGCGCGGCCGCTCGGGATTGTCAGCGATTTCGGGGGCGAGCTCGGACAGGATGACATGCAAGAACCCAAGGTCGACGGCGGCGGGCGCGCGCATCGCGAAAGTCCAGTCGACGAGCTTTGGGCCTTCCGCCGTCATGATCACGTTGCCGGGGCTCAGGTCGCAATGGCAGAGCCCGTCGCCGGGCGACAGGCGATCGATCAGCGCGAGGACATCGGTGGCGATGTGCTTCGGAACCTTGCCGTCGTCGAACCGCAACTCGTTCTCCATATAGTCACGCATCGAGATGACCTCCGGCGGCGGGGGCGTCTTGTGAACGGACATGGCAAGAGCGGCGACAATCGCCCCCGCCTGTTCGAACGTCACCGCGCCGGTCCGCGAGAGCTGCCACAGGGTCGGTCCGTCGAGCCGCTGCAGCACGATGCCGAAGCGCCCGTCCAAGGTCACCTCGCCGAACACCTCCGGCACCGGGAGGCCGGCGGCGAGGACAGCGCGGATCATTCGCACTTCATGCCGACCGAACTGATGAGAGACGCCGGCCTTGAACAGTTTCACCACCTGACCGGGCGCCCAGGCGTAGGCTTCGGAGAAGGCGCCTTCACCGATCTTCTCGCCCAGCGATCCCTGCATGCCCGTTCTCCGCCGTGCAGAGGAAACACCAGCGGCGAGCAAAAAGGAACCCCTTCCGTCGCGGGGGCCGCCGGACATTATGATTGCCTTTCAACCTGCAGAGACCTTCGTCCACTCCGCTAAATGGTCCCAAGTCCGGTTGTGGCAGATTGTGTTCTCTAATTCCGGGTCTGGGTGTCAAGCTCTCCGACGATCATCCTTGCCGGGTCCACTGTTCTCTCCGCGGTAGGGGTGAACCCTCCGCATGATGGCGTAAGGAGACGCTGGCGGTTCAATGTTGCAATCGCGGTCGCCCTTTCAGACGCGCGCACAAAATCTGTCGAACTCACCATCGCCATCGTCCCGGCAGGGACGTCTTTTCCCGCCGTTTGGCAGGAACTCGGTATGCCCTCGCTAGGCAGCAATCTCCTTCTTCGACCAGTTGAACTCGGTTCCGTCGATCCACATGCGATGCAGAATGACCGCAAGCTTACGCGCGACCGCAACCTTGGCCTTGCGGAGCCCGTTTCGCTTGGCGAGCCTTACCCCCCAAGCCTTCATGGCGGACCATTTTGGAACGCGTGTCAGTAGAACCCCGGCTGCTTCAAACAGGTAACTTCGCAACATAGCGTCGCCACACTTCGAGATGCGGCCTGACCAATCGACCTCTCCGGAGGCATGGCGTCTACTGGTTAAGCCGATATAAGCACCTACGCTTCTCGACCGCGCAAACCGTGCCGGATCGTCGATCGTTGCCTTGAAGGCGAGTGCGGTGATCGGGCCGACCCCAGGTACGGTCATAAACCGGCGGACCTGCGCATCATGGCGAGCCAGCCTCATTACCTTGCGGTCAAGCTCACTGACCTGCTGCTCGACGGCATTGCGCGCTTCGAGCAGTGGCCTGACCGCAGCCACCAGCTCAGGACGACCCTCGATCAACTCATCGACTCGTACGGCGAAGACGTTGAACTTGGCACGGCCGATTACTAGGCCAAGGTTTTTGAGAAGGCCGCGAACATGGTTCTCGAGATCGCGCTTGATCTTGACCAGCAGCGCCCGGCTGGCCAGTAGCGCCCTGACCGAGTGGCTGTCGATATCTTTGACGTGCACTTCCTTGAACCAACCCGTCTGCATAATGCGGGCGATCCCGATAGCATCGTTGCGGTCGCTTTTGTTGATCTGCATCTTGAGCACCGCCTTGGCATGGCGCGCATCGATACAGATCACCGGCAGGCCAAGCCGCTTGAGCTCGGTCCAGAGCCACGTGGACGTCGGTCCAGTCTCGAGGCCGATGCGTACCGCATCCGGTGCCTTTGAATTCACGTAAGCCGAAATCGCCTCTGGATCGGAATCGACCACGCCCTCTCGCACGACCAACCCCGCCTGGTCCACTATGCAGATCGATGTCTGCTTCAACGATACGTCTAGTCCGACATAGTATTCCATTGTCGCTCTCCATCGTTGCAAGGCCACATGAGGCTGGCCTCATACGTTCCTGGAAAGCTGATTCCCTTGCCTTTGTCTGGCTCGATCCCGGAATTACCCCATGTTGCAAAAGTCGTTTGCAGGAAGTGTCAAAAATTCTGAGGGCCGCTGGCGCGTTCTTCGTGTAATGATCCGAGGGACCTCATCGCCTTGCGCCAAATTCATGGGCGACTTCGGTAGCGCGACTGAAGCTGTGCGAATCATCGACCTCTTTGCGCTTCAGGTTTTCGCCAAAAATTTTGACCGCTGCAACTTTCGAGTTTTGCAACACAATCGGCACTTTTCGGACATGCTGCCGCTGGCCCCGGATGTCCGTTGTTGAGGGATGAACGGACCTAGCTCAGACGCACGCCGACTTCCGTTGATGACCCAGGCTGTGTGAAAACTCCGACTTCGGACTTTCATGCAGAAAATCTTTCTCGATTTACGATGAATTGGAAAAGAACAGCTCTGCCAGTCATCACCGAAAGAAGAAAAGCGAGAAAACAATTCTGCGCATTCTCTGCTCGCGCGCGTTTTCACACAGCCTGGACCCGCAACGCACATGGCCACTTTGACGATAATACGGGCCGATCCCAGTTTTGATACGTCTGCGAACGGGCAACCCACCGATAGCCTGCCGTTGATGTGGCGTCTCCCTGAAGGTTTAAGATCTGAAATTTACGGATCAATAACCATGGAGCGTGACGCCACGTTGTCCATGCCGCCATCCAATCGGCGGCGCGAAGCCCTCTAAACTCAATATTAGATGCGCCCGCCTAGAGTCGAGATGATTATCATCTCGAGCGCGCGTTTCCGATGAAACTACGGTGGCCGAGTGTTACCCAGATAGCGATGGTCGCCGCGAGCTTGGCCGCTTTTATGACCGGGGGCCATTTTGCTGCGAAGGCGGTTATTGAGGGGCAGCAATCGCGGCAACTTGAGGAGTTGACGGATGTCGCTTTGCGCCGCTCTGAGGTTGCAGTGGACTTTGGAGCTGCAGCTCTCGATGAGCTTGCCAAGCGTGGGCCACTGAATTGCGATCCGGCGTCGCTCCAGGCCGTTCGCCTTCAAGTTTACCAACGGTCCGCAGTGAAGGATATCCGCTTGGTCAATCGCGATGGTTCGGTTATCTGCTCAGCTTACTCTGAGACGTTGGAATTTGATAACGGATGGGTTGATCGTCCGGAAATGTTGCTTTCCAAAGACAATAACCTCCTACTTTTTCGCGTCGATCAGTTCAGCGGGGCCGCTCTTGGTGTCCTCAGGGATATCGACGAGAGAAATTCTCTCGTCGCAATTCTCGGGATAAATTCCTACTTATTCGACATCATGCCCGCCGAATTGCGCGCCCATAGCGAAGTACTGCTTGAGCTGAACAATGGCTCCGAGGTTGGCCGGTTTGTTCTGAAACGTCACGCCGAGTTCGCGCGGCTGGTCAGCTTCAATAACGTTTCGAGTCGCTACCCTCTCCATGCGACGATCCGCGTTGAACACAGCGCGTTGCAGCGATGGAATAGCGAGGCTTATTGGCCAACGATGATGATCGCTCTAGGGTTAGGAGCCCTCTTTGGTCTGCTCTTGACAAAGACAACGGTCAGACTGGAAGGCCCAATAGCTGATATCGATCGAGGGCTGGCTCGACGCGAGTTTAAGCCATTCTATCAACCAACATTTGATTTGCGTACCGGCGCTATTCTTGGATGTGAGGTGCTGGCTCGATGGATACGTGAGGATGGAACTATCATTCCACCGATGAGTTTTATCCCGCTCGCAGAATCCAGCGGGCGCATCGAGCCAATGACATGGCAGATTTTGGAAACTGCCCTTAAAGAATTGTACCCTCGTCTTCGAGAAGACAAGCAATTCAAATTGTCCATCAATGTGGCGCCGCGCCATCTGGTTAGCGACGGCTTCATCGAAACACTCCGTCGTGTCGTCCTCGGCACCAAAGTTTCGGCGCGTCAGATCGTGCTTGAAGTTACCGAAAGCAATGAACTGCCCGACCTCGACAGGGCCGCGGCGGCGGTGAAGGAGCTACGCGAACTTGGTTTTAGGGTAGCGATGGACGACGTCGGAGTCGGACACAGCGGTCTATCGCAAATGAAGGGACTTGGTGCCAACACAATCAAGATCGACAAATTCTTTGTCGATACAATAACGGAAGGTGGATCAGCCGCAACCATTGTGCAGACGCTCGCGCGGCTCGCACGAGAGTTGCATATGACAGTTATCGCCGAAGGGATCGAAACCGTCGAGCAAGTTCAGGCGCTCATAGGTTGTGGCGTCGAGGAGGGGCAAGGTTATCTCATTTCGCCGCCACTGCCGTTCGGAAAGTTCGATGAATTGGTGGAAATTCGCCAATCAAGAGCGTTTGCCGAGGCGACAGTTCGGCAGGCCGCGCAGGTCGCATAATTCGTCACTTCAACATTTGGCCGCGCAGCTCGCCTCCGGGATTGGCTGCCGTGTGGATGTTTGCATACCACTTGCCTGCGAGTAGGTCGGCCGCCTGGTTCTCAGTAAGCGTTGCAGTCCCCTCAATGGGACTTTGCACGGTCTTGAAAGGCAACACGATTCCCGCGTTCTTGCCTGGCTCACTGGGACCATGAAAGTGAGCACCGAGAGCTGGCCCGGTCAGATCTGCGTAAGTAACTGTCCAAGCTAGGACTCTTGTCTCGGTATTTAACTTCGCCTCGGCTTTTCCCGTAGCCGGGCTAGTGTTAGGTGGGACTTCATTCGCACCCTTTAGGTCTGCCTTCAGGGTGATTGTTTCAGCATGTGCAGGCGGAATGCCGTTCGGAAGTCCGACAAGTAGCGCAATTGCTGCAATCAGATATGCGGCGATTTTCATGGTGTCCTCCCCCGGGGAATAGCTCTAATAGTACATTAACACCGGCCCCAGCGGGAAATTTCAACCAATAGATCGCTGTAGGGACGGGGTGCGGTTCAGTGCCATGCCCAGCGCCTGCACAACCTTATGTCCGTTAGTGGCGGCACTTTTCGGACCTAACAGGCCCGGCAGACGATGACCGGCTTTGAGCGCAAAGCGGACTTCAGAGTTACGCGCCCGGACTTCTGAGTTTGACCCAAATGTGACATTTGTTCGCAGGCTGATATCGCCGCGGCGAAGCCGGTACTACCTCTACCAAGTCATTCATTGGAACCATATGATGCGGTCTCTTGAGCGACGAGCCGACGCAATCACTACGCGCTCGAACTGTGATAGAGGATGCTATGCTTCGCTCTCTTCGCATGGCTCTGCTTACAATGCTTTTTGCGGGCAACCCCATGACCGCGCGGGCCGAGACAGCCACGCTTGTCTCGATACCGACACCGAGAGGCGTTACACAAGCGTTCATCCTCATTAAGCCCGACCACCCGGTGGCGGCCGTCATTTTATTCGCTGGGGGCGGGGGCGTGCTCGGATTGAAGACCGCATCGTCGAGGGCTGCAAACTTCCTGGTGCGCAGTCGCGACAAATTCGCTGCCCACAACTTCATGGTGGCGGTCGTCGATGCTCCTTCCGATTATCAACAGGACGGCATGCCCGTGATGTTCCGTGTGAGCAATGCACATGCGGGCGACATCGGCGCGGTTGTGAGTTACCTGAAAAACGAAGATGCTGTGCCCGTATGGCTGATTGGAACCAGCGCAGGCACCTTTTCCGCGGCCATCGGGGCTATCGCTGGGGGCAAGAACATCGATGGCTTAGTGCTGACATCAACAGTCACGCGCGCTCCACGCGAGTGGGAATTCGCGAGGAGCCACCCGAACGGAGTTGCAGATATGGCGTTGTCGGAGATCACTGTTCCGACGCTTATCATGTCGCACCGCGAAGACCTCTGCACCGCCACACCGGCAGCCGACGCGGCCATGTTGAGGATGCGGCTGACAAAGACTAGCAAGGCGGAGATTGCGCTGCTCGACGGCGGCGCCCCTCCCCAGTCATCCCCCTGCGAGGCCAAAGCGGCTCACGGTTACTTTGGCATCGAGGCCGAGGCCGTCGATACAATCGCCAATTTCATCAACAGCAACAGCAAATGACCGGATTATTGCGTGTCAAAGCCCACTTCGGCTTTTGGCACATCGCGTCACTTCGCTGCGAAGCGGAATTTGGTCGCTATCCCGAGCAAGCCCGCACCAATCAAGCTCGACTTATGAGTGCGCACCGCCTTCTGAAGAACCCGCATCGATATCCATAGGAACACAGAAGCAATATCAAAATGTCGTGGAGCCAGTCGTCGGGCGCGCATTCGCGCGACCCGTTGGCTCAACCGGGCTATGCTGCCGTTCAACAAAAGGAAACATCCCATGGCCAACACCACCGGCACCACCACCGGACCCGGCGCGGCGCTGCCGCCCGACGACGCAAACCGACAGCTCACGGTGGCCAACCCCGACGATCCGAAGCTGCGCCACGTCTCGGTCGCGGGCGGCACCTATACGATCCTCGTGACCGGCGAGGAAACAAACGGCCGCTACCGCCTGATCGACATGCTGGTGCCACCCGGCGGCGGCCCGCCGCCACACCGTCACGACTTCGAGGAGATGTTCACGATCCTGGAGGGCGAGATCGAACTGAGCTTCCGGGGTGAGACGAAACAGGCGAGCGCGGGTTCGACCGCGAACATCCCCGCCAACGCGCCGCACGCGTTCAGGAACAAGTCGGACAAGCCGGCGCGCCTGCTCTGCATGTGCACGCCGGCGGGACAGGACGAGTTCTTCCTGGCGATCGGCGACCCCGTCGACAGCCGCACCGCATCGCCGCCGAAGCTCACCCAGGCCGAACAGGCCGAGCGTGGACAACGCGCGAAGGCGCTCTCGGCCAAGTATCGAACCGAACTGCTGATATGATTCCAGGCAACGGGTGGCAGGGATCGGGCGCGCAGCGCGGGTTGGCCCTGCGCGCGGCGCGAAGTCGTCGAGCGGAGCTCAGTACTTCGCGACCACCGGTCCGCCGAAGCGGTAGTTGATGCGCGCGGTGACCATGTCGACGTCCTGGCGGATGCGCTCGCCATGATTTAGCGCCGCGATAAAGGCGGGGTCATAGGTCATCGCAACATTGCGTTCACCCATGAACAAATGATCGTATTCAAGCGCGACTGACCAGTTTCGCGTCAACGAATACTCGCCTCCGACGCCGACCACGCCACCCCAGCGGGTCTCACCCCCGCGGTCCGCGATAAAGCCGACAGGCAGCGGACCCAAGGGCGCCGTCAGGAAACTTTCGTACCTGTCGCGTGCGACCGCCGCGCCGCCCTTTACGTAAAGCAGAAAAGAGTTCCAGGAGTAGCCAACCTGACCGGTGAAGAGGCCGACGGCATCGATCTTGGTGCGGTTGGCGAAGCCGGCGAAGAAGGCGAGCTGCGACGCGTTCGATCCGGTCAGATCGGCCCAGTTGCCTTGCGCTTCCACGCCGAACACCCAGGCCGCGTTCTGCCAACGATAGCCGACCTGGCCGCCGGCCGTCGCCCCGCTCGCGGTATGACATCCCTCGGACCCCGAGACCGTAAACGGAGGAACGAATCCAAGATCGATCGTGAACGGGTTCGCATCCCAGCACTTGCGGCTCCATGCGCCGCCGCCATTGGCGCCAACGTAGAAGCCGCTCCAGTCAGAAGCAGCAACGACCGCCGGAGGCGGTGCCTTGGCGTAGGGACGGGCCGCGAGATCGGCGGCAGAAGCGCCTGCGGCGCTGGCGGCCAGAATGGAAACAGCAAAAGCAATTTTCTTCATGGACGTGCCCCGCGCCAATCGACTTATAAAATCGCGAACAGACTAATCGACATTCCATCCTGGAGACGTGCCCCGCGAACCACATCCACGATTATTCGAGCCGCTTCCGAAGTTCGCGAAACCCGTTGACCGATCCGCCCGGCGAACTCTTCGCCGACATCGCCACATGAAGGCATCGGCAAAAAAGCACCGGGCAGTGCCGGCGCTTTAAGCCTTCGCTTGAAAAAACCGGATCAGTATGTCCCGACGATCGGGCCGCCCCAGCGGTAGTTGACGCCGATCTTGACGGTGTCAACGCGCAGCCTGGTCGCAACAGGATTCGTGTCTATGGTCCCGACAGGCGCATTCACCGTGCCAAATCCATAATGCATGTATTCGAGCTTCGCGCTCCAATTCGGAGTGAAGCCATATTCGATTCCGGCGCCGGCCGCGTAGCCCCAACGATCAGTGGTGTATGAACCGGTGGCGCCAAGGGCGGGCAATCCGCCCGCGACCGACAGCGCGCTAAATCGGGTGTTGGCGTAACCGAATCCACCCGTTCCATAGAGCAGCACCGGACCGGTCGCCCAGCCAAGCCGTCCCCGGAATGACGCCAGAGCCCTGGTATCGGAAGCACAGGAGGCGACGGGAACGGGACAGAGTGCCGACCCGCGAATGTTGGCCCAGTCGCCATCCGCTTCCAGGCCATATACCCAGGGACCGGTCTGCCAATTGTAACCGATCTGGCCGCCCGCAAGACCACCCGACGGATCGTGGCTGGTCGGGATCCCGCCGGGTATCGCGTATGAACTGGCGCTTCCCCAGCCGTAGCCGCCGTTGGCGCCGATATAGAACCCGGTCCAGTTGTAAAATCCGGCAGGGGCCGGCGGCGCCTTGGTGTATGGGCGAGCGGCGAGATCAGCCGCGGATGCTGGGCCGACGAACCCTGCGATTGAAAGTAGTGCAGCCGCAATCAACGCGGAACGACGCATTTCCAGCCCCTGTTTTGATCCGCAAAAACGCCCGCCCATTTCCTGCCACAGAGTTTCGACTCGCAACAGTTGTACCTGCGTACCACGGCTCGTTTTCGGGAAGCTTGTTGCCGAAATGGCACGCGTGCTGACTCGCACGGACGTCGGTATTTCCTGTCGACACCAAGCCGACTTGGCGTTCGCCGCGATAAAGCTAGCTACGCAAATCCACACTGTGCGCTTGTCGCTGCCGCTGATCGGCGCGATGCTCCTGAAGACCAAGCTTTGAGATTGCGAGGTCCGTATGAGAGCGCTCCTGACAGCGGTCATCTACTTCGGATCATTCCTGGCCATCGGTCTGATGGTGAGACTGGCAGCGCGGAAGTGGATAGATCGAGGCGGCACCAATCTGACCGATCTACGCGCGCAAGCCGGTACCAAGCGCCGAAAGAACAAGGCTTTTCTCCTCGGCGCCTGGCGCGACGAAGATTGATTCAAAGGGCGAATGACGTGTCGCCGATTTGCACCACGCGCTGAAACTGGCGCCGCTTATCTCTGCCCACACATTTCCGTCGCAATCCGCAGACTAGAATTGGCATCGCTATCGATACCCGAGAATTTGTGTCCAGTATTTCGGGAGACAGAAATGAGACCGAACATCGTTCGCCTGCCCAGGAATGTCTTGTTTTCGGACGAGATATCGAAACCGGACCTCGACGCGCTGAGGATGGCGAAGGCCCGGCAGGACGGGTCCCACCAGAAACTGGACCAATGGATCGCGGCTGCGATCGCCGAACTGAGCGACACGGCCGCGCGCTAGATCATCCTCCGGCTTTCCGTGAGTAGGATGGGTTGAGCGAAGCGAAACCCATCGCCTTCGCAAACTGCGACTGATGGGTATCGCTGCGCTCCACCATCCTACGCGCTGACCGATACAGCCGCGCGCTAGTCGGTTAACGGCGGATTACGCTTCGCTAATCCGCCCTACGCTGTGTGAGCCGCCGCGCTGGATCACTCCCCCGCTTCCAATGCGGCCGACACCACCGGCGGCGACATCGGCAGGCTGTAGAAACGCTTTTTCAGCGCGTCGTGGACGGCGTTGGCGACGGCGGCCATCACCGGCACCAGCGGCACTTCACCGACCCCCTTCACGCCTTGCGGATGCTTCGGGTTCGGCACCTCGACCATCACCGTATCCAGCATCGGCAGGTCGGAGCACACCGGCATGCGATAATCCAGGAAGCCCGGATTATCGACCTTGCCGTCCTTGTTGTAGATGTATTCTTCGTTCAGCGCCCAGCCGATACCTTGCGCGACGCCGCCCTGGATCTGGCCCTCGACATAACTCGGATGCACGGCGCGGCCGACATCCTGCGCGGCCGTGTAGCGGATGACGCGAACGATCCCGAGTTCGACATCGACCTCGACGTCGCAGATATGGGTGCCGAAGCCGCCTTCCGCGCCTTCGGTGTTGAGCTGCACGCCGGCACCGATCGGCCCGCCCATCTGCGGGGCCCTTGCCGCGAGCTCCGCCAATGTCAGCGGTTCGAACTGGCCGGCGTTGGGACTGACCGGGTGCGCCGCGCCGTTTTCCCATTTGACGGCCTCGGGATCGATCTCCCAGATTTTCGCGGCGCGCTCGCGCAAGGTGGCGATGATCTTGTCGGTGGATTGCGTCACCACCATTGCGGAGGCAAACAGCACGCGGCTGCCGCCGGTCAGATTCGAGAAGCCGACGGTGGCGGTGTCGCCGATCAGGACCGACACCCGCCGGTAGTCGATGCCGAGCAGTTCGGCGCAGATGTTGGCGATGGCGGCGCGCGAGCCGCCGATATCCGGATGGCCGGTGGTGACGACGACGTTGCCGTCCTCGGTGATGTTGACCTGCGCGCTGGATTCACCGCCGGCATTGAACCAGAAGCCGGAAGCGACACCCCTGCCCTGCAACTTGCCGAGCGGCGCTTCGTAATGCGGATGCGCTTTCGCAGCCTCCAGCGTCTCGATGTAGCCGATGCGCGGAAACACCGGACCATGCGCGGCCTTGGTGCCCTGCCTGGCGGCGTTCTTCAACCGCAGCTCCAGCGGATCCATCTTCAACGCTTCGGCGAGCTCATCAAGCACGCACTCCACCGCATAGGCGCCGATCGGCGCGCCCGGCGCCCGATAGGCCGCGACCTTGGAGCGGTTCGAGAGCACGTCGAAGCCCACCGAAAGCACGTGCGGGATATCGTAAGGCGAGAAGCTGCAGCCGACGGCGCCGCGGATCGGCGAACCCGGCAACGCGCCGGCCTGCAGATAGAAAGTGCCTTGCGCGGCGACGATGGTGCCGTCCTTCTTCGCGCCGATCTTGACCGTGCTCTTCGAACCCGACGTCGGCCCGGTCGCCCGCATCACCTCCTCGCGGGTCATCACCATCTTCACCGGACGGCCGGACTTTTTCGCCAGCAGGGTCGCCAGCGGTTCGAGATAGACAATGGTCTTGCCGCCAAAACCGCCGCCGATTTCCGCCGGAATGGCGCGGATGTCGCTCTGCGGAATGCCGGTCAGATACGCCGTCATGGCGCGCACCATGAACTGGCCCTGGCTCGAGCTCCAGATCGTGGTCTTGTTGTCGGCGGCGACGCTGATCAGGCAGGCGTGCGGCTCGATATAGCCCTGATGCACCGGACGGGTGGTGAAGCTGCGCTCGATGACGACCTCAGCTTCCTTGAAGCCTTGCGCGACGTCGCCCTTCTTGACCTCGAGCCGGCCGGCGATGTTGGAGGGCTTGCCTTCGAACTTGATGAACTCATGCAGAACCGGGGCGTCGGGCTTGATCGCATCGTCGATCTCGATCGACCATGGCAGCACCTCGTAGTCGACCTCGATCAATTCGCAGGCCTTGGCCGCGATCGCCTCCGTGGTGGCGGCGACGGCTGCGACCGGGTGGCCGGGGAACAGCGCCTTCTCGCGCGCCATCACGTTGCGGCACATCCAGCGCATGTCCTGGATGCCGAGCATGACCGACTTGTCGACCGGGAAGTCGACGATATCGCGCGCGGTGACCACCGCCTTGACGCCCGGCAGCGCTTCCGCCTTCGAGGTGTCGATGCCGCGGATACGGGCGTGCGGATGCGGGCTGCGCAGCACCTTGCCCCAGATCATGCCGGGCATGTTGGTGTCGGCGGCAAAGGCCGCCCGTCCAGTGACCTTGTCAACGCCGTCAGGGCGAATGGTACGCTGGCCGATCCACTTGTTGTTGGTGATGACGTTCATTGCGCGGCCTCCCGCATTTCGGCTGCGGTCTCGAGAACCGCGCGGACAATCTTGTCGTAGCCCGTGCACCGGCACAGATTGCCGGCCAGCCAGAACCGCACCTCTTCCTCGTTCGGCCGCGGATTCTTCCGCAGCAGCGCATCGGAGGCGACCAGCATGCCCGAGGTGCAGATGCCACATTGCAGCGCCGCCATTTCCAGAAACTTCTGCTGCAGCGGATGCAGCCGGTCGCCATGCGCCATGCCCTCTATGGTGTGGAGTTCACGGCCTTCGGCTTCGGCAGCGAGCATCAAACATGAACAGACCAGGCGATCGTCCAGCGTGATGCTGCAGGCGCCGCAATCGCCGGACGCGCAGCCTTCCTTCGAGCCGGTCAGGCCGAGCGGCCCGCGCAGCGCGTCGAGCATGGTGTCGTTGGGCTCGCACAGAAACTCCGCGGGCTCGCCGTTGATGGTGGTGGAAACGTGCAGTTTTGTCATCGTCTTCAATTCCCTTGGGCGCGCTTGGCGGCAATGGCGACCGTGCGCTTCAACAGCACGCCGGCGACTTTGGTGCGGTAGGCGATGGTGCCGCGCTTGTCGTCGATCGGACGGCAGGCGGCGCTGCACGCGGCAGCCGCCGTGTCGAGCGCCTTGGCTTCGAGGCGCGAGCCGATCAGCGCTTGCGCCGCAGCTTCAACCAGCAGCACGGTCGGCGCCACCGCGCCGAGCCCGACTCGCGCGGCAGTACACACGCCTTCCTTCAGCGTGAGGCTGACGCCGACGCCGACCACGGCGATGTCCATTTCGGTGCGCGGGATCATCCGCAGATAAGCATCGCTCGACCCCTTCGGCCGCGGCGGCAGCGTGAAGCTGACCAGAATCTCGCCGGGCAACAGATTTGTGCGGCCCGGACCGGCCGGCACTTTCTCCACCGGCAGCTCACGACGCCCGTTCGGCCCCTGCAGCGTGACCATCGCATCGGCTGCGACCAGAGCAGGCACGCTGTCGCCGGCCGGCGAGCCGTTGCACAGATTGCCGCCCGCCGAAGCCCGGCCCTGGACCTGGGTGGAGCCGATCAAATTGATCGCCTCCAGCACGCCGGGCCAGACCTTGCCGAAGCGACCGTGCTCGGCCAGCACCGCGCCGGGCACGGCGGCGCCGATGCGGAAGCCGCCATCGGCGGTTTGCTCGATCGCCGTCATTTCGGTAATTTTCTTGATGTCGACGATCAGACCCGGCCGCACCGCGCCGGAGCGCATCTGCACCAGAAGATCGGTGCCGCCGGCCATGATACGCCCAGCACTTCCGGCGGCGGCAAATGCGCTGATCGCTTCATCGAGCGTGCGCGGTGCTAAATATCGGAGTTCCGTCATGGTCGTTCCGCCGTCTCCCTGGTCTGCTTGCGCCCTGTGATTGTCGGCTTGCCTTACTCTCTGGCCTGCAGATCAGAGAGCCTACACGGGCAAAAACGATTGGAACAGCCTCCGCGGCCCGGTTCAAGCGGCCAGCTCCTATGCGTCCAGCGCCGTTCCCGCGGATTGGTGAACCACGCGTTTGAACATGGCGGCCGCGGCGCGGTGATCGGCTGCGGCCTTAAGCCATCACGCGGCTGAGAGTATTATTGAGGATCGGTCGAGGCGGGGATTTGGCCGTTCTCTTCCAGGCATCGAATGATGTAGGCGGTCTGGTCCCTGGGCAGGATATTGGCGGCCCCTACCTTGAGGCGGCATTTAAGTTGCGCGATCTGCCTGGCACGGCGCACTTCGGTCGGCAGCGCGTATTGCCGCAGCCGCCGCACCGTCATCGGCGAACCGTCGGATTCGAACTTCAGTTCGTACTTCTTGCCATTCGTTTCCACGGCGGTGCAGGAGACGCTGGAAACCTGTCCCGTCTTGAAGTTTCCAAGCTGTGTGCAGCTCCCGGTCGATGATTCGACGAAGGGCACCGCCAGACCATCGATCTGCGGCCTGTCCTTCGATCTCAGCAGCATCCGGTCGACGGAGAGTTCGTAGAGATTGTCCTCGTCCCGGCGGGCATTTTCACCGGAGAACGAGATCATGTGGGTCTTGTCGGCGGGGTCGTCGACAACGATGGTAAAATCCGCCCGGCCCTGCTCGCTATGGAAATAGGCCACGGCCTTGCAGGCGAAATCGCGGCCCGCGATCTTGAGCCTGCTGCACTTGCCTGACATCAACGCGTACATGTCGATGTCGTAGACCGGCTCGGCAACCGAGGAAGTCGCGAAGCAGATCATAGCAACGGCGAGGACGTGCCGGCAGAGGCGCATCGTCTTGCTCGGTTGATAAGACATCAGATCGAGGCGTCCTGTAACATCGGTTTACAGTTTATCCGTGATTTCCGGGTCTTGTGATAGGGGCCGGAACCGGCCTTTTTGCCTCAATGAAGCTTGATCTCCGGAGCGCAAAAATGGCAGCCCCTTGGGTAGTTAGGTATATCGGCAGATTGCGCGGAGTCTATGGTCGGGTGCGCCTACCCGTGGCCCAATGGCTAATTCGCCCCAAGGGATGGTATTGAGGTCCCGCCTTTCCTCATTTTTTGGCTGGTGACATCGATGCCGACCCGTTTTTCCTTATCTCGAATTGTGATGGCAACCATCGCAAGCTTGCTGGCGCTTGCATCCGCGGCATCGGCTCAGCCGGCTGCGGCTCCCGCCAGGCCGGCTGTGGCGGTAGCGCCACGCGGCGGCGCGGCCTGCCACAACGGCATGAGTTTCGATCGCTTCCTCGCCGATCTCAAACAGCAGGCAGTCGCGGCCGGGGTCTCGCAGCGCGCGCTGGCGGAAGCCTCCCCCGGGCTCGTCTACGACCAGGGCATCGTCAACCGCGATCGCGGCCAGCGTGTGTTCGGGCAGATATTCACCGAGTTCGCCGGCCGCATGGCGGCGATTTCGCGGATGCAGCAGGGCCAGGCCCGGATCAAGACCTATGCGGCGGCGTTCGCGCGCGCCGAAAAAGAATACGGCGTGCCGCCGGCTGTGATCGCCGCGTTCTGGGGACTTGAAAGCGATTTCGGCGCCAACATGGGCAGTCTGCCGACGCTGCGCTCGCTGGTGTCGCTGGCCTATGACTGCCGCCGCTCGCAGATGTTCGCCAACGAGACCATCGCCGCCTTGAAGATCATCGACCGAGGCGACCTCACCCCCGGTGAGATGGTGGGGTCATGGGCCGGCGAACTCGGCCAGACGCAATTTCTGCCGACGCATTATTTCAACTACGCCGTCGACTATGACGGCGATGGCCATCGCAATTTGCTGCGCAGCCCGCCCGACGTGATCGGCTCGACCGCGAACTACATCGCCACCGGGCTGAAATGGCGGCGCGGCGAACCCTGGCTGCAGGAAGTCCGCGTGCCGCAGAATTTACCGTGGGATCAGGCCGACCTGACCATCAAGCTGCCGCGGTCGAAATGGGCGCAGTTCGGCGTCACCTATCCCGACGGCAAGGCGTTGCCGAACGACGATCTGCCGGCCTCGCTGCTGCTGCCGATGGGACGGATGGGACCGGCGTTCCTGGCCTATCCGAATTTCGCCGCCTACACCGAGTGGAACAACTCGCTGATCTATTCGACCACGGCCGGCTATCTCGCCACTCGCATCGCCGGCGCGGCGCCGATGCATCGCCCGGCGGCGCCGGTCGCACAACTGCCGTTCAACGAGCTGCGCGAGATGCAGCAACTGCTGGTGCGCGCCGGCTTCAATGTCGGCAAGGTCGACGGCGTGATGGGCCAGCAAAGCCGCACCGCTGTGAAGGCGATGCAGGTCAAATACGGCCTGCCTGCGGATTCCTGGCCGACCGCGGAATTACTGGCGCGGATGCGCGGGCAGCCACGTTGATCTTTCCAGATCGCATCATTAGCTGATCACCGACATCTGTAACCCTCGCTACCCCTTGCGGTCATCGCAATTTCCACAGCACGAAAAGAGCATCCATGTCGTTCTATGACGCCGCCGTTCCCGCGTATCTGCAGATTTTGACCAGCCTCTCCGGCCTGCTCACCAAGGCCGAGGCGCACTGCAAGGCGAAGAATATCCAGCCCGACGTGCTGCTCGGCGCGCGGCTTTATCCGGACATGCTGCCGCTCAGCAAGCAGATCCAGCTCGCCAGCGATTTCGCCGCCAAGGGCTGCGCGCGCCTGACGCATAGCGAGGTGCCCTCGACGCCCGACACCGAAAAGACCTTCGATGAGTTGAAGCAGCGGCTGGCGAACACCGTCGACTATGTGAAGACGTTCAAGCCGGCGCAGTTCGAGGGCGCCGACGCCAGGGACGTCACCTTTCCGGCCGGCCCGAACAACAGCCTGACGCTGAAGGGCCAGCAATTCCTCAACGCCTTCTCGTTCCCGAACTTCTACTTCCACGCCGCCACCGCCCACGGCATCCTGCGCCACAACGGCGTGGAAATCGGCAAGCGCGATTTTCTGGGGGTGAATTAGTCGCAGGCGTTCGGACCGCGCGGTGACAGTGCCGTTCGGCCGCCACGGCACCGGCTGGGAGGCCGCCTATGCTGCGCGGTTTCTGATTTCGAATGAATCATCCTACGTCAATGCGCGCACGGTGTTCCTCGACGGCGATCTTGCCGGTATTGTGCGCGGCTCGTGTGCGCGAACCGAATAGCTCGAACCATTGCGTGCACGGCAGTAATGCCCAATTCTCCCCTATCCACCATTTCTCCGGAAAGCACAACATGAGCACGCCGACCAAACTGTTCGAGCCCTTCAAGCTTGGCCCGATCACGCTGCCCAACCGCCTGGTGATGGCGCCCCTGACCCGCAACCGCGCGGTCGCGGGCCTGGTGCCGAGCCCGCTCGCGATCGAGTATTACGGCCAGCGCGCCTCCGCCGGGCTGTTGATCACCGAAGCAAGCCAGGTCTCGCAGCAGGGCCAGGGCTATCAGGACACGCCCGGCATCTACTCGAAGGAACAGGTCGCGGGCTGGCGCAAGGTCACCGACCGCGTGCACGAGCGCGGCGGCCGCATCTTCATCCAGCTCTGGCATGTCGGCCGCATCTCGCACATTTCGCTGCAGCCGAATGGCGGCGCGCCGGTCGGCGCCCTCGGCGATCCGCGCCAAGGGCAAGACCTTTGTCGGCGGCACGTTCACCGACATCTCCGAGCCGCGCGCGCTGGCGCTGGAGGAAATCCCCGGGATCATCGAGAGCTTTCAACGCGGCGCCGCCAATGCGCTCGAGGCCGGTTTCGACGGCGTCGAGATCCATGGCGCCAACGGCTATCTGCTCGATCAGTTCGCCAAGGACGGCACCAACAAGCGCACCGATGCCTACGGCGGATCGATCGAGAACCGCGCCAAACTGATGCTCGAAGTGGCGAAGGTGGTCGCGGCGGAAGCAGGACCGGAGCGAACCGGCATCCGCATCTCGCCGGTGACGCCGGCCAACGACGTCTCCGACAGCAATCCGCAGCCGCTGTTCGATTATATCGTCGATCATCTCAGCGCCCTGAAGCTGGTCTATATCCATGTCGTCGAAGGCGCCACCGGCGGCCCGCGCGACATCGCGCCGTTCGACTACGGCTCGCTGCGCAAGCGCTTCAAGGGCGCCTATGTCGCCAACAACGGCTATGACTTCGAACTCGCCACCAAAGTGCTCGCGGCCAACGAGGCCGACCTGATCGCGTTCGGCAAGCCGTTCATCTCCAACCCCGACCTGGTCGAACGCCTGAAGCGCGGCGCACCGCTCAACACGCCGGACAAGGCGACGTTCTATGGCGGCGGCGCCAAGGGCTACACGGATTATCCGGCGCTCGGCGAAGCGCTGGACGCGGCGCAGTAGCGCTTGTAGGCCCTAGCCGTCATTGCGAGGAGGCGACGAAGCAATCCGCACTTCCTGCGCCGCTATGGATTGCTTCGCTTCGCTCGCAATGACGAAAGAAAAAAGGCCGGGATCTCTCCCGGCCTTCTTGTTTCGTGGTTGGCCGGGTCCAGCCCGGCCATGACGATGTTGCTAACTCAGTTCGAGGCGCGCTTCGGCGGCGAGGCCGGCCACGACTTGATCAGGGCGTCGTAGTCGATGGTTTCGCCCTTCGGCTTCTCGTTCGCCAGCTTGCGCTGCGGCGCGATGGTGTGGTCCTTCTCGGCCTTGGCGAACCAGTACTCCGGCTTCTCCTTCTTGTTGAGCTTCGGTCCGCAGGCACCCTGCACGCCCGACTTCTCAAGCCGCTCCATCACCGAGTCCTGCGCGGCGGCCAGCGAGTCCATCGCCGCCTGCGGCGTCTTCGCACCGGACGACGCATCGCCGATGTTCTGCCACCACAATTGCGCCAGCTTCGGATAATCCGGCACGTTGTTGCCGGTCGGGGTCCACTGCACGCGCGCCGGCGAGCGGTAGAACTCGATCAGCCCGCCGAGTTTCGGCGCGCGCTCGGTGAACGACTTGTCCCAGATGTCGGATTCACGGATGAAGGTGAGACCGACATGGCTCTTCTTCAAGGACACCGTCTTGGACACGATGAACTGCAGATAGAGCCAGGCTGCCTTGCGGCGATCGGCCGGCGTCGACTTCAAGAGCGTCAGGGAGCCGGCGTCCTGATAGCCGAGCTTCATGCCGTCCTTCCAGTAGGCGCCGTGCGGCGACGGCGCCATCCGCCATTTCGGCGTGCCATCGGCATTCATCACCGGACCCGGCTTCACCATGTCGGCGGTGAAAGCCGTGTACCAGAAGATCTGCTGCGCGATCGCACCTTGCGCCGGCACCGGTCCCGATTCGGAGAAGGTCATGCCCTGCGCCTGCGGCGGGGCATACTTCTTCATCCAGTCGAGATATTTGGCGATCGAATAGACCGCCGCCGGGCCGTTGGTGTCGCCGCCACGCTCGACGCTTGAGCCGACCGGACGGCAGCCTTCCATGCGGATGCCCCATTCGTCGACCGGCAAACCGTTCGGAATGCCCTTGTCACCATTGCCGGCCATCGACAACCAGGCGTCGGTGAACCGCCATCCGAGCGAGGGATCCTTCTTGCCGTAGTCCATGTGGCCATAGACCTTGACGCCGTTGATCTCCTTGATGTCGTTGGTGAAGAACTCGGCGATATCTTCATAGGCCGACCAGTTCACGGGAACGCCGAGCTCGTAGCCATACTTGGCCTTGAACTTGGCCTTGTAGTCGGGATTGGAGAACCAGTCGTAGCGGAACCAATACAGATTCGCGAACTGCTGGTCGGGAAGCTGATAAAGCTTGCCGTCCGGCGCCGTGGTGAAGGACTTGCCGATGAAGTCGTTGACGTCGAGCTGGGGATCGGTGACGTCCTTGCCTTCGCCGGTCATGTAGTCCGACAGGACAATGGTCTGGCCGTAACGGAAGTGGGTGCCGATCAGATCGGAATCGTTGATCCAGCCGTCATACACGTTCTTGCCGGACTGCATCTGGGTCTGCAGCTTTTCGACCACGTCGCCTTCCTGGATGACGTCGTGCTTGATCTTGATGCCGGTGATTTCGGTGAACGCCTTCGCCAGGGTCTTGGATTCATATTCGTGCGTCGTGATGGTTTCCGACACGACGTTGATTTCCATTCCCTTGAAGGGCTGGGCGGCCTTTTCGAACCACTGCAGTTCCTTCAACTGATCGGCCTTCGACAGCGTCGAGGGCTGAAATTCACTGTCGATCCACTTCTGCGCGGTGGCGTCGTCCGCGAACGCGGGCGCAGCCATGGTCACGGAAGCCGCAATCAGCGCCGCAGCGCTGCTCATGCTCAAAAGACTATTCCTGGTCAGCGGACCGTTCCTTCTCCTCAAGTGTCGCATGTTGTTTCCTCCGTTGCAGCGACAAACCAAATTCAGGCCCGGGTTGACCCCGGATCTGCTCTTTTTCGCTTCCCTCAGACGGTGCGGAAGATCGCAACGGCCGAAACAAGCGAAATCACGCTAGCGAGCCACAGGCTCGATATTTCAATTCCCTCTTCTCCGATCGGTATCGTTGCGATCGGATTGGTACCGACGAGGCCGATCCATAACAGATGGATCACGGCGGTCATGATCAGCGAAATGAACAGGCGATCGCCGCGCGTGGTCGGAATGCGCAAGATTCCGACGCGCTCGGCTTCCGGATAGGCGACGGCCAGCCACGTCATCACGGCGAGCGTCATGGCGAGCAGCACGAAGAAGATCGCGGTCGGCAGCGTCCAGGCCATCCATGCGATGTTTTCCATGGGTTATGTCCCACCACGCAACGCGGAGCACCCGCTCTCCCATGGGGAGAGGGGGTACGGTCTATCGATGGGGCTTAACCCCTCACCCGGATTTGTCGCTTCGCGCCAAATCCGACCTCTCCCCCTGGGAGAGGTGAAACTGAACCCAGCGATTCGTTTCGATCGAGCCATCACCTACACCCTGCCGAGCGCGAAGCCGCGCGCGATGTAATTGCGGACGAACCAGATCACCAGCGCGCCGGGAATGATGGTCAGGACGCCGGCCGCGGCCAGCAAGCCCCAGTCCATTCCGGCGGCGGAGACGGTACGGGTCATGACTGCCGAAATCGGCTTGGCATTGACCGAGGTCAGTGTACGCGCCAGCAGCAATTCGACCCAGGAGAACATGAAGCAGAAGAACGCGGCGACCCCGATGCCGCTGGCGATCAACGGCACCAGTATCTTGATGAAGAACCGCGGAAACGAATAGCCATCGAGGAACGCGGTCTCGTCGATCTCGCGCGGCACGCTGGAGACGAAGCCTTCGAGGATCCAGACCGCGAGCGGCACGTTGAAGATGCAGTGCGCGAGCGCGACCGCCCACGGCGTATCGAACAGGTTGATCGCCGAATAGAGATTGAAGAACGGCAGCGCATAGACCGCCGCCGGCGCCATCCGGTTCGACAACAGCCAGAAGAACAGGTGCTTTTCGCCGAGGAATCTATAACGCGAAAACGCATACGCCGCCGGCAGCGCAAAGGAGATCGAAATCACGGTGTTGATCAGCACATATTTCAGCGAATTGATGTAGCCGGAATACCAGCTCTCGTCGGTGAAGATGCGCATGTAATTGGCGATGGTCGGCTGATGCGGCCATAGCGTCATGGTCGAGACGATCTCGGTGTTGGTCTTGAAGCTCATATTGACCAGCCAATAGATCGGCAGCAGCAGAAAGAACAAAAACAGCAGGATGATGATGCGCCGTCCGGGGATCGAATGCATCATGCGGCTCCCTTGTCAGGTTGCCGCTCGGCGCCGGCATTGGTCATGACGGTGTAGAATATCCAGCATACGATGATGATGATCAGATTATAGACCAGCGACAATGCGGCCGCCTTGCCGAGATCGAATTGTCCGAGCGCGATCTTGACCAGCTCGATCGAAATGAAGGTCGTCGAGTTGCCGGGCCCGCCGCCGGTCACCACGAACGGTTCGGTGTAGATCATGAAGCTGTCCATGAACCTCAGCAGCACGGCGATCAGCAGCACCCGATTCATTTTCGGCAGCTGGATCGCGGTGAAGACGGCCCAACGCGACGCGCCGTCGATCTGCGCCGCCTGATAATAGGCGTCGGGGATCGATTTCAAGCCGGCGTAGCACAATAGCGCAACCAGGCTGGTCCAGTGCCAGACGTCCATCACGATCACGGTCGCCCACGCGTCGAACTCGTTGGAGACGTAGTTGTAATTGATGCCGAGACTGTTGAGCGTATAGCCCAGCAGGCCGATGTCGGGTCGCCCGAAGATCTGCCAGATGGTTCCTACCACGTTCCATGGAATCAGCAGCGGCAACGCCAGGATCACCAGACAGGCCGCGACCTGCCAGCCTTGGCGCGGCATCGACAGCGCCACCACAATGCCGAGCGGCACTTCGATGGCGAGAATCACTGCGGAAAAAAATAGGTTGCGCCCCAGCGACGCCAGGAACCGTTCGCCGAGATCGGTCGACGGATCGAGCAATTCCTTGAACCAGCCGACCCCGTTCCAGAAGAACTGGTTGTTGCCGAAGGTGTCCTGCATCGAATAGTTGACGACCGTCATCAGCGGCAGGATCGCCGAGAACGCCACCACCAGAAACACCGGCAGCACCAGGAACCAGGCCTTTTGGTTGATGGTCTTGTCCATTACGCCGTTCCCTCGACCAGGCGGCTGTCGGCGTAGACGTGAACATGCGACGGGTCGAACACCAGCCCCGCGACATCGCCCGGAATCGAAAATCCCGGCGGCACCCGTGCGGCGAATTTGGCGTCGCCAATGCGAACGCGGGCGAAGCGGACGCGGCCGAGGTCGTCGATCCGCTCGATATTGGCCGACAACAGGCCCGGCGCCGGCGCCGCGACATCGACGAATTCCGGCCGTACGCCGACTTCGATTTTGGCGCCCGCCGGCAGATGGTCGTAGGCCCGGTTCAGGCCGATCACATGGCCGCTCACCCTCGCCTCGCGGCCGCTCACCTCGGCCGGCACGATGTTCATGCCGGGCGAGCCGATGAAATAGCCGACGAAGGTATGTTCGGGCTTGTCGAACAATTCCGCCGGCGTGCCGCTCTGCACCACGCGGCCGTCATGCATCACCACCACAGTGTCGGCGAAGGTCAGCGCCTCGGTCTGGTCATGGGTGACATAGATCATCGTCAGATCGAGATCGCGGTGCAGCGCCTTGAGTTTTGAGCGCAACTGCCATTTCAGCTCGGGATCGATCACCGTCAGCGGCTCGTCGAACAGGACAGCGGCGACATCGGAGCGGACCAGGCCGCGGCCGAGCGAGATCTTCTGCTTGGCGTCCGCCGTCAGCCGCGTCGCCTTGCGGTCGAGATCAGGCGTGAGGTCAAGCAGACGCGCGATGTCGGCGACCCGGGCGTCGATCTCGCTTTTGGGTACACCGCGGTTCTTCAAGGGAAAGGCAAGGTTCTGGCCGACCGTCATGGTGTCGTAGATCACCGGGAACTGGAACACTTGCGCGATATTGCGCTTCTGGGTTGACAGCGGTGTGATATCGACGCCGTCGAACAGGATTTTGCCGCGCGACGGCGTGACGATGCCGGAAATCAGGTTGAGCAGCGTGGTCTTGCCGCAGCCGGACGGGCCCAGCAGCGCATAGGCCCCGCCCTGTCGCCAGGTCATCGAGATCGGCTTTAACGCAAACGATTCGGGATCGGCCGAATTGCCGCTGTAGGAGTGCGCGAGATCGACGAGGTCAATGCGGGCCATGCGCCATGTCCCTCACATCGCGCCGGGGGATGCGACCAGCCGGCCGGCCGCATCGAATACAAAGACATTGTCCGGATCGAGCACCGCATCCAGCACGTGACCGGGTGGATATTCGTGCACACCCTGCAGCACCGCGACCCAGTTGGAGGCATCGCGGTTGAGATGGACAAAACTTTCCGAACCGGTGATCTCGGTCACCGTGACGGTGGCATGGAAGGCGTGGCGGCCGGCGATGCCGTTGGCGACCTCGAGCTGGTGGGCGCGGAAGCCGACCCGGTAGGCGCCGTCGCCGAGAGAAGCATAAAGTCCCGACGCCGGCGCCTTGACCCCGCCGGCATATTGCACCGAGCCGTTGCTCTTTTCGATCCCGACGATGTTGAGCGGCGGATCGGAAAATACCTGGGCGACGCGTAGCGTGTCCGGATGGCGATAGACTTTTGAGGTGTCGCCGGCCTGCAGGATCTGGCCTTCCCACATGCACACCGTGCGGCCGCCCAGCAGCAAGGCCTCGGAAGGCTCGGTGGTGGCGTAAACGAAGATCGCACCGGACGCCTCGAAGATGCGCGGCAGCTCGGTGCGCAATTCCTCGCGCAGCTTGTAGTCGAGATTGGCGAGCGGCTCGTCCAGCAACACCAGGTCGGCGCCCTTCACCAGCGCGCGCGCGATCGCAGTGCGCTGCTGCTGGCCGCCGGACAATTGCAGCGGCGTGCGATTCATAAAAGGCTCGAGCTTGAGCAGCCGCGCGGCTTCCTGCACGCGCTTGTCGATTTCCGCGCGCGGCTTGCCCTGCACCCGCAGCGGCGAGGCGATGTTCTCATAGACGGTCAGCGAGGGATAATTGATGAACTGCTGATAGACCATCGCCACCGAACGCTTCCGCACATCGAAGCCGGTGACATCCTTGCCGTCGACCAGTACCCGGCCGGTGGTCGGTCTGTCGAGCCCGGCGAGCAGCCGCATGATCGAGGTCTTGCCCGACAAGGTCGGGCCGAGCAGCACGCTGAGAGTGCCGCGCTCGAGCGTCAGCGAGACGTCGCGAATGGTCGGAATACCATCCACAGTTCGCGTAACATGTTCGAGCGTAACACTCATGTCCGCCCTCCCACCTCGAGCAAGGGACGTTCGGTGGAAACCCGGTGCGCCGCCATCCAGGCGTCGAGGGCGGCGATCTCGTCGGCCGACAACCGCAAGCCAAGCTTGGATCGCCGCCATACGACGTCCTCGGCGGTGCGCGCCCACTCCATCGACATCAGGTACCGGACCTCGCTCTCCGTCAAGGTGGCGCCGAACGCCTGGCCGAGATCGGCCATCGATTTCGCAGTGCCGAGCCATTTTGCGCTGCGGGTGCCATAGGCGTGCGCCAGCCGGTTGGCATGCGCGGGCGCGAGGAACGGATAATCGCGCAGCAATTCGGCCGTCAGCGCCTCGATCGCCGAGACGTCCATGTCGCCGCCGGGCAGCGGCGATTTCGCGGTCCAGCCTTCGCGCGCCTTGGCGTTGCGCAAATAGGGCGCGAGCCGTTCCAGCGCCTCCTCGGCCAGCCGGCGATAGGTGGTGATCTTGCCGCCATAGATCGACAGCAGCGGCGCGCCGCCGGGGGTGTCGAGTTCGAAGACGTAATCGCGGGTGGCGGCCTTGGCCTCGCTGGCGCCGTCGTCATAGAGCGGACGAACCCCGGCATAGGTCCAGACCACGTCCTCGGCGATGACAGGTTTCGCCAGATATTCGCTGACGGAATCGCAGAGATACTTGATCTCCTCGGTCGAAGCTTTCACTTTCGCCGGGTCGCCATCGAAATCGCGATCGGTGGTGCCGATCAGGGTGAAATCATCCTGATAGGGAATGACGAAGACGATGCGGCCGTCGCTGTTCTGGAACATGTAGGCGCGGTCATGCGCGTAGAGCTTTCGCACCACGATGTGCGAGCCCTGCACCAGCCGCACTTTTGCCTTGGCGTTGACACCGGCGCCCGAGGCCAGCACCTCCTCAACCCACGGGCCGCCGGCGTTGACCAGCGCGCGGGCGTGAATGGTGTGGCGTTCGCCGCTTGCGGTGTCCTCGACCGTGACCTGCCAGATCCTATCCTCCTGCCGGATCTCGACGGCGCGGGAACGGGTGCGAATCTCGGCACCGCGATCGGCTGCGTCGCGCGCGGTGAGCACCACCAGGCGCGCGTCATCGACGAAGCAGTCGGAATATTCAAAGCCCTTGGTGTAGCGATTCGGGATCAGCGGTTTTCCGACCTCGTCGCGTGTCAGGTCCACCGAGCGTGTCGGCGGCAGCAGGTTTCGACCGCCGATATGATCGTAGAGAAACAGCCCGAGCCGCAGCAGCCAGGCGGGCCGCAGCCCATTATGGTGGGGAAGAACGAAACGAAGCGGCCGGATGATGTGGGGCGCGATCTGCCAGAGGATTTCGCGCTCGATCAGCGCCTCGCGCACCAGCCGGAATTCGTAATATTCCAGATAGCGCAGCCCGCCATGCACGAGCTTGGTCGACCAGGACGATGTCCCGCTCGCCAAGTCATTCATTTCGCAAAGGAAAACAGAATTGCCCCGGCCCGCCGCATCGCGCGCGATGCCGCAGCCATTGACGCCGCCCCCAATGATTGCGAGGTCGAAAATCCGATCCAAAAGACGCTTCCCCGGCGCGCGCCTATTCACTTTGGCGACTTTGCTTTCGTTTTCGATTAAATCACAAACAAAAGCGAAAGCAACCGAAAAGGGGGAACCTGGGCGGGATGACGGTCTCTAGCGCAAGCGAACGGCGGCGGGAGGGGGATTCGGCTCGCCCGGTTCGTCCAGGTCAGCCGAGGACTTGGGCATCGCCTCGATCACCTCGATGCCGCGAGTGTGACAGATATTCGCGAGCCCTGCCGGCAGCGCGGCGTCGGTGACAAAGGTCTGGATCTGGCTGATATGGGCGATACGAACCGGCGCGCTGCGCCGCAGTTTCGTCGAGTCGGCGACCAGCATGACGCTGCGCGCATTGGCAATGATGGCCTGCGCCGCCTGGACTTCGCGATAGTCGAAGTCCAGCAGCGCGCCCTCCTCGTCGATCGCGGAAGCGCCAATGATGGCATAGTCGACCTTGAACTGGCCGATCAGGCTGATCGCGGTCGAGCCGATCACGGCGCCATCGGCGCGGCGCACCGCGCCGCCGGCCACGATCACCTCGATGCGCGGATGCCGGTACAAGAGCATCGCGACGTTGAGGTTGTTGGTGATGACCAGGAGGTCCTCATGCGAGGTCAGCGCGCTCGCGACTTCTTCCGTTGTCGTGCCGATGTTGATGAACAGCGAGCAGCCGTTGGGAATCATCGCCGCTGCCGCCGCACCGATTGCCTTCTTCTCCTCGGCGGCGACGAACCTCCGCGCTTCATAGGCAAGATTCTCCACGCCCGACGCAATGATGGCGCCGCCGTGAATGCGCGTCAGCGAGCGGTGATCGCAGAGGTCGTTGAGATCCTTGCGGATGGTCTGCGCCGAAACCTCGAAACGCCTGGCAAGGTCCTCGACCGTCACCCGGCCGAAGGCGCGGGCGATATTGAGGATCTCGGATTGGCGGTGGGTGAGACCGGTCATGCAGCACCTCGGGCGGATATACCCTCATGGTGCGGCGGTTCTGGCGGTCGGTCAACGCGGCAGATGGGCCACACCGGTGGTCCGAAGGGTTAAAGACCGGACTCGTTAACCGTCATGGCCGGGCAGCAGCGCGAAGCGCGTCTCGGCGCAGCCCCCGATGCCCTGGCCGCGCGATTACCACCGGTCGCTTGACGTAGATCAACCCGAGCGACCGTTTCTGCCGAACGATACGCATCTTGAGAAACTTGAATTGAGGCTCCTGCACGAAATCATCGAACCCAGCCGGCGGAGGAAGAGCCATTTCAAATACCCTCACCCTTCAGAATTTCAGGAAATTCTCGGGATCGATGATCAAGCAGTCGATCAGACGGCGGATCGTCGCCATCGCTGTCGGACTGATCGTGCTCATGGTGGCAACATCCGTACTGTCGATGGTGATGGTCGGGCGGGTCGGCCATCTGCTTAATGAAATGACGGCACGGTACTTTCCCGCCAACGCGCATCTGACGCGGATCAATATCCTGTCGCTTGAACGGGCGCTCGCGCTACGACGCATGGTGATCGCAAAGATGCAGGAACCGCCCGACGAGATCGGGTACAAAACCCGCAAGCAGTTGTATGACGCCAAGGACGCCGAGGTCGAAAGCGAAGCGCTGGCGGCGCGCAAGCTGCTCAACGCGATCATTGAAGATACCAGCACACCCTCGGACAATGCCGCGCTGGCGCGGGTCGAGACCCGGATCGACAGCCTGATGAGCGATGCCCGCCGGCATCTGAAGCAGGAGAACGCCGAGCTTCTTTCAGGACTTGATGCGCGAGACTTCGCAGCCGTGAGACGCAGCCTTGCGCGAGTCGACGCGCTCCGCGACGAACTCGATGACAAAATCGATGCCGTTCGCAGTGAAATGGTGAAGACAAGCTACGGCGCCATCGCGACGATCAGGGCGGAGCAGACTCAGGTGGTCCTGATCTCCGCGATCGTGACGCTGCTCGCTGCGATCATTGGATTGATTTTCGCCAATCTCGTCAGCGGCGGCATCATTCGTTCTGTCCGGCAATTGCTGGAGGGAACGCGGGCGGTCGAGGCGGGCCAGCTCGATCAATCCATCGATGTAAAGACGGGCGACGAAATCGGACAGTTGGCAGCGGCGTTCAACCGGATGGTGGTGCAACTGCGCGACAACGAGCGGATCCGGGAGACCTTTGGGAAGTATATCGATCCGCGTGTCGTGGAAGGGCTGATCGACAACCCCACCGTGACCGGAGCGGAAGGTCAGCGCCGGCTGATGACGGTGCTGTTCTGCGACTTGAAGGGTTTCACCAGTTTAAGCGAAGGCATGACGCCGCAAGGCCTGGTCAAGGTCATGAACCGTTATCTTTCAATCATGTCCGAACCGATCCGCACCAACCGGGGCATCATCGACAAATATATCGGCGACGGCATCATGGCCTATTGGGGCCCTCCGTTCGTCGGCGAGGCCGATCATGCCCGCTTTGCGTGTTTGGCGGCCATGGAAATGATCGAGCGCATCGCGACCTTGCGTCAGGAAATCCCCGAGCTGCTCGGCGTGCGCGGCACGCCGATGGAGACATGCGATCTGAGGATCGGCGTTGCGACCGGCGAGGCGCTGGTCGGCAGCATCGGCTCCGATGTCATGATGAGTTATACCGTGATGGGCGATGTGGTGAATCTCGCCTCACGGCTGGAAGGCGCGAACAAGGTGTACGGTACCCGCAATCTGGTTTCCGACAGAACGATCGCCGCGGCGGGCGCACTCGAGGTTCGAGAAATCGACCGGGTTGTGGTCGCGGGCCACACCCGTTCGGAAGTCATCTTCGAGATCCTCGGATCCAAGGGCCAGCTCACGCCACAACTATCGTCGTCACGAGACAGGTACGTGGAGGGGCTCAAGGCCTACCGCGAACGGCGCTGGGATGACGCTATTGCCGCGCTCAACGCGTCACTGGAGACAACGCCCGGCGACGGGCCGTCCATGGCGCTGCTCGGGCGCATCGAAAACCTCAGGGCGAACCCGCCGTCCCAGGACTGGGACGGATCGTGGCGCCTCGACAAATAAGATAATTGTCGCGCCGCCCGCGATCCTCGCCGATGCGGGCAACGCAGATAGAAGTTCGCGATACGGCCTACGCGACAAGCGTCAGACCGCCATTGACCAGGCGTTTGGCCGCGCGTTCGGCCTCACGGGCGTTGCGAAACAGCTGGCCTTCCAGCCGATTGAACCGATGGGTGGCGGCAAAAAATCGATAACCGCCTTGAGCGCGCACGACGATTCCCGCCGCCTGCGAGCCGACTTCAATGATGTAGGTGTCCGACATTGCCTTAAGCCTCTTGGCCTTCCTCTTGATTCCTCAGTCCGGGGCCGACAACGGAGAAGCTCCGCAAAAGTTCCGTACCCAGGGCCGCGGCCGGACAGCTACGGCCGCGAGCATCGCGGCGCCGACGGCTGGCACGCGATGCCGACATTCGAGCAGAACACGCCATCCGGACCCGTGCCGCACGAACGGCATCCATCGGTCCACGCCGTACAGGCGGCGTTCGGCCCGTTCGCAAATTCCTCGAGACGGATTTCGGTGTCAGTTTTGGGCGCTGTGCCGGACGCAGGATGGTGTTGAGTCCGGGCGTTTCCAGGCACGACGGGCAAATCGGCGGCGAACGATCCTGTCCCGCACGTCAGATCGAGAAGGCCAGCCAACGCGAACAGGCTGACGATGACCACCATCCGGCATAACAGCGACACTGGACACCTCGACGAAATGTGATCATGGTCCGACGTTTTCCATTCGAGTTCAGTGAGAGAGATCACACGGAGCGCAACCCGATCGCATCCGCGCCCACCTGCCAAGGCCCCGCGATCACGCAACGCAGAACGTCACGCCGAAATCGGCGGCTCACCTTGCCTGATGATTTGCGGGTGTCCCTGATCGTCGATCGAGACATAGGTGAAATTGCCGTCGGTCACCAGGATCGACAGCATCTCTTTGCGGCGCAGCACCCAGGCTTCGAGGTGGACGGTGATCGAGGTCTTGCCGATCCGGACCAGATTGGCGTGCACCGAGACGAGATCGCCGACAAACACCGGCTTGCGGAAATTCATGGCTTCGATCGCGACCGTGACGGTCCGCGACTTTGCAATCTTGGACGCGAACACGCCGCCGCCGACATCCATCTGGCTCAGCAGCCAGCCGCCGAAGATATCGCCGTTCTGGTTGGTGTCGGCCGGCATCGCCAAAGTGCGGATGCAGAGATCGCCGCGCGGTTCGGCCTCCGTGCTCAGCGGCGCAGCCGGCGTGTCCGTCACTTGAACGTCTCCCAGCCGGCATCCGGCGTGAAGCGGTCGCCGAATTTCTGAGCCAGCGCACGCAGCGTCGACACCACGTTCTCCGGGCCGCGGCTGCGCGCATAATTCAGAGGGCCGCCGCGGAACGGTGCATAGCCGGTGCCGAAAATCATCGCGCCGTCGACCACGTCGGCATTGTCGACGATGCCCTCGCGCAAGCACGCGACGCAAACATTCGACATCGGCAGGATCAGCCGGTCGATCATTTCCGGCGTCGGTTCGATCTTGTTGGGCGAACCGGGCGACTTGTCGGCCTTGCCGTCCCTCCAGAGGTAGAAGCCCCTGCCGGTCTTGCGGCCGAGTTCGCCTTTTGCCACCTTCTCGCGCAGCCAGGCGGGCGTCGGCGGCAGGGAATCGCCGAATTTCGAGCGCAGCATGTCGCCGACCGCGAGGCAGATATCGAGGCCGACCTGATCGGCGAGTTCGATCGGGCCCATCGGCATGCCGAATTTTTCCGCAGCCGCGTCGATGGTGAGCTTGTCGATCTTCTCGTCCAGCATCACCATCGCCTCGAGCATGTACGGCGTCAGCGCGCGGTTGACGAGAAAGCCCGGCGAACTCTTGACCGGCAGCGGCAGCCGGTCGATGGCGCCGACAAAGGCCAGCGCCTGCTTCAGCATTTCCGGATCAGTGCCGTCATGGCTGACGACCTCGACCAGTTGCAGCCGCGACACCGGATTGAAGAAGTGCAGCCCGAGCAGCCGCTCGGGTTTTGCCAGCGTGGTGCGCAGATCCTGCAGCGGAATGCTCGACGTGTTGGTGGCAAGGATCGCGCCGGGCTTCATGACGGGCTCCAGCCCGGCATAGACCTTCTGCTTTAGTTCAAGCTTTTCCGGCACCGCTTCGATGATGAGGTCGGCGTTGCGAACGCCCTCGCCGTCGAGGTCGGGCATCAATCGATCCAGCGCGTCGCGCACCTCGGTGCGCTTGCGCATGATCTTGCCGAACAGATCGGCGGCGCGTTTGATCGCGCCGGCAATCGGCTCCGGCTTCATGTCGGCGAGCGTCACGCGCATGTCCCGATGGGCGCACCAGGCCGCGATGTCGCCACCCATCGCGCCGGCGCCGATGACGTGGACATGGCTGATCTTGTTGCCGCTGCCCGCAAGCTTTTTCATCTGCTCGCGCAGGAAGAACACGCGGATCAAATTCTGCGCTGTCGGCGTCACCATCAGACTGGCGAACGAGGCCTTCTCGGCGGCCAGCATCGCTGGCCTGTCGCCACCGTACTTTTCCCAGAGATCGATCAACGCGTAAGGCGCAGGATAATGCTCACGCGGCGCCGCCTTCTCGGCTTCCGCGCGCATGCGCGAACTGAGGAAACCGCGGACGGGGCCGGAATTCAAAATGGTATTCACGAGCCCGGGTTTGGCGTGCTTCAAGTGACCGAACAGCGCGTCCTTCACGGCATTGCGGACATGCCGCTCCTGCGCCACTGCATCGACCAGCCCGAGCGATTTTGCCCTGCGCGCGTCGATGGTCTTTCCGGTCAGCATCAGGGTCATGGCCTGCATCGGATTGACCAGTTGCGTGAAGCGCACGGTGCCGCCGAGGCCAGGATGCAGGCCGAGCATTACTTCCGGAAAACCAAAACGCGCGCCATCGATCGCGATCCGCGACTGGCAGGCCAGCGCGACTTCGAGGCCGCCGCCGAGGCAGAAGCCGTGGATGATGGCGACGCTCGGAACCTTCAGGCCTTCGAGGCGGTCGATCACCGCATGCGCCCGGCCGATCGCGGTCTCCACGGGACGCGGATCGGCCGCGCCGCGAAACTCGTTGACGTCGGCGCCGGCGATGAAGCCGGATGGTTTGGCCGAGCGGATGACCAGCCCGGTCGGACGCTGGCCTTCCAACTCGACGAGCACCTTGTCGAGTTCTTCGATGACGTCGGCTGACAGCGTGTTGGCGCTGGCGCCTTCGCGGTCGAACAACAGCCACGCAATACCGTCGGTATCGCGGGTCAGTTTGAAGTTGCGATACGGTCCGCCGGCGTCGGGCTTCGGCCCAAGCTCGAACACGCGGTCGCCGAGAACGTCCATGATCCTTGAATCCATGATCACACCGTCTCTATCAACATGGCGCCGCCCTGCCCGCCGCCGATGCATTCGGTGGCGATGCCGCGCCTGGTGCCGAGCCGCTTCATCGCATTGACGAGATGCAGCACGATGCGGTTGCCGCTGCAGCCGACGGGATGGCCGAGGCTGATCGCGCCGCCATCGACATTCAGCTTGGCGTGGTCGATTTGCCCGGCCGCGCTCTCAAGCCCCAAGATCTCGCGGCAGAACTTTTCGTCGTTCCAGGCCGCCAGACATCCCAGGACTTGCGTTGCGAACGCCTCGTTCAATTCCCAGGTCTCGATATCCCCAAGCGACAGGCTGTTGCGCTTCAACAATTCCGTCGCCGACAGCACCGGGCCGAGGCCCATGATCGAGGGATCGAGCGCCGACCATTGGCTGTCGATGATGACAGCCTTCGGCGTCAGCCCATGTTTGGCGACCGCTTCCTCGGACGCAAGAATAGTCCAGGATGCGCCATCGGTGATCTGCGAGGAATTGCCGGCGGTGACCTGACCCCAGGGCCGTTCGAACACCGGCTTGAGCTTTGCCAGACTCTCCTGCGAGGAATCCGGCCTCACGCCGTCATCGTGATCGTAGAATTTGCCATCGCGCGCGAAGGCGGTTTCGACTTCGCCCTTCAGCCAGCCTTGCGACTGCGCGTTGGCGAGCCGCTTGTGGCTTTCGACCGCATAGGCATCCGATTGTTCGCGCGTGATGCCGAAGAGATGTCCGACCACTTCGGCCGTTTGTCCCATGTTGAGTTCGGTGATCGGATCGGTCAGCCCGCGCTCGAGGCCGATGATCGGCTTGAAATAAGCCGGACGCGTCTTCGCCAGCGCAGCGAGTTTGCCGAGAATCCCCTTGGCGCCGGCGAGACCTGCGAACCAGCGCACGCCCTGCTGCGGCCAGACCAGCGGCGCATGGCTGAGCGCTTCGGCGCCGCCGGCGAGAATCAGATCGGAGGTGCCCTCGCGGATATATCGATAGGCGGTGTCGATCGACTGCATGCCGGAGCCGCAATTGATCTGCACCGTGAAGGCCACCATCGCCTCGCCCATGCCGAGCCGCAGGGCGGCGACGCGGGCCGGGTTCATCTCGTCGGCAATGACATTGACGCAGCCGAGGATCACCTGATCGAAGGCGGTGGGCGCGAAGGGCTGCCGCGCCAGCAAGGGACGGCCGCATTGCACGGCGAGATCGACCGGGGTGAACGGGCCGGGCCCGGAGCGCGCTTTCAGGAACGGCGTCCGGCTGCCGTCGATAATGAAAACCGGTCGCGCCATCAGCTCGCAGCCCTCTGCTCACCCAACTCCTGGAAGAACTGATGCACGTCGGCGGGCTTCTTGTAAATCGGCGACAGCGCTTCCGGCGCGAAGTCGTCGACCTCGATCACTTTTGCGGCGGCCTCATGGGCGGCCGCGAGCTTTTCTCCTTCGCCTTGGGTGATGACGCCCTGCTTCACCGCCTCTTTCCAGTCATGAAGGCGGGCGGCGCGTATTCTCTTGGCGATCTCCTCGGTGCCCGTGACAAGCAAAAATGCCTTCTCCAGCCGCGCCACGCCGCGGTCGTCATCGACATGTGACAGATCGGGCGTCAGGCGATCGCGCGCGGCCGACGGCTCCAGCACCAGCTGCGCGCATTGATGGATCACGCGATCCGAAGGCCCAAGCACGCGGGCGCCGAACGGCTGGACCAGGAATTTCAGCACGATCGCGACAAACCGGTTCGGCAGGTTGGCGAGGATTTCCGCAAAACGATTCTCGATGGTCTTGAAGCCGCTGGCCATGCACCATTCCAGCGCGGCGAAATCGGCACTTTGACGGCCCTCGTCCTGCCAGCGCTTCAGCGCGGCGGAGAGCAGATACAGTTCGGACAAGATATCGCCGAACCGCGCCGACAGCATTTCCTTGCGCTTGAGCGAACCGCCGAGCGTCAACAGCGCCATGTCGGCGCATAGCGCGAAGGCCGAGGAGTAGCGCGAGAGCTGACGATAGAATTTGGTGGCGTCGCCGGCATCCGGCGCGGCCACGAACATACCGCCGCTCCAGCTTCGGCCCCAGGCCCGGAACATGGTGGTGAAGCTGTGCCCGATATGTTTCCAGAACGCGGTGTCGAATGCGTCGAGACCCTTGGCGCGGTCCTCCTCGCCGAGCGCGTTCATCTCTTCCAGGAGATACGGATGCGCGCGGATCGCGCCCTGCCCGAACACGATCAGGTTGCGAGTCAGGATGTTGGCGCCCTCGACGGTGATGCCGACCGGCACCGAGCGATAGAGACTGCCGAGATAGTTCTGCGGGCCATCGATCACGGCCTTGCCGCCGTGGATGTCCATGGCATCGTCGATCGCGATCCGCATCCGCTCGGTGGCGTGCAGCTTCATGATGCCGGAGATCACGGCCGGATGGTGCCCTTGGTTGAGCGCGGCGCAGGTCAGCCGCCGCGCCGCGTCGAGCAGGTAGGCGGTGCCGGCGATGCGCGCCAACGGCTCCTCGATGCCTTCGAACTTTCCAATGGGCACGTTGAACTGTTCGCGAATCCGCGCATAGGCGCCGGTAGTGCGCGCTGCGTAGGCGGCGCCTGCCGCCGACAATGACGGCAGCGAGATGCCGCGTCCGGCGGCGAGCGCCGTCATCAGCATCTTCCAGCCCTGGCCGAGCCGTTCTTGTCCGCCGATAATGTAATCCATCGGGATAAAGACGTCGCGGCCCCAGTTCGGACCATTCTGGAACACCTGCATCGACGGCAGATGGCGATGGCCGATCCTGACGCCCGCGAGATGACTCGGGATCAGCGCGACGGTGATGCCGAGATCTTCCCTCGGCCCGACCAGATGATCCGGATCATAGGCCTTGAAGGCAAGACCCAGCAGCGTCGCGACCGGCCCGAGGGTGATGTAGCGCTTATGCCAGTTCAGCCGCAGCCCCAGCACTTCGCGGCCCTCGAATTCGCCCTTGCAGATGACGCCGCTGTCGACCATCGAGGCGGCGTCGGAGCCGGCTTCCGGACTGGTCAAGCCGAAGCAGGGAATCTCGCGGCCGTCGGCAAGGCGCGGCAGCCATTGCTGCTGCTGATCCCTGGTGCCGAAGCGCATCAAGAGTTCGCCGGGCCCCAGTGAATTCGGCACCATCACGGTGACGGCGGCGGTCAGCGAACGCGACGAGATCTTGCGCACCACTTCGGAATGCGCATAGGGCGAAAAGCCGAGCCCGCCAAATTCCTTTGGGATGATCATGCCGAAGAATTTCTTCCGCTTGATGAAGTCCCAGACTTCCGGCGGCATATCGCGCCATTCCCAATTGATCTTCCAGTCGTCGAGCATCGCGCAGAGCTCATCGACCGGACCGTTGAGAAACGCCTGCTCCTCCTGTGTCAGCGTCGCCGGCGCCGTGGCGAGCAGTTTCGACCAGTCGGGATCGCCGGTGAAGAGATCCGCGTCCCACCAGACATCGCCGGCCTCCAGCGCCTCGCGCTCGGTGTCCGACATCGCCGGCAACACGCCGCGCGCCCAGGAAAAAATCGGCTTGGTGATGAAGTCGCGGCGAAAGCTCATGGCGGTGTCCTCTCGGGCTAGGAGACTTACGCGATCCGGCGGCTACGCATATGCCAAAAGATCATTCATTCTAGCGGAAAGCGTGGAATTGAGGTGAACACTTCGCATTGAAAATGAAGCGAAATTGATCCAGCCAAGGCCGCCTTGATAACGGCAGGCTACCGCAACGGTTCCAGAACGCGATCAGCAACTTACCCTGATGCCGCTCAGTCCGGCCGCGTCATCTCGAACATGGCGTCCGGCCGTATCTCGAAATAGTCGCCGCGGCGGCCGGCGCGCACGATCGGCCGCGCCAGCGCGGTCTGGTAGACGCCGTCCTTGATGAAGGCCTTGTCGATATGGACCGCGACGACCTCGCCCAGCGTGAGCCAGGCCTGCGCCTTGTCGCCGTTGGCGCCCAGCAGCTGGACGATCTGCGTCAGTTTGCACTCGAACGAGACCGGGCTTTCCGCCACCCGGGGCACATTGACGAGCTTGCCGGGTGCCGCCGTCAGCCCCGCGACCGTGAATTCGCTGACGTCGTGGGCAACATGCGCTGCAGTGGCGTTCATCTGCTGCGCCAGCTCCATGGTGGCGAGATTCCAGACGAACTCGCCGGTCTCCTGGATGTTGGCGACGCTGTCCTTCCAGGAGGTCGAGGAAAAGCCGATGATCGGTGGGTGGTAACAGAACCCGTTGAAGAAGCTGTAGGGTGCCAGATTGATGTGGCCCTTGGCATCTCGCGACGAGATCCAGCCGATCGGGCGCGGTGCGATGATGGCGTTGAAGGGATCGTGCTTGAGGCCGTGGCCGTTGCGCGGTTCGTAATAGTGCAAATCTCGTTCGACCACGCCGGAATTTTCCTTCCAGTTGTGCAGCTCGCACGTTGTCTAACTTATTGTCGCCAATGCTAACACCGTCATTACGAGGAGCAAAGCGACGAAGCAATCCATATTGCGTAGTGCCGCGCCATGGATTGCTTCGCGGAGTTTATCATCGGGCGCGCGTTCGCGCGACCCGTTGGCTCGCAATGACGAACGAAACTCAGGATTGTTTGCCAGCTGCCTTCGCCCGCGGCGAAAGGCCGGCGATGATAAAATCGATCATCTGGTCGATCGACGGCCCCGGCTTGTTGGCGGTTTGCGCGATCATTTGCGGATGGAAGAATTTGATCATCGCGGCGCAAGAGCACAACGCCGCCGCTTGCAGGTCCGCCACCTCGAATTCGCCGGATGCGGCGCCCTGCGCGATGACACCGCCGATGGTCTGGGTGATCAGCTCCATGTGGGCCACGCAAACGTCCCAGCTTTCCTCCATCGCGATCTCGACCATCTCGTGCAGTTTTGAATTGCCGACATAGCGTTCGCTGTTCATGCGATGGACGGTCTTCATGAGTTCGCGCAGACGGGGCGCTGCCGGCCCCGGCCGGTTCGCGATCGCCTGGGCCGCCACTTCGACTTCGCCCATCAGGCCGCGTGCGACGCCTTCGTGGATCGCCTTCTTCGAATCGAAGAAGCGATAGACGTTCGCCGGACTCATGCGCAGCACCTTGGCGATGTCGGCTACCGTCGTCTTCTGGTAGCCGATTTCGCGGAACAAGCGCTCCGCCACTTCGAGAATCCGTTCTCGTGTGTCGGGTTCGATATGGTCCGAGATCAGCGTCATGGTGCTCAAGGTTCTCCGGGTTGCTTAATGTTCAATTATTCGGCGGCCGCAGCAAGCGGAAATACAGGATGCGGTTCGCCGTGATGTTGCGGCGCAAGATCAACCTCTTCGGGTCCGCTTTCCTCGAGGCTCTTGCGGAACCAGAGCGCATACAGGCCCGGCAAGTACAACAAGGTCAGGAAGGTTGCAACAAACAAGCCGCCCATGATGGTGATCGCCATCGGGCCCCAGAACGCCGAGCGCGACAGCGGAATCATCGCCAGGATGGCGGCGAGCGCGGTCAGTATCACCGGCCGGGCGCGCCGGACGGTCGCCTCGACGATGGCTTCCTTGCGGGTCAGGCCGTGAGCGACATCGGTCTCGATCTGGTCCACCAGGATCACCGCATTGCGCATGATCATGCCGGCCAGAGCGATCAGTCCGAGCAGCGCCACGAAGCCGAACGGCTGATTCGCAACGTTCAGCCCGAGCGATGCCCCGACAATGCCGAGCGGCGCGGTCAGGAATACCAGCAGCAGCCGCGAAAAACTCTGCAGCTGGATCATCAGGAGCGTCAGCATGACGATGACCATCAGCGGAAACAGCACGAAGATCGACGCGTTGCCCTTGGCGGATTCCTCGAACGCGCCGCCCGCCTCGATCCGGTAGGCCGGCTCCAGGCTGTCGCGGATTTCCTGCAGTTTCGGCCAGATCTGGTTGGTCACATCCGGCGCCTGGACGCCGTCGACGACGTCGCCGCGCACCGTGATCGCCATGTCGCGGTTGCGCCGCCACAGGATCGGCTCCTCGTGCGAATATTCGATCTTGGCGATCTGCGTCAGCGGTACCGCGACGCCGTTGCGCGTGGTGACCGTGAGGTCGCCGACGCGGCCGAGATCGAGCCGTTCGGACGGCACCGCACGGGCGATCACGCCGACTTTCTCGATACCGTCGCGGATCGTCGTCACCGGCGCACCCGAGATCAGCATGCTCAGCGCCTGCGATACGTCCTGCGGGGTCAGGCCGAGCGCACGGGCGCGGTCCTGATCGACGACCAGCTTCAGGTAAGGCGTCTCCTCGTTCCAGTCGAGATGCGGATCCTTGACCTTGTCGTTCTGCCGCATCACGTCGCGCACCTTGTAGGCGATCTCGCGCACGGTCTTGGTGTCCGGACCGATCACGCGGAACTGGACGGGAAAGCCGACCGGCGGACCGAAATTGAAGCGATCGACGCGCACCCGCGCCTCGGTCAACGTCCCGTCATCCACCGCCTTCTCCAAGCGGGCCTTGATCCGCTCGCGCGCGTTGACATCCTTGGCGACGATGACGATTTCGGCGAAGGCCTCATTCGGCAGCTGCGGGCTCAGGCCGAGCCAGAAGCGCGGCGAACCCTGGCCGACATAGGCGGTGTAGGTCGAGATGTCCTGGTCGTCCTTCAGCAAGGCTTCGGCCTTTTCGACGGACTTCTCGGTGACATTGAACGCGGTGCCTTCCGGCAGCCGCAGTTGCAGGAACAGCTCCGGCCGTTCCGACAGCGGGAAGAACTGCTGCTGCACATGGCCGAAGCCGACGATGGAGAGCGCAAACACGCCAACCGTCGCCAGCACCACCTTGACCCGGTGATCGACACACCACTGAATCATGCTGCGCAGGATCCGGTAGACGCGGGTTTCATAGACCGCGTGCGGATCGTGGTTGTGGTGAACCTTGATGTTCGGCAACAGCTTGACGCCGATATAGGGCGTGAAGATCACCGCCACGAACCAGGACGCGACCAGCGCGATCCCGACGATCCAGAAAATGCCGCCGGCATATTCGCCGACCGCCGAATTGGCAAAGCCGATCGGCAGGAAGCCGGCCGCCGTGACCAGCGTCCCCGTCAGCATCGGGAATGCGGTGGATTCCCAGGCAAAGGACGCCGCGTGGATGCGGTCCCAGCCCTGCTCCATCTTCACCACCATCATCTCGACCGCGATGATGGCGTCGTCGACCAGAAGACCGAGCGCGATGATCAGCGCGCCCAGCGTAATCCGGTGCAGGTCGAGCGACATCGCGTTCATGACGATAAAGACGATCGCCAGCACCAGCGGCACCGACAGCGCCACCACGATGCCGGTACGCCAGCCCAGCGCGACGAAACTGACGAACAGCACGATCGCCAAGGCCTCGATGAAGGAGTGCACGAATTCGCCGACGGCGTGCTCGACCACCTTCGGCTGGTCGGCAATCCGCTCGATATTGATGCCCTGCGGCACCGCCTTCATGAAATCATTGGCGGCGTTCTCGACGTCCTTGCCGAGTTCGAGGATGTTGGCGCCCTTGGCGGTGACGACGCCGACGCCGAGCGCGGGCTTGCCTTCCTGACGCACCACGAAGCTCGGCGGATCGACAAAGCCGTGCGTGACGGTCGCGATATCGCCCAAGCGAAACACCCGGCCATTGCTTTCGACCGGCGTCTCCGCCACCGCCTTGACGCCGTCGAGCGCGCCGGTGACGCGCAGCGGCACGCGCTGCGAGGAAGTCTCCACCGTACCGGCCGGCACGACGTTGTTCTGCTTGGCGAGCGAATCGAACAGCGCCTGCGGCGTGATGCCGAGCGTCGCCAGTTTGGCATGCGAGAATTCGACGAAGATCCGTTCGTCCTGGGTGCCGTAGAGATCGACCTTGGTGACCCCAGGCACTTTCAAGAGCCGCTGGCGCATCCCTTCGGCTGTCTTCTTCAATTGCGCATAATCGGCGCCGTCGCCGGTCATCATATAGAGGATCGAATCGACGTCGCTGAATTCATCGTTGACGACCGGGCCGAGCAGATTGGCCGGAAGCGCGCCTTGCGCGTCCGCCAGCTTCTTGCGCAGCAGGTAAAACAGATACGGCACGTCCTTGGGCGGCGTCGAATCCTTGAAGGTGACCTGCATCGCCGTGAACGAAGGTTTTGAGTAGGTCTGCACCTTCTCGAAATAGGGTAGTTCCTGCAGCTTCTTCTCCAAGGGATCGGCAACCTGGGTCTGCATCTCGGCCGCAGTGGCGCCGGGCCAGATCGCCGACACGTTCACCACCTTCACGGTGAAGAACGGATCTTCGGCGCGGCCCAGCCGCTGGTAGGAGAAGAAGCCGGCGACGCTGAGGGCCACGACCAGGAACAGGATCAGTGCGGGATGGCTGACGGCCCAACCCGAGAGATTGAAACGCTTCATGACACCCTCCCCGCTCAGAACGACAACGACGAGACAACCCGGACCTTCTGGGCCGGATCGAGCTTTTGCACGCCGAGCGAAACCACCTTGGCGCCCTCATCGACGCCGCCTGATATGACGACGCTGTTGGTCTCGTAGGATTTCACGGCGACCGGCTTCAGCACCAGATTGCCCTTGTCGTCGACGATATAGAGCGAGGGATCGCTGCCCTGGTTGAACAGCGCCGACAGCGGCAGCCGCGCCACGCGGGTGGTGGCGGCATCGACCAGCGTCAGCGTCGCGGTCATGCCGAGCGAGACATTTTCGCCGGCCTCGGGCAGCGAGAATTTTGCGAGAAAAGTACGCGTGGCGGGATCGGCCGAGGGCGCGACCTCGCGCAGCCTGGCGGCGTATTTCTTGTTGGGCTCCGACCACAAGGTGACTGTGGCTGTGCCATCCTTGGCGCGGCCGACGAGGGTCTCCGGGATCGCGACCACGGCTTCCTTCTCGGCAAAGCGCGCGACGCGAACCGCGGTCTGGCCCGACGCCACTACCTGGCCGGCATCGATCAGGGTAGCGGTGACGACGCCGCGGGTGTCGGCGACCAGGGTTGCATAAGAGAGAGAGTTTTTGGTGAGTTCGACCGAGCGTTCGGCCCGATTGAGCCGCGCCCGGGCTTCATCGCCGGCGGCCCGGCTCTGGTCCAGTTGCGCGTCGGTGGTCCAGCCCTTGGCGCGGAGGTCCTTGGCGCGCTGCTCGGCGGCGGCGGCCTGTGCCAACACGCCGGTGGCGGCATTGAATTCCGCTTCGGCCTGCTCTGCCTGCAGTTTCAGATCGACTTCATCGAGGGTGGCCAGCGGCTGGCCGACGTCGACGGTCTGGCCGACTTCCACCAGGCGTTTTGCCACCTTACCGGGGACCCGGAACCCCATGTCGGTTTCGATCCGGGGCTTGATGGTGCCGACGAAACTGCGCTCCGGCGATTCCGCCTCGTAATGCACCGTGGAGACCAGAACCGGGCGTGATGGGACCGCCTTATCGGCCACCTTCTCGTTGCAGCCGGCCAGCGCAACTGCCACAAGCGCCAACGCCAGACCGGCTAAAAGCCTGTAATAGCTCGACAAAACAGAACGGACGAACATCGGACTCTCCATCGGCTAAACCTGATGAAGACTATTGAGTGTTCACTGATGATTGTCAATATTCGTCAGTGATCATGAATTCGTGAATGATCTGGTGGTTAAGGCGTGGTGAAATCTCCCGTCGTCCTCGCGCAGGCGGGACCCATAACCAAAACTGGTCGCGATGGAGGAAGGTGTCTGCGACAATGCCCGCACGAGAGGACACGGCGTATGGGTTCCCGCGTACGCGGGAACGACGTGGCACTATTTCGCCGGACTGACGCTGGCGAATTCCGCCTTGGTCTCGTGGCCGCCGAGGAAAACCAGGAGGCCGGCGATCAGCGGCAACACGGCGAGCACCAGGAGTCCCGTCGAGGTCGAGCCGGTGGCTTCCTTGACCCAGCCGATCAGATAGGGCCCGCCGAAGCCGGCGAGGTTGCCGATCGAATTGATCAGCGCGATGGCGCCGGCCGCGGCGGTGCCGGAAAGCCACGCAGTCGGCAGCGTCCAGAACACGGCGAAAGTGCAGAAGATGCCGATCGCGGCGACGGTCAGGGCGAACATCGTCACATAGGGGTTGTCCATGTAGCCGCAGACACCGAGCGCCACTGCGGTCAACAACAGCGGCGCGCCGACATGCATCACGCGTTCACGCGTCGCATCGGAATGCCGCGCCCACAGGATCATCGCGACGGTGCCGAACAGATAGGGCACCGCGGTGACGAAGCCGGTCTGCGCGTTGGAGAAGCCGAACGCTTTCACGATCTGCGGCAGCCAGAACTGCATGCCATAGAGCGCGCCGACGAATCCGAAATAGATCAGGCTCAAGGTCAGCACCTTGGGCGAGGACAGCGCCTGCCCCAGCGTCGGATGTTGCATCGCCTGCTTGGCGGCGATCTCGCTGTCAAGCTTGGCGGACAGCCACGCCTTTTGTTCCGCCGTCAACCAATCCGCCTTGGCCGGCCGGTCGGTGAGATAGAACCAGGTGACGATGCCGAGCAGCACCGACGGAACGCCCTCGATGATGAACAGCCACTGCCAGCCTCTCAGTCCCAACACGCCATCGAGCCCCAGCAGCAGCCCGGAGATCGGCGCGCCGATCACGGTCGAAACCGGAACTGCGATGGCGAAGGCGGCGAGAAAGCGCGCGCGATATTCAGCCGGGTACCAGTAGGTGAGATAAAGAATGATGCCGGGGAAAAATCCCGCTTCCGCGACGCCAAGCAGGAAGCGAAAGATGTAAAAACTCCAGACGCCGCTGACGAGAGCCATTAGGGCGGAGATGATGCCCCACAGGTCACCATGATGCGCGCGATCCAGCGGCTGGCGCCGAATTTCTCCAGCGCCAGATTGCTCGGCACCTCGAAAATGAAATAGCCGATGAAGAAGATGCCGGCGCCCCACGCAAAAACCGTCGGCGAGAATTTCAGCTCGGCGTTCATGGTCAGCGCCGCGAAGCCGAGATTGACGCGATCGAGATAGGCCAGGAAATAGGCCAGCACCAGAAACGGGATCAGCCGCCAGGAGATGGCGCGGATGGTGGAGGTCTCGAGCTCGCTCCTGGTGCCGGTCGCAGCGGTGATGGTGGTGGCGGACATGGGTTTCTCCCCCGATTTTGTCTTGGTGACGATTGTTGGCCGTCGTCACATCTCGTGTCCGCCGCTCTCTGCATCATCGCAGTCATGCTCTCAAGCGTTATTTTTCGAACTGAAGACTCCCCGAGCGCCGCTCGGAACCGGCGGCCATCGTACGCTCGGCGCCTGAGGTGCGGAACACGATCACCGCGAACAGCGCCATGCCAAGCAACACCGTCAGCGCGCCGCCGACCACGATCGGCTCGAACCGGTCGTGTCCGCCCAGCAGCACCGACGCGATCCCGATCGGGAATACCACGGCGCCAGCCACGCTGACGATGGCCTGAACCGGGGCGAGCCGGCTCGCGGCCGCCTCGGGAACGCTGCGATAATACAGCGCCGAGAGAAACATGGTGACGAAGCCGAGCAGATTGAGATGCGCATGCGCGGGCATCAGTGTGAAATCCTGCTTTATGCCCATGACGATGCCGAGGACGATGCCGACCAGGGCCAACGAAACGCTGACGCGGAAAAGCGATTTGATCATGATTTAGATCCTTCCAAAATTTTCAGCCGATGTGTTGCCGACGTGTATTGGGAGCGGTCGCCCATCAATCCAGCAGATAGCGCGGCACGCTTGCCTTGTAGCGCCGATACGCCTCGCCGAATTTGCCTTCGAGATAGGACTCCTCGCGCCTGACCACGGCGAAGTGCAGGACGACGCAAGCCGGAACGATCAAGACCAGCATCCAGTCCAGCGCAAAGATCAGCGCGAGCCCGCACAACGCGACCGACACCCCGACATAGAGCGGATTGCGGGTGAGTCGAAATACGCCATCGGTAACCAGCGCGGTGGTCGGCCGCAACGGATTGACGTTGGTGCCGTGCCGCAGCAGTGCGCGGTGGCCGGCCAACATGGTCGCCATGCCCGCGATGACGATCATCGCGCCGAGCCCGGTCCGCACGCCCTGGCCTATATTTGCGACCAGTCCAAGCGGCACCAGCCACTGCAATACGCAGGCGATCGCGAGCGTGGAATATGGAATCACAGGTGGGAAGATGATGAAATTCGCGCGGTCGAGGAAGGTGTCAGTCATGGCAATTCCTGTCGTTTTGAAAGAGAACACTCTTGTTTGCCGACGCCAGAAATTGCGCCGGCAATAACGATCACTCAATAGTCTCCACTGGAGACATATGGGCAGCTTCGCTTTGCCGTCAAGGGGTGATAAAAAGACCCTGAAGTCAGGAAACTGAAGCAAGGGGACTGAGGAATGGCTGCGAAATCGCCGCCAAGGCGCGATACGTTTCGCCATGGAAATCTGCCGGAAGCGCTTGTGGACGCGGCACTTGCGCGGCTTGAGGCCGAGGGCGTGGAATTGATCAGCCTGCGCGAGCTCGCGCGCGACACCGGCGTCAACCACCGCGCGGTGTACCGGCACTTCCCGGACAAATTGTCGTTACTGGCGGCCGTCGCGCAAACCGGCTGGGCCCGTCTTGGCCAGCGTCTGAAAAAATCCACCGCCGGCAAGGCACCGGGCGAGCCGGCGCTGATCGCCGGCGGCATCGGATTTTTCGGATTCGCGCAGGACTGTCCTAACCTGTTTCATCTCATGGCCGGCGAGCGGGTCAACACCGAGGGCAAATTTCCCGATCTTGAAGCCGCCATGTTCGACACCCTGCAGATCTTCGCGGTGGGTTTTGCCGGCACCGGCATGGCGCCCAACCTCGTGGTCGGACGCACCGCCGTGTTCGTGGCGGCGCTGCAAGGCGTCATCACCCAGATCCTGCACCAGCGGCTGCACGTGGCGCCCTCCAAGGCGAGGTCGTACGTCACGGATGTTTGCAAGATGCTGATCAAGGGCATCGGGTAGAGGCGCGTCAACAGCCATGCGCCTCATGCTGGCGCGCATCGAGCGGAATCGTACCAGCGCTTCAGCGCCGCATGCCGATCGGTGATTGGAGTGGATGCACCGCTGCATTCTGTTGGGGATAGGGCATGATCGTTTCAGAGCCACAGCCGTCACGAAGACGAGACTGTCGGCGGGCGACGTCCCTCACTCCGCGAGCTGAAACCGCTCGAAACGGTGCAGTTCTTCCTCGATGTGGCGTTTCAAATCCTTGCGCGCGCCCTTGGGCGCGGCGGGGCCGACCCAGTTCCATTTCTGCATCAGAAGCTTGCGACTCTTGCGATCGGTCTTGAGATCGAGGGCGGCGACGATGCTGTCGCCGACCAGCACCGGCAGCACGAAATAGCCGAACACCCGCTTCTCCTTCGGAACATAGGCCTCGAAGCGATGACCGTAATCGAAAAACAATTCGGTGCGCTTGCGCTGGATGACGAGCGGATCGAACGGCGAGAGGATATGCACCAGCTCGGGCGCCGCACCATCGCCCGTTTGCTGCAGCGTCTCCGGGCGCACCCAATGCTCCTGCTTGCCGGCGCCTTCGAGCCCGACCGGCAGCAGTTCGCCGCGGCGAACCCGGGCTTCGATCAATCGCCGCACCTGCGGCTTGCTTGGCGCATCGAGATGACAGATCGAATCCAGGCTGACGACGCCTTGCGCACGCAACGCGCGATCGAGCAGATAGGCGGTGGTTTCGCTCACCGAGGCTGACTTTGGCGGATGATTGGGCGGCCGGTCCCAGCCGAAATGCCGCGCCATCAACTCATAGGTCTTGAGCATGCCGTTGCGCTCGGAAATCGTGAGCACGCCGGTGTAGAACGCCAGTTGCAGCGCGCGCTTCGACGGCTTGCGGCTCGCCCACAGATGCTGCTTCTCCACCAGCACATCGTCCTCGATGTCGCGGATGGTCAGCGCGCCGTCGCGCCGGATCAGGGTCAGCACCTTGCGCAGATCGGCCTTGCTGACCGTGTCGTACGATCTGTGGCCCTCGCGCTGGTGACGTTTCATCGCGGGAAGAAAGAACCGCAGATCCTTTGCCGGCACGTAGGACAACGCATGGGTCCAGTATTCGAACACGCTTTTGTCGACGCTCTGGGCCTGGCGCAGATCCGCGCGCCGGTAGTTCGGAATGCGGGTCCAGAGAATATGGTGATGGGAGCGCTCGATGACGTTGATGGTGTCGATCTGGACATAGCCGAGATGCTCCACCGCCGCCGCCGTCGCCTGCGGCCCCTCCCCGAACGGCACCGAGGTGTCGAGCCGCTGGGCGCACAGCCAGATCTGGCGGGCTTGCCTCTTGGTCAGGGGATGGGATTGGATGGCGCCGGGCATGACGCGGCAATGTAGCCGGATTCGTGCATCGGGCGCCACGAGGCCGCGCCAGGGCCCGGCAGGCCGCGGCATTCGCAGTCAAACGGCGCGCGCCCGGCCATACGGCTCAGTGTTTGCCCCGTTCTCCGGTCGCGATACTGCCGGTCGCGATCTCCGCCTCGCACGACGCCTTGCCGCGTTCCGGGGCCTGGCATTTGTAGACGCGACCGGTGAGCCGGTCGACCAGCCACATGCTCTCGTCGCTGGAACCCTCCATGCCGGTGAACCGCGTGCCCACCGCCGTAACCAGCGTGGACAACAGGATCGCCGCGGCGATGATGGCCGCGCCGAGCAGGATCGGCATCGCGCCGCCGGAGGACATGCGGTCCGGCGGATTCAGGCGATACCCCTGATAGTCGCTTTGTCTTTTCGGTGGCTGGAACACGGCGGAAGCTTCTTCGCTTTTTTGATTCTTTTCAATTTTTCTGTGCGGATAATTTTGTTACGCGCGCATCTGGCCGATTTGTTGTTCGAGCCGGACAAAAGACAGCCACGAGACGTAATTTTACTGGTGAGATTGTGTCGGCGTCAGAAGCTGGGCCCTTGGTTCGGCTGGAACTAACCTTCGGCCATCGATCCGCTGCGGTTGAACAGGACGGCGCCATGCGGGGCATCCGTCGTTTCAATCTGATCGTTGCGCCTCCGCGATTTGTCTCGGCGTCTGACCCAGGGACAATGACGGAAAACCAAGCACAGACTGGCAACGACGTGCCCGTTGATGACTACCGGGCGATCAGCCTTTCCAACGACAAGAGTACTTCAAGAGCCGCGAAGTCGGCCCCCGACGCCGCATCCACCATACAGTTCGCTCTTCCCGCTTCCCGCAATCACGGAATTCACACGGCAGGCCAATGGCTTGCGTGACCTCAATCACATTAGTCACCTCGAACCTGTCCTACGTTCAGGGCGTCAAACGCTCATGGACTTGAACAGCGAGGATACGACAATGAACAGGATTCACAGAATTTCCGGGCTCACGGCGATGACGCTCGGCGCCGCGCTGTCGATGACGGTGGGCGTTGCCCTTGCCAGCGACGGCAAGGTGTCGGCGGATCAGATCGTCACGGCGCTGCAGCCGAAGAAGGTGACGCGCGGCCTGTCTACCGGAACCGCAACCGAGATCAACCCTGCCGCCGAAGCCAGGCAATCCAGCCTGGTCCAGAAGCTGCGCAACCGGAAGACCCGGTCGCTTTCGCTTGGCGAACGCGAAGAAATCGCGGAAATCGCATCGACCAAACCGAAAATCGATCTCGAGATCCAGTTCGACTACAATTCAGCCGACATCCGCAAGTCTTCGGTGCCGTCGGTGCAGGAACTGGGCAAAGCGCTCTCGGATGCGAATCTGAAGGGTTCGACCTTCGTTATCGCCGGCCATACCGATGCGATCGGAACCGAAGCCTACAACCAGGATCTCTCGGAACGCCGCGCCGATACCATCAAGCGCTACCTCACCGAGAAATACGGCATCAACGGCTCGGATCTCGTCACCGTCGGCTACGGCAAAAGCAAGCCGAAGGATCCGAACGCGCCGACCGACGCTATCAACCGCCGCGTCCAGGTCGTGAACATGGACAACAAGACCGCGTCGAAGTGAGGATTGCTGCCATGAGATCGCATTTCACGGTTCTCGCCGCCGCGGCGCTGCTTGTGTTCGGCTCGGCGCTTCCCGGCCATGCCGAAGACGCAGCAGTATCCAAGGCGCAGCCCGCACCGGCCGCGGCTCAAACCACGGCCCCGCCGGCCAGCGTGGCCCGTCCGTCGGCGGCGCCGACGACCACCGCGCAGCCTGCGTCACCACCCGCAACGGCCGCCCCTGCCGGGCCAGATGCGATCGGGGCTGACGCAAACGGCGAACGGCGCTACGCCGGTCATCGCCGGCATCCCGGCCGTTATCGCATCGCGCATTGGCGGCCATTCTCGCTCCACTTGCCGCGGTTTCATCGGCATCGCATCCACTGGCGCCGGATCTAGTCGTTTGGTTGCTGACGCCGGCCCTCAAATCCAGTTCCGGAACAGCATCAGCCGGGTGAAGGTCTCGAGTGTCGTTCCGACGAACGCCACCGAGATCGGCAGCATCGCGGCAAACCCTGCGAACGCGATCGCGACATAGATCCATAACAGGCAGCGCGGGCTGTTGCCGCGTCTCAGCACGTAGACCAGCGCAAGGCTCGCGATCGTCGCCGCCGGCAGATAATAATAGATAAACGCCAGCGTGCGCGGCAGCATCGCCCAGGCCAGCCAGAGCCCGAAATAAAACGACAGGATCAGGAACGCGTCGGCGCGGCGCGTCACGATCCAGTCGCGCAGGCAAACCGCAAGCGCGGGAAGCGCCGGCCACAGCACCAGGGGATTGCCGAGGAAGGCCACGGCAGCGATCCGGTCGTGGCTCATCTTGCTGAACAGATACCAGACCGGCCGCATCAGAAAAGGCCAGGTCGGCCACGCACTCATATAGGTGTGACCCGCGATCGCGGTCGTGGTGTTGTCGTTGAATATCCTGCGCTGGGCTTCGAGGATATCCGGCAGCGACAAGCCATAGAGCGGCACAAAGGTCGAGAGATAGACGATCGCCGGGATCAGAACGAAGCACGCGGCGAAGTGATAATATCTGAAGTCGGGCCAGAGGCCGGGCCGGAACCAGTCACGGGCGTTGCCGTCGGCGAACTGCGTGCGCCAGTTCTGCATCAGACGGATCATTGCGACGATGGCGATGCAAACAGCGAGCGCGAACAACCCGCTCCATTTGCAGGCGGTCGAAAGACCGAAACCCAAGCCGGCAGCTGCAAACCAGAGGTGCGGTCGCTGCTTGCGAAAGCCTGCGATGAAGGCTGCGATCGCCAGCAGGCTGAACGCAAGCGCGAAAATATCCAGCATCGCGATCCGCGACTGCACGAACACCATCTGGTTGGCGAAGGCGATCAAGCTGGTCGCGACCGCGGGACCCTGGGCCGAAAACAGCGCGAGCCCGCAAAGATACATCGCGGCGACCGCGAGCGCTCCGAACAGCACGCTCGGATAGCGCCAGCCCAGCGGCACATCCCCGAATACCCGAATCGATATCGCCATCAGCTGCTTCGCCAGCGGCGGATGCATCGGGTTGAGCATCGGGCTCGGCATCACCGGTTCGAGCATCTGCCGCGCGGCCGGCACATAATGCACTTCATCGAAGTAGAGCTTCTCCGGCGTGGTTACGCCGACAAGAAGTGCAAGATGCGCGACGATGAAGACGACAATGAAGACAATGACGACGACAATGACGTTTCGCGCAGTGCCATTGTCGGAAACGGAAGCCGCCGATTGCCGAAAACGGAATTTGTTTGGCTCACGATGCTCATTAATTAATCGCATTGCAACGGACGCGTGTAAGCGCGACAAATTTTACGTCGATTTGCATTGAACGAATTTCGATCTCGCACGCACTAATCACAGCGTTTGTTATGCGCCGCTTGTGATAATTTTACAACCACGCTTGCGCGGGTGATCCGGTATGATGTCGGGACAAAATTGATCCGCAGTAATGAAGTAATGAAATGAATTTTCGTCTCGGCGTTTTCCATATCTCCGCGCTTTGCCTGGCGGCAGGACTTGCGGCAAATCCCGCCCACGCGCAGAAGCGCGTCGGCGAAGCCGCCGTCGTCAAGAATGAAGTCGTCCACGTGATGGCGTCGGCAACCAATCCGCTCAATGTCGGCGACGCCGTGCTACGCGATGAAACCGTGCGCACCGGCCTCGACAGCGCGGCGCGGCTGGTGATGGCCGACAGCACCAACCTTTCGCTCGGCCCCAGTGCCACCATCAAACTCGACCGCACCGTCTTCAACGACGAGCACACCTATCGCGACATCGCGATCAGGCTGACGACCGGCGCGTTTCGCTTCGTCACCGGGCACTCGGAGAAGACCGCCTACAAGATCACCACCACGCTCGCGACGATCGGCGTCCGCGGCACCATCCTCGATATCCTGGCGCAGCGGGGCAAGACCACCGTTGTATTGCAGGAAGGCGCATCGCGGGTCTGCAGCACCGGCGGCGAGTGCATCGAGCTGACGCAGCCCGGCGACACCGCCATCATCACTTCGGCGGCCGGCAAGGTCACCATCAAGAAGACCAACAACTCGCCCTGGACGTTTGCCGGCTCTTGCGGCGCGGCGGCGGGGCTTTGCAGCACCACGCAATACGCGGATGCGACACCGACGGTTACGCCGCCGGTCGATGACGATCCGACCGGCATGCTGTGCGGGCGCTGACCATGACAAAATTCGCCCGCAGCTTTTTCGTCGCCGCCACGATTACCGCGTCGGTCTTGTTGGTGCTGGCTTATCCAACCTCGGCGTCGGCGTCGGACGCATGTCCTGACGATTATTGTGGGACGCCGACGCCCACGCCGAGCCCCTCGAACTCTCCATCGCCGCCGTCAAATAATAATTGTGATGGTCCATGTGCGCCGCCTGTGGTGACCGGCTCCGATTCCAGCGCGGGATCGGTCGGCGATCTGGCCAAGCAGCGCTTCAACCAGATGATCACCAACCGCGTGCTGGGCACGGTGCTGCTCGGCGTCAATGAGCAGGTGAATTGCAGCGACTGCGTCAGCGCGTTCGGATCGGCGGGATCGTTCTCGGCCGGCATTCATGGCCGCAAGGAACTCACGCCCAATCTGTCGCTGCTGGCGGGTATCGCTTACACCCAATACAGCGAAGGTGGCTATCACGTCACCAGCGCGCCGATCGGCGCATTCGCGCTGCGTTACGATTTCGTCGACTGGGGATCGTCGCGGCCGTTCTTCGACATCGGCGCCATCCTGTCGCCGTTCGAGAAGGTGCGCTACCGCCGCGCCTACATGACGAGCCTCGGCCCGGTCTCGCTGGAGAGCGACACCAGCACCGAGAATTACGGCGTCTACGGCCGGGCCGGCTGGATCAGCCGTATCTCGCCGCGCGACGAGGTCGCCGCATCCATCGAGGTGTGGCAGCTGTGGCAACGGGTAAAGGGCTACACCGACCCGACCGTCGCGTTCAATCCGTTCGATGCCACGGTGGCGTCAGGCACCGACAAGACCAATCTGGTCAAGATCGGCGGACAATGGACGCATCTGTTCGGCAACAATGTCGAGGCCAACATCAACGGCGGATTCGTGCAGTCGTTTGCGGCAAGCTCCGGCATCGTCGCCACCGTGACCGGTGCCGGCACCGTGGTGCCGACAATGGGTAACCAGAGCTGGTTCGAATATGGCGGCCGGCTCGGCTTCCGCATCACCAAGGGCTGGGTCGCCGACCTCTTCGTCAACGGCACTGCCGGCCCGCAGCCGGTCGGCAACACCATCCATGGCGGCCTCGGATTACGGGTCAATTACTGACCCGTCGTCCGAACGCCGCGCGTTCGAACGGATCACGCGGCTGACTTGCCTTCATAAGCCCGTTTCAGCCCGGCGATGTCGAGCTTGACCATCTGCATCATCGCCTGCATCGCCCGCTTCGCGCCGGCGGCATCGGGACCGCCGAGATATTGCACCAGCGCGGTCGGCACGATCTGCCATGACACGCCGAAGCGATCCTTCAACCAGCCGCAACGTTCGACCGATCCGCCATTGGCGGACAGCGCGTCCCACAAGCGGTCGACCTCGGCCTGATCGGCACAGTCGATCTTGAACGACACCGCATGGGTGTATTCGAACCGCATGCCGCCGTTCAGCGCCATGAAGCGCTGGCCGGCCAAGGTGAAGTCCACCACCAGCACCGAGCCGGCCTTTCCGGCCGGGCCGTCGACGGTGTTCTTCTGGATCTTCTCGACCCGGGAATCCGGCAGCAGCGAGACATAGAATTTCGCGGCCTCCTCGGCCTCGCCGTCGAACCACAGGCATGGTGAAATCTTGGACATCCGCAAGTTCCTCTTTTCTGGTCCCGAACGTCCATAGGACGAGCGGGGCAGCGCGATCCCGACATGCCATTTCGATATTTTTGGGAAGGATCTCCGCCAACCCGCCATGGCCGGGCTTGACCCGGCCATCCACGCCTTGCTTCCTCGACAGAAGTCATAGACGTGGATGCCCGGCACAAGGCCGGGCATGACGAATTTTACAACCATCCTCCGTCCGCAGCCTCACATCCTCACGTGGCGATCGGCGTCGGCATGGTGAGGAACGCTTTGGTCACATGCCAGAACAATTGCCGGTTGGTCGCCAGCGCCACCGAATGCGCGGTGCCCGGGAGAATAATGAACTGCCGGTCGCCATTGGGCAGCAGATTGTAAAACTCCTCGAGGTCGGCGACGGTGGCGATGCCGTCATATTCGCCGCGCACCAACAGCACCGGCGACAGCACCTTGCGGGGATCGACCACCGGCAAATTGGCGGTCATGTCGAGATAGGTGCCGGTCGGAACCTGGTCGCCGAATTGCATTTCCACATCCGCCAGCACCTCAACCGCGGCGGGGTCGCTGGTGCCCGGCTTGTCGCGGGTGGCGATCGAACGGATCATGTCGCGGTCGCGCTTGCGCATGTTGTGGGAGCGGAAATAGGCCAGCTGCTCGGCGCGTTTGGTCAGCGTCGGCGACCCCTCGCCCTTGTAGGTGAAGGCGGCGAACACCAGCCGGTCAGCGCGCTCGGGCGCCACCATGGCATAGGCGCCGGCGCGCAGCGCGCCGGAGGATTCGCCGAGGAAGTGGAATTTCTGCCGGCCGGTCTCCCTGGCGACGACCTCGACCGCCGCCTTCAGGTCTTCGACGCCGCTGGCAATGTCGGAATTGCCGGAGGTGCGGCCCGACTTGCCGTAATTCTCGTGGTCCATGGTCCAGCAGTCGAATCCATAGCGGGCGAACTCATCCATCGCCGAATACTCGCCATGGCCGGGCACGTGGAGATCGAACACCCGCGATGTCACTGATGAGCCGTGAACGAAGAACAGCGCCGGCAGCGACGGCTCGCCTGGCTTCGGCGCGGCAAGCCGCTTGCGATACATCCACAAGGGAACGTCGCCTTTTTTGGCCCAGTATTCGCTGCTCCAGATCTCGCCCTCTGCCGCCCGCGCGCGTTGCGTCGGCATGGCCTCCGCCAGCGTTCCGGCCACGAGGCCAAGTCCGGCGCCCTTGATAAGGGTGCGCCGCGCCAGCAATGGATCGCGATGTGTCATGGCTCCTCCGATCGGCCGATTGGATTTTTGGATTTTTGGATTTTTCTGCAGCGCCGCGACGCGCGACGGCGTCTGTTGAAGTCTCCAGCGAGTGTAGCAGATGCTGCGGTGACCCGGAAGTAACAGTGCGCTGCCGGCAGCCATAGGTTGACGGACGTTAATTTGCGTACGACGCTGACCCGTTCACACAATTGCGCCACGGGCACCGGAGAGCGCGAATTTCGGGGAGGAATCATGTCCAGCAAATCATGCGTGGTTTTGGCGGCAGTGCTGCTCTGCTCTGGGTTTCCTGCACTCGGCCAGGAATTACCGGAGGGACCAGGCAAGGAATTGGCGGCGGCCAACTGCAATGCCTGCCACACCCTGTTGAGCCGCGTCGGCGCAGGCTATACGGCCGAGGGCTGGCACACCGTGCTGCGGATGATGCTCAATCAGGGCGCGCCCCTGCAGACGGATCAAATTCCGCAGCTTGAGGCATATCTGGTCAAGAGCTTTCCGGAAAAGCCCAAGCCCGCCGGTGTGGTGATCGCGGGACCCGCCAAGGCTTCCTTCAAGGCGTGGCAGGCGCCCACGCCTGGCTCGCGGCCGCATGACCCATTGGCAGCGAAGGACGGCTCGCTCTGGTACACCGGCCAATTGGCCAACGTGCTGGGCCGGCTTGATCCGAAGACCGGCGAAATCAAGGAATTTGCGCTGAAGACACCGCACTCCGGACCACACGGCCTGCAGGAGGATCAATACGGCAACATCTGGTACACCGGGAACACCGGATCGTTGATCGGAAAACTTGACCCGAAGACGGGGGCTGTCACGGAGTACCCAACTCCCGAGCACGGCGATCCGCATACGCTCATCTTCGACAACAGCGGAATCCTGTGGTTCACCATGCAGAATGCCAACCGGCTCGGACGCCTCGACCCGAAGACCGGCGAGATCAAACTGCTGACGCCGCCGACGGCAGGTTCGCGGCCCTACGGCATGGCGTTGAATTCCAAAGGCATCGTGTTCTTCGTCGAGTTCGGCGCCAACAAGGTCGGCAGCGTCGATCCGAAAACGATGGAGTTTCGTGAGTATCTGTTGCCGGATGCGGCGTCCCGGCCACGGCGCATCGCGATCACCAGCGACGACATCATCTGGTACTCTGACTATTCCCGCGGTTATCTCGGCCGTCTCGATCCGGCAACCGGCAAAGTGATGGAGTGGCCGTCTCCGAGCGGGCCGAAGTCCGAGCCGTATGGCATCTCGGCAATCGACGACGTCATCTGGTATAGCGAATCCGGGTCAAGCCCGAACACCGTCGTGCGCTTCGATCCCAAAACTCAGCAATTCCAGAGCTGGGCGATCCCGGGCGGCGGCAACATCGTGCGCAACACCTCGGTCACACCCGACGGCAACTTCTTGCTGGCTAACAGCCTCGTCAACGGCGTTACGCTGGTCACGATCAAGTAGTGGGCCGGATGGGCGGATGGCTCCGAGAAGCAATCCATGGAGCGGCAAAGCAAAGATGGATTGCTTCGTCGCTAACGCTTCTGGCAACGACGATCTAGCGCAACGTCGTTCCGGGGCGATGCGACAGCATCGAACCCGAAACCTCGGGATTCCCCGATGCGCAATCGCACATCTTGGCTTCGAAGCTCACACGTCGCACCCGAATGACGTCGTCACTTTGTCTCAGCGGGATCCCGATGCACCGGATCGATCCACAGCACGGTCTCCGGCTTCTCCACCGGTTCGATGTCGAGATTGATCGCCACCGCCTGGCCGTCGCTGCGCACCAGCACGCATTCCAGCGCCTCGTCCGGACTGGCGTTGATCTCCTGGTGCGGCACATAGGGCGGAATGAAAATGAAATCGCCGGGGTTGGCTTCGGCGGTGAATTGCAGATGCTCGCCCCAGCGCATCCGCGCCTTGCCCTTCACAACATAGATGATGCTCTCGAGATGGCCGTGGTGATGCGCGCCGGTCTTGGCGTCCGGCCTGATGGTCACGGTGCCGGCCCACAATTTCTGCGCGCCGACGCGCGCGAAATTGATCGCGGCCTTGCGGTCCATACCGGCGGTCGACGGCACATTGGGATCGAGCTGATCGCCGGGAATGACACGGACGCCGTCATGCTTCCAGCGCTCCGCGCCATCATGGGCGTGATCGGAATGCGAATGATCCGAATGGGTGTGATCGTGCGAGCCTGTCATCGTGCTGCTTTCCGCTTCAGTTCTTGCCGCCTAAATTCTTGCTCACGAACCCTACATAAAACCGTGATCGCAAACCAGAGAGGATCAGGAACTATCGCCCCGTTGAGGGCTTGTTTTGGCGAAGCTTAACCGTTCCAAAAGGAGAGTTCCCATGGGAGCAACGGCAGACAAGGTTAAAGGCGCCACCAACGAAGCCATCGGCAGGGCCAAGCAGGGCGTCGGTGAAGCCATCGGCTCCGATCGCCTGCAGGGCGAAGGTGCTGTTCAGGAGGTCAAGGGCAAAGGCCAGAAGGCCCTTGGCGACGCCAAGGACGCCACCAAGAACGCCGTGAACAAGGCGGCCGCCGCGGCGAACAAGAATCTCTGACCGACACTGGTTGACGTTGAAACTGCAAAGACCGGTCCCTGGGACCGGTCTTTTTCTTTGTAGCTCGCCCTGCCTTACCGACGCCCTGTCAACACATCCGGATTGACGACGTTGGTCGGCTCGCCCGCGGCAAAGGCCAGGATCTGATCGAAGATATCGGTGAACTGGATTTCGTATTCGTCGCGCGAGACATAGCCGAGATGCGGGGTGCAGACCACGTTGTCCATGTTGAGCAGCGGATCGCTGGTGTCGCGCAGCGGCTCCTTCTCATACACATCCACCGCCGCCATGCCGGGCCGCCCGGCGCGCAATGCGTTGACCAGCGCGTTCGGCTCGATCAGGGGCGCCCGGCTGGTGTTGACCAATAGCGCGGTCGGTTTCATGCGCGCAAGATCGGCCGCGGTGACGATGCCGCGCGTCGCGTCCACCAGGCGCATATGCAGCGACAGCACGTCGCATTGCTCAAAAAACGCTGCCTTGCTGCTGGCGGTCTCGTAACCGTCGGCACGCGCCTTTGCCAGCGCCGGCTCGCGCGCCCACACCAGTACCTTCATGCCGAACGCCTTGCCATATCCTGCGACGACCGCGCCGATCCGGCCATAGCCGTAGATGCCGAGCGTCTTGTGGCGCAGCGTGTGGCCGACGCCGACCTGCCAGTGGCCGGCCTTCAGCGACGTCATCTGCTGCGGTATCGCGCGCATCGCCGCCAGCACCAGCCCCCAGGTGAATTCGGCCGTGGCGTAAGACGGCGTATCGGCGTGCTGGCCCGACGACACGATGATGCCAAGCTTGGTGCAGGCGTCGATATCGATGTGCGGATAGACGCTGCGTTGGCTGATCAATTTCAGTTTCGGCAGCCGCTCCAGCAGCGGGGCGCGGATTTGCGTTCGCTCTCGGATCAGCACCAGCGCTTCGGTGTCGCGCAATCGCTCCGCCAGCGCGTCGACGTCCTGAACATGATCGTTCCAGACCGTGACGTCATGGCCGGCGAGCTTGCCGAAACATTCGAGCGTGCGCAGCGTGTCGAAATAATCGTCGAGGATCGAAATCCGCACGACAAGCCTAGCCCTTCACGTCCAGCAACTCGACGTCGAACATCAGCGTCGCGTTCGGCGGAATGACGCCGCCAGCGCCACGCGCGCCGTAGCCGAGCGCAGGCGGAATGATCAACGTGCGCTTGCCGCCGACTTTCATGGTGGCGACGCCCTCATCCCAGCCGGCAATCACCTTGTGCTGCCCGATCGGAAACTCGAACGGCTCGTTGCGATCGACCGACGAGTCGAATTTCTTGCCCTTCTGCCCGTTCTCGTAGAGCCAGCCGGTGTAGTGCATGACGCAGATCTGACCGGGCTTTGGCGACGCGCCGGTACCGACCGTGTTGTCGGTGACCTGCAAACCTGAGGCTGTGGTCATGGTTTTTCCTTTGCTCTGGGCGACAGCCATGGTGGGAGCGGCCGCCAGGATGACAATCGCCGCTGCCACGGCAGCGAGCCTGGTTAGAACGTTTACGCGCAGGAGAGACCGCATCCTTGAACCTTTCTCGAAAGACGGATGTCTCTAGCCCAATGCGGCCACTTTCCATAGCCATTTTTTGAGATGGCGCGACGCCGATCAACCCCGGTCCAGCGCGAAATCGTGCAGCAACGGCGAGGCCGATCCCGCGATCAGATCGCCGATCAGCTGCGCGGCGAGAAAACTGAAGGTGATCCCGTTGCCGCCATAGCCATAGGCCGCGTAGATGCCCTTGGCGCCGGGCACGGGGCCGATCAGCGGCAACCCGTCGCGGGTGGTATCGAAGGTGCCGGACCAGCGAAATTCGACATCGACATCGGCGACCGGCCAGAGCGCGGCGAGCTTCTGCGCCAGCAGACGCGATTTTTCCGGAATCAGGCGATCGCGCGCATTGGGCTCGATGATCTCGTCGCTGTCCTCGCCGCCGATGATGATACGCCCCGCGCTCGTCGTTCGCGCGTAGAGATAATCCTTGCTGTTTTCCCAGATCAGCGCGCCGTCCTTCCAGAGGTTCTGCGGCTGCGGCCGGGTGGCGATGGCCCAGCTCGATGACACCGTCTGCAGGGTTGAATGGACCATCGCGGGCATGACATAGCCGGTCGCCAGAATAACCGAGCGCGCCTCGATCAGGTGGCCGGTCTTCAATTGAACGCAAATCGAACGTGCCGCGGCGTCGTATTCGACAGCCTCGCCCTCGAACAGCCGCGCCCCCCGCGCGACCGCGACCTTGAGCAACCCACGGGCCAGTTGCATCGGGTCCGCATCCGCCGCGCCCGGCGACACGATGGCGGCGGCGCGAGCGATGCCGAAGGTATCGAGCAGCAAGCGATGATCGAGGAAATCGCCCGGCAGCCCCGCGCGCTCGCGCAGCTGATGCTCTTCGAGCAACTCTCCACCGGTGCTGCCGGCGGCGAGATAGAGCGACGGCTTGTCGCGCATCTCGCAGGCGATACCGAGCTGCAGCACCAGCGACTTCAGCCCGGTGACCGCATGCAGGCTGGCGCGATAGGCGCGCGAGGCCCGCTCAAATCCATAGGTCTCGGTCAATTCGGTGAGCGAGCGGTCGATTTCCCACAGCAGCATCGAGGTCGAGGCCGCGGTGCTGCCGCGGCCCGGAAGCTCGCGATCGATGACGACGACATCGAGTCCCTGTCGCGTCATGCGCTCGGCGATCAGCGAGCCGGTAACACCGGCGCCGACGATCAGCGCGTCGCATGTCGTGTTCTCGGCGATCTCAAGGCGCGCAGCATGCTGCGGCGTCACGAACCACGGCGAGCGGCCGCCGCGGAGATCGGCCTGTTCGGTATCGGCTGAATCGAGAATGCTGATGACAGACCCCAGTACTTTGCAACCCGGCCGCGCGGGTGACGCGTTACGCCTTGATCGGCGCCGTGTAGATTTCCGAACCGGATTCGTCGACCACCACCACAGCGCGCTGCTCGTTGCCGTCGACGAGATCGATCGCGATTTGCCGGGCAATCAGCTCGGCAGTCTTCTTTGCGTCACTCTCGTCGCGGCAGTCGAGTCCGACCGGATCCTCGAGCCGGACGCCATCGGCAATATCGAAATGAAAAATAGGCATTGGCCTTCCTCCTCGGGGTCAATTCCCCAAGGCGACGCCTGTTCCTGAATGCGGACCGGCAATGCACGGTTCAGAAGCGGGAACCATTGCCGTCGTGAGGCTCCGGCAAACGCGCCATCGTTTCAGTAGCCGAGCGCGCAACCATCCTTGCGTGGATCGGAACCGCCGGTCAGCGTGCCCTTGTCCCAATCGATCCAGATCGCCTGGCCGCCGCCGAGCGGACTGACCACGCTGGTGGTCTGATGCCCGAGCTTCTTCAGGCCCTCGACGATATCGGCCGGCACGCCGTCCTCGAGCTGGTAGACGCCTTCATAATGCAGGCCGCGCGGCATATCGATCGCCTCCTGCACATCGCAGCCATAGTCGAGCATGTTGGTCAGCACATGGGTCTGCCCGACCGGTTGATACTGTCCGCCCATCACGCCGAACGGCATCACCGCGCGTCCTGCCCTGGTGACCAGCGACGGAATGATGGTGTGCAGCGGGCGTTTGCCCGGCGCGATGCAGTTGGGATGGCCGGGCTGAATACGGAAACCACCGGCGCGGTTCTGCAGCAGGATGCCGGTGTTGTTGGAAACGATCGCCGAGCCGAAGGAGTGCGCGATCGAATTGATGAACGAACAGACGTTGCGGTCGCCGTCCACCACGGTGATATAGACCGTCGACGGATTCATCGGCGGCGCCACGTTCGGCAGGTCGAGCAGCCGGTCCATCCTGATCTTGCCGACATGCTCCTCGGCGAATTCCTTCGCCAATATCCTGACCACATCGACATCGACATACGCGGGATCGCCGATATACGTCTCGCGCATCATGTAGGCGATGCGCGCGGCTTCGGCTTCGAGATGAAACCGCTCGACGCTCATCGCCGGGAATTTCGTCAGGTCGAAGCGCGACAGGATGTTCAGCATCACCAGCATGGTGATGCCGGGGCCGTTCGGCGGGCACTGCCAGACGTCGTGGCCCTTGTACATGGTGCCGATCGGCGTGGTGATTTCGGTGGTGTGCGCGGCGAAATCGTCCAGCGTGTGCAGACCGCCAATGCCGCGCAGGGTCTCGACCATGTCCTCGGCAATCGCGCCCTTGTAGAAGGCGTCGCGGCCGTCTTTCGCGATCGCCCGCAAGGTCTTGCCGAGCTCCTTCTGCCGGATCACGTCGCCGGTGACCGCCGGCTTGCCGTGCGGCAACAGATAGCGCTCGGTGTTGGTGCCCTTCTTCAACTTGTCGAACTGGTTCTTCCAGTCGAAGGCGATACGCGGCGCGACGATATAACCCTCTTCGGCAGCCTTGATCGCGGGCTGCAGCAATCGATCGAGGCCGAGCTTGCCGTGATCCCTGAGGATCGTCGCCCATGCATCGATCGCGCCGGGAATCGAGACGGCGTGCGCCGAGGTCAGCGGGATCGCCTTGAGGTTGCGCTCGAGATACCATTCGGGCGTGGCCGCCTGCGGCGCGCGGCCGGAGCCGTTATAGGAAACGATCCTGCCCTCGCCCTTCGGCTGAACCAGCGCAAAGCAATCGCCGCCAATCCCGGTGGACTGCGGCTCGATCACGCCCAACAGCGCACAGGCCGCCACCGCCGCGTCCGCGGCGGTGCCGCCGGATCGCAGCACCTCGATCGCGGCCAGCGCCGCCAGCGGATGCGAGGTCGACACCATCGCGTTCTGGGCGTGGACCGTGGAGCGGCCGGCGAGATGGAAATTCCTCATGCCAAGGTGCTTTCTTTACCGTTTAACGTGGTTCTCTGAGCGCGGGTTTACATGGCATATTCAGGTGCCGATGGGCAATGCTTGGGAACGCATGGCGCGGCATCAGCTTCGTCCCCGTACAGGTTGATCGCGTCCCCGCCGTCCTGATAAACCACCGCCATGCCGTATCAGGTCGCCGCCTTTTACCAGTTTGCAGCGCTGCCGGATTTCCGGGAGTTGCGCGAGCCGCTGCGCGCGATCTGCGCCGGATTGGACCTGAAGGGCAGCGTGCTGCTGGCCCATGAAGGCATCAATGGCACGCTGGCGGGCAGTCCCAAGGCGATTACCGCGCTGGTTGAGGAATTGCAGCCGGGACCTCTGTTCAGTGGCCGGCTCGACAATCTGGAGCTGAAATTCTCAGCCGCAGCCGCGATGCCATTCCAGCGTCTGAAAATCCGGCTGAAAAAGGAGATCGTCACGCTCGGCGATGCCAAGGCCGATCCGACGCGGCAGGTCGGCACCTATGTCGACCCCGCGGACTGGAACGCATTGATCGCCTCGCCGGACACGCTGGTGATCGACACCCGCAACGCGTTCGAGGTGGCGATGGGCACGTTTCAAGGCGCGCTCGATCCCGGAATCAAGAGCTTTGGCCAATTCAAGGATTTCGCCAGCCGCCATCTCGATCCAGCGAAACACCACCGGATCGCGATGTTCTGCACCGGCGGCATCCGCTGCGAAAAGGCGAGCGCCTATCTGCTGTCGCGCGGCTTCGCCGAGGTCTATCACCTCAAGGGCGGGATCCTGAAATATCTGGAAGGCGTGCCGGAAGCGGACAGCCGCTGGCGCGGCGAATGCTTTGTGTTCGACGAACGCGTCGCGCTCGGCCACGGGTTGCGCGAGCGCCGGACAAGAGAGGATTTCGATGAGTGAGATGAAGGCGCTCAGCGACCGCATCGACCTGCTCGAGACGCGGCTGACGTTTCAGGACGAAACCATCGAGACGCTGAACCAGACCATCACCGCGCAATGGCTCAAGATCGACGCGTTGACGCGCCATGTCGCAGCTCTAAGCGAACGCCTGGCGGAAGCCGAGACCCATGCCCCGGGCGCCGCCAACGAACCGCCGCCGCATTACTGAAGCGGCTTCCGACGTTACCGCAACCCTCTCGTGGATTACCCGCGCAGCAAAAAGCAGAACGGCCTCCGCGAAGGGAGGCCGTTCGATCGGTTCGAATTCGGTCAGCAGGATTAACGATCGATGATCACCGTCTTGCGGTCGCGATCGTAATCGCGGTCGTGATCGCGATGCTTCTTGATCACGACAGTCTCGCTGCGGTCCCGGTCGCGGTACTCACGCTCGCGAATGACTTCGCGGTCGCGATAGCGATCGCCATGGCTGGTGCCGACGGTCACCCCGGCCGGCCCGATACCAACTCCGATTTCCTCCGCGCCAGCCGGCATCGCGACGCTAATTCCGACCGCAGCAACGGCCATTACCGCAAAACGCTTGATCATTGCATATTCCTCAGTTTGTGAATTATCGCCAAGGTAATTCGCGCGCGCATCAATGGTTCCGCCGCGCATGATCGAGAACGATGAGTTAAGTCCTCATCGCAAACCACAGGATCAACACCACGATGGCGACGACGATGGCCGCCCATATCACCGGCGTGACCTGTTTCGAACTTCCGCTTCGCGGCGAGTTGTTGGCGGCGTGATTGAATTCGCTTCTCATTTGGTGCCCTACCGAAACACTGCCAACACCTTATCCCACAGCGACGACGCTTCCCTGTCGCCGTCCGCCTTCGAGGACGCGGGCTGTGCAGCGCTAACGGGATCGGATGCGGGAAAACTGTCAATCAGCCCGGCGTCCAGTTTCGCATGCGTCTCACGGTCGGCGCGAGCTGCTTCGCGGGGATCGGCGGCATGCTTGTCATGCGCCGCCGGATTGAATTTCTCAGCCATGTTGAGCCTCCATGTCAGAGGTAACGCATCCGGAGGGCAGGCGTTCCCGAAGCGGCGACCGAATGTCAGGAATTAATTCTTATTGGCCCGGCGGCGATGCTGGCCGCACTGCGGTGGCAATGCCCGGAAACAGGCATAAGACGCGATTTTTTTGCCGCTATGACCAATTTCGCACAGACAGGTGCTCCGACTCGGCGTCGACTATATGGGCGATGGCATTGCAACCACATCGCCAAGGTAAGTTCGAATGAGCGGCGCTCCAAAGCTGAATTCCGACCCCAGCCCGTCTGGAATTTCCGATTTGGGGTTCGCTTAGACCTTATCGCCAGGCCGGAGGACTGTGCGGGCAAGGTCCTGAATTCGAGACAAGAAAAGGATAACCGCCGCCGCACAAGAGAAGGCGTTGCCGCAACGGCAACGCCTTCTCTCGTCTGTTGGCCAAATGCGTACCGCAGTGTATCAGAAGCGACATCGCGCCTCTCGATCACCTGAGCGGAACCAAGCACTTGCCCCAGAATGACACCGTTAAACCTTTCCTTGAGGTGCTTTCCGGCCGCAGGCAGCCGGTACCGCCGATCTGGATGATGCGGCAGGCTGGCCGTTACCTGCCGGAATATCGCGAATTGCGCGCCAAGGCGGGCGGGTTTCTCGATCTGTGCTTCACGCCCGAATACGCCGCCGAGGTGACGCTGCAGCCGATCCGCCGCTTCAACTTCGATGCCGCGATCATCTTCTCGGACATTCTCGTCGTTCCCTACGCGCTCGGCCGCGAGGTGCGGTTCGAGGCCGGCGAAGGCCCGCGGCTCGATCCCCTGGATACGCCGGGCAAGGTCGGCACGCTGTCATCGACGGGCGATTTCACCAGGCTAGAGCCGGTGTTCGAGGCGCTGCGCCGCGTGCGCCGCGAACTCGATCCAAAGATCGCGCTGATCGGATTTTGCGGCGCGCCGTGGACGGTCGCGACCTATATGGTGGCCGGCCAAGGCACGCCGGACCAGGCGCCGGCGCGGATGATGGCCTATCGCCATCCGGAAGCGTTTGCAAAGATCATCGACGTGCTAGTGGCGAACTCGATCCAGTATCTGCTGGGACAACTCAAGGCCGGCGCCGACGTGCTGCAGATCTTCGACACCTGGGCCGGTGTATTGCCGCCGCGCGAATTTCAGCGCTGGTCGGTTGAGCCGACGCGACGCATCGTCGAAGGCGTTCGCGCCAAAGCACCTGACGCGAAGATCATCGGCTTTCCCCGCGGCGCGGGTGCGCTGCTGCCCGGATATGTGGAGGCGACCTGCGTCGACGCCGTCAGCATCGACTGGGCGGCAGAGCCGTCATTGATCCGTGAGCGCGTGCAGAACCGCGTCGCCGTGCAAGGCAATCTCGATCCGCTGGTCCTGATCGCCGGCGGCGACGCCCTGGACTGCGCCATCGACGACGTGCTGGCGAACTTTGCCAAGGGACGGTTGATCTTCAACCTTGGCCACGGCATCCAGCCGGAAACCCCGATCGCGCATGTCGAACAGATGATCAAGCGGGTGCGGGCGTATCAGGGGTAAAATTCACAACAGTCTACAGTCGTCACACCCGACTCGGTTGTCATACCCGCCAATGGGTCTCGCCTCTGGCGAGCCCGATGACAGGCTCCACCGGGTATCCAGTAATCGCCAGCCTGCATTGAAAATCGAAACGCCGCGGCGTACTGGATCATCCGCTTTCGCGGTGATGACGACCGGATAGCGGAACTGGCGTCGCTAATCAATCACATCTTGGGCCGGCTTCTCTCGATGATCTCCGCCGCGCCCTTCGCCAGCAGTTCGAGCCCAACCGCGCGGCCGAGTTCGCGCGGGCGATCGGCGGGGCCTGTGCGCGAGGCCTCGATGAACAGGCCGCCTGCTTCGTCCAGCACCGATGCGGTCAGGGTCATCTGGGTGCCGTTGATCGTTGAAAATCCGGCGATCGGCGAGTTGCAGTGACCGTTGAGAACCCACAGCACCTCGCGTTCGGCATCCGCGCTCCTGTGAGAGGCCGGGTCGTCGATCATCGCCAGAATGCGCCTGGCCTCCCAGTCGTTGATCGCGCATTCCACCGCGACAATCCCCTGCCCGACCGCCGGCAGCATTTCCTGGACTGAAAATTCATAGGCGATGCGCGCGCTTAGGCCGACGCGCTCCAGTCCGGAACGCGCCATGATCAGCGCGTCGGCCGGCCCGACCTCGCCGCCATCAGGCAATCGCTGCATTTCCGAATTGTCGAGCTTGCGCACGCGGGTATCGGCGGCGCCGCGATAATGGATCACCTCGACGTCGGGAAACAGCCGCCGCGCATAGGCCGCGCGCCGGACCGCGTTGGTGCCGATCTTGAAACCTTTGCCGCGCGATTGCCTGAGATCGTCGATCGAAAGCCCGGCGCGCATGACCAGCGCGTCGGCCGGCGGATCGCGCGACAGCGTCGCGCCGATCACGAGCCCCGGCGTATCTTCATTGCCCGGCATGTCCTTGAGCGAATGCATCGCGGCATCCAGGTCGCCGGAAATCACAGCGTGCCGGATCTGGGCGACAAAGGCCCCGCCCTTGCCGCCATGCTGCAGCAGCTTGCTGGTCTGATCGGAATCGCCCGTGGTTTCGAACTTGACGATTTCAGTGTCGACATCGGGCGCGACCGCAGTCAGGCGGCGGGCGATCTCCTCGGTCTGCGCCAGCGCCATGACGCTCTTGCGCGTGCCGATCCGCATTCGAATTGCCACCACCGACGCTCCATTCGACGCCGCGCAGGGATCGCGGCCGGTTTCCGGGCGGAACATAACGGGCTCGCGCCGGAATGCAACGCATGCCGGGTTTACCGCGCATCCTCCAGGATCATGTCGGAGGCTTTTTCGGCGATCATGACAGTGGGCGCGTTGGTATTGCCCGACATCAGGTCGGGCATAACAGAGGCATCGACCACGCGCAGGCCCTCGATACCGCGCAGCCGAAGCCGCTGATCGACCACCGCCAGCGGATCGTTGCCCATCCGGCAGGTCGATGTCGGATGATACACCGTGCTGCCGGTCTGGCGACAGAAACTCAGCACATCCTCGTCGCTCGTAATCTTTGGGCCCGGCGCGATCTCTTCGGCGACATAGGGCTTGAGCGCAGGCGCTGCCAAAATCTTGCGCAAGATCCTGATGCCATCGATGAAGGCCGCTCGGTCGGTCTCGGTGGCGAGATAGTTGATGCGGATTTCCGGCACCACCGTCGGGTCGGCACTCTTGATGCGAAGCGAGCCCCGACTCTCCGGACGCAACTGGCAGACCGAGGCGCTGAACGCAGAGAAGGAATGCAGCTTCTCGCCCATCTTGTCGGTCGAGAACGGCAGGAAGTGAATTTGGATATCCGGCGAGGCCAGGCGCGGATTGGTCTTGAAGAATGCACCTGATGTACCGGCCGCGATGGTGAGCGGCCCCTTGCGAAGCGCCGCGTATTGCAGACCAGCCATGACCCGGCGCAGCGGATGGTTCAGCGTATCATTAAGCGTGACGCGCTGGGCGCAGCGAATCACCAGGCGGACCTGCATGTGGTCCTGCAGATCGTTGCCGACGCCGGGCGCGTCGAGCACCACATCGATGCCGTGCTGCTTCAACAGTTCCGCGGGCCCGACGCCGGAGAGCTGCAGCAATTGCGGCGAATTATACGCGCCGCTGGAGACCAGTATCTCCTTGCGCGCTCGTGCCGTGCGCAAGCTGCCGTTCTGCCGGTATTCCACGGCCCGGGCGCGACGGCCCTCGAACAGGATGCGCTGCGCCAGTGCGTCGGTCTCGACATGCAGATTGCCGCGATTCTTCGCCGGGCGCAGATAAGAGAACGCCGTGCTCGCCCGCCGGCCACGCCGCGTCGTGGTCTGGAAGAAGCCGGCACCTTCCTGCGTCGCGCCGTTGAAATCGGGATTTGTCGGGATGCCGGTCTCCGCCGCGGCGGCGACAAACGCTTCCGACAGCGGGTCGGCGTGCCGCCAGTCCGACACCGGCAGCGGGCCGCCGGCGCCGTGATACTTGTCGGCGCCGCGTTGCTGGTTTTCGGCCTTCCTGAAATAGGGCAACACGTCTTCAAAGCCCCAGCCGGCATTGCCGCGCTGGCGCCAGCGATCGTAATCCTCGTGCTGTCCGCGAACGTACAGCAGGCCGTTGATCGAACTGGAACCGCCGAGCACCTTGCCGCGCGGCTGAAACACCTGGCGCCCGCCCAGGCCCGGTTCGGGCTCGGTCTGGTACATCCAGTTGACGGACTTCTCCTTGAACAGCTTGCCGTATCCAAGCGGTACATGGATCCAGATGTTGGTATCCTTTGGACCTGCCTCCAGCAGCAGCACCGAATGCTTGCCGTCGGCGCTCAGCCGATTGGCCAGCACGCATCCGGCCGATCCCGCGCCGACGATGACGTAGTCGAATTCTCCGGCTTCGGACGTCCGGTCATGCGGCGAACCGAAGCGAGCCTCCCCATTCATTTTTGTCATTATTTTGCTCTGCACGCGCCACGAAAGTTTAGAACTATCGCGATTGCGGCGCCAATGGCAATGCTTATTGAAAAGCCCGTTTCGGGCCTTCGACCTGATGATAAACGGCCTCGACAATCGGCAGCAGCCGGTCCCGGCTGGTCGCCGCGGAGACCGCAAAGCCGAGCCCCTGGTCGATCCAGTAGAACGCGGAGACGTTGCCTTCGCGCACGAAGCGATAGGCGGTCTCACCCTTCTCGCCGTTGCGCAAATAAAGCGTGAGCCGCGTGCCATGATCATCGTCATACATCAACTGCGCCGCGATGCCGCTGGTGGACGCCGGCAGCAGCCTGCCGCCCATCAGCCGGAAGCCGAACGCGGTGAGATCGGGCGCCTTGATCGGCTGGCCAAAACGATTTGACAACCATTCAACCAGATGATCGCCATCCGTCGCCTTGACCTCAACCGGGTGACTGACGTCGACCACGAAGGTGCGATAGGCCGAAATCGCATCGCTGACCATCACAGCCGGAACGGATTTTGACGCCGACCAATCGCTCTTCGCCGCGATCCAGCCGGCGCCCCCGCCGACCATCAGCCAGGCCGCAGAGGCCGCGATCATCCGGAATTGCCGCAAACGCGACTGCCGGCGCGCCGCACGGATATTGGCGATGCGCAGCCGCGCCGGAACAGGCTCGGCCGCCTTCGACGCCAACTGATCGCGCAACGCTTCGCGCTGCATACGCCAGGCAGACACCTGCGATGCCACTTCCGTATTCGTGTTCAAATAGGCTTCGACGGCTTCGACGCGTTCGGGCTTCAGGCGCCGGTCGACAAAGGCGTGAAGATCGTCCTCGCCAATGGGATTTTCACGCTCAGTCATTTTACCCTCCGCAACACGGCGGTGCGGCCGGTTTCCAGATATTTCCTTAAATTCTCGCGACCGCGGCTCAGTCTCGACATCACGGTGCCGATCGGCAGACCGAGCACCCGCGCCGCCTCATCGTAGGACAGATCCTCGACACCAACGAGCAGCATGACCGATTTTTGATCCTCCGGAAGCGTATCCAGGCCTGCGAAGATATCGCGCATCGCCGTCGTGCTGTCGGGCGCGCCGGCCACCGCCGGCGGATCCGGAACATCGTCCCAGGTGACGTGCGGGCCGCGCCGCCGCTTCTGCCGATAACCGCTGATGAACAGATTGCGCAAAATGGTGAACAGCCAGGCTTTGAGGTCGCCGTCGCGCTGGCGAAGGTGCCAGCGGCTGATCGCGCGCTCCAGGCAATCCTGCACCAGATCATCCGCGGCGTCGTGCTGGCGCAGCATGGCATAGGCGTAGCGGCGAAGGGCCGGCGTGTGCTGCTCCAGAAGAATGGCCGCTTCGTCCAACGCGGGATCCTCTCGAGGGGCAGGTGGACGGTGCAAATCCTCCCGCCAGCGCTGCGATGCTTTACCACATGACCGCTGTAGACGTTGCCGCGCCGGGTTTATTCCCGTTCGCAAGCTGGCCCATCTCACTTATTCTTGAGGGGGCGGACGCGGAATTTCCGGCGGCGCCTGGCGTCCCTCGCAGCAATCGACAAGCGAGGGCCCATGACCGCTTCCATCCTGTCACGATATCTCCTCACCGGGGCGTTCGGCGGCGCGCTCTCGCTCGCCGCCGCGTTCGTCCTGCAAGGTCCCGTTCACAGCCATCGGGCCGCGCCAGCCACGGAAAATAGCCTGTTCGCGACGCAAATGAATGACGCGATGGCGCGGATGCATCGCGACATGACGATGCCGTCGAGCGGCGACCCTGATCAGGATTTCGCGGCGATGATGATCCCGCACCATCAAGGCGCGGTCGATATGGCCCGCATCGAACTGCAGTCCGGCAAGGATCCGGTGCTGCGGCGGCTGGCGCAGGGCATCATCGTCGAGCAATTGCAGGAGATCGACGTCATGCGGCGTCAACTGAAGAACTCCGCCCCGATCTGTTCCTCGCAGCTCGAAACTCCCTGATCTCCATCACAGAGGACCGCCCCATGAAGCGTCACCATCTCTCCTTTTGCATCCTGCTTACCACCACCCTGTCGGCATCGGCCGGCCAGGCGCCGGACTCGTCCGACAAGCCCGACATCCCGATCAGTTCACGCGACCGGTTCTATTCGTCCGATCAATTCTCCAACACGGTTTCCGTCATCGATCCGGCGGCCAACAAACTGCTCGGCGCCATCCGGCTCGGCGACCCGACGCCGGCCAATCTCAGCCCGCTGTATCGAGGCCAGTTGCTGGTGCACGGCATGGGATTTTCGCCCGATCACCGCACGCTGGCGGTGGTCTCGGTCGGATCGAACTCGGTCAGCTTCATCGATACCGCGACCAATGCGGTGAAGCATGTGAGCTATGTCGGGCGGTCGCCGCACGAGGCGTTCTTTACGCCTGACGGCAAGCGGGTCTGGGTCACCGTGCGCGGCGAGAATTATGTCGCGGTGCTCGACGGCCAAACTTTTAAGGAGCAAGGCCGGATCGAGGTCCCGAACGGTCCGGGAATGACGATCTTCTCGCCCGACGGCAAATACGGCTACGTCTGTTCGAGTTTTACGCCGGAGACGGTGGTAATCGCGACCGACAGCCACGCCATCGTCGGCCGCGTCAAGCAGGAGTCACCGTTTTGTCCTGACATCGCCGCGACGCCGGATGGCAAGCAGGTATGGCTGACGCTGAAGGATGTCGGCCGCACCATGGTGTTCAACGCGCGGCCACCATTCGACATCCTCAAGACGATCGCGACCGGACCGATCACCAATCACGTCAACATCGTGCGCAACCAAAACGGTCAGTTCGCCTATGTCACCGTGGGCGGGTTGAATACCGTCAAGGTGTTCCGGACCGACAATTTCGAACAGATCGCGGCGATCGGAACCGGCGCGCTGCCGCACGGCCTGTGGCCATCGGGAGACGGCACGCGAGTTTATGTCGGGCTTGAGAATGCCGACGCGGTGGCAGCGATCGATACGCTCGAGAACAAGGTGATCGCGACGATTCCGATCGGACAGGCGCCGCAAGGTGTGGCTTACGTGCCCTCGGCGGTCATCAATGGCGGCGACGCCGCCAATCTGCAGCCGCTGACGGCGGCCGCCGGATCGGCTGAGCTCAAACTCGGCCCGGCCGCCGGAAAGCCTGTGACGGCGGTGACCCTGTTCAATCAGGGACTGGTGCAAATGGTGCAGGCGGCGGTGACCGGGCTCGAGCCTGGCAAACCCTACACGCTGGCATTGGCCACCACGGCCAGCGGCGGCGGCCCGCTGCAACCGCTGGCGGGCTTCATCACCAACCCGGCGGGTGCGGCTGTTGTCAACAGTGTCGGACCCATCCGCCAGATCGTCGAGGCAAAGCAGGAAGAGACGCGGCGCTATCTGGTGATCGCCGCCGGCGCGCCCGCGGAAATCGGCGCCGCCGTGCAGATCCAGCTGCCGTGACACTCTCGCCACATCGAGCTACCCGCAGAGACCTCATCATGAGTCCCGGCCCTCGAAGGATCAATCGGCTCGGCGCTGCCCTGCTCGCGGGCAGCGTCGCCATTGTGCTCAATACGCTCGCGCTGTTCTTTCTGGCGCTGGCTTTCCGATTTGCGCGGCTGGTGAGGGAGCCCAAACCTGCATGATGAGCAGGCTCAATTGCCGCGCTGCCATCACGAGAGATCCTGCCTCAACGTCGCTCCGATCCGCTCCAGCGCCCAGTCGACCTCGTCGCTGGTTATCACTAGTGGCGGGGCAATGCGGATCGTGTGTCCATGGGTATCCTTGGCAAGGATGCCTCTGCTCTGCAGTGCCTCGCAGTATCGCCGCGCGTCGCCCGCTTCGGGGTGAAGCTCGATCGCCAGCATCAACCCGCGTCCGCGCACTTCACGGATCGTGTTGGCGCGGGTGCTCCTTAGTCCATCGAGGAAGCGCGCGCCCTGGACGGCCGCGTTCTCAATCATCCCTTCCTCGACAAGCACGCGCAGGGCTGCCCGTGCCACCGCGCAGGCGAGCGGATTGCCGCCGAACGTCGAGCCGTGCTGGCCGGGTTTCAGTGTGCCGAGCACCGCGTTGTTCGAAAGGACGGCCGATACCGGATAGAAGCCACCGGACAACGCCTTGCCGAGCAATGTCACGTCGGCCTCAATGCCATCATGCTGTTCGGCGAGCAGTTTGCCGGTACGGCCGAGCCCGGTCTGGATCTCGTCGAGGATCAGCATCACATCGTGCGCGGTGCAGAGCTCGCGTACCTTCGTGAAATACCCTGATGGAGGGATGATGACGCCGGCCTCCCCCTGGATCGGTTCAACAAGAAAGGCGACCGTGTTCGGCGTGATCGCCTGCTCCAGCGCCTTGGCGTCGCCGAAGGGGATTACCCTGAAGCCCGGCGCGAACGGCCCGAAATGCTCGCGTGCCGCGGCATCGGTGCTAAAGCCAACGATACCAAGGGTGCGTCCGTGGAAATTGTCGGCACAGACGATGATCTCGGCCAGCCCGTCCGGCACCCCCTTCACCTCGTAGCCCCATTTGCGCACGGACTTGATCGCGCTCTCCACCGCCTCGGCACCGCTGTTCATTGGCAGCACTTTGTGGGAGCCGGTCAGCTCCGCGATCTGCTCGTAGAACGGAGCCAGCTGGTCGTTGTGAAAGGCGCGCGACGTCAACGTCAGTCTGCCCGCCTGCTCCACCATGGCAGCCAGAATCTTCGGATGGCAGTGCCCCTGGTTCAACGCCGAGTAGGCGGAGAGGCAATCGAGATAACGATTGCCTTGCGTATCCCACACCCAGACGCCTTGCCCCCGCGACAGAACGACGCCGAGCGGCTCATAATTCCGGGCGCCAAAGCGCGCCTCCGTCGCGATGAAATCGGTGTCTGGTGGATCCATCTTTCGTCACTCCAGTTGCGGCAAGCTGGCATCAACTGGGTTTTCCAATCGTGCCGGGCAAAACCTTGCGCATCGGCCCGCGCAACCGTTCAAGCGCTCGGTCGGCGTCTTCTACACGTCAACCAGCTTCATATCGCGAAGATATCAGGTCCTGGCGCCGACGCGACCGTCAGATCATCTTGCCGACAATCTTCGTCATGTCTGCCGCCGAGAAAGCCCGCAACGACTCGGTGCGGACGTTGCCCAAGGCACTGAGATTCAAGTTAAGTGCCGTGGCGGCAAACTCATCCGGAGCATCGAGGACCGTTACAATATCGTACCGTCCCTGCGTCCAGAACAGCTCCTTCACAGTCACTCCAAACGTCTCGGCCATTTTCCTGAAAGCCTCTGCCCGCTTCGGCGAGTCCTTGGCGTTACGGACACCTTGGTCGGTGAAGTTGGCAAGCACGACATATATTGCCATCGTCGCTCTCCCTGGTTGTCAGCCTTGGTAGATCTTGCAAAATATTCACTATTCGGCGGCACCAATAGATCAAGGCTCCTGACGCTTCGTGGGCGTCGGAGGCGGACGCAGGAAGCGGCCGGTCTATGGGGCTGTCTGATGGGAGGTCATGGCGTCACCTGCGCCGTGCAAATGTTCGGCCGATGCAAGATGCTTTATGGCCGCGAACGATGCTCTCGCATTGAACCCGGCGATTTCACAGACGGGTGCCCGGCATGAGAAATTTGGTAGCGGGAG
>CAVVEA010000012.1:0-264448 GCA_963747165.1 uncultured Alphaproteobacteria bacterium | reverse complement strand
CTACGGCATCGTTGCCCAAGAGACCGCCCTTGGCAGACCCCGCCCGCATCACCCAATCGCCGTTGTAGAAGGCCTCGTCGCCAAAGAACGAGCCGACGTTCCAGCCGTTGATGTTTTTATTGCCGCCTGCCAGCCATTTGTCGACCTTGTCGTCACCCTGCTTCATGCCGACCAGGATTTCGGCTTTATGTTCGAGCGACAAGTCCTTGAACTCAAAGGTCTTGCCCGGCCCGATGCCGATCTTCGCAAGTTTCGCGCGGATCGCCTTGTCCCTTGATGTCTCGGAAAGAATTGGAGCGCTGCGTCGAGATACTGGAAAAAGTTAGCCTTGATCCCGGCGGTAGTGGCGGGAGGAAATCGATTTTGGCGCGGCTGGTGGGGCCGGTTGGTTAAGGAAGGCGGAAAGCGGTCGGGCCTTGTAACCGGACTGAATTTTCTCGACGTTCGGCATGTCGCCGGGATTGAAGAGTTGAGTGCGTATAAGCGCGAGCGTGAACGGCGTCGTCGATGTGAAGACCTTCTTGATCCCGCTGGGCGTTCCACCTTTCCAGTTGGGGCCGACCACCAGATAGTCGCCCGGCTCGGTCCCGGTGCTGCGTGTGCCGATGTAGCCAAAATTGTAGGTATTGCTGTCGATGAGCTGGACCGCGTAGTAGCGGTCCTTTTCGATCATCGGCACCGAGATAACCATCGGTTCAGCGCGCAAATCCAGCCAGATGAACGAGTAAGGGGTGTCGCTGTTCGGCGTGATGACTGCCGTATCCTCTGGCGTGGCGACGTGGTGCAGGCTGTTGATTTCGTTGAACGGCGCCTTGAACTGTCCCGAGTTCTTGTCAACGGCGAATTCTTGCATAACCGCATAAATACATCACGAGCGGTAAGCCGTAGATGAAGCCTTCTTCGGCGATGTCCTTAGCCTCCAACAGGCGGGGCCACGATGAATTCGTCTGCATCAGTGGCCCGCCAGTCGAGGCAATCGCAATCGTCGTCATTGCAGCGGAACGAAGGAAATCACGCTTGTTCAACATTGGATCTCCCAAAAAATGCGGCACCGAATGCGCTGAAACGGGCATCTGTCATAAAATTTCGACGGAAATTTCTTCTGCCGATATTGTACTTTGGGGCAATTGCAGTGTCAGAAGCTGAGCGTATGCTTTCCCTGAAGCTGTCTCTTGTGTGAGCCACCATGACTTGTAGCCGTAGGGACTTGACGGCTGTTTGGCCTCGTTACGCCACAGGTTCGATACGTGCAAAAGATGGAGCGCGTCGTTACGAGCGTTTTGAACAGACGCGAAGCGGGGCTGAAGGCGAAGGGGAAATGACTGACGATCCCAACGAAGCCTATGAGGTGGTGCCGATTGAGCCCGGACCACATGGGCCGCCTGTGGGTTGAGTGAGACCGTCAACGAACGGCCTTCCCGTGAGACACTTCCCAGGCAAGGAAAAGGCCCGGCGGTTCGCGACCGATCCGGAATACAGAGCGAGCCTAGCCGCGGGAAAGGCGTGGGAGGCGAAGGGGAAATAACCACGTGATCGCTAAAGCGCTCGACGGCGCGAGGAGACCAGGGAACCCGGATTTATATCGACTTCCGGACTTAACCTGATTTAGGATCGGCGTCATCGTACCGTCATCGGCAATTCATCGCGGTGACTGAGAGTGCTGTGCCCGCCGCTCCCTAGTTGGAGTTTATTCAATGCGTTCTTTTCAGCCGAGCGCTGCAGCCGTCATCGGCGAGAGCTTTTATCTTGTCTGCCTGTTACGTGAATTGGACGACTACGTGAGCAGGTCAGGATAGCAGAACTGGCCCGATCGCTGCGGGTAGACCGCAGAAGAAGACCGCGCATTCGGCGGCTTGAACATAGAAGGCGGTTACACCGCCGCTAAATCGAAAAATCGTCGATCCGTTTTCCCGACTTAAGCTGTGCGGTGAGCCAGCGTGGCTTCTTCCCGCGGCCTGCCCAAGTCTCGGACGGCTCCGCGGGATTTCTAAATTTCGGAAAAACCTTCGGGTAAGGGCGCCGCGCGTAACTCATCTTGTGAGGTTCCCGGCAGAGCTCGCGCAATCTTTGATCAAGCCGTGCTTTTTCGGCTGACATTTTGCGGGCTAATACCGAGACGACACGTTCGTAAAGGGACCAAAGCTCGTCCACCGACATCGATTTGAAATCACGAGGTTTCATTTTTCTAAACCCAGATGATGTGTCGTCGAAGGCTGCTTCCGCCCAACGGCCAATTCTAGGCGATTCCGGGCCGCTTCAATGGTCGAAGAAGGCCGAAAATGAGTGTCCGAATTCTGAAAGTCATTCCACTATCTTTCATCGTCTGCCGTTTTGTCCACCAGAAGTTGCGCTGGTTGCGCGGTATCCCACAGGCTAGGAACTGGTGCCGTAGAACTACGGCATGATCTCGTAACGAAACATGCGTAAACCAATAGAGAACGCTCACCACTTTTGCAGTCCCTTCGGCTGTGCGCGGTCCAACGGCGGAGCCGGCATGGTGACGCGGCAGCGTTGTCGCAAATGGTCTTGGGGGTACTTGCAATGTTCATGGCGCTGATACACAACGTGAATAGGGCGACGAAGAAAGCCTAGATATTTCAAGGATAAAAGGTGCGCAGCGAACAGTTCAATCCTGTCTGGCAGCACCATCGCTTTCCTCGGCCGGAACAGACCGGGAAAGCAGCCATTTCGCTTGACGGCTCATGTTGCAGATACAAGCACCGACCCATGCGGGCTTCGGCGACTTCGTCGGACGCCGAACGCTCGGCTTGGGTTCGCGGGTCACAAGGAATCACACATCGTTCGAACGCGGTATTCCCGCGCCGAGCACCATTTGAGCCCGGCGATTAAAATTCGATCTTTGCCGCCTTGATCAGCGGTCCCCACTTATTCAGCTCGCTTGCGATGAAGGCGCTTAAATCGCTTGCCGAACCGCCGACCCCTTGCATTCCATTCTGCGCAAGGACCGTCTTGCCTTTGTCACTCGCAAGCCATGCGTTCACGACCCCATTGATGCCGCGCAGCACCTCATCGGGCGCGTTTTTCGGAATGACGATCGCATACCACGCACTCGCCTCAAATCCCTTCAGCCCGGCTTCACTCGCCGTTGGGACATTCGGCAACTGGCTGGACCGTCCGGCCGACGTCACGGCGAGGGCCTTGATCTGCCCGTCGAGGACCAAGGGCACATAAGCGGGCATGAAATCGATCGCAACATCAATGGTCGCGCCCAGCAGATCCGTCATCAGCGGTGACGATCCACGATAGGCAATATTGGTTACCTTCACGCCCGTCATCTGCTGCAACAATTCCGATGTGACATGTCCAAGCGTGCCGTTGCCGGGATGCCCCACATTTATTTTTCCGGGATTTTCCTTCGCGAAAGCAATCATGTCCTTGAGGTCGGAAAATCCACCGGCCTTCGCCGTGATGATCAGCGGCGATTTGGCGATCAGGACGACAGGCTCGAAGTCGGCTTGCGGATCATAGGGCATATTCCGGTACATCAATTTGTTAAGCGCGATCGGCGCCGGCGTCGTGAACAGGATCGTGTAGCCGTCGGGCTTTGCTTTCGCCACGGCGACCGCACCGATATTGCCGCCCGCACCGGCCCGGTTATCGATCACAAATGGCTTGCCTAACTTATCGGAGAGTTCCTGCGCGACCGCGCGGGCGAGGATGTCGGCAGATCCGCCTGCGGGGAACGGAACGATCATCGTCACGCTTCGTACCGGCCAGTTCTCCGCGAGCGCGGGGCCGACCAGCAATCCAGCGAACCAAGCCAGGAGCGCGCCGCGCTGTAACATCTTCCTCACGAGCGTATCCTCCCACGTTTTTCACCGGCTAAGCCGCGTCTTGCGCCGCCGATCGGGTCGCCGGCAGGTTCAGGAAGGCCGCCGCATTGTCGCTGACGAGCTTCCTGATCGCGGCGCGCGGCATCTGCAGGTCCAGCAGGATCTGGGTGATGCTCCGGAAGCCGTCGACCGGGCGTTGCGAGCCCTGCAGCCCGAGATCGGACGACAGGATCGTGTTGTCGACACCGGCCACATCGATCAGATGTGCGAGATCGTCCGGGCTGAATTTCAACGACTTGCCTTCGACAAACATGCAGATCGAATGTTCCATCTTGACCCCGCGCGCGACCAATTGGCGGATATCGCTGTCGCTGCAGCCGACGATGTAGGTCGGGTGGTTGACCATCATCTTCCTGACGCCGCGACGCACCGCTTCATCGAACAGGATATGCAGCTCGGTCGCGTGCAGATGGCCGCCGGCCAGGATGATGTCAGCTTCGGCGATCAGGTCGATCACCTGTTTGACCTCATCGGTGAGCCTGCCGTTGCCATCGAGGGCCGTGAGCGGGATCGGGTCGAGCATCTTCTGCGAGGTTTTTGGAAAGCTCTTGGCTTGTCCGCTGGCCTGCTGGTTGATGTGGTTGGCCGCCGACAGCGTCGGCATCCAGACGATCTTGCCGCCAAGCTTGATGGCGTGATCGACGGCATGAGGGTTGATGCCGCCGGAGGCGTTGTTCAGCGCGATGCCGGAGAAAAGCCGGACATTGCATTCCGGGAACAGCTTCTCGAGCAGGATCGCATGGGCCATTCCCGCATAGAAGTGATCCTTGTAGAGCACGGCGCGGAATTTCGCGGCCGCCGCGTCCAGCAACTCCTCATGGTGATCGAGAATGCGCGGCATGGCTGCGGGACCGCTGTGGCAATGCAGGTCGATCGCCCCGACCAGCAGTTCGGCAACCTCGCTGGCCCGCGATAGCGGCGGGAGGGCCACGGTGTTTGGATAGGTTGTTTTCGTATCGGCCATGGTTGTCACCTCTCGGATCGAAAGAAATTGTCAGCTGCGGGATTCTCCCGGATATGGCTACGGCATCGGATACTCATCCGCGTTCAGGACCCAGCCGGGCTTGGCCGAGAAATCCATGCGCGGCGGGCAGAAGATGTCGACGAGAATGTTGATGCCGGGATCCACGGCCTGCGAGGTGTGGATGGCTGGCGGCGGGATCACGGCGACCGATGGCGACCCGCAACGCTCATGATCGTCGTCGCGCCACGCTTTCATGTCCGTGGTCCATGGCCAGCGGAGGTGATGAACGAAGGTTCCGGCAAGCGCGAGCGAACATTGTTCGAAATCGTCATGGTGATGCGGCGACATCTTGCTGGGGTCGCGCGGACCATTCCTCGGATCCAGGAAGTTCACCATGAAGGTCGAGCAGCGGTAGATTCGTCCGAACCGCCCCGGCGTTGGCGCCACATCGAGACTGTAGGTCCGGATCTTGTCGCCGCCGCTCGCGCCGGGCCAAGGTTCGAACGCGGGGAGATTGGGATGCGGAACCGCATAGGATGCGGCGTTGCTGCAAAGGCGCGCGAGATCCGCCGATCGCGTCGTCATCATGCGCACGAGTTTGGCGGCGCCGAGCAGCTTGACGGAGCTGGCGCCGGCCGGGACGAAACTGATGGAGTGGCCGCTGACCGTGACGCGCGCGTTGCCCCAAATGATTTCGGCGCCCGCACCCGGATCCGGCAACAGCACGACATATTCGTCAGGCTGGTCGGTCCGGCTCAGCGTGGCGCTGGCGTCGGCATCGCTGTAGGCAATGATGAAGTTCTGGCCGCGTGCGTACCAGGTGCGCGCGCCATCCCGGTCTTCGATCGGCGGCATATCGTAGAATTTTGCGTATTCGGCGCCTGCAAAATGGGTTGCGGCGGGCTTCGCTCCGACGGGGGTCGCGGCGAGCGCCGCGCGGGGATCAGTGTTGTGATACATGGGATTTTTCCTGCGAGCCTGGCTTGATTTGAAGAGCTTGTTGAAGTCCGACAGCGCCTGTGCGGCAGCGCGCCGCATCTGGCCCTGGTCCGACGAGATGATGAAGGCGCTGGCGCCGAGGTCGGCGAAGTCCTTTGCCTCCGCCGAACTCGCGACCATCACGCAGACGGGTTTGCCGACCTTGTTCGCTGCAGAAATCACGCGGCTGACGGCGTTGCGGACGGAATCGTCAGCGGATGATTTGGCGCCGAGCGCGACGGTGAGATCGCCGCGGCCGATGAAGAGACCGTGAATTCCATCGACGGCTGCGATGGCGTCGATATGATCCAGCGCCTCCGGGTCCTCGATCATCGCGATGGCGCAGACCGATGCATCCTGTTCGTCGACCAGGCTCCACATCGGCGTGGCGCCGTAGCCGCCGGCGCGGGCCGATCCGGAATAGCCGCGCCGTCCGCCGCGATACCTGGCCGCCGCGGCGACGGCTTGCGCCTTCTCGACGGTTGCGACATGCGGCACCAGCACGCCTGTCGCGCCACAATCGAGGCAGGACAAAATCCTGGATGGGTCGTCCGACGACACCCGCACAATGCCGGCGACATTGCCGGCACGCGCAGCCAGCAACACGATGTCGGTCATCGCGCGATCGAACGGTGCGTGCTCCTCGTCGATCACGACAAAGTCGTACCCCAGCGCGCCGTAGATCTCGGTCGCGTGCGTGGTAGGCGTCTTGATAAAGGAGCCGACCAGGTTTTGCCGCGCGGAGAAACGGCGGCGGAATGTTGAAAAATGCGGTCTGACGATGTCACCAGGCACGAGGGTTCCTCCCTTGCCATTTGTTCGCGCCGCTTGCCTCGATGAGGCCAGCAGCCGCCGTGGCGTTGGGCAAGACCATTGCAAAGCAGGCGGCGATCGGCGATGACTATTCGAGATCGTTCCACCAGGTGGAATTTTGCGGCATGCCGCTGAAGTCCGACACCGTCGAAGCCGCCGCACGCACGCTGCTGTTGCTGGAGGAACTCAACCGGCACCGTGTCGCCTCCATCGACAGCCTTCACAAGGCGACGGGCCTGCCCAAGTCGACTATCGTGCGGTTGATGAAGTCGTTGTGCGCGATGGGCTATGCCGCAAACGACCGGCGTCAGGGGGGATATACCGTCGCCTCGCGGGTCAAATCGCTGAGCAACGGCTTTCACGGCGATCCGCTGGTGGTAGAGGCCGCGCGCCCCTGGGCCCTCGCCTTCACGGCGCAATATCAATGGCCGATCGCGATTGCGGTGCTCGACAAGATGTCCGTCGTGGTCCGATTCAGCACTATTCCCGATAGTCCGGTCTCGCCATTTCACGGCACCATCAACATGCATCTCAGTTTGCTCAAGCGAGCGCTCGGGCGTGCCTACCTCGCCTTCTGTCCGGCCGGCGAGCGCTCGATGCTGCTCGACATGCTGGCGCGATCGTCTGAACCCGAAGATCGGCTTGCCATCGATCGCAGGCGCGCGCTGGCTTTGCTGACCGCGATTTGCAAGCAAGGCTTTGCCGAGCGCGACCCTGCGGTCGAGCCGCGTTCATCGGGAACGATCGCGGTGCCGATCGTCAACAACCACAGGGTACTTGCGACCGTCGGCATGACTTATTTCATGTCTGCGATCGATCGATCCGATGTCGCCCAGCGCTACGTCCCGCTGGTCAAAGCTTTGGCCGGTAACATCGCCGTCAGCGTGGCGTCGCTGCGGCAACCCTGACCGATTTTGGATTGGGAGTTTGGCTGCCAGGCAGACACGCAAGATTTTCGAGCCGATTTCGCGTCCCTGCGCAGTTATCCGCGTGGATACTTCGATGGACGCGCCATCCATCGGCCAATATTTCCATCAGAGTAACGACAGGGTGATTCGGATTGACCCCCAAATCCATCGGGTTGGAAATTATCGGGCTAGAAATTATTGGGCGCCCCAACAGGATTGCGCTTCTGTGACCGGCTCTGAACTAAAACGGCTTCGCGCCGACCTCGGCGAGGCGATCGGGAAAAAACTGACCGTGGCCGACATGGCGAAGCTGTGTGGGCTCGATCCCCATGACGGACCCGACACGATACGCAGATGGGAAGTCAGCGGCCCCAGCGGGCCGGCCGGCGAACTGCTTCGCATCCTGGCGATGGCCAGCGACCGATATCCGATCCTCGAGAACTTCAACGTGTTCGACCGCTTCAACATCCGCGAGAAGGACCGGCCGGCGCGCAGAGCCGCCTTCCGAGAGAACATGCGCGACGAGATCCGTCGCCGCCTCGGCTGAACACCTCTTCCGCACGGCCGGCCGCGGCCTATGCCTTGGTCACATAGGGACGCAGCGCCGGCCGCGCGTGCTTCTGCTTCACGTCCGCGACCTCGTCCAGCATCTTCTTGAGCGCGGCGACCGCGGCGGTTTCGTCCGGCGTCAATGGTGTCTTGGGATGAAAATGCGCGAGCAGCACCAGCAGCGCGTCGCCGATGCGGCCGATCTGCCGGCCATAGGTGCCCACATCCGACAAAATCTCCTGCTCCGTATCGGGATCGCTGGATCGGCCCAGATTGATATTGATCACGCCGAATTGGCTTCCGATCGGGCTGAAGAAGGCGGTGAACGGATTGATCGACTGCACCACATCTCCAGAGAGCGGCATCCTGAACGTCCCCATGGTCAGACCTCCTTGTTTCAGGGCCACTTGCGGCGGCCCGCGGCAGTGCCGCTATAGTCGCGGCGGATGGAAGCATCGCGTGTGCCGGCCGCCGGTCACCTGGGCATCGCGGCGGTGAGTTATGCCGGCACAGCCACGGCCCAAACGATCGTCAGGCCGTCGTGATGTGTGATCTGGATCATTGACATAACCTCCGGTTGTGCCAGCATGGCAACAGATTTCTGACGAATGAATTTGAAAACGACCGGCTGGCTGGGCCGAAGCAAAGTTTTTAGCTGACGCGCGACACCGACCACATGACGGCGCGGTCCTCGATATTGTGAGGTCACCTGTGGCAAAGCAAAATCGGCAACAAACCGCAGACAACAGCTCCATGGCCGCCGAAGCAAAACCGGCGCCTGACGTTCCGCCTCGGGACGAGCCGGCCATCCTCGACGTTCACATCACGCTCGTCTGCGGTGGCATCACCAACGTCAAGGTCCCGGTCGTCATCGGAGCGCGCTACGACGGACTGGCCTTTGCCGGACCGACGAGGACTTTCGACCACCTCCTCGATTCCTGGATGACGCGCGCCGTCGATCTCGGAATTATCGGATCGGCGTTGGGGCAGCTGTTTCCGATCAACCTCGAACTGTATCACAAGGCCGGCAAGCTCAACGCACGCAATCTGCTTCTGGCGGGCATGGGAGAGCCCGGCCGCTTCGCCCAGGACAGTCTCCAGTTCATCTTCTCCAACATCATCGTCGCCATCAAGGCCATGGGGCAGAGCGAATTCGCTACCATGCTTATTGGCACGCGCCGCAACGAACTCTCGATTGGAGAAGCCGTTCGCGGCCTCGTTCAGGGCATCCAGGATGGCTATGAGCGGATTCTGGCGATCGCCGGGGATGTCACCCAAGACAGGGAAGGCCTTCGAAGCGTGGCCGGGCAACCGCTATCGATCATGCTTGTCCATGCGGATGCGGCGAAGCTGAAGCTGATAGAAGACGAACTGCAAGTGCTGGTGAGCGGAACGCCGAGCCGGAATACGAAATTCACGATAAGCCGCGGTCCCGCCGTCGCGGCCGATCCCGTAGTCGAGCCCAGCGCAAAGGACGTCGAGCCGGACCCGCCCGTGACCTATTTGCGGATCACGCGAAGCAAGAGCTCGATGCGGGCCAAGCCTGTTTTGCCGGCGAAACAAAAAAAGCCGGCGACCCGTCCGGCTGCAAACCTGTTCCCAACCGACGTGTTTCAGTTCTCGGCCTTGTCCGATCTTGCGGTAGTCCCGCAGCGACAGCAGGAGGTCAACACACGCCTGATGCGCGACCTGCCTGGTCGGATGACGAACGGTTGCACGCCGGCGGAACGCGCGGCATTCGCCACCTTTTTCACAAATTACCTGATTCCCGATGATTTCCGGAAGCTGACCGAAGGACCGGCGAGCCTCACCCTCGAGGTCGATGAAACGACGGCCGTGTATCCCTGGGAAATGGCCGGCAAGAAGAAATATACCGGCGCCTCCTTCCTCGGCACCAACATCGCCGTGTCTCGTCAATTTCGTTCGGTGCTCTCGCCACCGCCGACCTCGCCTCCGGCGCTCAACAGCAAGCTCAACGCGCTCATCATTGCGGACCCGGCGGGCGGTGAGCTGGCGCTGCAAGGTGCCCGCAAAGAGGGGGCGGCCGTCGTCGAGGTGCTCGAGCAGGCCCGGATCGCCTGGGGTGACCAGTACGAGATCAGCGCAACCGTTCGGATCGGCCCGCGCGACGACGAAAGCCTCAAGCCATTCCTCGAACGATTGCGTGCGCAGAACAAATGCGTCGGGAGCGCCGAGCCCTGCGACCCGCTCGAACTCGCCGTGCTGCTGGTGAACGAACAATATGACCTGGTTCATTATGCAGGTCATGGGCTGTCCGACTCCAAGACGGGCCAGACCGGCTGGGTCTTTGCCAGAGATTGCATTCTCTCGGCCAAGGATGTTTTCCGCGTCCGTCAGGTGCCGCGGCTGGTGTTCGCCAATGCATGCTTTTCGTCGGTGACCACCGAGCACGATGAGCAGCGAAAGCACATGACCGGCCTGGCCCAGGCCTTTTTCGGCCGCGGTATTCCCAACTTTATCGGCGCCGGCTGGCAGGTCGACGATGCCTGCGCGGCGGAGTGTGCCAGATGGTTCTATGCCTGCGTCATGGGATTGCGCCTTCCGCAGGCCCGTGGTGGCGTCGTCGGCAGGGCGCCGCCGGCCACGATCGGCAACGCGTTGCTGGAGGCGCGCCGGGCGGTGCAATCCTTCGACCCGCAATCGTCGAGTTGGGGCGCCTACCAGCACTACGGCCACGTCAACGACAAGCTGGTGGCGATGGCGAACGCACCGGCGACCGAGGATGCCGCCGCTCAACCCACCGCGAGCGCGCCGCCGGTTGCCGTCGTGGTCCGCGATGCGCCGCCGGCGCCCGCCCGTACCGGAGCCGCACAATTGGCAGGCCCTGGACCAGCCGCGACGACGAAGTCCGTTTCAACCGATCCGAACCTCATCTACGTCAACGGCATCGACTTCGAGACTGGTACCTACGCCTTCGCACCGCGATCGATTGACGCGATCGCCAAGGGGGTGCTGGTCCGTCCGGGCGTCGCGACATTCGACAAGTTGCGCGGCGACAAGCCGCGGTCGTTCGGACTGCCGTTCGGGATGGACACCAACAAACTGGCGGAGGCCGGGTGGGGCATCGTCTTCCATGAAGACACGCCGCCCGAAATCCGCAACGCCCTGGACCCGCTGATCGAGCTTCGCCGCAAGGAGGCGGCTTTGCGCCTCAAGGTGCTCGACTACAAGAAGGGCGAGCAGGCGCGCGACTGGTATCAGCGTCATGGAACGTCGGCAGGCAACATCGATCCTGAAATCGTTCCCTATTACCTGCTGCTGGTTGGCCCGCCCGATCTGATCCCGTTCGAATTCCAGTATCTGCTTGGGGTCGAATATGCGATGGGCCGCCTGGCGTTCGACAAGGCCGAAGACTACGAGCAGTATGCGCGGTCGACGGTGGCGTATGAGGCCGCCAGATCGGTTCCCAACGCCCGCGAGATCGCCTATTGGGGCACCCGCCATCTCGGTGACCCCGCCACCAATCTCAGCGCGTCGATGCTGATCGACCCACTCGCCAATGGCGTCCCCGGCTCGGCCGGTTCGCTGAAACAGGCCATCAATAGTGTCGTCGGCTATGATCGAAAGCTGAGCCTTGGCGACGATGCGACCAAGGCGAACCTGCTGCAGGCGCTGCACGCTCCGAAGCCCCCCGCGATGCTGTTCACAGCCTCGCACGGCATGGCGTTCCGGCCCGACCAGGCCGCGCAGGCCGCCAGCCAGGGTGCGTTGCTGTGCCAGGACTGGCCGGGCTTCGGCAACGTGAAGGCCGAACACTTCGTCGCCGCCGCTGATATCGCCGATGATGCGAATGTCAACGGAACCGTGGCGCTGCTGTTCGCCTGCTTCGGCGCCGGCACCCCCGACGCTGATCAGTTCCTGATGGATCTTTCGCAGACCGGCAAAGCGCCGCCGCTGGCGCCGCAACCATTTGTCGCCGCATTGCCGCGTCGGCTGCTCGCCCATCCGAACGGCAGCGCGCTCGCCGTGATCGGCCATGTCGACCGCGCATGGGGATTTTCGATTCAGGCAGCGAAAGTATCCGAGCCGCAAATCGGCACCTTCCGCAACAGCATCGGCGATATCCTGAGCGGCGCCCCCGTCGGGCACGCGATGTGCGGACAATTCGGCGCCAAATTCGCCGAACTGTCGGCACTCCTGCTCAGCGCCACTTCGCCGACCGCACCGCCGGCGATGCGATTGGACGACCGCGATCTCGTCAGCCGCTGGCTCGAGCGCAATGACGCGCAGAACTTCGTGCTGCTGGGCGATCCCGCCGTTCGCATCCGCAAGGACGCCCTCGCGTGATCGCCACCAGGTGGTCGCGCATCGCTTGAACGGGTTGATTTCAATCTTGGGGAAGGTCGTGATGGATCAGCCGGGCATTGCGCAAGTATCGGAGCCGGTGCGAACCTCGTTCGAGCCGATCATGCGGGCGCTCGGGCCCGCTCGCCAACAACTGGCTGATCAGAAAGACGTGGTCGTGATCCGGCCGGGATATCAGTATCCGCCAGCGGGACAGCCGGCGCCCGCGATCGTCGTGGCCATCACCCCAGGCACCGCACCGGTAAAGGCGGCCGAGCTGGAGACGAAGTTCGGCGTTCCGTTCAGCGTCATCGACGCCACGGTGGAGGAACAGGTAGCCGCAGCGCAGAAGCAGCCGGTGTCGTTTGGAACGCCTGGCGGATCGATGGTCTCGGCGTTCGAGAAACTGATGGGCGGCGACGAATTGCTGTCTTTCGCGCCACCGAAGACCGGGGGCTACACCGAGCCGGAGCCGCCCAACCTGCCGCTGGTCAAGGAAAACATGGAGCTGACGATCTGCGTCAGCCCGGAGGCCGGCTGGAGCGAACTCGAATCCTTCCTCGGCGAAACCAGGTCGACGCTCACGGTGGCGATGTATCAATTCACCGCGCCGCACATCTTCAAGGCCATCGAGAACGCGGTCACCCCCGCCGGCCGCAAGTTCGAACTGATCCTTCATCCGGTTCCGGAGAAGCCGGCCAAGTCCGGCGTCAAGGCCAATGACCTCGACGAAGAGAGCCAGATCATCGATCCGCTCGAAGGGGAAATGAAGGCTCGGTTCGAGACCACCTGGGCCACGCTGCTCTCGAAGGCCAATCCGAACGGCCTGTTTGCGTCCGCCTATCATATCAAGGTCGCCGTGCGCGACGGCTCGGCGTTCTGGCTGTCCAGCGGCAACTGGCAGTCGTCCAATCAACCCGACGTGCACCCGTTCGTCGACAGATCGCAGCCGCTGCCTGCCGGATTCCAGAGGAAGTACAACCGCGATTACCATGCCATCATCAAGAACGTGAGACTGGCGTCGATTTACGAGTTTTACATCAAGCGCGATTTCAAGCTCTCCGCCGCCCAGGCCGGCCAGCCCGTGAGCTTCGCCGCGCCGGATCTGTTCGTGCCGGAGGAAGAAGAGGAGGCCGTCGCGTTCGCAGCACCGCCGCAATTATTCCCGCCGCTGCGTTTGAACCGCGAGGTCAGCGTGCAGCCGTTGCTGACGCCGGACAATTATGCGGACAACGCGCTGAGGCTGATCAAGTCGGCGACCAAGAGCGTCTGGTTCCAAAACCAATATATCAACTTCCGCGGCACCAATGACGACTTCACCGAATTCAAGCTGCTGATCGGAGCGCTCAAGGACAAGATCGACAACAAGCTCGATGTCCGCATCATCTGCCGCGACATGATGAAGCAGGAGAGCCTCGACGTCCTGATCGCGCTCGGCTTCCCGAAGCAGGTGTTCCGGTTTCAACCGGCGTGCCATAACAAGACGATCATTGTCGACGGCAAGATCGTGATGTTCGGCAGCCACAACTGGTCAAACGAGGGTGTGAGGACCAATCGCGACGCCAGTCTGATCTTCGACGACCCCCAAATCGCGGCCTATCTCGCAGAGATCTACGACTACGACTGGAACACGCTGGCCACCGCGCATCCGACAAAGGCCCGTCCGCGGGTCGCCAAGGACAACGAGAACCCGCCGCCCGGACTGAAGCGGGTTCCCTTCTCGGCGGTGTTCGAGGACGGCATGTAACAATGTGGAGATCCGGCGATCGATCCCACACTGTGTCCTTTTGATCCCGCGCCGGGAACCCGCGATATTCGCGCTTTGCAGGCCTTAAATCGCCGTTTTGGGACGCGGAAGCGAGGCGAATTAAGGCTTCATTCAGGCATCGTTAGGAATCCATTAATCACGGGAAATTGTAGTTCCACCAATAGGTTGGGAACTCTCTGACTGTGACCTATGGGTGACAGCATTCTGGACAAAATCTGTCTATCTCCGCGGCATGGATGGGGCCGACGCGCGGCGCCTTCGAAATGGAATCGCTTGGAGATAAAGCCTGATGAAGAAGTTTCTACTCGCTACTGTGGCCCTGGTCGCTCTGGGCGTGACCGCGCCAGCACTCGCTGCCGATCTGGCGGCTCGCCCCTACACCAAGGCTCCGCCGGCTTACGCGCCGATCTACAACTGGACCGGCTTCTACATCGGCGGCCACGTCGGCGGCGCATTCGCCGGCGACAACAGCCTGGTCGGCAACAACGGCCGCTTCCTCGGCGGCGTGCAGGGCGGATTCGACTATCAGTTCGCTCAGAGCTGGGTTTTCGGTGTCGAGGCCCAGTACAGCTGGCTCGGCAGCAACAACACCGGCGTGGTCTTCCCGGGCGGCGTGCTGGTCACCACCAACAATGACGCGATCGGATCGATCACCGGCCGGCTCGGCTACACCTGGGGCCCGGCGCTGCTTTACGCCAAGGGCGGTTATGCCTGGGAGGACGGTAACCGTCTCGGCGTGAGCACCACCGCTGGCGTGCCGCTGGCTTTCACCACCAATGGCAACCATCGCGACGGCTACACCGTTGGCGCCGGCCTCGAATACATGTTCGCCCCGAGCTGGTCCGCCAAGGTCGAATATCAATACTACAACTTCGGCAGCACCACCTTCACGACTGGCCCGGCCAGCATCGTGGGCGTCAGCTTCCGCGACGACGAGCATACGGTTAAGGCCGGCATCAACTACCGCTTCAACTGGGGTGGCCCGGTGGTGGCGAAGTATTGATCGCCATCTGACTGCAAACTCTTGAGAAAAGGCCGGCCTCGCGCCGGCCTTTTTGCGTTGATTGCAAAAAAACCGGCCAAAACGTCCCGTTGTGCCCGATTTTGTTAACCCGGTACCGCGATACTGTCCCGCAAATATACGGGATGGATACGAGGCAGCGAGCATGGCGGTACGATCGACGACTGGTATATGGCGTGGCTTCAGCTTTCCGCGCTGGGGCGTCAGGGGCAGCCTGTTTGCCGCGTTCGCCGTGATCGCAGGCATGGCCATCGTGATCAGCGCCGGCGCCGGGATCGTGCTCGGACATCTCGGCCGGTCGATGACCGACCTGAGCGGCCGGGACATTCCCCGTCTCGCGGCCAGCCTGCAACTCGCGGCCCAGAGCACGAGTCTGGCCAGCCAGGGACCAGGGCTGCTGGCTTCCCGGACCGAAGAGGCGCTGACCGAACGCGCGAAGAAGATGAAGGAAACCCAGAAGGTCGCGCTCGAAAAGCTGGGCGAGATCACCGAGCTTGGCGCCGACAAGGCGGTCGTCGCGGCGCTCGGCGAAACCGTCAAGAACATCGACGATGCCATCAAGAGCTTGGACGCAGCGGCGCGCGAACGGCTCGAGGCCGCGGCCCTGCACGAGAAGCTGTACCATGAACTACGCAAGTCCCAGTCGGCCTTCGTTGCCGCCGCCAGTCCCGCATTGATCGACGCCCAGACGGAGCTCAACAGCATCTACGCCGCCGCCAATTTCTCCCAGGACGACGCAACCAAGTCGCAGCGAACCGCCGACCAGCTCGCCGAAATCGTCTTCGGCGGCAACCGGATGGCCTTCGACATGCTGGCCGGATTGTCGGCGACCAGCAGCGAGACGCTGGAAGTAATCGAAAAGGAATTCCGGTTCGCGCAGTCGCGGGTGAAGTCGAATCTCGTTTTGCTGCCCAAGACCACCGCCATGAACGCGCTTCGCGACGCCGGATCGAAATTGCTGGCGATTGGCGACGGCAAGAGCGGCGTCTTCAAGGTCCGCCAGAAGGAGCTCGACGCCGACGATTACGGCCAGCTCATTCTCGAAGAGGCCCGCAAGCTCAATGTCGGTCTCGGGATCAGCGTAAAGCAGCTCGTCGACGGCGTGCAGACCGCGACCGACGCCTCCACCTGGCAAGCGCGCCAGGAGATCTCGTTTGCCACCATCGCGATGCTTGCACTCGGCGGCCTCACGCTGATTGGATCGGCGCTGTTCGTCTGGCTCTATGTCGGCCGCAGCATCCTGCGCCGGATCGGGCTGCTGCAACGATCGATGCAGCTTCTGTCCAACGGCGATCTCGATACGGAAATCTATCGCACCGTCCAGCGCGACGAGATCGCGGCGATGGCCAACTCGCTGGAGGTCTTCCGCGAGAGCATGATCAAGGCACGCGCGCTGAGCGCCGATCAGGACAAGGACCGTGTCGCCAAGGCCGAACGCGCCACCCGCATGGAAGCCCGGATTGTCGAATTCGAGGCCGCCGTCCGCGCCGCACTGGACGGCCTGCAGAAATCGGCCAATTCGATGCAGACCACGGCCGAACGCATGTCGACGACCGCCGATCAGTCCAGCGCGCTGGTGAGTGCGGTGGCGTCCGCTGCCGAGGAAACCTCGGCCAACGTGCAGACCGTCTCCTCTGGCACCGAGGAACTGTCGTCCTCGATCACCGAAATCGGCCGCCAGGTGGTCACCTCGGCGGAAATCGCCAAGAAGGCCGTCGACGAAGCCGGCCAGACCGACGCCACCATGCAGGGGCTCGCCGACAACGCCAGCCGGATCAGCGTCGTGGTCGACCTCATTCAGACCATCGCGTCGCAGACCAACCTTTTGGCGCTCAACGCCACCATCGAAGCCGCCCGCGCCGGCGATGCCGGCCGCGGCTTCGCGGTGGTCGCCTCCGAGGTGAAGAGCCTCGCCAGCCAGACCGCGAAGGCGACCGACGAAATCCGCTCGCAGATCGCCAGCATGCAGCAGGTCACCACATCGGCGGTCAGCGCTATCAGGAACATCGGCCAGACCATTGCCGAGATCAACGACGTCACCACCGCGATCGCCGCCGCGGTCGAGGAACAGGGCGCGGCGACCCGCGAAATCGCCCGCAACATCCAGCACGCCGCCGGCGGCACCAGCGAAGTTTCCAGCAATATCGTCGGCGTCTCCACCGCCTCGGCGCAAGCCGGAACCGCGGCCGGCGAGGTGCTGAGCGCATCCGGCACGCTCCGCCGCGAAGCCGACGTGCTGCGTTCGGAAATCGACGCCTTCCTCTCGAATATTCGAGCGGCGTAAGGATTCGCCATGCGCCGCAGGCCTGAGCCTGCGGCCGTAGCGCATGGATTGTGCTACCTTTGCCGGTATTAAAGCCCGCGTCCCCGGCGTTTTATGGAAATCGCAATTGTTTTCGGCTGGCGCCGTGCCGATAGTGCGGCTAAGCCCATCAAACACATTTGCGGCGCCCAACGATGCATTCGAAAACAGACCCGATCCAGTCTTCCGCCGAGGCCCTGCGCTACCCCTGGGAAAATCACCCCGGCCCCAATGAGGTCGTCGAGGTGATGCCCGGCGTATTGTGGGTGCGGCTGAAGCTGCCGTTCCGGCTCAACCATGTGAACATCTATCTGCTCGCCGACGGCGACGGCTGGACCATGGTGGATTCCGGCTTCGGCAACGAGGAATCGATCGCGGCATGGACCGCGCTGTTCGAGGGCCCGTTGGCTCGCGTCAAGATCACGCGGCTGATCGTGACCCATTCGCATCCCGACCATGTCGGTCTCGCCGGATGGATCGTCGAGCGCTTCAACTGTCCGCTGTTCATGTCGCAGGTGGAATATCTGCAGTCGGTCTACCATCAGAACCGCGGCACCGAAGAGCGCAAGATGGCGCAGCGCCTGTTCTTCCGCCGTCACGGTATGGACGAGAGCCTGACCGACAAACTGCTCGGCCGCGGCCAAGACTATCTGAAGCGGGTTTCGATCCTGCCGCCTTCCTACCGCCGCATCTCGCATGGCGACGAGATTTCGATCGGCGCGCGACGCTTCAAGGTCATCACCGGCGGTGGCCACGCGCTCGATCAGGTGATGCTGTATTGCGCCGCCGACAAACTGTTTCTGTCGGCCGATCAGGTGCTGAGCAAGATTTCGCCCAATGTCAGCGTGTGGGCCGTGGAACCCGATCAGAACTCGCTCGGGGAATATCTGGCCTCGCTGGCGAGCCTCACCACCACCCTGCCCTATGATTTGCTGGTGCTGCCCGGCCACGGCGTGCCGTTTTACGGCCTGAAGACGCGCATCAAGCAACTGGCCGATCATCACGAGGATCGCTGCCGGCTGATCGCCGAGGCCTGCCGCGAAGTTCCGCAGACCTCGAAGGAACTGGTGCCGGTGGTGTTCCACAAGCACGTGCTCGACGTGCACCAGATGGGCTTCGCCGCCGGCGAGTTGATCGCGCATGTCAATTACATGCTGGTCGAAGGCCGCCTGACGGCCGAGGAGACCGAGGGCGTACTTCGTTTCAGGACGACCTGACGTATCGATAAGAGATCGTCACCGCCGGGCTTGAGACGGTGATCGATCCTTCGCGAAAAACTTTCTTTTGAAGATCGATGCCGTGTAACCTCGCGTGCCAGTCCTACATAGCCTGGACCCGGCAGCAGACGTCGCATCTCGCCAAGCAGCCATCCGTCGCCGGCCAACCCGCGGAGCGACTGACGGCCGCGAGCGCTGGCCCCGCCCCTCGACAGGAAACGAATAACGCCGAACCGTCCGGTCGTCCCGAAACCGCTCAGCCCGGCGATGCCGAACAGACCGCATCCGTGCCGGCAACCGACACCGACAATCGGGTCGCCCTCCTGCTGGCGCGTCCGGAGATCCAATCGGTGTCCGACCTTGCCGGCAAGGAGGTCGCGATCGGGGAGCGGCAGTCCGCATCCAGCGCGTCTATCCGAACCGCCATCGCGGCCGCGGGAGCCGCTGAAGTCCAGCTCAAGGAGGCGCCGACGAAAGCGATCAATCGGCTGATCGATGGCGAGGTGCCGGCCGCGATTTTAACCTTGGCGTCTCCGGAAGCCGCGGAATGGTTTCCCGACGTCGCGGGCTTCCGGATATTTCGCATTCCGCTCTCGCCTCGTGCGTTGAAGGCTCGGCTTTGGCGCATGATCCGGAAGAGTGGACGCCCCCTCTCCACAAAGAGATGGGATCATGATTCGATTCAAACCACCCGGATCATGATCTAGCGGTGCAGCAGTTCAGTGCACCCAAGGCATGCCGACGAGATCGGGAAGTCGCGGTTTTCGGCGGCGCCGATCAGACGACTGATCGCAGTCTGGCGCTCCTCGGCGTCCTGACTGTACCAACAGCGCAACACCTTTCCTTTTCGTTCTGTGGAAACAACATTTCGCTCTCGCAGCGCCATAGAATTGCCGACTATGGTTCAGCGGTGATGGACGACCAGAATCGCTTTCTTCCGCCGATCGAACTACTGATTGTGATCGCAATCAATCTAGCCGTTGGTGGCTTTGCCTATTACGCATTCAGGCTGTGGGGGCTTTTCGGCAGCTAGCCGGCGAGAAAAATTTCGCATGCCGCGATTCCCTGCAGGAGCGAATCGGTATTTATATGCGCGCCTGGGTTGGAGGCGGATATGTCTGGCACGCGGGAACTTGTGACAGCGGTTGCGGCCGCGCTCATCCTGAGTTTCTTCCTGTCGTGGGGCGCTGTCTACGGATTGAACCGATATCTTGGGCCGGACGACTTGCCGGAAACGACCGGCAGCGCACGCCTTTCGCATCCGTCATTCGACTAAGCCTGGCGGACCCGCCAAGCGGGCCTCCTCAACGGCCGATCAATTCCGTTGGTAGCTGCGTCCAGCCCATCTCACGCCGCCGAACACGAGTTCGACCATCGCAAGCGTCAGTGCGATGCCGATGAACGCCATCACCACGGCGCGCGGCGTCAGCAGCGGCTCGGGTCTCGGTTCGATGAAGGCGGCTGGCGCAGCGACCGGAACGATATCGACAATGGGACGCTGTGACGGCTCGATCTCGACCCAGCGATCGGCCCACGGCGGCTTCGCCGCCTCCTCGTAAGGCAACATCTGCGACATCGATTCGTACCATTTGGGCGGATCGATTTTTCGCTCGGCTTGACGGATCTGCTGACCCCGTTGGGCCCGATGGTGCCGGCGCGCCGGCGTCGCGTTCCAGCAGCGGCCGGCGCCATGCCAATAGATGTGAACCGAACCGAAGTACTGACGCGCTTCGGTCTTGGTCATGCAGGACTTGGAAGCTTGCGATGGTGTGCTCACCATCAACACAAACACAACAAACACCGCGACGCGCATCGGGTCGCCCCGTCCAATAAGCTACAGGCACTATATTCCGCGAATCAAATCACGGCCCATCTTTTGATGACTTCAAGGCGAAATTTAGAATCCGGGCGCAGGGCACGCACGATTTTAACGGACAAGGTGTCACACAAGCCACCAACGCGCCTCCAACTATCGGCTCGGCAGGCAGATCATGAGCGCAGCGATATCCGGCGTTCACGGAAACATGAAACCGCAGATGTCACGGCGCCCGGCATCGCGCGTGCGTTCGTTCGCGCCCTGATCTTGGCCGGGCTGAAGCCTGGATTCGTTAGGCGGCTGCGTTGAGCTTGGCCAGCGCCGAGGCCTTCAAGCGTTCGAGGTCACGCTCGCCCGCGGCGGCCTGCGCCAGCAGATGTTCGGCGATCTCCAGGGCCGACGTCGACCGCTGGCCGATGAATCGCTGATCGGCAAAGACGTCGTCAAGCGCCTGGCGCAAAGCCGCGATGGTGGCGGCATCGTAGGGTTGGCTCGCGATCATGTTCGCCCTTTACTCCACGCCTATTGCAACAACGTGACCTCGGCGACCGACGGAGCAGTTCCGTTGGGCCGGGCCAGACCTTCCTCCGAAAAATGGCCGCCAGGTAGCTAAGTGCGGAAACGGTATTTGAGAGGGCGGGCAGGTCGTATGAACAAGATCACAGACAGCAAAACAAAAAGGAGACCGCCCTAGGGGCGGTCTCTGGGATCGCGCTGCGGACTACATCTTGTCGTCGGTCTTCTTCATCTTTGCCGACTTGGACTTCGCCATCTTTTTGTTGCTCGCCTTGTCTTTCGACATGTCACCCTTGGACATGCTGTCGCTCTGGGCTGCCGGACCCGTGGTGGCCGGACTCTTCGTCTCCGTCGATTGAGCCATCACCGCCGAGGAAAACAGAACGAGGGCGGCCGCTGTCAGCATCGTCTTGCGCATTGGAATTCTCCTTGTGAAACCGGCGCGCATCCAACTCGCTCTTCGATTTCCGGTTCCGGGCGGATGATCAGGTGTCGGTGATCGGCGCGCGACCGCGAGGCACGAAAAACCCGGCAGCAATGCCGGGCAATCGCAATTATCGCTTGGTGAGTGAATGCCAGCGCTTAAACAACAACGGGCGGCGGCCGTCTGTCTGGTTTGTAACACTGGAACCCGACGGATTATGCGCGGCGGTGAGCCATGGCCTATTCCGACGGCGGGACAATGGGCTCGTTCACCACGGTGCTGAGGGTGATCCGAATTGCGCTCCGCCGCGATCAGCAGGCCTTGCTCGATCGGGGATCAGCGTCTGGCGCGCGACGCATCGAAATCGCACCTCCAAGCGCTCTCGCCGCGCCGGGTTAACCTAACCCGATAACATTACCGACAAATGCCATCGGCAAGTTGGGCGCGCAGCGTATCGCAACCGAGTTTGCTGACGTATTCCGGGCTCATGACACAGCCTGGTCGATGCAATGTATAAACGCGTGACCCCTGTCGTGAAGCCGGGTCAAATCATCTTTGCGGATGCGAAGGTCGAATGCACGATCCGAACCATGTCGAGATTCGGCGCCTCGATCGAGGCGTCGTCGCGCGCCAACATTCCGGACCAGTTTGTCTTGCTGGTGAGTTCCAATCACAAATCCTACGCCTGCAACGTTGTACGGCGCAGGGGCAAGCGGATGGTGATCGCTTTCGCCTAGAGCACGATCCGGAAAAAATGGAAGCCGTTTTCCCTCGGGACAAACGCGAGATCATGCTCAGGCAAAAAGATGAGATCATCATCCAATTCAATCCAATCGGATCATGATCCAGACGACAAACTTCCAATGCAATTTTGCCGCAGGCAAATGCCGGCTCGTCCGACGTTCGTGAAGGGTGTTCGCGACGGCCCATGAGCCGTCATTTCACCCTCTCAACACGTATGATCGGCTTACCGTTCTTTTCTCCGATCTTCTTTGTTCTGAAGAAGAATCCGAGCAGAACGGAGTAATGCAGAGCCAGGCTTGTGACCGTTCTGGTATCAGCCAGAAACGCGTCGCCGACCTTCATCGCGGCGAATCTTTTACGCCAATACCCGTGCGGCCTACGCTCCTTCACCATGCGACCCATCTGACAATTTATCAGTGACCGCCAAGCCTCCGCCTTCGGGCTCAAATGGTCGGCGTCCCGCTGTTCAGAAGCTGGGATACCGCGGTGACAAGTTGCGCCGGAGCGAATGGCTTGGTCAAAAGAATGCTGTTGGGAACGCCGTTTGAAGCCCATTGATCGGCGCTCTGGCCGGTCATGTAAATGACGGGAAATTCCGGGTCGATCTCTCTGGCATGCTTCGCCACTTCCCATCCGTCCATCCTGCCCTGCAGATTGATATCGGTCACAAGCGCACGATAGGTACCCCTACTCCCCTTCAACAAGGTCACCGCCTCTTCGCCCGAGGCCGCAATGGCCGGTTCAAAACCGCCATCGCTGAGGGCTTCTTCGACAATGCCCTGAATCGACTGGTCGTCTTCAACGACCATGATCACCAACAGATCTTCCACGCCCAAACTCCTTTTTTTTGCGCCGCGCCGTTGCGGCGTGCGGGAGGCTTCCGCCGTTCAAGTTTTGGATCGGATGTCCGGTGCCACGAGGCCCGTCGCAGGTTCGACGTCCGGCGCATGAGGGCTAAGGCCCGGCCTCGCGTTCGATAAATCGACCTGGGATTGCAGAGCTACCGCCTTTTCCACCAGCACGGCGGCAAGCTGAGGGTTGCTGGTGGACTGGGCGAATTTGAGCAGCGTCCGCACCTGACGCGTGAAATAATACCTGCCGATCACGACGTTCCCCACTCGACGGCCCCCGCAATACATCACGCGGAAGCCGGGCATTGGTTCCGCCCGAATGTACAAAAGTGTACTTAGTGGAACCCGGGACAATTCGACCGGTTTCCGGGACCGGCCGCGAGGACCAAAAGATGACGAAATCGTGCCGCTCCCGCCGAGCCGGCACACTCTCTCTGCACAAACGGACGCCCCTCTTCGTTCCGGTAGGACACATCGTGCGGTTTCATCCCGGCACGCGCGGAGAACCCGCCAGGAGATCCGATGCAAACAGCCATTCGCATTCTGGCCAATACGCCGGTCTGGGTGTTCGCGCTGCTTGGCTACCTGATCTGGCAGGGATGGCGATCGCGGCAACCAAGTACGCAGCCGATCTGGCGGATGCTGATGGTGCCGCTGGTGTTCTTCCTGATGGGGTTATCGCGGCTCGCAACAGCGCGCGACAAAGGGCTGGAGCTGCTTCTTGCGTGGCTGGTGGCGGCGCTGCTGTTTGCCGCGCTGGCGCTTTCCAGCCGGCCCCGGCTGCTCGCCGTCGACAGAAAGAACGGAACGGTGACCCGTCCGGGCAACACGACGGCACTGCTTCGCAACATCACCGTATTCGTGCTGCAATATGCGGTCGCGGTGGCGACTGCGATGAAGCTTGAACCTCGCGTCGCCATGGCGATCATCGGCCACGCCGTCTCCGGTGCCACCGCGGGTTATTTTTCGGGCTGGAGCGTGGCGGTTTTGCGCCGCTACCGGAATTTCGACTCCGCCGAAAATACCGAGACAGCAAAATCCAGTTAGCGTCTTGATCAGGATCAAGTTTTGCTCCGCGCTGGAAGCAACCCTTCTGCCGCCCATTGCGCATCCGAAAAAGCAATTCCGGCTCGACATCAAAGCTGGAAAGGCTCTAAAAAGGCGACGCCGCTTCCGGCCTCACGCTCCGCCCCAGGTCTTGCGATGGATTACAGCAAATTCTTCAGTGCCGCCCTCAACCGCCTGCATGACGAGCGGCGCTACCGGGTTTTCGCAGATCTCGAACGGATCGCAGGCCGGTTTCCCCATGCGGTGTGGCACTCGCCGCAGGGACCTCGCAATGTCGTGATCTGGTGCTCCAACGACTATCTCGGCATGGGTCAACATCCGAAAGTGGTCGGCGCCATGGTCGAGACCGCCACCCGCGTCGGCACCGGCGCCGGCGGCACCCGCAACATCGCCGGTACCCATCATCCGCTGGTGCAGCTCGAACAGGAACTGGCCGACCTGCATGGCAAGCAGGCCTCGCTGCTGTTCACCTCGGGCTATGTCTCGAACCAGACCGGCATCTCCACCATCGCCAAACTGATTCCGAACTGCCTGATCCTGTCCGACGCGCTCAACCACAATTCGATGATCGAGGGCGTCCGCCAGGCCGGTTGCGAGCGCCAGATCTTCCGCCACAGCGACATGGCCCATCTCGAGGAATTGCTGCGCGCCGCCGGCCCCGACCGGCCGAAGCTGATCGCCTGCGAGAGCCTTTATTCGATGGACGGCGATATCGCGCCCCTGGCGAAGATCTGCGATCTCGCCGAGCGCTATGGCGCCATGACCTATGTCGACGAAGTCCATGCGGTCGGCATGTACGGCCCGCGTGGCGGCGGCATCGCCGAGCGCGACGGCGTCATGCATCGCATCGATATCCTGGAAGGCACGCTCGCCAAGGCCTTCGGCTGCCTCGGCGGCTATATCGCCGCCAGTTCCGACATCATCGACGCGGTGCGGTCCTACGCGCCGGGCTTCATCTTCACCACCGCGCTGCCGCCTGCGATCTGTTCGGCGGCGACCGCCGCGATCCGGCACCTCAAGACCTCGAACTGGGAACGGGAGCGCCATCAGGATCGCGCCGCGCGCGTCAAGGCGATCCTGACCGCCGCGGGACTGCCTGTCATGTCGAGCGACACCCATATCGTGCCGCTGTTCGTCGGCGATCCCGAAAAATGCAAACGGGCCAGCGACTTCCTGCTGGAAGAGCACGGCATCTATATCCAGCCGATCAACTATCCGACCGTCGCCAAGGGTACCGAACGGCTGCGGATCACGCCGTCGCCCTACCACGACGACGGATTGATCGATCGGCTCGCCGAGGCTCTTTTGCAGGTCTGGGAGCGTCTCGGCCTGCCGCTGCAGCAAAAGCCCCTGGCGGCCGAATAAGGTTAACCTCTCCACGGCGAAATCTTTCGGGCCGGCGGCATCCGATGCTTTGCCGGCGCGATCCGGCTATACTCCCTCCCTGCGACGGCTGTCGCTGACGGGCGCGCGGGTCGAATTCCGCGGGGTGACCGGTTAAGGGAGATTGGCAGCAATGCTGCACGACTGGGGCGTGATCGGAGCCGCCTTCGCCTATATCGGCTTCCTGTTTTTTGTCGCAAGTTGCGGCGACCGCCTTTCGCCGCTGCAGCGCGGGCGGGCCAGCGTCCTGATCTATCCGCTGTCGCTGGCGATCTATTGCACGTCCTGGACATTTTTCGGCTCGGTCGGCTTCGCCACCCGCACCAGCGTCGATTTTCTCGCGATTTATGTCGGCCCTATCCTGATGATCGCGATTGGCACGCCGCTGCTCCGCCGCGTGATCCAGCTGGCCAAATCGCAGAATATCACCTCGATCGCCGATTTCATCGCCGCCCGCTACGGCAAAAGCCAGGCGGTCGCCGCGACCGTCGCGCTGATCGCCATCATCGGATCGGTTCCCTATATCGCGCTCCAGCTCAAGGCGGTGGCGTCGTCGCTGGAGACGATTCTCAGCGAGGACCAGGCTTTTTCCTCGATCCCGATCATCGGCGATATCGCGCTGATGGTCACGCTGGCGATGGCGGCATTCGCGGTGCTGTTCGGAACCCGCCAGAGCGATGCGACCGAACATCAGCACGGTCTGATATTGGCGGTCGCCACCGAATCCATCGTCAAGCTGGTGGCTTTTATCGCCGCCGGCGCCTTCGTCACGTTCTGGATGTTCTCGCCCCATGAGCTGATCGAACGCGCGATGAAGACCCCGGAAGCGGTACGCGCCATCGAATATACGCCGTCGATCGGCAATTTTCTGACCATGACGCTACTGTCGTTCTGCGCGATCATGCTGCTGCCCCGGCAGTTTCACGTCAGCGTGGTGGAGAATTCCAGCGACGCCGAGGTGAGCCGGGCGCGCTGGCTGTTTCCGCTGTATCTGGTCGCCATCAATCTATTCGTGATTCCGATCGCCCTCGCGGGCCTGATTACCTTCCCGTTCGGCGCCGTCGACAGCGACATGTATGTGCTGGCGTTGCCGATCGAAGGCAATGCCACGCTGCTCAGCGTTGCGGTCTTTGTCGGCGGCCTGTCGGCGGCGACCGCGATGGTGATCGTGGAATGCGTCGCGCTGTCGATCATGGTCTCGAACGACATTGTGGTGCCGCTGGTGCTGCAGCGGGCGGCGGTCTCACGCACGGGTAAGGATTTCGGCGATTTCCTGCTCCGGGTGCGGCGCTTCGCAATTTTTACCATCATGGCGATGGCCTATTTCTACTACCGCGCGCTGGGAAACACCCAGCTGGCGGCGATCGGCCTATTGTCCTTCGCCGCCATCGCGCAACTGGCGCCGGCGTTCTTCGGCGGCCTGTTCTGGCGACGCGCCACCGCGCGAGGCGCCATGGGCGGCATGCTGGTCGGCGGCGCGGTGTGGATCTACACGCTGTTCCTGCCGAGCTTTCTCGACGGCAGCACCGCCGGCCTGCTGCTGCTGCAGCACGGTCCGTTCGGTATCGAGGCGTTGCGGCCGCAGGCGCTGTTCGGCGCCGATCTGCCGCCGCTGCTGCACGGCGTGCTGTGGTCACTCTCGCTGAACCTTTTGACCTATGTCGGGCTATCGCTGGCGCGTCCGCCGTTTTCGATCGAGCGATTGCAGGCGGATCTGTTCGTACCGAACGCGATCGCGCCGATCGCGCCGACATTCCGGCGCTGGCGCACCACGGTGACGGTGCAGGACATCCAGAGCACGGTTGCGCAATATCTCGGCCCCGAACGCGCCAGGAATTCGTTCGAGGCCTTCGCAGCCACGCACCGCACCAGTCTCGAACCGGCCGCGCCCGCCGACTTCGAGTTGCTGCAGCATGCCGAGCATCTGATCGCTTCCTCGATCGGCGCTGCGTCCTCGCGCCTGGTGATGTCGCTATTGCTGCGCAAGCGCACCGTCTCCGCCAAGGCGGCGCTCAAACTGCTCGACGACTCCCACGCCGCCCTGCACTTCAACCGTGAGATATTGCAGACCGCGCTGAACCATGTGCGCCAGGGCATCGCCGTGTTCGACCCGGATTTGCAGCTGATCTGCTCGAACCGGCAGTTCGGCGAAATCCTCGGGCTGCCGCTGCATCTCGTGCAGATCGGGATTCCGCTGCGGGAAATCCTCGAATTCATGGGAGCAACCAGCCCGCCCGGCCAGGTCGACCGCGACTCCCTGATCGAAATGCGGCTCGCCGCCTACACCACCGAAGGTGAACCCTATCTGGAACGGCTGCCGGACCGCCACATGGTGATCGAAGTGCGCGCCAACCGGATGCCGGGCGGCGGGCTGGTCATCACCTTTTCCGACGTCACCCCGAGCTTCGAGGCCGCCGAAGCGCTGGAACGCTCCAACGCCACCCTGGAAAAGCGCGTGCGCGACCGCACCGAGGAACTGACGCGGCTGAATTCGGAGCTGGCGCTGGCCAAAAGCACCGCCGAGGACGCCAACATATCCAAAACCCGTTTTCTGGCGGCGGCGAGCCACGACATCCTGCAGCCGCTGAACGCGGCGCGGCTCTATGTGACGAGCCTGGTCGAGCGCCAGAACGGCGGCGAGGATTCCCGGCTGGTCGAGAACATCGACGATTCGCTGGAGGCGATCGAGGAGATCCTCGGCGCGCTCTTGGACATATCACGGCTCGATGCCGGCGCGATGACGACGGCGATCACGAGTTTCAAGATCGGCGATATGATGCGCTCGCTGGAAATCGAGTTCGCGCCGATGGCGCGCGCCAAGGCGCTGAAGCTGACCTTTGTGCCCTGTTCGCTGCCGGTGGAATCCGACCGCCTGCTGCTGCGGCGACTGCTGCAGAACCTGATCTCCAACGCGATCAAATACACGCCGCGCGGCCGCGTGCTGGTCGGTTGCCGGCGCCGCGGCCAATCGCTGCAGATCGGCGTCTACGACACCGGCGTCGGCATTCCCATCGTCAAGCGTGGCGAGATTTTCAAGGAATTTCACCGCCTCGAACAGGGCGCGCGGATCGCGCGTGGCCTCGGGCTCGGATTATCGATCGTCGAACGCCTGGCGCGCGTGCTCAATCACGGCATCGCACTCGATTCCAACGGCAGCGGCGGCTCGTTCTTTTCGGTGACGGTGCCGATCGCGAAGGCCATCAATCACACCGCGGCGGTCACCAGCGCGACGCCGCTGTCGCGGACGCCGATGAGCGGTTCGCTGATCGTATGTGTCGAGAACGATGCGGCGATCCTGGACGGCATGCGGACGCTGCTGACCGCGTGGGACGCCGAAGTCATCGCGGTGACCGATGTCGATGCCGCGATCGAGGCGATCGAGGCCGCGGGGCAGCGGGTCACCGGTCTTCTGGTCGACTATCATCTCGATCGCGGCAACGGCATCGCCGCGATCCGCGACATTCGCCGCCGCTTCGGCAGCGGCATTCCGGCGATCCTGATCACCGCGGATCGCAGTCCGCATGTGCGGGCGGCGGCGCGCGAGGAAAATGTCGCCGTGCTCAACAAGCCGGTCAAACCGGCCTCGCTGCGGGCGCTGCTCGGCCAGTGGCGCACCCAGCAGATGGTGGCGGCGGAATAAATCGGATTGGATTATTGCGGCGACGGCGTGCCCTGGCGCCACTGCCCGCCGGCGATTTTCGCCGCCGCGATCACGGCCTGGGTGCGGCTCTCGACGCCGAGCTTTTGCAGGATCGCCGATACATGCGCCTTGATGGTCGCTTCCGACACGCCGAGCTCATAGGCGATCTGCTTGTTGAGCAGGCCTTCCGACAGCATCATCAGCACCCGCACCTGCTGCGGCGTCAGCGTCACCAGCCGGTCGCGCAGGCGGGTCATATCCGGATCGGCGGCCGATGACATATCGGTGTCCGGCGGGATCCAGACGTCGCCCTCCATGACTTTCACGATCGCGTCGCGCAGCGTCTCCACCCCGAACCGCTTGGGAATGAATCCGGAGGCACCGAAATCCAGCGACCTTCGGATCGTCCCGCCATCGTCGCTGGCGGATACGATGACCACCGGAATCGCCGGATACTGCGCGCGCAGGTAAATCAGGCCGGAAAAGCCGCTGATTCCCGGCATCGTCAGATCGAGCAGAATCAGATCGACATCGGAATCCTGCTCCAGCAGCGCGGTCAGCTCATCGAACGATCCCGCCTCGTCGATCTTCGCCGACGTCACCACACTGGCAACCGCCTGTCGCAACGCATCGCGGAACAGCGGATGGTCGTCGGCGATCACAAGGCGGGTGCTGGCAGCGCTACTCATGTATTTCTTGCGAGTCGGTTGCGGCAAACCGCAGACCGCGTTGTGGAGACGAATTTCTGCGTAATTCTCCCCCTATGGGGGGACGCATGCAAGCACCCAATAATGCTTTGCCTTAAAGCAGTTAATCGTCCCGATGGTGCGCTGCAATATGCCGGATGTGACAGCGTGGTTCGGGGCATTGGAACGTCGAAACTGCCGGTATGCCAGTGCACAGGGCCAAAAGTCTTATTGGGTGAGGTTTCACGGCGATGTTACCGTGAACCGAAGCCCGTGAATAATCCGGCCAAGTTCGGCGCAAGCTTTGATCAAACGATTTCGGGGAGCGATTCAATGTCCACAATGGCTGTAACGCAAGCGAGAACCGGCGGCATGACGAAGGACGAACGCTTCGTCATTCTCGCGTCATCGCTCGGCACCGTGTTCGAATGGTATGACTTCTATCTCTACGGATCGCTCGCCAGCATCATCGGCGCGCAGTTCTTCTCGGCCTACCCGCCGGCGACCCGCGATATTTTCGCGCTGCTGGCCTTTGCCGCCGGCTTCCTGGTGCGTCCGTTCGGCGCCATCGTCTTCGGACGCATCGGCGACATCGTCGGACGCAAATACACCTTCCTCGTCACCATCCTGATCATGGGTCTGTCGACCTTCATCGTCGGCCTGTTGCCCAACGCGGCAACGATCGGCTTTGCCGCGCCGGTCATTCTGATCGGACTGCGTCTGGCGCAAGGACTGGCGCTCGGCGGCGAGTATGGCGGGGCCGCCACTTACGTGGCCGAGCATGCGCCGCAGGGCAAACGCGGCTATTACACCTCGTTCATTCAGACCACGGCGACGCTCGGCCTGTTCCTGTCGCTGCTGGTGATCCTGTTCACCCGCACGGCGATCGGCGAGGCCGACTTCGCCGCCTGGGGCTGGCGTATTCCGTTCCTTGTGTCGGTCCTCCTGCTCGGCGTCTCGGTCTGGATCCGGCTCCGCCTGAATGAGTCGCCGGTATTCCAGAAGATGAAGGACGAGGGCAAGGGCTCCAAGGCGCCGCTGACCGAAGCTTTCGCCAACTGGAGCAATGCCAAGATCGTCATCCTGGCGCTGATCGGCGGCACCATGGGTCAAGGCGTGGTCTGGTACACCGGCCAGTTCTACGCGCTGTTCTTCCTGCAATCGATCCTCAAGGTCGACGGCTATACCGCCAACCTGCTGATCGCGTGGTCGCTGCTGTTCGGCACCGGCTTCTTCATCGTGTTCGGTGCATTGTCGGACAAGGTCGGCCGCAAGCCGATCATTCTTGCCGGCTGTCTGATCGCGGCGCTGACCTTCTTCCCGATCTTCCGGATGATCACGACCAACGCCAATCCGGCGCTGGAAAAGGCCATCGAATCCGGCAAGGTCGAAGTCGTCGCCGATCCCGCGGGCTGCGGCGATCTGTTCAACCCGGTCGGCACCCGCGTCTTCAGCGCGGCGTGCGATACCGCCCGCGCCTTCCTGGCCCAATCATCGGTCAGGTACACGACCGTACCCGGCCCGGCGGGATCGGGTGTGAAGGTCATGGTGAATGGCAAGGAAGTACCCTACACCGACGCGAAAACCGGCAATCCGGCTGTCGCAGCGGCGGTTGCCGCGGCTGGCTATCCAAAGGCCGGCGATCCGGGCATTGTGAAGATGTCGAACCCGTTCGATATCTTCCGTCCGCAGGTTGCGGCGATTATCGGCCTGCTGTTCATCCTGGTGATCTTCGTCACCATGGTGTACGGGCCGATCGCGGCGATGCTGGTCGAACTGTTCCCGACCAAGATCCGCTACACTTCGATGTCGCTGCCCTATCACATCGGCAACGGCTGGTTCGGCGGACTATTGCCCGCGACCTCGTTCGCGATCGTGGCCTCGACCGGCGATATCTATGCCGGTCTCTGGTATCCGATCATCTTCGCATCGATCACCGCGGTGGTCGGCTTCTTCTTCCTGCCGGAAACCAAGGACGTCGACATCAAGACGAACTGAGAGCTGCTCCGGCGGCGAAAGCTGTCGGAGAGGACTGGCGCGCAAACCGGCCGCGGATCGCTCCGCGGCCGGTTTTGCGTTCGAGCGCGCCCCAAATCACAAAAGGCGCATGATCTTGTCGCCAAACCCGCCCACACTTTGCCGGATCATGCGCTACGCCGCTCCCATGAACTGCAGCACGATCTCGCGCCGGTGCGGGCGGCGGCGATGCTCGATCAGGTAGATCGCCTGCCAGGTTCCAAGCGCCAATTCGCCGTTCAGGACGGGAATGTGCAGCGAGCTTGCCGTCAGCATGGTCTTGATATGCGCCGGCATGTCGTCGGGGCCCTCGGTGTCGTGGCTCCATCCGGCGTGCTCGGGCGCGAGCCGGCCCAGCGCCGTCATCAGATCGTCGAGCACCGAGGGATCGGCATTCTCCTGGATCGTCAGCGATGCCGAGGTATGGCGGATGAACAGCGTCACCGCGCCCTCTCTCGCCTGGGCGTCGCGAACAAATCTCGCGATCTCGGCGGTGAGATTGACGAAGCCGGCGCCTGGCGTTTGGACCGCAAGAACCGACGACACGATGGTGTTCGCGCTGACGGTGGATGGCGGGGAGCGAGATAGCGATCTGGGTGAAGTCATCAAGATATCCCTGGATTGCCGGGACCCATACGCCGCGACCTCTCGATTTTGCGCGGTGGACGTTGATACCTGCCGTAATAGCTAATGCCGGTGGTTATTGGGTCCCGGCGTTCGCCGGGACAACTCGCGGGAAGAGCATCGGCCCATCAAATCTTCCCGCTGAAATCCTTCTGCATCCGGTTGGCCATCTCGACCAGCCGCCGCCACGCCTGCTCGAGAAACGACATCACGCGGTCCATGTCGCGGTCGCTAGGCAGCGGAATCTCGATCTTGTTGCGCTCGCCGTCGGCGACCTTCGGCTCTGCTTTCCTCAGCGAATCCGTCTTCGGCAACGGCTCATCGATCTTGCCGGTGACGGTCGGCTCGCGTTCCGCCAGTTGCCCTTTGAGTCTTTCATTCTCGGCCTGCAGCCGGCCAATTTCCGCGTCAAGCGCGGAGCGTTCATCGGGCACCGCATAGCAGGCCCAGCCGGTGGCGGTGTTGTTGCAGGTCGAAACAGTGCCGGTCCGTGTATCGAGCCTCAGCACGCCGTCGGCGACCGGAGACAGCGCATAGCGGCCATTCTCGGTATCCGGCATCGACTGCGCGGCAACCGCGGCGCTTTCGCCGGCGCCAAAGGCAAGACAAACGATGGCCGCCGCCATCAAAGGGGCGCCAAATTTCGAAGGCGATGTCGCTGTATTCATGGGGTTGCTCCGCCTCAAACCGGTGCGGGTTCCTGTCCCGTATGCGATCCTACACCTGCGAACGATACGGCGCACGGCCCGACTTCAACGCGTCCGCGAGCAATTCGATCCGGTCCTGTCCCCAGAACACCTCGCCGTCGAGCACATAACCCGGCGATCCGAACACGTCGGCCGCCAGCGCATCCCTGCGGTTCTTCTCATAGGCCGCGCCGATCTCGTCCGATCCCGAACGCTCGACCAGTTGCTTGCCGGGAAGCCCGGAATTGTCGGCCAATTTAACCAGCGTCGCCGGATCGGTCAGATTGAGCTGATCTTCCCAGACCCCGGCAAAGGCTCGTTGCATGAATTTATCGGGATCGTGGCCGGCCTCGACCGCCGCGATCACCACGCCATCGGCCAGCCGCGCGTTGAACGGCCAGTTCGCGGGCTGCAAATGAAACGTCAGGCCGCGCCGGTCGCGCCAGCGCTGCAGTTCGACCATCCGGTAGCGCTGCCGAACCGGATGACGTTTCACCAGCGGCAGACCGCCGGTCTCGGAGAACAGATCGACCAGCAAGACCGGCTTGTAATTGACCTTCAGACTGTGGCTACGCGCCAGGTCCCCGAACGGCTTGTGCCCGATATAGGCCCATGGCGATTGAAACGAGAAATAGTAATCGACCTGACGCGGCATGCGGGCTCCGGACCGAGAAACGGGATGTCGGCGGTCATCCCAACAGACCCGCCAACAGGGCGCAAGATCGATCCTCGCGCAAGTCAGCTGCTGCACCGCGGCGACCGGCTGCAGCCGATCCCCGTGCGCCGAAATAAATTCAAACAAATCAAAGCACTAGCTCGTTATGACGCAATCTTGACTTGGCTAGACGCGGTAAGTATGGTCCGCGCGGCTTTTGAGGGTGACGGGGCGTTATTTCCATCTACCGCAGCATCGGTTCGGGTCTCCACATGGCGGACGGCACCGGCGACGGGAAAAATGGAAATCGCGGTAAATCGTCCTCCGACGAAGCTGCGCTTTCCGCAAGGCTCGGAAGTCTGGATCAGCGGCTGTCCGAAATTCGGGACAGCCGTAAAATCGAGACAGACCAACCCGGAGCTGGAAGCGGAGACGGCGCTGCCAGAGCATCGGCGATGGCGCGGGGTTTCCGGCTTTCCTCGGAGTTGATCGCGGGTGTTGTCGTCGGGGCCGTGATTGGCTGGGGTTTCGACCGTTTGCTGTCGACATCGCCTTGGGGGCTCATCGTGTTCTTTCTACTCGGCTTCGTCGCCGGTGTGATCAACGTGATGAGATCGGCAGGCGTGGCTCCGGACAGAACCGGCCGTTGACTGACGGAAAGCCGGACGAACAGATTGCAGAGCGCCGGCGTGGCCGGCGGTACCTAGAGATGCCGCGCGGATGATCGATCCGATCCACCAGTTCAACATCGACAAGATCTTCACGATTGGCCATATCGGCAATCAGGAGATCGCTTTCACCAATTCGTCGGCCTACATGTTCATCTCGGTGGCATTGATTTCGCTGCTGATGATCGGCGCCGGCCGGCAGCTCGTCCCGGGCCGTTTCCAGTCGATGGCCGAAATCAGCTACGAGTTTGTGGCCAACACAATACGAAGCAGCGCCGGCTCGGAAGGCATGAAGTTCTTCCCGCTGGTGTTTTCGCTGTTCATGTTCATCATGATGTCGAACATGATCGGGATCATTCCCTACACGTTCACGGTCTCGAGCCACATCATCGTCACGGCGTCGCTGGCGTTGCTGGTGTTCCTCACCGTGCTGGTCTACGGCTTCTACAAGAACGGCCTGAAATTCTTCAAGCTGTTCGTACCCTCGGGCGTTCCGGCCGTGATTCTGCCGCTGGTGGTGACGATCGAGATCATCTCGTTCCTGTCGCGCCCGGTCTCGCACAGCGTGCGTCTGTTCGCCAACATGCTGGCCGGACACATCACGTTGAAGGTGTTCGCGAGCTTCGTCACCATGCTGGGGGCGTTTGGCGCCGTCGGCTGGCTCGGCGCCATTTTGCCGCTGGCACTGACCGTTGCGCTCACCGCGCTTGAGCTGCTGGTCGCGTTCCTGCAGGCCTATGTCTTCACCATCCTCACCTGCATCTACATCAACGATGCTATCCATCCGGGCCACTGATCCGGCCTCACTACCAAACCTCAAGAAGGAGTTCGTTTCATGGATCCGATTGCCGCGAAGTACATTGGCGCTGGTATTGCCTGCATTGGCATGGGTGGCGCCGGCGCAGGCGTGGGCATCATCTTCGGCAACTATCTCGCCGCCGCGGTGCGCAATCCCTCCGCCGCCCAGGGCCAGTTCGGTAACCTGATTTTCGGCTTCGCCGTGACCGAAGCGCTCGGCATCTTCTCGCTGCTGATCGCGCTGCTGCTGCTGTTCGCGCTCTGATCCAACACCGATCTCGCCGGCAAGGTCCGTGACCTAAGACCTTGATCGGCCGAACAGGAGAAGCCCGTGGCTGAGAGTCATGGCAACGCCAAGGGCGCGACGGCCCACACCGAGGCAGAGGGCGGCCATAAGGCCCCCTTTCCGCCGTTCCAGAAGGACACCTTTGCTTCGCAACTGGTGTCGCTGCTGATCGCGTTCGTCGCGCTTTATCTGATCGTCTCGCGTATCGCCCTGCCGCGTGTCGGCAAGACGATCGACAACCGTCAGAATGCGATCGAGGGCGATCTGGCCGCGGCGCAGAAGCTGAAGGACGAATTGAGCGACGCGCTGAAGGCGTATGAAAGCGAACTCGCCGCCGCGCGCGGTCGCGCTCAGGCGATCAGCACCGAGACCCGCGAAAAGCTGAACGCAGCCGCCGAAGCCGAGCGCAAGACGCTGGAAGAGCGGCTGTCGGTCAAACTCGCCGAGGCCGAGAAAACCATCGCGACCACCCGCACAGCGGCGATGAGCAACGTCCGCGGCATCGCGGCGGAAGCCGCCGCCGCGATCGTACAGCGGCTGACCGGCTTGGCTCCCGACGGCAAGTCCGTCAACAAAGCCGTTGACGCCTCGTTGAAGGGATAAGTCAGATGTTCTCTGAGCCGGAATTCTGGGTCGCCGTAGCCTTCGTCATCCTGATGGCGGGGTTCGCCTATCTCGGCGTTCACCGCACGGTGCTGAAGGCGCTCGACCACCGCAGCGAACGCATCAAGGCCGAGCTCGACGACGCCCGCCGCCTCAAGGATGACGCCGCCAAGCTGCTCGCGGAATACAAGGCCCGTCACGCCAGCGCCGAGCGCGAGGCGCAGGACATCATCGCGTCAGCCAAGGCCGAAGCCGAGCGCATCGCATCCGAAGCCAAGACCAAGATGGAAGATTTTGTCGCGCGGCGCACCAAGACCGCCGAAGGCAAGATCGCGCTGGCCGAAGCGCAGGCGCTGGCCGATGTCCGCGCGGCGGCGGCCAACGCCGCGGTCGCAGCCGCCTCCACCGTCCTGTCGCAATCGGTGAAGGGATCGGTCGCCGACGATCTTCTGGCCAAGGGCATCGCCGAAGTTCGCGAAAAGCTGAACTGAGCCATTCCATTCGGCAACGCAAAAGCCGGCGCAAACAGCGCCGGCTTTTTTATTGGTACAGTTGCTCCGCAACTCAACCGATGTCATCGCCCGCGACGGCGGGCGATCCAGTATTCCGAGACGCTGGTGATGAAAGCGAGAGGCCCGCGGCGTACTGGATACCCGCTTTCGCGGGTATGACGAGCTTGGATCTGTCACGCACCTGACGACGACGGCTCGCCTACTTCTTCTTCGTCACTCGCGCCTTCGGCTCCGGCTTCAGCGCCTGCGGATCGAAGCCGATGTAGAAGATATAGGAATCGCCGGCCGCTCCCGGCGGCACCGGGTACACCAGATCCTCGGCAACCAGGCTGAACGGCTCGCTGCCGGCTTCGGTCATGGTAACCGTGGTCCGGTAGACCTTGGTCGCGATGGTCTTCTCCTGCACGCCGCTCTGCACCACGGCGACCCGAAGCGGGATCTCGACCGATGACGGGGCACCGGCGGGGCCGGCGATGACGCGGCCCTGAATGCCGATCCGCGCGGTGATCTCGCCGCCGTTCAGGGTGCAGTCGCGCGCGGTCTTGCTGATCGTCGCCTGAAAGCGCACGTCGTTGCCCACCGGCTGCTTGCCCGGCGCGGCGACGGCAAAGGTAGATGCCCCGGCGCGGATGCTCACCGGTGGACAGGTGAGTTCGCTTTGACTGTCAGGTGACGCAGCCGGCGGAGCTCCCTGCGCAGGCTCCTCCGACTTGCCACCCCCGAACAGGCTCTTGAAGCGATCGGTGATCGATTGCGACGATGCCGGCTGGGCGAACAGGCTGCAGCCGACGGCGAACGCCGCCACGGCCACGATCACGGTCCGACGTCGGCCGCCCGACCGAGCGGCCGTTTCGATCAACGGTTTGTCACTCATATCACGTCCTTGCCCGTCCCTGGCATTTCACGTCATCCGCCCCCGGTTCCGAGGCTTCGCGTTATAACAGCGCAAAGCCGGCGAACCCAAGACCTTCAAATAAGGCGCTCCGGAACATGCTCAAAATCAAAAATGGGAAACCGTGAACAGGTCAGCCGCGAAAATCCTCATGCAGCAGGCCGAACAGCAGGTGGTCCTGCCAGACGCCGTTGATGCAGAGATAGCGCCGCGCCAGACCCTCGCGGGAAAAGCCGCATTTCTCCAGCACCCGGATCGAGGGCGCATTGGAGGGAATGCAGGCAGCCTCGACGCGATGCAGATTGAGTTCGCCGAACAGCGACGGCAGCAGCACACGCAGCGCCGCCGTCATATAGCCGCGATGCGCGTGGGGCTGCCCGACCCAGTAGCCGATGGTGCCGGCCTGCACGATGCCGCGGCGGACATTGGCGAGTGTCACGCCGCCGATCATGGCACCGTCGGATTCGCGAAACACGATGAACGGATAGGACCGGTCGGCGGCGATATCCTCGGCGTAGCGGCGCAACCGCCGCCGGAAGCCGGAGCGCGTCAGATCGTCGGAAGGCCAGATCGGCTCCCACGGCGTCAGATACGCGCGGCTGTATTCGCGCAACTGCGCCCATTGCAGGAAATCCGACATCTGCGGCGCGCGCAGCAACAGGCCATGGCCGCGTGGGGCAAGCGCGGCCGGGCCGCTGGATGGCAAACGAAACAGAGCCATATCTGAAACTCTCCCCTGCCAAACCTCGTCGCCGAGCGCATGCCCTGGAAACCATGCGCTAATGAAGCAGCGCCTTGGCTTTCGACCTCGTCAATCCTTCCGCAAAAGCTACCGCCGTGTCCAGACCCCTGCCGCTGCCAAGGGCGACAACTGCCGGGCGGCTGCGCGATAACAGGCCGCGCGCGGCATTCCGCGTCGATTCCACGCTGACGGCGTCGATCCGGGCTACGAGCTCTTCCACCGTCAAAGGGCGCCCATAGGCCAGCACATGACGCGCCAGTTGCTCGGCGCGCGAACTGCAACTCTCCAGCGCCATCAGCAGACCCGCCTTCATCTGCGCCTTGGCGCGCGCGATCTCGGCTTCGGTGAGGGTCTCGACCGCGTCATTGATGACATCGACGATCACTTCCATCATTTCGGGTGCGTCGCCCGGGTCGGTGCCGGTGTAGAGCCCGAAAAATCCAGTGTCGGAGTACGGCGCATGGAAAGTGTAGATCGAGTAGCACAGCCCGCGCTTCTCGCGCACCTCCTGGAACAGCCGCGACGACATCCCGCCGCCGAGCGTGTTGGTGAAGACCTGCAGCGAGAACAGCGACAGATCGGTCTGCGGCACCCCCTCGAGCGCCAGCGTCAGATGCGCCTGCTCGAGTTCGCGATGCACCACGCGGGAGCCGCCCTTGCCGAACATCGCGGTTTGCGGCTTGGGCGCCGGCGTGCTGTCGAAGCTTGAAAACCGCTGCGTCACCTCCTCGACCACGCGCTTGTGATCGACCGCGCCGGCAGCGGCCACCACCATGTCCGGGCCGCGATAATGCGTCGACAGGTAGCCCCGCAGCGTGTCGCGGTCAAAGCCCTTCAAGGTCTTGGCGGTGCCCAGCAGCGAGCGCCCCATCGGCTGGTCCGGGTAACACAGCTCATTGAGATGCTCGAACACGACGTCGTCGGGCGTATCCTGCGCCGCCCCGATCTCCTGCACGATGACGCTCTTTTCGCGTTCCAGCTCGTCCGGCACGAAGGAGGGGTTGGCGAGAATATCGGAGAGCACGTCGAGCGCCAGCGGCACGTCGGCCTTCAGCACACGGGCATAATAGGCGGTGGTTTCGGTCGAGGTGCCGGCGTTGAGGTCACCGCCGACCGCCTCGATCTCCTCGACGATTTCGCGCGAGGAGCGTCGCGCGGTGCCCTTGAACGCCATGTGTTCGAGCAGATGCGAGATGCCATGCTCGTTCGGCTTTTCGTCGCGGCCACCGACGCCGGCCCACACCCCGAGCGCCGCCGTTTCGAGATGCGGCATGGTATCGGTGATCACCGTGAGGCCGGAGGGAAGCTTGGTGACATCGACGCTCATCCAGCAACTCCTTGCTTCGCGGCGCGGCTGACCGACAGCACGAACCGCTCGACTTCGACTTGATCATTCTTCATGACCTTGATGTGCTCCGGCCTGGTCATCAAACCTTCAAGCCAGGCCGGCAGTTCCGGCCGCACGCCGCAGGCGGCCTCGACCGCATCGGGAAATTTCGCGGGATGCGCGGTCGACAGCACGATGTTGGGAAGCTTCGAATCCGAGGTATCGCGATCGGCCACCGCCAGCGCCACCGCGGTATGCGGATCGACCAGTTCGCCGGCTTCGCGCCAGGCGGCGCGGATCGCAGCAGCGGTCTCGGTCTCGTCGGCGCGCCCGGCGTCGAACTCCTCGCGGATCGCCGCCAGTATCGCATCGGGCAGCACGAAGCGTCCGGACTGTTTCAGCGAGGCCATCAGCCGGCGTATGCCGGCCGCATCGCGGCCGCCGGCCTCGAACAGCAGCCGTTCGAAATTCGAGGAGACCTGGATATCCATCGATGGCGACGCGGAGGCGTGAACCTCGCGCACTTCATAGATGCCGGTCTTGAGCGTGCGTGGCAGGATATCGTTGACGTTGGCGGCGATCCGCAGCCAGCGCACCGGCAGGCCCATCCGCTTCGCCACATAGCCCGCGAAGATGTCGCCGAAGTTCCCGGTCGGCACCGTGAAATCCACCGTTCGCAAGGGCGAGCCAAGCGCGACCGCTGACGTGAAATAATACACCACCTGGGCCACGATCCGAGCCCAATTGATCGAATTGACCCCCGACAACGAAACCGCGTCGCGAAAGTTGTGATGATTGAAGAGCTCCTTCACAATCGCCTGGCAATCATCGAAGGTGCCTTCGATGGCGAGCGCGTGAACATTGCCGGCACCGGTCGTCGTCATCATCCGCCGCTGCACATCGGAGATGCGGCCGTGCGGAAACAGCACGATCAGATCGACATTGTCGAGACCGGCGAAGGCATCGACGGCGGCGCCGCCGGTATCGCCCGAGGTCGCGACCACGATGGTGGTGCGTTGCGCGCGCTTGGCCAGTACGTGGTCCATCAACCGCGAGATCAGCTGCATCGCCACGTCCTTGAACGCGAGCGTCGGGCCGTGAAACAGTTCCAGCACGAATTGATGGGGGCTCACCTGATTGAGCGGGACCACCGCCGGATGGCGGAACGTGGCATAGGCCTCATTGGCCATGCGGCCAAGATCGGCGTCGGAAATCTCACCGCCGACAAACGGACGGATCACCTCGACCGCGACTTCCCAATACGGCCGGCCGAAAAAGCCGGCGATGGTCTCGCTCGAAAGCTGTGGCCAGATTTCGGGCACGTAGAGGCCACCGTCGCGGGCGAGCCCGGTCAGCATCACATCGCAAAAACCCAGAGCCGGGGCCTCCCCCCGCGTCGAAATATACCGCGTCAAACCACCCTCCAAAGGCCAACCTTCGGGCAAGCCTTTGATATTGTTGTAGTAAATAACTTTACCATTGGCGAAGTCGTGCCGCACCTTAAAGCGTTTTAGGGGGAAGGGGAAACCGGTTCTTTTCCCTCCATTCGTCTACCCGCTTTGTCGAGGCCGGCCGTGCGATGGTAGCGCGCGACGCTATCCTGCGGATATTTCGCCAGGAAGGCGGCAAGTTCCTGCTCGGCCGCCGCCAACGGCCCATCTTGCAGCAGCGCATAAACGCTCTCCCACTCGCTGCATAATTGGCAATCCCGGGCATCGTCATCCCCGCGTTCGCATCTCAATTCGAAGATGTCGAAGGCCTCGGCAAAACCCTTCGGACTGATTCGATCGACGCTGCGGAAGACAAATCTGGACGCCACTCGCTGCTCCAGAGCCGCGGAGACGAGGATCGACGTGCCATAGTTCTTGTTGAGACCTTCAAGCCGCGCCGCGAGGTTCACCGTGGCGCCAAGTGCCGTGTAGTTCATGCGGTCCTCGGAACCGATGTTGCCCACCACCGCCTCGCCGGTATGGAGACCGCATCGCGTCTGGTAGGCCGGCCAGCCTTCGCGCCCGAACTCGACATTAAGGCGCCGGTTGGCGCGCAGCATCGCGAGCGCTCCGGAGCAGGCATTGGCCGCGTGGTCCGGATCGTCGGCGGGCGCGTTCCAGAACGCCATGATGGCATCGCCGATGAACTTATCGACCGTACCGGAATGACTCATGATCTCCTGCGACAGGGCAGCGAAATAGCGCGAGGTGTGCTGCATCACGCGCGCAGGGTCGGCCTTTTCGGTGATCTCCGTAAAGTTCACGATATCGGTAAACAGCAACGTCACTTCTCTGCGCACGCCGCCGAGTTGAAGCGGCGTTCCGGTCTCGATCAGCCGTTCGACCAGCCGCCGCGGCACGAAGTGCGAGAACGTCTGCGTCACCGTACGCATCGTGGAAACCGACCGGCCCAGATCATCGATCTCCCGGATCAATGAACGCACCGGCGGTGCGACTGAAGGCTCGAACCGTTGAATTCTGTCGGTTTCTTCGGCCAGCGTCCGGAGCGACCTGGACAGCAGCGACCCGAGCAGAAAAACGAAGGGAATCATGAGTGCGACGAACCCAAGCGTGGCGGCAAAGAGCCGGCCACGCTCGGAAAGAATGCTGGCAAAGAACTCGTCCACCGGCGCCACCACGGCCAGGCGGAGATTCCCAGAGCCTGAATGCGGTATCGTCTGGAAGGCTGCGGCATACAGCCGGCCCGCCGGATCGTAGAAGAATTGCTGGGAAATACCGCTCTCGCGCCAGGCGCGGATCGCCTTGAGCACGCCCGCCATGTCGGTTTCACGAAGGTGAGGAATAGTACCGGAAACCTCCCGTCCAAGCAGTTCCGACATCCGGGGATGAGCCAGAATGCGATCGTCCTCGTCAAACAGGAAGGCGACGCCGGAAGGCGTCAGCCTCTCCCCCTTCAACAACTGCTGCGTCGCATCCAGCAACAGGTCGCCCGCAACCACGCCGCCTCGGCCCTGCTCCAGTGCCAAGTGAATCGTGTAGCCTTGCTTTTGGCTTGCGAAGAACACGTAAGGCCCGGTGAGCGAGCTGCCGTCGCGGCGATCGGCGTCCTTGTACCACGGCCGTTCGCGCGGATCGTAGTCGAGAGGACCCGGCAATTCCCGCACGGTTTCCAGCCCGTCGGACAGAAACACTCTTCTCGATGTTGTGCGGACAGGATCGGACCTCGATATTATGACCAGGCGGAATGCAGCCTGTTCGGGCGCCTCCAGCCTCGCCCGCGTTTCCCGTCCCGCACCCTCGATGGAATCCAGCTCGATGAACGAGCCGTCGCCATAGCCCACATACACGTTGAAGAGCTGGTCGTTGTTCTTCAGCATGGCTGCGAGCAGCTCAATCAATCTTGGATTTTCCTCGATATCCGCAGACTGAACGGCCGGCAGCGCCTGCAATATTTTGAGATCGTCCCGGACGAGCTTGAGTTGCGAGCCGATCCGATCGGCCGACAGTTCGGCCACCTTGTCGATAAACTGGGCGGCGGCCGAATCGGTGATCGACGTGATACGCGAGAAGCTCAGATAGACCAGCGTCAAACCGATAACGAGAACGATCGCGACGAAAAGCGCGATGATCGAGGTCCTAAATCCTAGCTGAGGGGGGCCGCCTCTCGCCGAAGTCTGCGGATTGATGAGCGTCATAGGTATTCACTCCCACACGCGACCGCTCGATGGTGATCAGAACGGATTGACGTAATTCAATATTGCGAACTGCCGCAGCAGCACTTTGCGGATGATGTGCGTGCCTTGACGGCCTCGGTGAAGATTGCGGCAGTACCGGTGCTGCCGGCCGGCAATCGCCTCGCAACGTCTTCGTCGTCGGGCTTGACGCGAACCACGAAGGGCGCAGACTGGACGCCTTTCGGCGTCACGGCAAGACCGGAGGTCTGGGTTTGGCCCGTCGAGATCGCTTGAAGAACGCTCTCGACCTTGCCGGTGTAGATGGTCCCGGGCCGCAGCTTGAAGGTCAGCTCGACGGGCTGACCCGGCGCGATGTATCGGGCGTCGTTTTGCGCTATCTCCACGCCGATGATGGTGTCGGACGTGTCGATGAAGGCCATCACGGGTGACAGCGGGAGGTTCGCGACGCGCGCGCCCTTGCGTAGCGCTACGTTGGTTACATAGCCGTCAGCGGGCGCCCGCACGATCGTCTTGTCCAGATTCCACTTGGCGCCCTCAAGCTGCGCCTTGAGCTGATCGACTTCCGATTGCCGTTGCTGGACGTCGAAGGCGCGGCCGGATTCGCGCTCCAGCAGTTGCGTCATCTGTGACAGGCGCAGGTCCTGAAATTTGAGTTGCGCTTCGAGCGCCTGGACCTGCGCCTCGTAAGGCACCGGGTCGATGCGGAACAGGATGTCTCCGGCCTTCAGTGCTGCGTTCGCCGCGACGGGAACGTCGATCACCTCACCGGCCACGCTCGGAACGATGGCGACCGAATTTCGCACCACCAGCGCGTCGCCTTGCGGGGCGCCCCATCCCATCGGAATGAACAGCCCGAAATTCAACAGCAGGAGGACGATGAACGGCGACGCTTTCCAGAACAGGTTGAAGGAGACGATGCCGAGCCGCACCACCGCGAACAGCAGCACCAGGTAGACGCTCATGATCGCGATCATCATGGCTGCGGCTCCACCTTATGCGGTGCGGGCACATCGACATAGGCCCAGACCAGCGCGACCGGCCAAAGCGCGAAGCCGCAGATCAGCGTGACCCAGCCGGCCACCGTCACGGCTTGCGCCCACGGGTGACCGCGCGTTTTCGCAATGTGCCCGGGTAGCCAGCCGGCGATACAGAACACCGCGATCGCGCTCGCGACTAGAATGATGAGGACGATCCAGGCGAAGATATCGAGACCGGACATGGCGACCTCTCAACTGGCTGGCTGGGGCTCCGGGAATTTCCACTTGCCGCTCAGGATTTCGGCGCGCGGCCGATAGAGCCGCACGGTGTAGTTCCAGCCCTTGACGATGGGCAGGCAGTTCGGGACTTTGCCGTCGCAGCCGCCGAATTGGATGGCGATCGACCCGTCGTCGCTCCGTTTGGCCGTGAGGTTATTGAGCGTGTAGGCATTGTAAGGATTCTGCTCGTAATAGCCTGCGGCGTTATAGACGCTGACGGACCAGAAACCATTGACCGGCACATCCCTGACGTTGAGCTTGTAGACGGTGGCGCCGTCGTTCTTTGTCGGCGTTATGTTGAGGTAGATCGCATCCTTGTCGGGATTGCCGCCCCAGCCCACGGCCGTTCCGATCAGGTGCCGTATCGGATCAACCTCGGCCTTCGTGCCGAACGCCTTCTTGAAATCGGGGATCGTCGAACCGAGGACGAGCAGCGCGTCGCGCACCTTTTTCTGGCTTGCCTGGTCCCAATTGGGAGCTTCAAATTGGCCGACCGCCTTCTGGCTGACCTTGATCGCATCCTGAAGCGCATGGACTTTCTTCACGTCCTCCGGATCGGCCGGATCGACCAGCGTTCGGATCGCAACGGCGACGTAGCGCGTTCCGACTTTGTCTCGTGTAAGAGTATAGCTGCCCTTGCCGTAGACGACTTCCGGCACGTAGTGATCTTCATTGATGACCTGCATCGACATGAAACGCTTGCCGGCGTCCGGCAGCGCGATCGTGACCGGCCCGGCGTCGAGGTCGAACAGGGCCGACGAATAGAGCGTGTCGCGGTTGAGCCGGATCACGGTCTGATTGTCGATCCGCGCCGGCTCGCGGCGGTGCAGGAATTTTCCAATTCCGCCGCTGTCCTTCAATATTCCGCCAAAATACAAATCGGACTCGGCGCGAATGAAGTTGTCGACCGTAACGGGCACGGCATTAGACGACTGCGCCAACGCGCCGCCCATCGAACCGAGCAGCACGGTCAGCGCGCAACAAACTTGCCTGGTAACCATGGATCAACTCCGTTCGATCTGGTTCGCGCGTTGCGGCGAAGACGCCTGCCCTCGCCGTTTAGCGCACCGTGTCCGGCCCGCCCGTGGGCGAGCCGGTATCGATGTCGCGTCGCTTATTTGACCCCGCGTTGCTGGAGTTGCTGGTCGATCATTCTGTTCAACCCGCCACGAATCCGGTCGAGATCCAACCCCTCCACCAGCTCCTTCTTCCGTTTCATGTTGTCCAGCGTGCTTTCCATGATGTTTGCAGGGTTGAAGCTCGGCGGGAACGACCGCGGCGGGAAGTCCTTGAACGTCGCGACGAACTTGAACACCTCTTCATTCATTCCGTAGACGTTTCCGACGTGATTTATGAGCCAGTCCCAGTAGGTATTGGAAGTGATGTCGGCCCGCTCGAACGGGTCCTGCATCAGGTTGAACATCTTTTGCAGGCGAAGCGTCGTGAAGGGCTCCGCCCAGACACCCATCGTGCCTTCCTTGCGCTGCTCGGAGAAGACGTACTTGTAATCTCCCCACCTCATGCCCACGAGAAGCCCGTCGTCGTCGGAATAGAAGAACTTGTCGCGGGCGCTCTTGGTGCCGTTGTTGTTGGCCGCGCTGCCACTGACGTTGCGCAGGAACTGAGACTGATCGTAGCCGTCCAGGTGGACCTTGTAGTTGATGCCATTGGCGGTGTAGCCCGCCCGGAGCTTGTTGACGATGTCGGGCTCTCCGGCGATGCCGCAGAGAGTGGGTATCCAGTCGTTGTGACTCATGATTTCATTGCTCACGGTGCCGGGCTTGATGACGCCGGGCCAGCGGACCAAACAGGGCACGCGGAACGCGCCCTCCCAATTGGTGTTCTTCTCGGAGCGAAACCATGTCATCGCGCCGTCCGGCCAGGTATTCATGTGGGGGCCGTTGTCGCTGGAGTAGACGACGATCGTGTCGTTGGCGATGCCCATGTCGTCCAAGGCCTTGAGCAGGCTGCCGATCGTATCGTCGTGCTCCATCATGCCGTCGATGTATTCGCTGTCACCGTGGGTATAGCGGCCGCGATGATCTTTGCGGACGTGCGTTCGCAGGTGCATGCGTGTGCCATTGAACCAGCAGAAGAACGGCTTGCCCGCAGTTTGCTGACGCTTCATGAAATCGATCGCCGCGGCCGAGGTCTCGTCGTCGATCGTTTCCATGCGCTTCTTGGTCAGTGCGCCGGTGTCTTCGATGGTCTGCTTGCCGATCTTGCCAAAGCGCGGATCGACCGTGGGGTCGTCCCGGTCCGTCGCCTTGCACTTGAGCACACCGCGCGGACCGTACTTGGCGAGATAGGCCGGGTCCTTTGGATAGTCCGGCAGCTCCGGCTCCTCCTCGGCGTTGAGATGATAGAGGTTGCCGAAGAACTCGTCGAAGCCGTTCACGGTCGGCAGCGACTCGTTGCGATCGCCGACGTGATTCTTGCCAAATTGTCCCGTGGCATAGCCGAGGTTCTTGAGCAGGCCGCCAATCGAGGGATCCAATTGACTCATGCCCATCGGCGCACCGGGGAATCCCACCTTGGTAAGGCCCGTGCGAATTCCGTGCTGCCCGGTAAGGAACGCCGCGCGGCCGGCGGTGCAGGACTGTTCGCCATAGTAATGCTGGAGCTTGATGCCCTCACGGGCGATGCGGTCGATACTCGGGGTCTCGTAACCCATCAGGCCGTTCGAGTAGGCACTGATATTGGCGACGCCGACATCGTCGCCCCAGATCACGAGGATGTTTGGTTTGCGTCCCGAGGGAGCTGAAGGTTGTTGCGGCTGCTGGGCCTGCGCGATTTGCGTTCGGTCAACGGTGTTGATGGCGGTCGCGGCTGCGAGCGATGTGCCGGCGAGGAGGATCTTGCGACGGCTTAATGAGCCATTATTGAGCGGTTTTGAAGTCGTTGCAGAGGGTCCCTTATCTTTAGTGTCGTCGGGCATTTTTAGCTCCTTGTGCACTATGAGGACTGAAAATCATCTATCCCGCGGCTGGAGTCCTCTTCACGCAGCGGAATCCGAGATGACTGGTTGAAGTATCGACCGCTTCGGCATGCCGTGCTGCCGGGCGGTAGCGGCGGCAATAATTCGGCGCACAGAGATGCGAACCGCCCTTGATCACCTTGCGCGGGATTTTGATATTCGGCTGGCAGGAATCGTAGCTGGCCTCTTCGCGCCCGCCGCGCGGGTTTTCGGGAATGCAGCACGCCTTCGGCGCATCGGCTTCATGCTTCGGCGCGTACCAGTCCACGGTCCATTCCCAGACATTGCCGATCATGTCGTGGACGCCATAGCCGTTCGGCGGGAACGCCGTCACCGGTGAGGTACGTTCGTAACCATCGTCAGCGAGATTTTGCCGTGGGAATTCGCCCTGCCAGGTATTGGCCATGTGCTTGCCGCCGGGCGTGAGTTCGCTGCCCCAGGCGAACTCGGCGCCGTCAAGGCCGCCGCGCGCGGCGAACTCCCACTCGGCTTCGGTCGGCAGGTCCTTGCCGGCCCAGCGCGCATAGGCGAGCGCATCCGCGTATGAGACATGCACGACGGGATGATGGTCCAATACGTTGATGCTGCTCTTCGGACCCTGGGGATGCCGCCAGTAGGCATCCTTCATGAACGACCACCACTGGCTCCAGTCCTGCAAACCCCGGACCTGCGCCGGCGGCGTGAACACCAGCGAACCCGCATAGAGCATGTGCTGCAATGCGCCGGGATAGTCCTTCGGATCAGGCGCAATCTCGGCGAAGGTCTTGTGACCGGTCGCTTTGATGAATTGCTTGAATTGCCGGTTGGTCACCGGCGTGCGGTCAATCCAGAAGGCGTCCACCGTCACCCGGTGGACCGGCGCTTCCTCGGGATAATGATCGTCGGAGCCCATGCGGAAGGTGCCGCCGGGAATCCGGACCATATCGCCGGTCCGGCCATCTTCCGTTGGCTCATCATTCCGCCGGTCGGCCCGATGCAACGTCATGGCGCTCACTCCAGAGGTGTGCGCTTACGGGCAGACGTCCCAGAAACCCTGCGTTCGGCTGGGATCGGTGGAGTGCCGGCAGTATCGGTGCGAATTGCCGCCTCTTTTCACGAGAGCCGACGCTGGCGAAGCCGTCATCGCGAAACCGGCCGGACCGACTACGGCCGCGCGGGCCATCCTGTTGAAAGTCTTCGATGCGCAGGCACGCTGACGAACAGGCGTCATCATTGTCGATTGCATTTCCAAGCCCTTCCGTGTTTGCCCGCCGCGTCGTTGATGTGCGCAGCGAGGGTATCAGTCAGCACCTCTTCCCTATTCGGACAGCCCTCAAATCAGGTTGTCCCTCTCGATTGTTGCGGTCAACCTAAAATTGATTGCGAATCCAGCGGATTGGATCAAACGGGGTTGAACGCGCCGCGGCAAATTGTACCAGTTCGCCTACTGTTTTACCGCTGAATTACCTCGCGCTCGTCCCATTCAAATCTCTTCCGCTGTTACCGATCTGCCACGGATTTTAGCCGCTGCTTGTGGCCTACTATCTAGAGTGGCGCGACAAACCTTTCTTGCTCGTCGAAGCCGGGGGGCCTCGCGGCATGTTTCGGTTGCCAACACCGAGATACCGAGCGGAGGTGTGCGATGGCATCGGCAGAAGCAAAGATCCGGCGAATTGTCTGCGTGGCAGCTGTCGCGACCTTTGCGCTTGCTCCTGAAATTTCCCGCGCCGATGAAAGCGGCGTCAGCTTCTGGGTCCCCGGTTTCTTTGGAAGCTTGGCGGCCACGCCGCAGCAGCCGGGTTGGTCGCTGGCGAATATCTACTACCATACCTCAGTATCCGCCGGCGCCGACGTCGCGCGTGCGCGTGAATTCACGCTCGGCAGGGTTCCGGGCAACGTTACCGTAAACGCAAATCTGAATTTGAACGTCAAAGCCACCGGCGATCTTGGCCTTGTGATCCCGACCTATGTATTCGCGACGCCGGTTCTCGGCGGCCAGGCGTCGGTGTCCCTCATAGCATCCTATGGCGTCGTCGGCACCAGCCTGGCGGGGACCTTGTCCGGCGTGGTCACGGGCCCGTTCGGCAACAGCGTCCCCTTCGCGCGGTCCGACAGCATCAGCGACACGACATGGGGCTTTGGGGATCTGATACCGCAATTCGCATTGCGCTGGAATGCCGGCGTCCACAACTACATGACCTATATAACGGGCGACATTCCGGTTGGCGCTTATCAATCCAACCGCCTGTCGAATATTGGCCTCGGACACGGCGCCATCGACGGCGGCGGCGGCTACACCTATTTCAATCCGCAGACTGGCCACGAAATCTCCGGCGTGCTCGGCTTCACCTACAACTACATCAATAATTCGACGGATTATAAGAGCGGCGTCGACATGCACTTCGACTGGGGTGCATCGCAGTTCCTGTCAAAGCAGGTCATGGTCGGCCTCGTCGGCTATGTTTACAAGGAGCTTGGCTGCGACAGCGGTACAGGCGATCGTGTCGGCTGCTTCCAGTCCCAGGTTGTTGGCATAGGTCCACAGATTGGATTCCTTTTCCCGGTGGGCGACATGCAGGGCTATCTCAATTTTAAGGCTTACGGAGAGTTCGCTGCGGAAAACCGGCCATCAGGCTGGAATACCTGGATCACCTTCTCTATCTCGCCGCCCGCGCCGGGAGCGCCTCCGACGACAAAGCCCATCGTCAGGAAATATTAGGATCAAGCAACCCGCCGGCTTTGACGCGTTTTCTTCACGCAAACCGGCATCCACCCCCTGATCAAGTCCGAGGGCATGCTTCGCGGGAAAACGCTCTACGCCCGCCGATGCGCGCGCAGCCACACCGCGAACGCGATCACCACCGCGCCCGCCAAGCCGAACCAGGTGATGGCATATTGCAGGTGGTCGTCCTTGAGATGGACTTCAAGCGGGCCGGGCTTCGGCACGCCGCTTGAGGGCACCGGCTGCTCCAGATCGATATAAAACGGTGCAATCACTTGGCCGCCCTCGCCCCAGCCGAGCGACCGCGCCATCGCCAGATGATCCCTCGTGAACCACAGCCGCTTTACGATATCTTCCGGCGGCGTCAGGGCGCCGGCCTTCTCCGGAAAGCGGATGTAGCCGGCCAACATCACAGGCTGATGGGTCACGAGCCGCTGCACCGCGCGATCCTGCTGGCTGCGGTCCTGCATCGTGTTCTGCACGAAGCCGGCATTGATGACGACAATCTCGCCGCTCGGCAGCGCCGCGGGCATGAAGGCCCAGGTGCCGGGGCCGGCGATATCGTTGCGGACCGCGGAGCCGGAACTGTAGACCATCGCATCGGGGCGGGACTGATACGTCGCCACAAAACCGACGCGGCGGAATTGGTCCCTCTCGGGCGTCAGCGCGCTCCATTGCGAGGATGACGGCAGCGATCCGGGCGCCGCCGCGAGCCGCTCGGTAAGGACCGCGATCAAGGCGTGCTTCGCGACCCGGCGCTGCAACTGCCACACCCCGAGTGCAGCGAGCAGCGCCACCATCAGCAGCGTGAAAACACCAAAGCCGGCGACGCCGCGCCGGGTCGTGGAGCTTGCGATCATTTCGGTTCGCGGTCGATCAGCCGGCCGGGCGCGGCCTTGTGGTGGTACTGCAGCGCGATCAAAAGCGACTTCATCGCCCGCAGCGGCAACAGTGTGGTCGCGAGAATCAGCGGCAGCCACAGCACGGCGTGCAGCCAGAACGGCGGCTGGTATTTCACCTCCACGATCAGCGCGCAGGCAACGACGATGGCGCCGGCGATCATGATGATGAAGATCGCAGGCCCGTCGCCCGAGTCGATGAAGGCATAGTCGAGCCCGCAGGCCTCGCAGTTCGTCCGCAGATTGAGGAAGCCCGCATACAGCTTGCCCCTGCCGCAGCGCGGGCATTTGCAGGCAAGGCCGCGCATCGCGCTCTCGAAGACGGTGGGTAATGTCTGGTCTTGCATTCGTGGGTCTTTCGCGCATCGCGAAGCAAAAAGGGCGGCCGTTGCGGCCGCCCCTTGTAGCACAGTGGTCTTTGTTTTGACGGGCTTAGTGCGCGCCGTGGGCCATGGTCTCGGCGCCGTGGCCCCAGACGTAGATACAGATGAACAGGAACAGCCAGACCACGTCGACGAAATGCCAGTACCAGGCGGCGAATTCGAAGCCGAGGTGCTGCTTCGGGGTAAAATGCCCGGCATAGGCACGCGCCAGGCAGACGATCAGGAAGATGGTGCCGACCAGCACGTGGAAACCGTGGAAGCCGGTCGCCATGAAGAAGGTCGCGCCATAGATGTTGCCGGCAAAGCTGAAGGCGGCATGGGCGTATTCATAAGCCTGCACGCAGGTGAACATCGCGCCGAGCAGGATGGTCAGGATCAGCCCGTATTTCAGCCCCTGGCGATCGTTCTCCAGGAGCGCGTGATGCGCCCAGGTCACCGTGGTGCCCGAGGTCAGCAGCAACAGCGTATTCAGCAGCGGCAGATGCCAGGGGTCGAAGGTCTCGATGCCCTTGGGTGGCCACACCCCGCCGAACAGCGCCTCGCGGGTGGCATGCACCGGATCGCCCGGAAACAGCGACGAATTGAAGAAGGCCCAGAACCAGGCGACGAAGAACATCACCTCGGAGGCGATGAACAGGATCATGCCGTAGCGATGGCTGATCTGCACCACGCGGGTGTGATCGCCCTTGTACTGCGCCTCGCGGATCACGTCCCCCCACCAGCTCGCCATGGTGTAGAGCACGCCGATGGTGCCGATGCCGAAGATGATCGGCGCGGCAGCGAACGAGTGGTGCATCCAGGTGATCGCACCGACCGCCATGATGAACGCCGAGATCGCGCCGACGATCGGCCACGGGCTGGGATCAACGAGGTGGTAGTCGTGGTGCTTGACTTGCGCCGTAGCCATTGCGGTCTCTCCGTTAGTGCCGTGCTATTCGGCACGTATTGGTCTCAAAATCAATTGCCGGGGTCTCGATACTGCCAAGACTCCGGCGATCAGAGGCTTCCCTTGCGTTTATCCGGCTCGCTTGCAGCCAGCGGTTTGGGCGCCGGCTCGCGCACGGGGTAGAAGGTATAGGACAGCGTGATGGCGCTCAGCCCGTCGTTCTCGCTATCCGCGGCCAGCGCAGGATCGACGTAGAACACGACCGGCATCTCGCGCTTCTCGCCCGGCCCCATGGTCTGTTCGGTGAAGCAGAAGCAGTTGAGCTTCTGGAAATACGCGCCGACCGTCAGCGGCGCCACATTGTAGGCGGCCTGCGCGGTCGTGGTCCGCGCCGACTGGTTGGTCACGTTGTAGAACACGGTGACGACTTCGCCGATCTTGACCTCGATCTCTGTCTGCTCCGGCTCGAACTTCCACGGCAATCCCGGCGCGACATTGGCGTCGAAGCGCACCGCGATCTTGCGCGCCAGCGGTGCACCCGACGGTGCCGAAGTCGCGACCTGGGTGGTGCCGTTGAAGCCTGTCGCGCGGCAGAACCAGTTGTAGAACGGCACCGCCGCATAGGATGCGCCCACCATCAGCACCACGACCAGGCCGCAGAGCGACGCCACCACCGCATCGCGGCCCAGGCGCGGCGACGCCTTCTGGCTTGTGGTCGGCTGTCGCGGCATTGTCGGCGGGTTCTCCATCTCGATCACATCGGGCGCACTAGAACGCCCGGCCCCTTGACCATGGTGACCGCGAAAAACAGCACGACGAGGACGCCGAGCGCCAGGGCAATCGCGATCGATCGCGAGCGGCGGCTTTTCTTCTGCGCCTCGGTGAGGACGATTCCGTCTGGCTTCTGTTTGTTGTCCATCCAGCCATGCGCCCCCTACCAGATCGACGGCGCGATGGCATGGACGACGACCTCGAGCAGCAAGGTCGCGAACAGGGCGAACAGATAAAGAATGGAGAAGGCGAACAGCTTGCGCGTCGCCCGCGCCGCCTCGACGCCCTCGCGGCGCCGGTAGACCTGCACGGCGAGCACCAGCATCCAGCTTCCGAGAAGGAGCGACGCCACGCCGTAGGCCGCATCGAAATAGCCGAGCGGCCAGGGCGCAAAGGCCACCGCGACCAGCACGATGGTATAAAGCAGGATCTGCAGCCGCGTGGCGTCAGGACCGGCGACGACCGGCAGCATCGGCACCCCGGCGCGCGCGTAATCGTCGTTGCGGAACAGCGCCAGCGCCCAGAAATGCGGCGGGGTCCAGAAGAAGATGATCAGGAACAAAAGCAGCGGCTCTACCGACAGCGAGCCGGTCGCCGCCGCCCACGCCACCACCGGCGGCAATGCGCCGGCGGCGCCGCCGATCACGATGTTCTGCGCGGTCCAGCGCTTCAGCGCCATGGTGTAGATCACGATGTAGAAGAAGATCGTGAACGCCAGCAGCGCGCCGGCGATCCAGTTGACCAGGATGCCGAGCGTCATCACCGAGAAGAACGCCAGAATCATGCCGAAGGCGGCTGCCTCCGGCTGGGTAATGCGTCCGCGCGGGATCGGCCGGTTGGCGGTGCGCGACATCAGGGCATCGATATCGCCCTCATAGGCCATGTTCAGCGCGCCGGAGGCGCCGGCGCCGACCGCGATGCAAAGGATCGAGGTGAATGCCAGCACCGGATGGAAGTGACCCGGCGCGATCACGAGGCCAACCAGCGCGGTGAAGATCACCAGCGACATCACCCGCGGCTTCAATAGCGCGATGTAGTCGGCGACGTCGGCTTCCGAAATCCGGGGCGACAGTTCGATGGCGTTGTGATCGACAACCGACAAGATGGTCTCGCTTCCCTCAAGAAAACGCGGCACGCCGTGACGTGCCGCGCCCTCGCATTACTGCACGCGCGGCAGCACTTCGAACTGATGGAACGGCGGCGGCGACGACAGCGTCCATTCCAGCGTGGTGGCGCCCGCACCCCACGGATTGTCGGCCGCCTGCTCCTTGCGCATGAACGCCTGGATCACGCCGTAGATGAAGATCAGCACGCCGAAGCCTGAAATGTAGGATCCGACCGAGGATACCAGGTTCCAGCCGGCGAACGCATCGGGATAGTCGACGTAGCGGCGCGGCATGCCGGAGAGACCGAGGAAGTGCTGCGGGAAGAACACCAGGTTGACGCCGATGAAGGTGAACCAGAAGTGCAGCTTGCCGATGGTCTCGTTGTACATGTAGCCCGACATCTTCGGGAACCAGTAGTACCAGCCGGCGAAGATCGCGAACACCGCGCCGAGCGACAGCACGTAGTGGAAGTGCGCAACGACGTAATAGGTATCCTGCAGCACGCGGTCGACGCCGGCGTTCGCCAGCACGACGCCGGTGACGCCGCCGAGCGTGAACAGGAAGATGAAACCGATCGCCCACAGCATCGGCGTCTTGAATTCGATCGAGCCGCCCCACATCGTGGCGATCCAGGAGAAGATCTTCACCCCGGTCGGAACCGCAATCACCATGGTGGCGGCGACGAAATAGGCCTGCGTCGCACTGGACATGCCGACCGTATACATGTGATGCGCCCACACCACGAAGCCGATGCCGCCGATCGCCACCATCGCATAGGCCATGCCGAGATAGCCGAACACCGGCTTCCGCGAGAAGGTGGAGACGATCTGGCTGATCATGCCGAAACCGGGCAGGATCAGGATGTACACTTCGGGATGGCCGAAGAACCAGAACAGATGCTGGAACAGCACGGGGTCGCCGCCGCCCTCGGCGGAGAAGAACGTGGTGCCGAAATTGCGATCGGTCAGCAGCATGGTGATCGCGCCGGCAAGCACCGGCAGCGACAGCAGCAGCAGGAACACCGTCACCAGGATCGACCACACGAACAGCGGCATCTTGTGCAGCGTCATGCCGGGCGCGCGCATGTTGAAGATCGTGGTGATGAAATTGATGGCGCCGAGGATCGAGGAGGCGCCGGCCAGATGCAGCGAAAGAATCGCGAAATCGACCGCCGGTCCCGGATGGCCCGAGGTCGACAGCGGCGCGTAGATGGTCCAGCCCGCGCCGACGCCGTTGGCGCCCGGCTCACCTTCGACGAAGGTGGAGATCAGCAACAGCGCGAACGAGGCCGGCAGCAGCCAGAACGAGATGTTGTTCATGCGCGGAAACGCCATGTCCGGCGCACCGATCATCAGCGGCACGAACCAGTTGCCGAAACCGCCGATCATCGCCGGCATCACCATGAAGAAGATCATGATCAGGCCGTGCGAGGTCACGAACACATTGTAGGTGTGGGTCTCGTGGAAGATCTGCACGCCGGGATACATCAGCTCGATGCGGATCATGATCGACATCGCCGCGCCGATGACGCCGGCGATGATCGCGAACACCAGGTACATCGTGCCGATGTCCTTGTGGTTCGTCGAATAGACAAAGCGCCGCCACCCGGTCGGATGGTCGTGCGCATGGTCGTCATGGGCGTGATCGGTATGAGCCGTGGTCGCTGTTGCCATTTTCAAATCCTGCCTTGCAGTCATTTCGGACCTTGCGGTCCTGTCGCCCTTGTCCCGTCGAAGCGCCCAGCCTTTGGGCTTACTGCGCCGCCGCGCCCGCCGAGGCGAACGAGTTCGCCGGCGCGGTCGCATATTTCTTCTTCGCCCCTTCAACCCAGGTTGCGAATTCCTGATCGCTCACGACCCGCACCGCGATCGGCATGAAGGCATGGTCCTTGCCGCACAGCTCAGAGCACTGGCCGTAGAACATGCCGGTCTTGGTGGCCTTGAACCAGGTCTCGTTGAGACGGCCGGGGATCGAATCGATCTTGATGCCGAACGCCGGCACCGCAAAGGAATGGATCACGTCCGCGCCGGTGGTCTGAATCCGGACCACCTTGTTGACAGGCACCACCATCTCGTTGTCGACGCCGAGCAACCGGGGCTGCTTGTCCTGGGCCAGCAGCGAATCGAACTCGAACTTGCCGTTGTCGGGATAGGCGTAGCTCCAGTACCACTGCTTGCCGGTCGCCTTGATCGTCAGGTCGGCCTTGGGAAGGTCAAGCTGCAGGAACAACAGCCGGAACGACGGCACCGCGATGCCGACCAGGATCAGCACCGGAATCAGGGTCCAGGCCACTTCGATCAGGGTGTTGTGGGTGGTCCTGGAGGGGACCGGGTTGGCTTTGGCGTTGAATTTAATGACGACGATCACCAGCAGCGCCAGAACGAACAGGGTGATGACGGTAATCAGCACGAACAGGAAATTATGGAACCAGGTGATGTCCTCCATCACCGGCGTCGCCGCTTCCTGCAGCTTGAATTCCCACGGCGCGGGCTGCCCCAATTCGGCGAATGCCGCCCCGCCGGCCGCCAGCGCGACGCCTGCCACCGCTAACCCCAGCAACCGCCGGCCGATTTGGCCCTTCGACATCTTCATGCCGTTCGCGCTCCCTTGATAGAACCCCAAAGCATTTCGCCGGATGGCCAAGAAATGCTGCACGATCCGCCCCCTGACAAACGGCCGTGGGATGTACTTTGGAAGTACAAGGGCCAGATCGCTAGAACGCGTCGAAATCCAGCCTCTCAAACCATAATTCTCTGCCTCTCGCAATGCAGTAGTATTGTGCCGGTCGATGCATCACCGGCTATTCTCTGGCTGTCGCATTTTCTCGTGAAATCAGGCAAAACTGCCAGTTTGGCACCCGGACAGCGCTTGACAGCCCAACGGCCCGATGTAGGCACGGGCGAGGCGCTCCACAGGAACCTGATTCGGAGGCAGGAGTGGCTTGAAGATTGCCTTCAAGCCACCATCATTGACTATCAGTCCAGTCCCCGGACCGCCAGCGTCCGGACCGACATTTGCCACGGGAATATCATGGGATCGACCCGGATGAGGCGTTTGACACATCAGGCGACAAGCGCAGCGAACCGAGGCACTTCCTTGGCCGCAGCAGGTGTTGCCGTTGTAAGTCTTGCCGTCGCGCTGCTCCTCGGCCTGTCCGGCGCCGCGAATGCACAAGGCGCGGTGCGCTCCGTCCATGGCGACTGGCAGATCCGCTGCGATACCCCGCCCGGCGCCCAGGCCGAGCAATGCGCCCTGATCCAGAGCGTGGTCGCCGAAGACCGCTCCAATGCCGGCCTGACCGTGATCGTGCTGAAAACCGCCGATCAGAAGAGCAAGCTGATGCGGGTGGTGGCGCCGCTCGGCGTGCTGCTGCCCTCGGGACTGGGCCTGAAACTCGACAATCAGGATGTCGGCCGCGCCGGCTTCGTCCGGTGCCTGCCCAATGGCTGCGTGGCGGAGGTGGTGATGGACGACAAGCTGCTGACCCAGCTGCGCACCGCCAAGACCGCGACTTTCATCATTTTCGAGACCCCCGAAGAGGGCATCGGCTTTCCCCTGAGTTTGAACGGGATCGGCGAGGGGTATGACAAGTTACCGTGAGCCGGTTACCTTTTCCGTCACCTTGCGCGGCAGCGCACCTCCCTTTTTGCGGCAATAGCGCCTATCTTTGATCGGGTTCGTCCCGGCTCAAGCGCCTGGCGGGGACGACCACAACATCTGTGTTGCATCGGAGCCTTCATGACCAATCCCGCCACCACCTCGCTGCTCGACCGCGCCAATCTCGACCGCGACAAGGTCCGCCACGAGGTCGCGCGGGGACTTACGGGCGCCGACGATGGCGAGTTGTTCCTGGAATATGCCCAGACCGAAGCGCTGATGTTCGACAATGGCCGGCTGAAGCAGGCCACTTACGACACATCGCAGGGCTTTGGACTTCGCGCCGTCAAGGACGACGCGGTCGGCTACGCGCACTCCTCCGACGTCTCGTTGCCCGCGCTGAGCCGCGCCGCCGACGCCGTGCAGGCGGTGCGCGGCGGCTATAGCGGGAATTTCGCGGCGGCGCCGGCGCATACCAATGTGCGGCTTTACGGCGACGACAATCCGCTGGAGGCTCAGGACTTCGAGAGCAAGGTCAAGCTGCTCGCCGAAATCGACGCCTATGTCCGGGACAAGGACCCGCGGGTGCGGCAGGTCAGCGTCAGCGTCGCGGCCACCTGGCAGGTGGTGGAAATCGTGCGGCCCGACGGCGAGAGCTACCGCGATATCCGTCCGCTGGTACGGGTCAATATTTCCGTGGTCGCCGGACAAGGTGAGCGCCAGGAAAGCGGCAGCAAGGGCTATGGCGGCCGCGAGGGTTATGCGCGCTTCATCGAGACCAAGGCCTGGCGCGAGGCCGCCGACGGCGCGATCCGCGAAGCGATGGTCAATCTTGAATCCGTCCCCGCCCCCGCCGGCGAAATGGATGTCGTGCTCGGCGCCGGCTGGCCCGGCGTGATGCTGCACGAAGCCGTCGGCCACGGGCTGGAGGGCGATTTCAACCGCAAGCAGACGTCCGCTTTCGCAGGGTTAATGGGCCAGCAGGTCGCGGCCAAGGGCGTCACCGTGGTCGATGACGGCACCATGGCGGCGCGGCGCGGCTCGCTGTCGATCGACGACGAGGGCACGCCGACCAGCCGCACCGTGCTGATCGAGGACGGCATCCTGGTCGGCTACATGCAGGACCGGCAGAATGCTCGGCTGATGAACATGAAGCCAACCGGCAACGGCCGCCGCCAGGGCTATGCCCATGTGCCGATGCCGCGCATGACCAACACCTATATGCTCGCCGGCCAGCGCGACCCCGCGGAAATCCTGGCCTCGGTCAAGAACGGCATCTACGCCGCGAATTTCGGCGGCGGCCAGGTCGACATCACCTCGGGCAAATATGTGTTCCAGTGCACCGAAGCCTACAAGATCGAGAACGGCAAGCTCGGCGCGCCGCTGAAGGGCGCCATGCTGATCGGCAACGGACCGACCGACCTGCATCGCATCACCATGATCGGCAACGATCTCGCGCTTGATACCGGCATCGGCACCTGCGGCAAGAACGGCCAGGGCGTGCCGGTTGGCGTCGGCCAGCCGACGCTGCGGATGGAGCGCATCACCGTCGGAGGAACCGGCTCATGAGCATCGATACCGGATCGGTGACCGCGAAGGCGCGAGGCTGGGGCGCCCAAATACTCCAGCTTCTGGGAATCGTGCTGGTGGTCTTCGTCGCCAAGGGCGCGTTCGCCGAGCCGTTCTACGTGCCGTCGGGATCCATGGAGCCCACGCTTCTGATCGGCGATGCGCTGCTGGCGACGAAATTTCCCTACGGCTACGGCACCGCCTCGTTGCCGATCCAGATTAATTTGCCCGAGAGCGGGCGCGTGTTCGGTGAGCCGCCGAAGCTCGGCGATGTCGTGGTGTTCCGCTGGCCGGGCGACCGCTCGCAGGCCTGGGTCAAGCGCGTCGTCGGCCTGCCCGGCGACCGCATCCAGATGCGGCAGGGTCAGCTCTTCATCAACGACCGTGCTGCGTCGCTGAAGCCCGACGGAATGGGCGAAGCCGAAGATGACAATGGCGCGGTCGAACCGGCCCATCGCTATGTCGAGACGTTGCCGAACGGCGTCAGCCACGCGATCTTCAAGCTTCGCGACAATGGCCGGCTCGACAACACCCCCGAAGTGACGGTGCCGCCGGATCGGCTGTTCGTGATGGGCGACAATCGCGACAATTCCGCTGACAGCCGCGTGCCGGTGCGCGAGGGCGGCGTGGGGCTATTGCCGATCGACAATCTGGTTGGCCGCGCCGATGCCGTGGTCGGCTCCTGGGATCTCGGCATGCGCAGCCAGCCGGTCTGGACCTGGCTGTCGGGTTTTCGCGGCTCGCGATTCTTCACCGCGGTACGTTAATCAAGGACCGTGACCTTCGACGACGTCAGGAACATCGCGCTGGCCTGGCCGGAGGTCGAGGACGGCACCTCCTACGGCACGCCCGCACTCAAGGTGCGCAAGAAAATGCTGGTGCGCCTGAAGGAAGACGGCGACAGCCTGGTGATGCCGGGCGTTCCGGCGGAAGAGCGCGACATGCTGGTGGAATGCCAGCCGAAGGTGTTTTACTTCACCGATCACTACAAGGATTACCCGATGGTCCTGATTCGGCTGTCGAAGGCGAAGCGCTCAAGCATCGAGCCGCTGCTGCGCCGGCAGTGGCGAGCGCTGGCCTCGAAGAAGGCGATCAAGGCATTCGACGCCAGCCGAACGTAACGAGCGCATTGCACGCCATGGGCCAGGAAGAGTTTCTCGCCGCTGCGCTACACAACCCGCTCAATGAAATCATTGCCGACGAACTATTCGGGCTGGCACTGCCGGATGCCTGGATCGTCTCCGGCTGCCTGGTGCAGACCGTATGGAATGTGCTGACGACACGCGCCGTCGATTACGGCATTGCCGACTACGATATTTTCTATTTCGATCCCGATACCTCATGGAACGCCGAGGACGCCGTGATCCGAAAATTGCAGGACCGGTTCGCAACGACCGGCGCCAAGCTCGAAGTGCGCAATCAGGCCCGGGTCCATCTCTGGTACCCGCAAAAACATCGACTGCCCTACCCCGAACTGCATGGTTCGACCGAAGGCATCGACCGCTTTCTCACAAGAAATACCAAGGTCGGAATTCGCCGCACGCGCGACGGCTACGACGTCTATGCGCCGCACGGATTTGACGATATCGCCGGCATGATCGTCCGGCCTCATCCCGGAGCGAATTTTTCGGCCGCGAATTATGAGGCCAAGGCGGAGCGCTGGAAAAAGCTGTGGCCGGAAATCACGGTGTTGCCGGCGAACTGTTCGTGACGCAGTGGTATCGCCTCGCTACCATCGTTGCCTACGCTTCTCGCAATTGTGCAAGTTCACTAATTCGCTGATTGAACGGGTTGGATTTTGGCTGAAGCGAAGTCCTTTGGTGTTTTACCGCCAAGGGCCTGATGAGGCCGGTGGTTGTTGTAGTAGATCAGATATTCGAAGAGTTCATTGGCGAAGTGATCGAGGTTGTCGAAGGTTGCCCCGTCGATGACGTCGTCGTCCAGGGTACGCCAGAATCGTTCGATCTTGCCGTTGGTCTGTGGCCGATACGGTCTTGTGTAGCGATGCTCTGATGCCGAGTTCGAGGAGCATGGCTTCGAAGGGGTGCTCTTCACGGTTGTTGCGGGATGCGAACTCGGCGCCGTTGTCGGACATGATTTCGGCGAAGACGAGCCCGTAGGTGACGTTGAGGGTGTTGATCATCTTCAGCGTCCTGAACATGACCGGCAAGGCTTTCTTGGAGGTGATGACCTCGGCCCAGGCCAAGCGCGAGCAGCTGTCGATCAGGCTGACCACATAGGCCGTGGCAGGGGGTGGCGCGAGGAACATGTCGCGCGGCAGTTGATGCAGATCGACGTGGCCCAGCTCTCCGAGCTTGTCCTTGATAATACGGCGTTTCTCCTCGCGCATCGCCGGCGTGCGGCGGTTCAGATGATAGCGTTTCAGAACCCGGTAGATGGTCGAGGGTGAAGGTAGCGTGTCGCGACGCTCGCGCAAGGCGGCATGGATCTCGTATCGGTTCATCCCCCGTTGGCGACAGGCGACGATCTCGGCCTCGATGCCTTCCGGTTCACGTCGCTCGCGCCACTTCGGCCCGCGGCGCTGCGGCAGTAAATCAGCCTCCGCGCCGCTCCGCAGATAGCGGTTGTAATATTTCCGGAAGGTCTGCGAGCAGGTCCCGTGATGACGGTAGAAATCCCCAACCCTCCGGAACGCCTCCGACCGGCCGGCCTTCACCGCCTCATATTCCGGGATCAAAAACCCCCATTTCTGCAGATAATTCCGTTCAATCGTCCGGTCGTAGCTGTTGTCGCGCATCGAATCCTCCGAAGGGAAGATTCAATCAGCGAATTAGTGAACTTGCACAGCAATGACGGCGATAGCAACGCACGTTCTTCGGCTACCTAACCACACCTGAGATGAACCCCGCCTTGCGCCGCGGTGGCTTGATTTCTTTTTTCAGGAAGCAGTGCGCGGCTTTTCCGGCGTAGCCCGGCCGCGCATAGGTCCAGGCGCGGCATTTGTTGTCGGCGGTGCACGCCGCCTTGCACTCATCGTCGCCGTCGCTGCTTTTCAGTTCGAAATTTCGGTAGTCGCCGCCGAAGCGATCGATCGAGGTTTCGATCGCGTCATTGCGGGGCTCGACCACCCCGGCACCGCGAACGCCGGAAATGCAGCAATTGTCCTGGGTGCGCTGGGGCACAATGCTCTTCAGCCAGCAGACCGCGCCGCCGACGATATCGGTCGGGTAATTGAAGCTCCACGCCCGGCAGCGCCGGTCGCGCTCGCACACCAATGCGCAATCCGCCGGATCGCCGGAGGCGACTGGTGAACTCTGATAGTCGCCGCCCGGACGATCGAAATTGGCCTGCGCCTGCGCCGGTCGCGTGGCGGTAACCGCCGCCAACAGAGCGAGCGTCACCCAACACGCCCTGAACAGGCGGCTTCTCCTCATATGCGATTGCTTTCAACTGATTTGACTTACCCGCAGTCCCGCGGGGCCGCCATTTGATCGCCATCAACCTGTACGCTGGATGAACGGCGCAAGAACCTGTCAACCGACTGATCTAGAAAGCATATTCATCGTAGGCCGGTTCCACCGAGCCGTGCCAGGGGCCATGGAATTTCTCCAGCATCTCCTCGGCGGGGGTGCGTCCTGACTCGATAATCCGTTCCAGCGGCTCGAGATAACGGCTCTCGTCTCGGCCGAGGTGGTCGATATGGCCGCGCCGCCTCAAACCCGCATGCGACAGCGCCAGGCATTCCCTGGCGATTTCGAACAGATAGCGATCCCTGATCCTGGCCTTGAAACCGAGGCGCGGCACGTCATCGCGCAGGGCCTGTCGCTCATGCGCATTCCAGTGCTTGGCGATGTCCCACGCGGCATCCAGGCTGGTGTCGTCGTAGAGCAGGCCGGTCCAGAACGCCGGCAGCGCCGGCAGCCGTCCCCATGGCACGCCGTCGGCGCCGCGCATTTCCAGATAGCGCTTCAGCCGCACCTCGGGGAAAATCGTCGAAAGATGATTGGCCCAGTCCGACAGCGTCGGGCGCTCGCCCGGGAAGGCGGAATTGTTGCCCGCAAAGAAATCGCGGAACGAGGATCCGGCGACGTCGATATAGCTATCGCCGCGCTTGACGAAATACATCGGCACATCGAGCGCATAGTCGACCCAGCGCTCGAACCCCATGCCGTCCTCGAACGCCCAGGGAAGCATTCCGGCGCGCGCATTGTCGGTATCGCGCCAGATCTCGGAGCGGAACGACAGGAAGCCGTTGGGCTTGCCCTCGGTGAACGGCGAATTGGCGAACAGCGCGGTCGCTACCGGCTGCAGCGCCACCGATACCCTGAGCTTCTTGACCATGTCGGCTTCAGAGGAGAAGTCGAGATTCGTCTGCACCGTGCAGGTCCGGTACATCATGTCGAGGCCGTATTGGCCGACCTTCGGCATGTACTCGGTCATGATCTTGTAGCGGCCCTTGGGCATGCCGGGGATCTGCGCCCGCGACCATGACGGCGTCATGCCGAGCCCGAGAAAGCCGATGCCCAGAGGGGTCGCGATCTCGCGCACCTGCGCCAGATGCGCCATCAGTTCGGACTGGGTCTGGTGCACGGTCTCGACCGGGGCGCCCGACAGCTCGAACTGGCCGCCCGGCTCCAGCGAAATCGCGCCGCCGCCGGTGACGTCGTAAAGGCCGATGATGTTGCCGCGCTCCATGATCGGCTCCCAGCCGAGCAGGAGCTGCATGCCCTCCAGCAGCGCGCCGATGCCGCGTGCGCCCTCGTAAGGCACGGGATTGTGGCCCTCCAGCGTGAACGGCGTCTTTTCGTGCTCGGTGCCGATCCGGAATTCGGAAGGCGGCTTCACGCCCGCCGCCAGCCACGCAACCAATTCGTCGCGCGATTGCAGCGGCGTCATATCGATCTGATCACGCGCCATACAGATTCCGGATGTGGGGCGTTTCGACCGAACGCACATGGTGTCGGGGCCATCCGCGGGCCAACCGGCGCGCGAATGAAGGTGAATATAATATCATCGTGCAGGTGCGCCATCTCTGGCGGCGATCACCTGGGCCTCATCGCACGAGCAGCCCAGCCGATCGAGCAGACCGCACAGCCTTGAGGCATCGGCATCGGACAGTTTCGAGCCGACGTGCTTTTCGATCGCGGCGGAATACGCGCTCCACATCTTCTTCTGCAGCTCGCGCCCGGTCTCGGTAATCTCGACGAACTGGCCGCGCTTGTCGATCTTGCACTCGCGGCGCGCCGCCAATCCCTCGTCCACCAGCCGGTCGATCAGCCGCGAGGTCGAGTATTGCGGGATCAGCATCTGCTTTTCCAGCTCGACCGGGCGCATCTCGCCAGACGGCGCGCGCGACAGTTCAAGCAACGCGTCGTACCAGGCCAGCGGCGGAAATCCGGCCTTCTTCAACTCCTGCTCGACGGCATCGAGCACCCGGCTCTGGACCCGCATCAGGCGGATCCAGGCCGCCGTCGCCTCGGTCGATGGTTTGCGCTTCATGGCCCGGTCCATACATGTCACAGATCAGTGTACCGCACTAAATGCAGCTGCATCAATCTTGACTATTTCATGCAGATGCATTTAATCACCCGGTCTCGCATAACCAATAATTCAAGGGAAGGAAAATTCCGATGAAACTGTATTATTCGCCCGGAGCCTGCTCGCTGTCGCCCCACATCGCGCTTCTGGAAGCCGGCCTTCCCTACGACCTGGTCAAGGTCGACCTCAAGGCCAAGAAGCTCGAAAATGGCGACGACTACCTCAAGGTCAACCCGAAGGGCCAGGTGCCGGCGCTGGGCCTCGATAGCGGCGAACTCGTGACCGAAGGGCCGGTCATCGTCCAGATGATCGCCGACAAGGCCGCCGCCAAGAACCTCGCGCCCGCCCGCGACAGCGCCGAGCGTTACAAGCTGCAGGAGTGGCTCAACTTCATCACCACGGAACTGCACAAGAATTTTGGGCCGATGTTCAGCCCAGTGCTGGCGGACGACGCCAAGGCCTTCTTCAAGGACCGGGTGATGGGCAAGTTCAAATACCTCGACGGCCAGTTGGCCGGCCGCGACTATCTGATGGGCAAACAGTTCACCGTCGCCGACGGCTATCTGTTCACGATGCTGTCCTGGGCTGAGCGGATGAAGTTCGATCTTGCCACGATGCCGAACCTTGTGGCCTACAAGGCCCGCGTCGCCGCGCGCCCGAAGGTGCAGGAAGCCCTCACCAAGGAAGGCCTGATGAAGGCGGCGTGAGGTTTCAGGACTAGCGACAAAGCCAAGGGCCGGATCAATGATCCGGCCTCTTTGATGCCCTGTAAAGCTTCCTAGTCCCTGTAGCGGCAATATTCGTCGCCGTTTTCGTACTCGACGCAGACTTTCACGCGACCCCGGGGCCGATCCACATCGGAGTAACCCCTGCTGTTTCGGTTCGCATAGTCGCCATCTCGATCTCCCCGCTCGCTGTAACGTCTGCGATCCATGTCGCGGTCGTGGCTTGCCTCGCGATCGCGATGCATTCTTGCGTCTGGGCCCATTTCACGATCGTCGCCGCCCATGCGGTCGCCGTCGCCGCGACGCATCATGCCGTCGCGGCCGCCCATCATCCGATCCCGCCCCATCATCCCCATACGGTCGCGATCGCCGCGGCGCATCATCCCCTCCCGACCCATCATGCAGTCGCGAGCCATCTCACGGTCCTCGGCCCTGGCATGGTCATGGCCGGTTCGTTGATCCTGCTGCTGCTGAGATTTCTGCTCGGCCTGGGCAGGGGCTCCGGATTGCGGAGCTCCGACTGGAGCTTTTCCTTCTTCCTGGGCGAACAAGGGGGAGAGGCTCGACGAGGCGAGCAACATGGCGACGAGGATAAAAACACGCATGAGGTCTTCCTCCATCAGAGTGTGACCGGGACAAATTCAATCATCTATTTTCGTGCATCAGACCGGAATTTCAGACGCGCTCTCTTGAGCGAGATCAAAGCGTCCGGCGGTCCCGCGAGCAGCGCTTGCTGTGCCGCCGATTCAGAAAGCGGGACCCGAACGGGCGGCCATCCGGGTCCCTGCATAGAACCGAACCACGTCCGCCTCTGGAATGTTCGGTAATATGCTGCTGCAAATCTACCTGGTGGATCGCAGACCAGCTTGATCTAACGCAACCTCCGGTAGTTTTTCTTTGTGAGGCTCTTCGAGAAGTCAGCATGCTCGGCGCAATCCGTGGTCGGATCACGATGAATTGTTTCACGCCCGGCCGAATCTGCAGGGCGACGGAAACGATAGAGCGGGCGGTCCAACAGCTGCTGTTTTTGCGGGGACGACTTGCCGCAGGTCAACCGCGCTACAATTTAGTATCCTAATGACTAAGCGTATCATTTTTGGGGAGTGCTGAAGATGACCCAAATTCATGCGTTGCCCGCAGAATGGTTGCCCGTTTCAATTGCACCATCTGCCGGAGACGATCTCGAAGTCTGCGTCATGGACTATAATGGAATCGTCCACGCTCTGGCGTACCCGTGTCACAGAAAGGGAGCCGAATGGGTCGATGCTTCAAATGAGAAGCGCGTCGACATTCAGCCGACGCATTGGCGCAATTGGAACGAGAGCCATTAAGTCGAAAGCCCTGGCTTTCGTCGCACGTCTGGCGATGCGATAATTTTAGAGACCGATCGCCGACAGCCAAATCGGCCGCGCAATGGCGGCCCTGCGAGAGCAGGGACCCATTCGCGTGATCGATCGACAAGGCAGCGTGGCAGAAGCCGTGCAGCTTTATGCCGCCGCCATCTTCTTCGGCGGGAAGCGGCCGTAAAAAGTCTCGCCCTTTGCCGCCATGTCGATCAGAAGCTTGGGCGGGGTGAAGCGCGAGCCGTATTTGGCCTCGAGCTTGTGGCAGAGCTCGACGAACTTCCTGGTGCCCATGAAATCGATGTAGGACAGCGTCCCGCCGGTGAACGGCGCAAAGCCAAAGCCGAGGATCGAGCCGACATCGGCCTCGCGCATGTCGGTGATGACATGGTCCTCCACGGTGCGGGCGGCTTCCACCGCCTGCACCACCAGGAAGCGCTGCTTCATTTCTTCGATATCGAGGGTATCGGGGTCGAGATGCCTGGGCTGCAGCCCTGCCAATTCCGACCACAGGCTCTTCTGGCCCTTGCCCTTTTCGGGATAATCATAAAATCCCTTGCCGTTCTTGCGGCCGAAGCGGCCCTGCTTCTCGACCATCTCGACCAGGAGCTTCTTCTGAGCCTGGTCGATGGCATTGGCGCCGAGATCGGCTTCGGTCGCCTTCATGATCTTGAGCACGAGATCGAGCGCCACTTCGTCGGACAGCGACAGCGGCCCGACCGGCATGCCCGCCATCTTGGCGGTGTTCTCGATCATCGCGGGCGGCACGCCTTCCATCAGCATTTCCAGGCCCTCGGCGGTGAAGCGCAGCACGCAGCGATTGGCGAAGAAGCCGCGGGAATCATTGACCACGATCGGGGTCTTGCCGATCACGCGGACGTAATCCAGCGCGGTGGCGAGCGCGACATCGCCGGTGTTCTTGCCGACGATGATTTCGACCAGCATCATCTTCTCGACCGGCGAGAAAAAGTGAATGCCGATGAACTTGCCCTGATCCTTGAACTCTTCCGCCAATGAGTTGATCGGCAGCGTCGAGGTGTTGGAGGCAAAGATCGCATCTGGCTTCAACAGTGGCTGCGCCTTGGCGTAGGTTTCCGCCTTGACCTTTCGATCCTCGAACACCGCTTCGATGACCAGATCGCAATCCTTCAATACACTGTAATCGGCGGTCGCGCTGATGCGGCCCAGGATGGCGTCGCGGTCGCCTTCCTTGGCGCGGCCCTTCTTGATCAGATCGTCGATCACGGCCTTGGCGTGACCCTTGCCCTTGTCGGCACTTTCCTGATCGCGATCGATCAGCACCACGTCGATGCCGGCCCGCGCCGAGACGTAGCCGACGCTGGCGCCCATGAAGCCCGCGCCGATCACGGCGAGTTTTTTCACTTTGGTCGGCGGCACGTTTTGCGGACGCCGCGCGCCCTTGTTCAATTCCTGCATCGACAGGAACAGGCTGCGGATCATCGCTGCGGCTTCGTTGGAGCGCAGGATCTGGGTGAAGTAACGCGATTCGACCCGCAGCGCGGCGTCGATCGGCAACTGCAGCCCTTCATAGACGCAGCTCATGATGGCGCGGGCCGCCGGATAATTGTCATAGGTCTCGCGGCGGTAAATCGCATTGCCGGCCGGGAACATCATCATGCCGGCCTTGGAATAGACCGGGCCGCCCGGCAGCCTGAATTCCTTGGTATCCCAGGGCGCCACCGCCTTGCCGCCGCCCTTGATCCAGTCTTTTGCGGCCTTGATCAGATCGCCAGCGGGAACGATGGCGTCGATCAGCTTCAGCGCTTTTGCTTTTTCCAGATTGACCGCCTCGCCCTTCAGCAGCAATTGCATGGCGTCCTGCGGCGGCACGATGCGCGGCACGCGCTGGGTGCCGCCCGCGCCCGGGAACAGCCCGACCTTGATTTCAGGCAGGCCGAGCCGCGTCTTGGGATTCTCGGCGGCGACGCGGTAATGACAGGACAGCGTCAGCTCGAAGCCGCCGCCGAGCGCCAGCCCGTTGATCGCGGCGACCCACGGCTTGCCCGAGGTCTCGATACCGCGAAACACCAGCGAGAACCTGCGGCTTTGGTCGAACAGCATCTGGTTGGCGGCGACCTCGCCTTTGGCCTTCAGCATCTCCGCATACTGCCGGCTCATGCCTTCGAGCATCGACAGATCAGCGCCAGCGCACAGCGCCTCCTTGCCCGAGGTGATGACGACACCCTTCACCGCCGCATCAGCGGAGGTCTGCTTCACGATCTCCTCGAGTTCGGTGACCGAGGTTTCGTCGAGCACGTTCATCGAACGGCCCGGGGTGTCCCATGTCACCAGCACAATGCCGTCGGCATCGGTTTCTAGCTTGAAATTCTTGAAGGCCATTGTTTTCGCTCCCTGTATCGGTCCCGTCATCCTGAGGTGCGAGGCCGAACGGCCGAGCCTCGAAGGATGCTCTTGAAAATCTCTCCATCCTACGAGGGTCGAGCCTTGCTCGGCCACCTCAGGATGACGCCTCGAATTGATCCTCCCCAAGAAAGGAAGGAGCAGAGCTTCAGACCCGCTCGATAATCGTCGCAGTGCCCATGCCGCCGCCGATGCACAGCGTGACCAGGGCAGTCGATTTGTTGGTGCGCTCGAGTTCGTCGAGCACGGTGCCGAGGATCATCGCGCCGGTGGCGCCGAGCGGATGGCCGAGCGCGATCGCGCCGCCATTGACGTTGATCTTGGCGTTGTCGATGTCGAAGGCCTGGATGTAGCGCAGCACCACCGAGGCAAAGGCCTCGTTCAATTCGAACAGATCGATGTCGGACTTCTTCATGCCCGAGCGCTCGAACAGCTTTTCGGTCACGTCGACCGGACCGGTCAGCATCATCGCCGGCTCCGAGCCGATATTGGCGAACGCGCGGATCTTCGCACGCGGCTTCAATCCATGTTTTGCGCCGGCCTCCTTGCTGCCGAGCAAGACCGCGCCGGCGCCATCGACGATGCCGGACGAGTTGCCGGCGTGGTGCACGTAGTTGATGCGCTCGATCTCCGGATGCGACTGGATCGCCACCGCATCGAAGCCGCCCATCTGGCCCATCGCCACGAATGACGGCTGCAACTGGCCGAGCGACTGCATCGTCGTGGTCGGCCGCATGTGCTCGTCCTTGGCGAGAATGGTGAGGCCGTTGACGTCCTTTACCGGCACCACCGAATTCTTGAAGCGGCCTTCTTCCCAGGCCTTGGCGGCGCGCTGCTGGCTCTGCACCGCGTAGGCGTCGACGTCGTCGCGCGAAAAACCGTATTTCGTGGCGATCAGGTCGGCCGACACGCCCTGCGGCATGAAATAGGCCGGCACCGCCATCGAGGGATCCATCGGCCAGGCGCCGCCGGAGGCGCCGATGCCGACGCGGCTCATCGATTCAGCGCCGCCGCCGATGGTGAGTTCATGCTGGCCGCTCATGATCTGGGCGGCTGCGAAATTCACGGCATCGAGGCCGGAGGCGCAAAAGCGGCTGATCTGGACGCCGGGAACGGATTCGCCGAGCCCGGCCTTCAGCGCCGCAAAGCGTGCGATGTCGGAGCCGGCCTCGCCGACCGGATCGACCACGCCAAGGATGACGTCGTCGACAACGTCCTCCTTCAGATTGTTGCGTTCCTTGAGCGCCTTCAGGGGCGCGGTCGCCAGCGCCAGCGCGGTCACCTCATGCAGGGCGCCATCGGCCTTGCCGCGGCCGCGCGGCGTGCGAACGTGATCGTAGATATATGCCTCAGGCATGACGCCCTCCTGGTATGAGGATCATAATATATAGATTGGAAGATGTCGCGGATCCCTGTCGAGACCGCGGAAGATTGCTCCGATCAGAACGCTTCGGCCGCCAATTCCATGGTGGTCGCGCACCCGGTCTGAATGCGCGCGAGATGCAGCGCGGTTTCCGGCAGCATTCGCTCCATAAAGAAGCGGCCGGTCACCAGCTTGGTTTCCAGATAGGGGGTCGCGCCGCCAGCCGCAATCTTGTCCAGCGCCACTTTCGCCATCCGTGCCCACATATAGGCGAAGGTGACAAGGCCGAACAATTGCATGTAGTCGGTGGCGGCGGCACCGGCATTGTCGGGCTTGGCCATCGCATTCTGCATCAGCCACCCGGTGGCCTGCTGCAGATGGCCGAGCGCGGTGCTGAGCGGGGTCACATAGGGCTTCATCGCCTCCTCGGCGCCGTGATCCTTGGCGAATCCGGCCACTTCGCCGAAAAATGCCATCACCGCGCGGCCGCCGTCGCGCGGCAGTTTGCGTCCGACCAGGTCGAGCGCCTGGATACCGTTGGCGCCCTCGTAGATCATGGCGATGCGGGCATCGCGCACGAACTGCTCCATGCCATGTTCGGCGATATAGCCATGGCCGCCGAACATCTGCTGCGCCAGCACCGCGTTGGAAAATCCGACATCGGTCAGCACGCCCTTCAGCACCGGCGTCATCAGCCCCATGTGATCGTCGGCTTCCTGACGGTCCTTGGGGTCGCTGGAGCGGTGGGCGACGTCGCTTTTCAGCGCGGTCCACACCACCATCGCACGCGCCGCCTCGTTGAAGGCGCGGATGGTGAGCAGCGTGCGGCGTACATCCGGGTGCACGATGATCGGATCGGCCGGCTTGTCCGGCGCTTTCGGCCCCGAGAGCGAGCGGCCCTGCAGACGATCCCGGGCATAGGCCACCGCGTTCTGGTAGGCGACCTCGGATTGCGCCAGGCCCTGCACCGCGACGCCCAACCGCGCCTCGTTCATCATCACGAACATGCCCTGCATGCCCTTGTTTTCCTCGCCGATCAGCCAGCCGGTGGCGCTGTCGTAGTTCATCACGCAGGTGGAATTGCCGTGAATGCCCATCTTGTGCTCGATCGAGCCGCAGGACACGCCGTTGCGCGCTCCGAGCGATCCGTCGGGGTTGACCAGCACCTTCGGCACCACGAACAGCGACACGCCCTTGATGCCGGCCGGCGCGCCCTCGATTCGCGCCAGCACCAGATGGATGATGTTCTCGGCCAGATCGTGCTCGCCGGCGGAAATGAAGATCTTGGTGCCCGTGATCTTGTAGCTGCCGTCGGCCTGCTTGACGGCCTTGGTGCGCAACAACCCGAGATCGGTGCCGCATTGCGGCTCGGTGAGGTTCATGGTGCCGGTCCATTGGCCGGCCACCATCTTCGGCACGAACATCGTCTTCTGTTCGGGCTTGCCGTGCACCATTAGCGCCGCCGTGGCCCCCATGGTGAGGCCGCCATACATCGAAAACGCCATATTCGCGGAAATCTGGAATTCGGCGACCGTTTGGGACAGCGTGACCGGCAATCCCTGCCCGCCATATTCGGCCGGCGCCGAGAGCCCGAGCCAGCCGCCCTCGGCAACCTGCTTGAACGCTTCCTTGAAGCCTTTCGGGGTGGTCACCCGGCCATCGTCGTGACGGGTGCAGCCCTCGAGATCGCCGACGCGATTGAGCGGCTGCAAGACCTCCTCGCTGAGCTTGGCGGCCTCGGACAGGATCGCCTCCCGCACGTCGGCGGAAGCATCGCTAAAGCCGGGGAGATTGTCGTAGCGGTCGATCTGGAACACATCGTTGAGCAGGAAACTGACGTCTTCCAGGGGGGCTTTGTAGATCGGCATGGGCGTCCTCTCGGCTGGCGGCCTCGTTTAGGGAAGATTTTGCAGCGCAGCAATCGTCCTGTTCCGGAAAAGGATCTTAGACGGTTGCCGACGTCCAAGGCAGCTATCGGTCGGCCATTGCGACAAACTGACCGGCAGGGCCGGCGCACGATGCCCCAACCCCCAATGTCGCCGACCGCGCAACTTTCGCCGCCGGCTGGCCGATTCTTTAACCCGTTCTTTACCGTAACACGAAAAAGTCGAAGTCAGGGGCAGACGACCTGCGCGGAATTGGATTCTCTCTCCATGGGACGCGCGGGGAGGCTGAAGGCGCAGGTGAAGCGCCGGAGCTGGAACCGGACGAAAGCATGAGCGTGTCGTGGAGTGTTGAAGGCATCGATCCAACCGTTCGGGAGCGGGCCGAAGCTGCCGCGCGCCGTGCCGGCATGTCGCTCAACGACTGGCTCAATTCCACCATCGGCGATTCCGCCCCTCCGAATTTTCGCGCCCGTCCGAATCTGCGGCCAAGCCCCCAAGCCCCTGCCGTGGCGGACATCCACCAGCGGCTCGACGCGATCACCCGCCAGATCGAACAGATCTCGCGCCCGGGTCTCCGCAGCGAAGCACTTCCCGGCGACGCGCGCGGCGAGGCCGTCGTCGCCCGGCAACTGAACGACGCCATCTCGCGCCTCGACGCGCGGCTGTCGCAAATCTCAAACCCTGCCCCGGCCCAACAAGCCCTGTTGCAGAACCAGCAGCGCCAGGCCGAACTGGTCGAACGCGCGGCCGCCCAGGTCTATCGCCCCTCGCCTCCGCTCAGCCCGTCGCTCGACTTCGCAATCGCGGAAATCGCTGCACGCCAGAGCGAACTGGATAATACCGCACCCCGGCCGATGGCACCGCGCAGCGCGCCGCCCCTGATGCCGCCCGCGATGGCACCCGTGGCGCCGCCCGAAATGGCCCCGGCGCCGCCACCGGGCCCGGATTTCTCCTCGCTCGAGCGCCATCTGTTCAAGATTACCAGCCAGATCGAGGCCCTGCAGCGTCCCGACGGGATCGAGCAGTCGATCGCCGCATTCCGCGTCGAGCTGACGGAGATCCGCCAGGCCATTACCGAGGCGATGCCACGCCGGGCGATCGAATTGATCGAAACCGAGATCCTCTCACTGTCCCGCCGCATTGACGATACCCGCCAGAGCGGCATCGACGATCAGGCGCTGGCCGGCATCGAAAGCGCGCTCGGTGAAATCCGCGAAGTGCTGGGCACGCTGACCCCGGCGGAGCAGCTGACCGGCTACGACGACGCGATCCGCAATCTCGGCGCCAAGCTCGACCTGATCCTGCGTGCCAGCGACGACCCCTCCACCGTACGGCAGCTTGAAAGCGCGATCGCCGCGCTGCGCTCCATCGTCTCCAATATCGCTTCGAACGACGCCTTGGTGCGGCTCAGCGACGACGTGCACACGCTGTCGTCCAAGGTCGACCAGCTCACCCGTTCCGGCAACAACAACGACGCGTTTGCAGTGCTGGAACAGCGCATCGCGGCCCTGACCTCGACGCTGGAAAGCCGTGAGCGGCCGCCGGTCAGCGAAAATTCCGAGCAGCTCGAGGGCGCGTTGCGGAATTTGTCCGACCGTCTCGACCGCTTGCCGGTCGGCAACGACGACGCATCCACCTTCGCCCACCTCGAACAGCGGGTGTCCTATCTGCTGGAGCGCCTCGAGGCGGCCACCGATCACCGCGGCGACAATCTCGGACGCGTCGAGGACGGCCTGCAGGACATCCTGCGCCATCTCGAAAGCCAGAACGCGAATTTTGTAGCCCTGACCGAAAGTAGCCAGCGCTCCGCCGAGCCCGTGGACAGCGGCCTGGCCGACATCGTCAAGCGCGAATTGTCCGATATCCGGTTCAGCCAGTCGGAAGCCGGCCGTCACACCCAGGATTCGCTCGAAGCGGTTCACAACACGCTCGGCCACGTGGTCGACCGGCTGGCGATGATCGAAGGCGATCTGCGCTCGGTTCGCAGTCAGCCGGTTACACTGGAGCCAGTTGCACTGCAGCAGGTCGCGCTGCAGCCGGTCGCGCCGGAGCCGGTCGAGCTGGAGCCGCTTGTGCTGGAGCCGGCAACGCCGCCAGCCCCGGCTCAGCTGCAAGCGCCGCCTCCGCCGGTTCCGCTGCAAGCGCTCCGGATCGAGTTGCCGCCGCAGCCGAAACCCGAATTGCCGAATCCGGCCGCGGCCGAGGGGCCATTCGTGGCGGCCGAGCCTTTCGCGGCAGTCGGGGGGTCCTTCGCTGCGTCGCAGGAGCATTTTGCGTCGGCACCACGGGAATTCCAGACCGTCCAGGTACCGATGCCGGCGGTCGCTGCCATCACCTCGAAGGCCGTCAGCGAGATGCTGGGACCATATGGCTCGCCACGCGCCACGGTCGTCGCGCCGGAGCTGCCGCCCGACCACCCGCTCGAACCGGGAACGCGGCCATCGGGGCGCGCGCCTTCTCCGTCGGAGCGCATCGCAGCCTCCGAAAGCGCAATCAGCGAAATTGCGCCCAACACGCGTGAGCAAGCCAGCACATCGGATTTCATTGCTGCCGCACGCCGTGCCGCCCAAGCCGCGGCCGCGGCGCAGGTGAACGACAAAACCGCCCGCAGCCCGGCCAAGAAGCCTGCCGGCGACAAGCCCAAGCAAGCGTCGGCGATCACCTCGAAGATTCGCGCGTTGCTGGTCGGCGCCAGCGTGGTGGTGATCGTGCTCGGCACGTTCAAGATGGCGATGACGCTGCTCGACGGCGGCAGCGCTCCGACGGTGCCCGCCACGGAAAGTTCGAGCGAGCAGACCGCTCCGGCGGCACAATCGCCCGCGGACGACCGCGCGCTGCCGGCCTTACCGGCTCAGCCGGCGCCGATGATGCCCTCGCTGACCTCGCCCACTCCGATCGGCCGGCAATCCTTCAATGCCGCCCCGCCGGACACTTCCCCGATCCCGGCGGCCACCGCGGCGCCCTCCGCCTCGCAGGTCACCGCCAGCGATATCACCGGCGCGATTCCGGCCGTGGCGACGGTGACGGCCCCATCCTCGGGCCGAAAGCTCTCGATCGTGCAGGTCCCGCCGACGGAAAGATTGCCGGAAGCCATCGGCGGACCGGCGCTGCGCGCGGCCGCACTGAAGGGCGACCCCTCCGCGGCCTATGAAATCGGCCTGCGCTTCGCCGAAGGCAAGGGAGTTGCGCCGAACTACGACGAGGCCGCGAAATGGTATGACCGCGCGGCACGCGCCGGCGTGGTGCCCGCGATCTTCCGGCTCGGGACCCTCTACGAAAAGGGCCTCAGCGTGAAGAAAGACGTCGATATCGCGCGGCGCTATTATTCTCAGGCGGCCGAGCGCGGCAACGCCAAGGCGATGCACAATCTCGCCGTGCTCGATGCCGACGGCGGCGGCCAGGGCGCCAATTACAAGAATGCGTCACAATGGTTCCGCAAGGCGGCCGAGCGCGGCGTCGCGGACAGCCAGTTCAACCTCGGCATCCTCTATGCCCGCGGCATCGGGGTCGAACAAAACCTCGCTGAATCCTTCAAATGGTTCAGCCTGGCGGCGGCGCAGGGCGACGCGGACGCGCTACGCAAGCGCGACGACATCGCCAAGCGGCTCGACGCCCAGTCGCTCGCGGCGGCAAAGCTTGCGATCCAGACCTTCACGCCGGAACCCCAGCCCGACGACGCCGTCAACGTGACCGGCCCAGCCGGTGGATGGGATGCGACACCGGCCCAGGCCAATACGGCAAAGCCCGCGGCCAAGCCGGTCTTGACCAAGCGCGCCGCCGCCGCGCATTGACGCCTTTGGCGCCGTTGCCGTCATATACCCCCTCGACAAAGCCGTGTAGACAAGCGCGTCACTCAACCGCGCGGGCGATGAGTGCCGGGACAGGCTTAGCCTCCGGTGCGGCTTCCGCTGCCGAGAGGATCATTTGCCTTTCGATGATCGTCAGGACGAGAGGGGTCCATTCCAGAGGTCGCCGACCGGGCCCTGGGTGGCCCCGCCGCGCGGACCAGCCGACCAGCCCGCGGCGCCGCCATCTCACGCCACCGGCCGCAGGCGGCATCTGTGGTCGGCCATCCTCTTTGTTCTCATCGTTTCCGGCGTCGGCATCCGCGCCTACCGGGACCTGTCGCGGCCCGAGGCCTGGACCTATTGGAAAGACCAGTATTTCTCGCCGAGCCTGACCGCGTCGCTGATCCCCAGCACCAGCTTTGATAGCGGGGTCCGCGGCCGGCCGGTCCTGTTGATCCGCGGGAAGATCGGCGCCGCCGCCGCGAACTGGTTCCGCGACAGGCTCGACGAAGCCCATCTCGCGGCGGGTGACACCGTCTTGATGTCCTCACCGGGAGGGGATTTGAATCAGGCCGTCATCATCGGCGAAATCATTCGATCGCACGGACTGGCGACGGCGGTCGGTGTCGTCGACGCCTCGGGCCAGGTCAGGCCATCCTATTGCGCCAGCGCCTGCGTGTTTGTCTACGCCGGCGGCAAGCGCCGCTACGGCGTCGAAGGCTCGAAATTGGGCGTCCATCGGTTTGTGACATCCTCGCCCGGGCGCGACCCCGTTGGCGACACCCAGCGGACCACGGGCATGGTCTTGAACTATATGACAAGGATGGGCGTCGCCTCTTCCATCGTGGAAGCCATGTCCGCAACCAGCGACGTCCGCTGGCTCGGCGCCAAGGAAGCCTCGGCAATGAATCTCGTCACCGATCCGGTCGGAAAGCCCTGAGTCCGCTTAAGTCCACGTCCATTAATCTGAATCATTCACCACGCTTCGAAGGTGCCTGGCAGCCTGCGTCAAAAAAGCCGGATCGAGTGGATTCTTTAGTCCCTCCCACCGGCGATTTCGGTTATGCAGGGGCGCGGCAGAGCATCGACGCCGCTCTCAAAAACTGTGCCGTGAGCGGTTTCGGCCAGCCTTGCGGCTAAACTCCGAAGTCAGCGCGTGCAGCTTTACCTTCCGATCGCCGACATCCCGGTCAATGTATTCCTCATCCTTGCGATGGGCGCCGCCGTGGGTTTCGTCTCCGGCATGTTCGGCATCGGCGGCGGGTTTCTGATGACGCCGCTGTTGATTTTCGTCGGCATCGCGCCCGCGGTCGCAGTTGCCTCGGTCGCCAGCCACATTGCCGCCTCGTCGTTTTCCGGCGCCATATCCTATTGGCGCCGCCGCGCCATCGATCCCGCGCTGGCGCTGGTGCTGTTGAGCGGCGGCACCATCGGCACCGCGCTCGGCGTCTGGACCTTCACCCTGCTGCGTTCGCTCGGCCAGCTCGACCTCCTGATCGCGCTGTCCTACGTCATCTTGCTGAGCACGGTCGGCGGGCTGATGTTCTGGGAGGGGGTGCGCGCGATCATGCGGGCCCGGCGTGGCGTCGCGGTACCGATGCGCCGCTCCGGCAGCCATGGCTGGATCCACGGGCTGCCGCTGAAGATGCGCTTCAAGCGCTCCAAGATCTATCTGTCGGTCATACCGGTCGTGGTCGTCGGCCTGATCATCGGCTTTATCGGCGCCGTGATGGGCATCGGCGGCGGCTTCATCCTGATCCCGATCATGATCTATCTGCTGCGGGTGCCGACCTCGACCGTGATCGGCACCTCGATGGTGCTGACGCTGGTGACCATGGTGTTCGCGACCATGCTGCATGCGGTCACCAACCATCTCGTCGACGCGGTGCTGGCGCTGATCCTGATGGTCGGCGGCGTCACCGGCGCGCAGTTCGGCGCGCGGGCGGGGCAGAAGATCCGCGGCGAGCATCTGCGGCTGCTGCTTGGGCTTCTGATCCTGGCGGTCGGTATCCGCTTTGCGATCGAACTGGTGATCCGTCCCGACGATCTCTTCACCATCCGGGAAACCGGAGGCGCCGGATGACCGCACCTATCTCATCGGCGGCCATCGGCCTCGCATTGGTGCTGAGCGCGGCTTTCGCTGTCCCCGCGGCGCATGCCGAGCGCCTGATCGTCTCGGTCTCGAACCATCGCGTCACCGTAACGCCGAATTATTCCGGCGAAGAACTGGTGCTGTTCGGCTCGGTCGAAAAGGATGCATCGACACCGGCGGGCCGTACCAATTACGATCTGGTGGTGACCGTCGCTGGCCCGCGCGCCGACATGGTGACGCGCCGCAAGGAGCGCAAATTCGGGATCTGGATCAACACCGACTATCGGCAATTTCTCGCCGTGCCGAGCTATCTGGCGCTGTTCGCCAACCGGCCGTTCGACGTCATCGCCTCGCCGGAAGTGCAGCGGCGGCAACAGCTCGGTCTCAACAATGTGCTGCTGACCCAGCGCGTCGGCCCCGACTATGCCGACGTGGTGCCGAACGATGCGTTCCGCAGCGCCTTCGTGCGGCTGCGTCGTGAACATGGGCTCTATCGCGAGGAGACGTCGGCAGTGACATTTCTGACGCCGACGCTGTTTCGCACCGGGATTCCGCTGCCGGCCGAGGTGCCGATCGGGACCTATGACGTCGAAATAAAATTGTTTTCCGACGGCGCATTGGTGACCAAGACCGAGACCGCATTTGAAATCGTCAAGGTCGGTTTCGAGCAGTTCGTCGCCAACACCGCGCGCCAAAACGGTTTTATCTATGGGCTGATCACCGCGTTCATGGCGCTGATGACCGGCTGGATGGCGTCGATCGTATTCCGGAAGGATTAGAGCACGTTATCCCCGCGGCTCCGCCATGTTGTCATCCTTCGAGACGCGCGCAAGGGAGCGCTCCTCAGGATGACGCCTGCATATGTGGCCATTCCGATTAAAGAAAAAACCCAACCCCCATCGCCACGACGCTGAGGGTCATCGCCGCGGTCGAGAGCCAGCCCAGCCAATACAGCGAACCGCCCACGACAAACCGTCCCATCACCTCCTTGTGGCGCGCCATGATCATCAGGAGCACCATCACGGGAACGGCGAGCACGCCGTTGACGACTGCGCTCCAGTACAGCGCCGAGATCGGATTGATCGGGGTGAAATTCAGCGCGATCCCGATTCCTCCCGACAGCGCCAGCACGGCATAGAACGCGACCGCCTCTTTCGGCTTGCGTGCGAGCCCGACCGGCCATCGGCGTCCCTCGCCGACGGCGTAAGCGGTAGCGCCGGCGAGCACCGGAATGGCCAACAGCCCGGTGCCGACGATGCCGAGGGCAAAGATCACTTCCGCGAAAATTCCCGCGATCGGACGCAGGGCCTCGGCCGCCTGGGCCGAGGTCTGGATATCGGTCTTGCCGGCGGCGTGCAGCGTCGCCGCGGCGGTGACGATGATGGATAGCGCGATCAGGTTCGAGAACGCCATCCCGACGATGGTGTCGGCCCGAATCCGGTTGAACTCCTTTTGCGCGCCATATTGCCGGTGGATCAGCGGATGCTTGGTGACATCGACGCGTTGGTCTTCGGCTTCCTGCGACGCCTGCCAGAAGAACAGATAGGGCGAGATCGTGGTGCCGAAAATGGCGACGATAGTGGTGAAATAGTCGGCGCTCCAGGTGAGCCTGGGCACGAGAATGCCGGTCAGCGCCTGTCCCCACGAAATGTGCGCAAAGGCGAGCGCGCCGACATAGGCGAACAGGCTCAGCGTCAACCATTTCAACACCGACACGTAGCGCCTGTAGTCGAGAAAGATTTGCGCGATCACCGACGTGACCCCGAACAGCAGCACGTAGATGATGCCGTGCCCGCCGATCAGCAGCTTGGTGGCATCGGCCATCGCGCCGAGATCGGCCGCGATGTTGATGGTGTTGGCGACAAACAGCAGGGTGACCACCACGTTGAGCAGCCACACCGAATAGTGCCGGCAGACATTGCCGGCGATACCGTGGCCGGTGACGCGTCCGACCCGCGCGGAGATCTCCTGGATCGCCGCCATCAGCGGAAATGTCAGCAGCATGGTCCAGCCGATGCCATAGCCGAGCTGCGCGCCGGCCTGGCTATAGGTGCCAATGCCGGACGGGTCGTCATCGGACGCGCCAGTGATCAGGCCCGGTCCGAGCGTCTTGACGAAGTCGCGCGCGCGAAACGGCTCCGCGCGCTTTTCGGTCGGCGCCGGGTTTTGTCCATTGGTCTTTTTGTGATTGTTGGAGTTGGTTTTCTTGCGCTCTGCCATGCCCGGTTCCAGCCGCCGCGACAACGATTTTGACCGGATTCGGTTCCGGATCGCGAACATGCCCTAGTTCGTTGCCGCGCCCATCCAGCTGGCGCGAGACCGCACCACGGCCGTGAACGCGTCCAGCAACGGCGTCGAGCGGCCATAGGCGATCGCCAGTTCGTATTCGACCGGCGAGCCTATGCCGGTGAGATCGCGAAACACCACACCGGGCCGGTTGGCGGTCGCGATGATGCGGGTGACGAGCCCGACGCCAAGGCCGCCGGCGACGAGACTGGCGATGGTGTCCATCTGCGAGGCTTCCTGGCCGACCCGCGGCACGAAGCCGGCCTGCGCGCAGGCGGTGAGCACGCGTTCGTGCAGACCCGGCCCCTGCCGCGCCGGAAAGAGGATCCAGGGTTCGGACGCGAGATCCGCCAACGCGATCGACGGGCGCTGCGCCAGCGGATGGTTTTCGGGAATTGCCGCGACCATCTGGTTCCTGGTCAACACCTCCACGCTCAACCCGTCGGCATCGCGAAGCGGGGGGATCACGAAACCGACGTCGGCTTCATCGGTATGGATTTTTGCGACCTGATGCGCCGTCATCGCCTCGGTGAGCGTCAACTCCACCTCAGGATATTGCTCGCGAAACTCGCGCAAGATCGCGGGAAGGATTTCCCGAGCGGCGCTGGCCACAAAAGTCACCCGCAACGCGCCGCTCAATCCCGCGCCGGCGCGGCGCGCCGCGACGATTGCGCGCTCGGCCTGGATCACGGTGCGTTTGCATTCCTCGAGAAACACCCGGCCCGCCGGAGTCAATCGCGCGACACGATTGGTGCGCTCGATCAGGAGCGTCCCCAGTTCTTCTTCGATCTGCTTGATCGTGACCGTGAGCGGCGGCTGCGCCATGTGCAACCGATCGGCGGCGCGGCGAAAACTGAGTTCTTCGGCGACGGCAATAAATTGTCGAAACTGACGCAACTCGATCATGCCCTGCTCGTCGTCCCCTCTGTTCCAGCCGGGCGGGAAGTTATCGGATCGAGGCAAGAAACACGAACGAATTCAGGACAGCGAGCAGACAAGGCGCCAGCCGGGACTCAGGGCCGGCACGATGCCTCAAGCAGCAGCGACGGGGCGAAGCCGCGAAACGATCAGGACCAGCACGATCGCAACCGCCAGCAAGGCCGTGACATAGAACAGCCCGGCGGAAAAATTGCCGGTGGCGTCGCGCAGGAAGCCGATGACCGCCGGGCTCACCGCCGAACCCAACAGGCCGACCGCGCTGATCAGGCCGATGCCCGCCGGCCGCGCCGCTTCCGACAACAGCGACTGCGGCAGGGTCCAGAACGTGCACATGGCGCAGAACGCGCCGGAAACCGTGAAGATCAAACCGGCCAGCCGAAGCTCCGGCTCGGGAAAGAAGATCACCAGAAGCCATCCGGCCGCGGCCATGCCGAGCGCGGCGATCACATGCCAGACCCGTTCCTGCATGCGATCCGAACTGCGGGTCCACAGCGGCATCAGGATCAGCGCGCAGATCGCGGGTATCGCCGTCACGAAGCCGACCTGCGACAGCGAATAGGCTTTCAGCACCTCGCGCACGATGGTTGGAATCCAGGTCGCGTTGGCATTGATGGTGTTGACCAGGCAGAAATACGCCAGCGCCAGCAGCAGTATCTTGGGTTCGGTGACCTGCTTCCATACCGACGCCTTGGCATGCCGGCTGGACGCCGATTGATCGTCCGCGAGCAGCGACATCACGGTGTTCTTTTCGGTCTCTTCCAGCCACCCCGCATCGTTCGGCTTGTCGGTCAGATAGACATACGTGACCATGCCGAGGAACACGGCCGGCAATCCCTCCAGCAGGAACAGCCAGCGCCAGCCCTGCAATCCCAAAACTCCGTCGAAATGATCGAGGATGAGACCGGAAACCCCGGCACCCAATGCCATGGCCACCGGCTGAGCCATCATCAGATAACCATTGGCACGGGCGCGGTGCGAATTCGGAATCCAGTAGGTCAGATAAAGCAGGACGCCCGGCACGAAGCCGGCTTCCAGCACGCCCACTAGAAACCGCACAACGTAAAGGCTGTTGGGACCGACCACGAGCATGGTGGCAGCGGAAGCCAGTCCCCATGAGATCAAGATGCGCGCGATCCAGACGCGGGCGCCATAACGCACCATCATGAGGTTGCTGGGAATCTCGCAGGCCACATATCCGACATAGAAGATCGAATTGGCGAGGCCGAAGGTGGTCGCCGTCAGCAAAAGGTCCTTGTTCATCGACAAGGCGGCGAAGCCGATATTGATCCGGTCGAGATAATTGAAGATGTAGAGGACGAACAGAAACGGAATCAGGCGCCACCATACTTTCCTGATGGCGGCGTCGCGGTCCCCTTGTTCCGAGGTGGAGCCCGCGACTGTGATCGTTGTCATGAATCGTTTCTCCCGATTTCTTGTTTTTGGTCCTGCTACGGACGTGTCGCCTTGGCCGGCTAGCGAGCTGATCTTCAGGTCACCATCAATTTCTTCACTGGCGTCGGATCGAGATTGAAGATGCGCGCCGCGTTCAGTCCGAGGATGTTGCGCTTGGCCTGTTCGGTCAGGAACGGCAGATCGCAGATTTCCTGCGGCAGGTCGAAATCGAAATGCGGCCAGTCGGATGCGAACATCAGCTGGGTTTCGGCCTTGATCATCTCGAAGGTGTTTTCCAGCGCCTTGGGATGCGTGGTCTCCATCGGCTGCGTCGTATAGAAGCAATTCTGATTCATATACTCGCTGGGCATGCGTTTGAGCTGCGGCGCCTCGGAGGGGCGCATCAGATACTGGTCGTCGAGCCGCTGCATCAGGAACGGCACCCACGCCAATCCGCTTTCGACCCATATGGTCTTGAGTTTCGGAAATCGCTCGGGAATGCCGTTGAGGACCCAGTTGGTCATATGCACCATGTTGCACCAGACGAAGCCCAGCGCATGCATGCCGAGAAACCGGTTGACGGTGGCAAGCGACGGATCCTGCCAGTGGTAGCCGGCGTGAAAGGCCAGCGGCTTGCCGCGCTCCTCGATCATGGAATAGAGCCGCATATAGTCGTTGTGGTGCACCGGTTTGTTGCGGGTGCTGGTGACGCAGAAGCCGATCACGCCCTTCTTGTCGCCAAGCTCCTCGACAGTCCGCTCCGCTTCCTGCGGCGTATTGAAGGGCAAATAGATCAGCGATTTGATCCGGTCGTCGCCGGACAGGATCCGGTCGATCAGCCAGCGATTGTAGGCGCCGCCCAGCCACACTTCCATTTCCGGCTGCGGATGCATGCCGAGAAACAGCATCGGCGTCGGGAACACCACCATGTTGTCGATGCCGAGCGAATCCATCGCCCGGCGCGTCAAGGTGACGTCGCGATGCACATCGGTCTCTTCGACGATTTCCCGCTGACCGTCCTGATGCGGGATGCGTCCGCCGACCGATTGATAGCGAAGTCCGAGATCGCCGTTCAGCCCGTAGGGCGGCGCGCCGATCCGCTCGGCCTGCCAGCGCATTGCATTGTCCCGGATCACGGGATCTTCGATGTAGGTGACGATCTCCTTCCAGGACACGGTTTCGACGTGGTGGGCGTCGATATCGCAGACGAACCAGTCCTGCAGACCCCGCTTGAGCGCGTTGCGCTTGGCATGGGCGAGGATATCGCGCGTGTCGGTATGAACGTCGATCTGCTGCACGGCCGCATATTGCGGCCCGAACTTGCCCTGAATGTTCATGATTTTTCTTTCACGAAATAGCTGTCCTCGTCCGGGCGGCGCCGGTACCAGAGCGCGAGCTCCATCGGGCCGAGATGCAGCGCGCGCAGCATCTCGGAGACCGCCGAAAGCAGTTCGGTGGGCGTCATCTCGCTGTCGCGGGTGCCTGCGATCGGCGAAAAGGTACGCTCCTCGCCGTCCGATTTCGCGACATAGAGGCGTATCGCGGCGGTGAGGATCTGCGCAACGGCCTCATCCGAGACACGGGAGGCTTCGCCCTTCTCAACCAGTTCGCGCGAGGCGCGCAGCAGTTCCGGCGCGGCGGAATCGATCCAGCCATAGAGGTCGTTCCGGCGATCCCGCTCAGGCGCTGACATAGATTTCTCCGTCGCGGATTGTGAGCTCGGCCTTGCGCAGCCGGAACTGGCCGCTGCCCTGATGAAATCCGGTCTTGATGCTGAATTCGTAGCCGTGCCAGGGGCAGACGATGTGGCTGTCAGCCTCGTCATATTCCTGCGTCCGCGTGGTCTTGTCGCTCGCGACCGGCTCGAGCACGCGCTTCATGATGCGGCCCTGGCAGACCGGGCCGGCGCGATGCGCGCAGCGGTTATGCCAGGCATAGAATTCGTCGCCGATGCGGAACACCCCGACTTCCTTGTCTCCGCACACGACCACCTTGCGATCGCCGTCGGCATAGTCGTCGACGTTGCCCGCCATGTACTCGGCCATCGGCTTCCTCCAAATTCTTCTTGGCGCGGCATGTGCGGATTGCCGCCACGCGTGCGCAACCACCGTCTGCGCCGTCAGGCGGCCGACCATGGTCATCGGTATTTAAGTGCCATCATCGGTGACACCCGAATGATCCGCCAATACCGTATTGAGAAGAAGCGATATGCTGCGCGTATCGCGAGCAGGCACACTGCGGGCTCGGCTAAGCCCTGTCCGGCGGCTCAATGACCGTGGCAACCCCGGGCTCCAGCAGCTTCAGCCGCGCGCCGAAACCAAGCGTGTCGAATGACACGCGCAGATCATTTCCGCTCTGGCGGAAGTGCGCCCATCCATCGGTGTGCAACGGCACGATCACGGCATCGGGAAACGCGCGCGCGGTTTCGATGGTGTCGTTGGTGTCCATGGTGAGATGGAACGGACCGCGGGTCTGCGCCGCGCCCGCGAACGGCAGCACCACGCCAGCGCTAAAACGCCGCGCGACTTCGGCGACGCCGTCGAACCAGACCGTGTCGCCGCTGATATAGATCGGGCGGCTGTTATTATCCTTCGACGTCAGCACAAAACCGATGACGTCGCCGGACAAGGGCTCAATGCCGGCGGGGCCGTGACGCGCCGGCGTTGCCGTGACCGTCAATGAATGTCCATTGCTGCCGATCAGTTCGGTCGTTGCCCACGGCAGGAGGCCTTCAGCATGACTACCAAGGCGCTTCGCGCCCGCGACTGTCGTCAATACGCGCCTGGCTTTGGCGAGAAACGCCTTGCCCGAATGATCGAGATTGTCGGCGTGTTGGTCGTGGCTGAGCAGCACGGCATCGACTTCGCCGATCGTCTCGGGTCCAAGCGCGGGACCGGATAATTTCTCGAGCTTCACATGCGGCAATTGATAGGACCCGGGCGCATCGAAGGTCGGATCGGTGAGCAGCCGGAATCCGTCGACTTCGATGAGCGCCGTGGGGCCACCGATGAGCGTGATACGAAGCGAATTCATGTGGACCTCGCCGCTTTATTGCGCCGCCGCCGCGGCGGGACGCGTCACCAGATAAATGCCGAGCGCCACCGGAACGATCCCCAACAGATCGCGAAATTCGACATGCTCGCCCAGCACGATCCAGGCGAACAGCATGCCGAGCGGCGGCATCAGGAAATGATAAGCACTCGCCGCCGTCGCTCCGCACACTTTGAGCAAATGAAACCACAACAGAGAGGCGAGGATCGATCCGCCCAGCACGAGAAACGCGAATGCACCCAACAGCCGCGCACTCGGCACGATATCGCCGAAATCAGAGAGCGTGAACGCGATCGGGAGCAGCACAATCCCCGCGGCCAGATTCTGGACACCGTTGCCGATCCACAGACTGCCCTTCGGCGCCAGCAGTTTGAACAGGATGGTGCCTGCGACGATCGACGCCAGCGATGCCAGCAAGAACAGGATTCCGTGCAGGCTGTCGGTGCCGACCGACATGCGATGCCAGACGATGAGGCCGACCCCGGCGATACCGAGCAGCAGCCCAGCGACCTTGCGCCAGTTCAGCGCCTCCCCGAGCAGCAACGCGGCGAGGCCCGCCGTGAACACCGGATTGGCGCTAACGATCAGACCGCCAAGGCCAGCAGACACGGTCTGCAGCCCGACATAGCCGAGGCCCAGAAACAGCGCGTTGTTGGCGACGCCGAGAGCCGCGAATACGAGGACATCGCGCCATGACAGCGACCACCTATCCCGGCGCAGTGCAGAGATTCCGAGGATCAGTATTCCCGCCAGCGAGCACCGCGCAGTAAGCAGGAACAGCGGCGGGCAATCGGTGACGCCGATCTTGCTTGCAACGAAGGCGAAGCTCCAGAGCAGGCAGAACAGCAAGATGTAGATCGGCAGCGGATTGAAGGCGGCGCGGGAAACCGCGACCGGTGGCGCAAGCGACATGGGAAGTTCTCCTATGTTCCCGATCTAGGGCCGCGCCTTGATATTAGGAAATTAAATGATAAACTTGATATCAGTGGATTTATAAATGGCGGCGACCATGCTCGATCTCGAATTGCTGCGCAGCTTCGTCTCGGTGGTCGATTCCGGCGGCTTCACCCGGGCCGGCGAACGCGTTCACCGCACCCAGTCCACCGTCAGCCAGCAGATCAAGCGGCTGGAAGACGATATCGGCCAGCCGCTCTTGAAACGCACCGGCAAGAGCGTGACGCCGACCGAAGCCGGAGAGCGGATGCTGTCCTATGCGCGGCGGTTGCTGTCTCTGGCCGAAGAAGCCCGCGACGTGCTGACCCGGCCGGGCAATGAAGGCGCAGTGAGGCTCGGAATCCCCGAGGACTTCGCGGCCTACCGTCTGGCCAAATTGCTGGCGAGTTGTTCGCGATCCCGCCCCGGCCTGCGGCTCGATGTGCGGGCCGACCAGAGCGTCTTTTTGCGGCGCGATCTCGATCGCGGCGAACTCGATCTGGCGTTGCTCAAACGGAACGCAGGCGAAAAAGGCGGCATCGCAGTGTGGCCGGAGCGCGTGCATTGGGTCACCAGCAAGAGCCGTCCGGTCGACACAACGAGCGGGTCGGTGCCCCTGATCGGTTTTCCCCCCGGCTGCCTTTATCGGGCGCGCGCAATTCATGCGCTCGAAAGCGCCGGACGCGCGTGGCACATGGCCTATGCCAGTTCAGGCCTCGCCGGCATCCAGGCTGCCGTCGCCGCCGGACTGGGCTTGAGCATCCTCTCCGAGATGTCGATCCAGGCGGACCATCGCACGCTAACCGCAAAAGATGGCTTTGCGCCGATCGACAAGACGGAAGTGGCGCTGATGGCATCACCCGACGCCAGCCCCGCGACGCTGCGGCTCGCCGACCGCCTCGCCGAATTCTGCAACACCGTGCAGGCGAAGGCGGCCTAAGGGGCGGTCAAGATCAATAACAGCGCGACGCGGCGATGGTGTGCAGCTTGTTGTCGCCGAGCACATGCGCCATCAAGCCCGGCGTCTGGAATATCTTTGCGAACGCCGCGTCGCGAATGCTCAGGCCCCCGGTATAGGCGCCGAATGCCGGCATCACGGCGCGCTCGCCGTCGCAGGCAAAACATCGGCGCTCCATCGAACGGCCGCGTGTCGAGACGCGCGCCTTGGGATGCAGATGTCCGGCGATCTCACCTTGTGCCCCGGTCGGCTCGTGTCGAAACGCGATCGGACCGATCGCGACTTCGCTGGCGACCGTGCCGCCGAGATCGGACGGCAGCGCGGGATCGTGATTGCCCGAAATCCAGATCCAGTCGCGTCGCGCCTGCATCGCCGCGAGCCCTTCGCGGTCCGTCGTGGACAGCCGGTCATGCGCGGAGCGATCGTGGAAACTGTCGCCGAGCGCGATCACCATGCGCGGATCGTGCCGAGCGATCACCGCGCCGAGGCGACCGAGCGTGGCGGCCGTATCGTAAGGCGGCAGCAGCACGCCGCGCGCGGCAAAGCTGGAGCCTTTTTCCAGATGCAGGTCGGAGACGATGAGCAGTCGTTGCTCTTCCCAGAACAGCGCGCCGGAGAGATCAGCGAGCAGGGCCACACCCGCGACGTCAACGGTGGCCATACGCGCGGATGGTGGGTCTTGCAGAGATTGCGCGCGTGTCACGGTCTATCCTGTCGCCTCTTTGACCAGTTCGTCGGCGGCTTCCGCCAGCAACTCGTCGGATGCTTCGCCATAAACCGACTCGCGGCCGATTTCCAGCATCACCGGCACCGCCAGCGGCGAAACCCGATCGAGTTCCTTGTGGCTGATTCGCCCCTGGATTCGCAGCAGCATATCACCAAGCCGGCGCAGATCGAGCAGCCCGGTGGCGGCATCGGCGCGCGCGGCGCGCAGGAGCACGTGGTCGGCCTGATGCTTGCGCAAAACATCGTAGATCAGGTCGGTCGAGAACAGCACCTGGCGCCGGCTTTTCTCTTCGCCGGTGAAGCGCCGCGCGATCAAGCCTGAAATGACCGCGCAGGTGCGGAAGGTGCGTTTCATCAGCGCGGATTCCGCAAGCCACGCTTCGAGATCGTCGCCCAGCATGTCCGGATCGAACAGCGCGTCAAGGTCGAGCCGGCCCTGCCGGATCATGAACGAGATGTCGCCGAGCCCCCATACCGCGAGCGCATATTCGTTGGCGACAAAGCCAAGCGGCCGCACCCGTGCGCGCTCCATCCGCCGCGTCAGCAGCATACCCAGCGTCTGATGCGCGAGCCGTCCTTCGAACGGGTAGCAGACGAGATAATGCTTGTTGGCGCGGGGGAACGTCTCCACCAGCAATTCGCGTACGCCGGGCACCCGCGAAAAATCCTTCTGCAGCGACAGCCAGTCGCGCACCTGATCCGGCAACGCCTTCCAGGCGCGCTTGTCGTCGAGCAGTCTGCGGACGCGCTCGGCGAGGTAGGTCGACAGCGGGAACTTGCCGCCCATGTAGGACGGCACCTTTGCATCCCTGTCGTTGGCGCGGGAGACATAAACCTGATCCTCGGCGAGCGCTTCGTACCGCACCACCTCGCCGCCAAAGACAAAGGTGTCGCCGATCACGAGACCTTCGATAAATACTTCCTCGATCTCGCCCAGCATGCGCCCGCCGCGCCCGAGCGCGCCGGTCGATCCGGAACCGCCGCCGCGCGAGCGCACCAGGCGCACCTTCAGCATGGTGTCCTCGACGATGGTGCCGACGTTGAGGCGATAGCTTTGGCGCACCCGCGGATTAGTGACGCGCCAGCGCCCCTGCTTGTCCTGTTTAATGCGCGCGAAACGCTCGTAGGTTTTGAGCGCGTAGCCGCCGGTGGCGACGAAATCGACCACGTCGTCGAAATCGCTTCGCGTGAGATTGGAATATGGCGCAGCCGTGAGCACTTCCGCGTAAAGTTCTTCCGAGAGAAAGGGCTCGCCGCAGGCGCGGCCAAGCACGTGCTGCGCCAGCACGTCGAGCGCACCGATCCGCAGCGGCGGAGTGTCCTGGGCATTTTCCGCGATGGCGTCGATCGCCACCCGACATTCCAGCACCTCGAAGCGGTTGGCCGGCACCAGCACCGCGCGCGAGGCTTCGTCGATGCGGTGATTGGCGCGCCCGATGCGCTGCATCAGCCGTGATGCGCCCTTGGGTGCGCCGATATTGATGACGAGATCGACATCGCCCCAGTCGACGCCGAGATCAAGCGATGAGGTACAGACCACGCCACGCAGTTTGCCCGCCGCCATCGCGTCCTCGACCTTGCGGCGTTGCGCGACATCGAGCGAGCCGTGATGCAGCGCGATCGCCAATCCATCGTCGTTCATGCGCCACAGGTCCTGGAACAGCATCTCGGCCTGGCTGCGGGTATTGACGAACACCAGCGTGGTGTTGTTGCGCTTGATCAGGTCGTAGACCTCGTTGAGCGCATGGCGCGCCGAGTGGCCCGCCCACGGCAACCGCTCGCGGGTATCGAGCATCTCGACGATCGGCGCCGCGGCGCCGCCGGCAACGACGATATCGGCGGCGTCGCTCAAGCCATCGCGTTGCGGCACCAGGAAACGCGCCAGCGATTCCGGCTCTGCCACCGTCGCCGACAGGCCGACGGCGCGCATCTGAGGAGCCAGCCGCCACAGCCGCGCCAGGCCGAGCGACAGCAGATCGCCGCGCTTGGAGGTGACCAGCGCGTGCAGCTCATCGAGCACGATGCGCTTGAGTGATGAGAACAGAAACGGCGCGTCGTCGGATGACAATAGTAGCGCCAGTTGCTCGGGCGTGGTGAGCAGGATATCCGGCGGATAGCGCCGCTGCCGTTGCCGCCGCGACACCGGCGTGTCGCCGGTGCGGGTCTCGACCTTGATCGGCAGACCCATCTCGTTCACCGGCGTTTCCAGATTGCGCGCGATATCGACCGCGAGCGCCTTCAGCGGCGAGATGTAGAGGGTGTGGAGGCCGCGGCTGCGCTGCACGCTCCGTCCGGTAGAGCTGACGTTGCCGGCGCCGCGAGCAAGCGTCGGGGAAGAAGAAAGCTCCACCAGCGTCGGCAGAAAGCCGGCCAACGTCTTGCCGGCGCCGGTGGGGGCAATCAGCAATGCGGAGCGGTCGTCGCGGGCCTTCGCCAGCAAATCCAGCTGGTGTTGCCGGGGCGACCAGCCGCGCGCCGCGAACCATCGGCGAAAACGATCCGGCAACAGCTCGGCGGTGTGGTCTGGAGAAACGGTCAGGATGTTCGGCGGCACGGCCCAAGAGGTAAGCCGTCGTGGCGGTTTCGTCGAGAGCGGCAACGGATCAAATCGATCCGCTGCCTTTCTTATTTTGACGCGTTTTCTTCACGCCAACCGGTACCCACTTCGCTCGAAAGCGTTACGTCTTGCCGCCCGCCTATTCCGTAACCGGCTTGTCGGAAATATCCCAGTCCTTACCGTTGAACTGCGAGATGTAGAGCGTCTTCATCGGCGTATAATCGTCGGGCGTATAGCTGTAGGTGATACCGTCGAGGAAATACGGCGAATGGAAGCCGTTGAGCGTCGAGGCCTGCTTCAGCACGTTGGCGCGGGTCAGATCGTCACCGCAGCGGCGCAGGATTTCCGCCATCGTCGCCACCTGGCCATAGCCGGCAAAGGCGATGGTGTTGTCGGGATCGACGGTCGGCAGATATTTCTTGCGCAATTCCTCGAACGCCATCACGTCGGGATCCTTCTCCCAGCGCGGCACGCCGACTTCCTTGGCATAGCGGATGGCGACGATGCCGGTGGCATTCTCAAAACCCGCGGCATTGAGGATCGAGCGGCCGGTGGATCCCGCCGAAAGCAATTGCAGCGGCTTCCAGCCGAGTTCGACGACCTTGCGGACCGACTGCGACGTCGCCTTGCCGGTGGTGATGTTGTAGAAGACGTCGGCGCCCGACTTGGAGAGATTGATCAGCTGGGAATCGACCGTCGGTTCGGTCAGATCGTAGGTCTGCTCCATGATCACCTTGGCGGTGCCGCCGGCATCCGCCAGCACCTGCTTGAACGGCCCCAGGAAGTCGCGGCCGAAATCGTCGTTCTGGTAGAGAATGCCGACCTTGGCGTTCGGCTTCACGCCCACGACATGCTTGGCAAGGATCCGCGCTTCGGTCGGGTATAGTGGTAATCCGGCCATGGTCCATTTGTTGTTCTTCGGATCGTTCCATTTCGACGCGCCGGTGTTGAGCAGAAGCTGCGGCACGCCCTTCGAGTTGAGATATTTATGCACAGCGGTCTGCGGCGCGGTGCCGAGCGAGCCGAACAGCGCCAGCACTTCTTCCTGCTCGACCAGCCGCCGCGTCGCCTCGACGCATTTCGGCGCGCTGTAGGCGTCGTCCATGGTGAGGAATTTGATCTTGCGGCCGTTGATGCCGCCCTTGTCGTTGAGCATCTGGAAATAGGCCTCGCCGACCCGGCCGAGCACACCGTACAGCGAACCCGGACCGCTATGCGGCACCGTTTGCCCCAGTTTGATTTCGGTGTCGCTGGCACCTGGATCGTATTTTTTCTCGGCGGCCCAGACGTAAGGTGCGGGCATGGCCGACGCGACGATCGTGGCAAGAGCGGTAGCGCCGAATTCGCGCCTCGACTGTTTATCGTTCATTGATCTCGTTTCTCCCTGAAGTGCGCGCATTGATCTACGTTTCCGGCGCGCCCGGCAAGTGCGAACTGGCGGCTTTGCGACGCAATGCCGCTATTCGCCAGCGGCGTAGCGTCTAGACGCAAGTTTTGCCGGCGACCACGACCAGTCCGGGAACCGGCGCGTTGTCCTCGTTGCGCGCCGACAGATCCTCAAGGAGCGACAGCGCGAGCCCGGCCTCTTCAACCGCCGCGCGCACGTAAGCGGCGCCGTGCGCGTAGCGCAGACCCTCGCCGAGGATGATACCTTCGCCGGCATGGGTTTCGACCGTGAAGGCCAACAGGCCGCCTGAGATCAGCACGCGCTTCGCCTCGCGCAGCACGGCTGCGAGATCGGACAGATAGATCAGGGTGTCGGCGGCGAGGATGAGGTCGGCGCTGGCATCACGCCTGCCGCGCAACCCTTCCACCATCTCGTTCACTTCCAGCTGCGCGTAAAGCCCGGTGGCGCGCGAGCGCTCGATCATGCGTGGCGACAGATCGATGCCGATGAAATGGTCGACCTCCTTGGCGAAGGCGGCGGCCGCCAATCCAGTGCCACAGCCGAGATCGATCGCGCGCTTGAAGAAGGCCGGCTTGCGCACCGCCGCGCGCGTCGACAGCACCGCTCTGAACAACAGCGCGGGACCGCGGTAGCCGAGATCGTCAACCAGCGCGGTCTCGAATTTCGGCGCGTATTGATCGAACAGCGCACGCACATAGGCCTGTGGCATCGCCGAAACTTGCTCGGCGCCGAGCCGCATCAGCCGCAGGCTGGCGCCGTGCCGATCCTCGGGATCGGCTTCCTTCGCCTTTTGAAACGCCGCGATCGCCGCGTCATGCTCGCCGAGCTGCCCACGAATTTCGCCGAGCGTGAACCAGGCGGAAGCAAAGCCGGGCGCGAGTTCCGTCGCCTGCAACAGCAGATCGGCGGCGGCGGCAAGATCGCCTTTCAATTGCAGATCGCGCGCAAAATCGAACCGCCGGTCAGCCATCAGATCGCCGGAGGACAGGAATATTCGCGAAGGCATGGGCTCCACCTGTGTCGTTGCCGGACTTCGATCCGGCAATCCATCGATCGGGAATTGTTCCGGAAGATGGATGCGCCGGTCAAGCCGGCGCATGACGGGTAAAAATCGCCGAGACAGGCCCTATATAGCGAAGATGCGTCCGCAAGACATCCTGATGCCGGTGCCCGCCGGCCTGTGCTGCAAGCCCGGCGGCTTCCACATCGACCCGGTCCGCCCGGTCGAGCGCGCCGTGATCACTCACGGCCATTCCGATCATGCCCGCCCCGGTCATGGCGCCGTGCTGGCCACGCCGGAGACGCTCGACATGATGCGGCTGCGTTACGGCGACAATTTCGCCGGCAGCACGCAGGTCATCGCCTATGGCGAACAGATCAGGCTTGGCGAAGTCACTATCAAATTCCATCCCGCGGGCCACGTGCTGGGCTCGGCGCAAATCGCCGTCACCTGCAAGGATACCTGCATCGTCGCCTCCGGCGACTACAAGGACGCGCCTGACCCGACCTGCACTCCCTTCGAAGTGGTGCCCTGCGATGTCTTCATCACCGAGGCCACCTTCGGCCTACCGGTGTTTCGTCACGGCGTTGCGGCCGACGAAATCAAAAAACTGCTGGCCTCGGTGGCGCTGTTTCCGGAGCGCGCGCATCTGGTCGGCGCCTATTCACTCGGCAAGGCGCAGCGCGTGATCGCGCTGCTTCGCGCCGCCGGCTACGACGCGCCGATCTATTTGCACGGCGCGATGGAAAAGATCACGCGCTATTATGAGAGCCGTGGCGTGGCGCTGGGCGAGTTGCGCGCGGTCAAGGGCATGAAGAAGGCCGATCTCGCCGGCACCATCACGCTGGCGCCGCCGTCGGCCACCTCGGATATCTGGACGCGGCGGTTTCCCGATCCGGTCACGGCCTTCGCATCAGGCTGGATGCGGGTGCGCGCCCGCGCGCGGCAGCGCGGCGTCGAACTGCCGCTGGTTATTTCCGATCACGCCGACTGGGACGGCCTCACCGCGACGATCAACGCCACCAGCGCCGGCGAGATCTGGGTCACCCACGGCCAGGAGGATGCGCTGGTGCATTGGTGCACGAGCAAAGGCCTGACCGCGCGGCCGCTGGATCTGGTCGGGTACGGCGACGAGGACGAAGGCGAAGCGGCGCCGGCGGGCGAGGATTCCGAGGCATGAACCGCTTCGCCGAATTGCTCGACCGCCTCGCCTACGAGCCCGGCCGCAACAACAAGCTGCGGCTGTTGACCTCCTATTTTCGCGAGGTGGAGGATCCCGATCGCGGCTACGCGCTCGCAGCCCTCACCGGTGCGCTATCGTTCAAACATGCAAAACCCGGCCTGATCCGCGACCTGATCGCGGATCGCACCGACCCCGTGCTGTTTGGCTTGTCGTATGATTACGTCGGCGATCTTTCCGAGACGGTCGCACTGATGTGGCCGAAGGCGTCCGAGAACCGACACAACAACCCGCCGCCCCCCACGCTTTCCGAAGTCGTCACCACGCTGCGCACCCTCGGCAAGACCGAACTGCCAAGGCAGCTCGCGCGCTGGCTCGACGAACTCGACGAGACCGGCCGCTGGGCATTGTTAAAACTCGTCACCGGCGCGATGCGGATCGGCGTCTCGGCGCGGCTGGCCAAGACCGCCGCCGCAGCCCTTGGCGACAAGGACCCGCACGATGTCGAGCTGATGTGGCCGGGGCTCGCGCCGCCCTATCTCGATCTGTTCGCGTGGCTGGAAGGCCGCGCGGAAAAGCCGGTCAATCTCGATCCTGCGCCGTTTCGCCCCGTGATGCTGGCGCACGCGATCGAGAATACCGACTTCGCCAATCTCGATGCCGCCGATTACATCGCGGAATGGAAATGGGACGGTATTCGCGTTCAGGCAGTAAGCGGGCGCGACGTGCGCGGCCACATCACGGCGCGGCTCTATTCGCGGAGTGGCGAGGACGTCACCAGGAGCTTTCCGGACCTGCTGCCGTCGCTCCACCTGCCCGGCGCCATCGATGGCGAGCTGCTGGTGCTGCGCGATGGCCGGGTGCAAACCTTCAACGTGCTGCAGCAGCGCCTCAACCGCAAGATCGTGTCGCCGAAACTGATGAAGGAATATCCGATCCATCTGCGCGCCTATGATCTGCTCGGCGACGACAGCCATGATCTGCGCGAACTGCCGTTTGTCGAACGCCGCGCCAGGCTGGAGGCCTATGTCAAAAGACTGGACGATCCGCGCATCGACCTGTCGCCGACGATTGCCTTCGACAGCTGGGACGCGCTGAAATCGGCGCGCGCCGATCCCGCCAGCGCCGGCGCCGGCGAAGATGCCGAGGCGGTCGAAGGCGTGATGTTGAAGCGCCGCGACGCGGCCTATCTGCCGGGCCGCCCGAAAGGGCAATGGTGGAAGTGGAAGCACGACCCGCATCTGATCGATGCCGTGCTGATGTATGCGCAGCGCGGGCACGGCAAGCGCTCGTCATATTATTCCGACTATACATTCGGGGTCTGGACCTCAGGCGAGGACGGTGACCAATTGGTGCCGGTCGGCAAGGCCTATTTCGGCTTCACCGACGAGGAACTGCTGCAGATCGATCGTTTCGTGCGCCGAAACACCACGGAGAAATTCGGCCCCGTCCGGCACGTGGTGCACGAGCCGGATCAGGGGCTGGTGCTGGAAGTCGCTTTCGAGGGGCTGGCGCGCTCCACGCGGCACAAGTCCGGCGTGGCCATGCGGTTTCCCCGCATCAACCGGCTGCGCTGGGACAAGCCGCCACGCGAGGCCGACCGGCTGGAAACGCTGGAGCGGATGCTGAAAGCCGACGCGATTCTTCAGGTCTAGCGTTTGCCAGCGGCGGCCGCCCCGCGGTTGATGCGGGGCAGACACGGGCCAGCGCGACGAAAACGCGTTATAATAACGGGCCGCAGCCAGCGGCCATTGACGGCGACAGCCCGGTTCCCCATTTCCCTTGGAGCGCGCTATAGTGCGCCGGCGAATGGGTGCGGGAGATTATCGATGCCAAACGATACGCGGGAATTGCCGGCGGCGGCCAATGACGGCCTGTACCGTTTTCTCGGCGGCTCGCCGCTGGCGGTGGCGTTTCGGCTGATCCTGCTGTCCATTCTGGTCGGCGTGGTGCTTGCCGCCGTTGGCTTCGACCCGTGGAACATCCTCAACAGCATCCGGCTGTTGTTCCAGCGGATCTGGGATCTCGGCTTCGACGCCGTCAACTGGCTGTGGCGCTATTTCCTGCTCGGCGCCGTGATCGTGCTGCCGATCTGGTTCCTGTCACGAATATTCGGGGCACCGCGCGGACGATAGACTGCGCGCAGGCCTCGCTTGCTAGCTCCCCCGTCCAAGGTCACGACCGCGCAGGTCTTCGCCATCGCTGGTCCCGCGATGATCGCGAACCTGACGACGCCGCTGATCGGCGTCGTCTCGACCATCGCAATCGGGCGGCTCGGCGAGGCGACGCTACTCGGCGGCGTGGCCATCGCATCGGTTATTTTCGACTGCCTGTTCTGGCTGTTCGGCTTCCTGCGCATGAGCACGTTGGCCTTCACGGCCCAGTCAATCGGCGCCGGCGAGATCGGGGATTTGCGCCCGATCCTGATGCGCGGGTTTATGGTGGCGGCGCTGATCGGCGCCGGCCTGATCATCCTGCAGATCCCGCTTGCCGCCCTCCTGCTGGGCCTGATGGGCGGCAGCGAAGGCGTGACGCGCGCCGCCAGGACCTATTTCACCATCCGGATCTGGTCGGCGCCGCTGGCACTCGCGAACTATGTCGTGCTCGGCTGGCTGGTCGGACAGGCGCGTGCAAGACTTGCGCTCGGCGTCCAGATCGCGATCAACGTCGTCAACATGGCCGCAACGGTCCTGCTGGTGCTGGTGCTCGAGGCCGGCATCGCCGGCGCCGCGATCGCCGCCGTCACCGCGGAAGCGGCGGGGCTCGTGCTTGGTATCCTGATCGCAAGGCGGCTTTCGCGTGGACAACCCGCTGTGCCGCGCGCGACGCTGCTCGACCGCACCAAGCTGATCCGCATGCTGGCGGTCAACCGGGATATAATGATCCGCACCGCTTCCCTGATCGCGGTGTTCCTGTTCTTCACCTCGCAAGGCGCGCGCTCCGGCGACACGACGCTTGCCGCCAACGCGGTTTTGAACAACTTCCTTTTGATCAGCGCCTTCTTCCTGGACGGTCTTGCCAATGCCGCCGAACAGCTCTGCGGCCGCGCCTATGGCGCGCGCGACAGAGATGGATTTTCCGGCGCGGTGAGGCTTGTCGTGCTCTGGGGGTTTGGCTTTGCGCTGGCGGTGACCGCGGTGTTCGCACTGTTCGGCCCCTCGCTGATCGACATCATGACCGCCAGCGAGGATGTCCGCCGCGGTGCGCGCGACTATCTGTGGTTTGTGGTGGTTTCTCCGATGCTGGCCGTGTTTGCCTTCGCCTTTGACGGCGTCTATATCGGCGCGACCTGGGCGCGCGACATGCGCAATTTGATGATGCTTTCGCTGCTGATGTTTCTCGGCGCCTGGCTGGCGCTGCGGTCGTTCGGCAATGCCGGGCTATGGGGCGCGCTGCTGGTGCATTATGCCGCGCGCGGCGGCTTGCAGGCGCTGCGCTATCCGGTGCTGGTGCGGGCTTCGTTCCGGCAGGAGCCACTGTCCGACTGAATCTTGAGGAGGGGTCGATGCAATTGCGATTTGTCGGCTGCGGCGACGCGCTCGGATCCGGCGGACGGTTCAATACCTGCTTTCATGTCACCGGCGAACGCGCCAATTTCCTGATCGATTGCGGCGCATCCTCGCTGCCGGCACTAAAGCGGCTCGGCATCGCGCGCGACGACATCGACCTCATCCTGATCACGCATTTCCACGGCGATCATTTCGCCGGCTTGCCGTTCCTGTTGCTCGACGCGCAATTCACCCGCCGCACCCGGCCGCTGGTGATCGCGGGGCCCGAGGGAATCGAAGCCCGGCTGGCGCAGGTCATGGAAGCCCTGTTCGAGCATTCATCGAAGACAAAGCAGCGGTTCGATCTGTCGGTGGTTTCGCTCAAGCCCGGGGAAACGCGCGCGTTCGACGCGGTCAGCGTGACCCCCTACCCTGTCGTGCACGGCCTGTCCGGCGGTCCGTTCCTGGCCTACCGGGTCGAGGCCGAAGGCCGCGTCATCGCCTACAGCGCCGACACCGAATGGACGGAGACGCTGATCCCGGCGGCGCGCGACGCCGACCTGTTCATCGCCGAGGCCTATTACTACGACAAGGTCGTGAAAAATCATCTCAGCCTGAAAACGCTGGAAGCGCATTTGCCCGAGATCAATCCGAAGCGGCTGATCCTCACCCATATGAGCGACGACATGCTGGGACGGCTGGATACGCTGGACTACACGACCGCAAGCGACGGCATGATCGTCGAATTGTAGTTTTTATTCTGGCGCGTATTCTGATCGCAAAACCGGAATGCACTTTTGCGGAATACGCGCTAAACCGGCCAATCCTCGGCCGTGATCGTCGCAGCGTCGGCGCCGACGATTTCGGACAGCGAGTCGCGGCCGGTGCGCAGCAGCGTCGAGGCCAGATCGTTCTTGATGTCGTCCACCAATCCGAGCCCCTTGTAGATCAGCGACGAATACAGCTGGATCAGGCTGGCGCCGGCGCGGATCTTGGTCAGCGCAGCGCCGCCGGTATCGATGCCGCCGACGCCGATCAGCGGAAACGCGCCTTCGGCACGCACATAGGTCTCGGCCACCATTCGCGTCGACAGCCGGAACAGCGGCCGCCCCGACAATCCCCCCTGCTCCCTGAGGCGGCTCTGTTCGCGCAAAGTGGTGGGACGCGCCAGCGTGGTGTTGCCGACGATCATGCCGTCGATGCGGCGCGAGCGGGCGATTTGAACGACATCGTCGAGTTCGGTCAGGCTCAGATCGGGGGCGATCTTGAGCAGCACCGGCGTATCGCCGGCGCTCGAGCGTACCCGCTCGCGCGCGTCGATCACCTTGGCCAGGAGATCGTCGAGCGCGGCGGCTTGCTGCAAATTGCGCAGGCCCGGCGTGTTTGGCGACGATACGTTGACGGTGAAATAGCTCGCCACCGGCGCGAAGATCTCGATCAGCTTGACGTAATCAGCGACGCGATCATCGGTATCCTTGTTGGCGCCGACATTGACGCCGACGATGCCGCCGAGATGCGCGCGCCCGGCCAGCCGCTTCAGCACCGCCTCCGCGCCGTCATTGTTGAAGCCCATGCGGTTGATGACGGCTTCGTCGCGCTCCAGCCGGAACAGCCGCGGCCTCGGATTGCCGGCCTGCGGCTTCGGCGTCACCGTGCCGATTTCGACGAAGCCGAAACCCAGCCGCAACAGCGAATCCGGCACCTCGGCGCTCTTGTCGAAGCCCGCCGCCATACCGATCGGATTGGGAAAGTTCAGGCCGAAGGCCCGCACCGCCAGTTTTGGATCGTCCGGCCGCGGCCGGATCGGCGGCAGCAACCGCAAGCCCTGGATCGCCAGACGGTGGGCATCTTCCGGATCGAACCAGCGCAACAGCGGCAGTGAGAAGGTGTCGAAGGCGCGGATCACGGTTTCAGCTCCGGAATATCGTGCGTGCCATCGGACCGCGCGCGCATGTCGAGCACGCCGGTCACCGCGCCGAGATCGAGGTCGCCGTAGAGATGCGGGAACAATTCGTCGTTGCGCGAGCGCTCCCACCTCAAGGCATTGCCCAACGCATCGGCGTCGACCGCGATCAGGAACAGGCCGGTCTGGCCGGAATAATGCTTCCTTGCGGTTTCCGCGACCTGCGAAGCGACGGAGAAATGAATGAAGCCGTCGCGGATGTCGTCGGCGCTGCCCCGGTAAACGCCCTGCCGCTCGGCCTCGCGCCAGGCCGAAGCCGGACAGATTTTGTAGATCATGCGCACGTGCCGGGTAGTCCTGATGATCGCTGGAGTCTTTCGGAGACTCTTGGAAGGTTTGTTTGGGAGTTCCCGGACATTCTCGGCCGGTTGCGCGACCGTATCGACGGCAATGCCGCACTTCAAGGGTTGCATTCGCCTGCCTGCAGGCCGTCGCCGGCCCCTTGCGCCGGACGATGGAAACCGGTTTGATTAAGGTAATAATTCCTAGGCTCTCACACCGCCATGGCCAAAAGTCCCAGAGCACCGCGCCCGTTGACCCACGACCAGATATGGACCGCGCTGGACCGGCTGGCCGGGCGCGCCGGCCTGTCACCCTCGGGGCTCGCCAAACGCGCCGGGCTCGATCCCACTACGTTCAACAAATCCAAACGCGTCACCGCCGACGGACGCGAGCGATGGCCCTCGACCGAATCGGTGTCGAAGGCGCTCGCCGCGACCGACAGTTCCATCGACACCTTCGTGCAGCTGATCGGCGACAGCACGCGGAGCGTTCAGTCGGTGCCGCTGCTCGGTTTCGCGCAGGCCGGAGCGAGCGGTAATTTCGACAGGGGCGGATTACCGACCGGCAAGGGCTGGGATGAGGTCGGCCTGCCATCGGTTAATGACGAGCACGCCTATGCCCTGGAAATCTCCGGCGACCAGATGAAGCCCGTCTATCGCGATGGCGACATCATCGTGGTGTCGCCGGGCACGCCGATCCGGCGCGGCGACCGCGTGGTGGTGAAAACCACCGATGGCGAAGTGATGGTGAAGGAAATGAAACGCCGGACCGCGAAGACGCTGGAACTGCAATCGCTCAATCCGAACCATGTCGATCGTACGTTGACGGCGGCGGAGGTGGAGTGGATCGCAAGGATTGTCTGGGCGAGCCAGTAGGTGCCCACCTCTCTCGGCGTCGTACCGGACAAGCGAAGCGCGATCCGGGACCCATACGCCGTGACCTCTCGATGTGGCACCGTGGCAACTGCCCTTCCGCAAACAACTAACGCCGGCGGCTATGGGTCCCGGCCTTCGCCGGGACGACGATAACGAATTTCGCAGGGACGGCGATTACCAGTTGCTACCTACGATGCGTAGTCCGGCTCCTTGCGGTCGAGAATGCGCTTCAAGGCATCGAAGTGCCGCTGCGACGGAGTTGGGCCCTTGTACAAATGATCGTCCATGAAGTCGCGCCTGGTCTTCTCCACCACGGGCGCGGGAAGTTGCTTCAGCGGTTGCCCGGTCCACATCGCGTAAATCTGAACCTGCGCGGCGCGCTCGACATAATAGAGTTTGTCATAGGCGTCGGCGATGGTCGCGCCGACGGTGGAGATGCCGTGATTGGCCATGAACAGCACCGTCTTGTCGCCGATCACCCTGGCGAGCCGGGCGCCTTCGGTGGGATCAAGCGCCGGGCCGGTGTATTCGTCGTCATAGGCAATGGCCCCGGAAAGCCCGACCTCGGTCTGGCCGATCTCCTTGATGCGCGGATCTTCGAGCCGCGTCAGCGCGCTCGCATAGGGCATGTGGGTATGAAACACCGCCTTGGCCTGCGGCAACGCCTTGTGGATGGGCGCATGGATGCAATAGCAGGAGCGTTCCACCTCACCGGCGCCGCGCTTGACCAGGCCGTCGTCGATGCCGACTTCCATGAAAGAAGACGCCGTCACCTCGGACCAGTGCGTCCCGAACGGAATCTGGTAGTAGCGGTCGCTCTGGCCGGGCACCACGAGGGTCAAATGGTTGAAGATGCCTTCGCTGAAACCGTGCATGTAGGCCAGCCGATGCGCAGCCGCGAGATCGACCCGCGCCTGCCATTGCTCGGCGCTGCAATCTTCAAGCGTCTTCGGCGAAACCCTGAACTGCATGCTATCCTCCTGCGTTGCCTGCCCCTCGACGGAGGCTTGGATCGTTCTTGCACCAGACCTTATAGCGTAGTTTGGCACGGCATCGGCTGAAATTGCCGCGGGCCTGCCATCTCGATTTGTCGCGTCACCTCGCGCGGTGTCGTGCTGGACTTCATTTCCGGTGTCGTCCCGGCCAAGCGAAGCGCGAGCCGGGACCGATACCGCGAGGTCTGCATTGTTCGCGATGTGGCAGACGCCCGTCGAAACAACTAACGCCGGTGGCTATGGGTCCCTGCTTTCGCAGGGACGACGGACAGAGCTACGCCGACCGCGCCAGCGCGCCGTCGATCATGGTGACGGCGTTCGCGAGCCCATAGACCGCGACGAACGAGCCGAAGCGCGGGCCTTTTTCCTGACCGAGCAGCACCTGATAGAGCATGTTGAACCAGTCGAGCGAGACGCCGGGCCGCCCGTCCTTGCCCTTCTTGACGGGATCGAGGAACGGTTCGCGCCGGCCGATCTCATAGACCACGTTCTGGATGTCCTCGGCCGATGACGTCGCCGGCAATTGCGACAGCGCATCGCGCAAGTCCTGCAGCGCCACGCGCTCGCTGTCGGTCGGCTCGCGAAACTGTTTTGTCGGCGCCACGAAGTCGCGATAATAATTGATGGCGTAGCCGACCATGGCATCCAGCTTCGGATGGGTCTGCGGTGTCACGCCGGGGCGATAGCGGCCGATGAAGCCCCACAGCGTCGCGGCATTTTCCGCGTTCGATGACGACACCAGCGTCAGCAGCAACTGGAACGTCACGGGCATGTCGGCCGCGGGTGGATGACCGGCATGGATATGCCAGACCGGATTGGCCAATTGCTGCTTGGCGTCCTGCCGCGCAAACCCTTCGAGGAACTGCTGGTAGTCGTCGACATTGCGCGGGATCACGTCGAAGTACAAACGCTTCGCCGACTTCGGCTCGCGATACATGAACAGCGACAGCAATTCCGGCGAGGCGTAGCGCAGCCATTCGTCGATGGTAAGCCCATTGCCCTTCGACTTGGAAATCTTCTGGCCCTTGTCGTCGAGGAACAGTTCGTAGTTGAACCCTTCGGGCGGCAGGCCGCCGAGCGCCGAACAGATCTTTCCGGACAGCTTGACCGAATCGATCAGGTCCTTGCCGGCCATCTCGTAGTCGACGCCGAGCGCGACCCAGCGCATCGCCCAGTCCGGCTTCCACTGCAATTTGCAATGGCCACCGGTGACCGGAAGCGTCATGCGCTCTTTGGTCTCGGGGTCGTCATAGGCGATCGTGCCGGCCTTCACATCGTGCGCGACGATCGGGACATACAGCACCACGCCAGTGCGCGGGCAGATCGGCAGGAACGGCGAATAGCTCGCCGCGCGTTCCTCGCGCAGCGACGGCAGCATCACCGCCATCACCTTTTCGATGCGTTCCAGCACCAGGAGGAGCGTCGCGTCGAATTTTCCAGAAGTGTAGTAATCGGTCGAACTGGCGAACTCGTAGTCGAAGCCGAACGTGTCGAGAAACGCGCGCAGCCGGGCATTGTTGTGCGCGCCGAGGCTCGGATGGGTGCCGAACGGATCGGGCACGCGCGTCAGCGGCTGGCCGAGATGGGCTTCCAGCATCTCCTTGTTCGGCAGATTGTCCGGCACCTTGCGGAAACCGTCCATATCGTCGGAGAAGGCAATCAGCCGGGTCTTGATCTTGTCCTCGGTGAGCACGCGAAAGGCGTGGCGGACCATGGTGGTGCGCGCGACCTCGCCGAAGGTTCCGATATGCGGCAGGCCGGACGGGCCATAGCCGGTCGAAAACAGCACCTCGTCCTTTGATTTCTTCTTCAGCCGCGCCACGATCGCTTTCGCCTGTTCGAACGGCCAGGCGTTGGATTGTTCGGCGAGCGTGCGCAAATCGCTCGGGCTGGCGGCAAGATCGATCGTGGACATCAGGGGTCTCCGGGGAGCCAGCAAGCTGGCCTGTTCATAATATAGCCGTCATTGCGAGCGGAGCGAAGCAATCCACAGGCAACAAAGCAAGACTGGATTGCTTCGTCGCGTCGCTCCTCGCAATGACGAGAGGTGAAGCGTTCCGGACCTAAAACGGGCTCACGGAAAAATACCGCAGCCACAAATCCGTGTAGCGGCCTTTCTCCCAGACCCGGAACAGCGCCCAGTTCAGCGATTGCCGCAGCAGGTCGTTGCCCTTGCGCACGGCGATGCCGATGCCCTCGCCGAAATAGCGGCTCTCGACAAATGGCCCGCCCGAGAACGCGCAGCATTCGCCGGAATCGGTGCCGTTGATCCAGAACGCCAGCGAGATGGCGTCGCCGAAAATGAAATCGACCTCGCCGCGCCGCAGCGCCAGCCGCAGCGCGTCGTCATTGGGATAGGAATGCAATTCGGCATCGGTGAACATCGCCTTCAGATACGCCTCGTGAGAGGAGCCGGCGATGGCGCCGACTTTCTTGCCCTCGAGATATTCCGGGCGAACCTCCGGCATCACGGCGTCGCGCCGCGACACGAACCGCGCCGGGGCCCGGTAATACGGATCGGTGAAATCGACGCGGGCGCGCAATTGCGGCGTTACCGCCAGCGAGGCGATGATGGCATCGCCGCGGTTGCTCGTGATGGCATCGAGCAGGGTCTCGAACCGCCGCATCTGGATGGTGCAGGTGACCTTGATCTCGTCACACAATTGCCGCGCCAGATCGACGTTGAAGCCGGCCGGATTGCCGTCGGGGCCGGTGAAATTGAACGGCGGATAATCGGTCTCGGTCAGAAACCGGATCACCGTGAGGCGGGACAGATCGGGCCGGTCCGGCCGCCGCCGCGGGTCCCAGAAGCCGGGCACCGCCTGCGGCGCCGCCTCCGGGGCGGGTTTTGGCAGGGTCTGGGCGTACGCCGTGCCGCAATCTGGCAGAACCGTGCCAAGCACCGCCACCACCAACAAGGCGTCGGCCGGCAATCCCGCGTTTTTCGCGGCGGCAAGAAATCTTCGTGAAAATGCAGCTATTTTAGATGGCATCGCCGACGGGTTTCCGGAGGTCGACGGCCTTATAGACCATCCGGCCGATAACGCGAACGCCGTTTGGACCCCGGCAAACCTGGCATCCGGCTCAGAGATACCGCTTCAAATCGGCCGCGGCCTCCTCGGGCGTGCGCTTGAGGTTGAACGGCGAGACAAAGTGGCCGTCGCGATCCATCAAATAGATCAGCGCGGTGTGGTCCATGGTGTAGTCGCCATCCTTGAGCGGAACCTTTCGGGCATAGACGCGGAAGCCGGAAAGCGCTTTCGCGGTCGCCTCGGGATCGCCGGTGAGGCCCTTCAGATGCGGATCGAAGCTCGACAGATAATCCTTCATCGCCGCATTGGTGTCGCGTTCAGGATCAACCGAAATGAAATAGGCGTTAACGCGATCGGCATCCCCGCCCATCGCCTTCAGCACCTCGGAAATCTCGAACAGCGAGGTCGGACAGACGTCGGGACAGTGGGTGAAGCCGAAGAAGATCAGGGTCGGGCGACCCTGCAGGCTCTTTTCGGTCACGGTCTGACCGGCCTGATCGGTCAGCTGGAACGGTCCCCCGATCGCTGCAGGCGCCGTCGCGCCTTTTAGTCCGCCGAGTGCCCACAGCATCAATACCAGCCCAACCACCAGGCTTCCGGCGAATGCTGCGATGATCACCAGCGGGCGGGTGGTCCGATCCATCATGAAATTCCTTATACCGTTGGATCAGAAGCAGGCGGCGACGCCCGATGCGATCATCTCGAAGAAGACCGCGGTCCCATAGTGAAACCACAGTGCCAGCGCGCCCAAGAGGGCCGCCGCGCCCAGACCTGCGGCCCCCGCCACAATCAGCCGCGCAAGCCCCCGGGAGGAGGGCAGGACGGGTACCTTTTGTTGCGTGGAAACCGGCTGAGCCATCCGCGACCATCTGACGAACCGACCAGCGATCGGCGTTGCCGCCGTTCGCATGGCTGTGACGTTCAGATAGGGCTAGTCGGGCTGCCGGGCAAGCGCCGCGGGGTCGGGCGTGATCACGTCATTCTGATGCAGATCGCGGTCGCGGCGCGACGACGGGCTGCGCGGCGTGGACGCCTGGGCATCGAGGTAGCAGGGCTTGTACAGGTTTGTCAGTTGCTTGCCGCGCAGGAAAATCATGTGCGGCGTCAGGCCGCCGCGCTGCGAGATCCAGCGCCGCACCGGCGAGGGGTACATCGAGTACAGCATCTGGGTGGCTTCCGGATTGGTTACGGCGCGGCCATTGGCGCCGAAATCCCATGCCGCGTGAAAACCGAGATTGGCGTGAGACGTCACGCAGATTTCGGTCGTGAGGAATGGCACCCAGCACGATGGTGCACGCCGATGCGCACAGGCCGTCGATAATGACCATCTCGCCCGACGTGCGCAGGCCCTGATATTTGTCGACATAGGTGCCGATCCGGCCACCGCGATCCTCGGCAATCCTGACCACCGCGTGGCTGGCCCCTACTCCCGCCAGCAGGAGAACCGCCGCGAGCAACCCTGTCACGAACTTCATGGCCGGCCCCAGTTCAAACCAGTCGAACCCGAATTTGATGTCTTTTTCGTAAAGCGATCCGAGACCGCCGTGATGCATCACCAGCGTGTTGCGAGAGCGGGATTTTGTCCAGACGCGGAGGGCCATCCAAAACAAATTCAAATCGAGTGTTGCAAGCCGGCTGCACTTGCGAACCCGAAAGGTCCCAAACCGGAACAACCCTAGGTTACGATGTCACAGCCAAGGCACAAACATGCCACACGCAAGAACCATTTGTCGTTGACCGCGCTTCAAACCGCGCGTTTCAATCTGTGCGGGGTTGGGAGATGACGACAATGGTTAACGATGCAGATGTAATCGTGGTCGGCGCCGGACTGGCAGGCCTTGTCGCCGCTGCAGAAATTACCGACGCCGGCAAGCGCGTCATCGTCGTCGACCAGGAAGGCGAACAGAGCCTTGGCGGTCAAGCCTTCTGGTCGTTCGGCGGGTTGTTCCTGGTGGATAGCCCTGAACAGCGCCGGCTTGGTATCAAGGACAGCTACGATCTGGCGCTGCAGGACTGGATCGGTTCGGCCGGTTTCGACCGCGACGAGGATCTCTGGCCAAAACGATGGGCGGAAGCCTATGTGGCGTTCGCCGCGGGCGAAAAACGCGGCTGGCTGCGGGCGATGGGCCATCGGATATTTCCCATCGTCGGTTGGGCCGAGCGCGGCGGCTATGACGCGATGGGCCACGGCAATTCGGTGCCGCGGTTTCATGTCAGCTGGGGCACCGGTCCCGGCATTGTCGAGCCATTCGAGCGGCGGGCGCGCGAGGCGCAGGCGCGCGGCCGGCTGACATTCAGGTTCCGCCACCGCGTCGATGCGCTCTCGATCACCAATGGCACGGTCGACGGCGTCAGCGGCGCGATTCTCGCAGCCGATAACGTCGAGCGCGGAAAAAGCAGCTCGCGCCAAATCATCGGCGACTTCACGCTGCGCGCGCAGGCCGTGATCGTCGCCTCCGGCGGCATCGGCGGCAATCATGACCTGGTGCGGCAGAACTGGCCGAAACGCCTTGGCGATGCGCCAAAAAACATGATCTCCGGCGTGCCCGAACATGTCGACGGACGCATGATCGGCATCACCGAGGCCGCCGGCGCGCGGCTGATCAACCGCGACCGGATGTGGCACTATGTCGAGGGCATCAGGAACTGGAACCCGATCTGGCCGCGCCACGGCATCCGCATCCTGCCCGGACCGTCCTCGATGTGGTTTGACGCGTCGGGCAAGCGCCTGCCCTCGCCGCTGTTTCCGGGTTCCGACACGCTCGGGCAACTGCACTACATCATGGGCACGGGTTACGACTACTCGTGGTTCGTGCTGACCCAGAGCATCATCAAGAAGGAATTCGCGTTGTCGGGTTCGGAGCAGAATCCCGACCTCACCGGCAAAAGCTGGCTGATGACCGCGCGGCGCGCCACCAACAAGGGCGCGCCCGCGCCGGTGGAAGCATTCAAGACCCACGGCGCCGATTTCATCGTGCGCGATAATCTGCCCGATCTCGTCAGTGGCATGAACGCGCTGAGCGGCGATAACCTGCTGAACCTTGAACACATCAGGGCCCAGATCGAGGCGCGCGACCGCGAGATCAAAAATCCTTACGTCAAGGATGCGCAGGTGATGAACATCCACAATGCGCGCAAATATGTCGGCGACCGGTTGATCCGCACCGCCAAGCCGCACCGCATTCTGGATCCCGCGCATGGCCCGTTGATCGCCGTGAAACTCAATATCCTGACCCGCAAGACGCTGGGCGGCTTCGAGACCGACCTCGACTCCCGCGTGTTCGGCAGCGACGGCAACATCATTTCGGGACTCTACGCCGCAGGCGAAGCGGCCGGCTTCGGCGGCGGCGGCATGCACGGCTACCGGTCGCTGGAAGGGACTTTTCTCGGCGGCTGCCTGTTTTCCGGCCGCAATGCCGGGCGCGCCGCAGCAAAAGCCAGCTAAGCTCGCGAGCGACCGATCGGGCCGTTGCGAGAACGCAGTGGCGGATGACGCACCGGCGCGCTAGAACCGGCCGCACAAATTTGGAGAGCCGTATGACCATTCAGCGTTTCGAGACCGGGCCGCGCATGAGCCAGGTCGTCGTCCATGGCGACACCATCTATCTCGCCGGCGTCGTGGCCAAGACCACGGCCGGCGAAAGCGTGGCCAAGCAGACGCAGGAGGTGCTCTCGATAATCGATGGCCATCTCGCCAAAGCAGGCAGCGACAAATCGAAGCTGTTGACGGCCACGATCTACCTGACCGACATGAAGAACTTCGCCGAGATGAACGCGGTGTGGGACGGCTGGGTCTCGGCGGGAAATACGCCTGCGCGCGCCACCGTCGAGGCGGGACTGGCGGCGCCCCAATACGGCGTCGAGATCATGGTGATCGCGGCACGGTAACGCGCCGGACCTCCGAGGCGCGCGTTAAGGTTTACGATGCGCCGCCGGCGGGCCTGAAGTCCGATAGCGATTTCAGCGGCTTCCGGGGGCGCGGGAACCTATTTGGCTTTGCCGCATCCAACCGTCAGCAGTAACCTGTCAACGGATCGAGCGGCCCAATCATGCGCCACGCCCAAACCCCACAGATTGCTCCCGTCGCGAATCGCGACGCTGAGCTCGTCGCGCGCGCCCGCGCCCGCGACGAGGCGGCCATCCGCATCATCATGCAGACGAATAATCGCAGGCTTTACCGGCTTGCCCGCGGCATCCTGCGCAATGACGGTGAAGCCGAGGACGTCGTCCAGGAAACCTATGTGCGGGCTTTCACGCATCTCGAGAGTTTTCGTGGCAACTCGAGCCTCTCGACCTGGCTGGGGCGGATCGCCATCAACGAGGCCCTGGGACGCCTGCGCCGCCAGCGCGCCAATATCGAATGGACATCGCTACCGCCGGGCACGCTGGAAGCCCAGATCATCCCGTTTCCCAACGCGGCCGCCTCAGACGATCCGGAAAAATCCATGGCACAACGTGAAATCCAGCATGTCGTCGAGCACGCGATCGACGAATTGCCCGAGGCGTTCCGCATCGTCTTCATGACCCGCGTCATCGAGGGCATGAATGTCGAGGAAACCGCCGAGATTCTTGGCTTGAAGCCTGAGACTGTGAAGACGCGGCTACACCGCGCTCGCACTATGCTGCGCGACAATGTCGAGAAGAAGATCGGCCCGGTGGTAATGGAAGCGTTTCCATTCGCCGGCAAGCGCTGCGAACGGCTGACCGACGCGGTCCTGAAGCGGCTCGGCTTCATCAGATAACTTTTTCGGGAACCTCTGGGTTCGCGCGCCATCCAATCCCTGTGCAAGCAACCCCGCGCCGCGGTGAACGCCCCGGCGCCACAGGAGTCCAAAATCATGTTCGTTCGATTGAGCGCGGCGCTCGCCGCGATGAGCCTGTTCGGCAGCGCCGTGCTGGCGCAGGGCGCAAAGCCCACCGATCCGCAGATCGCGCATATCGCCTACACCGCCGGCGTCATCGATATCGCCGCGGCCAAGCAGGCGCTGGCGAAAACCAGCAACAAGGAAGTCAAGGCCTTTGCGCAAGACATGGTGCGCGACCATGAAGCGGTGAACAAGCAGGCGCTCGACCTGGTGAAGAAGCTTAAGGTCACGCCGGAAGACAACGACACCAGCCGCACTTTGTCGAAGAACGCCGCCGAAAAGCTCGCCGAGCTTGGCAAGCTGAAGGGCGCGGAATTCGACAAGGCCTATGTCGCCAACGAAGTCGCCTATCACAAGGCGGTCGATGGCGCGCTCGAGACCACGCTTATTCCGAGCTCAAGCAATGCGGAATTAAAGAGCCTGCTGCAGACCGGCCTGAAGATCTTCCAGGGCCACGAGCAGCACGCCGAGCACGTCGCCGCCAGCGTGAAGTGAGGATGCACCGATGACGCCGAGATGGGCTTTCCCGATCGTGATGATGTTGCTGTCGGGAACGCCCGTCCCGGCTGCGGCGGCGACGATTCAGATCACGATGGAGAACCTCGTGTTCTCGCCGGCGGAAGTTTCCGCCGACGTCGGCGACACCATCGAATGGGTCAACAAGGATATCCTGGCCCATACCGCCACCGCACGAAACGGCGACTTCGATGTGACGATGCCGCCGAAGAAGACCGTCACGCAGGTTTTGAAGAAGGCCGGCACGATCGACTATTACTGCCGCTACCATCCCAACATGAAGGCGACGCTGACCGTCGCGCCGTAACACGCGGCCGCACGCACGCGTTTGTTACCTCCGCTTGGTCGAAGCCGCCGGGGTTTCCGCTGGACTTTCGTACTGTTTCGCACCTATATCATTATGTGCGAGTTGGTACAAATATAACCGGCGAGGAGACGGCGATGACCAGCGGCAGTTTCACCGATCCCGTGAGCGTGCAGACCGAAGCGATCCTGCAGCGCTTCAACCAGGTTTTCCTCACCCACGATCCGGCGGCGCTCGAGGTGCTGGTCGCCGACGACTGCGTCATCGAGAACACGCAGCCGGCGCCCGACGGCGCGCGCCATGAGGGCAAGGCCGCCTGCGTCGCGCTGTGGGCAGAGATCGCCACCATGCCGGGGGCGCATTTCGAGCCGGAGAGCATCATCGCGCGCGGCGATCGCGGCGAGATCCGATGGCGGCTGGTATGGGGACCGGATCGCGCAAGCTCGGTGCGCGGCGTCAATCTGATGCGCGTTCGGGACGGACGGATCGTCGAGGCCCAAGGTTACGTGAAGGGCGCCTGACGGCCTCCACCGCAGGACAATCTGTCAGGAAACCCTGCTCCGCCGCAACGCCATCGCCAGCGTGACCGCGACGCCGGCCTGCCAGAGCGGATAGAGGAACGAGGTCAGATCGAAATCGAGTGCACTGTCCAGCGCCAGCAGCGCGCCGGCGACGGTACCCATGGCCAGCATCGGCAGCCACGCCACGATATCGCGCGGGCCCGCCGGCAGCAGGCAGATGCCGAGCGCCATGACGGTGGCGCCGGTGAAGCCGCCGGCCAATCCGGCCCAGATATTCCGGACCACCTTGTCGGCCCCGGACGCTTGCCCGTCGACCCAGATCGCCGCGTTCACCGCGCACACGAACGCGATCATCGTGACGATGCCGGCCATCAGCGCTGCCCATAACGGATTTGGGCCAAGCCGGCGGACCAGGAAAAAAACCAGGATGGCAAACGGGATCGCCACCAGCGCAATCCGGAAATCGCCGGGCGAGCCGTTGATCTTGTCGATCAGCGGCGGCAATAGCGGCGTCAGGAGCCCGGTGACCACGCCTGCGGCGGCGATCTTCGGCCAGCCGCCGCCGGCCTTGGCGTTGACGGTGATCGCCTGGGTCAACGTTCGCCCCTATCTCCACGTGCCTGCATCATTTATGCAACTTGCATAGCATAACGACGCGCGAAATTGAAGTCGCCGCACAACCATCGAGAGCCGTTCGAAAATAAAAGCCGCGCCAGCCCGAAGGCTGACGCGGCGATGGCCGTTCTGTTGCCAGGTGGACCAACCCCGAACAGTTACGCCGCGAGGCGCACTTCGTTCAATGCAACGTTATCGTTTGCATTTAGGTTTTTGACCCGATAACGGCGGTATCATGCCGGGCACAATTCAGAGCTTCTTCGCGACCATCGATCCTGTTTCGCCCCCGCCTCAGCAGCCTTGGAATTCCGCCTTGCGACGGAATCGATCTCACCGCAATGAGACCTTTAAGCTCAAGCTGCTCAGGTGGAGGCGCCGGGTACTGCCCCCGGGTCTGCCCGCAGTCCGCTCTAAGTTTCAGCGCCATCGTCTTTCGACGGGACGACCGTACGCGCGAACGATGGGGAAAGATAGCGTCCTGCCGGCGAACTTTGCTGTCCTAACAGGAACCCAGTTTATCGACGCGCTTTTGATGGCGACCGCCGTCGAATTTCGTGCTCAAGAACACTTCGGCGCATTCTTTCGCCACCGCTTCGCCGATCATCCGTCCGCCCATCGCCAAAACATTCGCGTCATTATGCTGGCGGCACAGCCGCGCGCCCGTGACATCATGCGCAAGCGCGCAACGGATATGCGCATGGCGGTTGGCGGCGATCGAAATGCCGATGCCCGATCCGCAGATCAGAATGCCGCGTCCGGCCTTGCCGGCCTTGATGGCATCGGCCAGCTTGCCGGCGAAATCGGGATAGTCGACGGAATCGGCGCTATTTGTGCCCAAATCCAGCCACTTCACATCGGGCAAAGCGACCTTCAGGGCTTCTTTGAGGGCAAAGCCCCCGTGATCACAGGCAATGGCTACTATGCGTTCTAAACGCGCCCTCTCGTCTTCGTCGGCCATTCGTTGCCCCCATCAATCAATCGCCGAAGGTAGCGACCACACACCCAGCTTTCTATTCAGCTCGGCAATTCGCCGCTCGAACGTGGCCCCGCTAGTCAGTAGGGCCATACGCGAACGGACCAGCTAATATACATTCATTGAATCACGGATCGCCAATCGCGCAACATCGCGACGTGAATAGCTGCATTTCTGGATTGTCTCCATTTTGGCTTCCGGAATCACTCCGATAAGGGCCAAAAATCACAATCAATTCAACAGATGAGGTTTCCACAACAAGCTGGAAATGCAGCTCATTCCAAGTACGTGCCCTGTGCAGAAATGCCTGTCCGCAGGGGCTTTGGAGCGGGCGAAGGGAATCGAACCCTCGTATGCAGCTTGGGAAGCTGCCGTTCTGCCATTGAACTACGCCCGCTTGTCGCCTGGCTCCTGATCTAGCCGAGACTTTGCCGCTCGCCAAGCGGATTGGTAATCGGTTGTGTGCAACCCTAGCCTGATTTGATTTTTCCGGATGCGCATTTTCCGGCCGGTGCTATGGTGCCTGTGGGGTAGCGACTCATGGCGGGGCGCGGATACGCGATTTTCGATACGGTGATCGGCCGATGCGGCATCGCGTGGGGCGATGGCGGCATTTTGGCGGTGCAGCTTCCCGAGGCGCGCGAGATCGAAACCCGGCGGCGCATGCTGCGGCAATATTCCGACGCCCGCGAGCTTCGTCCATCGATGAATGCAGAGATCGCGATCGAAGCCATTGCCTTGCTGCTGCGCGCGCAACCCTGCGATTTTTCCGACGTCGAGCTCGACATGCACGGCATGCCGCCGTTCAATCGCCGCGTCTACGAGTTCGCGCGCACCATTCCGCGCGGCGAAACCATGACCTTCGCGGCCCTCGCCAAGCGGCTTGGCGCGTCCGGCGCGTCGCATGCAGTCGGCCAGGCGATCGGGCGAAATCCCTTTGCCATCCTGGTGCCCTGTCATCGCGTGCTCGCCGCCGAGGGCGAGACCGACGGCTTTTCCATGAATGGCGGGGTGGTCTCCAAGCGCCGGCTGCTGTCGCTGGAGGGGGCAAAGGCCAAGAGCGGACCGACGCTTTTCGATGCGCTGCTGTCGGTTGCGCCGCCGCGTCCGCATCGCTAAATCCAGATCATGACGCGAACGACCCTGCTGCAGCACGGCTCCATCTCCGTGACCGAGTTCCGGTGCGCCGCCGGGCCGGACGACATCGCCGTATACGGAGCAATACGCGTCGCATTCGATTTCCTATGTGCGCAAGGGCAGCTTCGGTTGCCGGCACCGGGGACGGTCATTCGAACTGGTGACGGGATCGATCCTGGTCGGGTATCCCGGCGACGAATTTTGCTGCACCCACGACCACGTCTGCGGCGACGAGTGCCTGTCGTTCTTTCTGACGCCGGAGGCGGTGGAGGTGATCGGCGACCGCACCGAGGCCTGGCGGGTCGGCGCCGCGCCGCCGCTGCCCGAACTGATGGTGCTCGGCGAGCTGGCGCAGGCCACCGCCGACGGCCGCAGCGATATCGGCCTTGACGAGATCGGTCAGGTGTTCGCCAGCCGCTTTGTCGAGGTGGTCTCGGGGCGGCGCGAAAAGCCCGTCTCGGCAACAGCCCGCGACCGCCGCCGCGCGGTGGAGACGGCGCTGTGGATCGACGCCAATTCGCACCGGCCCATCGATCTCGAGCACGCCGCCAAGCAAGCCGACATCAGCCCATTCCATTTCCTGCGGCTGTTCTCAAGCGTGCTCGGCGTGACCCCGCATCAATATCTGGTGCGTTCGCGGCTGCGCCACGCGGCGCGGCTGTTGGCCGACGACCAAAACTCGATCACCGACATCGCTTATGACGTCGGATTCGGCGATCTCTCCAACTTCGTCCGCACTTTCCATCGCGCCGCAGGCGTCTCGCCGCGCCGGTTCCGCGAGGCCTCGCGCGGGATGCGCAAGATTTTCCAAGAACGGCTGGCCCTGCACTGACTAGGCTGATCCCCGTAGCGCGCGTTGATCCCACGCGCCGAAGAGGGAGATCATCATGTACGACCACATCGGATTGAAGGTTAAAAATCTCGACGCCAGCGTGCGCTTCTACACCGCCGCACTGGCGCCGCTCGGATTTGTCCTGAGTTCGCGCGACGACAATGGCGCCGGCTTTGGGCCCAAAGGCGAGCCGGCGCTGTGGCTTTATGCGCATCAGGGACCGGCGGCGGGCGCCCACGTCGCATTCCGTGCCCCCGACCACGCCGCGATCAAGAAATTCCACAGCGAGGGATTGAAGGCCGGCGGTCAGGACAATGGCCGCGCCGGACCGCGCGCCGACTACAGCCCGACCTATTTCGCGGCGTTCCTGATCGATCCCGACGGCAACAACGTCGAGGCGGTTTGTACGTGAACAATTAGCATTCCGCCCTCTCGGCCGTCATTGCGAGGAGCACCGCGACGAAGCAATCCAAGGGCTCGTTCCGCCGCATGGATTGCTTCGCGGAGCCCGTCATCGGGCGGCGCTTTGCGCCGACCCGATGGCTCGCAATGACGGTCCAACGCCGTGCCCCGTTCCCTCACAGAAAGCTCCTGCCCATGGCTTCCATCCACAAGGACATTCCCATCGATGCTCATCCCGAGGAGGTCTGGGACGCGGTGCGCGATTTCGGCGCAGTGCATCGGCGGCTGGTGCCGGGCTTCGTGCTCGACGCGCGGATCGACGACGATGCGCGGATCGTGACCTTCGCCAACGGCAATGTCGCGCGCGAGCTGCTGGTCGATTGCGACGACGCCAGGCGGCGGCTGGTCTATGCCGTCGTCAGCGAGCGGGTGAAGCAACACAGCGCCTCGGTGCAGGTGCTTGCCGATGGCGATACACGCACGCGGCTGATCTGGATCGTCGACGTGCTGCCGCACGAAATCGCGTCCTATATGGACAGCCAGATGGATCAGGCGGCGCTGGCCATGCAGCGGGCCCTGGCGCGATCAGCAACAGCGGGATCGGATTTTGCGTCCGATCGGACGCAAAAAGCCTAGTGAAGCGCAGTGCCGCCTGACGGGTTTTTGTGCCCTGTGATCTTTCTCACGGATGGTGCCATCGTACTTTCCTAGTTTCCCTGCGTGCGTTGGGTTGCACCGCTGTCGCGGAGCTGCGCACGCGAGGAGTTTTAAGGATGACCGGAAATAACAAGGTGGTCGGCCTGGCAGCCGCGCTGATGCTGGTGTTCACGCTGACCTCCGCGCCGGCGCAGGCGCAATTCGCGGGTCTCGGCGGTGGAGGCCTCGGTGGTGGAGGTCTTGGCGGCGGCGGCTTCGGCGCAGGCGGCCCGGGCGGCGGCGACATGATGACCCAGATGGCGCCGATGCTGAACATGATGAAGGCGAAGATGGGCAAGCGCAAATTCGGCCAGATGATGAAAACCATGGGACCGATGGCAACCCAGATGATGCAAAACGGCGGCGGCGGTTTTGGCGGACCGCTCGGTGGCGGCTTCCCCGGCGGGTTCGGTGGTGGTGGCTTCGGTGGCGCGCAATAGCGCGCCTCCAGGCCAGGCCTGCCGCGCGCTTGACGCGAACCGGCTTCCGGTTCGCGTCAAGCGGTCAACCAGCACTTCCGTTTCGCTTCTATCGGAACGGAACAGGCTCTAGTCAACGGCGCCTGACAGCGCCGGGCCGATTTCCGTGGCGGAGCCGCGCTTCGATCCCCATCGCGTCAACAGAACGCTCGCGGCGGACAACGTGCCGAGCACCACCATCGACGCCGCCGCCAGCGCAAAGAAGTTGGCGGCGGTCGCATGATGCGTCGACAGCCACCAGCCGCCGGCGGCCACGAACAGCAGCCGCGCGGTTTGCGCGAACACCGGTCCCAGAACTTTCGCGGCTCCTTGCGAGGAGAAATACATCGAGATCGACAGGCCGATGAAGGCGTACATCGGTGCTGCCGTCGACAGATATTGCCGGCTGGCCGCGCGCACGCCGGGATCCCTGGTGAATATCTCGACCCAGAGGTCGGGGAAAATCGCAATGACGGTGCCGACCAGGCCGACCGACAGGAACGACACGCAGCCCGCCGTCCATGTGATCCGTCGCGCGCGCGCGACGCGCTTGGCGCCGATCGCCATTCCGATCATCGGCACCGACGCAATGCCGACGGCGAAGGCGATCGAGGTCAGCATGAATTCGAGCCGGGCGCCGATGCCGTATCCGGCCAGGATTTCAGTGCCGAACTGCGCCAGCATGTGGGTGAAGATGGTGATCGTCAGCACCGATTGCAGCGGCGAGAAGCAGGACACCGCGCCCACTTTGAGGATATCGAAGAACATGCCGCGCTTGATCCGCAATCCCCTGAGTTTTGGCGTGACGCGCGCGCGGCCGGAGAAAATGTACCATGCCATGATGGTGCCGCCGATAGAGTAAGCCGTCAGCGAGCCCGCGGCGACGCCGCGCATGCCGAATTGCGGTATCGGCCCGAGCCCGAGGCCGAGGATGCCGCCGAGCACGATCTGGCAGACCGCAGAGTTGAGCACGATCAGCGACGGCAGCTTCATGTTGCCGGTGCCGCGCAGGATCGCGGCCAGCGTGTTCATCAGCCACGGCACCACGGCGCCGCCGAAGAATATCTGCACGTAACCGATCGCGCGCGTCAGCACCTCGCCGCGACCGCCGAGCAGTTTCAGCAGCGCGGGTCCGAAGATCAGCATGCCCAGTGTGAAGGTCAGCCCGAAACAAGCGCCGATCAACAGCGCATGCGCCGCCAGAGCCGAAGCGCGTTCCTTGTCGCCGGCGCCGAGCGCCCGCGCGATCGCCGACGACACGCCGCCGCCCATCGCGCCACCGGACATGGTCATGGTCAGGATCACAAACGGAAACACCAACGCCATCGCGGCCAGCGACTCGACGCCGAGCCGGCCGATATAGGAGGTCTCCGCGATGACCACGCAGGTGCCGGCGCTGAGCGCGACCACGTTCGGCCACGCCAGCCACAACAGCGTGGACAGAATCGGACCTTCGACCAGCGCGTTTTTGACCGGCGCCGCGGGCGGCGGAAGCGGACGCTCGTCCTCATCGACAGGTATTTCGGCGACGCCGATATCGGACATTTCTCTTCCCTTAGGCGCGGTCTCATTGCCGCGCCGAGGCCGCTTCCTAGCACGGTCAAGGCCGATTCCACGTGCATCAGGCGCATGGGCAGCCTGCGCAATCCATTCGCCAGAGGTATGCCGTGGAGGCGAAAGTTCGATCAGCCGATCGACCACACCAGCGGCGGACCGCCGCCGGCGGCCGCTCTCATAGCGACGCCGATATGGCGGCCGCAGCCCGCCGCGAGGCCTTCGAACAATCCTTCCAGGACCTTCGCGCAAGCCGGATGATAATCGCCGACATCGGCCATCAGTTTCCATGTCTGCTGCCGGATTTCGAAAGTGCCGCCGGACTCGTCGATGCCGACCGCATCGTCCTGCGCTTCGAGTAGCGCACACAGGAAGACCGCGAAATCCGTGGCGGCGCCTCGGCTGGCGTCGAAGCCGCGCGCGACCTCGTCGAAATACTGCATGCCGATCAGTTTACCGGTGAGATGCAGAAGATAGCCCGCGTCCTCCGGGCCGAACAATTGCACCATGACCGGCGCCGCGGTCCGCACATATTCCATCGCGTAATTGCGGTAGGCTTTTTCCAGCCGCGGTTTTGGCCAGCTCTCAACCGGCAGCGCCGGCGCGGTCGCCGGATCGAACATGGGCGCTTCGAGATGACGGGCGAACACCAGCCTCTGATCGATCTCGAGCGGATGATCGTATTCGCAATAGTACCCTTCCAGCCCGTCCTGACCATCGACGCTCTGCTTGGTGCAGACAAAGCCGAGCGTTGGGTTACCCAGCGAAACGCCATTATTGGCGTGCCAGCCGCGCAGCATCGCGCGCGACACTTCGCCGGGCACGCCGCAGATCGCGGTGCCCTTCCAGATCCAGCGCGGCGGCGGATAACGGATCCAGGCCTTACGGTCGGTCTCGTACATGTACTCGACCGAAACGCCGCCGATCCAGTTGGAGAGATAATGATACTGCGCCGCCGCCACCGCCGGCGGCAGGTGGCTTAGCCCGAGCTTTTCCAGGCCGGGCAGGAAGCGCTCCTGCTGCTGGCGGCGAAACACCCGGAACATGAATTCCGCGGCATCGGCCGTGCCGCGCCGCGTCACCACCGTGAGAATGAGGCCGGTGAAATAGGCATGATAAAGCTCGGCGACACCGCGCCATCGCAGCCATCTCGGTTCCTCTGCCGTGCCGGTCACTTCGGTCATCCCATCCCCTACATCCCTGTTTTCGCAAGCCGAGGCTGCATTCGCCAATTCATGTGATTTTCATGGCAAGGGCAGCGAACAACGCGCCGTGTCCGGCATTGTAAGAGCATATGCAAGGAGCCACCATGCGCAAAAATATACTGCTGGCCATCGGAATCGGAGCGCTGGCGCTTCCCCTCGCCGCCTGTAACGAGCCCTCCGCCCCCACCGCTGCAGAACAGACGTTCGGACCTTCCCCCACCCTGTCGGCGCCGGCGCATTCGTGGATTCCGACGGTCAATATCGCCACCGCCACCGGCTGGCCGTCCGGCGGGAAGCCCACCGCCGCCAATGGCATGGCGGTGAATGCGTTCGCGACCGGGCTCGACCATCCGCGCACGGTGTATGTCCTGCCCAATGGCGATGTGCTGGTGGCCGAAACCAATGCGCCGCCGAAGCCCGACGATGGCAAGGGCTTCAAGGCCTGGGCCACGCATCTGGTGATGGGCCGCGCCGGCGCCAATACGCCGAGCGCGAACCGCATCACGCTGCTGCGCGACGCCGATGGCGACGGCGTCGCCGAGACCCGGAGCGTCTTTCTCGAGGGGTTGAATTCGCCGTTCGGCATGGTGCTGGTCGGCGAGGATTTCTATGTCGCCAATTCCGACGCGATCGTGAAATTTCCCTATCACGAGGGCGACACCAAAATCACCACGCCCGGCGTCAAGCTCGCGGACCTGCCCGCGGGCACCATCAACCATCACTGGACCAAGGACCTGACCGCCAGTCCCGACGGCACAAAGCTGTACGCGACCGTCGGCTCCAACAGCAATGTCGGCGAGAACGGCATCGAGGCGGAAACCAATCGCGCCGCGGTACTCGAAGTCGATCGCGCATCCGGCAAATGGCGCGTTTTCGCCTCCGGCCTGCGCAATCCGAACGGGCCTTCATGGCAGCCGCAGAGCGGCGCGCTGTGGGTCACGGTCAATGAGCGCGACGAACTCGGCAACGATCTGGTGCCGGACTACATGACCTCGGTAACCGACGGCGGCTTTTACGGCTGGCCCTACAGCTATTACGGCCAGCATGTCGACGTCCGCGTCGACCCGCAGCGGCCCGATCTCGTAGCAAAGGCGATTGCGCCGGATTACGCATTGGGCGCCCACACCGCGTCGCTCGGGCTGACGTTCAACACCGGCGACCTGTTTCCGCAGGAGATGGCCGGCGGCGCCTTCGTCGGCCAGCACGGCTCGTGGAATCGCAAGCCCCGCGCCGGATACAAGGTGATCTTCGTGCCGTTTGCGAATGGAAAGCCCTCGGGCCAGCCGCAGGATGTGCTGACCGGCTTCCTCAACGACAATGGCGAGGCTCGGGGCCGGCCGGTCGGCGTCCGGATCGACAAGCAGGGCGCGCTCTTGGTCGCTGACGATGTCGGCAACGCGATCTGGCGCGTGACGCCAGCGGCGAAGTCCGCGGCGAGATAGGCAAGCGCGGCCGCCTTCAGACGACCTTGCCGAAGATCGCGCCAATCCCGGCCGTCAACCCCATCGCGAACGCGCCCCAGAACGTCACCCGGACGGTCGGCTTCAGCAAGCCGGCTCCTCCGGCTTTCGCACCGATCGCGCCCAGCAGGGCCAGGAACAGCAGCGATCCCACAGAGACGACCGGGATCAGGACCTTCGACGGCGAGCCTAGGACGAGCAGGAGCGGCGCCGCTGCGCCCACCGAAAAGGTCGCGGCCGATGCCAACGCCGCCTGCACCGGGCGAGCGGTACTGGTCTCGGAAATGCCGAGTTCGTCCCGCGCATGCGCGCCGAGCGCATCCTTCGCCATCAATTGCTTCGCAACCTCACGCGCCAGATCAGCCTCGACCCCGCGCGCGACATAAACCTGAGCGAGTTCTTCCCGCTCGAAAACGGGGTCATCCGCGAGCTCCCGTTTCTCACGCGCGAGGTCAGCATGCTCGGTATCAGACTGCGAACTGACCGAAACATATTCGCCGGCCGCCATCGACATGGCGCCGGCGACCAGCCCGGCAACGCCGGTCAGCAGGACATCGCTCTGTGAGGCTGCCGCCGAGGCCACTCCCAGGATCAGGCTGGCGGTCGATATGATTCCATCATTCGCGCCGAGGACAGCCGCCCTCAGCCAACCGATGCGCTCGACAAGGTGGCTCTCTCGATGGAGGCGACTCATCTAATCAATCTTTCTGGCGAGCGGGTCCTTTAGCGGTCCCGGAACCTTGCTTGCTGCGGTCCACCGGCAAACAGCGCATCAGAGGCGAAATTTCCACGCGTGCGAGCTTTTGGCAATGATCTGGGTCAATATCAGGAGATTGCAGTCGTGGTGGACGTGGATGTCCGGCGTTATCGCTCGTCGCGGGGTAATTTGTGCGAAGCTTGAGGCTGGCAATACAAGCTGCAGGTCTTTCGGCGTCCAGCGAACGGGAGGAACATGCCCAATCTCGCTTCCATGCTCCTGAACCTCGCGGTAGCGCTAGGCATCGGACTTCTGATCGGCGCTGAGCGAGAGCGCCGCAAGGGCGAAGGGCCTGCTCGCTCGCCGGCGGGAATACGCACGTTCTCCGTCGCTGCGCTGGCCGGGGCAACCAGCATGATGGTGGGCGGCGTGCCCGTGCTGGCAGTCACGATCGCCGGCGTGGCTGCGCTGACCGCGATTGCTTATTTCAGATCCCCCGATGACGATCCCGGCCTTACCACCGAGATTGCTTTGATCCTGACCGCACTGCTCGGTGGCCTCTCGATACAACAGCCCGCATTGGCGGCTGGCGTCGCCGTCGCCCTTGCCGCCCTGCTCGCTGCGCGAACCCCACTGCATCATTTCGTCCGTTCCGTGCTCACTGAGGGTGAAGTTAGAGACGCGCTGATCTTCGCCGGCGCGACATTGGTGGTTCTTCCGTTGCTGCCCAATCAAGCGCTGGGACCTTATGTCGCCCTGAATCCGCGCTCGATCTGGATTGTTGTTATTCTGGTGATGGCCATCAGCGCCGCTGGATATATTATCGTTCGGTTGCTTGGGGCGCGTTTTGGACTCCCGATCGCGGGTCTCGCATCGGGTTTCATTTCCAGCACCGCCACGATCGGCGCCATGGGAGCGCGGGTTCGGAAAAGTCCCGGCATAATCACCGCAGCGGTCGCAGGCGCGGCTCTCTCCACGGTCGCCACGATTATTCTGATGTCCCTGGTTCTCGCGCCCACCAGCATCATCACCCTGCGCGCACTATCTGTCCCCCTGATCTGCGCAGGTATCGCCGCCGCAGCATACGGCGTCGGCTTCACGGTCCGGGCCTTGCGTGAAAGGGAAGCGCCCGATCCTCAGCCGGGACAGGCGTTCAGCCTTCCGGTCGCGCTGGTATTTGCCCTGACCCTTTCCGCAATCCTCATTGCCTCGGCCGCGCTGCGGGAATGGTTTGGTGAGACGGGAGTCATTGTAGCGGCCGCGGTCGCCGGCTTCGTCGACACGCATTCCGCCGCCATCGCGGTTGCTTCGCTGGTTGCATCCGGAAAGATGGCCCCTGCTGACGCCGTGTTTCCTATTCTCGCCGGACTCTCAACCAATACAATCAGCAAGATCATTTTTGCCTGGAGCAGCGGAAGCCGGTCCTTCGCGTTGCGCCTAATCCCGGGCTTAATCCTGGTCGCGGCCGCAGCGTGGGCCGGCGCACTACTGATGGGATAAGGGCGATATCCGGAGGATATTTTTGTTCCTCATCCCTTGAGACGCCTTAGGATGAGATAAGCTTACACCTTAAAATGCTTACTCAGCTTCAGGCCCTGCGCCTGATAGTTGGAGCCGATGCGCTGGCCGTACATCGCATCGGGCCGCGCCAGCATTTTTTCGTAGACCAGCCGGCCGACGATCTGGCCGTGCTCGAGGATGAACGGCACTTCGCGCGAGCGCACTTCCAGTACCGCGCGCGATCCCTTGCCGCCGGCGCCGGCATAGCCGAAGCCGGGATCGAAGAAGCCGGCATAATGCACGCGGAACTCGCCAACCAACGGATCGAACGGCACCATCTCCGCAGCATAATCCGGCGGCACCTGCACGGCTTCCTTTGAAGCCAGGATATAGAACTCGCCGGGATCGAGAATGAGACTGCCGTCGGGCCGCGCGGGAATCGCCTCCCAGAATTCATCAACCGCATAGCCGCCGCGGCGGTCGATATCGACCACGCCGGTATGGCGCTTGGCGCGGTAGCCGACGAAGCCGCCGGCATTCTTGCCCGCGAGATCGACGCTCAGCGCCACCCCATTGACGAGATCGGCGTCATTTACATCGACCAGCCGTTCCTTGCCGTGCAGCGCATCGAGTTCGTCGGCGCTCAGGATAGCATCGCCGGTGCGGAAGCGGACCTGGCTGAGCCGCGATCCCTCGCGCAACAACACCGGAAACGTCTTCGGGCTGATCTCGGCATAGAGTGGGCCGTGATATCCCGCGCCGATCATGTCGAACCGCCGCGTGCCGTCCGCGATCACGCGGGTGAACACATCGAGCCGCCCGGTCGAGCTTTTCGGATTGGCGGCGGCGACGATCTGCTGCGGGAGCGCTAGGCTTTCCAGCAGCGGCACGATGTAGACGCAGTTGGTCTCCAGTACCGCGCCGTCGCTGAGGTTGATTTCATGCAGCTTCAATTCATCGATGCGTTCGGCCACCGTCGCGCCGGGGCCCGGCAGGAAACTCGCCCGCACCCGATAGGCGACATCGCCCAGACGGAGGTCGAGGCTCGCCGGCTGGATCTGGCTTTCGACAAAGGGATAGGCCGGCAGAATGAGGCCGGCGTCCGCCATCGCCGCGATCATGCGATCGGGCAGGATGCCATTGGCGTCGGGCTGAAGCGAAAACGGCACGGCAGAGGGTCCCCGGGATGGCTGAGCTTACGCCATCCAGACGCTGAAAATACGGACTTTTATGCGTTATCCGAAGGCCGCCTTGACGGAAAGGGCGCGAGGGAATATGAGCATCACTTATCCCGTGGTGATTTGAGCCGGCCGGCTTGCAGCCACGTTAAATAAGTCGCTAAACAGGCCGGGGACAATGTGATCCCGGCCTGTGGAATTTTTCCAGGCCGGTTTTTTGTGACCATTTCAAGGGTGGTCACGATGGAGGTCACATGTCTGAGGCTAAGTCCACCGCGCGCTATCGTCCCGAAACCCGGCTGGTGCATTCCGGCGCGTTGCGCTCGCAATTCGGCGAGACATCCGAGGCGCTGTTCCTCACCCAGGGTTTTGTCTACGACAGCGCCGAGCAATGCGAGGCGCGGTTCAAGGGCGAGGAGCCCGGCTTTCTCTATTCGCGCTTTTCCAATCCTAACGTCTCGATGTTCGAGCGCCGCATGATCGAGCTCGAAGGCGCGGAAGCGGCGCGCGCCACTGCCACCGGCATGGCCGCGGTGACCACCGCCGTGCTGGCGCCACTGAAGGCCGGCGATCACGTCGTGGCCGCGAAGGCGATGTTCGGTTCGTGCCGCTATGTGGTGGAGGACCTGCTGCCGCGCTACGGCATTCAATCCACATTGGTCGACGGCCTCGATCTCGACCAATGGAAGAAGGCGATGCGGCCGAACACCAAAAGCTGCTTCCTGGAGAGCCCGACCAATCCGACGCTCGACGTGCTCGACATCGCGGCCATCGCCGAGATCGCGCATCAGGGCGGCGCGCGGCTGATCGTCGACAACGTGTTTGCGACCCCGATCTGGCAGAGCCCGCTGAGCCTCGGCGCCGATGTCGTGGTGTATTCCGCCACCAAGCATATCGACGGCCAGGGTCGCTGCCTCGGCGGCATCATTCTCTCTTCGGAAGCCTTCATTGCCGAGCACATCCACAACTTCATGCGCCAGACCGGCCCGTCGATGTCGCCGTTCAACGCCTGGGTGCTGCTGAAGGGGCTGGAGACGCTGGCGGTCCGCGTCCGCGCTCAGACCGAAACCGCGGCGGCCGTTGCCGAAGCGCTGGCACAGCATCCGAAAATCTCGCGGCTGATCTATCCCGGTCGCGCCGATCATCCGCAGGCCGCTTTGGTGAAAAAGCAGATGCGCGCCGGCTCGACCCTGATCGGCTTCGAGGTCAAGGGCGGCAAGGCGGCGGCGTTCCGCTGCCTCAACGCGCTGAAGATTTCGCGGATTTCGAACAATCTCGGCGACGCCAAGAGCCTCGTCACCCATCCGGCCACCACCACGCATCAGCGGCTGACGCCGGAAGCGCGCGCCGAACTCGGCATCAGCGAAGGATTTATCCGGTTCTCGGCCGGGCTGGAGCATCGCGACGATCTGATCGAGGATTTGCAAGCGGCGCTGGAGACGGCGTGAGGCGTGATAGCGAATAGCGAATAGCGAATAGAACCAACTCCGTTCGCTATTCGCCACTCCCCATTCGCTTTTATCACATCGGCCGATAGGTCTGCACGTTGGACGGCACGTTGACGCCGAGCTTGATCTGGCCGACCGACTTGATGATGTCATCGCCGAGCAATTGGGCGAAGCAGGCATAGCCCCAGTCGGTCATGTGCAGGCCGTCGGCGATGACGAAATTGTCGATCGGGATCGACTGCTTCTCGTGCCAGTCGCGCATCACCTCGAAACGCGGAAAAAATCCGACGTGACGAAGCTCGGCGGCCCTGCCGAGCAGCTTCACCATCTTGGTGGCGCTTTCGGCGCGCTCGTTGACCCTTGGCGAGTATTGCGGATCAACCAGCACGAGGTCGGCGCCCGCGGCCTGAATGCGCGCGATGCCTTCTTCCACCAGATTGGCGGTTTCGGTGGGATCGAGATTGCGCAGCACCGCATTGGTGCCGACCTGCCAGATCACCAGATCGGGCTTCATATCGAGCACCGCGACCTGGAGCCGCTTCATCATTTCAGGCGCGTCCTCGCCGCCCTGGCCGCGATTGATCACGGTGATGTCGGCGCTCGGATATTGCCGGTGCAACTGCGCCGCCAACCGATTGGGATAGGTGAATTCCGGAGAGGTGGTGCCATAGCCGACCGTCGAGGACGATCCGAACGCGACGATCACCACCGGCTCGCCGGCAGCGAGCTTGCCCGCGACATGCGGCAGCGAGCCCATCGATTTGGCGCCGCCCTTCGGCGGCAGACACGGCACCCGGCTGAAAATGTCACCGGCCGATTTCGCGGCCTCCCTCACCCTCTCGAGGGCCTTGGTGGTGAGACTCTTTTGCTGCGCCGGATTGGCCTGGTCGACGGCGGCAACCGTGCCGGCGCCAGTGGTCTGTGACGCTGACGGCTTTGCACCATCGGATTTGACGTTATCGGATTTGGCGATCTCGGACTTGGCGTTGTCGGACGCGGTCAACTGTTGAGCGGCCTGCGCAGCCTGGGCGCGTGCGAACTGCATCGACGCCGGCGTCAGCATCACCAGCACCGCGACGGCGAATGCTGCCAGCGATGTGATCCTGCAAAAAGGGCGGTGACAAACCATTAACGCTAAACCTCAATTCTGCTGAGCCGGGTTCAAATGCGCCGCATCGATGACAAATTTCGAAAGCGCCCGGCCGAGGCAATCATGGACACGCTTCGCGAGGTCGATACCATGCGAAGCGCTGAAAAGATCGAAGTCTCCCTGCTCATTCCAGTGGCGCATGATAGCAAACCGGTCGAACAGCGGAACGTCGTGCTGCTGCGCCACCACGCGCATATTATCTAGGTAAGGCGGCGCGGAAATCATCGTTTCCGTGCGCGGGCTATACTGCAGATTCATCAAAACCACGTCGGTTCCCGCATTTTGCAGCGCAACAACGCCCTCGTCGACGGCGCCGCGAAAATCATCGGGATCGATGGAGCGCATGGCATCGTAGGTGCCGGTCTGCCAGATGACCAAAGTAGGCTTTTTTCCTTCCACCAGCTTAACAAGCCCGCTGGCTACTTCCTCGGCAGTTTTCTTGACCTGTATTTCTACGGACAGGTTCACCTCGGTTGATGGTAACTTGTCCTTCAGGATTGCCTGCAACCGGGCCGGATAGGCGCTGGCTTCCGATGTAGCTATCGTCGACGAGCGGCTGCCCACCACCAGAATATCCAGCGAATGGCCTGCTTTTACAGCATCCGCGACCTTGGGAAGCGAGCTCTCGGTGGTGAGCAGATAGGCCGGAACGTCGCAGCTCGGGACCGCATCCTCGGCGCGCGCGACCGCGCCGGTCAAAAGACCGGCGAGAATCGTCAGGCCCAGCACGGCCTTTCGATTGGACTGCATCAGCCCCCTCCCGCCATATCGGCGTTGCCGCCGGTGCTTTTGGTCCGGGATGCACTCTTGTCGGCAGAGTGCTTGTACCACGAAATTACCCACGCCATCCCCGACATAATGAGGATTCCGGAAATACTGATAATGAAATGCATCCCGGCACCACCTGAGATTTCCGCCAGCGCGAAATGCCCGGCGAACGCCAGGAACACGCCGAGGCAGAAGATCTCCAGCGAATGCTGCCCGCACAGGATAAGCGGGCGCAGCCAGGGCGATTTCAATCCCGGCCAGTCCCTGGGCAGGAAGCGCACGGTGATCGCCGCCAGCGCCAGGAAATGCGCGAACCGCAGCACGTCGAGATCGGTCTTGTTGATCGGATACATCCACTGTTCGATCCGGCGCGGCATCAAATGGCTCAACTGCGGCAGATACCATGTCAGCGTGACGCAGAACGCCGCCAGCAGATAGGCGAATGAAATCCACAGCGTGATCGGCGATGAAAGAATCCGCGACATCCGCCTGGCGCCGCCCAGCGCGCACCAGGCGCCGAACACGAACAGCAATTGCCAGGCGAACGGATTGAAGGCCCAGAAACCGTTCGGATAGGCCGTCAGATACAGATCGTACTGCCAGGTGACGGCATAGAGCAGCACCGACAACGCCAACGTGACGTCGGCGCGCCACTTCATCAGCCAGAGGATCAAGGGGAGAAAAAGCATCAGCACGATATAGAGCGGCAGCACGTCCATGTTGACGGGACGGAATCGCAGCAGCAGCGCCTGCACGATGGTGACATCGGGCTGCTTGAGAAAATCCATGATGCCCATTTCTTCGGTGTAGAGCGGGTTCTCGAAGCTGGTGGCGACGTAGGAAATCTCGGCGAGGAAAATCGTGAACAGGAACACGTGGGCGACATAGATCTGCCAGACCCGCCGCAGGATGCGCGCGGTCGCCACCACGAAACCCGACTCGAGCATGGCGCGGCCGTAGACGAACGCCGCCGTGTAGCCCGAGATGAAAATGAAGATCTCGGTGGCGTCGCTGAATCCGTAATTGCGGATCGTGAACCAGGTCAGAATATTGGGCGGCAGATGATCGATGAAGATCAGCCACAGCGCCAGCCCGCGAAACAGATCGAGCCGCAATTCGCGCTCGCCGGCGGCGGGCAGCGAAATCGCCGGCACCGAGGCCGCAGCCGACGCGTCCCGCGCGCCAGCCTCCGCTGCGCCTGCGAGGGATGGCCCGGGAATTCGATCGGCAATGGACGTCATCGGGCACCGTTTGAGCAGGTCGGATTTACGCGCTTGCACGACACGAATGATAATATCGGCCCGCAAGTTGCAAACAAGCCGGGAAGCGGCTTGGGCGGCGCGGGCGCTTTAGGTCGGAACTATGTTGAAACCACGATCAGCATGCCTACGATATGGCTGCAAAGGCGGCCTGGCGATTGGTTCCCCCGGATTTTTTCGCTATGATGGATCACGATTTCAGGACAATCGCCCACATGTACCGAGCCGTCACTCGCCAGATCGAAGTTACCGTGGAGCCGAACTTCCTCCCCGAGCGCTCGTCGGTCGAAAACCGTCAGTATTTCTGGTCCTACACCATCGTCATCACCAACACCGGCGCTGAGACGGTACAACTACAGACGCGGCATTGGATCATCACCGACGCCACCGGGCATACGCAGAACGTCCGCGGCGAGGGCGTGGTCGGGGAGAAGCCGGTGCTGGGGCCGGGCGAGCGGTTCGAATACACCAGCGGCGTGCCGCTGCCGACCGCCTCGGGCATCATGACCGGCCGCTACAAGATGGTGACCGAAAGCGGCGAGCAGTTCGAAATCGACGTACCGACCTTCTCGCTCGACAGCCCCGACAGCAAGCGGGTGTTGAATTAGGGATGACGTTGCGCGCCGCGCCACAGCAACTCGTCATACCCCGCGCAGGCGGGGTATCCAGTACGCCGCAGCTTCTCGATTGAATCATTGGCGTCTCTGGAATACTGGATCGCCCGCCGGAGCCTGTCATCGGGCGGCGCAACGCGCCGACCCGGTGGCGGGCGATGACGGCCGAGAGTGTGCTGCGCTTCGGTTCGCCGAGAACCACGACGGGTTTTTAGATCGTCATTGCGAGCGCAGCGAAGCAATCCATCTTTCGTTTTGCTGCGGCCATGGATTGCTTCGCTGCGCTCGCAATGACGTTGATGTAGTTTCGCGCACGTCTTCGACCTCGCGACGCCAAGCGTCCGAGGCATTGCTTTTATTTTCCGCCCAAAGAGGGCGTGGGGAATGCCGGGTGCCCGCTGCACCCGCGGCCTCGTGTGCACTTTGATTGGTAGAACGCACACGAGCAACAACGTGTACACCGGAATCGCCCGGCATTCCCGCACGCAATGGTTTTAACGGTTTCCTTCGTACTCTCCCCGGTGACCGGGCTCTTTTGCCACCGTCGTTTGCGGATTAACGTTTTTGTCACTGCCCGGTTGGGCGGACAAAAACATCCGCGAACTTGACGCCAGCGTCGGGGCGTCAGGACCACACGACTTCGCCGTACGTAGCAACATCCCTCGTCCGCACGCTGTTGATCGCTCACAAGTCTTTCGACCCGCCCTGCGATCCCCTCGCGCGCAAGACGCTGCCGCGTCCACCGCATCCCGCCCCGCGTTTCGTGACGATCATGATACGCCCCTCTGGTGGGGTGGGATGGCGCGAGCTTGTAGAGATGATTTGCCCGACGGGTTAAGCGAAATATTTTTGCAAAGGGGTATGGACAGCCCCGTCAACAAAGCGCCCGACGGGCAAATCACTCGATGGGATATCCGGCGCGTCCGCTACATGACGCGGATCGCGACGGTGATGTTGACGCCGCGCCCCGAGGGAAAAAGAGCTTGCAGCACGACAAGATCCGGGCCGAGGTAGCCGCGTTCGGAGACGTAAGTCGCATGCACGCCCGGGACGCGCCGCCGGTTGCATACGCTTCTGGGATTGGACAGCGGAAAGCTCGGAAACACGCCGCCCTGATTTATCGAGACACGCCCGTGGGAAGGCGGCTGCGCAATCCGCAACACGACGGCCCCGGCGGAAGTGCAGTCCGGATTGGTGGAATAAGCCTCGTAGAGTTTCAGCGGCCTGCCGGACGCCACCACCTTGTCCGCCTGTGCCGAAACGATCGACAGCAGTAGTCCCAAGCCAGCCAATACAATTCGCATCATGTGATCCCCAGCCCATCAGGCCATCGAGCGATGGCGGGGGAACTTACACGCACGAATTGCGATCCGTCGAGGGGGTACCCGCTTACTCCACGCCGGCTTCTTCCGGCGTGAAAGCATAGACCGAGCTGCAGAACTCGCAGGTCACGACCACCTTGCCGTCCTTCACCATGTCGGCGCGGTCGCCGGCGGTGAAGCTCGCGAGCATCGAGGAGACCGCCTCGCGCGAGCATGAACATTGCGCCCGCAGCGGCAGCGGTGGGAACACCCGCACGCCGCGCTCGTGAAACAAACGATACAGCAGCCGCTCTCCCGACAGATCGGGATCGATCAATTCGACATCCTCGACGGTCGAGATCAGCGACTGGCCCTCGATCCAGGCATCGTCTTCCTCGATGGTGTGGGTCACGGCGCCCTCGGGCGCGTCGCCGGGATGCAGATCGGCCTGCCGCGCCCGCTCCGGCGCCTTGGGCAGGAATTGCAGCAGCATGCCGCCGGCTCGCCAGCGATGCCTTGGGCCTTCACCGCCGCCGCGCCATTCCTCGCCGACCGCCAGCCGCACCCGGGTCGGGATCTGTTCGGAGCGCAGAAAATATTCATGGGCGGCGTCTTCGAGGCTGCCGCCTTCGAGCGCCACCAGACCCTGATAGCGGCTCATGTCGGCGCCCTGATCGATGGTCATGGCGAGATGGCCGCGTCCCAGGAGCGCGCCGGAATCCAGCCCGTCCTCGAGTCGCTTCGCATCGAAGCGGGCATAGGCGCGCAAGCGATCCGGCGCCTGGAAATCCACAATCAGGAACGACACCGGGCCGTCGGTCTGGGTCTGCAGGATGAAGCGGCCATCGAATTTCAGCGATGAGCCGAGCAGCGTCGTCAGCACGATCGCCTCGCCCAGCAGCTTGCCGACGGCGGGCGGATAATCGTGCTTGGTCAGGACGTCGTCGAGCGCGGGACCGAGCCGGGTCAGGCGGCCGCGCAGATCGAGCGCGGCGACCTCGAATGGCAGCACCGCGTCGTCGACCGGAACGGCCGACGGCGCGCGGATGGTGTTTTCGACGGAGATTTTGCTATCGGGGAATTGTGAAGTCATGGCGCTTTATCTGGGGTCGCGAGGTGCAAATCGAAAGGGGCAGCAATCAGTGGAGCGTCGTCCCGGCGAGCGCCGGGACCCATAGCCGCCGGTCGTAGTGTTGCGCAGAGCGTCTACCACATCGCAAAGACAGACAGATCACGCGGTATGGGTCCCGGCGTTCGCTGGGACGACGATGTTGTTGTTGTGCACGCGCGGCTACGCCACCGCCTCGAAACACCACGCCAGAATGCCTTTTTGCGCATGCAGGCGATTTTCGGCCTCGTCGAACACCACCGATTGCGGGCCGTCGATCACCTCGTCGGTGACCTCGTCGCCGCGATGCGCCGGCAGGCAATGCATGAAAATCGCGTCGGGTTTTGCCAGCGACATCAGTTTGGCGTTGACCTGGTACGGCTTCAATACATTGTGACGGTGCTCGCCGTCCTTGTCGCCCATCGACACCCAGGTGTCGGTGACCACGCAATCGGCACCGCGCACCGCCGCTTCCGGATCATTGCCGAGCACGATCGGAGCTTGCGTGGCCTTGATCCAGTCCTTCATCGTCTTGTTCGGCGCAAGCTGCGGCGGCGTCGCCACCCGAAGATTGAAACGAAAGCGCTCGGCCGCATGCGCCCATGACGCCAGCACGTTGTTGTCGTCACCGGTCCAGGCGACGGTGCGGCCCTCGATCGGCCCGCAATGCTCCTCGAACGTCATCAGATCCGCCATCACCTGGCAGGGATGCGACCGCCGCGTCAGCCCGTTGATCACGGGCACGGTGGCGTGCGCGGCGAGTTCGAGCAGCGCATCATGGTTGAGAATGCGGATCATGATGGCATCGACGTAACGCGACAGCACACGCGCCGTATCGGCGATGGTCTCGCCGCGGCCGAGCTGCATTTCCGCGCCGGTCAGCATGATTGCCTCGCCGCCGAGTTGGCGCATGCCGACATCGAACGACACCCTGGTGCGGGTCGAGGGCTTTTCGAAAATCATCGCCAGCGTCTTGCCCTCAAGCGGCTTGGCCGCCTTGGCATGCTGTTTCTGCTTCGCCTTCATGGCGACGCTGGCGTCGAGCATGCTGCGCAATTCCTTGGTCGGAAGCTCGCTGAGATCGAGAAAATGGCGCAGAGCTTTGCTCATTGTCCCGCCGCCCGCTTCAACTTGTCGCCCGAAAGCGTCACACAGGCGCGCTCGAGCCGGGCGACCGCTTCCTCGATTTCCGCCTCGGTCACGATCAGCGGCGGCAGGAACCGGACCACGTTTTCTCCGGCGCCGACGGTCAGAAGCTTTTGAGCGCGCAGCGCCGTCACCAGATCCCCCGACGGCACCACCGCCTTCAGACCGATCAGCAGCCCCTCGCCGCGCACCTCGGCAAGCACATCCGGGTGACGGTCGACCACCGAGGCCAGCTTCTGTTTCAGCAGCAGCGACATCTTCTGCGCGTGCTCGAAGAAGCCGGGCTTCAGCATCACGTCCAGCACCGCGTTCGCAGCCGCCACCGCCAGCGGATTGCCGCCGAAGGTCGAACCGTGCGAGCCCGGCGTCATGCCGGCCGCGGCATCGGCGGTGGCGAGGCAGGCGCCGATCGGAAAACCGCCGCCGAGCGCTTTCGCCAGCGGCATCACGTCCGGCGTGACACCGATGCGCTTGTAGGCGAACAGATCGCCGGTGCGGCCCATCCCGGTCTGCACCTCATCGAAGATCAAGAGCAGGCCATTGTCGTCGCAGAGCTGGCGCAGCGCCTTGAAGAATGCATGCGGCGCCGCGCGCACGCCGCCTTCGCCCTGCAGCGGTTCGATCAGGATGCCCGCGGTGTGCGGACCGATCGCCTTCTTGACGGCATCGAGGTCACCGAGCGTGACCTGATCGAAGCCATCCATCGGCGGCCCAAAACCTTCGAGATATTTCGGCGAACCGGTCGCAGCCAAGGTCGCCAGCGTTCGTCCGTGAAATGCGCCGTCGAAGGTGATGATGCGATAGCGCTCGGGGTGCCCCTTGGCGGCGTGATGCTTGCGCGTGATCTTGATCGCGCATTCCATCGCCTCGGCGCCGGAGTTGGCGAAGAACACGAAGTCGGCGAAACTTTGTTCGCACAGCCTTGCCGCGAGCCGCTCGCCATCCGGGCTCTTGAACAGGTTCGACATGTGCCACAGTTTCGTCGCCTGCTCCTGCAACGCTGCGACCAGATGCGGATGGGCATGGCCCAGCGCATTGACCGCGACGCCCGAGGTGAAATCGAGATAGCGCTCGCCATTGGTGGCGATCAGCCAGGCTCCCTCGCCGCGTTCAAAACCGAGATCGACCCTGGCGAATACGGGAAGCAGATGCGACGTCGCGCTGTTGTTCATGGCGATCACTGAAGGTTAGGGCTGGCCACGATGCACGCATTGGCGCGGCTCGCATCGACATCCAGTCCCGGAAAACAAAACGTGCCGCCTTTTCGGGGCGGCACGTGCGGACCATTCTATGCGCGCGGCGATAGCTGTCAACCTGGCAATGGAACCCGCAAGCTGGGGATCCGTTTACCGCACGGAATGTGTGGACGCGTCGCGCCGGACTCTTGCGCGGGAGTCACGGCATATTGTATCTTTTGGGCTGTCGGGTACGACATCTCGTGCGGCAGTTCTAATTCTCACCCGTTCCCAGTGTTCAGCGTAAACGCAAGGCGCGCATTCCGCGTCGGGCGAGGGCTAAGGGATTCTGCCTGCAGGGGTTTTTGAAGATTTGGAGTCGCACCGCCGCTTCGAGAATGGCCGGCGCGACACGAAGGGAAGAGAGCGATGACGGTATTGACCTGGACCGACGACCGCGTCGAGCAATTGAAAAAACTCTGGGAAGGCGGGCTTTCGGCCAGCCAGATCGCCGCGGAACTCGGAAATGTGACCCGAAACGCCGTGATTGGCAAAGTCCACCGGCTGGGCCTTTCCGGCCGCGCCAAGAGCCCCTCCTCGGCGGCCCCGCGGCAGCGCAAGGCGCGCCCGGCCCAGCACATGATGCGGGTTTCGCGCCCGGTCTCGCGCGGCAACACCGCGCTGGCCCACGCATTCGAAGTCGAGATGGAGCCGGATCCGATCGCCTACGACAATGTGGTGCCGATGAGCCAGCGGCTGTCGCTGCTGGAACTGAGCGAGGCCACCTGCCACTGGCCGATCGGCGATCCCTCCAGTTCGGAATTCTTTTTCTGCGGCGGCAAGGCGCTCACCAGTTTACCGTATTGCGCACATCACTCGCGCATCGCCTATCAGCCGGCCAGCGATCGCCGCCGCCAGCCGACGAAGCCGACGAGGTAACCTCGTCGTCATTACCTGCGACAAACGCGAAGCGTTTGCGCAAGGGAGCGCAAGTGGCGAAGCAATCCAGACTTGCCTCGCCGCCACGCCGCCAACGCGAAATCCATCCATCGTCGTCCCGGCGAACGCCGGGACCCATAACCACTGGCCTTCGTGGTTGTGTGAGATGTTCGATCAGCAGATTGCCAAAATCGATACGTCACGGAGTATGGTTCCCGGCGTTCGCCGGGACGACGACCATCGATGTGATCGCTACTCCGCCGCTTTCGCAAACCGATCGTCCAGCGCGTAGCCGGCGCCGCGCACGGTGCGGATCGGATCCTGCTCGCGGCCGGGATTCAGCAATTTGCGCAGCCGTCCGATATGCACGTCCACGGTGCGCTCGTCGATATAGATATCGCGGCCCCACACGCTGTCGAGCAGCTGCTCGCGGCTGAACACCCGGCCGGGATGCTCGAGGAAAAATTCCAGCAGGCGATACTCGGTCGGACCGAGATCGATCGGCCGGCCGGAGCGGGCGACGCGGCGCTTTTCGCGATCGAGCTCGATGTCGCCATAGGTGAGTATGGTGGCGAGGCGCTCGGGACTGGCGCGGCGCAGCAATCCCTTCACCCGCGCCAGCAGTTCCGGTACCGAGAACGGCTTGACGATATAATCGTCGGCGCCAGTCGCCAGCCCCCTGACCCGTTCGCTTTCCTCGCCGCGCGCGGTCAGCATGATGATCGGCAGCGACCTGGTCTCAGGCCGCGCCCGCAGCCTGCGGCACAGCTCGATGCCGGACAGGCCCGGCAGCATCCAGTCGAGCACGATCAGATCGGGGACGCGCTCCTTCAGCCGGGTGTCGGCGTCGTCGCCACGCCCGACGGTTTCGACGTCATAGCCTTCAGCGTCGAGGTTATAGCGCAACAGCGTGGTGAGCGCTTCCTCGTCTTCCACCACCAGAATGCGCGCGCTCATATGCTCAAGCCTTCTCTTTTAATTGACGCGTTATCTTCACGCGAACCGGTCTCCACTTCACTCGAAACGCTCTCTTGATTCTAGTTTCCAGGGACGGTGGTGGCAAACGTCGTCATGTCGCCCTTCGGCCGCTTGTCGAGCATCTGCTGACCTTCTATCATGTAAAATACGGTTTCCGCGATATTGGTGGCGTGATCGCCGATGCGTTCGATGTTCTTGGCGCAGAACATCAAATGGATACAGAAACTGATGTTGCGCGGATCTTCCATCATATAGGTGAGCAGCTCGCGGAACAGCGAGGTGCAGATGGCGTCGACTTCCTCGTCGCCCTTCCACACCGACATCGCCGCCGGTAAATCATGCGCCGCATAGGCGTCGAGCACCGATTTCACCTGCGACTGCACCAGGTCGGTCATGTGCTCGAGACCGCGGATCAGCTTCAGCGGCTGGAAATCGCTTTCCAGCGCCGCCACCCGTTTGCCCATGTTCTTGGCGAGGTCCCCGATCCGCTCGAGATCGGTGGCCACCCGCATGGCGCCGACGATTTCGCGCAGGTCGATCGCCATCGGCTGGCGGCGGGCGATGGTCAATACCGCGCGCTCCTCGATAATACGCTGCAGATTGTCGATTTCGGCGTCGGCGGCGACGACGCGCTTGCCGAGCGCGACGTCGCGGCGGATCAGCGCATCGACGGATTCGACGATCATCCGTTCGGCAAGACCGCCCATCTCGGCGACCAGCCGGGTCAATTCCTGAAGATCGCTGTCGAACGCTTTTGCGGTGTGTTCAGAAGCCATGTTGCTCTCCTCAGCCGAAGCGGCCGGTGATGTAATCCTGGGTGCGTCGATCGCTCGGCGATGTGAAGATCTTGTTGGTCTCGTCGAATTCGATCAATTCGCCAAGATACATGAAGGCGGTCTTGTCGGAGACGCGGGCAGCCTGCTGCATGTTATGAGTGACGATGGCGATGGTGTAATCCTCCGCCAGTTCCGAGATCAGTTCCTCGACCTTTGCAGTCGAGATCGGATCGAGCGCCGAGCACGGCTCGTCGAACAGGATCACCTCGGGCCGCACCGCCACGGTGCGGGCGATGCAGAGCCGCTGCTGCTGTCCGCCGGAAAGGCTGAGGCCGGAGGCGTTCAGCTTGTCCTTGACCTCGTTCCACAGCGCGCCGCCGCGCAGCGCCTTCTCGACGCGGCCGTCCATCTCGGATTTGGAGATCTTCTCGTAGAGCCGGATGCCGAAGGCGATGTTCTCGTAGATCGTCATCGGAAACGGCGTCGGTTTCTGGAACACCATACCGACCCGCGCGCGCAGCAAATTGAGGTCGAGCTTGGGATCGAGGATGTTGGTGGAATCCAGCATGACCTGACCGGTGGCGCGCTGGCCGGGATAAAGATCGTACATGCGATTGAATATCCGCAGCAGCGTCGACTTTCCGCAGCCGGACGGCCCGATAAAGGCGGTGACGCGATTTGTGCCGAGCGTCAGGTTGATGTTCTTCAGCGCATGATGCTCGCCGTAATAAAAATTCAGGTTGCGCGCGGTCACCTTGGCCGGCGCCTCCGCCTGACCTGACATCGACGGCAGCGGCGCGCTTGGAACACTCACGGATACGGAAAGGTCGTTCATTTTGCTGTCCTCTCGGCGCCCAGAATGCGCGCGCCAATATTCAGGGCAAGTACGGTCAAGGTGATAATCAGGGCGCCGCTCCAGGCCAGCTGCTTCCAGTAGGCGTAGGGGCTTTGCACGAAGTTGTTGATGGTCACCGGCAGGTTGGCCATGGTCTTGGTCAGGTCGAGACTGAAGAACTGGTTGCTCAGTGCGGTGAACAGCAGGGGCGCGGTCTCGCCGGCGACGCGGGCCGTCGCCAGCAGCACGCCGGTGATGAGGCCGGCGCGCGCGGCGCGGTAGGCGATGCGCTTGATCACCAGCGAGCGCGGCAGGCCGAGCGCGGACGCCGCCTCGCGCAGCGGATTGGGCACCAGCAGCAGCATGTCCTCGGTGGTGCGCACCACCACGGGAATGACGATCACCGCCAGCGCCAGGCATCCGGCGAAAGCCGAGAACCCGCCCATCGGCACCACGATGGCGCCGTAGACGAACAGGCCGATGATGATCGACGGCGCGCTGAGCAGAATATCGTTGATGAAGCGGATCACCGAGGTGAGGCGGTCGTTCCTGCCATATTCGGCCAGATAGGTGCCGGCGAACAGCCCTAGCGGCGCGCCGATGCCGACGCCGATCACGGTCATGATGACCGAGCCGGTGATCGCATTCAGCAGGCCGCCTTCGGTCGATCCCGGCGGCGGCGTATTCTGGGTGAAGACCTGCAGATTGAGCCCGGCGAGGCCGTTGAAGAACAGCGTGAACAGGATCAAGGCCAGCCAGGTGACGCCGAACAGCGCGGCGCCGAGACAGAGGAACTTGACGATGATGTCGAAGCGGCGCCGGCGCGCGTAAATCGGGTTCATGATCTCAATTCCCCGCCTTCTTTTCCAGCCGCATCAGCATCAGCCGCGCCGCCGCCAGAACGAAGAAGGTCAGTACGAACAGCAACAGGCCGAGCAGGATCAGGCCGGACTGATGCAGGCCGTCGCTCTCGGCGAATTCGGAGGCGATCGCCGCCGAGATCGTCGTGCCCGGCGCAAACACCGAAGAGGAGATGCGGAACGAGTTGCCGATGATGAAGGTCACCGCCATGGTCTCGCCGAGCGCGCGGCCGAGCGCCAGCATGATGCCGCCGATGACGCCGACGCGGGTGTAGGGGATCACGACGTTGCGGACCACTTCCCAGGTGGTGCAGCCGACGCCGTAGGCGGCTTCCTTGAGCACCGGCGGCACCGTCTTGAACACGTCGACCGAAATCGAGGTGATGAAGGGCAGCACCATGATCGCCAGGATCAGGGCCGCGTTGAACAGGCTGAGATAGGACGGCGGGCCGGCGAAAATCGCGCCGAGAACCGGGACGCCGTCGAAAACCTTGATCATGAACGGCTGAAACGTGTCGGCCATGAACGGACCGAGCACGAAGAACCCCCACATCCCGTAAATGATCGAGGGGATGCCGGCGAGCAGTTCCACGGCGATGCCGATCGGGCGGCGCAGCCATTGCGGGCAAAGCTCGGTCAGGAAGATCGCAATGCCCAGTCCGACCGGGATCGCGATCATCATCGCGATGACGGAGGTGACCAGCGTGCCGTAGATCGGACCGAGCGCGCCGAGCACCGGCGGATCGGCCGACGGCGCCCATCGCGATGTGAACAGGAAGGAAAAGCCGTACTGCTTCATCGCAGGCCAGGCGCCGGCGATCAGCGACAGGATGATGCCGCCAAGGATGAGCAGGACCGAGATCGCGCAAATGCGGGTGATCCAATAGAATGTAACGTCGCCGAGCTTGAAGGCGTTGAGCGCCCTGGCGCGATCATAGGGCCCTGCGGCTTCGATCGCATCGCCTTGAACAGCCATGTCTGCCACGCCGATCCCCTCTTTCACGCTACCAGAAATGCGCCGGTCTGACATCGATCCTGTTTCCGGATATTGTGCCGGCGGCCCAAGAGGGCGCCGGAGGAGAGGCAAGCCGCTCCTCCGGCAATGTCCTTGTCAGCTCTTGATATCGGCCGACCAGGTCTTCTCGATCAGCTTGACCACGGCCTCGGGCATCGGAATGTAGTCGAGCTCTTCCGCCATCTTGTCGCCCTTGGCGAAAGCCCATTTGAAGAACTTCACCGCCTCGGCGGACGCCGCCTTGTCGGTGGATTCCTTGTGCATCAGGATGAAGGTCGCCGCGGTGATCGGCCACGAAGCTTCACCCGGCTGGTCGGTGAGGATCACGTAATAGCCGGGCGCCTTCGCCCAGTCGGCATTCGACGCCGCGGCCTGGAACGCCGCGATCGTCGGCTGCACGGTCTTGCCGGCCTTGTTGACCATGGCGGCGTAGGTCAGCTTGTTCTGCTTGGCATAGGCGTATTCGACGTAACCGATCGAATTCTTGGTCTGGCCGATATTGCCGGCGACGCCTTCGTTGCCCTTGGCGCCAACGCCAGCCGGCCATTCGACCGCGGTGCCGGAACCGACCTTGGATTTCCAGTCGGCGCTTGCCTTCGACAGATAGTCGGTGAAGTTGAAGGTGGTTCCCGAACCGTCGGAGCGGCGCACCACGGTGATGGCGTCGGTCGGCAGCTTCAGCTTCGGATTGAGCTTGGCGATCGCCGGATCATCCCATTTGGTGATCTTGCCGAGATAGATGTTGGCCAGCGTTTCGCCGTCGAACACCAGTTCGCCGGCCTTGATGCCTTCGAGGTTCACGACCGGAACGATCGCGCCCATCACCATCGGCCACTGCACCAGGCCGTCCTTCTCGAGCTGCTCAACCTTCAGGGGCATATCGGTAGCGCCGAACGTCACGGTCTTGGCCTGGATCTGCTTGATGCCGGCGCCGGAGCCGATCGACTGGTAGTTCAGGCCGTTGCCGGTGTCTTTCTTGTAGGCATCGGCCCATTTCGAATAGATCGGGAACGGGAACGTCGCACCCGCTCCGGTGATGTCGGCCGCGAATGCCGACGTCGATGCGGCGACCAGGCCGGCAGCGACGATTGTTTTGACGAAATTCATTGCTGGTCTCCATTTTGTGAGCGAAGCGCCGGATGCGCCCGATTGCGCTCACGCCGCATCCGTGTAAGTGCGGTCAATGCTGCTTTTACGAAGGTTTGGTGACAGCTGGATGACACAGCCAAGCTATTGAAACAACTTAGCTTTGGCTCTCTGGCGGAGTCCGGGACTGGGGAAAACAGGCGGTGAAGGTAGCGCCCTTTTTCGGCACGCTTTCGATCAAAAGCCGGCCCCGATGGCGGTTAAGAATATGTTTCACCAGCGATAAACCGAGCCCGGTTCCACCCTGCGCGCGGCTGTCGCCGACATCGACCCGATAGAACCGTTCGGTCAGCCGCGGCAGATGTTCGGGGGCGATGCCGGGGCCGAAATCGCGCACCATGACCCGGACTTCGGGCGCGCCGTCGCCGGATACCGCCGAGGTGAGCGACACGATGACCTTGCCGCCGGAGGCGCCATATTTCAGCGCGTTCTCGATCAGGTTCTCGAACAGCCGCAACAGCTCTTCGCGGTCTCCCGCGATCGTCACCGGCGCATCCGGCAGATCGATCTGGATGGTGACCTGACGTTCCCGCGCCAGCGGTTCCAGCCCGTCGGCGACCTGCCGGATGATCGGGACGATATCCACCAGCGTATCGGGGCGGACATGGGCTGACAGTTCGACCCGCGACAGCGACAGCAGATCGTCGATCAGCCGCGCCATCCGGGTGGCCTGCGCGTGCATGATGCCGAGAAAGCGCTCGCGCGCCTTGGCGTCGTCCTTGGCCGGCCCCTGCAGCGTATCGATGAAGCCCGACAGCGCCGCCAGCGGCGTGCGCAGTTCGTGGCTGGCATTGGCGACGAAGTCGGCGCGCATTTCCTCGACCCGGCGCAGCGGCGTCTGGTCGTGGAACGTCATCAGCATGCATTTGTCGGTGCCGCCGAACAGCGTCGGCACCGGCACCGGCGCGATGATCAGCTCCATCCAGCGATCGACCGGCACGTGATCGAGATAGGTGGCGCGCCGGGGTTCCGTGGTGGCGATGGCTTCGCGCAGCGCGGTGATGATTTCGGGCGAGCGCAAGGCGAACTGCGCGAGTTCGTTCTTGCGCAACGCCGGCGCAAGCTGCGCCGCCGCCGCATTGAGGTGGATGACCCGGCCGGCACGGTCAAGCAGCACCGCGGGATCCGGCATTCCGGCAACGACGGCGCTGACGGCAGCCGTCTCGACCGGGTTGACGCCGCGCACATCCTCGCGCGAGGCGACCGCGTCATGCAGCCGCCAGGGCACCAGCGCGGCCGCACCGATGCAGATGAACACCGCGGCGGCGCGGACCAGCGCCAATTCGCCGAAGATGACGAGCACGGTCAAAGCGAGACCCGCGGCAAGCAGGATAATGGCGGAATGCCGCAGCCGGTCGGGCCACGGCGAGAAGATGGAAGCAGAAGAATCGTCTATTGCCATCGGGCCGGTTCTCTTCCCTTCGGGTCGCTATCGTCAGGCGCCGGTATCCCCGCGCTTGCGAACATAGACGGCTTCGTGTTTCGGCTCGTCGTCATGGCCCGGTTTCGCCTGGCGCAGGCGCTTCAGCCGCGCACCCAATATAAGCTCCCGAAGCGTCAGCAAGATTACAGATATGACAAACGGCGCCAGATAATAGAGAACACGAAACAGCAGCATTCCCGCGAGCAGGTCTTCCCGGTCCATCTGCCACAGCCCGACCAGCATGGCCGCATCGAATACGCCGAGACCGCCGGGCGAATGACTGGCAAAGCCCAGCAGCGTCGCCGAGACAAAGATGACCGCGACCACGACAAAGCCGAGATTGGGTTCGTCCGGCACCAGCACGTACATCGCCAGCGCGCAAAAACCGAGATCGACAATTCCGATCGCGATCTGCAGCAGCGTCAACGGACCGCCCGGCAGCACCACGGTCCATGGCCCGCGGCCAACCCGCCGCGGTTGCGTCCACACCCAGACCACATAGGCCACCAGCGCGACGATGATCGCGAACGCGGTGACGCGGTTCAGCCAGGGTGGCAGCTGGTCGATCGCGGCGGCCGCTTCCGGATGGAAGGCGATGCCCAGTCCCAGCACCGCGGCATTGCCGAGCCAGAATGTCAGGCCGGCCAGAAAGCAGATCTTGGCGACGTCGATCGCGTTCAGTCCCCACGCGGAATAGATGCGATAGCGCACCGCGCCGCCGGTGAAGACGCTGGCCCCGACATTATGCCCGATCGAATAGGAGGTGAAGGCGGCGAGCGCGTTGACGCGGTAGGGAATGTCGGTGCGGCCGATCGTGCGAACCGCGAACAGATCGTAGAAGGTCAGGGTGAAATAACCCGCCGTCACGAACAGAGCCGCCAGCACGATCTGGCGCGGCTCGGTCGACTTAATGGCCTCGATGACCTCGTTGGTATCGATGCCCCGCAGCATATGGTAAAGTACGTAGCACGCGATCCCGATGACCGTGATGCTGACCACAACACCTAGTTTGTGCAGGATTTGCTTCTGGCGCAGAAACGAAACCGCCCTGCGTATTGCTTCCAGCATCTCCACCTCGAATTGCGATCCACGACGACGGGCGCCGTGCGAACTCCGCCGCCGTCCGCGCCACGTTTGCTCCCTGGCACGATGTCGTAGCGCGTTTTGAGCCGAAGTGGAATTCGCCTGGGCCCAAATAAAACACGCTTCTTCAACATATTAGAGGCTCATGACACCGGATGCACAGTTTTGCTGCAGCCGCTCCGGCAACGCCAACCCCCGGCGCGACCTTGCAGGCGCGGTGGTGAAGTTTTCGTGATGTCAGGCGGCGAATTTTACCGGTCGCCACAGCGATTGTCAGGCCGAAATCTCAGGCCGCCGGCGCATGACGCGAGATCGCCCAGTCGCGCAACCAAGATCCCACCGCGCAGCCGGCCAGGTACAAGGCAAACATGATGAGACCGAGGTCGAGCCAATAGCCGGGGCGGCCCGGTATCAGGCGCGCAAGCGCCGCCACGACCAGCGCCGCGGCCAACCCCGCCAGGCACAGCGCCGCCAGCCTCGGGACAACCGGCCCCCGGTGAACGACGGCGATCCAGCCCATCGCGAGGCCGAGCAACAGCGCCGCCAGCAACCAGCCCCAATGAAACATGATCAGATACGCCATTCGCCGTTACCTCACCACGAAATCGATGCGGCGGTTCCGCGCCTTGCCCTCGTCGGTATCATTGGACGCGACCGGCTGGGTGCTGCCATAGCCGACCGCGCTGAAGCGGCTCGCCGGCAGGCCGACCTTCACCAGATAGTCCACGACCGCCTGCGCCCGCTTTTCCGACAGCGCCTGATTGAAGCCGTCCTCGCCGTCGCCGTCGGTGTGGCCCGCGATCTCGATATTGACGGATGGGCAGCGCAACGCCGTTTCGATCAGACGATCGAGCAGTCCCGCCGAATCCGCATCGATGGTGGCGCGCCCGGATTCGAAGCGGACCTTTCCCTTGGCCAACAGATCCGACAGCAATTGCTGGCATACGGTCGCATCGACCGGCGCGGACGTCGGCTTGACCGAAATGTCGGCCTTGAATTGCCAGCCCTGCGGGAAATCCTTGCCGAGGCCGGCCCGGATTTGAGCCGCCGCTGCATCGTAGAACGCATCGCCGGAGAGTTTGACCTCCCGGTCGGACACCACCAGCGTCCCCGTCGACAGCCGCGACAGCGCGCCCAGCGCCGGCACCACCGCATTGGCGAAGCCGGAAGGTGCGCCGACGCTGGCCTTGAGATTATCGACCACCTTTTCGCTGAAGAACTTGCGGCCCGCCGTGGTCGTGAGCGCCGTCTGGACATTGCTGTCGGGCACATAACCGGTCAGCGTCAGCGTCGATGCGACCGGATCCTTGTAGGCTTGGAACACATAAGGCGGCGCCTTGATCTCATTGGCGGCAACCGAAAACCCCTCGGGAAGATTTTTCAACGCCGCCGCGATGGCTTCGCGGCCGCCAAGATCGCGCGCCATGCCGGAAAGGCTGACTTTGGTGTCTGAAATCGTGATCTTGCCGTCCTTGAGCTTGCCGATCTGGTCCAGCAGCAGCAACGCGGCGTTGTCGAAAAGCGGCGGCGCGCCCCGCGACAACTTCATCTGATCGACGACCTCGACGCCGCCGAGGCCGGCGCGTGCCGCCTCGACCAACTTGCCCTTGCTGGCGGGCAAAGGCGAACTGCCCCCCAACGTCACCCGGACGACGTCCCGCTCCGCCGACCAGACGAACGGCGTAGCTTCCGGAACGAGGCGGGTTTCATCGTTGACGAGCCGCACACCCGGTACGGCTTCCACCGAGGCAACCGCGCCGCGACGGCCCTCTTCCGAGAAAGCGTCCGCCCCAAAGGTGACGTCGCGGCCGGCGACGGCGATCCTGCGCTTGTCCAGCAGGGTATCCTTGACCGCGGTGGCGCTACGGGCGGCCAGATCGGCTTCCAGCGGCGGAGTACTCGTCCAGGCTGCAATCACCCAGAAAACGACCAGTGGAATGACGCCCGGCCACCATTTGCTACTCCACTTGAAAAGTCCGTGCATTCGATGTCCCGCGGGTCTGGAACGGAGAGAAAACAAACCCTTGCCGGGCTGTCAAACTGGAAATGAGCGGAATGGTCCGGCGCCGGACCACGCTTCCGGCTAACTGTTTCTTCAGCGGTCCCCGGCTAGCTTCGAAACCACGCCCAACCGGCCAGCCACACCTCATGAAGCAGCTTCGCACCAACGTCATCCGCGCCGGACTGGGAGCGCTTTACTTCACCGGCGCGTACCATCTGCTGCGACCTTTGTTCGCAGGCGTGGGCGCCATTTTCATGCTGCACCACGTCCGGCCCCGGCGCGAGGCCGAGTTCCAGCCCAACCGCCACCTCGAGGTGGCGCCGGAGTTTCTGCGGGCGATGCTCGCACATCTTCGCGCGGGCGGTATCGATATCATCACCATGGACGAAGCTCACCTGCGGCTGGTCGAGCGTCGGTTTTCGCGGCGCTTTGCCTGCTTCACGCTCGACGACGGCTATCGCGACAACCGCGATTACGCGCTACCGGTAATGCGGGAATTTGAAGCGCCCTTTGCCGTCTATGTCGCGAGCGATTTCGCCGAAGGCAGCGGCCGGCTGTGGTGGGTCGCGCTGGAAATGGTGATCGCCAGGGCTTCTGTCGTCGAAGTGACCATCGGGGAGACGCCGACGCGCCTCGATACCTCGACGGCGTCGGCCAAGCAGGCGGCATTCGACCGCCTGCATGACTGGCTGCGCCTGTTGCCCGGGGCGGATGATGTCCGTCGCGAGATCAGCGCGCTGTGCGCACGTCACGGCGTCGATGAAACCGCCATCTGCCGCGAACTCTGCATGTCCTGGGATGAATTGAAGCCGTTCGCGGACGATCCCCTGGTCACGATCGGCGCGCATACGATTACGCATTGCAATCTCGCCAGCGAGACCGAAGCGATCGCGGCCCATGAAATGGCGGTCAGCCGGGCGCGGATCGAAAGCGCCCTGCAGCGCCCCGCCCTCCATCTCGCCTATCCCTATGGCGACAAGATCGCGGCGGGTCCCCGCGAGTTCGCGCTGGCCCGCGCGGCTGGATTCAAGACCGCGGTAACGACGCGGCCGGGCATGATCTTTCCCGAAAGCGCCGATCATCTGACCGCGCTGCAGCGCGTCTCGCTCAACGGCCATTATCAAGAGGCGCACATTCCGCCGGTACTGACCTCGGGCGCCGCCACCGCAATGTGGAACGGTTTTCGGCGTATCGACGCGGCATAATCAAGTAGCGTCGTCCCCGCGAACGCGGGGACGACGAGTGTGTTCCTTGACTCATCTTCCTCCCGCGCCCAAAACCGCTGACAAGATCAACGGAGGAACGCATGTTGAAGGATCTGTTTTCGCTCAAGGGCCGTGTCGCGCTGGTGACCGGGGGATCGCGCGGCATCGGCAAGATGATCGCGGCTGGATTTCTCAGCCAGGGCGCGGCGAAGGTTTACATCACCGCGCGCAAGGCGGGCCCCTGCGAGGCCACCGCGAAAGAGCTGACTGCGGCCCATGACGGCGAATGCATCGCGCTGCCGATCGACATCTCCACCATGGCCGGCATCGAGATGCTGGCAGCCGAAATCAAGAAGCGCGAACCGAAGCTGGATATCCTGGTCAACAATGCCGGTGCTGCGTGGGGCGCTGACTTCGACGAATTTCCCGAGAGCGGCTGGGACAAGGTGATGAACCTCAATCTCAAGACGCCGTTCTTCCTGACCAAGGCGCTGGCCGCCCCCTTGCGCGCGGACGCGACCGCTGCGCGGCCCGCCAAGGTCATCAACATCGCTTCCATCGACGGCATCTTCGTCAATCCGATGGAGACGTATTCCTATGCCGCCAGCAAGTCCGGCCTGATCCATCTGACGCGGCGAATGGCGGTGAAACTGATCCGCGACCACATCGTGGTCACGGCGATCGCCCCGGGACCGTTCAAGTCCGACATGAACAAGGCGGCGCGCGACAATGCCGATGAAGTCGCGACGCGGGTGCCGTCCGGCCGCATCGGCACCGATGAGGACATGGCGGGCGCCGCGATCTATCTCGCCTCCCGCGCCGGCGATTACGTGGTCGGCAACACCATCGCCGTCGATGGCGGCATCGTTTACGCGAATGCGGGGATCAAGGGAGACGGGTGGGATTAGATGAGGGCTTGATTAGGCAAAAATGGCGTCGTCCCGGCGAACGCCGGGACTCATAACCACCGAAGGCGGTTGGTAGCACAAGGTGTCGACCACCCTGCCCTAAAGATACGACACGGCGTATGGGTCCCGGCGTTCGCCGGGACGACGAGGACGTTACGTCTCGATCTTCACATATTCGAAATCGCCGGGCTTGTTGTCGATGCCGACCTTGGGCGGCGAAATCCACGGCGCGTAGCTGCCGATCTCGGTGACGGGCGTCATCAGCGAACTGATGAAATCACCGTCGGCCACCGACGGCAGCCATTCGTGCTTGCGCTTGTTCCATGTCGCATCGTCGATCAGCACGCCGTCCGGCGTGGCGTGGACGTCCTTGAACTCGCCGATCTGGCGATGGAAGGCGACGTTCGGCAGCGCCAGCTTGAAGTCGTAACCGGCCGTCGAGATGATCTTGTTCCAGCGCAACAGGCCCTTGACGCAGTCCTGCGTGTAGTCGTCGCGCAGCCGCATGTTGAGCGCGGTCAGCGCCGGCTCGTCGACGCGCTTGATCTCGCCGTTCACCAGCTTGAGCACCGGATAGGTGCTGTTCTGCAGGCGGTGATCGTCCTCGATCTGGGTCTCGCGGTAGCGGCCCTTGATGCCGGCATTGAAGGCATTCGCGGCGTTGGTGGAGACCTCCGAACCGAACAGATCGAGCGACAGCGAGTAATGCAGGTTGAGCTTCTTCTGGATGGTCGGCAGGTCGATGACGCCGAGCGCGCGCACCCTGGCGATATCGGTGGGATCGCTGATGCCGGCCGCCTTCATCGCCTCGCAGGTGCGCTGCACGACGCGGCTGATGCCGGTCTCGCCGACGAACATGTGATGCGCCTCTTCGGTCAGCATGAAGCGGCAGGTGCGCGACAGCGGATCGAAGCCGGACTGCGCCAGCGAGTGCAGCTGCATCTTGCCGTCGCGGTCGGTGAAGTAGGTGAACATGAAGAACGACAGCCAGTCCGGCGTCGCTTCGTTGAAGGCCCCCAGCATGCGCGGACTGTCGGCATCGCCGGAGCGGCGGCGCAGCAATTCGTCGGCCTCCTCGCGGCCGTCGCGGCCGAAATATTTCTGCAGCAGATAGACCATCGCCCAGAGATGGCGGCCCTCCTCGACATTGACCTGGAACAGATTGCGCAGGTCGTAGAGCGACGGCGCGGTCTTGCCGAGATGGCGCTGCTGTTCGACCGACGCCGGCTCGGTGTCGCCCTGGATCACGATCAGGCGGCGAAGCGTGGCGCGATGCTCGCCCGGCACTTCCTGCCAGGCCGGCTTGCCGTAGTTCTCGCCGAACGGGATGACGCGGTTCTCTTCCTCGGGCGCGAGCAGGATACCCCAGCGATAATCCGGCATTTTCACATAGTCGAACTTGGCCCAGCCGCGTGGATCGACTGAGTAGGCGGTACGCAAATAAACCAGCGACTGCTGGAAGCCCTCCGGCCCCATGTCGCTCCACCAGTTCATATAGCCGGGGTGCCAGCCCTCCAGCGCCTTGAGCACCTGGCGATCCTCGCTGAGATTGACGTTGTTCGGGATCTTGGTCGAGTAGTCGACGTTCATGATGTTCATGGCGGAACTCCCTGCTGGGCTTGAATTCGTTGCTTAGAAGGCGAATAACGAATGGCGAGTAGCGAATAGAAGAGACATGGAGAAGCGGCGGCCTACCATTCGCTATTCGCCACTCGCTATTCGCCCCTCCTGCTACACTCTCGTCATATCGAACTGCGCCTTCTGGCCGGTGCCGTAGCGTCGCAGCGCGCCGTTTTCGCCGACGGCGTTGGGGCGCTGGAAGATCCAGTTCTGCCACGCCGTCAGGCGCGAGAAGATTTTCGATTCCATGGTCTCGGGCCCGACGAAGCGCAAGTTCGCTTCCATGCCGGTGAGGCTGTCGGGCGAGAAGCTGGCACGCTCCTCAAAGAACACCCTGACCTCGTCATCCCAGTCGATATCGTCGAGCGCGAAGGTGACGAGGCCGAGTTGCTCGGCCTCTTCGGCATCGATGGCCTCGCCGATTTTTGCCCGCGCGCGCTCGAGATCGGACGGGTCAGCCTGAAAGCGCGACTGCAGCCGCGTCAGCCCGTGGCTCATCGGGTAAGGCCCAAAGTTCATGGCGGAGAGTTCGATCGTCGGCGAGTCACGGTTGTCGCCCTGCCTCGAGCCGATCAGCATGTAGGAGCGGTCTGCCGCCAACACGAGTTCGGCCAGCGTGCCGGCAAAGCATGAGCCTGGCTCGACCAAGGTCACCAGCGTGCGCGAGGTGACGTCGATGCGTTTCAGCACCCGCTTCCAGTATTGCCTGATTTCGTTGACCAGCCAGTGCGCCTTGTTGGCTTCCAGCAAGGCGTCGCAGGCCAGCACATTGGCGCGCTCGCCATGCGATTTGAACACCAGCATCGCGATCTCGAGTTCGTTGATGCGCAAGTGCAATATCGCGTCGTCGAGTTCGCGCGCCACCTGCAGCGGCCAGAACGCCGCGCCTTGCGCGATCATGCCGTCGATATCGGCCGGCGGGGCGGCCTCCGGTGCTTGAATCGAAATCGTCGCGATGCGCTCGGCGCGATTGATATCGACGCGGACAAAACCATAGCGGATGCCGCCGTCGTCGAAACTGCGCGTAAGCGGTGCCAGCACGATGCCTTTGCCATTGCCGTTGCGCTTCGAGGCGGCGGCGAACTCCCCGGCGCGCTCCGCGACTTTGGCCTCGAGCTTGCTGTTCGGCACGATCTCGTCGACGAGGCGCCACTGCACCGCGCGCTTGCCCTTGATGCCTTCCTCGATGGTGCAGAAATAATCGGCGTGGTCGCGGCGCACCTTGCGCTTGTCGACCACCCGCGTCAGTCCGCCGGTGCCTGGCAACACCGCCAGCAGCGGCACTTCCGGCAGCGCCACCGACGCCGAGCCGTCGTCGGCGAGAATGATGTGGTCGGTGGCCAGCGCCAGTTCATAGCCGCCGCCGGCCGCGGTGCCGTTGATGACGGTGATAAAGCGCTGCCCGGAATTCGCAGATGAATCCTCGAGGCCGTTGCGGGTCTCGTTGGTGAACTTGCAGAAATTGACCTTGTGGGCATGGGTGGCGCCGGCCAGCATGCGAATGTTGGCGCCGGCGCAGAACACGCGGTTCTTGCCGGACCGCACCACCACGACCTTGACGCCGGGATGCTCGAAGCGCAGCCGCTGCACCGCGTCGGCCAGTTCGATATCGACACCGAGATCGTAGGAATTCAGCTTGAGCTGATAGCCTTCGAACAGCCCGCCATTCTCATCGACGTCCATGGTCAGTGTCGCGACGTCGCCGTCGACGTCCAGCTTCCAATGCCGGTAGCGCGACGGATCGGTCTGAAAATCGATGTACTTCGCGCCACCCGCAAGGACGCGATCTTCACCGGCCATGGGCCACCCTTGAGCTGTCACGGTTGATCTTGATATGCACAATAATGCATGTTTTAGGAGCGGTCCAGCCCGAAACGCCGAAATACGGCATTTTGTTTCATATTCGGCCGGTCATCCCGATTTCCACCCAATCCGCTTCGGAAAGCGATGATTGCACCAGATTGGACTTCAGACGGGCCGCGAGCGCCGCTGTCGGAAAGCCATCGGCAAAGCCGCCGCCGGGGACGGTCGTCCGGCGCGCGAGCGCATCCAGTTCGGTCAGCGCCTCACCGAACAGCCGCGCGGCGGCATGCGGCTTCCGCATCCGCAGCTTGAGATTGGCGTGGGCGACCTGGATGCACGCCCGCAGCAGCACCCGCTCGCGGCCGCCCTGGGGCGCCGCCGCCCACACCGCTTCAAGGATTTCGTGCGACTCCCAGAAATAGCCGGCATCATTGAGTGCGATCCCGTAGCGCAACGCCGGATGCCGCGCCGGGACGAAGCCCCCGAACCGCGACGGCACCAGCGCCTTGACCCGCCATAAGGTGTCGTGATCGGCCTCCGTGGTCTCGCCCGGGACATAGGCCCAGCGTGGCAGCGGCAGGCTGGCCGCTGAGGGAGGGATGCTCATCTGAGCATCGCCGCGACCAGCGCGTTACACCGCGCGGACGCGCGAGCCTTCATGCGTCGACAAAATCCGTTCTGCAAATTCCGCGATGGCATTGAGTGTCGCCTCCGGCGCCTCACGATGCGGGGAATGTCCCGCGCCCGGAATGATCGTCACTTCGACCGGGCAATAGCACTCCTCCTCGGCGATCTCGATCTGACGGATTGTTCCGTACTCATCATCGGCGCCTTGCAGGATGGTAACCGGAACCCGGATGTAGGCGAGGTATTCGGATATGTCCCAACAGCGAAACTTTGGATCGAGCCACGCGCCGTTCCAGCCATAGAACGCATTGTCGACGTCGTTGTGCCAGCGCTGCAGCTTCGCCTTCAGGCCCGCAGTCTCATAGGCCAGCTTGATTTCGGCAATCGAAGCCACCGAAATATCCTCGACGATGAAATGCGGCGCGATTAACGCTGCGCCGCGCACGCGGTGATCACCGGTGCCACCGGCGTAGATCGCTGCGATCGACGCGCCGTCGGAATGTCCCACCAGCAGACCGCGGCGGAAACCGATCTGGTCGAGCAGCTTCGGCAGGACGTCGAGCGCCTCGATCTGCATGTAGTCGAGCGGGCGCGGCAGCTTGACCGGCGTGGAAGCGCCATAGCCCGCGCGCGAATATACGAACACGCCGTTGCCGGTCGCGGCGGCAAGCCGGTCCGGAAAATCTCCCCACAGCCCGACCGATCCCAGCCCTTCATGCAACATCACGATGGTCGGCGCGTCTTCCGGCGCGGGACCGATCATGCGGCATTCGAGATCGGAAGCGCCGATACGGAGGAAGCCGGTGGGGGAGAGGCCTTGCATGGTCATGATGCTGCAGTCCTCACGCTGGTCGTCCCGGCGAACGCCGGGACCCATAGCCACCGGCGCTAGCCGTGAATAAAGGCATCGACCACCTCAAATCTGTCAGCAACGACACGGAGTATAGGTCCCGGCGTTCGCCGGGACGACCCGTGGAGGCGACCATGCTTACTTTTACTACCCTGCCCCATCCCGCAACTTGAACCGTTGAATCTTACCGGTCGCGGTTTTCGGCAGGCTATCGACGACGTCGATCCAGCGCGGGTATTTCCACGGGCCGATCTTCTGCTTGACGTGCTCCTTCAGCGCCTCATGCAGGCCGTCGGTGTTGGCGTCCGCGCGCAGCACCACGAACGCCTTCGGCTTCAGCAATCCTTCCGGATCGGCTTCGGGCACCACGGCGGCTTCCAGCACCGCAGGATGGGTGATCAGCGCGCTCTCGACCTCGAACGGCGACACCCAGATGCCCGATACCTTGAACATGTCATCCGAGCGGCCGCAGAAGGTGTAACGCCCGTCGGCGTCGCGAGTGTATTTGTCGCCGGTGCGGGTCCAGTGACCCTCGAACGTCTGGCGGCTCTTGCTGCGCTGGTTCCAGTAGCCTTCGCCGGCGGAGGGCGCATCGACCAATAGCTCGCCGACTTCGCCATCAGGAACGTCGATGCCGGTTTCGTTGACCAGTCGCACCCGATAGCCCGGCACCGGGCGGCCGGAGGAGCCGTATTTGATATCGCCCGGCGCGTTGGAGAGAAAAATATGCAGCAGCTCGGTTGAGCCGACGCCGTCGAGGATGTCGACGCCGAAGCGCGACTTCCAGGCATTGCCGACCGATTCCGGCAACGCCTCGCCCGCCGAGGTGCAGATGCGCAAACGCGAACCGCCGCGCTCGCGCTTCATTGCTTCGTCGTTCAGCATCGCCGAGAACAGCGTCGGCACGCCGAAGAAGATGCTGGGATTGTACTTGTTCAGCAGCGCGAACATCAGGGCCGGCGTCGGACGTTCGGAATTGAGCACCGTGGTGGCGCCGACCGACATCGGGAACGTCAGCGCATTGCCGAGGCCATAGGCGAAGAACAGCTTCGCGGCCGACAGGCAGACATCGTCCTCGCGAATGCCGAGCACCTGCTTGGCGTATGTCTCCGCGGTCGCGGCGAGACTGGAATGCAGATGCCGCACACCCTTGGGCATGCCGGTCGAGCCTGACGAATAGAGCCAGAAAGCGGGCTCGTCGGCGTGGGTCGCGGCGGTCGGGCAGGAGGTGCTTTCGCCAGCGAGTTCATCGGACAGTTTCTTGTAGCCATGCGCATCCTGCCCTGCGACGACGACGTGCTCGAGATCCGGCATTCGCCCGACCATGTCCTTGACCACAGGCAGCAGCGCCTCGGAGATGAACAGCACCCGGGCGCGGCAATCCGCCAGCACATAGGCGTATTGATCCGATGTCAGCAGGGTGTTGAGCGGCACCGGGACGATGCCGGCGCGGATCGCGCCGAGAAACACCGCCGGAAAATCCACCGTGTCGAGCATGATCATCGCGACCCGCTCTTCTCGGCGCACGCCGAGACGGCGCAACAGATTGGCGACGCGGCAGCTTTGCTGCTGCAGCTCGCCATAGGTCAGTTCGGAAACGGTGTCGGTGAAAGCGAGTTTGCCGCCGCGCCCCTCATCGACATTGCGGTCGAGCAGCCAGGTCACTGCATTATAGGCACCCACGCGTCTTCTCCCGGATTTTCTGAATTATAATTCATAGAAAGGCACTCCGAGCGCTTGCTGTCAATCCTCTTCGGCATTATGTTTCCAATATATGTACTCTTACGACCGCAAATTCGATGTCGCCTGATCTAATCGATCAAACCATCCTGCAGCACTGCAAACCGCAGTTTCTCAAGGTTGCGCGCATTGTCGGCGACGTCGCGGTAGCTCTCAAGGTGCCGATGGACGTCGACAAGAGCTTCATAGCTGACCGAATAAAAGCACTCGTCAAAGCCGAGAGGCTGGAATCGCAGGGTAACCTTGATCGGTGGCGCTTTAGCGAAATTCGTTTGACCGAGAAATGAAATCACCTCTGATCGCGACCGGTGTGCGGCACGAAAAACGAACGAGGGACATGACCGAAAATCGCGATCCCGAAGCCGGCTTTCTCGAACAGCTCGGCCAGCGTGTCCGCACCATGCGCGCGCTGCGCGGCATGTCGCGCAAGGTGCTGGCCAAAGTGTCCGGCATTTCCGAACGCTATATCGCCCAGCTCGAAAGCGGCAAGGGCAACGTCTCGATCGTGCTGCTGCGCCGGGTCTCGACCGCGATGGGCGCGCATCTTGAAGACCTGATTCCGACCAGCGAGCCGGCGCCGGACTGGCCGGTGCTGCGCGATCTCCTGCGCAAGGCCACGCCGAACCAGATCGCGCAGGTCAAGGACGTGCTTGCAGGTCAGGGCGCGGCGGCACAGCGGCGGATGTCGTTCGCCGGCATCGCCCTGATCGGCTTGCGCGGCGCCGGCAAATCCACACTCGGCAAGCTACTGGCGAAGAAAATCGGCTGGAAATTTGTCGAGCTCAACAAGGAGATCGAGGCGCAGAACGGATTATCCGTCGCCGAGATCATCGCGCTCTACGGCCAGGAAGGTTTCAGGCGGATGGAGCAGGCGGCGCTCGGGCAATTGCTGGCGCGGAAGGAGCTGATGGTGCTCGCGACCGGCGGCGGCATCGTCTCCGAACCGCTGACCTTCGACCTGATCCTGTCGTCGTTCTACACCATCTGGCTCAAGGCCGAGCCGGAAGAACATATGGCGCGGGTGCGCGGCCAGGGCGACCTGCGCCCGATGGCGGACGACCGTTCGGCGATGGCGGAATTGCGCACCATCCTCTTGAGCCGCGAGCCGCTCTATGCGCGCGCGTCTGCGGTGGTCGATACCGCGGGCCTTTCCGTGGACGCTGCCGCCGCGCGTTTGATCGACGCGGTGGCACCCGTGCTGCATGATGAGGCGCGGATGTTCGCGCGCGGCTAAGCCTTGGGCAAGAAATCAGCTTGCGGGGAAATGCAGGCCTAGTACCCTGATTTCAGACGAAATGTTCAAGCGACCCATTCTGTTTCGACCCGCCTGTCGTGTCGTCCAGATGTGCGATCGATAAAGGACCGCCGCCATGATGAGCCAGGAACAGAACGACCTGATCACCCGCACCGGGCCCAAGGACCCTTGCGGGAAACTGATGCGGATGTACTGGCAGCCGGCGGCGCTGGTGGATGAGTTGGAGGGGCCGCGGCCGGTCAAAGCGGTCAAACTGCTGGGCGAGGATCTGGTGCTGTTTCGCGATGAAGAAGGCCGTTACGGCCTGATCGAGCGGCATTGCGCGCATCGCGGCGCCGATCTGGCGTTCGGCCGGCTTGAGAATGGCGGGCTGCGCTGCGCGTTCCATGGCTGGCTGTTCGACGTGTCGGGCCAATGCCTGGAAACGCCGGCCGAGCCGAAGGATTCCGTGCTGTGCAAGAACATCGTGCAGCGTTCCTATCCGGTGCTGGAGAGAAGCGGAATCCTCTGGGCCTGGCTCGGCGAAGGTGAGCCGCCGGCATTTCCGGAGATCGACTGTTTTGTGGCGCCGGACAGCCACACCTTTGCGTTCAAGGGCCACATCAACTGCAACTGGCTGCAGGCACTCGAGGTCGGCATCGATCCGTCGCACGCCTCGTTCCTGCATCGCTTCTTCGAGGACGAGGATACTTCCGGCGCCTACGGCAAGCAGTTCCGTGGCGCTTCCGCCGGCAGCGACATGCCGATGACGAAAATCCTGCGCGAATATGACCGGCCGATCATCAATGTCGAGCACACCGAATACGGCCTGCGCCTGATCGCGCTGCGCGAGATCGACGACGAGCGCACCCATGTCCGCGTCACCAATCAGCTGTTCCCGCATGGCTTTGTCATCCCGATGAGCACGGAGATGACGATCACGCAATGGCATGTGCCGGTCGATGACGAGAACTGCTACTGGTATGCGATCTTCACGAGCTATTCGACGCCGGTGGACAAGAAGAAGATGCGCGACCAGCGCCTCGAACTCTACGAGCTGCCGGACTATCGCTCGCGCAAGAATAAATCGAACGATTACGGTTTCGATCCGCACGAGCAGGCGACCGCGACCTTTACCGGCATGGGAAGCGACATCAACGTGCACGACCAGTGGGCGGTGGAATCGATGGGCGCGATCCAGGATCGCACCCGCGAGCATCTCGGCACCGCCGACAAGGCCATCGTGCAGTATCGCCGGCTGCTGCGGCAGGAAATCGAGAAGGTCGCTTCCGGCGCAAAACCGTTCATGTTCCTCGATGCCGCACATGCGCGCAGCATCCAGGGACCCGCCACCATGGACGGCATCGGACCGACGCGCGGCTGGGAGACCTTCTGGATGGAGGTCGACGTCAAGCGGCGGCGCGGCGCGCCATGGGCGGCGCCTGTTCCCGCCGAGATCGCCGACAAGGTGCCGCATCTCCGGGCGGTCAAGTGATCGCGCTTCGGATTCAGCTTCCGCTGGGGGCAGCGCGTTGAGTTTCGTCTGTAGGCACAAACTCTGGTCGAGCGAGCAGAAGGACGCCGCAAGCCGTCTGCGCAGAATCGTCGAGGAGCAGAAGCTCGAAGTCATCCGCCTGTCTTTCCCGGATCAGCACGGAATTCTCAGGGGCAAGACGCTGGTCGCGAGCGAGGCGCTGCGCACGCTCGAGAGCGGGTGTTCCATCACCACCACGATGTTCGCCAAGGACACCTCGCACCGGACGGTGTTTCCTGTGTTCACCGCCGGCGGCGGGTTCGGGATGAAGGAAATGGAAGGCGCCGCCGATGTGCTGATGGTGCCGGATCCCACAAGCTTCCGCGTGCTGCCGTGGTCGCCGGCCACCGGCTGGCTGCTGTGCGATGTCTATTTCGCCGACGGGCGGCCGGTACCGTTCGCGACCCGCAACCTCTATAAAACCGTTCTCGATAAGCTCGCCAAGCGCGGCTACGATTTTGTTGCAGGGTTGGAGGTCGAGTGCCACATCTTCAAACTCGACGATCCAAAAATGTCGCCGGAGGATGCCGGCCAGCCAGGGCAACCGCCATCCGTGAGCCTGTTGTCGCATGGCTATCAATATCTGACCGAGCAGCGCTACGACCAGATGGAGCCGGTGCTCGATATCATCAGGCGCGACATCCAGGCGCTCGGCCTGCCGCTGCGGTCGATCGAAGTCGAATTCGGACCGAGCCAGTGCGAGTTCACGTTCCAGCCGACCACGGGACTTGAGCCCGCCGACAACATGATCCTGTTCCGCAGCGCCGTGAAGCAGATCGCCCGCCGGCACGGCTATCACGCCACATTCATGTGCCGACCGAAATTGCCGAATGTGTTCGCGTCCGGCTGGCATTTGCATCAATCGCTGGTCTCGCGCGGAAGCGACGAGAACGCCTTCATGAGCAAGGAGGGCGGCGAGGTGCTGAGCGCGTTCGGCCGCCACTATCTCGCAGGCCTGCTGCAGCACGCCCGCGCCTCGGCGGTATTCACGACGCCGACCATCAATGGCTACAAGCGCTATCGCTCCTATTCGCTGGCGCCCGATCGCGCGATCTGGGGATGCGACAACCGCGGCGTGATGATCCGCGTGCTCGGCGGCGCCAACGATCCGGCGACACGCCTGGAAAACCGTATCGGCGAGCCCGCGGCCAATCCATATCTCTACATGGCCTCGCAAATTCTATCAGGCCTGGACGGCGTCGATCGCGTGCTCGATCCCGGTCCGTCCGCGGATACGCCGTATGAGACAAGGGCAAACCTGCTGCCGAAGACGCTACAGGACGCGGTGTCGGCACTGAAGGACGATCCGTTCTTTCGCGAGGCGCTGGGCGCGGGATTTGTCGACTACTACGTCCACATCAAGAATGCGGAAATCGAGCGGTTTCAGGCCGAGGTCTCGGATTGGGAACAGCGCGAATATTTCGAGATGTTTTGAAGGGACGTCTGGAACTGCAAATGAAACCGTCATTGCGAGCGCAGCGAAGCAATCCATGGTGCCGCATATTCGAAAATGGATTGCTTCGTCGCTTCACTCCTCGCAATGACGGCGGAGCGCTCGGCCCTCAAATCCCCAGATACCGGTGCTGCAGATCGGGCTCGGCGATCAACTGCTCCGACGTGCCGCTCCACACCGCACGTCCGCGCTCGATGATGTAATGGCGGTCGGCGATGCGGGTGAGGTTTTCGACGTTCTTGTCGATCACCAGCACTGACTGGCCGCGGGCTTTCAGCATCGACAGGCAGTTCCAGATTTCCTCGCGGATCAAGGGCGCCAGGCCCTCGGTGGCCTCGTCCAGGATCAACAGCCGCGGATTGGTCATCAGCGCACGGCCGATCGCCAGCATCTGCTGCTCGCCGCCGGACAGCGTGCCGCCCATGTTATTGCCGCGTTCGGAAAGCCGCGGAAACAGCGCGTGGATCTTGTCGATGGTCCAGGGATCGCGGCTGCCCAGCCGGTTGCCGCAAGCGGCGACGAGATTTTCGCGCACCGTCAAATTGGGGAATATCTGCCGCCCCTCCGGGACCAGGCCGATTCCCAGTTGCGCGATACGGAAAGAGGGAAGCTTGCGAACCTCCTGCCCGCCGAACCGGATCACGCCGGCGCGGGCCGGCGTCAGTCCCATGATGGAGCGGATCGTAGTGGTCTTGCCCATGCCGTTGCGGCCCATCACGGCCACCATCTCGCCCGAGCGGACCTTTAGCGACAGGCCGAACAGCACCTGGCTCAGGCCGTAGCAGGTCTCGATGCCTTCGACTTCCAGCAGGGGTGCTGCGTCAGCCATGGCGGGTCACCACATGCTGGTCGCCGAGATAGGCGCGCTTGACCTCGTCATTGCCGCGGATCTCCGCCGGTACGCCGGAAGCGATGACGCGGCCATACACCAGCACCGTAATGCAATCGGCGAGCGCGAACACCGCCTCCATGTCGTGCTCGACCAAGACGATAGTGACTTCGCGCCGCAACTCCTGCAGCAGTTTGACCATGCGCGCGGATTCCGTGACGCCCAGTCCCGCCATCGGCTCGTCGAGCAGCAGCAATTGCGGTTTGGTCGCGAGCGCGACCGCGAGTTCGAGCTCGCGCTGCTCGCCATGGCTCAGCTTCGACACCACGACATCGGCGCGCTGCTCGAGCCCGACCCGCTTCAGCGCCGACCGCGCCGCGTCGCGGAGAGGTTTTTCCTTGCGGGCATTACCCCAGAAGCGGAAGGAGTGCCCAGCATGCGCCTGTGCCGCCAGCGCGACATTGTCCGCCGCGGTGAAGTCGGGCAGCAGCGAGGTGATCTGGAACGAGCGCGCCAGCCCGAGCGCACTGCGCCGCCAGGCCGGCAGGCCCGTGACATCCTGACCGGCAAAGCGGATGCAGCCGGAATTCGGCAACAGCTGTCCGGTGAGCTGGCTGATCAGCGTGGTCTTGCCGGCGCCGTTCGGGCCGATGATTGCATGCAGTTCACCCTTCGCCACATCGAGCGAGAGATGGTCGGTCGCAAGCACGCCGCCGAACCGCCGCACCAGGTTTTCAACGCGGAGCAAGGGATCAGCCACGGCTCAGCCTCCCGAGCAGCCCGACAATGCCGCCGCGCCCGAACAGCACGATCAGCAGCAGCAGCGGGCCCATGATCATCGCCCAGTACTCCGTCACCTGCGACAAGGCTTCCTCGAGCAGCAGATAAACGATGGCGCCGATCACCGGGCCCAGCAGCGAGCCCATGCCGCCGAGGATGACCATGACCATGAGATCGCCGGAACGGGTCCAGTACATCACAGCGGGACTAATGAAATCCGTGTTGTTGGCGAGCAGCGCGCCGGCGAGACCGCACATGGTGCCGGCGATGACAAAGCAGACCAGCCGGTAGCGGTTGGCGGGAAACCCGATCGCCTGCATGCGCGCTTCGTTGGAACGCAGGCCCTGAACCACGAGGCCAAAGCGCGAATTGACGATGCGCCAGATCAGGTAAACCCCGCCGAACAGGCAGCCGAGGCAGAGATAATAGAACTGCACCCGGTTCGACAGATTGATGAGGCCGCCGAAATCGCTGCGCTTGTAGATCGTCAAGCCGTCATCGCCGCCGTAGCGCGCGAGCCCCGATGCGACGTAATACGCCATCTGCGCAAAGGCGAGCGTGATCATGATGAAATAGACGCCGCGCGTGCGCAACGAGAGCGCGCCGATCACAAGCGCGAACAGCGCCGAGGCCGCAAGCGCCACCGGCCACTGAACGAAGCCGGAGCCGATGCCTTCGCTGGCGAGCATGCCGACGGCATATCCGCCGATCCCGAGATAGGCGGCGTGGCCAAAACTCATCATGCCGCCATAGCCCATGATGAGATTGAGGCTGGCCGCGGCCAGCGCGAAGATGACAATCCTGGTGAACAGCGTCAGCACGAAGATGTTGCCGCTGATCGACGAATAGAGCGGCAGCAATAGGAGGCCGGCGGCCATGAGCACCGCGACGACGTTGCGGGCGTTGAACGAAGCGGTCATCTCCGGCTGGCTGGAAACAGCCCCTCCGGCCGTACCACCAGCACGATGGCCATCAGAAGATAGATCAGCATCGAGGACAGCGCGGGCGCCGCGGTGGAAGCCGCGGCCGAACTCAGGACTTTTCGCAACAGATCAGGCAGGAAAGCGCGGCCCAACGTGTCGATCATGCCGACGAAGATCGCGGCCAGGAACGCGCCGCGGATCGATCCGATGCCGCCGATCACGATGATGACGAAGGCGAGGATCAGGATGTTCTCGCCCATCCCGATCTGGACGGTGAGGATCGGCGCCTGCATCAACCCCGCGAGACCGGCAAGTGCCGCGCCGAGCCCGAACACCAGCGTGTAGAGCAGTTTGATATTGATGCCGAGCGCCCCGATCATTTCCCGGTTGGATGCGCCGGCGCGGATCAGCATGCCGATACGGGTTCGCATCACGACGATGTACAGCATCAGCGCCACGGCAAGCGCGACCACGATGATCGCCAGCCGGTAGGAAGGATAGAACACGCCGGGCACCACTTCGATCGGCACCGTCAGCCAGGCCGGCAGCGGCAACGCCAGGCCCGCCGGGCCCCAGATCAGCCGTACCGCGTCGTTGAAAAACAGGATCAACCCGAACGTCGCCAGCACATGATCGAGATGATCGCGGCCGTAGAGATGCCGAAGTGCGACGAATTCCAGCACGATGCCAAGCAGCAGCGTGGCGCCGAGCGCCAGCAGCACGCCGATCAGGAAATTCCCGGTCCACGCCACGAAGGTGGCGGCGAAATAGGCGCCCATCATGTAGAGCGAGCCATGCGCGAGATTGACCAGATCCATGATGCCGAAAACCAGCGTCAATCCCGCCGCCAGCAGAAACAGCAGCAATCCGAATTGCAGCCCGTTCAGGAATTGTTCGACGATTAGCAGCATGGGCGCTCTAGGTGGGCCTGAAGGTCATGGGGCTGCAAGACATGTGCCGAAAGGAAAACAGCGGCAGCGCACCGGCGCCGCCGCTGTATCAGGCAGGATCAGCTTTCACTTCATCGGGCACTTGTCGTGGAAGCGATCCTGGCTGTCCTTGACGATGGTGGCGACGGTTTTCAGCGAGAGCTGGCCGTCGGCGTCCTTTACCACGTCCTGCAGATAGAAATTCTGGATCGGAATATGGTTGTTGCCGAACTTGAACGGACCGCGCAGCGACTTGAAGTTGGCCTTCTCCATCTCCGCCTTCATCTCGTCCTTCTTGCTGGTGTCGCCCTTCACCGCCACCACCGCGCTGTTGATAAGCTGCGCGGCGTCATAGGCTTGCGCGCCGTAAAAAGACGGACGCAGGCCGGGGTATTTCTTGCGGTAGTCGGCGACGAATTTGTTGTTCTGCTCGTTCGGCAGGTCGTTGACCCATTGCTGCGCGCCGGGAACGCCGAGCGCATTGTCCTTCTGCAGCGGCAGTGTTGTTTCGTCGATGGTGAAGGCGGTGTAGAGCGGCATCTGCTGCTTGATGCCGGCCTGCGCGTATTGATTGAGGAACTGCACGCCGGCGGCGCCGGGATAGAACACGAAGATCGATTCCGCGCCGGACGCGCGCGCCTTGGAGAGTTCGGCGGAGAAGTCGAGCTGGCTCGGCCACACCGTATATTCCTCACCCTTGATCTCGCCCTTGAAGGTGCTCTTGACGCCAGCCAGCATGTCCTTGCCGGCGGCGTAGTTCGGGCCGATCAGAAACACCGACTTGACGCCCTTCTGGTTCATGTATTCGCCCATCGCCTGCGGCGTCTGGTCGTTCTGCCACGAGGTCGAGAACACGTAAGGCGAGCAAAGCTCGCCGGCGAGTTGCGACGGACCCGCATTGGCGACGACCAGCATTGTCTTCGCATCCACGATCGGCTTCAGCGAAGCGAGCAGCACATTCGACCAGATATAGCCGGCGATGAAGTCCACCTTGTCGGACAGGATCAGCTTCTCGGTCTTCTGCTTGCCGACGTCCGGCTTGAACGTGTCGTCCTCGTAGATCACCTCGACCGGCTTGCCGCCCATCTTGCGGCCCATGTGATCGAGCGCGAGTTCGAACGAATTGCGCATGTCGTTGCCGATGACGGCGGTCGGGCCGCTGAAGGTGGAGACAAACCCGATCTTGATGGAATCCGCCGCCGTGGCCGGTGCTGCCAGCGCCAGAACCGTCGCGCCCGCCAACCAGAATGCCGTTCTCATATTCACTCCCCTCTCCTCGTTACAAACCTGTAGGCCGCCAGCGTTACCCCGCCTAGTCCGGGGAACCCCCTGCGCTCCGTTTTCGGGCGTCTCTTTTTGATAGATGACGTGTTTTGTGCGCGAAATCGCAGGTCAGCGGCAAGCATACCTTTGGCTCAATGCAAGTATTCATGCACCATAATTCGTACGGGCTGGGAATGGCAAGAATTATAGTTCTGGTATGTGGTGAGGGCCGACGGCTGCAAATCAGTCGCAGCAGCAGAAAGCGTTCACGGGTCGTTGCCCCTAAGCGCGGTTCTTGTCCCGCTCGCCCGGTTCTGGTCCGGCACGTTTATCGCCGTTTAACGCATGGCCGCCAGAGTTCGTACGGGAAATGGAGAACCTTCATGTTAATGAGCCAGAATGTCGCACGCGCAAAGTGGTGTCCTTTCGTGCGCATCGACAACAATAATCGCCTGCACAATACGATGACCGACGGGTTTCAGAACTCCGACAAGATGTATCACTGCATTGCCGGCGACTGCATGGGCTGGCGCCAGTACCATTTGTCGCATTTCAGGGGCGATGAGCAGACGCTGCAGACCCACGGCTATTGCGGTTATGCGGGACGGCCTGAAATCGAATAGCCTGATACGACCGACCGCGCGCGCGAAACGACCCGAGGGATGCGGGACGTCGCAGGTAGCCTTCACGGCAAAATCAGATCAGAACTTCGGCGCCGTCGATGGCGTAAGCCGCGTGACGGAAATCGCGAATGGTTGCGACCTTGTCGGCTGACCATCGCAACAGCATGAAGTATTTCGGCGTCGAGCCGGGTTCGTTGGGATCGAACACCAGAATGGCGGGATGGCCTTCGACCAGTCCCGGCACCAGGTGCCAGTCGCTGACCTCCGAATAATTGCTGAAATATCTTGAGACTTCGGCCTTGCCGCTCAGTCGGGTCTTGTTGACGAGATCGAGACGCACGTCGTCCGCGATCATGGCGCGGATCGCGTCGAAATCCCGTGCGTTGAAATGCGCGACATAGGCGCCGAGTTCGATCGCGATCGGCTTCCGACAATTTTGGCGGCGGCCGGTCATCCGGCTCGTCAGCCAGTTCGCGAAGCTGGGCGCGGCCGCGATGCAGCGCCGCCTTCACCGCAGGCAGGCTGGAATCCATCACCTCGCAGATCTCCTGCAGCGAGCAACCGAGCACGTCCATCAGGATCACGCTCGAGCGCTGGGCCACCGAAAGCCGCATGAAGGTGCGCAGGCTGGTGCTGGCGATCTCGCGACTCGCAACGGCATCCATGGGGTCTGCAAGCATGTCCACCTCCTCGGCCGACCGGATCGAATCCTGCCGGTTGCGGCGGCGCAGGAAATCCAGAGCGGTATTGTGCGCGATCCGGAACAGCCAGCCTTCGGGATTGCCGATCCCACCAGCGGATGGAAACGCCTCCACTGCCTTGATCAGCGCATCCTGCAATACGTCTTCGCCGTCGATCACCGAGCCGACCATGCGCGCGCAATAGCGATGCAGTCTTGGCCGCATGTCGGTGAGCAGCTTGTCAATATTCACCGTGGCGGACGCGCGATCGGGGACCAATTTCATGCTGCCTCCGGAAATGCGGATTTCCTGCTCAGGACTGATCCAGCATCCGATAATTGCCGACGATAGTAGCACCGCCGGCGAGCGGTGGCTCAACGCATCGCTCGCGAATACCGTTCTGGAACGCTTTGAAGGCAGCCAGTCCCGGCAGGGTATTGGAATCCGCCTCGGTCTCGACCAAGTGAACGAAGGTGTTGTCTTCAAGCCGCAGCGAAAGATAGCGAACGCCGGCCGGGTTCGCGTCCTTCAGCTCGGCAAATACGGCTGTTATCAGCGCCGCGTTGGTGTCGGCCAGTTCCGGCCTGGTCTTGTACCTGATCAGTGTCCGTTTCATCATTGCCTCCGTTTCGCGATGCAAGGTCATCGCGTCTCGGTGCATAGACGTCTGGCGTCGGCGGAAGGATTCGGTCGAAACGAAATTATTTGGTATCGGTCGCCGGCGATGCGTTTTCGCTATCGATCGTTAGCAAACCCGCCTTGTTGGTGAACCGGCCTTGGACCGCAACGTTCAAATACCTACATCATCAAGCATACAGAGATGCCTGAAACCCGGGGGCCGCCGCAGATGAGCATGGAGCAACCGCGACCGGCAGGCCCTCATCGCGTGGTGATCGTCGGCGCCGGCTTCGGCGGGCTGGAAACGACGCACCGGCTGGCGGGCGCGCCGGTCAGCATCACGCTGATCGACCGCCGCAATCATCATCTGTTCCAGCCGCTGCTGTATCAGGTCGCGACCGCTTCACTGGCGACCTCCGAGATCGCCTGGCCGATCCGCTATCTCCTGCGCAACCGTCCGGAGGTCACGACCTTGTACGCCACGGTGACCGGCGTGGACGCGGAACACAAACGCGTGCGGCTCGACGATGGCGACGCCCTGCCCTATGACACGCTCATTCTCGCCACCGGCGCCCGCCACGCCTATTTCGGCCATGACGAATGGGAGCCGTTCGCGCCCGGTCTCAAGACCCTGGAGGACGCCACCACGCTGCGGCGGCGCATCCTGGTCGCGTTCGAACGCGCCGAGCGCGAGACCGATCCGGAACGGCGCGCCGCACTGCTGACCTTCGTCATCATCGGCGCCGGCCCGACCGGCGTCGAGCTCGCCGGCACCATTGCCGAACTGGCGCAGGACACGCTGCCGCCCGACTTCCGCAACATCGACACCCACAAGACGCGGGTCGTGCTGATCGAGGCCGGCCCGCGGGTGCTGGCGGGTTTTCCAGACGATCTCTCGGCCTATGCGCAGCGCTCGCTGGAAAGTATCGGCGTCGAAGTCATGCTGGGACAGGCGGTTACCGAGTGCACCGCCGACAGCGTCGTCTATGGCGGCAAGCGGCTCGACACCAGGACCATCATCTGGGCCGCCGGCGTGCGCGCATCGCCCGCCGCAGAATGGCTCGGCGCGCCGGCCGATCGCGCCGGCCGCCTGCAGGTTTTGCCCGACCTCACCGTGCCCAACCATCCCGACATCTTCGCCATCGGCGATACCGTGGTTGTCAATGGCCCGGACGGAAAACCGGTGCCCGGTATTGCGCCTGCGGCCAAACAGCAGGGATGGCATGTCGCGGAAACCATCAAGGCGCGGCTGCGCGGAGAAACCACCTCCCCGTTCCGCTACAAGCACGCCGGCAGCCTGGCGCAGATCGGCAAGCGCAAGGCCGTGATCGATTTCGGCAAGATAAAACTGCGCGGCACGCTGGCGTGGTGGATATGGGGCATCGCCCACATCTACTTCCTGATCGGCCTGCGCAACCGGCTCAGCGTCGCCATCTCCTGGCTGTGGATCCACGCCCGCGACCAGCGCGCCGCGCGGCTGATCACGCAAGGCAGCAGCAAGGTGGTGCGGTGAAGCATCAGTCCGGGCAGCCGATCCATTCGACCGACGCATCATCTTCCAGCACCGCCACCGCGGCCGGCCGCCGCGTCAGCACCGCGCGCTGATTGATATAGCCCTTGTCGGTGATCTCGCCGCCGTCGACGGAGGCGGGCTCCGCGAGCAGCAGCGCGCGCGTGGCGTGAGCGGATGAACCGCCGCCGCTTTGCGCCTTCAGCCTTGAAAGCCCCTGCGCGATCGCGGCGCGCACCTGGTCGTGGCCGATCACGTCGTTCACATCAGCGCTTTCCGGCAGACTCGCCTGCGCGCGGCAGGCGGCGATATTCGGAAACACCAGAAAGCGCACGTGATCGCCGCCATGGCCTGAAATCACGATATCCTGTGCCAACGGCGCCAGCGCTGTTATGCCGGCTACGCGCAAGGTGCCGACGCTGACCCAGGTGCCGGAATTGAGCTTGAAGTCTTCAGCGACGCGGCCGTCGAAGAATAATCCCTTCTCTGGGTGATCCGGATCCGCAAACGTCACGGCGTCGCCAATCAGATAGAAGCCGTCGGCGTCGAACGCCTGAGCGGTCAGTTCCGGCGCCTTCCAGTAGCCCGGCGTCACATTGGGCCCGCGCACCCGCACTTCCAGCTTGTCGCCGGATGGCACCAGCTTCAGTTCGGTGCCGGGGATAGGCACGCCGATATTGCCCGAACGTTCCGCCTGGAAATGGCAGTCGGTGGCGAGCGGCGAGGTTTCGGTGGAGCCCCAGGCCGACACCATCGGCAGCGCGCGGCCCACCGTCTTGACCGACAGCTCCGCCATCGCATCCCAGAGATTCTGCGGCAGCGCCGCACCGGCATAGAACGCGAATTTTACCTCATTGAAGAAACGGCGGCGCAGTTCGTCGTCGCCGCGCAAGGCCGCAATCAGCATATCGAAACCGCGCGGCACGTTGAAATACACGGTCGGCATCACGCCGCGCAGGTTCGCCAGCGAGGTTGCGAACAGGCCGGACGCCGGCTTGCCGCCGTCGATATAGAGCGTGCCGCCATTGCGCAGCACCAGATTGAAATTGTGATTGGCCCCGAAGGTGTGGCTCCAAGGCAGCCAGTCGAGAATGACCAGGTCGGTTTGCGGATCTTCGAGAAACGACCAGGTCTGCGCCGTGGCCTGCTGGCTCGAGGTCAGCATGCGCTGGGTGTTGATCACGGCCTTGGGTGTGCCGGTCGAGCCTGACGTGAACAGGAATTTTGCGATCGTGTCCGGCGTGACCTTTGCGAAAGCGGTTTCGACCGCCGATGTTTCCGGGGTTACCGCCACCGCGCTGAATGAAATCGCCTCGTCGCCGTCGGTATCGCCGCTGACAATCCTCGCTGTATGCAACGGCGCGATCGCGGCCAACGCCGCCGCGAACGGTTTTAGGCTCGAGACATAGATCGCGCCGGGCTCGAGCAAGCTGATCATGCCCTTGAGCTTGTCGAAATCCTTCGAGACCAGCGAATAGGCCGGCGAAATCGCGGCGGCAGGCACACCGACATGCATGGAAGCAAGCGCGAGCACCGCGTGATCGATGCTGTTGTCGGACAGAATGACCAGCGGGCGCTCGGCGCTCAGCCCTTGCGCCAGAATCCAGGCGGCGACGGAGCGCACCTGCCGCAAGGCGTCCCGGTAGGTGAGCGTGGTCCACGGCGCATCCACGCTCGAACGTTCGCCAAGAAATATCCTGTCGGGGGTTTGCTGCGCCCAATGCTCCAGCCAGTCGCCGACGCAGCGGGCGTGTGGTTGCAGCGGCGTGGTCGATTTCAGCCGGATCGTGCCGTCGGGGCGGCGATCGGCCGCGATCTCGGGCATCGCGAACAGCAGTTCGGGGGTAGCGCCACGGTCGGCGGCAGCAAGGGTCATCGGTTTCCTCAAATACCCTCTTCGGATTGGGGCTGGCGATTGCTCTACGCGAGAACCGCGCACGCCGGCAATGCGTCATCCGGGCGGCCGAACCGTCCAACCCAGCGAATGCCGCGTCGAAGATATCCCTGCTTATAAAATGAGCAAACCTGATCGGCGCAGATCAACCCTGGCACCGTGGCTGGGATGCCAAGGCTTGTTCAAGCATTTGATCATTCAATCTTATTTTCAAAATTCAATCTCACGGCGCCAATGTACACAATGGCACACCGCTTGCTTCGATCCGGCTGGACCTTCCGGACCCCGGAGCGCAGTCAGCCATGGCAACCGCAGCATCCACCGGCCTGCTCGCCGCCGAGCCTGCCCCGATCGAACTGGACTGGTCTGCCACCGCGCTTGTGATCATCGACATGCAGCGCGATTTCATGGAGCCGGGCGGGTTCGGTGAAACCCTGGGCAACGATGTCTCGCAACTGGCGCGCGCGGTAAAACCCTGCGCCGACGTGCTGGACGCGGCGCGCGACGCCGGAATCCTCGTGGTGCACACCCGCGAGGGACATCTGCCGGATCTCTCCGATGCGCCGCCGGCCAAGATCGAGCGCGGCGCGCCAAGCAAGCGCATCGGCGATCCCGGCCCGATGGGGCGAATTCTCATTCGCGGCGAGGCCGGCCACGACATCATCCCGGCGCTCTATCCGCTCGACAACGAGATCCTGATCGACAAGCCCGGCAAAGGGGCGTTCTACGCCACCGAGCTCGGCGACATCCTGCAGAAATACGGCATCGAGAACCTGCTGGTGTGCGGCGTCACCACCGAGGTCTGCGTCAACACCACCGTGCGCGAGGCCAATGATCGCGGCTACCGCTGCGTCGTGCTGGCCGATTGCTGCGCCTCCTACTTTCCGGAATTCCACGAGATGGGACTGAAGATGATCAAGGCCCAGGGCGGCATCTTTGGCTGGGTCTCAGACTCGGCCGAGGTTCTCAAGGCAATGGCAGCGGAGACTTCAAACAAACTGGCAGTGGGGGCATCACAATGAGCGCGACAACCACGGTAAGCAAAGGCGATTTCAAACCCGCGTTGTGGACGCCGGGCGACTGGAATGCGTTTTTCGGCTTCGGCACCAATATCCTGGTCAACATGCTGGTGCTGACGGGGCTGTTGCGGTTCGTGCTGAAGATGCCGGATACGCTGGTGTTCGGCCGCATCCTGCCGGCGCTCGGCCTGATGATGTGCCTTTCTACCTTCTACTATGCGTGGCTTGCCTATCGGCTGGCGCAGAAGACCGGCCGCAGCGACGTCTGCGCGCTGCCTTCCGGCGTCAGCGTGCCGCACATGTTCATCGTCACCTTCGTGATCATGCTGCCGATCACGCTGAAGACCGGCGACCCGATGAAGGGCTGGTCCGCGGGTCTGGTCTGGGTGTTCTTCCAGAGCTTCATCCTGATGATCGGCGGCTTCATCGCGCCCTACATTCGAAAGATCACGCCGCGCGCGGCGCTCCTTGGCACGCTCGCCGGCGTCTCCGTGACCTTCATCTCGATGCGGCCGGCGCTGGAAATGTACATGACGCCGCAGATCGGCCTGGTCTGCTTTGCCATCATCCTGGTGAGCTGGTTCGGCGGCGTGAAATATCCGAAGGGAATTCCGGCCGGACTTGTCGCAATCGCGGTCGGCATGATCATCGCGTGGGGTTCGAACCTGTTCGGGCTTGGGCTCGGCGGCCTCAGCCTCAAGGGCGTCGGCGACGCCTTTGCCAGTTTTGGTTTTTCGGTGCCGTTGCCGGCCGTGGGCCAGGTGTTTTCCGGCTTCGAGTTTCTCGGCATCATTCTGGTCACCGCGATCCCGTTCGGCATCTACGATCTGGTCGAGGCCATGGACAATGTCGAAAGCGCCGAGGCTGCCGGCGACGAATATCCGACCACGCGGGTGCTGACCGCCGATGGCGTCGTCAGCCTGATCGGCTGCCTGATGGGCAACCCCTTCATCAACGCGGTTTACATCGGCCATCCCGGCTGGAAGGCGATGGGCGGCCGGATCGGCTATTCGGCCGCGACCGGCCTGATGGTGGTGCTGCTGTCGTGGTTCGGCATCATCTCGGTATTGCTGGCGCTGGTGCCGGTGGTCGCGATCTCGCCGATCCTGCTCTATATCGGCATGCTGATCGGCGCGCAGGCGTTCCAGACCACGCCGATCAAACATGCCCCGGCGATCGTGCTGGCGTTGACGCCGCATCTGGCGGCCTGGGCCAAGCTGCAGATCGACACCATGCAGGGTGCGACCCTCGCCGCGGCGCAGAAGGTCGGGGGCCTTGCGGCCGACAAGGTCGGCGAGGTCAAGGCGGCGGCGATCGCCTCGCTGCCGCAGCAGGGCGTGATCTATCACGGGCTCGAAGTGATGGGCGGCGGCTCGATCCTCGCGGGCCTGGTGCTCGGCGCCATCGGCGTGTTCGTGATCGAGCGCGACTTCGTCAAGGCTTCGGCCTTCGCGATGGCCGGCGCGGTGCTGACCTATTTCGGCTTCATGCATGGCGAGGCGGTCGGCATCGGCGGCGGATTGGGCGTGACGCCGGGCGTCGCCCTGGCCTATGCTGTGGTGGCGGCCGGATTTCTCGCGGTAGAGAAGTTCGGCGCCAGCACCGATTCCCTTTCGCATCCGGAGATGCCCCTTGCAGCGCCCGCCGAATGACCTCTGTTCCGCCTGGCGTCGTGCATGACTGAAACCGTCGCTGCGATCGTCGCCGCGCATCGCGCAGGCACCCTGTCGCCTGCGCAGACTGTGGCGCGCAGCTTTCAGCGCATTCGCGATCATGACGATCCCGCCATCTTCATCAGCCTGCGCGATGAAACGCAAGCGCTGGCGGAAGCGAAGGCCTTGAGCGCGGACGATGCCGCGCAGCTTCCGCTGTACGGCATACCCGTCGCCGTGAAAGACAATATCGACGTTGCGGGATTGCCCACCACCGCCGCCTGCCCGGCCTTTGCCTATTCGCCGGCACACGATGCGACGTCGGTGGCGCGGCTGCGCGCGGCCGGCGCCATCATCATCGGCAAGACCAATCTCGACCAGTTCGCGACCGGTCTGGTCGGCGTGCGCTCGCCTTACGGCATTCCCAGAAATCCGCTGCGCGACGACCTCATTCCCGGTGGATCGAGTTCGGGGTCGGCAGTGGCGGTGGCGGCGGGCCTGGTGCCGCTGGCGCTGGGCACCGATACCGCCGGCTCCGGCCGCGTTCCGGCGATGCTCAACAACATTGTCGGGCTGAAGCCGAGCCTTGGCATGATCTCCACCGCCGGTGTGGTGCCAGCGTGCCGGACGCTGGATTGCGTGTCGGTTTTTTCGCTCGATGCCGACGACGCGATCACGGCGCTGGCTGTCATGACCGGTCCCGACGCGGCCGATCCCTATTCGCGCGACCGGCCGCTGGCGCCGATATCGCCGTTTCCGGAAAAGCTCAGGCTCGCCGTGCCGCGCAACGGGCAACTGATTTTCTTCGGCGACAAGCTTTCCGAGCAAGCCTATGGCGACGCGCTGAAGCGCTGGGCCGCGCTCGGCGCTACGCTGGTCGAGTTCGATCTCGAACCGCTCTATGAAACCGCGCGGCTGCTCTACGAGGGACCGTGGGTCGCGGAGCGCTATCTGGTGATCCGCGATCTCCTGGCCTCGTCGCCCAACGCGATCCATCCGGTCACCCGCGAGATCACGATCGCAGGTGCGCGGCTCAGCGCCGCCGACACTTTTGCGGCGTTGTATCGATTGCAGGCGCTGCGCCGTGTCGCCGAGCGCGCCTTCGCCGGCATCGACGCGCTGGTATTGCCGACGGCGCCGACCGCCTACACGACCGCGCAGGTGCTGGCCAATCCGGTCGAGCTCAACAGCCGGCTCGGCACCTACACCAATTTCGTCAATCTGCTCGACCTCTGCGGCCTCGCGCTGCCGGCGGCGATGCGGCCCGACGGCATCCCGTTCGGCATCACGCTGCTGGCGCCCGCGGGCCAGGACGCCAAGCTCGCCAGTATCGGCCGCGTCTTTCACGCCGACACCAAATTGGGCATGGGCGCCAGGCGCCTGCCGCAGCCGCCGCTGGCGGCTTTCGCGGCCGACGTGACCGGCGATGAAATCGCGATCGCAGTGGTCGGCGCGCATCTCACAGGCATGGCGCTGAACGGCGAATTGCTGGCGCTGGGCGGACGCCTGCTGGAAGCGACCGCGACCGCTGCGGATTACAGGCTCTATGCGCTCCCCACCACGCCGCCAAAACCGGGCATGCTGCGCGTGGAGCGAGGGGCCGGCTCGTCGATCGAACTCGAGCTTTGGGCGCTGCCGGCGGCCGCATTCGGAAAATTCGTCGCCGCGATCCCGCCGCCGCTGTCGATCGGCACCGTGCGTCTGGCCGATGGGCGTAGCGTCAAGGGTTTTATCGTCGAAGCCGCCGATGTCGGCGGCGCACGCGATATTTCCGCGTTCGGGGGTTGGCGCGCGTTCATGGCGGAGAAGGTGACGGGTTAGATCCCGGTCGTCATTGCGAGCCAACGGGTCGGCGCAAAGCGCCGCCCGATGACAGGCTCCACGAAGCAATCGATGGCAGCAAAGAGTGGATTGCTTCGTCGCTGCGCTCCTCGCAATGACGAGGATGGAATCTACACCGACACCGCGTAGATCTCATATTCCTCGCGCACCAATTCGATATGCGCGCGCATCGCGCTTGCGGCGCCGGTGCGGTCGCCACGCAGGATCGCCACCACGACGCGGTCGTGCTCGGCGTGCGATTTCGCCAATCGCCCGAGATTGCGGAATTGGGCGCGACGAAACGGCTGCACCCGTACCCGTGTCGCCAGCGTCATCTCCGCGATGTAGCCGTTCTGCGAACCGGCATAGATCGCGTTGTGAAAGCGCTCGTTGACCTCGTGAAAGCGCTCGGGATTGCCGGCATAACTCAACACCCGCAATTCCTCGTGGATCGCCTCCAGCCGGTGCCGCTCCGCCGGCAGCATCCGTTCCGCGGCAAGGCCGGCGCACAGCGCTTCGAGCTCCGCCATGGCCTCGAACATTCCGGTCAGCCGCTCGAGCGAGGGCCGCGCCACCACCGCGCCGCGATGCGCCCGCGCATCGACGAGGCCGCTGGCCACGAGCTGGCGCAGCGCCTCGCGCACCGGCGTGCGCGACACGTTGAAGCGCCGCGCGATGTCGGTCTCGTCAAGCCCCGCGCCTGGCGGCAGCGCGCCGCGCACGATCTCATCGGCAAGCTGCAGGCGCAGTTCCTCCGCGCGCGTGATCTTGTCCGGCAGGGATGAGGCGCGGTCGACGCGCCGGACCGCCGGCTCCGCCTCGCGGGCGGGGCGTTGCGGCGCGCCGGTCGGAAGATCGTCGAGACTCATGTCTTCTGACCCGCGTCTTTGGAAGCTCCGGGTTCGTCGATGATGCTGACATGGGCGGCGACAATCTTCCAGCCTTCGGGAAAACGCACCCAGGTCTGCATTTGCCGCCCGACCCGGCCAGGCAAGGTCTCGCGATAGAACAGCGTCGACGCCACCGCGGCGTCGCGGCCATAGCTGGTGATCACGGTCTGCGCGGTCTTCCGCATCAGCCCCACCGGCGAGCGCGCCGCGCGAAACGCCATGATCGCATCATAACCATAGAGATTTTCGCCGATGCCATAGCGCAGCGTGCGGGGATCGGCGCGGAACAATTCGTCGAGTACGGCGACGTCGTTGGTGACCAGCGCCTGTTCGTAGCGCGCGAATTGCGCCGTGACCTCGGCGAGCACGTCGGGAAGATCGACTTCCATGTCAAAGTCCTCGTGGCGGCGGCGCGACGGCGACACCCATGCGCTGCAGCGCATAAGCGACGCGTAGCGCGATATCTTCCCGCCAGGGCGCGGCGATGATCTGCACGCCGATCGGCATCGGCTCCAGTGGAACCGGCACCGCGACCACTGGAAGGCCGATGAAGGAAATCGGCTGGGTGTGGATGCCGATATTGGCGCGCACCGGAAGCTCTGTCCCGTCGAGCACGAAGGTCGCCTGCCCAAGTTTGGGCGCGACGCACGGCGTCGCCGGCGCAATGATGACGTCGACTGACTTGAAGATCTCCAGCACCTGGGCGCGATACCAGCGGCGGAATTTCTGCGCACGATCGACCAGGGGCGCCGGAATCATCGCGCCCGCGATCAACCGATCGCGCACCGCCGGGTCGAAATCGTTCGGCCGCCGGCGCAGGCGATCGAGATGCAGCGACGCGCCTTCGGTGGTGGAGATGACGTAGGCCGCCGCGCGGGCGCGCGCGGCTTCGGGAATTTCGACCGTGCGCGTGGCGCCGAGCGCTTTTGCGATGCACGCGACGGCTTCGACCGCCTCGGGGAAAACATTCTTCTGGAAATAGCCGCCGGCGATGGCGATGCGAAGTCCGCCAATGTCCTGTGCCAGCAGCGGCGTTACGGGCTCCGCGGGACTCGTCGTGCAGGCCGCGTCGTCGGGATCAGGCCCCTGCATCGCGTCGTAGGCCAGAGCAAGGTCCTCGACATTGCGCGCGAACGGACCGAGATGATCGAAGCTTGTCACGAACGGAAACGACCGGGCGCGCGACAACCGGCCGTAGGTTGGCTTCAATCCAAAGATTCCGCAGAATGACGACGGCACCCGGATCGAGCCGTTGGTGTCGGACCCGAGCGCCAGCGGCACCAGCCCGCCGCCGACAGCGCCGCCGGAGCCGCCCGACGAGCCACCGGTCATCCGCGTCACGTCATGCGGATTGCGCGACGGACCGTCATGCACATTCTCGCCGGTGAAATCGTAGGCGTATTCGCCCATGTTGAGCGCGCCGACCAGCACCGCCCCGGCCGCCTCCATGCGCTCGATCAGGGTGGCGTCACGCGGCGACGGCTTGAGATCGCGATTGATTTTCGATCCGGCGCGGGTCGGCAGCCCCTGCACATCGAACAGGTTCTTCACCGCGAACGGCACACCCGCGAGCGGGCCAAGTTTCTGTCCGGCCGCAACCGCGGCGTCGATGGCCCGCGCTTTCGCCAGCGCCCGATCCGCGGTCACATCGGTGAAGGAATTCAGAACAGCGTCGCGTTTGGCGATCCGCGCCAGTGCCGCGTCGGTCACGCTTAGCGCCGACATCTTCCGGCCCGCCACGCCTTGCGCAATTTCGGCGGCCGAGAGCCCGTCGCGATCCGTCATGGCGATATCACGCTGTGTAGACACTGGCCGGCTCGGTTTCGTCCGGCAGTGCGAACTCATCGACCAGCCGTGCCAGCCTCAGCGACACCTGGAGATTGGCCCGCACCGCCGGCCTCCAGGCCTCCTCGACCGGCAGCGCCAGCGCCTTCGAAACGGCGTCGATATAATCATCCAGCGGATCGGCGGCCATATTTCTTCCAATCGACTTCAGTGAACCGGCAACGGCGGATGTGGAATCGCTGTCAGCAGTTCCTTGGTGTAGGCATCCTGCGGATCGCCGAGGACACGTTCGGACGGCCCCTGTTCGACGATTCGTCCCGTCCGCATCACAATGACACGATCGCACAGCAACCGCACCACATTCAAATCATGCGACACGAACAAATAGCTCATGCCCATCGACTGTTTCAGGTCGTGCAAGAGATTGAGGACCACGGCCTGCACCGACACATCGAGCGCGGCGGTCGGCTCGTCGAGGATGACGAGCTTCGGGTGCAGCGCGATGGCGCGCGCGATGCCGACGCGGGCCTTCTGTCCGCCAGACAATTGATGCGGGAACCGGTCCAGCAGATTGACCGGCAACCCGACGAGCCCGGCGAGTTCCTCGCAGCGGGCGCGTAACGCATCGCGTCCCCTGATGTCGCCGAGCTGCATGATTGGATCGACGATCGCGCGCGCCGCGGTAAAACGCGGATTGAGGCTGTCGGTCGGATCCTGGAACACCATCTGGATGCTCTTGCGCAGTGGCAGCCGCGCGAACGCATTGGGCAGGATGGCGCCGATCTCGTCGCCGTCGAACATGATGCGGCCCGAGGTCTGATCCAAGAGCCGCATCACCATCATCGAGGTGGTGGATTTGCCGCAGCCGGATTCGCCGACCAGACCGACGCTCTCGCCATGACCGACGCTGAAACTGATGCCATCGACCGCGCGGAATTGTTCGGCCTCGACCGGCGGCTTGCGCGAGAACAGTTTTGTCAGGGTCGCGGTGGCGCCCTGGCGCGGATATTCCTTGACGAGTTTTTCGACGAGAAGGAGGGGCTTTGTATTCTCGTCACCCCCGGGCTTGACCCGGGGGTCCATCGCTTTTGTAGAAGCGTCTTGCAAAGATTGATGGATGGCCGGACGTAGGCGAGCGGAAGCGACGCCGTCCTCCGGACGGCTATGCCCGGCCATGACGACAGGTGGGCGGGAGGAGGACGGAAGCGCAGCCGCTTCCTCCTCCGGCAACAAATCCCGCAACGAAACCCCGAGCCGCGGCGTCGCGCGCATCAGTTTCTTGGTATAGGCGTGCTCGGGCTTGGCGAAGATATCGGCCGACAGAGCGGTTTCGACCACGCGGCCCTTTTCCATCACCACCACGCGATCGCAATAGGCCGCGGCCAATCCGAGATCATGGGTGATCAGGATGGTCGACATGCCCCGGCGTTTGGTCAGTTCGACGATCAGGTCCATGACCGCTTTTTGCGTGGTGACGTCGAGGCCGGTGGTCGGCTCGTCCGCGATCAGGAGCTGCGGATTGCAGGCCAGCGCCAGCGCGATCACCACGCGCTGGCACATGCCGCCCGACAGCTCGAACGGATAGGCATGATAGCGCTCGCGCGGCCGCGCGATCTTGACCTGCTCCAGCGCCTCGATCGCCTTTTCGCCGCGGTCGTTCGTCGTCGATTGAACGTGCTGGCGCAGCACGTCCTCGATCTGGTCGCCGACCTTGCGGATCGGATTGAGCGCCGCGCGCGGATTCTGGAAGATCATCGAGATTTCGCGGCCACGCAGATCGCGCATCTGGTTTTCCGTCGCGGCCTTGACGTCGATGCCGGAGAATATCACCGAGCCCTCGGCGATCTTGCCGGCACGGTCGAGGATCCGCATCACCGCGTAGGAGGTGACGGATTTGCCGGAACCGAACTCGCCGACGATGCCGAGCGTCTCGCCCTTGGCGACAGAGATGTTGACATGCTGCACCGCCTTGACGATGCCGCGGCGCGTGGCGAATTCCACGGTGAGATCGTTGACGTCGAGCAGCGGCTGCGCGGTCATGGCTCTGCCCTCACGTCCTTCGCTGCGGATCGACGATATCGCGCAGGCCGTCGCCGAGCAGATTGAAACAGAACACCGCGATCATCAGCGCCAGACCGGGAAACAGCGCGATCCACCATTCGCCCGACACCATGAAGCCGGCGCCCTCGGCGACCATGATTCCCCATTCCGCGGTCGGCGGCCGCACCCCGAGGCCGATGAACGACAGGCCTGCGGCATTGAGGATGGCGTAGCCCATGGTCAGCGACATTTGCACGATCATGATCGGCATGATGTTGGGCAGGATGTGCACCAGCAGGATGCGAAACTCGCCATTGCCGGACAGCCGCGCCGCCTGCACGAAGCCGGCATCGCGCCGGACATTGGCCTCGGCCCGCGCAACGCGGGCGTAGAGCGGGAAATTGACGATGGCGGTGGCGATGATGATGTTCTGCACGGTATTGCCGAGCGCCGCCACGATACCCATCGCCAGCACGAACAGCGGAAACGCCATGATGGTGTCAGCGATGCGCCCGACGATGCGGTCGGTCCAGCCGCCGAAATAGCCGCCGGCGATGCCGGCGAGACCGCCCATCAGGAACACCAGCACCACCGACGCGACCGCGATAAATGTATCGAGCCGCGTCGCCACGATGACGCGGCTGAAAATATCGCGGCCCAACTGATCGGTGCCGAACCAGTGCGCCGCTGACGGCGGCTTCAGCGCCGCCGCAGTATTGGACGCCAGTGGATCATAGGGAACGACATAGGGACCGAACAGGGCCGCGAAGACGATCACGATCAACAGGCCGAACGCGAACGCGGTGACGCGGTTTTCGCCGAGCACATATCGCGTATGTTCGAAGATCGCGGCAAGCCCCGACGTTCGCGCGGGGGCAACGGGTTCAACGGCAGGCGCTACGCTGCTCATCCTGGCTCACCCCTCCAACCTAACTCTTGGATCAATCACGCCATAGAGAATGTCGATCATCAGATTGAGCAGCACGTACATGACCGCCATGGTCAGCACGAAACCTTGCACCGGCGCGAAGTCCGACGAGATCAGGGCTTCGACCGCGTAGGAGCCGATGCCGGGCCAGGCGAAGACTTTTTCAACCAGCACGTTGGCGCCGAGCAAAAATGAAAACACCATGCTCAGCGTGGTGATCACCGGCAGCATCGCGTTGCGGAAGGCGTAAGTGACGATCACGGTGCCGGGCGACAGGCCGCTGGCGCGCGCGGTGCGCACGAAATCCGACGACAGCACCGCCAGCATCGAGGCGCGCGTCATGCGCGCAATCGGCGCCAGCGAGAAGATCGCGAGCGTCAGCGCCGGCAGGATCAACTGGCTGAATGCGGAGCGGAATGTCTCGAAGTCGCGCGCGATCAGGGCGTCGATCAGATAGAAGCCGGTCACCGGGTTTGGCGCGCTGTAGAACACGTCGAGCCGCCCGAGCGGCGCCGGTGACCACCCAAGCCTGAAATAGAAAATATAGACCAGTACCAATCCGGTGAAGAACACCGGCAGCGACACGCCCGCCGTCGTCGTCACCCGGCAGAGATGATCGATCCAGGAGCCCGGCCGGGTGGCGGCGAGCACGCCGAGCGGCAGCGCGATCACGACCGAAATCACAAGGCCGAGCAATGTCAGCTCGGCCGAAGCCGGCAGCCGATTGCGGATTTCGGTCGCGACCGGCTGGCCTGTCGTGAGCGAATTGCCGAAATCGCCATGCGCGAGATCGGCGGTGTAGCGGAAGAACTGCTCGATCAGCGGCTTGTCGAGACCGAGCTTCTTGCGAATCTGCTCGACCGCTTCCTTGGTTGCCGCGGGCCCGGCGAAATAGGCGGCGGGATCGCCCGGCAGCGCGCGCGTCAGCAGGAACGTGACGATCACGACCCCAATCAGGCTCGGGATCGCGAACATCAGCCGTTTGCCGATCATGGTCAGCACGGCGCGGTTACGCCTTCACCAGCGCGCGATAATCGAGCCGGCGGTGGAACCAGTATTGATAACCGGAAATGTTCTTCTGCATCGCGACGTTGACATAGGGCTGATACAACGGAATCCGCGGAATATCGGTGAACGCCAGGTCGACGAAGCCTTTGACGTCGGTATCGTAGGTCGACATGTCGCCGGTCGCCGCCGCGTTGCGCGCGCCGTCGATCAGCTTGTCCATGTCAGGCGACTTGTAGCTCATGGTGTTGAAGACGGAATTGTTGCCGTGATAGCACCAGTAGAAGAAGTATTCGGGGTAATCGAGCCAGCCCGAAAACACGTTGGTGTAAAGCGGCATTTCCTTCTTGTTCAATTCGGTGCGCCAGTTGGCGCCGGGCACCTTGTTGATCGTGGTCTTGATGCCGATCGCGCCAAGGCTCTCCTGCACCAGCACGCAGAGCGGCTCGTTGACGCCGGCGAAGTTCAGATCGAATGACAGCGTGGTCTCAAAGCCATCGGGGAAGCCGGCCTCGGTGAGCAAGGCTTTGGCCTTGGCGACGTCGGTAAAATATTTGGTCGGCTGCGGCCAGGCGACGTCGGTGGCCTTGCCGGCCGGCGCGCCGAACATCGGATTGGCGAGGCCGAACAGCACCGCATCCATGATCTTCTGATAGGGAATGGCGTAGGCCACGGCCTGCCGTACCTTCGGATTATCGAACGGCGGCTTGGTGACGTTCATGCCGATATACTGGATGCCGTTGGAGAACGGCAGCGACACGATATTGAGCTTGCCGTTGGCCTTGAGCTCCTGGAAATCCTTGTAGGGCAACTCATAGGAGATATCGGCATCGCCGCGCTCCAGCAGCGCGCGGCGGTTGCCGGCCTGCGGCACCATCCGCCAGATCACGCGCTTGATCTTCGGCATCGGGCCGCCGACCCAGTCGTCGTTGCGCTCCATGATCACTTCGGTGCCGGCGGTCCATTTCGTCACCTTGTAGGCGCCGGAGCCCGCCGTCTGCTGCTTGGTGTATTCGAGACCCCAGGGATCCTTCTCGCTGGCGTTCTTCTTTACAAGTTCGGAATTGACCACGCAGGGCACGATGACGGCGAGATCGGGAATCGTCAGGCGGTCCTTCTTAGCAAAGTCCACCCGCACCGTGTTGTCGTCGACGATGACGAACTGCTCGGGCTTGGTCAGCGAACCCGCGCTCATCTGGAAGGTCGGGAAGCCGCCGACGCTGACCGCACGGTCCAGCGACCATTTGACGTCCTTGGCCGTGACTGGCGCGCCGTCGTGGAATTTGGCGTTCTTCTTCAGCTTGAAGGTCACCGACATGTCGCCGACATTCATGTCTTCGGCGAGTTCGGGCTTGAACTTGTCGCGGTCGTAATACGGCACCCCGCCGGGACCGCTTTTCATTTCGTGGCTGATCAGCCGGTCGTAGCAATTCCACGACACCTCATAGCCGGGCACGTTGGTGCCAATGCCGTGGATGTCGAGATTGTTGGGGCCGCCTTCGGAAACGATCAGCAGCGTCTCCGAACGGGCATCTGCCTTGGCGGCGGACCAGATCGCCGGCGCGGGCACCATGGCGCCGGCAGCGACCCCGGTGACGGATTTCAGAAAATCGCGGCGCTTCATGAGATGCTCCAAATGCCCGAGGGAATTGGCTTTGGAACTGGCTTCGCAAGGTTTGTGCCAAACCTTAACGGAAGCCTAGTTTTATGCTAAGATACTGATTTAACTAACAATAACCGATCGAAATTCGCGCAGGCAGACAACGCTCGGGCCCAATCCATTGCATACAAAGAGTCAGATTTGCCGAATTTTAGTGCAATAATCCTGGACGCCTCCTTGTTGGGCGACCGCTCTCGGGAACGGCGCGTTTCCTACCCTCCTCTTAAAGTACCCTCCTCTTAAAGCGGCCAGAGCAATTGCTGCAGCTCCAGCAAATCACCGGCGCGCTGCTGCCAGCCTGCGATGCAGATGTGCCGGACGGGGTCGCTGGCACGATGCAGCAGCAGCAGCGCCATCAGCCGCCGCTGCAAGGCGGGATTCATATCCCCCTTCGAATAGCCGAACCCTTCGAACAGGCTGCGAACCCGGCGCGGCATGCCCGCAGTCATGAAGGCGCTGGGCCCAAGCAAATCGTATTCACCCCATCCCGTCATCACGTCGCCGAAATCGATCAGCCCAGACAGCCGCCAACCCGAGTTCTGCTGGCTCAGCAGGAAATTTTGCGGAATGTATTCGCCGGTCAGGATGACAGGCGGTGCGTCGAGCGCAATGAGCGACGAGACATCACGCAACAGGTCGTCCAGCCCATCCAGATATTTTCGCGGCAGCCCCAAACGCTCATGCCGCGCCCGGCATCCGCTGATTTGCTGGGCGATGAACTGGTCCCAGCGCGGCTCAATCTCTGAAAGGCCATCCAGGGGGACACGCTGCACCTCCGCGATGGTCTTGCCGATCTGCGCGAGAATCCGCTCCTTCTGGTCCTCCGGGAGCGCGGGCCATGCCTCGGTGCCGAGAACGCCGGCCAGGCGCGTGATGACTAGATAAGGCCATTGGTCGCGCTCGCCTTCGAGCACGATTTCCGGAACGGGGACGCTGACGCGTCCGCGAAGCTGCGACAGCGATAGACGTTCCGAGATGAACTGATTGCGCAAGGCGGGCGGAAAGATCTTCAGGATCAACCCGTCATCGAGAGCGACAACGAGATTGGTGCCGGTCGCGAACAGATGCGGATTGCGATGCGGCAAGCCATGACTGCGCGCGATATCGAGCGCGGCCGGCAGGCATTGCAAGGGATCGGCACGCCACGCTCTGAATGCCTCGATGTTGTTCAGCTTCGGCAGGGAATGCATGATGGGCGATCGATGTCAGGAAAGGGACGCGGACCTAGGGGCGCCCGTCTCCTATACAGCCTTACGGGTTTGCGCGCTCGAACTGACGCAACAGCCGGTTGCCGCGCTCGACCGCGGAATCCAGCGCGGCTTGCGCCGATTTCTTGCCGCTGAAGGCCTGCTCCAGTTCCTCGTCGATCACATCGCGAACCAGAACGAACGAGCCAAGCCGGACGCCCCTGGAATTTTCGGTCGGCGGATGCAGCGTGATCTGCTCGATCGAGATCGCGGTGCCGGGATTGCGATCATAGAAGCCTTGGGCGCGGGTCAAATCGAAGGCTGCGCGGGTCACCGGCAGATAACCGGTGTTTTGGTGCCAGGCGGCCTGAACTTGCGGCTTCGACAGGAACGCGAAGAATTTGGCGACGCCCTTGTATTCGGCGCGCGGCCGGTCGCGCAGCACCCACAATGTCGCGCCGCCGATGCTGGTGTTCTGCGGCGCCCCCTCGACATCGGGCCAGTACGGCAACATGCCGTAGCCCACCTCGAATTTCGAATTGGCCTTGATGTCGGCGCGCGTCGCCGACGACCCGATGAAGATGCCGCATTCGCCGTTCTGAAACCGCGGCTCCGCCGAGGTGGCGCGCCCGCTATAATCGAACAGCTTGGTGGTCTGCCATTCCGCCAGTTGCGCGATGTGGCGCACCATCAGCCGGTTGTTGAAGGTGAGCTCTGCATCGAGACCGCCGAAGCCGTTGGCCCTGGTCGAGACCGGCAGATTGTGGAATGCGGAAAAATTCTCGACATTGATCCACGAGGGCCACGAGGTGGTGAACCCACAAACAGCCCCGGAAGCGCGCAGCCGCTTCGCCGCCGCGCCCACCTCCGGCCAGGTCTTCGGCGCGATTTCCGGATCGAGGCCGGCGGCGCGAAACATATTTTTGTTGTAGTACAGGATCGGCGTCGAGGCGTTGAACGGGAACGACAGCATGTTGCCGTCGACATCCGTGTAATAGCCGGAAACCGCCGGGAGATACGCGGACGGCGAGAACGCCTCCGATTCGTCCCGCATCAATTCAAACACCGGATAGGTGGCGCCTTTCGCCGCCATCATGGTCGCGGTCGCGATTTCGCTGACCTGAACGATGGCGGGCTGGCTGCGCGAGCGGAACGCGAAGATCGCCGCCGTCACGGTTTCGGTATAGTTGCCCTTGTAGCCCGGTACGATCCGGTATTCGGATTGCGACGCATTGAAATCGGCGGCGAGCTTTTCCAGTTGCCGGCCGAGTTCGCCCGACATCGCGTGCCACCAGTTGATATCGGTGACGGCCTGGGCCGGAGAGGCGAAGGCGAAGGCCGCCACAACCGCGGCAAATTGCAAAATTCTCAAAGCCGGCTTTACCATAAAATCATTCTAATCTGTCGCGATTGAAGCGCCTTTCCGCGTGCCACGCGCCCTGATTAAGGCCCGGCAGCGGCGGTTACAATCCGAAAAGGGCCGTTCGCGGCGCACAATCGGCAATGCCGCGGGATAGCCAGGGTTCGGCGGGGTCTGCTAAATTCCCTAGCACTTTTCTTTCCCGCCTTTGAACCTTTCCTTCCCGCCATCGACATCATCATAAGGGGATGAGTTTGCCTGTGTACCGCCGCGCCGACTTTTCGCGGACCGTCGCACTCGTTGTTGCGCTGTCTTTGACAGCGGTCTCGACGAGCGCGATCGCGCGGGAATTTCGCGTCGCCGATACCCAGAGCGAAGAATATCCGACCGTGCAGGCGCTGCGCTATATGGGGCGCCTGGTCGTCGAGCGCAGCGGCGGCCGTCACCGGATGCGGGTGTTCCATTCGCGCCAGCTCGGCGAAGAAAAGGAAACCATCGAGCAGACCCGTGTCGGCGCGATCGATCTCAACCGCACCAATGTGGCGCTGATCGGCAACTTCGTGCCGGCGATGAACGTGCTGGCCATGCCGTTTCTGTTCCGCTCGATCGAGCATGTGCAGAAGGTGCTGGACGGTCCGATCGGCAACGAAATTCTGAATAGTTTCGAGCCCTATGGATTCGTCGGCCTGGCCTTCTACGACTCCGGCGCGCGCTCGATCTACAACAGCGTCAGGCCGATCCGTTCGATCGCGGACATGAAGGGGCTGCGGGTTCGCGTGCAACAATCGGAATTAATGTCCGACATGGTCAAGGCGCTCGGCGCCGAACCGGTCGAACTGGCGTATGGACAGGTCCTGACCGGGCTCGCCACAGGGTTGATCGACGGCGCGGAGAACAACTGGCCTTCCTTTGTCACCACGGATCATTACAAATATGCCGGTCATTACACCCTGACCGAACACACGATGTCGCCGGAAGTGCTGATCATGTCGCGTAGAGCCTGGGAAAGCCTGTCGGAAGAAGACCACAAGATCTTTCGCGAGGCGGCGATGAGGTCCAGTCACTTCATGCGCGAGAAATGGAAGGATCTCGAGGTGCAGTCGCGCCGGCAGGCGGAAGCGGCCGGCGTGAAGATCGTGACCGATCTCGACCGCCGTCCATTCGAGGCCGCAATGGCCGGCATTTACGAAAAGGCGCAACGCGATCCCGCGGTCGCCGCCCTGATCGAACGAATTCGCAAGGTGGAGTGAATTGGCCTTGGCGATACCCCGACAGGAAGAGGCGACGGAACGACCGGCGGGCTTTGCCGCCCGCGGGCGCTCTCGCATCGTCGGGCTGTTACGCGCGGTGCCGATCCGCTGGCGCATCCTGTCGATCGCCGCGCTGAATTCCGCCGTCGTCGTGGTGCTGGCCGCGATGATCTGGAACGGCGCACAGGTGCTCGGTTCGGCCTGGGATGACGTCCGGCAGGTTCGCGAGTCCGACAAGATTCTGGCGTTGCTGGAGAGCGAAACCAGCCGCCTGCAGAACCTGATTCACCGCTACATCAATCAGCCGAGCCCCGAACTGTTCGCCGAGATCCTGCTCTTGCGCGAGGCGGTGCTCGGCACCCTCACCACGCGCGCCTCGACCGACCCGATGCTGTCAGGATCGGTGGAAGAGTTGGAGCGCGTCACCGAACGTTTCCTCAACGGCTTCGGCGAACTGCGCGGCGTGCAAGCGACGATTTCGAAAACCTACGAGGAGCAGGTCCTGACCCCGGCCCGCGACATGGCCGGACTTTACTCGATCATCGAGGGCGCGACCGGCCATCGCGACGCCCTGATCTGGCCGTCGCTTGGAAAATCCCGCGAGGCGTTCACCGCCATGCTGGTGGCCGCCAACGCCTATTATCTGTCGCTGGCGAGCACGTCCGCCGAGGAAGCCCGCCGCAACACCGAGACGATCGAGAAAACCATCCCCGTGATGTCGGACCTCGCCGACAACGACCTGCAGCGCATGGCCCTGAAACGATTGAACACGCGCACCGTGGCGCTGCGGGAGGGCCTCGCGAAATTATCCGAGCAGCTCGCGAACCGGACCGAGCTCCTGCGCAACACCATCGACGCCAGCCAGGCCGAAGCCATCGGCGCCATCGATGAATTGTCGGTCAAGATGCGGCAGCGCGAGCAGAAGGCGCAGGAGACCTTCGATCGCACGCTCGGCGACATCTCCCGCAGAGTGCTGTCGATCGCGGTGATCTTTCTCGGCATTATCCTTACCGCGGGTGTCCTGATCGCGCTCAGTATCCGGCTGCCCCTGCATCAGATCCTGGCGGCGATGCACGCGATCACGTCCGGCGATTACGACCGCCGCGTGCAGGGGACGGGTGCTCGCGACGAGGTCGGCGCGATGGCGCGCGCGGTAGAGGTGTTCCGCGAAAACGCCATCGCCAAGCGCAAGACCGAAGACGAGTTGCGGGCCTCGAAGGAGAAAGCCGAGAGCGCCCTGCTCGAACTCAACGCGGCTCAGCAAAACCTGATCGACGCCGAGCGTCTGGCCGCGCTCGGCGGCCTCGTCGCCGGCGTCGCCCATGAAGTGAACAACCCGATCGGCATCAGCCTGACAGTGGCGTCCAGCTTCGCGCGGCGGACGGAAATGTTCGAGGCCGAGCTGAGATCCGACGGCCAGTTGCGCCGCTCCCAGCTTGAGGAATTCGTCCGGAGCTCGCGCGACGCCGCAGGGCAACTGGTGGCGAACCTGCATCGCGCCGGCGAACTGATCCAGTCCTTCAAGCAGGTCGCGGTCGACCGCTCGCATGCCGAACGCCGGCAGTTCAGCCTGAGCGAGGCCACCGATCAGATCATCGCCAGCCTGCGGCCGGTCCTGAAAAGGGCGGCGATCGCGCTGTCGGTGGACGTGCCGGAGGGCCTCATCATCGACGGTTACCCCGGGTCCTATGGGCAGATCCTGACCAATCTGTTCCTCAACGCCGCCAACCATGCCTTCGCCGACGGGCGTTCCGGCAAAATCTCGATTTCGGCGAAACCGCGCGGCAATGACGATGTCGAGATCATTTTCGCCGACAATGGGGCCGGAATGACGCCGGACGTGCAGCGGCAGGCGTTCGACCCGTTCTTTACCACGCGCCGCAACGAGGGCGGCACCGGATTGGGCCTGCATATCGTCTATAATCTCGTCACCCAGCAGCTTGGCGGCCGGATGATGCTGGATTCAAGACTGGGACAAGGCACCACATTTCGCATTATTATGCCCAGGACCGCCAAAGGCGGCTCCGCAGACACTGATCCAGCAAGCGACGGGACCCCTCAATGGCCGAACAGGACGATGTCCTCCACCTGATCGACGATTCCGGAACGGCTCCGGAAACCTCGACCGCGCGCAAATGGAAGGTCGCTGTCATCGACGACGATCAGGCCGTGCATGAAGGCACCCGCTTTGCGCTGAGCGACTACAATCTCAATGGCCAGAAGCTCGAGATCCTGTCGGCCTATTCGGCGGCCGAGGGCCGCAAGCTGATGCAGGCGCATCCCGATGTCGCCGCCGTGCTGCTCGACGTCATCATGGAAACCGATGCCGCCGGCCTCGATCTTGTCGAGTACATCCGCAACGAACTGAAGAACGAAACCGTGCGCATCATCCTGCGCACCGGGCAACCCGGACAGGCGCCGGAGCGCCGCGTCATCGTCCAGTACGATATCAACGACTACAAGGCGAAGACCGAGCTGACCGCCGACAAGTTGTTCACGTCGCTGACCGCGGCGCTGCGCAGCTACCAGCAGCTCGAGCGCATGGTTCAGACCCGGCGCGGGCTGGAAATCATCATCGATGCGGCCTCGACCCTGTACGATTTCAGATCGATGCAGCGCCTCGCCGAAGGCGTGCTGACGCAGATCGCCTCGCTGCTCAATGTCGACTGCGCCGGCATCCTGGTGCTGCGCGACGGCGGCGTTTCCGGCGACGATTTCTCCGTGCTCGCCGGATCGGGCTGCTACAGCCGCTTCATCGGTCCGGCCGGCTCAAAACCGCTCGATCCGGACCTTCGGCAGATGGTGGAAGCGGCATTCCAGCGCCGCAAGAATGAGTTCGCGGATCACCGCACCGTGCTCTATCTGCGCACCGGCAGTGGGCGGGAGGTCGTGGTGCTGCTGCAGGCGGAGCGCCCGCTGTCCGACACCGACCGTTCGCTGGTCGAAATTTTCGGCAGCCGGCTTTCGATCGCGTTCGACAACGTCATTCTTTATCAGCAGCTGCACGAGGCCAACACCCAGCTCGAGGACCGCGTCGCCCAGCGCACCCGCGCGCTGATGCAGGCCAATCGCAGGCTGTCCTCGCAATGGTTGCGGCTGCAGCGCGCCAACGGCTTCAAGAACGAGATTCTCGGCACCGTCGCCCACGATCTGAAGAATCCGCTCGGCGTGATCCTCGGCCGCACCGAAATGCTGACGGAACTGATCAGCGCCAGCTCTTCCAAGGAAAGCGTCACCGCCCAGGTCGAACACATCCGCGATGCGACCAAGCGCCTGACATCGATGGTCGATCATCTGATTTCGGATGCGATGGCCGACGCCTTCGATATCACGATCCGCCGCGAGCCGGTCGATATCGCTGGCCTGGTCGCTGAGGTCGCGGACGCCAACCAGCCGCTCGCCGTCAACAAGCAGCAGACCATCACGGTGTCCGCGCCGCCGAACTTCGTCACCATGTGCGACGCCGACCGGATGCGCGAGGCGATCGACAATCTCATCAGCAACGCCATCAAATACAGTCCGATCGGCGGCAAGATCGCGGTGGTGGTCAGCCACGAACACAACAACACCATCATCCGTATCGCGGACCAAGGCGCGGGGCTGTCGCCGGAAGACCTCGGGCGATTGTTCGGCCGCTTTCAGCGGCTCTCCGCCAAACCCACCGCCGGTGAAAGCTCGACCGGCCTCGGTCTTTCCATCGTCAAGCGCATCATCGACATGCATGGCGGCGAGGTGACCGCCAACAGCGAAGGGCCGGGACAGGGATCGACCTTCACCGTCACATTGCCCGCGACAGAGATTTCATGACCAAGAGCCAGCATATTATCATCGTCGACGACGAAGCGCCGGCCCGCGAAATGGTCGGCGAGTATCTCAAGATGCACGGCTTCACCGTGACGCTTTGCGACGGCGGCAAGAGCCTGCGCGGCGCCATCGAAACCAGCGTGCCCGATCTCGTGGTGCTCGACCTGAACATGCCCGAGGAAGACGGGCTTTCCATCATCCGCGACCTGAAGAGCCGCACCAATGTCCCGGTCATCATGCTGACGGCGACCGCTAGTCCGATCGACCGCGTGGTCGGGCTGGAGCTTGGCGCCGACGACTACATCGCAAAACCCTGCGAGTTGCGCGAATTGATGGCACGGATCCGTTCGGTGCTACGGCGCAGCTCGCCGGTTCGCGCGCCGGCCGCCACAGTGGAAACCGCCGCCGCCAAAGCTGCGAAAGACCAGCTGGTGCGGTTCGGGACCAAATGGCTCGATCTCGAGGCGCAGGCACTGCGCGACGACGAGGGCAATGAGCATCCACTGACCGCGTCCGAATTCGGCCTGCTCAAGGTTTTCGCGGCCAATCCGAAACGGGTGCTGTCGCGCGAGCGGCTGCTGGAACTGGCCAATGCGCGCGATGCCGAAGCCTTCGATCGCGCCGTCGATCTCAGGATCATGCGCATCCGGCGCAAGATCGAGATCGACCCGACCAAGCCGGCGGTGATCCGCACCATTCGGGGCGGCGGCTATCTGTTCTCGCCCACCGGCGACAAGGCCTGACTTGCGGCCGGCCCGGTGAGTCGGCGCGTTTGCTGCAGGCCTGCCTGGCGCGAGGGGATCTGTGGGAATTTTCCAAACAAGAAGCGTCGCGGTGCTGGCGCCGCTATTGGGCCTGGCGCTGTGGGCTGGAGCCATTGAATGGCCCCAGGCGAACGCCGAGGCCAGCCACAGGAGCGGGTACGCGCTGACCGAACAGAGTTGCGGGCAGGCGCCGAACGCCTATCCCAAACTCCGGATCGGGATGCGGGAAGGCTATTGCGCCGGGCTTGTGGCGAGCCACGAAGATGGCCTCGTGTTTCCGAGATCGATCGCGCAGATTCCCGGACATCGCCAGTTCGTGGTCGCGGATATGGGCGGCTGGGATCCCGACCGGGGCCGCCTGCTGCTGCTTGATCCGGATGCTGCGCCAGGCAAGCGTATTTCAGAACTGATCGTCAAACTGGACTTTCCGTTCGGGCTGCAGACCGGCCCCGACGGCAAGATCTACGCCTCGACCTCGGAGACGATCTTCCGGTTCGACCCGCTGGCGGCAGATCCCAAAAGCACCATCGAGAACATCATCCAGAAATTGCCTGGCCGGAAGGTGACGCTGTCGGACGGCACCGAGGTCGAAGAGAGCGTCCATCCCCTCAAACCATTCATCTTCGACAGGACCGGGCGCATCTTTGTGAGTGTCGGCGCGCCCACCGACAGCTGCCTGAAGCCGATCTCGACGCCATGCGCTGCGGGCGAAGGAGCCGCCCCGTTCGCCGCGCTTTGGATGTTCACGCCGCCAAATGGCGGAATCTTCCCCGCCTTGAAAGCCGGAGATCCGAACCCGCGTCGCGACATCTATGCGCGCGGATTGCGAAACTCGATGGCGCTAGCGGTGCACCCCGAATTCCCGGCCGATGGCTTTGCGTTCCTGCAAGGCGAAAACGGGCGCGACCTGCTCGACCCGATGGAGCCGAACGAAGAACTCAACGCCATCGAAAAAGGCAAGCATTACGGCTGGCCCTATTGCTACGACATCTCGACCGCCAGCCCGGAATTCAAATCGTTCCTGCGAACCGATCCGCGTTACCGGAATCTCTGCGCCAACACCGCGCTTTATCGCCAGCCGCTCTCGCTGCTGCCTCCGCATGCGTCGCCGCTCAGCATGTTCTATTACGGGGCAGGCAAATTCGCGGAGCTGCAAGGCAAGCTCGTTGTCGCACTTCATGGCTACCAGCCGGCCGGCAGCCGCATCATCTTCTATGACGTCGACGCCGGGGGCTTTCCGAAAATCAGCGAGCCGCCGGTGCGCTACCGCCTCAACTGCGCCGCCGATCCGACCCGGCCGTTCCAGACCGAGCAGAAGATCCCGGTCGCGGCAGCGGGTTTCGTCGAACTGGTCTCCGGGTGGCACAAGGTCAATGGCATCCGGCCACGGGGCGCTCCGGTCGGGATGACCGTGGCAACCGACGGCGCGATCTGGGTTGTCGAAGACCACAACAGGACGATCATCCGTATCGACGCCGAGGCGTCGCAGACGCAGGAGACGCTGCCATGCGACGTCCGATCGCCACAGGCGATCGATGAACTCGTGGCGTTTGTGCAGAGCGATCCCTCGCAGGGCCAGCGGCTGACGGCGATGCGGACCCGACTGGTCGAGAAACATTGCGCAAGCTGTCATTCCGGCTTCGGATTGACGCCTGATAGCGCCGACAAAGGGAAAGACGCGGCGGTGCTGCGCTTTCTGCTGTCGCTGGACGGATGGATCTATCCCGGCGATCCCAATTCCGGCCGGCTGCATGCGCGGCTGAATGGCGTCGGCACAGAGCGGATCATGCCGCCCGATCCGCCCGACGGCAGGGAATTGATGGCGCATGAACCCGGCTACAAGGGCTTGCTGGCATCGGTCGATCTTTTGGTGGCGAAGATGGTACCGGGTCAACGGATGCGCATCAAACCGGGCCGGATCGACCGCAAGTTCCACGACCGTACGGGACACGAATGCGGCGCAATTCCCAGCAATAGGATCGCGGTTGTCGTCGACAGGAATCCGAAGGAAAAGCCGACCTTCAGCCGCATCTACCGTCCGGCCGACCTCTATCTGAACGGCGAGTGCACGGATGCGAACGGTTATTATATCGAACAGAGCAACCTTGTTCCTTTGTGAACTGGCCGTCGCGTGCATTGTCGCATCGCTGGCGATGGCCCAGGAACCGCCGTTTCAAAGCAGGCAAATCACACCCGCGGGCGAGTACACCTTTGGCATCGAAGGACCGGCCGTCGACACGCAGGGCAATCTCTACGTGGTCAATTTCGGCAAGCCGGGGACGATCGGAAAACTGAGCGCGGGCGCTTCGCGATCGGAACTGTTCGCGGTGCTGCCGGAAGGGAGCATCGGGAATGCGATACGCTTCGACCGCGACGGCCGCATGTTCGTCGCCGACCACAAGAAGCACAATATCTTCCTGGTCAGTTCGGACGGAAAGCAGGTCGAAACCTATTTCCATTCCGACGACTTCAACCAGCCGAACGACATGACCATCGCGAATGACGGCACGATCTACGCCAGCGACCCGCATTGGAAGCAGCGCGACGGACAGATCTGGCGCATTGCAAGATCGGCCGACGGCACCGTCGCACGCGAGAAGATGACAGCCGACCGCAAGATGAGCACGACCAACGGCATCGATCTCAGCCCGGACGGCAAAACACTTTATGTCGGCGAGTCCGATACGCGCGAGATCTGGTCGTACCGGATCGACGGCCCCCGGTTGCTCTCGCCCAAATTGGTGAAAAAGTTCGACGATTTCGGCATCGACGGCCTGCGCACCGACACCGAAGGCAATCTGCTGGTAGCGCGGATCCTGAAGGGCACCATCGCGGTGCTGACTCCGCAAGGCAAACTGAAGCGCGAGATCAAGCTCAGCGCAGCAGAGCCGACCAATCTCGCCTTCGGTGGCGATGACGGGAAGACCGTTTTCGTCACCCAACGAAGGGGAGGATTCATCGAATCCTTTCGCACCGATCGGCCCGGCCGCGAATATTGCTTTCGGGGGTGTACCGCGGAGCGCGAATAGGGACAGCCTCCCTGGGCGGCCCGGCTTTCGAAATGGCGTCGTCACCCCGGCCGGAAATTGTTCCGGCCGCCCGGAGTGACCCAATTCGGACCCTTTAAAAGCCCATCGGGTTCAAATTGCTGGATTTTCCCTCCCGAATGTTTCGTCGCAGACGCCGCGACGAAACAATTCTCCCGGCCATGAAACCATTTTCCCCTTTGCGTGCAGACGTCCCGAAACGTTGGCTGACTATCAATTTAGCCAACGAGGCGCCGCCAAGCGGCGAATACGGGAGCCAGTCATGCAGAACGTCATTGCTATCAACGCCGCAGCCCACCAAGGCATCGCCGCTGCCCAGGCGACCTCGGACGAAATGCTGCTGGAAAGCATTGCCGCTGGCGGCCGGACCGCGATGCATACGCTTTACGCCCGTCACAATGTACGGATTTACCGCTTCGTGCTGCGCATCGTGCGCGACACCACGATGGCGGAAGATCTTGTCAGCCAGGTCTTCCTCGACGTCTGGCGCACCGCGAGCCAGTTCGAAGGCCGCTCCCAGGTCTCCACATGGCTGCTGTCGATTGCTCGGTTCAAGGCGCTGACGGCGCTGCGCCAGCGCCGGCACGAGGACATCGATCAGGAGGACGTGCTCGAGATCGCCGACGAGGCCGATACCCCCGAAGCCTCGCTGGACCGCAGCAACACCAGCGCGATCCTGCGCGCCTGCGTGGCCAAGCTGTCGCCCGCGCACCGCGAGATCATCAATCTGGTCTATTACCATGAGAAGTCGGTGGAAGAGGCCGGCGCGATCATCGGCATTCCCCAGAGCACGGTGAAGACGCGGATGTTTTACGCCCGCAAGCAGCTCGCCGACCTGCTCAAGGTGGCTGGCGTCGATAGCTTGGCAGCCTGAAATAATAAGTTATTTCAATGGGTTGATGTCAAAATAAGCCGCGAGCCCGGCAAGGCGGGTTTGTGAAAGGGTTACCGCCCACGAAACAATTGAAACAATTTGCGACATCACCCCGAAAAACTTCGCTGTTACACCCACACCCAGCAACGCCCAAGTTTCTAACCGACCAGGTTTCCAGCCGACTTCGTTTTAACCTCCCAAGAACCTCCAACGACCCGGACGGGATGCCCCCCTCCGGGTCGCTCTGTTTTTGCGGCCTTGTTTGCGGCGTTGAGGTTGGACTCACTCACGCCGGCCTCACGAACTAGTGACGCAGCCCGCGGGCGAGCGCGGTAACGCTTCGCCTCGACATTCCGAAAGACCCCAAGAGCGCTCGTGTGGCCGCAAGGGCCGGACGAGATCGTTCGACGGGTCTTATCAGATGTTCAATCTCGTTCTCGCTCTGCTTGCCGGTGTCGTCACCATCGCCGCCCCCTGCACGCTGCCGGTGCTGCCGATCCTGCTCGGCGCGTCGCTCGGCCATACCAGCAAAGCCCGCCCGGCCATGATCGCGCTCGGCTTTGTGCTGTCATTTTCGGCCGTGGCCTTGCTGCTGAGCGCGATCACGCGCGTTTTCGACTTCGACCCGAATGTGCTGCGCAACGCTGCGGCGATATTGCTGGTCGGGTTCGGGCTGCTGATGATCTGGCCGACGCCGTTCGAATGGCTTTCGCTCAGGATCGGAGGGCTCACCAGCGGCAGCTCCGCAACCGGCACCGCGTCGCGCCAAGGCAATCTCGGCGGTTTTGTGCTCGGCACGACCCTGGGCCTGGTCTGGACGCCCTGCGCCGGCCCGGTGCTCGGTTCGATCCTCACCATCGTGGCGACCTCCAGGGATAGCGCATGGGCGAGCCTGCTGCTGGTGGTCTACGCCATCGGCGCGGCGATCCCGATGCTGGCGATCGCCTATGGGGGACAAGCCGTCACCACCCGCGTCCGCAGCATCGCGCGCTTCTCGCCCCGGCTGCAGCAGGGATTTGGCGTCGTCGTGATCGCCTTCGCGGTCGCGTCCTATTTTCAATACGACACGCTGATCGTGGCGTGGCTGACCGGATTCTACCCCAATGGCCAGATCGGCCTGTAATCAACCCGCCACCAAAGGAGACTTCCATGACGCTACGATCGCTCGCCACATCCGCCACCGTGGCGGCCCTCTGCCTGATCGGCACCGCCCTGCCCGGCACCGCCGGGGAGATGGCGCGCGACCAGACCGCTCCGTTCGCGGTCGCCGCGGTGCAGGGCACGGCGCCCGATTTCGCCGGCATCAACAACTGGTTCAATTCCGCGCCGCTCAAGATTTCGGACCTGCGCGGCAAGGTGGTGCTGGTGGATTTCTGGACCTATGGCTGCGTCAATTGCGTCAATACGCTGCCGCGCGTCACCGAGCTCTATGCCAAATACAAGGACCGCGGCCTGGTCGTGGTTGGCGTCCACACGCCGGAATTCCCGTTCGAACGATCCGCATCCAACGTGCAGGCCGCGCTGAAGCGGCATGGCATCACCTATCCGGTGGCTCAGGACAACAACTCGCAGACCTGGAACGCCTACCGCAACCAGTATTGGCCGGCGCAATATATTGTCGATCAAAGCGGAAAAATCGTTTTCCAGCATGACGGCGAAGGCCAGTACGAGCAGATCGATCGCACCATCGCGCGCCTGCTCAACGCCAATAGCTGAGCGGTTCCGCGCACGACGCGGTACCCCCGGAAGATTCCACGTGATAACATCGGCATGCAATTCGTTCGCGATGAGTGATGCCGATGTTCGAGAGCTTCGATGCCGTTGTGCTGGCTCGGGCGCAGTTTGCGTTCACGATGTCGTTTCACATCGTGTTTCCCGCCTTCTCGATCGGACTTGCAAGCTATCTCGCGGTTCTTGAAGCGCTCTGGCTGTGGACCGGGCGCGAAGTCTTCATCAATCTGTTCAATTACTGGCTGAAGATCTTCGCGGTCGCGTTCGGCATGGGCGTGGTGTCGGGCATCGTGATGTCCTACCAGTTCGGCACCAACTGGTCGGCTTTTTCGGACAAGACCGGCCCCGTGCTCGGGCCCCTGATGGCCTATGAGGTGCTCACTGCGTTCTTCCTCGAAGCGGGCTTCCTCGGGGTGATGCTGTTCGGCCTGGAGCGGGTCGGTCACCGGCTGCATTTCCTCGCCACCCTGATGGTCGCCATCGGCACGCTGATATCGGCATTCTGGATTCTGTCGGCCAATTCCTGGATGCAGACGCCGGCCGGCTACGCCGTCAATGCCGACGGGCAGTTCATCGCCGCCGACTGGCTCAAGGTGATTTTCAATCCGTCGTTTCCCTATCGCCTGGTGCACATGGTGCTGGCGGCCTATCTCACCACCGCGCTGGTGGTCGGCGCCGTCGGCGCCTATCACCTGATGCGCGATTCGCATCTCGCCGGTCCGCGGGTGATGTTTTCGATGGCGATGTGGATGGCGACGCTGGTGGCGCCGATCCAGATTCTCGCCGGCGATCAGCACGGCCTCAACACGCTGGAGCATCAGCCGACCAAGATCATGGCGATGGAGGGCCATTTCGAGAGCCACAAGGACGGCGCGCCGCTGATCTTGTTCGGCCTGCCCGATCAGGCCGCCGGCAAGGTCGAATACGCCGTCGAAATTCCAAAGCTGGGCTCGCTGATTCTCAAGCATTCCCCGGACGCGCCGCTGGCCGGCCTCGACACCGTACCGCGCCAGAACTGGCCGCCGGTGCCGATCACCTTCTGGTCGTTCCGGATCATGGTCGGGATGGGATTCCTGATGATGGGACTGGGCCTGTTCAGCCTGTGGGCGCGCTGGCGCGGCACACTTTATGAATCCCGGCTGCTGCACAGCTTCGCGATGGCGATGGGCCCGGCCGGCTTCATCGCGGTGCTGGCGGGCTGGATCACCACCGAGACCGGGCGGCAACCGTTCACCGTCTACGGCCTGCTGCGCACGGCTGAATCCGCCTCGCCGCTTGCGGCCCCCGCGGTGGGCTCGTCATTGATCGCTTTTGTCATCGTGTATTTCGCGGTGTTCTCCGCCGGCATCATCTACATCCTGCGGATGATGGCAGCGCCACCGCATCACGGCGAGCAGGGACCGCGCAGCGACATCCCGGCCCGCGCCGCCGGCATCACGCCGGTAGCGGGTATGGCAGCGGAGGGATCCGCCTCATGACCGGCAGCATCGACATCGCCATCGTCTGGGCGTTCATCATCGCGTTCGCGGTCTTTGTCTATGTCGTGATGGACGGGTTCGATCTCGGCCTCGGCATCCTGTTTCCGCTGTTCCCGAACAAGGCCGACCGCGACGTGATCATGAACAGCGTCGCGCCGGTGTGGGACGGCAACGAAACCTGGCTGGTGCTCGGCGGCGGCGGCATGATGGCCGCGTTTCCGCTGGCCTATGCGGTGCTGATGCCGGCGCTGTACACCCCGATGATCGCGATGCTGATCGGCCTGATCTTTCGCGGCGTCGCCTTCGAATTTCGCTGGCGGACGCTGGCCAAACGAAACCGCTGGGATATCGCGTTCACCGGTGGATCGTTGCTGGCGACGCTGGCGCAGGGAATTGCGCTCGGCGCCATCCTGCAAGGCGTGCATGTCGAAGGACGGCAATATGCCGGCGGCTGGTGGGACTGGCTGACGCCGTTCAGCATCCTGACCGGGCTGGCGCTGGTCATCGGCTATGCGCTGCTCGGCGCGACATGGCTGGTGCTGAAGACCGAGGGCGAACTCCGCGACAAGGCCTATGGCCTGAGCTGGTCGCTGCTGTTCGCGATGCTGGGTGCGATCGGCGCAGTCAGCATCGCCACGCCGTTCCTTCATATCCAATACACCCAGCGCTGGTTCACCTGGCCCAACATCATCCTGACCGCGCCGGTCCCGATTGCGGTGGCCGGCGTTACCGTTCTGTTGCTGCGCAGCCTCGCCAACAAACTGGATACCCAGCCATTTTTCCTGACGCTGGCGCTGTTCGCGTTGTCCTATGCCGGCCTCGGCATCAGCATGTACCCCTATATCGTACCGCAGAGCATCACCATCTGGCAGGCGGCATCGCCGGAGAACAGCCAGGTGTTCATGCTGTTCGGTGTGGCCGTGCTGGTACCGCTGATTCTCGCCTATACCGCGTGGGCCTATTGGGTGTTCCGCGGCAAGGTAAGGCCGGGAAGCGGCTACCATTGATGGGACCTAAGCCAAATCCGCGGCCGCTGGCGCAGCGGCTGTTGTGGTTCGCAGCGCTCTGGCTCGGCGGGGTCGGAACCGTGGCCGTCGTGGCCTTTTGCCTGCGGCTATGGATCGCACCGAAATGATCGGCACTATATTGCCGCCGGCCGCCACGATTTTGGTGGTTCCGGTGGTTCCCCGGGGATGGTAGACCAATGTCACTTCGGCCAACGAGGAGAGGCTTGGATGACGAAATTTCGGCACCTGATCTGGATGATTGTCGCCGCGGTCGGCCTGATGCTTTCGGTTTCGCAGAGCTTCGCGCAGAAACCGGATGTCGGCGACCAGCCGGGACTTCTTGCCCGATGACAGTGTGGAACTGGACCCGGAATACAAGCGTACGGCGGTGCTCTATCGCACCAGCGAGGCGCCCGGCACCATCATCATCTCGACTTCAGAACGCCATCTCTATCTGATCCAGGGCGGCGGCCGCGCGCTGCGCTATGGCATCGGCGTCGGCCGCGAAGGATTTCAGTGGCAGGGATTGCTGAACATCACGCGGAAGGCGGAATGGCCGGACTGGACACCGCCGCCCGAGATGATCGCACGCCAGCCCTATCTGCCGCGCTTCATGGCCGGCGGCCCCGGCAATCCGCTCGGCGCCCGCGCCATGTATCTCGGCACCACCGTCTATCGCATCCACGGTACCAACCGGCCGGATACGATCGGCACCGCGGTTTCCTCCGGCTGCTTCCGGCTGGTCAACGCCGACGTGGCCGATCTCTATGAACGCGTCCCGGTCGGCACCAAGGTGATCGTGCGGCAGAAGCCCGAACTGTAACCGCGACGAACGCCTTCACAGCCCTGTCATTTTCTTCCGATTATTGCGAGAGACAAATCATGCGCACATTCCGAGGCGGCCTCCTGATCGGGCTGGCGGTCGCAGTCGCGGTCGGGGCCGCCGCCATCGCCTATGAACGGTACGACACCAAGACGCTGAAACGGACGGTCCGGCGCGGCGAGGTGCTGTGCGGCGTCAATGCCGGCCTGCCCGGCTTCTCGATTCCCGACGACAAGGGCAACTGGACCGGCTTCGACGTCGACTTCTGCCGAGCGGTGGCGGCCGCCATCTTCGACGATCCGAAGAAGATAAAATTCATTCCGCTCGACGCCAACGAGCGCTTCAAGGAGTTGCAGGGCCGCAAGGTCGATATCCTCTCGCGCAACTCGACATGGAGCATGTCGCGCGAGACCAATTACGACCTCTATTTCCCGGCGGTCGCTTACTATGACGGCGAAGGCTTCATGCTGCCCGCGGCGCGCAAGATCAACTCGGCGCTCGACCTCAACGGCAGCAAGGTCTGCGTGCAGGACGGAACCACCACGCAGCTCAACCTCGCCGACTATTTCCGCGCCAACAACATGAAATACCAGGAGATGAAATTCGGCAAGTTCGACGAGGTGTTCAAGGCCTATAAGTCCGGCCAGTGCGACACCTTCACCGCCGACGTCTCCCAGCTTTATGCGCTGCGGCTGAACCTCGGCAAGCCCGGCGATCATGTCATCCTGCCGGATGTCATCTCCAAGGAACCGCTGGCGCCGGTGGTGCGGCAGCGCGACGACGACTGGATGATGATCGTGAAGTGGACGCTGTATGCGATGATCAACGCCGAAGAACTTGGCATCACCTCGAAGAATATCGACGAGGCGCTGAAATCGAAGAAACCCGACGTGATGCGGCTGGTCGGCACCGAGGGCACCTACGGCGAGGATCTCGGCCTCACCAAGGACTGGGCCGCCCGGATCATCCGGCATGTCGGCAATTACGGCGAAGTCTACGAGCGCAATGTCGGCTCGGAGTCGAAGCTGAAGATCCCGCGCGGGCTCAACCAGCTCTGGAACGCCGGCGGCATCCAGTACGCCCCGCCGATCAGATAGGCCTTTCGAGTTCAACTCGTAAGCCTGTCACACAACGTCCCCTCATCACCCGCGGAAGCGGGTGATCCAGTACGGTGCGGCCTTTCCGTCGATCACGATGCTGCGGAGTACTGGATCGCCCGGTCAAGCCGGCGATGACGGCTGTGGATGATGCGCCGCCGGTGCACGTAACCTCAATAACTCTTCATCCGCGCCAATTGATCGGCGTGGAAATTGCTGTCGCCGAACAATTCCTGGCACACTCGCGCGCGTTTCATGAAGAAGCCGATGTCGAACTGGTCGGTCATGCCCATGCCGCCGTGCATCTGCACGCCTTCCTGAACCGCCAGCGTCGCGGTTGAACCAGCACGCGCCTTCGCCACCGCCACCGCCGCGCCGGCGTTGTCAAAATTCGCATCCAACGTCTGCAGCGCCTTCAGCACCGCCGCGCGGGTGATCTCGATCTCGATGTAAAGCTCGGCGGCGCGATGCTGCAGCGCTTGGAATTCGCCGATCAGCTTGCCGAATTGCTTGCGTTCCTTGAGATAGCCGACGGTGCGGCCGAACACTTCTTCGCTCAAGCCCACCATCTCCGAGGCCACCGCAGCCCGGCCGATATTGAGCACGCCTTCCAGCAGAGCACCACCCTGATCGACTTCGCCGAGCACGCCATCGGCGTTGACCTCAACATTGTCGAACGTGATCCTGGCGGCGTTGTGCGAATCGACCATTGCCGTGCGTTCGATCCCAAGGCCGTTGGCCTTGGGATTGACCAGGAACAGCGTCAGCCCGTCTCGCTCGCCCGCTGCGCCTGCGCTACGTGCTGCCACGATCAGGAGATCGGCAGTGTGGCCATCGACCACAAAGGCCTTGTCGCCCGTCAGCTTGAACCCGTTGCCGGAACGCACCGCCTGCATTTTGGTCTGCAGCGGGCGATGCTTGGCGCCTTCATCGACGGCAAGCGCGGCCAGCAGCGAGCCGTCCGATATCTTCGGCAGATGCTCGGATTTCTGCGCGGCGCTACCGCCGCGCGACAGAGCGGAAGCCGCCAGCACCGCGGTCGAAAGATACGGCGACGGCATCAAGGTGCGACCGATTTCTTCCATCACCACACCCGCCTCGACGCAACCGAGCCCGCTGCCGCCGAACTCTTCCGGCACCAGCAGACCGGAAAATCCCATCTCGGCGAAAGCCTTCCACAGGTCGCGGGAAAAGCCCGTCGCATCCTTGGCATCGCGCAGCTGCCGCAAATGCGACACCGGCGCCTTGTCGCTGATGAGCCCGCGCGCGCTGTCGCGCAGCATCGATTGTTCTTCGTTGAGGACGAGTGCCATTTGGGTGTTCCAGTTAGAGTACCAAGTTACTGAGATCGTCGTTCCGGGATGGTCCGAAGGACCAGACCCGGAATCTCGAGATTCCCCGATGTGCAATTGCACATCTGCGGCTCGCGCTACGCGCGCCCCGGAATGACGGCTACTGCGACGGACGGGGTCATGCCCCCGGCAAATCCAAAATCCGCTTGGCCACGATGCCGAGCATGACTTCGCTGGTGCCGCCCTCGATCGAATTGGCCTTGGTGCGGAGCCAGGCGCGCGGCCGGGCGCCGCTCTTCGAGCGCTCGCTTTCCCATTCCAGGGCGTCGATGCCGCCCGCCGACATCAGGATCTCGTAGCGGCGCTTGTTCAGCTCGGTGCCGTAATATTTCATCGCCGACGAAAACGCCGGATGCGCCTGGCCAGCCTTGGCCAGATCGACCGCGCGTTCGGCGGCGCAGGCCAGCGCCGCCTCGTCGACTTCGAAACTGGCGATCTGGCCGCGCAGCATCGGGTCTTCCAGACGGCCCTGCTCGTCTGTGCCAACCGAATCCGCGGCGACCTGACCGAGCGGACGGCCGACGCCGCGCTCGCCCATGCCCGAGATCATCGCGCGCTCATGCTGCAGCAGATATTTTGCCACGTCCCAGCCGCGGTTGACGGTGCCGACCACATGGGATTTCGGCACCCGTACGTTATCGAAGAAGGTTTCGCAGAACGGCGAGCGGCCAGAGATCAAGAGAATAGGTTTGGTCGATACGCCCTTAGAGGCCATGTCGAACAGGATAAAACTGATGCCGTCATGCTTCTTGGCGGTCGCATCGGTCCGCACCAGGCAGAAGATCCAGTCGGCGTAATTGGCGTAAGACGTCCAGATCTTCTGGCCGTTGATAATGAAATAATCGCCGTCGCTCTCGGCGCGGGTCTGCAGCGAGGCAAGGTCCGATCCGGCGTTAGGCTCCGAATAGCCCTGGCACCAGCGAATGAGCCCGGCGGCTATCTTCGGCAGATGTTCCTTCTTCTGCGCGTCGGTGCCGTATTTCAGCAAGGCTGGCCCGAGCATGGAAATACCGAACGAGACCAGCGGCTGGCGCGCGCCGATCGCCGCCATTTCCTGCCGCACGATTTTTGTCTGTTCCGGGTCGAGGCCGCCGCCGCCATATTCTTTTGGCCAATGTGGCACGGTCCAGCCCTTGTCGCGCATCCGCTCGAACCAGACGCGCTGCGGCTCGGAGGAGAACTTGGTGTTGCGGCCGCCCCAGAAGGTATCCTCGTCCGAGGTCATCGGACGCCGCATCTCCGGCGGGCAATTGGCCTCCAGCCAGGCGCGGGTCTCACGGCGAAATTGATCGATATCTGACATCGAGGCGTTTCCATCTGAAATGTTGCATCGACCTTAGCCATCGCATGGCGGAATTCAATATATCTCTGACCATGCCCATGCGGCAGCGGATGTGGTCATGGCCTGCAATCGGGTGTATTCGGCAAGCCGCAACGATTGAAAAACCAGAGGAAACCGAGATGCGCCTGAAGTTGCTTTCGCCTGGCGAAATGAACGCGGACCAGAAACAAACCTACGACGAGTCGATCGCCGGCAAGCGCGGCGCCCCGCCGCCGCCGATGATGGCATGGCTCAACAGCCCGGAGATGGCCCGTCACGCCACCCGTCTGGGCGGCTTCCTGCGCTTCGATACCTTGTTTCCGGCGAAGCTTTCCGAGATCGCGATCCTGGTCACCGCCCGGCACTGGACCTCGCATTACGAATGGTATGCCCACAAGCGGCTGGCACTGAAGGGCGGCATGGACCCGAAGATCATCGACGACATCCGGAATCGCCGCACGCCCAAATTCGACGACCCGAAGGCCCAGATGATCTACGACGTCAGCAAGTCACTGCACGAGGGCCACGGGGTTTCCAAGGCGCTGTACGACGAGGCCGTGAAGGTGCTGACCGAACGCGGGATCGTCGAAGTCATCGGGCTGTGCGGCTATTACACCATGGTATCGATGACGCTGAATACGTTCGAGTTCGAGCTGCCGGAGGGGCAAGTCTCGGAGCTTGCGTGAGACGCGGTCGCGGCATAGATCGCGGTAGAGCGGCCGACGCACAGGAGACGACATGCCCGACAATCCACCCGTCATCGCCGGTACGCGGATCGGGCATGTTCATCTCAAGGTCGCCGACCTCGACCGCGCGCTGGGATTCTATTGCGGCGTGCTGGGATTCGAGGTGACGCAGCGCTTGAGTTCAGGCGCGGCGTTCATTTCGGCCGGCGGCTATCACCATCACATCGGCCTCAACACCTGGGAAAGCAAAGGCGGCCATCCCCCGCCTCCTGGGACGACAGGCCTGTTTCACACCGCCATCCTTTATCCGACCCGGCCCGCGCTGGCGGACGCCCTGCATCGCCTGATAGAGGCGGGCATTCAACTCGACGGCGCCAGCGATCACGGCGTCAGCGAAGCGCTCTATTTGCGCGATCCCGACGAGAACGGCGTGGAGCTGTATTGGGATCGGCCGGAAGCGCAATGGCCGCGCAAGCCGGACGGCTCGCTGGCGATGTTCACGCACCGGCTCGATCTGGAGGATTTGTTGCGCCAGCGCGAGGCCTGATCCCTCATGGTGAGGAGCGCGTCTTCGCGCGTCTCGAACCATGAGGCCCGTGGCCCATCCTTCGGGACGCCGCGCAAGGGCGCGGCTCCTCAGGACGAGGCCCGCCCGCCCCGCCCGCGAACCATGATCAGCACGGCCGCAATCAGCTCCAGAGCGATACAGCCGTAAAACGGCAACGTATAGCTTCCTGACGCATCGCGCAGCAGGCCCATGACTCCCGGACCGAACGCATAGGTGACCTGGTTGATCGCCGTGATCAGGCTGATCAGCACCCCGAACGACCGCGCATCAAACTCGCGCTGCACGATCAGCGATGGCAGCGTGATCAGATTGCCGACCGAAAATCCGAACAGGGCACAGGCCGCGATCAGCACCATGTCGTTGCGCGAATGGATGATGATCAAAAGCGCCACGGCCTGACTGACGAACGAAATCGCCGAGGCCAGCCGCTGGTTGAGTCGGTCGATCACGAACGAGAATAACACGCGCCCGGCCATCGCCATCGCCGTCAGCAGCGCGACCGCGATCGCGGCCTGCTCGCGTCCGATCACCGGATCTAGGAACGAGATCAGGTGAACGATGAAGCCGACCTGCGCAAACAGCACCAGCGCGAACGCAATCGATACCGTCAGGAACGCCACGCTGCGAAACGCCTGGGCACGGATCTGCGTCGCGGACGGCCCATCCGCCGACGCCGCGACGCCAGCGCTCGAATGAACAGGCGGCCGTCCGACGAAAATCAGGATGATCGGCACCATCAGCACCACGAGCGCGATCGCTGAAGCGATCATGGCGCCAGAAAATCCAAAATGCCCGATCGCGGTGACCAGCAGCGGCACGCCGATGATGCCGCCAAAACTGGCCCCGTTCAGCGCCAGACTGATCGCCATGCCGCGCTTCTTGTCGAACCAGAGACCGAGCGTATTGGTGATGATCCCGAGGCTGGTGCCGGCCCAGCCGAAAGCCAGTACGGCATTGGCCAGATAAAGCTGCCACGGCTCGGTGACATGGCCGATCGAGACGGCCGCCGCGGCCAGCGCGAACACGCCGGCCAGCAGGCAGTTGCGCGGGCCGAAGGCGCGGATCGCTTCGCTGACAAAGGCAACCAGCAACGCCCCGAACAGATAGAAGAAGGTTGTGCCGCTGGAGATCAGCGAGGCCGGCCAGCCATGCAGGCGGTGCAGCTCGGCGACGTAGACGCTCTGGCCATAGAAACCGAGGCCCCAGCCGAAGGTCGCCACCAGAAAGCAGACCACGACGATCCGCCAGCCTTCGTAACGGGCCGACGTCTCGACGGCTGCGATATGACTGGACGCGTCCATACAAGCCCTTGCTATGGGGGATTCGAGACCACGCTAGCAGGCCGACAGCCGCAACGCTTCGACGACGGACGAAATGTCGATCCGCCGCGGCGGTCAGGCCTTCGGCGCCGAGGGATCGTAGAAGAAACGCTCGCGGAATATCCTGTCGTCGCGCCATTCCTGCAGCGCGACCTCGTCGACCCGGCGCACCTTGCCGGACTTATCGGTCAACTCGAAGATCCAGTGAATGGCGACGTGGTCGCCCTCGACCACCGAGGACATTGCCTTGGAATAGACATGCGACATCTGCGCCAGAACGGCGCGCTCGCGCGCAACCAGCAGGTCGCGGCCGACGCGCGGCGACGCTGCGTTCTCCTGCATGCTGGCATCCTCGGTATAATAACGCTCGATCGCGCCGGCATGATCGCCGCTCTCGACCACGGCAATGAATTCATCGAGACGGGCTCGCGACGGCATGCAACCTCCCACGCTTCAGGCACCATTGCAGCATAACCGATCAGATACTCGGGTCGGGAAATTCCGGGACCGGCTGCGACGCGGCGCGCCGTTTTGCAAATGACGCCAACGCCAGCACGGCAAGCCCCAGCAACACCGGCGGAAACACCACCGTGTTGACCGCCGACCAGCCGTAATTCGCCAGCAACTGGCCGGAGGAGAACGATCCCACCGCCATCATACCGAACACCAGGAAATCGTTGAAGGCCTGCACCTTGTTGCGCTCCTGCGGCCGATGCGTTTCCAGCACCAGTGCGGAGGCGCCGACGAAGCTGAGATTCCATCCCAGCCCGAGCACGATCAGCGTGGCCCAGAAATGCATCGCGGTGAGGCCGGACAGCCCGATCGTCGCGCCCGCGGCCTCGAGCGACAGACCGAGCGCGACAATGACGGGCGCGCCGAAGCGCGCGATCAGTGATCCCGTGAAAAAGCTCGGCCCGTACATCGCCACGATATGCCACTGGATGCCGAAATTCGAATCGCTGACGCTCAACCCGCACATCTTCATCGCCAGCGGCGCCGACGTCATCACCAGATTCATCATGGGATAGGAGATGATGCCGCAAAGTGCCGCCGCGATGAATCGCGGCTGCCGCACGATCTCGAGCAGCGGCCGGCCGCCGTGCAGATCCGATGGCGCCGGCTTCGGCGCATCGACGCCGGTCAGCACCGCCATCGCCACCAGGGCGACCGCGGCCTGGACCACAAAACTGAAGGCGAACAAATAGGGCGGCCAGATATCCATCGTCCACTGCACGAGCTGCGGGCCGAGCACGCCGGCGAACACGCCGCCGGCCATCACCCACGATACCGCCTTGGGACGAAACTGGGCGCTGGCGCCGTCGGCGGCGGCGAAGCGATAGGATTGCGATACCGCGCCATAAAGCCCGCCGAGAAAGGTCGCGCAGCAAAACAGCGGAAACGAGGCGTGCAGGATGGCGAAGGCCCCGAGCAGGCCGGTGAGCACGCCGCAGCCGGTGCCGACGATGAAGGCGACGCGGCGGCCATAGGCGCGCGAGATCACGCCGGTCGGCAGCGTCCCGGCGGCAATCCCGACCACATACATCGACAGCGGCACGGTCGCGAGCGAGATATCCGGCGCCAGCGTAGCGCCGATGATCGAGCCGGTGGCAAAAATCACCGCCGAATTGGCGCCGGTGAGCGCCTGCGCGGCCGCAAGGCGCATCACATTGGACCGCGCCCGGGCGTCATCGGCAATCTCGTCGGCAGCGGTCATATCGATCATCGGTTATTTCCACCCGAATTCGGCCAAATGCAGTTGAAGCCTCATTGATTCCCCGCACTATGGAGGCAGGCGTCAACCCAATCAACCGATGCAAACGGGCGCGCGCCATGCGAACGGCGCACATTGGACAGGGGCACGCCGAACCGCGTAAATCAGGCGCCCGCGCCCGTGGAGTTCAGACCATGCCCATCGACGATCGGCCGACGCTCGCCGCCCCCGACGACGATCCGTATCTGTGGCTGGAAGACATCGAGGGCGAGCGCGCGCTGGCTTTTGTCGAACTGCAAAACCAGCGGACGCTGGCGCAATTCGCCGATGCCGGATTCGCCGCCGATCGCGACGCGCTGGCGGCGATCTACGACCGGCCGGACAACATTCCCTTCATCGGCCGGCGCGGCGCGTTCGTCTACAACATCTGGAAGGATGCCAACAATCCGCGCGGCATCTGGCGGCGAACGACGCTGGAAGATTTTCGCCGGTCCAAGCCGACATGGGAAACCATCCTGGACGTCGACAAGCTTGCGGCCGACGAGAACGAAGACTGGCTTCTGACCTGGATCCAGGCGCTGCCGGGAAGCCGTGGGCGTGCGATGCTAAGCCTGTCGCGCGGCGGCAGCGACGCCGCCACGCTGCGCGAATTCGATATCGACGCAAAGGCCTTTGTCGCGGACGGCTTCGTTCTGCCGGAAGCAAAGGGCAGCGCCGAGTGGCTCGATGCCGATACGCTGCTGCTGTCGAGCGCCTATGGCGAGGGAATGGTCACCACTTCCGGTTATGCGAGAGCCGTCCGGCTGTGGCGGCGCGGCACGGATGCGGACCAGGCGCCGGTGATATTCGAGACCCTGCCCGACCATATGCGCGTGCATGCGAGCGTCGACCGGACCGACACGGCCCCACGCGTGTGGTTCATCGAACAACTTGATTTCTTCAACCTCCATCTGTCGCTTGGCGACGGATCGGGCGCGCGATTGAAGCTCGATCTTCCGACCGACGCGCAAGCGGATTTTCACCGCGGCTGGTTCGCCGTGAGGCCACGCAAACCATGGACGGTGGGAACACACACCTACGCGCCCGATACCGTGCTCGGCATGTCGCTGCCGGCATTCCTGGCGGGCGAACGCAGGTTCGAGATCTTGTTTGAGGCCGGACCGCGCCGCGCGGTGCAGCACTTTTTCTGGGCCGACGGCAAACTTGTCATCTCCATCCTCGACGAACTGCGGCCGGTATACGAGGTCTGGACGCCGTCGGCCGATGGCTGGTCGCGGTCCACGCTGCCCGGACTGCCCGAGATCGGCGTCGTCGATGTCTGGCGCTTCGATAGCGAGGAATCCGAAAGCAACGGTGACCTGCTCGCCAATATCCAGGATCCGCTGACGCCATCCTCCTTGATGCTGATCGAAGGCGCTGGAAGTCCCGACGGTGTTGAAGCAGGCGCCGAAGACGTTTACCGCCGACGGCCTCGTCGTCACCCGGCACGAGGCGGTGTCGATCGACGGCGAACGCATTCCCTATGTTCAGACCGGACCCGCCACCGAGACCGGGGATGCGCCGGTGCATCTCAACGCCTATGGCGGCTTCAACGTTTCGGTGCGGCCGGCTTACAATTCCGCCATCGGCAAGCTGTGGCTCGAGCGCGGCGGCACCAGCGTGCTGGCCAATATTCGCGGCGGCGGCGAGTTCGGCACGCGCTGGCACGATGCGGGCCGCTATGCCGGAAAACGGCTCGCCCATGATGACTTCGCCGCCGTCGCGGCGGATCTGGTGAGACGCGGCGTGACGCGTCCGGAGAGAATCGCCGCGGAAGGCGGATCCAATGGCGGCATCCTGATCTCCAACATGCTGACGCGCTATCCCGAACGCTTCGGCGCGCTGTTCTGCACGATTCCGCTGATCGACATGCGCCGCTACACCAAGCTGTTGGCAGGCGCGAGCTGGATCGCGGAATATGGCGATCCCGACAAGCCCGAGGAATGGGCCTGGCTGCAGACCTATTCCGCCTATCACACTGCAAAACCCGGACAGAACTATCCGCCGATCCTGATCGCCACCACGCGGCGGGACGACCGCGTCCATCCCGGACACGCCCGCAAGATGACGGCCAAGCTGCAGGCGATGGGCTATGAGGCCTTTTTCTACGAGCCCGCGGCCGGCGGCCATGGCTATGGCAAGGACAACCGGGAGCGCGCCGCCTTCACCGCGCTCGGTTACAGTTTCCTGAGAAACAAGATCGGCTGGTCAGGCGGTGCGTGAGAACACCAGAAGCAGATTGTTGGCGGGCATCTCGGCAGTCTCCTGAAGCACGAGACCGACACTGCCGGCCAGCTTTTCCAGCGCCTCGATCTCGCGCACGCCCCATTCGGCGTTCCGCTCGCGCAGGCTGGTGTCGAACACGGCATTGCTGATCGCGGTGTGCTTTCCGCCGCGCTTGAACGGTCCATAGAGAAACAGCTGCCCGTCCGCGCGCAAATAACGCGCGGCGCCTGCGAACAATCCCTCGGCGACGCGCCACGGCGCGATGTGGATGACATTGGCGCAGAACACCGCCAGCAATTTTCCGGGACCGTTGCCGTCACGCAGCTCGGGACACCAGGAGGGATCGGCGAGGTCGATCCGCAGTGGCGGGCGAATGTTCGACAGCCCCGCATGCGTTCGCCAGGCATTGATGCTCTTCAGGTGCCGCTCGTTGAGATCGCTCGGCCACCAGGTGATGTCGGGCGTATGGCGGGCGAAATCGACCACGTGCTGGCCGGTACCGCTGCCGGCCTCGATCACGTCGCCGGATTTCCCGGTGAGGAATGGCTGCAACACTGCCCAGATCGGGCGATGGTTGCGATGAAACGCCGGCGCGTCGAGGCGGCCGTCCGGCTCGACCGGCCGGCCATCCTTGCCGAATTCGACGGCATGCTCAGCCATGACAACTCCGCGCTTGATCCGGTCGGTATCACCTCAGATCACCGCAGTATATCTTCTTGAGCACCTGCAACACATGCAAAGCGCGCTGGTCAGCGACATGGTAATGTAGTGTCTGCGAGGTCCGGCGGAATGCCACCAGACCATCGACGCGCAATTTTGCCAGATGCTGCGACAGCGCGGATTGGCTCAATTTCACGGCGCTGACGAGTTCCCCCACCGTCATCTCGCCGCGCGCGGTCAGAAAGCAGAGGATCAGCAGGCGCTTCTCGTTGCCAAGCAATTTGAGCAGCTGCGCCGCATCGCCGGCTTGTCTGGTCAACTTCTTCAAATCCGCGGCGTCATCGGCGCCGGTCCCCACCAGCATCTTTCTCGCGGTTACTGCAGTTGCTCTCATCACGTGACATCCCGATCAGATATTGGCGCGCAACGCGCTCATATCACATTAGCGCGCCCTCTATTGTTTAGCATTGACTAAATTAGCCAGTGTCGGTACGGCTGCAAAAACAGAACAAATGAAGCGGCGACGAAGCCGCGAAGGGAAGGAAACGTGCGGCCCGGCCTCTGGCACAGTACACATGTACTATCGAAGCCCGCTGACGCACCCTCGCGGCTGGGCCGGCGCTCGTTTCTCGGCATGGGCGCGGCGCTGACCGGCGGCCTCGCGCTCGGGGCGCAGCCTGGTAAGGCCGAACCTTCCCCACCCGCCGACCCACCATGGTCGCAATCGATCGGGCCCGGCGTGGTTGACCGGCCCTATGGCACGCCCGCCGACAGCGAAGCCGGCGTCATCCGGCGCAACGTGCCGTGGCTCACCGCGGGAACCGAATCTTCCATCAGCTTCTCGCCGCTGCAGGATCTGCACGGCATCATCACGCCGAACGGCCTGTTTTTCGAGCGCTATCATGCCGGCCGGCCCGACGTCGTTCCGGATCGACACCGGCTGATGATCCATGGTCTGGTCGAGCGCCCCTTGATCCTGTCGATGAAAGACATCATGCGCTTTCCGCAGGTCACGCGCATCCATTTCATCGAGTGCCCGGCCAATGGCGGGATGGAATGGCGCGCGGCGCAATTGAATTCGCTGCAATTCAATCACGGCATGATCAGTTGCGCGGAATGGACCGGGGTGCGGCTTTCGACCCTGCTGGAAGAAGTCGGGGTGAAGAAGGAGGCGCAGTGGGCCATGGTCGAAGGCGCCGACGGCGCCCACATGAACCGCAGCCTGCCGCTCGACAAGTGTCTGGACGATTGCCTCGTGGTCTACGCACAGAACGGCGAGGCGCTGCGGCCGGAACAGGGTTACCCGCTGCGGCTGGTGGTGCCGGGCTGGGAAGGCAATGTCAGCATCAAATGGCTGCGTCGGATCAAGCTCGGCGACAAACCGTGGTTTTCCCGCGAGGAAACCTCAAAATACACCGACCTGATGCCCGACGGCACCTCACGCGGTTTCACCTGGCTGATCGACGCCAAGTCCGTTATCACCTTCCCCTGCCCTGAAAAGCCGGTCGATGGCCCGGGTCTTTATGAAATTCGTGGGCTGGCATGGACCGGCAACGGCAAGGTCAAGCGCGTCGACGTCTCGACCGACGGTGGTGTCAATTGGCAGAGCGCGCGGCTGCACGAGCCGGTGCAGTCGAAAGCGCTGACCAAATTCACGTTGCCCTGGCGCTGGGGAGGCCAGCCGGCGTTGCTTGAATCGCGCGTGATCGATGAAACCGACTATGTGCAGCCAACCATTGCGCAGCTGCGAAAACAACGCGGCTCCAATTCCGTTTATCACAACAATTCGATCCAGACCTGGCAGGTCAAACCCGACGGGAGCGTGTTCGATGTTCAGCTCGCGTGAGTGCCTGCTGCTGCTCTGCGGGGGCATGATCGTCGCGACCGCAGCCCTCGCACATGCCGCCGAACCCGGCTATTACGGCTATGGCAGCAGGGCCACGGCCGAGCAGATTGCCGGATGGGATATCGACGCACGGGGCGACGATGGGTTGGGCCTGCCCACCGGGAAAGGCACGGTCCAGCGAGGCTCGGAGGTCTTCGCGGAGCAATGCGCTTCCTGTCATGGCACTTTCGGCGAGGGCGAAGGCCGCTTTCCCAAGCTCGCGGGCGGCGCGGGGACGCTCAGGGACGACCGGCCGGAACCGACCGTGGGCAGCTATTGGCCGTTTGCGCCGACATTATGGGACTACATTAACCGCGCCATGCCAATGCCGGCGCCGCGCACATTGTCAGCCGATGACGTTTATGCTTTGACCGCCTATATTCTGAACCTGAACGACCTCGTTCCGAATGAATTTGTGGCCGACCGGGACAGCTTGCCGAAAGTTAAAATGCCCAATCGCGACAATTTCATCTGGACCGACCCGAGACCCGATACAATGGCCAAGCCGTGCATGAACGCATGCGCCGACCTCGCGGACATCAAGATCATGTCCACGGCGGAAGGCAGAAACCTGACGCCACGCACGACCGGACCGCTCGACATGATGCAACCGAAATAGAAACCTGCGGGAAACGCCTTTTGACCTGCTCCCCTTCGAGGAACCCCGTCCTTATTCCGGCGCTCGCGTTGGCGTTATCGATCGGCGTCGCGGCCTTCGCAGGCCCCGCGATCGCGCAATCCACCGTTGCCGAGGGCCAGAAGCTCGCTTTCGATCGCGGCAAGGGCAATTGCCTGACCTGCCACGAGATCAAGGGCGGCGATCTTCCCGGCACCATCGGGCCCGTGCTCAAGGACATCAAAGCCAAATATCCCGACCGCAACGATCTGGTCGCTATCCTTTTTGACGAAACCAAACGCAACCCGCTGACCGTGATGCCTCCGTTCGGACGAAACCGGATTTTGACCGAGCAGGAGATCAGCGCGATCGTGGATTTCCTGCAGACATTATGATGGCGGGTTTGCCCCTTAGGAGACGATAGATGCCCATCTCTGACAATGGATTTTCGGCCACGCGGCGCGTGATCCTGCAAGGCGCAAGCGCGGTCGCGCTGGTTGGCGTTGGCAGCCTGCCGTTCGGTTTCGCGCCGGCGCAGGCCGCAGCCAACGACAAATATCCGGAAGATGCGTTCAAACAAAAGAGCGATGCCGACGCGATCAAGGCGCTCTATGGCAAGGCCGCCGAGCCGTCGGACAAGGTCAAGCTCGACGCGCCGGAAATCGCTGAAAACGGCGCAGTGGTTCCGATCTCGGTGACGACGACGCTGGCCGATGTCAGCTCGATCTCGTTCCTGGTGTCGGAAAATCCCAACGCGCTGGCGGCCTCCTACAAGATTCCGGCCGGTACGGTGCCGAGCGTGGCCAATCGCCTCAAGATGGCGAAGACCAGCAATGTGATTGCGATCGTGGAAGCCGGCGGCAAGCTCTATAGCGCGACCAAGGAAGTCAAAGTCACCGTCGGCGGCTGCGGCGGCTGAGGCGGCACTCTTGAAGGAGTATTCTGATGGCATCGACCATACGTGTGCGCGCCACTTCGAGCGGGGAGACCACCGAAGTGCAGGCGCTGATCCAGCATCCGATGGATTCCGGCTTCGTCAAGGACGCCAAGGGCGAAATCATTCCGCCGCATTTCATCCAGGAATTGACCTTCGAATATGACGGCAAGAGCGTGTTCGTCGCCGACTGGGGCGCGGCCGTCTCCAAGGATCCTTATGTGAAATTCAGCTTCAAGGGCGGCAAGAAGGGCGACGATCTGAAGATCAGTTGGGTCGACAACAAGGGCGCGACCGACACAACCACGACGAAGATTTAATGAAGCTGCGATCTGCCATTCATCTAGCGTCGGGCCTTGTTGCACTGGCAACACTCGGGCTTGGCGGCATGCCGCCTGCCCTCGCCGCCGACACCCCCAATCCCGTTGCCGACGCGGCGGCGTTCAAGAAATTCTTCACCGACAAATTTCCCAAGGTGAAGCTGGAAGATTTCGTCAACGGTCCCTATTCGATGAACGAGGACATGCATCGGCAGTGGGAGGAGAAGGAACAGTTCCCGCCCTATGAATTCTCGCTCGATATGGGCAAGGAGATGTTCTCAAAGCCGTTCAAGAACGGCAAGAGCTACGCCGACTGCTTCCCCAATCAGGGCATCGGCATCCGCCAGAACTATCCCTATTTCGACGAGCAGGAAGGCAAGGTCGTCACGCTCGAGCTGGCGTTGAACCGCTGCCGCGAGGCCAATGGTGAGCCGCCATTCTCCTATGTGAAGGACGAAATGGCGGCGCTGACGGCCTATATGGCGTTCACCTCGCGCGGCAAGCCGTTCGACATCAAGATCCCCGCCGATCCGCGGGCGCTGGAGGCCTACCAGAACGGCAAGCGCTATTTTTATACGCGGCGCGGCCAGCTCAATTTCTCCTGCGCCTCCTGTCACGTGCAGAGCCCCGGCCAGCGGGTTCGCGCGGAAGTACTGGCGCCCGCACTCGGGATTCTGAATGCGATGCCGATCTATCGTTCCGAATGGAGCGGCATGGGCACGATCAGCCGGCGCTTCACCACCTGCAACAGCCAGATCCGCGGCGTGCCGCTCAATCCGCAGGACGATGAATACCGCGATCTCGAATATTATCTGTCCTATGTCAGCAACGGGCTGCCGATCTCCGGCCCAGGAGCGCGGCCATGAACCCGGCCATGAGCGCGATCCGGACATCCATGCTTTCGCTGAGCGCGGCGCTGCTGGTCGCAGCTGCGACTTCGGCGCTGGCCGCAAGTTCAGAGGCCGACTTCAAGACCGCCTACGCCGCGGCGGAAGCCGCCAACAAGGAAGCGGGCGGCTTGCGCAATCAATGGACGGTGACCGCCGCGGCTCTGGCGGCGGCAAAAAAAGCCGCCGACAGCGGCGACTTCGACAAGGCGGTAGCGCAGTCGAAGGAAGCCGAAGCCCTGGCCAAAGCCTCGATCTTCCAGGCGACAAGCGAAAAAGAAGCCTGGAAGGCGCTCGAGATAAAATGAGCGTTGAAGTCCAATGAGCCTTGTTAGTGGGCCTTGTCTGGAATGAGCCTTGGCGAAAGGCGCGGAGACCTCGCATGACCGTCCGCCGCCGGGATTTTCTGAAGCTCGCTGGCGCTTCCGCGCTTTCCGGCGTCTTGCCGCGCATGGCGCGCGGCGCGGACAACGCCGGCGTCTACGATATCGAACGTTTCGGCAACGCGCGCATCCTGCACATGACCGACACGCATGCGCAGTTGCTGCCGGTGTATTTTCGTGAGCCGAGCATCAATCTCGGGTTGGGCGCTATGCAGGGCCAGCCGCCGCATCTGGTGGGCCGCGCGTTTCTCGACCGGTTCGCCATCAGGCCCGATAGCGCCGACGCCTACGCCTTCACCTGTGTCGATTTCGAGAAATCCGCTCCCCGCTTCGGCAAACTCGGCGGCTTCGCCCATTTGAAGACGCTGATCGACCGTCTGCGCAGCGACGCAGGGTCCGGTCGCTCGCTGCTGCTCGACGGCGGCGACTTATGGCAGGGCACTGGACTAGCCAACACCATGCAGGGCACCGACATGGTCGAGGCCGCGAATTTGCTGGGCATCGAGGCGATGACCGGCCACTGGGAATTCACCTATGGCGAAAATGCGCTGCGCGATAACCTCGAGCGCTTCAAGGGCGAATTCCTGGCGCAGAACGTGTTCCTCACACAGGAAGCCGCCTTCAACGACGCCAGGGCATTCGATGCCGCGTCGGGACGCGTCTTCAAGCCGGCCACGATCAAGGAACTCGGCGGCCATCGGGTGGCCGTGATCGGACAGGCCTTTCCCTATGTGCCGATCGCGCATCCGAAGCGTTTCACGCCGGACTGGACGTTCGGGATCCGCGACGACGAATTGCAAAAGCTGGTCAATACGCTGCGAACCAACGACAAGGTCGATGCGGTGGTGCTGCTGTCGCATAACGGCATGGATGTCGACCTCAAGCTTGCGGGCCGGGTCTCGGGCATCGATGTCATCCTCGGCGGGCATACCCATGACGCCGTTCCGCAACCGATCCCGGTCATCAATGCCGGCGGCACTACGCTGGTGACCAATGCCGGATCGAACGGCAAATTCCTCGGCGTACTCGACCTCGAACTCGCCAAAGGCAAGGTCAGCGGCGTGCGCTACCGGCTGCTTCCGGTGTTTTCGGAATTGCTCAAGCCGGATGCCGCGATGCAGACGCTGATCGAAAAAATGCGCGAGCCGCATGCGGCAGCCTTTGCCGAGAAAATCGCGACCGCCGACCGCCTGCTCTATCGCCGCGGCAATTTCAGCGGCACCGTGGATCAGTTGATCTGCGACGCGTTGCGCGGCGAATTCGATGCCGAGATCGCGCTGTCGCCGGGGTTTCGCTGGGGCCTGAGCGTGCTGCCCGGCCAGCCCTTGACCATGGAAGATGTGCTGTCCGAGACCGCCATTACCTACCCGGAAACCTACGTCCAGAACATGACCGGCAGCCAGATCAAGGATATTCTCGAGGACGTCTGCGACAATCTCTTCAATGCCGATCCGTATTATCAGCAGGGCGGCGATATGGTCCGCGCCGGCGGCCTCGCCTACACCTGCACGCCCGCGGAAAATGTCGGGCACCGGATTTCCGAATTGAAGCTCGAGGACGGCCGCGCCATCGATGCCGGCAAGAGCTACAAGGTGGCGGGATGGGCTTCCGTCAACGAGCAGCAGGGAATACCGGTCTGGGACGTGCTGGCCAGGCATCTGCGTTCCGGGAAGACCACGGACCGGCGCGGTAACGGCGTCACGCTTCGGGGCGTGGATGACAATCCGGGCATCGCAGGACAGGGATGATGCACCCGCCCGGATATCGCCGGTCGAACATGGCGGTCTTCGGCCGTGCCCTGACGGCGGCGTTGATGTTGAGTTCGATCGCCTCGCTCGCCCCGGCGCAGCAGGCGCCGCTCCAGGACAAGCCGTTCGCCGAGCACCGCATCGCGCTGCAGCTCTCGGATAATGACCCGCAAAAACAAGGCCTCGTGATCAGCGTCGCGAATAACCTCCTGAAATTCTACGATCCCGACAAGGTCGCGGTCGAAGTGGTGGCGTTCGGTCCGGGCATCGATCTGCTGCGGCCCGAAAATGCCAATCGCAACAGGATCGAGAGCCTGATCGCGCAGGGCGTGCGTTTCGATGTCTGTCTCAATACCGTGGATACGATCGAGCGCGAGACCGGCAAGCGGCCGGAATTCATTGCCGGGGCGACGCCGGTTCAGGTCGGTGTCGCCCAGATACTGTTGCTGGCCGAAAACGGATATACATTGGTTCGGCCCTAGGATATCGGGAACATTTCGAAGCGGTATCAACCATGATTTTTCGCCAGTTGTTCGACAGCGTTTCGGGGACCTACAGTTATCTGCTGGCGAGCCGTGCCGGCGGCGAGGCGCTGATCCTCGATCCCGTGCTGGAGAAGGTCGATCGCTATTGCCAATTGCTGCGCGAACTCGATCTCCGGCTGGTCAAGGCGGTCGACACCCATCTGCACGCCGACCACGTCACCGGGCTCGGCGAGTTGCGTGACCGCACCCACTGCGTCACCATCATGGGCGAGCAGAGCAAGGCCGACGTGGTGGCGATGCGGGTCACCGAGGGCGACAAGGTGATGATCGAAGGCCTCAGCCTCGACGTGATGTACACGCCCGGCCATACCGACGATTCCTACAGCTACCTGATGGGTGACCGGGTATTCACCGGCGATACGCTCCTGATCCGCGGCACCGGCCGCACCGACTTCCAGAACGGCAGCGCGCGGGCGCAATATGAATCCATCTTCGGCCGGCTGCTGAAGCTGCCGGATGAAACCATGGTATTTCCCGCCCATGACTACAAGGGCGACACGGTCTCCACCATCGGCGAGGAAAGGCGCTTCAATCCGCGGCTGCAGGTGCGCTCGGTCGATGAATATGTCGAGCTGATGGGCAATCTGAATCTGCCCAATCCGAAGATGATGGATGTGGCGGTGCCGGCCAACATGCATGTCGGCCTGCATCAGGACGATCTTGCGAAGCAGGGGCTGGCGCTCTCCGCGCGCGAGGGCATCGACAGCCTCGGCCGGCCGGATATTCTGCTGGTCGACCTCAGGGAAAACAGCGAACGCACCAAGCACGGCACGCTGCCGGGCGCGCTGCATGCGCCCTATCCCTCGATCGATGAGAGCTTGAGGCCCGGCGGCATGCTGCGCGAAGTCGCAGCAGCCACCGGGCGCCGCATCGTGTTCTTCTGCGCCTTCGGCGAGCGCTCGGCGATGGCGGTCGCCGCCGCCAAAGACGCGGGCCTTGCCAACACCGCGCATATCGCGGGAGGCATCGACGCCTGGAAAAAGGCCGGGGGACCGGTGCTGACGGGCTGAGCAGGCCTTATCCGGGATGGAACGAAAACGCCGGTTCGTCGCTCCTAGATTTCCGCCCAGGGTACGATCACGGGCGCGTGCTGGTGCTCGGCGCGATAGGCGCTGATCCGGAACACCTCGCCCATGATCTTTTCCGACAGCGCCTCGGCGGGCGCACCCCGCGCCACCAGGCGGCCTTCCGACAGCACCAGAACGGTATCGGCAAATCGGGCCGCCAGCCCGAGATCGTGCGTGACCACGATCACCAGCGCGCCCTTGTCGGCGGCCGCGCGCAGGTTCTGCATGACGTCGATCTGGTGACGCGGATCGAGCGAAGCCGTCGGCTCGTCGGCCAGAATGACCGGAGCTTCCACCGCGAACACGCGAGCCAGCGCGACACGGCTGCGCTCGCCGCCGGATAATTCCGTGACGCGGCGCGCGGCGAATTGCTCGACGTCGGCGGCCTGCATCGCCCGCAGCACCGCCTCCGCGTCCACAGCGCTCAACCGCGACGGGTCGGTCGCTCCGTGCGGATAGCGGCCGAGCGCCACGATATCCCGTGCCGGCAGCGGCCAGTGCACGATGTGGCCCTGCGGCAGATAGGCGAAACGCCGCGCGCGCTCGCGCAGGGTGAGCGACGACAGGGCTTCGCCCCGGACATGGATCTCGCCCGTTGACGGCACCAGCCCCGCCAGCGCGCGCAGCAATGTCGTCTTGCCGGCGCCGTTCGGCCCCACCAGCGCGACCAGGTGCTGCGACGATAACGCCAGCGAGATATCGTTCAGCACGACGCGGTTGCCCAGCCTGACGCTCAGATCCAGCGCGGTGAGAAGCGTGGACACGATCATGCGACGCCTCCGCCCAGCGCGCGGCGTTCGCGCATGATCAGATAGAGGAAAAACGGCACGCCGATGATCGAGGTCAGCACGCCGACCTTGATATCGCTGGTCGACGGAATGACGCGCACCGCGATATCGGCCGATAGAAGCAGCGCCGAACCCGTCAGCGCGCTCGGAATCAATAGCCGCGCCGGATCATGGCCGATCAGCGGCCGCATCAGATGCGGCGCGACCAGCCCGATGAAGCCGATGGTGCCGGTGACGGCCACCGCGCCGCCGACGCCGAGCGCGACGCCGACGATCACCGTGAGCCGCAGGCGGCCGACATCGACGCCCAGGCTTTGCGCGGTCTCCTCGCCGAGGCTCAGCGCACGAAAGGCGTTGCGCTTGGCGAAGCAGAATGACCGCCCCGACCAAGATGAACGGCAGCGCCAGCATGACATGGCGGAAACTGCGATCCTCCAGCGAGCCGAGCAGCCAGAACGCGATTTCAAGCACCGCAAAGGGATTGGGAGACAGGTTCATCACCAGCGCGGTCGCGGCTCCCGCGAGACTCGAGATCGCAAGCCCCGCCAGAATCAGAATTCAGGAGCCCGGCGTTGCGGCCGGCGATCGCGAGCAGCACGAACACCGAGGCAAACGCCATGACGATGGCCGCGACCGGAAGCGCATAGGATCTGATATCGGCGAGGCCGAGCGCGATCATCAGCACCGCGCCGAACGCCGCCGATTGCGGCGCGCCGAACAGCGAAGGCGAAGCCAGCGGATTGCGCAGCAATCCCTGCAATGCCGCGCCGGACAGGCCGAGCATGGCGCCGATCGCGAATCCGAGAATGGCGCGGGGCAGACGGATCTCGCGCACGATCACCTGCTGCACTTCGCTGCCGCCGCCGAGCAAGGCATCGATCACGGCCGACGGCGACAGCCGCACCGGCCCGATTCCGAGCGAGAGCAGCGCCAGCAAGACGACGAGCATGACCAGCGCGGCAGTCACACTCGCGCGCCGGGCGGTTGCAAGATCAGCCGTCGACATCACGTCCGGAACACTCATCCACCGTCCTCAAGCGGCTGCGCCCGTGCTGAACCATGATCCCGTTCAGGCCGCAACCTCCTGCGGCAAGAAAGGCGCACTTGTCCGGTTAAGGATCGCGCGCGCACCTTGTTGGGCAAGGACGGCATTGACTCCGATCTCGACAAACTTCTAGCATAATTCCCGACGGTTCCCTCATTTGGGGATCAAAAGGGAATGCGGTGCGGGGATACTTGCCCCAATGCCGCGGCTGCCCCCGCAACTGTAAGCGGTGAATCCTTCGTCAGATGCCACTGGGAATCTCGGTCCTGGGAAGGCGACGAAGGGTAACGACCCGCGAGCCAGGAGACCTGCCGTCAGCCGTGGTCACACGCGAAGATGTCGGTCGGGGAGTACAGGCATTAGCTTCACCAGGGGTGCAACAGCACATGGTGAGACTTGGTTCGCTGTGACGTGCCACTGACGTCATACCGAGGTCCCAGTCATGTTTTCCGCCATCGTTGCCGCGCAACGGCGTCGCCGCTTTCTGCTCGTGTCCAGCTTTCTTGTGCCAATGCTTTCATTGGGAATTTCCGCCGCCAAGGCGCAGCAACCTGCTCCCGACCAGCTGCCGCCGATCGAGGTCTCTCCGCCCGGAGACCTAAACCGAACCCGGGCCAAACCCATCAGCGACGAGGGATCGGGTGTGCGCCGGGTGGCGCCGAAGGTCGCGCCAACGAGCACCGAGGCCGCACCGACACCCGGCCCCAACCTATCCCCGACCAGCGGCGCGACGGCCGTCCGGCAATTCAACGGTATCGTCGGCGCATCCACATCGGTCATCACGGCGGAGGATATTGCGCGTTCGCCGGCCCAAACTGTGCAGGAAATCATCGCGCAAACTCCGGGCGTACAATTGACGAGCCTGTTCGGCGGCGTCAACGGCGTGAACACCAATGTCGACATCCGGGGATTTGGAGCCTTTGCCACCTCCAATACCCTCCTCCTCATCAATGGACGCAGGGTCAATGATGTCGACCAGCAGGGCGTGAACTTCTCCACCATTCCGCGCGATTCGATCGAACGCATCGAAATCATCCGCGGCAACAGCGGCGCCGTGCTTTACGGCGACAACGCTGTCGGCGGGGTTATCAACGTCGTCCTGAAAAACGGCGTCGGCGGCCCGCCGGTTGCAATGCGCGCCGAAGCCGGTGTCGGCTCGTTCAACCAGCGTCTGGCGAACACATCTGTCGCAACCAATTCCGGACCGTGGTCGACGTCGTTCTATGGCAACACGATCAAGTCCGACGGCTATCGGGTCAACAACGCCCTCGATCAGCGCAATGGTGTCGGAAACCTCAACTACACCACGCCCGATCTGACCGCGTTCCTCACTTTATCCGGCGACGATCAGAAGCTGGGATTTCCAGGCGGCCGCACGGTCGATCCGTCCATCGGATTGAACCAGCTTGCCACCGACCGCCGCGGCACCAACACCCCATTTGACTACGGCAACCAGCAGGGAGCCAACGCCACCGCTGGCTTCACCAAGACCTTGTGGAATGGAGCCGAGCTCATCGTCGATGGCGGCGTGCGGGACAAGAAGCAGCAGTCCGGCTTCTTCGGCACCCTGCCTACGATTCCCTTCAACTACGTCGACACCCATCTGCAGACGTGGTCGATCACGCCGCGCCTGAACATCAAGAATGCGATGTTCGGACTGCCCTCCGCCGTCTTGACGGGCATCGACTACTATGACGCGACCTACCATTCGGAGCGGCCGCAAGCCAAGGGGACGCCTCCGATTCACGTCTATGACCTGTCGCAGCGAACACTGGCCGGCTACTGGCAGCAGACCCTCGGACTGTTGCCGACGACCGATTTTTCGTACGGCGCGCGGGTTCAGAACACCACGCTGAGCGCAAGGGATACCCTCAATAACCCGCCAAATTGCGCGCTGTTTTTCACGTGCAGCGCGCAAAATCTCCCGCTGGACAGCAGCGAAGCGCAGTATGCGCTGCATATCGGCATCGAGCATCGCCTCAACGATGTTTTTTCGGTATTCGGCCGCGCCGCACGCGCGTTCCGGACGCCGAATGTCGATGAGCGATTATCCTCCGGTCCCGCGTTCGATCCTTTCTTCAATGCCCTCCCCGGTAACTTCACGCTGAAAACCCAGACCTCCCACGACATCGAAGCAGGCTTTCGCATCAAGGCCGGAATGTTCGAGATGCAATCGAGCATCTACAACATGGATCTCGAGAACGAGATCCATTTCATCCCGGCGCTTTTCTTCAACGTCAATCTGGATCCGACCCGCCGCTATGGCTCCGAGACCAGCGCGTCGCTGCGCGTGAGCGACAGCGTGCTGCTGCGGGGCGGCTTCGCCTATACCCGCGCGGTGTTTCGCGAAGGCGCGTTTGCCGGCAATGACGTTCCGCTGGTGTCCAACTACACCGCGAATGCCGGCGTCAGCTGGAATATCTGGCAACGATATCTCGTCGCCGATGCGACGGTGCGCGGCTGGAGCGAGCGGTTCATGGATAACGACCAGGCCAACACCCAGCGTCGGATTCCGGCCAGCGCGACGGTCGATTTCAAGCTGAGCGGAGAATATCAACACTTCTTCTGGTCGCTCAGCGTGAACAACATCCTCAACGCGTTGTATTATGACTACGCCGTGGCGAGTTCCTTCACGGATGGCCGGTTCAGCGCCTATCCGCTGCCGGGCCGGACCTATATGGTGAAGGCCGGCGCGACGTTCTGAGCGGATTACGGTTCTCGCGCGACCGATTGGATCAGGTCGCGTGGGAAATTTCGTCTTCACCACGAAGGCTGATTTCCGCTTGAAAAGGGCGCTTTTCAGGCCCTGATGGGCCTAAAGATGCCCCTTTGGCGGCTCAAGGCGTGCTAAGCTTGGAAAAGAGGCAGCCGTCCGATGATGCGCGCCGTGAATTTTGAGGTACCCGATGGATGAAGAACCGAAAAGCCCGGCCGAACTGAAAGAGATCAGGCTAAACCGAAAGCGGGCGCAGGATGCCGAAGGCATCAAGGCCATGGCCGATATTGCCGCCGCCGACATCGCCATCCGAAAGCGTACCGAGACGCTGCGGGCGATGCGACTGGCGAAGGAAGCCGCCGATCGCGACAAGCCGGCGGAACCCAAGAAAGCCAAGCCCAAGAAAAAGAAATCGGTCTAGATGACACAGGAAGATCGCAACCGCGCCGACGCGCGCTTCAACAAGGCCGCCCGCGCCGCCAACGATGCCAAGAGCGGCAAGCACGAGCGCGACGTCGCGGCAAAGGCCGTGCTCGATAACATGGCGAAGCTGAAGGCGCTGCGGCTTGCCCGCGAAGCTGCCGAGCCTCCACGCCCCGCGGCCACGTCCAAGAAAACGCGCGCCAAGCCGAAGAATTCAGGAGAAAAGGGTCCCGCATTGTCGGATTGGCTGGCGGGGCAGCAAAGCGGCGGACGCCGGACTTAAACGGCGCGCCATGCCGGTCACACCGGCGCGGGCCATTCGATCATCGATCGCGTCTTGGTCGCGGCATCGTAGACCTGCACCTGAAGCATCTGATACTTGTTCTTCAAGGCCATGCCCGCTTCTTCGGCGGCTTCGACCGTATCATGATGCGACTTGAAGTGACCATCCACGACCAGTGAGTAGCCCTCGGTCGGCGCTTTATCGGCGCGAATGACTTTGCGCGGCTGCTGTTCTTCGGCTTCGATTTTCGGTTTTTTCATGCTTGCTTGGCTCCTTGTTGCGCCTCCCTTTACACTGAACGCGGGAAAAAGGCAGGAAAGATTGTCCAATAATCGCTAATATGTCCGTCAACGGTAAGATTGAGATCGAACGCCAGCGTGACTAATTGATTTGCGGTCAATTTGGCTCAAATAAGATGAATCGATCCCAAAAATATTTTAGAGGAACGCCATGGGCGGAATCGGAAAAAAGAGCAAGCGTCCCGGCAAGGACGACGACAAGTCGAAGAAGCCGCCGCCTCAACCGATCGAGGACGAAGAGATCGAGGATGGCGATATCGCCACGCCAAAGCATGACCGCTATGGCGATGACGATCAGCCGCTGTAGAGCCGGCGCGGTGCAAGAAATTCTCACCTTCACTGATACGAACGCTCTGATGCGAACGCGCTTGTCATCGAGGGCATGCACGCACCTGCTGTCTCGGTGGGGTCGCCTTCCGGATTTCGCGGCGGTTCCGATCTCCGCCGCTGTTCGCGAAGGCTGCTATGCAGCGGTATTCATGGACAAATAACGAACTTCCGATAGTTTCGGCCGGCCTTGCCGGGCCGTATCAATTGGACGGGGTTTTATTCAGCGATGGTCGACGTTCTGGCCGCACCGCAGCAAAGGAAGGCGGACGCTTCGCTGCGCACCCTGGTCGCGATTTCGACGGCCCATTGGGTCAGCCATTTCCATCTGTTCGTGCTGCCGATGCTGTTCCCGTTCCTGAAGGAGCAGCTCGGCGTCGGCTATATCGAGCTCGGCTTCGCCCTTACCACCTTCGGTATCGTATCCGGCCTGACGCAGGCGCCGATTGGCTATCTCGCCGATCATATCGGCGCCCGCAAAGTGCTCCTGATGGGGCTCACGCTCGGCGGCATTGCACTGATCGCGCTCGGGCTGCATTTGAGCTATCCTTGGCTGATCGGAAGCGCTGTGCTGCTCGGGCTCGCCAACAGCGTCTACCATCCGGCCGATTATGCGATCCTTTCGGCCCATATGGATGAAGCGCGGATGGGCCGCGCGTTTTCGATCCACACCTTCGCCGGTTTCCTCGGCGGCGCGGTCGCTCCCGCCATCATGGCCGCCCTGGTCGCCACGACCGGAGGCCTCGGTGCGCTGATCATCGCAGGCTCAGTGGGACCGCTGGTGGCGCTATTGCTTGTCGTGGTCGGCATTCCCGACGCCAGCGCGGCGGACCGTCACGTCAACGGCGTGAAAGCACCACCGCAGAACATCGTCACGCCGACGATCATGGTGCTGACAATCTTTTTCATGCTGCTCGGTCTGTCCAACGCCGGAATTGGCAATTTCGGCGTGGTCGCGCTGATGAGCGGTTATGACGTGTCATTCTCGGCCGCCAATATTGCACTGACGGCTTTTCTCGGATCCAGCGCCATCGGCGTGCTCGCCGGCGGCTTCCTTGCCGACCGTACCCAGCGTCACGGGCAAGTCGCCGCCACCTGCTTTGCACTCAACGCCGTCATCGTATTTGTCATTGCGATGGTTACGTTGCCGTCGCTGCTGTTGACGGCAGCGATGGCAATCGCGGGATTCCTCGGCGGCGTGATCGCCCCCTCGCGCGACATGCTGGTGCGCAATGCAGCGCCGCCGGGAGCGGCAGGCCGGGCCTTCGGCATCGTTTCCACAGGTTTCAACTTCAGCGGCATCCTCAGCCCGCTGCTGTTCGGCTGGATCATGGACCAGAACATGCCGCATTGGGTGTTCGGCGCCTCCGTCGTTTTCATGATCCTCACGGTCCTGCTCGCGCTGTTCACCGACCGGGGCCCGCAAACCAGTCCCGCAGGGGCCGACGCACGGCTGATGCAACCCTGAGCCTCATCCCGGAAGGTTGACAGCATCGGGGGACAACCCATGATGCGGCAAAACAACTCGTATCCCGGGATGAAACGGCATGACCCACAATCCAGACCTCGTGATCCGCGGTGGCAATATCGCCGATGGCCTCGGCGGCGACCTGTTCGAAGCTGATGTCGCGATCGCCAACGGCCGCATCGTGGAAGTCGGCCGCGTCGCCGGCAAAGGCAAGGAAGAGATCGACGCCCGGGGCAAACTGGTGGCGCCGGGCTTTGTCGACCTGCACACCCATTATGACGGCCAGGTCACCTGGAGCCAGGACATCACGCCCTCCTCGCAAAACGGCGTCACCACGGCCGTGATGGGCAATTGCGGGGTCGGCTTCGCGCCCTGCCGTCCGTCCGACCATCAGCGGCTGATCCAGTTGATGGAAGGCGTCGAGGATATTCCCGAGCCGGTGCTGAGCGCCGGCTTGCCCTGGGCCTGGGAAAGCTTTCCGGACTACATGGACTGGCTGTCGCAACGCTCGTTCGACATGGACATCGGCGCGCAATTGCCGCACGCGGCGCTGCGCGTCTATGTGATGGGTGAACGCGGCGCGCGCCGCGATCCCTCGACGCCTGAAGACAACACCGCGATGGCCGCTCTCGCAAGCGATGCGGTGCGGGCCGGCGCGTTGGGCTTTTCGACCTCGCGCACCCTCAATCACCGCACCTCGACCGGCGACTTCACGCCGACGCTGAAGGCCGGCGAGGATGAACTGACGGCGATCGCCGGCGCCATGCACAAGGTCGGCCGCAGCGTGCTGCAATTCGTGCTCGATCAGAGCACCATCGATGAGGACCTGCCGATGATGCTGCGGGTGGCGGAAAATACCCGCTGCCCGATTTCGTTTTCGGTCGCGCAGGCCGACAAGGCGCCGCGCCGCTGGCGCCAGACGCTGGATCGCATCAACGAGGCTTCGGCGCGTGGTCTCGCGATCACGGCGCAGATCGCCGCACGCCCGGTGGGCCTGCTGCTCGGACTGGAGTTGTCGCGCAATCCGTTCCAGACCCATCCGAGCTATCGGGCGATCGCCAAACTGCCGCTGGCGGAGCGGCTGGCGCGGCTGCGTCAACCCGAGTTGCGAGCTGCGATCCTGAGCGAGACCGCGACCTCGACTGACGATCCGCTGTTCTTCCGGCCGAACTACGACAAGATGTATCTGCTCGGCGATCCCCCGGATTACGAACAGCCGCCGGAAAATGCGCTGGGCGCGCAGGCCCGCCACCAGGGCCGACAGCCGGAAGAACTGGCCTATGACGCGATGCTGTCGGACGAGGGCCGCGGCATGCTCTATGTGCCATTCCTCAATTACGCCGATGGCAATCTCGACGCGGTCCGCGAAATGCTGAGCGATCCGCACTCCGTGCCGGGACTAAGCGACGGCGGCGCTCATTGCGGCATCATCTGCGATGCCAGCTTCCCGACCTATCTGCTGACGCACTGGACCCGCGACCGCAGCCGTGGCGAAAAGCTCTCGATCCCCTTCGTGGTGGCGGCACAGTCGCGCAAGACCGCGCTCTCGGTCGGGCTGTACGATCGCGGCGTCATCGCGCAAGGCTACAAGGGCGATGTCAACGTCATCGATTACGACCGGCTGCATCTGCATCCGCCCAAGGTGCACTACGATCTCCCGGTCGGCGGCCGACGCCTGCTGCAACAGGTCGACGGCTATGACGCCACCATCGTCTCCGGCGTGGTAACCCAGCGCGGCGGCAAGGCCACCGGCGCGCGCCCGGGCCGGCTGGTGCGCGGCGCGCAAGGCAGTCAGCCAAGGATCGACGCCGCGGCGTCTTAAGGGCCGATCCACGCTGGATTGAAGCTGGTTCGATGTCCCGGCAGTGACGGTGCACTCCCTCTCCCGTTGGGAGAGGGTTGGGGTGAGGGGTTACGGTCTATCGTTAGGGTGTAACCCCTCACCCGACGCTTCGCGTCGACCTCTCCCCTTGGGAGAGGTGAAGTCACGCGAATTTCGGTTGCGGCGCCGCGCGCATCAGGCGGGCGCGCTCGGTATTGGGCCACAGCAGCAAGAGGCCGAGCAATCCGGATCCGATCATGATGACGGCGTTGATGGTGAAGCCGGTCATGTAGCCTTCCAGCGGCACCGCCGCGCGCTGGATCACGCTGCCCATCACCGATGGCGCGAGGATTCCGGCAAGCGTGTAGATCGCGCTGTAGATCGAGATCACCGCGCCACGTTGCGCCACCGGCGTGAATTCACCGAGCATCGGCGGACAGACCACATAGATCGATCCGCAAAGTCCGGAGCCCACCACCAGAAGTGCGATCTGCAGTCCGGCGCCGTCGACGTAAGGGAGCATCGCGAGGATCGATCCACCGACAATCAAGGGAACCGAACCCAGCACGCCCCGCGCGCTGCGCGTGGTCACGCCACGCGCCATCAGCACCTGCGAGATCCAGCCCGCCAGCAGTACAATGACGGCGCCAAACACCCACGGCAGGATCGAGACCCACCCCGCATCCTTTTGCGAGAAACCCAGCCCCTTTACAATGAAGGGCGTGAACCAGGTGAGGCCGAGCGACAGCGCCCAATAGGCCCCGAAGGTCGCGGCGCAGCAGCCGATAAAGGTTCGCGAGGTCAGGAGCTGGAAATAGGGAATCCTGGGCTCCGTCGCGTCCGCGTCGGAAGTATTCACCAGCGGGCCTTCCTCGCCGAGGATCAGCCACGCCACCACCCACATCAGGCCGACGACGCCGAGCGCGCCGAAGGCATAATGCCAGCTGTGATTCACGATCACCCAGTTCAGCGCCGGCACCGCGAGGATCACGCCGAACGCCGAGCCCTGCGACAGGATCGCTGTCGGGAGGGTTCGCTTCTCGTCGGGAAACCATTTGTAGACCGAATGCGCCGCCACCGAGAAGGCCGGTCCTTCGCCCGCACCGAGGATGACGCGACAGATCAAGAGCGTCGTGAAACTGACGGTACCTACCATCGGGAATTGCGCCAGCGCCCAGATCAATGCCAAAGCGAGCAGCACCCAGCGCGTCGCAATGCGATTGACGATGAAGCCGACAACAATGGCGGAGATCGAAAACAGGAAGAAGAATGACGAGCCGAGCAGACCGAACTGCTCCGGCTCGAGCTTCATCTCGGTCATGATCGGAACGCCGGCGAGGCCGACCACGATCTTGTCGGCGAAATTCACCAGCATAAAGAGAAACAGCAGAAACGTGATTCTCCAGGCACCTTTCGGCGTCGGTTGCGCGGTCATGGCGGCCCCCCAATCATCGTTTGCTGGTCTTGTCGATCAGCTCCAGGCAATGCTAGCCACGGGGGTTCAGGCAATGCAACTGGACATTTTGACCGGCCCGCGTGCAGCGCAACTCGACGGCCGCCTGCGGCTGTTTGCAAAGACGCCCTGCCCCCCATCACGATCGCGTCGCCGTCACGATTGAGGCCGTGATATCAGGCTATGGTCTTGCTATGTTGCGCGGCAACCAAAGGGAAGTTTTCGTTATGAACATATTTGTCCGGCGTCGCTCGCAAGCCATTGGCACGCTTGCCGCGCTTTCGATGTTCGCGGTATTTGGGGCGGCCACCGCAATTGCCGAGGACGCCAAGGCCCCGGACTATGAGGCGATCGTCGCCTCGCCCGACCGCAGCGATGCCGACCGGCAAGCCGATCAGCGGCGCCAGCCGGCCAGGATGCTCGCCTTTGCCGGCGTCAAGCAAGGCATGAAGATTTTGGATATGGAGGCGAACGCCGGTTACAGCACCGAGCTGCTGGCGCGCGCGGTGGCGCCGACCGGCGTGGTCTACGCACAGGATTCCGCTGGTATCATCGAGCGGTTCGTCAAGGACAAGTTCGATATCCGCGCGCAGAAGCCCGCGATGAAGAATGTCGTGCATGTTATCCGGAATTTCGACGATCCGGTCCCGCCCGAGGTCAGCGGACTGGATTTGATTACATTCTTCTTCGCCTATCACGACGTCACCTATATGGAGGTCGATCGCGCCGCGATGAACCGCAAGCTGTTCGCCGCGCTGAAGCCCGGCGGCTTTCTCGTCATCGCCGATCATTCCGCGCGCCCCGGCGACGGCACCAATGTTGCGAAGACGCTGCATCGCATCGAGGAAAGCACCTTGCGCCAGGAAATCGAGGCGGCCGGCTTCAAGCTCGCGTCCGAAGCCGACTTCCTGCGCCATCCCGAAGATCCGCGCGACGCCGGGGTGTTCCGTCCCCAGATACCGACCGATGAATTCGTGCTGAAATATCAGAAGCCTTTGTGAGAGTTTTTGGTGAGGGTTGTTTGGTGAGGATTTTGTCAGGTCCCGCATGCCAAGCAGCGCCCCGATCGTGCTGAGCGTCACCGATCTGACCAAGACCTATCGCTCGGCCGGGGAGCAGGTCGACGTGCTGCGCGGCGTGAACCTGCAGATCGCCGCGGGCGAGCGCGTCGCTCTGACCGGAGAATCCGGCAGCGGCAAGAGCACGCTGTTGCATCTGATCGCGGGGCTGGATCAGGCCGACGGCGGCGAGATCAGGCTGGCCGATGCGATCGTCTCCGATCTGCCCGATGCCGGCCGGGCGGCCCTGCGGCGAGACCGGCTGGGGCTGGTGTTCCAGCAGTTCAACCTGATCCCGAGCCTGAATGTCCTGGACAACCTCGTGTTCCAGTCGCGCATCGCCGGCCGCCACGATGATTCCTGGCATGCTGAGCTGGTGGAGCGGCTCGGTCTCGGCGGTTTATTGAAGCGCTATCCGGAGCAATTGTCCGGCGGACAGCAGCAGCGGGTCGCGATCGGCCGCGCGCTGGCGGTAAAGCCGCTGCTGCTGCTCGCCGACGAGCCTACCGGCAATCTCGACGAAGCGACGGCGGACGACGTGCTGGCACTGACCCGCGACCTCGTCGCGCGAACCGGCTGCGGTTTCCTGATGGTGACCCACAGCACGCGGCTGGCCGCCACGCTCGACCGCCAGATCAATCTCCATGCGGGGTTGATCGCATGAGCCGCATCGTCTGGATCCTCGCGGTGCTGCTGAGCCATTGGCGGCGGCATCCGATGCAGCTCGCGACCTTGCTGATCGGATTGATTTCCGCCACCGCGCTGTGGAGCGGCGTGCAGGCGCTGAACCAGCAGGCGCGCACCAGCTACGATCGCGCCGCCGCGATTTTCGGCGGCACCAAGCCGGCGATGCTGGTCAGCCGCAATGGCCTGCCGTTTTCGCAACGGCTCTTTGTCGACTTGCGCCGCGCCGGCTGGCCGGTGTCGCCGGTGCTCGAAGGCCGGGTTCAGGTCGGCGGACGCTCATACCGGCTATTGGGCGTCGATCCCATCACAATGCCCGCTGAGGTGGGTAATGCGCCGAGCGTCAGAAGGGAAACTTTGCAATCCTTCATGACGCCGCCCGGCGAAGCGCTGGTGGCACCGGAAGTGCTTGCCGAACTCGGCTTGAAGGAAGGTGCGACGCCGCTTTCGGGCGACGGCACGTTGCTGCCGCCACTGCGCCTGCAGGCGCAACTGGTGCCGGGCGTGCTGGTGGTCGATATCGGCATCGCGCAGCAGCTGTTGAAGATGCCGGATCAGATTTCACGGCTCTTGATCGGCAAGGCCAAAGGCAAGCGCGCGCCGCTGGAAACCGTCGCCGGTGAAACACTCCGGCTGGTCGAACCAGACGCCGAAAGCGATCTCGCGCGCCTTACCGACAGCTTTCACCTGAACCTGACCGCATTCGGCCTGCTGTCATTCGTGGTCGGGCTGTTCATCGTCAATTCGGCGATCGGGCTTGCGTTCGAGCAGCGGCTGCCGATGCTGCGCACCTTGCGCGCCTGCGGGGTATCGGCACGGATGCTGAACGCGGTGCTTTTGGTCGAACTGGTCTCGCTGGCGCTGGTCGCCGGTGTCGTGGGATTGGTGTGCGGTTACCTGATCGCGGCCTCGCTATTGCCAGACGTCGCGGCATCCCTGCGCGGACTCTATGGCGCGCAAATTCCCGGTGAATTGACGCTGAAGGGCGAATGGTGGATTGCCGGCCTCACCATCAGCGTGGCCGGCGCGCTGGCGGCGGCGACCACGAGCCTCCTAAAGGCGATCCGTCTGTCCGTACTCGCCACCGCGCAGCCCTATGCCTGGCGGCAGGCCCAGCACCGCTGGCTGATGTTGCAAGGCGCGGTGGCGCTCGCCGTGTTCGCCGCCGCTGCGGGCTTTCTCTGGTTCGGCGATTCGCTGGTCTCGGGATTTGCCGTGCTCGCCGCACTTCTCCTCGGGGCAGCGCTCGGCCTGCCCGCGATCCTGGAAGGGGTGCTTCATCTCGGCCAGCGCGGTGCCCGTCGCCCGCTCGCGACATGGTTCTGGGCCGACAGCCGTCAGCAACTGTCGGGGTTGTCGCTGGCGTTGATGGCGCTGTTGCTCGCGCTCGCGGTCAATGTCGGTGTCGGCACCATGGTCGAAAGCTTCAGCCGAACGTTCATCGGCTGGCTGGATGGACGGCTGGCAGCGGACGTCTACCTCAACGCCACCGACACCGCACAGGCCGCAGAAATCAGGGCATGGCTGCGCGAGCGGCCGGAAGTCGCGGCGATCCTGCCCGGCGGCCGGGCCGATGTGCAAATCGGTGATGAGCCGATCGAGATCCTGGGTCTTGCCGATCACGCCACCTACCGGGATCACTGGCCGCTGCTTGAAGCCACCGCAAAGGCCTGGACCCGGCTCCGTCCCGGCGATGCCGGCCTCATCAGCGAGCAACTGGCCCGGCGCCTGAAACTTGGAATCGGCGATCGGATCGAGGTGCCCTCGCCGGGCGGAAACTGGAGCCTCGAGGTGGTCGGCATCTATGCCGATTACGGCAATCCGAAGGGGCAGATCGCCGTGAACTTTGCCGCCTTGACCCGCCGTTTTCCGGCAATCCCGCAAACCCGATTGGGCCTGCGCGTCGCGCCCGCCGCGGTGCCGGGGCTGATTGCATCGCTGCAGCAAAAATTCGGTCTCGATAGCCGGAACCTGCTGGACCAGGCGACGCTCAAGGCCGAATCGACGCGGATCTTCAACCGGACCTTTGCGGTGACCACGGCGCTGAACGCCTTCACGCTCGGCGTAGCCGGCATCGCATTGCTGACCAGCCTGCTGACGCTGGGTAATTCCCGTCTGCCGCAGCTGGCGCCATTATGGGCGGTGGGATTGACGCGGCGGCGGCTGGCGGCGATCGAGCTGTTGAAGACGATGTCGGTTGCGCTGATTACGACCCTGCTGGCGCTGCCGCTGGGCCTCGGGGTCGCGTGGTGCCTGATCGCCGTGGTGAACGTGAAAGCCTTCGGCTGGCGGCTGCCGTTTCACGTCTTCCCACTGCAATTGGTCGAACTGCTGGGCGTAGCGATGGTCGCCTCGCTCTGTGCCGCGCTGCTCCCCGTGCTCAAGCTGGCGCGGATGCAGCCGGCGAACCTGATCAAGATCTTTGCCGATGAACGCTAGTCACATATCCCGCCGCGCCTTCGCAGGCGGCCTTGCGCTTCTCGGGCTCGGCCGTAGGGCGGCGATCGCGCAGGGCTTTGCCGGGCTCGGCGTCGACGCCGAAGGATTCACCGCCGTCACACCCGGCAAGACATTTTCCTTTCCGGCCGACCACGGCCCGCATCCGGATTTCCGCATCGAGTGGTGGTACGTGACCGCCAATCTCAAGGATTCAAGCGGCGTCGCCCATGGCGCGCAGTGGACCTTGTTTCGCCTGGCTTCAAAGTCCGGTGTCCAGCAGGAAGGATGGAACAATCAGCAGATCTGGATGGGTCATGCCGCGGTGACCCGTGCCGACATCCACCGCTACAGCCAAACTCTTGCCCGTGGCGGCATCGGCCAGGCCGGTGTCGAGGCCAAGCCGCTGCACGCCTGGATCGATTCGTGGGAGATGCGCGGAGCCGAGGGGATGAACGACACGAATCTCGCACCGCTCGAACTCACCGCTTCGGGCGCGGATTTCAGCTACGCGCTGCATCTCACGGCGGATCGTGCCCTCGTGCTGCAGGGCGACGCCGGCTACAGCCGGAAATCCGAACGCGGACAGGCCTCGTATTATTACAGCCAGCCTTTTTTCAAGGTGGCGGGCACCATCGCCATCGATGACAAGCCGGCCGAGGTCACCGGACAGGCATGGATGGATCGGGAATGGAGCAGCCAGCCGCTGGCGTCAGACCAAACCGGGTGGGACTGGTTTTCGCTGCATCTGAACTCCGGCGAAAAGCTGATGCTGTACCGGCTGCGCCAGAAGGATGGCCACAGCGATCTCTTCGGCAACTGGATCGAGCCGGGCGGCCGTTCCAGCGAAATCGCCTCGCCCGATAACAGCATGACGGCGACGGGTTACACCGACATCGAAGGCCGCAGGCTGCCGACCGCATGGAGCATTGTCATTCCAGCGCACGGTCTCAAGATCGAGAGCCTGCCGCTGAATCCGAAGAGCTGGATGGGAACGAGCTTTCCCTATTGGGAAGGACCGATCAGCTTTCGAGGCAGCCACAGCGGATTAGGATATCTCGAGATGACCGGCTATTGAGATTGCCGACGGTTCACAGAGGAATCCCGCGATGTTTCATTACACGGCACTCGTCACCTGCCTGGCGATCCTGTTCTACTTCTTCACCACCATCCAGGTATCGAAGGCGCGCGTCGCATTCGGCGTCAAGGCGCCAACTATTTCAGGCAATCCCGACTTCGAACGGGTGTTCCGCGTGCAGGCGAACACACTGGAATGGATGCCGATCTTCCTGCCGGCGCTGTGGCTGTTCGCGATCTATATCAGCGATTCCATCGCAGCCGGGATCGGCCTCGTCTGGATTGCCGGCCGCATCCTTTACATGACCGGCTACTCGCAGGCCGCCGCCAAGCGCGGCCGCGGATTCGGGATTCAGGCCGGCGCCGCCATCATTCTCTGGGCAGGCGCGCTGGGCGCGATCGTCTGGCGGCTCGTCCATCCCTGAGCGGCAGGTGCCTCAAGCGATTTCCTTGATGTCGCGTCGCCGATAGACCATCAGCATCAAAGGCGCGAGCCGGCGCAGCAATCCGTGCGCGACAATCGGCGCGGGATTCGAGAACGGCAGTGCGAGATCAGGCTCGGGCACACCGCGCACGGCTTTGGACAATTCGTCACCGAGCGCGATCGAAAGTGCGACCGCGCGGCCGTTGCAACCGGTCCAGCCGAAGGCGTCGGGTCCAAGCCGATGAATGCGGGGCAGGAAATCCGTGGTCATCCCGACATAGCCGTTCCAGACGTAATCGAATTCGACCTTGCCGATCTGCGGCCACAGCCGCCTGAGTCGTTCCGCGACAATGCTCTTCAGCCGTTCGGCCTTGTCGCCCAGGCCGATCACGGCGCCGCCGGTCACCAGGCGATTCCGCGCATCGTAGCGGGCGAAATAAAGCTCGCCGTGCGTATCCGACATCGCCTGCCGTCCGGGGATGATGGTTTGCCGGGCTGTTTCCGACAGCGGCTGCGTCGCCATTTGCCAGGACAGCACCGGCATCACTTCGTGCGCGATCGCCGGCATCAACGTTTTCGAAAACTCAGCCGTGTAGGCATTGGTCGCCACCACCAGCGCCCGGCCGCTGATCTGTCCCTTATCCGTCTTGACCACCCAGCGGCCATCACGCCGTTCAAAACTGATCGCGGGTGAACGCGCGAACATGCGGCCGCCGCGCTCCAGCACCGCCCGCGCTAAACCGCGCGACAGCAACAGCGGATTGATGTGACCTCCGCTTCGGTTCCAGAAGCCGCCGAACCAGGCGTCCGAGCCGAGCATCCGGCGTGTCTGCTCGCGCGAGAGCAGTTCGACCGGCGCGCCCAGTTTCGACCATTGCCGCACCCGCCGCTCGGCAATCTTGATACGCCCGGGCGAATGCACCGGCTGAACCCAGCCAGATTGCTCCTGTTCGGCCTGGATCTGATAGCGCCGCGCCACATCGAACAAGGTGGAAGCGCTGTCACGCAATAGCGCGACGAAGCGTTCGCCCGCCGCGCCGTGCCTGGCGACAATGTCGTCCGGGTCGGGCCGCGACAAGGTCGGGATCACCTGCCCGTTGTTGCGGCCGGATGCGCCCCAGCCCGGCTCCATCGCCTCGATGATGACGACGTCCACACCTGCCTCGCGCAAATGCAGCGCAGTCGACAACCCCGTAAAGCCGCCGCCGATAACGACAACATCGGCGTCTGCGATCCCAATCAGCTCAGGCAGATCGGGGCCCGGTGGCGTTACGGCCGCCCACAGCGAGTTGGGCCAGCGTACGTTTGCGATATCCATCATCCCTCACTCTGGTGATCGACGCAGCCCGAACAGGCTGGATTGCAGGCCGTGGTGCTATCTGGTTAGTCTAGTATGCCAATTCGTGCCGGAGAAACCAGACAATGGCGCTCAGGAATGTCATCGGACTCGATCACGCCGTTGTCGTTGTGGAGAATCTCGACAAGGCCGCCGAGAGCTGGAAGCGGCTTGGCTTCACGCTATCGCCGCGCGGCACGCACAGCGCCAAGATGGGAACCGGCAACTTCACCATCATGCTCGATCCTGATTATATCGAATTGCTCGGCGTGCTGGATGAAACCGAGCACAATGCTCCGACGCGCGCGTTTCTCGCCAAACGCGGCGAAGGCATCGAACGCATCGCCTTCACGGCGGTCGATTCAGCCGCCGGCGCCGAGGAAATCCGCGAACGCGGTTATGCACCGCTCGGCCCGACCGATTTCGAGCGGCCGGTGACCATGCCTGATGGCAGCCAGTCGGCGGCCAAATTCAGAACCTTTCAGTGGCCGATCGAGGAAGCCCCCGCGGGCGTCCGCATTTTTGCCTGCCAGCACAAGACGCGGGAGACTGTCTGGATTCCCGAACTGATGCGACACGCAAATGGCGCCAAACGGCTCAAGCAGGCGCTGATGGTTTCACCGGAGCCGGCGGAAGACGCCGCGCATCTCGGGCGCCTGATTGATCGCGGCGTCAGGACCGAACCGGATGGCGCGATCGCGGTCCCGTCCGGATCGGATCGCGCCGACTTTGTCTTCCTCACCAAGGACCGATTGGGCCGGCGGTATCCCGAAATCTCGCTGGCGGGACTTCCCGAGCGTGGCGGTGCGGGCCTGGTGCTGGCGACCGCGGACCTCGCCGCGGCAGAGAAGGCGGTTGACAGCGCCGGCCGCCGCAGTGGAGCGGCTGTTTGCGTGACGCCCGCTGCGGCCAATGGCACGCTGCTGGTCTTCGTCGCTGCCTAGCGCTGACGCTGCACTTTCAGCTTCTCGAGGATGCTGCCCAGAATGCCCTTGGGCAGGAAGATGATGAAGACCACCAGCAGCACGCCATAGACCAGATTGTCCCAGCCGACCGCCTTGGTGCCAAAACCGATGCGCAATATTTCGGCCAGCAGGATCGTGATAACGGCGCCGACCGTCGGCCCAAGCGACACGTAGAGCCCGCCGACGATGGCGGCAAACACCATCTGCAGCGATACCGAAATGCCGCTCACCGTGTCCGGCGAGATGAACATCTGGTACTGGCAATAGAGCGCGCCGGCCAGCGCCGTCATCAGCGCCGAGATTACGGTGATCTTCAGCTTTTCCCAGGTTACGTTGACGCCGGCCGCGGCGGCGGCATCCTCGTCCTCGGAGATCGCTTCCAACGCATAGCGATCCATGCTGCGGTCGACGGCGCGCCAGATCGCGAGACCGGCGGCCCAGACCCCCAGCGCGATCAGATACCAGGTCAGCTTGTCGTCGAATTGCAACGCCAGCAGGTGGCTGCCCTTGGTGCGGTCGGGCGTGTAGCCCAGCGAGCCGCCGGTATAGTCGCGCGTCGCGGTGATGACCTGCAGCACGATTCCGGACAGCGCCAGGGTGACGAGAACAAAATAATGGCCGGTAATCCGGAAGCGAAAGCAGGGATAGGCGACGATCACCGCAAGCAGTGCGGCACCAAGCATCGCGACCGGAATGCCGAGCCATGGCGACACGCCGAGATGATTCCACAACAGTGCCGTCACATAGGCGCCGACGCCCATGAAGCCGCCATGCCCGAGCGACACCAGGCCGAAGCGGCCCATCATCGACCACGACGTATAGGCAAACGACCAGATCAGGATCAGGATCAGAATGTGCAGATGGTAGGGTTCGCGATAGACGAACGGCAGCGCGATCAGCGCCGCACCGGCAATCCAGCGCACCAGCTGAGGTTTGCTCACGAGCGCCTCGCCAATAACCCGGCGGGCCTGATGAACATCATGACGATGAAGAAGGCGAAGGCCAGCACGTAGCCCCATTCGAGATCCGAGAACAGCCCGCCCAGCGAAATGATCTGGGCGAAGACGAACGCCGCCACGAAACCACCGACGAAATTGCCGAGGCCACCCAGCACGCAGATCAGGAAGGTGATCGGCCCGAACGACAGGCCGACGAACGGATGGATGTCGTATTGCAGCACCAGCAGGCAGGATGCGAGGCCGGCGAGGGCGCCGCCCAGCGCCGAGGTGATGAGATAGATCCTGCGGGTGTCGACACCCATCAGCGCCATGATCTGACGATCCTGCGAGATGGCGCGGATCGCGGTGCCGATATAGGTCCGCTTCATGAAGAAATAGACCAGCAACATGCCGGCCAGCGCCGCACCAAACGCCAGCAGGCGGGAGTAGCTGAAATGCATATCGGCGAACTGCAGCACCGGCAGCCGGATGCCGACGTTGCGGAAGTCGATGCCGAACGCGACGGTGGCGAAGCTTTGCAGCACGAACAGCACCCCGCCGGTGGCGAGCAGCTGGTTGATCGGCGGCGCCGAGAGCAACGGCGCGATCACCAGCAGATGCAGCAGCGCCCCAAGGGCTGCGACCAAGAGGATCGTGAGCGGCGCGGCGGCGTAATACGGCAGCCCGAAATACTGGATCAGATAGTACATGCCATACATGCCGATCATGACCAGCTCGGCGTAGCAGATCCAGGTCACGTCGATGACGCCGAAGATCAGGTTCAGCCCCAGCGCCAGTAACGCCAGCACGCCGCCGAGCAGGATGCCGTTCACGACCGCCTCGAGCAGGTAGATGTCGAAAATATCCATCATCGTTTCACCTGCCCTTCAAAACCCTACACCCCGAGATAGGCTTGCCTGATCTGGTCGTCGGCCAGCATCTCGCTCGATTTGCCCGAGGCGCGGATCGTGCCGGCTTCCAGCAGGTAAGCGCGATCGACCACGCGCAGGACCTGCTGCACGTTCTGCTCGACGATCAGCACGGTGAGGCCATTGGCGCGGATGCGCTTCACCAGTTCGAACACCTGCTGGACGATCACCGGCGCGAGGCCGGCCGAAGGCTCGTCGAGCAGCAGCAATTTCGGATCGGACATCAACGCGCGGCCTATCGCGCACATCTGCTGCTCCCCGCCCGACATGGTGCCGGCCATCTGGTGGCGGCGCTCCTTCATCCGTGGAAACAGATCGAACACGAACGCCAGCCGCTCGGCGAAGCGGGCCCGCGCCTCCGGCATGAAAGCGCCCATCTTGAGATTGTCTTCCACCGTCAGGCGGGGAAACAGCCGGCGGTTTTCCGGCACATGGGCAATGCCGAGACTGACGATGCGATGCTCGGGCGTCTTCAGGACGTCGACGCCCTCCATTGAAATCGTGCCGGCGCGCGGCCGGATCAGGCCTGAGATCACCCGCATCAGCGTGGTCTTGCCGGCGCCATTGGGGCCGATCACGCCGACCGCCTCGCCCGCCTTGACCTCCAGGCTGACGCCGAACAGCGCCTGGAAGGTTCCGTAGCCTGCATCGACCGATCTCAGCTCCAGCATGCGCGCGCTTCTCCCCTCAACGACGCGCTTCCGCCGCGGCGGCTTGCGTCGCATCGGCGTCGGTACCGAGATAGACCTCGACCACGCGCGGATCGTTCGACACCTCGCTCGGCAGCCCTTCGGAAATCTTCTCGCCGTGATCGAGCACCATCACGCGATCGACCACCCGCATCAGCACGCCCATGATGTGCTCGACCCAGATGATGGTGACGCCAAGCTCGTCGCGGATCTTGCGCAGCATGTCGGCCGCCTGGTCCATCTCGGTCTCGTCGAGCCCGCCCAGGCTTTCGTCGGCCAGCAGCAGCTTCGGCCCGGTCGCCAAAGCCTTGGCGAGCTCCAGCTTCTTCAGGCCGGCGGCGCCGAGGCCATCGACCCCAGCGGCGCGATCCGTCGACAACCCGACCATGGCGAGCGCGCGCTCGGCGGCCTCCTCGGCCTTGGCGCGGCTGTGCCGGCCCTGTCCGAAATAGCCCGCCAGCGCCACGTTCTCGAACATCGTCAGCCGGTGGAACGGCCGCGGGATCTGGAAGGTGCGACCGATGCCGCGATTGATGATCCGGTGCGGCGCGAGGCCGGAGATTTCGGCGCCATCGAATATCATCGACCCCGACGTCGGCTGAAACGTGCCGGAGAGCATGTTGAAGATCGTGCTCTTGCCCGAGCCGTTCGGGCCGATCAGGCCGAGAATCTCGCCCCGATCGACCTTGAACGACACGTTGTTGACGGCCTTGAAGCCGCCAAACCGCTTTGTCAGGCCCTCAACGACGAGCACGACGGTCCCTTCCTCGATACAGGACCACCTTATTTGTAGCTGTAGGTCGTGCCTGCCGGCAGCGGCAGCACAGCCTCGCGCTGCGCCTGGCTCTTCGGCCACACCACATAGGATTTGTCGTCGACGTACTGGATCACCACCGGGAACGAGCGCTCGTTCTGTCCGGCCATCTGGGTGCCTTCGCCATAGAACTTGACGCCGAACCCCAGCATGGTGCCGCCTTCGGGAAGGTCTACTTCGAGCGAGGCCTTGCGCAGCGCGTCGGGATCGACACCGCCATATTTCTTGATGGCGCGCGGCAGCACTTCAGTCAGGAACACGTAAGTGTTCGAGGCCGCCATGCCGACATGCGCCGACCGTATCGCGACGCCCGGCTTTATCTTGTCGAACTCCTCGCCAACCATCTTGATGACCGGCGGCAGCTTCGGATCCATGGTTTTCTGGTTCGCGAGCCAGATCGAGATCGGATCGGTGTTGAAGACATAGTTGACGTCGCCACCGAGGCCTTCCTTCAGCTTCTCGTAAACGCCGTAACCCGCGCCATGGCCGACGAGAGCGCCGAACTTCAAGCCCTGTTCGCGCGCCTGGCGCAACAGCAGCGTGATGTCGGGATTATAGCCGGTGTGGAAGATCACATCGGGCCGGGCACGCTTCAGCTTGGTGACCAGCGCGGACAAATCGGGCGCGGTCGCCGAATAACCTTCCTTCAGCACGACATTGAAGCCGGCCTTCTTGGCGCCCGCCTCATTGCCCTTCGACACGTCGACGCCATAGGCGCCATCCTCATGGATGATGGCAACGCGCAGATCCTTCGGCTCCTTGCCGAACTTGGCCACCGAGTTCTGGGCGATGAAGTCCATCGTCATCAGGCCGAACTGATCGCCGCTCGCCTGCGGGCGGAAGACATATTTGAAATTCTTGTTATCGAGCACCGAAGAGGAAATGCAGGTGGTGATCCACATGAACTTCTTCAGCTGTTCGACGCGGGCCGCCACCGGCACGCATTGCGCCGAGGAGAAGAAGCCCAGGAGCATGTCGACCTTTTCCTGCTCGATCAGACGCACTGCCTCGTTGATGGCGATATCGGGTTTGCTCTGGGCGTCGGCGTAAACCGCCTCGACCTTGTAACCCTCGACCCCGGTCTTGGCGTACTGGTCGAGCATGATCTTGGCGCCGATATATTGCAGCTCCGAACCGCCGCCCGCGAGCGGGCCGGTCAGGTCGTAGATCACGCCAATCTTGATTTTCTTGTCCTGGGCCTGGGCGGCAACCGCCATGCCCAGTACCGCACCCACAGCAATCAGCCCGCCGAAAAGGCGAGCAACCATACGCACCAGCATCAAAACCTCCCTGGGAAATTGTGCATTGCGTTTCTTGATTATTATTGGTTCCCATCACATGGGGAGCGCGCAGCGATGTCAAGCACCTAGCGAAGCGCACGCGTCGACAGGGCGTCGCACGTCACACCGCAGGGTTGTTACGGTTGGCCGAAGAACGCTGCTGGCGTCCGCTATGAGCTCACGACGCAAAGAAATGCCGACTGTCTCCCTGAAGGAGGCAGCCGGCGTCTTTAAAACATCCGCGATTACAAAATGACCGCTACGGCCCTTTCGTCAGCGGGCAACCGCTGTCCTTGGCCGACGGGAATGCCTTGTCGCCCGGCACCACCGCGAGCTGCTTGTAGTAATCCCAGGGCTTCTTGGACTCCGACGGCTTCTTGACCTCGAACAGATAGAGGTCGTGCACCATGCGGCCGTTTTCCAAAACCTTGCCGCCTTGCGCGAACAGATCATCCACCGGAAGCTCCTTCAGCTTCTTGGCGACGGCTTCGGTGTCCTTGGTGCCGGCCGCCTTGACGGCCTTCAGGTACTGCAGCGTCGCCGAATAGGTGCCGGCCTGGATCATGTTCGGCATGCGCCCGGTGCGCTTGAAGAAGCGATTGGCGAGGTCGCGGCTTTTGTCGTCGCGATCCCAGTAGTAGCCCTCGGTCAGCACCAGGCCCTGGGCGGCTTCCAGACCAAGACCGTGGACTTCGGCCAGCGTCAGCAACAGTCCGGCCAACTTCTGGCCTCCCTTGACGATGCCGAATTCCGAGGCCTGCTTGATCGAGTTGGTGGTATCGAGACCGGCATTGGCGAGCCCGATGATCTTGGCTTTCGAGCTTTGCGCCTGCAGCAGGAATGACGAGAAGTCCGAGGAATTCAGCGGAATGCGCACCGAGCCCAGCACCTTGCCGCCCTTTTCCTTGACGAGATCGCCGGTGTCCTTCTCGAGCGCATAGCCGAAGGCGTAGTCGGCGGTCATGAAGAACCAGGTATCTCCGCCCGCCTCGACCAGCGCACCGCCGGTGCCGACCGCGAGCGCATGGGTGTCGTAGGCCCAGTGGAAACCATAGGGCTGGCAAGCGTCGCCGGTCAGGCGCGACGTCGCCGCGCCCACCACGATGTCGATCTTCTTCATCTGCTTCGACAGATCGTGGATGGCGAGCGCGACCGACGACGTCGTCAACTCGGTGATCATGTCGACGCCTTCGACCTCATACCAGCGCCGCGCGATGCTGGTGGCGAGATCCGGCTTGTTCTGGTGGTCGGCGGAGATCACCTCGATCTTCTGACCGAGCACGCTGCCGCCGAAATCCTCCACCGCCATCTTGGCGGCCTCGAACGACCACTTGCCGCCGTAATCGGCGTAGACGCCGGACTGGTCGTTCAGAATGCCAATCTTGACGCCCTGCGCGGACGCTTGCCCTGCAAATAACAGGCTGCATGTCGCGACGGCAGCCAACAATACCGACTTCATATTCGTCTCCCAGGAATTTTCTGTTCAGCCATGATATTTTATAACCCTGCGGCTGCCCATATATTTCAAGTAATCCAATAGTCTCGGGGCCTTGGGGGAGGCCGGCCGGGCCATCGCGGTCCCGCCGTCAGGCGGCGGGAACAGGCTTCTTGTGCGAGGAGCGGTCGGCCAGATTGCGGACCAGCATGTAGAAGATCGGCGTAAAGATCAGGCCGAACAGCGTCACGCCGAGCATGCCGAAGAACACGGCGACGCCCACGGCCTGGCGCATCTCCGAGCCCGAGCCCGTCGAGATCACCAGCGGCAGCACGCCGAGAATGAACGCGAACGACGTCATCAGGATCGGCCGCAGCCGCAACCGGCAGGCTTCGATCACGGCTTCCAGACGCGGTTTGCCTTCGAGCTCGATGTCGCGGGCAAACTCCACGATCAGAATCGCGTTCTTCGCCGCCAGCCCGACCAGGACCACAAACCCGATCTGGGTAAGGATGTTGACGTCCTGCCCCATGAGCCGCACCCCGATGGTCGCGGCCAGAAGGCACATCGGCACGATCAGGATGACGGCGAACGGCAGGCTCCAGCTGCCATACTGCGCCGCCAGCACCAGGAACACGAACAGCACGCAAATCGGAAACACATAGAGACCGGAATTGCCGCCGGTGACCTGCTGATAGGACAGGTCGGTCCATTCGTAGGAAAACCCGCTCGGCAGCGTCTGTTCCGCCAGCTGCTTCATCGTTGCAATGGCGGTCGCCGAACTCGTTCCCGGCGTGGTTTCGCCCTGCAGCTCCGAGGCCGGATAGAGATTGTAGCGCGCGACCCGATCGGGTCCCGAAATATCGCGGAAGTCCACCACGCTGCCGAGCATCACCATGTCGCCGGCGGCATTGCGCGTGCGCAGGCGCGCGAGATCGGCGGTTTCCTTCCGGAACGGCAGGTCGGCCTGCGCGGTAACGTGATAGGTGCGGCCGAAAATATTGAAGTCGTTGACATAGGCCGAGCCGAAATAGGTCTGGATCGCGTCGGTCACGCTCTGGATCGGCACGCCGAGCTTTTGCGCCTTGATGCGATCGATATCGACGAACAGTTGCGGCGTGTTGGCGGAGAATGGCGAGAACACCTGCGTCAGGCCGGGTGCCTTGCGCGCGGCGCCGACCAGTTCGTCGGTGGCCGCCGCAAGCAGTTCGGGACCGCGGCCCTGACGATCCTGGATGCGCATGGTGAAGCCGCCACCAGTGCCGATGCCGGGCACCGCGGGCGGTGGGATCACGATGATGAACGCGCCCTCCAGCGCCGACAGCCGCTTGCGCAATTCTCCTGTGATCGCCGCCGCGGACTGCCCTTTTTTCAAGCGTGTTTCCGGCTCCTCGAATACCGGGAACAATGCCGCGGCATTACCGGCCTGCGTCCGGGTCGCGCCGGAAAAGCCGGCAAATGCCGCGACGCGGACGATGCCTGGCGTATCGAGCGCGATCCGCTCGATTTCGCGAACCACTTCGGTGGTGCGCGCCAGCGAGGCCGCGCCCGGCAATTGCACTGATACGATGACGTAGCCGCGATCCTGAGCCGGAATGAAGCCCTGCGGCGTGGTCACCAATAGCCAGCCGGCGCTGCAGATCAGCACCACATAGACCAGCAGCATCGCAACCGAATGCCGGATCACAAAGCTCGCGGCGCTGCTGTAGCCGTGCGACAGGCGATCGAAGCCACGGTTGAAAAAGCCGGCAAACCGGTCCCAGCCGCGGCCGATGAAATTCCAGCTCGCGGGCGGCCGCTTTTCTTCATGCGGCTGCAGGATCAAGGATGCCAGCGCCGGCGACAGCGTCAGCGAACAGAAGCAGGAAATCGCGGTCGCGACCGCGATGGTGATGGCGAACTGCTGAAAGAACTGACCGGAGATGCCGCCCAGGAACGCCGTCGGCACGAACACTGCGCACAAGACCAGCGCGATCGAGACCAGCGCGCCGCCGACCTCTTCCATGGTCTTGAGCGCGGCGTCGCGCCGGGTCATGCCGTCGCGAAGATGCCGCTCGACGTTTTCGACCACCACGATCGCGTCATCGACCACGATGCCGACCGCGAGCACGAGACCGAACAGGGTCAGATTGTTGATCGAAAATCCCAACGCCGCCATCACCGCGAAGGTACCGACCAGCGACACCGGAATGGCGATGATCGGAATGATCGCCGGACGCCAGCCCTGCAGGAACACCAGCACGACGATGACAACCAGCACCATCGCCTCGTAGATCGTCTTGATCAGCTCGCTGACGGATTGCGCGATGAATTCGGTCGGGTTGTAGCCGATGTTATAGTCGAGCCCGCGCGGGAAATCGGCTTTCAGCCGCGCCATGGTGTTGGAGATGCTTTTCGCCGTCGCCAGCGCATTGGAGCCCGGACGTTGCGTCACCAGCATTGCCACCGCCGATTTCCGCAGCAGGAAGCTGTTGGTGCTATAGGACAACGCGCCCAGTTCGATCCGCGCCACGTCGCGCAGCCGCACCGTTCGGCCATCGGCGCCGGCCTTGACCACGATATCCTCGAACTGCCTGATGTCCTTCAGACGGCCGGTGAAGGTAAGGTTCGGCTGGAACGCGCGGTCGGCGATCGGCGGCTCCGCGATCTGGCCGCCCGTGATCTGCAGGTTCTGCGCCCGGATCGCGGCCAGCACCTCACCCGCGGTCATGCCGAGGGTGGCGATCTTGTCGGGATCGAGCCACAGCCGCATCGAATAATCGCGCGCGCCGAACATCTGGATATCGCCGATGCCGTCAAGCCGAAGCAACTGGTCGCGGACCTGCAGCAAAGCGTAATTGCTGATGTAAAGCTGGTCGAACGCGTCGTCCGGCGACAGCATGAACACGACCATCAGGATGTCGGGACTGTTCTTGCGCGTGACGACGCCGTTTCGCTGCACTTCTTCCGGCAGCCGCGGCTGCGCGATCGCGACGCGGTTCTGGACCAGCACCTGGGCCTTGTCGAGATCGGTGCCGAGCTTGAAGGTGACCGTGATGGTAAGCTGGCCGTTCGAGGTCGCCTGGCTGTAGAGATACAGCATGTCTTCGACGCCGTTGATCTCCTGCTCGATGGGAGCTGCGACCGTATCGGACACCGTTTGCGCGGAAGCGCCGGGATATTGCGTGGTGACCACCACGGTCGGCGGCACCACTTGCGGATACTCCGCGACCGGCAGCGTGGTGTAGGCGATGGCGCCGACAATCAGCAGGACGATGGACAGCACCATCGCCAGGATCGGCCGATTGATGGAAAGCCGGCCGAGATTCATGTCTTGTTACCGGCAGGAGGGGTCTTGACGGCGTGCGGGGTCACCTTCGCCCCGACGCGCGCGCGCTGCAGGCCCTCGACGATGACGCGGTCTTCCGGCTTCAGGCCTTCGCGAACGACGCGCAAGCCTTCGTCGAGCGGACCGAGGACGACCGGCCTTGCCTCCACCGTGTCGTCGTTCTTGACCACGAACACGATCTTGCGGGATTGATCGGTGGCGATCGCGGAATCCGGCAGCAGCAATGCTTCATAGGGCGCGCTTCCGATCAACCGCACCCGGCCGAACTGCCCGGGCAGAATCGAGAAATCCTTGTTTGGGACCACCGCGCGCCCGCGCAGCGTGCCGGTCGAAAGATCGAGCCGGTTGTCGAGGAAATCCATCTTGCCGTCATGAGAGGGTTTGGTTTCGCCGGTCAGCGTCACCTGGACCGGATTCGCGTTCTCGCGCGAACTCGGGCGCTTGCCCTCGAAAAACAGCCGGTTGTATTTCAGGTAGGTCGCCTCATCCATGTCGAAATAGACATAGATCGGATCGAGCGACACGATCGAGGTCAGAAGCGTCGAACCGCCGTCGCTGCCCTGCACAAGATTGCCGACGCTGACGAGATGGCGGCTGACCCTGCCGCCGATCGGCGCCACCACATGGGTGAATTCGATATTGAGCTGGGCCGCCTTGAGCAGGCCCGCGGCCTGAATCTCCGAAGCCTTCGCCGCCTGGAGGGTCTGGCGGCGCTGATCGACGATCGAGTCCGAGACCGCCTGGGTCTGGTTCAAGGTCAGCGCGCGGTCGAGCTCGCGCTTGGCGAGTTCCGCCTTGGCGCGCGCATCCGCGAGCTGGCCGTCCGCCTGCTCGGCCACGGCTTCGAAGGGACGGGCATCGATCACGTATAAGAGGTCGCCGGTATTGACGAACGCGCCGTCACGAAACTCGACGCTGGTGACGAACCCGCCGACCCGGGCGCGAACCTGGACCTCTTCGACCGCCTCGAACCGCCCGGTGAACTCGTCCCAATCGGTCACGGTACGCTTGGTGGGTTGCGCGATTGTGACGGGCGGTGCCACGCTTGCCGCCGGCTGCGGCGGCTTGTCCCCGCAGCCCGATAAAGTGAGCGCCAGCAGAACGATCAGCGGCCTGACGTCACGGAACGAATCGAGGTTGAAAATTTCGGATCGAGCCGGACGCTCCGGTTTCTCAATCGCACGCAATTCCATCATCACAGCACTCTCTGTCACAATCGATGGAGGCCGATGCCATCCCGGACCGGACCAAGATGAGATCGGTTACAGTCTGTTCAAGAGCCGGCCGGGATCAAGCAAAATAGTTATGCATTGCGAGGTGGCTTCCAGCACAGAACCATCGGACTACCCGATAATGTTGGAATAATGTGCCGGAAGGCGATATGGAGCGGTGAGTGCAGCCATAGGCGCATTTCGTCGCGGCAGGGTGCTACGGGCCGGGACGGACGATCCAAGAGGGGGCCAACATGCACGCGCCTCAATTCCAGGCATCATCCCAAGCATCGCTGGACCCGGCGGCAGCGCCGGAGCCCGGCCACGGCGCCGATCTCGTCGCGCCGGATTGCACGGGTGAGAATTTCTACGCGATTGATCGCGGCCTGCGCGATCTGCTCCAGATCTATCTCGAACCGGATGATCTGCAGCGGCTCGAACCTCATTTCGATCGCCTGGGGGCACTGGCCGGCGGCAGGCTGGACCAACTGGCCAGGGTCGCCGACAAGCACGCGCCGGTCCTGAACGCCCGGGACCGACTGGGCCGGGACGAGGACTTTATCGACTACCATTCGTCCTATCGCGAAATGGAAGCCATCGCGTTCGGCGATTTCCAGTTTCACGCCATGACCCATCGCGACGGCGTCCTCGGCATGGATCGCCCGCTGCCGGCAGTGGCCAAATATGCGCTGCAATATCTGTTCGTGCAGGCCGAGTTCGGACTGATGTGTCCGATCAGCGTCACCGACACGTCGATCCACCTCATCCGCAAATTCGCCAGCCCCGAGCTTAAGGAGTATCTGCTGCCGAAGATGCTGTCCGGCGACGTCGCGACGATGTGGAAGGGCACGCAGTTCATGACCGAACGTTCCGGCGGCTCCGACGTCGGCGGAATCGAAACCGTGGCGCGCAACGAGAACGGCGTGTGGCGGCTGTTCGGCGACAAGTGGTTCTGCTCGCACGCCGACGCCGATGTCGCGCTGCTGCTGGCGCGCCCGGAAGGCGCGCCAGCCGGCACCAAGGGGCTGGCGCTATTTGCCTTGCCGCGCCGGCTGGAGGACGGCCGCCGCAACGCCTACCGGATCGTCCGCCTCAAGGACAAGCTCGGCACCCGCTCGATGGCGAGCGGCGAAATCCTGCTCGAGGGCGCGGTCGCCTATCTGGTCGGCGAAGCCGATCGCGGCCTCAAGCAGATGATGGAACAGGTCAACCTGTCGCGGCTGTCCCATGGCGTTCGTGCCGCCGCGATGATGCGGCGCTGTATCAATGAAGCGCTGGTTTGCGCGCGGGCGCGAAAAGCCTTCGGCAAGACCGTGATCGAATACCCCCTGCTGCGCCGCCAGCTCCTGAAGATGACGGTGCCCACCGAACAGGCGCTCTCGATATTCCTGTTCAGCGCCAACGCGATGGATCGCGCCAATGCCGGCTCGAAGGGCGCGGAAAGCGTGCTGCGGATCCTCACCCCGCTGCTCAAGTTCCGTGCCTGCCGCGATAACATTCCAGTCGCGACCGGAGCCATGGAAGTCCGTGGCGGCAACGGTTACATCGAGGAATGGGTCAATGCCCGGCTGGTTCGCGACGCCCATATCGGCGTGCTCTGGGAAGGCACCAGCAACATCAACGCGCTCGACATCATTACGCGCGCGGTCGGCAAGAGCCGCGCGCACCGGACGCTGGAGGCGGTGCTCAAGAAATCATTGAACGACGCCACGCTGCTGCCGTCCGGCTTCCGGGAGCGCCTGCGTCTTGCGCTCGATCGCGCGCTTGCATTCGCCGACCGCGTCGCCGCCGAACCGGCGCTGGAAGGCAGCGCGCGGCAGGCGGCCAGCGGCCTTTATCATGTCACGAGCGCCATCCTGATGGCGTGGGAAGCGGCCCAGCCAGGGACGGACGCACGCCGGGCGCTGTATGCGCGGTTTGTGCTCGAACATCGCCTGAGCGCGCGGGATCCGCTGGCGCCCCGCCATGGCGAATGGGAACACGAAGCCGCGGAAGTGATATTCTCGGAGCGCAACGTCGCGATCGCCGAGATCGCCGAGCTTCTCGACGCTTAAATCAAAAGTCAGCCGCTGTCGCGCAGCGCCAGTTCGAAGCCGAGGTCGATATGGCGCGGCCCGTCGCGGGTCAGCATCAGCTTGGCCGCGGTTCGCCCGATGGCGTCGCCATGAACGCGGATGGTGCTCAGCGCCGGCGCGATCAGCCGTCCCATTTCCAGATCGCCGAGGCCGATCACCGCCACCGGCTGTTCCGAACCGGGACCCATGCGCAGCAAGCCCGCCGTGCGCAGGCCGGCCATGAAGCCAATGGCATGCGCATCATTGGCCGCGAACACCGCGTCCACGCCGGGCAGGTTCGCCAATGCGGCAACGCTGCCCGAAGCATTGCGCTCCAGAATGAGACGGCGCGGAGTTTTCGCGCCGAGCCCCTCGCAGGTGTCTCTGAATCCATTCCAGCGCCGCGTGGCCCTCGGATCGTCACCGCCGATGAATGCCAGGCTCGCGCGACCCTGTGCAACGAGATGCCGCGCGACCGCAACGCCGGCCTGATAATTGTCGAATCCAGCGACGGCATCGATCGGCGCAGGCGGAAGCTCCCATGTCTCCACGATCGGAATGCCCGCGCGCCGCAAGAGCCGCGCGCCGTCTTCGGTGGCGGGCGAGCCGACCATGATGATCGCCTCGGGTCGCCGCGACAGCAGCGCCGACAGCATGTGATCCTCGCGCGCGGCGTCGTAACGCGACTGCGCCAGGATCACGGCGTAACCGAGCGGCTCCAGCTCGTCGGACAGGCCCTGCACCGTGTCGGCGAAAATCGAGTTGGCGATCGTCGGCACCAGCACGCCGACCGAGCGCGTGCGCGCGCTCGCCAGAGCGCCGGCGAGCTGGTTCGGCACATATCCCAGTTCCCGCATCGCGGTTTCGACCCGGCCCCGGGTCTCGGGCGCCACGAGATTGGGCAGCCGAACCACGCGGCTGACGGTGATCGCCGATACGCCCGCGAGCCTCGCCACGGCGGACAGGGTCGGCGCGGTATGGGGTTCTTCGGGCTCCGTGCTCATCGCTGAGAGCATAGCTAACCAGCGCCAAAAAGGCACGGTTTGGCTTGCGGGGACCAAATGATAGCGCTATCATTTGACTTTGGTTAAGTTAGCCACAGCACCAAGGGAACCGCGGGATGATTCAGAGAACAGGATGTGCAGGCCTACAAGCGCGACGGCGTGATCGTCGTGCCGGACGTGCTGGGCACGGATACGCTGGCCCAATTGCGGTCGGTGATCGCCGAGCTCGTGGCGGGGTCGGCAAAGACCCTCGAACACACCGATGTCTACGACCTCGAACCTGGCCATACCGCGGAAAGTCCGCGGGTCCGCCGGATCAAGACCCCGCACAAGGTGCATGCCTTGTTCGACCAGATCGTGCGGTCGCCGGAGGTGCTCGACATCCTGAAAAAGCTGATCGGACCGGGCCTGAGGCTGCACGGCTCAAAACTCAACATGAAGTCGGCGCAGTATGGCTCGCCGGTGGAATGGCATCAGGACTGGGCGTTCTATCCGCACACCAACGACGACGTGCTCGCGATCGGCGTGCTGCTCGACGATTGCGACCTCTCCAACGGGCCGATGCTGGTCACGCCGGGCACGCATACCGGCGAGGTCTGGAATCACCATGGCGATGACGGCTGCTTTGCCGGCCTGATCGATCCCGACACCATCCAGAGCGAAATCGAACGCGCGGTGCCTTGCATGGGCCGGGCCGGCAGCATGTCGTTCCACCATGTCCGCGCCCTTGCACGGATCGGCCATGAACACCTCGGATCGCCCGCGCAACCTGCTGCTCTACGAAGTCGCGGCAAGCGATGCCTGGCCTTTGATGGGCGTGAAGGATTTCGACGAATTCAACAGCCGCCTGCTGTCGGGCGATCCCGTCATCGCGCCGCGGCTGACCAACGTGCCGGTGCGCATGCCGCTGCCACCCGCCAAGCGGCAGGGATCGATTTACGAAACCCAGTCGGCGGCGAAGAAATCCTATTTTACCCGGGCGGCATAGGTTCTGCGAATGCGCTCGTGCAACGCACGGGCGCTGACGACCAATCCAAAACAAATAAGACAATGACAAAAAATCAAAACGGGGGAAACGATGACGGAGATGACAGCCGATAGCGTCGGACGTTCGCGCCTGCGCGTGATTCTCGCGGCCAGTGTGGGGTCCGCGCTGGAATGGTACGACTTCTTCCTGTACGGCACCGCCGCCGCGCTGGTGTTCGGCGATCTGTTCTTTCCCAAGAGCGATCCGGTGGTCGGCACGCTGCTGGCGTTCCTGACCTTCGGCGTCGGCTTCGTGGTGCGGCCGCTCGGCGGCATCCTGTTCGGCATCATGGGCGACCGCTTCGGGCGCAAGCCGGTGCTGGTGGCGACGCTTCTGATGATCGGCATCGGCACCACGGCGATCGGCCTGCTGCCGACCTATGCCCAGATCGGCTATTGGGCGCCCGCGCTGCTGGTCGCGATGCGCGTGGTGCAGGGCCTCGGAGCCGGCGCCGAATATGGCGGAGCCGTCATCTTCCTGGTCGAGAATGCACCGCCGGGCCATCGCGGTTTCTGGGGCGGCTTTGCGCCGCTCGGCGTTTCCGTCGGCAATCTTCTGGCCGCCGGCGCTTTCGCGCTTGTCACCATGCTGCCGCGCGAGGACCTGCTGTCGTGGGGCTGGCGCCTGCCCTTCCTGGCAAGCTTCCTGCTGATTCTGGTCGGCATTTACGTTCGCCTCAAGGTGACGGAAACGCCGGTCTTCACCGAAGCCGTGGTCGCGCGCGGCAAGATCGAGCGCAACCCGGCGATGGAAGCGCTGCGCCGGCATCCGCGAAACTTTCTGGTCGTGCTCGGGGCCCGCATGGCGGAAAACGGCCTCGGCTATTTCTTTCCGGTGTTCGGCCTGAGCTATGTGATCAACACGGTCGGCGTGCCCAAGGCCGAAGCGCTCAGCGCGCTGATGCTCGCCTTCGTCATCGAGCTGTTCGCTATTCTCGGCTTCGCGGCGCTATCCGACCGGATCGGACGACGGCCGGTCTATATGTTCGGCGCGCTCAGCGGCATCGCGCTGGCGTTTCCATTCTTCTGGATGGTCGGCACCAAGGAATGGATCTGGATCGCGCTGGCCTTCATCCTGGCGCGCGCCGTGGTGACGGCGGCGATGTTCGGGCCGCAGGCGGCGTATTTCGCCGAACTGTTCCCGCCGCAGCGGCGCTTTGCCGGCTTCGCCTTCGCGCGCGAACTGGGTTCGCTGCTCGCGGGCGGCCCGGCGCCGTTCGTCGCCACCGCGCTGGTGGCATGGTCGGGAAGCTGGTGGCCGGTGGCGTGCTACGCCATCTTCCTTTCCGCCTGCACCGTGATCGCGATCTGGGCCGGCCCCGAGACCTTCGAGGAGAGCATCACCGTCGACAACACCTCGGATGGCAAGATGCACGCGGCGGCGGCGATACCATTGCGGGCCTGACCGAAAGCGTAACACAATGGCGCAGCAACTTCGCATCCTGCAGTCGCTCTGGGCGATGGAGCGGCGGCGGGCCGACGAAGCGGAGTGGCCGCTGCCAACGCAGCTTGAGATGATCCGCGACGCCGGCTTCGACGGCGCCGGCGTCCGCTTCATCGATCCGGGCTTCGCCACCGAAGTGACGTCGTTCCTGCGCGCGCACGGGATGATCTGGCAGGCGCAGTGCTACCCGACCGATGTCGACGATCTGAAACCGGTGCTGGAGCTGGTGGCGCGCCTCGGCGCCGACCATGTGAACCTGCAGCCGAACGTGCAGGCCGCATCGGATCGAGGACTGCATCCCGCTGATCGAGGGATGGCGCCGGCTCGCCGATCAGGCCGGCGTTGCGGTGCATGTGGAAACCCACCGCGACCGCATGACCACCGACCTGTTCTTCACGTTGCAATTACTGGACTGCTTTCCCGACCTGCGGCTGACCGCGGATGTTTCGCATTACCTGGTGGGCCGCGAATTCGCCTGGCCGGTGGACGAAGTCAATCATGCGCTGATCCATCGCATTCTCGACAACAGCTGGGGCATCCACGGACGGATCGCCAGCCGCGAACAGGTGCAGATTTCGCTCGGCTTCCCGCAACATCAGGGCTGGGTCGAGCTCTTCATGGGGTGGTGGGAATATGCCATCCGCGCGTGGCGCAAACGCGCAGGGCCCGATGCGGTGCTGACGTTTCTGTGCGAGCTCGGTCCACCGCCTTACGCCATCACCGGACCCGACGGCGCCGAGCTATCGGATCGCTGGCAAGACGCCCTGGTCATGAAGGACATGGTGGGGGCGCTGTGGCAGCGCATCGCCGACGAGGATGCGCCCGGCATCAAGCAACAGCGCACGATGTGAGCATTCGGTCCGTCATCGACTCGACGTGGAGCCCGTCATCGGGCGCACCGTCAGCCGGAAACCGTCGTGCTTGATTTCGTCAGCCCGGAATTTCCCGCGGCCTTCTTTTTCAGCGCTCTCCGCTTTTTGGTCGCAGTTTCGAGTGACCTCAGCGGCCGCAGTTGCGTGTTGAAGGCGCATTTCAGCAAACTCTCGAGACGGCTCTGATACTCGCGTTCGCTAATCGCATCTTTCTTTTTCATCGGCCCATCCCGCTATAGCGCCCTGTTGCGCAACACGCTTCGTGACGCTCATCCGCGTCGGGAGCAAAGATCGCGCGATCCCGTCGAGGCTGGCGAAAAAAGATCGGTGCGTAGACAATCAGGCGGCGTTGGCTGTCAAAATTAGCTTCGGGTTCAACATGCAACGCAAGATTTATTTTCGGGAAGGAGCACGGAGATGCACGATTTGCGACAACGTCGCTGTCCGATCAGCACGCCGAAAAAACGATTGGTGGCTCATTTATCACACTGTTGCAGGAGCGCCCCTCGCCTTTGACTTGCATGCGCATCCATCGCGCGGCGCTGACCGGAGTGCGTACGTCCCCGTTGGCGGTCGCTCCAATTCAAGCGATTCCTGCAATGTCGCCTGTTCGGCTCTTTTCGGACCTCGTGCAACGTCCGCTCTTGTCGCTGTCGGCGCATGAGCGGAAGTCACGCGGACATTGTAAAGCCGATGCGAATGACCCCGTACGGAGAAGCGGACTTGCCCTGAAAGTCAGACCGGGAGAGGATTGCAATCGATATGGCGGCTATCTCGAAATCACAGATGGAAAAGACGGAGGGAGGGAGGGAGCCATGAGCGGTGCAAGGCTAAAACACTACGGCTGGGGCCGCGAAAACGAAGGCATGACCGCTGAGGAGCAGGCTTTTGTGCTCGGCCGTTACCGCGCAAAATTTGCACGCGATGCATTCGAGACAAGAACCGTCCCGCGCCTCGAGGACCTGGCACTGCGCGCGCCGCGCGTGGCGGCGCCGGCCTCGCTTACCGCGTTCTGCACAAGCGAACGCTACGACCGCGCCGCGCACGCCTACGGCAAATCCTATCCAGACTATGTGCGCGCCATGCTCGGCGACTACGACAGCGCACCCGACGTGGTCGCATATCCTCGCAACGAAGCAGAGATTTCCTCGGTGATGGACTGGGCCGGTGGGGTCAGCGCCGCGCTGACGCCGTTCGGGGGCGGGTCGAGCGTCTGCGGCGGCGTCGAGCCGCGAGTCGACGGGCTTCGCTACAAGGCGGCCGTCACACTTGACCTACGCCATCTCGGTAAGGTCATCGAGGTGGATCAGGTATCGCGCGCCGCGCTGATCGAAGGCGGTGCCTATGGCCCATCGCTGGAGAACCAGCTTAGGCCGTACGGCGTCACCTTGCGGCATTTTCCCCAGAGTTTCGAATATTCAACCCTTGGCGGCTGGATCGCGACACGATCGGGCGGTCACTTCGCCAGCCTCTACACGCATATCGACGATCTCGTCGAAAGCCTCCGCGTCGTGACACCGCGCGGCATACTGGAAACACGTCGATTGCCTGGATCGGGTGCCGGACCGAGCCCCGACCGCATGTTCATAGGCTCGGAAGGAACACTCGGCGTGATTTCGCGCGCCTGGATGCGATTGCAGCCACGTCCGAAATTCCGTGCCGGCGCATCGGTTCGTTTCGATTCGTTCTTCGGTGCGGCGCGCGCACTGCGCGCCATCGCACAGGCCGGCCTCTACCCATCGAACTGCCGCATCCTTGACGCGCAAGAGGCATTCAACACCGGTGCCGCCGATGGCAGCGTCGCGATCATGGTGCTCGGCTTTGAATCCGGCGACCATTCGCCCGATGCCTGGATGGCGCGCGCGCTCGAATGCTGCGCCGACCATGGCGGGACACCGGAAACCGCAAAAGCCGGCGATGCGCATCTTGAAGGCGCGGCAGGAATCTGGCGCAACGCATTCATTCGCATGCCCTATGCGCGGGAGTTTCTGACGCCGGCCGGTCTGATCAACGACACCTTCGAGACCGCCATCACCTGGGATCGGTTCGAAGGCTTCCACGACAAAGTGAAGGCGGCGACGGAGCGTGCGATTCTCGAGGCGACTGGCCTAAACGGCGAGGTCACATGCCGCTTCACCCATGTCTATCCGGACGGGCCCGCGCCCTATTTTTCTTTCCACGCCCTCGGCCGCCACGGTGCCCTTCTGGAGCAGTGGCAGGCGATCAAGAATGCGGCCAGCGACGCGCTGATCGAGGCAGGTGGTACGATCACGCATCATCACGCCGTTGGCCGTGATCATCGGCCCTGGTACGATCGTCAGCGCCCGGCGCTTTTCGCGGCCGCACTTCGGGCAGCAAAAAGGGAGCTCGATCCGCAAGGCATGCTCAACCCGGGAGTGCTCTTCGATGCGTAAGGCCGATCGACGCGCCAGCGGGAATTAGTTTCGGGAGCGGCCGAATGATGATTGTTATTTGCTGCGGTGCCGACGCCGTTGCCCAAGACCTCGGCAAACCAAGACTTCGGTAAACCAAGACTTCGGCAAACATTGCGCATTCGTGTGGCACATGGCGCGCTCTGTGCCTGACTGGCATCCATGAGAAAAGAGCCTGAACGGTCCTCCCCCCGGCCGACGCTGGGGTTGCGCTGATTCGCGCCTGCTCTACTATGCTCCGCCTCGGCACATACTGGCCCGCAGCCTACAGGATCATCCCATGCCGACCGCGGCCTTGGCCCCCCTGGACGAAACCATCACGATCGCCGAACTCACGCGCGATCCCTATCCGATCTACCGGCGCCTGAGACGCGAAGCGCCCGTGTTACGGGTCAAATCCGTGGGCCGCACCTTCCTCACCAAGGCCGCCGACACCAAATACGTGAAGGACAACGCGGCGCTGTTCAGCTCCGACGACCCGAACACGCCCATGAAGCGCGCCTTTCTCGCGCATACGCTGATGCGCAAGGACCACGACGAGCACCGGACCGAACGCATGGCGATGATGCCGGCCCTGATGCCGAAGACGATCGAATCTGTCTGGGCGCCGCTGTATGCGAAACTGGCCGCGGCTTATCTTGACCGCCTGCCGCGCGGCGAGGTGGTCGATCTCTTTCCCGCTCTCGCCGGACCGCTTGCCGCGCGCATTCTGGCGCATGCGATGGGCGTTCCGGACGCGAGCGATGAGGACATGCAGCGATGGTCGCAGACGCTGATCGACGGCGCCGGCAATTTCGGCTGGACGCCGGGGCCTTTCGATGCGACCGACATCGCCAATGCGGAAATGGACAAATGTATCCGCGCCAACGCCGAACGCGTGCGGGCCGAACCGGATTCCTCAGCGCTCTCCTTCATGGTGAACGCGAAGAATCCGATTCCGGAAAGCCAGATGATCGCCAATGTGAAGATCGCGATCGGCGGCGGCATCAACGAGCCGCGCGACGCCCTGCTGACGATCCTCTACGGCCTGCTCACCCATCCGGATCAGCTTGACGCCGTGCGCGCAGGCGACAAATGGCGCTCCGCCTTCGAGGAAGGGGTGCGGTGGGTGGCGCCGATCCAGGCAAGTTCACGGCTCGTTATGGAGGACACGGAGATCCGCGGCTGCTTCATCCCGAAAGGCGACACCGTGATGACGATCCAGGCGTCGGCCAATCGAGACGAGGACGTCTTCGAAGATGGTGAGAACTACAACGGGCTGCGCGAGCCCAATCCTCACCAGGCCTTTGGCAACGGCCCGCATCACTGCGCGGGCGCGCACCTGTCGCGGCGAACCGTTGGCGCGATCCTGCTGCCCATGCTGTTCGAGCGATTCCCCAACATGACCTTGCCCGATCCCGCGGGCGTGCGCTGGCACGGTTTCGGTTTCCGTGGCCCGCTCAATCTGCCGGTTCTCTTGCAATAGGAACGGCGCGAGGAAGGATTTTTTCTTTTGCCTGTTCCGCTGCCGTAGATCGTACGCAATTCCGCTTAAGCAGCTTGTCGACGAGTTGCGGGGCAGGTTCTTCGCATAGATCACCTCTCGCCCGTCCAGGCCGCGCAAGCAGACGAGGCGTCGAGAGGTCGCCTATTGGCACCAGAAGCGGTCATCAGCAGCGCCCACTGGTGCTCTTATGGACCAGATGTTTACCTACTAGCGCGGCCTCTTGCGGCCATATTTGCTGCCCGACGCAGACCGAATAGAGCTAAGGTGCCGGAGCATTCAAAACCGGTGGAGACTCTCGACTGTGTCAACGGACCGTATCGAGCGTCACCTCGCTGCGATCGTCGCCGCCGACGTGGTGGGCTACTCGCGTCTGATGGGCGCGGACGAGAAAGGCACCTTGGCGGCGTTGAAAGCGCATCGCCTGGCGCTGATCGATCCGCTTATTGCCGCTCACAAGGGACACATCGTTAAGACCACTGGGGACGGCTTGTTGCTTTCGTTTCCGTCGATTGTGGAATCGGTCTCCTGTGCCGTGGCGATGCAGAGCGGAATGGCACGGCGCAACCAGAACATTGCTGCCGACGTGCGCATCGAATTCCGCATCGGAGTCAATCTCGGAGACGTTATTGTTGAGAAAGGCGATGTATTCGGAGATGGGGTCAACATCGCGGCGCGGTTGGAGCAGATTGCGCCGCCGGGCGGCATTTGCCTGTCCGAAGATGCGTACCGACAGGTCCGGGGTAAGCTCGAAATTCCCATCGCCGACGCCGGAGAACAGAAGCTCAAGAACATTTCGAACCCCATCAAGGTCTATCGCATCGAGCCGTCAGTGGCAGCAGCGGTCGAACCGGAAGCCCTGCTCGCTCAGCCCAGACGACGATCGCGGGTGTGGGCATCGGCGGGGGCGACGATAATGGCCGCTATCGCTATGGCGGCGATCGCATGGTTCAATTTTCCTCGCGCCCCACACGATGTATCGCAAAGTGCCGAGCCGGCAAAACCGATCGCGTCCAGTGCGATTCCGGTCATTGCCGTGCTGCCCTTTGCCAATCAAACCGGCGACGAAGGCCAAGAGTATTTCGCCGACGGTGTAACCGGGGAAGTCATCAACGCTCTCGGCCGTTTCAACACGCTACGGGTGATCGGACGAAATGCCGTGCTGCCCTATAAGAAGCGGTCGGCCACACGTGATGAGATCGTTTCCGAGCTGGGCGCGAACTATCTGGTTGGGGGAACTGTGAGGCGCTCTGGTACACGCGTGCGTATCGCAGCGGAATTGACTGAGTCACGAGTCGGCACAGTGATGTGGACCGATCATTTCGACGGCGAGTTCACCGATATTTTCGAGTTTCAGGACACGATCGCCCGTCGGATCGCGGGCACCCTTGCTGCCAATGTTGCACTAATCGAAGGCCGTCGGCAGCTCGATCACCCGAGGCCCAATCCGACGGCCTTCGATCTGGTTTTACGTGCGAGGGCGATCGGCCATGGAGGTTCGCGGATCATGAACCGCCAGTTTCGCGAGCTGATCACGAAGGCGATAGAGTTGGATCCGAATTACGCTGCGGCACGGGCCCTGCTGGCGGAAGCGCTCTACTCGATGGCGGTTTTGGGCTGGACGGAATTCCCCGATCAGGAACTCGCGCGAGGCGCGGCAGAAGCACGCAAAGCGATCGCGCTGGCCCCCAACGAGCCCGATGGATACCGTGCACTCGGCTATATTCTTGTTTCGGGCACCGAGTACGATCAAGCTAAGGACGCGGTAAAGCGGGCGATTGAAATCAACCCGAGCGACGCCGGTGCCCTAGCGGTATGGGGGTCGGTGCAGTTCTTCACGGGCGAGATCGGCGGAGCGACCGAATCGCTCGAGCTGGCCCTCAAGCTCGATCCCATGCTCGAACCAAAATTCGTGTTCGATCTGGCGGTCGCCTATTATCTCGCGCATCGCCACGAGGACGCGCTCCGCATCGCCGAGCGCGGCCTTGCGCGCTATTCCGATTTTCCCATGTTCAATGTCCCGGCTGCTGCGGCTGCTGCGCAACTCGGCCGCAAGGAGCAAGCCGCGCACTATGTCGAGGTGCTCCGCCGCCGCGTGCCATTTCTCGATTTGGACAAGCTGGGCTCGCGCTTCAAAGACCCTTCTCATCCCGAGTACCTGCGAGAGGGACTGAAAGCGGCCGGCTTGTAGGCCGGCTATTGCGATTGGCTCGCGCCACGCATGTAGTCCGGCAGCGGTGGAGTCGGCAAGCCTGAAACCTTCCGCCAGTTCTCGTCGGCCCGGCTTTTCATGCCCGCATCCTTGCTCATCAGACTTGGACCGATCGGCCTTCCGAATAGATAAAGGCGGCCGTCGACCACAAGCCACCATTCCGGATTCCCGTACACCTTCTCGCCTTTGGCCACCGACGCGGCGCACCAGTTGTTGTATTGCGGCAGATAACGATCGGGGTCAGCCCTGAAGAGAGCGAGATGCTGGGCGGATGCAAAACGGTAGACCGCTCCGTCCCACTCGTACTGATATTGCGGATCGCCAATGGTTGGACGTTCGTCAGTGAAATAGGCCACCGGGTCATAGCCTTTAAGAGCAATACGGGGCTCGCCAGCCTGCGTAACTGCGTTCCACCCGAGAAAAATCGCCGCGGCAAGGCCTGTCAGTATCAGAGATATTCTGAGAAGCGTCATTGCTGCTCCCCCTCCCTGTGGCTAAATTCTAGCACACGGCTGAAATGCAGAACAGCCTTTTCGAACGACCGAACGGACTGCACGGCCAGCTGTACTGGTGCCGTACCGGGTAGCACGACCTGCGACGCCATCAATTGTTATGCGGCGGTGCTTTATATGCACGCGATGGCGGCGCGGGAGCGCATATGGATCCTTCCCAGCCGAAAATCGTGGTGAACTGCGACTTCCGGTTTGGGTCCAGGCTGTGTGAAAACGTGCGCGAGCGGAGAAGTCGCAGAATTGTTTTCTTCTTTTCCGTCTCTCGGCGATCTCTGCCAGAGCTGTTCTTCTCCTATTCAACGTAATCGAGAAAAGGCTTCTATGCGTCAGTCCGACGCGGGGATTTTTCACACAGCCTGGGTCATTAGCGAAAGTGGTAATTCGCTGCCCCATGTCCGGTCTGCACCCGAAAGCAGAAATCAGACGGGCCGGTCGGCATGTCCACTTAGTGCTGCCAATAGGCGACACCACTGCCCCAAGTTGCTCGGCATGTGCAAGACCAGGCCGACCACTACTACTTTGGCGGCTGCTTCTGCCCTTGCGGTTGTTTTACTTCAGCGGCCGGCGCAGGTTGACTGGGAGCGGCTGGCGCCGCCTGACCGAGGTTTACGGAAATCCCAAACAGGCGCCATTGTCCGTTGACAGGAGCAAACATCAATTCGAAATTAACCTGTGTTGGAACGGACGGAAAAAATCCCGCCATTCGGAGCATGCCGTTGGCTTCGATCTGCGGCAAAAGAGTAAGCTGGGGATCGAGCACCGCAACTCCGGACAAATCTATATTGTCGCGTCGCTGCGTCACGAAAATCTCCGCAAGGCGCGCCGCTGTATTCGATTGAAAGCCGGGGGCGCCGAGATCGCGCAGAACGGTGTAGTTGCCGGTTTTGTTGCCCTGATCCAGCGCAATCAGAGCGGTGCGGATCAAGATCAGAACACCATTCCGGTCTATCTGCGCGGGTTTCGGCGCCGTTTGGGCCGCCGGCTTCTGCTGAGCCTGCGCAGAGCCTGCGCGCGGCTGAATCACAAAAACGAGGAGAGCGCTACAAACAGCGAAGCGTCGAAGCGGGGTGCTTACCAAGCAAACGTACCCCCGACACGGCCACCGACGCCACCACGAGCGAACCCGGCACCGATCGCGGCGTTGGCCACGAAATTATTGCTGATGCGCATCTGGGCCATGCCTCCGAACGCATTCTCGCCGCTGAAGTTGCCCCAGTTCGCGGAGATCGCAAATCTCTTGTTATCCGGAAGCGTCGAACCTCCCATCGCGATCGCGACCGCGGCGCCTTCGAATGCTCGTCGAACATCGTAGTTGAGGGTTTTGACATTGTTTTCGAGGCTGCTGACGCGGCCATCAAGGTTAGCGACCGCACCCACGTTAAAGGTGGTTGTCGCGAGATTTCCTGCACCGTCGGACGTTACGAAGCTGACCGGGCCGCTCTGGGCAGCCCGGCCATTGGGCGAGGCTATCCCCGTCATCGTGTAGGTGTTGCTCCCGTTGCCAAACACCTGCTGATCCTGGCGGGTGGCGGTGGCGCCGTTGCCGAAGGCGGCGGAATTCGCGAAGGTCGCCGACGCGCCGGTGCCGAACGCGGATGCGGACAGCCCGGTGGCATTCGCACCGGAGCCTACCGCGGTGCTGGCGCCGCCGAGACTGCTGGCGTTGGAAAAGGCTCCGATCGCTACGTTTCTAGCGCCAAAGCCGGCAGCTTGGGCGCCCGCCCCATTTGCGACGTTAAAGCTATTGTCGCCGCTGGCGTTTGCCGCCACCCCCGTCGCGGTGTTGGCGCTGTTGTCGCCGATGGCGTTGGAAAGCTGCCCTGTTGCGGTATTGCTGCTACCGACGCCGCTTGCGTTTGATCGGTAGCCGGACGCGGTGTTCCGGCCGTCGTTGCCGCTGGCGTTGGCAAGGTTGCCGGTCGCTGTGTTTTGGCTGAAGGTGCCGCTGGCATTGGCGCCGTCGCCGGTCGCGACGTTCGAACTGCCGACGCCGCTGGCGTTGGCCAGACGCCCGTTCGCAACGTTGGCGCTAGGGGTGCCACCGGGACTGGCGTCGCCGCTGGCGTCGGCTGAACTGCCGGTTGCGGAGTTGAAACTACCAGCGCCGCTTGCGTTAGCGGCGTATCCGAAGGCACTATTCTGGCTGCCGTTGCCGCTCGCATTGGCGGCGTTTCCGGCCGCGGTGTTGATGCTGCTCGTGCCGAAGGCCAGAGCGTTCACTCCCCGTCGCGGTGTTGACGCTGTCGTTTCCGCTGGCGTTCGATCCGCGCCAGTCGCGGTGTTGCTGCTGAGGTTGCCGTTGGCGGTGGCCTGACGCCCGGTTGCCGTGTTGTTACTGGTGGTGCCGGTGGCGTTGGCGTCCGTCCCGGTCGCGGTGTTGAAGCTTCCGTTACCATTAGCGCCAGCACTGTTTCCCGTCGCGGTGTTGCCGCTCGCAGCACCGTGGTGGCATCGGCACTGTTCCCGATCGCAGTGTTACGGCTGCCCGCGCCGCTGGCGTTAGCGACGTTCCCGGTCGCGGTGTTGCCACTGCCCGCGCCACTGGCGTTAGCGGTATTGCCGAACGCGGAGTTACCGCTCCCTGCCCCGCTGGCGTTGGCAGTATTACCCGTCGCGGTGTTGAAACTGGCAGCGCCGCTGGCGTCGGCGGACGGCCCGCAAGCGAGGTTACCAGCACTGCCGGCAGCCGTAGCGCCGGCTCCGCTCTGCGGTTCAGCGCCAGCGGCGCTGCCGCCGCAAACGAATTGTGCGTGCGCTTGCCGAGATGCACCCCAAAAATTTAACAGAAGTCCAAGAGCAATCGCGGCCGAAACTGCCATTACGCGCACAGGAAACAATCGGAATGAGCCCATAATTCCCTCAAATTGCGCAAATTGAAAAAGCAGCCTTGAACTACAAAAGCAGCTTGGAACCAAATGAGGTGAGCATCAAGGAGGCGCTTTGGGAGAAATAGGCGATTTGTACTAATCTGAGTGACTGTGGCGGAATAGGTACTATTCGGTCGGAAGCCTATGGCAGGCCGTGAGAGAACGGGCAACCGGTCAGCAAGTTGCTACCTGATGTCCGGAACGGACTAGAAGCTGAACGTCGGGAATCTAACTCCCGGATGTCTGCTCTAATCCTAGTAAACAGACTTCGCAGGGCGCCGGGCTCGACGTCCTTTTTTTGCCGGAGCAGACATGCCGTCTAACTCGACGCCGTCGGGGCGCGAGCAGCCCCAACTCGAGACCAGGGCCTTCAGCTTTCAATTAGCGATTAGATCGGTGGTTGGTTTGTTCGATTGAAATGTCGTCCGGCTTTGGCTACGTGAGCGCATCATCGAATGCGATGAGCGCCTCGCGGGTGTAGTTCGCTACGTGGCAAATTTGCCACTTCCTCAGACAATCTTGCATTACTGGTCGTTCTTCGCCGATTTGCCAGTCGCTTTGCTTGTTTTTGCCGGGGGAGTGGGGAAACTGAACTGTTGCGGACTCTAGCTCATATTTGAGGCATAAAATGATTGTTGTCCGACATCCAGGTCGCGCGCTCCTGACAAGCCTAATGATAGCGGCGCTGTGGTCGAGTTCGCCGGCTTTGGCTCAATTCATATGCACTTCAAGCGGCGACAACACCTCCTGTACCAACACCCCGGAACCAGCCGGAAATTTCACCAACAGTACTGCTGCCGGTGGCACGGCAACCACGACCAATTCAGGTACCGTCAACGGGTTTGTCAATTCTCAAACAAATGCTGGTGGCGACGCCTCTCTGACTAATTCCGGGATAATCACGCAATACGCCTACGCGCAGACCTTTGCCGGGCGGCAACGCCACGCTGACAAATTCCGGAAGCATCGGGTCATACGCCTACGCCCAATCCTTTGCTGGTGGGAACGCCTCCCTAACAAACTCCGGGACAATCGGACAATACGCCTACGCGCAAACCTTTGCCGGCGGTGACGTCACGATGACAAATTCCGGGGCGATCGGACAATACGCCTATGCGCAGACGTTTGCTGGCGGCAACGCCTCGCTGACGAGCTCCGGGACAATCGGAGCATGCGCCTACGCGCAAACCTTTGCCGGCGGTGACGTCACGATGACAAATTCCGGGACGATCGGACAATACGCCTATGCGCAGACGTTTGCCGGCGGCAACGCCACGATGACGAACTCCGGGACAGTCGGACAATACGCCTAC
>CAVVEA010000011.1:0-363495 GCA_963747165.1 uncultured Alphaproteobacteria bacterium | reverse complement strand
TTCTCGAAGACTTGAGCCTTGGGCCAGCTACCAGTCACTGATACTGCCGCGAGTGGTAGGGTGTTTCGCCACGGTTAAGAGACATCTTAGGTAGTAAGCCGGGTTAGCGGAATGATAGTTCTATTCTCATGGTTATTGCTAATACCAGCGATTGCAACCGCAATTGTCACGCTGGTGTTCGTTGTTGAGGTGGCTAGCGCCGCGTTCTTACCGATCCGCAAATCCGTCTATCCCGCACACGACGCCGTCCGCCAGCCGGTGGTTTTCTTGGTGCCAGCGCACAACGAGAGTACCGGGATCAGACCGACGCTGAGTGATATTGCTGCGCAGATGAGGGAAAACGATCGGCTGCTCGTCGTGGCCGACAATTGCACGGACGATACGGCCGAGATTGCCGTGGCAGCGGGGGCCGAGGTTGTCATTCGCCATGACCTGGAAAGAATTGGCAAAGGCTATGCGCTTGACTTTGGGTTGCGGCATCTCGGCGACACGGCTTCGGAGGTCGTCATTGTCATCGACGCCGACTGCCGGTTGGATGCAGACGCGATCGATCGATTGGCTGGAACCTGTACGTTGACGGGGCGACCGGTGCAGGCGCTGTATAGCATGAGCGCGCCTGACCGATCGGCGGTCAGCCAGCGCATCGCCGAATTTGCCGGCGCGTCAAGAACGCTCTGCGGCCTCGCGGGCTCGCAGCCCTCGGACTTCCCTGCCAGTTGATGGGAACCGGGACGGCATTTCCCCGGCATGTGCTCCGCTCAGCCGATCTCGCGACGGGCCATCTTGCGGAAGATCTTCATCTTGGCCTCCAATTGGCGTCCATGGGGCACGCTCCATTTTTCTGTCCGGCGGCGGTGGTGCGCAGCGAATTTCCGATGTCAGCGGAAGGGGCCGCGGCCCAGCGACAACGCTGGGAGCAGGGCCACCTCCATGTCATTCTAGCTGAGGCGGTTCCCACCATTTGGACCGCGGTGCGCACGGCCGACTGGCGATTGCTGGCGCTCGCCCTCGATGCCGCCGTCCCGCCCATCACTTTGCTGGGCTCATTGATTGCCGCTCTGCTGCTGGGTGGGGGCCTCATAAGGCTCGGCGGCCATCTCTGGCCCTTGGTCCGGAAGTGCGACCGCATCGGTCCTTTTCGTCGGCGGCCTCGCGCTAGCGTGGGCCCAATGTGGTCGCGACGTGCTGCCCCCACGAGTCTGATCTCGATCGGACCCTATATCGCACGCAAGCTTGCTGCCTACGCGCGTATGCTCTCCTCCAAGGGAACCCCAAAATGGGTGAGGACTGAGCGCAACAAACCAAATTTAAAATGATACGCAGAAAAGATGGGAGAGGGATCTGCCGCAATATATCCTCTTGATATCGCTTACGAAAAATTCTGATTTAATGTGACGTGCTGATTTAAGATCGCGGGCCAATGGGCACTTGGAATTGGATGTTTCTTGTGCGAACGATGTCCAGGGTGGGGTTACGGAATGGGGGTTATTTGTTCGCCAATCAATCGGAACGATTGAGCCTATCAAAGCCGCCATTCCGCGGTAGCAACGGGTGCTAGCTTGTCCCAAGCGAACGAGCCTCCTGTGCGCACCCACACGTTGCCGGAGTTGGGACGACCTGTCCCGCGAGGTTTATGGCGTGCTCGGCATCCCCATCGACGCGGTCGATCTCCCTGCTGTGGTTCAGAGGATCGGGGCGGCGCTGTCTCGCGATACGCGATACCTGATCTCCACTCCAAATCTAAATTTTCTGGTCAGTAGCCAGGTGGACCCTGAGTTTCGCGAGTTGCTGTTGCGCAGCGACCTTTGTCCCGTCGACGGCGTGCCGATCGTATGGATTTCGCGACTACTGGGCGCTCCCATTCGCGAGCGAGTGGCTGGATCGGATATATTTGACAGGCTGAAATCGCAGAAAAGCCAGCCCGCGAAGGTATTCTTGTTCGGCGGGCCCGAAGGCGTGGCAGACACAGCCTCACGAGTTCTTAACGCGCAATCGAACGGTGTCGTCGGTGTAGGGGCCCATAGCAATCTGGGCTACTGCCCGATTGAGGAAATGAGCACCGACGTCATCATTGACGCCATCAACGCGTCCGGTGCGCGCTTCTTGGTGGCATCCCTTGGAGCCCAAAAGGGTCAATCCTGGTTACTGCATAATCATCATCGCCTCAAAATACCGGTGCGATCTCACCTCGGTGCGGCCATTAATTTTCAAGCCGGTCTGCTAAAGCGCGCCCCGCTTTTTGTTCGAAAGTTTGGTCTCGAATGGCTCTGGCGAATTAAAGAGGAGCCCTATTTGGAGCCGGTACCTTGCAGATGGCGGGGTCTTGTTAAGCCTGATGCTGACCAGCGTGCTTCCGGTGGTTCTCGGTGCCACATGGCGTCGCGTCCGCGGTACCACCGGTAACCTTCAGGTTCTTGCAAGTGATCATGATAATTCGTGCCGCATAACCCTCGCTGGCATGGCAATTGGCAGCCACGTAGCAAGCGCTGTTCCGGTATTTCGCGATGCTATCACCAAAGCAGCGAGCTCATCATCGACGTTTCCGCCCTTCGGGTGATCGACGCGCGCTTCTTTGGCCTTTTGTTGATGGTTCGAAAACAGCTGATCGAACGGGGAGGTCGGCTACAGTTTGCGGGCGTCTCTCGCCGCATGGCGCGAGCGTTTCGCCTCAATCGATTTGGTTTCCTTTTACCGTCGCGAGAAACCTCGCACGAGGCGACCGCGACCAATTGGGGTTTGGGCGAAGCGACAACGCGACTGCGCAGTTGACGGGCCATTTTTGTTTGCAATCATGATGTTCCGATGTTTTTGCGGAATCCGCGTATGCGGCAGAGCCCAGTGAGCCTGAAGCGTCAAATCGAAGAGAGTGCCATGTTCAGTGTTTTCCTGCCCAAGAGGGCTGCACAGGTTTTCGTCGTGCTATCCTTGGTGGTCCTTGCGGGATGTGGATCGCCGGAGGAGCGAGCTCAAGGCTACGATGAGCGCGGCATGGCGCTGATCGAGAAAAAGGATGATTTGAACGCGCGCGTCGAATTGTTGAACGCGGTCAAGTATAAAAGCGACAAGATCGAAGCATGGCGTGCTCTCGCCGGCATCGAGGAACGCCAAGGCAACGCGATCCCTGTTCCAGGACTAAAGACGGATCGTGGAACTCGACCCCGAAAGACCTCGATGCGAGAATTAAACTTGCCAAGATCATGTTTGCCAATGGCGCCGCCGACGCCGCGCTGAAACTGATTGATGCGGGCGGCGAGCCGCCAAACAACGAGCGGATTTTCATACGCTTCGCGCGGCAATCCTGATGCGAACCAATGACGCCGCCGGTGGGGTTCGCGACGCCGAAGCGGCTGTCGCAATCGAACCGTCAAATATAGATGCCAAGTTACTCTTGGCCACAGAGAAGCTTTTGCGCGGTGATGCCGATGGAGCCATCCAGCTATTCGGAGATACGCCGGCGGATCTGAAAGAGGATCCGAGGATCTCGCTATTGAGATTCAGGTTCTTGGAAAGAAAGGCGACCTGCCGCAGGCTGAAGCCCTGCTCAAGAAACTGGTCGCAGACCAGCCACAAGACACTGCACTGCGTAGCCAGCTGGTGCAGCTCTATGTCGCGCAGCGCCGGTTCGACGACGCCGAGAAGGAGCTTCGCGCCATCGCGGCTGCAAAACCTGCGGATAGCAAAGCCGAACTTGATGTCGTGCGTTTCCTCATGGGAACCAAAGGGGTCAGCGCCGGAAAAGACGAGCTCTTGGCCAAGGTCAAAGCCGGCGGCGATGTTTTCGCCTATCAAATGGCCCTTGCCGACCTTGAATTCGCGCAGGGCAATGTCGCCGAGAGCACGAAGTTGCTGCAGGGTCTGATCAGTGCGGCAAGTTCCCCTGAGCATACCCTCGCGGCGCAGGTTAAATTGGCTGAGATGTACGTCACTAAACAGAATTTTGCGGCGGCGGAGCCCTTGATCGCGGACATCCTTGGTAAGGATCGTCGAAACACCAGCGCGTTACGACTCCGGGCGGCGATACGGATTGAACAGGGACAGCTCGACAATGCCATCGCAGATTTGCGTGAAGCGCTTGCCGATCAACCGAAATCGCCCGCACTATTGTTGCTGATGGCGACAGCCTATGAGCGCAATGGAAAGCCCGAGCTTGCCGACCGACAATATGCCGACGCGCTGAAAGCGTCTGGATCCGATCCCGCCACAGGATTGCGGTATGTCGCATTTCTGCAGCGCAGAGGTAATATCGGCCAGGCCGACGACATTTTGACTGAAGTCGCCAATCGCAATCCAAGAAATATTCAAATTCTTTCGACTCTGGCTCAGCTCAGGCTGGGGCGGCAGAACTGGGCGGGCGCTTTGGCGATCGCCGAAACCATTCGGGTGTCGGCAAGTGATGCAGGGGTTGCCGATCAGATCAAGGCGGCAGCGCTTGCCGGACAGAACAAGATCGATGCGCAGCATTGCGGCGCTGGAAAGCGCCCATGCGACGGCACCGGACGCTGTAGCGCCGGTGACCTCTCTGGTTGCCGCCTATAGCCGGACCGGCAAGTTGGACAAGGCAGAGTTATTGTTGCGGGACGAACTCAAGAAATTCCCGACCAACGCTCAACTCCTCGTATTGATGGACAAACCCAACTGGCGGAAAACAAACCGGACGAAGCTGTCAAGAGTTTTAACGCCGCCATTGCAGCGCAGCCGAAAAATGAAATCGGCTATGCGGCACTGGCGGCGTTTTATACCCGTCAGAAAAATATCGAACAGGCGATCAAGGTTCTTGAGGCTGGCCTCAAGGAGCAGCCCGATAGCCTGACCCTTCGGCTTTCTTCGGCGGGCCTGCTGATCGGCAAGGACAACGATGCCGCCATAGCCGCCTATGAAGCGATTTTGAAAGACCAACCGAATTCACTCGTGGCCATCAACAACATCGTCAGCCTCCTGCTGGACTACCGGTCCGACAAGCCAAGCCTCGAACGCGCCTATACGCTGGCGGACAAGTTAAAAAACTCAAATGTTCCCCAGTTTGCGGACACCCTGGGTTGGGCGCAATATAAGCGTGGCAACACCAGCGAAGCCGTTACGATCCTGGAAGACGCCGCCCAGAAGCTGCCCGACCTCGCCGCCGTCCGCTATCATCTGGGTCAGAGCTATGTTGCCGCCGGACAACCGGCAAAGGCGGCCGAGCAGTTCAAGGCAGCACTCAATCTCGAGCCTGATGGAACTGACCTCAAAGAGAAAATCCGCACCGCGATGAGGTAGTCAATCCCCGAGGGGGATAATCGTGGTGCTTTTCGACAGCACCGCCATGATGCTGTTGGAACTCGCCGGACCCGCACCAGAAATCGGAAATCCGGTCACAGGATCAAACAGCAGGGTGCCGCCTGTCGCGGCGGTGCGGTGAAGGTACCGGTAGGTCAACGAGGAATTCCATTCCCGTGCGAGCTGGTAGCTGTACGAAATCGACCCCCCAAGAAAATCATACGTTGTCCCCGACGAGGTTTGCTGCGAGGCATCGGCGGCCAATGAGACGCTTGAGCGTGCATTGATGATTTGGGTGACACCGGCATGGATATAAGTTCGTTTCGTCAATGAACCGATGACACTCGGTGCTACGCTCTGGCCGGCAAGCAGGTTGAGCGTCGTGTTCTTCATAATTCGGTAGATGGCGTGTGCGTCGCCGATAAAACCGACCGCTGATCCCGACGCCGCTGGCGTTGCGAATGATGGCCCCAGTGGGATAAGGGGATTGCCGCCATTCTGCGCGCTGGCGTAGATCACGCCGATCGAAGCGCCGTAGCTCAGAATCGGCGACAGCGTTGTTTCAAAGCCGGCCGTATTGCGAAAGAGCATCAGGTTTGAAACGGGCCTCGTATCATAATTGAGCCATTCAAACTGCGAAGTGGCCGACAGCGTGGTGAGCGGACTGACACGATGGCTCCAGGTGGCCGTCGCGGATGAATCCGTAAACGCCGTCCCACTGCTTGAGGGGTCGTAGGTGGTCAGGGACGAAGTTGCCGACAGAGAAATCGTATCCAACGCCGACAAACTACGCCGCACTCCACCCCCTAATGTGGTCCGATCGATATTGCCATGCGCCCTGGTCGCAACGCCGAGATCCCCCAGCACGGCGACCAGCGTGCTCGACTGTCGGAAGCTTCCGTCGAGATAATTCTTGTCGTCGTTATTTTTGCCCCAGTTTTCGTAATGCGCGTTCACGCCGAGCGAGTTGGATTCCGTCTGAGAGATCCCCTCGGTTCCCGGTCCCCAGAACTTCTGATAGCCGACGTTGGCGTCGAGCAGGAAACGAGAGGTCGGAGTTCTCGCCAGGGCATTCGCGGTGACCGTGGTGTACGAACCTAATGTGCCTCCCGCCAGCATCGTGCGCATGAACTGGTTATCATTGAGCTCGACAGATTCGCTTAAGGTCGAACTTAGCGCCCAATCCCACGCCAGCGCTGGGGCTGGCGCGAGGCTCAAACAGGCCGCTAGCACTCGGGTCGCGTTTTTCACGGCGTCTGGCCTGGTTGACTATTCAAGCATGCCCCGTTCCGGAACAAGGATGACATCGCCGGCCTGAAGCGGAATGTTCCCCTGAAGATCAGAGCCCGACTCGTAGGCTTTGTAGTCGAAATGGAAAATCGTCTCGTCGGCGCCAGCGCCTCTGCGGACCTGGATCCGACGTTTGGCGGCGAACGGTCCAAGCCCGCCCGCGAGGGCGATGGCTTGCACCAAAGTTGTTGCCTGTCGGACGTTGTAGGGGCCTGGCCTTAGAATCTCGCCGGTTACAAAGATTTTGGGCTTGAGATCTTCCTCGGGCACCTCCGGCCTTGCCGCGTTGGCCAGGGCAACAGTGACATCAAGATCGCCATCCTTGTAGTTGCGCAGCAGTCTCGCCCTTAACGTTTTTTCGAGCCTCTGGGGGGTCAGTCCGCTAGCCGTGATGTGGCCAGCCAGCGGAAAAGCGATTTGGCCACCGGGGTCGACAACAACCGAGCGATCGAGCTTCGGGTCCTGCAGAACCGAGATCGTCAGTGTGTCTCCCGGTTTCAGCGTGGTTTGGGCATGGCCCGTTGACACGAACGCGCATAGAAGCAACAGGGCAAACAGACTACGCATTCCCCACTCCATGCAAATTCATCGCCGCAATCCAATATCGCACCGCATCAATCAGGGCCAAGTGTGGACATAATCGCGCCCAACTATGGACACGTGATCTCGCAGGCGCAAGACACTGAGTGTGAAGATTAACTGTCGGCAGATGAAGCCGTAAAACACAAACGCGATGGATTACAAATACTTAGCAATTTTCGACGGTTTCTGAAGCGGCAAAATGCTGTACTGTTGCTTATCTGCAATAACATCGGCAACCAGATCGGACGAAATCGTCTGCTGGCCGTTGGCGAAGCCGTAGACGAGGGCAGTGTCGCATAGGATATTAATCATGCGCGGGATGCCGCCGCTGGCGGCCGCGATTTTGTGTGCGGCATCGAGCGTGAACATAATTCGTTTGGCGCCGGCGGCCTTGAGGCGGAAGGCGATATAATTTGCGACCTCGCTCTCGCTTAGGGGTTGCAGGTGGAAATCCGACGAAATGCGTTGCGCAAACTGGTGCAACTGCGGGGCCAGAAGCAAGTCCCTCAACTGGGGCTGGCCGACGATGATCAGCTGCAGAATCTGATGTTTGTCGGCATTGATGTTTGACAGCATTCGCAAGTGTTCGAGCGCCTCCGTTCCGAGGTTTTGCGCCTCATCAATAATCAAGATGGTTCGGCGTTTGCTGGCGTGCTGGCGGTAGAGGAAATCCTGCAATCGCTTGAACAAGGTCGGGTAGTCACCCTCGAAAGGCTGATTGAACGACATCAGGATCCATTGCAGCAGTTCTTGCCGGCCTTGGGGAGAATTCGAAATCAAGCCCATCGTCACGTTTGCGCTCAATTTCTTCAGCAGATAGCGCAGCAGGGTGGTCTTGCCGGAACCGATTTCTCCAGTAATCACGGTGAAACCGGCGTTGTTCGTGACGCCGAACTCCAGCATGGTAAAGGCCATCCGGTGCATACTGCCCCAATAGATCAAATCGGGGTCAGGCAGGATCGTAAAAGGCTTCTCGCGCAGCCCGTAATAGGCCTCGTACATCAAAATCCCTTGGTCTTGTTGCCACCCACCACCGCGATCCCGCCGATCGTGTTCGAGGGAGCCTCATAAAGCGCAACGCTTGAGCAGCAGGATAATGGTCCGGCCGCCTCTGGCTTAAGCCGTGTGTTTTACATATAGAAATGGTACACTAATTGCACCCTGGAATCTTCATCCGGCGCTCAACGTGGTTTCCGCATGCTGCAAAAGCTTGAATTCGACCAAGATATGCAGGAACAGGGCCAAAGTAACCTGCTTCGGCCGATTTACTACTGGGAACTGCTCAAACGGCGCATATTCTATTTTGCGATCCCGTTTGTCCTTGTGGCGTCGGGCGGAATTGGGCTCGCACTGCTTTGGCCGCCGACATACCTGTCGGAAGGCAAGATCCTGGTTCAGTCCCAGCAGATCCCCACCGAGCTAGTCCGCCCAACCGTTACCAATGCGGCCCAGGAGCGCATCCAAGTTATCGAACAACGCACGATGACGCGGGAAAATCTGCTCGCGATCATCGACAAGTTCCAGCTGTTCCCCACTCAGCGAAACCTGATGTCGGTGACGCAGCTTGTCGATATGATGAAGAAAAAAACCTCCATCGCGTCAATCTCCCAGCCGATGACGTTCTCGAGGCGATCGGAAAATCCGACCATCGTATTTACTGTAGGATTCGAGGATTCTGATCCTTCAACGGCGTCGCGGGTCGCCAACGAACTCGTGACGCGAATTCTCAACGAGGATTTGCGCGATCGCACCAGCCGCGCGACCGACACCACGAAATTCCTAAGCCGCGAGATGCAGAGGCTGCAGGCGGAGAATGCGGCGATCGAAGCCAAGATCGCCGAAGCCAAGCAATCCCAGCTCAAGCCAGCCTCCAACAGCGGGTCAGACCAGCTCGCTCAATTAAAGGCAGATTATCTGCAGAAGAGCGCGCTTTACTCTGAGAAGCATCCGCTGATGAAATCCTTGAAGCGTCAGATCGATGCTGCGGAGAAATTATTGGCGCCGGCGCCGGCCGAGGTGATCGGGCTGGAATCCCTTACAGCCCAGCAGGAAGCGATCCAGAAGAACCTGGAAGCTGCCTCCGCCAAGTTTTCAGCTGCGCAACTCGGCGAGGCGCTTGAAAAAAACCAGCAATCGGAAAAGCTCGAAGTCATCGAGCAGCCCACGGTGCCGCAAGAGCCTGTCAAACCCAACCGGCCGAAGATTGTTGGGTTGAGTTTGCTGCTGGCACTGGCCGCGGGCGGAGGTCTGACCTTGCTGCTGGAGATGCTGGATTCCACCATTCGCAGAAGCGCAGATATCTACGGTATCGTTGATAGCCAATTGGTGGTGTCTGTTCCGTACATCATGACCAAGGGCGAACAGCTCCGGAGCCAGCGACGGATACGCCTTCTCGTTCTTGCAGCCGTGCCGGCGGTTATTGTTGCTCTGGTTCTGGTGTACTTCATAATGCCGCCACTCGATTTGATGATCGCAAAAGCGCGTGTTGGCCTGTTCCGATAGGCGTTTCATCGATTTCGGAGAATTTTCTTGGATCCCATCAGACAAGCCCTCGAACTTGCACGCGCCGGAAATCCCGCGCTGCAAGGAAACTCGCCGGATCCGTTTTCGGCACTTCCAGGGGCCGAGCACGCAAAGTTCCGTGAGGTCAAGCTGAATGCTCAGCATCTGGAGTCGACCAGGATCGTGGCCTACAACCCGTTGCACGAGCATGGGCGTTACTTCGACATGCTGCGGACGCAGGTGCTGCAAGCCATGGATCAGAACGGCTGGCAGATGTTAGCGATAACGTCGCCTACCGCTGGCTGCGGAAAATCCGTCACCGCGTGTAATTTGGCAATGAGTATTGCGCGGTTGCCGGAGAGGTCGGTTGTCCTGGTCGACTTGGATCTTCAGAAGCCGAAAGTGGCTGAGTATCTGGGAATTGATAGCAAGGCTGGGCTTTTAAGCGTGTTGGAAGGCCGCGCCGATTTGATGAGTAGAATTGTCGAAGTTTCGATCGGGCAAAATCGGATGCTGGTTCTGCCGGGGGAAGTGTGCAAGTCTGGCTCAGCGGAGTGGATGGCATCGCAGACGATGACCACGCTGCTGCAGATGTTGAAACGAGATTTCAGATCCCACGTTATCATCCTTGACATGCCGCCGATGTTGGTCGGCGACGACGTGATATCGATCTTGCCTCAGATCGAATCCGTCTTGCTGGTCGCCGGCGTCGGAGCTTCGACCTTGTCCGATATCAAGGAGTGCAACAAGCACCTCAAATCCACGCCGGTCGTCCGGATCTTGGTCAACAAAACCACCGAGAAAACCGAGGCGTATTACGGCTACTACTGAGCAGGGCGAGAGGTGCGAAGTTTCCCGGAAGATTGAGGTTCGGCCGCGATGAACCGAAGGTCCGCGGGCATGAACTCGGCAATCCTCGAAGCCGGCACGAAGTACTTGGCGATATCAAAGGTCTCGCGGCTGCCGGTATCCTTTCGGGTGCGCGTTTGCGAAATTTTCCTGCTCATGATTCCGAGCAGACATTTTTTCTGCGCATCGAAAACGCCGGATCCGGAGTTGCCGGTCCGCGCGACATCGCTGATGACGGTGCTGAACCGTCTCGCGCTAAGCGGAAGCCAAACTGGGGACATGACACGCGAATGAACGGCCTCTTCAGGGATCACGGTGATGACATCCTCACCTGGCCAAGCCGGCGTTTGACACAATGAGATGCGACGCAGTTGCAAGGCCTCTGGCAGACTGCCTTCGTCGATCGCTAAAAGGGCGAGATCAGAGCGCTCGAACGTGTCCTGTTTTACGACCCTTGCGGGCAGGTCTTGGCCGGCGATCGTAACGTGTGGCCTGTTGATCAGTGCTTCGCCAACGACATGGGAGGCGGTGAGTACCAAGCCTTTGCCTAGATAAATTCCTGTTCCAGAACGCCCCTTTGCTGGCGTTTGATTGATCGACACCGCATACAAGAGGAGGGAGTTATCCGCATCCTCAGCCCAAGCGGGCACCGCAGCGGCCAATGTCAAGATGCCAAGAACGATGAGCCGAAAAAGCAACATGGAGTCTCATTCGATCTGGCGGGATAGGTTCCGGAGTGTGGATCCGAACGATGAGTTACTTTATGACCGAGATCCCGCCGTTCAGGATAAGCCGATGAAAAATCTTCGGTTCTCCGGCGGCAGAGCGGCTATGAAATCTCGAATGAACTGATCCTGCAGCTGGTAGGAGACATTCTCAGGCAGGCCCACCGTAGAGACGCGGATCAGCGCGCCATCAGGAATCAAACCTCGCAAGCCATATTTCAGCCGGGCGATCTGCCGATCAAAGACTCCTGTTGCAACATCATTGCCCACGCGCATCCAGTAGCTGATCGGCTCAAATCGACGTTCCTTCACCGCTGTCAAACGGCTGACGACCAATGGCGCTGCCCCGTCCTGATAAGTCACGCCGGCGGTGGTTTTTGCGGACACCCGGAAGCCAGCGGCATTATAACAGAGTTCCGGAAAATGAGCTTTCAATCGGCTGTCTTGGACCGGACCGTAAGCGACGAGCAGCATGATGACGTTACCCGCGCGATCGGCATATCCACGGGCGACTTCTTGGCTATAGATCCACGCGGCTGATCCCTGACGTTCGGCATCCGGAGCATCGGTCGGTGTCACCAGCCCAACACTTGGAACATATTTCCATTCGCCAAATTGACGCGGGATAGCTTTTTCGAGGTCAAGGACCGTCGAAGGGCTCGCCATCAACTGCTGCGGCTTAAATGTCTCGGCCACCACGCCCGCCGTTAGGATGACCAGCGACGCGACAATGGCTTGAACCGGATTAATCTTCATGCCCGTTTCTATCTGGAGTCCAATTTACCGGTGAGTTCTAGCGCTGTGGTATCGGCGCCCGCTGAATTCCATCGGCAAAATCTGATAAAACTACCGTGAGCACAAAGATATAGCAGTCTTCTGGAACGACCATAACCCGGAAATTTCGGTTTTTTCGAGCGGAAAGCTCGACCGAGGGCAGGGGATATGAGTATTTGACCCGCCGGTCGGCGCAGCTCGATCGCGACGACCAGCCGTTCAATCGAGATTTGGAGCGATTCATGAAGACAACCGCCGAATACTTTCCCGGCAAAATCCATATCGGCGTGCTGGTCGCGTTATGCGGATTGGCTCTGGTTGGATGCAGCAAGAACAGCGAGCAAAGCGGTGATGTTGCAAAGACTCAAATCGTTGCCCATGTCGGCAATGAAGTCATCACCACGCAGGAGCTCGATAACGAATTTCGCCTGGCCAACGTGCCCACCGACCGGCGCAAGGACCCCGCAGCGATCAAGCAAGTTCTCGGTGACCTGGTGACGCGAAAATACATGGTGCGCCAGGCTCTCGAGGGAAAATTCGACCGTGAACCGACCGTGCTTCTGGATCTGCTGCGCGCCCGGGAAATAGTGCTAGCGAACGCAGTGGCGTCGCGGGATATGGCAACGAAAAGTTCTGCGATCACGAAGGCGGACATAGATAACTACATTGCCAACAACCCCTTGAAATTTGCCAATCGCCAGGTCATGAGCATCGAGCAGATTGTCTTTCCCGTGAGCGCAACGTCGCAGGCCGTTGCGGATGCAACCAAGGATATGAAGACCCTGGATGCGGTAGACCAGAAGCTGACCGAGATGGGCGTGGCTCACAATCGCTCCATGGGCGCGCTCAACAGCGGCGACGTTTCACCGGATTTCTTTAACGTGGTGCAGGCCAAACAGGCGGATGATATTTTCTTTATTCGTTCGGGTTCGAACGGGATTTTCTTCAAGGTAAAGGGGCAGGAGGCCCGTCCGCTGGAGGGGGAAGGCGCCTTTAATCTGGCGCGGCAACAATTGCGATTGGACCTTCTAAAATCGGAGGCCAGCATGACTGCGGTTGCGGCTAGCCTCGAGGCCAAATATGAGGGGGACTATGCTAGCATTATGGGTAAGCAAAACTCCGGCCCGCCAACGACAGAGAAATAGATAGTACGAGCTGTGTTGACCTTCTTGTTTGAAGCGCGCTGCCTGAATAGACGCCGGTTATGATTACAGCTTTCGACTATCTTACCATTGCTTGCTTCTGCGGCTTGGTTGCAGCGTTTTTTGTCTGGACCGAGCGCGACACGCGAACCTTGTTGCACATGGTCGTCGCCGGGGTAGCGTTCGCGATCGCCAATCAGGTCGGAAATGCTGGTTTAACGCTGTTTGCGTGGGTTCTCATCGTGGCGGGGCTTGGATACGGCTTTCTCGTCGTTAGAGGTAAGTTCTAGTCGCCATCGCACCGCAGCGTGCCTGGACAGCGCCATTTGCTCGGTTGTCGCCCCTCCATCAAAATGCTAGACGTAAGAGCAGGTTAGAAGCCCTGGTTGTATCGATTATGACGTATTCGGATGCGCTCTCAGCAACGCGAACGTTCGCCTCGCGCGGTTTGCTATGGCCAATTCTGGTGGCCGTCACGATCGTGGTTGCCTACATCCCGACCTTCATCGAGTTAGCACAAGGCCCCTGGCAATCCGAGCAGGAGGGTCATGGCCCGCTGATCATTGCGGCCGCGCTTTGGCTCGTCTGGCAATCCCGCGGGAAGATTGCCGCGCGCAACCTTGTCTCCCGCTCCGATCGCAGGTTGGATCGTCCTCTTGTTCGGCCTCGTGATGATGGTTCTGGCGCGAAATCAGGATGTGTTGTCCCTCCAGGTCGCGTCTGAGATCCCGGTCATCGCGGGATGCATTCTGCTACTCGCCGGGTGGGGTGTCCTGAGGCTGCTCGCGTTCCCGATTTTGTTTTTGATCTTCTCGGCACCCGCGCCGGGTTGGATGATCGATGGGGCAACGATACCGCTTAAGGTCCTGATCTCGGATATGGTCACCCAGGTGCTGTATACCGCGGGCTATCCCATTGCACAGAATGGCGTGGTTATTCTGATCGGGCCGTATCAATTGCTTGTTAAGGATGCCTGCTCGGGACTGAATTCAATTTTTGCCCTGTCGGCCATTGGTGTATTTTACGTCTACGCGTTTCGCTGGCATGAAAAGATCCGCTCATTAATCCTTCTTGGTCTCATCATACCCATCACAATTGTCGCGAACTTTATTCGGGTCTTGTCGCTGGTTCTCATCGCCTACTATGGCGGGGCAGACAAACTTGACGGCGTGCTTCACGACTTGACGGGCATTGCGTTGTTCGTCGTGGCGGTGACGTTGCTATTTATCTGCGATGGATTTCTAGGCGTGTCTGGCGGACTTATACGAAAGCTTCGTTCATCAAGAAAATTGTCAGCCACAGGCGGCTAGTTTCTGCCTGCCGATACCAACTCTGAGCGGGCTGCCCAATCACCTTTTCGACGTGATCGCCAGTTCATAGAAGCGTTTAATTTGATCGATCTTGCCTTCCCAATCAAAATGCTCCCTCGCGCGCGCATAGCCAGCTTGGCCGAGTCGTTCCCGCAAATCCGGTGACGTCGCAAGCGTTTCCATGGCGCTGGCGAATCCAGCGATCAGGGATTCCCGAGATTGGGGTTTCACCAAGATTCCGCAGGACTCATCAAGATAGTCGGTGGGTCCACCCCAGGCGGTGGCAATCACCGGTAGGCCCACAGCCATTGCTTCCAAAACAACGGCGCCGCCGCATTCGAATAGGCTGGGCAATACGAGTACGTCAGCCTGTTGCAATCGCAACGCGCACGCCTCTTGGGACAGCCAGCCAGAGAATTTCACGACCGAGCCCAAACCCAATTGATCGGCGAGCGTTTGCCAACTCGTGTGCATGGGTCCATCCCCGATAATTTCAAGCGAAACGGGGAGGCGGCCTTGAAGTCGGTGCATGGCCTCGAGCACAACATCAAGTGCTTTCCAGTCGATCAATCGTCCCACGAACACGAACTTGATGGGGTCATTTTTTCCTTTGCTGGGGGATCTCTGCTGCCATATCGAGAAATCCACGCCATTTTCCACGAGCTCAACGATATGGCCGGTAATGCCGCGCGGTAGGGCCTCCCGCGTTCGACGATTTGCTACCAATATGACGTCGGCGCGTTGCTTGCCAGGAATCAGAACATTCACAAAGTTGGCGAGCCATCGACCGAACGTGAATGCCAGGCCGGAGAGAAAGCTTCTCTCCCGGCGAAATGCGTCGGGATAGTCCATGCCGCCATTGAGTGGGCCAATCACGACAGCCGCACCCAACCCCCACATCAGCGACGGAGTTTTCGGCGACACTGGAATAGGTACATGAACGACCTCAACATGATGGGTTTTCACAAGTTCGCGGACAATGCGGCGCTGATGGAGCTGTGTACTGAGGTGGATGATCAGACCGGTGGTCGCATCCGCTAACCGTCGCGGCAAGAAGCGACCGAACCAAAATAGAGCCTTGTGCATTGGCGTGTCGTCGACGAAGTACAGCCGATCAAGCTGGTTCGGAAATTGTAGGGTCAGCTCTGACTTGTTGCGAGCGTGTACGACCAGACGTACGTCCTCTCCTCGCGCGCGAAGCAATCGAAAATAGTTCAACGGGATAAACGCTTCCCCTCCGAAGCGACTGGAGGCGTTATCGGCCGCAATAATGATCCGCATGCAGAGCGTACAATCTGATCTTGAGGAAAAGCAGATATAACACGAACGCGCTTGTACCGAAAAGTCTTGGACCCAACGCAGCTCCTATTAACTGCAGTTAGGGCGCGGATGGACGCGCGCGTAACCAACTGGGTTGGAAACGGGCTGGACGATGGCCACCCAACTGGGGGCTCTCCATGGCAGCACGCTTAATGTGGCGATTCGAACCTTGGCCCTAGCCCCAGCGCGCTATGCTTTGATAGAAAGTGCTTCCATCTGGTCGCCCTAACGTAGGAGCATTCCATGCAGAACCCGCGCGACAAGGTTATCATCACGTGCGCTGTAACTGGCAATCAGACGCTGCCCAGCATGACACCGCACCTTCCGATCACGCCTGAACAAATTGCCGAAGCTTGCCTGGGAGCAGCTGAAGCAGGCGCTGCGGTCACACATATCCACGTTCGGGACCCGCAGACCGGCATGCCGTCCATGGAAATTGAGTATTACAGGCAGGTCGTTGAGCTCATTCGCGCGAAAAACACCTCGTTGATTCTCAACATCACAACCGGTCCGGGTGGCCGTTTCGCTCCTTCGGAGGACGACCCGAAAATTGCGGGACCCGGCACGCTCTTTCTTACGCCGGCAAAGCGCACCGAACACATTGCGATCCTACGGCCAGATATCGCGACACTCGATCTCAACACCATGACGTTCGGCGCACAGGTTGTGATCAACACACCGCCCAATGTGCGCAAGATGGCGGAAGTGATCTACGCCGCAGGTTCGAAGCCCGAGATCGAATTGTTCGACTCGGGCGATATCCTGCTCATGCATGATCTCATTCAAGACGGAACAATAAAAGGACCCCATCTCGTCAGCCTGGTGCTCGGCGTGAAGTACGGCTTCCGCCCTTCACCCGAAACGGTCCTGTACGCCCGCGAAATGCTGCCTTCCGACACGCAATTCACTGCCTTCGGCATAGGCCGCTCTGCGTTCCCGATGGTGGCACAAGCCTACCTCGCCGGTGGACACGTTAGGGTCGGACTGGAGGATGCCGTTTACTTGAAGCAAGGCGTGCTGGCCGAGACGAACGCACAAATGGTCGACAAGGCTCGTAACATCGTCGAGATGCTTGGTGGCCAAGCCATGTCGGCAACCGAGGCGCGTGCCCATCTCATGCTCGCGGACGTCGGGAGAACGACGCGTAACGTCGCCTGACTTCCAATATTGGCCCGTTTGAAATCTCCGCCATGGCCGCTCTGCGGTCGCGATCGGGGGGATGAGCGGAAGCGGTTGCAAATGACGCCGAACGGACATTGGGTCTCGCGCTCAGGTCCAGATCGTCGTTTTGCGTCGCGCAATCATCCTGGCGCACCTTCGACTGACGGCTGATTTGTCATGGCGTGCCCCCTGGTGCCTTCAATGAACGAGGCGAGAGCGGGATTCGAAATATCTTGAAGCCTGCTATTTCGGGAAACCGCTCTGCCGCTTCCGCAGACGCCAGAGTCAGAACCGCAGCCGGCACTTCTCCGCCGATCAACCGGTCGATCGCCTTGGCTTGACCCTCGGCTAGTTGGACTTCAGCCGCACCCGCTGCCACTATTGCGGTCCTGACGTTACCGTTGGATGCAGAATACCGGTCATCTATCGCAATGATTTTACCAGTTAGATCGGATACCAACCTGATTTCCGGACGAGCCATTAGAAGGGCAACGAGAAGGTCCGTGTTGTTTGGCGACGCAGATGCGCTCTTTTCGGCATCGCCACGCAGCACGGTTTCCGAGTGATTGGAACGGTCCTTATTCGGTTCCGGCGCGGGGACCACAGCGGCGACCGTCATTTGCTCCGCGACCGCCGTAGCGGCCGCCACCTGCTCCTGTATCGTTTTGGTTTTGGAATTCGCAGCGGCACCGCCTGGGGGCGAATCGGCGATGTTTGCTCGCGTCGTATCGGCAGCGGCAGCGGCGCTACTTGCGGACTGCTGTCCTGTTTTCAATGAACGAGAGAGGGGGGTGCGAGATGTCGGAGGCTCAACTCTTGGTGCGATCCTGGCGGATTTCGCCGTTCTCATAGAGAGATTCGCCCCATCGCGGCCGTGAGCCAATGACGGTTCTTCGGTCTTAGTTGCAATCGTGGACTTGATTTCTATTGTCGCGGAGCCGGTCTTGAATGACGTTGGCGTTGGCTCAAGCAGCTGACTGTCAGCCGTCCTGTTGAAACAGGCGAACCCATTCGCGTCCGCGCATGATTCTGTGCCCACCAGCGGCGGTAGAGGGCAGCTGCAGCCGACCAACGTCGCGGCCAGCGCTCCAACGAGAGGCGTCCTCATGCAATCCCTCCTTAGAGGCTGAGTTCCGCTCGCAATTCTTGCTGCGTCATAATATTCGCGCTGGTCGTCTATCTCTTGGGCAAAAATGTTAAACGCTCATTAAGCGTCCGGCCCTCGCCGCGAGAAGCGCTTGCATGGTTAATGTCAGCGGAACGCGGTTTCGGGTAGGTGAGTAATTTTTGCCGATCGGCCGAAGCGTCTCCGCGATGCTTTCGAGCGAAGACGTTCTCCCCACGCGGATGAGTATGAAAGCATTTCGTTTCTGAAGTGGTGACGTCGGACATGAATGGCCGCAAAATCAACCGACGACACAAGGCCCCTTTATTCGGGTGATGTCCCTTGTTCTCATCGCCTACTATGGCGGGGCGAACAAATCGACGGCGTGCTTGGCGGTGACATTGCTATTTGTCTGCGATGGATTTCTAGGTGTCTGGCAGGCTTATGGGAAAGCTCCAGTCGTCAAAACGATTGTCCGCCACCGCCGGCTAAGTGCTGCCTGACGATCCCAAATCTGAGGGGCCTATTTGCGATCCATCATCCAAGTCAACCGCGATCACCATCACGGCGGCAGTTATATGTGCCACGGCGGCGGCCTCGTTCACCAGTCGAGGCATAATTGCTGTGGGGGTGATCAGAATTACCAAGCGGTCATTGCCTTTTTTGTAGAGGTCGCCCAACAGGGCGGTCTATTGCCGAACGCGGAGTAACTCCCCCGGGCGAGGAACTCATTAGCGCGTAAGCAAATGCGGACGGGTCCGATCTGGATGAAGGTCAATAATCGGCAGCGAGTTGGTCGCGACTAACCCATGTTGCTTGATCTTGTTGAAGAACCGTTCGATTAGGTCACGCGCTCGGTACAGACATGGGCTAAGCGAATAGGTCTTCCAGCTTGGAACGTTTGCGGAGTTTGCGAACGATCGTTCTAATCGAGTCCGGGTCGTGGACGGAAGGCGCTGAGAAGAACCAAACGCAGTCGAGGTCGTGCGGCCCTTGGCACGCAAGCAATGTTGCGGCGTGAGATGCGTCCTGCGTAAAGGAGAGCGGTATAAAAGTAAGCGCCTATTTAGAGTGGGGAAAATTAGGTTCCTGCGCTGTTGATTTATCTAACTTATTTGGTGACGCCGGTTAGTCCCAACTTTCGTCGGCGAGTGCGTTGACTCTTCCAAACGTAGGGCGTCCTAATAATTCGGTTTATTTGTGATTATTTTGTGGGGTGTTGCTTATGAAGATGGCTCGCGTCTTAAATGGTTTGATACTTTGCGGTTTGGTATTTTTTGCGTCAGGCCGTCCGAGTGAAGCTCTCGTAGTGAATACGTACAGTCTCTCCGAGACTGCCGTCGGGGCTTTCGGCGCTGGCCCTTTCGGCAGCGTCAGCGTCACCAGTAATTTAGATGGCAGCCTGACAATAGTCGAAACGCTAAACAGTGGATTCAAATTTCACGAAAACCCAGATCCTAATCACCATGCTTTGACGTTTGATTTGGTAGGCAATCCGACCATTGCGATCTCGGGCTTAACGTTGGGGTTCTCGCTGATTTCCACGACAGCGGGCAGCGTAAGTGCCTCTCCGTTCGATAGCTTCGATTACGGAATCAACTGTACTGGCTGCGGTCACGGATTTCCCGGCGGGTTACTTGGACCTCTTTCCTTCACGATCTCTGGATCATCCCCGCTGGTGCTGGATTTCAATACCGTGTCAGGCAAACAGATTTTCTTTGGCTCAGATTTGGTCGTCGACGCCGCTAGAGATAACACCGGCAATGTTGGTGCCACGTTCACCGCTGCCGTTCCTGAGCCATCGACCTGGGCTATGATGATCCTGGGTTTTGCTGGCGTCAGCTTCATGGCTTACCGCCGCAAGAACAAAATGGCGTTGCGTTTTGCCTGATATAATCGCCTTCCCAAAAGAGTGAGAGGCCGCCTTGGGGCGGCTTTTCTTTGCCTGCCTGTTCGGCGCTCGTTGTGTGGCAAGATGGGACCGAGCGCGGCATCAATCACACAATTCTTTCTGGTGTGTCCATTGCGTCACTATTCCGAGCAAGTTCCCAAAACACCCGCGCTTGTCTCGATTTCGCCGCATTCTGGCCTCCTCGTTGTGACCGATTTTCGGTTTTAAGGCGTCCAACCGGTGAACTGGGGATGACCTACGTTGCAGTGACAGCTGGCAAGATTCCGTTGGGTCAATCCGTCGGCCCCATCGCATTAGTCATTGTTGCATTGGCATCCGGAGCGGCCGCCTGGACTAGCTATCCAGTTAGTTGGGTCTCAGATTCCGCTTCCTCGAAAGGCGTCGACGCCTCGTCGTTCGATGCTCGGTTCGCCCCAAACGCAGCGACCAATTTACTTTCGAGGGAATTAGCGCGACCTCTTGTTCAAACGTTACCCTCAGAACTGGCTTTGCCTTCAGAGCTCGCGATCAAGCTTCAACAAGCGAAAGACCGGCTCGCGCAGAAACTGCAATTTCCAGACCGGCGGCTAGCCCTTATCGAAGAGCCTGCGGCGTCAAGCGTCGCTGCCGTTCCCCTTCCTCGACCTCGTCCGGTCGAAGCAAATCTAGAATTACGGGATGGCCCTGTTACGGCTCAAACTGACAATCGCACCCTGCTGCAGAAGCTTTCCGATCTGCTCCCGGCCCGTGTCACGCTTGCGTCTCTATCTCCCGATGGCGGGCTCGCTAGCGACGGGCCGGATCTCGCGTCTCTTGGCTACGATAATCTCACCGCCGTCTATGACATTTCGGCACGCACCGTCTACATGCCAAACGGGTTGAAGCTCGAAGCGCATTCAGGATTTGGTAGTTTGATGGATGATCCAGGACACGTGAGCGAGCGAAATGTTGGAGCGACGCCGCCAAATGTCTATGACTTGAAACCGCGGGAGCGACTGTTTCATGGCATCCAAGCCCTCCGGATGATTCCGGTTGGCACTAAAGGTACGCTCGGGCGGTCCGGCTTGCTCGCGCACAGCTATATGCTCGGAACAAACGGTGCTTCTAATGGTTGCGTGTCGATCAAGGACTATGAGAGATTTTTGAAGGCCTTTAACAACGGTGAGGTCAAACGCCTCGTGGTGGTGGCCAGTCTCGGGGACAGCTTGTCAGCGCGACGATCAATTTCACAGTCATGATGCTCGGATCGCCTGATCGCATTAAGTCCGGTTCAAGCGTACTCAGCCCGAACTCTGACCGAGCAGCCCGCTAGTGTTTTGGTGACGCTTCGCTACTGCGGCTAGGCCAAGTGGACATGATCCGCTTCGCATCAGCTTCCAGGACGTTCTTGTTGTCACTCACCTCAGCCGTCACGAGTTTGAGGTCGTCATCCCTATAGAAGAAATCCGAACAGCGAGAATTGTAGTCGACGATCAACAGGTTGTAGGCACGAGCTTCTTCGGGCCCCTGCACTTGCCCTTTGATGAAGCGGAGCCGCTCCTGTTGAAAGTGGCAGTATCGGACGCCGTCGAGCGCCAAGTGTTGTCCAGTTCCAACCGGCGGCACCGTTTCCGCGCCCAACGTAGGGGCGGCTGGTTGAACGAGCGCACCCAACGAGATGGTCGACCAGAGTGGGCGTAGTCGGTCGAAGCCGAAATAGGCGGAGGCACTAACTGCCGCCAGTGCAAACAATGCCAAACCACCGAAGGCTATTTGCCTCTTGCGTCGAATGTTTCTTGGATTGCTCGGCAAGCTGCGTCGTACGAAGAACCTTGCGACGAACGATCTTGTTCCGGGAAGCGGCTGGCTTTCGTACGTCGTCTCCACGGTTGGCTCTGTATCCATGAACGATTTCATAAAGCTCAGGTTGTCGCGAAGCGCCTTAAGAATCGCGGGGGGTGCTGAAGCTCTCTCGCCGTGCTGGATCAGCCCGGTGATGAGGCCCACAACGGCCGCGCCGGCTTCGGGTTGGTTGCTGAGTCGTAAGGTAAAATCACGCATCAACCGCCAAGGCAGCTCGGCCGACATTGTCCGATTTGTCGCCTTGGTCGCTTGCAGGAAAGCCTCCCAGAGCTTTTTTGCCGGTTCGGTCGAGGTAAATCCGAACCCATCCTTCTTCAGAGCTGCAATGAGCGGTCCGGGATCACGGTCAAACTCGTCGATCGCGCCCTGCAGGTACATGATTTGTTGCTGTACCTTCAGACTTTCAACAAGGCGCGCGTCCTCGGCCAGCTGGTCAATCGTTGTCGGTACTGCACTGAAGATATCGCGCGTGAGAGCCATGACTTTGACTGCAACGTCGTAGTGCTGGCTTCCAGACAGATGGGTGATCAGCGTCCGCAATTGCTCAACGGGAGCTTCCGCGCCCAATTCGCGACGACCCTGATGGGTATCCCACATCAGGAGTGGGCGACAGCCGGATGTCCAGATCGTGACGGCGTTCGATAGTTCCTCGATCAATGAGCCGTCGTCCGGCTGCAGTTGCAGGGCGGCGCAAGCATTTTCGATTTGCTGGAAGGCATGCGTTGGATCGATGGCTTGGCGGTATTGCGCAAGCATGATGCCAAGGCCTTCGACAAGGTGACGCTCGCCGTGGGCAAGGGTTTGCTTGGTGCATTCCAGCACCGGACCGCCAGCATCTTGAATGCTAGCGTAACCGGCAAGCGCTGCAGACGAATGGGTTTGAAGAAGCTCATTTAGGCCTTGAGCGATGAGGGCGAAGGACGGCACTAGGATGCCCGCGGTGGCCCTTGCGGCTTTTAGCTTTTCATAAATCTCGGTCGCGTCGAGAGCTGCATGTGATTCAAGCAAAGCGTAAAGCAGCGTCGCCCCGTCGGCCGGTCGATGGCTTGCGAGATGGGCAATGAAATTGGCCCGTGTAAGTGGCCAGAGAAGATTAGTGAACCGAAGGAGCTGCTCCGTCGGCGCTTCGGTGGAAAGCGCGGCGTAGAACACCTCAATCTCTGAAGCGGGACAGTCGAGCGGATAGCGGAGCTCGTACCATAGACGTTGCTGTGGATCGAGCAGGGCGTCACGCGCTTTGGTCAGTTCGTCCGACGAAACACTTCCGACTTGCAGTGTATTGCGAAGCGCGTCCTCGATCTGCGGGTTCGTCGCCGTCGGATCGATACCAAGAAGTCGGAATGGCTGCGCGAACGAATCAAACCTGGCCTCGTTGCTCGCGCGACTAGGTTCCATGTCAGGTTCTTACGGGCTTGCCCAAGTTAACTAGCGCTTGAGCCGGATTTGGATCAAATCGAAGTATCTTTTTGCGCTCCGCCCAAACCAATGACGCGGAGGTTTTGTGGTTTGCGGGGTACATAGCTTCGAAAAACATGGGATCCCCACCGTTAAACACTTGTTCCCGCGCGATGCGGTCTGCAGCGAATTGACTTTGCAGCGCCGCGCTGATCAGTTTGGAAGTGATTTGGACCAGTCGATTTGGAGAATTCATATGAAGCGTCATTTAATGGCAATTGCTGCCGCGACGTCAATCGGCCTCTGCACGGGCGCGAATGCCGCGGTCTTTCAGAATGGAAGCTTCGAACTCGGCATTACCAATATCGGTCAATTCGCGACGCTGAATGCTGGCGACAACAGTTCGATCACAGGCTGGACCGTCGGTACCGGTAACATCGACTACATCGGAACCTATTGGACCTCGGCCGACGGCAATAGAAGCCTCGACCTTAACGGTACCGTACCAGGCTCGATTTCCCAAACGTTCGATGTCGTCTCCGGGCAGACGTACAGTGTCACTTTTTTCGTCGCGGGCAATCCGGCCGGCGGACCGGCCGTAAAGACCCTTACGACTTCGGCAGACGCGACCGTCGTGCTGTCATCATTTGATACCACCGGCAAGACTTTGACCAACATGGGTTGGACCCCTGTTTCCTTTCTCTTCACCGCGACCGGCTCAACGGAAACCTTGACGTTTCAAAGCACCACGACGGCAGATTCCGGCAATCGCGATTATCCGACTGCGTTTGGCCCGGCACTGGACAACGTGAGTGTAACCGCAGTGCCCGAGCCCTCGACATGGGCCATGATGATCCTCGGCTTCCTGGGCCTTGGCGTTCTCGCTTATCGTCGCAAGGAACCGACTTTGCGCCTTGCGTAAGCATCAAAGACCTTAAGCAGCGAGGCCGTCCCACCGGGCGGCCTTTTTGATTCCGCGACGAACGCGCGCGTGTGGCAATTCCATATCTCCAGTCGAACCAGCTCGGCTACGTCCGTCTGCTTCAGCGCCGAGCAAGGTTGCTGCGGTGCGAGAGTTTCATTGACATCAACTGGTGCTTCCACGATTCTTGGCCGCACAAGCGAATCACCAACCGTCGTTTAATGGCTCGTGGGGGGCTGAAATGAGATTTAAACCTATACTAGCAAGCTTTCTAACAATAGCGTTTCTCGGAGTGATGGTCTCGGCGAGCCAAGCCAATCTGATCACCAATGGTGATTTTGAAAATCCAGCCCTAAGTACCAATCCGAATTTCGGGCCCACGGCCTTCACGCCAGCGAGCAACTACGCCTATCCGGGTCTGTTCGGTACTCTTACATTCGACAGCTGGACTTATAATGGCGGGGCCGGCCTGATCGACACCAGTCAGGGAAACAATGCTTGGTACGGATCGACTTCACCTTCCGGGTTTTCTGGCAATCAATATGCCTTCGTTCAAAATTCTGGAACTCTTTCGCAAACCTTCAATTCAGCGCTTGCCGGCCTGACGACCGTTTCATGGCTCGAAGGCAGCCGTCCGGATCTGGTTTGCTGCAACGGCAATCAGACCTATGAAGTCCTGTTGAACGGTAACGTGATTTACAGCAATACAACGCCGAGCGGTCAGAACTTCCTTGCCACGAGTGCGATCGGCTCTTTGATTGCTGGCCTCAACACGCTTGAGTTTCTGGGATTGTCGCAAAATCCGGACTCCACCGTGTTCTTGGACAACGTTTCTGTGGCGGCCGTTCCCGAAGCTTCAACGTGGGCTATGATGATCCTCGGTTTCTTCGGTGTCGGATTTGCCGCCTATCGTCGCAAAAGCAAGTTGGTGTTTCGCCTCGCATAATTGGCAGATGCTTTCAGCGGAAAGGCCGCCTCACTAGGCGGCCTTTTGATTCCATGTGTTTGACGTGCCACCGACGCTCCCTGCGGCCTTTCTAGACCTTTGGCCAAAGCGCTCGCTCGACATGGTCGCTCCGCACCATTCGTCCCCGAATATGAGGGCGAATCGGCGCGGGCTAAAGCGGACTTCACGCTGCGGCCGATCGACGTCGTGCCAACCTTTCGCTGCTAATCCATCGATACAGCGCCTCAATCGCGACGCCGAATTTTGTCCGACCTGTGGATAATTTGCAATTCGGTGGTTTCGTCGCTTGACGTGTTGAACTAAGCCCATCTTGCGCTTGGATCATCGTATTTTGTTCGGCAATACAAAGCTTTAGTGGCAAGTATTTCGCGCTCGGCCAGATTTAAATGGCCTAGGGGAGGGTGATGCTATTTTGATACTATGGTTAACATTATATCGCGCTGCGAAAGCGCTCGCGATGCTCCCAATAGCGATCATTGCACGCTCTCACGATGCTGTTTTGGAAGCGAGTTCGGTGATCGTCGCGAGGCGAAATTGGTCAAGCAGATCAAGACAGATAGCCTTAGCTTGTTGTGACGAAACCGGTCAGCCATCTGCCGAAAGCCAGCGCGAATTTTCGCTTCAGCCTCATGCCGGTCGACGGCGTTCGAGGCTTGGTTTCCGCACAATTCAAATCTTGACCGTGCACAGGGGCACGGTTAATAAATGGTTAATGTTTTTTCTGTGGTTGTTTTGTGGGGTGGGGTCATGAACAAATTTCTCATTTCGATCAGTGCCGCCGCGCTTCTTCTGTCATTGGGATCGGCTGCCAACGCGGTCGTCGTCATTGCAAGTAGTCCGGGTCCAATCAGCCCCAGCGCGGGCACGACCGACATTACGTTTGACGAATCGGGCTGGACCGCAGTTCCGTATCTCACCCAACCTGCGGGCGACGAATTTCAATATCGGCACCACGAGCTTCGTTCGGCGGAGGAATTGTCGTCAACAATGGCAGGGCAAGATTCGGCAGGCCTCTACGCAATGCCGGCAAACAGCAGTGTGCCCTACGTGGACACAACCAACCTACATGGCGATCCTTGCCAATCGATCGGAGACGATAACCTTCAATTCCTCGCAAAAGAGCTTTCGGGCTCTTGCTGGGGATCGATCGACACATACAACACCATTCAGTTTTTTAACAATGGCTCGAATGCTACCTCCCTTATCCATGGTGACCACCTCGGAGTTCCGATAATGCGAACGGCGATCAGGGCTCGCCTTTCTCCAATCATACATCACATTCACAAATCTGATTTTCGATAGCGTTGTGCTCGGATCGATCGGCCAGAACTCGTTTGAGTTCGACAACGTCTCACGGTTGCAGCAGTCCCGGAGCCGGCAACTTGGGCGATGATGATTTTGGGCTTCTTGGGCGTTGGCTTCATGGCTTATCGCCGCAAGAGCACCCCCGCCTTTCGCCTCGTATAATCGCTGACAAGTGTTTCAAGCAAAAGAGCCGCCCTTCGGGGCGGCTTTTTTGTTGGCGCTGGGATTATGCAGCCTTTCGCTTTACGGGAAGGGTCGGCGGGAAGAGGACCTTAGCTGTTGCGAAAGCCATTTGGTCGGTTTTCAAATAACTCTAACTGCGTCCCATTCGATTCATTGGTCAACCGTTCGAGCCGGCCGCCGGCCTTTCGGAGGCGGTTGCAGAGGGTCCAGGTCGATTGGTAGGTAATGCCAAGCATCCCTTGCAATCGGCGCACGGATACGTGCTCCGCTGATGCTGACATCACGTGCATCGCCAGAACCCACTTATTAAGGGGAACTCTGGACTGGTGCATCACGGTGCCAACGGTGACCGTGAACTGGTCGCAGCATTCTTTGCACTGATAGAGGCCGCGGCGATGAGCCTTGCCCTGCAGTGCCGTGATCCTGGTTTGGTTGATGTTGCCACAGTGAGGGCAGGATGGACCATGCGGCCAGCGTTGAGCTTCAAGCCAGGCACGGGCTTTATCGGGATCGTGAAAGCGCGGGTCATCGCCTAAAATCATGGCCTTTACCCCTCGTCGGGGCCGGTACTCTACGCCGCTGTCTGCTTTGTCAATCATACAACTAGGACAATATACCTAGCAGGGCCAGGGTAGAACAAAGCCTTTTCATTATGCTTGTTGCGACACCTGGGCGCATGGGTCCCATCGCCAACATACCACGTTGGTTTCAAATAACGCAGGCCGTTGGCGGTGTCAGAGGCATTATATAGTTAAATCAATTGGTTAATCATGTCTTTTCGCCGTTCCTCTTTGCTCGGAAGCTTGGTTTTGAGGGTCGCCGAGGAAGGGTTCCATTAGTGGAACTGGAACCTTGCCCCCTCTGGGGCGTTTTGTTCCTCAGGAGAGAGCCCATGCGATTGTTTATTGCAATGCTGGTCGGCTTGGTCGCGTTCAACGCAGTGATTTTCCTAGCGCTCTACGTCTTCCGTCGACCGCGACCGGAAATGCGAACCCGCCTCTCTAGGTGGGTTCTTCCCAGCAATTTCGGTCATCGATCGCGCTCAACGGATCATTCGCATCATCCGGTTTGAGGACACAACCGCGCGGTGTTAGCTGTCATTACAGGTCCAAGGTCCGCAGCCGTCGCGCATTTGATGTCGAGACTTTGAATCTGACGTCGGTCGCTGCCGGACTAGCGCGGCTGTGGTTGATTGTTTCCCAATGAAAGCAATCTCTTGCTGGAACGTCTTCGCGACGAGGACTGCTTCGCCGGCGCATTTGTCCTGGGTACCGGAGGATGATGTAGCGCCAGACACGGCGGTCGGATATCAAGCCATGTATGCTTCGCAGATTGGTCGCTATTGCCGCCTGGGCGTGCCTGGCCTTTATCGCTTATGCGACACTCTCGCCGATTGACGCGAGGCCGACTTTGGCCACATCCGCCGGTTTTGAGCACGTCGCTGCGTTTGCACTGCTGGGCGTGTTATTTTGCCTTGCTTATCCGAGACAACAGATTTTCGTCTTCTCGATTGTCCTTGGAAGCGCAATCCTGCTTGAGCTCGCTCAGTTATGGACGCCTGATCGCCATGGGGAATTGGTTGATGCCATGCAAAAAATGGCGGGTGGTGCGCTCGGTATCCTCATCGTTTTAGGTTTACGCTTCAACAAATGGCTGAGGCCTTGACCGCACGGGATAGCCCGAGCGCAGAGGTTATCTGGCGTGGGACATTTGCCGAGGCTGTCAGCTCGAAGGGGGAGGGTGGGCCGTCGGGTCCGGGACAGCCTATCCGAGGTCGCATCAGGATGGGCAATCGCACAGCGTCGCCAAAAGATAGGGCTCGATGGTGTTCTTGCCCTTTCGGCCGAACGGATCCGCGCGGCGGGCTGTCGTCCGAGGTAAACGCCTTCGGATTTGTTGGCAAACGGCCATGCCGGAATGGATCGGCGGCGACGCAGGCTCGAGCCCGGGCAAGATGTATTGCAGGATTGTCTACGGACCTCGAGGGCTCGCCGGCGGATCCATTTTGGGAGCTTGAGCGCTTGCAGAAAAGCTTCTACATGGCCTTTTCCGGCTTCGCTGCCAACACCGGGCGAACTGTAAGAACAGAACCGGGATCCAACCGGGGCCCCCGCCGGCAGCTTGCCCGGGCCTCAAGCCGAGTCCGTTGCGGCAATTAAACCGTGTGTCCGCGCAGTCGACGGTCTAGACTTCGTTTTCGGACTACTAACAATGAGATCCCGCATGAAATTTATCTTGGCGCTGCTTTGGCTATTGGCGTGTCTGACCCCGCTCCAGGCGCAGTACAGCGTCTCGAACGCCAGGGACGGCAATGGCAATCTTATCCGCAATACCGGCAACGGCACGAATTCGGGGCGAGTTATCAACCAGGGCCCGATCAACAATGGGCCGATCAGCACCGCGCCTGCCCAGCCGACCACGACAAATTCCCGCGTGAATACGGGCGCACCCAGGTAGCGTGCGGCAGCTATCTGTTTCCGGATGCTAGCCAGCAGCGGTCAGTTTCTTACCACCAGACCATCGGCCTCTCAGGCGCCCCGCAAACGATGGTGCGGCGGCGCTCGACACCGTAGGGTGTTTCAATGCGAACCCACTTGATGCAGCCGGGGTAGACGGCGACCTTGTAGTGGAAGGGGGCTTGATCGAAATAACCGTGGATCGGGCAGAGATACGCAAGGTCAGGCCCGCAACGGGTCAGGGGAAACCGACCGCCACGCGCGTACGCCTCGCTAGGCAGGCTGCCCAAGGTAGCCGCAACGACAGCGGCGGCAAACACGACCTTCGATACCTGTGACATGTCCCGACCTTCGAGAGAATGAATTAAGAGAGCTTGAGATCAAACTCTAACGTAGTTTGCCGGGGTTCGCCAAGATACTTGTAGCCAGTTGTTAGGGCGACCAGGGATTATCCTTGGAAAACCGGCATTTTGAGCTGATTGCTGCGGGTTGCCCTGTCCAGTAGACTGACCGACGGTCAACCAAATGCAGATATGAAGTCCGAAATCACGACCATCGACCATGACGAAAACAGCTCACCCCACGCCCAGGAGGTTGAGTTCGCGCTGATTCTCGCGCGCATGATCAATACGGTGAAACAAGATCCAACCCAGCTGCGCTTTACAGTCTACGAGTTCGCGCGCAGCAAGCTCGAAGACAGTATTTCTTGGGCAGATGAAGAAGAGCGCAAACGCCTGCTGGGTGCGCTGGAAGTCGCTATCAAAGGCGTGGAACAGTTTTCGGTTCGCGACGATCAAAGCGAGCGACTGCAGCCTCCTGAGCAATCTTTACCGACGGCGCTCGGAGCGGGGCCGTTAGCAAACAATCAGGTTGCAGTGATAGCGACAGACCCCGGCGGTTATGCAGAGGCCCTGTGGAAGCCGGTGGGTCCGCAAATTGTAGGGCGAGGAAGGAAACCAGCAATCTGGTTGTTGAGCTGGTTTGCAAGTGGCGTTCTTCTGGCCGGCGCTGTCGTTGGTGCGATCTATTGGTCGCGCGGGTCCTTGGTGCCAGCGCCCGTGGCGCAGAGGCTCCCCTGCCTGCCGAGGTGAAGCTTGTCCCGCAACCCCCGGATCCGCCTCCGTTTCCTATTCCGACCGACTATGGCATCTACGCCTTGAACAACGGAAAGCTTAGTGAGCTCGATGCGCTGGCGGAATTGGTGCCTGACAAACGGGTGGCTCTGTCTACTCCGGTATCTAAGGCGAGCCGGACCACTCTTCCCGACGGTCACGCCAAGTTCGTGGCTTTCCGCCGCGACCTTGCAGGAAGTGCACCTGACCGAGTGGACGTTCGCGTCGTCGCCCAGGTGATGCGAGCGCTGACTTTTGATGCAAAGGGAAAAGCAAGCTATTCGACAGTTTCGGGCGAGTGGAGTATTCGAAATACCGCCTACGAATTCCGGGTGCGTCCGATTGCAGGTAATCCGGAAATGCTGCTGATCCAGCCCGAGAATACCGACTTCGCGCTTCCGGCCGGGCGCTATGTTCTTGCTTTGAAGAACCAAGGTTATGATTTCACCGTTGCGGGCGAGGTAACCGATCCTTCGCGATGCCTGGAGCGAACGGATGCAGCGAACGGTACCTTTTATTCAGATTGTCAAAAGCAATAGCGTTTCTGACCCGCGGATTGGGCTTGCGCAAATGTCAGACGACCGGCCGCATGCGATGCGATGTCGTCAAAACAGCCCGGATCACTAATCCAAGGAAATAACCGCCTTGGACGATGGTTTGTACGACCACGATCGTCAGTGCGGTGTCGAGGAAGCTAAGGCCCTGCGCGAGCGAGAATAAGACCGAAACCACGAGCAACAATGCAAGAATCGGCAGCAGGACCTTGAGCCGGAATACCAGGCCAACAGCAACCCCTACTGTGGCTACCGCGATGGCGACATATACCATCCCATGTTCCCGTCATTTGCAGGAGTTAACGTAGTGTCCGCGGGAATTCCAAAAGGCCTTCACACGCGAGCACCATTGTTGCCGGGAAAAGGTTAATACTCTTGCTACGAGTGGATGCTGCGAATCACAGCTGTTACTGAATCACGGTCTTTCACTGAAACCACTTAAAATTTCTGTCTTGGCAAAAGGTTCCAACGACTTGGGCAAATGCGCAACTAATAGGTGTTTTGTTACTAAAGTCATCCCTAGGGATGCGGCAGTTTAGAGTGAGATGTGTGGCGGTCGGACGACGCAACCACCCTGCCGGCTACCCGAACAGGCAGTGGGAGCAAGCCCATTGTTCGGAAAATTCAGCAATTTTCAAAGGTTTGCACTGTACAACCGTGCAGGTGGGAGACTTAAGGGGAAGTGTGGCACGAACGCCACGAACCGGGCAAAACGGTGGCCGAACGGGATTGCGGTCTTTGATGCGCGCGACTCCCCCTGTAGGTTCTCAGCGCAAAGAAGCTCGTGGGTCTAACCCTCGAGATTTGGTCGAATTGGCCGAAGAATTCGACCAGCGAGTGAATAGTTGAGGGCGGCGTTGAAAATCCGGACCACACCCAGTTATGCGACGGCCGCCTGGTCAGATTTTGCCAGATGTTCGTGCTTGAGTTTGGGAGCCGCATTCATGATCGGGTGTCTTGGCTATTGGCGGGGCTTGTCGAAATGTTGAAACGCCTTGGCCATCCGATATTTGCGCTTGTTCTTGTGATACTGTTACCAGCGTGCTCGCTGCTTCCGGGAACGGGACCGAAAAGCGACGCCGTAGAGAACAATGCGACAGCCGGCGTGCGGTCCAACGCGGCGCTGTCTTACGCGCTGGTCGACGTGAGCGCCGATACCATCGGCTTTTTATCGCAGCCCAATCTGGTCACGTTCCAGGGCGAGTTCCCGGATAAGCGCGCCAAGCCGAACCAGGTCGTAGGCGTCGGTGACGTCCTCAATATATCGATCTTTGAAGCCGCCCCCGGCGGCCTGTTCACGCCCGGACAAGCCGCAGGCGCACGTCCCGGCAACTTCGTCGATTTGCCGCCGCAGGCCGTCGATCAGAAGGGCAGCATTTATGTTCCCTATGCGGGCGAAATTCCCGCCGCAGCGCGAACCATACCGGAAATTCAGCAGGCCATCGTTGCCAGGCTGCGCAACCGCGCCATCGAGCCGCAGGTGGTCGTCAGCCTCAATCAGCAGCACTCGAGCGTCGTCAGCGTTTTGGGTGACGTGAACACGCCCGGCGTGCTGGCTCTCAACAGCGTCGGTGAACGGCTGCTGGCGCTGATCGCGCGCGCCGGTGGTCCGAAGTTCGAGGCGATCGAAAGCTACGTGACGCTCCAGCGGGACGGCAAGCGCGTCAAGGTGCTGCTCAGCCGCGTGGTGCACGACCCCCGCGAAAATATCTTCATTCGGCCGAATGACGTGATTTTCCTCACCCGCGAATCGCCGACGTTCACTGCACTCGGCGCGCTCAATCAAAACGTCTTTGGCTTCAATTCGGAAATTCCGTTCGACGTCGAAACGCTGACGCTTGCCCAGGCGATGGGCAAGGCCGGCGGACTTAACGACAACCAGTCCGACCCCAGCGAGCTCTACGTCTATCGGTTTGAGGATCGCCGTTTCCTGGAGAAGCTCGGCGTCGATACCACCAGGTTTACGCTCGACCGAGTTCCGACGATTTATCACCTCAACCTGCGCGATCCGTCGGGTATGCTGCTTGCCTCGGCATTCCAGATGAAAACCAAGGACGTCATGTACGTCGCCAATGCCAAGGTCGTGGACTACTACAAGCTGCTGTTGCTCATCAACAGCACGGCCAACACAGTGTCTAACACGGCAAACGCGGTGACTACCATGAACGTGGCTGTCAAGACCAGGTGGTAGGTTCATACTGAAGGCCACGATCTCATCGCGATGATGCACCGGCCGCAGTCGGAGTTTCCGGTCGCGATGTTCAGCTCGATCCAGCTCTGGACGACTATCGTCGTGTTGGTTCTGGCGCCGCTGTTCTTTCGGTTCGGTCGATCTGTTCTGGATCGCGGTCTTGGACTATCCTGCTTTCGATCAGCGCCCTGTGCGGTGTCGCCGCGCCGATGGGCACCGAGCAGAGCCGATACTGTATGGCTTTCTTGCGCTGTGCAGCATCTACGCGCTCGTAGCGATTGTCCAGATCACTCCCAATGTCATCGACCAACTCAACGATCCCATTTGGCAGCGGACGAACGAGCTTCTTGGCCTCGATACGTTGCCTCGAATTTCAAGCCGCGCGGAAATTCCGCCGCTTGCAGCTGGGCATTTTCTGCTTTTTGCAACCTCGTTCGTCAGCGGCTTTTCCGTCGGGACATCGCGGCGCAACAGCGAGAGGCTGATCTTGGTTCGCGCAATATTCGATTCTTCTTTATGCGATCTACGGCCTCGCTGCGCTTGATATTCACACCGGATATGCTGTTGTGGGCGCAAAAGGTCGCGTATCGCGGTTATTTGACGGCGACCTTCGTCAATCACAACACCGCAGCAACCTTCGTGGGGGCGGGCGCGACTTCTGTGGTTCTGCTTGGCATTTTCGTCGGTGCAGTCGTTTCGGTTTTCGACGATCCGCATGCTGCTGTTGTCCCGTACCAATGAGGCTCTCGCATTGAAGATCATTCTCCGATCTGCGGCGGCATTGGCATGTCTTTTCGGCCTGCTTTTGACCGGATCGCGCGGCGGGTTGATTTGCTCCGCGATGGGACTGCTCGTCGCAATAATTCTGATGGTTGTAAACAAATGGAAGCTGTCGCGTTGGCACATTCTGGCCTTAGCCGTAGCCGCGTTCGCCCTGACCGTCTCTCTGGGTGAGCAGCATAGGCAGAATTGCAAGCCAAGGTCTGGTCGATGATAATCGATTGTCTGTCTATAGTTCGAGCATAAAGGCCATCCGGAACGACCGCTTTTCGGTGCAGGTGTTGGCACCTTTCCAGATCTGTTTCCCGCTTTCCGAAGCAACGATCTTTGGACTTGGGGGGTCTGGGATTACGCTCATTCGACCCTACTGGAAATCGCATTCGAAATGGGCATTCCGGTCGCTGCAATGATTGCGGCCGGCGCACTTGCGTCGGTCTTCATCTTAATGCGAGCGGCAGCAGCTAGCTCCGAACGCGCAGATCGGCGTGTACTGTCCGCTATCGCGGGAATTGCAACCCTTAGCTATCTTCATTCGATGATCGATTTTTCGTTGCAAATTCCGGGCTATTTTACTGTCTTTGGAATTTTGCTGGGCTGTGGCCTGGCGAGGGCGTCGACCGTCGGAACAGGAAGTCGTCCGACACGCAGTTATATTAGGAACTCCGATCAGGAGCCGGTATCAAGCTAACAATTCGCTTTGACGAGCAGTCAGGCAGCTTTGCAGCGAATAACAACGGTGCGGGATGAGAGGGGCCGACCTTCGCGAACAAGGAAAGCTCGGCAGCAGATTTCAATTCGTCAATCGGCCTGCGACGCGCAGCTTACGACTTGCTTGCGATGTCAGCACGATTCCCGGCGATTTGATCTCGCTCCAGTAGCGCGGGTCGCTCGCCGACTGAATCTTTAGCCACTGATAGTCAGTGGCCTGCCAGGGGCGGATAGCTGGCGTAAGATTGTCCATCACGATATCGCCATTGGTCGTTGCAACGATGAGCACAAGGTGGCCTATTCCTGATGCAGTCTTGATCACTGACAGCCTCAGGGCACTTGACGGCAACCCGCTCTCAAGGAGGTTATGTCGCTTGGTGACGGCGTAGTCGTTGCAATCTCCCATATCCGGCGCGATTTTCCAGCTGTCCTCGAGGTCGCTACCGTAGCTTTTGACTCTTGGAATGATCGAGAGATTTACATCTCGATTGACGCGATCCAACAATTCCATCGTTTGCACATTAAGCTCGATGCGAATGGCCTGATCGGCACTGGATCGACAATCAGCCGGATAACGCAGGCAAAAGCGAACGTGCTGAAACGGAGCCAGTGTCGGCGATGATTCAACAATCGGTGTCAACGTCCTGGGGTCCGGTGGCGTCAAACTGCTGGCGTCTGCGCTGCGGACCAGGAGGACTGCAGCAAGAGTGGCCCATAGCAATGAATAATCGCGCCACGACATAAGAGATCCATACTTTGACGAGGATGACGCGACCGCCTGTCAGCGTTCTCGGAAAGTGGAATATGTCGCTGCGAGATTAAGTCTTTGCTATTCGATATGGTTAGTAAATTGTTAGCGCCGGCTGAACCGCGGTCGAACACCTGGGTCTATAGATCCAACGGTGCGCAAGCCTTTTAGGCTGTATCTCGCGTATGCCAGTTCCAGGCGGTCTTGATGATCGACTTAAGATCATGATGTGGCGACCAGCCAATCGTTTGCTTTGCCAGCGCATTGTCGGCGACGAGTGCTGGCGAATCACCTTCTCGGCGCTCGCCATATTCAATTGTAAAATTTCGACCGGATACGCGTTGGACGGCCGCCAACAGTTCTTTCACTGTTGTGCCGTGCCCCGTTCCTAGATTTAAAGTCAAACTCTTGCCGTCGGCCAACAGATGATCGACCGCCCGGGTATGGGCATCCGCGAGGTCCATAACGTGGACGAAGTCGCGTATGCATGAACCATCTCGCGTTTCGTAATCAGAGCCGAGAACCAGAAAATGTGACCGTCGACCAAGAGCAGTTTCGATCGCAAGGGGTATCGCGTGAGTCTCGGGAGAATGCCATTCGCCGATTCTTCCGACCGGATCTGCACCCGCTGCATTGAAATAGCGTAGAACGACAGATCGAAGGCCCCGGTATTGGTCAAGATCCCGCAAGATCTGTTCAACGATCAGTTTGCTCCGACCGTATGGGTTGATAGGTGACTCGCAATGAGATTCGTCAATTGGTATTGAGGATGGAACGCCATAGACGGCGCAAGTCGATGAGAAGACGATCTTGTCGATACCCGCAGTCTGCGCGGCCAGCAGCAATGCGATCGTTCCGGAAACGTTGTTGTCATAAAAGCCGGCGGGATTTTGCACTGATTCGCCGATTTCGATTGCCGCTGCAAAATGGATGATCGCACTCGGTTGGTATCTCTCCAATACCGCGTCTAGTCGTTTGCGATCCCGTATATCACCCCTCTCAAACGGTCCCCATCTTACGAACTCCTCATGACCGTTTGACAGGTTATCATAGGTGATGGGGACATGGCCCTTGTTGAAAAGGTCGAGGCAGGTGTGGGATCCAATATATCCGGCCCCACCGGCGACGAGAATATTTGCCATCAGTCTATCTTTCCGCGATCGCTAATTATTCCGGCGGTTCAAGCAGCATCGATGCGGTTCGGCCAAGCATACAATCAGAAGAGCGCCCAAAGAAATTCTAAGCGATCAATCGTCCAGTGGGCCAACGCTAGCAATCCCCAAGACAAAGCGCCGATCCAGACGATCATCGCTGCTGCCATTAGCGTTGCGAGAGAATAAGCGATAAGTCTTCTACTGGCCGACCCAGACCCAAACGGATAAGAATTGCGCCCAGTACGCATTCTGGTTGCCGCTTCGGACACGTGCTGGAGTTCAGTCATTTTCCAAGATCACTGTTCGACACTGTGATTAGCCACAGCGAATAATGCGAGCAATCCCAAAAGAGAATTAACGTAAAGGAGATCGTTTTCCAGGTCGGATGTAGGGCGGAAGAGTAGATGATCCTCAAGTTGGATCTGGCCGCTTCAAATTTGGTATCGTGAAGCTTCGAACCGAACAAATCCACATGGCATCGGCCGCCGATAGATTGGACAGAATGATCAGCCTGCCTGATTGCTCAATCAATACGCGTTGTCCGAATCCAGAAGGACCGGAATCGTAACGATCATGATTTTTAGATCGAGGGCCATTGACCAGTTCGACGCATAGAACGTGTCGCACGCAACGCGCTTGCTGTAGGTGGTTCTGCTGCGCCCGCTGACTTGCCAAAGGCCAGTAATGCCAGGCCGGCACGCAAGGTAAGCGCGGGCGTTGATTGAATATTTGGAAAGTTCCTCTTCTGTAACCGGACGGGGCCCCACCATACTCATGTCGCCCAACAACACGTTGAACAATTGAGGCAGTTCATCGAGGCTGGTCCTGCGAAGGATCGCTCCAATTACAGTTACCCGCGGGTCAAATTGAAGCTTGCGGGTAGCAGACCACTCCGCCGCGGCCGCAGGATTCGATGCGAGATATGCGCGAAGGCGATCCTCGGAGTCTCGACACCATCGTGCGAAATTTGAAACAATCGAAAAGTTTGCCGCGAAATCCAACGCGCTGGTGGCGAAAGACAGCCGGCCCGGGAGAGGAGAGCAGGCATGCAAGGAAGCATAGGGTCAGCAGCGGTGCGAGCAGGATAATCCCGGAACTCGCCAAGATAATATCAATAATCCTCTTGCTCAAAAGTCCGATTGGGCGGGGCGTAGCAGCGTTCGTAAGTCTCGAGCTTTTGCGAGTATTCACCAGCTCGGCCATGTCGTACTCCCAACTGCACAATATTAACAAATAAACGGCGTCTTTAATCTATTTTTAGCAAATTAATGCGCAGTGCACAATTATCGCAAGCGCTTTCTGCGTGCAACCATTTGTTAATCTAAACGATTAAACCCATTCATTTTGTTAACTAATTTCACGCATGGCCCGAAAAGCAAGCAGGGGAACTGTGGATACGCTCAACAAACGGGCAAGATGTCTTGGCCGCATTTTCATGGCTAAAAAGCGGTTTTTCACCGCAATTTGCCCAATTCAGGGAGTTCCGCCTTTAATTCAAACCATCAACCCCGCTATCGGGCCTTTTCTGAGGGACCTTGTAGGCGGAGGTGCCTCAGTGTAGGCGAAGGTACCTCAGTGAGAGAATTTAGTCCTACTTCCGACGGAAGATCTTGGATCGTGGGCTGCGGCCATTTCTGCTACGGAAGCTGGCCTAAAGTGACGCCGGTCGGCTTCCGCATCTTCGGACCCGACATACACGAGAAAACCCGTGCTTGTTGAAACGATGTCTCCCGGCACGAGGCTTGGATCGTTCATTGCTCGTTGATCCGCGACCTTGACCTCCTCTTCCTCTGATTGGACAGGGTCGGCCATCCCGGTTCGCGCGTTAGCGACGAATTCCTCGGAGCGAGCTCGCGCCGCCTCAACGCGCCTGGCCCACTGCTGCGCTGTCAATGAGGTACCGGAGGCGTCCTCTAATTCGTCCCGCGCATTTTGCGCTGATCCTTTCGCGAGCGTCATCGGCAAAATGCAGGCCGCCAACATAACGTATGTGCGAAGTGCTCTCATGACCGAACTCACGACCTGTCGAAGAACTGTCCTCAACATCGCTTGAAATTGCTCGTCTAACACGCCGGCAACGGCAGGATCCGTCCGTAGCAGCGTTGCCAGCGAAACAAAAACCGAATCACGTGCGGGGTTTTTCGATTTCTCCCCAAAATGCCTTCTGTTGCCGAGCATCAAGTCGTTCTATTCGGATTCGTAGCAGAGAACGAATTGACGTCGATGCTGCAGAATAGGACACGGCGGCATCTCGGGCAAATCCATTTTGTACGAGGTGCTGAAATTCATCCAGGATCTGCTCTTTTAATGGTTCAGGCATCAGTTGAACGAGAGGTACCGCAACGAACGCGCGACGTATCGCTATCCAACCTTCGTTAGGCGAAGTTTCATAGGACATCGCGAGCAAGTTGAGCGAGTGCTCATTCAATCGCCCGTGCATGACCTCCAAACTAAAGGCAAGAAGCCAAATAAAAGACTGGCGTGGCGTACAGCCGAGAACTCGCTTCGACCGAGCCTCGAGGGATTTGGCCTGTTTGTCGAATTCTTCAACGTTGCCCTTGTTCAGGGCGGCTTGCGCTAAACGCATCTCCATAAGCAATAGTGCCGTTTGGGAGTGGACATCGCAATCGCTCAATGCCCGTGCAGCAGGGCTTGCGAGCTTGGCAGTCAAAATCTTTGGACTGAAGGTTTCGGACCGCAGCAATTGACTTTCGAGATATCGAAAATCATCGGCGGCTTCGCTAGTCGGAAGGGCGTACAATCCCCAAATCAATCCTGCGCCGCCAAGTGCAAGCACAAGGCCTCGCTGAATGGCACGCCTCAGGGACATCGGGTGCGCCTAGTGGCTATGCAGCCTCGCTTGGGAGTTTGTCGTCAGAATAGTAACTGTAGCGCCGATCAGAATATCCTTCGAAGCGACGCATGACAGCTTCGTCGGCCTTATTGAGGACCACGCCCAGGAGCCGTTCCGAAAGTACCGGAGAGGCATTTACCGCCTTGACGATCTCGTCCGAAGACGTTGCACCCCATTCGACAACCAAGACAAATGCGTCGAACAGATGGGCCACTGCCTTGACGTCCACGACCGGAAGAATTGGTGGCAAATCGACCAGAATGTAATCATACTCGGCTCTTGGCGGCTTTCAGCATGTCCTTCATGGCCGCCGAAGTTCAGAATATCGGAACTGTTGGAAGTCCTTATCCGGGTCGAGGACGGCAGGAAGTCGAATTTAAGTTTCGAATCCGTGATGACGAGATCGTTAAAGTCGGAGTTGTCAGCGACCATGTTCAACAGGCCCGGCGCATTCGCATAGCCAAGAGTCCGGTCATTGAAGGATTTCGCAAATCGGCGTCAATCAGCAAGGTACGCGCGCCGCTCTTGGCGACGAAGGCCGCAAAGCTTGTCGCGACGGTCGTCTTTCCTTCGCCGGGCAGTGCTGAAACCATCCCGATAACCTTGCCTCCCGGTCGGATGAAGGTCGATCGCGACCTTGATATATCGCAGCGCTTCGGCCGTCGCCGGAAAATGGGGCCACCTCGATGATCTGACGAAATGCTCTGCGAATCCCGTGTCGGCCGCAGCCGCTGAGAACTGGCTTGTTTCCTGGAACATTGGGATCACCGCCAGGCAGCTGGTGTTCGAGAAGTTTCTCAATCTGCGCACGCGTATGGATCTGGCGGTTCATTTGTTCGCGGGCAAACGCGGCCATCACTCCAAGACCCAGTCCGCAGAGCGTCGCAAGTGCCATTGTCAAAGCGATCTTTGGCGAACTTGGCACGCGCGGAGCCGAAGCGAACGTGACAACGCGGGCCTCGGTCGAGGGAAACGACTGCTGCTGGACCGATTGAGTGAAGCGCGACAAGAACGTCTCGTAAATTCCGCGATAGGTATTCGCCGCGGTTTCGAGTTCGCGCAAGCGGACCTGCGACTGTCTCGTCGTGCCGGACTTCTGGAAAACCTCGTTCATGCGCTTGTCGATCGCCTCTTCCTGGCTTCTTGCGATCTGCAGTTCGCTCTTGTAGCTCTCCGCAATGCGGGAAATTTCGTCCCAGATCGAGCGCTGCAGAGCCGGCCATTTCCGCCCGAAGATTTCTGCGCGGCAGTGTGATCCGCCCCGTAACGGGCGCTCCACTCGGATTCCTTGTTCTGGTCGTCGAGAAACTGCTGCCGAAGCTTCGTGATCACCGGGATTGCTCAGTGCATCCGTGACGACCGGATCAGGAATATTAAGGTTCTCCTTGTCCGATCCGCTGTTCCAGAACGCGTGATATCCGATCAAATTTTGCCCGGGCCTGGCGTGGTATCGGCGCGAGCCTTGGCCAGGGCTATTCCGAGCTGATCGAGCTCGACCTCGCTCGCCAGCTTGCCATCGACGCCGATAATAATGCTGTTTTCGGATTTGAAATCCTGAACTGCCTTGTAGGCATCGCTGGCCTGCTGGCGCAACTCGCCGATTCGCTGCTGCAACCACTCGCTGGCGCGGCGGGTGGCTTCGAACTTTGCCTGCAGCTGATCTTCGATATAGGCGTCGGCGAAGGCGTTGGCGATCGTTGCGGCCTTGTCTCTGCTCAAGAGAAGTGTATGCGATCTGTTCGATATAGCTGCGCCCCAAGCGGGTAACGCGCAGATTTCCTCTCAATACGCCGAGTGCGCGGCGCATCAGTTCGTCGTTGGACGGCTCCTGGCTCCGGATTCTCAGAGGACGGAGTTGCATGAATAACGATAAGATACGGCGCCTGAGACCGTGACCTGTTCCGACGAATTCGGGATCCTCGGTCAAATGCAGGCGACGAATGACCGATCATCGCCACTTTTTCGGATTTGGTAGTCTCTATCTCGCTTTCGACCGAAGCATCTTCAACCATCCGATTTTCGGACGCCATTTCGGTCTGCGTCCACGTCACCCTCTTGGTGTCGATGATCATGTCCGCTTGCGCGGTATACCTGGACGGCGAAATTGCGATGTAGGTGGCGCCGAGGACAATCGCAAAAGCCGGTAACCAGGGCGATCAGGCGCCATTGGCGGCCAAAGAAAGTCGCGAACCTGAAGCAGGGAGCCACTCCCGCGTTCGGGATCGTTATCTATCGGCGGCTCGAATAGGGGGATTGTGAAATTGCTTCGGCAATGTTCATGCAGTGGTTCCTCAACCTACCGTCAGTCGTCGGCGGCCACGTCGCACTTCGCCGAATCAAATTCAACGTGTCGCGCTTACGGGCTGGAAGCGTGCTGCCAACCGTGATGTGGCCACTGGGGCTGGTGACTGCGATGACACCGAGTTGTACCTGAACAAGTGCGGAGCAACGCCGCCACCGCCGCCGGGCGTTCGGTCTTCGTGCCGGGAGCGGAATTCGGATTGATAATGATGACGCTGCCTACCGAACTCGTGGCCGCCGAATTCGCGGCGGCGGTTGCCGCGGTCGAGAGGTCCCCTGCGACCGCGGCAAACGAGGCCTGGAATTGACCGTCCTGGAAGCTCGGCCACGGCCTGCTGGATTTGCAGTGGCGCCGCTTGCTGGTCGACGCTCGAACAAGCCATCGCGGCCTGTGCGAGACCTGCAGCAATCGCAGCTCTGAAATCGTGGGGGCGCGCCTTCGGCAACCTGCACGAGATCCGCGGCGAGCGTAGGCATCGGTTCCCGCGAGATCTCTCGTCGTCGCCTCGACGGTGCGGGTATCCGTATCCGGAGACGGGATTAATCCCTGGGGGTTTGATTTAAACTGACTTAATCGCTTCGGTCGGAAGCGGCGGATTCATGCATGCAGCCGACGCCGGACTTGCAGCCAAGGGCGAACAAGAGCCGCCAGCCAGAGCCTCGCTTCAGATATTCTGAGTGCGCATGGATGTCACTCAACTATTTGTTTCTGATTGGAAATTATCATGTCTGTCAACTACATCAAGACCGCAGTGCAGGATCAACCGTGCCCTGTCGTTATGGTTGATCGAGACGTTGCCAGAACTTTGAGATGCGCTGCTAACTCGATTGAAATTTAACTCATTTTTAAGCGATATTCACTGCAATCTGGTCGATGCCCGACAGGTCAGAGCAATTCAAAAAATTGCGTACTGTCAGGCGTCCATGCTAGATTGCGCTACCGACTGCCGTGAGCTGCTCGCTGAGGCTGCGCGAGCCGTCCGTCAGCCAGATGAGGGACTTGATGCGTTGCACACCGACAGATTCGAAGCGCGAGATGTATGTTGCTCGCTGACTTGGCAGCAATTCGGCTATGGCGAGGTGACAGATGCGTTCTCCGTTCCGCGAGTTCAGGAACTCAGGGTGCGGGGACGGCGTCCATCGTTGCCGGCAGGGTCTGCAGGATCTACGCCGTCGGCGACATTCACGGCCGTCTCGATTTGCTCAACCAATTGCTGTCGCGGATCGATGCCGACATCGCGCTCGCCCGACGACCGACCGCTTTACGTTTTTCTGGGCGATTATATCGATCGCGGGCCATTCGTCGCGTGAAACCATCGATCGACTTGATCGAACACGGCGGCGACGCACGAATGCGTATTTCTGAAGGGCAACCATGAACTGATCGCGATCAAATGCCTGAGTGATCGCAGCCTGTTCGATCAATGGTTGCGGCTGGGCGGCCTGGAAACCCTGATCTCCTACGGGGTCGCCTCCTGAAACACTCGCCAACGCGCAAACAGACTGCCGGAGCTCCAATCGGCGTTTCACCACGCACTGCCGCAAGCACATTTTCGCTTCTTTCGAGATTTGCAGAAATTCATTCGCGTGCGGCGATTTCTTCTTCGCTCATGCCGGTGTGAAGCCCGGCGTCGAGCTATCGCACCAGAAGGAAAGCGATCTGCTCTGGATCAGGGGAGAATTTCTGTCGTCGAACGACGATTTCGGCAAGATCATCGTTCATGGCCATACGCCGACTCGGAGATCGAGGTGCGGACCAAACCGGATCAATATCGATACCGGTGCGTTTGCGACGGGCCGACTGACATGCCTGGTGATCGAGGGCGAGTCCCTGTCGGTGATCGATACCGCTGCGAGCTCTTGACGGAAAACGCAGCGCCAGGATCTTTTCAGGCGGCTTGCGCGGTCAATGGCTGCGCGATTTCTCGGCCAGCAGGCCATCGATATGCGCGCGCATCTTTTGAAAGAACTGATCCCGGCCGAATTGGCTGGCATGGGCGGCGATCTTTTCGGGATCGATTTCGATCGTCGGCCAGACTTCTGACCGCCGACGAGATGGCCTCGACGGTTTGTTCGGCGAAGAAAACACCTGACACGCCCTTGCAACGGTCTCGGTCGCGCCGCCCCGGCCAAAGGCAACGACCGGACGTCCGCTCGCCATCGCTTCGACCGGCACCATTCCGAAGTCTTCCTCGCCCGGGAAAGATCAGTGCGCGGCATCGCGCGTAGTGCTGCTTCAGGACGTCGAAGGGCTGCGAACCCATCACCGTGACCGTGGGGCCGGCAAGGCGGCGAACTTCGTCGAGCATCTCGCCGCCGCCGATCACGACGAGCTTCAGCTTCATTTCGTTGAAGGCGCGCACCGCGAGATCCGGCCGCTTGTAGGATACGAGTTCGCCGGCCATCAAATAATAATCGCCAAGCTCGGAAGGCGCTGCGATCGAAAACGCGCTGGTGTCGACGGGCGGATGAATGACGATCGAATCCGCGCCGTAATATCGGTGAATGCGCCTTGCGACAGTCGCCGAGTTCGCAACAAAGCTGTCGACCCGTGCCGCCGACGTCACGTCCCACATCCGCAAGTAATGGGTCAGCGGCGGCATCATCAGCCGCGCCACCCGGCCGGCGCTGTTGCGGTAGTCGTGATACATGTTCCAGATGTAGCGCATCGGCGTGTGGCAATAGCAAACGTGAAGCGCGTCGGAGGGCGCGAATAATGCCCTTGGCCGGTCCGGATTCGCTGCTGATGATGAGGTCGTAGCCGCGCAGATCGAGCTGTTCGAGCGCCAGCGGCATCAGCGGGAGATAGGTCTTGTACATCTTGCTCGCGCGCGGCAGCGAGTTGATGAAGGTCGGAATGATGCGATGCTGGCGAATTCTGTTCGGAGACCATCTCCGGCACATAGACGTGGGTGAAAATGTCGGCCTGCGGATACATCTCGCACAGCGCCTCGATCACCTTCTCGCCGCCGCGCATTCCGACGAGCCAGTAGTGAATAATCGCGACTTTCATCAGATGCTTTCGATTCCGTTTCAACAACGGAGCAAGTTGAATTAGGCGGACGCCAACCCCGACCTTAGCATAGCGATAGGACGCGCCGGTTAACAAAGACAAATCCATCCGAGAGCCGGATCCTGGCCTTCCTCGTGAAAGTCCTTGTGCAGTAAACGAGCTCTAACCAATCGGTTAACGTTTTAGTCGCGAGCTTAAGCCGCAATCGACAGCCTTTCGGTCCACCTTGAGCGCGCCGAATAATGCCGACGCTCCGCAGCGTCAACTCTCGTGCAAGAGTTGTCTGCGTGGCAAGCGAGGATTTGCTCCGCACCGAGTCGTTGGTCGCTTCCGAGCAGTCTCTCGGGACCGCGCTTGCTATCCGTGTGACTCGGGTTCTGAATAAACGCGAATATAATCCACGTACATATATGATGGATTTGGCGTCTCAGTAATTGGCCATCCGGAGCCGAGTGCGAGGTTTACAAGGACGAGCAGGGGTCTATTCAGGTCGGCCGGCGTGCGTGTTCGCCATACCTCTGTTCTGTTGAGATAGAAAATCACGACGTCTGGTCTGACGAGCGCGCCATATGTGTTGAAATCGTCCGAAAGAGAATCGGAAGGCACTTGGACGAAAGTCCCAGGACCCGGTATGCCGGGGTCGTCGGCCGGGTTAAAGAACCATGTATGCACAGCCGCCTGATATTTGCGGGGGTCATGTCCATAATACTCCATGACGTCGAACTCGACTTTCGACTTTGCCTTTGGATCATTGATTGTGTGCAACCAAAAAGCAGGCCAAATGCCCTTGCCCTTCGGCAGCTTGGCCCGCATTTCAAAATAGCCATACTGCTGGGAGAATCCTCGGCCGGCTCCGTCGGCAGACGCCAAGAGACCTGATTCCCACTTGCCCTCGCTATTCTTCCTCGCCTCGATGCGTAGTATTCCGTTGTCGATTGTGAATGGAAAAATTCCCTTCCTGGGATCGGCAAAGCGCGCATCGCCAAAATCGCCAGCCCAAGGAGTGTGCGCGATCCAGCGCGTGTTGGGCCCCCAAGGCGATACACTGAGTTCATCGAACTCCTCGCTAAAGGTCTCCCGGAGTTTGCTAACGTCGATATGGTTCGGAGACTGACCGCGGGCCCTGTAGCCGAAGGGAAGGGAAATTGACGAAGCTGCGACAAGCAACGCTATCAAACGGTATGTCCAAGGCATCTGAAAATTCCTTACGTCGCTTCAGTTGCGAGATCGGGACAAGGAGCGTTGCGGAAGGGTAGTATCCGGCTCTTCCATAGACAACGGCTAGTGCCTGATTTGGTTGAAAATCGCGACAAAAGCTCGCAGATCGCTGGAAAGGTTTTCAGGCGTCATCGCGCAAGCTCGCCAGGTTTACTCGCAGATGACAGGCTGAAAATTACCAGAGCGCCGAGACAAAGCAGGGCGAACGATGCGGAGCGATAGGTAAACCAGTGGTGGTGCTGACTATGATTTCGAAGGGCTTCGTACCAGAGCACAGAGATAAATGTCGGGACCAGAAACACTAAGAAAACCGGCCGTAGCCTTATCTGATGAGACGTGCGCCAAAGACTAGTCGCAAATATGCCCGTAATCAGAACGAAAATTGCAAAAGACGGTCTCAACATCGGGTAACCAAAGTTCTTGATCGTCGCCCAGAAGAATATTGGACGTATCTTTTCTTCAATTCCCGCCACGCGGAACATGCCCGCGATGTAGATCTCCTTGAGCGTTCCAAGCGGGTCATCGGATAGCATGGCGGCTAAGGCAAAACGGCATACATACGTCCCAAAAAAGCCAATTGCCCAACCAAAGGTAACAACGAGCACCAACCGGACAATATCACGTGCCGAGAGATCCTCGTCGCACAGGGCGACGGCGGCTCCAACAATCAGTGCGGATAGCCCGAGCGGAGGATTAAACAGCAGGTCAAAGAACGAATTCACGCAGCCAATCGCTACCGCGATGAGAAACAGGTGCCGCTTATAACCCGCCCTGAGTGACCAAAATGCAATGGTTGGTGCGGCGAATATCGTGAAAAGGGATATCGCGTGAGTGAATACGTTCGCAAGATCGGCTCCGTCTGTCAGCAGAAGATAGCCGCCTGCGAACCATGCCCCAATAAACGCACCTTGAGCGCCACTTAGGGCGATTGAGATGCTCAGGGAAAACAGCATTACTGCGATGATCACGAGACACGCGAAAACATAACGCAGGCTCTTGACGTCACTAAAGTACAGGAACGGCTTTGAAAAGATCTGGTAGCCGTGCCAATATCTGGAATAGTCGGCAATGGTCACATGCCTGTTTTCCTTGAGCATCTGTATGAGCGACGGGCAGGCACCGATACCTTCAATTCTCGGGACTTCCATGTCCCGGATCAGTTCCCGTGGTGACCTATCCGGCCGCCCGCCAAGATTGAGGCTAATTCCGACACAGTCGGTAAATCGATCAGCGTAAATTGCGAGATCGGGAGGGTAGTCCTGATTATTTATGCTGCTTGTCGAAGCTGCGTCGGCGACCCGGTCAAAAAGTCGGCCGTGATCAATCGATATGTCCACGATCAGAACTAACAAGAAAAAAATCGCGTTTGCAGCGACGACCAAAACACCGGCGTACGTCAATTCCAGAAACCCATTGACTCTGAGATAGTCTTTACGCGGCGTCATGGTCTGTCCTCTAGACGAGAAGGTCTTATATTCGAATTCATCAACGGACTTTGCTTGGCCCAATTGACGTTGAAGCGGCCGGATCAACCTGGAATCCGGGGCGGAGGATCGATGGTATGCCGGGATGCATATGGCCTTGCAGATGGTGTCAGCTGTCGAAGGGAGCGGGAATAACCCTGTGCGCCGGTGGCGCAAGCCAATGCAGCAAAGAAATAAAATGCCGGGCCTAGGTCAATCATGGGCGCGGAAATTGTACCCGAGATGAGCCATGCAAGGCACATGTACTTGGCGCCCTGGCGTGCCGCGCGGTCGACGGGGTCCAACGTCGCACTGCTGCTTGAGCCAAAAAACAAGCTGACAAAAAACATGCTGAATAGTGCGGTGCCAAATAGCCCCAAGCTCGCAAGGGCAGCAACAGGGAAGCTGGAAGCTCGGCCGCTTCCGTTGCCAAAGCCGAAACCGAAGGTATCAAAGAAACTTTGAAGGGCCTGTCGGTTCCATGCAGAACGCTCCTCGCCGGAAGCGCTGGAAAGTTTGTTGAACAAGAAGGTATCAAGAAGGTTCTGAACATAATCCGAATAGGAATCGTTCAATGCGATGCCAATAGCTACGATTGCCAGCAAGAGCGGAGCGCCAAAGAGAAAAATCCGCATCTGGAATGTGAGCGGGCGGACCATCGCCCGTATCATGAGTTCCAGGTAAATAAACGCCAACAAGGAGGCCAACCCCACATAAGCTGTTGTCGAGGTCGCGAAGAGGGCCGCACATAGGGAAAGAGAAGACAGGGTAAAGGTGAGACGCGGATAAAGGCCGAGAAGCCATAGCCGACCTATGAACGCGAAATAGCCCAGTGTGGTAGCGCCAAAGGAGGAGGCCTCGACGAACGATCCGACAATTCGCTTAAAACCCGCGAGCTCGGTTTCGGCGAGCATGTTATAATTCGCGTTCCGAATAAACGAGAAGACTACGGCTGTGTTGGTGAAGTAGGTCAAAAGGTCGAGCGCTGCGAAAACCAAATTCGTTGTCGCGACGACCAAGACGACGTTCAACATAACTTTGATTCCGCCGCGGGTCGCGGCGTAGCCTGACATAACGACAAAGCAAATCGCGTCGGCGATAAAATAAATCGACTGAGTCACATTTGACGTCGCGGGCTCCAGCGGAACGACGCCGCCGATCGTGGCCCGCACTGCATACACAAAGGTCTGTCCTTGAAACAACCTTGGCATAAAGTATGCGGTGAACAGACTCAGAATTACTGTCACCATTAACCAGAAGCCGGGACGCCCAAGTTCGATAGCCTCAAGGGTTTTCGTTCTGATATCGCGTTCGCACAAGAGTCTGAAGAAAAGGAAACCAAGCAATAAGTGAGCGGGCGAAATGCTCTGGCCTCCAAGCGAGTTGAGATTGAAGGCCGCAGCCGCGCCAAGAAGAGTTGAGCATGCGAAGGCGTAAATAATGAACGTCGGAGGACGGAAAATGCTAACGAGCCCGATGATAAGGGCGATGACGCCAATCAGTTCGACTGTCATTCCAGCGCCCGCATGTTTTTAGCTTTGCCCTTCAGTAGACGGAGCGGAGTCGAAGCCATCAGCCTACACGTTCAGCAGTAAGGGCAGGTAAACCGATTTGACAGTCGTACGATGGGGGAACCAAGATGAACTTCGAGGCCCATGCTTGTCGCGACGTGAGGCCACTGACTTTGACCGGTTGATTAACCATCAAGCGGCGCGGCTGTATATAAAACGCCGACGAGACGGCTCCGCCATCGGCGAGCTTTCGGTTTCATCAACTTACTCGGGCTTCGTATCATAGATCTGTCGAAAATGCGAAGATTCCCGCTTCATTCGCCGGTCCACGGCACGAAGCGCGAAATTGGCCCAGATTTTCTTCACCTTTGTGATCGTTCGGTTGTATTGCCATACGAGGTTTTCCCGGCCACTTAGCTCTCTCACGTAGGGAGGCATGGGAATCGATGTCGGAGAATACCGCTCTATGATGGGGTAGGGAAAAATCGAATAGATCGGTAGTTGCAAGGCCCAGAATTTATCCATCGCCAGATCGACCGTTGCATCAATCGACCGATAGCTTTCGAGGAACCTGCGGGCGCCAGCTTTGGACATCAGGTAAGCCTGGGCGCCGGCGGGGCTGCTCAGATACCGAACAATCGAGCGATCGAAGAAAAACCCGAGACGGACAGCTTCGGCGTAGTGTTTCCCGAACAGTCTGACATAATCTATGCCTTTCTCGGAACAGAAGACGCTGAATGCGTCGAGCGGAAAATCAGTGTCGAAAATGACGTCGTCCTCGAGGACAAGAACGTACTCGGTCGATCCCCGCTCCAGGAAATCACTTAGGACGGCGACGTGACTGGAGCAAACCGCAATCTCAGGACCCGACAGCGTGCGCCCGAACCGCTGCTTTATTTCGTCAAGGTCATATCGCAAGCCGGAGTGCTTCAGCGACGTGTGCGCATCAAAGTAGGACCAATTCAGCCCGGTACCCTGGAAGAGGGCGTCCATCTTGCTGCGGCGTTCGGCGGCGGTCGGAAGGCTGATGACAACGATCTCGACCTTGGCATTTCGCGGACCGCTCGCGGCTGCGTCGGCGCGACGCGATTTATCGGTCGGGGGCTTGCTCAAGATATCAGCGGGCATTCTTCATCCTTGCCGTGTGTCCTTCCGTTGCGGCTCTTTTTGGATCCGGACAAGCACGCGTTGGCCTAGGAGAGTGACCTGAGCAGCATTTTGGCCCTGAGTTGCATGAAGGCCATGGGAAATTGGGCGCCGAGCGAGACGCGGCAGGTCCGCGCCAGAATGTCGAGTGTACGACTACACATGTCGTTTGAATAGGTAATCTCGCGATTGGCCCATTTCCAAGGGTTCATACGATCGTGAAAAGTCCGTTGGGTCATGATTGGAACCCAATTGGTATAGACGTGCCGGCCTGTATCAATGAGCCGTTCGACCCCGGATTGAGTCGCGAAAGCCTTGGCATCTTCGGGACGATCGAAAATGACGCTGAGACCGACCGCGTTTGCAGGGTCATTGTGCGGCGAAATTTTCAGTTTCTTTGTTTTTGAAAGGTATTTGGTCATCATTGTGTGACGCTTGCGAAGACGCTGCAGCAGCGGATCAAGTTTTGGGAGCTGCGCATGAAGCACCGCCCCGGTCAGCTCGGAAACCCGCAGATTGACTCCCGCGAACACCGCTTCGTTGCCCTCGAATTCATATTCGCGAGTGTAGCTTCCGACATCATGGTACATTCGCGCTCGGGTAAAGATGCGGTCGTCATTGGTTAGGACTGCGCCACCTTCACCAGAATTGAGATTCTTGAATTGATTGAAACTGAAGGCTCCGACTTCACCAATCGTGCCGACACGGCGTCCCTTGTATGTGACGCCCACCGCCTGACAGGCGTCTTCGATTATCTTAAGCCGATGCTGTTTGGCGATCTCTGTGATCGCGTCCATATCACAAACCAGGTTCAGCATATGGACAGGGATGATCGCCTTGGTGTACGGCGTGATCTTGCGTTTGATGTCCTCGGGATCGATGGTCAGGCTCTCATTGACGTCGACGAGTACCGGAACGGCACCCACGGCCAATGGTGCGATGGCGGTCGCAACCCAAGTATAGGCCGGCACCAACACCTCGTCACCCGGTCCAATGCCCGCGGCCGCAAGAGCTGAGATCAGAGCGCTGGTTCCGCTGTTGACCGTCAGCGCGTGCTTGACGCCGAGCTTTTTAGTAAGGTCGATTTCGAATTGCGTGGTGAAGCCGTGCTCGCCGCCCCGATAGCGCAGCAACTGGCCGCGAGCAATCACCCGGCTCAGAGTGATCAATTCCGTGACACCGACGCGCGGCATGCGGCTTCCCCTATTTGAATTGGGCTCAATAAATAATGGTTATTTCAATACACAACGCGTGCACTGCATTCAAGGTTTGCCGGCAAACATGCTGAACGGGCAGGGGAGGTTGCATGCCGGCAATTCTGGTCGACTTTGCGTTAGCCAATTAACCAGTCCCTATGCATTGGTGGCCAAGGCTCCATTTTTACCGCACTGGCGGAATCTTGAACAAGAAGTATTCGAGCTGCTGCATAATGATACGGCAAGAGCTTCACTATGGTTCCCCGCCGCGGCACGGTCGGTTGGGAGAAGGCGTGTTGGCCGGTGCAGTATTAGAAGTCATAGGGCCACCCGGCCCAGAACGCGTATCGTCGACGGGCTCTTAGAGCTGGAATAGCAGGTCGCCGTCCATGAGTGCCAAGGGAGTCCTGATCATTGACTGACAAGAGGCAAGGTGGAGAGTTGGGGGGTGAAGTGGCCGCGGCACCATCTTTGAGCAGTCGCAAACTTGCCTTCGGTGCGATTGCTTCGGGCACGGTAAGCATCATCAAGGTCGGCTTGCAGCTGTTGTTGTTGCCAGTAATGGCCCGCCTGTTGGGGCCCGACGAATTTGGCATCTACGCTCTCGCTCTCCCGACCGTCTCGTTTGTCGCCTTGTTGGCGGATGGTGGCCTGGGTGCAACCCTGGCGCGCGAGCCCGAAACATCCTCACTGGTCTGGTCCAGCGCGTTCTGGTTTCTGCTGTTCACCGGACTTACTTTGGCGCTAGGCGCAAGCGTATTCGGCATTTTTCTGGCCTACATCGTCCAGCAGCCGCGGGTGTCGCCGATGATCGCGCTGCTGTCTCTCAGCCTTGTGTTTCTCGTGCTGTCGGTGCCCGCGGGCGCGCGCTTGACGCGGCGCCGAAATCTGGGCGTCGGCGCTGCATCGGAGTTGGCGGCCAACCTGATCGGCGCGGCAATCGCAGTTGTGCTGGCTTTTGAGGGGGCCGGTGCCTGGAGTTTGGTTGCTCAATACCTGTCGACCTACGCGATCCGCGCGGTCGCTCTCAACATCACCGCGTTCGAAATGCCGGGATTTGAGTTCAGCATGAGTTCCATTCGACCGCACATGGCATCAGGCGGCCTTTTGATCGGAACGCGTCTCACTGAATATCTGGGGCGGGTCGGTGAGAACATTTTGATCGACCGGATATTTGGCACGGCGCTGTTAGGCAGTTTTACATTTGCCAATCAAGTCTCCCGATTTGCCGCCGAGACCGTCGGAAACGTTTCGTGGGCAACCTTGTATGTTCAGGCCCTCACTAGCGACAGGGCTAGCGTCGTGGATATTCATCGTCGGCTCTGCCGAATGCTGGCGGCCATCCTTTTTCCCACAACGTTGCTTGCTGCGGCAGCAGCGCCCGAATTGATAGATTGGCTGCTCGGCCCGAAGTGGGTGCACCTTTCGCTGATGCTCAGGGTGTTTTTGCCGATGTCCGCGTTGTCGATCATCGCGGTGCAGGTCGGTCCGGTGTTGCTGGCGATAGACCGGTTTGAAATCCATTTCTGGTGCTCGGCGGGATTGGGCGTGGGGCGAGTGCTGGTCGTTCTCGCCGGCTTATGGGTAGGTTTGGCGGGCGTCATTTACGGCCTTGCCGGCGTGAGCTTGCTGCACTTCGCAGCGCTGCTTTTTTTCGCAAAGCAGTCGACTGGCTGCCGGCCTCTTCCAATGTTGCGGGGCTTGGTAGGTCCGGCGATTTCAAGTCTGGTAGCCGCGGGAAGTTGCCTGCTGGCATTAAGGTTATTGTCATCGGGCGCCGGTTCGACTCTTCTCAGCCTGGCGATTGGCCTTGCAATCTTCGTGGCGTGCATGTTCCTGATTGACAGGAAAAGTCTGGCGGATGACTGGAATATCATGCGCCGGATTATGTCGGGTCACAGGCCGCCCACCGAGGTCGTCATTTAGGCTTTGGCCGAGTTTTTGCAGGGTCGAATTCAAGACCGAGGTTGAAATTGTGAGACCGCTGACCCGATATAAGCGATGAGTTCGGGTCGTATCGAACAGTGTCGCTCGCGCTACGAGCGTTGATCGTAAATCTGGTTTGTTTGCACGGGCGCGAAGCGGACCGAAATAGTGTAGAGTTGCAAGGGCTCGCGAGCTTCGCAATCAGGAGAGTTCCATGCTTGATCTGATGGTTTCTGCGAACAGCAACACGGTAACGCAACCGGATGCCGAATCGCGGAGCATTGCCGTGCTGGTTCCCTGTTTCAACGAAGAAATTACAATTGGAAAAGTCATTGCGGACTTCCGAGCTGCGCTGCCCGAGGCGTTGATCTATGTCTACGACAACAACTCCACCGACAAGACCGTGAGTGTCGCACGCGCGGCCGGGGCAATCGTGAGGAAAGAATCCCGGCAGGGCAAAGGCAATGTGGTTCGCCGCATGTTTGCGGACATCGAAGCAGATATCTATATTTTGGTAGATGGCGACGACACTTACGACGCCGCGGCGTCTCGTTCGCTGGTGGACAATCTTATTGAAGAACGGCTCGATTTCATCAACGCATTGCGGAAGTCCACTGCCAGGGAGGCCTATCGCGCCGGCCATCGCTTCGGCAATTGGCTACTAACAGGTTTAGTCCGCGCGTTCTTCGGGCGGCAGTTTAACGACATGCTGTCGGGATATAAAATATTGTCGCGCCGCTTCGTCAAATCTTTCCCAGCCATGTCCAGCGGATTTGAGACAGAGACCGAACTCGCCGTCCATGCTCTGGAGCTCAGAATGCCGTGCGCGGAGATCGCGACGGACTACAAGGAGCGGCCGCCGGGCTCGGTCAGCAAGTTGCGAACGTATAGCGATGGCGCGCAGATCATGATGTTGATCGCGCGCCTCGTTAAGGACGAACGGCCGCTGCATTTCTTTGGTCTGTCAGGCTTGGTGCTGATCTTGCTCGGTATTGCCTTGAGCATTCCGTTGTTGTTCACTTACTTAGAGACCGGACTGGTTCCCCGATTTCCGACGGCCATTCTGAGCGTCGCGCTGGTACTTGTTGGCGTGCTCAGCATCTTTGCAGGACTTGTTCTCGATATGACGACAAAGACACGCCGGGAAATGAAGCGGTTGATCTATTTGTCCCTGCCGGCCATGCGATAATGATCCCATCTACGGGTCAAATGCCAAGTGAGTTACTGCGAGTTCTGCGTTTTGGAGTTGTCGGCGCTGCAGGCTTCGTCACTGATGCCGCGATCTTGATATTGGTGATCGAACGGTTGCATGGCAATCCAATCGAGGCCCGGATGATCTCGGCGCCGGTCGCGATTTTCTTGACGTTTGCATTGAACAGAAGCTGGTCGTTCACGGGTTTGAAGCAGCCATCTATCATTCGATCTTTCGCGTCGTATATTTCGGTGCAGGGTTTTGGATTTCTGCTTAATCTGCTAATTTACTCGCTGGTTATCCTGTTGGTTCCAAGTCCGGTCGCCGCGCTCGCGGTCGCCTCAGTCTCGGTAATGACCCTTAACTATCTTGGAGCCAGGTTCTGGGCGTTCAATGGGTCGCGCGGATAGTCCCGGTCGCGACCGAGTCATAGTCTAGAAACAGTAAGCCGGGACTTGATCGTATCGGCGAGGCGTACAGCGAGAGCGAGGATCATGAGCGTGGGATTGGCGTGGCCACTCGTTGGGAAGACTGATGCACCTGCGACGTAAAGCCCGCGGACGCCGTGAACCTGGCAATGTTCATCGACAACGCCGGACTTTGGATTGTCAGACATGCGTGTGGTCCCGAGAGTATGCGCCATATCGATGATGACGCCGTCCGCGAACCGCTCCTCGGCGACCCATGGCTCCAGGATTGGCTGGGGGAGACCGGCGCGTGCAAAGACACCGCGGGTGAGATGAGCGAGCCGGACAATGGTTCGACGCTCATCATCGTTGATACGCCAGTTTACTTTTGCGAGTGGCACACCGAGCCGGTCGGTTCTGTCGGACAGACTGACGCGACTATCCGGATCGGGGCGTTGTTCGGCGATCGCATCGATCCAGACGCCGGTGAGCTTGTGCGGCAGGCCTCGGCTCTGGAATTCCTCTGCTACGAGATTGGGACGGTATCGGATCGCTGTGTCGACGATGAAATCCTTGAGAATGGTCGGGGTAGCATCGCTGGCGAGTACCTTCATGCCAATCCCCTTGGCGAGCAATCCGGCGCCGGACGCTACAGACAGCGTATCCTGAACAGGCTTAGCGCTTGTTCGCCGCAATATTCGTTTGAGTGCGTCCCAGGGATCGTCCGGCGCCCGCTCGGGCATAAAATAGACGGCCGAGTTAAGCAGTTGCTCGCTCTGCTGCAGAGCAGAAGTAGGCGCGAGGCCGTGCATGTACATGTGCGTGCGACCGCCATGCCGGACACCGTAAAAGCCAAAACGCTTAACGATCTGCGTCAAGCCAGCCGCGTCAAACCGCCCAATCCGGGCCCCCGCATGGTCCATCAGGAAACGGCCAACAAGATCATGACCGTTACCAATGCCGGATGATTGGACTGTGTTCGAGGTCAGCAACAGTCGGGCGTTTTCGATACCGCTTGCCGCGATCACCGCCACCTTGGCCTTTACCTTCGATCGTGCGCCGTCAATCGTGGAGATTTCGAGTCCGTCGAAACTCGCGCCGTTCGATGCGAGTTGAATTTGCCTCGCTGTGGCATTCAGGAGAATGCGAACATTACTCGCCTTGAAGTTCAGGAATTCTCGGCCAAACCGCATGATATCCAGGTGATCCAACCGCGAGCGTGCGAATTGCCAGAAGAAGGAGCGAAGGCCCTCGTCATCCAGCCGTGGCTCTGGAGGAGTCATGCTGATCAGCTTCCAAAGACCATCGTCATAGATGTTTGGGCCGAGATTTAAGACATCGGCAGCACGATCAAGATAGGGAGCAAGGCTAGTGTGCCGGATTGGCCAGCCGGAAAAGGGGACCCAGGGCCGTTCCGCGAAATCGATCGGGTCGAATGCAGCCGACTTACCTGCCCAAGCGTGACTAGAGCCGCCTAGCGCGCGGCAACGAACGCCGTAAGGTTGTGCATCTTGCGACCATGAAGACGAGCTTGCGCCGTGGAAGGCGATTTTTCTGCTTCTGCGCGTCAGTCCTCGGCTCGCCGACGCTATCTAATTCGGCAAGAGCAGCGTGGTCCGGTGTCTCATCGAGGAGGCCGCTTTCTAGGAGTAGCACCCGAATCGAGGTACCGAAAAACTCGCGCGCGACTGTCAGTCCCGCGGGCCCCCCGCCAATAATAGCGAGATCCGCTTCAAAGACTGAATTGGCGGGGAATGTGTTCAGGTCTTCGATTTGCATAAAGTTCTACTGTACGAAACGTGGCGGCAGCGGAGTCAACGATGATAGCTTACGAAACGTATGGCTCGATCATGCTTGGCTTGTCCAGAATAAACAGAGTTTTCAGCGCCTATGGATGGATCGCCTTCGGGGACTGAGCATGGTGGAAGCGCGGCGCCGATAAACGGCTGATCGGTAATTGAAACCCATAGAGTCTTATCCAACTGAGTTGAATCAGCCCCTTTGAGCATGATCTTGAGCCAGTTTTCCACTTTCCCGATCATGCTCTAGGCGCCAAGCTCGTGGAGGGTCGGCAAATTCGCTCTCAATACCGCGTGGCAGAAATAACTTCGCTCACAAGGCGAGCCAGCCTGTGCATTTCCGCGGCTTCATCAGCGGAGTCGCCGATTCGAACAATGACAAGCCGCTGGGATGGCAAGATCATTACCATCTGGGCCATGCTACCGTAAGCGTAGAACGCATCACGCGGGATCCCCAAATTGACTTGCTCAAGGGCGCGCTCATTATCGCTGCGATTGGTCCAGAAGCCGGCGCCATAGTCTGTGGCAAGCGTTGCGCTTGCCGAAAACTCGATCCAGCCGTCCGGCAAGATGCGGCGGTCACCGGCCATTCCCTGGTTCAGGTAGAGCAATCCAAAGCGCGCCCAATCGCGGGCGCTTGCCAACATGTACACCGAGCCGATGAATGTGCCGGCGGCGTCGAATTCCAGCGTCACGTTCCGCATCCCAAGCGGATTGAACAGTTCACGCCACGCGAACTCCAGCGTCTTCTCGGGGGCGCTGCCCAGAGTTTCCCGAATGATCCGCGACAGTAGCAGGACGCTGGGGCTGCTGTAGGCCCATCGCGTCCCTGGTGCAGAATCGAGGGCTGCGGCTGCGGCAAACGCAGCCATATCCCGGTGCAAGTAGAGCATCTGGCTAGCGGGGTCGAAGCCAAACTTGGAGTCATTCAGCGCGAGGCCGCTCGTCATGCGCATCAACTGCTCGACGGTGATTGTGTGGCGGGGATCGGTCGGTTGGCGCCACTCTGTGATCGGCGCCGCCTGAGACGTGGTGAGGCTGCCCTGCTGCACCAGAATACCGATCAGCGCGTTGACGACAGATTTGGTCATCGAGAATCCGAGAAGGGGTGTCTCGATGCCGATACCCGGCGCATATCGTTCGGCGACCACTGTCCCAGCGTGCACGACAACAATTGCCTTGGTTCTTGAATAGGGTGGCGCCGCGGGCTCCTCAAAGGCGTGATCGAGTGCAACCTTCAAATTGACGCCGGACGTTTCGACAATGGCCGGGCTGGCGATTTCGGCCTGCAATGGCGCGGAGCTACCGGCCTTCAACGCTGGAATATCAACCTTGGGGCGGTACGGTGCGGCGTCTCCGTTCAGGACGATACAGCCAAGCCCATCACGGAACGCTGCGCGGCTCACTGCCCAGCCCGCCAGCGACGCGCGAACGATCTTGTTGGAGTTATCGAGGTCATACATCAGAGCCCATCTTAGCCTGCGAATGCCTGGACGAGCGACGGCTTCCGCAAAAACCATTTCCGGGTCGAGACCGGATATAATCGCTTTTGCGCAGATGTCGTGAGCCACAAGCCCCGTCACCGTGCGGATCGCGCGATCGGGACGGAAGGCGACAAACATTGCCACGAGCGCTGCGAGGACGGATGCAGGCCAGATGAGCTTCCGCCAAATCACCGATTGCCTCCAGATTTGCGCGACGGAACATCATCGGGTGGTCCAGGCCAGATGGCAACCCTGGCCACGTCATCCACACCGCGTCTTACCCTTTCCGGTCAGTCCTATCCTGGGTCAGCCGAGGCTCACGAGGGCAAAACAGACGCTAAATCTTTGCACGCCAATGCTGTGACACTCACTGGATCAGCTTTAGGGGCATCTCCTTCGTATCAGCGGTCACGCTAAACGCACAAAGTTTCTCCGTACGAAAAACGGCCGTTCCCCTATCGGCATCACGACATCTATCAATGATATAGTCGACGCCCACGCTCGCCGCGTATCGTTGTTTTTGCTCCAGTGAATGCTGCTCAAGCACCGCGGACAAACGCTCCCGCCAGGTCTTGTAGTACGATGGCATCCAAATCACCGCTGCACCCCGCACGAAATCAGTCCAAACCCGTCGGTGGGAGATATATTCGAATATCTCGATACCGGATACGGCGTCGGTTTGCACAGAACTCGTCACGTCGGTGCGGATGTCCGAGGTGGGAACGAGAAATGAAGCATCTGCTGACGTAGTTGCACGCGCCCATTGTCCCACCTTTATCCACTCCGCGATATCTCTGTCGATCGAGGCGCTGGCCCGGCTCTGCGTCCAGATCGCGTACGGCCAAACAGCACAGAGAGAAGCGATCAAAGCATATCTGGCCATGGGCCGGCGCGAAGTCGGGATTTCCGGCCCGTGCCTCTTAACGACTAGAGTCAAGTAAGATAGAATTATGGCTGGCGACAGCGGTATCGCTATCTTGCTTACACAGAGGGTGAGAACCAGAAGGGGACCAAAAACGAGTGATCGTTTGGCGTCCTGGCTTCGCATCAAAGTCGTCGCAAGCGTGCTGGCTCCAAGAGCCGAAAGTAGATGAATGCCGACGCTGGACTGAAGCAGATGAAGGTTGAGCAACGTTGCGTTACCGGTAAGAGCGGGAAGTGCGATGCCGATCGCGTAAACCGCGCCATAGCCCCAAAGCGCCGCCTGGAACAAGAATCCCCGTCGTCCGAGGGCGACAAACGCCAGTGCACCCGTTGCGATCAACATCAGCAGCGCGATTTTTTGCCTGAGTGGGATCGATTGAAACAGGAAATGAAACGGCCAGAATTGATCGAGGTAAACCTTGTAGTCGAAGCTTAACGGTATCGCGAAGTCGGGATTGGTCAACATGTTTCGCAGCACCGGGGCCGCGAGAATGGCAAACAAAGCAAGCCCCAAGGCGCCGCGTCGGAGCGCCTGACTGGAGCTGATCTGCTGTTGCCTCAGCAAGCAAGCGATCATGATGCCGAGGGGAAGGCAATTCCAGGCGGCCATGAATTGGCTTGTGAAAAACACAGCTCCGTTGGCAGCGAAGGCTTCGGTCAGTCGCCCTCGCGCAGCATAATAAATCGCCAGCAGCGACAATCCATTGGCGATCTCCGTGTGGGTGAAATAGTTGATGAACAGGCCGCCATCTCCCGCATAGGATGAACCCGCCAAAATCTTGCTGAAGGCAGTTATTGCAACGAAGACCGCGCGATCTCGCCGCGTCTTTACTCCGAGTAAGGTGGCGCAGGCGAGAAATCCGATGAAGGCAATGAACCTCGATGCCAGGTCAAGGCATAAGAACAGGGTTTTGGGGTTGATGTACTTGTCGGCCCCTTCCAGAATCAAAAACGGACCGGCCGCGTAGTGACGCAGTGATTGTATGAACTCGTCGCCACGAAACTGCGGTTCGTCGTACAGCATTCCGACGATCGGGAGATGGAAGAGATTATTCTTGATACCGAAGACATATCCGCTGACAAGGAGCGACAGGACCGCGCCAAGCACGGCCAGCAGTGCAAGGCCCAACGGGTCTTGCTCGCGGTCTTCAACCATCTCACGAGCTTCCATGGTTTGGCGAGCCGTCATTCGTTACAAAGCGGATTTCCCTCGTGGGGACTAGCGCGGGATCCCCGCAGGGAATAGCGCGGCACCAAATTTTTTCGCAAGATAGCCCGAACCCTGCCGCGTCAGGTGGTCATCGTCAAATTGCAGCGGCACGTCGGCGTCGGCCCAGAGCCTGCAATCCGGGTCACAGACGGACTTATAGGCGGACAGATACTCGATCCCTTGAGTCTTCAGGCCGGCCGCAAAAAGCCGATCCGTTTCCGCCTGGGCGGGCTGGCGATATTGCGCCGCGAACTCCGGTTCGGGTTTGTGCAAAACAATTCCTCTCGCGAGTATTCGCGGCAAAGGCTGGACGTATTGAACGATCGGGCCCACGACGATCACCCTCGAAGCATAACGTCTTATCGACCTGACGGTGGAAATCAGTTCCGGCAAATCCTTCGGGTCCCAGCGCGCCGAGATGATGACGCCATCGAGATGGTTGTTCGGCAAGAACTCGTTGTAGAGATATCGGACCATGCCAGTGCAATGTTCCTCGCCGCCTTCTCCGTAAACCGGCCGACATCCGGCGGCTGTCGCCTGGAGGAAGTTTACGGACGGGTAAGTCGTCTGAAGGCCGCTCCACAGATGCGCAGCATGACTATCGCCAATGAGCAAGAAGTTAGGCCGATCCTTGCTAAGCGATAAGCAGCTATCCCTGCTGTGCTTCTCGAAATGGTCCGCATATCCTGCGGTGATGAAACAGGTTCCGACCCGCATATGGCTTTCGTCGATCCTGGCATAGGCCATGACGTCGAGTGCTTGCGGTGGATAGTTCCAGAAGAAGTGCATGCTGGGACCAAGAAGCAATGCGGCGATCGTGACCATCATCATTGTGGCGGCCCCCACTATGAGCGTGCCTTTCGGCGCCAAACGATGCGGCGTTACGCGGAATGGCTTTTCGACAAACCTCCAGGAAAGCGTTGCCAGGACAATGCAGGCAACGACGAGTGAAGATTTTTCAATTCTGCTGGGCTCATGAAAAAGCCTGAAGAACACGATCGCGGGCCAATGAATCAAATAGAGCGAGTACGAGATCAGACCGGCGAACTGAAGAGGTCGAAACGACAGCAAACACCCAACAAGTGTCAGATTGTTTGCGCCGGAATAGATGATGGCGGCAGCGCCAAGACAGGGGGCAAGCGCGGCAACGCCTGGGAAAGGAAGCGTTCTTGATAGGAATACGAAGCTGCCACAAACCATGGCCAAGCCCAGCACCCCCAGGACCTCCGCGATCCATCGGCGAGAAATCTTTGGCAAGGCATTAATCGCAAGCAACGAGCCGACCGCCAATTCCCATGCCCTGAATTGCACCAGATAAAATGCAGCGCTGGCGTCGGCATAGACCATGTAGGCTGCATACAGGAAACTCGCCAAAGCGATGATGGAGATCGCCGACACTCTGGCCCGGTGGCTGAATTTCCAAATTGCGAAAATGACGAGCGGAAAGAGCACATAGAATTGCTCTTCAACCGACAATGACCAGGTATGGAGTAGGGGGTTGGTCTCGCTGTCGCGATCAAAGTAGCCGCTCCGGCCATAGAAAAAGATATTTGAGACGAAGAAGGTCGAAGCGATGATGCTGCGACCGATTGTTTCGGCTTCCGTCGGAAAGTTCAGGAAAAAGGCTGAGGCGATGCACAACAGGTAAAGTGAAATGAGCGCCGGAAAAATGCGGCGGATTCTTCGATCATAGAATCCGATCAGGCTGTACGATCCCTTGTCAATTCCAGCAAAAATGATGCCGGTGATGAGGTAACCGGAAATAACGAAAAATATGTCAACTCCGACAAATCCCCCGCCGACATAGTCGGGAAATATCTTGAAATGGAAGAGAACGACCGGCAGGACAGCGAAGGCGCGAAGACCATCGATATCCGGACGATACGTCGCCGCATCCGCGAGCGGCGCCGACAAATTCGACAAAGTGGTTTCGGAGAGTTCGTTGGCCGCGGCGGGCTTCATGTGAAGTCCTGTCGTTCCAGGAGCGGTCGTCGCATGGTCAGGTGGCTCAGCTTGAGCCAACTGGTTGCGACATCCTTGCAGCGCCTTTCCACCTCGCTCAAGCCGAAGCCATTGGTAGAGTAAACATCGATTCGTATTGGCGCTCCAGCGTATTGTCGCTCCAGTCGGGTAGAAGCCCTCACCCGAGGTAACGACCTCGATAGTCTTACCATTCGGGTCGGCCTCTTCGCAAAACGATCATCACAGCGTCATCATATCCAGTTGAATCGACCTCAGTGTTAATTTCAGACCAAGCTACGACGTTAACCAGCATGACTGGCTTGTTGGGTCAAACCTCATTTTGCTATTAACCAGCCGCAGTGCGTTGACGTTAGGGTTATTTCAAGACGCCGCATTCAAGCCGGCTCGTGGAAGAGGCGCATATATGCTAGAGAATTACGATGGCCGCAATCGATCAGCTATCCGATAGGAACATCTGGGTCATCAACGGTCGTTTTGCCAGCCAGCAAATGACCGGGGTTCAGCGCTACGCGCATGAAATCGTCCGTAGCCTGGACGAAATTATCTCGCAGGATGCTGGCGTCGCCAATCGTCTTGGGTTCGAACTGGTGATGCCGCCTTGCGCCAATAACAGGCCGGTGCTGTTACGGATCGAAAGCCGTCAGAGTCACATCGGGTCAGGTCATGCGTGGGATCAGTTCGTTTTGCCTTGGAAGAGAAACTCGGGCGTGCTGAGTCTCGGGAACTTCGGTCCGATTGCCGCGAGAAACCACATTGTGTGCATTCACGATGCCAATACGTTCATCGAACCGGATAGTTATTCGCTTGCCTTTCGTGCCGCCTACCGATCCCTGTTGCCATTGATCGGCTCCAGAGCGCGAAGAGTGGCGACGGTGTCGCAGTTTTCCGCCGAACAACTCGTAATGCACGGGGTATGCCGGCCTGAAAAGATTTTCATCGCACCGAATGGCCACGAGCATGCGCTGCGATGGGATTCAGCTGCGGCAAAACTACCCCTCATCAAAAATCTGAAGAAGCCCTATGTGTTATTGATCGGTAGCAACGCCAAACATAAGAACATACAGGTTGTTCTTCGACAGGCCGAAGCGCTCGACGCGGCGGGAATCGATATCGTTGTCGTCGGCGCAGCCTCGCGGATTTTTGAAGGTGAGGCCGAGCTCGCCCGGCCGAACGTCCACTATACAGGCTATGTTACCGACGATGACCTGGCGGCCCTGTATGAAGGCGCGCGTTGTCTGGTGTTCCCCTCGAAAACCGAGGGGTTTGGCATACCGCCGCTCGAGGCGATGACGAGAGGCTGTCCGGTCATTTCTTCAAATGCGGCTAGCCTCACCGAGGTAGGCGGCGATGCCGTCGTGTATGTCGACCCCGATCGAAGCGATGGATGGCGAGATGCCATTGTTGGAATTGCCGCGAATGCAAATCTTCGCGCTGAAATGATGGCGAAGGGCAGAAAGAGGACAGCGCTATTTTCGTGGAAGCGCAGCGCGGAAATTTATGTCGATGAGGTCCTGAGGCTGATGGAGAAGCCATAGCGTCAAGTCTTCTGGTTCCCGTCGAGAGTGGAACTTGCGCTAATTGTTGTCTTTGCAGAGTACCAAACGTTTATCGCCGCCGGATTAATACACATAGAAATAGCTTAGGGTTGTTGTCTTGATGCCATCGGAACAGATACAGGTTTCTCTCGTCGTCGCAACGCTTGGGCGAACTGCTCAATTGGACAAGCTTCTTGATAGCTTGGTCGGCCAAGACTATTCGGATTTTGAAGTCATTATCGTTGATCAGAACTCCGACGACCGGCTGGAGCATCTCTCCAGGGGTAACTGGCCATTTCGGCTGAGCCGGATCCACACCCCGAACGCGCGCGGATCGAGCCGCGCGCGAAACGTCGGATGGAGAGCCGCCAAGGGCGAATTGATCATCTTCCCGGATGACGATTGCTGGTACCCTCCTTGGCTGTTGTCCCGCGGGATCGAGTTGATGTCCGCCTCAAATGCCGATGTCCTCACCGGGCGGGCTGCGGACGAGGCAGGTCATGATATCAACGGCAGGTACTCTCAGGTGCCCCACACCATCACCCGCTCCAACGCTTGGATCTCGGGGATAGAGTGGGTCATGCTGTTCAAAAAGGCCGTTCTCGTTGCGGTAAATGGGTTTGATGAAGAGATTGGCGTGGGCGCTTCAACGCCCTGGCAAGCCTGCGAGGGCCAGGACATCTTGTTGAGAACTTTGGACAAGGGCTTTGTGTGCTACTTCGATCCCGCATTTTTTGGTCATCATCTCAAGTTCGACCAGCTGGCCCCCAAACTGATGCGGGCCAAGGGCCGGGCATATGGGCGGGGCCTGGGTTACGTCCTGCGCGTGCATCACTATGGTTGCCTCGCAGCGGCGTGGTGGGTCGGCCGTCCCTTTGCCAGGTTGCTGCTTTCAGCCTTAAAGGGAGATTTTGAAAATTGTAATTACTATCTCAATGTTTCGCTTGGTCGCCTGGAAGGCTATATGGGGCGTACGCTTCGTCTCAAAGTATAGTACTCAGCAGATGGCCCCTTCAATGATGCTGCATTTACAGCGGTCGGCACGCTGGATTACCACGCTATGCCTGGCGTTTTGAGAATCCATCAAGCACGGTAGTGTGATGTTCTTACAGTGGCCAGCAATCAATCGCATGTTTCTATCTGCAATTTGCCTCGCTGCGGGCTCTGTCTTGGCCATTGGCGGAATTTGGCTGATAGCCGTTGGTGGCTCGCTCTATTATGCACTCGCCGGATTTTCATATCTCTTGATTGGGGGTCTTCTATCCCGGCGCAATGCCTGGGCGTATTGGGCCTATGCGATACTGATTCTGGCGACCTTGATCTGGGCGGTCTTCGAAGTGGGACTGGATTGGTGGCAGCTGATGCCGCGGGGGAATTTTATCATCGTCCTGGGCCTGATCCTCTCCCTTCCTCCGATCGCTCGAAGCTTCAAAAAGTCCACTCGTGACCCGACCTTTACATTGGGCCATGTTGCTCTTGTTGGATCGCTGTTGTTATCCGGAGCAGTGGCGCTGTTTAGCGCGTTCAATCCGGTTCATGACATGGCCGGGAATTTGCCGGAGCGGACCAAGGATGTTGCGAAAGCTATCTCGGGCGCCGGGAAGGATTGGGTCGCATATGGCGGCACCAGCGCCGGCGATCGGTATTCCACGTTGGATCAGATTACGCCGACCAACGTAGGCCAGTTGCAGGTCGCCTGGACATTTCATACCCGCGATGTGCGAGGAAAGAATGATCCGGTCGAAACGACCTACGAAGTAACGCCGCTCAAAGTCGACGATACTCTGTACCTCTGTACGCCCCATGATCTCGTTTTCGCGCTTGATGCAGAGACGGGACAAGAAAAATGGCGCTTCGATCCACAGATCAAGCAGCCGCCATTCCAGGATACCCAGCACCTGACCTGCCGTGGCGTTTCCTATCACGACTCCGCTCGCTCGAGCTCGGCATCCAGACCCAACACGACGAACGCCGTTACGGGCGACTGTGACAAGCGGTTGTTTCTACCGACGGTCGACGGTCGGTTGATCGCTTTGAGCGCCCGCACCGGAAAGACCTGTTCCGGGTTTGGGGGGCCCGAGGGCGCTGTGAATCTTTGGCAGAATATGCCCAACGTCGTTCCGGGATCGTACTACTCGACGTCTCCACCGGTGGTGACAGATGATCTCGTCATTGTGGGCGGGGCCGTCAACGACAATGTCTCACTGCATGAGCCGTCCGGCGTGATCCGCGCTTTCGATGTCAATACCGGCGCGCTGGTGTGGAATTGGGACAGCCGTAAGCCGAATGAGACAGCTCCAATTGCGCCTGGTGGGGTCTACTCGGAGAATTCCCCCAACAGCTGGAGCATATCCAGTTATGATCCGAAGCTCGGCCTGATCTATATCCCGATGGGAAATCAGCAGCCTGATCAATTTGGTGGTGATCGCGACAGCAACGTTGAGACGTATTCGTCCGCTGTGGTCGCCTTGAACGCAAAAACGGGCGCAGTCACCTGGGTGTTTCAAAGCACCCACCACGATTTGTGGGATATGGATGTACCCGCGCAACCAAGTCTGGTCGACCTCACCATCAATGGAGAAGACGTTCCTGCATTGATCGAGACGACAAAACAGGGCGAGCTCTTCGTGCTTGACCGGCGAACTGGCAAGCCCGTTTTGCCGGTGACAGAAGTTCCGGCACCGCAAGGGGCTGCCGATGGCGACCATTCTGCTTTGACGCAGCCCGTGTCGGCGATCTCGTTCAACCCGCCGCCATTGAACGAGACGTCGATGTGGGGACTGTCTCCGTTTGACCAGCTTGCATGTCGTATCAAGTTCCATTCCCTGAGATATGAAGGGCGTTACACGCCGCCATCGGTGCAAGGCTCCATCGTCTATCCGGGCAATGTTGGGGTGTTCAACTGGGGCGGGGTTGCCGTCGATCCGGAGAGGCAGGTGATCTTTGCAATGCCTGTTTATATAGCCTTCACCTCAACCCTGAAGCCGAGAGACAGCGGGGGGAAGCGGCTGGTGACGGGTGCAAACGACGCGCCCTTCAACGAGAATTTTGGCTCACCATATGCTGCAAAGATGGGGCCGTTTTTTTCGCCCATTGGAAAGCCGTGTCAGGCTCCGCCATGGGGCTATGTTGCAGGGGTTGATTTGGCCACTGGCAAGATCGCTTACATGCACGTCAACGGAACGGTCCGGGATCTTTCGCGGATCCCGTTGCCGTTCAAATTGGGCGTACCCGGCATCGGCGGCCCGATCATCACTCGTGGAGGTGTCGCCTTCCTGAGTGGGACGCTGGATTATTTTGCGCGGGCCTATGACGTGACAACCGGAAAAGTATTGTGGGAAAGTCGATTGCCCGCCGGTGGCCAGGCCACGCCGATGACCTACTGGTCGGACGCCAGCAATCGGCAATTCGTCGTCGTCGTGGCGGGCGGCCACGGCTCGCTTGGTACAAGAGCCGGTGATGCAATCATCGCGTATGCCTTGCCAAAGCGGTAGCTTCGCAGCGCCAGTCATCGAAGCGCGCAAAGTCGGTCGAGCTCCAGAGCCGCATGACCCGACGCTGGTTGCTTAACCGTCCGTTGCGGCGCCGCGAGGGGAAAACTGCGTGATTCCAGGTCCTAGGAAATTTCGCGTGATGCCGCCAAGTGGTCGTTCAAGCAAGTACCAACACCCGACCCCGGATGCTGTCACAAGGATCGTCAGGATCAGTACGTCAGCGTCGAATGGAATCGTCTCCGCGTGAACAGCCCGCATCGCGTGAGCCCATGCCGGGAGGGCAAAAAATTGAAAGAGATAGATGGAATAAGAGGCATCACCCAGAACAGACATAAACTTCCCAAATCTCCCCACGGGTACGGTCACACTGCACATTGCGAAGACGATGAGCGCCGCTGGTATTCCCCATAGCAAAAATCGCAGCGGTCCTTGTTCGGGTGGCGTCCAGACGATCGTCGCGGCAAGGCAAGCGGCGCCGCTGAAGAGTAGAATGTATCTCGCTAGGCGTGATAATTTTCCCCTCGTCAATACCCACCACGCTATCGCGATACCCGCCAAGAAATCCAGGAGCAGCCAGCTGGTCAGGAAACCCAACAAAGCACTTGAGGGCTTCAACAGGATTCCAACCGCGACCAAGGATCCGAAGCACAGACAAATGAGCCGAAGTCCCAGCGTTCGCGGCAGAAGCAGCGCGCCGGCAAAGACAGCATAGAAAAACATTTCATAATTGAGCGTCCATCCGACACCTACAACGGGAGCAACGCTGCCTCCGGGCGGAGCAACCGGCACAAAGAGATAGGAGCCCGCAATCCATGGCAAGTCGATGCCGGTGTAATGCGTCGTGAAAAGTTGCGGCGCAAATGCCAGGAAGGCAACCGCGATCGTTGTCAAAAGCCAATAGATCGGAACGATGCGCAGGAGGCGCCTCTTGATGAAGTTCGTGGGCGCACCAGCTCGTTCAAAATCTCCTCGATGGACGTAAAGCATGATGAAGCCGGAAATGACAAAAAACAGATCGACGCCCGCATCCCCCAACGTTAACTGACCGTTCGCGTCGGTGAAGAGAGAGTGATAATTGTCACGGGATAAGGTGGCGCCCACCCTTGTTATAGCATGTGTGAATACGACGCCGATCGCCGCCACGGCACGTAGCATCTGAACGGATTCGAGACGGCCGGCGCGTGAGGCGAAGGGCGGCCCATGCTCGCGAATTTCCCGGTCGTCAGTGTTGGCAGGCAATTGCGCGCCCCAGTCGCAGGCATTTGATCTCGATGCCGGCTGTGTCGCCAGATAACCGCCGGGATCCTCTATGGCGGAAGCGGTCAGGAGGATACGGCAGCTAAATCGGCGGCAGAGTTGATTGCACGAGCAGACGGATCAGGCTCCAGTCTCCGCACGCTCACATGATCACTATAAATCAAACGGCCATCGAGTTCGGAAAAACATGTCTCCATTCCGGTAGAGGAGGGTGTCGTGATCAAATGCCAGCCCGCGGGAAAGCGGACGCTCATCGGTCCGGTGAATGCGAGCGGCATGCATTGCGTGACCATGCGGTAGTCGATGTGTCCCGCGAAGTAATCGCGCCACGTGCTGTTGCGCCCGGCTTCCGACAGGTCCCAGCTCAAAAGATCAAACGGGGTCCAGCCCTGGCCCTCGATCCATATTTCGGTCCAGTAGTGGAAGCCCGGTGCCGGTCGATAGAGCACGTGTCCGCTCATGATCCGCGCCGGGACACCGCGCGCTCTGCACATCGAAGCGAACAGTGCCGATCCCAGTTGGCAATCGTACCAACCGGTATCGAGCACCCAATCGCCGGGTGCATCGGCGTTTACCTGATCGTAGTGCGCCATCCCGCAGTTCAATTCGTCGATCACGTAGCTCCAAAGCGCTGCGACGATGTTCCGGGAAATTCTCTCACGGCCACTCAGTTTGTCGGCCAAGGCCTTGATGCGGGGCGTTATTCGAATCAGACCTTCATTGGGCCGAAGGTAAAGCTCAGCTTCCTCGGGATCGAGGCCGCCAACCTTGGCGTCCGTCGACAAACCGGTCGTGGTGAACGAGATTTCGGCAGCGATGTCGACAATCGGATCTGCCGGGGCCGCAAACTGAACATCCAGCCGCCCGTCGGAGCGAGCGACAGTCGCTGACAATTCATTCGGGATAATTGGCGAAACCTCTATGTCGCCAAGGACGCAAGTGGAAAGAGGCAGGGGGAGGCGGAGCCGCACCTTGGCCCGGTGCTGGAACCGGCTTAAATCAAATCGGCGCCGCAGCGTAACTCCGAAACGTGCTGGAACTAGACTGTCTGGCCTTGATTTGCTGCCTCCTTCGAACGTCGGATTCCATTCACGCAAGACCGAGCGGCTGGTAGCGACGAAGCGGTCATTCCAGAAATTGTCCAGGTCGTTCAGGCCCGCCCACTTCATGCAGTTCACGACTTCGACAGGATCAAACAGGCGTTCGCCGTGTTCCGAAACGCGACATCCCAGACCCAGCGAAATCAAGTTTTGCAATGTTGCCGCAGTGGACGCTGCCGCTTCGAAGCGCCGGCCGGCGCTGAGTTCAACCACCCAGCCTGCCAGCACAAGCATATCGATGATACGCGCCTCCGTGACCGTACGATAGCGGGCCTCCGTTCGACTTCCTAACTGCATATCTTTCAAAGACGCCTGCCTTTTATTCGCAAATTAAATGGAAGCCGAAATTTTCACCAATGTGCACGGTCCTCGACCATTCAGCAACACGCCCCGAGATGCTAGGCTGGATGCAAAGCCTGAATTAGTTCATCACGGCTATGGTTACGAAGCGAGCGAATTTCTATGCTCAGATACATGACCATCGGGCCAAAAATCAACTTGCAGCCATTTCAAAGGTTAAAGGCTGCCGTTATAATTTGCACTGCGCGCCGACAGCAGGGAACCTGGAGCTCGGGCCAGGAATTCGACAGACAAGACCTTACCGATAAGGTTAATATGGCTGGCATCTTGCTTGAAATGCTCGCAAATGGCAGCGTTATTGTGTACGGAATCTTTCTCGAAATCCAATTCGTGAACGTCAATTTTTGAGTTTTGATCGACCCGGTTGCCGGGCAGGCAGTCGTTCGTTTGGGGGTCCCTTTGAAGCGTCTAACCCTATTTGCAAAAGGCAATGTGGACGTTCACGACTCTCTCCACTCCTGTCGCATCGGCGGAGAGGTTCGTTGGAACGGCATTAACGATGTCGTTCGCGGTCGTGCGGATGTGCTGATCCGGCTGCGGCATGAAACCTGGACGCGATCCGATGCCGTGCTGGAAGCGACCGGCACGGTGCCTGCGGAGATTGCCGAACGTCAGTTGTCGTTGGGCATGTATCCGGCGCCGAGCCAATTTGGCACGAACTTTGTTCGACACCAATGCCGATGCCGTGGTTCTGTCGATCCTCGGTGAAACGGCTACTGGGTTGGTTCGGCACAATCGAGATGGTTTTCTGTTCTACCCGGCGGACTCGGAGAGATGGTCGGGCAACGACCGAGACTGGCTGAAAGCCAACTTTACCCGAAGCGACTTGTTGGATGTCGCGACATCCATGGATAACATTCGGAAAATCATCGACAGAATTCGAACGCAGACCGATGTGCCAATTCTTATCTATAATGTATCGTCGATCATACCAGGTGACACTGTCCATTGCTTCCAGGGACTAGGGGAGATTTATTCCACGCGATGTCGCCGTTTTAATCTCGGTCTCGTCGATCTTTCTGAGGAGACCGGCATCTCCATCATCGATGTTGATACGATCATTGGTCGCGCCGGAGCCGACAAGCTCAAGCTTGATGCGATGCATCTTACCCCTGAGGGCTATCGATTCGTCGCCGAGGAGGTGGTCCGGGTATTGGGAGACCTCGGCGTGATGCCGACGATAGAGGAGCCAACATGCGCGCCAGCGTAATCATCCGGTCAAAGGACGAAGCAGATCGCCTGCGGTTGACCTTGAGATCTCTTGCGCAGCAGTCCGTGCCCGCGGAAGTCGTTATCGTCAATGACGGATCTACAGACCATACGGAGGTGGTGATTGACGAGGCCGCGGAACGCCTGAAGCTCCTGAAAATCACAAACCGTACTCCGCTTGGTCGGTCGGGGGCGGCAAACGCCGGGGCGGAGCAAGCTTCCGGTGACGTCCTGATTTTTCTCGATGGTGATACCCTGGCGGCGCCAGACTTTGTGGCCAAGCATGTCAGCATACATGCTAAACAGCCCCTGAGTATTGCGCGTGGTGAAACCTACCACCTGCGGTGTACGCGATTTTTTGCTGACCCGGAGAGCGGATCCCCGCGCGCGGGCGAGGAAGCGCGCGTGGTCGGCAAGTCGGAGAGCGAACTCGCGCGAATGCGCGTGACGCAACGTGACATCGTCGAGCGCTTTCATTCGATCCATGACCGCGCCCAGCCGGGTATTTATCCGGGCGCCGGTCCGCGACTGCTATTCGATCTGGAGATGGAGGCGCTGCGATCGCGTCCCGACTGCGGTGTACTGTGGGCCGCCGCTTCGGGCTCAAATCAATCGGTCAGCCGCGGAGCCTTTCTGACCAGCGGCGGATTCGACGCCGCGTTGACGATCAACGAACATCGCGAATTAGCGCTTCGGTTGTGTCAGGCGGGGCTGCGAATGGTGCCTGTCGATGGCGCATATAGCTATCATTTGACCCATCGCAGCGGCTGGCGGGATCCGGTCGCTGACACCGCCTGGGAAGAGACCTTTTATCGGGCTCATCCGATCCCCGCCGTTCCGCTGCTATCGGTGTTCTGGGCCAGCCTTTCCGACCCAACCCCATTTCCGAGTGTCGCGCGGATCACGTCGATTCCCGAGCTTGAGGCCGCAGCCGAACGCTGCGCCGAGGCGACCGGAATCGAGGGCGTTCGCCAGGCGCACTTCGATGTATCTAGGATGTTGGCCTCGGAGCCTAATCCAGAATGACGGGTCCCGAGATCATCCTCCAGGCAGTCGTTGATGACGGCGAACAATCGGCTGTCCGCTTGGCCGCTGAGCGGCTTGCCAACAGTCTAACCACGGCGGCTGGGTATCCAATTACCGTTAAATGCACGTTTATCGATTCCCATAACGCTCTAAACGGATCGGTTGGGGATGCCCTCGTCATAACGTCGCTTCTGCCCGAAGTCGCCAATTATGAGGAGCCCTGGCCGCAGGTCGAACGCCGCTTGCGGGAGACCTACCAGGGTCTATCAGGGCAAAGCCCGGTGATATTCATCTGCACCGTTTTGCGCCATATCGCACGCTCCGAAAACGCTGATCAGGCGAAACTCAAGCGGATTTGGATTCGCCGTCTCAATCTGCTGGCCGCCGAACTGTCGCGTGAAACGGGGGCTTACGTCATCGATCTCGATCGCAGTCTTGCTGACATTGGCGCAAGTAGGCTTCAAACGGATTATCGGCTCAATGGCCAATACGCTGCAGAGGCGGCGGCGAAATTCATTGCGCTTGCCGTGCTGTCTGCTGGTCTGGACGCCCATATTTCATTTGAAATCCAGGATGCCGCCAGGGCGATCGTCGCCGGTTCGCAACTAAACCTAATTGTGCCCGCGGTTGCGATGGTGGATATCGTTCCATCAAATGTTCTCAAGCTCGGTGCGGGTCGGCGAAAGCAAGTGGTAGCGACAGTCGTCGATACCGACAAAGGCCACCATGCGGGTTGGCTGATTCATCTTCTGGTGACGCGGCAGTTTGGAATTGGAGACGCCTTGACCAAATTGAAGCAATCCGTCGCAAGGCGCGGACTTCGTGCCAGCGCCGCGATGGTCGTTGCCGCTGTCGGGCAAGCCCTGCGCAGCCGATCACGCGTTGGTAGATAAAATCATGAGCGCGCACGACCGAATCAACACGCTCCGGACGATGATGCTGATTCGTGCATTCGAAGAAGCTCTGGCCAGCCGGAAAGATCATGGCTTCCAATTGCTATCATCGGGCGAGGAGGCCGTTGCCGTTGGACTATGTTCGGCCTTCAATGATGATGATCAATTGCTCACCGGAGGTCGTTCGATCGGGCCGGCACTAGCGCGCGGCCTTGAGCCAAATCGCGTCATGGCGGAGCTGTTGGGCAAATCGTCCGGAACCAATCGGGGCAAGGGAGGGCGCGGTCATCTCGCCGATCCATCCGCGGGATTCTTTGGTGCCCATGCCGTCGTGGGCGGCAACATCAGCATTGCGGCGGGTGTCGCATTGTCCAAGCAGATGTCCGCCTGCAACGGAATCGCGGCGATCTTGTTCGGTGACGGAGCCTTCGGCGCGGGTGCCCTTCACGAGACCCTGAACATTGCATCGAGCTGGAAGCTTCCGCTATTGTTCGTGTGCAACAACAACCAGCTGTCGGTGTCCACGCCCCGCGCCACCGCGCTCGCGCCAAAAAAATTGTCGGATATTGGCGTGGCCTTCGGGATGCCGTCTCAGACCATCGATGGCATGGACGTCGACGTGGTTGCGCACGCCGCGCGCGAAGCCGTTGAGTATGTGCGTAGTGGCCATGGCCCGGCTTTTATTGAATGTATTTCATTTCGATTTGCGAGTCATTCAACGACGGCTCGGGAAACCCGCAGCCGAGCCGAACTGGCGGCAATCAAGGAGAGGTGCCCGATCGTGCTCAACACCGCCGCCCTTACGGCAGCGGGGATTCTCAACGCAGGGATCCAGGCGGATCTCAGTCGCGAGGTCGCCGAAACCGTTGCGGGTGCGCTTGCCTTTGCCGACGCTTCCCAATATCCAAGCACTGACGAAGTTCTGACCGATGTCTGGTAGCATTCAAGGTCTCACCGAAAGGATGTTCTTTCGCGAGGCAATCGTGCGCGCCGTGCGTGAGGAGATGACTACGAACGAACGGATCTTCGTGTTGGGCCAGGATGTAGGAGCTTTCGGCGGATCCTATCGGGAGTTCGACGGGCTGTTCGCGGAATTCGGCGCAAGTCGCGTTCGCGATATGCCTGTAGCAGAGGCTGCGATGGTGGGAGTGGGGGTGGGGGCTGCCGCGTCCGGGCATCGTCCGCTCGTCAGTATCACCTATATGGATTTTATGATGCTCGGGTTTGATCCGCTGATCAATTACGGCGCAAAATTGCGCTATAAGACTGGCGGACAGTTGACCGCCCCGATTGTTGTTAAGACGACCTCAGGTGCCAAGGGCCAGGGCGTCGCGCATTCGCAATGTATCGAGGCCTGGCTGATGAGCGTGCCGGGCTTGAAGGTCGTTGCCCCGTCAACACCCGCCGACGCTTATGGGCTGCTCAAGGCGGCGCTGCGCGAAGACGGTCCGGTAGTCTTTGTCGACCACAAGCGTCTGTTCCCTGTCGCCGGAGATGTTCCGGTCGCCGAGACGATCGTCCCAATTGGGCTCGCCAAGATCTGCCGTCCGGGGACTGATGTCACCATCACCACGCATTCCTTCATGACGCGGGTGGCGATGGACGCGGCACGAATGCTTCAGGACGAGGAGATCTCCGCTGAGATCGTCGACCTGCGTAGCCTTGCTCCGCTTGATATCGACACGATCGTGGGTTCGGTGCGCCGAACCGGAGCGCTCCTGACCCTGGAAGAAGGGCAGGTAACTTGCGGCGTGGGGGTCGAAGTCATCGCGCGCGTCCAAGAGGTCCTTGGCCCGGTATCGGCCGCACGGATCGGTGCGTTGCCCGCTCCGGTGTCATCCAATCGCGTCCTCGAGCCCGCGTGCCTGCCGGATGCCTCGCGCGTGGTGTGGGCGGCACAGAATTTGCTGAAACACAGGGCTTCCTAAAATACAGAGTTTGCTGACGTACGGAATTTGCCGAATTATAGAGTGTGCTGAAGTAGCGACAGGGTCCAGTATGGCCGAAATTCAGTCGATAAAAGTGGAGAGCCTTGAAATGATCTACCAGATCTCTGTCCCCGCGGTCGCCGATGTCGAGGAGATCCGTGTCCTCGAATGGCATGGCGATTTGGGCCATCGATTTAACCAAGGTGACCTCGTCGTCGAACTTGAAACCCACAAGGCGATCGTTGAGGTTCGCGCGGGTCAATCTGGCGTGCTCAGGAAGATCCTTTCGGAAGCTGGGAAATGGCAAGGCATCGGACTGCCTTTGGCCCTTTTGAGCGATGACGAAAGTGAATTGCTGCCCGACGGTAGCCAATCCGTCGCGGACCTACCGGTCGACTTCGAGATCACGTGACATCGAGGTGCAGCGAGCTAATTCACGTCGTTCAGAATGTGAAGGATCTCGGATCGCACCGCCGCCTGCATGGCCGCGCTATGATGGATTCCGTCCGGGAGATGCTCTGATCCGCCGAGATCGCTGGCAATAGCGTCCACGTCGACGATAGAAACGTCGCACTCATCCGCGAGATCGTGCAGCATCAGATTCATTTCCTTTGCTGCTATGTTTTCAAGGATTTCTCCCATAGGCGCGTCGAATGGGGCGTAGCTCGTGATGTCTTCGAAACCAGACGTCGACATCCGGTTCAGGATCAGGACTCTGGCGCCGGTTTGCGCCGCTACGGTGTCAATGAGTTGCCGATAGTCCCGCTGAATGTCACCCACCGTCCGCTTTACCGGCTCGAAGGTCGAAGCGAGCCAAGATCGAATTGCGGGCCCGGCTGCGGCCTGGCGGTGCCGCAGCATTTGAACCGAGTAGCCCAGTTTCTTGTGTCTCAGTATCGACTGGACCTCGGCGCTCAGCGACAGCAGAACCGTATCTGCTGGTCCAAGCTGCTGCAAACCCGTCGGAGTCAACACGTCATACTTCTCGCGCATCGGTGAATGTTGCAGCGAGGACAACAGCGCCCCTGCGAACATCCAGTCATCCGCGTTCGGCACAACGCGGCCGCCAGTCAGCCCGCTGCTCAAGTCTGCCGCAATCGCCTCATTCTGCGCGGAAGACCGCACGAATTGTTCAAGCAAAACGGGTGCGCACGGTACCACCGGATGATCGGGTACGTAGACGAATTGAGCTGGCGAGGGCGTTGCCTCGAAGGTTTCAACAAAAGGTGTTTGATTGCCACGGACAATCCCGGCAGCATCGCAAATTCCGAGGCACAGCAAAGTCGAAAGGTCGCTGCCGGATTGATCGCACCACCAGGCTCGGCTTCGATTGTGCCACCCGGGCAAAATTCCCGAATTGACATCAGCCAGTCCGTTCATGCGGCGGCCGGCGAGCATGAGAAGCCGCAGCTCGCCAGAACCTGCCTGAACCTGGTCTTCACTGCCCGAAACCTGCTCCAGATGTCCCAACACGTCGGTTGAATTCCAGATATGGAGGCCAAAAACGTTGAGGTAGCCTCCAGGCGAGTTTCCTCCCGCGATCCGAAGCCGTCCGCCAACCCGCGGCGCGAATGCAACTTGAAGCTCTAACTCGTCGGCCAATGGGAAATTCAGGGATCGCTGACCAGCTACTTGTTCGAGACTGATATTGCAAAAGCCGATCGCTTCGTTGGGCCGGCACAAATGGCCGTCCTCGCACAACCAATGGATTCCGGATCGGCGGATCACAAAACCTTCGGCCTTGAGTGGGCCGCACGAAAGTGGGAGGGACGTCATCGCTCGCTCGCAGACCACATGCCGGGATGATGTGCGATCCCGGCGGTGGTAATCCGCAACGGTCGAGCCGGAACGGCATCGTCGGGCTCATCCTGCTCCGAGCTAAAGACCGCCAATAATTGTCCAACGTCGCAGCTGTCGCCCGGAGCAACGAGCGTCTTTCGCAGCCAAACCTTCTCGCGCACGACAACCCGGAAATAGGAAATCGGCGGACAGTACTGGGAAAAGCCGCTGCTCAAATCAACGCTGAGATCGCAAAGCTTGTCACCGATCTTTAGCGAAGATCCCGGCGCCGCATAGAGGCATTCGATGACAGCCGCGGTCATATTGGGATTTATTTTGGTAAGCCGCAGCTCGTATAGCATTAACGAATACCCCAAGGAAGGTTGGACAAATTAACTGAATGCCGGTAGTCAGAATGCGGTCGACTTCTCTAAGGGTTATCGATGGTTTGGCCGCTTGCGACAAGATATGTAGTTTTTCTGGTACCAGCAAGTGTTGTAGAATTTGCGATGGCCCGTGTACGATGGTCCGAATCATTTATGGTTACCGGTGGCAGAGCATTCTTCGGTTACTAAAGCGGTATCGCTGCCGCTTTGCTTTAAGTCCCTCACAGCAAAGATTGCGGCTCGCGTGATCGACGCGTGAACATAATGCTGGTCGCCTCTAGGTCGAAGTTAAATCTGCAGGGCGCATCGTCGCAGCTTCGCGGTATTTTCGAGTTTCGCCGGACTCTCAGGATTGCCTAACGGATTCGCATGCCAGCTGAAAAACTGAATATCGTGGTGGGTATCGCAACGTCGGGAAGGCGCGAGGTTCTTGCCCAGACCATCTCCATTTTGGCCGAGCAGACCCGGATGCCCAATTCTCTGGTGATTTGCCCGGTCGCCCCCGACGACGTTGATAATCTCGCGCTGAAGAAATTTCCAAGACCAACCCTTGTCGTGAGCGGACCGGTTGGCTTGCCAGCTCAGCGCAACAAGATCCTGTCGGCTGCCACGACGGCAGACATCATAATTTTCTTTGATGATGATTTTTTTGCCGATGCCGATTACATCGAAAATCTCGAGAACATATTTCTCGCTCGCCCTGATGTGATAGCCGCGACCGGTGTTCTCCTCGCGGATGGTGCCCAAGGTCCGGGCTTTAGCGTGGAGCAGGGCCTGCGGATCATTCGCTGCGCACCGAAATCGTGCAGCCCCGCGAGCCAATTCATCGAGTGCTATGGCACCTATGGTTGCAACATGGCATTTCGACTAAAAACAATCATAGGTCACGATATCCTGTTTGATGAGAACCTCCCTCTTTATGGTTGGCAGGAAGACATAGATTTTTCCCAGCGTATTCTCCCTTATGGCCGGATCGTCAAGTCTGCGGCATTGCGCGGCGTTCATTTGGGAATCAAGCTCGGACGAACCTCTGGTGTTCGCTTCGGTTATTCGCAAATTGCCAATCCGATCTATCTGATCCGCAAGGGATCAATGCCGTGGCGCCATGCCAACAAGCTGATGTCGCGCAACATCGCGGCCAACCTGGCGCGGAGCTTTTATCCGGAACCCTGGATAGATCGAAGGGGACGTTTGAAGGGAAACATCCTCGCCTTAGTCGATATGGTAATTGGACGCATTTCTCCGGGCCGTATTCTTCAATTAGATTAAGGCTGCTCGGGATCGGTCTGGACCGATGATGAGTATTCGCGACGCCGGAAGAAAAATGTTCGTATGCTTATTGTCGCATTTGACACGCGGAAGCGATTGCCAGATTTGTCAGTTTATGGCCGCCACATAACCCAATGCGGGCGATACCAGTGAATATGAGATCGACAGCGGTGAAAGCCCTTCTAGGGGTGTTTGGAGTCATCTTCATCCTGGTCTTGGCAAGCTATGTAGCGATCAAGGTCAGTCCGTGGCCATCGGCTCTCTATGTTCGCAGAGCGATGGATAAAGGGGCGCCCGCGGCAGCGCAGGCGCTCGAGAAGCATTTGCCTGCCGGTGTCGTCGTCCGGCGCAACGAGCAATACATTGCCGATGACGCTGATGCCTATCTTGACGTGTTCTCGCCTTCCCAAATCAACAACGCTCGTCAGACGCTGCCAACCATTGTCTGGATTCACGGCGGCGGCTGGCTGGCAGGCAGCAAGGATCACATCGCCAACTATCTTATGATCCTGGCTGCCAAAGGTTACACAACGATCGGTGTCGATTACTCGCTGGCGCCCGGTAAGGACTATCCCACGCCAGTGAGGCAAGTGAATGCGGCGCTCGCCTATATCGAAAAGAATGCGGCGCGGCTGAACGTCGATCCGTCTAGGTTTTTTCTGGCGGGTGACTCATCTGGTGCGCAGATGGCTGCACAGATAGCGGCGATCGTGAGTGGACCGTCCTATGCCAAAGCCACAGGTATCGTCCCATCAATCGATCGATCTCAGTTGCTCGGTGTCATTCTCTATTGCGGACTGTATGATGGCACGACCCTGAAATTCAATAGCTCCTATAGGAACTTGCTTTGGTCAACGCTGGGGACACAGCTCTGGGCATATTTTGGAACGAAACATTTTTCGGACGACCCGCGCTTTGCCGAATTCTCAGTCGCTCAGCACCTCACTGCTGATTTTCCTCCGATGTTCATATCGGTGGGAAATGCCGATTGGCTGACACCTCAATCGCATCGCTTCGCCGAGGCTGCGTCTAAGCTCGGGGTGACTGTCGATAGCCTTTTTTTCCCGGCGGACTACACGCCGCCGGTTCAGCATCAGTATCAATTCAATCTTGATACTGCTGCGGGACGCCTTGCGATGGAACGATCGGTCAAATTCCTGGCTAATCGGCTGCGCTGACGGACGCCAAAACAACGATTGCTCTGCATGGAGTGCGAGTAGTGGCGATGACAGCGGATTGAAGGTGCACTTGGTTTTGTAAGCTGGGCGCGATCTCAACGGCATTCCCTTGTCGATTGAACGCGTCCCTCCGGGCTGTCATCCCGCTTAAAGAATCTGTCTCTTATGCGCCGGGGCGCTAACAGATCTATCCTTGGTTAACGTGTTAAGGATAGCGTCAGGACACACATCGACGCGTGTGCTGTCGAGGTGACTGAGACTCAAATATCGCTTGATGAAAGCGAAGAAGATGCTCTAATCCAGCTGATTACTGCAACAAGTGATTGTAAACAGGTTTTGCATGTCCTTCGGGGTTTTCGCGCAGCGGAGCCGCAGCTGGTTAGTCCGCACGACCCCAACGTTTTTGCTTGCCGGACTTGTCTTGTTTCCGATTGTGGCAATCGGGCTATTGGGCCGACATTATTCGACGATGCTGGAAGGTATCGCGCCGGTTGATCTCACGAATTTCAGCGCGATACGAACAATGCTCGTCGGCGTGGTGCGAATGTCAGATCCAGGAGACTCCTGGGTGCCGATGCTGAAGGCGCTTAGCTTCTTGCGCGAAGGTGATGCCAACCAGCTATATGAGGACCTTTTCTTCGCGAAGGGCATCCGGTTTCAATATCCTCCGACCAGCCTGTTGCCACTCGATCTTCTTTCGACGCTAGACTTTCTGAGCTTGCGCGGCTTGAGCGGACTCAATTTTGCGATCTATTGCATCAACGCCGTCGGAGTAGGCGTCGTTGCGTGGTTGCTGTTTCACCCCGCGCGGCAGCTTCAGCTATCGATAACTGGAGCACCGTCGGTGGCCAGGCCGACTTTCAGTCCGATTGGCGTGGCGATACTCGCGGTTGCCGTTGCATTCGTGTTCTATCCGCTGGTGCGTGCGGAAGTACTGGGGCAGATTCAAGTCTGGATAGATGCTCTCTTCACCATAGCGGTTGTCTTCTGGCTTCGTAGCCGCCGCATGCTTGCGGGGGTCTGCATTGGCCTGGCGTGTACAATTAAGCCGCAACTTGGGTTGCTACTGATATGGGGTCTGCTGTGGCAGGAAATGGCTTTTAGCGTTGGCATACTCATCGGATTCGTGCCAATCGCGGCAATCTCGCTGCTACGGTACGGATTGCACAATCACTTGGCCTATCTGGATGTGCTTGCGTTTCTCGGCCGCCACGGTGAGGGCTTCTTTGCCAACAACTCGGTGAATGGCGTGTTAAACGCCTACTTCCTATCGGGCGACACCCTTCACTGGGATTCTACCAAGCTAACACCTTATATTCCGGGGGTTTACGCGGGAACGCTTGCGGCCTCGGCATTTGCCTTTTGTCTGGTCGTCATTTCGCCTTTGCTATTGCGAGGCATTAAACCTCAGATCGCGGATTTTGGAGCAGCTGCAATTTGCACTGTGGTCGGTTCGCCGGTGGCCTGGGAGCATCACTATGGAATTCTGCTGCCGCTGTATCTCGTGGCGTTGAGGCTTATTTTCGATCGGCCCGCCGGGCTGAACCGCGCGCTCGCTCTAGCGGCCCTGTTGTTGTCGTGGGTCTTGGTAGCGAACGTCATACCGTTCGCGCTGCTGCTGGCGGAGACGCCCTTCCGGTTTGCACAGGCGCATTGCTTCTTTGGCGCGCTTCTCCTTTTGCTTCTGCTGTTCGGGCTCCGGCAACGGCAGGCAGCGGAAGGGAGCGTTCGCTTCCGTGATGATCGGACAAATGTGCCCATGTCCCCGACAGGACATTTTGATGTCTCCGGCGAGTGATGCCAAATGCCGTCCACTGCCGGAGTTGTAGTTGTGCGGCTGCCGGGAATGCATTATTTTGCGCTGACTTGAGCGCTCGTAGCAAAGAGACGCGCCGTGGCCGCTGATCCAGTTCAATCCAGACCGGGGCTTGTTGCTCTGGACTCGTCATTTTTACGGCAGCAATTGTCTCGTGTCGTGTGGTTCATATTTTCCACGGCATGCCTGGCCCAGTCCGTGCAGTTGATTGGCCGGGCAAAATACGCCGGAGAGGACTTTCTGGTTTCCGATGGCGCGTGCCCTCGATTTCTTGCATGGGTCTTCAACGGGCCTCGTCTATCAAACCTTGTTCTTTTCGGATCACGTCAAGTTCCAGTACCCGCCAAGCGCGCTGCTTTTGCTCGACCTGCTGCGCAGGATGGGAATTGGCACGACCTTCCAATACAATGCGATCAACGCCGGGATTCTAATCGTCACTGGTGTGGTATTCTGGATATTCGCCGTCCAGATTCTTGGACCGGCTCGTTGGTTTGGATTGCGCGTGCCGGTAGGACCGCTCGCCTTCTTGATCGCTGTCCGATTCTATCCGAATAATCTGGCTTTTCAGTTTGGTCAGATGCAGATCTTATTGGGGCTGCTTTTCTTGCTGGCTTGCCTCGCGTTGCTGCACGAGAGGGGCGTGCTGGCGGGCTGTCTGATTGCCGCTGCCGCGACAGTTAAGCCACAGTTTCTGCTGCTCGGCGTGCTGGCTCTCTGGCAGAGAGATTGGCGGTTCGTTGGCGGCTTTGCAGCTGTGTCGGCTACGGCACAAATTTGTTCGATATGGTTGTATGGTTGGGACTCGCATCTCGACTATCTGAATGTGCTGGGGTTTCTGTCGCAGCACGGCGAATATCACCACCTCAATCAGTCCGTGAACGGCATCTTCAATCGCTTCCTGTATCATGGCCCTTCGCTTGATAGCGATCCAGATAATCCCGTTCCAAATTCGGCGTTCCCACCGTACATACCGGCGGTCTACTTGGCGACAACCCTATCTAGCCTCGTCATGCTCATCATCCCCTTCGTAATCAGAGTGAGGGGGTTCGATCCGCTGTCCAAATTGCTCAGTTTCTGCGCCGCCTCGGTTCTGTTCACCGTCGCGTCGCCGATTGCCTGGGTCCATCACTACAACGTTCTCCTGCCAGCATATGTCGTGGCACTCAAGGTTGTGCTCGATCGAACGCAGCACCGACGTATGTGGATCATACCGATCTTAATCGCGGTGTCGTTCCTGATGACTGGCTTTCCGCTAATTCCGCCGTTTGGTCCGACTGTACCCGCTATAAATCTGGTTCAGTCCCACGTATTTTTCGGCGCTCTTATTCTCGTGGCGGTGTTGCTGTTTATGGCGCTCGCACAGTCAGAACAGTTGACGCGTAGCGACGGTCACGAAGCCTCTTCAGTCGAAATCTGAGCCGCGGGCTGGCTCGGAAGCAGCGTGTTTTACTCAGCTGGCGAGCAGCACGACGGTGATCATGGCCACGACGGACACATAGCTGTTCCGATCGCGCAGCGCAAACGAGATTGGATCGTCACCGATGGATCGGCGATGCGCGAGAACCACCACCCGCGCAATCCAGTAGAGCAGAACAGGACAGATGAGCCACATGAGCTCGGGGCGCCGGTAAACGTTCTGTACCGCCGGGGAAGAGATATAGAGGGCAAAGATAGTAACTGCATTGAAGCCACTCGCCGCCGCTAGGGCCCCGACAATGGGCAGATCGGCCAGTCGGTAGTTTCGATTTGATGGATTTGGTAACTCCTTGTCGATGCGTAACGCTAGCTCGACGTAGCGTTTGACAAGCGCCAGGCACGTGAAGATGAACATCGAAAAAGCAAGCAGCCATTCGGACGGCACGACTGGTAGCGCAGCGGCTCCCGCAATCACTCGTATGGTGTACAGCGTCGCTAGCACGACGACATCGACGATCAGCTTACGCTTAAGACTCAATGAATAGGAAAGTGTGAGCGCGAAATAGGCAGCGAGCACTCCGACCAGGGGTAGGGAAGCCGCAAATGCACAAACAAAGGCAAGCAATAGCAGAAATGGGATCGCGACCAAGCCGTGGGCGATCGGGAGCGCGCCGCTTGCGAATGGCCTGTTCTGTTTAGTCGGGTGGCGCCGATCCGCGTCCAGATCAATGAGGTCATTCAGAAGATAAACCGATGAGGCACAAAGCGAAAAGGCCACGAAAGCCAACAATGCGTTGATCAAGAAATGCGTGGCGTAGGCATGCGCTGTCAAAAGCGGGACGAAAACCAGGGCGTTCTTGGCGTATTGATGCACGCGCAGTGCCCTGAGCCAGATGGCAAATCGTGGCTGCGATGCTCCGACGCTTTCCACCGGAATGCCAAGAGAACTCGACCTTACGCAACAGTGCGGTTGAATTTCCGACCACGAGCGCCTTGCGCGCATGCGACCAGATCGCGACATCGACCTGATTGTTCCCGACATAATCAAAACCGCCTTCCCCGAATGACTCGACCAACCGGCGTGCCTTCGTTTCGCCGGACAGGTTCTCGATGCCGTTAGAAGCGAAAACACCGTCAAACAATCCGAGATGAGTGCCGATGGCATCGGCGTGCTGGCGGTCACTCGCTGTCGCGAGGAAAACTCGACGGCCCTCGCTCTTGGCGTCGCGTGCCAACTGCAGAACATCGACGTTATAGGGAAGCAGTTCATAGTCGACTGTTGCCGCTTCGGCGAGAAACGCCTTCAAAGGCGCTTTCCCACGACGAAAGGCACTGGCGACGGACCAGTAATGCTTGAGGCCACTCGTCGCGGTGGAAAAGAAACTTTCATAGAGCAAATCTGTGCGAACCAAGGTGCCATCGAGATCAATGACCAAGGCAGCGTCGTTCGACAAGGTGATGATCCTAGCAGGATGTTGCAAGGCTAAAAGGTCGTTGAAATAGCGATACGTCTAATATTTTAACTCGTAAATCTCAAATATCATGGCGTTACCGCACCTACAAGACAAGCAGTTTTTCTAAGGTTAATCGCTAGCGTTTGTCTGATCGTGAGATCTAGACAATCAGACAGTCACCCTCAAAATCACTAAGCTGCACGTCGTTTTGACTTGTCGTCGTGGTAATTGAATTGAGCTGGCAACGATGGCGGCTCCATGCCGGCGGCCGATCCCTAATTTTCCGGTGCTCGGCGCCCTGCGCCAAGATTAACCACTGATCTCAGCCGTCGTCGTTATAGCCAGGCGAGCAGCATCCCTGGCGGCGTTTACTGCCGTCAGGAATTGCCGGCAGAGGAGCTCACGCGCCGGTGGCCGCAGAATAGAAAGGTGGGTGCCCCCTACCGAAATTACTTCAAGACGATTTGCGAGTGCTCCCCAAGTCGACCGGGCAGCGGATTTGGGAACTCATTCGTTCGGAATAAATAAATCGGCGCTTGGACCGGCTTAAGTGCCCAACGATACATCGCCTGCACTCTAAGATGATAATTGAGATGATAATGGCCTTTGAATGCAACCGTCGCCGGCAGTAGCGCAACCAATTCGCCAAACCGACGCAGAACTCTAAATGCCGATTTTTTTGCCAGGACTTTGACCAAGGTCACTTCGAGAGAGGTTGGCCGCAGGAAAATCTTACCAACAAGACCTCGGACTCTTGAAAGGCGATTTTGATGCGCAGGTAACTGAAAGCCAAATTGAGTGTCGATCAAGCCAACAAAGCTAACGCGACGATCGAGCGCAATTAGGCGGCGCGCCACCTCAGAAGCGACAAACCCACCGAACGAGAAGCCGGCGAGAAATATATCGCCGTCACCCTTCGCGATAATTTGTTCGACGGCTGCGGTGATGAGTACACCAAAAGTGGCCCCGGCATCGATCATCTCAGGCCATTGTGGATACTGCACCACCTCGAAGCGGATCTGATTGTGAAACGCAGCTCGGAATTGTGCCTGCAGCGGCGTGTCGCCATCGGCTGACGGTAGGAAGAACACCAGCGGAGCCAACGATCCGGTTACCGCCGACGAGCTAAGCTGCCTCTCGACCTCGGCAATGAACATGTTTGGCGTCGCGTTCAGTTCAAGGCTGTCGATGACGAGCCGGGTGCCAAGCGTCTCCTCAATCAAGCACCACAGATGAAGCGCCGCGAGCGAATCTCCACCCGCTTCGTCCCAGGGCATGTCCGCCTGGAACGATCGTCGACCGAGGATGGTGGTCCAGGCACCGGCTACCGCATCGTGCACGCGAGAACTTCCTGGCGTTGAGGATGGAACGATGGCGGGGGTGAAGGCGTCGTTCTTTGAGGTGTCCGATCCGGTAAGCTCGCATTGATCGAGACGCGCGAGGGCCTGATAATCTGTCTTGAAGCCCCGGAGCTGCGGTAGAACGTCAAGGATACGAAACTGCGAGGGGCACATTCGGCGGGGCAACTGCTCGGCAAGCTTTGCCCTGAGGTCGGCTTCGAATGTCACACTTGGTGTGCCGCGCGGCACCACGTAGGCAACTAAGGCGCTCACGTCCTCGCTCTGACGTCGAGGAATCACGGCGGCGTCAGCGACGTCGGCGCAACCGCGCAAGGCCACCTCGACTTCAGCCAGATCAATGCGCGAGCCGCGCATCTTGATTTGCCGATCCACGCGTCCGGTCATCTCGACAAGGCCATCGGGACGCAGCCGCACGCGGTCGCCGGTGCGCAAGATTCGCGCACTCGGATCGGCTGGATCAGTTTGAAACGGACCTGCTTGGAGTTGTCCACCTTGCCAGTGGCCAAGCGCAAGGTAGCGGCTCCTGACGATCAATTCGCCAGCCCCGTCCGCCGCGCCATCATTTTCTATATTGAAATCGATGCCGGCCCGCGGATAACCGACCGGCAGCCGCACGCTGTCGGGATACCAATCATGCGGCACGAACCATTGAAAGATGGTGGGGACCTCCGTAGAGCTGAACGCGAACAAGATCCGACAAGACGCCGGCAAGATGGCCCGGCACAGCGCGAGGTCTTCTTTAACGGGAATGTCGCCGCCGATCCTGATAACCCTGGATTGATCGAATGCAGCCCGCGCATCGGGCGCGGCCAGAAGCTGCCGCAGCAATGCCGGAACAACGTAGCCAACCGTGACACCTGCGCTGTGGAGCATCTGCAGGACACCATTGATGCCGAGCTTATTGGGATCGGCGACGTACAGCGTCGCGCCATTGAGTAGCGCCGCAAAGGTTTCTCTCACGCCGGCGATAGTGCCAGGGGAGCTGAGAAGGAAGAACCGATCATTGGCGTTTAGGTGACAAGAATTTGTTGCCTGAGCAACCCGCTGTAGAATTGCTCGTTGGTCGTTGCATATGCCCTTGGGTCGGCCGGTGCTGCCAGATGTGTAGAGGATGACCGCAGGACCGCCCGTTCGCGCGGTGAAAGGAATCAGATCGTCAGTACCATCAAGGGAGGAGCCGACATCGAGGCAAGGCAATGAACCACCCCCATAAAAAACCTGGCCATCGATCCGGTCAATGATCATCGCAGACAGTCCGGCCTCTTCTCGGATCTGATCGGCGCGTGTCTGTGGATATGTGGGATCAATCGGCACATAGGGCCGCCCAACTGCCAGGCAGGCTAATGCCGCAACTGGGAATAGAGCATTGTTTGGCAGCAGCAGACCGACTGGTCTGCCAGGGGGTACAAGGGCATCAATGCGGCGGCCAAGATGAATCGAGGCTCGCTGCAACTCGCGATAAGTCAGCCTGGTGGCCTCATCGACGACCGCGGTTTTATTGCCGTAACGAGCGACGATCTGATTGAAAAGCTCAACGATGGGCCGCTCGACATCGACATCATCGAACCGTTCGAACGCGAGATCGGTTGGCCCCTCTTGGTCGATCGCCAGATCGCCGGGCGCGGTTTGCCAGCCATCATTGCCTTTTCGGTGCGGCATCTACCGTGCTTTCAAGCAACAAACGAAATAAGCTATCATACATTCGAGGTCTGGCACAGCACGTTTCGATTGTCCAAGAATCCATACTCGCGTTCAAGGGTGGCCATCCGTGAACTTTGTATTTGATTGCTATTGGCCTATCACGTTGACGCTATCGTGTCCGAAGCAGGTCGCAACGAAAGTCGGGCGTTAAGGTTGATGCCCGCGCTCCAGGTTAACTAAGCAGTTTAACTACAGCCGAAAGTACTTCCAAGGGTGTTGACCACCGAGAGACTGAACGACCTGAGGCCCTGGTTGCGGCAGCTGCGCCGAAATTCGCCGGCAAGCAGATATCCATCAGGAATTGCGGGCGAGGATCGTGGATTTGCGGCGCGCCAGAAAATCCGTCGATAGCGGTGTCGAACTGAGATTGATGTTTACATTAACCAAGTGACACGCAGCGCATAGTAAACGCGACTGCAGCCTGAGCTCGCTGGCTGAATGTGTGAAATCGAAGGCTCGCAATCGCGGGTTAACGTCTCGTTCTAAAATGATGATACCGCGCGGCTGAAACTCATTCCTTGTTTGCACCGCCGCTAGCACAAATGGCTCGCCCTGACTGGTTCGCTTTCAGTCTCTTGCGCCGGCGCAGACTACCTCATTGTGTGGGTCGAGACGCCAACCTAGTTTCGAATAATAGCTTGATCACTAACCATGCGTGATTTAGCGGGGCTTGCGCTTGATCTGCATCACGACGCTGAAGGATCCGCTTCAGTTCAAGACCGAGGTAGGTCAACGTCGTAAGGAACACTGACGCCAACAAACCAGATAATCCAAAGTACTTGCGAAAATATAGAAGCTCACTTTCGGTGTGCAGTGTTGAAATTTGCCGGCTGCCGTCCAGCGAACGTCCGTAAGATCTCGCGCTTTCTCCGCCGATGTGAACGACCGGTGCATAGGGATAGTAGATTACTTCCCATCCGGCTTGACGCACCCTACGACAGTGGTCGACTTCTTCATAATAAAGAAAGTATCGCGGATCGAACAGGCCAACGGAATCGATGACCTCGCGGCGTATCAAATAATAGCAGCCCCGCACCCAGTCGCATGCACGCAACGTGTCATGATCGTCATCAACAAGACGGGCGGTCTTAAAGAATCTCTCTAGGTGGCTCAACTTGAGAAAAATATTCCATGGCGTCGGGAAATACAGACAGGATGGCTGAAGGACGCCGTTCTCACCAACCAGTTTTACACCCAGCACACCAGATCGAGGATGCTGGTCCATGTAACTGACAGTCCGAGGCAAGGTGTCCGAAGATACAAAGGCGTCGGTGTTAAGAAGTAAAACATAGCGACCACGGATCCTAGGCAAAGCTAGGTTGTTGGCACGGCCAAAACCCACATTTGCGAGATTTTCGACCAACTCCACATTCGGAAATTCCTTTCTTAGGTATTCTACCGAGCCATCTCGCGAAGCATTGTCAACGACGATCACCTGTAGGCGAAGTTGTCCCCGACCGGTGTCTAATGCGGTCAGCGTCCGCGCTAGCAAGTGCTGCGTGTTGTAGCTGACAACTATGACACTAACGTCAGGTGCAGCGTTGCCATCTGGCTTTGGAAACAAGCTAACCATATTCTCACTTCTTCGACAGCGCGCAAAAGGGCTCGAATGATCTGGACTGCCACGTACTGTTTCTTGTGGGATCGCCAATCACATCAACCCGCGGTCCATCCGTTCCCGCTTTTTGTGGAGATCCCGGTTGGTTCCTTCGGAACTTGCCAGCTGCGGGATTGCATTTTCAAGTAGCTGTCAATCTGAGTTTTGGTTCTCAAACTCCGCTCGATGAAGTTCTGCGGGCTGCTGCCTTAGCGGCATCAAGATCATTGAGGTAGCAAGTTGTGAGCCGATGTTCAAACGACGCCTGGTCCGGTGAAGGCGGACATGTGGATAGTCGCGCCTTTCTCGAACGCCCCATCGGGACCGACCGCGAGGACTGAATGGCAGGCTTCGTCCCGCGCATGCGTCAAGTCCGGAATGCAGATTGTGAGACAATGCGCTCCCTCAGTGTTGTATTTTTTTGGCGTATAGCGCTATGCGCTACTGGTGAATCGGGTGATTACTGAAGAGCTTGGCAGTTGTCCGTTTACGCCTTGAGGAACCTATGGACTGGTGGTGGCCTGCTCGGAAAGAGAGGGGCAACATACTGTATTTATTATATTTTACGCGAATTATGCCAGGGTGTTCATGAGCGCCATTTTCGAACATGGCTCGGAGGTCGTCGGCGCCGCTAAGAGCCAGTTGATTTTCCAAAAAGAAGCTAGTTGCCAGCACGTCCTTCGATGAATCTACGATCGAGATCGGGTCACGTCGTCGGGACCGCCGGCGCCAATCCGCGATTCTTCGCGACCGCGGTTACAATACTGCGTTGGGTAAAAGCACAATCACGGTTACGGCCGATTGGCAACTAAGGATAGAGTGTTATAATACCACGATCTGTGGTAGATAATAGTCTCTCGGCTTCCTGCGAGACGCGACTTTCTAGAACAAGAGCACCTGTTTTCAATCCATTGGTGTAGGTTGCCTAAACGAAGCCGCACGCGGCCGTCCTCCGAGACTGCACGCCGCCGTCATCGCGCTATGATCGGCGACGCTAATCATCTGGCAATTTGACGCGGTTGGGAGAGTGGGATGACGGGCAACAATAATGCAGAAGCAATAGTTGGATATGAATCCCAGAACATCCTCAAAGTCCTGAATTCCATTATGGTCGAGCATTCACTCCCATTGTGGTCCGGCGAAGGTTGGGATTCGAAGGCCGGCGGCTTTGTCGAAAGGCTCGATATCGAGGGTCGGGCAGATCGTGAGGCGCCGCGGCGTATCCGCGTTCAGGCGCGACAGATCTATTGCTTCGCCAAGGCCGCTCAAATGGGCTGGTACTCGGAAGGCCGCGAAATCGCGATGAAGGGCCTGGAGTATCTTTTGGCGAAGGCCAAAAGCCCCGATGGCCGGGCGGGCTTTGTTCACTTGCTGGATCCGGGCGGGTCTGTAGCCAGCCCCATACGCGATACTTATGACCACGCATTCGTTCTGCTTGCGCTGTCCACATTGTACCAGTTGAGCAGGGATGCTCAGGTTCGGGACGAGATCCAAGCATTGCTCTCGTTTGTCGATCGCGATCTGCGATCGCCCCACGGCGGCTTCATCGAGGGAATTCCCCCGACAATGCCACGCCGGCAAAATCCGCAGATGCATATGTTCGAGGCGATGATCGCAACATTCGATGCGACCCACGAGCCAGCTTTTCAGAATCGCGCCGGCGATTTGTACAGTCTCTTTGTTGCGAACTGGTACGATCCGCAGCGTCAGGTTCTCGGCGAATACTTTGAGGAGGACTGGTCGAAGATCGAACCTGTCAGTGTCGAACCCGGGCATCAGGCGGAATGGGTGTGGCTGCTCTGTGGCTTTGAACGGATCACGGGCTGTCCGACCGGTAAGTATCGCGCGCAGTTGCTTGCCTCGGCACTGCGGTTTCGCGACGATGTTACAGGCTGCCTGTTCGACGAGGGCGACGCAGACGGGAACGTTAGAACGTTCACTCGGCGTTGCTGGCCGCAGACGGAAATCGCCAAAGCCTGGATCGCGCAGGCCGAAGTGGGAGAGCAGGGTGCCGCTGACGAAGCGCGTGCGGCTCTTGCCAGGCTATATCGATACTACCTGCGCCATCCCGTTTTGGGTGGCTGGTACGATCAATTTGACCACTACGGCCGGTCGTTGGTCGATTTCATTCCGGCCTCTTCATTTTATCACGTTCTGTGCGCAATCGCGGAAGCGGAACGGGTTCTTGGCTAACAGCCGCTGGAATCTAAAAAACGAAGAGAGAAAAAAGATATCGGGCCAAGTCGACCGAACAAACCTGGCGACCACGAACTTGCGCTCTCTCTGGTTCGACCCGGATTGTCGAAAGCAAACTCGCGAAGTTCAGTAGATCTGTGGTCGAAATCAGTCATGAAGAGCTGCTAATGGCAGTATCGACGGAAGGCCGTTTTGCGTTGATCAAGGTCCGGCGCGTCCCTGCTGTAATTTGTTGGGTCCGACCCGCGCTCCGTTCGTCATCGCGATGACGTGCAGGCGCCGGTTGAGATCTGGGCTGGAGGTCGAGTCTCGCCAAGGCGGCGTGATCCGCACGTCGCGGCACGCTCATCCGCGCCTGGCGCGGGCTGACGGCCGGGTGAGACGCAGCCGGCCGTGGGTGCGCGGCAAGAACTGCGCTCCCTTGGCGCTGAGGAAATCGAACATCGCCTGCGCCGGCGGCAGCAGAACCTTGTCCTTGCGGGCGAGCACGAACCATTGCCGGACCACGGGGAGGCCATCGACGTCGAGCGTGACCAGCCGCCGCTCGTCGAGTTCGGTCGCCACCGTATGCGCTGATATGAACGCGATCCCCAAGCCGGCGATCACCGCCTGCTTGATGGTCTCGTTGCTGCTCATCGCCATGCCGATTTTCGGGCGAACGCCGGCGGTCTCGAACAGTTGCTCCATCAGGCCGCGCGTTCCCGATCCCGGCTCGCGCGTCAGGAAGGTTTCCTCGGAAAGATCGCTCAGCGCGAGACGCGCCTTTCGCGCCAGGCGATGCGCGGTGGGCGCGATGATGACGTGCGGGTGATCGCCGATCAGGTGCACATTCATGGCGATATCGACCGGCGGGCGGCCCATGATGGCGATATCCAGATCGTAGCCGCGCAGCGCGGTGCCGATCTCCTGCCGGTTGCCGATGAAGAGCGTGACGTCGACATCCGGATACGCTTTCGAAAATCCTGATATCGCGAACGGCACGAAATATTTTGCGGTGCTGACGGCGCCGATCGAAATACGGCCGGCGGTCTTCCCCGCGATCATGTCGAGCGAGGTTTCGCAGGATGCGATCGCGGCTTCGATCCGCTCGGTGAGTGCAAGCACTTCGCGCCCGGCCTCCGTCAGCAGCATGCCGTCGGTGGTGCGCTGGATCAGAGGCAGGCCCGCGAGCGCCTGCAGATTGCGAAGCTGCAGCGTCACCGCGGGCTGGGTGAGATGAAGCTGCTTCGCGGCCGCGGTGACCGACCGGTGTTTCTGAACGGCGGCCAGCGCCCGCAGCTGCCGGATGGTCAATTCGCGAAAGAATCTGCCCGCCATCGCCGCCACCCCTATAAGCTAAACTTTGGTCATGCCAAAGATAACAAAATTTTACTAATTCGGCAAATTGCGCTTCTTTTGCTGGCGGGTTGCCCATCGGCAAACCCGCTGGAGCGTCCCACAGAGGACGCGGGGAGACGGCCATGGACGCGCGCGTCAGTCTGCGTTCGCATCTCGAACGATCCGCGTCGCAGGGGCCGCACGGCGCTGCGATCGGCGAGGTGATCGCGGCCATTGCCGCCGCTGCGGTCGATCTGGCCGGACTGATCGCCGACGGGCCGCTGGCAGGCATTACCGGCGCCAATGGCGGCGTCAATCCTGACGGCGACCGGCAGAAGGACATCGACGTCGCCGCCGATGAGATGATGCGCCGGGCGCTGCGTCATGCCCCGGTCGCGGCCATCCTTTCCGAGGAAGCGGCGCTGCCCGAGATCCTCGATCCCGAAGCGCCGCTTTGTGTCGCCATCGATCCGCTCGATGGATCGGCCAACCTCGAAAACAACATCTCGGTCGGCACCATCTTTTCGATCCGTCCCCGCGGCAACGACGTTCTCTCGACCTTCTTCGAGCCCGGCACGGCGCAGTGCGCCGCGGGCTTCATCGTCTACGGTCCGCAAACCACACTGGTTCTCGCCCACAACGCCAGCGTCGACATCTTCATTCTCGACCGGCGCACCAGCGAATTCCTGTTGACCGCGCAAGGCGTGCGGATCGCACCCGACACCCCGGAATTCGCCATCAATGCCTCCAACCGCCGGCACTGGCACGGGCCGGTTCGCACCTATATCGACGAATGTCTGGCCGGCACCAACGGTGGCGGCGCGGCGGATTTCAACATGCGCTGGATCGGTTCGCTGGTGGCGGAATCGCTTCGCATCCTGGTGCGCGGCGGCGTGTTTCTCTATCCCGCCGACGCCCGGCCCGGATATCGCGAGGGAAGGCTTCGCCTGCTGTACGAAGCGCATCCCATGGCCTTGATCATGGAGTGGGCGGGAGGTGCTGCGACCACCGGGCGCCGGCGAATCCTGGAATTGGGAGCGAAAACGCCGCACCAGCGGGTGCCGCTGATCATGGGCTCGGCGCGCGGCGTCCGCGACGTCGCGGCCATCCACGAAGGCATCGAGCCGATGTTCGACAATAGCGACGCGCCGCTGTTTGCGCGGCGCGGCCTGTTTCGCTGACGGACGCCCCCGATGTCGCGCAGTCATCCCATCATATCGATCACGGGTTCATCGGGCGCCGGCACGACGTCGGTGAAGAAGACGTTCGAGAACATCTTCCGCCGCGAGAAGGTCGCCGCGGCCTATATCGAGGGCGATGCCTTCCACCGCTACAACCGCGTCGAAATGCGCACCAAGATGGCGGAGGAGGCCGAGCGCGGCAACAAGCACTTCAGCCATTTCAGTCCCGAGACCAATCTGTTCGAAGAGCTAGAGCGGGTGTTTCGCGACTACGGCGAATCCGGCACCGGGACCACGCGCCACTACGTCCACGACGACGAGGAAGCCAAGCTGTACCGCGCGGATCCCGGCACGTTCACCGAATGGGGTCCGCTGCCCGAAAAATCCGATCTGCTGTTCTATGAGGGCCTGCATGGCGCGGTGGTGACCGACACGGTCAACATCGCGCAACATGCCGATCTCAAGATCGGCGTCGTGCCGGTGATCAATCTGGAATGGATCCAGAAGCTGCACCGCGATCGCAGCGACCGCGGCTACAGCGCGGAGGCGGTGACCGACACCATCCTGCGGCGGATGCCGGACTATGTGCACTACATCTGCCCGCAATTCGCCGAGACCGACATCAACTTCCAGCGCGTGCCGACCGTCGATACATCCAACCCATTCATCGCGCGCTGGATCCCGACGCCGGACGAATCGATGGTGGTGATCCGGCTCAAGAATCCGCGCGGCATCGATTTTCCCTATCTGCTGTCGATGATTCCGAACAGCTTCATGTCGCGTGCCAATTCGATCGTGATTCACGGATCGAAGCTCGACCTCGCGATGCAGCTCATTCTCACCCCGCTGATCCTGCAACTGATGGAACGCAAGAGGCGCACGGTATGACCCTCCATGCTCTCACTTCTTTCGCCGCTCGTCCGGATGCTTCGCATGCGGAAATGGCCAATGCGATCCGCTTTCTGGCGATCGACGCCGTCGAAAAGGCCAAGTCGGGTCATCCGGGCATGCCGATGGGCATGGCCGATGTGGCCACAGTGCTGTTTTCGCGTTTCCTGAAATTCGATCCGGCCGATCCGGCGTGGCCGGATCGCGACCGTTTCGTCTTGTCCGCCGGTCACGGCTCGATGCTGCTGTATGCGCTGCTGCACCTGACGGGCTACGCGGGCATGACATCGGACGAGCTCAGGGCCTTCAGGCAGTGGGGATCGAAGACGCCGGGGCATCCCGAATACGGCCATACGCCCGGCGTCGAGACCACCACCGGGCCGCTCGGGCAGGGCATCGCCACGGCCGTCGGCATGGCGCTGGCCGAGCGCCTGTCGAACGCACGCTTCGGCAACGATTTTGTCGATCACTTTACGTATGTGATTGCCGGTGACGGTTGCCTGATGGAGGGGCTCAGCCACGAAGCGATTTCGCTGGCTGGGCATCTCCGGCTCAACAAGCTGATCGTGCTGTTCGACGACAACGAGATTTCGATCGACGGGCCGACGTCGCTGTCCTGTTCGGATCGACCAGCTGGCGCGGTTCAGGGCGTCAGGCTGGTCGGCCAGCCGGATCGACGGCCACGATCCCGAGGCGATTGCGGACGCGATCGAGCAGGCGCGCAACAGCGATCGGCCCTCGCTGATCGCGTGCCGCACCGTGATCGGTTTCGGCGCACCGAACCGGCAGGGCAGCGAAAAGGCCCATGGCGCACCGCTTGGCGCCGACGAGGTGAGCAAGACACGATCTGCGCTGGACTGGCCACACCTGCCGTTCCAGATTCCGGAACATGTCGCCGAGCAATGGCGCAACATCGGCGCGCGCGGGCAGGTAGCGCGTCGGGCCTGGATCGAGCGGACCAAGCGGCTCAACACCGCTCCGCGCTCGCCGTTTCACGATGCGCTGAATCGAAAATTGCCCTGCGAATATGCTGAAGCGATTTCGCAAATTCGCAAGCGCTTCGGTGCCGAACGGCCAGCCATCGCGACCCGGCAGGCATCGCAACTGGTGATCGACGAGATCGCGCAAGCCTTGCCGAACCTGTTGGGCGGCTCGGCCGATCTTACCCACTCCAATCTCACCCGCGCCAAGACCCATCAGCCGGTACGGCCCAATTGCTTTGCGGGCAGCTATATTCACTATGGCGTCCGCGAGCACGCCATGGCGGCTGCGATGAACGGCATCGCCCTGCATGGCGGCTTTATTCCCTATGGCGGCACGTTCCTGAGCTTCGCCGACTACAGCCGGCCCGCCATCAGGCTGGCGGCGCTGATGGCGATCAGGGTCATCCATGTGATGACGCACGACTCCATCGGGCTGGGCGAAGACGGTCCTACCCATCAGCCGGTCGAGCATCTCGCCTCGCTGCGGGCGATCCCCAATCTGCTGGTGTTTCGTCCCGGCGACGCCGTCGAGACCGCCGAGGCCTGGGATTGCGCGCTGCGGGCGGAAGCCAATCCGTCGGTCCTGTGTCTGTCGCGGCAGGCGCTGCCGACGTTTCGCGAAGTTGACACCGGAGCCAATCTGGTCGCGTTCGGCGCCTATGTCGTCGTCGAGCCGGAGGACGGCCGCGACGTCACCTTGATCGCAACGGGCTCCGAACTATCGATCGCGCTCGAGGCGGCAAGGCTGCTCGAGAAGGACAATATCCGCGCCGCGGTGGTCTCGGCGCCATGCTTCGAATTGTTTCGCCGGCAATCGCGCGAATACCGCACGGCGGTTCTCGGCCGCGTTCCGAGGGTCGGCGTCGAAGCCGCGGTGGAAGGCGACTGGGCGCGCTGGCTTGGCGACAGCGGCGAATTCGTCGGCATGACCGGCTTCGGGGCGTCCGCTCCGGCTGACGTGCTCTATCGCGAATTCGGGATCACCGCGCAGGCGGTCGCTACGACGGCGCTGCGTTGCCTGGCGCGCTCAAGGATGGCGGCAACATACGCATGACGTTGAAGGCTCGAATAACGCGGAGGCTCCGATGGCGCGAATTACGCTGAGGCAATTGCTGGATCATGCCGCCGAGCATGGCTATGGCGTGCCGGCATTCAATATCAACAACATGGAACAGGGCCTTGCGATCATGGACGCGGCGGCGGCCGTCGATGCGCCGGTCATCATCCAGGCCTCGCGTGGCGCGCGCTCCTACGCCAACGATATCATGCTCGCGAAGATGATCGACGCGCTGGAGGAGATGTATCCGCAGATCCCGCTGTGCCTGCATCAGGACCACGGCAACGAGGAAGCCACCTGCGCCACTGCGATCAAGCACGGCTTCACGTCGGTCATGATGGATGGCTCGCTCAAGGCCGACGCCAAGACCGCTGCGGATTATGACTACAATGTCGATATCACCCGCCGCGTGGTCGAGATGGCGCACTGGATCGGCGCCTCGGTCGAAGGCGAGTTGGGCGTGCTCGGCTCGCTGGAGCATGGCGGCGGCGAGCAGGAAGATGGTCACGGCGTCGAAGGCAAGGTCAGCCACGATCAGCTGCTGACCGACCCGGACCAGGCGGTCGATTTCGTTCGCGCCACCAAGGTCGACGCGCTGGCCATCGCGATGGGCACCTCGCACGGCGCCTACAAGTTCTCGCGCAAGCCCGACGGCGATATCCTCGCGATGAACGTGGTCGAGGAAATCCACCGCCGGCTGCCGAATACGCATCTGGTGATGCACGGCTCGTCCTCGGTGCCGCAGCCGCTGCAGGACGCCTTCAACCAATTCGGCGGCGAGATGCCGCAGACCTGGGGCGTGCCGGTCGAGGAGATCGTCCGCGGCATCAAACATGGCGTGCGCAAGGTCAATATCGACACCGACTGCCGGCTGGCGATGACCGCTTCCTTCCGCAAAGTGGCGAGCCAGAGCAGAAGTGAATTCGATCCGCGTAAATTTCTGAAGCCCGCCATGGACGCGATGCGCGATCTCTGCCGCGAGCGCTTCGTGCAGTTTGGCACCGCAGGCCATGCCAGCGAAATCAGGGTCATCCCGCTGTCGGAAATGGCCAGGCGCTATCGATCGGGCGCGCTCGATCCGCGCATCGGAAACGTCGCGTCCGCCGCCGAATGATTTGAAAGCCGTTTGATCGAGACCCGCTGGGCAGAACCTTTAAGGAGAACCGCCATGAATGAACTGTCGATGACCGTCCGCGGCAAGGATCGCTACAAGTCCGGCGTGATGGAATACAAGAAGATGGGCTATTGGGAGCCCGACTACACGCCCAAGGACACCGACATCATCGCGCTGTTCCGGGTGACGCCGCAGGACGGTGTCGATCCGATCGAGGCTTCGGCGGCGGTGGCCGGCAAATCCTCGACCGCGACCTGGACGGTGGTGTGGACCGACCGTCTCACCGCGGCGGAAAAATATCGCGCCAAATGTTTTCGCGTCGATCCGGTGCCGAATTCGCCGGGGCAGTATTTCGCCTATATCGCCTACGATCTCGATCTGTTCGAGAACGGCTCGATCGCCAATCTGTCGGCCTCGATCATCGGCAACGTGTTCGGCTTCAAGCCGTTGAAGGCGCTGCGGCTGGAGGACATGCGGCTGCCGGTGGCCTATGTGAAGACGTTTCAGGGGCCGGCGACCGGGATCGTGGTCGAACGCGAGCGCATGGACAAGTTCGGCCGTCCGCTGCTCGGCGCCACCGTGAAGCCGAAGCTCGGCCTGTCCGGCCGCAATTACGGCCGCGTGGTCTACGAGGCGCTTAAAGGTGGGCTCGACTTCACCAAGGACGACGAGAACATCAACTCGCAGCCGTTCATGCACTGGCGCGAGCGGTTTCTCTATTGCATGGAGGCCGTCAACAAGGCCCAGGCCGCCTCCGGCGAGATCAAGGGCACCTATCTCAACGTCACCGCCGGAACCATGGAGGACATGTACGAGCGCGCGGAGTTCGCCAAGGAACTGGGTTCCGTCATCATCATGATCGATCTCGTGATCGGCTACACCGCGATCCAGTCGATGGCGAAATGGGCGCGCCGCAACGACATGATCCTGCATCTGCATCGGGCAGGGCATTCGACCTATACGCGCCAACGCAACCACGGCGTCTCGTTCCGCGTGATCGCGAAATGGATGCGGCTCGCCGGCGTCGACCACATCCACGCCGGCACCGTGGTCGGCAAGCTCGAAGGCGATCCCGCAACCACGCGCGGCTATTACGACATCTGCCGCGAAGACTTCAATCCGGCAAAACTCGAGCACGGCGTGTTCTTCGATCAGAACTGGGCCAGCCTCAACAAGCTGATGCCGGTGGCGTCGGGCGGCATTCATGCCGGCCAGATGCACCAGTTGCTCGATCATCTCGGCGAAGACGTGGTGCTGCAATTCGGCGGCGGCACCATCGGTCATCCCATGGGCATTCAGGCCGGCGCGACCGCCAACCGCGTGGCGCTGGAGGCGATGATCCTCGCGCGCAACGAGGGCCGCGACTATCTGCACGAAGGGCCGGAAATTCTCGCCAAGGCGGCGCAGACCTGTACGCCGCTGAAATCGGCGCTGGAGGTCTGGAAGGACGTCACCTTCAACTACGAATCCACCGACATGCCCGACTACGCCCCCACCGCCAGCGTCTCGATGTAAGGAGCAGAAACATGCGCGTCACCCAAGGCTGTTTTTCGTTCCTGCCCGATCTCACCGACGAACAGATCTCCCGGCAGGTTCAGTATTGTCTCGGCAAGGGCTGGGCGGTGAACATCGAATTCACTGACGATCCGCATCCCCGCAATAGTTTCTGGGAGATGTGGGGCCTGCCGATGTTCGATCTACGTGACGCCGCGGGTGTGCTGATGGAACTGAACGAATGCCGCAAGGTCTATGGCGACCGCTATATCCGGATGTCGGCTTTTGATTCCAGCCACGGCTGGGAATCCCAGCGGCTCTCCTTCATTGTCAACCGACCGAAAGAGGAGCCCGGGTTCCGTCTTGAGCGGCATGAGGTCGATGGTCGCAACATCCGCTACACCACGAAATCCTATGCCGTCGATCGTCCCGAGGGCGCGCGCTACGGTGGCAAATGAACGCGCTATTGGGTTCACCGGCCGTCCCGCAAGAGCAGAGCGAAACACCGGCGATCGAGCGGGTCGACCTGCGCCGCGAATTTACCGAAGTCGGTATCGGCGAGGTGCTCGATCAACTCGATCGCGAACTGATCGGTCTCAAGCCGGTCAAGACGCGAATCCGAGAGATCGCGTCGCTCTTGCTGATCGAGCGCATCCGCAAGCGCATGAACCTGACGTCGGACGTGCCGACCTTGCACATGTCGTTCACCGGCAATCCCGGCACCGGCAAGACCACGGTGGCGCTGCGGATCGCCAGCATTCTCCACAAGCTCGGCTTCGTGCGCCGCGGCCAGGTCGTCTCGGTCACCCGCGATGAACTGGTGGGGCAATACATCGGCCACACCGCGCCGAAGACCAAGGAGATTTTGAAGAAGGCGATGGGCGGCGTGCTGTTCATCGACGAGGCCTATTACCTGCACCGGCCCGACAACGAACGCGACTACGGGCAGGAAGCGATCGAGATTTTGTTGCAGGTGATGGAATCGCAGCGCGAGGATCTGGTGGTGATCCTCGCCGGCTATGGCGACCGGATGGACAAGTTCTTCGCCAGCAATCCGGGCTTCCGCTCCCGCATCGCCCACCACATCGATTTTCCGGATTATTCCGACGACGAGTTGCTGGCGATCGCGGAATTGATGCTGCACGACATGAACTACAAATTCAGCCCCGACGCACGCCAGGCGTTCATTCGTTATATCGCCCTGCGCAAGACCCAGCCGCTGTTCTCCAACGCGCGCTCAATCCGCAACGCGCTCGACCGGATGCGGCTGCGCCAGGCCAACCGTCTCGTCGCCGATCTCGATCGCGTGCTGACGGCCGATGACATCATGTCGCTGGAGGCGCCGGATGTGCTGGCCAGCCGGGTGTTCTCGAACGGCTCTGGCGGTTGAAAATCGCCGTGGTGATGGCTCTCGTATTTTGAAGTCATGCCTGCTTCAATTCGGCGGCTTCCGATAACATTCAGACTGGCTTCTAAGTTACTGAAGTAATGTCACAAACATGCGCTTGATTATCGACCCTAGGTTTCGAATTCTGGTGCGCGACGATCGTAATGCGAGTTGACCGATGCGAGAGCGGCTTCGGTTTCGAGCGGCGGGCCGCGATCTTGGCAAGCTCTGTGGTGCAGTCGAGAGCATTGAGGTCGGGCTACGCGCCGTGGCGTTTGCAATCTGCCAGTACTGCCACGATCCAGTTGCCGGCTGGCCAGCAAACGCGCCAAACCTACAGTTTAAGGGGCGCCGCGCTGGTCGACAGGCGGCCAAGCGCAAAAAAACTACTAACAAAGCTGTGTAGATCGTGAAACCCCTAGTTTTTAAGGCAAATTTCGAAATATTGTCCGAGGGTCGAATCAACCTATAGGACAGAAAATGGCAGACCAGATGACTAAGTCGCAGCTGATCGAGAAGATCGCCGCTGAAAGCGAATTGGCAAAGAAGGATGTCAAGGGCGTGCTGGAGACGCTGGCGACGATCGGCTACAAAGAGCTCAAGAAGGCCGGCGTATTCCTGGTTCCCGGCTTCGCCAAATTCGTCGTTATCAAGAAGCCGGCTACCAAGGCGCGGAAGGGCACCAACCCGTTCACCGGGGAGCCCATGATGTTCAAGGCCAAACCGGCCCGAAAGATCGTCAGAGCGCGCCCGGTCAAGGCCGCAAAAGACGCGGTGTAACCGGTAACGGGCGCCTTTTGGGGCCTGTCCACATTTCGTGAATGGTCGAGCCGAAAAGCGCTCCATCATTCACGGGTGGTTACGACGCGGCGGCCAAAGGGCCTGCCAGAACAGCGGAATTCCGACGACCTCACGGATCTGATCAGGAAGGTGTCGGGCAAGAGGCTTTCCCTCCGGCTGGAAGCAACTGCCCGCCGCTAAACAACGAGCTCGCATCAGCTGCCGCGCGAACAGGCGCGGCAGCTGATGCATGAATGGGGAGGCCCGCGCCTGTCTCGATCGTCTCGCCGGCGTGCGTTCCGTGAAACGCGGCATCGGCCGTCACGTCTCAAGCCGGAGAGCTTCCGGTGACCCAGTGATGGCACGCCAAGTTAGATACAGCTGCTGCGTGTAAGCCGGATCGGATTACCGGTCGTGGATTCGCACGCTGAGCCTCCAATGCTTGATGATACGGAATCGCGAAACGGAATTTTCCTGGCGGAATATCGCGATCCTGTCGATGGCGAGCGTCTGCAGATCGAGCGCGGAAAAGCTATTCCGCAGCATCGCCAGGATGGGCTCTCGCCGCTCGGGGGCGAGCCGGCCGGTCAGCGTCATGTGGAAGCGGAAATCTTCCATGACATAGGGATACCCCCAGCGATCGAGGTGTTCGCGCTGTCTCGGCGTCAATCGGGAGGGATTTCGCCGTTCACGATCCTCCACTGTGAGCGGCGCGCGGAACGTGTCGAACGCGCTGACGCAATCGGCCGCAAACCGGATGAGTTCGGCCGGCGGCTCCGCCGGAATCACCGCGATGAAGCCGCTGATCGAGCCGACCACAGGCCTGATCACCGGAACAGTCCGAGGCGTGGCGGCGAACGCCTCGCAGGCAGCAACAAGCTCGGCCTCGGTCTTCCCCGGCGCGAGCGACAGCGGCGCCTTCAGCGTGGCGTGAAAGCCGTATTTGCGAGGGATCCTCGGTTAGCCCGTGCCAATCCGGCGCCATCCGCACGATGTCGTCGGGAAAGGCCAAGTGCATGCCGGTGACGGCGTCATAGCCGAGCAAATGCGCGCCAAAGCGATCGAGCTCGCTGCCGGGGGCCGGGGCAAAATAGATCGCGTAGCGCGGGAAGGCTGCCATTGGCGTCAGATTAGAGCCGCCTCACGCGGCTGCAACCGCCTTGTGCGGAAGGGCTGCGAACCGCATCAAACGGGTTGCGTCTGTAAGGTGGACCAGGCGGCCGCCGGCGATCACCGCGACAATTCGCGGCCGCAACGGCATTTCGTCGTCGACCAGGATGATGTCGGCGCGGCGACCTTCCGCGAGGACACCGCGATCGGCGAGGCCTGCGGCGCCAGCGGGCGCCGCCGATATCAAGTTCCAGGCTCTGGCGAGCGGCAGCACGCCATCGGCGGCAAGGCGGAAGGCCGCCAGCAACTGCGCTGGATAGTAATAGTCGGATGCAAGAATCGAGCATAAGCCCTTGGCGACCATATCGGAGGCCCTGGTCCATCCGGTATGGCTGCCGCCACGAACGACATTGGGCGCGCCGAACACGATGGCATCACCGGCCGCGGCGGCTTCCCGTGCGGTTTCCTCGTTGACCGGAAATTCGGCGATGCCGACGCCCTGCGCCCGAAACGCCTTTCGCATCTCCGGGCTTTCATCGTCATGCGACAGCATCCGGATGTTGGCGTCGCGCGCAACTTCGGCCAGCCGCGCGATCGATGCAGGGACGGCGTCAGCGCGGGACACGACGCGCTCCACCAGACCATCGAACGCGTCGTTCGACAGACCGGTACGCTCGACCATGCGGCTGCGCTTCTGCGGCTTGGCCATATCGGCGATCGTCGAATCCATGTGGTCATTGAATGCGAACAGATCGATGCGTCCGTCGGTCAGCCACTGGCTGATTTCCGCTTCGGCATCGAGATTGTAGGTCTCGTGACGCAGGTGAAAGCGGGTATCCGCCGCAAGCTGCGGTCTCAACTGCTCGATGGCCTCGAGCAGATGCCGCGCATTATCTGCGCTGCGCAGGCCGGGTTCCCAGGACCAGGTCGTGGCGTGAAAAACCGTGGTGATACCGTTTGCGATGGCCTGCCGGTCGCTGTCGATCAGCGCCACGTCGACAGGGAAATCGACGCCGGGGCGCGGCATCATCTGCCGCTCGAACGCATCGCCATGCAAATCGATGATGCCCGGCAGCACCTTCAGACCGTTTGCATTGATGGCTAACTTACTGCGTCCGTGGTTCGCGCCCATGGTAGCGATTTCGCCGTCGGTGATCTGCAGCGAGGTCTCGACGATGTCTTCGCCGAGCAGGGCCCGACCGCCCTCGATCGATATGTCCGTCATGATAGGGCACCTTGCCGCAGTGGGTCCAAGCCGCCGGGAAAGGGCGCCGTTTGATATTTTTCCAGAAAATCCTCGACCGCCAGCCTTCGGAAGTCGGGCAGGGCGCCGCGGAGCGTTTCATGGTCCCAGTTCCACCACGCAAGCTCGGTCAGCCGGTCGGCAATTGTTTCCGGAAACCGCCGCTTGATCGTGCGCGCCGGGTTTCCGGCGACGATGGTGTAGGCAGGGACGTCCTTGGTCACGATAGCGCCCGCCGCGACCACCGCGCCGGTGCCGACGCTGCGGCCCGGCAAAACGATGGCGCCATGCCCGATCCAGACATCATGACCGATGTGCACGCGATGTCCGCGGCGCCACTCGAAGAATTCCGCGTCGTCGCTCTCTCTCGAAAAATACGCGCTCGCGCGATAGGTGAAGTGCGCCTGCGAGGCGCGCTGCATCGGATGATTGCCGGGATTGATCCGTGTCATCGCCGCGATCGAGCAGAATTTTCCGATCGTCGTGTAGGTAATCTGTGCGTCGTTGACGACATAGGAATAATCGTCGAGCGTGACCTCGTGCAGGATCGTGCGCGCGCCGACTTCGCAATAGGCGCCGAGCCTGGTGTCGTGCAATCTCGCGGTGGGATCGATGGTAGGTTCAATCGATAGCATTTTGCCGGCCATGCAGACTTCCAAACGCAACGCATGAATCGAGACTGATCCAAGGGCTTCACCTCATCGATGGCCTTGGTGACAACCTTGTGACGGATGCGTGACATATACCGGGGGTGTGGATGATTGCCGCACTGCAGCGGCACTGTCACACAACTGTTGAATCCAGACGTTAGCGATGATCGCGCTTAATCGTTTGGAGCAACGCATGCTGGTGGTGGAAGGTCTGACGTGCCGTTTCGGCGCAAAGGCCGCGGTCGACAACGCGTCATTCTCGATCGAACCGGGCAGCTTTGTCGGCGTCATCGGCCGTTCCGGCGCCGGTAAGTCGACGCTACTGCGAACGATCAACCGCCTCGCGCCGCCGAGCGAGGGGCGGATTCTCTACAAAGGCGTCGATGTCTCGGCCTTGCGCGGCCGGGAGTTGCGGCAATGGCGGGCGCGGTCGGCCATGATCTTTCAGCAGTTCAATCTCGTCGGCCGGCTCGACGTCCTGACCAACGTGTTGATGGGACGCCTCTCGGAAATTCCATTGTGGCGGTCGTTGGCCCAGCTATGGCCAGAAGAGGACATCGCCATTGCGATGTCGGCGCTGGAGCAGTTCGATATGGGCACGCTGGCGGCGCAGCGTGCAGACCAGCTCTCCGGCGGGCAGCAGCAGCGCGTCGCGATCGCGCGGGCGCTGGTTCAGGAGCCCGACATCATTCTGGCCGACGAGCCGATTGCTTCGCTGGATCCACGCAACACCAAAATCGTGATGGACGCGCTACTGCGGATCAACAAGCATTTCGGCATCACCGTGATCTGCAATTTGCATTCGCTCGATCTGGCGCGGAGCTATTGCGACCGCCTGATCGGCATGGCGTCCGGCCGGATCGTGTTTGACGGCGCGCCGGCTACCTTGACCGAACATATCGCGCGCGAACTTTACGATCTCGAAGCCAACGAAGTGATGGGCGGCTCGCCCCGGCAAGGTCCAAGTGATTCAAGGATACCGGCTCTCGGCACCGCTGCCGCGGCCTGAGTAAGGCGTAAGTCAAAGACGGCTTGTTGCAAGCGTGCGATGAGCCGATTTCTCGCAATTCGTTACAAGTTACAACACAACAGGGGACGTCATGATCAATCGTCGAAACATTCTCGCCGGCGCCGCCGTGCTGGCCTTCACCGCTACCACGGCATCGGCGCAGGACTGGAAGACGAAATATCCGGAGCTGACCTTCGCGGTAGTGCCGGCAGAGAACGCCTCTGGCGTCACCGAACGCTGGACCCCGTTCGTCGCCTATCTGTCCAAGGAACTCGGTGTAAAGGTGACCCTGCGTATCGCCAACGACTACGCCGCTGTCATCGAAGGCCAGCGCGCCGGCAACATCCACATCGCGAGCTACGGCTCGGCATCATTCGCACGTGCGCGTTTGACCGGTGTGAAGACCGATGCCTTCGCCAATGATATCAACTCCGATGGCAGCACCGGCTATTACTCGATGTTCTTCGTGAAGGCGACGAGCTCCTACAAGGGCATCGACGAGTTGAAGGGCAAAAATCTCGGTCTCGTCGACCCGAACTCGACTTCGGGCAACAACGTTCCGCGCTTCGAGCTCGACAAGATGGGCATTTCGGACGCTGACAGCTATTTCGGCAAGGTCGTCTTCACCGGCAGCCACGAGAACGCCATGCTGGCGCTGGCGCAAGGCACGGTGGATGTCGCCGCCAATCAGTGGACCAGCGACGACGACTTCGACTCTTGCCCAGATGCTGCATAAGGGCATGCTGAAGAACGCCGACGGCACGCCGATGAAGAAGGAAGATTTCCGGATCATTCACAAGTCGGCGCAGATCATCAACGGGCCCTACGCCTATAGTTCGGGGCTTCCGGAGGACTTGAAGGCCGCGATCGCCAAGGCGTTCACGGAATCGCCGACCAAGGACAAGGCGGCCTTCGACCGGCTGTCCGATGGCCAGAAGAAGGGCTTCCATCCCGCCACCACTAGGGATTGGGATGGGACCATCGATCTGATCAAATTCGTCGACAATCTGCGTAAGAAGAAGGCGTCCTGAGTGTAGCGTAAAAACTGGAAAGGCCGGGTCTATACGACCCGGCCGTCTTTCCGTTCACACTTCATCCGGACAGCCGTTTCAATGACCGTCGCCGTTTCTGTCCTGCCGCAGCAACAGCTGGCGGTGCTCAATGACACCTATCGCAAGGCGGTCGCGCACAAACGCCTCCGCCTCGCGTTGGCGATGGCGGTGTTTTTCGTTTGTCTGGTCGTTGCCGCCGTCGGCGCGGAGGTGAACTTAAGGACCTTCTTCACCTATTTTGGAAACTTCGCCAGTTATTTCGATCGTATCCTCACCCTGGAGGACGGCACCCGGGTCTGGACCAACATCGGCGAATGGTTCTGGGGCTGGCGCAAATGGCTCTGGATGCTCGGCGAGACCATCCTGATCAGCTATGTCGGAACCCTGTTCGGAGCGATTCTAGCCTTTTCGCTCAACTTCTTCGCTGCTGAAAACACCTCGCCAGCGCCATGGCTGCGTTTCGTCGTCCGCCGCTTGCTGGAATTCGCGCGTACCGTTCCTGGCATCGTGTTCGCGCTGATCTTTGTAATCGCATTCGGGCTCGGACCGATGGCGGGCGTGCTGGCGATAGCGATCCACTCCACCGGCGCGCTCGGCAAATTGTTTTCCGAGATCGTCGAGAATGCCGACATGAAACCGGTCGAGGGTGTGCGATCCACCGGCGCGAGCTGGGTCTCCTGCATGCGTTTCGCCGTGATGCCGCAGGTCATGGCCGGCTACGCCAGCTACGCTCTGTTGCGCTTCGAAATCAATGTCCGGGAAGCCTCCGTGATGGGCTTCGTCGGCGCCGGCGGCATCGGGCAGGAGCTCGTCGTCGCGATCCGGAAATTCTACTATTCCGACGTCAGCGCGATCCTGCTGACGATCATTGTCACGGTCTTTGTCATCGATATCGGTACCGGCTGGATGCGCGGTCGGCTGTTCGGCAAGGATGCGCGAACATGACCCAATTGCCGACGCCTGACCGGGAAGGCCTCCGCGCGCGATATCCGGTAGTCTTCAACAGACCGGTCTCCGCGCGCCTGGCGACACCGGCCATGATCCTTCGTCGCGTCAGGCATTTTCATATTCGGGCTGATCGATCTCGACTTTTCGCCGGCGCGGCTGCTCGCTGGTCTTCACCAACTCGGCTGGATCACCCTGATGATGATCCCGCCCGATCCGGGGGCCTCTCTTCCAGCCTATCTGGTGGCGCTCGGGGAAACCCTGTCGATCGCGCTGCTCGGCACCACCATCGCCGCCGTGGCGGCTCTGCCGGTGAGTCTCCTGGCGGCAAAGAATATCGTGCCCTCCAATATTTTCCGATTTCCGCTGCGCCGGTTTCTCGATTCGATCCGCGGCGTCGATACGCTGATCTGGGCGCTGGTCTGGATCAACGTCGTGGGTCTTGGTCCCTTTGCCGGCGTGCTGGCCATTGCGGTGTCGGATTTCGGCGCGTTCGGCAAGCTGTTCTCCGAGGCCATCGAAGGTGCGGACCAAGAAGCAGGTCGAGGGTATCAGGGCGTCGGGCGGCAATGCGCTGCACGAGATCCGTTTTGGCCTGATGCCGCAGGTGCTGCCCGTGATCGCAGGGCAGGTGCTCTATTTCATCGAGTTGAATACCCGCTCGGCGACCATCATCGGCATCGTCGGCGCCGGCGGCATCGGCCTGCAGCTCGCCGAGCAGATCCGGGTGCTGGAATGGCAGAAAGTCTCATTCCTCATTCTCATGATCCTGGTGGCAGTCGCCGCGATCGACTGGATTTCGGGAAAACTCCGCTTTGCCATCATCGGACGGCGCGCGGTCGCGTGAGAATCCCGGGCTAGCCGTTCTCAACGACGAACTCGACCCTTTCAGCGGCAAAGCGCGTGCGTTTGGTCGTCAGCGGCTTGCCCTCGGTATCGACGTCCGTGCTGTCCACCACCAGCACGGGGCGTCCCAGCGCAAGCTCCAGCCGTGCGCCATCGGCTGCGTCGGCAATGGCCGCCGTGACCCGGGTCGAAGCCCGACGAAAATCGCGGATTCCATAATGCGCCAGCAGTTTCGTCATGGAGCGTACGCGCGCGTAGATCCGTCCGGCTTCGGGAAAGCGCTCGGCGGAGAGCCAAATGGTGCCGACGCATATGGGCGTGCGATCGGCCAGCCGCAGCGCCTCGATCCGGATCAGCAGCGCGCCGGTCTTGAGGCGGAGCAGTCGCGCCAATTCGCGGCTTGCGGGCTCCTCGGAGGCGTTGATCAATTGGCCGTCCGGTTCGCGGCCGTCAGCGCCGACGATTTCGGAAAATCGCGTGCGAGAGCGTAGCGGGTAGGCGAGCCGCGGCGCCTCTACATAGGTGCCGCTGCCGCGCTCGGCCCGCACCAGGCCGCGCTCGGCCAGTGTCGCCAGCGCCCGCCGCACCGTATGGCGGTTGACGCGATAAGTCTCGGCGATTTCGGTCTCGCCCGGCAGCCGCTCGCCTGCGGCAAAACGACCGTCGGCGATGCCGCGCTCGATCCCGTCGGCGACCTGCCGCCATAACGCGACTCCAGCGGCGGTGTCCTGCATGGTCATGGCGTCAGGCCGGAAATTGCCATTGGAAAAATTATCCCGTTGTCACGAAACAGTCATGGCGCTTCGTTATCAAGTTGTCTAATATCATAGACAACTTGATTCAGGCAAGGTCGGATATGGGTACGGCGCAGCAAGACGGCGGACAGGCTCGGCGCCAGGCCGCAATGGCGGTGCTGGCGCACTCCGATGCGGCGGAGATTGCCTGTTGCCTCGAAGCCCTTGTGCTGCCGGCGCATGAAGATCTGCGCCAGCCGGAGAACGGCCTCGTGATGGTGCGGGGCCGCATCGGCGGTGACGGCGCACCGTTCAATCTCGGCGAAGCCACGGTTTCGCGCGCGGCCGTGCGGCTTTCGACCGGCGAAATCGGTTTCGGCTACGTGCTCGGCCGGGATCGAGAGAAAGCGCGGATGATCGCGCTATGCGACGCCCTGGTGCAGTCGAATGAATTCGCCGATGCGGTGGAGGCAAAGGTGCTTGCGCCGCTGCGTACGGCGATGGTCTCCGAACGAAACCGGAAGGCTGCGGAGACCGCGGCGACACGGGTCGATTTCTACACCTTGGTGCGCGGTGAGGGCTGAGAGATGACGACGGTTGCCGAATTACCAGCAGGGTTCGCGGACAAGGTGTTGTCGGCGCAATCGACGTTTCGTTCGGTGATGGATGCGATGGCGCGGCCCGGCAGCGTGCAACGCATTGTCGCCGTCGCCGGTGCGCCCGCGGTCATGATGCGTGGCACCGCCGCGATTGCGCTGACATTGTTCGATCACGATACGCCGCTCTGGCTCGACCCCTGGATGTCCGAAACGCCGGAAGTGACGAGCTGGCTCAAATTTCATACCGGTGCACCTGTCATCGCGGATTCCTCGATCTGCAGCTTTGCCTTGATCGGCGACGCACGGGCGCTGCCCGGGCTCGATCGCTTTGCGTTCGGCAGCAACGAGTATCCGGACCGCTCGACGACGCTGATCCTGCAGGTAGAAAGCCTGACGCAAGGTCCTGTGCTCGAATTGCGCGGTCCCGGCATCGACGGCACCGCCGTCTTGCGGGCCACGATCCAGCCGACGGACCTTTTGCAGCGGCTCGAGATCAATCAGCCGCCGTTTCCGCGCGGCATCGATGTCGTGCTGGTCCATGATGATACCATTGTCGCGATCCCGCGCACCACGCGGCTCGCCGCGAGGGGAGGCTAAAGCATGTATGTCGCCGTCAAGGGAGGCGAACGCGCCATTGAGAACGCCCATCGGCTGCTGGCGCATGAGCGCCGGGGCGACCGCGACATTGCGGAAGTTTCACTCGCGCAGATATCCGAGCAGCTCAGTCTTGGCGTCGACAGGGTGATGACCGAGGGCTCGCTTTACGACCGCGAACTCGCGGCACTCGCCATTAAGCAGGCGCGCGGCGACATGATCGAGGCGATCTTTCTGGTCCGCGCGTTCCGCGCCACGCTGCCGCGCTTTGGCGCGACCGAACCGGTTGATACCGGCCGGATGCAGGTGCGCCGCCGGATTTCTTCGACCTTCAAGGATATCCCGGGCGGGCAGGTTCTCGGCCCTACCTTCGATTACACCCATCGCCTGCTTGATCCGCAATTGGCCGAGGCATCGATGCCCGAAGCGCCGGCGACCGCCGAGGCCTCACCCGCGACGATGCCGCGCGTGACCGATATTTTAGGTCGCGATGGCCTGATCGAACCTTCGCCGCGGGCGGATGCCGATACACCAATTGGCGATCTGACGCGTGAGCCGCTGAGCTTTCCCGCCGATCGCGACCTGCGGCTGCAGAACCTTGCGCGGGCCGACGAAGGTTTCCTGCTGGCGCTCGGTTACTCATCGCAGCGCGGCTATGGCCGTAACCATCCCTTCGCCGGCGAAATCCGCCTCGGCGAGGTCGAGGTGGAGTTCGTGGCCGAGGATATCGGTTTCGCCGTGCCACTCGGTTCGATCACATTGACCGAATGCCAGATGGTCAACCAGTTCAAGGGCTCGGCCACCGAAGCGCCATGCTTTACTCGCGGCTACGGTCTCGCGTTCGGACAGAGCGAACGCAAGACCATGTCGATGGCGCTGGTCGACCGGGGCTTGCGCGCCCGCGAACTCGGTGAGGAGATCACAGCTCCCGCACAGGACGAAGAATTCGTGATGTCGCATTCCGACAACGTGCAGGCGACCGGCTTCGTTGAGCATCTCAAGCTGCCGCATTATGTCGACTTCCAGTCCGAACTCGGCTTGCTGCGTAAGCTGCGCCAGGAGTTTGCCGAAGCGGCGGACATATCAACGTCGATGCAGGAGGCCGCGGAATGAACACGCCCGCCTACAACTTCGCCTATCTCGACGAGCAGACCAAACGGATGATCCGCCGCGCCATCCTGAAGGCGATTGCGATCCCCGGCTATCAGGTGCCGTTCGCCAGCCGCGAGATGCCGATGCCCTATGGCTGGGGCACCGGCGGCGTGCAGGTGACGGCGGCCATCCTCGGGCCCGATGACGTGTTGAAGGTGATCGACCAGGGCTCCGACGACACCACCAACGCGATCTCGATCCGCAAGTTCTTCGCCAAGACCGCCCGTGTCGCGACCACGGCCTCGACCACGGATGCAACCGTGATCCAGACCCGGCATCGCATTCCCGAGACGTCGCTGCATGGCGGGCAGGTGCTGGTTTATCAGGTGCCGATCCCCGAGCCGCTGCGCTTCCTGGAGCCGCGTGAGACCGAGACCCGCCGCATGCATGCGCTCGGCGAATACGGGCTGATGCATGTCAAGCTTTACGAGGACATCGCGCGCTTCGGTCACATCGCTACCTCCTACGCCTATCCCGTCAAGGTCAACGCGCGCTATGTGATGGATCCGTCACCGACGCCGAAATTCGACAATCCGAAGATGGACAATTGTCCGGCGCTGCAACTGTTCGGCGCCGGGCGCGAGAAGCGCATCTATGCGATTCCACCCCATACGTCGGTGGTGTCGCTCGACTTCGAGGATCATCCATTTACACGATACCGGTTCGACGCGCCTTGCGCGCTGTGCGGGGCCGATGATTCCTATCTCGACGAAATCGTCACCGACGACAAGGGCAGCCGGATGTTCGTCTGTTCCGATACCGATTACTGCGAGAGCCGTCAGGCGTTGGGCCATCGCGGTAGCGAGAGCGCGGCTCCGCACAAGGAGAGGCCGCATGGCTGAACATGCAACTGCCGACCAGGATCAGCCGCTGTTGCTGGCCGAGGGCCTGAGCAAATCCTACGGCCGGCTGATGGCGTGCCGTGACGTGTCGTTCGCGCTGTATCCCGGCGAGGTGTTGGCGATCGTCGGCGAGTTCGGCTCGGGCAAGACGACCTTGCTGCAATTGCTGTCGGCACAGCTGGCGCCGAGCGCAGGGCGTGTGTCGTACCGGATGCGGGACGGGGTACTGCGCGACCTCGCAAGCCTTGGCGAAGCCGAGCGGCGGTTTCTGTTTCGCACCGATTGGGGCTATGTGCATCAGGATCCCGCACAGGGCCTGCGGATGGCGGTGTCGGCCGGCGCCAATGTCGGCGAGCGGCTGATGGCGGTGGGCTGGAATCACTATGGGCGCATCCGGGATACCGCTTCGTCCTGGCTGGAACGCGTCGAAATCGATATCGGTCGTATCGACGACGCGCCGCGTACCTATTCGGGCGGCATGCGGCAGCGGCTGCAGATCGCGCGCAATTTGGTCACCGAGCCGCGCCTGGTGTTCATGGACGAGCCGACCGGCGGGCTCGACGTTTCCGTGCAGGCGCGGTTGCTCGACCTGATGCGCAGTCTCGTCAACGAACTGGGGCTCGCCGCCATCATCGTCACCCATGACCTCGCGGTGGCGAGGCTGTTGTCACATCGGGTGATGGTGATGAAGGGAGGACGTGTCATCGAGACCGGGCTGACCGACCAGGTGCTTGACGATCCCCGCGAGCCCTATACCCAGTTGCTCGTCTCCTCGATCTTACCCGCATGAGCGTTGCGCCAATGACAGCGATGGTCGAAATCTCCAACGCCGAAAAGACCTTTGTCATGCACCTGCAGGGCGGTGTGGAACTGCCCGTGGTGCGCGGCGTCTCGTTTCGCGTCGAGCCCGGCGAATGCGTGGTTTTGTCAGGGCCGTCGGGGGCCGGCAAATCGTCGATCCTGAAGATGATCTTCGGCAACTATCGCTGCGACGGTGGCCGCATCGGCATCCGCCATGAAGGCGCGCAGATCGATCTGGCGACCGCCGAACCGCGGCAGGTCCTCAGCGTCCGGCGCAGCACCATCGGCTATGTCAGCCAGTTCCTGCGCGCGGTGCCAAGAGTTGCGGCCATCGATGTTGTGGCCGAGCCCCTGATCGCGAATGGCGCCGCGCGGGCGGCTGCGCGCGAACAGGCAGGCTCCCTGTTGCGGTCCCTCAACATTCCCGAACGTTTGTGGGCTTTGCCGCCTTCGACATTCTCGGGCGGCGAGCAGCAGCGCGTCAACATCGCGCGCGGCTTCATCTCGGACTTGCCGATCCTGCTGCTTGACGAGCCGACCGCGTCGCTCGATGCCGCCAACCGCGCCGTGGTCGTCGATCTGATCGATGGGAAGAAGCGCGCGGGCGTGGCCATGGTAGCGATCGTTCACGATGATGAGATCCGTCGCCTGATCGCCGATCGCATCGTTGACGTGACATCGTTTGCCGCTGCCGCATGAGGGAAGATGTGAGATGACCTCGACCAGGTCCGAAACCGTATTTGGCAATGCCAGGATCGTGCTGGCGGATCGCGTCATCGAACGCGGCTGGGTCGCCATCGCGGAAGGCCGCATCGTCGAATTCGGCGAAGGCGTTGCGCCGTCGGCCTGCGAAGACGCCGGCGGCGACCTGATCATGCCCGGGCTCATCGAACTGCACACCGATCATCTCGAGGCGCACTACGTGCCGCGCCCCAAGGTATTCTGGGACCCGATCGCAGCCGTGGTCTCCTATGATGGCCAGTTGGCGACCTCGGGAATCACCACGGTGCTGGATTCCCTGCGGGTGTGGCGGGAGGACGGCGCCGAGGAGGTTGACGGGCGGGCTGGCGTGCTGGCCGCGGCGATCGCATCGGCGCGTGATGCCAATCTGCTGCGCGCCGATCACTTCCTGCATCTGCGCTGTGAAATCCCGATGCCGAGCGTAGTCGAGGAAGCCAGGGAATTAGTTGGGCGGCCCGATGTGCGGTTGATGTCGCTGATGGACCACACCCCGGGACAGCGCCAGTTTCGCGACGAAGGCAAGCTGCGCGACTATTACCGCGGCAAGGGCGCCGGCATGACCGATGCCGAACTCGACACCCTGTTCGAAAGGCGGTTTGCCTATCAGAAGGCCCATGCCGCGACCAATATGCGCGAGATCGTGGCGCTGGCGCACCAGTATGAGATCCCGCTTGCCAGCCACGACGATACGACCGACGAGAATGTCACTGACGCCATCCGCGACCGCGTCTCAGTTGCGGAATTCCCGACCACGCTCGAAGCCGCGCGCGGATTGCACCAGGCCGGCATCGGCATCCTGATGGGGGCGCCAAACGTGGTGCGCGGCGGTTCGCATTCCGGCAACATCGCCGCGGTCGATCTCGCCCACGAAGGCCTGCTCGATATCCTGTCGTCCGACTACATTCCCTCGAGCCTGCTGATGGGCGCATTGCAGCTGCCGCAGCGGGTGCCGGCCATCGACCTGGCGTCCGCCATCCGGACGGTCACCAAGACGCCCGCCGAGGCCGTCGGTCTCGCCGACCGGGGCGAGATCGCGGTAGGCAAGCGCGCCGATCTGATCCGCGTGCATGTGGCGCGCGATGTTCCTGTGGTGCGCAGCGTCTGGCGTGAAGGGCATCGGGTGGCGTGACCGACGCGCCGACCATATCCGGTCAGCGGCCGGCCACAATCGGTCCCGGCCGGCTCGTGCTGGTGGTCGGTCCGAGCGGCGCCGGCAAGGATACGCTGATCGGGCTGGCGCGGGCCGCCTGTGCCGATGACAGCGGTATCGTGTTTCCGCGCCGCGTGGTAACGCGCGAGGCGTCCTCTTCCGAGGACAATGAACCGATCAGTCCAGACGCTTTCCGTCAGGCCTGCGACAACGGCGGGTTCGCGGTGCATTGGGAAGCCCATGGCCATAACTACGCGCTGCCCCGCGCGATCGATGACGCAATCCGCGCCGGGCGCACCGTGGTCGCCAATGTGTCGCGCACGGTGATTGACAAGGTGCGCCAGGCCTATGCCGATGTCGTGGTGGTCAAGGTCACGGCGCCGCCCGAAATTCTCGCGGAGCGTCTTGCCGCGCGCGCGCGCGGCAGCGACGGGAAGATTGATGATCGGCTGCGACGCGTCGTCGATAGCGGTGCAATCGCGCCGGATGCCACCATCATCAATGTCGGCGACGCCGAGCAGCATGCACGCGAATTGGTGCGGATCATCAGGGGCCATTGAGCGGTGAGGCAGATATCAGGAGAATGGCGATGCCGATGATCGCAACCATCGAACAGCTTGAAGCGATCTACGGCCAGCCCAACGAGGCTTCTACCGTCAAGGTCGCCAGCCAGATCACACCGCCATATCGAACCCTGATCGACAAGTCGCCATTCGTGGCGCTGGCGACCTCCGGGCCGGAAGGGCTGGATTGCTCGCCGCGCGGCGATTTGCCCGGTTTCGTCCGTGTTCAAGACGAGAAGACGCTGATGATGCCGGACCGTCGCGGCAACAACCGGGTCGATTCGCTGCGCAACATCGTGCGCGATCCCAGGGTCGCGCTTTTGTTCCTGATTCCGGGCTCCGGCAGCACACTGCGTGTCAGCGGCCGCGCGCAAGTGTCGGTCGATGCGGACTTGCTGGCGTCGTTCAGGATGGACGGTAAGGCGCCGCGCACGGTCATCGTCATGACCGTGGAGGAAATGTATTTTCAGTGCGCTCGCGCCATCGTCCGATCCGACCTGTGGAATCCCGACAAGCGGGTCGATCCCAAGAGCCTGCCGACGCCGGGTCAGATTCTCGCCGACATGAGCGAGAACCGCGTCGGCGGCGAGGCCTACGACCGGGAATGGCCGGAGCGCGCGCGCCAGTCGCTGTGGTGACAACCGCAGCGCGGCCGGATCATCCCTTGCTCGCGCCTGCGTTCCTGGTCCTCCTGCGTCCGCGCTCGGCACCAGCCGGTTCAACCCGCAACGCGGTTTCCGGGATGGTTCGCCGCACAACCTCACGCATCGCAAAACTGGAATGGATGCGCGCGACGCCAGGCAAGCGCGACAAATATTGCTTGTGGATTCGTTCGAAATCCTCGATTCCGCGGGCGCCAACCTGCAGCAGATAATCCTCGTTTCCCGACATCAAATGACAGGATATCACGTCAGGACAACGCGCCACGGCTTTCTCAAAAGCAGCCAGCACGTCCTCGCTTTGCTTTTCGAGCGTAATTGTCACAATCACCGTCGTGCCAAACCCAAGTGCTACGGAATCGACATCGGCACGATATCCCCGGAGGATGCCTGACTCCTCCAATTGCCGGATGCGGCGCGCGCAGGCGGTGGGCGACAATCCGACCCGGCTGGCGAGGTCGAGATGACTGATTCTGGCATCGCTCAGCAGATGCTGAAGTAGCCGAATATCAAAGGTGTCCAGGCTATAATTAGTGAATTTCACCGAATTCATGGTCATAGACGCAGGATATCGTCGAATATGCGGCCCGGCAACCGGTGTTTTGGAGAAAGAAATTCCGGAGGCCGAGCTAGGATTTCCCCGAGGCTGGTGCATTCAGGGCTGAACGCGATCCAACCGGATCAGGTTGCACAGGAGACGTTGCGATGCGGATAGGGGTGCCGAAGGAAATCAAGATCGATGAATATCGCGTTGGCGCGACGCCCGCCTCGGTTCGCGAATATTGTGCGCACGGTCACGACGTTGTCGTGGAAACGGGCGCCGGCACCGGTCTCGGCATCGGTGATGAGGTTTATCGAGCGGCGGGCGCGACGATCCTGGACACCGCTGAAGAAGTGTTCGCTGCCTCCGATCTGATCGTCAAGGTTAAGGAACCTCAAAAACAGGAATGGAAGCGGCTGCGCAGCGGTCAAATTCTATTCACCTATCTTCATCTCGCTGCCGATCCGGCCCAGGCAAGAGGGCTCTTGGAATCCGGTTGCACCGCTGTGGCCTATGAAACGGTGACCGATGCCAAGGGTGGGTTGCCGTTGCTCGCACCGATGAGTGAAGTCGCGGGACGCCTTGCGATCGAAGCCGCCGCTTTCGCGCTGCGCAAACCGGCGGGTGGTATGGGAAAATTGCTCGGTGGCGTGCCCGGCGTATTGCCGGCGAAGGTTACCGTCCTCGGCGGCGGAGTTGTCGGCACGCAGGTCGCGCGTATGGCGGCCGGCCTCGGAGCCGATGTCGTTGTGTTGGATCGATCGTTGCCTCGCTTGCGCGAAATCGACGAAATGTTCCAGGCACGGGTCAAGACGCGCTTCTCGACTCTCGAGGCTGTCGAGGAGGAGATCGTCACCTCTGATGTCGTGGTTGGGGCGGTGCTGGTGCCGGGAGCCGCCGCGCCCAAATTGGTAAAGCGCTCGCAACTCGCAAAGATGAGGCCGCGTTCCGTGCTGGTCGATGTAGCCATCGATCAGGGCGGTTGCTTTGAAACATCGAGACCCACGACACATCGTGACCCCGTTTATGAGGTCGACGGAATCATTCACTACTGCGTTGCCAACATGCCGGGGGCGGTCCCTTTCACTTCCAGCTACGCCTTGAACAATGCGACGCTTTTGTTCGGGCTCGCATTGGCAGATCGACGCTTCGATGCATTCGAAGATCCGCATTTGCGCGCAGGTCTCAACATTCACGCCGGTAACGTAATGCATCGGGCCGTAGCCGAAAGCCTTAATCTCAAATACGACGACAGACGGACGCTGTAGCCCGCAGCCGGCGCGCCGAGCCGCACGAAATACGGGCGGCTCAAGATTCCAAACTATGCAAATACTGACGGCATGCATGGGATGCGTCTTGTCCGGCGATGACCATCGTTAACGCGCCAGACGTCGTCCGTACTTTTCCCTCCGTGCGCTAGTTGGATGCGTGCGGCATAAGCGAGAGCCACCGCCGCATTTGTAGAAGCCAACGCTGTCCGCGCGACAAGCGGGAAATAAAATGTTGGCTGGAGCGGTTGGATCGATCCAATATTTCTTTTGGCCGCGAAGCCCGTGGCTCATCGAGCCGATGCGCTGCTCTCCTGTGACGTTAAGCACGGCGCGGTGATTCGCGGCACGAAGATTGCTTCGACGATTCCGCCGGAAGACACAGGAGCGAGACGGATGAAGCGCATCATCCTTTTTCTCAGTATTTTCGGCTGTTTGACTGGCGGTGTTGAAGCTCGCGATCTCGGACAATGGGAAGCCGTCGATCCCGCCATCCGCCAATGGTACCAGGCGCTGATGCAGCCGGACGTTCCAACGGCATCGTGTTGCGGTGAAGCCGACGCCTATTGGGCGGATGAAATCCATGTCCGGGAGGGCAAGACCTACGCGAGGATTACCGATGATCGGCCCGATGAGCCGCGCGGCCGGCCTCACGTCGAGATCGGGACCGAAATCGAAATTCCGAACAACAAACTCAAATGGGACAAGTCGAATCCCACCGGACACGGCGTCCTGTTCTTGAGCAGGGCCGGTTACGTGTTTTGTTATGTTCAGCCCGGAGGTGTCTGATGGATTTGGGACTGCGCCTTGCGGCAGGCTACCGTCGGACGCGTGCTCCAATCGCGAGCATGTTGCTTATGTGAGTGAGGCCGCACCGTCCTGAACAAGGAACTCAAGGCGCGTCTTTCGGAGGAAGAATCGGCACAGGCAGCGGCGAGAATTCGATGTTGCCGGATTCGCCGGTCAGGAATGACAGGTCGAGCGGACCGCCGCTCATCGGATCGCCGCCTGGCGCGGCTGCGGGGCGAAACGTCGAGACATCCGACGGACCTTCCGGAGCGGGCTGGCCGTTGCCCGCTCCGAAGTCGGCGGCGCGTCCGCCCTGCGGATGGCCTTTCAGAATTTCGTCGCGCGCGGCCTGCACCTTGGCAGCCAGCGTTGCCGAATAGGGAAGCCTGTGCGCGCGAGGCTGACCGTTCGGAAGGTTTGCTGCGTCAAGTTCCTCGACCCAGATATGCACCGCGCCAGGATCCCGATCCAGCGGGTTTGGTTCGACGATCCGGGCCCAGAGCAACTGGAATTGGGCGGGTAATGGCCCAGTCGCAGACCATCCGAGCAGGCCTTCGATGCGGAAGAACGCCACGCAATAAAAAGCGCTGGTTACGAGCACCATGACGATCTTGAGCGGCCAGGGAATGCGAGCGCGCAACGCGATAAGGAGCAGCAGTGCCGCCAGCAGCGCGAAGGCAATCGACAGACCGAGAATTTCCTTTTGCAACTCCATGCTCGTTAGCCACCGTTGCGGCGCGGATTGCGCAGCGTCTGCAGAAGCGATTTCTCGTGGCTGTTGACGTCGACGATGGCGCCGCCGCTGTCGATGACGAAACGGACGGCGGTACGCTCGGTGCCTGCGCTTTCCAGCATGATGGTGCCGTAATGGACGACCTGAACCGTTGGGTTGAGCTTCTCGACCTTCACTGAAACGGGTACGGGCTCGTGGCCCATCGCGACGAAATGATAGACGTTGACGGTGTATTCGCCGGCAACAATCCCGCGGATGCTGACGGTTTCCTGGCGGATCGGTGACAGCACCTTGCGCCCGTTGACCAGGATGAAATCATTGGCGCCGCCGCGGTCGTCGCGGTCGAGCAGCATGAATCCGGCTTCGCGCCGGCGATACCAGACCATGTTTCCGATCGGGTCCTGCACGAACATGTCGAAGTCGTCGGGATGCTGGTCGGGCCAGGTCATCGTCACCAGGAATTCGGCCTTGCTATCGATCTTGCCGTCCTTTGCCTCGGGCGCGATCGCGAGCAGCGCAATGAAAAACAGAAAGGCAAGAACCTGCAGCGCCTTGAACAGCATGACCGCGAACGGATCGAACGGCTCTTCCTGCGGCATCAGCTCGAACTCGTCGATCATTCCGCCGCCCCGGGCTGACCTTCGAGAATCGAAACCACGCGGACTTCCGTCAGGCCGACCGCATAGGCAAACAGCTTCGCGGTGGCATCGTCGAGCATGTAGTATTGGATCCTCACCAGGATCGAACCGACGAGGCCCGCCAACGTGGTGTACATCGCCACCGCCATGCCGTCGCTCATCAGGTTCATCGAGGACCGGATGGTGCCGCGATCGCTGGGGTCGAGCCCCGCGATCGGCGCCAGCATCATGATGAAGCCGATGATGGTGCCGAGCAGGCCGAGCTTCATCAGCGTGTCGCTGGCGAAAGCGCCGAACTGGTTGGAACCGCGCAGCCGGCCCGCAAGCCCGCGCAACAGCAGCGTCTGGTCGAGCTTCCGCGGTCCCTGCAGGCGTGCCTTGACGGCGAGATCATGAATATGCGCCGAGACGAGGCCAGGCGGCAATTTGCCGGCGCCGTCGACGACGACCGTATCGCCGTCGAGATCAAGGCCGCCTGATCCAGCTTCGATCATCGCACCGCCGCGTCGGGCCGCGTCACCCTCGCGCGAGATCACGATCGTGCGCCACAGGCAATGCATCGACGCGGCGACATAAAGCAGTGCGATGACAGACGACAGATAGGTGCGATCGCCCGCCACCATCTGGCGGATCAGTCCGAAGCGCCACAGTAGAACAAAGGCAAAAACACAGAGCCCGGTGAAGACCAGCCATCGCAACAGGGGGCCGCGATCACCCAGGGAATCGAGATTGGATTGCGTCGTTGGCATTCGAGCACCTCGACCCCCGACCCCGTTGGCCGGGCCGTTGCGCACAGCGTTCTGCCCCCCGTGCGGAGACACAAATTATGCAACCGAATTTTCGGGATTGCCACGGTTTCCTTTGTACCCGCGCCGGCCTAACGGTGGTTGACAAATGCCAGACCTCCTTTGCTTGTTCTGGAGGAGGGAGGTGCCGCGCGCGCAGCATCCTCAACACGCGCTGTTGGACGCGGCCGTGGTCAGAAAAGTAATGGTCGCTGGCGCAAAGATGAGAGCACCAGCCGCGGTCCCGAGACCTGGGACAAGTGGCAGATCACCCTGAGCGTTCAGGTCAAGTACCTCGCCGTTCAGCCGCACATGGGCTTCTCCTGGATTAGCCGCATCCAGCGTATAACGCTCCGAGGCATCGGGAAGCGTCAGCGAACGCGGCGCATCGCGGCTGCTATTGATCACCAGCAGCGTAACGCCGCCCGGCATTCCGCGCTGGCAGTGGGCATAGACATGAAGGCCGGCTTCAATCGGTACAGCCGGATCGAGCACGATGTTTCCCATCAATTTTCGCCACAGCAACGCTCCCCAATAGTTGGGCCGCGGCGTCAGCGTTTTCTCATCGAGCAGGCCGTAATCGCTTGCGGCCAGGGTGTTGTGCATCACGACCTGAACGCCGCCTTTTGCCAAACGCCCAAGCTGATCGAGGTATCTGAACGTATCCAGGAATGTTGCGGCCCACCGATTGCCGCCGCACGCCGCTTCCGCGGTTTCCGTCAGCCAGATCGGCTTGCCGGGTTCGAACTTGTCGCGAAGCGCAACGTAGAAGGCCAGGGTCTGCTCCGTCATGGAGAGCCATGCTTCCGACATTGCCGCCTCAGGCGTGGTCGTAGCGCCGCATCGCTCCGACAGCGCGCCGTAATGATGATACGAAACTACGTCCACGCCGGAGCCGGATCCGGCAACGAGGTCGGATGCGGCGTTCGTCGCGCTTACCGTGCCGGGGCCGAGGATCATGATGTCGGGGTATTGCTGCTTCATCAACGAACGGAAGATCCGGAAATCGCGTCGATAGGCGGCGACATCGTCGCTGGCCGCAGCCGCGCCCATCGCGGCGACGTCCGGTTCGTTCATGAACTCCGCCGCGGCGATATGGCCTCCAACCGAAGCTGTGTAGCCGAGCAAGCTTGATGCCTGGTCAGCAATCCATGCGCCGGTTGCATCGCGGGTGCCCGGGCTGACCGCGAAGGACGTCACGATCCGCGCGCCGACAGCTTGCGAGAAGTCGATGACCCCCCGCCATTGCCGGCGGGTCAGCATTCCGTTGAAGCCATGCGGCGGCGCCGGCGGCGCGGCATCGGAATTTGCAAAATAGGTGGCATTTGCCCAGCTTCCGCTGACGCGGATGTAGGCAGGCGCCAACGCCGCGGCGAGCTTTCGCAATCGGGCATTGGTCAAATCGATCGGCGCGCGGTACGCGTACAGATCCGAATGCGGGTCGGATGGGGCGGGTCGATAGGGCTTCCAGAATCTTCCTCCGGTGACTTCGACCATCTCAACATTATAGGATTGGAAGCGCTCGTCGACGGCGCCAATGCGAACCATGCGCGAGGGCGAGAGTTCGGCGGCAAACGTCTCGGGGCCGCCAAGTGCCGTGAATAACGTCGATATCAGGCAGGACGCGAGTCGCGGACCGGCCCGCGCCAACCGGCGCCGCGCACCGCCAGCACAGGTTTGCCCGGGCACCGGAATCACCCCGTGGGAACGTGGGGGCAGGTGCTGGGCCGCGGCCTGCTCCCTCGCTTGTCGAGCGGCACGTTGCAATTGTCGATCCGCTGCTCGTCCATCCACTTTCGGCCGAGCCGCTCCTTGCCGGTCAGCACCGCCGGCGCGTTCAAGGGCCCGGCGCTCGACGCAGGGGGAGCAAGGGCGGGTGGCCTGTTTTGAGCCGTCGCCGGCAACGCAAGACAGATGGCGACCAGGGCAACTGGCGCGTGCAAAGGTCTCATGGATGGCCTCGCAAACCTCGGGCTCGTTCGATGCGGCGCAAACAAGAAGGGGTCTGATAGAACGATATCGCGATCTGCCTTTCCACCCGAAACCTGCGGCGATGGGGCTGCTTCCCGTCTCTCCGGATCGGCCGAATTATTTTACATCGACCTGCCAGCGCGCCGGCCATAACTCGAAGCCTTCGATTTCGCGCAATTCCGGTCCTGGCACGTTGATTTGAATGCTGTGGCCGTCTCGCAGCGCGTTGGCGCCGAACGCCGTCGCCGCCTCCAACGCCGCCTCACTGGAAACAAATCCGCCGATACGCTCGCGGTCGCAAAACAGCGCCCACCCGATCGGAGCCTTCACGACATTGTAAATGTGACTTCCCATAGGTCACCCTCGTTACACAATCAGCAGGCCATACTCAAAAAATGGCAACCATTCGACGCAAGGCAAGTGACCGCCTATGGAACCTCACGGCCTTCCGTCGCATTGACGCAACCACAGTCAACCATAGCTGGCGGTGATGGGCGAGCCCCACGCTTCGTACCCAACTTTGACCAGAGAAATCCGGAGATCAACGATGATATCGCGCCGCTCTGTTGTTTCGATATTGGCTCTCGCGACACTACCTTTCGCGAGCTTGCCGGCCCTGGCGGGTTCCCGTCGAGGCGATCCGGTTCGAATGTTCGACACGGACAACGATGGAACGCTCGACCTTGCGGAGGCGAAGAAGGCCGCGTCGGCCTTGTTTGCCAGGCTGGACCGCGATCATGACGGTACACTCGACAAGCGTGAACTGGCCGGGAGACTGAGCGCGAAGGAGTTGGCCGCTGCCGATCCCGACCACGATGGGACGCTGACGGCGGATGAATACCTTGCCGTTGTCGAGCAGCGTTTCAACGCGGCCAATCCGGATGCGGATGGGACCCTGGATGCGAAGGAATTGAACACCGCTGCGGGAAGGGCGCTCTTGCGGTTGCTCAGATAGCCCCTCGAACCAGCGATCGCGATCAAAAAAGCGCTGGCGGTCCCGTGCGGCGCACAACCTTAATGTCAACACTTGCACTAGGTACCCGGGGGCCTTACCCTTCATATTGGTGCGAACAACGCACCATAATACTTGGGAGACCTGAATGACCTGGAAAACTCCGAAGATTGTTGAAGTGCCGGTGGGCATGGAAATCAACATGTACGCCTGCGCAGCGCGCAAATAGCCTGCCTCGATGCGATCTGCCCGGCTCCTGAGGCAATTTCCCTGCTTGGAGCCGTGGCAGACGTATGGTCCGGATATTTTCCATTCGGGCTTCAAGGCGGTGGCGTTAACTTGACGCGCTACCGTTTTGAATTTGATCCGGAATTCCTCCCAGCGAAGCCCGCTTCAGCGTGACCCGCTTAAGGTCCGCGTGTCCATTGCGCGCGGCGTCTACACCTTTGGTATCGAAGTAACAAAACTCCGCGCCGCCAGCCGCGAAGGGTGAGATCTCCGGCCGCTGCCCCCTGCCGTGCCGTGCCGTCCTGTTTCTCCCTGGCTATTGGTGATGATGAGCGCGGGTCCGGACCAACCGGGTATTGTCCTGCGGATCAAGTACGTCGGTGCCTCGTCACCGACCGTCGCGGTGTGATAGGGTTCTTTCCCGGTCAGTGATGCTGCCACTTTCCTCCATCGGCGCCATTCGGAATGTGAATGCCTATTGATTCAAAAGCGCTTTGGACCGCGATCGTGTGCTGGTCGACGCTGGTTCCGAACGGCGTGCGCGCCGAAGGCATCGATACCGAGCACATCTTTGGCTTCATGATCGGTTCCGATGTCGGCAACCCCGGCGAACAAGAATTCCAGAGCCAGACCACCGGAAGCTTTTCCAAGAGCGGGGGCCGCTATCGGGCGATCGGTCAGGAATTCGAGCTGGAATTCGTGCCGGTCCGGAATTTTCGGATCGAGATGGGGACCACCTTCGCGGCCCACGACATCAACGGCGTTCCGGATTTCTCCGATCGCCGCCAACTGGCCTGGCAAGGGGTTTCCGTGGATTTTCGCTATCAATTCCTGGACCGGGAGACGGCTCCGCTCGGCCTGACATTGGCGTTGGAGACCCATGCTGACCGCGTCGACGAGACCACGGCTGCGATCGTCCGGAGTTACGGTACCGGGTTGACGCTGGCGATCGACAAGGAGTTGATTCCCAATTTTGTCGTCGCGGCTCTCAATTTGACCTATCAGCCGGAATGGATCCGCTCTGTCGTGACGGGATCGGCGGAGCAGGAATCCACCATCGGCGCGGGCTTCGCGGTGATGGCGCAAATGCGGCCCGGTTTCCTCTTCGGCGGGGAGGCGCGCTATCTGCGGAGATATGAGGGGATCGGCCTGGAGGATTTCGCGGGGGAAGCACTGTTTGTCGGACCCACCGCGTATTTCCAGCTGTCGGAGCGCTCGCGGCTGACATTGGCCTGGAGCATTCAGGCATGGGGGCGTTCGGCGCAACCGGGCGCCGCCCTCGATCTGGTCAATTTCGAGCGCCAGCAGGCGCGGCTGGTGTTCGGCGTGAACTTCTAGCCTGAAGGACGATCCGGAACACCCAGATCTTCACGGTGTCTTGAAACCTAGCTTTGCCGGTTTCGTAGCTGTTCGTGCTATCTATCCACGATTCCAAGGATGTCTGGCATGAATCCCATAGATCTGATCGTCACGGTATGTGCCGTGCTGTCGCCGACCACCTGCGAGGAGACGCATCTGGTTTTCAACTGGAGCGGTTCGCTGCAGCAATGTGTCATGGGCGCGCCGCCCTACATCGCGCAATGGGTGGGCGAGCATCCGAAATGGAACGCGGTGAAGTGGCGCTGCGAATATCCGCACAGCAATGACAAGGCCGATGCGCTGGGAGTGACCCGCGCAGGCTGACCGATGACTGACGCGCTGCGGCAAGGTTACTTGCTGCAGTCCTTCAGGTCCTTGTCAGCGATTGAAAACACTGCATCGGCCTTGATCTCGATATCCCGCACAAAGCACTGCCTCGAGTTGGGATAGCCGACCTTGGCGTCGTAGCGTCCCGGCTCAACATTGGTGATGCGCAGGCGCTCGTCATGGTCGACCTCCTTGTCCTTGTCGTTCAGGGTCTGGTTGGCCCCCCAGGTGTTCTTGCCGGCCGGAGAAAGTTGAAAGCTTGAAATGGTCGTGGTGGTCAGGTTCCAGAGCCTGATGCCCTTGCCCTGCGCCAGGAGTGGGCCGGTTGCGGCGAGCAGCAGGACCGAGGCGACCACCAGAGCGCGCGTCATGATGAACTCCCTGAGTATTTTCTTGTCGAACTGAACGAGATTTAACATACGCATCGCGGATGAGGCCAATCGATTAGAGATGAATACCCTCGATATTTGCGGGGATTAGCCGCGCCACTTCTTCCTTGATCTCTCTGATTTCGCCTTCGCTGCGCGCCGCGCGAGGCGCATGAATTGGCACAGCCGTCAGAACCCGAGCCGGGCGCGGCGACAGCAGGAACAGGCGGTCGCCGAGGCGTACGGCGTCGTCCAGATCATGGGTGGCCATCAGCGTCGTCACGGATCCGCCGTCCACCAATGCAGCGATCTGATGGCGCAGGCGGGCGGCAAGGGCGTTATCGAGCGAGGCCAGCGGTTCGTCGAGAATGAGAAAATCCGGCTCGACCGCGAATGCCCGGGCCAGCGCAACGCGCCGGGCGAGGCCAAGCGATAACTCGCCCGGAAAATGGCTGCGGTGTGCGCTCAGTTCCAGCGTGTTCAGTAACGCGGAAAGCTTTGCTTCGTCGGCTTGCGGCGCAGCAAACCGCACATTTTCCTCGACCGATCGCCAGGGCAGCAGCCGCGGCTCCTGAAACACCATGCCGATGCGGGCGCCGGCTGGACGTGCAACGCGGCCCTGATAGTCATGGTCGAGGCCGGCAATGATCTTCAGCATGGTACTTTTGCCGCAGCCGGACGGGCCGACGAACACGCCAACCTCTCCGGTACTGAGCGTAAAGCTGAAATCGGCGAGCACATCGTGCCGCTCGCCGGCGGCATTGGTGAACGCCTTGCGTACGATATCGACCTCAAGCTGCACGGGGTCGCCACCTCGATAGCCGGGTTTCGAATGGCTGGATCAGGACGGTTTCAATGACCAGCACCACGGCCACGAAAGTCAGCGAATAAGCGAGCAGGAGGGGAATGTCGAATAGCTGGAAAGCGACGCCGATCTCGAAGCCAACGCCGTTCGGGCGTCCGAGCAATTCGGCAACCAGGACGATCTTCCAGACCAGAGCAAGACCGGACCGTGCAGCGGCCGCGATATAGGGAGCCAGTTGTGGCAGGATGACGTGCCGGAAAGCCTTTAGGCGCGGGATCGCAAACACGGTCGTCATTTCGTCAAGCGCGGCGTCGAGGGCACGGGCTCCCTCGCGCACGGTGACGACAGCGACAGGCAGCTTGTTGATAGCGATGGCCGCAATCGCGGCGACCTCCGTCAATCCGGCCCAGATATAGGCCAGCACGATGACGACCAGCGCCGGCAGGTTGAGCAGCACGATCAGCCAGGGATCGCCTAGCCGGTCGGCAACTCGCACCCGACCCATCAGGTAACCGATAGCGGCGCCTGTTGTCATCGCCAAGATGAAGGCGAGGGCGACGCGCGCCAATGTCACGCCGAGATTCAAGAACAGCGCCCCGGAACTGGCTTCCGCAACGATCGCCGTCAGCACCGCGGGAGGCGACGGCAGGTTCTGCCCGCCGGCGAACAGAGCCCCGATCCACCAGGTGACGAGAAACGCGATGAACGACAGCAGACGAAGCATCTCAGTCCCCGGGGATCGCGCGATAGAATGTGCCGGGCTCCAGCTCTTGCGCCGGCCCGACAAGTTCCTGGCCCCCGATCGTGGCCAACACCCGGTAGAGAATACGCGCGTCAGCTTCCTCGTCGGCAATCGGGCGGCGGGGAATTCCCTCGCGATAACGATCGCGATAGGCGCGCAAGGTCGCGGCGTCGGCGGCGCCCGTCAGCGGCGCGATATTGTCCCACTCCGCGTCCGAGGTCGCCAAGATCTCCTTGGCTTCGCGGGTCATGACGATGAAGCGGGCAACCACGTCGCGGTTTGCGTCGCCCCATGCTTCGTCGAAAACATAGCCGACCATGGCTGTGCGGCCCTTGGCTCCGAGCTTGGGCAGCAAATCCTCGACGCCGGCCAGACGGCGGAAGCCTTTCGCTTCCAGCACGGCGCAGAAATTCCAGAAATTGAGGGTGGCGTCCATCTCGCCGCTGAGCGCTTTCGCCGCCAGCAGCGGTGGCGCGCCGTAAGCGATCGTGGCTTCCGACTTGAGGTCGATGCCATCCTGCTTCATCGAAGCCCGCAGCAGCAGCCAGCTTTTGTCGATAGGACCGCCGGCGACCGCAAGCTTGCGGCCCTTCAGATCCGCCATGGTCCGCAGCGACGACGAATTCGGCACCATCACCGCGCCGAGCGCGCTTGAATATGGATAGAACGTCAATTTCGCGCCGAGCCCGCGCTCGCGCGACACCCACAGCCAGTCGGAGACGATGACATCGGCGCCGCCGCTGCGGAGGGCGATCTTGCCTGCCTCGGGACTGGCAAGCTCGCTAACCTGAATGGTGAGGTCCGCTTTCCTGTCGAGACCATGCGCCCGGATCACCGCAAGTTCCCAAGCGAACGTTCCGGTCTTTTGCACCGCAAGCCGTATGGTCTCGGCGGCGCGGGATGGCGTGCCCGACGTCCCGGCCAGAATAATGGCAACCAACAGAATGCGGATGAAGAGCTTCATGATGTCCCTTTTGCCAAGGCCTTCGATGCCGGGGGGGCATCTCAGTTTCGACAAATTTCCGATGGGCAGTTTCCTCGGCCGGCTTGTTTTCCGTATAGTAGCCTCATCAGCGGGAGGAACACCATGACACTTGCCGGATCGATGCGACTTATTGTCTGCGCGACGGTTGCGCTGGCGGCACCCGCCATTTCCCTCCGCGCCGACGAGGTCAACGATTATCCCACGGCGGCGCGATCGGAATATGTGTTTGGCTGCCTGAAGGCGAATGGGGAAACGCGGCAGTCGATCGATCAATGCTCCTGCTCGATCGATGTCATCGCGTCCCTGCTGCCCTATGACCGGTACGTCACCGCCGAAACCGTGCTGAGCATGGCGCAGGTGCAAGGAAATCTTGGTACGCAATTCCGCTCGTCCGAGCAGGCGGCAAGCGCACTCAACGACCTCAGGCGCGCCCAGGCCGAGGCGGAAGTGAGGTGTTTCTGAACCATCGCGCGGTTCGCGGTTTACGGCCCGGTAAGCTGAACGACTGCATCAAATCCCGGAACTGTCGACCTTCCACTCGTTCTGGAACAAATGACCCTCGGTGTCCTTGGCCTCGACACGGAAGCGCTTCGCGCCGTTCGGAACATAGGTAAACCGGATATTGGGGTCTTCCGAGATCGAGATCCCGCCTTCAACCGCCAGCACCAGACTGTCGTCCTGCCACACCCGCAATTCGTTGATGAAGAAGGGTGGAATGTAGAGCTGCGTGACCTGGTCCATCTGCAGACCGGAATTGTTCGGGTGCCCGATCATGATCTGGGCCTCGCGGGCGCCGCTCGTCGGACCTTCGCCGGCCTTGGCGAACTGCCTGAACCGCATCTGGCCAAGCTTGCCCTTTGCTTCCTCGATGTTCTTGGCGGCCGGCGCCGAACAACCGCCGGAGGCCTTTACATAGGTCTTGGTCATGTAAAGCTTGCCGTCGCTCAGTTCGGCGACCGCATGGACGTCGGTATAGTTGTTGACGCGCACGCGGGTCGAGATTTCCGACACCGAAGAGTCTGGTCCCAGTTCGAAGCGCGCCGCCATCGGAGCCGGGTTCTGGTCGATCACCAGCGTGATCGCCAGGACGCGCCTGGCATCGCCGGGCGGAAGCGTCGCACGCAAGGTGACGGGAACGATGGCCGCGTCCTCGGCCCGGTACGGCATCTCGATTGCGATCATGCCGGTGCCGTCGTTGATCGCGCGGTTGCTGAAGATGTCCTGGACGAGGCCCGGCCACGGATCGTACGGCTCGGGCACCGCGGCAGGCGCCGAGACTGTGCCGAGCTGCATGGCAGCCAGAAAAGCTGCGATCCAGAGCAGGCCGGAGTGACGTCCCAACATAACAGTGCTCCTTATGGCGACCGAGCAACCTTCTCAATATACGCCACCGAAGCCGCTATTCCCATTCGATTTCGGAAAAAGCCGCGGTTGCGTTGCGTGCGTTGTAGTCATCGAACAGCTCCCATTGCGGCCGTTCGGAGGCGGCCGCGGTAGCTGCCGCGACCGTGATGGGCTTGCCGGCGGCGACAAATCCGCGAATGTCCGCTGCCAGTTTTTCGAGATAACGCCGTTCGTCGGCAAGGGCCGCGGGCCAATCGCTCACGGATCCGTGACCGGGAATGACGTGCCGGGCGCCGATACCGCCGAGCTCGTCGATGACTTTCAACCAGCCGCGAATACTGCCATCGACCACAGGTACATGGGTGAGGAAAACCAGGTCGCCTGCAAACAAGGTTCCGGTTTTCTCGTCGAGTACCGTGAGGTCGCTGTCGCTGTGTGCGACCGGCCACGCCCGCAGGACCAACTTCCTGCGCCCAAGATCGAGCTCGAGGGTTTCATCAACCAACAGCGTCGGCGGTACGATGCGTACTTCGCCGATCAATTCATCGCCCATGATGCGGCGGAACGCATCGATGTAGAATTGTCCGCGCGCAGCCAGCGCTCGCGGCAAATTCTTGTGGCCGACAAAGTCAGTTCCATTTCTCAAGAATGCTATGTTGCCAAAAACATGATCCGGGTGGCCATGCGTGTTGATGACATATCGGATTGGCTTTTCCGTACGGGCGCGAATGGCCGCGAGCAGCTCCCGTCCCTCGCGAACGCTGCCTCCGGTATCGATCACTGCAACCGCTTCATCGCCAACGATGAACCCTGTATTGGCAATAGCTCCCTCATTCTCCCGCGTCATCAGCGCCGTCAGGCCGCGATGTACGAACATTCCCGGTGCGATTTCGCCGACCGGCAGCGCACTTTGTTGCGCTTGCGAGAGCGTTAATGCGCCGAGCAACACGATCGCGGCGAGAAGCGCGGCGCGATAAATCATAATTCTGCCTCCGTCGCGCCACGAAGCTGAATCGGCGACTTCGCATCTTTGCGTCGCAGCACGCAAGCGAATGAGCTTGCAAAGATTAAGTTGCACGCTCCAATTGACAAGCATAGCATTTGATTGTTTCCGGCTTCAATTGGACCTCAGTTTACTGAATCTGCCGATGTTCCAAGGAAGTTAGCGAACGCAGAGACCAGAAGAGTGATGGCTTTCGGAAGCATTCCGGAGCTTGAGCTAGCGCTGGGCCTATCGCAGCCCACCGCACAAACCAAATAAAAATCGATCACCAATGGGAGGTTTCGTTATGCGCAAGGTGCTATTAACAAGTTGTCTTAGCGTCACGGCGGCATTCGCCGCGGGCGCCGCCAATGCCAATGAAGAACTGAGTAAGCTGTCGCAGGACCCGAAGGGCTGGGTGATGCCGGCGGGGGACTATGCCAACACGCGCTACTCGAAACTCAATCAGATCAACGCGGCCAATGTCGGCAAGCTGCAGGTGGCGTGGACGTTCTCGACCGGCGTGCTGCGCGGCCATGAAGGCGGCCCGCTGATCGTCGGCAACACGATGTACGTGCACACCCCGTTCCCGAACAAGGTCTATGCTCTTGACCTATCCAACGAGAACAAGATCATCTGGAAATACGAGCCGAAGCAGGATCCGAACGTGATCCCGGTGATGTGCTGCGACACGGTGAACCGTGGCGTGGCCTATGGGGACGGCAAGATCTTCCTGCACCAGGCCGACACCACGCTGGTGGCGCTCGACGCCAAGACCGGCAAGGTGGAGTGGTCGGTCAAGAACGGCGATCCCAGCAAGGGCTCGACCGGCACTTCGGCGCCGCTGGTGGTGAAGGACAAGGTCCTGATCGGGATTTCCGGCGGTGAGTTTGGCGTCCAGGCTCATTTGACCGCCTACGACATCAAGACTGGCAAGCAGGTCTGGCGGGGGTTCTCGGAAGGGCCGGATGACCAAATTCTGGTCGACCCGGAAAAGACCACCGATCTCGGCAAGCCGGTCGGCAAGGATTCCAGCCTCAAGACCTGGCAGGGCGATCAGTGGAAGATCGGCGGCGGCGCCACCTGGGGCTGGATCTCCTACGATCCCGAACTCAACCTGGTCTACTACGGATCGGGCAATCCCTCGACCTGGAACCCGAAACAGCGTCCCGGCGACAACAAGTGGTCAATGACGATCTGGGCGCGCAATCCGGACACCGGCGTGGCCAAGTGGGTCTACCAGATGACGCCGCATGACGAATGGGACTATGACGGCATCAACGAGATGATCCTCAGCGATCAGACGATTGGCGGCGCCCCGCGCAAGCTGCTGACCCATTTCGACCGCAACGGGCTCGGCTATACACTCGACCGCGCCACCGGCGAATTGCTGGTCGCCGAGAAGTACGATCCGAAGGTCAACTGGACCTCCGGCGTCGACATGAACAAGAGCTCGCCGACCTATGGCCGGCCCAAGGTTGTCGATCAATACTCGACCGACAAGCAGGGCGAGGACCACAACAACAAGGGCATCTGCCCGGCGGCGCTCGGCTCCAAGGACGAGCAGCCGGCGGCCTATTCGCCGGATACGCAGCTGTTCTACGTGCCGACCAACCATGTCTGCATGGACTACGAGCCGTTCAAGGTGAGCTACACCGCCGGCCAGCCCTATGTCGGGGCGACGCTGTCGATGTATCCGCCTCCGGGCGAGACCCACATGGGCAACTTCATCGCCTGGGACGGCAAGACCGGCAAGATCGCCTGGTCGAACAAGGAGCAGTTCTCGGTGTGGTCGGGGGCGCTCGCCACCGCCGGCGGCGTGGTGTTCTACGGCACGCTCGAGGGCTATCTGAAGGCGGTGGACGCCAAGACGGGCAAGGAGCTCTACAAGTTCAAGACCCCGTCCGGCATCATCGGCAACGTCACCACCTATGAGCAGGGCGGCCGGCAATATGTGGCGGTGCTGTCCGGCGTCGGCGGCTGGGCCGGCATTGGCCTGGCGGCCGGGCTGACCGATCCGACCGCGGGTCTCGGCGCGGTCGGCGGCTACGCGGCGCTGAGCAACTACACCGCGCTCGGCGGCAATTTGACGGTGTTCGCGCTGCCGCAGTGACCTGATCGGAACATGGTTCCGGCGCGTGGAGCAATCCCCACGCGCCGGAACGTTCTGCCTCGAACGCTTACCGAACGCCTAAGGAACAGCTCTTGCGTAAAATCTGGCTCGTGGTTGCCACGATGAGCCTCGTGGCATCTGGAGGAATGGCTTTCGCCGAAGACGCGGTCGACCCGACGGCGGTCAAATCCGAGGACGGCAAATATCTGGACAAGGAGGGCAATCCGACGTTCAAGGTCGCAGCCGACGGCACTGTGGACTGGTACACCTATTCCGGGTACCGCCGTTATCACTCGGAATGCCATGTCTGCCACGGGCCCGACGGCATGGGATCGACCTACGCGCCGGCGCTGAAGGATTCGCTCAAGACCATGGGCTATGCCGACTTCCTCGGCGTGGTCGCCAGCGGCCGCAAGAATGTCTCCGCGTCGTCGGACAATGTGATGCCGGCGTTTGGCGACAACCCGAACGTCGCCTGCTACATGGACGACCTCTACATCTACCTGCGCGCCCGCGCCAACGACGCCGTGGAGCGCGTGCGGCCCGCCAAGCACGAAGACAAGCCCCCCGCCGCGCAGCAGGCGGAGGATTCCTGCATGGGCAAGCGATGATCATCTGAAATGTGCTAATTTCCGACCGGCCGCCAACAAGGAGAAGACGGCGATGACCCATGCTGCGCTGCGCAACTGGCTCTTGATCTCACTATTTGCCGTGGTTGCGATGCTGATCGACCGTGAAGCCGCGCGAGCGCAGTCGACCGAAAGCGGCGATCTGTCGATCGAGCTGGTGGATCCCAAGGTGCTCCGGGTATGCGCGGACCCGCGCAATCTGCCGTTCTCCAACGAGAAGGGCGAAGGGTTCGAGAACAAGCTCGCCGAGTTTTTCGCCGAGAAGCTGCAGAAGAAGCTCGATTACATGTACTTTCCACAGGCGACCGGCTTCGTGCGGATGACGCTTGGCGCTCATCGTTGCGACGTCATCATGGGTTTTCCGCAGGGCGACGATCTCGTGCAGGGCACCAACCCCTATTACCGCACGGCTTACGCGCTGGTCGCCAAGCAGGGCAGCGGCCTCGATGAAGTTGCAACACTTGAGGACGAACGCCTCAAGGGCAAGCATATCGGCATCGTTGCAGGCACGCCGCCCGCCACCAACATGGCGGTCAACGGTTTGATGGCGAATGCCAAGCCGTACCCGCTCATGATCGATACGCGCTACGATTCATCGGCCGCAGCCATGATTGAAGATCTGAACGCGGGTCAGATCGACGCTGGCGTGCTGTGGGGACCGATGGCCGGCTATTACGCCAAAAAGGCCAACCCGCCGTTGCATATAACGCCGCTCATCAAGGAGCCTTCGGGACCGCGGCTCGCCTATCGCATCGGCATGGGTGTCCGGCCGGCCGACCAGAACTGGAAGCGGCAGCTCAACCGCCTGATCCAGGAGAATCAGCCGGCAATCAACAAGATCCTGCTTGAGTACGGCGTGCCTTTGCTCGACGAGAATGATCGGCCGATCACCGCGGAGTCGATGACGAAGCAGCCATGATGCGGAAGTTTGCGGGCCTGGTCCTCGTTACGCTGGCCTTCGCGGTTCCGGCGCATGCGCAGGACAACGCTCCCGAACCGCAGGGCTATCGCACGGATAATTATCGCGCGCCCGTTCCGGTGACCTTGGCTGGGGCGCGGGTTCTTGCGACCGGAGACGCTGAAGCTATCTGGCGCGCAGGCACGGGGATTTTCATCGACGTGCTGCCGCGTCCGCCCAAGCCGCCGAGCCTTCCCGCCGGCACGGTCTGGCGTGATAAACCGCGGTTTAACATTCCCGGCAGCATATGGCTGCCGGATACCGGCTACGGAATGCTCGCCGCTTCGACCGAAGACTATCTGCGGCATGGACTTGACCGCGCGTCCGGCGGCGACAAAGCCAAGATGCTGGTCATCTACTGCCAGGCTGATTGCTGGATGTCGTGGAACGCGGCGAAGCGGGTGTTGTCCTACGGCTATTCCAACGTGGCCTGGTATCCCGAAGGAACGGATGGCTGGCAGCGCGCCGACCTGCCGATCGCGGAATCGCAGCCGGAACCGAAGGAGAGCGAGGAGAAGCGCTAGTTCGCTTGCTCCGGACTTCTCCATCTCCGATCAACGGACAATCGGTAGGCCGCAACAGGGCCCATTTAGCGCGCTCAGAATACAGGATCGCGCTTGGGCGCCTGAGCCGCCATTCGGGCCAGCACGATCGCTTCCTCCGCCGCTATCCGATAATCCCGCGCCGCCTTCAGGGGGCGCCTGACATTGGGGTCTTCCGAGCTGCTGTCGAAGGTAATCAGCTTCATGCAATGCGGGCATTGCACCTGATAGCCGTTGCGGAGCCGCTGTGCCCTTTCGCTGAAAGGCTTGCGGCATTTGGAACACAAAATCTTAATGCGGTCGTTCATGAAATTCTCCCGCTAGAAGATTAACAGCGGTGGTTTAGGATATCGCTAAAGGGTCATATCAATTTGGAAGCATTTTCCATGGTTTATTTTGACGCGCTTTCAGTCCGTCAACCGGTAACTCGCTCCCGGATCAAGTCCGGAGGCGTGCTTCGCGAGAAAACGCTCTACTCCATCTCCTGCTGAATCACGCGGCCGAGCGCGAACAGCCGCTGGTCGATTGCCGTCGGCACCTCGCAGACGAATTTGATCACGCGCCGGCGGTCCTCGAAGATCCGTGTTTCCCAGACCAGCTGATTGCCGAGTTCGTCAATCTTGGCCTGATCGGGTGGGGACGCATCCTGAAGGGCCTGCAACGCCAGCGTATCGGCGCGAACCTTTTCTGCGGCTTCGCGCTGCTTGCGGGTCACGCGCTCCAGTCCGCCCATGACCGATGCGCGCTGGGCATTGAGGGTGTCGAACAGGCCGGCAAACAGCCGCTTGCCTGTTGTGAGCTTTTCCGCCGATGAACCGGCGAGGAATTCCTTGATCGCCTTTTCGGCCTCGTCGAGCGGTGTGCGCCTTGCGGCCAATTTCGGTACTAACGCGCTAACCTTGGCGTCGTCCTTCCATTTGTTCTGGGCGTCATCGAGCGATGGACCGGCCCACACCGCGGCGAGAGATATTTCCGGCACCTTCGCCTGGGTGCACGGCCAGTCGGGGTAGCGCGGATCCGCCGCGAAACAGAGGCCGGGCCATCCGGCGACTGCGAGCGCCGTGTAGATCGCGATCCGCCGTCTCATGTCTCACCTCCCGCGGGTCCACGTCGGCTGAGGCCGCGCGACGGGTCATAGGCCAATACCGCGCCGATCATAAAAGCCGCGGTGCAGCCGCCAACCACCATCAGCGAGACCCAGTTCATTTTTCCATACAGCGCGAAACGGATCAGCTCGACCGCATGGGTGAACGGATTGAACAGGCACACATAGTAAAGCATCGGGCTCCCTTCCTGCACCCGCCACAAAGGATAAAGAGCGGAGGAAGCGAAAAACATCGGAAAGATCACAAAATTCATCACGCCGGCGAAATTCTCCAACTGCTTGATGCCTGAAGAAATCAGCATGCCGAGCGATCCGAGCATCAACCCGGACAGGATCAGCGCGGGCAGCACCGTCAGATAGCCGATCGGCGGCGGCTCGATGTCCCAGAACCACGCGATCAACAGAAAAGCATAGACCTGAAGCAGCGAGACCGCGGTCCCCGCCAGCAGCTTGCAGAACAGCAGATACCATCGCGGCAGCGGGCTCACCAGCAAGGTGCGCATATTGCCCATCTCGCGGTCGTAGACCATCGAGAGCGAAGATTGCATGCCGTTGAACAGCTGGATCATCGCCATCAAGCCTGGCGCGATATAAACTTCGTAGAGGATGTAGGTTTCGTAAGGCGGGATGATGGAGATGCCCAGCACCTGACGAAAGCCGGCGGCGAAGATGAACAGCCACACCAGCGGCCGAACCAGCGCCGAGACGAAGCGTTCGCGCTGGTGGATGAAGCGCAGGCCCTCGCGCCAGACAATGCCGTTCAGGCAGGTGAAATACTGCGCAAATGAAAATCCCGCCGGACGGCTTTTTGCGATGGCCCGGTTCATGAAGCGCTCCCTCCAGATTGCGGAGCGGTTCCGGTCAGCTTCATGAAGGCGGAATTGAGATCTTGGGATCCGGTATCGGCGACGATGCGCGCGGCCTGGCCTTTTGCCAGCACGCGCCCCTGATGCAGAACAACGAGGTCGTCGCTGAGCGCGATCTCGTCGAGGAGATGCGTGGCCCAAAGCACGCTGATGCCTTGCCCGGTCACGAGCTGCCGGACGTGCGTCAGGATATCGCCGCGTGCCTTGACGTCGAGGCCGACCGTCGCCTCGTCCAGCAGCAGCAAGTGAGGCCGATGCAACAACGCCCGCGCGATTTCGAGCCGCCGCATCTGGCCACCTGAGAGGTCGCGCACCTTGCTGCCGGCGCGGTCGGCGAGATCGATGCGCGCCAGCACTTCACCGGCGCGCGATTGCGCCTCGCGTCGATCGATGCCGTGCAGGGCGGCATGGTACAGCAGGTTTTGCATGACCGAGAGATCCAGGTCGAGTGTGCGCGGCTGGAATACTACACCCATGCGCCGCAGCGCTTCGCCCGGGTCGCGCCCGATGTCATGACCAAAGATACCGATGTGCCCGGCCTGCACGCCGAACAGCCGCGTGATCAACGAGAACAGAGTGCTCTTGCCGGCCCCGTTGAGGCCGAGCAGGGCTGTAAAATTCGCCGGCGCTACCGTGAAGCTGACATCGTCCAGCGCCCGGCGGGTGCCGTAGGAATGGCTGACCTTTTCAACTGATAGCGCCGGTCCGGCCGGATCGAAATCCGGCGCGAGGCCCGGCGTGCTATCGCGTGCGATTGAGTTCACGAAATCGGTCATTGCGGCGCGATCGTGATACCCCAGGGCAGTTCGCCGACCTGGATGGTTTTGATCACCTTGAGCGCTGCGACGTCGATCACAGAGACGTCATTCGATACGCCATTCGTGACCAGCAGGAATTTTTCGTCGGGGGTAAACGACATATGCCAGACGCGCTGGCCGACGAGCAGATATTTGGTGACCTGATGGCTGACGGCGTCGACCACGGCGATCCGGTTGGCGGGCCCGAGCGCGATGAACGCGGTCTTGGCGTCGGCCGTGATACCGATCCCGACCGGCTGGATCGCCTCGCGCCGCAGGCCCGGAATGTCGAATGTGATCTTGCCGGTCACCACATGCTTCGCCGGATCGATGACGGAAACCGTGCCGCCGATCTCCGAGGAGACCCAGAGTTCGGAGCCGTCGCGCTTGAATTCGGCGAAGCGCGGCCGCCCGTCGACCAGCACGTTCGCCACGATCTGGCGCGTCGCGGTGTCGATGAAATGCGCCATGTTGGTGGTCTCGGACGTATTGATCAGGATCTTGCCGTCCGGGCTGATGGCCATGCCTTCGGGCTCGACGCCGACCTGGACGTCGCCAACCCTCACGCGCTTTTCCAGGTCGATGACGGTGACCGTGTTGTCATTCTCGTTGGCGACATAAAGGATCTTGCCGGTGGCATCCTGCACGAACAGTTCGGGATCGGGCCCCGAGGGAAGGGTATCCACCACCTCCTGTTTCGCCGCATCGATCACTTGTATGGTATCGTCATCGCCGACGGCGACCATCACGAACTTACCGTCCCGGGTAAACTCGATGCCACGCGGCCGCTGCCCGACCTTGATGGTTTTGATGACGGCCCATTTGTCGGTGTCGATCACCGACACCGTGTTGCTCTTCTCGTTCGACACATAGGCGACAAACGCTCCCGCGGGCGTGATGACCGCAAGCCAGGCAAGCGCTCCGGAGAGCCAAGCACGATGCCACATCCGCGATGTCTCCATCTTCAATGCAATTTGCATTTGGTTTCGGGCCGATCGACGCCGAGCGTATCGAGTTCCGAGACCTGATGCAGGAAACCTTCCTGCGGCGAAACGGAGACCACCATGCGGCCGTCCACCAACAGGATGGGCTGACGAAGCTGCAGGTTCCAGTCCCGCAATGTCAGCCGCTGGCCCTTGAATGCGGCAATGGAAAAATCCGGCCCCTTGAGAAACCCGAGCACCGATTTTGCATCCCCGGAATTGGTGCGCGACGCCGCCTCGCCAATCATGCGCGCGGCCGTCCATGCCTGCATGTCCAGCGCCGTCATATGCCGGGAATTGAGCTTGAGAAAGCGGTTTTGCATCTGGATTGCGCCCCACTGATCCTGCGCTGCGTCCCAGCTCTTCGGAACAAGGCCGGCGGATCCGGCGACCGGTCGTGGATCCCAGGTCCGGTAAGGCAGATAGGAGGCGAATACTTCACTTTCGTCTGCTGCGACGAGAACGTCATAGGCGGGTGCCTGCTGGGTGAATACAGGCATCTGCCGCTGGATCAGGGTCACGCCGCTGTCGGTGCGGCGCGCGCCACCGGTATCCTCGAACACCCGTTCCTGGACGATCTTCGCACCGAAGCGCGAGGCGGCGCGGCGCAGCGCTGCGGCATAAAGCCTGTCCTCTTCATGCGAGCCGACCACCAGCAGCCAGCGCTTCCACTGCTTCCAGACCAGATATTGCGCAAGACCGTCGGCCAGCATCGAACGCGTCGGCGCCGCATGGATCACATTGGCGCGGCAGTCTTCCTCGCGCAATCGATCGTCGATCGATCCGGCGTTGAACAAGACGGTCCCGCGGTCGCGCACGGCATCGGCGGCCTTCAACAGCGCATCCGCCGGAAGATCGGCAATAATGAAGCCGATGTTGCGATCGGCGAGTGCAACGGCCGCCTTAGCTGCGTCGTCGCCGTCCTTGAGCCGGACTTCTTCCAGGGTGAAGCGCTGATTCAGGAACTTGCCTGTGGTGTTGTTGTCCTCGATCGCGAGACGGGCGCCGGCAATGCCATCGTTCTCGGCCGGCTGCTCGACCAGCGATAGTGTCGGCTTGCTGCCGCCGCGATGAAGATAGCCGATCCCGATCTCGACAGGGTCGGCCGCGAGCGCGCCGGTCGCCAGCATGCCGAGAGCGATCGCGCCGGCCAACAATCGGATCATCAATCCTCCCTGACATTCCTCCTCGACTGTACCGACGATAGAGGGGCTTCCGGCTTGAAACATGACCGAATTGTCTTACCTTGCAACCGACATTTTGTCGCCACGCCGCCGTGGATTTCGCGGGTTCCGATCATGAAATCTGTCTTCGTTCTCCCCGCGTTGGTGCTGATGGTTTCAGCGCCGGCACAGGCCGACCCGCTCAAGGTCGCCGTGTTCGACTTTGAGCTGATGGATACCAGCCTTCAGGGCGAAGTGGATGGGCCACGAACGGACGAACAAAGGCGGCTGATGAACGCCGGCGATCAATTGCGCAAGGGGCTGGCGGATTCCGGAAAATTCGCCGTTCTCGACATTGCGCCGGTCAATGCTGCAGCGCACGGCAGCAATTTGCAGGCCTGCGGCGGCTGCGATGTGCAATACGCCCAACGGCTCGGCGCGGATCTCGCCATCACCGGTGTGGTTCAAAAGGTCTCGAACCTCATTCTCAACATGAATGTCTATTTACGCGATACCCATACCAGCAACCTTGTGACATCCATGAGCGTGGATTTGCGCGGCAATACCGACGAAACCTGGTCCCGCGCGGCGAGCTATTTGCTGCGTAACCGGCTGCTCGCACCTGGTTACGGTGCGCCGCAATGAGATCGCCGACCGGCTCTCAGGCTTTCAGCCGCGCGGCATGCCAGCGCAAATGATCTTCCATGAACGTGGAGATGAAATAATAGCTGTGGTCGTAACCGGGTTGACGACGCAGCGTGAGCGGGATCTCGGCCTTCTCGCAGGCGCGTTCCAGCAATTCGGGACGAAGCTGTTCCTTCAGGAACGGGTCGGCATCGCCGTAGTCCACCAATAGATCGAAGAATCGGGCGCCGTCCTCGATCAGCGCAACGGTGTCGTGCTTGCGCCATGAGTCCCTGTTGTCGCCGAGATAACCTGTCAGCGCCTTGATGCCCCAGGGCACCTGCGAAGGCGCCACAATCGGTGAGAACGCGCTGGCGGCGCGGTAACGATCGGGATGGGAGAGGGCGATCGTGAGCGCGCCGTGACCTCCCATCGAATGCCCAAGGATAGATTGCCGACTCATATCCGCGGGAAAATGTTCGGCGATGACGCCGGGCAACTCTTCGGTCACATAGCTCCACATCCGGTAATGAGGCGCGAACGGCTCTCTTGAAGCATCGACGTAAAAGCCGGCCCCAAGCCCGAAATCGTAGGCGCTTGCGGGATCGCCGGGTACACCTTCACCGCGCGGACTGGTGTCCGGGGCGACAAAGATCAGGCCCAGCTCGGCGCAGGCCCTCCGGAATTCACCTTTTTCCGTGACGTTGGCGTGGGTGCAGGTCAGGCCTGACAGATACCAGACCACCGGCAGCTTCGCGACGTCCTGTTGCGGCGGCACATACACCGAAAAGGTCATGCCGGTGCCGGTCTCGCGGCTGTTGTGCTTGTAAACACCCTGTACGCCGCCGTGCGACCGATTGAGGGAAACCGTTTCGATCGTCATGTTTGTGCAGCTCCGGCGCCGTCACGGCGCGATGATGGTGGGTCAGACGTATCGAGCTTCCGCCGGCGACGCTCGCCGCCAGCGGAAACTTGTGCAAGCCGGATCAGGCCGCCTTGGATTTCGCCACATGGGTGGCGATCGCATCCATCAGCGCCGGCGACAGGCAATCATAGGGCTCGAGCCCGAGTTCCTTGAGCCGCGAACGAATGCCGGGCATCTCGTCCGGCTTGACGCCGGACTCGATTACCGACGACACGAACGCCGCAAATCCCGGCGCCGCGGAGCCGGCTTCCTGGAACAGCTCGGGATGAATGAAGTCGAGGCCGTAGAACGGATGGGCCTTGTTCTCGATGCGGCCGTACATATGCGTGCCGCAGACCTTGCAGGCGTGGCGCTGGATCGCCGCCGAGGCGTCGACGATGTGCAGCTTGTCGCCGTTCTCGAGCACGCTGACACTGTCCCGCGGCACCACCGCGACCACCGAGAAGGTGGCCCCGGCCGGCTTCCAGCATTTGGTGCAGCCGCAGGCGTGGTTATGGGCAACATCGCCCTTGATGCCGACCTTGACCGGCTTGCCGTCCGTGCATTTGCAGACCAGGGTGCCGCCGGCAAAGCTGCCCGAACCCTTCTTCACGCCGCTGTCGACCGATGGGTGGATATGAACAGTCATGGGCCATCCTCCTTGTGTTTGACGTTTTGAGTTAGAACACGACGACCGAACGGATCGACTTGCCCTCGTGCATCAGATCGAAGCCCTTGTTGATCTCCTCGAGCTTGAGGACGTGGGTGATCATCGGGTCGATCTCGATCTTTCCGTTCATGTACCAGTCGACGATTTTGGGCACGTCGGTGCGGCCGCGCGCGCCGCCGAACGCGGTGCCCTTCCAGACCCGCCCGGTCACGAGCTGGAACGGCCGGGTGGCGATTTCCTTGCCGGCCTCGGCGACCCCGATCACCACCGAGACCCCCCAGCCGCGGTGGCAGGCCTCCAGCGCCTGGCGCATCACGGTGGTGTTGCCGGTGCAGTCGAAGGTGAAGTCGGCGCCGCCGTCGGTCAGGGTGACCAGATGCTGGACGATGTCGCCACCAAGCTTCGAGGGGTTGACGAAATGGGTCATGCCGAAGCGGCGGCCCCATTCCTCCTTGCCGTCGTTCAAATCAACGCCGATGATCTTGTCGGCACCGACCATCCGCGCGCCCTGGATGACATTGAGCCCGATGCCGCCGAGCCCGAACACCACCACATTGGCCCCCGGCGTGACCTTGGCGGTATTGACCACGGCGCCGACGCCCGTGGTCACGCCGCAGCCGATGTAGCAGCTCTTGTCGAACGGCGCGTCCTCGCGGATTTTTGCCACCGCGATTTCCGGCAGCACGGTGAAATTCGAAAAGGTCGAGCAACCCATGTAATGGAAGATCGGCTTGCCCTTGTGGCTGAAGCGCGAGGTGCCGTCCGGCATCACCCCCTTGCCCTGGGTGGCGCGGATCGCGGTGCAAAGGTTGGTCTTCTGGCTCAGGCAGCTTTTGCACTGCCGGCATTCCGGCGTGTAAAGCGGGATCACGTGATCGCCCGGCTTCACCGACATCACGCCCGGTCCGACCTCACGAACGATGCCGGCGCCCTCATGGCCCAGGATCGAGGGAAAGATTCCCTCGCTGTCCAAGCCGTCGAGCGTGTAGGCGTCGGTGTGGCAGATCCCCGTCGCCTTGATTTCGACCAGGACCTCGCCGGCCTTCGGCCCCTCCAGATCAAGCTCGACGATTTCAAGCGGCTTCTTCGCTTCAAACGCGACAGCGGCGCGTGTCTTCATCTGTCCACCTCCCTCAAATATATGCTTGAGTTCGGCCGTTCCGCTCTTTCGAGTTCACGTTCCGTCCGAACTCGCTTTTGCCAATCGCTTTATTCGGGGCACGGCCGCAACGTCGCGTGCGGGAACCCGGACGGGCATCCGTGTCTGCCGCCGGAGCATTGCACGCCTATGACCGGCGTCAAGACGGCGATTTCAAATCTCTCGATCTTTCTATTGGACTGGCTGGCCGTGAAACGGACGCGCGCGGAACGTGGCGTGCTGCATCGCGGCTGGAAGGCACGCAGCGATCGATTCGAACCTGCGATGGCCGCAATCTGCGGACGGCCCGCGGGATCAGGTCAGGCTATTCTCGATCGCCAAACGGACGAGTTCGGCGGACGTACGCACGCCAAGCTTCTGGCGCATGATCGAGGAGGTGTTCGCAACCGTCTTGTAAGACGAGTGTACCAGCCAGGCGATCTCGGAAAGGCTTTTTCCGGTGCTGAGCAAGCGCAATATTTCCATCTCGCGCGATGTCAGTTTGGACAGCGGGCTGCGAGCGAACGCAGGTCCCGCGAACGCAATGCTTCGCGCGATCGCGGGAGGCAGGTAAACCCCGCCGTTTCCCACCTCACGGATAGCCTCGACGAGGTCGCACGGATTGCCGGACTTTGAGACATAGCCCTTGGCGCCGATTTCGATCGCGCGCGCGGCGAATGCCGGATCGTCGTTCATGCTGAACATGATGATGCGCGCGGACGCGTCGCGCACCAGTATACGCCGCGCCAATTCAAACCCCGATACGGTCGGCAAGTTGATATCAAGAACGCAGATATCGGGATGTTCTGACGCAAACACACGCTCGCCGCTCTCCGCGTCGGACGCCTCCAGCATCACGATCTCGGGGTCTTCAGCGAACAAGGCCCGGCAGCCCGAAACGACGATGCGATGATCATCGACAATCAGAACACGCATCCGCATTGGCTCCAATTACCCACAGCAATTCACGTTGTTGCAGTGCATCAAATCGAACAAGAGAAGCTTCCGCCACGGCGACGCGTTCGCCAATCGGGTTATGCGTCTGAAGCATAATTGCTGTACGGTTCAATTAGATAGCCGCCTTTTTTGTCTGTCAACGCTCCTCTTGAAGCGCGGCACGTTATTGGACGGAAGTCATGTGGCAGAAACTATCGTTGCGTGCCCGGCTCAACATGCTCCTGGCGCTGATTTTGACGCTTGGGCTGGCCATCAACATCGCACGGCTTGTACTGGACGCCGCGCCACGCGTGCAGGCCGAAGACCAAAGCGTCATACGGCTGGCGCGCGAATTCATCGAAACGCTGGTGGTCGGTCTGAATGAGACGCCAGATCCCGACGCGAGGCTCGATCAGATCGTTCAAGACCTCAACCGCCTACGTCATGTCAGCATTGCGCGTCAGACCGAAGCCGGCGATGCCGGTAATTCGATGGCCGACCGCTCCGCCGAGGATCGTGAGCCGCGTTCCTTGCCTGCCTGGTTCGTCGCGCTGGTTCACCCGGAAAAGACCGCCGTGAAGGTCCCGATTTCCATCAATGGGAAACCGGGATCGCTAGTGATCACCTCGCATCCGAACGACGAGATGACCGAGATTTGGGACGGGATCGTGACCCAGCTTGAGGTCGGTTCGGCGATCGCCCTGGCGCTTTTCCTGATTACCATGATGGTGGTCAATCGGGCGCTGGCGCCCATCCAGACGCTTTCGGAAGCCATGACGAAGATCGAAACCGGCGACTACGACACGCGCGTGAAACCGGATGGCCCACCCGAGCTGGCTGCGATTTGCACCAAGCTGAATCATCTCGCCGCCGTATTGGGAGACGCCGTTGAGGACAAAAGGCGTCTGGCGGAGCGCGTGGTCTCGCTGCAGGACGTCGAACGCAAGGAAATCGCTCGCGAGCTGCATGACGAATTCGGGCCCTATCTGTTCGCGTTGCGCGCGCATGCCGGCGCGCTGATGCGGATTGCGGATGCTCGCGAGCCCAACACCGATGCGCTGCGGAAGCATGGGGGCGCCATATTGGAGCAAGTCAATGCGTTGCAGCAATTCAATCGGCGCGTGCTCGAGAAGCTGCGGCCGGTCGGGTTGACCGAACTTGGCCTGCGCGAGGCGCTCGGTGCCCTGCTTCGTTTATGGGGCGAATCTCATCCCGATGTGGCGATCGAAACGGCCATTTCGCCATCGCTCGGCGAGTCCGGGGAGACGGCCGATTTAACGATCTACCGCGTCGTGCAGGAAGCCCTGACGAATGTCTTTCGCCACGCCGGTGCGACATGTGTCAGCGTCACCATCGAGCCTGCGGAACAACCTTCGGGAGTAGCGCGCGGCGGCGGATGCGCTCGCGTGCGCGTGCGCGATAATGGCGGAGGGATGCGGCCGGACCAGCGGCTCGGCCTGGGTCTGACCGGAATGCGCGAGCGGATATTGGCACTGGGTGGCACCCTGACCGTCGCCTCCGGCCACAACGGCGTAATCGTGGAAGCTGTCGTTCCCACCGGGGGGCGCTAGCGAAAAAGGGCCAGTCGGGAGTTTTTCCCGAATTTAGCAGGAAAGAGCCGACTTTATAGCCGGACGTTTTATAGGTAACGCGGCGTTGTCCGCACATTAGTATTGTCCGTACTGAACCGGCGCACCAAAAGAGCCAGAGTGGGGATGTGACAGATGGGCGCTCGATTCCTGTTTATGGTATCGACGCCGCTATCCTTACTTCCAGGTTATGATGACGCTAATGCCCAAAGCGCGCCCGGCGCGGCAAGGCGTTCGGCCGGGATTTTTCCCGACAATGTTGTGCTGTTTTTCCATCACCAAGTCTGGTGATACATTTAGACCGGCTGCGTAAACGCTGCCTACCCAATGAACCTTCCCCGTCCGAGGTTACGCTTCGGGCGGGGCTTTCATTGATCACGTAACAACAACAGCGAAGAGCCGCTTCATTTTGCCCGCAGGTAGCTTCCCCCTGATTTGACGGACCAACCGTTTTCAGTGCTTCTCAGGCCGCGCTCCCGCAAACCAAGTATTTGACCCGCAGTCTTCCAAACAATTGCAGCAGTTACCAGGTCGCGCGGAGGTCGGGAATTTCTTCGGATATTTCGTAAAACATTCCTGAATAATCCAGGACTTGTTCAAACCCAGCCGTGGCGCCGATTTTGTTCGCGGAAGACAACATCATGAAATCGATATAGCTTCTGAGCACTTTTCGGTTGGAATGTTTCCTGCGGGCGCCGTGCTGTTTTTCCATTCGCAAGTTCGGATACGTTTCGACCACTTGCGCTGTCTACCATGAAACTTTCCCCCTCCGGGGCGCACCTCCCGGACGGGGCTGTTTTATTGACTTAGTCGGGTAGCGCCGTCGGTGGAGAGCGATGTCATCCTGCTGGCGTTTGCTCCTTCGGATTTTCGACTGACCCTGCTTCTCGTGCGATTGTCATACCGCGCTCGCTCGGGCCAAGTGCGCATAGGCGATCCAGCCCAGCATCAGCGCGCCAAAAATCCAAACCACAATGATGGCGACCATTCCGGCTCGGCTGACCGGACGTTGTCCGGCGGTGTCGGCGAGGGCGCGATACTCGACCATGATCTCCTCGGGGATCAGCCAGATCACAAGCCAAATGGCCAGTGGCACGATGATCAGATCGTCAAGATAGCCGAGGACCGGGATAAAATCTGGAATGAGGTCGATCGGTGAAAGCGCATATCCGGCAACGGCGATGGCGAGAACCTTGGCATGCCATGGCATGCGCGGATCGCTCGAAGCGAGATAGACCGCGTGAACGTCTCGTTTGAGCCGGCGCGCCCAATGTTTCATGCGCGAGAACATGACGGGTTCTTAAAGGGCCGGACGTGCGGTGACAAATCTTTATGGCGACCAGATTCAGGGCCGGTGCCTGCGTCGCCTTGACTTATCGGCGTCCATCCTCTTCTTTTATCGGTCTACCCGCCTTGAGCGGTTACCCTTGGGCTCGGGCTGGGAGAATCATGGTGGCAGCCGGACAAAAGATGTCGCCGACGCACGAGGCACCTTACCGTGGCTTGCGCGTGCTGGATTTCGGGCAGGGCATCGCATCGCCTTATTGCGCCATGTTGCTCGCTGTTTACGGCGCCGAGATCATCAAGGTCGAACCGCCGGAGGGGGACTGGTCGCGCTACCTCGGAACCACATACGGAAGTCATACCGCGCTGTCCGCCGTCTATAACAGAGGCAAACGCAGCCTGTGCCTCGATCTCAAGCACGAACAGGGGATCGCGATCGCGAAACGGCTCGCCAGGGATTGCGACGTCCTGATCGAAGGCTTCCGGCCCGGCGTCGCCGCCCGCCTTGGGATCGGCTATGAGAATTTGGCCTCCGACAATCCGGGCCTGATCTATCTCTCGGTCAGCGGCTTCGGGCAGAGCGGCCCCTACGCAAAGCGTCCAGGCTCGGACTCTGTGGCGCAGGCGTTTTCCGGCCTGGTGTCCGTCAATGTCGGCAACGACAAGACCCCGCACCGGGTCGGCACGACGATCTCCGATGTCGCGACCGGGGTCTACGCGTTCCAGGCCATTGCAACCGCGTTGTTTGCGCGCGCGACGGTCGGCACCGGTCGCTGGATCGATGTCAGTCTCACGCAATCGACGGCAGCTCTGCTTGGCCATAAGGTCGCCGAGCATATTCTGGAGGGTGGCGCTCCGCGGGCGCTCAATGTGCCGGCGGGCTCCTATCAAACCAGCGACGGCTGGCTCATGGTGACCCTGGTGAACGAGCCGCAATATAAGCGCCTCTGTGCGGCGATCGGCCGGGAGGATCTCGCGAGCGATCCGCGTTTCCTCGATTTCGCCAAACGCGCGGATTCGGCCGACGCACTGATCCCGCAGCTGCGCGATATCTTCCTGGCGGAATCGAGCGAGACCTGGCTGACCCGGCTCCATGCATCGGATATCATCGCCGAACGTATCCTCACTCCCGGCGATTGGCTGCACAATGTTCACGTCGAGGCGACGAAATCGGCGGTGTGCCAGGATACTCCCGGCGTCGGTTTGGTGTACGCGCCGCGCACGCCGGGCTTCCCAGACCTGTCCGAGGACGATTTGCGGCCTGCGCCGGATATCGGTGCGGATAGCCGCGAGATATTGCTGGATGCCGGCTTTGATCGCGATGAAATCGACGGATTGATCAGCGCCGGCGTCGTACGCACCTCCCTACGCTAGGCCAAAACACGGAGACCGGGCGCCATGGCTGCCAAACTCGTTCGCTATACCGTCTCGGATGCGGTCGCGCAGATTACGCTCGACCGCGCGCCGGTCAATGCGTTGAGCATGCCGTTGATAAACGCCCTGCTGGACGGACTGGAAAAGGCGAGGAGCGACGCGTCCGTGCGCGCGGTGATCGTCTGCAGCGCGCACAAGGTGTTTTGCGCCGGGCTCGATCTCGACATCGTGCGCGGCAAGCGTGGCACCGAGACCAAGCTTTTTCTCGAGCGCCTGTATTTTGCGCTCAACGATTTGCAGTATCGGATGGGCAAGCCGACGATCGCGGCCATCGATGGGCCGGCGCGCGCCGGAGGCATGACGATTGCGATATCATGCGACATGATCATTGCGGGCGAAGGCGCAACGTTCGGCTATCCGGAAATCGATGTAGGATTGATTCCGGCCCTGCATTTTGTGCAATTGCCGCGGCTGATCGGCAAGCATCAGGCGTTCGGTCCGCTGTTTCTCGGCGATTCCTTCGATGCTTCAGCCGCATTTCGCATGGGGCTGGTCAGCGAAGTCGTGCCCAAGGGAACTGCGCTCGATCGCGCGCGAGCCATCGCGCGGCGTTTCGCGGAAAAATCGCCCATCGTGATGAAAATTGGCCGCGATGCCTTCATGCGGGCGGTCGATGCGGATTATCGCCGCGCGATCGAGAATGCAGCCGAGAGTTTTGCGCTGGTGGCGACGACCGAGGATTGCCAGGAAGGGCTTGATGCCTTTGTCGAGAAGAGATCGCCGAAATATACCGGACGCTGACGAATGGCTGGACTAGGTTTGCTGGGATCCATCTTCGGGATCGCGCTGGATCAACACCCCTTCGGTGACTAAAGCCTCGATATCATCATCCGAAAAGCCGGCTTCCCGGAGAATTTCGCTGCCATGTTCGCCGAGACCAGGCGGATAGTGCCGGATCGATGGCGGCGTCTTGCTCCAGGTTGCCGCGGGTCCGGCGACGTGGAGCCGGCCTTCGGTCGGATGGTCGATGGACTGAATAAACCCAACGGCGGCCAGATGCGGATCGTCGATCAGGCCGTCGAGGTCATGCAGCGGCGCATGTGGAATGTCGGCCTCTTCGAACAGTAGTATCCATTCGGCGGTGGTCCGGGTCCTCATGATGTCGGAAAACCAGCCATAGACGTAGTCGTAATTGCTCGTGCGTGACGACATGCTGCTCAGGCGCGGGTCGCGTTGAGCATCGTTTTCCTGCCCGATCGCGCGGAAGAATGCGGTCCATTGCTTGTCGGTGTAGACCAGCGCGCAGAGATAGCCGTCACTGGTCTGGTAGGGACGGCGGTCGGCTGAAAGCAATCTCGAATAGCCGGGCGGGCCGATCGGTGGCTCGAAGCTTCGCCCCGCCATGTGATCGCCCAGCACGAACTGGGCCATGGTTTCGAACATCGGGATTTCGATGGATTGCCCTTCGCCGGTGCGGTCGCGGTGCAGCAAGGCGGCCAGGATCGCATGCGTGGCGTTGAGGCCGACAATACGATCGGCGATCGTTGCCGGCGAGAAGCGCGGCTCGCCCGAGATCTTTCCGGTCAGAGCAGGCAGAGCCGTCATGCCCTGGATCAGATCGTCATAGGCCGGCCGCCCGGCGTAGGGACCTTGCTCGCCAAAACCGTGCAGGCTGGCATAGACAAGTCGCGGGTTGAGCGCGAGCAGATCGTCGGCGCCGAGCTGCAGGCGGCGCATCGCGGCCGGCCGGACATTATGAACGAACACGTCGGCGCTCGCCGAAAGCCGCAACAACGCTTCACGGCCACCAGTCTTCTTCAGATCAAGTACGATCGAGCGTTTGTTGCGGTTGCCCTGAAGGTACATCGCTCCCATCTGCGGATGGCGCATCGGCGCCGCATAGCGCATGACGTCGCCTTCCGGGCTCTCGACCTTGATGACATCGGCGCCGTAGTCGCCGAGGATCATGGTGGCGTAGGGACCCATCATCACGCTGGTCAGATCGATGATCTTGATCCCGGCGAGGGGACCCGCCGCTGCGGGGGCGATGGTTTCTTTCACGGCATGTTCGTTCAATGGCTCGCGGCCAGGGCCTCGGTAAAGGCCTTGAAGACCTCGCTGCCGGGTTTGCCGCGCTTGTCGATGTCCTTCACCCAGTCTTCCGCGACGTTCTTGAACGCCGCGTCGAACACCTTCTTGTCCTCAGGGCCGAACTCGATGACCTTCATGCCTTGCGACTTGATCTTTTCGGTTGCGGCCTTCTCGCCGTCCTCGAAGCGCTTGCAGCCCTCGCGCGTGGTCTGCTCGCCGGCTTCGACCAGGGCCTTGCGAACGTTCTCCGGCAGCGACTTGAATTTGGTCTCGCCGATCGAATAGGTGAAGATCGCGGTGCCGAAGTTCAGCCCCTCGGTGCCGGATTTCAGGATCTTGCCGAAATCGTAGGACACCGAGCTTTGATACGAAAAGATCAACCCGTCGAGTGTGCCGCGGGTGAGAGATTCATAGATTTCGGGCGCCGCCATTCGAACCGGCACCCCACCGATCGAGCGCATCATCAGATCCATCGCGCCACCGGTGGTGCGGATCTTCAGGCCTTCCAGATCCTTTGCCGTTTTGACGGCGCGGCTGGTGGCGAGCTGAATTTGGTAGGCCGGCAGAGCGATCGTCACCAATGGCCGCAACTGGTTCGTTCCGAATTCCTTGGTCTCGAGGATGCCGCCATTGTGCGAAATCTTGTAGAAAGCCAGCGACCCCTGGCATTCGGTGTCGAAGATTCCCGGAAGCTCGGCGACCGCGGTCAGCGGATACTTTTCCGAGGAGTAGGACGGCACGATATAGGAGACGTCGGCCACGCCGGCGACCGTGAGCTGCGCCATGTCCTTGGCCTTGCCAAGCTGCTCCGCGGGGTAGTGCTGGAACGTCACCTGCCCGTTGGTTGCCTTGGTCACCAGCTCCATGAACGGCTTGGCCACCAGTTCGTGGATAACGTGCCCGGCGGGAAGGCTTTCGGCGAGGCGCAGCGTGATTTTTTCTTGGGCAACGGCGGGTGCTGCGCCAGTTGCCAGCAGCGCTGAAGCAATGATGATCCGCCTGTCCAAACCAAAGATCATGAGGTTCTCTCCCAATTGGCGTTTTGTTTCAGTAACCCATTTTGATCGGCAGCCACAGAATGATCTGCGGCCAGATGACCAGGATCGCGATCGCAATCAGATGGGCCACGAAGTGCGGAAATACGCCGTGGAACACTTCGCTGACCGGACGCCCGGAGTAACGCGCCACCACGAAGCAATTCAATCCGACCGGCGGCGTGATCATGCCGACCTCCGCGGTGACGATCTTGATGACGCCGAACCAGAGCGGATCGTAGCCCAGCGACTTGATCAACGGCAGCACGATCGGGACCGTGAGCACGAGAATGGCGATCTGGTCCATGAAGGAACCGAGCACAATGTAGCCGAACAGGATCAGTGTCAGCACCACCCAGGGCGGTACGTGGAGCCCGCCGACAAAGGCCACCAGGTTTTGCGTCACCTGGGTCAACGTGAAGAAGTAGCCGAAGATCGAGGCGCCGAGCAAAATCATGGCGATCATGCAGGTGCCGTGCGCTGCGCGCAGCAGAGCGCTGCGCAAGCTCTGCAAGTTTATCTTTCCCTTCCAAAAGGCCAGGCAGAAGGCGCCAAAGGCGCCGAGCGCCGACGCCTCGGTCGGGGTGGCCACGCCCGAATAGATCACGCCCGTGACCATGCCGAACAGCAGCAGCATCGGCCCGACTACCCTGAGCATCCGGAACTTTTCGCGCAGGGTCACGACCGGACCCGCCGGCGCGCGCGAGGGATCCTGCCAGGCGAGAAACCAGACCGTCGCCATGATGGTGATGGTGACGAGAATGCCGGGGATGACGCCGCCGATCAGCAGCGCGCCGATGTTCACCTCGGCCAGCAGTCCGTAGATCACGAGGGCTACCGAGGGCGGAATCAGCATCGCAAGCGTGCCGGAGATCGCCACCACGCCGGCGGCCATCCTCGGCTCATATCCCTGCTTGAGCATGGCGGGCAGGCTGGTGGCGGACAGTGTCGCCGCCGAAGCCGTGCTGGTGCCGCAGATGGCGCCAAACCCTGCGCCGGCCAAAGCCGTCGCCATGCCGAGCCCGCCCGGCACCCGGCCCACCCAGGCCGCTGTGGCCTTGAACAGGTCGTCGGCGATGCCGCTGACCAGAACGAATTCGGCCATCAGCAGGAACATCGGAATCGTGATGAGTTCGTAGGAAGTGACGGCCGACAGCGGCGCGGTCTGCAGAATGCCGGAAAGCATCGGCATGCCGCCGATCAGGTAAAGCCCGAGAACGCCCGAGCCGGCCATCGCAAAGCCGACCGGCGTGCCGATCGCCAGCAGCGCGAACAGGACGATCATGACAAGGATCAGGATCATTCGAAGGTTTCCCCGGCGGCGTGCGATGCCGGCAGAGCGATCACGGCACGCCCGGTGGCAAGAGAAATGACATGGGCAATGCCGTGCAGCGCAAGGCGCAGCGTGATCAGTCCGGCTCCGAACGGCACCAGTCCGATCGAAGGCCACATCGGCCACGGAATGGCGCCTGCCATGACATCGCTGGCCCGAAAGCTATCGACGGCGCGCAGGAAGCCGAGATAGGTGATCAGCGAAAACACGGCGATGCCAACCAGGCAGGTGACGATCTCCGACACGCGGATCATCGCCGGCGGGAATTTCTGCTGGAGAATGTCGACGCTGACATGGGCATGACTGGCGTAGGCTTCCGACAGAATCAGGAAGAAGATGCCGGCCATCAAATAGAGCGAGATCAGGTCGTAGGCCCACGAAAACGGCCTGTTGAAGGCATAGCGCATCACGACGTCGCTGAAGACGATGATCATGATGGCAAACATGAAGATCGCGGCGATCGTGGACACCGCTTTTTCCACGGCTCCCAGCGCCCTCAGTAATCCGTCGAGCACACTCATCCCCCCAGCGTCTTGCCGCGATCAGCCGCGGACCTCACCTAATCGATCTATTTGGCCGGAATGGTCGCGACCGTCGCATCGAACTCCCGAAGCGCGTCGCTTCCGTGCTTGCCGCGGGAATCGAGTCCTTCGGCCCAGGTCTTGGCAACCCCCTTCAGAAGATCCTTGAACTTCTCAGGCGGCAGCGGCTCAAAGCGCACCCCTGCGGCTGCCAGCGTGTTCTTGGTGGTCTCATCGGCTTTCTGGACCGCCTGGCAGGCGGAGGGAATGATCTCGTCCGCGACATCGATCATTGCCTTTTGGACCTCGGGAGAAAGTTTCTTCCAGGCCGCGTCGCTGATGGAATAGGACACGATGAAGCTTCCGAATCCTATTCCGTCCGTCGAATATTTCACCAACTTGTCGGCGCCGTAGGCGACCACGCTTTCCAGCGGGAACAGAAGCCCGTCCATCGTCCCGCGCGACAGCGATTCGTAGGCGTCGGGGGCGGCCATGCGGACCGGCACCGCGCCGATCGCGCGCAAAGTGAGATCCTGCGCGCCGCCGGTGGAGCGTAATTTCAGGCCGGTTACGTCAGGGACGTCCTTGACGGCCTGCTTGACGGTGAAGATGCGGTACTGCGGCAGGCTCACCGCCAGCAGCAGGCGGATGTTGTTGCCAGCATAATCCTGCTGGGCGATGACGCCGTTCCTTGCCAGCTTCCAGTAGGCCAGTGTGCCCTGGCACGAATGCTCGAAGGCGCCGGGCAACATCGCTACTTCGGACACTGGCATCTTGTCGGAAACGTAGGCGGGCGCGACATATCCAATATCCGCGACGCCGGTTTGCGTCAGCTTCAACATATCCGCCGCCTTGCCGAGCTGTTGCGCGGGATAATGTTCGAAGGCGACCGCGTTGTTGGTGCGCTTCTTGACCTCTTCCATCCAGGGTTCAAGGACCAGCTTTACGAGATAGTGGCCTTTCGGAAATGAATCGGCGACACGCAGGGTGATCGGATCGGCGGCTTGCGCGATAATTGTCGACGCAACGAGCAACCCCGGAATAAAAAATGCCTGCCGCATCGCCACCACATGTCCTCCCTTGAAGACGAGTTAAGGTTTAAAAATAGCTGCACATAAACGGAATGGGCCGTCAAGGATGTCGCCGCGAGCGTATCTCACTGCGTGCGGTCCGTTACCCACAACCGGAGGGCGTGCGGGCCGCCGGCCCGATCGCGGACCGCCTATGCCAGCGCGAGTTCGTCATAGCGCTTCGCCGCCACTTCGTCGCAGCGCGCGCGATAGGCTGGAGCGCTGCCGCTGTAGCGCGCGACGATTCGCGTTTGCTTGCCCTCGACATTGGTGTTGTACCCGGTCATCCAGGAATTGACCTCGTTGGACAATAGGCCCACGCCTAATGCCTTGACGTGGTCGGTCCAGTCGGCCACGCCCGTCGTCGTGGCTTCCACGCGCGTCAAGTTGGAGTTCCGCGCGAAACGGATCAGGCCGGTCACCCAGTCGACATTGTATTCGATGCTGCGCGGAATATTGCCCAACGCCGTATGCGGTCCCATCAGCATCATCATGTTGGGAAAACCATCGACCATGACCCCGAGATAGGTTTGCGGCCCGCTCTTCCACCTGTCCTTCAGCCGCACGCCGTCCACGCCGCGGAAATCGATCCGGTCGAAACTGCCGGTGATGGCGTCGAAGCCGGTGGCATAGATGATGATGTCGAATTGATATTCACGATCGCTGGTCTTGATGCCATCAGGAGTGATCCGCTCGATCGGCGTTTCCGTGATGTCGACCAGTTCGACATTGTCCTGGTTGTAGACCTCATAATAGAAGGTCTCCAGCGGCAGCCGGCGGGTGCCGAAGCCGTGATTCCGGGGGATCAGCTTTTCCGCCACCTTCTGGTTCTTTACCCGCTGCCGGATCTTCCTGGCCACGAAATCGCTGATCGTCGCATTCGCCTTGCGGTCGATCAGTATGTCGCGGAAGTTGCCCTGCCAGATGCCGAAGCCGGGTTCCGAATACAGTTTTTCATAGAACGCCTCGCGCTCCTCATCCGACACCTCGAAAGTCCCTCGCGTATCGGGCGTATGGATGAAACAGGCAAACGTCTCCTGACATCGCCGGAACATTTCCGGGTAGTTCGCCTTGATCGTTTTCTGCGTCTTCGCGTCGATCTTGCTGTTGTGCAGCGGCGCGCACCAGTTCGGCGTGCGCTGGAACACGGTGAGATGCCCGACGTCCTTGGCGATGGTCTGGATGGTCTGCACGCCGGTAGCGCCGGTACCGATCACGGCTACCCGCTTGCCGGCAAAGTCGACCGGCTCATGCGGCCATCGCGCGGTGTGAAAGGACTGGCCGCCGAATGTATCCACGCCGTCGATCCGCGGCAGCGTGGGGGAGGAGAGGGGGCCGATGGCGGTGATCAGGAAGCGCGCGCTGAAGCGGCTGCCGTCGTCCAGCGTAACGTTCCAGCTGCGCGTATTTTCCGCGTAGTTGGCGGCGGCGACCCGGCTGCGAAACTGGATGTCGCGGCGCAGTTCGAACTTGTCGGCGACCAGATTGAGATAGCGCAGCGTTTCCGGCTGGCCGGCAAAATGCTCCGACCAGTCCCATTCCTCCAGCAACTCCTTCGAAAAGGAGTAGCCATAGGTGTAGCTCTCTGAATCGAAGCGCGCGCCGGGATAGCGGTTCCAGTACCAGGTGCCGCCGACGCCGGTGCCAGCCTCGAACACGCGAACGCGCATCCCGAGTTCGCGCAGCCGGTAGAGCTGGTACATGCCCGACATGCCGGCCCCGATGATGATGGCGTCGTAGTCGAGCGCCGTCGCCGCGTCGGGCGGAGCTTGCATTTCGGGTGAGGCGATCATGTGCTGTTGCTCCTGCTGGACCGAGCGTCCTCAAACCACGGGCACGCGCCTTGCCGCAATGGCCGCAGGCGAAATGACGTCGATGTCGAGCGGGACGCGCCACCGTTCGGTCAGGCGCACGCGCGGCGCTTCGTTGCGGGCGTTGGTCCCCTCCATGACAAAACCTTCGAACCCGTTGGTCATGACCTCGTTGCACTTTTGAACGTAGATCGGAAAACCGCCGATATAAGGCATGAAGACGCGCGGGCGCCCCGGGATGTTCGCGCCGACATACCAGGAACTGCAGGTCGACCTGAGCGAGACCTTGGAGACCTCATTGACGTGCTCGATCCATTCGTCCTGGTAGTGCTGGATCGGCTCGACGGTCTCCGCCCCAATGTCTCGCATGTGAGCCATGCAATCTGCCATCCAGTCGACGTGCTGCTCGATCGCCTGGATCATGCTCGCGAGCACCGACGGACTGCCCGGTCCGGTGATCGTGAACAGGTTGGGAAATCCTGTCGAGGCAACGCCGAGATAGGCGCGGGGGCCCGCCCGCCATTTTTCGGCGAGGGTCACGCCATCGCGGCCGGTGATCCGCATTCTGTCGTACGACCCCGTCATCGCTGCAAAACCGGTCGCGCAGACGATCGCGTCGAGCGGATACTCGACGCCGTCAACCTCGATGCCATCAGTCGTGAAGCGCTCGATCGGCGTTTTGGATACGTCCACCAGTTTTACATGCGGAAGATTATAGGTCTCGAAATAGCCGGTATCGACGCATAGGCGTTTGCAGCCGAATACGTTGTCCGGGCACAGCAGTTCGGCTGTGGTCGGGTTCTTGACGATCTCGCGAATCTTGCGGCGCGCGAATTCGGCGATGGTGTCGTTTGCCGCCTTCTCGAACAGAAGGTCGCCATAGGCGCCGAGGAAAGGCAGACCGCCGCGTTCCCAGGCCTCCTGGTATTGCCGTTCGCGTTCCGCCGGCGTGGCTTCCAGCGCGGGTTTCATGTTGAACGGGAAATAGAAGCCGGTGGGCCGCGCGCGCGCTTTGGCGCGCAGCGCCGGATAATCGGCCTTGATGGTCTTGCGATATTCCGGCGTCAGTTTTTCGTTCCAGGCCGGCACGGAATAGGTAGCCGTGCGCTGGAACACGCTCAGCGCCGAGGCCTGCTGCGCGATGATCGGAATCGACTGGATCGCCGAGGAACCGGTACCGATCACGCCGACGCGAAGCCCGGTGAAGTCCACCCCTTCATGCGGCCATTCGCCGGTGTGATAGATCGGGCCGCGGAATTCCTCGCGTCCTTTGAAGGGTGGACGATTCGCTGCCGACAGGCAGCCGACCGCCATGATGCAGAACTTCGCGGCGACATGGTCGCCGCGGTCGGTTTCGACACGCCAGCATTTCGCGGTCTCGTCGAAAGTGGCCGCTGTGACACGCGTGTCGAACCGGATGTGCTGGCGGAGATCGAAGCGATCGGCGACATGGTTGGCGTAGCCAAGGATCTCGGGCTGAGGCGCGTATTTTTCCGACCAGTCCCATTGCTGGTCGAGTTCTTCGGAAAATGAGAAAGAATACTGCATGCTCTCGACGTCGCAGCGAGCGCCCGGATAGCGGTTCCAGTACCAGGTGCCACCGACGCCGCCGCCTGCTTCATAGACACGTGCCGTAAAGCCAAGCCCACGAAGGCGGTGCAGCATATACATACCGGCAAAGCCTGCGCCCACAATGACAGCATCGAAAACCGCGCCAGCTTCCGGCGGCTGTCCAGATTGGTTCTCAGTGCTGAAGTCCATGAGCAAGTTCCTCTGTCTTTTCTTGATTGCTAACCCCGTCGCACGCTGGCGCCGCCATCGACCGGCAGCGTGACGCCGGTAATAAAACTGGCTTCATCCGAGGCCAGAAAGAGGGCGGCGTTGGCGACGTCCCAGCCGGTGCCCATCTTCTTGCGCAATGGTACCTTGGCGTCGCGCTCGGCCTCGACCTCCGCGCGGCTCTTGTTGAATTCGCGGGCGCGCGTGTCGACCGCCATCGGCGTATTCATCAGGCCGGGCAGGATGACATTGGCGCGGATGCCGTATTGGGCGTTCTGGTAGGCGAGTTGTTCGGTGAAGGCGATCATCGCCGTCTTGGTCGCCTTGTAGGCGACATAGGGATAGGTGGTGATCGCGGCCATCGAAGAGATGTTGATGATGGCGCCGCTTTGTTGTTGGCGCATGATCGGGATCACGTGCTTGGCGGCGAGGATGCAGCTCTTGAGGTTGATCGCGACGCAACGGTCGAATGCCTCCTCGGTGATATCGAGCAATTCGGCGTCGCCCCCGGAGAGGCTGACGCCGACATTGTTGTGCAGGATATCGATGCGGCCCCAGCGGCGATGCGCATCTGAGACCATGGCCTTGAGCTCGGCATTTTGGGTGACGTCTGCCTTGAACGCCACCGCCGTGCCGCCGTTGGCGGCGATCATGTCGACGGTCTCCTTCGCCGATTCGAGATGGTGATCCACGCAAAGCACCCTGGCACCCTCGCGCCCGAAGGTAAGCGCTGTGGCGCGGCCATTTCCCATGCCTTCGCCGGGGCTCTGGCCGGCGCCGACGACGATGGCGACGCGATCTTTCAAACGCATGTCAGTTCACTCCCGGGATCGGGTACTGCTGCAGTACCTCTTTATAATATGGTTCGTTGTCGATCTTCATGGTGGCGAGCACGCGGACGACGGCGCAATAGAACGCGATGGTGAGCACAAGATCGGTCATGTGCTCGTCGGAGAGTTCTTTCTTGATCTCGGCGAAGGTCGCATCCGACATCGCCAGCTGTCGCACCATCTCGCGCGCGCCTTTCAGGATAGCCTTCGTCAGCGGCTCGAGCTTTGAGGGCTTGCCGTCGGTCTCGGCCATCATGCCGGCAATGTCCTCGTCGGTAACGCCGAACTCCTTGCCGATCTTCACGTGATGGGTGAATTCGTATTCCGATTTCTCCAGCCAGCCGACTTGAAGGATAGCCAATTCGCGCAGGCGCGGGTCAAGCTTGCTCTTGAAGCGGATGTAGCCGCCCATGCCGCTGAAGGCGCGCGCCATGTCGGGCGAGTTGACCAGAAGCTTGTGCAGGTTGGTGTTGCGTTTGAGCATGTCGCGATATTCGGGGGCGACCTGGTCGGCCTCGAGATACGGCAGGCGGGCCATGTTGCTGGTTCTCCTTTTGGTTCGATCAGCGATCCCTGGAATCGCGCTCAGGGCTTTGTAAGGTGACGCCGCCATCGACCACCAGCACCTGTCCGGTAATGTAGCGGGCATAGTCGCTGAGCAGGAATTTCACGGCGTGCCCGACGTCCCAGCCGGTTCCCTCAGTCTTCAGCAGCGACGCTTGGGCGCGCTGGGCGCGCGCGGTCTCGCTCATGCCGTTGCCGCGGGCATAGACCATGGGCGTATACATCGGGCCGGGGCAGATGCAGTTGACCCGGATGCCGTCGCGGCCGTGATCGACCGCCATCGCCTGGGTCAAACCGATCACCGCGGCCTTCGAGGTTGTGTAAGTGGTGAGGCCGCGCGGCCGAAGCGCCGATATCGACGAGATATTGACGATGGCGCCGCCTTTGGCAGTCTTGATCATGGTGGGGATCGCGTGCTTGCAGAGCAGGAACATGCTCTCGACGTTGATTTGCATGACGCGGCGATACTCCTCGAGCTTCTCGTCGACGACGCTGCCACGGCTGCCGATGCCGACATTGTTGTCGAGGAAGTCGAGCCGGCCCCAGCGATCGACAGCGGCTTCGACTATCCGCTTGCAGTCGGCTTCCCGGGTGACGTCGCTGGCCAATGCCGCCGCCATGCCGCCCTCGGCCTGGATCATTTCGACGGTACGTTTGGCAAGCCCAAGGTCGAGATCGGCGACCAATACCCGGGCACCCGCGCGCGCCAGCAGGATCGCCGCCGCCCGGCCATTGCCAATGCCGTCGCCTGCGGCACCGCCGCCGCTCACGATGGCGACTTTACCGGGCAGGCCGGAATCGCCCTCGGCTCCCTCCATCACGCTTCTCCCTTTTGCCACTGTCTGCGCTCGTTCTCGCATGGGCCGCTTTGCATTAGGGATGATTTCACGCGAGACAACAAGACCGGTATTGCTGACGCGGAGGACGGTCCGCCTTCGCAAAACGCAGAGCTTATCGGTTGCTCCTTCCAGTCGTTTTGGGGAAGGTGCTGGCTGGTTGCGCGAGCTTTTGGGCGCGGGCCAGGCAGAGAGCCCGCGACCATCCGCGCTTCGATCATTGAAAGTTGCTCGCATGACGGAAGCACGCTACCGGCTGATCGGATCCACGGCATCGCCTTACGCGCTCAAGCTGCGCGCGCTGTTGCGTTACCGGAGAATTCCGTTCGATTGGGTGATCATGACCAAAGCGCTGCGCAAGCAGACCGAACATTTGCGCCCGAATCTAATTCCAGTCTTGCAATATCCGGATGGAAGTTTTCGGGGCGAAACCACCACACTAGCTTACGATCTGGAGACCCGGTATCGGGATCGATCGGTCATTCCCGAAGACAAGGCGGTCGCGTTCGTGTGCGATCTTCTTGAGGACCTCGCTGATGAATGGGCCGTTAAACCGCTCTTTCTATACCGCTGGTGGGATCCCGAAGATCAGGCCTATGTCTCGCGCTGGGCAGGCGAGGAATGGTCGGTATCGGACGCCGAGCCCGGGAGTCCCAAGGAAATCGAGCATTTCCGTAGGAGGCAGATTTCCCGCATGTCCATCCTCGGCGCGACCGCCGAGAACAAGCCGTTACTGGAAGCGAGCTACCAGCGAATCCTGGCTGCGTTCGAGCCGAATGTCGGCATGACAAAATATCTGTTCGGAAGCCGGCCATCGCTGGCGGATTTTGCTTGGTTCGGGCAGCTGAGCGAAATGGCCACCGATCCGACGCCGATGCGGATCATGCGGGAAAAGGCGCCGTTTACCGATCATTGGGTACGGCGGCTGGACGATGCCTCCGGCGTGGACGGGGAGTGGTATCCGCGTGAGCAGGCGTTGTCGGGCATGGCCGAGGCGCTGCTGCGGATTGCCGGCGAACTCTATCTGCCGTTCCTCGTTGCCAATGCCGAAGCCTTTGCCAAAGGCTTCGAGCGCGTGGAGATCGATGTCTGGGGCCTGCCTTACGCGCTGTCGCCGTTCAAATACCAGGTCAAATGCCTTGATTTCCTACGCGAAAAATTTGCCGCGTTGAACGCAGAGCACCGCACGGCGTTGCGGCCGGCTCTGGAGCGCACCGGGTGTTGGGAACATCTCGTCGCAAGATAATGGAAGGCAGCAGACGCGACGGGGCCGCAGTGGCTATCTCACGACCGGTGCCGGCTTCCCAGCGCCGCCGAAATCGTCTCGGGGTTCTTGATGCGCTCGATCAGCATGTCGATGCGGTCGCCGCCCCAAAACAGTTCGCCATTGAACACCATGGTGGGCACACCGAACACGCCAAGGTCTTCCGCCTCGTCGATGATGCGGTCGTGCTCGGCGCGTGCCGGGCCTTGGACGTAAGCTTCGAAATCCTTCGCGGAGCCGCCGATGGAGGCGATCACGCCGGAAATGTCGGACAATTCGTCGATTTCGAGGTCGTGACTCCAGAAGCGCCTGAACACCGTGTCATGGTAAAGCCGGAACAATCCGTGACGCTGCGCGAACAACATGCCGGCGCTGGAGTAGAATGCATCGTAGATGCGCCGCGGCCCCTTCATGGTGAGCCCTTGCGCGTTGGCATAGCGGCGCGCGTCCATGTAGGCGTAACGCACCTTGCGCCAGAAATGCGGCGTGCGCTCCTCCACCGTCCCCATGAATTCGGGGATACGAAGGGTGTAGGGCAACCATTCAAGCTCGACGCCGTGCTTTTCTTCCAGCTCGAACAGCCGTTTGTTGGCGACGAAAGCGTAGGGGCTCTTGTAATCGGTGTAGATGCGCACGCGCGGTTTGACCATCGCCGGTCCTCATTCGGATCGGGCAATTGTTCCCGATCCGAACAAAGGATGCAACCCGCGGCGGTTTCATCGTTTGCAGGAAGGGAGTGCCTTCATGGCGGCTTCTGCTTCGGCCCGCGTCTTGTAGATCGCATCGCTCGCAACAGTGATGTTTGGCGAGTTGGTCCTAAGTGTCTTATCGACGACCGAGCACCTATTGGTCAGGGAATTCAGCATAATGTAAAAAGACGGAGATGTCCTTGCGCTCTGGGTGAGAGCACGGCCGCCTGAGGCGATCAGCAAGACCAGGGCCATGCTGAGCAAATTTCGTTTCATCGTCACCTCTTATGATTCAAAAGAGGCTAGGGCAGAGGCTAGGGCGCGGTTCCGATTTCAGCTCGGGACAGATCGATCCGGAAGCGGACGGTTGGTGACGAACGCTGAACTGCGCGTTGATCCAATTGAATGGGCCCCGGTGCATTGAAGCAGCGCGGGGCCCGACATCTTCGCTGTGCGAAGGATTTCTGGTACACACCAGTTTGGTATCAAGATCGAAAAGCGCGTGGCCTTTGCGCTCCCGTCCTGCGGATATGGTTAGATTGTTGGCGGCGCAACGGGGCTAGCAGCTGCTGTTCGCCTCAACTTGCGCCGAGACCTTGCCCTTGAGCAAGGTCACTGGCTTGTGCCGGTGGCGTCATGCTCCTCTCCAAGAGTGGCCCGACGGACATGTGTCCGTACCTGCTGCCTGCCGTTCGATCACATGATTGGACGGCAATGCCCACGAAGCGGGGAGCCAAATGCTCCGCTACCCCGACAGGTGCAGCATCGGAAATGCTGCGGCAGATATCGGCAGGTGTCAAGTTGCGTTGGGCGGAACCGGGCTTGAGTTCCCGTTGCCTGGCTGGGCCTGCAATAACGACCGGTGCAGTTCCACCGGCGGTGACTCAAGCCCCCATCTGAAGCCTGAAACCGGAAACCGATCGAGGTCAGGATTTGATCTGGCGATACTGGCTGAAATCCGGATCGTGAGTCATTCCCCAGTAATCCACGAAGCGCCACGGCATCGCCGAAAATACCCGGCCTTGCTTGTTACGGTAGTAAGTCGTCATGCCCGGATGGGTCCAGATCAATTGTTCATGTTCGGCGTCGACCTTGCGGATGTAGTCGTCATGGGCTTCCGGACGAACATCGATCGCGGCTATCTCGCCTTCGATCATCTCGACCAGGCACGCCGTGATGTAGCGGCTCTGGCATTCGGACTGGAAGATCACGCTGCCGCCATGGGCCGGACCGGCATTGGGACCGAGCATGCAGAAAAAGTTCGGAAAATCCGGCACGGTCAGGCCGAGATAGGCAGTTGGATTGTCGTTGGCCCACGCATCGGCAAGCTTCTTGCCGTCGGTTCCAGTGATATTGAGACGTGCCGCCATTTCGGTGACCTTGAACCCTGTCGAGATCACGATCACATCGGCGGGCCGCAACTTGCCGTCCGACGTGACGATGCCGTCGCGCGCGAAGTGGTCAATGGTGTCCGTGACCAGTTCGACATTCGCTTTGGTCAGTGTCTTGAACCAGCCGTTGTCGAGCAAAATGCGCTTGCCATAGGGCGGATAGGTCGGCACGCATTTTTCGATCAGATCGGGGCGATCTTTCAGTTCGGATAGAATGAACTCAGTCAATTCCTCGCGGTGGCGGTCATTGCCTTTGTTGACGGCGCGATTGGGGTGCGGCCATGCCGGGTCCTTGCGCAGGAACGGCAACAGGCCGTCGCCGTAGCGCCAGAACATGTTGAAGCGATACCATTGCACGTAAAACGGCAGATGCTTGAGCAGCCATTGCGCGCCTTCGGCGATCGGATCGGAATAGCCCGCCACCGGGCGGGACCATTGCGCCGATCTCTGATACACCGCGACGGAGGCCACGCGATCAGCGATCGAGGGCACGAGCTGCATCGCGGTCGCGCCGGTGCCGATTACGGCCACATGCTTGCCGTCGAGCTGGATATCGTCCGACCACAGAGCGGAGTGCAGCATCACGCCTTTGAACTCTTCCTCGCCCTTGAAATGGGCGCGCGACGGGTCGTTGAGCTGGCCGATCGCGCTGACCAGCACCGCCGAATAGAACTCTTCGACGCCCGTGCTGGTTTCCAGTGTCGAGATCCAGCGATGCTTTGCCCCGTCCCAGTGCGACGAGGTCAACCGCGTCTTGAAACGGATATGGCTGCGGACGTCGTGCTCCAGCGCCACTTTCTTCAGATAGTCGAGCAGTTCTGCGCGCTGCGCGAAATAGCGGGTCCAGTTATTGCGGGAGCCGAACGAGAACGAATAGGAATGGTTGGGCGTATCGACCCCGCAGCCGGGATACCGGTTGACGTACCAAGTGCCGCCGAGCTCGGCGTTTTTTTCGACGATGGTGTAGGGAATGCCGAGCCGGCCAAGCGCGACGCCGAGCGCGATGGCGCAGACGCCGGCGCCGACGATTAGGACGTGCCGCTGCTCGAGTTGTCCTGCGGCCGGCTGCCTGGTCCAGCGGGCGTCGCGCGGAATGAAGCCCATTTCCTCGCGCATCAGCGGCGCATATTCCGGCGCGACGTTTTCGCCAAGACAGGCACGCATCATCTTTAACATTAGTTCGTTGCCGGGATCGGTGATCGCAGGGCTGGGCTCGCCATCGGCGAATAGTTTGAGGACGGCGGCGCGGATTTCGTCCTGGATTTCCTGGGGCACGCCGGCTTCCGGGTCCGGGATCAGGCGGACATCGCGCTTTGGCTTGTAGGGCGGCTCCAGCCAGCGCTCATCGCCGGTCATGTGAACCAGCACCATCAACAAGACGCGGATGTCGCCTTCGGCGATCGCCGAAGACAGATCGAGTTTTTGGTGCGGCGTCTCGATGTTCATGGTCGTACCCCTCACTACGCTTCCGGTGCTTGCCGCAATCCGCCATAGGCGTCCCAGGTGGAACCTGCGATAAAACCGGCATCGACCGGGAGATTGATTCCAGTCACGCCGCTGCTTGCCGTTGAGAGCAGCCATGCGATCGCGTGCGCCACCTCGGTCGGCTCGACCAGCCGGTTCATCGCGGTGTTGCGAGCGAGCCGGTCCTTGTCCAGCGCGCCCGATGCAATGCCGGCCTCCAGCGCGATGGTACGGGTGAAACCGGGAGATACCGCATTGACCCGGACGCCGGCGCGGCCCCATTCCGCCGCGAGCGTCTGGGTCAGCTGGATGACTCCGGCCTTTGCGGCGGTGTAGGCGTGGATAGGACCAGAGGTCATTCCCGCGACCGAGGCCACGTTGACGATGGCGCCATGGCGCCGTTTGGCCATGCGCTCGCCGGCACTGCGGGCCACCAGAAAAGTGCCGCGCAAATCGATGTTGATCTCGCGATCCCAATTGTCCATGCGCACGCGCTCAACTGCGTGCATCTTGCCGAAAATGCCGGCAGCATTGACAAGGCCTGATATCGGACCATGGACGGCCTCGATCGCGGCAACGCCGCTGACGACCGCGCTTTCGTTCGCGACGTCCAGCTGCTCAGCCCACAGAATTGTTTGTGTGCCCGGTAAGGCTTCGGGTGCGATATCCGCGATCACGACGCGCCGGCCCTGCTGCGCGAGAAGCGTCGCGGTCGCGGCGCCAATGCCGCGGCTGCCGCCGGTAACGAGAACGATGCCTTCGGCGGTCATGCCTGTTTGTCCTTGTCGCGCGGGGCGAACAATCCGCGTGTGACCAGTTTCTCGTAGGCTGAGATCACGTGATCGGGTACGGCGGTGACGGCGCCGTTAGCATACGAGTAGCGGCGGCTGAGGTAACCGCGCGCGCCCATGAACATGTGCACGATGGCCTCGAATTCCTCGTCGCTGAAATCCTCGATCGCGCCGGCCTGCCGCCCGCGCCGCAGGATTCTGACGTAGGCGGTCGAAATATTGTCGAGGTGTTTCTGGTAGCCGATCGGCGCAAAAAACTCAGCTTCGTTGAGGATACGCAAAAATTCCGGCACTTCACGAATGAACTCGAAGAACGCGCTGAACCGCTCGATTTCCTGTCGTGCAGCATGCGCGGTGCCGGTCCGCGCACGAATGAAATGAACCATGTCCATTCCGATCTTCGGCAGCAATTGATCGAGCAATTCCTGCCGGTTTTCGAAATGATTATAGAACGTGCCTTGCGCGACGCCGGCTTGTTCGGTGATCCGCGCAACGGAGGCCTCTGCGTAACCAAATTTGCCGACGATCCTGGTGGCGGCGTCGAAAATCTTTTGCTTGGTCCACGCATTGCGCTCGACGCGATTGAGTTTTGTCACTTTTGCGGGGGCCGGTTCGGGTACTTGCGTCATGCGTTGGCCTCTAATTCGGCGCGCAGCACGCGCTTGAGCACCTTGCCGGAAGGATTGCGCGGCAGGCTGTCGCGGATGATCAGTTGCTTCGGCACCTTGAACGCCGCCAGACGCTGGCGGCAATGGTCCGTCAGGTCAGGCAGGGTTAGTGTCGCGCTGTCCGCAAGCACCACGACGGCGACGGGCCGTTCGCCCCAGCGGTCGTCGGGCATGCCGATGACTGCGACTTCGCGCACCTGCGGCAGTTCGTAGATGACGCGCTCGACTTCGGAGGAGGCGATATTCTCGCCGCCGGAAATGATCATGTCCTTCTTGCGGTCGGTGAGATAGAGGAACCCATCCTGGTCGAGATAACCGACGTCGCCGCTGCGGAACCAGTCGCCAAAGAACGCCGCCGCGGTTTTCTCGGGGTCCTTCCAGTAGCCGCGCGTCACTTTTGGGCCGCGCAGGCAGATTTCGCCGTTCTCGCCGGGCGCCAGGCGATTGCCGGCGTCGTCGCGGATTTCGATCTCGACATGGGCGACGGGACGTCCGGTCGATCCGATCTTCGCGATCTCGAGCCCCGGCTCCATGAAGGTGTCGCCGCCGCAGGTTTCAGTCAGGCCGTAGGCGTCGATGTAACGGGCATTCGTGAAATATTGAGAGAACGCGCGAATCCGTGCTTCCGGCGTTTTTTCACCGCCGCCGATCGCCCATCGCAGGCTGGAGACGTCATAGCGCTCACGATCCGGACAGGTGAGGAGGGAGGTTGTCATGACCGGCGCGAGCCACGCCGAGTCAAGCCGGTCGGCCTCGATGGCAGCCAGGCATTGTGCGGCAACGAAATCGCGCTGGATCGAAAGCATTCCGCCCTGCCACAGCACGGCGATGCCCGGCAGATCGAGCGCGCCGACGTGGTAGAGCGGGCCGGCCACCAGCAACCGCGTATCGCGGCTGAGGCCGAGCGCCAGCACGTGATCGGCCGATTTCCAGTAGATATTCTCGTAGGTCAGCATCACCCCCTTCGGCCGGTCGGTGGTGCCGGAGGTGTACATCAGCCGCATCAGGTCGGTTGGACGCCTTGGATGCGCCATTGCCGGCTTCGCATCCGGTGCAAGGCGCGTCGCATCGGATTGCGCTGCTGCATCGACCAGCACAACGGGCGCGGGGCCTGCCGCGCTCGCGCCGAGTTCCTCGTCGGCGATGAGCAGGCGCGCACCGGCGTTTTTGACGATGTAGGCGATCTCGTCCGATGCCAGCCGGTAATTGATCGGCAGGAAGACCGCGCCGATGTGGCTGATCGCGAAGGCGATGTCGAGAAACGCTGCGCTGTTCTTCATCAGCACGGCGACGACATCGTCCGTCCCGATTCCGCGCGAAGCCAGCCATCCGCCGACGATTTGAATCCGCCTGTTGAAGGCGGCGTAGGTGATTTCCTCGCTGCGGTACTTCAGCGCACAGCGCTGCGGCGTTTGGCGCGCATGAAATGCGATGAAGCTCGATAGGTTGATCATCGACCGCCTGGACTGTCCAAATTCGCTGCTTAGGTTGAGCGAGTACGCATTATGAATTCTGACTCGTAATTCATAATTGCCTTGACGTCATCCCGCTTTCTCTGAAATTCTGAGCGATATGGAGACGGCACGATCTCCGGCAGGGATTTTGAGGGACGCACAGACGTCGAGGAGGCGAGATGACCAAGACCAGTAAGCCGGGCGTGAGCCGGCGTTCGACGCTGGCGCTGATGGGCGCCGGCGCGGTGACGTTTGCAACACCGTGGGTGGCGCGCGCGCAGGCCAAGACCATCAAAGTCGGAATGCCTACGATCCTTTCGGGCCGCGTCGCACAACTCGGAACATCGTCGCGCAATGCCGTGATGATCGAGGTCGAGAAGGTCAACGCCGCGGGCGGCCTCGCCGGCCGGCAGATCGAAATGGTGATCCGCGACTCCAAGGGACAGCCGCAGGAAGCCGCGCGCGTCGCGCGCGAACTTGTCAACACCGACGGTTGCGAGCTTCTCATCGACGCCGAGGCGTCGTCCGGCGCGTTCGCGGTGCATGAAGTGGCGCGCGATCTCGGCGTGTTCTGCATCCATACCAATTCGGAAACCTCCTCGCTCACGGCCGATCCGAAGCAGCATATTCCCAACGCGTTCCGCACCGCGCGTCAGGGCGTGCACGATTCCATCGTCGGCGGCGGTTATGCTGCGGCGATCGCCAAGGCCAAGGGCTTGAAGAAGTGGGCAACCTGCTCGCCGGATTATGCCTATGGCCGCGATACCACGGGAGAGTTCGTCTACTATCTCAAACAGTTCGCGCCCGATGTCGAAATCATCAGCGAAGCCTGGCCGAAACTGTTCCAGCCTGACTACACCGAGGTCGTGACCAAGATCTTGCAGGCGAAACCTCAGGCGCTGTATTCCGCACTGTGGGGCGGCGATCTGACATCCTATATCGATCAGGCCAACATCTACGCGATGTTCAGCCAGATGGAGGTGTTCGCCGTCAACATGGCCGATTACACGGCGCTGACGGTGGTGAAGAATCTGCCGAAGGGCATCCACTCCGGGAATCGCTATATCAAGACCTATCCCGCGACGGCGGAGAACGCTGCGTGGGGCGATGCTTACAAGGCAAAGTACAACGAGTATCCTACCAACTGGTCGTGGGAGAATGCGACCGCGATAATGCTGATCGCCGAGGCGTCCAAGAAAGCCAATTCCGCCGATGGCAAGAAGATCGCGGACGCCATGCGCGGCCTGACCATCAAGTCGCCGTTCGGGGCCGACGGCACCGTGACGATGCGGGCCGAGGATCAGACCCTGATCGGCTACGCCATTGGTTGGGGCACCACGATTCCTGGCGAGCCCTATGTTCCCGAGGTCAAGAGCGGCGACTGGAAACAGATTCTGGCGCTCGAGGCTGAATGGAAGAAGACCAAGGGCTACACCTGATACGGTGGTGGAACGCGGAGGCCGCATTGCGGCTTCCGCTCACCGCTGAACCGATTTTCTGCTGACACAACCCGGCACGCCGTAACGGACGTCTTCCTTGGATCTTGATGCGCTTACCGGCTGTCTTGCCAGCTCCGCCTGTCTGGTGACGCAAACCACCAGCGGCTTCATCATTGGAATGCTGCTGTTTCTCGTGGCCGTCGGGCTGACGCTGATCTTCGGCGTGCTCAAGGTCGTGAACTTCAGCCATGGCGCGTTCTATATGTTCGGCGCCTATTTCGCGATGACGGCCTATCAGGTCACCGGAAGCTTTGCGCTGGCGATGCTGGTCGGCGCGGCCGGCACCGCGCTGCTCGGCCTCGTGTTCGAACGCGTCTTCATGAGCCGTGTCTATGGCCACGACGTGCTGATGCAGCTTCTGGTCTGCTACGCTTTTGTTTTGATTTTCGATGACGTCGTACGCCTGATATGGGGACCGGAATTCAAGTCGATGGGCATGCCGAGCGCGTTCCAGGTGCCGCCGCTGTTTATCGCCGGCGGCGTCGTGCCGCCATATTATCTGCTGCTGATCGGCGTCGCGCTTGCCGTCGCGGCCGTTCTCGGTGTCGGCCTGGCACGCACCAAGATCGGAAAGGTGATCCGCGCCGCCGCGCATAATCCGGGCATGGTGTCCGCGCTCGGCATCAATACTGGCTTGATCTATGGCGGCGTGTTTGCGCTCGGCGGCATGCTGGCCGGCCTCGCCGGCGCGCTCGCCGCACCGGTGCGTTCGCTGACGCCAGGAATGGGATTTTCGGTGCTGATCGAATCCTTCATCGTCACCGTGATCGGCGGCATGGGCTCCATTCTCGGCGCGCTGATCGGCGCGCTGTTGATTGGCCTGATCCGGTCGTTCGGATCGCTCGGCTTTCCGCTGTTTACCGATGGCCTGATGTATCTGTTCATGGTGATCGTGCTGGTGGCGCGGCCGACCGGCCTGTTCGGCAAGGAAGTCGCATGAGCGAGCTGCAGGCCGAACGCGCTTCTGAAGCCCTGAGCGTTCCGCGCGTCGAGGCCAAATCCAGGCGCCTGCGCTATCTCGATGTGTTGATTGCGATCGCCGCATTCGCCGTGCTGGCGGCGCTGCCATTCCTGTTCAGCAGCAAGGCGCTGCTGGATTTCGTGATCCGCTGTTCAGCCTTCGGCCTGTTCGCGACTTCGCTCAATCTGCTGGTGGGCTACACCGGCATGATCTCGTTCGGGCACGGCATGTTCTTTGGCCTCGGCGCTTACGGCTTCGGTCTTATCATGCAGCGAACCGGCGTGCCGATTCCGGTCGCCTTTGTCTGCACCTTGTTGATTACGGCCGTGGTGTCGGTTGTGATAGGCGCCATTTGCGTGCGCCTGAAGGAAATCTATTTTGCCTTCGTCACCCTTGCGTTTCAGATGCTGATCCACAGCATGATCCTGTCCTGGGCTTCGCTGACGGGTGGTGACCAGGGGCTGCGCGGCGGCATTCCTCGCCCCGTGTTCCTCGGCATCGATCTGTCGAACCATTTTCATCTGTATATCGCGAGCTGCGCGCTGCTCCTGATCGGTCTGCTGCTGATGCGACAGATCGCGCAATCGCCGTTCGGCTACACGTTGCGCATGATCCGCGACAACGCCAGCCGTGCCAGCTTCATCGGCATCGACGTCTGGCGCGCCAAACTGACGATCTTCGTGCTGGCGGCACTGTTTGCCTCTATCGGCGGGATCATCATGAGCCTGTTCGTGTCGGGCGCCTATCCCGAATTCGCCTACTGGACGATTTCGGGCGAGGGCATTTTCATCAACATGCTGGGGGGCGTTACCACTTTCCTCGGCCCCATGGTCGGAACAGTGCTGCTGCTGATCCTCAATGACAGCGTTACGCGCCTGACCGAATATTACGGTATCGTGCTCGGCATCGTCATTCTGTTTTTTGCAATTGGCCTGCGCAAGGGTCTGATGGACTTCGCGGTCGAGTGGTACGAGCAGCGTGGTAATGCCGGCAAGGAGCGCACCTGACCATGCTGGAGATAAGGCATCTCTCCAAGTCGTTTGGTGGCGTCAGGGCGGCGGACGATATCACGTTGGGTTTTGCCGACGGCTCCCTTACCGCCGTCATTGGGCCTAATGGCGCCGGCAAGAGCACGTTCTTCAATCTTATCACCGGCGCTCTGAAGCCGGACGCCGGCCAGATCCTGCTCGACGGTGTCGATATCGCGGGCCGGTCGCCGCCCGATATCGTGCGTCATGGCGTCGGCCGCGCTTTTCAGGTCGCGAGCATCTTTCCATCGTTGACGGTGCACGAAACCATGCTGGCCGCGGTATGCGCCGATCAGCGTCGCGCCAGCGTGTTGCATCGCCGGTTCCCGCTTGCCGAGACCCGTGACCGCGCCGAACAGGCGATGGAAGTGCTGGGCCTCGCCGGCAAGCGCGACCGCACCGCGGCGACGCTGTCCCATGGCGACCAGAAGCTGCTCGATATCGCCTTGGCCCTGGTGCTCGATCCCAAGGTACTGTTGCTCGATGAGCCCACCGCCGGCATGGGCACCGAGGAGCGCTGGCGGATGATCGACAAGGTCTATGAGCTCTGGGAACGACAGAAGATCACCGTCGTCTTCATCGAGCATGACATGGACATCGTGTTCAAGATCGCGCCGTCGATCGTCGTGCTGTGCTATGGCCGGATTCTCGCGACCGGCACGCCGGACGCGATCCGCCAGAATCCCGCTGTGATCGAAGCCTATCTCGGCACCGAACATCATGCCGGGGCCGCAGCATGAGTGCGCCGCCCGTCGTCCAGGTCGAAGATCTCGACGTCTATTACGGCACCAGCCAGATCCTGTTCGGGGTCGGCCTCCAGGTGCAGCAGGGTGAGACCATGGCGCTGCTCGGCCGCAACGGCGCCGGCAAGTCGACCACCATGAAAGCCATCATGGGGCTGGCGCCGGCACGGCGCGGGCGCGTGACGCTGAGCGGCCGCGTAGTGTCCGGCCTCAAGCCGCATCACATTGCGCGCGCCGGTCTCGGTTTCGTGCCAGAGGATCGTCAGATTTTCCCGGATCACACCGTCGAGGACAATCTCGTCATCGGCCAGAAGAAGGGCGCGCAGGGTCAGGACGAATGGTCGATCCGGCGGGTCTATGAAGTGTTCCCGCTGCTGGAGCCGCTGCGATACCGGATCGCGGGCCGGCTGTCCGGCGGTGAGCAGCAGATGCTTGCGATCGCGCGCACGCTGATGGGCAATCCGGCGCTGTTGCTGCTGGACGAACCGAGCGAAGGGCTGGCGCCGATCATCGTGCAGCGGATCGGCGAATTGCTGCGGCAGTTGCGCGGCACTGGCGCCACGGTTCTGATCGCGGAGCAGAACATGCATTTCTGTCTCGGGCTGGCGAGCCACGCCACCGTCATCGACAAGGGTCAGATCGTCTACACCGCTGATATCGAGGAACTGAAAGCCAACGATACTATTCGCCAGCGCTATCTGGCGCTGTAGCGGCAGGTTTGCGTCGTGTCTTGGTCGACCGTCATTCCTGCATCGCGCGGTGCGATGCGTGCCTTGGCATTCTGCGAGAAGTCCGCATGGAATCGAGTTGAATTGCAATTCCGTATCAGGGAATAAAATTCCGCTTGCATCGGAAACTGAGCAAGGTTCTCATGTTCCGCAACAAGAAGCTGGACGCGGTTCGCGCTGGTCATTCGGCAATGAGGAAGCGTGATGGGCGCGTTGTCGCATCTCAAAATCGTCGAGATCGGAAGCGCCGCGGCGGCGAGCTATTGCTCCCGGTTGTTTGCGGACTTCGGCGCCACCGTCCAGAAGATCGAATCGCCCACAGGTGATCCGCTTCGCCGGACCGCGCCGTTGACGCCGAAAGGCGCGAGCGCGTGGTTCGCATTTCTCAATTTCAACAAATCGAGCGTTGCGCTTGATCCAAACGATGCCAACGCCTCGTTGCGCCTGACGGAACTGATCGGCGGCTGCGACATCCTGATCGATGGCCGCGACGTCGATGCCGCGGACTGTCCGGCCTTGGACCTTGCCGCGCTCAAGCAATCCCATCCGGGCCTCATTCATGTCGAAGCAAGCTGGTTCGGCGGCCAGGGGCCTTACGCGAATTTCGAGGCGACCGATTCGACGATTCGCGCGCTGACCGGACTGGTAAAACTGGTCGGACCGGTCGAAGGACCGCCGGCCCATGCGCCCGATTTCCAGACCGGCATCGTCGCCGGCCTCTGGGGTTTTATCGCGGCGGCTTCATCCGTTCTGAGCCGGATGCACGACGGACAAGGCCGGACCAGTGCGCTGTCGATCTACGAGTCCAGCATCGCGGTCACCGAATACATCATGTTCGAGTCGTTTGCGCGCGGCGACATCATGCGCCGGATCGGCCTCAACCGTTTCTGGCCGACATTCCCGGTCGGCATCTACGAGACCCGGCGGGGCTGGCTCGGTGTGACCACGGTAACCCCGGCGCAATGGCGCGCCTTCTGCGAGATGCTCGGACTATACGATCTGCGTGATGACACGACGCTGTTCATGGGCGTCGACCGGCTGCAGCGCATGGAGGAAATCGAAAGCAAGTTTATTCCGAAACTGAAACAGCGGTCGGCGCAGGAATGGTTCGCGGAGGGACTGAGGCGAAGGATCCCGATCGTGCCGGTGCCTGACATTGGCGACCTCATCGGCGATGATGAGAAGAGATCGCGCGGGGCGATTGTCCCGATTGTCATCGGTGAGGAGACCGGTTTTACCGCGGGCTCGATGCAGCGATTGACAAGAACGCCGCCGCGACGGGGCGGCGCCGTTCCCGCGATCGGAGAGGCGCAACCCGCGCCCGACCTTTCGCCTGACCGTGTCGCCGCATCAACATCTTTGCCAAAACTACGCGCCTCAGGTCGCCTTCCGCTCGAAGGCGTACGTGTGATCGACTTCTCGATGGGCTGGGCGGGGCCGATCTGCACGCGGACCTTGGCCGATCTCGGTGCGGACGTGATCAAGATCGAGGCCATCCAATATCCGGACTGGTGGCGCGGCGTCGACCGGCGTCCAGCCTATGTGCTCGAGCAGATGTACGAGAAGTCGGTGCGCTACTGCATCATGAACCGCAACAAGCGAGGCATCACCCTCGATCTGACGCGGCCGCGGGGTTTGGATCTGGCCAAGCGCCTGCTCGCCGACGCCGACTTGGTGGTCGACAACTACTCCGTCGAGGTGCTCCCAAAACTTGGACTTGGCTACGAAGTGCTGAGCAAGATCAATCCGAAACTAGTGATGATGTCGATGTCGGCGTTCGGGGCCGGCAGTGTCCATCGCGATTGCCGCGCCTATGGCTCTACGCTGGAGCAGGGCTCGGGCCTGCCGAGCGTCGTCGGCGATGCCGGCGGGCCGCCCGTGATGAGCCACACGGCGTTTGGCGACGCCGTCGGCGGCTTGAATGGATGCGCCGCTGTGCTCACGGCCTTGGTCCATGCGAGGCTGACCGGAAAGGGCCAGTTCATCGATCTCGCGCAGATCGAATGCATGATGCCGTTCGCCGCTCCCTGGATCGTTGCACATTCGATCGACGGCAAGGAGCCTGTGAAATACGGCCATCGCCATCCGGATTTCGTGCCGCATGGCTGCTTCCCATGCGCCGGCAGCGACAACTGGATCGTTGTCGCCGTTTCCAGCGATGCGATGTGGCCGAAGCTTGCCAACTTGCTCGGCCGCGCCGACTGGGCCGCCGCTGACGCTTTGAAGGACGCTGCGGGCCGCCGCAAAATCGAGAGCGAAATCGAGGCGGCCATTGCTGATTGGACCTCGGCGCGCGCTCCGGAAGATGCGATGAGCGCCATGCAGGCCGCCGGCGTTGCGGCGGGCGTGGCGCGCCTGCCGATCGAATTGCTGAAGGACCCGCAGTTGCAGGCACGCGGATTCATCCAGGAGATCGATCGCGCCTTCATCGGCAGGCATCCGCAACCATCGATGCCGTTCCGCGAAACCGGCCTGCCGTTTGCGATTCGGTCGGCGCCACCGACACTCGGCGAGCACAATCGCGAAATTCTCGTCGACGTCCTTGGATTGACCGACGCCGAGATTGCCGAGCTTTCACGCGACGGCATCATCGGAACCGAGATGTTGATGGAGGAGCAACTTGTGAAAGAGAAGAAACGGGCGGCAGGCTGATGGAAGCGGCCCATCCGACAGAGCGCAGAGCAGAGGCGGCCGCGACGGGCGGGCCGCAGGTGCTGATGTCGGTACGCGGGCTCGGCATTCGCTTCAGAACGTCACATGGCGAATGGCAGGCGACGCGCAAGATCGATTTCGACATTGCGCCGGGTGAGCGTGTTGGAATTGTCGGCGAAAGCGGTTGCGGCAAGACCATCACAGGTCTTTCCATCCTGCGCCTGCTGCCCAACAATCTCGCCGGTCTCGACGGATCGATCCTGTTCGACAATATCGATCTGGCCTCGTGCAGCAGTCGCACTATACGCAAGATACGCGGCCGGAAGATCGCCATGATCTTCCAGGAGCCGATGAGTGCGCTCGATCCGGTTTTTACGGTGGGACATCAGATCGCCGAAACCCTGCGCGTTCATACCGACATCGGCAAAGAGGAGGCGCGGGTGCAAACCATCGAGATGCTTCGCCGGGTCGGGATTGCCTCGCCGGAGCGGCGCGTCGACGACTATCCGCACCAGCTCTCCGGCGGAATGCGCCAGCGCGTCATGATCGCGGCGGCGCTGATCTGCGAGCCGCAATTGTTGATCGCCGACGAGCCGACCACGGCGCTTGACGTCACGGTGCAGGCGCAAATTCTCGAACTGTTGCGGAGTTTGAGCGAGACTTCCAAAACGGCCTTGATGCTGATCACGCATGACCTCGGCGTCGTCGCCGAGACCTGCACACGTATGATCACGATGTATGCGGGCGAGGTCATTGAGGATGCCGCGGTCGATGCCGCGCTGGTCCGGCCGCTGCATCCCTATACGTCCGGGCTGTTGCGTTCGCTGCCTCACCTAAGCCCGCGTCTTGGCAAGCTGCCTTCCATTCCCGGCCGGGTTCCCTCCATCACCGATATGCCGGACGGCTGCCGCTTCAGGGCGCGCTGTCCGCATGCGATCGCGGGTTGCGAGGTCGAGCAGGAATTGCGCGATGCGGGCGAGGGGCGGAAAGTCCGCTGCTGGCGCTTCAGGGAACTCGATCTGCCTGGCGCATTGCGACACGTGGCCTCCGCGCCGATCGCGGCCATGGTAGCCCGGCAATGATGTCCGTGGGCGCCGACACGAAACGTGATCCAATCGTCTCCGTGCGCGATCTCCAGGTGTGCTTTCAAACCATGGATCGTCGCGCCACGGTAAAGGCGGTCGATGGCGTCAATTTCGATGTTCGTCGCGGCGAGACGTTTGGCATCATCGGCAGAATCCGGATCGGGGAAAACCACCGTCGGTCGGGCATTGGTTTTTCTCGTAAAGCCAAGCGCGGGCGCCATTCTGCATGATGGGATCGATCCGCAAGCGCTGCCGCGAAGCGAATTCCAAAGTCATCGCCGCGACTACCAGATCATCTTTCAGGATCCCAATGCCGCGCTGAATCCACGGATGACCATCCTCTCATCGGTGCTTGAGCCGCTGGAGCTGGCACGCGCGGGAACCAAAGCGGAGCGCATCGTGCGCGCGCAGGAGGCCATGGATCGCGTGGGCCTGGCTCAGGAGACAGGCGAACGGTATCCGCATCAGCTTTCCGGCGGGCAAAAGCAGCGCGCGATCATTGCGCGTGCGCTCACGCTTCGGCCGAAGCTGATCGTTTGCGACGAGGTGGTGGCGGCGCTCGACATGTCGATCCGGGGCGACGTGCTCAATCTGTTTGCGGAGCTGCAACGCGACCTCGGCTTGACTTATGTTTTCATTACCCACGATCTGTCGGTGGTTTCCCATATCAGCAGCCGCATCGCGGTGATGTATCTCGGCCGCTTTGTCGAGCTAGGTCCGACGGAGAGCGTTTCCGAAGGGCCGCTGCATCCCTACACACAGGCGCTGCTGTCGGCGGAGCCGCTGCCGTTGCCCTCGACCATGCGCAGCAACCGTCGCATCATTCTCCAGGGTGAAATTCCAAGCCCAATCGATCCACCTTCGGGATGCCGCTTCCGCACCCGCTGCCAATATGCGCAACCCCGTTGCGCCGAGCAGACGCCGGCCTGGCGGGAGCTTGCACCCGATCATTGGGTCGCCTGCCATTTCGCCGATCGTCTCAATTTTTCACCGAACTGACCAGGATTCCGTTTGATGGAGGATGCTGCCATGACAATCAAAAAGAATATGGCGCCGGGCGCTACGCGGCGCGAGATAATGGCGCTGATGTCGGGGGCGGCGGTGGGGGTGGCGCTTGGCGGCACCGCGCGCGCGCAAGGGACGCCGAAACGTGGCGGCATTTTGCGGATCTCGGCCCCCGCCAATCCGTCGAGCCTTGACCCGGCCACCGGCGGCGCCGGCTCGGATCACGCCTTCCTGTTCACGATGTACGACACGCTGACGGAATGGGATTTTCAAACCCTGAAGCCAAAGCCGGGTCTTGCCGAGAGCTGGAGTTTTACCGACCCGACCACCTTCGTGCTCAAGATCAGGCCGGGCGTGACCTTTCACGATGGCACGCCGCTCGATGCCGAAGCTGTCAAATTCAACCTCGAACGCAACAAGAGCGACCCGAAATCCAACATCAAGGCCGATCTTGCGACGATGGCGTCGGTAGAGGTGACCGGTCCGATGCAGGTCACGCTGAAGCTAAATTCACCCGATGCGGCGTTGCCCGGCATCCTTTCGGATCGCGCCGGCATGATGGTTTCTCCGACGGCCGTGAAGGCTGCAGGCGGCAGCATTAATCGCACGCCGGTAGGGGCCGGCGCCTATGCTTTTGTCAGTTGGGCGGACGGCGAACGCATTGTCGTCAAGCGCAACGAAAAATACTGGAAGGAGAACCGGCCATATCCCGATGGTATCGAGTTTGCGATCATCCAGGAACTGACAACCGGCGTCCGCTCGGTCACCGCCGGGCAGAACGACCTCATCTATCAATTGCCGCCACGGCAGAAGGCCATTGTCGAACGCTCGAACAATCTTAAAGTCGTCAACGGGCCGACGCTCTACGTTTTCCAGATTTTCCTCAACTGGGCCAAACCGCCATTCGACGACGTCAGGGTCCGCAGGGCGTTCAACCTGGCGATCGACCGTGAATCCTTTGTCAAGGCTGCGCTCGCCGGGCTCGCCGAGCCTGCGTATATGAATTTGCCGAAGTCGCATTGGGCGTATGACAAATCCGTTGCCGAACTCAATCCATACGACCCCGACAAGGCGCGCAAGCTGCTCGCCGAAGCAGGCTTCAAAGAGGGCACCGTGATCGAAATCGGCGGCTATCCGGATCAAGATTCGGTCCAGCGCCAGGAAATCCTGATCGAGCAGTTGCGCAAGGCCGGGATCGGCGTTCGCTTCGTTAACGCGCCGATTGCGGAAGCTTCAGCCGCCTTCTTTGGCCCCGAGAAACGCGGCTCTGGGCTGCTCGCCGCCTGGACCGGGCGACCCGACCCAAGCCTGACTTACTCGCTGATGTTCACCAAGGACGCCTATTACAATGGCGGCAGGGCACCGGTCCCTCCGGAACTGGAGGCTGCGATCAAGGAATCGCGCGCTTCGGAAGACATCGAGATCCGCCGCAAGGCTTTTGCCGTCGTGCAAAGATTGGTCATGGAGAACGCCTTCGTCGCACCGCTCGCATTCCAGTACGAATTGGTTGCGATGAACAAGCGCGTGCAGGGGTACCGACCGAACCTGCTCGGCAAGCCCAAGTACGACGACGTCTGGATCGAGAGCTAAGGCATGGCGCGACGAAGTCCGGCAAGGGTTATCGGCAGCCGCCTGTTGCAGGCGCTGCCGGTGATTTTGCTCGCGACTTTCATGGTGTTTTCGCTGCTCAAACTGGTACCCGGTGACATTGCGGTGACGCTGGCGGGCGACAATGCCTCCGACACACGCATCGCCGAGATCAGGCGAATCTACGGGCTCGATCGGCCGTTTCTGGTGCAGTATGGCGCATGGCTGGGACATGCGGTGCAGGGCGACCTCTCGCAATCGCTGCTCTCGGGCGAGAAGGTGGCAACCTCGATTGCGCGGGCCTTTCCGAACACGCTCCTGATCGTGGTCATTGCGCTGGTGCTGGCGCTCGTCACGGGAATCCCGATGGGCATCCTCGCGGCGATCAAGCCGAATGGCTGGATCGATAAACTCGTCAGCATGGTTGCTTCGCTGGGCGTTGCGATTCCCGGCTTCTGGCTCGCGATGATCCTGGTGGCGGAAATCTCGCTGAAGCTGAACTGGCTGCCGGCGACGGGCGCAAAATCCTTTGCCGTTTCGCCCTGGGAAGCGATGCGGCACGCCTTGCTGCCGGGCATTGCCATCGCCGCCTACGGCATGGCCGAGGTCGCGAGGCAATTGCGCGGGTCGCTGCTGGAGGTGCTGTCGTCGCAATATGTGCGGACGTTGCACGCCAAGGGGTTGTCGATGACGAGAATTCTCTGGCAGCACGGCCTCAAGAACGTCAGCGTCAATCTGTTCACCATCATCAGCCTGCTGGTGAACCGCATGCTGGCCGCGACCGTCGTCATCGAGGCCGTGTTCGCGATTCCCGGCCTGGGAAGCCTGATCGTTCGCGGCGCCATCCAGCGCGATTTCCCGATCGTGCAGGGCGTGGTGTTCATCATGGTTATTGTCGTCATTGCGGTCAATCTCATCGCTGATCTCTTGTGCGCGGCGGTCGATCCGAGGATCGAACAATGAGTGACCTTGCGCTTCCGAATCAGCAACGTCTCCTGAAGATGACACGCCGGCGTCGTTTCTTCCGGTGGCTGGTCACGGATTTGCGTGCGGCGCTGGCAATCCTGGTCCTGCTGGGGCTTGTTGTCGTCGCGATCGGTGCGCCGTGGATCGCGCCGTATTCGCCCACCGCACAGGATGTCAACAACATGCTGGCGGCACCAAGCCCCAGTCATTTGCTCGGCACTGACGATCTCGGCCGCGATATCTTCAGCCGGTTGATATACGGCGCGCCGGCCACCGTGTATGCGAGCCTGCTTGCCGTCAGCGTGGCCGTTGCGATCGGATTGCCTGTGGGGTTGATCGCCGGCTTTTTCGGCGGCTGGACCGACGATATCATCAGCCGCGTGATCGATACTTTTCTGTCGTTCCCGGCTATCGTGCTTGCGATCGCGGTGACCGGAGCGCTCGGCATCGGCCTGACCAACGGCATGATCGCCGTCGGCATCGTGATGTTTCCGGCGCTGGCGCGGATCGTGCGTGCGCGCACGCTGATCGTGCGCCAGGAGCTCTATGTCGATGCGTCGCGCTGCTTTGGCGCGCCGGTCTGGCACATCCTGTGGAAGCATGTGCTGCCGAATTCGCTGCAGCCGGTGATCGTCCAGGTTACGTTATTGCTCGCAGCCGCGCTGCTTGCGGAAGCAAGTCTCAGCTTCCTCGGTCTAGGCATCCAGCCGCCCAACCCAAGCTGGGGCGCGATGCTGGCGCGCGCCTATCAATATATGGAGATAGCGCCGGAGCAGATGTATGCACCGGGCCTCGCCATTCTCGTGGTCTCGCTGGCGTTCAATGCGCTCGGCGAGTCCTTGCGCATCGTGCTCGATCCGACCATGAAGGATCGCTGAGTTTTAACGGAAACGTTCATGCCCCTTCGCAAGCTATTGATCGCCAACCGTGGCGAGATCGCCATTCGCATCGCCCGCGCCGCCGGTGAAACCGGCCTCGCCACCGTCGCGATCCATCCGCCGGACGATGCGCTGTCGCTGCACGTCCGGACCGCCGACGAGGCGTATGAGATCCAGGGGCGAGGCGCGCGAGCCTATCTCGATATCGAGGCGATAGTTGCCGCAGCGAAAACAACAGGGTGCGACGCGCTGCATCCCGGCTACGGCTTTCTCAGCGAGAACGCGTTGCTGGCGCGACGTTGCGCGGAAGAGAAGATTATTTTCGTCGGGCCGTCGCCCGAAGCGCTCGATTTGTTCGGTGACAAGGTCGCCGCGAAAGCATTGGCCAGGCGATGCGGCGTGCCTGTGATCGAAGGCACCGCCGATGCGACCACGCTGGAGCAGGCGAAGGCATTCTTTGCTTCACTCGGTTCCGGTGCTGCGGTCATGATCAAGGCTGTGGCCGGCGGTGGCGGACGTGGCATGCGCATTGTCGAGCAAACCTCAAAGCTGGAGGAGGCCTATGCGCGCTGTCAGTCCGAGGCGAAGGCCGCCTTCGGAAGCGATCAGGTCTATGTCGAGCGGCTGATCCGCAAGGCCCGCCATATCGAAGTGCAGATCATCGGCGACCGCGATGGGGCGATCAGCCATTTGTGGGAGCGTGAATGCACGGTCCAGCGGCGTAACCAGAAGCTGATCGAAATAGCGCCAAGCCCATCGCTAAGCGATGCCTTGCGTTCGCGGATCATCGACGCCGCAAAACAGCTCGCGGCCGCGGCGCATTACGACAATCTCGGCACGTTCGAATTCCTGGTCGACGGCGAAGCAACCGCGGGAGATCAGGCCTTTGCCTTTATCGAGGCCAATCCGCGCCTGCAGGTCGAACATACCGTGACCGAGGAGGTGCTTGGCGTCGATCTGGTGAAAGCACAGCTCGCGGTTGCCGCCGGCGCAACTCTTTCCTCGCTCGGCCTGGCGCAGGCCGTAGTGCCAGCGCCTCGTGGCTACGCTGTGCAGCTTCGCATCAACATGGAAGTGATGGATGAGAAGGGGATGACCAAGCCGACCGGCGGGACGCTGGCGGTGTTCGATCCGCCGTCCGGCCCGGGCGTGCGGATCGATAGCTTCGGCTACGCGGGGTACAAGACCAGCGCTGCGTTCGATTCCCTGCTCGCCAAGGTCATCGTTCATTCGGCTACCGCGAACTGGGCCGATGTGGCGAGGAAGGCGGCACGTACGCTGCGTGAATTTCGCATCGAAGGCGTCGCCACCAATATTCCATTCCTTCAGGCGGTGCTCGCGCATCCCGATTTCGTCGCCAACCGGATCAGCACCAGTTTCATCGATACGCACGTCGCCAGACTGGTCGGCGCAGCGAAGGAAACCGCGCGGCCGCTGTTCTTCGCTGTCAGCGGCGCCGCGGATGGAGTAGTTGCAACCGCCAAAGGCGGTGGGTCCGTCGCCGGCCCAATAGGATCGGTGGCGGTGCCAGCGCCGCTGCAAGGCACGGTCGTCGCCATCGAGGTGGCGGAGGGAGACCTGGTCCGTCCAGGGCAGCAGATCGCCATCCTCGAATCGATGAAGATGGAGCACCTCGTGGAGGCGCCGCAGGGCGGCAAAGTGACAAGAACTCGTTGCCGGCAACGGCGTGACGCTGATGCACGGCGATCCGATACTTTATCTCGAGCCAGCCGACGTCGACGGCGACGAGGCCGAGCAGGAGTCAGAGATCGATCTCGATCACATTCGCCCGGATCTCGCGGAGCTCATTGCGCGCCATGCGATCACGCGCGACGAGAATCGGCCGGCCGCGGTGGCGCGCCGGCGCAAGACCAATCAACGAACCGCGCGGGAAAACATTGCGCAACTGGTCGATGAGGGTTCTTTCGTTGAATATGGATCGCTGGCGATCGCCGCGCAGCGTCGCCGGCGGAAAGTCGACGACTTGATCAAGAGTACGCCAGCCGATGGGCTGATTGCAGGCGTTGCCACGGTCAACGGCAAAGCGTTCGTCTCGAAAGACGCTCGCTGCATGGTGATCTCTTACGACTACACCGTGCTGGCCGGAACTCAGGGTCACATGAACCACAAGAAGATCGACCGTATGCTCGGTCTTGCCGAGCAATGGCGGATGCCGCTGGTATTTTATGCCGAAGGCGGCGGCGGCCGGCCCGGCGATACTGACCGGCTCGGCATGACCGGTCTCGACGGCCCGTCCTTCGTGCAGTTTGCAAAATTGTCCGGCCTGGTGCCTGTGGTAGGCGTGGTGTCCGGTTATTGTTTCGCCGGCAACGCCGCAATGCTCGGTTGCTGCGATGTCATCATCGCGACCAGGAACGCATCGATCGGCATGGGCGGGCCAGCGATGATCGAAGGCGGCGGTCTTGGCGTCTATCATCCGGCCGAGGTCGGGCCGGTGTCATTCCAGGCGCCGAACGGCGTCATCGACATTCTGGTCGAGGACGAAGAAGAAGCCACCAGCGCCGCCCAGAAATATCTGTCCTACTTTCAGGGGGCTCTCAAGGAATGGCAAGCGCCGGATCAGCGCCTGCTGCGACGCGCCATCCCGGAAAACCGGTTGCGGGTCTACGACATCCGTAACGTCATCGATCTTCTGGCCGACGAGGGGGCGGTACTGGAAATACGCAGGGACTTCGGCGTCGGGATGATCACGGCTTTCATTCGCATCGAGGGCAAGCCGTTCGGATTGATCGCCAATAATCCAAGGCATCTGGGTGGCGCGATCGATGCGGAGGCCGGAGACAAGGCCGCGCGCTTCATGCAGCTTTGCGATGCCTTCGACATTCCGATCGTATCGCTGTGCGATACACCTGGCTTCATGGTGGGGCCGGAGGCGGAGAAGACGGCGATCGTGCGCCACGTCGCCCGCATGTTCGTGACCGGGGCCAGTCTCACCGTGCCGCTGTTCGGCATCGTGCTGCGCAAGGGTTACGGCCTCGGAGCGCAATCCATGATCGGCGGCGGTTTCCATGCTTCTTTCTTCACGGTGGCATGGCCGACCGGCGAGTTCGGCGGCATGGGTCTGGAAGGTTACGTGCGGCTTGGCTTCCGCAAGGAAATGGAGGCGATTGCCGATCCCGTCGAGCGGGAGAAATACTACAAGGCCAAAGTCGCCGAACTCTATGCCAACGGCAAGGCGACCTCGATCGCCTCCGTTCTGGAAATCGATGAAGTGATCGATCCCGCGGAGACCCGCCGCTGGATCATGGCCGGTCTTGGGTCCGTGCCGGATCCCGAACCCCGCCGTCACCGCAAGCGGCCGTGCATCGATGCCTGGTAGGATTTCGAAAAGCGTTCAGTGGTGGTGATGACGATGTTTTCGCGGCTGTATTACCGGCGTCTGCACCAAGGAACGAGAGTATTGCTGCCGCGATTCCTGTAGCCGCCGCTGATAGCCGGGGGAATTCATGATGCTCGCCGCACCACCCCGCGCCAAGGCCGGCGCGATGTTTGAGAGTTCGATGGCGCCGACGAGCAGAACCAAAGCTCCGGCTAGTTTGGCGTGACTTTTCATGGTTGATCCATTTGCGCGTTCGCGCGGCTTGTCGCTTTGCCGCGGCGACCACTGTACCATTTCACGCCTCACTGCTGTAGACAACTCACGCCAACGCGATTGGGTGGAACGACAAGATCGTGAGCGACCATGAACGGTCGGCCGAGTTTGTTTCTCGGTTACTTCCGGCAGACTAGCGCAAGCGTTTCGCGCAGCAGGCGCGGAACTCGGACTCATGCGCTGCTCCGGCTCATCACACCAAACGCCAGCACGATAATCAGCAGCATTACAGCCATGGCTTCGGCGGGAAGGATAATGGGGAGGGCGCCGGCGGCTGCGAACCGACCTGGGTTGCGTGTTAATCACACCGCTTCGTGCTTGCGCAGATCGCGGACATGATCGAAGACGCTGGTCCGCAGATCGGCGCCAGTGGCCGGGATTTCGGGGAGTGGGTCTCCGCCATGATCGCGGCGGTGATGTCATTGACCGCGGATTCGGCGATCTCGTGAATAAAGCTGATGTTCTTGTACTCGCCGGAAGCCACCCGCGCGATCACCTCCGACCGCGTAATTTCAGGATCGACAATGGCCTCGCGCCCGCGCCGTCCGTAATCGATCATCACAACGAAATACTGCATGCTGGCGTTCCTCGCGCCCCAAACGAGGGCTGCTGGACGGAGCAGTTATTTCGGATAATCAGAAAATAGTCAAGCTAAAATTCGGAAAAGAAGAAACAGGTCGGGCTTCTCAACCGCCGTCCGGCAACCAGAGAGAATCGCGCGGCCTCATTTCGCTACCTTCGTCTCCTTTGGGTGGGTGCCGACATGCGCTCTGACACCCTTGCGCGAGCGGACGGCGGCCTTGGCCCGCAGCCGTTCGATCTGGCCCCTCGGCAGGGTGACGCAGATCTCGCCGACCCATTCCAGCCTTACGCCGTTGATCGGTTTGGCGTTGAAACTCGTGAGGTTGACTAGCGTGGCGGACTTTCCCCGCTCGATTGTTTTCAGGTAACGCTCGCCGGTTTTCAGCCGGACTGCGGCCTCTTCCCCGTAGAAGCTCGCCAGCGGATAGCGTTGCTCCCTGAAAACGACAATGATGTCGCCGTTCTCGTATTTCGGCAGCATGGAATTGCCGGCCACTTCAAAGGCGATGGTTTCTTCCGCGATCGGAAACGGCAGTTCAACCTCGCCGAGACCCTCTGGCGGCACCTGCTCGTGTTCCGGCTCGATGACCGCGCCCGCGCCGACGCGGCCCATGATTGGCACTGAATTCAATTCCAGGTACTCGATGATCGGCGCGATTTCGGACGCCTTGATCAGGCGGATTTCGGCCAATATCTCGGAAACCGCGCCGGGGCGGACGCCCATCGCCGTCGCCAGGCCGCCTTTGGTCTTGCCCGGCTTCTCCAGTCCCCGCTCGATCATCCTGATATCCAGCATGCAGGCATAGTTCTGAATTTCAGAAGAGAGATCAATTCCGATTTTCAGAAATCTAGCTTGACTTTGGTACTATATGTCCTTGTGACGCAGAGCGCGGGCTATTGGGGCGGAGCACTTGGCTGTCAACGATCTCCGTGCTGCGCGTGAAGTTTTGGTTCTGGCATGACCATAGGGCGGATCGGGCGGCGCCCACGTGCGCGGGCAGCGCGCCGGATTGACTTATTTCGCCGATCGATTTCGGGCGTGTCCCGGCAGGTCGGCTCCGACCCCTGGGGGCGACGGAGGAGCCGCAGCGTCCCTGCGGATGGCCGGATCGAGCGATTTTCACTACAAATTGTGAGTTCCGTATTAATTCGCCTTTAGAAACTCGAGCTTATCTTGGGTTCCGTCGACCAACCCCACGACCTAAAGGAGGCAGTATTGAAGCGGACCCTGTTGAGCTTTTTGTCTGATGAATCCGGCGCCACGGCTATTGAATATGGCCTGATCGCAGCCGGCATTGCGCTGGCCATTATCGCCGTTGTTAACGGTCTCGGAACGAACCTGAACGACAAGTTTACCTCGATCAACAATTCGCTGAAGTAAGTTTCTGTCTCCTTCCTGAGGACGCATAGAAACTCCTAGGCTTCGCCCCCGCCGGATTCATTCGGCGGGGGCTTTTTCGTGGCCAAGATCCAGGGGCACGCCCTGCGGCAGTCGTTATCGGACGACGATCCTCGTCGCAGCCGGGCGGCAAGCGATGTCCGGAAATAGATTGCATTCAAGGTAAGCATTTGCTGAACGCCGCGGGCTCAAACGGACGCTCTCCGATATGCCGGCGCGAAGGGCGGCACGGCCTGGTTCAACGAATTTGCGCAATGTGCGGCTCGCCGGGCCGCCCTTTTTCCGACCGAACGTTCGCCGGCGACAAGAACCAACATGTCAAGCAAGCGCGGCAATCGTCTGGCCACCGTCAAGGCTGATTTCGGGAATTCTGTCGCCGCCCGCGCATCCCTGGTTTTTGCCGACGTAACCCCGCCCGATGGCGGCTTGCGCTGCTCTCGCGCCTGCTGCGCGCGACAAGCGGCCGAGGCCTGCAACCGCGCCGGTTGGCATTCCCACCGTGTACGTTACATTCGGCTTGGCATGGCTCGCGATCGGGGGGATCAACCGGATCCAGTCGCGTCCGGAAACAAGGATCAGGGAAGGGAAATTTGGATCATGACCGTCAGACCGCAATTACCGGATCGCACGCCACGAGAGAAAGGCGCGCCGACCGCCCTCGACGGTCTGCTGGTGGTGGATTTCACTCGGGTTGTCGCCGGTCCGGCCTGCACGCAGACGCTGGCCGATTTCGGCGCCGAAGTCATCAAGATCGAGAACCCCGATGGCGGCGACGATACGCGCAGCTATGAACATGCCGATCTCGCCGGCGAAAGTGCCGCCTTTGTCAGTCTCAATCGTGGCAAGCGCGGCATCGCGCTCGATTTCACCCGGCCGGAGGGGCGCGACATCGCGCGCGAATTGATCGCGCGGGCCGATGTAGTGGTGGAAAATTTCTCTGCCGGAGTCATGAAGAAGTATGGCCTCGACTATGCCGCCGTCGGGCCAGCGAACCCCAGACTGGTCTATTGCTCGATCTCGGCTTACGGCCGCCAAGGGCCATTTGCCGCGCGCCCTGGCTTCGATCCGATCACGCAGGCCGAAAGCGGATTCATGTCGCTCAATGGCTTTCCCGAAGGGCCGCCGGTGCGCACCGGACCGCCCGCGATCGACATGGTCACGGGGATGTCGGCCTGCAACGCCATCCTGCTGGCGCTGTTGGCCCGCGATCGGCTGGGCCGCGGCCAGCATGTCGAAGTGGCACTGTTCGACATCGCGCTGGCAATGACCGGCTTTTACGGCATGGCCTATCTGATGACTGGCGCCAATCCGAGCCGTCAGGGCAATTCACCGAACGGTTCTCCGTCGGTCGGTCTCTATCAAGCCTCCGACGCGCCTTTTTATGTCGCCTGTGCCAATGACCGGCTGTACCGCCGTCTGGTGGTCGAGCTCCTTGGCCGTCCTGATCTCGCCAGCGGCGAATTCGTCGACCGGCGTTCGCGAACGGCCAACAAGGAGAAATTGCGCGCGATCCTCACCGGGATTTTTGCCAAGGACAGCCGCGAGAACTGGGTCACGAAAATGAAGGCGGCCAATATTCCGGTCGGCTATCTTCGCACCGTCGAGGAAGCCTTCAATTCGGGAGAGGTGCGCGAGCGTCATCGCGTCAGCCAGATCCCGCATGCCGCCGCGGGCTTCATCCCCAACATCGAATCTCCCTTGCGGCTTGAGCTGACGCCGGCCGTCGATCCCGTCGCAGCGCCCATGCTGGGCGAGCACACCACGGCGGTGCTGCGAAAAACCCTCGGCTACGATGATGCCCGCATCGCCGCGCTAGTCGAAACTGGAGTGTTTGGGAAAACACGGAGCACCGGCTGATGAGGCGCAACGCAAGATCGCGCCAAGTCAAAAGAAGTGCCGCGATCCCCGAAACCGGTATCGGGGGAAATCCATTGCGACATACGAATCTGGCACAATTTGGCCGATCGTGTCGTTTTGGGCCTGTCAGTTTGGCTTGCCGCGAGGGTTGTTTCTTGGCATAATTTCAACTTCGTCGGGTTCAGCCCGGTCGATCTCCAGGCGTGCCATTCGAAGTATCAGGGTAGCTGTGGTCAGGCCGAGACGTTCAGCCTCCTTCGCAGCGGTATCGACTTTTTGGGCCAAGCCCTCGCGTTTGCCTGGAAATGTCATTCCTGTTTCCTCATTGAAGGTGAGAGATGAAGAATCCCACATTTGTTGCAGAGCTGCAGAAGAGACTCGGAGCTCCATCGAGCGAAACTGTTGAAAGCCTGCGACTGCTCAAGGCCTTCCTCAAACTTGAACCCGGCCAGCGGTTTGAAGTCATCGAACTGGTCGAACGTCTCGTGGCTGACCCCGAACCGGGCCCTACCGGCCGAGACCCCGCATTGTCCTGACCGGCGCCCATATCGTTAGTTGGTCGCCGGCAGGACGGCAGGCGGACGGGTAGCGATCGCGTAGATCGCCTCATCCAGCGCCTCGGATTGGTGAAGCGTACCGGCAGGCAAGAGGATGGTGTCGCCGGCGCGGCAGACCTGCTCACCGCCTTCCCAGATGAAGTTCAGCCGTCCGCTGATAATCACCAGGATTTCATCCACGGGGTGGGTATGGAAATGATGCACCTTGCCCGCGGCATCGCGCTGCAGCTCGACGCTGCCCTGCGCCGGAAGCAAGTCCAGGATGGCGGGGTCGATCGAGAATTCGGTCTTCGTGCCTGCGATGATCCGGGTCATGCCGCTTGCTCCCTGTCTTCGATTGGAGAGGTCTTGTTCTGCGCGAGTTTGGCAAACGGACATCCCGTTTGCGCATGATTGTCGTCGGGAAGGAAGTATTGCTGGTACTCGCGTCCATCGCTGTTGCCATAGCGTCCGAGCAGCGGCGAGGGACTGGTGCTGTCGTATGGGATAAGCCGCTTGCGTACCTCGGCGAACGCGGCCGACGCGGCCTTCTCCGTTCCAAGAATTTTTTCAAACACCCATCGCGGCTGGAAGGTGAGCATGAATGTGCTCGAGCGGCGGCTTTGCCGCATCACATGCGCAGGCGTGCTGCACACCACGAATATCGGCTCGCCCGCGAACGAAAACTCCCACATCGGATGATCGATCTGTTCGGGAATGGTGTCCGGCCAGGGGCTCTTGTCGAGCCGTGCCAGCTGGTCGAGCGTCTGCCACATTTTCCGGTAGTAAGTCTCGAGCGTCTGCACCGGCCGCGGCCGGGTAAACAGCACCAGCGACGTGTTGGGGCCGAGCGAGCGCGATTCAGCGACAAACTGCGCGAGCTGGGCGCCAAGCACCTCGACCTCGAACGGATCGAGAAACAAATAGCGTAACTGGTCCGCACGATAGCCCGAGACCCCGAAGACGCAGGGAAACGGCCTCGCTTCGCTGCTCATCTGTGCTTCAAATTCCGAGAACATGACGCTTTGCCAGGAACTCACCGCGTAGCTCGATCCGACTTCAGCTTTTCTCAGGTACAAACGCGACATTCCGTCCCCCAGTTTAATGCTATTTGCGAACTATCAATTTGCTCCTCATCAACAACGGCCCGACAATGCCCGGCAGCGACATGAGCAAGCAGAATTCCGATGAGAGTGCCGTAGCCGGCATCGCCGACCGAGCCCGGGCCGTGACCGGCGCCCGGACCTGCAAGCTGGCTGGCGCCAACCATGGCCAGGCCGATAATGGGCTGCGAGGCGCCTGCGAAGATTCCCGCAGCCGTGGTGTTGACGGATGCGCCGACACCAATCAGATCAGACGTGTAGAGGCGCTTGGTGCATTTGAGCACCAGCGGCACGGTTCCTCCGGCGACAAGTCCGAGCGCTGCGAAAACGACGTTGACGTAAAGGAAGCCCAGCGCATGGGCGAACGACGGCAACAACATTGCGATCAAGGCCATGCGCAGCAGGCAGATGCGAATAAGTGCAGTATCGAGCGCCGCAGCCGCCCGGTCGGCCGCATGTCCAAGGAAGATCGATCCGATCGCATTGCCGACCATGAAGGCAAGCAGTGGAGTGCTGGCCGCCGATGGCGAGATGTTGAAGAAATGCGCCACCATCGGAATTCCCCAGACGCCCGACAGCGTCGTCACGACTGCGAAATGGGATGCGAAGGTCATGGCGCAGCCCCAGTTCGCCATCTGCGACAGCGATTGGCGGCTGGCCGCGAGAACGCCGCCCAGGGTCTTGGCGCTGCGTGACACCGGATCCGGCTTGAGGGCAAACGAAGCAAAGGCGAGGTTGGCGAGGCCGACGCATGCGATAAAAATAAAGCAGGCGCGCCAGCCAAAGCCGGTCACCGCGGCCGCGAGCGGCGTCGTCGCCATCACGCCGCCGACATAGCCCGACACCTGCGAGATGCCGGACATCACGCCGAACCGCTCGTCGGCGAAACTGAGAGCGACCAGTTTCAACAGCGCGGTGAATACCAGTGCGTCGCCGCAGGCAATGATCAGGCGAGCGGCAAAAACGTCCATCAGGTTTGGCGCCAACGCAAACGCGGCACTTCCCAAAGAAGACGCCGCCATGCTGAACAGCACCACACGCTTGACGCCATAGCGGTCGACCAGGACGCCCGCCGGAATCTGCATCAGGGTGTAACCCCAGAAGTAGCTCGACGCGAGCATCGCCACGCCGGCAGCATCGGTGCCGAAATCGCGCATGAAGTCCAGGCCGACCGACTGCGGCGACACGCGCTGCAGGAACGCGATCGCATAAGCCATCGCCACCGTCGCCCATGCCAGATAGGCGCGATCCCCGGTGCGGACGGGGGGCTCGAATACGGCGTGTTGCTCCGTGATCGCCATCATACCCTCGCGATGCCGACCGAGAACAGGGCGTCCGCAGAATCCGGTATGATGCGCGACATCGCGGCATCAACCAGCGATGCCGTGCCGTGATAGGTCTGCCGGTGATGCTTGATATGGCCATACGCGCCGCGCATGATCATGCCGGGAATTTCGAGGGCTTTGCCTGGGTAGAGCAACGAGCACATCTCGACGCAGGCGGCCTGCAATGCGGGTTCCTGGGTCGTCGCCGAGCAGCGAGGGCGTGACCTTTTCGCAGATCTTGGCGTTCGCCGCCCACACGATCGGATTGCGCGTCCGCCATCCGTAAAGCAGGCCGGCATCGCTATTGGCCGAAGCGTCCGCGGACTTCAAAACTCTCGGTGGTGAAGAACCCGTACAGGCCGCGGCCCTGATGGGCTGGGAAGCACCTCGGTGCCGCTTCGGTAAATCGCGGGACGGCCTGCGATCCGTAGCGCGCGATAGACTGAAAACGCGACCAGTCCTGAACTGGCGTAGACCAGAATGAGGCTGAATTTGCTGTCGAACGGGGAGGAGGCTTCGGTCCAATGCGGCTCGGTCGCCTTCCAGTTGACGGCGATGATGCTGTTCATCGCGTCCATCAGGGGCTTCCGTTCGCCCGGGCTGACCAGCGAGGCGTCCGGAAAACTGTAGATGGCGTATTCGGCCCAGGGCGATCTGACGGTTCCGTATTGGCGGCGCAGCTCTTGTAACATGTCGTCACCCCCCTATTCAGAGCCGAGCTATACAGGCGCAGGCTTGAATGGCTTAAAGGACAATATGCCCTCGAAATCTGCCAAATCCCGGCGAGCCGATTTGCGCGAAAAAGCCCGCCGCAAGGCGTATCGCGATCGTCGCCTTTCCGGGCGTGACGCTGCTCGATATCTCCGGTCCGGCGCAGGTATTCGCGGAACTGCAGGCGATCGAACTGCCGGGCGCGAGCTATTCGCTGTCCTACCTCTCGACCTCGGGCGGACTGGTGCCGACCGACGTCGGAATGATGATCGATACCGCGCCGATCTCCAGCGTTCGGCCGAACCAGGTCGATACGCTCGTTATCCCGGGCGGCCCGGGCATCTGGGAGCTGCGGCAGGACAGCCGTCCTGATGAACTGGATCTCGCAGGTGCTGCCGAAGGCGCGTCGCGTCGCGTCGGTGTGCCTCGGAGCGTTCGTGCTGGCCTGGACCGGCGTGCTGGACGGCAAGCGCGCTGCGACGCATTGGCGCTACTGTCCGAGACTGGCGGACGGCTTTCCCAAGATCCGCGTCGAGCCGAACGCGATCTTCGTCAAGGACGGGCGGGTCTGGTCATCGGCCGGCGTCAGCGCCGGCATCGATCTTGCGCTCGCGATGATCGAGGAGGATTTCGGCCATACCACCGCGCTCGATATCGCGCGAAGGCTGGTGGTGTTTCTCAAACGTCCCGGCGGCCAAAGCCAGTTTTCCACCGTGCTTGCAGCACAGGCGTCCGACGTCGAGGGGCGCTTCAGCGCACTGCACGCCTGGATCATCGAAAACATCGCCGGCGACCTCAAGGTCGAAACACTCGCCGAAAAAGCCGGAATGAGTCCGCGAACTTTCGCGCGCGCCTATGTCAGCCGCACCGGAATGACGCCGGCAAGCGGCGTAGAGGCGCTGCGGGTGGAAACCGCGCGGCTGTTGCTGGAAAGCCGTGAAATCGGCGGCGTGGTCGAGGTGGCGCAGCGAGCGGGATTCGGCGACGACGAACGCATGCGGCGAGCCTTCATTCGCCACCTCGGGGTGTCGCCGTCGGAATACCGCAGCCGCTTCGCGGGTTGAACGCAATCGCTGGTATCGCGGCCTTTGAATCCAACTTCAAAGGCCGCGACCTCAGGCCACGTCAGCGACGATACGACCCTATCGGTTCTCAACCGAGGTCTTCGCGGGGCGCGTTGAACTTTTCGAATGCGGGTACTTTGGTTGATAGGCATAGACGCTGCCGATGTCGGTCAGGAATGGATCCCGATAGCAATCGCCGCCGCGGCCGGAGGACATTGCCTGACATTGCGCCAAGGTGTCGAAACTGCAGCTTTGCATATGGGACGTGACGTCTTGGCGGCAATACTCACCCGCCGCCGCAGGCGTCGCCATCGCGACAATCGCCATGGCGAAAAGCCCCGTGCCAGGAGCTGCGGTTATTTTCAAAAGTTGTTTCATCGTGTTCTCTCTTGTGTTGGCTTCAGCCCCGGACGACATGGGATGTCGGCTACGGCTGCGCCATCAGCATCGGAAAAAAGCAAAACAATTCTCTCTGGAACTCAATAAACGATCGAAACGTCCGTATCGCAAACGGATTAAAGTATAATCATCATCTAATAGCAAAACACGACCGTCATGCGGCCATCATACAGTGATCTGCTTCGCTGAGGTCCTCTCCAAGATCTGACTTCGAAGCAGGGAGGATATGCGTGCCTGCTGATAAACTCAGCGTGATGCGCGGGCGTCAAAGTAATCCCGGACCACAAGCCCGCCAGCCGCCAGATTCTGTTCGGCTTGTCGCTGATCGCGTCAATTAATACTTTGCCTCGGTTCTGCCCCTGCTTTGCGGCGGCGGACCTGCGAACGGAACCAGCAGCAGTCCGAGCAGGGCTACGCAGGCGAGCAGCGCCCAGGCTTCGTTGGTGCTGAGCGCGAACGCGGCCTTCTCGACCATCGGGCGAACATAGGCCTCGACGGCAGCGTCCGACACGCCGGCGGGCCGGTGGGTGAACAACTGCAGATCAAGCCCGATCGCCTGCGCCGCCGTGATGTCGCCCGCAATCAGGCGGTCGCGCAGCGCTTCGGCGTGACCGCCGGTACGGCCATAGAGGATGGTGTCGATCAGCGCGATGCCGATCGCACCGCCAAGATTCCGCATCAGGTTGAACAGGCCACTGGCGTCCGGCACCTCGGCTTCGGTCAGCGCGCCCAGCGCCAGCCGGGTTGGCGGCAGCAGGCAGAACATGATCGCGACGCCGCGCACGACTTGCGGCCAGAACATCTCGTCGAAATCGGCGACCCGGCTCTGGAATGCGCTGCCGCCCAGTCCGAGCGCGAACAGGCCGAATCCCGCAGCCGACAGCCAGCGGGAATCGAACCTGCTTTCCATCGCGCCGGCGATCGGCGCGGTCGCGAGCTGCGACACGCCGGTCACAAGCATGATGGTCCCGATTTCGAAGGCGTCATGACGCCGAACGTAGGCGAGGAAGACCGGCATCAGATAGACTGAGCCGAATAATCCCACCCCCAGGCAGAAACTCAACGCACAACCGATCGCAAAAGAGCGGTTCTTCAATGTCGACAGTTCAACCACGGGACTGCTGGCCTTGAGCGTCCGAACGACAAAGACCGTCGCCGCGGCGCCGCTCATCAAGAACAGGAGTGAGCAGAGCAGAGAAAGCCAGCCGGCTTGCGGCGCTTCCTTCAGGCCGATCTCAAGGCACGCAAGCGAGCCGGCCAGCAGCATGAGAGAATAGCCGTCGAGCGTTGCCAGATCGCCGAGGCGAGGGCGTTCGCGTGGCAGCAGAAAGGGCGTGGCGCCTGCGGCAATGACGCCGGGAACGACATTGATCAGAAACAGCCAATGCCAGGACCAGGTCTCGGTGATCCAGCCCCCAACCACAGGTCCGACAGTGGGCGCCAGCACAGCCATGATGCCGGCCATGGTGGTGGCGACCGGGTGCAAGCGCACCGGGAACAGCAGGAACACCGCGGAAAACACCGCTGGGATCAGCGCGCCGCCGGCAAAGCCCTGAAACACCCTGAAGCTGATCAGCGTCGCGAAGTTGCCGCTAAACGCACAGCCGATCGAGGCGAGGGTAAAAAGGCTAATTGCCATGACGAACAGCCAGCGCAAGGTCAACACGCGCGTGAGCCATCCGGTCAATGGTATGGCGACGATCTCGGCGATCAGATACGCCGTCTGGATCCAGCTCATCGCATCCCGCGATATCGCAAGCGCATCCTGGATCGCGGGCAGCGATGTCGCGACCACCTGAATATCAAGGATCGCCATGAACATGCCGAGGCACATCAGGACGAAGCCAAACCACGTGGCCGCGCTCGGCTCGGGAGCCGCTTCACGCATCAGGCGCCACGCACGATTGTCTCACGCGACGCGGCGAGCGCGCGGTTTTCAGCGCGTATACGGATTGTGAGGACCGCGGCGTTGAGGATCGTGAAGATCGCGGCCAGCAGCGGGAGACCGAGGGCCAACGGAAGCACTGCGATCTCGGCGGTAACTACGGCATAATTGGGATGCGACAGAAATCGATAGGGTCCCGCTGAAATCAGGGGCTGTTCCGGCAGGACAATGATCCGCGTCGTCCATCGCGAGCCGAGCGTCCACATCACCCAGAAACGAAAGCCTTGCACGACGAGATACAAGAGCAGGCCCGGCATATTCACCGACTGATCGTGTCCAAATACCCAAAGCGATATCAACCAGCCGGCGTGCACCGCCACAATCAACGGGTAATGTCCGGGCGCGATCTCGATGGCGCCGCGCGCCAGCAGCTTTTGAGTATTGGAACGCGAAAGGATGAGTTCTCCGGCGCGCTGCAGCGTGACCAAAGCGAGAATGACAGCCGCCGGCGTCACGCGGCGTGCCGCAGCGCGACGCAGCTTGCGGTGAAGCCGGGGCCGAGCGCCGTCAACAGCGATCTCGCCGGCAGTCCCTTGGCGCGCGTGCGTTCGAGCACGAACAGCACGGTGGGCGCCGACATATTGCCGTAATCGGCGATGATCTGCCGTTCGTGATCGAGCGTCCCCTGATTGAGTGAAAATGCAGTCTCCAGCGCGGCGATGACTCTGGCGCCACCGGGATGGCAGACGAAGCGGTCGATATCCGCCATCGATAGCTGCATCTGCGCGAGAATTTGCACCACGGCGGGGTTGAGATGCGAGGCGACAAAATCCGGGATAGTGCGGCGGAAGATCACGCCAAACCCTTCCGGATCGACGCTCCAGCCCATGATCCCGAGCGTATCGGGCCAAAGATGCTCGCCGGCATTCTCGATTTGAGTTGCACCGCCATCTCCCGCGCGCAGGATGACCGCGGCGGCGCCGTCGCCGAACAAGCTGATGGCCACGATGTTGGCCTTTGTGAGTTCGTCATGACGAAGTGCCAGCGAACACAGCTCGATCGCGACCAGCAGCACGTTGGTGCCGGGCCGCGCCTGCGCAAGGCGCGAGGCAATCGACAGGCCCGAAACGCCGCCCGCGCAGCCAAGGCCGAACACCGGCACGCGCATGACGTCGGAGCGAAAACCCATCGCGCGGGCAACGCGCGCTTCGAGACTAGGCGTTGCTATGCCGGTGGAGCAAACGGTCACGACGGTGTCGATATCGGCGCCGCCAAGGTGCGCAGTCGCGAGCGCCTTCCGTGCCACATCGACGAACAGCGCTTCGGCCCCCTCCAGAAATGCTTCGGTTCGCTCCGGCCAGCCGCGTGGTTTGAGATACCAGTCGAATGGTTTCACGCCGTGACGTTTGACGATTCCGGTGTTGGCAAAGATGCTCGAGAATGTCGCGAATTCTGGAAAGCGAGGGCCGAGTTCATCCCAGGCCGCCGCCAGAACATCCTTTTGCAGAAACACGTTTGGAGGGACCGATGTCGCCAGGGAGACCAGGGCAGCCGTGGGCATCGTGAAATCTCTCCTGCCGCTTCGGTTATAGAAACATCGACACGGCCAGCTTATTCCCTTGCCCGTTTAGACTATCTTGGGCGCTGAAATACGAACTGCTCGCCTGCGCAGCCTCTGAGCTTGTTCAGAAGAGCTCGCAGATTGATCAATGACCATTGAGGCGATTTGTCGACGATGGCGACGCGTCGGATGCCGAAAAGTCCTTCGGCGAGCAATACCTGCGAACGCGATGCTATGGGTGACATCGTGGCCGTTCGCCTCACGCCTTTTTGGCGCCGGCACAAACATGGCGGCCAGAAGGGTATACCGAGGCCTGAACCAAGACCTGAGACAAGTCGTGCGCACGCTCCGGACCCGGGCATTGTGCGCGACCATCGCGGACAGGGACAACCTCGAGATAAAGCGCGCGCCCAGCAAGTCAGCCGACAGGACAGCGGCGATGATCCCCCGGGCGAGAAACCTTAGTGTGGTCCGGCGTTCAAGTCGAAAATCGTTCCTGGGATTCCAAGGTAATTTTGCTTATCGCACGTGGTCGCTTGCCGAGCGATGGGAACATGTCTCGGGCGAAGGACTTTTCTCAGCGGCCCCCTGATATGAATTGGAAACTGCGGATGAAAGATTTTTCAAATGCCTCGTTTTCACCCGATCTGATCAGGACGATGGAGGAAGCACTTGAGGCCGCGGTCGCTACGCTGCCCCACCCGATAAGTTCGATGCGCGTGCGAAGCCTCGCAGAGAGCATTCTTCGGACCGCCAATGAGGGGGAGCGTGACCCCAGGAAGCTGCAAGCCATGGCACTGATGGAAATGCAGCTCCGCACCGACTTGAATTGAACCACGGAGGTCTTCGTATCGCGAGGATACGGGCTGGCTGAGGGCTGCGAGATAAGGCCTCAACAGCCTCGCGAAACCGCCCAGCGACGAGGGCGCCGAAGTGTGCATTTCAAGGAGGTCGAAATCTGCGGTTATCCGGTGTTGCCAAAGGAGAGGCCGGGATTTGGCTGTTCTGGGTACACCGGCTCGCGGTGTACCTCAGTGCCGGATTCGTCGACGACAATGATCAAGAGAGCGGGATCTTTGGCCCGGCCATCCAGCCTGAGCCGCTTTGCCAGTTCCTTGCTATGCTCAATTGCACCCGCGGCCTTGGGAAACTCTACCCCCTTTCTGTCCCTGACACGAGCGCCATCCTTCCTGTCGAAATAATAGGTTCGCATTTCGATCCTCAATGAAGCGAGGGCTTTTTTGAAACGAGGGAAACAGATGCCCTTGAGAAGGAGCGAACTCGAGAGCATCCGTGACCCAACGTCTAGGGAAGCTCGCACCGAATTTCATCAGCCGCGGTCCACCCTTACATTGATAAATTAAAGCATAAGCCAGATCCAACCGTCTTGACCTTGATCAAGGGTTCGGCCGTGGCTTTTTGCACGCAACTGGGCCTGTCGGTTGGCTTGGCGACGATGATGAAAGTCGCCATCAGGACGGCCATTCCAGGTCCTTCGAACCAAACGCCACGAAGACGCCGTCCCGGAAATGTGATAGTCTTCCATCCGAACCGGAGGATGCGGCATGATTGAACCCAAACTGGAAGTCCCGACCGAATTACGCGAGCTGGCCGAAAAAACCATCGATCAGGCGGAAAAGGCGTTCGGCATGTTTTTCGATGCTGCAGGTAAATCGATGGCGTCGGTTCCGAGCCCCGGAACGGAGATTTCGAGGCAAGCGCTGTCGTTCACCGAACAGAATATCAGGGCAGCGTTCGAGCACGCGCGAAAGCTGGTTCACGCCACCAATCTCGAGGAGGCGATGCGTATTCAATCGGAGTTCTTGAAGAGCCAGTTTACGAATGCCGGGGAGCACATGAGACAGATAAGCGGCGGGGTCATGTCTGCCGCGAAGGATGCGTCGAAAGGCAAGCTCTAGCCGCCCGGGCAAAAAGCGGCTGGGCGGTAATTACCTTGCCCACAAAATAGTCTTGCATCGTTTCGCTGTGTGGATTTCAATTAAATAGCAGGTCCTTGACGGGCCACCGGGCGATACCGCTCGCCGCCCATCAACTTTTCTGCTGATCCCTGTCGGCTATAACCGGCAGGGATTTGCATTTAGGGGGCCATAAAGAGGTCGAGCTTGCAGTTGAGGTCCGGCAGGCAGGAAGTTAGCGCTTGCCGGATCTCTTCAAGGTCTCGGAGGCAGCTCACGAAACGTAAGCCGGAAGTCGCTTGCAAGGGCTAAATGTCGTCTTTCCCGTTCTATTTGCGCAGCGAGCCGATATAGGCTGCGAGGTCCGCCGCCTCGCTCCGGCTCAAGGGAAAATTCGGCATCTTTGGGTGCGGGTCGAGCAGGAAGAAGGCAATCTTTTCTGGCGTGAAGTCCGCCTTTCGCGCGATCGTGGCAAACGGGGGAGCGTCGGTACTGGCCCGTTTCTGATCGCTGTCGACCACGTGGCAGGTCGCGCACCAGCGCTTGGCGAGATCGGAGCCATGGTCGGCGTCGGCGGCCATCGCCGGCGACCCGCCGAGCCCAACCGCGGCAACAGCCAAAACCCCGATTTGTCTCAAAACCGTGCGCATTCGACGTTCTCCTTCGATAGCAAATGACCTACGCTATTCGTCCGTACCAGCGCAATGGGGTCGGTCGTGGTCCGTCCGAGTTGAACGTCGGGCGAAGGCCGAAAGTGGTCATTCATGGCTGAAATTATTCATTTCATGGCATTGCCATTTGATCTCAGGGACGGTGGTCTTGTTGCCGGCGAAGCCACTGCCTGCGCCAGTCCCACGGTAGCGATACAAACCGCGCAAGGACAGTGGAAGGTCCTGGGGCACGCCGGCGCCGTTGCGTTCAGCCGCGCCAGCGATTTCGAACAGGGAAAATTCAACCGCATCCATGTGTTGCGATGCTTCGGGATGGTGCCGGACGAATATGCAGCAGCAAATGATGACCAATAAATTCCGGGTCGAAGTCTTCGCGGCGAGGGTGGTTGCTATTCAAAGGCCTATGGCGGCATGGCACGGCCGGCCGAAAGCTCGCGGCCTGGGCGGCTCGAGGCGGCGTGCTTAGATCAGGGGAGGGTTATGGCAAACTCTAACATTCGGCAGCCCTACAAGGGCGTGTTTCCGGTGGTGCCGACGGTATTCGACGGTGACGGTCGGCTTGATCTGGAAGGGCAGAAACGCGCGGTCGATTTCATGATCGACGCCGGCTCGCACGGGCTCTGCATCCTCGCCAACTTTTCCGAGCAGTTCGTGCTGACTGACGCCGAGCGCGACCTGATCCTGGACACGGTCCTGAATCACGTCGCGGGCCGGGTGCCGGTGATCGTTACGACCACGCATTTCGCCTCCCAGATTTGCGCCGAACGTTCGCGGCGGGCGCAGCAGGCTGGTGCGGCCATGGTGATGGTGATGCCGCCCTACCACGGCGCGACCATCCGGGTCGGGGAGGCCGGGATTTACGAATTCTACCGAACCGTCTCAGATGCCATCTCGATTCCGATTATGATCCAGGATGCGCCGGTGGCCGGCACGCCGCTGTCGGCGGCTTTCCTGGCCCGCATGGCGCGGGAGCTCAAGAACGTCAGCTACTTCAAGATCGAGGTGCCCCAGGCCGCCGCCAAGTTGCGCGAGTTGATTGCGCTCGGCGATGGGGCGATCGAAGGCCCGTGGGATGGCGAAGAGGCGATCACGTTGATGGCCGACCTCGACGCCGGTGCAACGGGTGCGATGACCGGCGGCGGCTATCCCGACGGCATTCGCCAGATCATCGATCCGTATTTCGCCGGCCGCCGCGACGAAGCCGCCGCCGCCTATCAGCGCTGGCTGCCGCTGATCAATTATGAGAATCGCCAGTGCGGCCTTGCCGCCTGCAAGGCGCTGATGCAGGACGGGGGCGTCATCAAGCACGAGACCGTCCGCCTTCCGCTTCAGCCGCTGCATCCGGCGGTTCGAGCAGGCTTGATCGAAATCGCCAGCCGCCTAGGTCCGCTGGTGCTGCGATGGGGTAAATAAGCCCAGCGAGGGTCCCTCGCCGGCAGATCTGGTCCCGACATCGTTCATGGTCGATCAGATCGGCGTCGCTTTGTCGACGGCGTTTCGCTAGAGTACCTGGGTCATGCCTCTGAATTCCGTCGCGTCGATCCTTAATCTTTAAGAGCCGGACAATCTGCCGTGACTGCCATCCGCGTTGCCATCGTTGGTCTTGGCAAGATTGCCCGGGATCAACACGTTCCCGCGATTGCTGAAACTGTGGGGATTGAACTCGCCGCTACCGCCAGCCCCAATGGCCGCATTGAGGGTATCGAACATTTTTCGACCCTGGACGATCTGCTTGAAAGTACGCCCGATATCGATGCCGTTGCGCTCTGTACGCCGCCGCAAGTGCGGCACGCGCAGGCGGCCGCAGCGCTAAAGGCCGGCAAGCACGTGCTGCTCGAAAAGCCTCCCGGAGCGACCGTCAGCGAACTTACGCCGCTGATCGCCGTGGCGCGGCAAACCGGACGAACGCTGTTCGCCACCTGGCACTCCCGTTTTGCCCCGGCGGTCGAGCCGGCGCGGGATTTCATCGCCAACCGCCAGATCAAATCGGTCGCCGTCGAATGGAAGGAAGATGTGAAGGTGTGGCATCCGGGGCAAGCCTGGATCTGGGAGCCGGGCGGTTTCGGCGTGTTCGACCCCGGCATCAATGCGCTCTCCATTCTCACCCGAATCCTGCCGCGGCCGTTCTTTCTGACCAAGGCCGAACTATCCTTCCCTGGCAATCGCGCAGCGCCGATCGCGGCCGACCTTACGTTCAAGGATCAGACAGGCCTGCCGATCCACGCCGAGTTCGACTGGCGCCAGACCGGCTCGGAAACCTGGGACATCCGCGTCGATACCGATGCGGGGTGCCTGACCCTGTCTTCCGGCGGCAGCCGCCTGGTTCATGATGATCGAACGCTGGTCGACGAAAAGCAGGCCGAATATCGCGGCATCTACCGGCGGTTCGTCGAATTGATCGCCAGCCGCGTATCAGATGTCGATCTGTCGCCATTGGTCCATGTTGCCGATGCTTTCATGCTGGGCCGGCGCATCGAGGTCGAACCCTTCCTCGAGGAATGAGCGTGGCGAAGTCGAACCAATCTCGGTTGCCGAAGGTGGTGCGTGAGAGTTTTGGACGTCTGCCCGATGGCGCCGCATGCGAAAGGGTGGCGTTGCGCGGCGACAATGGCTTCGAGGTGCGTGTCATCACCTATGGTGCGGCGCTGCACTCGATCTTCGCGCCGGATCGCAGCGGCCGGATCGCCGATGTCGTCCTCGGCCGTGATGACCTGGAAGGTTATGTTGCGGTCAGGCGTTTCCTGGGCGCGACGATCGGGCGTTACGCCAACCGGATCGCGAACGGTGCCTTCGAACTGGATGGCAAGCGGTTTCGACTGTCGGCCAATGACGGCGACAATGCGCTGCATGGTGGCATCGAGGGCTTCGATCGCAAGAACTGGACCATCACGGCGATCGGCGAAAGCCCCGCGCCGTTCGTTACGCTGACCTATGTCAGTCCGGATGGCGAGGAGGGCTATCCCGGCCGGCTGCACGCCCATATCACCTTCAGCATTTCCCGCGGCATGGAATTGTCGGTCGCGTTCTCGGCGGAGACCGACAAGCCGACCGTCGTCAACCTGACCAATCACAGCTTTTTCAATCTCGCGGGCGTCGAAGCCGGTGGCGGTGGTATCCTGGATCATCATCTCGCGATCGCGGCCGATAGCTACCTCCCGGTGAGCGTGGACGGGATTCCGCTGGGCGTGCCAAGCGAGGTCGATGGAACGCCTTTCGATTTTCGTAATCCCGATTGCGTCGGCGCACGTCTGCGCGACGTCAACGAGCAACTCCGGATCCGCCAGGGTTATGATCACAATTTCTGCCTCCGCGGCGGCGCGACCGGCGTTTCGCGATTGGCGGCTCGTCTCGAAGAGCCAGGCTCCGGCCGTGTGCTCGAGCTGCTGACGGACCAACCGGGTATCCAGTTCTATTCAGGGAATTTCCTCGACGGTACCGTGATCGGCAAATACGGCCGCGTTCATCGCCAGTATGACGCGCTTTGCCTGGAGCCGCAGACCTATCCCGATACACCTAATCGTCCGGACTACCCGCCGGCGCGGCTCGACCCCGGACAGATCTATCGTCACACCTCGCTGTATCGCTTCTCGGCGAGGTGACGGCGCGACGCGCGCTCTAAGGAAGATCGCATGGAGCAAGTCGCCACCACCGTTCTCTCCGCGCATCATTGCTTGTTGGGCGAAGGCTGCACCTATGATCCAGCGACAAACACCGCCTGGTGGTTCGATATCCTCGAGCGAATCCTGTTCAAAGCTGACCTTGCGTCCGGTTTGGTCACCGCGCACGCGCTTTCCCTCATGGCCAGTGTGCTCGCACCCATCGACGATCAGCGCCAGTTGCTTGCGACCGAAAGCGGTCTTTATGTCCGCGATGTCGCGGACGGCCGCCTGATGCTGCACACATCACTCGAGGCCGACAATGCGGCGACCCGATCGAACGATGGACGCGTGCATCCCTGCGGCGCGCTCTGGATCGGGACTATGGGCCGCAGGGCGGAGAGGGGCGCCGGCACGATCTATTGTATCCATCGCGGTGAGGTGCGTCGGCTCTATTCTGATATATCCATTCCGAACGCGATCTGCTTTTCACCGGATGGCGCAACGGCCTACTTTACCGACACCTGTGAGGGCATTCTTCATCGCGTCGCTATCGACCCTGCGAATGCCATGCCGATCGGAAATCCCCAGACGCTTTATGATCATCGAGGCGGGGTGGGCGGCCTTGATGGTGCCGTGGTCGATGCCGAGGGGTTGATCTGGAACGCGCGCTGGGGCGGATCGTGTATCGACGTCTACACGCCCGACGGGGAGCGGGTCCGCACCATTCGCGTGCCGGCGAAACAACCGAGTTGCCCGGTCTTCGTCGGCAGGAACTTCGATCGGTTGCTGGTCACGACGGCCGGCGAGGGAATGGACAAAGAAGCCAGGGCAGCCGATCCGCAGCACGGCATGACGTTTATTCTTGATGTGGGCGCCGTTGGCCGGCCGGAGCCCCGTGTCAGACTGATGTGATGCAAAGCTGCAGGGCCCTGCGAAAGCCGGTGCATGCTTCATGAGATGCCGCGACATTTATTTTTCCCTGTCGCTCAACATTTTTCCGGTGGTCTTGTTGACAAAATGTATCCGAGTGCAGGCCGGACAGGTCACGGCTTCGTAGCTATCGGCGTGAACAGCCGGCGTCTCGTCGGGCAGCCATACCTGAACGTTCAAGCCGGTTGGGGAACATCGGAAAATGAGTTTGGCCATTTTTTCATATTGATGGTGACTGCCGCAGCGCGCGTTGACCTGCCTCAAACTCGCCGGCATGGACGCGAAGGCGTTTGCGTGCCCGTTGACCCGCCATCAGGGAGCGCCGCCATGCCACGCATCAAACACCCGACCATTCGCAACAAGATCAACCTGGCAGATCCGGCTCAGGTTAGGGCCTGGACCCGGCGGCTCAATCTATCGGCTAACTCGTTGAAGGCCGTTGTCGATAAGGCAGGTAACTTTGTCGCGGCAATCGCCGCCAAGGAAGTGGAGCTGCGGCAGGCGGCTCAACCGAATTTACCGGTGCCGCCGCCCGAGAACCTCCTTGCCGAAGGCGAGTTCCCCGTGACCGCGTGACTTGGCCCGGAGCAGGGCGCGCTTGAAGTAGTCGCGCGCGACCGCGTCCAGAGCGGCCGAAATCAATTCTTCGGATTCCGCCACCCGGCCCCTGTGCTCCGTCTCGAGCCGCTCGGCTTCCCGAATGTAGTTGGTCGCGAGCTCGCGCAGGCCGCGTAACTCGGCATCGTCAGGAATTGGATAAGCCGACGTCAGCAAATTTCTGGCGCGCGCGCGAGCGCGCTCGCTTCTCATCACGGCCATGAGCGCCTCCGTATGTTTCGCGCATCAAGAGTGCCGCGCAACTGCGTTGGCCCAACGCAGGTCGGCCAGCATGGCCGATCACTGGCACTGTCTGGGCTAAGTCTTTTTGGCTATGTCGGGTTCCAAACTCAAGACTATCATTTCGAATTTTTGTGTCGCCGGCCGTCTCGCTATTAACTCGCGGCGCCCGACGTGACAGCCTTGCTGACAGTTCTCATCGAAGGTGGCCGCATCGCAAAATGCTAGCGCCGTCGCGCCACGGCAACGCCGAACAGGAACGCGACAAACAGGCTCGCCAGCGGTGCTTCCCGGGTAATGGCGCTGACGGTGGCGAGTGGCTGTCCAGGTTGCCGCGCGGTTGCAATCGCCTGGCTGAGCCGCTCGACCGCGGCCTGAAGGCCGGCGGAAAGCTCCGTGATCGTGCGCGACACGTCAGCGGCGGTATCAATGGCGCGTTCCGCCATACCGGGCTGCAGTGTTGGTTCGGAGGGTTCTATGTTCACTGGTCAATGCCCACTTGTCGATGCTCTCGAAATTGAAACTGGCCCGCCGGTCGATCGTGACGAGGGCGATTAAGTGCGATGAAGCCGTCACCTTTGGCTATCCGCGCGAGCGCTCGTTTGGAACAGCGGGTCAAAGACCTTTGGCTATCCGCGACAGGCGCCGTGTTGAACGGCGGGTGACGGCCTCATCTAAGGAATGCTGTGGCGACCGTATTGTTCCGCAGCCCACCAGAACGTCCGCAAATGAAAAGGCCCGCGGTGCAGCGGGCCTTTTTTGACTTATATTGCTCGGATCAAATTGCGACGCCGTAGTAATCATTGACCGAACGGGTTCTGGCTGGATCGCCCCAGTTCCAGCTGTTGTCATTGCCGTATTTCGGCGCGCCCTTGAGCTGCGTCTCGGTGATCCCGGTGCGATAGCCGCCGAGATTGGTATCGTACTTCAGCGACTGCCAGGGCAGGGGGTAGTGGTCGTCGCCGATCCCGAGGAAGCCGCCGAAGCTCAAGACGGCGTAAGAGACTTTCCCGCTCATCTTGTCGATCATGACGCGCTCGATCGATCCGATCTTGGTATCGTTGGCCCCATAGACGGCGGTTCCTTCCACCTTGTCGCTGCCGATGAGGGAACCGGTTTCTCTTGTTTCCGTAACCATTGCTGTGTCTCCTTGGGTTGGAGGACAGGCAACAGGCGGTGAAAAGAATTGTTCCTGTAGACGTGGTTCGCGCGTTCTCGCTGAGCCGTGTTTCGGCCGCGCGAGGAACCTTCGCTGTCGTCACGACTTGTGACGAAAGAGGAATCCCAGGCACGTCCAATGAACGACAACCATTCGAAAAGAGGAATCCGCGGTCCGGTTGTGATCGCGTTCGGGCTTGCGGTTTTCGGCGTATTGGCAATGCTGGTCGTCGATCACGGACCGTGGAGTCGGCCGCACCTCCAGACTGCGGAAATCGCCAGCTACACGACCGGCGCCGCCGCTCAAGCCGCCGGCGCGACGGTGACGCCGACGGCGACAAAGCTGCAGCTTGAGCCGGTCGCCCGCGGTCCCAAGCCGGCTCAACCGGCAATCCCTGCGTCAGGCGCTCCCTAGGTCGACAGCCAGCGAAGTTGCGCGGAGAGCCACGAGCTTTCGTTAAGTCCGTGAACGTCAGCCGCTTTAGCGAATGCTGACGAATGCGCCCCATACCGCGGCAAGAATAGCGCCGACCAGAACATAGATCGGGTTATCGCAAAATATACCGCCGTATCGGCACATCTCCACGCCCAGGCTGCCGATCTCATTATGGCTGGCGGCATAGAACAGACCCGACAGCACCAGCAGCACCGCGGCCACGTAATACATCAGATGTCCTCCCTGTAGGGGTGCTTCGCCAAGCTTTGGCGAGGATTGCGTGAATAACAGCTAAACATTCATCAACGGCAGCAAGTCGCTCCGGTCGAGAGATCCTCGAGAATGACACAATCGCGCGCGGGCCCTCCGGCGCAACGTTCCGTGCAGGCGACGGCAAAGTGAACGAGGCCGTCTTCCAGAGCTCTCAATTCCGCAAGTTTCTTGCGGACCTCGTTCAAATGCAGCTCCGCCACATCGCGGGCCCTGCTGCAATCCTTCTCAGGGCTATCCATCAGCGAAACCAGTTCGCGAATCTTTTCGATGGGCAGGGCGAATTCCCGGCAGCGCCGGACAAACGTAAGCCGTTTGAGGTCACTCTCGTCATAAAGGCGGCGCCCGCCCGCGCCGCGCCGGGCCTTCGGGAGCAAGCCTATCTCTTCGTAGTAACGCACCGTGGGAACACTGCTCCCGGTGCGCTCCGCCAGCGCGCCAATGGTCAGCATCGATGTGGTCGGCAATTCCGGGCCCTCGAAAAAGTTACTTGAACCTCAAGTTACTTGAGGGCGTAGGCCACAGGCAAGATCGCGACGGAAGGTTGTCCCGCCAAATCCGCGCGCAATTGCTGACTTCATTACCAACCCAAGGATGGCCGGAGCATGCCTCTCAACCGAAGAAACCTTCTCGCCTCGGCGATTCTGGCCATTTTCATCTCACCTGCCGCCCGAGCAGCTGGCCCGCTGCCTTTCGATAGCCTTCGATTTGAAGAGGCAAGAAAGTCAGGAAAGCCGGTCGTGCTGCAGGTGACGGCCACCTGGTGCGGACCTTGCCAGCGTCTGAGGAAAGTCGTTGGCGGACTTTTGGAGAGGCCCGAGTTCAAGGCTCTGCGGATCTTCGATGCGGACTTCGACGCCAACAAGGACGCTTTGGTCAAGCTCAACGCCCGCACGGTGACAACCCTGGTGATCTACCGCGATGGCACCGAGATTCTGCGCAGTTCCGGGGAAACCCGGCCCGATGCGGTCGAAGCCGTGCTCACGAACGCGTTGTGAGAGCGGCCATGGAGTACGCAAACATACCGCTCGCCTTGTTCGCGGGGCTATTTTCAATTCTTTCTCCATGCGTGCTTCCGCTGGTGCCGATTGTCCTTAGCGCGGCCGCGTCCGAGCACAGACTTGGACCGCTTGCGCTGGCCACGGGACTTGCAACTTCCTTCACCGCCATCGGATTATTTGTTGCGACGATCGGCTATTCGATTGGACTCGATGGAGAGTTCTTCAAGATGACCGGTGCCGTTCTGCTGGTCGCCGCCGGGTGCGCTCTCGCGTTGCCGCGTCTTCAAATCCAGCTGGCGCTCGCAACCGCGCCATTGGCAAACTGGACCGAACGGCGATTTGGCGAAATTGCGACTACTGGACTGCGCGGTCAATTCGGAGTGGGGCTACTGCTCGGCGCGATCTGGAGTCCCTGCGCTGGGCCTACCCTGGGCGCGGCCTCCGTTCTCGCCGCTCAGGGCATGAGCCTGGGTCTGGTCGCGCTCACGATGCTGTCCTTCGGCTTCGGAAGCGCCATTCCGCTGATTGTGCTGGGGCTGGCGTCGCGCGAAGCGATGATGCGCTGGCGGCATCGCCTTCTTGCGGTGGGCAACAAAGGCAAGATGGCCCTCGGAGGCGTCCTGACGATCAGCGGGTTGCTGATCCTGTTTCAGCTCGATCATCAACTCGAAGCTTGGTTTGTTGGAATTGCTCCGTCATTCCTGCTCGATTTGAGCGGGCGGTACTAGCGGAGATGGCCACCGTCGTTGCAACGCCTATTCCAACCCCGCGCGGCGAAAGCCTTCCAGATAATGCTCGCGGTCGGATTCCAGCTTCCACGGCAACTGTTTCGTGATCCAGGCCAATGAGATATTGGGCTGCGTGCGGCGCAGTTCCTGCAGTGCGGCGCGGGCGACGTCTCTCTGTCCAGCCATGCCGGCGGCGACGGTCAGCACCCGGTAGGCGCCCGTGAGATCGCCGCGCTGGCGGATCGCTTCGCGCGAAAGATTAACCGCCTCAAGGTAATTCTTTCCGACAAACTGGGCATAGGCGGCGATCCCGTAGTAAATGGCCGAGGAAGGGTCGCGCGGGCTTAGTCTGATCGCACGTTGCGCGGCTTCATAGGCTTCCCGCCAGCGCCCGCTATAGCAGAGCGCAAGGCCGTAATAGCCCTGAGCCAGCGAGAAGTTCGGATTGAGCTGCAACGCCAGTTCGAATTGCGCCAGCGAATTTTCGAGCCGTCGCGTGGAAAAATAGACGCTGCCGAGAGCGTTGTGCGCCCATGGGTCCTCGCTGTCCGCCTGGACCGCCGCCAGCGCCGCGCGTTCGGCGATTGGCGCCGCCGTGACAATGTCGGCCCAGCCGAGATGTACGCCGAACATGTGGCTGGTGGCGAGCACGGCAAGCGCCTGGCCGTAGTTGGGATCGATCGCGATCGCCTTTTCCAGTAGCGCCTGCGCAACCAGATGGTCTTGCCGCGTCACCCGCCAGTAATGCGAGAGCGCCCGCATCACCAGATCCCATGCGTCCAGGCTGTTTGGCGGTTTGCGTTTAGCGCGAAAATTTTCCGCCACATAGATCTGTGGCTCGATCGCAGCGACAATAGCCTCGGTGATCTCGTCCTGAACCGCAAACACGTCGGTGAGCTCACGGTCATAATGTTCCGCCCACACATGGCTTCCGGTCGAAACGTCATTGAGCTGCGCCGTGATGCGAACGCGGTCACCGCTCTTCCGCACGCTGCCGTCGACCACGTATCGCACGCCGAGTTCGTCGGCAACTTGTTTCATGTGGACCGGCTTGCCCTTGTAGGTGAACGAGGAGTTGCGCGCGATCACAAAAAACCAGCGCAGCTTGGACAATGCCGTAATGATATCTTCGCTGATACCGTCCGAAAAATACTCCTGTTCTGGATCGTCGCTCATATTGTTGAAGGGAAGCACGGCGATCGCAGGCCGATCGGGCAACGGTAAAGCTGCGCGCGGCCGATCGTCGATCCGTTCCGCCGGCGCTGCGGTCGGTTGAACGCCGTTCGGTCGCTCGTGCACGACGGCAACGAAGCGAAACCCCTTTCGCGCGATTGTCCGGATCAGTTTCTGATCGACGCCGCTGTCGCCGACAGCTTTTCGTGCGGCATTGATGCGGCTGGTGAATGTCGAGCTCGATACGGATCGACCGTTCCAGACGGCCTCGATCAGATCGTCCTTGCTGACGACGCGGTTGCGGTTCCGCACCAGGTAGACCAGGAGGTCGAATACCTGCGGCTCTACATGGACCGGGCGCTTTGCACGTCTGAGCTCTCGCCGGTTGAGATCGATCTCGTGGTCGCCAAAGCTGAGAATCATTGGTGGTCCAAGCGCATCGGGCAGCGGCCACGATCAGCCGGTACCCTCAGCAATCCTAGCATTCCCGCAGCTCGGGGAATGATGTCCTGGCCATATCAAATGCAACGGTCTCATGCACATCTCAAGGGCGTCTGGAGAATAAATAGCAGTCTTCTCAAAGCTTTGCGCAGTGGGTGCTGCCAGTTTCGCACCGGACGCCGGACGCGGCATAGCGTCTCGTCGACCGCGGCTCGTCCGAGACGGGCGCGATCGCGACGTCGTCTCGGGCCGGGATTTGCGTGCTTCGAAAACCGCGGCAGCCGAAGGAGTTTTATCTTGATATCACCCAATTCATCTCAACCGCATTATTCTAATCCGGCACGCCTGATTTTGGTGCTCGCGATCGCTCCGGCGATCGGACTTGGCATCTGTCGCTTCGCCTATTCGTTGGTTTTGCCGGACATGCGCGACAGCCTTGGCTGGTCGTATTCGACCGCCGGCTTCATGAATACCATCAATGCCGCCGGCTATCTCGCAGGCGCGCTTGGCGCCAGCGCTTTCGTTCGCCGCTTTGGATTGTTCAACACCTTGCGGATCAGTGCCGCGGCCTGCGTGCTCTCGCTTGTCGTGTCCGCGCTGACGGCGGAATTTTCCATCTTCAGCGCTGCACGGCTGGTTTCGGGTATCGCCGCGGCGTTCGCCTTCGTCGCGGGAGGCGCGCTGGCAACCAATGTCGCGCAAGCGCAGCAGCAGCGCCAGGCCTTCTATCTAAGCCTGTTCTATATCGGTCCCGCCGTTGGAATCCTGATTTCCGGTTTCGTTTCGCCATTTCTGCTGGAATGGAGCGGTCCCGGATCGTGGTGGATCGTTTGGGCTGCGCTAGCTATCATCTCGGCGCTGATGGCGCTCGTGCTGCCTTTGGCCCGTGTAGAGGAGCCGCCACCGCAGGTCGCCTCTGCAAATGCCGAGATCAGCATAACGCCTGTGCTGATTTACCTGATCAGCTATTTTCTGTTCGGCGCCGGCTATATCGCCTACATGACCTTCATGATCGCCTATGTGCGCAACGCAGGCGGTGGCGCGTTGGCGCAGAGTGCGTTCTGGACATGCATCGGCATCGGCGCGTTCGCGCAGCCCTGGGTCTGGGGCGGCGTGCTGGCGCGCAACCACAGCGGACGCGTGACCGCGCTGTTGATCGGACTGACGGCGGCCGGCGCGGCGATTCCGCTGTTGGGAACCTCACCGCTGCTGCTGGCGGCGTCGGCGCTGATCTTCGGCAACGCATTCTTCGCGGTGGTATCTTCCACGACGGCGTTCGCACGATTGAATTATCCGCGCGAAGCCTGGCCAAAGGCCATTGCGATGATGACGGTTGCGTTCGGGATTGGACAGACGCTTGGTCCGATTGCGACCGGCTTCATCACCGACAGGATGGGCAGCCTGTCCTACGCATTGAACGTATCAGCCGTCGTGCTCGTCATCGGTGTCATCGCCTGCCTATGTCATCGACCGATCCCGCAGGCAGCCCATGTGCGCGATGTCGCATCGGGGCGGCTCGGTGCAGCGAGATCAGAACTCTCTACGCGCCTGATGAGCGGCGAGAGCGCTCCTCAGGCGCATCTCACGCCGATCTGGAGAATAAATCGCATTTCTCTGAAAGTCTTGGGACGCCGGAAAGCGCATGCTGATCCCAACAGACGGCCGATGCGCCTGGAGCGCCGGCCCCTTCGAAAGGAAAAGCCATGACCATGCTCAACACTGCTCCACGTTATGCTGCGCCAACGATACGAAGGGGAATCGCCTTCTTTCTGGCGCGCATCGGACGCTCATTCAACGGCTGGATCGCGGCGGTGATTGCCCATCGCGAGCGCCAGGCAAGCCTTGTGGCCCTGCGCCACCTCAATGACCGGGAACTGAAAGATATCGGCATCAACCGCTGCGATATCGGTGACGGCCTGGCGGAGAGAGCGAGGGCCCGGCTGTCGATGCAGCAATCCGAGCGATCCTGACCGGACGAAATGCGGAGCTTTTTGCTCGAACGCGTTCATTCTCAAGGAATAATCAAGCCCACCTCAGGGATAAATCAAGCGTCGGACAAAGCTTTTCAGGCGTCCGCCCGGCATCCTTCGGGATCATTCATTGCGCTCACCACCATTGCCCCTAATCGGAGACTGTTATGACCCAGATTCACGCCATTAGCCCGGATATGCCGGGAAATCGAATATTGAAATTCGTGGCCTTGCTGTACGGGCTCGCAGCCTATTTCATGTTTTTCGGTACGGTTCTTTACGCCATCGGCTTCGTATCCGGCCTGGTAGTGCCGAAGACCATCGACACCGGGGCGGCCGCATCGGCTGCGGAAGCGCTCGTCGTCAACCTGCTGCTGATGTCGCTATTCGCCGTGCAGCACAGCCTGATGGCGCGCAAGCAGTTCAAGCAGTGGTGGACGCAATACGTGCCGAAATCGGTCGAGCGCAGCACCTATGTGCTGTTTGCCAATCTGACCCTCATCCTGTTGTTCTGGCAGTGGCGTCCGATGCCGACCGTTGTCTGGGAGGTTGTTGACCCCGATATCGCCGTGACGATCGCGACGCTGTCGTTCGGTGGCTGGGTGATCGTGCTGACCTCGACGTTCCTGATCAATCATTTCGAACTGTTTGGATTGCAACAGGTCGCCAACAATCTTGTCGGTCGCGAGATGCCGGCGCCGCGTTTCCGGACGCCGCTATACTACAAATTCGTGCGGCACCCGATCTATCTCGGTTTCATCATCGCGTTCTGGGCAGCGCCGACAATGACGGTCGGACACTTGCTGTTCGCCGCGGTGACCACGGCCTACATCCTTGTGGGCATCCTGCTGGAGGAACGGGATCTGATCGTCATGTTCGGCGACGATTACCGCCGCTACAAGAAAAGGGTCTCGATGCTGGTGCCCTGGCGCAGATCGGCCTGATCAATTTCGATCCGATTCATTCAAAGAGGCCTGCCATGACTCATAGTGGAAGTTGCTTTTGCGGCGCGGTCGAAGTGGAGGTCACCGGCGCGCCGGAGGCCATGGGCTATTGCCATTGCCGTTCCTGCCGGTCGTGGTCTGGCGGCCCGGTCAACGCCTTCAGCCTCTGGAAGCCGCAGGCGGTGCGGATCAAATCGGGCTCGGAACATGTCGCGACGTTTCAGAAGACAAATTTCAGTCAGCGCCAATATTGCGCGAAATGCAGCGGTCACCTGATGGTCAACCACCCGACCATTGGACTGGTGGATGTGTTTGCCGCGACGATCCCGACACTCGCCTTTACGCCGGGCGTTCACATCAACTACGCCGAAACGGTGCTGCCGATGCGGGACGGTCTGCCCAAGCTGAAGGACTTCCCGGCCGAGTTCGGCGGCTCTGGCGAGATGATTGCCGACTAGGCGCTGTTCCTCATCGGTGATCGGCGATGGCGGTTTAGCTCGCGGCCTTCGCCGGTTGCCACGATGTTTCCCGGGTTTGTCCGGAAAATGCGCCAGGCTCTAACGCTTTTAGCCACAATCGGGAGCGAACGATTGTGGCATGAAAACGATGGCCATTATTCTGGTTCTGGCGCTGCTCACGATTTCCGGGGCGGCATATACGGACCAAATCCTGACAAGCGGTCAGCAGACGACACCAAGGGTGAACTGAGCCCGGCCTCGTAGGCGGCCTTTTTCTTTTGGGGTACGGCGTTGCTTTCGGTGGATTAATTTGTCGGGCCCATCAGCGTTCCGGCCGTCATGCGGCATTCCTCACCGCATCGCAGGTTTCGGGCGGGATGCTTTCCAGCTCTTCGCAAGCGCAAATCGCCGGTGAGTAGTTTGCTGCCGGTGAACGAACGGATCTTGTCGCAGCGCGGCGTATGGCGATTTCAGCATCACGGGCCGCTTCGCCGCGCCGGTGCTGAAGCCTTGCTCGTGAGCCCAAACAGTCGAGCCTGGTTCTCCGCGGGCAACTCACAACCTGTTGTTGCGTCGCAAACTGATGTTGAAAAAGCACACTGCTCAGAAATACACACCCTGACGTTGAGTCTGCTTGAAGACCAGCCGACCGCTATGGAAGCATCATCTCACCCATAAGTAGTGCGTAGGGGATGAAACGATGAAGTCAACGGGAAGCGGAGGGTTGGCGTGCGCGTCGATCCTGGTTGCCGGTGCAATGCTTTTGCCGATGACTGGCGAGGCCAGGGCGCAGACTGTTTTCACAACGATCCAGGCGTTCGGCGATAGTTACGCCGACATCGGAAATGCATTCAGGTTAGCCGGGATACCAAATCCACCGCAGTATCCAACCGGAAGGTTCAGCGGAGGCACGAATTTCATCGATACGACGTCGGCGCTGCTCGGAATTCCGCAGGTCAATTTCGCTGTCGGCGGCGCGACCTCCGGAACGACCAACGTCGGCAGCCCTTTTCTTCCCGGTTTCACGCAGGAGTGGCAGGGCTTCGTGGCATCGGGAAGGACGTTTGCACCGGGCGACCTGCTTGAAATGAGCGTTGGCGGCAACGATGCCCGCGCCTATCGCATCGCCGGCGGCACGCTGGCGGGCGTACCTGCGGCGGCTACGGTGAGCTTCAATCAGACCATGGCCGGCATCAATGCGCTGGTCGGCGCAGGCGCGCGCAATCTTGTTTTCACGACCGGCGACGTCGGGCAGTTGCCGGAGGCGATCGGTAACCCGAACGCGGCTGTCGGTACGGCCTACAGTCAGTACTATAACGCCCAGATGCAAGTTGCGCTTGCCGCGATCGCGCGCTCGGGAGTTCGTGTCGAATTAGTCGATATCTCGGCTATCGGAAGTCTGATCAAGGCCAATCCGGCGCTCTACGGAATATCCAACACCGGCGCGTGTCCGCTGGCCTGCATCGGAAATCCGGCGCTGCAGAACCAGTTCCTGTTCTATTTCGACGGTGTGCATCTGACGTCGCACGGCTTTGCGATTCTCGGCGAGTACATCGTCAACCGCCTCAATGCGCCGCTCACCTTCGCGCCGCAGGGCGATCTCGCCATCATATCGGCGATGGGCTTCGCCTCGACGCTGTACGGCAAACTCGACATGTTTCGCGAGACCTACGGCCTCATGCCGTCGACGGTGAACGCCTACGCGGCCTATACCAAGGTGCCATATCTGAAGGCACCGCCACTGTTGCCGGTCAATCCGTGGTCGTTCTACATGCAGGCCAATGGGGGCATTAGCGATCGGCAAGCCACGGTGGCTTCAAACGGTTTTAATCTCGACAGCGTCGGCGGCACCATCGGAACCGAGTATCGCATCAACAACAATGCATTTGTCGGCGGTGCGTTCGATTACTCCAACCCCAAGGCGCGCCTGTTCAACAACGCCGGAACCACGGACGTGAACTCCTATCAGTTCGGCGTTTACGGGGCGTGGACTGATGCACACTTCTTCGCGCAAGGGCTCGCCACTTTCGGCTGGCAAAACTACCGCAACACGCGGCCGGGAGTCGTCGATACCATCACCTCGAATCCGGATGGCACGAGCTTTGTCGCGGGCGGCAAGCTTGGCTATCTGTTCGATGCCGGCCAATCCCAGGTCGGGCCGATCGGGAGCCTGACTTACGCCCGGGCAAGGGTGAACGGTTACACCGAATCCGGCGATCCCGTGCTGACATTGACGGTCGGCCCGCAGACCGCGGAAGCGCTGGTTGCCAGCGCCGGCGTGCAATTCCGCGCTCCGTTCGTGGTCAACGGCCGGGTGATCAGCCCCTATCTCAATCTGACGGCGGAGGACGACTTGATCGGAAACGGCCGCATCATCCAGTTCGGTGCGACATCCACGCCGCTCATCATCAACAACTGGTCGATCCCGAACGGTACTTCGCAACATCTCTACGGCCGCGTGACGGGCGGCGTGCTGGCGCCGGTGACGAACAACGTGGCGCTGACGATAAATCTTTCGCGAACGCTGGCTCGTCAGGGCGGCGACGATTTCTACGGCACCGGCGGGCTGAAGATTTCGTTCTAGGGTGTATCGTTTGGCGGATGGGATTTGTTCGAATGAGTTGACGAAGGTTCAGGCGCGCCTGCGCTTGAGCGTTCCGTCCGCCACTTCGCCCGGCGAGCGTTTCAAATCCGCCTGGGCGGTTTGGCTTGCAAATGAAGCGCCCGGTGTCCTCAGCACAGCGTCAATCTTCATTTGAACCCGGCGCGCGGCCATCGCCCCCAGCCTGGTCCGGGTCTTTCCGGTTCTGACGTGCTCGCCGATCTGGAAATGCCATTGCCAGACGTCGGGTTCGACGGTGGCTGCGACGCAGTATTGAATGCCTTTGTGAATCACGAGACCTCCCATCAAGGGTTGAGGAGGGACAATATTTCGCGTGTTTGTTCAATCCGGGAAACTACGGGACGCCGAAAGCGGCGCGCCGATGCAATCCGTTTGCCTTGGGAACACGCGGCGGCCGCTCCTGATCGGTCCTGGAAGTCACAACAACCGGCTGTTCTCGATGGTGATGCAGACAAATCGCATCTGAACATGCAAGATGCCTCCGGAGCGAGCAATTCTGATGGATGAGGCGCATTGAGGTCGTGACCGATCATTTGCGGGGGGCTGTGAAAGTTCCTGCCGTTCATATCGAAGGAAACCGCCGTGACCTGCGGCTGGACGCGTGCCGCGGGCTGGCGCTGTGGTTCATCTTCATCGATCACATCCCCGGCAACTCTCTCGCCTGGCTGACGCTCCGCAACTATGGCTTCAGCGATACCACCGAAGTGTTTGTGTTCGTGTCCGGCTACACCTGCATGCTGGCCTATGGCGGGGCCTTGCGCGAGCAGGGCTGGCCGACGATCGTGGCGCGCGCGCTTCGGCGCGCCTGGGAAATCTACGCCGCGTTCCTGCTTCTGATGATCGCCTATGTCGTGCTGATCTGGGTGGCCGGCGGCGGCAGCGGCTATCTCGACGAAACCAACACAAGGTTCTTTTTCGGAAACCCTGGCGCCGCCATCATTCACGCCGTGGTCCTGCAATATACACCCGTCAACACCGACATATTGCCGACCTTCGTGCTGCTGCATCTGGCGTTTCCGGCGCTGTTGTGGCTGATGATCCGCAGCACGACGGCTGCGCTCGCCGCGTCGCTTCTGCTCTATCTCATGGTGCAGATATTCAGCTGGCACCTGCCGGCGTGGCCGAGCGGCGAGTTGTACTTCAATCCGCTGGCCTGGCAGATACTGTTCGTGTTCGGCGCCTGGTATGCAGACAAGGGCGCCGGCCGGCTGCGGACAATCGTGCAGTCGCGCGCCGTGCTGGCGCTGGCGGTGCTCTATCTCGCGCTCAGCCTCGCCATCACCTTGAGCTGGCAGATCGAGGCGCTCAAGGTATTCATCCCCGATGTGGTGTCGAACCTGATCTATCCGATCTACAAGAGCCACCTTGCACCGGTACGTTTGCTGCATTTTCTCGCGCTGGCTGCCGTGGTCTCGCGCCTGACGCCGCCGGACTGGCACGGTCTGATGAAACCCGGGATGACGGCGATGATCCGCTGCGGCGAAAACTCGCTGGCGATGTATTGCTTCAGCGTCTTGTTGTCGTTCTTGGGCTTTGTGATCCTGACCCAGATTTCCAGCAGCTTCGCCATGCAGGCCGCGGTCAGCATGGCCGGGATCGCACTGATGATAGCGGCGGCGACCCTGCTGACCTGGGAAGCCAAACTGGACCGGCGCGGGCCGAAGCTGTTTTGAGCGCGATGGTCGTTGCGAGGTGGCGGGCCCAAGCGTGATCTTACGGTTGCGTCGGGCTTGCGCCGTCGGGCAAATCAAGTGCAGATATTCACGGTCACGGTCGTGCGTGAGCCCAGCTATCGGCAATGATGTCGGCCAACACCGCTCCCATCACCAAGGCGCCGCCGACAAGGGCCCGGGAACTGGGAATCTCCTGGAAGGCCAGCCACACCCAAAAGGGCATCAGCGGCGTCTCCAGGGTCGCGATCAAGGAGGCCTGTCCGGACGGCAACTGACGGGAGCCGAGGACGAACAAAGTGAGGCCCAGCGCCACCTGGAAGAAGCCGAACATCGCCAGGATAAACACATCGGTCGCCGTCACGTTGGCTAACCCCTCTGCGAAGGGAATGCTGACCAGGCTGCCCAAAAAGTTAGATAACGCCGCCGCGGCCACCATTGAGACTTGCTTGTGCCGCCGGATGGCGACGGTCATCGCTGCGATGGCCAAAGTCATGAGGCAAGCCAGGCCGATGCCGCCGGCGTCGGAACCGCCTCCTGCGTTGCCGACAATGATCGCGACGCCGCAGAGCGCCACGAGGCTCGCGAACAAGGTCGTCAATCGGGCGGCTTCTCGAAGCCATATCCAGGCGAGCCCGGCGGCGACAAACGGCCCGGTGGCGATGATGATCGCAACATTGGAAACGCTGGTCAGCTGCAGCGCCGGGATAAACGACACCATGCCGAGTGTTGAGAGGCATGCCACCAGCCAGCCGCTTCTTCCGGTCTCGATCAAATCGCGCAGACCGGCCCGGCCTTGCGCCAGCAGCAGAAAGGCGGTGATCAGGCCGCCTCCGAACAAACCCCGCCAAAACAGTATCGTCCACGAGTCGAAATGAAGCAGCCGGGTGAAGAACGGCGCTGTACTCCAGGCCACTGCCGCGACGGTTACGAGCGCGATCCCGGTGCGACGTGAACTAATCTCCGACATTTGAGGGGAATTCCCGGAAGCTTTGGTCTTGCTGCGAGTGTGCGTGGACCTCACCGTCTCATCGATCTTATCCACCGGCAACACTCCTGTACGGCTGCTTTCCCCGGCCAAGATCGCCCGATGAGACCGGTTTGGGGCGTCGTGCTCTTGAAAGCGATCCTCGCACCGGTATAGCTATTGAAATGATCAGGAAGGTCAGTTCCGTGCCGCGGGCAGATGGGGCAGGGTCCGTTGGAAGCGAGCTGGTCCAGAAAGCCTGTCCATGCCGCGCAGCGAGGCTCGAAGGGCTCGCGCGTTGGGTTGCTATCTCGCGTAGCGCTTGCCGGATTGCTGTCAGTCTATTTTTCCGGCGCTGCCTTGGGCAATGACGATGACGACAGCGACGACGAGCCGGCAAAGCCGGCTTCGACGCTGCCGAACATCTATCTCGACCTCAGAACAATCTACACGACGGTGCCTGCCAACGCGCTCTCGATCGGCTTCAGCAATCCCTCGTTGCCCGCTGCGCTCACGACGCTGACGAACCTCACGACACTTTCTACCCTGTCGTCGCCATCGAGCCAGAGCATCGCGGTCGATGTCCCACTGACGGTGGATCTCAACGATCGCGTCTCGGTATACGGCGGCTTCAGCGGCAGCGCATCGAAAACCGGCACGTCCGACTGGTCGGCGTTTACGATCAGCAGCTGGAATGTGGGATTCCAGGCGGATGTCTATCAGCAAGATGGCGGATGGTTCCCGACGATTACGCTGCAGCCGACGCTCACGAGGTCGGTGCCGGACTCTCCCCTTGCCACGACGTCTCTCAACACAATCCTGGAGTTTGATTACGCGTTGAACGAGGACGAGACCAAGGGGTTTCTGGCCGGTGTCCAGTACACCAGGGTTGCCGTCAACTCTCCGCTTGCGACGATCAATCCGAATTTTGTTGGCTATGTCGGCGGCTATTATCAGTGGGACAACAACTGGAAATTTACGGGGCGCATCGGCGTACAGTCCTTTGGTGGCGCGCAGCTTCTCAACCTGACGCCGTTTCAGCCTTTCACCCAGCCGATCGTCCGGCTTGATCTGGACCGGATGGATGACGACGACAATCGCTTGTTTGGGGTGACGGCTCAGATCTCCTGGGTGCCGAAGCCGTCCTATCAGTTGACCGTTAGAACGCCGCTCTACGTGGTAAAGAACTAGAGATCCAAAACTTGACGCGTCGGGCAAATCACCTGCGATGAATTCATCACCGCTGCGACTTCATCACCGCTGGCAAGCCGACAGCGGTCTTCAGTATCAGCCGTCCGCTCGCGCGCGATAATCGCCATGTGGAACCAGCCGATGCGTCTGGTTTTTCGCGGTTCCGTTCAATTTTTTGGGAACCAATGCGCGCGGCAGGGCTTCTAGCGTGATGGGCAGCATTTGGACCAATGAGGACGACACATGAAGATATTAACCATCGCGCTCCTGGCGGGCGCAGGCGCGCTGCTTACTGGTGGCGCAAACGCTGCGGACATCTACACGACCAGCGAATACGTGAATCCGGATCTTCCGCTGGTGCAGCCGGTGCGCATGGTCTGCGACGAGGATGGGCGCTGTTATCGGACCCGTGGCGGCAACCGCGTGATCATTCGGGATTCTTATGACTACGCGCCGCGCGAGCGATATATCGAGCGCCGCACCTATCGCGACTGGGATGACGGTCCGCGCGCTGGCGTGGGCATCCGGGCACCCGGCGTGAGCGTCGGGGTCGGCGTCGGCGGCGATCGCTGGTAGACCGGTTAGTGTTGCCGAATAAGATTTGACACGTCGGGAAATCACCGGCATAGCTTCATCATCGCAAGAATTTCAAAGCCCGCGCCGGGAAATCGGCCGCGGGCTTTTTGATTGGGATTTCCTGAATTGGACGGCGACCGCGTTCGCGGAGCCTGTCATTGCTCCCATGTCAGCCCACCATCTTCAGGACGCGTCAAGGCGGGCTGCCGTCCGAACCTTTATTTGCCAGCACGCGCGAACGTGCCGGCACGCGGCGTGGCAAAACCCCACGTCCGCACGCGGCCTCGGCCAGCGGCGATCCGTCATATGGATCGCGCCTGGTGGGATAGGGTTCGCGCCTGAAATGATCGCGAGAACAGCGATCATGCCGCAAATTTTGTTCATAGGGAGAAGAGGCCAGCATGACCGTGTATCTGATATCGCTATCCTTGGCGGGCCTCGTCGCCATCGTGGTGTGGGATGGACTGGAATGAGCGCGGAGATCATCCGGCGTGTCCCGCGATCTGATGGCTCGCACCAGCAGACTTTCCAAGATCGCGTTTCGGTCAGCAGTGACACCTGCAGATCAGTACCCCGTCATTGCGAGGCGCAAACGCCATGTTGGCCGAACACACTGTATTGGCGGAAACCGATCAGATGAAATCAGCTGATGGATCCACGAATTTCAGATATCTATCTGTTGCGCAGGTATTTCGTGCACCACATACGACCTTCTCTCCCGGTGGCCAAACAGCCATCGGGCTCTTTCGTTTGTTGACGTCCTGCCTGTTTTTGATGCGCGCAGCAAATTGGGGGCTGGCAGAATGGATTTGGGGGGCGAAGGGGAAAAGGCCCGACTTCGGAACGTGACGGCCTATCCCCGGATTCATCTGCCCGGTCGAAGCCTAGTCCAGCCCGGCTCGCCGGAATCCCTCCAGATAATGCTTTCGGTCGGCATCGTCTTTCATGGGCATTTCGCTTGCGACCCAAGCGAGTGAGATGTTGGGCTGTGCACGGCGGAGTTCCTGCAATGCGCTCCTGGCAACATCGTCGCGTCCGGCCATACCGGCGGCGGCGGTCAGCACGCGATGGCCGCCGACGAAATCGCCGCGCTGCCTTAGAGCCTCTTGCGACAGACGGATGGCCTCGTCGTAATTGTGACCAAGGAATTGTGCATAGGCCGCAATTCCGTAGTAAATTGCCGAGAACGGGTCACGCGGGCTGAGCCGTAACGCGCGGCGCGCGGCCAAGTCGCCTTCTTCCCAGCGTCCGCAATAGCACAAGGCCACGCCATAAAAACCCTGGGCCAGTGAGAAGTTCGGATTAAGTCGCAACGCCAACTCGAATTCCGCCAGCGAGTCGTCGAAGCGCCGCGCGAACAGATATACGTAAGCGAGTCCGTGGTGTGCCCATGGGTCCTCGCTGTCGGCCTGAACAGCGGCGAGCGCGGCTCGTTCGGCGATCGGTGCTGTCGTCGCCATATCGGCCCAGCCCATGTGAGCGCTGAATGTATGACTTGTGGCGAGGACGCCGAGCGCTTGGCCGTAATTGGGATCGATGGTGATAGCCTTCTCCAGGAGGGCTTGCGCCACCACATTGTCCTGCCGCGTCACCCGCCAATAATGCGACAGGGCGCGCATCACCAGATCCCAGGCGTCCAGGCTGCCGGGCGGTTTTCGCCGTGACCGAAAATTTTCGGCTGCGTAAAGCTGCGGCTCGATCGCGGCGACGATAGATTCAGTAATCTCGTCCTGGACCGCGAAAACGTCGGCGAGATCGCGGTCGTAGCGTTCCGCCCAGATGTGGCTGCCGGTCGAGACATCGTTGAGCTGGGCCGTGATCCGCACACGATCGCCACTCTTGCGCACGCTGCCCTCGACGACATAGCCGACGCCAAGCTCTTCGGCGACCTGCTTCAGGTGGACAGCCTTGCCTTTATAGACGAATGAAGAGTTGCGCGCGATCACGAAGAACCAGCGCAGCTTGGACAGCGCCGTGATGATGTCCTCGCTGATCCCGTCTGAGAAATATTCCTGTTCCGGATCGCCGCTCATATTCGTGAAGGGAAGCACCGCGATGGCGGGCCGGTCGGGCAGCGGCAGCACCGCCGACGCCGGTTCTGGGCTTCCATCCGGCGGTGGTTCGGCGAGTTGGGACGGCTCGCTGCCGTCACCTTGGGTGTGTACCACGCCGATGAAGCGAAGGCCCTTGCGCGGGATGGTCCGGATCAGCTTCTGGCTCCGGCCGCTGTCACCGACCGCTGTCCGTGCCGCATTGATGCGGCTCGTCAGCGTCGATTCCGACACGATTCGCCCGCTCCAGATCGAGGCGATAAGATCATCCTTGCTGACGACGCGGTCTCGATTCGTCACCAGGTAGACCAGAAGGTCGAAGACCTGCGGCTCGACATGAACAGGGCGTTTTGCGTGCCACAATTCGCGGCGTTCAAGATCGATCTCGCAGTCACCAAAGCTTAGAGTCATTCTCGATTCCGGGTAGTTTGGCGACGGCCGTGCCGGCCGACGCCTGTAAAATGAGTTAGCATTTTCGGTCGTCTGCGGCGCGACGTTCAGGTTGAAAACCGGACTCTAACCGCAGCGCGACTGAAGTGCGATGAAGAATAAATCAAGTCATTTCAATATCTTATCTAATCGTGAAGTGCGTATCGGCTGTGCTTGCCGCGGGGGCCAGCCTCAACTGGAAAATGATCGTCGGCTAGAGTTCATTCCATTGAGGACGTTTTGGACCCAAAGCAAGCGGCAGATCAGGAATTGATCGATGCCATAGCTTCGAACATGCGCGATGCGACCTCGATCGTGATTTCGGAAGTCGCTGGTGGCGAATAGGGTATCCGCTGCCAGCCACCTGCCACCGACGCGGTCAAGAATCTCGCAGCCGGACGAATGGCGGCCTTGGGCTGGATTTCTGGGGTAGTTACGAGCTCACCGCGGCCGGATCACAAGGTCGACGTCTTGGGGGCGGCGCGTCTGCGCGCCACGATTTTATGTTACGTTCAATACAGCAAACTGGCAGAATACTCCAACAACGGGCGATCCAATCTGGGTCATCAACTCGGTCAAAGGAAGATGTCATGAAAGCGATTGTGGGCGCTGGATTTGCGATATTCGCAAGCCTATTTCTCGCTGCCGACTTCGCCGGGGCGCAGCCTGCCAATCTCGGCTGTTCACCGGATAACGCGGCCGGTACATCGCAAATGCTGCGGTGCGAAGGCGGCGTCACCATTGTCGCTGAAAGTGGCGCTCGTTTTACGCTGCAGGATCGCGACGGAAATGGCCGTGTGGATTCGGTTGATTTGGGCGGCAAGGCCTTGTTGCTCGAAGTGCCAAAGAAACCAGGCGGAAATCGTTTCGAGGTCATGACACCACAAGCGATTGCCGCGGTACGCGGCACCAAGTGGGCGGTGGATGTCGCGGATGGCAAGACTTCGGTTTTTGTCGTCAACGGAAAAGTGAGCGTGGCGCGGCAGGCGGTTGATCGCGTCGTGCTTGGGCCCGGCGAGGGCGTTGATGTGGAAGCGACCGGCGTCCTGACCGTGAAACGCTGGCCCGCCGCCCGAGTCGCCGCATTGATGGCGCGGCTTGTGCGATAAGACAGCGGATGGGTCGTCGAAATCTCCCGACGCTGATTGCGCTGCTGTTGAGCGGACTGTGGGGAGCGATCGTGTGTACTGCACACGAGCGCGGTCACCTGAGTTTTCTCGATCGCATCGAATCCGCCATGGTCGATCTTCGAACGCTGGCGCGTGGCGTTCGGATCCCGCCCGACGTACTGACCATCGTCGCGATTGACGATGCCGCAGTCAAACAGAGCGGAAGCTATCCGCTCGCCCGAACCGATCTTGCTAGAATTATCGACGCGGTCTCGCGACTTCAACCGAAAGTTATCGCACTTGATCTCCTGCTGCTCGATCGAGGAACCGACGAGGGCGATGAAGTGCTCGCAAGGTCACTGGCGGAGCGGCCTAGCGTGATCGCGGCGGCCGCTGTGTTCACCCAGTCCAGTCAGTCGATAGCGGTGGAGAAGGATGGACCGCTCGCCGGACTGCCACAGGCCGAGAGGTTTTTGCTGCCGCTCGACAAATTCGCAAGTCATGCGGAAGTCGGTATCGTCAACGTGACCACTGACCGGAGCGGTATCCCAAGCTCGATCCCGATGGTATTTCGAACACGGGACCAGATTGAGGTTTCGTTTGTGCTCCGTGTTGCCGCGCTCGCCAGTGGCAAGGAAGCCACGATCGAGCAGAATCGTCTCACGATCGGCGAGCGATCCGTTGCGACCGATACCAACCATGCTCTGCCAATCAGCTTCTATGGTCCACGGCGAACGATCCGCACGATCGGCGCGACCTCGGTGCTTACCGGCGAGATCGCTGCTGACGCCATCCGAGATCGAGTCGTTGTCGTGGGAGCCACGGTCACAGGTGGCGGAGATGTCTTTCCAACTCCATTCGATCCGGTCATGCCGGGCGTGGAAGTCAACTCGACTGCGATCACGCATCTGTTGGCCGGAGACGGGATCCTACGGAACCAGTCGGTGCATCGTATCGACGCAATGATTGCGGTCGTGCTTCCAATGATGCTCGTCGGTTTGCTGGCGTGGCGCCGAAGCGCAATCGGACTTGTCGCGACGCTCATTGTCGTCTTGGTTTGCGCGGCGGCGAACGTCTTTGCGTTTTCAAGAGGGATTTGGCTCAGCGCGGCGCTGCCGATCGCCGCGGCCGCGCCGGCCGCGATTTTATTTTCAGCAGTACAAATCTGGTCGGGCAGGCGGCGGGCGCAATATTTCGCCACGCGAAGCAAATTGCTGGAAGAGTTTCAGGACCCCGACATTCAGGAGTGGCTAACTCGAGATCCAAATTTTCTAAAGGAGCCGGTACGCCAGGATGCCGCTATCATTTTCGTCGACCTGTCCGGCTTCACCTCGCTCAGCGAAAGGCTCGGAGCGGACGCGATCCGTGAGCTGCTGAAGGAATTTCATGCCCTGGTCGACAAGGAGGCCGTGAGTTCGGGTGGGATGGTTACCAGCTTTTCGGGTGACGGGGCGATGCTCCTGTTTGGGCTGCCGCGAGCCGAGCCGGAGGACGCCTTCAGAGCTGCGAAATGCGCGACAGAACTATGCTCGAGCGTCGAACGATGGCTTGCGTCGCTGCCGCAGCATATCGGGTCAACACTTGGTTTCAAGGTGGGAGCCCATTTCGGCACCATCGTTGCTTCAAGGCTCGGCGGTGGAAGTTATCATCACATTACGGCGACCGGCGACACGGTGAACGTCGCAAACCGCTTGATGGAAGTGGCGGCCGCGCAGGGTGTCGAGTTAGCCGTCAGCGATGGATTGCTCCGCGCCGCTGGTCGCGATAGTTCACTTTTTGGCGCCGGTGCTCTCACCGGTCCGGTCGAGAGGCGACTCCGCGGTCGTTCGAGCCCGATCGCGGTCTGGCTTTGGCGAAAGAGCTCGGGGAGCGCCTGACCCGGCTTCCCGCAGGATCGACCATTTTTGACGGACAGAGTAGGCTGGCGCTGGTGCAACGGCTCGGTCGCGAACCCGTGAAGCAACCGTGGCCGTTTGCTTGCACAGGTTAATTTTTGGAGGCTACGGCGGCGTCCCGCCGATGACCGGCGGCGCGACGTTTTTGAACTTGACAATTTATAATTGCGGCTGTCCACTTATGCGTGGCGAATTATTTTTTCGTGCCGAGACTGCGGATGAAATAGGATTTCTTTTACTGATCGGTCGCATTTTTTGCTCCCGGTCCAGGATTGCGAAGCACACTTGTATTGATTTTTCGAGGTGACCTGAAGGTCTGCTGTCTGCTGCGAACCATGCGTTCGCTCCGCACCGTCCAATTTAAGACGAGCCTGCTCACACGGGAAACATCATAAATCAAGACGTAAGAGGGGAGCGGTCATGTGCAATAATCGTTCGCTTGCCGTCGGAATTGTGGGCGCTCTGGTATTTGCTGGATCGATCAGTTGGCCTGCTCTTGCACAGGCGCCGACGGGTACTGCCTCGGTGCCCGCCGACAACGACAATCCTCCGTTCGCGAACTGCAACACAACACCCGACACCAATCAGCCGGCGATGCCAAGACTGGCGACGCCGGTCACGACCGAACTTCTGAAGAAGGGTCAGCCTTGTCAGCAGACGGTCAGCACCCGTGGCCTGATCCCGGACGACGTCCCCGGACGAGAATTGTCTAACCGTCAGCGTGGCTTTGATTTCTATTCATGGCTCACCTTTGTTGCGATGAATTCTCCTGCCGACGGCAAGCCGATTGGTCAGGGTCCACGTCCCGGCGGCGATGCGCTGACCCAGTGGGAAGACCTTAGCAACTATCGTCCACTTGCTGATGTGATGCTGAGTAATGGAGACAAGCCGGTGTGGGGCGCACGGATCGTGCCAGAGCTTTGCAGGAAAATCGACGGGCCCGGCAAGATCGTGTTCCAGATCGGCGAGGAGGCCTTCAACCAGCCGTTCAAGAGCGGACCTCTTATTGATCAGGACGGCAACTTCGCACTTTTCAACATTCTGATGAATAAGCCGATGTTCGATTTCATTGCCAATAGGGGATTGTACAGCAGAAAAGGTCAGCGGCAATTCGGTGACAAGATCGATTTCCCGATTGGGAAAAATCCGGTCGGCACGGCGCCGGGGCAGATGGGTGCCATCATGCTGAAAGTGTCCTACCGGATTCTCGATCCCGTAAAGAACAAGGACCTGCTCGATAAGTTTCACACCGCGGACGCATTGATCTATTTTCCAGGTCCGCCGGCGACCAAGACCGGCCCGGCATGCGTCGAAAAGAAGCTCGGTCTGATCGGCTTCCACGTCGGTCACAAGACGAACTTCGCTCCACAATGGGTATGGTCGTCATTCGAGCATGTCAGCAACGCCCCGGATGCCGCGGCTGTTGGAGCCAACAAACTGTTGCCCAGATACAATTTCTACAAGGCGGGTTGCAACGACTGCGGAACTGTCAACGACACGCCGCCGCAGCCGTGGGATCCTGATGTTTCGTTGAAATTTCCCACTTCTTTCAGGAGCCAGGTGGTGAGAGAGAAGATGGTTCCGACCAAGGTGCTCGACGAGGTGGCTGAGTTGAACCAGTCGTTCCATGCCGTCCTCAAGGGAACGGTATGGGAAAATTACATGTTGCTTACGACGCAATGGCCCAGCGATCCAGAGAGCAAGACGGATCCGAATGGAGCTCCGGCTCCCACTTACCTCGCCAATACAACGCTTGAAACCTATAGCCAGGGTCATGTCCCCCTTGCGTCGTCAAGCTGCATGTCGTGCCACGGCAATGCGACGACGCAGCACGTTCCTGCAACCGCATCGGATTTCACTTTTATTCTGGAGAAAGCGCAGTAACGGCTCAGCCAGCGGCCATTGCGGCACCCCAGCAGGTTCGATGATGAAGTATGGACCATCGACCGACATGCGGGGGCCCACCGGAACTCTACGGAGGACGTCATGACTGAATTTACTCGTCGGAAAATGCTCACCGTCGCCGCTGCGACTGCTGCGGGGGCTACGGTGAGCTCGGCGAATCTTGCCACGCCGGCCGTGGCGGATGACGCAGCGGACCTGAAATTGTTCGTTACATTGTCCGCGGCGCTGACGGGAATCGCCGAAGGCAAATTGGCACCGGTGGTTGATCCAATCCAAATTAGAAACGAATATTTCAAACAAGCAAAGCTCGATCCGGCATTCGCCAACTTGATAAAAGTCATTCGTGACGATCCGACAAATCCATCGGACGCTGCGGAAAAAATCATGGCTGATCCAACTCTCAAGTTTCTGGGGCGAAGTATTATCTTGGCTTGGTATCTCGGCGCCTGGTACGAGCCGAAGACGCTCGCAATTTATAATTCACCGAAACCTGGAACCTTTCCAGTCGTGCCACTCAAAATCATTTCATCTGCGGCCTATACGCAAGGATGGACCTGGCGCGTCGCACGCGCTCACCCCATGGGCTACAGCGAATTGCGCTTCGGCTACTGGTCGGAAGAGCCGCCGTCGCTCGACGATTACACTAGGACATAAGGAGTCGCGATATGTGCGCCGATAGAATGCGGGATCCTGATGTTGTGATCGTCGGCTCCGGCATTGCCGGATCGCTCGTTGCCAAGGCTTTAGCAACCGCCGGCAAGAAGGTGCTGATCCTCGAGGCCGGCGAAGCAATGCCCCCCGATGTCAATGCCTACATGGATCGCTTCCTCAACGCGACCGCCAAGGTGCCGGAAAGTCCGTACCCACCTGCGTTGTTCGGTCCCAAGGATCTGACCGATCCGGCAAGTGTCAATGCTGGCCGGCCGACAGTTTTGAGTCTGGGCGCCAAGGGAAAATTTGGCGATTGGCAGGATCCGAAACAAAGCTACATGATTCAGAAGGGCCCACTTGCGTTCGCGAGCACCTACGAACGCATCAATGGCGGCACCGTGCGGCACTGGCTCGGTACCAGCCTGCGTTTCGTGCCCAGCGACTTCGAGATGAAGACACGCTTCGGTCGCTTCGTCGATTGGCCAATCAAGTATGACCACCTCGAGCACTGGTACGGCGACGCGGAGAAAGAGATCGGTGTATCGGCGGATGTCGCGGACCAGAATTATCTGGGTGTCGATTTCAGCCCGGGCTATTCATATCCGATGCCGAAAATCCCGCTCTCAAAGGTTGACATGGCCGTTGAGGCCGGGATGTCCGACCTGAAGGTGCCCGGTGTGGGCCTTGATGACCTTAAATGGATGGTATCGAGCACGCCTGCGGCGCGTAATTCGCAACCTTACCAAAGCCGTCGGGTATGCGCCGGTAACACCAACTGTATCCCGATTTGCCCGATTCAGGCGAAATACGACCCCAGCGTGACCCTGGCCGACGCGCTGCGGACCGGTCGAGTCGACATGATGTACAAAACGGTCGCGTCCCAAATCCATCTGGACGGTAACGGTCGTGTTAGCGGAATCGACTTCATCCGATATGACAGGGACGACGGGCCTCCGGTTGAGCGCGGCCGAGTGACGGGCAAGATATACATTCTGGCCGGCAACGCGATCGAGACGCCAAGGCTGTTGCTGATGTCGAAAAACGAGCGGACGCCGGCCGGCGTTGCGAACCGAAGGGATGGTAAAGGCTTTGTCGGCAAGTACCTGATGGACCATCCGCTCTATCTGGCCTGGGCGCTTATGCCCAAACCAGTCTGGGGCTACCGTGGGCCGCTATCGACGGCCGGTATCGAGATTTGCCGAGACGGTAAGTTCCGCAGCGAACGCGGCGCCTTTCGCGTTGAGATCGGCAATGAAGGCTGGAATTTCGCAATCGGAGATCCAGACACGACGACCGTCGATCTCGTCAACGGAATCAATTTCAGCCAGTTGAACAAGGAAAAAAAAGCCCTATTCGGCGCGAGCCTCGTCGCCGAGCTGAATGACAAGCTGTCGCGACAGTTCCGGCTCGGTTTTCTTGTCGAGCAGTCGCCCGAAGAGAACAACAGGGTGTCGTTATCCGACAAATTCAAGGATCATCTCGGTTTGTGGCGTCCACAGATCAACTACGACCTTTCCGAATACACCAAGCAAGGTTTGGCCGCTGCGAAGGTGACGGCAACCGCCATTTTCCAAAGTCTCAACGCGACGGAATTCACGTCGAAACCTTATGAAGACGATCCCAGTTCGTTCCAATGGCCACCCGGTCAAAAATCCCGAATAAAATATTTTGGCGCCGGACATATTGTCGGAACCTATCGCATGGGTACAAGCAATGGCAATTCGGTGGTTAACGACATGCAACGTTCATGGGATCATGATAATTTGTATTTAGTTGGCAGCGGCACATTCCCGACCGTCGCGACGGCCAATCCGACGCTGACCATTGCGGCATTGTGCTTGCGAACTGCAGATCACATTGTTCACAAGGTCCTAAATTGACGGCTTGGTAAATTTGGTTCGCCCTGACGTCAGAAACAGGGGCCTACTTAGCACCGAGGGACGCCTCGAGGCAAAAGGGGAGTGAGATGTCTGACCTTCGACGTGCAGGAAGCGACGGCGGCGCTGCCGCATCTTTCAGATGGTGGAAGCACGCGCTCGCTGCAGTATTCCTGATCGTCACGCTGGCGGCGGTCGGTCCAGCTGCGATTCATGCCGCCGAATGCCCCGCGCTACGCGAACCGCGGATTCCGGCCTCCGAAGAGCCGGCGATCAACATCGACAAACACAAGAAACAGCTGCTGGCGTATCAAGTGGCCACCTATGGCGACGACCTCTCGTTGGTGATCGCCGATGCCCTTGCCTACGTGGAGCGCCGCGCCGACCAGGTCAAATGGCCCGCCGTCGTACTCGATATCGACGAAACTTCTTTGACGAATTGGGAAAACATCCAGGATAATAATTTCGGCTTCATCAAGGGCGGCCCATGCCCGGAGCAGCCGCATATGGCTTGCGGCTTCGATGATTGGATTCTCAAAGCTTCCGCCCCGGCGATTGAACCGACGCGAACCTTCTTCAATGCCATCAGAGCCAGGAATATCGCGGTCTTCTTCATCACCGGCCGCCGGGACAGCCAGCGCGACGCGACGCTGCTGAACCTGGACCATGCCGGCTATCAGGGATGGACCAAGCTCGTCACCCGTCCTGACAGTGATAGCAACACCTCGATCGTGCCGTTCAAGAGCGGAGAGCGCGCCAAGATTCAGGCCGCAGGCTATACGATCATCGCCAACATTGGTGATCAGGAGAGCGACCTTGCCCCCGGCACCGCAGACTACTGCTCCTTCAAGCTCCCTAATCCATTCTATTTTATCGATTGACCGGCGCGCCGCCGCGTTGGACGCTACAATTTGTGCGGCGAGCCGCGATAGCCCTCGATATCGGCATAGTTGTAGAACGCCTTCGCCCTGTCGAGGCATTCCTGATTGGTCATGATTTTCTCGTTGTCCGGCCTGTTCGGGAATTTCCAGCTGCGGGATTCAGGACTGAGCGTCAGCGCGTCGAGCTTGTTGCCGCCGCTCTCGAAAATCTTGTGGGCGATATCGGTGCACAAAAATGATGTGATGGAAGGGTCAAAATCCGCTTCACCATTCTCGGACACAAAAAAAGCGCCATCCAGGTTCGTGGGATCCTTTGCATTCGCTTCTTTCGCGGCGATCATCTTCTTCGCGAATTCAAGGTTCGCATCGTTAAGCATTTTGAATTCCTCGAGTTGAACCTCCGATGCTGCAATCGGAATCGGGGCGCCCGGCAAACTCGAGACCGGCTTGCCTTGCCAGTCCACGATCGGCTTGCCGCGTGCGTCCCTGGCCGCGGTTCGATTGGCGAGATTGTACATGATGTTGCCAATCTTGTAGGCGGTGAAATCATTCTGGATGTAAATGATCTGCTTGACGCCAGCGAGCGACATCACGCCTGAGCACTGCGCACAGGATTCCAGCGAGGTATAAAGCGTGACGTCGGATAGCGTAGCGAGATGCGGCTTGTCGTTCGTTCGTTTTGTCTGCCAGCCGTCAAAGACATCGGTAAGGCTGAAGAGACGCCGGACCATTCGCGATTCGGCGTGTTCCGCGGAACTGCGGAAAAAGTCGTTGTGATTGAAATCGAAGTCGATGATGTCGCCGTTGCCATCGACCGCAATGCACGCGATGTTGTGACCAAGATAGCGGTCCCAGTTAACGCGGGAGGGACCGGGATTCGCTGCCATGTCGCCGCGATATCGTTGGGGCTTGCCGGATGACTGTGCATCGATCTGTTGCTTGCGGAGCGGATATGTTCCAAGTGGTCCGCGTTTGTTGCCGTTCCAGAACCGGTGGATCAGCTTCATTAGCAGATAGCAGTAAATGCGGTGCCGTTCCTTTACCAGGTCGTGGGTCAGTTCGGGAGCGTCCTTGAGGATCTTGATATTGACGTCGACCAGATCCCCAAGCTGTCTGTTCCAGTTTTCGATCATCGGCTTTTGAGCGTCGAAACCCGGAGGCGGCGCGAGCGGAGATTGCGCCAGCGCGGATGTCACGGTCGCGGCGGAAAGCGCACTTGCGGCGCCAGCCGTTACAGCCGTTGTCGCAATAAAATCGCGCCGATTGACCTTCTCCTGATCGCCCATCGCAATCGCTCCATCTCTAATGTAGGGGGCCAGTAGGTGTCGAAAACGAACAATTCCAAATCGGAAAATGTCCGACCTCAGTCGGTTTTAGGTGACGCTCGCCGAGCGGCTAGCGATGGCGAGCGTAGGCTTAATAGCTTGTTGCAATGTAGCAATTTTAACGTGCCGATCGCGTCAATTCAACCGAGACTTTCACCTCTGACTCCTGACCTCTATCCTTTGTCGGGCCGCTGCGGCTCCAAGTTGACATGTTGGAGCTGCACCACGTGCCAGATCTGCGTGGCTGTCATCTGGCTCGGGCTCTAGCCGACCGGCCGGCTGCTGTGCTTTGATGGAGAAAGGCTGAGGCCTGAAGAGCAAGCCGTGCAAAACGGCGGCCGGCTGTGGAAGCCGTCGGCCACAAAAGCCAAGGGGAGGATAGGCCATTGGAAGTGTCCGGCCGTACGCTGCTGGCCAAGATCTGGGACCAGCACGTCATCGCACGAATAAGCGATGATACCGATCTGCTCCACGTCGACCGCCATTTGCTGCACGACCTCGGAGGGTCGCGCGGCCTGCTTGACCTGAAGACCCGCAACCTCAACGTCCATAATCCGGAATTGACATTCGCGACGCCGGACCATGCGATTTCGACGGCACGAGGACGGGCTGGCACCATCAAGATCGGGCAGGAGCTGCTGGCCGCGCTACGAGTCGAAACTTCCGCGGCCGGCATCGAGATGTTCGATATCGACGAGCCCGGCCAGGGCATTGTCCATGTGATCGGACCCGAACTCGGACTCAGCCTTCCGGGCTGCCTAATTGTGTGCGGCGACAGCCACACCTGCACGCATGGTGGGCTGGGCGCCTTGGCTTTCGGGATCGGGTCGAGCGAGTTGACGCATGTTCTGGCAACGCAGGCGATCATCCAGCGCCGACCGAAGACGATGCGTGTGAGGTTCGAGGGGAGACTGCCATTCGGGGTGACCGCCAAGGATCTAATTCTTGCCTTGATCGGCCACATCGGGGCGGCGGGCGGTACCGGTTACGCCGTCGAATATGCGGGCAGCGCCATTCGTGGCCTGCCGATCGAAGGTCGGCTGACGATCTGCAATCTTTCGATCGAACTCGGCGCCAAGATGGGTCTGATCGCGCCGGATCAGAAGACATTTGATTATCTCCGCGGGCGCACCTACGCGCCGCAAGGCGAAATGTGGGAGCGGGCCGTCGAGGCGTGGCGGCAGCTTCCAAGCGATGCCGATGCCGTATTCGACCGGGAAATCGTCATCGATGTGGAGACGATTACCCCACAGGTGACGTGGGGCATCAGTCCAGAACACGTCATCGGTGTCGATGGTCATGTCCCAGATCCCCTGGCTATTGCCGATCCAGTGCATCGCGTCGCGATTGAGACCGCGCTCGACTATATGGGGCTCAAGCCGGGCGCGCCGATCATCGGCACACCCGTCGACTGGGTCTTCATCGGGTCATGCACCAACAGCCGGCTAAGCGATTTGCGAGCGGCTGCGGAGGTGGCGCGCGGCCGCAAGGTGGCGCCCGGCGTTCGTGCCTGGATCGTCCCCGGTTCAGAGACGGTTAAGCGGGATGCTGTTGCCGAGGGGCTGGACAAGCTTTTCATCGAGGCGGGCTTCGAATGGCGCGAGCCGGGATGCTCGATGTGCCTGGCCGCCAACGGCGAAACCGTGCCTCCCGGCCAGCGTTCGGTTTCCACGTCCAATCGCAATTTCATCGGCCGGCAGGGGCCACGTGCCCGCACCCATCTGGCAAGCCCGGCCTCGGCGGCGGCAGCCGCCATATCCGGTGCCATCGCCGACGTGCGGACGATGGAGCGCTGACATGCCGAATTCCTTCACTACATTGACCGCCATTGCCGCACCAATCATGCGCAGCAACATCGATACCGATGTCATCATCCGTATTGATCGTCTGGTCGGAAATTCCGTGCGCGGGACGCTCGGAAAATGGGCGTTCGGAGCGCTGCGATACCTGTCGGACGGCTCGGAGAATCCTGAATTCATCCTGAACCGCGAGCCTTATCGTCAGGCAGAAATCCTCATCACCGGCCCGAACTTTGGTTGCGGCTCTTCCCGCGAAGGGGCGGTGTGGTCGCTGCAGGAGAGGGGCATCCGCGCCATCATCGGCTCAGGCTTCGGCGACATCTTTTTCGCCAACTGCTTCCAGAACGGGATCCTTCCCATCGTCGTCGACAAAGAGATCGTCGACGGCTTGGCCGCGGAGGTCGAGCACACGCAAGGCGCGGGGCGTATCGGCGTCGACCTGGAAGCGCAAACCGTCACATCGCCTTCGGGAAAGCGACACAGTTTCGAGATCGATCCGCGCCGGCGCGCCGGACTGCTCGCAGGAACTCGATGAAGTCTTGCTGACGTTGCAGCGTGACGACGAAATCCGCGCCTTTCAGGCGTCCGACCGCGCAGCGCGCCCCTGGATACATCTTGCAAGGAAATCGGCATGAGTAACCTGTCCAACATGATAAAGGTGGCCGTTGTCGGCGGCGAGGGCATCGGCCCGGAAGTGACGGCGCAGTCGCAACGCGTGCTCAACTGGTTCGCCGCGAAACGCGGTGTGCCCATGACCTTGCGCGAAGCGCAATACGGCATCATTCCATATCTCGCGACTGGCAAGGTTTTGCCGGAGGATACCGTAGAGGCGATGGAGGAAGCCGACGCGATCCTCTGGGGAGCAACCGGCGGACCCGAGACAAAGGAGGTGCCCGCGGCGGCGCGCAAGGCGGGCAGCCTGCTGTCGATGCGCAGCAAATATGACCTTTATGCCAACCTCAGACCCATTGTCGCCAACCCGGCGCTGGCCGAATTGGCGCCCCTCAAGGCGCGAGTCCTGAAGGACGTCGACTTCGTCATCATCCGGGAGTTGACCAGCGGCATCTATTTCGGAGAACCACGTGGTATCGAAAACCTTGCCGACGGGCAGCGTCGCGGCTTCAACACCGAGCAATACACCACCAATCAGGTACGCCGCGTGGCACGCGCAGCTTTCGAACTGGCGCGAACGCGAAAGGGTCGTGTCTGTTCGGTGGACAAGGCCAATGTCCTGGAAACCAGCGTACTGTGGCGCGAAGAGGTCATTGCGCTTCACGCTACCGAATTCTCCGACGTCGAACTTACCCATCTCTATGTCGACAATGCCGCGATGCAGATCGTCCGCGAGCCGTCCCAGTTCGATGTGATGGTGACCGGCAACATCTTCGGCGACATCCTCTCCGATTGCGCGGCGATGGCGTCGGGCTCGCTCGGGATGTTGCCGTCGGCCTCACTGGGACCGGTCGATAAATTTGGACGGCGAAAGGCGCTGTACGAACCAGTCCATGGCAGCGCGCCAGATATCGCGGGCAAGGGCATTGCCAATCCGCTCGGCTCGATTCTCAGTGTCGCCATGATGCTGCGTATGACGCTCAACCGGCCTGACGATGCTGACCTGCTCGAAAAGGCCGTTCATTCCGCCTTGGCAAACGGTGCGAGAACTGCCGATATTGCCGAGCCCGGTGCGAAGAAGCTTTCTACCGTCGAGATGGGCGATGCCGTGCTGAACGCCCTAGAAAAAGTTGCGGGCAAAGAGAGGGAGCACGCGTAATGGCATATGTCACAAGACGCTCAGCGCTGACGATCGTGGCGGGCGGGGGTGTCGCTTTGACGGCTGGCCGGGTACAGGCCGAAGACAAAGCCGGCCGCGTGATCTATCCGGTCGCGGTACCCGTCTATCAGACGCAATTTGTGGCGGACAAGATTGGATATTTCAAGGAAGCCGGCCTCGACTGCAAACTGATTCAGGGGGGCAGCGGCGTCAAAACGCGCGAGATCATCGCCTCTTCGCAGGGCGACATTGGGATCGGCGATATCACCCATCCGATGCAGCTCAGCAATCATGGCCGCAACGGGCGAGTACTGATGCCGGTCGACACGCGAAGCAGTTCGGTGATGTTCATTATTCGCAAGGATCTGAAAGATCAGGGTATCACTACGCTGGAGGCGCTGACGGACTGGAAGAGGCCGGATGGACGCAAGCCGATCGTATCCGTGTCGTCGTTGGGGGGCACCAACCATGTCTGGGCTTCCTACTACATGGAAACGATGGGGCTTGACCAGAAAGTCACGTGGATCGGCACGGGAAATGTCGACACCATGCTGGGTTCGCTCAAGACCAAGCAGGTCGATGTGCTCGTCAGTTCGCTCTCATTGCTCAACGACTCGGTGGAGCAGGGGTGGGGGGCATTGTTGTTCGATGGAACGGACGAAGCGATCTGGAACAAGTATATCGGCGGCAAAGTCCCGGTCACTTCTCATTTCACGCTGCAGTCGACGATCGATAGGGATCCGCCCAAGATGCAGGCGTTCGTCACGGCCCTGTGGCGGGCCACGCAGTGGATCAAGAAACATTCTCCCGAGGAAATCTACCAGACGATCGAGCCCTATGTCGGCAGCACGTCGCGGGCTGCCAATATTCTCGAAATCACGGCGCTGCAGAAGGTTACCGACTATGAGGCCAGCATCGATGCGGCAGGCTTCGCGCGCGGCGAAAAGGTCTGGTTTAGGGAAATGACCGGCATCAAGCCGCTCACCGCCGCGGAAGTCGTTAGCCCTGCCTTCATCGAAGCGGCACGAAAAGCGTATCCGGCTTGAAAGCGCAGGAGATGATCGCGACGTTGCCGCATCCGTCGCCGGAGATCCAGCGGATCGACGTCAGGAGATTGAGCAAATCGTTTCATCTGGCGGGCAAGGCCATCGAGGCCGTGCGGGATGTTTCCTTTAGCGTCCGCCGCGGCGAGTTCGTCGCCTTGCTGGGGCCGTCCGGGTCCGGCAAGAGCACCATCCTCAACATGATCGCGACCCTGATAAAGCCGAGCAGCGGCCAGATCCTGATCGACGGGACGCCGGTCATTGCCGGCAAAGCGACGCCAGACGTCGGCTACGTTTTCCAGCGTGACACGTTGTTTCCCTGGCGGACGGTCGGTGACAATATCGGTTACGGCTTGCAACTGGCCGGCGTTGCGGATGCGGAGCGCAAGGCACGCGTCGCGGCCTGTGTGGCACAAGCAGGCCTTCAGGGCTTCGAGCAGGCTTATCCATCGGCGTTATCCGGCGGAATGCGCCAGCGTGCCGCGTTGATGCGAACGCTCGTCGTCGAGCCACAGATTCTGTTGATGGACGAGCCGTTCGGAGCGCTCGATACCCATACCAAGATCGATATGCACGACGTACTGCTCCGAATCTGGGAGCGCGAGCAGCAAACCGTGTTATTCGTGACGCATGATCTTGGTGAAGCCCTGACGCTGGCCGACCGCATCATCCTGTTTTCCGCGCGGCCTGGCATGATCAAGGATATGTTTGAAGTCGACTTTGCGCGGCCACGCGATGCGGTAAAAGTGCGCGAGACGCCGCGTTACGCCGAACTATTTCAGCATATCTGGCACTCACTTGGGGAAGAATTCGTCAAAGGTCGTAGCTCATGAGGACGGCACGTCGACACGTCAGTACGTTGGCCTGGCAGGTGCTCATTTGCGTCGCCGTTCTTTCGATCTGGCAGTGGGGATACGATCTGCATGCCCGCGTTCCCTGGCTGGTGCCCGATCTGCTTGATCCCTATTTCGTGTCGAAGCCGTCGGAGATATTCGAGCATTTTCTCATCCTGAGCTGCCTCAAATCCAAGATGGGTGTGTTCAATGGCTGGTTCAACGGTGATTTCGCCAAGTGCATGGCGCGGAACGAGAACAATCTCTGGATTGCGACCGCGATCACGTTGAAGAACACCTTCTTCGGCTTCGTGATTGGCGTGTCGAGCGGATTTGCCGCCGGGCTCATCCTTGGGCGTTCGGATCGGCTCAGCGCCGTCTTCCAACCGTTCATCACGGCGGTGAACTCCATTCCCAGGATCGCGCTGGCACCGATCATCGTGCTCGCTTTCGGCATCGGCGACACCTCGAAAGTCGTGACGTCATGGATCGTGGTGGTGTTTTTGGTGTTCTTCAATACCTTCGAGGGGGCGCGCTCGATCGACGAAGGTTTCATCAATGTTGCGCGGTTGCTTGGTGCCAGCGAATGGCAGATCACCCGCACGGTGGTGATCCCCTCGACCATGGCCTGGGTGTTTGCCTCACTCTCGCCCGCGATCTCCTTTGCTCTGATCGGCGTCATCGTCGGTGAGTTCATTGGCGCGGAACGAGGAATTGGCCGCTTGATCATCGAATTGGAGGCGCGGGCGGAAGCCTCGGGAATGATGGTCGCGGTGATCGTGCTGATGCTGGTGGGGGTAGCGCTCTCGGCAATGATCTGGCGATTGCAGGCCTACTTGTTGCGCTGGCAGCAGCACAATATGGTCGAGTAGGCGGATGCCAACTATTCGGAAACTGGAGGTCGTTCCAATGGGTATACAGCTCTACGGTTTCTGGCGGTCGATAGCCTCATTTCGGGTGCGGGTTGCGCTTCGGCTCAAGGGACTGTCGTTCGACGAAATTCCGATCGACATTCTTTCCGGCGAGCAATTCGATCCGGGTTATGAGACGGTCAATGCCGAGCGTGTGGTGCCGACATTCATTCACGACGGCCACTCGGTGTTTCAATCGCTGGCGATTATCGAATACCTTGACGAAATCCAGCCCAAGCCGCGGTTAATACCGGATGACATAAAGGAGCGGGCCTACGCGCGTTCGCTGGCGCTGATGACGATCGCTGATTCTCATCCTCTGGTCACGCCCCGCGTCCGCAATCATCTCGCCAAGACATTTGGTGCTGATGCCAAAGCTATCGAGGACTGGGGCAAGCATTGGACGATCGAAGGGCTGGCGACGTATGAACGGCTTCTTGCGCGCCGCGCGCCAGCGCCTTTTGCCTTGGGCGCTGAGCCTGGTCTTGCGGATATCTGCATCGCCGGCCAGGTCGTCGGTGCGCATTATCTCAAACTAGGACTGAGCGATTTCCCGATAGTGGCAGGTCTCGCTGACCGCTGTTTTGAGATGCCAGCTTTTGCGACATCTCACCCATTCGAACAGCCTGGATATAAAGCTGCAGTCTCACACTGAACGCTCTTGCGCCCGCTAGACGTCGAGGCCGAGCACCCTCGCAGCATTGCCGCCGGCGATCTGGGCTAGGGTTGCTTCGTCCATACCGTGCACCCCCGCGACATGTCCGATTGGATTATATTCGGCCATGTCGAACGGATAATCAGTGCCCATCACGATCCGGTCTGGGCCGAAGACATCGATCATGTATGCCAGTTGGTGATAGGTGAATACCACGGTGTCGAGATAGACCTGCCGCAAATAGGTCGTTGGCGGCAATGGTAAATCGCCATGTGAATCCCGCCGCGCGCCCCAGGCGTGGTCGATCCGGCCGGAATAGCCCGGGAGATAGCCACCACCATGCACCGCCATCAATTTCAAGTCGGGGAAGCGCGCCAGCGTTCCCGAGAAGATCAGGTTGTGAAGCGCCAGCGTCGTATCGAGCGGGTTTCCGAGGACATTGTTGAAATAGAAATGGGTGAGGCGTTCGCCGTGGGTGAAACCGTTCGGATGCATCATGACAAACGCCCCGAGTTGCTCGGCCTTGGCGAAGAAGGGTCGGAATTTCGGATCGGATAATTCCTGGCCATCGACATTGGTGAGGATCTCGACACCCTTTAATTTCAGATCATTGATGATGTAGTCGAGCTCACGGACCGCGATTTCCGGCTCCTGCAACGTAACGACACCGAGCCCGACAAAGCGGTCGGGCTTGCGCGCGCAATATTCCACCACGCCGTCATTGGCGAGGCGATGGGCGGATTCCGCGATTTTGGGATCGATTGAATAGTAACACTGGCCCGGCGCCGGCGCTACGACCTGTATGTCAATGCCCATTTTGTCCAGATCGAACAGGCGCCGGTCGATCGTGGTCATGACCTCGCTGATATCCCTTTCCTGCTGCGCATTGATTTCCTTGGTCGGCGCGTCCGCAAAATGCGCAAGCGGAATCCGGCTGACGTCGATATGCGGCTGCGCCAGCTTGGCGGCCTGGGGAACCACAATGTGGGCGTGGATATCGATCGTGACAGATGACGGGCGCCGGGCGAGGCCGTCGGCGTCATGGATACGGGCAGCGGTGCGGCCATAGCGATTCTTGTGTTCGATCATTGAAATGCTCGCTTACCAAAGTGGCGGTTTTGGACTGGGATGACGTTGAGGCGACTACGACTTGCCTTTGCGTTGGGGCCAGCGGGTCGAAATCGCAGTAGCGTCGGCGTCACCAAGACCTGCCGCTTCGGCCTCTTCAAAACAGGCAAGGGCGCTTGCCGTTACCGGAAGCTCGACATGAAGGGACGCGCCGAATTGAACCGCGGTGGCGAGGTCCTTCTTCGCAGCGTTGAGACCGAATGCGGTTTCGCCGAGCGGGGCTCCACCCAACACCTTCGCGATAACGGCGCCGCGCCCTTTCATGGCGGTTGGTGTCCCGGCCGTGTCGGACAAGATGTCGATCACCCGGTCGGCAGGAAGATTGAGCGGTTTGCAGATGGTCAAAGCCTCGCCAAGCGCTTGCCAATAGACCAGTAGCGGCAGATTTACCGCAAGTTTCATCATCGAGCCCGAACCGGTATCTCCAACATGCTCAATTCGGCGGCATAATTGTTCCAGCACAGGCATTGCCCTGGCGACGTCTGCTTTGGTTCCGCCCACAAGGCCGAACAGCTTTCCTTCCTTCGCCGGACCGGTGCTTCCGCCGACTGGAGATTCGACAAATGCGGCGCCTTGCTGCGCCACTGAGGCGCCAACCGATGCCATCGTGTCCGGACGCACTGTACTCATGTCTATGATGAGTTTGCCGGCCAGTCCGGATTTCAGAATACCAGTCGGTCCACGATAGACGGCTTCGATCGCCGCATCATTCAGCAGCATCACGATCAAGACGTCACACCCCTCCACGAGTTCCGCGGGCGACGCGAATAGCTTCGCGCCCGCATCGGTCAGGGCTTTTGTCTTCGCGGAATTTCGGTTCCAGACACCGACTTCATGTCCGAGCGACAGCAATCGATGCGCGATCGATGAGCCCATCCGTCCCGTTCCGCATACGCCGATTTTCATTTCCCTGACCTCATCTAGAGAGTGGATTGATCGTTTACTTCTTGCTTTGTCTCATGACCATGGACGACGCCAAGATTCTGGGCGATCAGGTCTTCGTTCTTGAGAATGTCGCCGGCGGTCCCGGCGAACACGCATCGTCCAGTATTGAGGATGACCGCCTGATCCGCAACGTCGAGTGCTAATTGGATGTTCTGCTCGACAAGAACAATGGATTGTCCGTCTTCCTTCAATCGTTGGATGGTGCGGCCAACCTCGGCGACGATCAGTGGCGCGAGCCCTTCCGAGGGTTCATCCAGCAAAAGGACTCGCGGGTTGCCCATCAGCGCGCGCCCGATCGCGAGCATCTGCAATTCGCCGCCGGACAGTGTGCCGGCGAGTTGCGCGTGCCGCTCGCGCAGCCGCGGAAACAAGCCGTAAATCCGTTCGACATTCCATGGTTTGCCAGTCGTGTTCTCGCGCTGCTGCGCCACGATGAGATTTTCCCGAACCGTGAGCGACGGAAAGATGCGGCGTCCTTGCGGCACGAGGCCGACTCCGAGGTGGGAGATTCGTTCTGGACTGAACCCGTCGATCTGCTCGCCGTACAGTCTGATTTCGCCGTCCCGGGGTTTCAGAAAGCCGATGATCGTCGAGATACAAGTAGTCTTTCCTGCGCCATTGCGTCCGAGCAGCGCCAGTACGCCGCCCGGCTGCAGCGAAAAGCTGACGCCATGCAGGATATGGCTGTCGCCATAAAATGCATGCACATTTGTCAAACTGAGCGCATCAGACACCAAGATACACCTCGCGCGTTCGCTCGTCCGCGATCACCGCATCACGCTCGCCGTCGACGATAACCCGGCCGTAATTCAGGAGCGTTACGGTTTCGGCAATGTCGAGGGCAGTATCCATGTCATGTTCGATCATAATCACGGTGGTTTCCCGGGGAATCGAAGCAATCAGCGACTTCACGGTGGATCGCTCGGTATTTGAAAGTCCCGCAAGCGGCTCGTCCAGCAGCAGTATGCGCGGCTTTTGCGCGAGCGCCATGGCGAGCTCGACCCGGCGCTTTTCGCCATAGGCGACATCGGATACGTGGTGTTTGGCGAGCTGTAACAGTCCGACCGTATCGAGGATGCGACGGGCCTCGGTTGCGATGTCACCATAAAACGACATAGGCCGCCACATCTGCCAGCGCGAGGGCAAGAGGCCCAGTAGACCGAGGGCTACATTGTGCTCGAGGGTATCGCCGGTGAAGAGGGTAATGATCTGGTAGGTTCGCGACAACCCGAGGTGCGCCCGCTTGTAGGGCTTCAAACGTGTAACGTCGGTGCCGAACAGCTTGATCGCGCCCGACGTCGGCCGCAAGTCGCCACTGATCTGATTGAACAAGGTAGTCTTGCCGGCGCCATTTGGACCGATGATCAGGCGGCGTTCGCCCGGGCGTATGGCGAGAGACACATTTTGCGTCACGACAAGACCACCAAAGGCCTTGTTCAGATCCACGATCTCGAGTGCATGGCCGGAGGTGGGTTGGATCATGATGATCCCTTACGTAATCCGGCCATCAGCCGACTCAAGCCGGGAACGATCCCGGTTGGCATCACCAGGACGATGAACAGGAACACCAGGCCCAGCAGCATGTTCCATCGTTCGATGTAAGCCGAGGCATAGTTCTTCAACAATAACACAAGTGCTGCGCCGACGACCGGACCGCCGAGTGTCCCTGAGCCCCCGGCAATGACGCTGAGCAGCGCCTCTGCCGAACTCGTGGTGGAAAGTGACGTCGGGTGAATATATTTGTTATAATAGACGTACAGCAATCCGGATACGCCGCCCCAGAATCCGGCATAGATGAAGGTGATCCATCGGATCATCCAGGGATTGAAGCCAAGCGCGGCCATCCGGCGCGGCTGGTCGCGCACACCTTTCAACGATGATCCGAATGATGACGACACGAAGATTGTCATCATGAAAAAGGCGATAGCGGCCACGATTAGCGCGAACCAGTAGAACGATACGGCGCTGTCGAGCGAAATGCCAAACAGCGTCGGTCGGGTCAGACCGGCAATTCCATTGTCGCCGTTTGTGACGTTCGACATACGATACGCGAGACCCCACAGCACCTGCGACAAGGCCAGCGTGATCATGAGAAAGCCCAGACCCGTCGCGCGGAGGGCGATAAGGCCGAAGAAGGCCGCCATCGCGGTCGTGCCGGCGACCGAGATCATGGCTGCTAGCCCGTGTCCGAATCCGTATCGGCTGGTCAGCAATGCGGAGATATAGGCGGCAACCCCGAGGTAGGACGCGTGTCCCAGTGATGTCATCCCGCCAAAACCGACCAGCAGATTCAGGCTGAGTGCGAAGATCGCTGCGATCAGGATTTGGCTGGCGAGGTTGATGTAGAAGTCGCCCGCGAAGAAGGGCGGGAGAAGAAACGATGCGGCAACCAGGGCAGCGCCGATCCACTTCATGCGCCGACGCGCCCAAACAGGCCTTGCGGACGAAACGCAATGACGAAGATCATCGGCAGGAACAGGACGATGTAGGCGAGCTCCGGAAACAGCGCTGTGCCGAACGTATAGATGAACCCGATGATGAAGCTGCCAATAAACGCCCCTAACAGGCTTCCGATTCCACCGAGAATGACGACGATCAGCGCCAGCGGCAGCATGTCCGCATCCAGTCCGGGATAAGCGGACAAGATCGGTCCGCCGAGCACACCGCCGGCGCCGGCAATGCCCGCACCCAGGCAAAACACCACCGTAAACAGCCTGGAGACGGGTATTCCGACCGCGCGCGCCATCTGCCCGTCGTCGACACCAGCGCGGATCATGGCGCCGAGGCGCGTCCGCTCCAGCAGAAAATACAGCGCGATCGCGGCCGCGACGGCGCACCCCACCAGCACCAGCCGATAGGTGGGAAACACGAAGCCAAAGACCCTGGTTGGCGATTGCAGGTTCTGGGGCGTGGGCACCGGTATCGAATCGCCGCCCCACAACATCAGACAGGCATCGGAGATGATGAACGACATGCCAAGGGTAACCAGTACCTGTCCGAGCGGATTAGCCTTCAGTCTGGTCAGCACCAGCCGCTCGAACAGGCCGCCGATAGCTGCAACGGCAATACCGGCCCCAAGTGCAGTCACCCAGATGTTCAAACTATCCCAGGACCGCAGCGCCACGGCCCCAAAATAGGTGCCGAGCATGAAGAATGCGCCATGCGTCAGGTTCGCCAATCTCATCAGGCCGAAGATCAGCGAGAATCCCGACGAGAGCAGGAACAACAGACCTCCAAGCGACAGGCTGTTAAGACCCTGGATGATCCAAAACTGCATCGTTCCCCGATCTTGTCCGGAAAAGTGCGTGATCGTCGCTGCGCAACGAAGGCAGATTTATTGCTCCAGGTTTTTTGCTGGGGGATAGTCGCGCGAATAGACCGGATTCTTCAGGAATGCAGTCTTGTCATAGGTCCAGAATTGCGTGACATCCGGGTAGGTCTTGATGACGGAATTGACCAGCCGCCCATCTTTCCGTGTAACCTTGCGAATATAGACATCGCCGACGGCATTGCCGAATTCGTCGAATTTAACAACGCCGCGCACCGTCTCCGCGTTGCTGCCGCGGATCGCGGTCATCAGCGCTTTCTTGTCCTCCACATTTCCCTTCGCGGTTTTCAGCCCGGCTTCCAGAACTTGGCCAGAAACGTAGGTGCCACCGGCGTAATAGCCGGGATCGTATTTGAACTGCTTGCGAAACGCCTCCGCGAACGCCTTGTTGAGCGGATTGTCCAGTTCTGCGGAATACCAACTGGTGGTCACAATCCCCAGCGCCTCGTCGCCCATATTGCGAAGCACGGATTCGTCGAGCGCCGTCATGCCGCCGATCACGGCCATTTTGTCCTTCAGGCCATATTCGATAAATTGGCGAAGGAAGCGGAATCCGTTCGAGCCGGCGGTGCCGAGAAAGATCGCATCTGCGCTCTTCACCTGCGCGACATAACTGCCGTAGTCCGGTGTTGCCAGCGGCGTGAAGATTTTCTGGATAATCCTGCCACCATTGTCCTCGAACGCGCGCTGGAACCCGGCGCACATTTCGTGCCCATACGCAAAGTCGTCGGCGATGGTTACGATCTTCTTGTACTTCAGTTCCTTCGAGGAATAATCTGCCAGCGGGTAGGCGCATTGCGCCGAGGTCGATGTTGCGCGCACAAACCATGGACTTGGGTGCCGTTGCGTCATGTCCTCCGCCGCGGCGACGCCTATGGTGGGTATCTCCTTTTCCGTGAGATAGTCGGCGATTGCCAGCGCCTCGAAGGCGGCGAGCGGGCCGATAATGCAATGGATATTGTTCTTTTCAACCAGCTCCTGCGCCTTGGTGCGCGCAGTCGCTGGAGTTCCGGCCGTGTCTGCGACAATCAACTCGACCTTGCGGCCCGCGAGCGTGCTGTCGCGTTCCTTCAGAAACATCGTCAAGGCTAGTTCCATGTCGATGCCGCCGGAGGCCAGTGGTCCGGTTTTGGCCGCCAGCAAGCCGACGCGAATCGGTCCACTGTTCTGGGCAAAGACGAGATTGGGGGCGGCCATACTGGCAATACCTGCGCCGGCAACGCTTGAGACAAATTGTCGTCGCGATATCGTCATCTGGATCCTCCCCTGAATGCTAGGATTGAATATCCGTCGCTATTTTTATTGATTGAGTGATTTATCGGACGGAAGCCGTAAATGATCAAGTGATAACCACGTCATCGATCTGGGCTGCTGGATATTTTGGCAGCTGCCGGTGGCGGATCGGATGAAATCGGCTGCCTTTGATGCAGTGCAGTATCTTGGGCGCGCGCTTCAGCTCCTCTCCTCATCTGCGGTTTTGTAAACGCCTGATGCGATGGCGCTACGCCTTGTCGGGCGCGTCGGATTTGGGTTCGGTGAGGATGGTCTTCTTCAGTACTTCAAACACTGCCGCCGTGTCCTGGTCGCCCAATCCCATCGTCATCGCCTCCGTGTAGACGGGTTGCGTCAGTGTAAACATGGGGGTTGCGCAGCCAATTTCCTCGGCGAACTCGGCAATGATCGCCATGTCTTTTTTCCAGGTCGAGACTTTCATGGTCGCGGGCTCATAGACGCCTTCGACCATCATGGGCGCACGCATCTGAAACATCCGCGAGCCGCCGGCACCAGGGCCAACCATCTCCACCACCATTTTGGGATCGAGCCCGGCTCGCTCTGCCAAGATCATCGCCTCCGCCGTAGCAACGTTATGGATCGCCACCAGATGATTGGCGACGAATTTCATCCGGCTGCCATTGCCATACTTTCCGAGATCGGCGCTTTGCTTGGCGAAATCGGAGAATAGCTCGGCACAGCGGACGATGGCATCGCGGTCGCCGCTGGCATAGACTACCAGATCGCGATTTCTTGCCTGCGCGCCGGTTCCGCTCAGCGGACAGTCCAGCGCGATGTGGCCCGCTTCTTTCAGGATACTTTCGAAACGAAGCTTGTCGGCAATGGCAAGCGTCGAGAGTTCGACGACGATCCGCGCCGACTGGCCGGAATCGGCGATCGACTGCGCGACTTCCTTGACCGCGGCGGGACTAGGGAGACTGGTCATGATGACCGGCGCATCGCGCGCGACCTGATCGACACTGTCGGCGATGGTCACGTTGGCCCTTGCGAGTTCCGCCCGCCGTACGGCGTCGATATCGAAGCCAATCACGCGCCACCCGCGATCGACGAGATTGCGGGCGATCGCGCTTCCCATGATGCCAAGCCCAACGATTCCAACTGTCTTGTTCATGAGGGGCGCTCCTAGTCATCACATTATCGGCAACGGGTGGTAAGCGATCAGGCGACAAGCAATCATCAAATGGTATCGACCAGTCAAGCGGGTTTGCGACCAATCATTTCCTTGAACGGTTATCGTAAGGCTTCGATTGGATAGAGGCACCGGCGATGGACAATGGATTACAGTGCCAGCGATGAAGTCGCTATGGGCGGCGGTGGCAGGGATGTGTTGGCGAGTTTCGAAAGCACAATTGATGGTCGCGGACATGTAACGCATGGCGGTCGATCCCGATCGTCCGGCATCGCATTCCAAACCTGTCGTCAGCGGAATTATTCGCCAGCAATGGAACTTCCACGGGGTGATTATCACCGACGATCCGGTGATGGGGGCGATCTATCGCCACAACGTCTGCACGGCCGTTGTTCAACGCAAGCGTCGATCTGATGCTTGTAGCGTTCGATGGTTCGCAATTTTATCGTATCTTCGGGTGTGCGTCCGACGCGTTCAGCCAGGGGAAGCTCGATACCGCGATACTGCGCGATAGTGAGATGCGGCTGAAGCGGGCTCTCCCGGCGGATTGAGGCGGAGGGGATCTTAACGAACTCGGCCGAATTTTGCGGTGCGGTCGATAAGTGTCCAGCCGCGTCTTGAACAATTAGTGATCAAGCGATAAACACCGAGGGCAGTCTCGTCCGTATCAAGACCGCAAAAAGGGGCGAGCGAGGTAACGCACATGGCAGGTGCAAGCCAAAAGCCAGACGCGAGCTTGTCCGCAGCGCCGGACCGGGATGACCACGCCTACGCGGCCATGATTGCCCGTGCCAAAGCGCTCATTCCACAATTACGGGATAGGGCTTCACGGACCGAGGAGCTGCGGCGCCTGCCGCCGGAGACCGAACGCGATTTGCATGATTCCGGTCTGTTCAGGATTGTACAGCCAAAAAGGGTCGGCGGCTCCGAGCTGGATTATGTTGCCTTGGTCGACTGCGCCGATGCTATCGGGCGCGCCGACGCTTCCGCAGCGTGGAATTTTGCCAACCTCGCCAGCCACCACTGGATGCTGGGGATGTTCGACAAGCGCGCTCAGGATCGTGTTTGGGACAAGGATGCCAACGCCCTGATCGCGTCCTCCTTCATATTTCCGGCCGGCCGTGCCAGGAAAGTGGATGGCGGATATCGTCTGAAAGGTAGTTGGCCATTCTCGTCGGGCGTGGAATCCTGCGAATGGAATATGCTGGCGAGCGTCGTCTCGTCCGACGATGAAGCCGATGGGATCGAATACCGGATATTTCTGCTCAACAAAAACGACTATGAGATCAACGATACGTGGAATGCGACCGGATTGCGGGGAACGGGCTCGAATGACGTCGATGTCGAAGATGCGTTCGTCGCCGAGCCGATGACGGTGGCGGTAAGCGATCTTGCCGGGGGGCCAACGCCCGGGAGTGCCGTCAATCCGAATGCGCTCTACGCGTTGCCGGTATTCTCGCTCTTTCCCTATGTGCTTTCCGGCGTCGCGCTGGGAAATGCGCAGGCCTGTCTTGACGACTATATCGATCTCGCGCGGCATCGCGCTTCGACCTATAATCGCGCCAAACTGGGCGACCTTCAGAGCACGCAGATCAAGATCGCCGAGGCTTCCTCGAAGATCGATGCGGCGCGTTTGATCATGCGTTCGACGTGCATCGCGACGATGTCCGACGCGAGGCGCGGCCATGTTCCGGACATGGCCGCCAAGACCAGATTGCGCCGCGATGGAGCCTATTCCGTCAATCTCTGCACCGAAGCCGTGTCGCTGCTGTTCGCGGCGAGCGGCGCGCGAGGTTTGTTCACGACCGGGGCATTGCAACGGCAGTTTCGCGATGCCCACGCGATCAATTCGCACATCGCGTTCAATTTCGATGCGGCTGGCACCAATTATGGCCGCGTCGCGCTTGGTCTGCCTTCCGAAAACCTGACGCTTTGAGATCGGCGAAATGACCGACGCGCCAAAGCATCCGGCCGACCCAGATCCAGCCAACGAATTGGCCAGCGATAGTTCGGCGATCGACCCACGTGATTTTCGTAACGCGCTGGGCACATATGCCACCGGCGTTACCATCATCACGGCCGTCGGAACCAATGGAAAGCCCTATGGACTGACCTGCAATTCGTTCGCCTCGGTATCGTTGAACCCGCCGCTCGTGCTCTGGAGCCTTGGAATGTTTTCGCAGGGCTTGAGCACCTTTCAGAACGCCAGCCATTTCGCCGTCAATGTGCTTGGCGTCTCACAGCAGGCGCTGGCGACAAAATTCGCGAAATCGTCGGAAGACAAATTTGCCGGAGTTGAGTGGACCGCGGGCCTCGGCAACGCGCCGGTACTTGCGGACAGCGTCGCCAGTTTTCAATGCCGCGCCGCCAGTCGATATTATGGTGGCGACCATGTCATTTTCCTGGGGGCGGTCGAGGCCTATGCATATAACCGGCAAGAGCCGCTGCTGTTTGCGCACGGTGGCTACGGCCGGTTTCTTTCGGCCAACGACGTTTTAGCGGCCCGCAAGCCATGATAAAGAAGGTCTTGCCCAAGCTTGTCCGTACGAAGCAGAAACGTCTGTCACCGGATGATCGTCGCAAGGAGTTCGTCGCCAAGGCGACAGAGTTCTTCGCGGATGAGGGATTTGGGGGAGGGACACGGGATCTGGCGCGCCGGCTTGGCGTCACACAGCCGCTGCTATATCGTTACTTTCCAAGCAAGGACGATTTAATCAAGGAGGTTTATCGCACGGTCTACCTCGAGCCGCTCGATACGGGCTGGGAACAGCTCCTCATCGACCGCTCACGACCGATCCGCGATCGGCTGCAAGAATTCTACAACGCTTATACGAATGTGATCTTTACCCGGAAATGGCTTCGTATCTATCTCTATTCAGGCCTGAAGGGGCTCGACATTAACCGGTGGTATGTCGGCGTGGTGCAGGACAAGATCCTCACGCGTATCATCGGGGAATGCCGCCATGAAGCGGGGCTTCCGACGCAAAGCAAACCGACCGCGTCCGAGCTCGAAATGGCCTGGGTGTTTCACAGCGGAATCTTCTATTACGGTGTCCGAAAATACATCTACGAATCTCCCGTGCTCGAGGACAAGGAGCAGATGATCAGCGACGCGCTGGATGTTTTTCTGGCCGGCTTCGCACGGGTTTGTGGGACAGCCGCCAACTCCAGCCGCGCCCCGGTGAAGGCGATCGGATAGCGGCTCGTCCAACCCGGATGAATCATGATTTCGATATTTGAGCCCGGTACCAGTCGCCGATCTCACTGGCTGTCATCAACGCGACGCCGTCATGGCCGGTGACATAGTCGAGCAGCGTTTCCAGATATTTGATGCGATGGGGGACACCCGTAATATAGGGATGAATCGAGATTGCCATGATCCGCGCATTGGTTGCGCCCTCAAGATACAGGCGATCGAACTGATCCATGCAGCGCTTGAGAAATTGCTCGGAAGAAAGATGCTGCAGCGCATGGATGACAATATCGTTGGTTTCCACCGAATAGGGGATCGTCGTCATCGTGCCGTGAGGGGTCGCGATGTCTTGCGGGAGATCGTCGATCACCCAGTCCGCCAGATATTCGATGCCGTTGAGACGAAGAAGATCGATGGTTTCCTCGGTCTCGGTCAGGCCCGGGCTTTCCCACGATCGCGGCAGCTTGCCGGTGAAATTTGCGATGGTTTCGACGGTCCGCCTGATTGCGTCGGCCTGGTTGTCGAGCTTGTGCATCGGGCCTTGCACGAAACCATGGCCCATGAATTCGAAGCCGGCGTCGAGCGCGGCTGAAGCGACGCGCGGGTAGGAACTGCAGACATTCGCGTTCAGCGCCAGCGTCACCGGCATGTTGCGGTCGGTCAGCGCCTTGAACTGCCGCCAGAAGCCTGCACGCATTCCGTATTCATGCCACGACCAGTTCGGAACGTCCGGCAACAGCGGTTGTCCCATCGGCGGGCTCAGCACAGTTCGCGGCATCGCGTTCTCGATCCGCCACTCCTCCACGTTGAGGATCACCCATACCGCGAGCTTCTTGCCGTTCGGCAATTTGAGTTGCGGCCGGTCGACCTGCGCCTGATACGGAATGCGATCGGTAAACGCCACGGTGCGCCTTCTCAGGTTGGCCGCGAGCTATTCGGCGGCGTTGGGCTGTTTCGAGATGCCTGCATTGACCCTCGGCATCACTTTTTCAGCCATCAAAATCATTGACTGACGTCCGAGCTCGCGATCCTTCCAGTCCTTGCCAGCATACAAGAGGGTGCCAAAACTGCCCACCTCGTCCTGGAAAGCCAGCAGCTGGTCCGCGACGCTGTCAGGCGTTCCATAGATGATCAACTTGTCGCAGATCATCTCAAGCGTCACTTCATTGTCGGGTTGATCGCGGCGCGTCTTGAACAGCTCGATACGGCCGCTCTTCACCAGCTTGGTGAACAGCGAACGGTAATAGTAGACGTAAGGTCCGTCGGGATCGGTAGCATAGGCCTTTGCCGTCGCCGCGTCCTTGGCGACAAAGACGCTCTTTGCGACGCGCCAGTTCGCCGGCTCGGCAGCCCGACCGCCGCGCTCGCAGCCCTCGACATATTTCGGCCAGTGGCTTTTCACCCAGGCTGGCATCAGGAAATTTGCCGAAATGGGGTCCCAGCCGCGCGCGGCGGCCTCGGTGACGCCCTTTGAGAAGGGAGCGACGGCGGTGACGACAATAGGAGGATGCGGCCGCTGCAGCGGCTGCGCAATGTACCCCTGGCCGATATCCTTCATCAGGGTCTTTTCGATCGAGATGTTCCAGTATTTCCCGGAAAAATTGTACGGCGGTTCGCCGGCCCAGATGTCGAGGACCTGGTTGATCGATTCAAGAAACATCTCGTTACGATTGGCATCGAGATTGCCGAATAGTTCGGCATCCGAGAGAAGTCCGCCGGGGCTGATACCGAAAATCAGACGTCCGTCGAGCATGTGATCGAGCATCGCCACACTGGCCGCAACCGTGGCCGGGTGGGTGTTCGGCATATTGACGGTGCCGGTGCCGAGCCTGATCTGTCTCGTGGCGGCCGCAACCCAAGCCAGGAATGCAATGCATGACGTGATGTTCTCGGCCCTGTCGGTGACGTGCTCGCCGACATAGGCTTCGGTGTATCCCAGTTCGTCGGCCAGCAGAAAGGCCTCGCGATCTTCCCTCAGGGACAGCCGCCAATCCTTGTCGAGAGGATGGATCGGCATGGTAAAGAATCCCAGGTTCATTGCCTTCCCCCTCCCTGGCACTGGTCTGACAAGAGCTCAACCGTGCGGCGTTGGTACCATTATGACAAATCCGAAACTCGAGTCATCAGAAATAATCGTTCGATAAACAAACTTGACCTTTGGTTGTCGACACCGTCTAATTCACGGAAAATGCGCCGAAAACAGGCGAAAGGGGGATCACGTCAATGAAGGCCGCGGCTTTCAGCTACGCGCGACAAACCAACGTTGTGAACGCCTTGCATCTGTTCGTCGCGCATGGGGATCGCGCGAAGGTGCTCTCGGGTGGTCAGAGCCTGATGCCGGCGATCAATTTGCGTTTGGTCCCACCCGAACTGATTGTCGATATCGGCGAACTAACCGAGCTGCGAGGAATAGCGTCGGCGGCAGTCTCGCTCATGCCGATCCCGCCTCCGAGTTGCCTGCCTGCATGGTTGCGCTGAACGAGGCGCTGAGGCCATTTAGCGCAATAATTACCGAGATTCCGCTGACACCGCAGGTTATTCTGACCGCGCGGGGACGAATCTGAAAAGCACGAGGCCAACGAACCCAAATAGAAAATTTAAGGGGAGCAAATCATGACCAAGAACATCACCAGATCGATTTCCCGTCGGCGCTTGCTAGCGACGGCCGGTGCGGGGGCAGCCCTTGCCGCCTCGCCATTTCGCATCAATCTCTTGCGGGCGCAGGAAGCCACCATCAAGATCGGCTTTCCCGTTCCATTGACTGGTCCTTATGGCGCCGAGGCCCAGGACCAGGTACGCGCCGGACAGCTCGCGGTCGCGCAATTCAACGACGCTGGCGGACTTGATGGACGCAAGGCTGAACTGGTCGTTCGTGACGACAAGCTCAATCCCGGAGAAGCGGCAACGCGGACCCTGGAGCTCGTCGAAAAGGAAAAGGTGAATTTCGTCGTCGGCAGTCTTTCCGCCGCGGTTCAACTCGCGATCAACAACGTCACCAAGGAGCGCGGTATCATCTTCAATTCAATCAGCCAGTCGGATGCCATCAACGAGGCCGCGGACTTCAGCAAATACACCTTCCATGAGGCCTTGAACCCGCATCTGACATCGGGTGCGGTGGGCCGCTATGCGTTTTCGAAATTCGGCAAGAAGGTCGCATTCCTCACCGCCGACTATGCCTATGGTCACGAGATGGTCCGCGGCTTCCTTGAGGTCGGCAAGGCCTTCAATATCGAAAACCTCGGCGACATCCGCCATCCGCTTGGCACATCCGACTTCTCGACCTTGCTGCCGCGCATCCAGGCGCTGAAACCCGATATTCTCTGCATCAGCAATTTCGGACGCGATCAGCAGATCGTGCTGAAGCAAGCGACCGATTTCGGCGTCAAGAAAACGACGCAAATCATCGCACCGCTGCTCTCCCATGCCAGCCGGGTCGCGGCCGGACCGCAGGCGTTTGAGGGCGTGGTGGGTGGATGCTCGTTCTATTGGGGCATGGAGGATAAATTCGCTTCCACCAAGGGCTTCAACGATGCCTTCCGCAAGATGTATGACGGCAAGCTGCCGACGGACTACGGCGCGCTTGGCTATGGCGGCGTGCGCACGGTGCTTACCGCCGTCAAGAATGCCGGCAGCGTCGACACCGACAAGGTGATCGCGGCAATGGAAGCGCTGAAATATGACTTCTACAAGGGGCCGCAATACTATCGAAAATGCGACCACCAGTCGGTCCAGTCGGTGCTGGTGATCCAGTCGAAGTCGAAGGATATGAAGAACGAGTCCGACGTTTTCGATGTCATCAGCACCGATGAACCCAATGAGCAAAACCTGCGCACCTGCGAGGCGCTCGGTCACAAAGCCTGATATTGTGGACGGCGTGTGCCCCAGCGGGCACGCGCCGCTGTTGGGGAGAGCGCATGGCCGGCCTGAGCCTTGATTTGATTGCACTGCAATTGTTCGCCGGTCTCGCGCTCGGCGCGATCTATGTGCTGTTCGCCATCGGTCTTTCCCTGATCTTCGGCATGCTGACCGTGGTCAATTTCGCCCACGGCGCCTTTTACATGGTCGGAGCCTATGCCGGGCTTTACATGCTGTCGCTCGGCGGAAACTTCTGGATCTGCCTGATCGCGGTGCCGCTGGCGGTTGGCTTGTTCGGGCTCGCCGTCGAACGCGTCTTGATCCGGCCGCTCTACGGACGCGGTATCGATTATCCGCTGCTGCTGACGTTTGGACTGAGCTATGTGATGGTCGAACTGGTCCGTATCGCCTTCGGCAAGACCGGATATCCGTTCGACACGCCAGAGATTTTGCAGGGTGCCGTGAACATCGGTGTCGGCTATTTTCCGTTGTATCGGCTGTTCGTGATCGGTGCCACCGCGGTCGTTCTTTTGGCGCTTTGGCTGTTTCTCGAAAAGACCAGCTTCGGTTTGATCATCCGAGCGGGCGCGCGCGATCCGCAGATCGTGCGTGTTCTGGGCGTCGACGTTGCGAAAGTCTGGTTGATTGTTTTCGGAATAGGCACCGCGATTGCCGGCTTTGCCGGCCTGCTGGCAGCGCCGCTCCAGGGTGTCATTCCCGAGATGGGCGGCACGATCCTGGCCGAAGCCTTTGTGGTCACGGTCGTCGGCGGCATGGGATCGATTGGCGGCGCGGTCCTGGCTGGTCTCCTGGTCGGCGTGGTGGTCAGCATGACGTCGCTGTTTGCGCCGGAAATGGCCAAGGTCTCGATTTTCGCACTGATGGCGGTGGTCCTGATCGTCCGGCCGCAGGGGTTCTTCGGTCGCGCCGGATTGATGAGTTGAACGTAAAAGATCAGCGCATGAATGAGATGATCCAGCCCGTCAAGCCGGCGCAGGCGATGCATGCGAATTGGTTCCAGTTCGCGACTGCACATCGTGCGAGCATCGCCAGCCTGGTAGTTCTGATCTTTCCCCTGGTGATGCCATTCACGGCTCTCGCGGTAAATATCCTGATCTATGGGCTTTATGCGCTCGGATTCAACCTGGTTTTCGGCTATCTCGGGCTGCTGTCCTTTGGCCATGCTGCGCTGTTCGGCACCGGCGCTTACCTCTGCGGCATAGCAATCGTTCATTTTGCGTTGCCCTGGTTCGTCGCCATCGCGCTCGGCGTTCTCGGTGGCCTGCTGATGGCCGCGCTAATCGGTGTGCTGGCGATCCGAACCCGGGGTATCTATTTCGCCATGGTGACGATGGCCTTGTCGCAGTGCGTGTATTACCTGTTTTATCAGGCCGTCGACTGGACCGGTGGTGAGAATGGATTGCGCGGAATCAATGTTCGCGCGATCGATATCCTCGGCGTGAAACTGGATTTTATCAATCCGCTGACGCGCTATTACGTGATCGCGGCATTCGTCATTGCGGCGTTTTTCGTCCTGTCGCGAATTCTTGCATCGCCGTTTGGCGCCGTGATCGAAGCGGTGCGCGAAAATGAAATCCGCGCGAAAGCCTCCGGCTATAACGTGACCTTGACGCGTTTGATCACATTCGTTCTGTCCGGCGGCTTTTGCGGGTTGGCGGGTGCGCTGCAAGCCCTGCACCTCTCCATCGTCCCGATCGAAATTCTGCATTACGAGACTTCGGGAATCGTGGTGATGATTGCGCTGCTCGGCGGAATGGGAACGTTTTTCGGGCCGATGGTCGGCGCGGCGGCATTTTTGATGCTGGAAAATCTTGTTTCGCTCTGGACGGTGCACTGGCAACTCATTGTCGGCGCAGTTTTCATGATTTGCGTGCTGTTCTTCCCGGCTGGCATCTGGGGAACGCTGATCTCGCGGGGCAAGCCATGACGGAAGTCAGCCTGCGATCGCAAGAGGTCATTCTGCGCACCAAGGCGGTGGGCAAGGTATTCGGCAAGTTTGTCGCGCTGAACAACATCTCGGCCGAATTTGGCAAAGGCGCCATCACGTCGATCATCGGTCCCAACGGCGCCGGAAAGAGCACTTATTTCAATTTGCTGTCCGGTGCCTTTCCGCCCTCGAGCGGCAGCGTGGAATTCGAAGGACGCGATGTAACCGGACTTCCGCAGCATCGATTTGCGCATATGGGAGTAGCGAAGTCGTTCCAGATCACCAATGTGTTTCCACAATTGTCGACACGGGAGAACATCCGGATCGGATTGCAGGCGCTGGTTTCACGCTACGACATGTGGCGTCCCCGCGCCAGGCATCATGAATTGATCGAACAGGCCGATGAGTTGCTGGCATTGGTCGGGTTGTGGGAGTCTCGCGAGCGAACGGCCAAGACGCTGGCGCATGGCGAGCAGCGCGCGCTCGAAATAGGAATGGCGCTGGCGAGCCGGCCCAGGCTGCTCCTGCTGGACGAGCCGACCGCCGGAATGAGCCCGGAAGAGACCCGCGTCATGATGGACCTTATCGTGAAGCTGGCCAGCGAACGCACCGTCATCCTGGTCGAACACAAGATGAAATTGGTGCTCGGAATCAGCAACCGCATTCTGGTATTGCACCACGGCGAACTGCTGGCGGAAGGGACTCCGCTGGAGGTCCGCCAGAACGAGGCAGTGAAGCGGGTCTATCTGGGCCAGCGGGAGCACTGAGCGGATGCTGCAAATCAGCAATCTCAACGCCTGGTATGGTGCCAGCCATGCCCTGCAGGACATCAGCATCGAGGTGTCGAAGGGCGAGATCGTTTGCTTGATCGGTCGCAACGGCGCCGGCAAGACCACCACCTTAAAGTCGATCATGGGTCTCATGGAGCGGACGCGGGGATCGGTCAAATTCAAAGGCCGGGAACTCTTGAACGAGCCCGCCCATGTCCGTTTTGCCCTTGGCCTCGCTTATGTGCCGGAAGAACGGCGGATCGTACAGGGGCTTTCGGTGCGGGAAAATCTTCGGCTTGGCCTGGTGGCGTCGCCTGAAAAGAAAAGGGAGATCGAACTGATCGAAGGCATCGCCCGGATCTTTCCGAGGCTCTCCGAGCGTCTCGATCAGGAAGCCGTCACGATGTCGGGCGGCGAGCAGCAGATGCTGGCGATCGCCCGTGCCATGATCGCAAAGCCCGATCTCATCATGCTCGATGAGCCATCGGAAGGAATCATGCCTGTGCTGGTCGATGAAATGTTCGAATTGTTTCGCACCATGAAGGCGCAGGGCACCACGATCCTGCTGGTCGAGCAGAACGTGGAGCTGGCGCTCGATATCGCCGATCGCGCCTATGTGCTGGATCAGGGCGGGGTCGTCTATCACGCCGCCGCGAGCGCGCTGCTCGCTGACAATGATATCAAGGAACGCTACTGCTCGGTGTGATCCAGAGCACAGACTCGTGAACTGATATCCGGAGTAGTCCTCCGATCGCGGGAGACGGTGGCTTCCGTATCGACCGATCCGCTCTATTAGTGCGAAGAGAAGGGTTATCGACAACCCCGCCGTCTGCTATTGTCGAATTCCGCTCTGGCCGAATGACAAGATATTTTGAGGTTTCCCGAATGAAAAGGCTGTTCGCCGCGATTGTCGGTTTGGTTGGCTCTGCCGGGTTGGCTGCGGCGCAGGCGCCGGTCGCCGTTGTTGAGGACGTCCAAGGCAAGGTGAGTGGTGCCGAATTCATGGACTATGTCGCTCCCGGAGCGGTTATCAAGCTCGGGCCCGCCGGAAAGGTCGTGCTCGGTTACATGAAATCCTGCTGGCAGGAGACGATTACGGGAGTGGGGACAGTAATCATCGGCACCGAAGAAAGCATGGTCCATCTCAGCGAGGTCAAGGCAGGCAAGGTGGATTGCGATTCGAACCAATCGAAGCCGATCGATCGGGAAGTGAGGGAAAGCGCCGCGACGGTGGTTCGGAGCATCAGCGGAGACATGGCGTCGTCGCCGCAGTTTAGGCTCTATGGCCTTTCGCCGGTTGTGGAGACGACGGGCCGCGGAAAGCTCACAGTGGAGCGGCTCGATGTGAAGGGCGAGCATTACGATGTGAACCTCACGGCTGCTTCCGTTGCGCGGGGCAAGTTCTACGACTTTGCCAAAACCGGCACGGCTCTGAAGCCGGGAGGCACCTATTCGGCAAGTCTGGGATCACGGAAGACTATCTTCGTGGTCGATCCCCGCGCCGGAGCCGGCCCTACCCCTATCATCGGCCGGTTGGTGCGTTTGGAATAGGGAGTTCGATCGCCCGGACCCCGCCATGGGCCGCGTCACAAGACGAGATGCCGTCGCGCTCATTCTAGTTGCCTTGGCGTGCGGCATCGTGTCCGCCCTTCCTCCGCTCGACTTCGTCCATCGCTGGTCGATCGACGCGCTTACAGCGCTGCGCTGGAGGGCGTTTGGCATGCTCCACGATCCCGCCGCTGCGCCTGTTGTCGTGATTGCGATCGACGAGGAGACCTACAAGACACCGCCCTTCAAGCAATCGCCGACTCTCACCTGGACCACCGAAATCGGCCGGGTCTTGAGTGCAGTCATCGACGGCGGAGCCAAGGTCGTTGGCTTCGATATCGTGTTTCCCGCGTCGATCGAACAGTCGGAGATACCTTTCGGCGACGATCTGCTTGGCGCGCGCTTGCGCGGTTTCGATCGCGCCTTCCTTCGTTCGCTTGCGACCGGATCAACGGCTGGCAAGGTGGTCCTGGGAGAAGAGCTGGGGGGTGAGCGGCCTTCGCAGGGACAACGCATCGCGGTGGGGCAGCAGAAGAACATCCGCCCACTGAATGTCTATTTGGACTCGGACGATGTCGTGCGAAGAGTACCGCTGACATTTCCAGGCGGCGAGAAAGGCGTGGCCTTCGATGGCGCTGGAGCTCGCGTCTCGCGCGTTGAACGCCGAGCCAGTGCGGACGGAGGACGGAAGAGTGACGCTGGCCGGGTATCGCGTTCCTGGCCTGGTACCGAATACGCTGACGCTCAATTTCGACGGTGGCGGCAAGGACATTCCGACGTTTTCGTTCGCCGATCTGCGTGCCTGTGTTGAGCGCAACAACACGGATTTCTTTCATGATGAATTTTCCGGCAAGGTCGTCATCTTTGGCACGGTGCTCAATTCAGAGGACCGGAAGCTCACATCCAAGCGTTTCGCAACGGGGCTCGATGGATCGCGGGCCGCGCGCTGCGCGCTGCCCCCGGCGCCGCCCGTTGCCGGGCAATTCAGGCGCAGCTCCATCGCAGGCGTTTACGTTCACGCGACGGCCGTCCGCAATCTCATCGCGCACGAAGCGGTGGTCGAACTCGGCCGGTTGCCGGTAACGATCATCGCAATCGTTTTTGCCGGACTTGTCGCGTTCGCAGCGCGGGTGTTGACTCCGGGGGGCGCGGCGGCGGTCTATGCTGGAATGGTCGTGGCCTGGACATGCTGTGCGACACTTGTATTTAAGCAGGCGCTGGCGTTGCCGTTGACCGAGCCATTTCTCGCTGGGGTCGTTTCAATGCTTGCGGTAACCGCCTATCGCCTTGTCGTTACCGACAAGGGGGAGCGCTTGCTCAGGAGCAGCTTTGCGCTGTATCTCGCGCCGCAGGTGATCGACAAGATGCTGGCGTCCAAGAAATTGCCGGTGCTGGGCGGCGAGACGCGCGACGTCACCGTGTTCTTTTCGGATCTGGCGGGCTTTGCCTCGATCTCGGAGAAAATGACGCCGGCGGAACTGGTAGCGTTCATGAACGAGTATCTTTCCGCCATGACCGACATCATCGAAAGCAAGGGTGGCTACGTCGACAAGTATATCGGCGACTCGATCGTTGCGGTGTTCGGAGCGCCGGCCGACGATAGCGACCACGCGAGCAATGCGGCGTACGCCGCGCTCGGTTGCCGCGCGCGTCTCGACGAACTCAATCAGACCTCCGCTGCCTTTCAGGGTTACAAGGTTGCCCACCGGATGGGACTCAATTCCGGTCCCGCGCTGGTCGGCAACATCGGTTCGCGGCGGCGCTTTAATTATTCCGTGATGAGCGACGCCGTGAACCTCGCCTCGCGGCTCGAGGGCGCCAACAAGTTCTACGGCACCACGATCGCTGCCTCGGAAATGACTGTCGCGCTTACGGGATCGGCGTTTGCATGGCGCGAGCTTGACGCCATCCGGGTCAAGGGACGCTCAACCCCGGTAAAGTTCTACGAATTGCTCGCGGAGGCGGGGCAGGAGACGCCGCAGCAGGCAACTTCAGCAACCACCTATGCCGAGGGGCTCGCATATTGGCGAAACCGCGAATTCGACGCCGCGGTGAAATGCTTCGAACGGGTTGCCGATGTCGACAAGCCATCGGCGCTGTTTCTCAGCCGGGCCCAAGCATTTGCAAGCCATCCGCCAGGGCCGGATTGGGAGCCGGTCAGCACCCTGGAAGCCAAGTAGTTTTGCGGTCGGAGCCTACTCTGCGGCGGCGCTCGTTAGCGCGCTCGCCTGCCTGTTGGTAACAACCACCTTGATGGCGTCTTCGACCCGTTCTCGCGCGTATCGGAGCGCTGTCGGCAGATCGGCAAGCGCAAACGTGTGGGTATGAATCTTGGTGGCATCGAACCGTTTCTCTGCCATCAGCGCCATCGCGCGACGGGTGGCGCTGCGGCCTTCGCCGCGAATGCCGTAGACGTAGATGTTGTTTTTCACCAGATGCGCGAGATCTGTCGTCACCGGCTCGTGCGGGAATGCCGCCAGGCAGATTTTCCCGCCGCGATTGGTCATGTGGATAGCCTGGTTGATGGTGGCTTCCGTGCCGGCGCACTCGACCACATAGTCGGCGCCAATCCCGCCGGTGAGCTGTTTTACCACCTCGACGGCATTTTCCTCGGCGATATTGATGACGCGATCTGCACCCAGCTCCTTGCCGATCGCGAGGCGTTTGTTGCGTGTTCCCGTCAGGATGACAGGGTTCGCTCCCAGAGCCTTTGCGACGGCGACGGCGAGCAGACCAATGGGGCCGGGGCCTATCACCACCACGCTTTCGCCGGCGACGAGCCCGCCCAGTTCGGTCAGGCCGTACATCGAGGTTCCGGCGGTGACGACAAGCGTTGCCTCCGCATCGCTCATGGTGTCGGGCACCCGCGCCAGGGTGTTGATGTGGTTGATGGCGTATTCGGCAAAACCGCCGTCGGTGGTAAAGCCGTTGGCACGATGGCCTTTGTCGGCGTTTCCGTAGTTGAGGCATGAGGTGTACATGCCCTGGCGGCATCGCTTGCACTGGCCGCACCCCGCATGGATTTCCACGCTGACGCGTTCGCCGATCGCGTACTCGTCGACACCCGGTCCGAGAGCGGCAACCGTTCCCATATACTCGTGGCCGGGCGTGAAATTCTTGTTGAAGGGCAGGCCGCCTCCAATGCTCGCTGGCGAGCCCGAGTGGATGACCTCAAGGTCGGTTGCGCAAATCGCAACCGCATCGATGCGGACCAGGACTTCTGCGCGCGCTGGAACCGGTGTAGGTTTGTCACGGGAAAGAAGCTCATCCGGGTCGCCCAAAACCCAGGCTTTCATCCGCTCAGGAACTGGAAATTCGGCTGATATTTTAACACCGGCGGGGTCGTACATTGGAGCGGATCCCTGTTTCTTGGAGGCTTCCATGCGAACGCTATTTCTAACCACCCTTTGCGCGACAGCAATTGGTTTTTCAACCCTGACGACGGCCAGGCCTCAATCGATTGCGGTTGCGCCAGCGGCGAGCAGGACGAACGTCACGAATTTCTCGAAGGCCGGTTTTGGCGCAATGGTCAAGATAAACAAGACGAAGAAGTCAAAGATAAATTGGGGCGTGTCGATCGATGGCGTAAAGAGGGACGACAGCTGGTTCAAGGAGATGCGGGACCCGTGCCAGGTTGAAGGCTGACGCTCAACCCGCTTGCGAGGCCGACAGCTTATAGATTTCGAGCGCGTCGGCATCCGCGCCACGCGCTGCCTTCGCCAGTCTGAACAATTGAACCGCCAGCGCGGACATCGGCACCGGGCTCGAAGTATTGCGGGCGACGTCGATGACCGTATCCAGGTCTTTCAGCATCGTTGCGATATGGCCGAGCGGCGGCGAATGGATACCTTGCGCCATGCGCGGCACGAACAACTGCAGGGGTATGGAGTTGGCAAAGCCGCCGGCGAGCGCCTCCGGCAGCTTTTTGGCATCAATTCCTGCGTTCACCGCGAGGCGCGTTGCTTCTGCGAGTACGGCCATGGCGCAGCCGACGATGACCTGATTGCAGAGTTTCGAGGTCTGGCCGGCGCCGGTCGGGCCCATATGCGTGAGCCTGCGCGCCATCGCCAGAACATAGGGCCGCACCCTTTCGATATCGGCAGCATCGCCGCCGGCCATCACCGCGAGCGTACCTTCCTCCGCGCCGACGGTGCCGCCTGAAACCGGGGCATCGATCCAGCCCATGCCGTTGGTCGACTGCAGCCGGGCGGCGATGGAGCGCGCCGCATCCGGGTGGATCGACGAGAAATCGACGACGAGCTTCCCGCTGCCGGCCGCCGTCGCCAAGCCGTCGGGCCCGAACACAACTTCCTCCACGGCGGCAGCATCCGTGAGGCACATGAAAATGATGCTGGCGGTCGCCGCAACCGCTTGCGGTTTGGCTGCGAGCTTCGCTCCGGCCTCGACCAGCGCGGCCGCTTTGCCGGGAGACCTGTTCCAGATCGTGACGTCATGGCCGGCATTCACCAGACGTTGCGTCATCGGAAATCCCATCATCCCGAGCCCGAGATAGCCCAGCTTTTCGACTGGCTGTTCGTCCGCCTCGCGTGCAGTCGCCATTCCGTTTCTCCCATTCGGCCGCGGCTAGAACATTGTCTGGCCTGCCGGCTTTACAACATATCCGGGCCGCGCCGGGAATGCTCTAGGCCCCGGCCGGCCCCCTGGCTTGCCTGATCGTTTGAACCATGAAAGGTTTATGCCATGCTATGGCGACATCGGGGAAAGTGGAGTGAAATGATGCGGATACCTTCGAAATGGATCCTGGCAACGGGGGCTTTGGCCGCCGTTCTGGCGGGCGTGAGTTCGTCTCATGCACAGCAGACGATCCGCGTCGGCTGGACCATTCCGGCCGAGGAATCGAAATATTGGATGATGCGCAGGCCCACCGAATTCCCCAATCTCGGCAAGACCTATAATATCGAATGGACGCAATTCCAGGGCACCGCCCCGATGACGCAGGCGCTGGCCGCCGGCGCGCTCGACTGCGCGACGCAGGCGCCGTTGTCGCTGGCGAACGGCGTGGTCGGCGGAAATCTGAAAGCCTACATCGTGGCGCAGCACGTCTTCGAAAAGCCCGGCGGCTTCTCGGTCTATTGGGCGGTCAAGGACGATTCCCCGATCAAGACCATTGCCGATCTCAAGGATAAGACCATCGGCATATCCGTGATCGGCGGCGGCACCCAGGGGCCGTTCAATATGCTTCTGAAACAGAACGGGGTCGATCCGGCAAAGGACATCAAACTGGTTGAGGTCGGATTCGCGGTCTCGGAGGACGCGCTGCGTCAGGGACGTGTCGATGCCGTCAACATGAACCAGCCGTTTGCGGCGCGTGCCGAGGCTAAGGGCGGCACCCGCAAGCTGTTTTCGCTTTCCCAGGCGATGCCGAACATCGTCCATATCCTGGAAGCCTGCCGCGCCGACTTTGTCGACAAGAATCCAGAACTGGTAAAGGCTTACGTGCGTGATATCACTTCGGGCATGAAAAAAGCGCTGGCCAATCGTGAAGAGACGCTCAAGGTTGTGAACGAGGTGCTGAAGGCGCCGATACCGGTCCTCGACACCTATCTCCTCAAGGACAATGATTTCGGCCGCGATCCCGGTGCCGCGCCGAATTTCCCGGCGATCCAGAAGATGCTCGACATCTATGCGGAGACGGGAATGCTGCCCAAACTGGACGTCGCGCAGTTCAAGCATCCGACTATCGTTGCACCGCTGCAATAGACAAAGGCTCTCAACTTGTCGTTCCGGCGTTGCTGGGACGACGGAGAAACTGTGCACATGAAGAAATGGCGATCCCGCGTGACGACCGATGGTCTCGATCGTGCGCCGCACCGCGCGTTCATGCGCGCGATGGGGCTCGACGACGAGGCGTTGGCGAAGCCGATGATCGGGGTTGTCAGCATGAAGGGCGAACAGACGCCCTGCAACATGACCCATGATTTTCAGGTTGATGCCGCCAAGGCCGGCATCGCGGAAGCCGGCGGTACCCCGCGTGAATTCTCCACCATTTCGGTCTCCGACGGCATCAGCATGAACCACGAGGGCATGAAGTTCTCGCTGCTCTCGCGAGAACTGATCGCCGATTCGATCGAGGCTGTAGTCCACGGCCTTGCCTATGACGCCCTGATCGGTTTCGGCGGCTGCGACAAGACGCTGCCGGGCGTGATGATGGGCATGATCCGCTGCAATGTGCCGTCGATCTTCATCTATGGCGGCAGCGCATTGCCCGGGCGCTTCAAAGGCAAAACCCTGACCGTGCTGGATTCCTACGAGGCGGTCGGCGGCTTCATGACCGGCGAAATCGATGAGGCGACGCTGGCCGGCATCGAGCGGAGCTGCCTGCCAACGATTGGCGCCTGCGCGGGACAATTCACCGCCAACACCATGGCGATGGTATCCGAAGCGATGGGACTGACGATCCCGAACGTCTCGATGATCCCGGGCGTCTATGCCGAGCGCGCGCAAGTGGCACGCCGGGCGGGACGCCTCGTGATGGAGATGCTGCGGCGGGGCGGACCATTGCCACGCGAAATCGTGACCCGACAATCGCTGGAGAACGGCGCGGCCATCGTGGCTGCGACCGGCGGATCGACCAACGCCGCGCTGCATCTGCCGGCGCTTGCCAACGAGGCCGGAATTTCCTTCACGATCGACGATGTCGGCAAGGTCTTTGCGCGCACGCCCCTGATCGGCAATCTGCGTCCGGGCGGCAAGTACACTGCGAAGGATGTTTACGACATCGGCGGAACGGCCGTCGTGGTCCGAGCGCTGGTCGAAAGCGGTCACATCGATGGGCGCTGCCTGACGATCACCGGCAAGACGATCATGGAAGAATATGGCAGCGCGAATGCGCCCGACGGCGAGATCATCTACTCGACCCGCGCGCCGATCATGGTTGATGGCGGCGTTGCGGTCCTGAAGGGCAATCTTTGCCCGGACGGAGCCGTCATCAAGGTGGCCGGTCTCAGGAACCTGATATTCGAAGGTAACGCGCGTGTGTTCGAGGACGAGGAGCACTGCGTCGATGCGGTCCGCAACCGCAAATATGCCGTGGGCGACGTTCTCGTCATCCGCAATGAAGGCCCGGTGGGCGGCCCCGGGATGCGCGAGATGCTGGGCGTCACCGCGCTGATCTACGGGCAGGGCATGGGCGAGAAAGTCGCCCTCATCACGGATGGGCGATTTTCCGGCGCCACGCGCGGGATGTGCATCGGTTATGTCTCGCCGGAATCATTCGTCGGCGGCCCGCTGGCGCTGGTGCGCGAAGGCGATCGTATCCGGATCGATGCGGGCGCACGCCGCATGGACCTGCTGATCGACGACAATGAATTTACAGCACGGCAACGGGCCTGGAAGCCGCGACCGCCGCGGCATCGGGCAGGAGCGCTCGCGAAATATGCACGGCTGGTCGGCCAGGCACCCGGCGGCGCCGTCACGCATGATGGCGCGGCGGAATGGCCGTGGTTCGACTAACCGCCTTGAGGCACTTTGTCCGAAACGGCATCGCCAAGCCCGACAGGTTTCCGCTATGCTCGTTCGCTAATCGAGGAGACCGAGAAGGTGCCACGTCCGTGACGGGGCATTGCCGGCAAGAGAAGCGGGAATGAAGGTATCGCCATTGCTCAGGGGTGTTCAGGCGGAATCCGCACCGGTGCGGGCGCAGGCCAATGCGATGATCGAAATCGACCGTGTCTCCCAGATTTTCCAGACGTCGGGGCGTCAGGACCATTTGGCGTTGTCGGATATCTCGCTGACAATCGAGGATGGCGCCTTCGTCTCGATTCTCGGGCCGTCCGGCTGCGGAAAATCGACGCTACTTTATATCGTCGGCGGCTTTGTCAATCCGACCCAAGGCGAGGCGAGGGTGAGGGGCAAGGCGATCACTGGACCTGGTCCTGACCGCGGTCCGGTGTTTCAGGAGTTCGCGCTGTTTCCATGGAAGAGCGTGCTCGGCAACGTAATGTATGGTCCGCGCCAGCAGGGCGTGAAGCATGCCGCCGCCGAAGCGCAAAGCCGTCAATTGATCGAAATGGTTGGCCTCAAGGGTTTTGAGGATTTCTACCCCAAGGAATTGTCCGGCGGCATGAAGCAGCGCGTCGCGCTGGCGCGCACGCTGGCCTATCACCCCGCGGTGCTGCTGATGGACGAGCCGTTCGGCGCGCTCGATGCGCATACCCGTACGCGGCTGCAGAACGACCTGCTCAATATCTGGGAGCGCGATCGCAAGACGGTACTGTTCGTCACCCACTCGGTCGACGAGGCGGTGTTCCTGTCCGATAGAGTTGTGGTGATGACGCGTTCGCCCGGCCGCATCAAGGAAATTGTCGACATCGATCTGCCACGCCCGCGCCGCCGCGCGGAGCTTCTGCTCGAACTCGCATTACCAGAAATACGTCGTCGATATCGAGCGCATGATCGACGATACCAGTGAAGAGGCGCGGCACCCATGATGGCGGTGCGTACTCTCATCTCCCGCTCGGCACCGCTGCTCGCCTGTCTCGGCCTACTCGGGATCTGGCAGGCAGCGGCGCTGATCCTCAATACCGACAGCTTTCCGACCGCACTCGAAGCGATCCGCGCGATCCCGACCATTCTTGGCGATAAGGAATCCCTGATCAACATTCTCGCCTCGCTCCGCCGTATGGCGATTGGCTTCAGCGTCGCGCTGATTCTGTCTATTCCACTCGGATTGATGATGGGCCGCAGCCGCGTCGTGGCATCGTTCTTCAATCCGCTGCTGATGGTTACCTATCCGGTGCCGAAAGCTGCGCTGATGCCGATCATCATGCTCTGGCTTGGCGTCGGTGATATCGCGAAAATGCTCGTGATCTTTCTCGGCGTCAGCCTTCCCGTGATCTACCACAGCTTCCAGGGTGCGAAGGCGGTCGAGGAAAAGATGCTGTGGTCAGGCGCTGCCATGGGGCTGTCGGCGGCGCAGCGCATGATCCGGATCGTGCTGCCGGCGGCGCTGCCGGAAATCCTGACCGGCTGCCGCACCGGTCTGGTGCTGGCGCTGATCACCATGGTTACCAGCGAGATGATCGCGCGGCAGTCGGGCGCCGGAAATATCCTGTTCAATGCACTCGATATGGGGCAGTACGACACCGTCTACGCGATGATCATCATCATTGGCGCGATGGGCATCGGCCTTGACACCGCCTTCGAAAGGATGCGCGGTAGATTGGTGAAGTGGTCCGAGCCGGGCTTCGATATTCCCTTGAGCTTCGCATGAACACACGAGCTGTCACGACCGATGTTTTGCTGGGGATGGTGCCGATCGCGTTCTTGATCGCCCTGTGGCAGGCGATTGCGTCGTTCGGATATGCACCGGCGACGCTGCTGCCGCCGCCCGGCCTCGTATTCATGCGGCTCGCGCAGCAGTTGCTCACGAACACGTTTCAGCACGAGATCGGCGCCACACTGTTTCGATTGTTTGCCGGATTCACGATCGCGGTGATTTTGGGCGTTGGTCTTGGTCTTGCGGCTGCGGCCAGTCCCGCCGTCAATTCCGTGGTACGTCCGATCGTGCGGGTGTTGGCGCCGTTGCCCAAGGTCGCGCTATATCCGGCACTACTGCTGTTGCTCGGATTCGGCCATGAATCGAAGATCACGCTGGTCGCGGCCGATGCGCTGTTTCCGATCCTGCTTTCGACCTATTACGGCGCGTCGATGGTTGAGCAGAAACTGATCTGGTCCGCGATGGCGGCGGGTACACCGCGTCGTCAAATCCTGTTCAAGGTAGTGCTGCCGGCAGCGGTGCCGTCGATCCTCACCGGCTGTCGCATCGGGCTGGTGATCTCATGCATCGTGGTGTTTCTTGCCGAGATGATCACCTCGACCGATGGCCTCGGTCATATGCTGGTGACGGCGGCGCGGACCTTTCAGGCCGTCGACATGTTCGTTCCGCTGATCACGATCTCGCTGCTGGGATTGATCCTCAACGGCCTGTTGCAAGGGTTAAGGTCCTATCTGCTGCGCGGATTTCCGGAAGTCTGATGCAACGTTTGAAGTGGAGGTAAGCCATGCTGGCAGATCGCATCGAAGCGAAATGGATCGACGCGTTCTGCGAGATCTTTGAACGTTGCGCGGTTAAGCCCGGCGACACGGCTGCGATCCTTTCCGAGACGCAATCACGTGCGCTCAACGTCCACCTCGCCGAACTGGCACTGTTGCGTCTCGGTGCAAAGCCGTTTCACATTATCGTGCCGACGCCGCGCAACCGGCAGATCGTCCCGATCCGTTCCACCGGAGCCAGCGAGGCGATCCAGCGGCTAGCGCCCGTAGTCTCGGCGCTTCAGCAGGCAGGCTTCGTCGTCGATTGCACGGTTGAAGGCCTGATGCACGCGGTCGAAACGCCGGAAATACTCAAAGCCGGCGCGCGCATTCTCAATATATCCAACGAACACCCCGAAGCGCTTGAGCGCATGGTGCCGGACACGGCATTGGAAAAGCGCGTACGCGCGGCGGTGAAGATGCTTCGTGGGGCCAAGCGGATGCGTGTAACATCGAAAGCGGGAACGGAACTCGACGTCGATATGGCCGGCGCCTCGACGGTCGGGGTCTGGGGTTGGACCGATAAGCCGGGCACGCTGGCGCATTGGCCCGGCGGCATCGTTGTCAGCTTTCCCAAAAGCAAAACCGTCAACGGGACGCTTGTGATGGCGGCCGGTGACATCAACCTCACCTTCAAGCGCTATCTGACCTCCCCGATCCGGATGACGCTGAAGGACGATTACGTGACCGAGCTGGAAGGCGAGGGTGCAGACGCAGCGATGATGCGCTCTTATCTCGCGGCATGGGGCGACCGCGAAGCCTATGCGGTCTCTCATGTCGGGTTCGGCATGAATCCCGGCGCGCGCTATGAAGCGCTGACGATGTATGACCAGCGCGATACCAACGGGACCGAACTCCGCGCCGTCGCCGGCAACTTCCTGTTTTCCACCGGCGCCAACGAATTCGCGGGGCGATACACCGCCGGGCATTTCGATCTTCCCATGATGGGTACGACGATCGAACTGGATGGCGTCGCGGTGGTGCGCGAAGGCGTGCTTCAGGATGTGTTCGGCTAATCCCGATCCAGCACCGGCGGCCGGGTCAGGCCAAAATGCCGTAGCAGATCGACCATCGCCGCGAGGCGCTGCTCGCGGTGGGCCTCGAGATCGAGGCCGGAATAATCCAGGAAGCCGGCACCGGTCCTCATGCCGATGCGGCCGTCGTGCATGTTGCGTGAGATCACCTCGGGAGCGCGATAGCGGTCGCTGCCGAGCGCGCCTTCGAGATAGCGGCTCGCATAATAGAGAATGTCGCCACCGCCCCAGTCGATGAACTCCAGAAGGCCCAGTACGGCATACCGAAAACCGAAGCCGTAGCGGATCGCCTTGTCGATATCCTCGGCACTGGCGACGCCTTCTTCCACCATCCGCGCGGCTTCGTTCATGGCCAGCGCCTGGATTCGCGGTACGATGAAGCCGGGTGTGGCCGCGCACACCACCGGCACCTTGCCGATGCCCTCGAGCAAGGTCTTGATCTTTGCGGTGACGGCCGGATCGGTGGCGGCGCCGGGTGAAATCTCGACCAGCGGGATCAGATAGGCCGGGTTCAACCAGTGGACGTTGAGAAAGCGCGCGGGATGCTCGACGGATCCCGAGATGTCATCGACCAGAATGGTTGACGTGGTCGAAGCGATGATCACATCGGGCCGGACGTATTTGGAGGCCGCGGCCAGTATGTCGCGCTTGAGTTCAACCACCTCAGGCACGCCTTCGAACACCATGCCTGCTCCAGCAAGCGCGGCAGCCATGGCGTGCGCTGGCACCACGGAAACCCGGGTCACCACGGCGTCCGCGTCGTCATCCGTGAGCAATCCGAACCGTGCCAGACTTGCCAGCGTCTTGCGAACTTCGTCCAGCGCCTCGGCCTCGAGCGCCGCAAATTGCTCCGCGGAGCGTGCCTTGACGTCGATCATGGTGACGGTGTGGCCGGCGTAGGCGAACGCCACCGCAATGCCGCGGCCCATGCGGCCCGCGCCGAGGCAGGCGATCGTTGGGCGGACGGCGGTCATTCGTCAAAACCCTCGCGCAACAGGGTCTGCAGTTCGCCGCGATCGAGGTGGCCGAGGCCGAGGCTTGCCAGCGTGCGCCCGGCCTCCATGAAATCCTCGCCGCAGATCGCGCCGCCGATGGCAAGAAACGCGAATGCCAGTGGCGTCGCCACTCCGGCCAGTTCCGCGACCGAAACCAGAAACGACAGGCCGAGGCGTAAATCCTCACGCATATAGCGATGCTGGGTTAATACGATCTGCTCGCGCCAGTCGCCCGAGTTGGTCAGGCGATCATGCGAGCCACGGCCATACATCCATTGCTCGCCTTCGCTGGCGTAATGATGCGCCAGCGGAAAATGCGGGCCACCATAGCCAAGACCTTTCCGCACCGCGATACGTTCGGCATCAAGAGCGTCGGTGACCCGGCGGACCGCGGCTTGCGTGCCTTCCTTGTGGATGTCCCAGCGTTCGAAATGCTCGATAGGGCCGGCATTCATCACGATCAGCGGCGGATGAATGATCGGACCGGCATTCATCAGCGCCGCCGACAGCGCATCGCCGCACGGCTCGATCACCCCGGGGAACGCACGTCCGATCGCGTCGAGCGCGTGATCGGCGGCCTTCTGCGGAAATACGCCGACCGGCAAACGCTTGGCGCGGATGGTGATGGCGACCTCGAACGGTCCGTGCTTGCGCGTCAGCCATGGCAGCGTGCCGGTCTCCGCAAAGCTGACGGCGGCTTGATTGCCGGCGTCGCGCTTGGCCGCCGCGAAAATCATCGAGCCGAAGGTCGCCGGCGGCAGGAACACCACCTGTCCATCGACGAGATGCGGCGCGAGCAGGCCTGCAATGTCGCGCTGCGCAAACGCCGGCGCAGGGCACAGGATCAGCTCGGCGTTGTGGACAGCTTCAGCGATGTCAGTCGTCACCAGCGCGAGTTGCACGTCGTGCCGGCCATTGGCGTCCTTGAGGACAATGCCGCAGCCGGCTGCGCGATGCTCTGCCACCTGTGCCGCATCGCGCCGCCACAGGCTGACCTCGTGGCCTTGCAGCGCGAAATCGCCCGCGGCCGCAAACGAGCCGTTGCCGCCGCCCAGTACCGCGATCTTCAAGGCGTCTCTCCTTCGCGCGCTGGACCGTCGAGCTGCCTCAGCATGAAATGCTGGACCTTGCCCAGCGCCGTTCGCGGCAGATCATCGACAAAGACGATATCGCGCGGCACCTTGAAGCGGGCGAGCTGCGTCAGCACGTGCGCTTTCAAGGTCTCGGCTTCGACCAAACATCCCGAGCGCCTGATCACGTAGGCCACCGGCACCTCGTCCCATCTGGGGTCAGGCCGCCCGATCACGCCGCACTCCGCGACATCGGGATGCTCCAGCAGCACGCGTTCGACCTCGGCCGGATAGATATTTTCGCCGCCCGAAATAATCAAATTCTTCTTGCGGTCGTGTACCCAGAAATAGCCATCGGCGTCGCGCAGGCCGATGTCGCCGGTGCGATACCAGCCGTCGTGCAGCGCCTCGCGGGTGGCTTGCTCGTTGCCCCAATATTCCGAGAATACGTTGGGACCGCGCACCGCGATTTCCCCGGGCGTGTCCGGCGCCAATTCAACGCCTGAATCATCGACCACAGCGGCCTCGCAGCACAGCCCGGGGAGGCCGGTCGAGCCCACGCGCGAAAGATCGCCGCCGAGGCGAGTATAGACGGCAATCGGGCAGGTTTCGGTCGAGCCATAGACCTGAAGCACTGGTACCCCGCGCGCGACAAAGCGGTCGATCAGGTGCGGTGGCACGATCGTTGATCCGGTCGAGACTGCCTTCAGGGAGGATAGATCGGTGGAGGGCCAGTCGGGATGATCGGTTACCGCCTGAATGGTCGCCGGCACTAGCACCGTCAGGGTCGGGCGATCGCGCGCGATGGCGGTGAGCGTCGCATCCGGCGTGAAGCGCGGATGAATTGTCACGGTCGCCCCAAGATGCAGCGCCGGTGTAGTCTGGATGTTGAGGCCGCCGACATGAAAGAAGGGCAGTACGGTGAGTATATGATCGCTGGAGATAAGGCCGTGCATGTGCTGGCTCATCACCGCGTTCCACAGCAGGGCTTCCTGTCGCAGTACGGCGCCCTTGGGTCTGCCGGTTGTGCCCGAGGTGTAGACGATCAGCAGCGGACAGGTGAGATCGGTATGCGGATTGCGGCCGTCGCCGCGCGCTTGCGTCAGCAGCGGGTCGAACGAACTTCCTTGCAGAGGCGCGAAATCGAGGCCCACCACGCATGTATGGGGCATGGCTTTTTCCAGCGCGGGCAAAACACCTGCAAAGGCCTGCTCGAGCGCCAGCACCTTTACCGAGGCGTCGGACAGAATGAACAATTGCTCGGCCACCGCAAGCCGCCAGTTTAGCGGCACCAGCATGGCCCCGAGCCGCGCGCAGGCATAGAGCAGAACCAGATAGTCAGGGCGATTCAAGCTGAGGATCGCAACGCGATCGCCGCGGCTGACGCCGAATTCGGCCTTCAGCGCGCGCGCCGTCCGCTCGATGCGCGCACTGAACGCCGCGTAACTGAGAATCTCGCCGTCAAAAACGGTCGCAGGCTTATTCGGCGCGAAGGCCGCGTTGCGTTCGATGAGATCCGAAAGGTCCATCGCGAACTAATCGTCCGATTCGCCGGTCTCGTACAGCGCTTCGCGGCCGATGCGATCGAGACAGAGTTCGGCGGTCCATGGCAGCATCAGCGATCCGCAGCGGCTGTCGCGATAGATCCGCTCCAGCGGCAGCGATTTCAGCATGGCCTGGCCGCCGCAGGTGCGGATCGCCAGCGTCGCGATCTCGTTGGCGCCCTCCATCGCAGAATATTGCGCGGCGTAGGCGCGCAGCACCTGCTCTTTCGTTGGGTTCGCGCGGGCTTCGGTGATCGCCTGAAACCAGATCGCCTTGATCTGCTCGAGCTTGATCTGCATCTGCGCCACCGCGATCTGCTTGGTCGGATACATCCGGCGCTTGACGGGCGGCGTGCCCCGCACGTCGCCGCGCAGATACCGCACGGTGAAATCGTAGGCTGCCTGCGCCAGGCCGACATAGGTCGGCGACAGCGTCAGGAACATGTGCGGCCAGCGCATTGCCGCCTGAAAATAGACGCCGCGCGGCATCAGCGCCGCATCCTCCGGCACGAACACGTCCTTGAACAGCAGCGTACGCGACACCGTGCCGCGCATGCCCAGCGGGTCCCAGTCTCCGACCACGGATACGCCATCGGCTTTGGCCGGAAGGGCGAGGTAGAGCGTGTTACGGCGGGAAGCTTTCTCGCCCTCCGCGATCTCGGTGCAGAGTACGCCGTAATAGTCGGCGTGCCCCGAAAGCGATGCAAAGATCTTCTTGCCGTTGATGAGCCAGCCGCCCTTGACCGGTTTTGCCTCGGTACCGAACGCGACGCCGCCGGCCGCGGCGGCTCCGCCCTCCGAGAACGGCTGCGAATAGACCGCGCCTTGTTGGACAATGCGCTTGTAATGCATGGCGCGTCGGCGCTCGTGTTCGTCGCGAGCAGCGGCTTCCATATCGAGATCGTCGGCGAGCGGACCGGACCACAGCGTCGAGCAGACATGCATGTTCCACGTCAACGCGGTGGCGCCGCAATAGCGGCCGATTTCGGCGGCGGCGATCGCATAGGTCTGGTAGTCGGCGCCGAGGCCGCCATTTCTTCTGGGAATAGCGATGCCGAGCAGGCCGGCGCGGTGCAAATCCCTGTAATTGTCGGTCGGGAATGTTGCGTCGCGATCGTAGGCGGCTGCGCGGCCCGCGAACACGGTCTGGCCGAGCTTACGGGCGGTCGCGATGATTCCGGCCTGTTCGTCGCTCAGCCGGAACGCGGCGGGATCGAAGATCGGCGCATCCGGATTGATCTCATCGATATCAGTCACAGTCTTGTTGGCTTGCACCGTCATCATACCGTCACTTGTGTTGCAGTTACGTTGGCTTTCAGGAATTGGTCCAGTGCGTCGTTGAAGGCCTTTGGCCTTTCCAGGTTGACGAGATGACCGGCGCCTTCGAGCTCAACGTAAGTTGCCGATGGAATAAACGTTGCCATCTTTGCCATCATTCCTGCCGGCGCATTGTTGTCCCTGGAACCCGACAGCACCAGCGTCGGTACCGCGATATTGCCGAGCGACTTGCGCAGATCGAAACCCATCAGCGCCAGCATGGTGGCGCGATAGGTTGCCTCGGGAACCGAAGCCATGCAGTCGCGGGCGATCCCCATTCCGGCAGGCGCGGGGTCATCGCCGACAAGTTCCTTCACCAATGTTGGCGCCAGTGAGACCATTGTTTCGCCGCGATCGAGCGGACCGAGCCGCGCCGCGATGAATGTCTTCTGCCACTCGCCGTCGGACTTGCCGAACGCCGGACTGGTTTGCGCGAGCACAACGGCTCTGGCGATGCGAGGGCTTTTCACCAGCAACTGCTGAACGATCATGCCGCCGATCGAATGCCCGACCAGGATGGGTTTTTCCGCATCGACCTGCTGCAGGAAATCGTGCAAGGCGTCGGCGAGGGCCGTGATGCTGACGGCAGGAAGGGGCGCCGAGCCGCCATAGCCCGGCATGTCCCAGGCGATGGCACGATAGCGATCCTCGAAAAACTCCAATTGGCCGCGCCATGACCTTGCTGCGCCGCCGATTCCATGCAGGAACACCAGCGGTACCAAGTTGGCATTGCCGGCGGCTTCATAACCGAACCGGCCATCCCTGGTTTTCATGGGCGCAAGATCAGGCACGCCGTACTTCCGTGTCGTCGGACCCGCCGATGCTAACAGGACCTCGATTGATGGAAAGCGGTAACTTTAAATTTAAAGCAATTTTCGAAAAGGGCTGCGCTCGCTTGCCGATCAATCATTGGCTTCCGGCGGCAGGAAGTTGACTTCGTGCTCGGCCGAGATGCGGACGATTTCCGCGACATCGGTCAGATTGTGAAGCTGGTTGAAAAGGGCTTCGAGTTTTTGCGTCGGCGAAACCCAGAATAGCGCCCGCGCCGGCTTGTCCGACTTGTTGAAATAGCCGTGCGGAATGCCTCGCGGCAGCCGGACCAGATCACCGGCGTTGGCCTTCACCCAGACGCCGTCCAGTTTCAGGTCCAGCATGCCATCCTGGACCAGGATGAATTCGTCCTGGGTGGGATGGATATGAACCGGGACAAACTGGCCGGGATCGCTATTGGTCTCGAAGGCGAAGGTGGAGTCGGTCACAGCCTTGGGGAAATAGACCTGTCCCAGGATATTCCAGGTCTTGCCGGAATATCCCGTTCCGTTCCGAGTGATGCCTTTTTCGAGAGCTGCCATGATACCCGTCCTCCTGCTTGGCAACGTGACGCTACCTGTGGGGCCCCATCTGTCAAGCATACCTGATCGGTGCGCTTGACCCCATTTACGTCCCTAGCGAGCCGATTTCTTGCAAAAGCTTGAAGTCTAAAATATATGCAAAGTCCGGCGTCGATGAATTCATTCGGGGAGGCCAACGCATGCCCGTACTGTCGCGTTCCTCCCATGCGCTCGTCACCGGCGGTGGGCGAGGCATCGGCCGCGAGATCGCATCCGTGCTGGCGCATGCGGGAGCTACGGTGACAGTGCTCGGTCGCAATCGCGCCGCGCTGGATCAGGCCGTCGCGGCCGGCTGCGCGCACTTCATAGGCGTCGCCGATGTCGCGGATCAGGCGGCTGTCAATGCTGCGGTCGCGGAAGCCGCGGTGCGGCAACCGATCGATATTCTGGTTGCGAACGCGGGCATTGCTGAGTCCGCACCGTTCGGAAAATCCGACGCGGCACTGTTTCAACGCATGATGGATGTCAATTTCATGGGCGTGGTTCATGCTGTGCAAGCCGTGCTGCCGTCGATGAAGGACCGCCGTTATGGCCGCATTGTTGCCGTCGCGTCGACCGCCGGTCTGAAAGGCTATGCCTATGTCAGCGCCTACTGCTCCGCCAAACACGCTGTGGTCGGACTGGTGCGTTCACTGGCGCTGGAACTGGCGACCACGGGTGTAACTGTCAATGCGGTGTGTCCCGGTTTCACCGATACCGATCTTGTCGCAGGCAGTATCGACAACATCATGAAAAAGACCGGCCGCAGCCGCGAACAGGCGGCGGCCGAACTCGCCAAGCACAATCCGCAGGGCCGCCTTGTGAGCCCCGCAGAAGTTGCCGATACCGTGCTATGGCTGTGCGGCGAGGGGGCCAGAGCGATTACCGGTCAGGCTATCGCCGTTGCAGGCGGCGAGATTTGACACGGGTATGTTGCCTAAACCAAACCGTCATTGCGAGCGAAGCGAAGCAATCCAGGCCTTGGACAAGACAATGATGGATTGCTTCGTCGCTTCGCTCTTCGCGATGACAACCATAAAAAGGGAGATTCCATGAGCACGCCGGCCAATCCTGTCATCCTGCCATTGACGCAGTATTCGCCCCATCATTTCCTGCTGACGGTGGATGGCGGCGTGGCGACGGTGACGCTGAATCGTCCCGAGCGAAAGAATCCGCTGACATTCGAGAGCTATCGCGAACTCACCGATTTCTTCCGCGCCTGCGCGATGGACGATGACGTGAAAACCATCGTGGTCACCGGCGCCGGCGGTAATTTTTCCTCCGGCGGCGATGTGTTCGAGATCATCGGTCCGCTGGTGAAGATGGACACCAAGGGCCTCACCGCTTTCACCCGCATGACCGGCGATCTCGTCAAGGCGATGCGGGCCTGTCCGCAGCCGATTATCGCCGCGGTCGAGGGCATCTGCGCCGGAGCTGGCGCGATCGTCGCGATGGCGTCCGACATGCGTCTCGCTGCCAACGGGGCCAAGGTCGCGTTCCTCTTCAACAAGGTCGGTCTCGCCGGCTGCGACATGGGCGCCTGCGCGATCCTGCCGCGGATCATCGGGCAATCGCGGGCCTCGGAACTGCTCTATACCGGCCGCTTCATGACTGCGGAGGAGGGCGAGCGCTGGGGTTTCTTTAGCCGTATCGTCTCGTCCGAGCAGGTGCTGCCGGAGGCACAGCTGCTCGCCAAACAGATTACGGAGGGACCGACATTCGCCAACACCATGACGAAGCGCATGCTGGCGATGGAATGGGCGATGTCGGTTGAGGAAGCGATCGAGGCCGAGGCGGTCGCGCAGGCGCTGTGCATGACGACAGCGGATTTTGCTCGGGCTTTTGAAGCGTTTTCGAATAGAGTGAAGCCGGCATTTCAGGGCAATTGAGGGTTACGACCAACCCATAGGTCTTGCCGGGAAAATGCTTTAGGGTTAAAATAACTCCGATAACGGCGCCGGAGGTTTGCCATGAAGATCGCGATCATCGGCGGAGGACCGGCCGGCCTCTATTCCGCGATCTTGCTTAAAAAGCAGCGGCCGGAGGCGGAGGTCACGGTCTACGAGCGCAACCGCGCAGACGACACCTTCGGCTTCGGCGTGGTGTTTTCCGACGCCACGCTGGACAATTTCGAGAAATACGATTCCCCGAGCTACCTCCGTATCACCCAGGAATTCGCCTATTGGGACGATATCGCCGTGCATTTCCGCGGAACCGTGCACAGGGTCGGCGGCAACGGCTTCTGCGGCTGCTCGCGCCGCAGGCTGCTCCTGATTCTGCAGGAGCGGGCACGCGAACTTGGCGTTCACTTGCTGTTCGAAACCGACATCGACGACGAGGCCCGCTTTGGCGATGTCGACCTCGTGGTATTGGCCGACGGAATCAACAGCCGCTTCCGCGACAAATATATCGAGCATTTCCAGCCCGAGGTGGACCTTCGCTCCAACAAGTTCGCCTGGATGGGCTCGACCCGGCCGCTCGATGCCTTCACGTTCATCTTTCAAGAGACCGAGTGGGGTCCGTTCATTGCCCATGCCTATCAATACGAAGTGGGACATTCGACTTGGATTTTCGAGACTGACCCCGAGACCTTCAAGAGAGCGGGGCTAGAGGGCCTGAACGAGAGGCAATCCGCCGATCGAATGGCGGAGATTTTCGGCTGGTTTCTCGAAGGCCATCCGCTGCTTATCAACCGCTCGATGTGGCGTAATTTTCCGATGATCCGCAGCAAGCGATGGGTCAAGGACAATATGGTGCTGCTGGGCGACGCCAAGGCGACGGCGCATTTCTCGATCGGTTCCGGCACCAAGCTTGCGATGGAAGACGCGATTGCGTTGGCGGACGCCATGCAGCGCGCCCCCACCGTCGAGGCTGCCTTGAAGCAATACGAGGAAGGCCGGCGCGAGGAGGTCGAGAAGACCCAGCACGCCGCCGACGTGTCGCTGGTCTGGTTCGAGCATGTCGATCGTTTCTGGGATTTTGATCCCGTGCAGTTCGCGTTCGGTGTCATGACCCGGGCCAAGGCGATCACTTACGACAATCTGACGCTGCGGGCGCCGGATTTTGTCAGTGAGGTCGACAAGGCGTTCGCGAAGCAGGTTCGTGCCAAGGGCTTTGAGGTCGATATCGAGAAGCCGGTCGCGCCGATGTTCCAGCCGCTGCGGCTGCGGGAGATGATGCTTACCAATCGCGCGGTGGTATCGCCGATGTGCATGTACTCGGCGCAGGAAGGCGTTCCCGGCGATTTTCACCTCGTGCACTACGGCTCGCGGGCCGTCGGCGGCGCCGGATTGATCTTCACCGAGATGACCTGTGTCAGCCGTGACGCGCGCATCACGCCCGGTTGCACCGGACTGTGGAACGACGAGCAGGAGGCCGCGTGGCGGCGAATTGTCGATTTCGTCCACGCCAATTCCACGACGAAGATTGCCCTGCAACTCGGCCATGCCGGCCGCAAGGGCGCCACCAGGCTGATGTGGGACGGCATGGACCGCCCGCTGGAGCAGGGGGGATGGGACGTGGTGTCGGCATCGCCGATACCCTATTTTCCGGACAGCCAGGTACCGCGTGAAATGGACCGCGCCGCGATGGACGCAGTCAAGACTGCGTTCGTTCAAGCCGCGGAGCGTGGTGAACGCTGCGGCTTTGACATGCTGGAGCTGCATTGCGCCCACGGCTATTTGCTCGCGAGTTTTATTTCGCCGCTCACAAATCAACGCACGGATGCCTATGGCGGCTCGCTTGCCAATCGCTTGCGCTTTCCGTTGGAAGTGTTCGAAGCGTTGCGGGCGGCATGGCCGGCACACAAGCCGATGTCGGTACGCATCTCTGCGACCGACTGGGCCGAGGGCGGCATTACGGGCGACGACGCGGTGGCCATCGCGCGCGCCTTCGCCGAAGCGGGGGTCGATCTGGTTGACGTCTCCACCGGGCAGACCGTGCGCGACGCCCAGCCGGTCTATGGACGCATGTTCCAGACGCCATTCTCAGAGCAGGTTCGCAACGAGGCCCGCGTCGCGACCATGTGTGTGGGCAACATCACGACGTCGGACCAGATCAACACCATTCTTGCCGCCGGGCGGGCCGATCTGGTGGCGCTCGGGCGCCCGCATCTGATCGATCCGTCATTCACGATCAAGGCCGCCGCATGGTACGGCGCGGAGGTATCCTGCCCGCCGCAATATCTGCCTGGCAAGGAACAGATTTTCCGCAACAGCGTGCGCGAGCGGCAGGATTTCGACGATCTGAAAATTAAGGCTAAGCCGAAGACACGGGCCGAGCTGAAGGCGGAGGCAGTAAAGCCGCTTGCAGCGGAGTGATGGGCTATGCCACGTTAACGGCCGCTGCGTAGGGTTTGAGCGGAGTTAGGGCGATGAAAGCAATTATCGTCGGTGGTGGTATCGGTGGCCTTACCACGGCGCTGATGCTGCGGGCCCGCGGCATCGGCTGCGAATTGTTCGAGCAGGCAGACAGCATCCGCGAACTTGGTGTCGGCATCAATACGCTGCCGCATGCGATCCGCGAGCTCGCGGGCCTCGGGCTGTTGCAAAAGCTCGACGATGTCGCGATCCGCACCGACGAACTCTATTATCTCAATCGCCATGGCCAGGAAGTCTGGCGCGAATCCCGCGGCATCGATGCCGGCCATGAGGTCCCGCAGTTTTCGATCCATCGCGGCCGGCTGCAGAGCGTGATCCACCGCGCCGTCGAGGAGCGGCTGGGGAGCGAAGCCATCCACACTGGCTGCAGGCTAGGGGCCTTCACCCAGGACGAAGGCGGCGTCACCGCGTATTTCTTCGATCGGGCTGGCAGCCACACCAGAACCGTGCGTGGCGATATCCTGATCGGCGCCGATGGCATTCATTCCCGGGTGCGCGAGACGCTGTTCCCGGACGAAGGGCCGCCGTGCTGGAACGGGCTGATGCTGTGGCGCGGTGCCCGCGATTGGCCGGTGTTTTTGAGTGGCCGTTCGATGATCGTCGCTGGCGGCCTGCATGCCAAGGTCGTGGTCTATCCGATCGCGGAGGGATCGAGCCCCGCCAGCCGTCTGACCAATTGGGCGGTGCTGGTGAAGGTCGGCGACGGCAATGCGGCGCCGCCCCGCCGCGAGGACTGGTCGCGGCCCGGCAAGCGCGAGGAACTGATGCCGCACGTGGCGCGGTTCTCGGTGCCCTATGTCGACGTGCCGAGCCTGATTACGGCGACGGCAGAGTTCTATGAGTATCCAACCTGCGACCGGGATCCCTTGCCGTATTGGTCGAGGGGTAGGGTCACGCTACTCGGCGACGCCGCGCACCCGATGTATCCGGTTGGCTCCAATGGTGCTTCGCAGGCCATTCTCGATGCGCGATGTCTGGCCGATGCACTGGCGCGTTCCGAGCATCCACGCCAAGCGCTGGTGGCGTATGAGCAGCAGCGATTGCCGATGACAGCGGAGATCGTGCGCTCGAACCGGCGCGGCGGTCCGGAGGGCGTGATCGATGCGGTCGAGCAATTGGCGCCCGACGGCTTCGACAATGTCGAGCACGTGCTGAGCTATTCCCAGCGCGAGGCCATCGTGCGCGGCTATGCCAGCAAGGCCGGCTTTGCGGCGGTGCCGGGGCTTACGGCGGTCCGGGCCTAAGCGTCTCACGCCCCCGGTGGCGGCGGCAGGAAGTGGATGTTGTATTCCGCGGCCATCGCCACGACCTCCTCGGGCTTCTGCTCCTTCATGTTGTGAAGGCCCCAAAACAGATCGTACAGCTTCTTGGTCGGCGATACCCAGAACAGCACCTTGGCGGTCTGGTCGGCCTTGTTGAAGATGCCATGAGGAACGCCCATCCCGAGCCGTATCAGGTCACCCGGCGTGGCCTGGGCCTCCGCGCCTCCAAGCATGAAATCGAGCTTCCCCTCCAGCATATAGAGATATTCATCCTGATCCGGATGGATGTGCGGCGGCACGAAAGTGCCCGGCGGTAGCGTCGCATGCCAGGAGAAGCAATGCTCGGTGCAGTTCTTCGGCACATAGGTCTGGCCGAGGATGTTCCAGGAAATTCCCTGCATGCCTTCGTTGGCCCGGGTAATGCCGGTGATCTCGCTTTTCATCGCGTTGTTTCCTTCCCAAATTTCTCAGTTGCCGGGCGTGCAATCCTTGGCGTAACGGTCGCCGTAATTCTCGAACACCTTCTGGACGATCTCGGTCTGGAATTTGCCGTCCGCGCGTTTGGCGACCTTGGTCAAATAAAAATCCTGGATTGGATAGCCGTTGGTATTGAATTTGAAGCCGCCGCGTAGCGAGGTGAAGTCGGCCTTCTTCAGCGCCGCCGCGACAGCCTCCTTGTTGGCAAGATCGCCCTTGACCGTTTTGACGGCGCTGTCGATCAGCATCGCCGCATCATAGGCCTGGAAGGCGTAGGTACCGGGCACGGTGTTGTAGGCAGCCTCATAGGCTCCGACGAATTTCTTGTTCTGCGGATTTTCGAGATTGGGCGCCCAGTTGGCGCCCCCGAACATGCCAACCGCCGCATCCTGCTGCGCCGGCAGCGTCGATTCATCCACAGTGAACGCGGACAGCACCGGAATGCGATCGGCGAGGCCGGCCTGCTTATACTGCTTCACCAGGCTGACGCCCATGCCGCCCGGCATGAAGGTGAACACGGCGTCGGGCTTCAGCGACGCGATCTTGGAGAGTTCAACCTGGAAATCCAGCGACCCCAGCGGCATGTAGGTTTCCTCGACAATCTCTCCCTTGTAGTCGAGCTTGAAGCCGGCGGCCGAATCCTTGCCGGCTTGATAATTCGGAACCAGGAGATAGACCCGCTTGTAGCCGCGATCTTCGGCGACCTTGCCGAGGATCTCATGCACCTGATCGTTCTGGTAGGAGGTCACGTAGAAGAACGGGCTGCAGTTCTTGCCGGCGTAGCTCGACGGGCCGGCGTTCGGGCTGATCAGGAAGGTCCTGGATTCCGTCACCGGCTTGTGGATCGCCTGGAGGATATTGGAGAAGATCGGCCCCACCACGAAATCGACCTTGTCGCGCTCGAGCAAGCCTTTGGCTTTCGTGACGGCGGCGTCCGGCTTGAGCTCATCATCAACCACCACGACCTCGACGTCGCGGCCGGCCATCTTGCCGCCGAGGTCCTTGACCGCAAGCGCAAAGCCGTCGCGCACTTGTTGGCCCAGCGCCGCCGCCGGACCGGACAAGGTCACGATCACGCCGATCTTCACCTTCTCCTGCGCGACGACCGGTTCGGCCACGACGCTCAACAAGACCGCCAGCCCGGCCCACTTCAACACCTGTTTCATGACTTTCCCCCTGTCTGGCAGCTTACCCGCAGCCCAAAATCCACACCAACTCCGAGCTCTCTCGCCTTAAGCTTATTCTGATGTCGGCCATCGCCGCAAGCAAGGCCAGAGCCCTTGACCGATAGCGAGCAAGCGACATGCAAGCCGCGCGCCAATTGTTTGAAACCTAAAGAAATCCGGAAAACGCATCCTATTGATGTCATCGCCATTTTGACTTGATGTACCCGCTGAATTATTTGAAGCTCCTTGAGCGCACGCGAACCCGATAGGCATGACCGCATCATGATCCTTGATTCTGAAACCAAGGCCGTCGAACTGCCGGAAGACCACGGCGACGAGCTCAGATTGTGGCTGCGCCTGCTGACCTGCACGACCCTGATCGAGGGGGAAGTGCGTAGCCGGCTGCGCGAGCGGTTCGATGTCACGCTGCCGCGCTTCGACCTGATGGCCCAGCTCGACAAGGTGCCCGAAGGCATGACGCTGTCGGACGTCTCGAAGCGGATGATGGTTTCCAATGGCAATGTCACCGGGCTGGTCGAGCGGCTGGTCGAATCCGGTCACGTCGACAGGCGAACATCGGATACCGACCGGCGGGTTCAGGTCATCCGGCTGACGAAAATTGGTCGAGCCGAGTTTCGCAAGATGGCCGCGGAGCATGAGACGTGGATCGCGGATATGTTTTCGGATCTTGCCCCGAAGGATGTCCGTGAGTTGATGCGGCTGTTGGCCAAAACCAAGGCTTCGGCGCGGAGATCAGCGCAAGCGCGGACATTGTGAGTCGTGAACGCGGGTGTCGACTATGAGGTCGAATACAACAACCGGGCACGGGTTCCGGAAAACCCTTCGCTGATCGCCGGTTGGGCACGCGATGCGGCAGCATGGCGCGAGCGCCACGCACCGCGCTCCATCCCCTATGATAGCGGCCCGCGCAACATTATTGATTTCTTTGCCGGTGTTCGCGATGGCCCGATTGTCGTCTTCATTCACGGCGGTTACTGGCAGGCGCTCGACGGTTCCTTTTTCAGCCATCTCGCGCGCGGGCTGAATGTCCACGGCATCAGTGTCGCCGTCCCCAGCTATGAACTCTGTCCCGGTGTCAGCGTTGATCACATCATCCAGCAGATGCGGATGGCGGCGCGCGAGCTGGCCCGGCTAGGTTGGCCTCTGGTGGTGAGCGGTCATTCCGCTGGCGGGCATCTCGCCGCCTGCATGCTGGCGACCGATTGGCGTGTATTCGACGCTTCGTTACCTCAACACCTCGTGATCGCGGCCTACGCCATTTCGGGGTTGTTCGACCTTGGGCCGTTGGTCGAAACCTCGATCAACAAGGCACTGCGGCTCGACCATGCGTCCGCTCGGGCAGCGAGCCCGCTGTTCTGGAACCCGCCATTGAGCGGAAGCCTCGACGCGGTCGTCGGTGAAAACGAAAGCGCGGAATATTTTCGGCAAAGCCGGACTATTGTCGACCTCTGGGGCGCGGCGGGTATCGAGACACGGTTTGGCACCGTTGCTGGCGCTAACCATTTCACGGCGATTGCCCCGCTGGCCGATCCAGATTCGCCGATGGTGCGGCGCCTTCGGGAACTAGCGACGCGCTGAGGCCGGCTGACCTCGATAAAAAGCGTTGGATCGCCCGGATTTGGGCTATTGCGCCAAATTACTTTAAGTATAAAATGATTATGAGTAGAGCCTTTCATCTGGAAACGAGGGGCGATCAAAATGTCAGATGCAATTCCCAGGCTCGGTCCATCGGGTCACGTTGATGACTTCGCGCGGCGAAATCTTCCGCCATCCGACCTATGGCCGGAATTAGTTCTCGACCGGCCGGAGTTTCAATATCCCGAATATCTCAACGCCGCGGTCGAACTGACCGACCGTATCGTCGAGAAGGGGCTCGGCGACCGTATCGCGCTGATCGGCAACGGTCGCCAACGCACCTACAAGGAACTGGCGGATTGGTCGAACCGCCTAGCGCATGCCTTGGTGGAGAATTACGGCGTCAAGCCCGGCAACCGGGTCCTGATACGCTCGGGCAACAATCCGGCCCTGGTCGCGGCATGGCTTGCGGCAACCAAAGCAGGAGCCGTTGTCGTCAACACCATGCCGATGCTTCGCGCCGGCGAACTGACCAAGATTGTCGACAAGGCAGAGATCGCGCTGGCGCTGACCGACAGTCGTATCGCCGACGAATTGGTGGCGTGTGCGAAGACCAGCCGGTTTCTCAAGCAGGTCGTGAATTTTGACGGAACCTCGAACCACGATGCCGAACTCGATCGGGTGGCGCTGAACAAGCCGGTTCGGTTTGATGCCGTCAAAACCGGCCGGGATGATGTCGCCTTGTTGGGATTTACCTCGGGCACCACGGGTGAGCCAAAGGCGACGATGCATTTCCATCGTGATCTCCTGATCGTCGCGGATGGTTATGCCAAAGAAGTACTCAACGTCACCCCGGATGATGTCTTCGTCGGGTCGCCGCCGCTTGCCTTCACGTTTGGGCTGGGCGGTCTCGCCATCTTCCCGTTGCGGTTCGGCGCGACCGCGACGCTTTTGGAAAACGCGGCACCCGGCGAGATGGTCAAGATCATCGAAACCTACAAAGCCACGATTTGCTTTACTTCGCCGACGGCTTATCGGGCGATGATGGCCGCGATGGACAAGGGCGCCGATCTGTCGTCGCTGCGTCTGGCGGTTTCGGCCGGAGAAACCTTGCCGGCGCCGGTTTTCGAAAACTGGACGCGCAAGACGGGCAAGACGATTCTCGACGGGATCGGCAGTACGGAATTGCTGCATATCTTCATCACAAACCGGGTAGGCGACGCCGTCGCGGGCACGACAGGGCAGCCGGTTTCCGGCTACGAGGCCAAGATCGTCGACGACGACATGAACGAGTTGCCGGCGGGCACCGTAGGCAAGCTTGCGGTTCGTGGGCCGACCGGATGCCGCTATCTCGCAGACCAGCGGCAGTCGAACTATGTGCGCAACGGCTGGAATCTGACCGGCGATGCGTTCGTCCGCGACGAGAACGGCCGTTTTTCCTTTGTGGCCCGTTCGGACGATATGATCGTTTCCTCCGGCTATAACATTGCCGGCCCCGATGTCGAATCGGCTTTGCTGAGCCACCCGGCGGTCGCCGAATGCGGTGTGGTCGGCGCGCCCGACGAAGCGCGCGGGATGATCGTCAAGGCCTATGTCGTGCTGACGCCGGACGCCACAGGCGATGCCACGCTGGCGACGGCGCTGCAGGAGCATGTCAAGCGCGAGATCGCGCCGTACAAATATCCACGCGCGATCGAATTCGTCGCGCAATTGCCCAAAACCGAAACCGGCAAGCTGAAACGATTTGCCCTGCGGCAGATGGCCGGCGCAGCACCCGCGTCGGCAAGCATGGCGGCGGAATAAAGGTAAGGAAGCATTGTCAGTGAGCACGCCAAAAGGACCAAGCCTTGCCGTGTTGAAGCAGGACGTGAGTTCAGCCGCGGGTCCGCGGATCCTGCAGCCGAGCGGTTGGCCGGCGCCGAAGGGATATGCCAACGGCATGGCGGCCGACGGCCGCCTCGTCGTGACCGGCGGCGTGATCGGCTGGGACAGTCAGGGTCATTTGCCGGCCGACTTCGTTGCCCAGGTCCGTCAGACCCTGAGCAACATTGCAGCGATTCTTGCCGAGGGCGGCGCCCAGCCCGCGCATCTTGTTCGTCTGACCTGGTATGTCGTCGACATGGACGAATATCTGGCGAACCTGAAGACGCTCGGACAGGTCTATCGCGACATTTTCGGCGCGCATTATCCGGCTATGGCGTTGGTGCAGGTCGTGCGCCTGGTAGAAAGGGCAGCGCGGGTCGAGATCGAAGCGACCGCGGTGGTGCCGCGCTGACGCACTCACGGGTTGCAGGTGACGGCTGCGATCACGCTTGCTTGCTGTCTCCGGATTGAGCGTCAAATGCGATTGATGTTTGCGTGCCCGGCGTTGCTGCACGGCAAGAGACCGGTGTCGCAAATCCTTCATACCCGGCCTATACTTGATCACCCGTTAGTGTTGAAGTCCCGGACCTTGGGCCCGCCCCCTTGGGAACGTCCTTTGCTATCGGAGCTATTCATGAAGACCGTACGTTTTGCCCTAGCTTTGCTCGCGCTGTCGCTGGTGGCGCCGTTGCAATCCGCCAAAGCGGCTGACGTCATCTGCTATAATTGCCCGCCGGAATGGGCGGATTGGGCCTCGATGCTCAAGGCCATCAAGACCGACCTCAATTACGACATCCCCCACGACAACAAGAACTCCGGTCAGGCGCTCGCACAGATTCTCGCGGAGAAAAGTAATCCCGTCGGCGATATCGGCTATTTCGGTGTCACCTTTGGCATGAAGGCCAAGGCGCAGGATGCGTTGGAGCCTTATAAACCTGCCAACTGGGATCAGGTCGCGCCCGGCCTGAAGGATCCGGACGGCTACTGGACCACCATTCATTCCGGCACGCTCGGCCTGTTCGTGAACAAGGATGCGCTCGGCGGTAAGCCGGTGCCAGCCTGCTGGAAAGATCTGCTGAAGCCGGACTACAAGGGTATGGTCGGCTATCTCGATCCTTCGTCGGCGGCGGTCGGATATGTCGGCGCCGTCGCCATCAACCTCGCCCTCGGTGGCTCCGAAGCCAATTTCGATCCCGCCATTACCTTCTTCAAGGAGTTGCGGAAGAACGACCCGATCGTTCCCAAGCAGACATCTTATGCCCGTGTGGTTTCCGGCGAGATGCCGATCCTGCTGGACTATGATTTCAACGCCTATCGCGCGAAGTATTCCGAGAAGGGTAATTTTGAATTCGTGATTCCGTGCGAGGGGTCGGTGGTATTTCCCTACGTGGTCGGCCTGGTCAAGAACGCGCCGGACAAGGACAAGGCCAAGAAGGTGATCGACTATCTCTTGTCCGATAAGGGGCAGGCGATCTGGACCAACGCCTACCTGCGCCCGGCCCGCCAGATCGAGCTGCCCGAGGCGGTCAAGGCAAAATTCCTGCCCGATAGCGACTATGCCCGCGCCAAGAGCGTCGATTGGGGCCAGATGGAAACGGTACAAAAAGGCTTCGTCGACCGCTATCTCGCCGAGGTCCGCTGATGCACTATAGCCCCCTGCGTTAGGGGCGCTATTTTTTGATGCCGCATAGATCGTTTGTCTGGCTGTGCCTGTTGCCGCTTGCTGTAGTGACGACGGCGTTCTTTCTGCTGCCCATGGCACGGCTAGTCGTAACTGGTGCGGAAGGGCCGCAGGGGTTGGCCGGATATCTGGCGATCCTGACCGAGCCGCGCTACCGCGCAACCCTGATCAACACCGTCCTGCTGGCGACGGCGACCACGCTCGCCACGCTCGCGATTGCGACCGTCGCCGGGATGTTCCTGCAGCGGCATCGCTTCCCCGGCCGGGCCGTGCTGATCGCGATGCTGACCTTTCCGCTGGCGTTTCCCGGCGTGGTCGTCGGCTTCCTGATTATCCTGCTCGCCGGGCGTCAGGGCCTCATCGGCGATCTCTCGAACCGCCTGTTTGGCGAGAAGCTGGTTTTCGCCTATTCGATTTACGGGCTGTTTCTCGGCTATCTCTATTTCTCGATCCCGCGTGTGATTCTCACCATCATGGCGGCAGTGCAGAAGCTGGACGTCGGTCTGGAGGAGGCCGCGCGTTCGCTCGGCGCCAGCCCCTGGGCCGTGCAGCGCGATGTCGTGCTGCCGGCGCTCGCGCCCGCTTTCGTCGCCTCGGGCGCCATTGCTTTTGCGACCGCGATGGGCGCGTTCGGCACCGCGTTCACGCTGGCAACCAATATCGACGTGCTGCCGATGCTGATTTATACCGAGTTCACGCTGGCCGCAAATTTCGCGACATCGGCGGCACTATCGGTCGGCCTCGGCATCATCGCCTGGGCGATCCTGGCGCTGGCCCGCTCGTTCAGCGGAAGCACGGTTGCTGCGGCTGGATGAGATGATACGCGATCGCCTGATCTTTACCGGTCAACTCGTCTTTACGCTGCTCGTCGCCGCGTTCCTCGTCGTTCCCGCCATCCTGTCGATCTCCGCCGGCGTGACGGTGAATTACTTTCGCGGGATCTCCTCCGGGATAACCCTGCAATGGGTGGTTCAGGTTTGGGAGCTTTATGCCGGCACCATCCTGTTGTCGTTTGTGATCGCCTTTGCAGCGCTCGCGGCCACGCTGGTGATCGGAGTTCCCTCGGCCTACGCCCTGCATGTCCGGGGCGGGCGGCTGTCCCGGATTGTCGAGGAAATCATCACGCTGCCGCTCGCCATACCCGGGCTCGCGATCGCGCTGGCATTGCTGCTCACCTATGGCGGATTCAGCGATTTTCGCCGCTCATGGCTTTTCATCCTCACCGGCCATGTCATCTTCACCATGCCGTTCATGGTGCGCTCGGTGATGGCGGTATTCGCAACCGTCGACATCAAGACGCTGGATGAAGGCGCGGCGTCGCTGGGCGCTTCGCCGTGGCGGCGCTTTCGCGACGTGATCGTTCCCAATGCAGTGCCGGGGATTTTGGCCGGCAGCTTGATGGTGGTGACGCTTTCGCTCGGTGAGTTCAACCTGACCTGGATGCTGCACACGCCCTTGACCAAGACGCTCCCGATCGGCCTTGCCGACAGCTACGCCTCGATGCGCCTGGAGGTGGCTTCGGCTTACACGCTGATCTTCTTTGTCATGATCATTCCGCTTCTGGTGGCGATGCAGTTGTTTGCCGACAAGGAGCAGCGACGATGAATGTGGCCAGTGGACATGGCGCGTCGGTGCGGATCGAGGCCTGCGGCAAGACCTTTGCCGACGGCACCCGTGGGCTGGAGCCCGCCACGCTCGACATTGCGCGGGGTGAGACGCTGGTGCTGCTCGGCCCGTCAGGTTGCGGCAAGACTACCATGCTGCGCATTATCGCCGGGCTTGAAGTGCCGGACGCGGGCGGTCGGGTGCTGTTCGACGATAAGGACATGACGTCGGTGCCGATCGAACGGCGCAATGTCGGGATGGTGTTTCAGTCCTATGCGCTGTTTCCCAACATGAGCGTCGCGGACAATATCGGCTACGGCCTGAAGATCCGGGGCATGGGAAGAAAACATCGAGCGGCGCGTGTTGCCGAACTGGTGGCGTTGACCAACATCTCGGGGTTGGAGAACCGCCGCGTCGACCAGCTCTCCGGCGGCCAGCGTCAGCGCGTGGCGCTGGCGCGTGCTGTGGCGATCCGGCCGGGCATCCTGCTGCTCGACGAGCCCTTGACCGCGCTTGACGCGGCTCTCCGCGATCGGCTGCGTGGCGAGCTCAATCGCTTGCTGCGCGCGCTCGGCATCACCACGATCTACGTGACGCACGATCAATCCGAGGCCATGGAACTCGGCGATCGCATCGTCGTCATGCGAAAGGGCTTGATTGCCCAGATCGGGACACCGCGCGAGATTTATTTCACACCCAAAAATCGCTTCGTAGCCGAATTCATCGGTGCCGCGAATATCATCGAAGCCCCGGTGGAGGACGGCCATCTTGTGCTGCCGGGTGGACGGCAGCCGATTGGCGGCGACGCGAGCGTCAAGGCCGCGGTCGCCATGATCCGGCCCGAAACGATCGGGATCGTCGAGTCCGCCGGCGCGCCGCTTACCGGCACCATCGACAGCGTCAGCTTCATCGGCGACCGACAGCGGCTGGTCGTCAGCGGCGCATCCGGCAAATCTCTTAACGTCGACGCGCCGAACACCATCAAGGCCCAGGCCGGTGAACGGATCGGACTTTTGATCGCGCCGGACGCCGTCCGTCTGTTGCCGTCGGAAAATTGAGGAACAAGCCAATGCTGCAAAAGCCGATCCTCATTGCGCAGATTTCCGATCTCCACATCAAGTCACCGGGATCGCTCGCTTACGGACGCGTCGACACGGCGGCCGCACTCGGGCGTTGCATCGCTGCGCTGAACGAATTCGCACCAAAGCCTGATCTCGTGGTGATATCAGGCGATCTCGCAGACACGCCGACATCCGAAGAGTACGACCATCTCAAGCGCCTGCTGGAACCACTGAAGCTGCCTTTTGTCGGCATTCCCGGCAATCACGACTCGCGCGAATTGATGCGCGCCGCATTCCCGCGTGCCGCCTATGCTTCTTCAACTGGGCCGCTCAATCAGAAAGTCGAAAGCCAGCGGGCTCGATCTACTGCTGCTGGATTCCAGTGTCCACGGCAAGCCGCATGGCGAACTCGAAGCGGCTACGCTGCAATGGCTCGAAGCAACGCTTGCCGCCGCGCCAGACCGGCCCGCACTCTTGTTCCTGCACCATCCGCCGTTCACGGCCGGGATCTGGCACATGGACCGCCAGAACCTACACAACGCCAATGAATTGGCTCCAATCGTCAGGCGCCATCCGCGCGTGCAATTGATCGCCACCGGCCACGTTCACCGCGCAACCCTGACGATGTTCGCCGGCGTCCCCACCACGATTTGCCCCGCGCCCAATCATGCCGTCGATCTGGACCTCGCGCAATTGCGCGAGCCCTCGTTCAAGGTCGAACCGCCGGCGTTTCATCTGCACTGCTGGTTTCCGGGGGAGGGATTTGGGAGCGTGGTGAGCCATCAGGTTCCCATCGGCGTTTTCGACGGACCGCATCCGTTTTTCGGGCCGGATGGGAAGTTGCTGTGAAAAAACCCTGAGATTCGCCGATCGGCCGGCAATTGGTCGGGGCCGACCTGAACGAATTGACAATAAAACCCGATCGGCTGCAAATGCCGACAACGAATTCAGGGAAGGAAACGCCATGGTCGACGCGCTCATCATCGATGCCTGCAGGACGCCGCGAGGGATTGGCAAGGCCGGCAAGGGTGCATTATCGGGCATTCATCCGCAGCAATTGGGCGCCACGGTGTTACGGGCGTTGGCCGATCGGACCGGGATCGACACCGCCGATGTCGACGACATCATCTGGGGCACCAGTTCCCAGCGCGGTCCGCAGAGTGGCGATCTCGGCCGGATGTCGGCGCTCGATGCGGGGTACGACGTTCGCGCCAGTGCGGTCACGCTCGATCGTTTCTGCGGCTCCGGCATCACCAGCGTCAATATGGCCGCTGCGTCCATCATGTCGGGCGCCGAAGACCTGGTGATCGCCGGCGGTACCGAGATGATGTCGATGGAGGGCCGTCGCGGCGAAGGGCCCTTCATGATGGACGCCGGCAACCTTCGTCTGCGCGCCAGGCACCCGCAGTCGCATCAAGGCGTCTGCGCCGATGCCGTTGCGACGCTTGAAGGCATCACGCGACAGGAGGTCGACAGGCTAGGATTTGAGAGCCAGCAGAAGGCCGCGAATGCCATCAAGCATGGCTATTTCGACAACAGCCTCGTTCCGGTTCATCGCGAGGACGGCGGTCTTGCGCTCGACCGGGAGGAATACCCGCGCCCTCAGACCACGCTCGAGGGGCTTGCTGCGTTGAAGCCCGCCTTCACCGCGGTGGCGGATTACGCGCTCGACGACAAGGGCACGACGTATCGCAATCTCATTCTGCAACAATATCCCGATTTGGACATCGACTTCATGCATCACGCCGGCAATTCGTCCGGCGTGGTCGACGGTTCGGCGGCGATACTGCTGGCGTCGCCCCATTATGCCAAGGCCCACGGGCTGAAGCCGCGGGCGCGCGTCGTCGCCATGGCCAACATGGGCGACTCGCCGACGTTGATGCTGAATGCTCCAGTGCCCGCGGCACGCAAAGTGCTGGCCAAGGCCGGGCTCGCGCTCGATGATATCGATCTGTTCGAGATCAACGAAGCCTTCGCGGTGGTGGCGGAGAAATTTATCCGCGACCTCGCGCTCGATCGCGACAAGGTCAACGTCAATGGCGGCTCGATTGCGCTCGGTCACCCCATTGGCGCGACAGGATCCATCCTGATCGGCACCATTCTCGATGAGCTGGAGCGACGCGACCTCAAGCGGGGCCTGGTGACAATGTGTGCAGCCGGCGGCATGGCCCCGGCGATCATCGTCGAACGTGTTTAGACGGCGAGGGCAATACTAACCCAAGTCGATCAGCTCGCCTTGGCCAGTCCTTCGTCCTCCGGCGAGTTCAGGTACATTCCGGACATGGTGTCGACCCAGCACAGATGGTCGTGGACCTTGTTGACGCCAGTGACGTTCTCCGCGGCGACAACGGCGGCCTGCCGCGAACGCTCCTCGGTGATGACGCCGCTGAGATGGACAATGCCGTCGCGCACGACGACGCTGAGGCCAAACGGACACCAATCGTTCTTGGTCAGTGCATCGATGATGCGATCGCGAATGTGGTCATCGTCCGCGGTCGGATCGGGGACCTCGCGGGCAAGACTGGCGACCGCCTGCAGCAGGTTGGCACGTGAGACGATTCCGACGACTTGATCGCCGCGCATCACCGGCAGGCGTTTGACGTTGTTCTTTTCCATCAGATGCACGATTTTCTCGAGCTCGGTGTCCTCGGTAATGGTCAGCGGCGCCTCGGTCATGATCTCGGCGACCTTGCGGCCGTGTTCCTGAACGAAATCGGCTGCGGTCTGGCTTGGGCCGAGAATGAATCTCATGAACCGGCCGCGCTTGCGCTGGGTGCCGATCTCACTGCGGCGGATGAAATCGCCTTCCGAGATGATGCCGACGAGCTTTCCGGCATCAACCACTGGAAGCCCGCTGACATGCCGCTGCAACATGGTGTTCGCAGCTTCGACGACCGTCGTCTCGGGACTGACGGTGATGACGGGCCGCGTCATGATTTGGTGCGCGCGCATTGAATGCCTCCGTAGGTTCCAGATTGAAGCCGATATTTTACAGGTTATTTCAGCTGGCGCGCGGTGATTTGATACAGGTCAATACAGGTCAATACAGATCAAAAGGCGTCCCGGCCCCGGTTGGCTTGACCCAGCTCAAAGTGCTTCCCAGGATATTATCGTATCATTTACAAAAGGCAGCAAAGCGGAGGTCATCATGACAGAGTTTGCCGAACGGGGTGCCTCGATGATTGAACAATCGGCGGTCGACGCCTCGAAGGGACTGACCAAGGTGAACGAAAACGCCCTGGATTTCATGTGTGGTGCGCAAAAGGCGATACTTGCGGAGATTGGTGTTCGTCGGCAACGAAATGCTCGACCGGGCGCGGACCGAAACCCATCTGTTGTCCGAATTCGTCTCGAAAATGGCTGGATCGCATTCGGTCAAGGACCTGAGGACGATGTACGAGGAGTGCGGCCAGCATCAGATCGATTTTCTCCGCCGTGACAGCGAGCGGCTGTTCAGGCATGGGGAGCGGACGATCGAAACCGTCACGAAACTGTTCAGCAAACAGCCCGGGAATTGATCCATCTTGGCGGTGGTCATGGATTGAAAAAGATGGATTCCGAGCAGCCGATATCGACCCTGCCCAAAGCTGAAGTGTTGCCGTGTCGTGCCCACGCACCTGGCTACAGTCAGGACCACCGCGCCGTCGTCCTCAGCGAGGCTGCCGCCGAGCGGGGACTCGAAGCGGATGATCGGCCTCAACCCGAGCTGTATCCGGCCGATCGCGCGTTTCACGCGATGCTGGCTCGGTTGACCGGCGGCATATCGCCGATAGCGCTGTCGCTCGCCTATATCGACTGGGCCTCGCATTTGTGGGGAGCACCACAGCGGCGAATGGAGATATCCCAGGACGCCTTGCGGAGCGCGGGGAAATTCCTTGAAGCCGCATTGCATTATTTCACACCCGATCAGGGACCGTGGTCCCTGATCAAGCCGCAACCGCAGGATCGGCGTTTTGACAAGCCGGAGTGGCAAAGTCCGCCGTTCAATTTACTTGCCCAGGCGTTCTTGTTGAGAGAGCAATGGTGGCACAATGCGACGTCAGGCGTGCGCGGAGTGGCGCCGCAGAACGAGGCGATTGTCGAATTTTCAGTGCGTCAGGTGCTCGACATGCTGGCGCCGTCCAACTTTCCGGCAACCAATCCCGAAGTTCTGCAAAAAACATTCCAGAGTGGCGGCGAGAATTTCGTATTCGGTTGGCAGAACTGGTACAGCGACTGGATGCGCTTGCTGGCCGCCGGCAAGCAAGCCGGTGGCGGTCAGGATTTCGTCGTCGGCGAAACCGTCGCGGCGTCACCTGGCAAGGTGGTGTTCCGCAACGAACTGATCGAGCTGATCCAGTATTCGCCGTCCACGGACAGCGTGCATCCGGAGCCGATCCTGATCGTGCCGGCCTGGATTATGAAATACTATATCCTCGACCTGTCGCCGCAGAATTCGCTCGTGAAGTTTCTGACCGGCGAAGGCTTTACCGTGTTCATGATCTCCTGGCGCAATCCGGGAGCCGCGGATCGCGATGTCGCCTTCGACGACTATCGCAAGGTTGGCGTCGTAGCGGCACTCGCGGCTATCGGCGAGATCGTGCCCGGCTGCCAGGTTCATGCGCTGGGCTATTGCCTGGGCGGAACGCTGCTGTCGATCGCAGCCGCGACGATGGCGCGCGACGGTGACCACAGATTAAAGTCGATCACCTTGCTGGCGGCCCAGACCGATTTCACGGAAGCTGGCGAATTGACCTTGTTCGTCAACGAAAGCCAGGTGTCGTTTCTCGAGGACATGATGTGGGAGCGCGGCGTTCTCGACACCACGCAAATGGCGGGCGCCTTCCAGTTGCTGCGCTCGAACGATCTGATCTGGTCGAAACTCACCCGCGACTATCTGATGGGGGAACGGGCAACCCCGAGTGACCTGATGGCCTGGAACGCCGACGCCACCCGCCTGCCATACCGGATGCATTCCGAGTATCTGCGCAAGCTGTTCCTCAACAATGAGCTTGCCGAAGGCCGCTACCTCGTTGAGGGAAAGCCGATCGTGCTCTCGGATATTCACGCGCCGATGTTCGTGGTCGGGACGCTTCGCGACCACGTCGCGCCCTGGAAGTCGACCTATAAGATTCATTATCAGGTCGACGCCGACGTGACATACCTCTTGGCCAGCGGCGGCCACAATGCAGGCGTCGTCGCCCCGCCGGGCGAGCAGGGCCACTTCCATCAGGTCAAGAACAAACCCGAGGATGCTCCCTATATCGGGCCTGACGAATGGCTGAAGGCGGCGCCACGGGTCGAAGGGTCGTGGTGGCCGGAATGGGCGAAATGGCTGGCCGCGCGGTCCGGCGAGCGGCGTGAGCCGCCGCCGATGGGGAGTGGGTTAGCCGACGGACTGCCCGATGCGCCCGGCGACTATGTTCGCCAGTGAGCCTGGCTTGACGTCACAGGTCCGCAGCCAGCTTCCGGTAAGCTTCGGCTGTGGTTCGGATCAGCCGTTTTTCGTGTTTGGCGCCGAGAAAAGGCAAGGACACCTGCATGCCGCTTTTTTCGAAAGCGGCGACCAGCGATTGGCGATTTGCATTGTCGTTCAGACGGCCGAGCGATCTTTGCGCCTTGCGTAAATGCTTCAGAGCAACCGGTTGTTTCGAAAATCGTTTGTCAGGATAGAGGTCTTCGAGGAATTCGATTGCATAGCACAGCTTCTTGTTGAGCAGACGCAGCCGGTGCCTTTTCTTCGTGCTCATTTCCTCCAGTTTGCGGCTCTTTTTCAGAAGCTTTTCCTGCCATCGCGCCAGCATGCGTGCTCCGTATGTGGCGACCGGAGAAATACGCTGCCGGGCGGCCTGCTTTCCCTCCCGGGTGGACCAGGGTCCACGCTCGATCCAATCGGACACATCCTTGACCAGGCGGCGATACCTCGCCGACCGCAGCGCCCGCGCCAGATGTTGATGGCTTTGCTTGCGCCGGCCGGTCCATGACCTATGGTTGGACGAGAGCCGCGACGGCGGTTGGTTGCTTGCCTTGTCGTCGCTTGCGTTGAGGTACTCGATCGCGACATCCAGATCCCTCACCACGCCGAGTTGGCCGTGCAGCCATTTCAATTCGGTTGACACGTGGGTCAGCCTGGGATCGGCAACCATCGGCGAAAAAAACACTATCGCGGTGCGGAGCCGCGTAAGCGCGACGCGCATCTGATGCACGGCGGTGGCGCTACCCTGGCATGTCGCCGTGTGATTTGCAGTCAAATCCGACAGATAGCGGCGCGCCACCACCCGGAAGGCTGTGTCGCACGCCATCATCGAGTTCAGACGCGGATGTTTCTGCCGCTCCGTCCGTTGGACGCGAGAAGCAGCTTTACGTCCGGGTGCCCGGGATGGCGATATTGCTGTTTGGAATCTCACGGCCCCCAGCCCGGTCCGCCCTGTGTGATCCGGCCCTGGCATCGCAGGAGAGTCTGCTCCAAGGTCCCGGAAGCATCAATTACGGCCCAATCGACCGCGCCAATACTATATTGCTCCTGAAGTTCGGCAATCTCCGCCGTGGCGTCGGACGCATCGCCCCGGCGGCGGCCGATGCGATCGAGCCTGGTCGCCAGATCGGCTACGAGAAAGAGGCCGACAAACCGGATGTTCAAATCGCGCGCGGCGGCGCGGACCGCAACTCGTTCAATTTCATGCGCAAAAACGGCGTCCACGACGACCGAATGGCCCTGCGAAAGCGCCCGAATGGCGCGTTGCACAATAATTTCGTAGATTTGACCAGTCATTGCTGGCTGGTATGCGCTGCCAGGCAGCCTCTCGGTTTCATTGACCTGAAAATGCTGTTTTCGCAGGATGTCGCTGCGCAGCACGACCGCTCCGGGCTCGGGCGTGACCAGCGGGGCAAGCGCGCGCGCCAGAGCCGATTTTCCGGTCCCGGACAGCCCGCCGATCGCGACCAGCGTCGGCGCCGGCGGATGGATCAACCTGCGCGCAAGTTCGAAGTAAGTCCGCGCCGATTGCTCGACCGTCGCTTTGTCGTGATCGGCGCGGTCAAGACGGGCGAGCAGTACGTTGGCGCGGATGGCGGCGCGCAGCGACATGAACAGGGGAATCGCCGCCAGGGCGTCGAGATGGTCGCTGGATGTGATCGTGAGATATCTGTTGAGCAGGGCGTTCGCGGCGGCCTGTCGGCCGTAGCGGATGAAATCCATCACGGGGAATGCGAGATCGTAGAGCACATCGACCGAGGCGATCGCTGGGTCGAACTCGATCGCATCGAACAGGACGGGCTTACCCTCGATCCGTACGATGTTCGCCAGATGCAGATCGCCATGGCAACGCCGGACGTATCCCTGCTGGCCGCGTCGCTCCAGCATCCCGCGTATGCCGGACCACGCCGACAGCGACGCTTGCGCGAGATCATCGATGTCACCCGCCGGAAAGCAGGCAGCGGCTCGGAAAGCCGCGGTGTTGCCCTCGATGAACCGGCAAATCGACGCGATCCAGGGTTCAGCCGGCGCGCGTGGCGCGATGGTATGCGAGGCCGCGATGGCGTCCGCAATGCCGTCAACCAGATCGGGGTCCGGTGGACCGGCTTCCGCCAGATGGTCGATGGTCTGGCGCTCGTCGAAGCGAGTCATTTCAACAGCAAATTCGACCGGCGCACCATCTCCGTCGAACTCGTAGCGATCCATCGTTGGCCTGCGAGATCGGAACGACGCGACGGTAGATTTGCGGCGCGAACGGGCGGTTTATCCGGATCTCCTCGTCGCATGCGGCCTTTCGCTTTTCCAATGTCGAGTAGTCGAGAAAAGGAAACCGAACGGCGCGCTTGATCTTTAATGCGCGGTCACCTTCCAGAAAAACCGACGCCGCATGGGTATCGATCCGCTGAACATGAGGATGCGTCGCCGGGTCCGTCAGGAATGCGAAGACGGCCTCCTGCCTGCGAGCGTCGGTTTCGGTTGAAGCGATCATGCGCTCGCGATCTCAGGGTTTGAGGACGGCCGCGCCCAGGATTTGTCCGGTCCGCAGTTTGGTCAGGACCTCGTTGGCCTCCGCAAGCGGGAACACGGTCGTCTGGGTCCGGATCCCCGCCTGGGGGACAATCTTGAGGAAATCCAACCCGTCCTGGCGGGTGAGATTGGCAACCGAGACCAGCTGTCGTTCTCCCCAGAGCAGATCGTATGGGAAGCTCGGAATGTCACTCATGTGAATCCCCGCACATACCACCCTGCCGCCCTTGCGTACCGCTCGCAGCGCCGCCGGGACCAGCTGTCCGGCGGGCGCGTAGATGATGGCCGCATCGAGCGGGACGTCAGGCTTCTGATCCGATGCCCCGGCCCATACTGCACCTAGTCGGCGTGCAAAATCCTGCGCCGCAAAATCATCAGGCCTCGTGAACGCGTAAACAGAACGGCCCTGCCAGCGCGCGATCTGGGCGACAATATGCCCGGCGGCGCCAAAGCCATAGATGCCAAGCCGCTCGGCCTTCCCCGCGATCACCAGCGAGCGCCAGCCGATCAGGCCGGCGCACAACAACGGCGCGATCGAAACGTCGTCGCCGTCTTCGCCGAGCGGGAAGGCATAGCGGGCGTCGGCAATGGTATGCGTGGCGAAGCCGCCGTCGCTTGTGTATCCGGTGAAGAGGGGACGGTCGCAGAGATTTTCCATACCCTGCTCACAGAAACGGCAGACGCCGCAGGTATATCCAAGCCAGGGGATGCCAACCCGGTCGCCGATCCGATGCGTTGTGACATGGTCGCCGACAAGATCGACGCGGCCGACAATCTCATGGCCCGGAATAACCGGATATTTGATCACCGGAAGCTCGGCGTCGACCACATGCAGATCGGTCCGGCAGACCCCGCAGGCACTGACCCGGACGCGAATTTGTCCCTCGCCGGGGAGAGGGTCGGCACGATCCTGCAGCTGTAACGGCGCCCCCGGCATCGAAAGCACCATCGCACGCATCAACGCTTCTCCAGACGAGAGGTCGGAGCGGAAAACCGCAGCCTTATACATATACCAGGCGGGCCGGTCGGTCTTGACCTTCGTCAAAGTCAGATTTCGTAAGCGGGTTCAGGTGTTCGGGAGCCGAAAGGCTGGGTGAAAGGTGCGCTGCCAAGGGCCGCCCGCGCACCTCTAATTCCGCCTTGATGAAGATCAACGATGCCTTGAATACAAGCGCCTAGCGTTTAGTTTTGAGGAGAGCGCACATGCCGATCAAGGACGTCCTGTTGCCGCTCGTCGGGGAGGCGAGTGCGGCGGCAATTGCGGCGATCGAAAAATGCACGGCGGTGGCCGGAGATATCGGTGCCCGGGTCACCGCCATGGCGGTCGAACAGGATATCCTGGTGCGGCCGAAGGTGATGATCTCCGCCGATCTGGACAATACGGCGGCGGCCGAGGAAGCGCGTAGCGTATCGAATGCGCAGAAGCTGTTGCAGGCATTCGACGTCGCGGCAAATCGCATCGGCGTAGGTAACGAGCAGCAACTTATGGCGCTTGCCGCTACGGATATCGCGGCGAGCATCGCGGTGCGCGCGCGGCTCAAGGACTTGTCGATTGTTCCCGTCATGCCGCATGATGACCAAGCGGAAAAGATCGTCGAGCAGCTGATATTCGAATCCGGCAGGCCGATCCTGATGTGTCCGGTGGAATACGCCGGCGAGTTGGCGGCGGTATTCGACCATGTTGTCATCGCCTGGGATCATACCGCGCCGGCCGCCAGAGCCGTGGGCGACGCGTTGCCGTGGCTTCAGGCGGCGGCGAGCGTGGGCATCATCACCGCCACCGACAGCAAGACGCCGGCAGAGCTGGAATCCGGGAAAGCGCTCGTAAGCCATTTGGCGGAGCACGGCATCAAGGCCACCTTTGAAATGATCAAAATTGACGGAAGCTCGGTCGGGAAAGTGTTCGAAGCGTATATCAAGGCCAACGCGATCGATCTTTTGGTCATGGGCGCCTATCGTCACTCCCGGCTGAACGAAATGGTCTGGGGGGGTGCCACCAAAACCGTCATCGGACAGCCACCGTGCTGGGTTATGATGTCGCGTTGAGCGTTTCGGCCACCCGCAAAAATGCGTCAAGATTAATCATATCCAGGCCGGCGCAAGCCGGACGATCGAGCTGATGTCAACCTATCGCCTGAAAAATCTGCTTTCGCCGCGTTCGCTTGCGCTGATCGGGGCCAGTCCACGTAAGGGATCCGTCGGGCGGGCCATCCTGGGGAATATTCGCAAGGCGAAATTCCAGGGCGAGTTTGGCCTGGTGAACCCGCGCTATGCCGAGATCGACGGCGTTGCCGCAGTCCGCGGCCTCGAAAAATTGCCGTTTGTGCCGGAACTCGTGGTGATCACGGCGCCGGCAGCGGCAGTCCCTAATATCATCGGTGAGGCAGGAAGGCGGGGGGCAGCGGGCGCTCTAATTGTCTCTGCTGGGCTTGGCCATGGGCCGGGCTCGTTGGCGGACGCCGCCGAGCGCGCCGCGCAAAAAAACGGAATGAGGCTGATAGGGCCCAATTGTCTCGGCATAATAATGCCCGGCGCAAATCTCAACGCAAGTTTCTCGGCGCACATGCCGTGTGCGGGAAACTTGGCGTTGATTTCTCAATCCGGCGCGATCGCCACGGGCATGGTGGATTGGGCGGCGCAACGCGGGGTAGGTTTTTCCGGAATAGTTTCTATCGGCGATCAGCTCGACGTCGATATCGCAGATCTGCTTGATCATTTCGCGCTGGACGGCAAAACCCGAGCCATCCTGCTCTATGTCGAGGCCATCAAGGACGCCCGTAAATTCATGTCCGCGGCGCGAGCCGCCGCAAGGGTGAAGCCGGTGGTCGTCGTCAAATCCGGCCGCATGGCGCAAGGCGCAAGAGCCGCCGCGACACATACCGGCGCGCTGGCCGGCTCGGATGCGGTCTACGATGCAGCGTTCCGTCGCGCGGGAATCCTGCGGGTATCCGACCTGCGCGAGTTGTTTGATTGCGCCGAGACGCTGGGGCGTGTGGAACCGCCTCCGGGAAAGCGCCTGGCGATCCTGACGAATGGTGGCGGCATTGGCGTTCTCGCGATCGACCGGCTGGTCGAACTCGAAGGAATTCCTGCAACTATCGGCGTCGATACACAACAGAAGCTTGACGCGGTGTTGCCACCGACGTGGTCTGGATCAAATCCGGTCGATATCGTCGGCGACGCCGACTCCGCGCGCTATGCGGCGGCACTCGAACTGTTGCTGGCCGACGCGAGTAACGACGCGGTCCTGGTCATGAACGTTCAGACCGCGATCGCCTCATCTGACGAAATCGCCACCGCCGTGACCGGCGTGGTCGGGAGGTACCGTAAGCAGCGGCGCCGCGGGGCCAAGCCCGTGCTCGCGGTCTGGGTCGGCGCGGACCAGAGCATCAGCGATCTCCTGAGCGGCGCCGGGATTCCCAACTATCCCACCGAAGACGACGCGGTGCGCGGCTTCATGCATCTGGTGCGGCATCGCGAGGTTGTGGAAACGCTGGCGCAGGTCCCGCCTGCGATGCCGAGCGAATTTGAGCCGAATACCGATGCCGCCCGGCAAATCGTCGCCGGCGCGCTTGCCGATGGCCGGCAGTGGCTCGACCCGGTCGAAATCAAGAAGCTGCTTGAGGCCTACGAAATCCCGATGGTGCCGACCTTCGCGGCCGCCGACGCCGACGAGGCCGTCGCCCATGCCACGGAATTGTTCGCGCAAGGCGCTACCGTGGTGCTCAAGATCATGTCGCGAGACATTGTTCACAAGTCCGACGTCGGTGGCGTCGTTCTCAACCTCACCACTCCCGAAGCCGTGCGTGGAGCGACAACCGGCATCATCGCGCGCGCAAAGGCGCGTCGTCCGGACGCGCGGATATCCGGCGTCATCGTGCAGGCGATGGTCCTGCGTCAGAAAGCGCGTGAACTCATTCTTGGTCTCGCCGACGATCCGACCTTCGGGACGGTGGTCGTGTTCGGCCGCGGCGGCACAGCGGTCGAAATCATCAACGACAAGGCCCTGGCGCTTCCGCCGCTCGACCTGCAGCTCGCCCGTGACCTGATCGAGCGTACCCGCGTGTCGCGGTTGTTGCGCGCCTACCGCGACGTTCCGGCGGTGAAACCGGATGCGGTCGCAATGGTTCTGGTCAAGCTCGCGCAGATGGCCGCCGACATTCCGCAGATCCGCGAGCTGGACATCAATCCGTTGCTTGCGGACGAAGCCGGAGTATTGGCGGTCGATGCGCGGATCGCCGTCGGGCAGGTGGAGCGCAAGTTCACGGGGTCCGGCCCCGCCAGTTTCGCGGTGCGGCCATATCCGTCGCAATGGCAGCGCCACCTCGAGGTCAAGGACGGCTGGCAGGTCCTCGCGCGCCCGATACGGCCCGAGGACGAGCCGCTGATCCATGAATTCTTAAAGCACGTCAACAGCCACGATCTGCGCCTGCGCTTCTTCGCGCCCATGAAGGAGTTCACCCACGAATTTATTGCGCGCCTGACCCAGCTCGACTATGCGCGCGCGATGGCCTTTGTGGCATTCGACCAAGTGACCAATGAACTCGTTGGCGTGGTTCGGATTCACTCCGATTCGATCTACGAGACCGGCGAATACGCCATCCTGCTCAGATCCGATCTCAAGGGCAGGGGCCTGGGCTGGGCGTTGATGCAGATGATCATCGAATACGCCAGGTCCGAGGGGCTGAAGATGATCTCAGGCGATGTTCTTCAGGAAAACACGATCATGCTGGGGATGTGCCGCAACCTCGGTTTCGAGGTGAAGGCTGATCCCGTCGAGCACGGCATCTGCAACGTGAAGCTCAAGCTTTGAGCAGTCGGTTTTCGAATTAAGGGAAGCGCAGGGAACCCGCACCGGGGCCGGGGCGGGATTCCTTGGCGCGGTCGCGTCAGAGATGCGATACCGATACCACGAGGTAGGTGTGCATCTTGCTGCCCTCATTGATCGAGACATATTCCCCGGTCACGAAACGCTCATCCGCGAAGTGAAAGCCGACAGAGTCCGGCTTGTTGGATTCGTAGTGCAGCACCCAGCCGCCACCTTGGCGGTGAACGAGATGGCCGTGGTCGTCCTCCTCGTCAGGCCGCAATCGGGTGACCCTGCATGCTTCGCGATGCTCCCGCCAGATCGTCGGATCGATCCGGTCGTTGGCGTCGAGCGGCGCGATCAGGACATAGGCGATACTGGCGTCGCCCTCGGGGTGGCCAGGCTCGCGGGCAAGCTCGATGCGAATCTGCCGGAACTGCGCCGGCAAGGATGTATTCAGGATCGGCTTGGGATGTGAGTTTGGCATGCTGGTGTCGCTCCTTGTGTGCGTGCTTTGAGGCCGTTTCCGCGGCCGCAATTATTTCTTCTCGGCCGTGGCAGCCGCCGCAGGGGCAGCGGACGCTGTCGGTTTCCTGAGGCTTTTGATGACAATCGTGATCAGCGGCACGATCAGCGAAGGCAGTACGCTGTTGAGAGGATGATGGATCATCCCTGTCAGCTCCGACTGCAGCGCCCGCGCCTCGATTTGCAGCGCATCGACCGACGAACCGTGGATTTCATTCGCAAGCTCGAGTTCGCGGCTGGATGGCGGCCTTCCCGCGATAACGAACAGGATGGCGGCGATCGCAAAGTTGACCGCGCCAAGAATTGCCGCGGCGGAAATCGCGGTCCAGATCTGGACCAACTCAAAATAGGCCGATAGCTCGAGCATCAGCAGGCCGAAGGCTGCGATCAGCGCCGCGAGCGCTCTCAATCCCATGCCGACAAGCAGGTGCCGCATCCGGATATCGGCGATGATGCGGTCGGTGCGCCAAAGCACGCGCAGGTTCTTGACCACGTTCTCGGTGTTCACCTCAGTGTCTCCTCAGCATGAAGCCGACCACGACGCCGAGCGCGAATGCCGAGGCGAGAGACGTAATCGGACGATCCGATATGAAATTCTCGACCTGGCCTTGTTCCTCGCTCAGTGTCTCGCTGAGATCGTTCAGGGCTGCCTTGATCTGATCGGCGAGAGCGTCGGCGCGGTTCTTCGAGGCGTCGAAGATTCCCTCGCTTGTGCTATTGAGCAGGCGCGACACGTCGCTCTTGAGCGCCTGCAGCTCATCGCTCAGCTCGTTTGAGTCGAACATCGGTCTTACTCTTGTTGCATCAACCGATCGGTACTCTATTCGAGCCCGCGGCATGCCTTTTGATTTGCGTCAACAGCGCTGAGTCGGCCATTTTCGGTTGAGGCAGGTCAATTTTGGGTGCGGTGACAGGCCTTAGAGACTAAAAGGGCCTCGCGCTTAGGACTGGAAAGGCTCCGGGAATCGGCGGCCCATTGAAGAGGAATACAGATCTTGGCTACCCCACCTCTGTTAACGGCGACGCCGTCGGGCGATATGCTGGAATTGCGTCCGGGCGGTTCCTGGACCGCGGCCTATGTGACGACCTTGGAAGCACTCACCGGCGCTGTTGCGGCGCGGCTGGATCATTCCAAGGTCGTTAAGGTGGATATGGCCGAGGTGCGCGAACTCGACACGCTCGGGGCCTGGCTGCTCGAAAAAATGTCGCGGCGTGCCACATCGGCCGGTCATCGCGCCGAAATCGTCGGCGTGGCTGACAATTATGCCGGCCTGATCGAGGAGGTGCGTCAGGTCAATCGTCGCAATCCCGCTCCGGCCCCGTCGCGAAATCCTGTTGTCGCCAAGGTGGACGAACTAGGGCGCGCCACCGTCAGCTCGACCGAAGACGTCTCGGTGTTCCTGCAGATGCTGGGTTCGCTTTTCATGGCCCTGTTCGGCGTGCTGCGGAGGCCTCGATCGCTGCGGTTGACGTCGCTGGTCTATCAACTTTACAGGGTGGGTTGGCTAGCCATACCGATCGTCGTGCTGATCACCTTCCTGATCGGCGCCATCATCGCCCAGCAGGGTATCTTCCACTTCCGTAAATTCGGCGCCGATTCCTATGTCGTCGACATGGTCGGCATTCTGGTGCTGCGCGAGCTCGGTGTGTTGATCGTCGCCATCATGGTGGCCGGCCGTTCCGGCAGTGCCTATACCGCCGAGCTCGGTTCGATGAAGATGCGCGAGGAGATCGACGCGCTGTCGACCATGGGGCTCGATCCGGTCGAGGTTCTGATCCTGCCCCGTGTCATCGCGCTGATTTGCGCGCTGCCGATCCTGACCTTCATCGGTTCGATGGCCGCGCTCTACGGCGGCGGCCTGGTGGCATGGTTCTATGGCGGCATGGGGCCGGCGATTTTCATCGCGCGGCTGCATGAAGCGGTATCGGTGACCAGCTTTCAGGTCGGCATTATCAAGGCGCCCTTCATGGCGCTGGTGATCGGCATCGTCGCCTGTAGCGAAGGCCTGCGGGTGAAGGGAAGCGCGGAGTCGCTCGGGAAGCAGACCACGACCTCGGTGGTGAAATCGATCTTTCTGGTGATTGTCCTCGACGGATTGTTTGCGGTGTTCTTTGCATCGATCGGGATGTAGCGATGCAGGAGCTCCCGCAATTTGCCATTCGCGTCAGCGATCTTGTGGTTGGTTTCGGCAAGCATGTCGTGATCGACCATCTGTCGCTGGATGTCCGCAGGGGCGAGATCCTCGGCCTGGTCGGCGCTTCCGGCGGCGGCAAGTCGGTGCTGATGCGAACGGTGATCGGCCTCATTCCGCGGCAGAGCGGCGAGATCGAGGTGATGGGCGCTATGATCGGCCCCAACCATGATCGGGTCACCCGGAGCGCCGCGGGGAAATGGGGCATCCTGTTCCAGCAGGGCGCGCTGTTTTCGTCGCTTACCGTCCGGCAGAATGTCCAGTTTCCTCTGCGCGAAAATCTGGTGCTGTCGGATGCGCTGATGGACGAGATCGCAACCGCGAAGCTTGAAATGGTCGGGCTGACGCCGGAAGATGGCGACAAATTTCCTTCCGAATTGTCGGGCGGCATGACCAAACGCGTGGCGCTGGCCCGCGCGCTCGCGCTCGATCCTGCGATCGTGTTTCTCGACGAGCCGACCTCGGGCCTGGACCCGATTGCCGCGGGCGACTTCGACGCTCTAATCAAGACCTTGCAGAAAACCCTGGGGCTCACGGTGTTCATGGTCACCCATGACCTCGCCAGCCTCAACACCGTCTGCGATCGCGTCGCGGCGCTTGCGGACGGCAAGATCGTCGCCATCGGACCGATGCGCGAGCTGCTTCAATCCGAGCATCCCTGGGTACGAGCCTATTTTCACGGCAAGCGTTCCCAGATGCTGCAACCCAAAGCGAGTTAAGAGATGGAAACCCGCGCTCCCTTCGTCGTTGTCGGTGCCTTTGTTCTGGCCGCGATCGCCGCCGTATTTGGCTTCGTTTACTGGCTTCACAATACCGGGGGGCTGGGGCCGCGCGCGACCTATCACGTCCAGTTCGACGGCTCGGTGCCGGGGCTCCTGGTTGGCGCCGCCGTGCTGTTCAACGGCATCCGCGTCGGCGAAGTGACCGATCTCGGGCTTGCGTCGGACAACCCGCGCCGCGTCAATGCGACGATCTCGGTAGCCTCCACAACGCCGGTGCGATCGGACACCAAGGTCGGCCTGGAGTTCCAGGGCTTGACCGGCGTTCCCGTTATCGCGCTGGAGGGCGGCAAGCTGTTAGCGAATTCCGGTGCGGTCCCCACCTTGATTGCCGAACCCGGTGCAGGGCAGGGCATGACCCAGGCCGCGCGCGATGCGCTGCGGAAGGTCGATTCGGTACTAAGCGAGAATTCGGAGCCGCTGAAGAATACCATTGCCAATCTGCAGGTGTTTTCGGAGGGGCTGGCGCGCAACACCGGAAAACTCGACAGCATCCTTGCGGGACTTGAGAAGATGACCGGCGGCGGCGCGCCGGCGCAGAAGATCACTTACGATTTGCGGGCCCCGCAAAATCTGGGGCCGGCAAGCAAGACCATCAAGGGGCAATTGGCGATTCCGGAGCCGACCGCGGTTGCGATGCTTGAGACCCAGCGAATGCTGTTCTCTCCGGCAAAGGACGTTCCGGGATTTTCGGATTTTCTCTGGGCTGATGCTATTCCGAAGCTGCTGCAGGCGAGGTTGATCGAGGGCTTTGAAAATTACGACATCGCTCACGCGCCGTTGCGCATCGCGGATGTCGGCCAAACCGATTTCCAGCTTCTGATCGACGTCAGACGTTTTCGGATTGCGACGGATTCAGAGCCCGCGGCCGAGATCGGATTGTCGGCGAGGATTGTCGACAAGGGCGGAAAGGTGATCGCATCGCGCCTGTTCGAGGAGAGCCAGAAATTTGACAAGGTCGAACCGGCGGCCGCCGTGGCCGCGTTCAACGATGGGTTCGGCCGGATTGCAAAGGATATGATCGCCTGGACGGTGCAGGCGCTGTGAAAAGGGCAGAACCGCGGCGAATCTATTCGAGGGTCTTCAAATACGACAAGAGATCATTAATCTGGTCGGGATCGAGCTCGAATGCCGGCATTGATGGGTGGCCAGTATAGATACCTTCGGCGAGAGCCTCGCCGAGAGTTTCGATCGGGTACCGATTGTGCAGGGTTCGGAACGGCGGGGCGATCTTGAGCGGACTTTGGGTCACGCGATCGATCGAGTGGCAGCGGGCGCAATTGGTCAGCGCGAAAGTCTTGCCGCGTTGTTCGGCAGGCGAGGCGGCCAGCGCCGGTGTCATCAATATCAAGGTGACCAGCGTTTGGCGCAGAACTAATCGCAGCATTACGGACCGGTCTCCTCGAATGGCGGCTATGGCGGACAAGCCTTGATAGTGCGGCGAAGTGGGTCGTCTTTGATCTGCATCAATCGGCAACCGGGCGATCGGTTAAGATGCGATCGACCCATAGGCCCGCCACAATTTGGTTGCAGCCGGCATTCTGGAGTGGCGCATGAAGATTTCCCTCGTTGCAAGCGAGCCAAACGGGCAACCATGTACCGATTGCGCGGTGCGTCAGTTCAGCGTCTGCGCGGCGCTGGACAAGGCCGAACTGCGCGAGCTGGAGCATCTGGCGCGCCACATCCATTTCGCGTCCGGCGAAACGGTTTTTGCACAGGAGCAGTTGACGACCTCGTTCTACAATCTGCTTGAAGGCGTCATGCGCCTTTACAAGCTGCTGCCCGATGGCCGCCGGCAGATCGTGGGATTTGCGCTGCCGGGGGACTTCCTCGGCCTGGGGGCTTCCGCCCGTCACAATTTTTCCGCAGATGCGATCGGATCTGTCGTGATTTGCCGGTTTTCCAAAGCCTCCTTCGCACACTTCATCGAGGATAAGCCGCATCTCTTGCGTCGCATCAACGAATTCGCGGTTCGCGAACTGAGCCAGGCTCAGGACCACATGGTTCTGCTGGGACGCCGTTCGGCCGAGGAAAAGGTCGCGACCTTCCTGATCGGCTGGCGCGACCGGCTGGCTGAGCTGTCGCCGCCGGGAAGGACGGTGCCGCTGCCGATGAGCCGTCAGGACATCGCGGACTATCTCGGCCTGACTATCGAGACGGTCAGCCGGACATTGACCAAGCTTGAGCGCGACGGCGTGATCGCAATCATGCCGGGAAGCGTTCGCCTGTTGGATCCGGCGCGCGCCGAGGCGCTAGCCGCAGCCTGAACCGCGGCCAACCAGCTTTCCCCAGACCTTTTTTGGATTTGATCCGGATCAACGACCGACATCCCCCACCGGGAATAACATTTTCTTGGTTTGAGGCAGGGAGAAGTCGTTATGCCGTTCGATGCAATGGTAATGAGCGCGGCCGTGATAGCCATGTTCCTGGTGTTTGCGGGCGTGTTGCTATGGGGTGATGCTCAAACGCGGTCAGATCGTTTCAAAGCCGGCGCAGGTTCTCAAAAGCGTCGTAGCTTCTAAAGCGCCGGCCGCGTTGCGGCAGCGGGTAAGCACCCGCAGAATCAGGCGACCTTCAACCCGAACAGGCGTGCGGCGTTGCCGCCCAAAATGGCTGCTCTCTGTTTGTCGCTGAGGGTTGTTGTCGCGAAGACGTGGTCGACCGGATGTTCTTCCCAGGGGATCGGATGGTCGGTGCCAAGCAGAATCTGGCTGGCGCCGACCTGCGCGACCAGATGCCTCAGTCCCTCAGGCGTGAAAACCATGGCATCGAAATAAAGCTGGTTGAGATATTCCGAGGGCTTCTTTTTCAGGGTGATATTGCCGTTGCAGTTTTGTGGCGAGACGAAGCAGGCGTGATCGCCGCGTGCCGCGTAAGAGCCCAGAAAACCCCCGCCATGGGCCGCGATGATCTTCAGGCCGGGAAAGCGGTCGAGGGTTCCTTCGAAGATCAGATGCTGCAATGCAATGGTGGTGTCGAGCGGATTGCCGATCGTATTCGACAGCCAGCCATTGCCCTTGAAGCGCTTGGCGAGTTCCGGTGTGCTTTGCGGGTGAATGAATAGAACGGCGCCGAGTTCTTCGGCCTTGGCCCATATCGGGTGGAATTTGGGATCGGCAAAATCCTCGCCCAGTACGCTGCCGCCAATCGCCGCACCGCGCAGGCCCTGTTTCTTGATCGCGGTTTCGAGTTGCTGCACTGCGAGGTCCGGAAACTGCAGGCTCAGCGAGGCAAATGCCGAAAACCGGTCCGGCCGCGACGCACAAAGCTCCGCAAGCTTCTCGTTGTTCACCTTGACGATTTGTCCGGTTGTATCTCTGTCCTTGCCATACCAGAACGGATTGATCGACAGCACTTCCATGTCGATCGCCATCGCATCCATCTCCTTGAGACGCTGCTCGATGACGATGAAGTGCTCGGGCACGCCCTTGGTCGGCGGCAACACCTTTTCCGCCGCGTCGCCCATCAGGTTGAGCGATTCATGAAAATAGCAGTGCGCGTGAACGTCGACGGTCAGCACGCGTTTGCCGCCAATTTTGACCGGCAGGCGCTGTGCTTTCGGCTGGGCGCGGGCTGCGTCCAGCATGCCGCAACTGCAAAAAGCGATCCCGGTCGCGGTCGCCGCCTTCAAAAAATCCCGACGGGTGGTCATTCATTGCCTCCCTCAATGTTATGGAAAAACGTTTCCCCGTAGGCGGTCGATTGACGCGCCAGCCTGTTCTTCATTCTTGTTCGGGTACATTGCCAAGCCGCAGGCGAGAGAGCAATCTTTGTCGCAAGGATTGCGGCCGGCTCTATGGAAAACGCGATCCAACAGGGAGAGATTGGACATGCGTTTGCTTCATTCGCTGGTTGCGGCGCTCGCACTGCTGGCCAGTTCACAGGCGCTGGCACAGACGGCCTATCCGGACCGGCCGATCAAGATGATCGTCCCGCTGGCGGCGGCAAGTGCAGTGGATGTGGCGGCGCGGATCGTGACGCAAAAAATGGCCGACAACATGGGCCAGCAATTCGTGATCCTGAATCAGCCCGGGGCCTCCGGCCTGATCGGCGCCGAGGCTGTCGCAAGGGCGGAGCCGGATGGCTACACGATCGGTGGGTTCAACGATAGCATCATGACCATGGTGCCCAACCTGCAGTCCAAGATGCGCTGGGACATCCTGAAGGATTTCGAGCCGGTCTCGCTGGTTGCCACGGTGGAGTGGGGGCTGATCGCCAACAACCGGACCAGCTACAAGACCGCAGCCGACCTTATCGCAGCTGCGAAGGCGGCGCCGGGAAAGATCGATTACGGCTCCGGCGGGCCGGGCAGTCCGCAGCATCTGGCGATGGCCATGTTCGCCTCCAGCGCCGGGATATCGCTGACCCATGTGCCGTACAAGGGCGCCACGCAGGCCGCGACCGACGTTGCCGCCGGCCAGATACCCGTCGGCTTTCAAGGCCTTGGAACCGTGGCCGCGCTGGTACGCGGTGGCCAACTCAAGCTGATCGGCGTCACCACCGAGAAAAGGTTGCCGCAGTTTCCCGATGTCCCCACGGTCTCGGAATCCGGTCTACCCGGGTTCTTCTTCAATTCCTGGTTCGCGATCCTGGCGCCTGCCGGGACGCCAAGGGGCATTATCGCGAGGTTGAACGCGGAAGTCCTTAAGGCGGTCGGCGACCCCGAGGTTCGCCATAAGCTCGAGGAACTGGGTTTCGCGGTACGCGGCAGCTCGGCCGAGGAGCTGGGCACGATGACCCGGGAGCAACTCGCCAAATATGCACGCGTGATTAAAGAAATGGGTATTGCCAACGAATAGGCGAGAAACCCCAGCAGGGGTAGTGAATTAGCCGGTAGTCGCCCTTGGCACCCAGCTGTTCTGAAAGGGCTGGAGGGCGTTCCCCGCCTTTTTTTTGCCGCGAGCGGCATGGCCTAATATGACCCGGCTGGATGATATCTAAAATTGTCGTCCAATCATTCGCATCCTTTGCGGGTAACTCGTTGAAAGACTTGGATATAATTCCAGTCGTTTCTTGCTGTGTGCAACGTGCGGGCGTATAATTCGCACTATACGGCGGATTGATAGTTATCTTCTGACCCGGCATTCAGCGCGATCCGTCAATGATGGACAACGCAAAGCACTAGATGGTCGTAACCGGCGTGCCCCAGGACAAGACAGGCGAAGCTCGCGGGTTTACGAGCAACAAGCTCGCAATGCTACGCAAGCATCCATATTTTTGCGACCTTGAGCCTGAGGCCTTCGATCAGCTCTGCCGCTACGCCAAACACACCCTGCTGAAGCGGGGAGCCACGATCTTTTCCAAAGGCGACCCCGGGAACAGCCTTTTTGCGGTGATCAGCGGCACCGTGAAGATGAGCATCTCGTCTCCCGACGGTCGCAGTGCGATTTTCAACCTGATCGGCGCCGGCGATGTGTTCGGGGAAATGGCGGTACTCGATGGGCAGGCGCGGTCGGCCGACGCCACCGCGAACACCAATTGCGAGATTTTCATTATTGACCGTCGCGAATTCATTCCATTTGTGCAGAGTCAGCCGGCTCTTGCCATGAAATTCATCCAGCTGCTTTGTACGCGGCTGCGGGGGACCAGCGACCAGGTCGAGCAGCTTATTTTGCAGAACCTGCCGGGCCGGCTCGCCAGCGCGCTCATTCGTTTGGCCGAGAAGCACCTGCCGGCGCCCGAGGGCCGGACGATCGCCGTTACCCAGCAGGAGATCGGCGAGATGGTCGGCATGACCAGGGAGAGCATCAATAAGCAGCTACGGGTTTGGGCTACCCGCAAATGGGTTCGTCTCGAACATGGCGCCATTGTTGTTCTGAATCCTGAACCGCTTCACGCGTTAGCTGAGGCAGGATCGGGAAGCGACGCCGAATAGCGAACCACTATCGGGATCGGGACGCTGGCGTCCGGATTCGCGCCTGACACCTTGCGTGCCCCGACGCGGTCGCCATCGGCGGCACATTCCTCAAATGTTTTATCCGACAAGTGTGACAAAAATCACATTCGTCCATTGTGCATTGCGCTAGTCACGCTGCGTTACATCCGCACAATGGAGGCAGCACCCATGCACGGCACCTTCGAAAGACGACGCGAAAGCGACGACCGTATCCACCGCAGCTCGGGCATTGGATTTTTCGTGTTCCCAGCGCTCCTTGCGATCGTTCTGATCGGATTCGCGGCCACTCATCCGGGCGTCTCGACCTTGATATCGGACGCGGTGCAGGCCGAGTTTGTGGGCATCGATTCTGCGCCGGGCACGGCTCCCACCCGACTGGCGCAACCCGGCATGGTGACGAGGACCATCAAAGCCAACTGACGCTAGCGGGCCTCTCCCGATGCGAGGTTGGCGCCGCGTTCGATGGTGAACTCGACGTCGATCAGACCGCGCGAATGATTCATGTCCGATTGCGACATCAGCAAGGTGAGGTTCTTGCCCTTCAGTGAGGCGAGCACCTCGGACAGCCGTTCGGAAAGCGCCGGCGCAATTCCCTCGAACGGCTCGTCGAGCAGCAGGCACTTGGTGCCGATGCCGAGCGCGCGGCCAAGCGCGACCAGTTTCTGCTGGCCGCCGCTCAACAGCAACGCCTTGCGATGGCGCATTTCGGTGAGTTCGCCGATCACCTCGTACACAAGGTCAAGCCGCGCCTTGCGGTCGAGATGCCGTGCCACCCACAACGGCAGCAGGATATTCTCCTCGACGGTCAGTTGCGGCACCAGACATCGATCCTCCGGCATGTAGCCGATTCCGAGCGCGGCGCGGGCATGACGCGGACGGGCGGACAAATCGGTTCCCTCGAACCGGATGGCGCCCCGCGTCGCCTTGAGGTGACCCATGATGGAGCGCATCAGGGTGGTCTTGCCGGCACCATTGCGGCCGACCAGGCTCACCATGGAGCCTGTTGCCACCTGCATCGAAAACCCGCGCAGCGCCGGCATCGACTGGATCTCGACCACCAGATCGTCGATCTCGAGTAGGGGGGCCTCGGCGTTCATCGAACGCCGCCCGTGACGTAACGGCGCACTTCGGGATCCCTCAACACATCTTGTGGATCGCCGTCGGCGAGTATCCGGCCCTGATAGAACGCCAGCACCCGGTCCGCATAGCGGCCGACGATTTCCATGTCATGTTCGACGAAGACAATGGTCGCGGCCTCGGGCGCGACGGCGTGAATCACACGGTCCATGGTGGCGAACTTCTCTTCCGCCGAGACGCCCGATGTCGGCTCGTCGAGCAGCAGCAATTTCGGCCGCCGGACCAGCGCCATCGCGATGTCGACCAGCTTGCGCACGCCGCCGGCGAGTTCCGAGATCGGGCGGTCGGCCACATCGGTGAGACCGAACCGCCCCAGCAATTCGACCGCCTTGTCGTGCCGGCCCTGCGCCTGCGCGGGCGAATGAAATGAAAGGGCGTGGCCGCGCATGCCGGAGATCGCGACGGTCAGATTTTCGGCCGCCGTGAGTTCGATGAACAATTGCGGAATCTGGAACGAGCGGGATATGCCGAGCCGGGCAACGTGTCTTGGCGAGCGCGTTCCAATATCCGCGCCGTCAAGCGAGATCGAGCCGGCGTCGGGCTTGAGATAACCGGTGACCATGTTGACGAAGGTCGTCTTGCCCGCCCCATTGGCGCCGATCAGGCTGACTTTCTGGCCGGCTGCGATATCGATCGACAAGGCATCGGCGGCGACCACCGCGCCAAAGCGTTTCTCGAGCCCATGCACCGAAAGAATGGGGTTCACAACGCAATCCCTTCTTTGGCCGCGACGGGACCTTCAGCGGCCGGCTTGCCCCGTTTGCGTCTGTCGCGGACCCAGAGCGAGCCGATGCCGCGCGGCAGAAACAGAATGACGCCCAGCAGGAAAACGCCGAGCACGAGTTGCCAGGTGTTCGGCAGATACAGGTTGGAGAACGAACGGACCAATTCGAGCGCCAGCGATGCAACGAACACGGCGGCGACGCTTTGGTATCCCGCGAGCACCGCCACGAAGACGAATTCGCCCGAGGTGGTCCAGTAGGCGAATTGCGGGTCGATATGGCGTTGCGCCATCAGGGCAAACGCGCCGCTGGCGCCGGCAAAAATCGCGGCGATGACGAAGTTGATGGTGACTACCTTGTTGGCCGAGATGCCGAGATACTCGACCCGCAAATTGTTTTCGCGAACCGCGAGACTGGCAAGGCCGAGCTCGGACCGGAACAGGAAGGTAGCGGCGATGCCGGCGAGCCCGGTTGTGACAACGGAGACGGCATACAGCATGAAATCCGCCTCGCGCGGGTCGGTGAACACCATGCCGAACAGGCTCGGCCGCCCGACATTGAAGCCATCCGAGCCACCGAGCGCGGTCGATTTGACTAGCGCGCCATAAAACACCATCGAGAGTGCCAGCGTCAGCATGCCGAAGAAGATGCCGCTGTAGCGGGCAATCAGCGGGCCGATCACGAGGCCGAGCAAACCGCCGCAGACGGCGCCGATGATGACCTGCGCCACCGCGTCCGTGATGCCCCATTGGTTGGCGATCAGCGCCACGCCATAGCCACCCGCCGCGAAAAACAGGCCCTGGCCGAACGACACATTGCCGGTGCGCGCCAGCACCACGATGCCGAGCGCGATCAGGGCATTGGAGGCGGCGATGGTCGCGAGCGACAATGTCCAGGTCGGCAGCACGCGGCCGAACAGCGTCGCTACCACCAAAAGCCCGATCATCGCGACAGGGTGAAGACCTTGCTTCATCAGATCCGCCTTGCCATCTCGCGCTTGAACAGGCCCTCGGGTCGGAACATCAGCACCGCCGCCATGATCAGATAGATCATGAACAATTCGGCCTGCGGCATCAGGTGCACCGAGGCGGCGCGTGCGAGCCCGACCAGGATCGCGCCGACGGCCGCTCCCTCGACGCTGCCCAACCCGCCGATCACCACAATGGCAAAGCTCAAGATGATGACATCCGAGCTGAGCCCCGGCTGCATCGATATCTTGGGCGCGGTCAGTGCGCCGGCCATGGCTGCGAGCAGCACGCCGAACGCAAAGGCGAGCGCATAGACCCGCTTCACCCTGACCCCCATGCTGACGCTCATTTCCTCATTGTGGATCACCGCCAGAACGATCTTGCCCATGATGGTGCGGTTGAGGCCGAACCAGATCGCGAAGCCGATGGCGGCGGCGATCGGTATCAGCACCAGATCATAGCCGACATAATAGAGACCGGCGAATTCGACGTTGCCGAACAGCTCGTAGGGTTGCGTCGCATAGATCGGGTTGACGCCCCAGATCAGCTTGGTGACGTCCTCGAGAATGAGGAACACCGCATAGGTCACGAGCAGCAGCACCACTTCATCGCGGCCGTAGAACATTTTCAACAAGCCGCGCTCCAGCAGAAAGCCGACTACCGATGCGATCAGGGCGACGGAGACCAGCATCGCGACAAACCCGACGCTGGGCGGAAGGCTGTGTGCCGCAACCGTCGTCACCGCGGTCGCGGCGATATAGGCGCCGAGCGCGTAGAAACTGCCATGGGCGATGTTGAGGATCTTCAGGACGCCGAATACCAGCGTCAGCCCCAACGCCACGATGAAGAGCCACGAGGCCTGAATCAGGCCATCGAGGACGATCGTCAGAAAGAAATTCATTGCGCGGGTTTCATGCTGATGATGGCGGCGCGAGCGTTAAGTTCGTTCGCGCCGCGTCTGGCGTCTAGATGCGATCGCCGTTCAGTTGCAGTTCAGTTGCATTTGGCGCCGGCCATGCCGCCCTTGATCCAGTCGATCGCCTTGACGCCCGGAGGCGGATTGACGCATTCGGCCGGGAAATTCTGGATGTCGACCAGCTCGACCCGCTTGGAGTCCGGATTGTACTTGGTACGACTGATTGCGATCGGCTGGATCGCCTGATGGCCGTCGGCGAGCTTCATCTGGATCAAGCCGCCCGGCGATTGCCATTCCAGCCCGGTCATGGCCGCGACCAGTTCGTCGGTCGAGGGCTTCTTGCCGCCGTTGGCAGCCATGGCCTTCTCCACCGCGCTCTTCAGCCCGAGGATCGACTGCGTGACGCGATAGGCGGCCTGCACCGGGTAGACGTTGTTGGCGGCCTCATAGCCCTTGAACAGCCAATCATTGAGCGGCGATTTCTGCGACATCAGGCCGTAGGCGCCGCGTGCGCCGATGATGGTGCCGTCAGGCATTTTGTCGCCGAGCGGCGGCAGCACGTGATCGGCGGCGCTCAGCACCAGCTGGCTGCGCTTCGGCAGTCCGCGCGGCGCCGATTGCAGGATGAAGGCCTGCAGATCGCCGCCCCAGAGACTGGAATAGACCACGTCCGACCCGGCGCCGACCAGCGCCGAGATTTCGGTGCCGTACTGGCCGGCGCCGAATTTCGGCAGCAGATCCGATCCCAATTTGGCGTCGGGGTAGAGTTGCGCGGCTGCGGCGACGAAATCGGCGCGACTGTCCTGACCCCAGGCGTAGTCCTGGTTGATGGCCGAGAAGGTGTCCATCTTTACATTGTGCGATTTCATGTAGCGAATGAGCGCGACGTTATCCATGGTCGCGTGAGCCGCGGTGCGGAACACGTAATTGTATTTGGTTTCCTCGAAAATCCGGGGGGTGCCGCAATCGAACAGCAGCAGCAGCTTCTTCAGTTCGTCGGCGATCGGCGCCACCGCGAGGCAGTCGCCCGAGCCGATGTAGCCGATCACGGCATCGACATTGTCGCGCTGATAGAGGTTGCGCAGTTCCTGGACCTGCTTGGTGGCGCCGCCATTCTCGTCGATGATGACGGGCTCGATCTTCATGCCACCGAACCCGACCTTTTCGTAAGGCGAGGGGGCGGAGCCCTTGTTCAGCTGGTCGATGACATATTGTGCACCGTTGCGTGCCGGCACGCCGAAGCTGTCCGCCGCGGGTCCGGACAGGAACGTCACGATGCCGAGTTTGAAAGTCTCTTGCGCGGACGCCGGTGCCGTCAGCGCCAGCGACGCTGCCGCAGCGGCCGACAGCAGCGCGGCGGTGCGGTGAAACCGCGAAAAATGCTTCATGATTCTCTCCCCTGAATGGCCGGCGGTAAGGCCGCCGTTTTGCCTGCGCCGGTTATCCCGGCGCCGGTGGTAATTGGTACGAGTTTAGGCGGGCATTTCGGGCGCGTCTATGCGTCGAGAATGGCGACCGCGCGGGTCCAGCCCGCCGAGGCGCGCTCGATCTTGACCGGGAAACAGGACACGGTGAAGCCAGTCGGCGGCAGAAGCTCCAGATTGTGCAACTTTTCGATGTGGCAATAGCCGATGTGGCGGCCGGCCTTGTGGCCTTCCCAGATCAGGCTGGCGTCCCTGGTCTCGGCATATTTCTTCGCGGTGTAGACGAAAGGCGCATCCCAGCTCCAGCCGTCGATACCGGTCAGCCGCACGCCGCGCTCGAGCAGATACATGGTCGCCTCGTAACCCATGCCGCAGCCGGAGGTGACGTAATCGGGCCGGCCGTATTTGGCGCCGGCACTGGTATTGACCACCACGATCTCCAGCGGCGAAAGCGTGTGGCCAATGCGCTTGAGTTCGTTCTCGACGTCTTTTGCGGTCGCCACATAGCCATCCGGCAAATGACGGAAGTCCAGCTTGACGCCCGGCTGCATGCACCATTCGAGCGGTACTTCGTCGATGGTCCAGGAGCGCTCGCCGCGATTCATGGTGGGGTGAAAGTGCCAGGGTGCATCGAGATGGGTGCCGTTGTGGGTGGAAAGCTGCACCATCTCCACCGCCCAGCCTTGTCCGTCCGGAAGATCCTCGGCCTTCAGTCCGTCGAAGAACTGCAGCATGCGCGGCAGCCCCTGCTGGTGATCGATATACTGGATCGTCGGGTGGTTCCCCGGCGGATCGGCCGGCACATCGTTTTGCAGCGGCACCGAAATATCGATCAGCTTTCGCGCCATGGCGCTTCCTCCGTTGTTCTCGTTGAATCTGTCCGGTGTATTGTGAAGGCCACGTGCGTTTCGCTGTCAAGCACGCCGATCGCGGTAGCGCAAGTCGGGCGGCAGGCGTAGCGTTGCCCTCAGCCGGCCGCGGTTCTATAGAAAATGAAAAAACCTTCTTGGGAGGCTCATGTGCGCATCATCCGGTTGCCGGGCAAGTTGAAAGCGGCATCGATCGCGACGCTGGGTATGGCGCTGCTGGCCGCAGTGCCCGCGGCCGCGCAGAAAAAGGGTGGCACGCTGCGGCTCTATCACAACGACAATCCGCCCAGCACTTCCTTACTTGAAGAATCGACGATCGCGTCGGTGACGCCGTTCGCCGCGATTTTCAACAATCTCGTGGTTTTCGATCCTTCCAAGGTTCATGAGAGCATCGAAACCATCATCCCGGATCTCGCCGAAAGCTGGTCCTGGGACCAGAGCAATACCAAACTGACCTTCAAGCTGAGGCAGGGCGTGAAATGGCATGACGGCAAGCCCTTCACCGCAAAGGACGTGCAGTGCACCTGGCGGATGCTAATCGGCAAGAGCGACGTGCAGGATTTTCACCGCAACCCGCGCAAGATCTGGTATTCGAAACTGCAGGACGTTACAGTCAACGGCGATTACGAAGCCACGTTCGAGTTGAGCGAGCCGCAGCCCAGCCTGCCGGTACTGCTCGCCAGTGCTTTTTCGCCGGTGTATCCCTGCCACGTTCCGCAGCAGGCGATGCGCACCAGGCCGGTCGGCACCGGGCCGTTCAAATTCGTCGAATTCAAGCGGGCCGAACTCGATCCGTCTCGTGCGCAATCCCGACTACTGGAAAAAGGATCGCCCTTATCTCGATGAGATCACCTTCAGGATGATCGACAGCCGCGCCACGCGAATGCTCGCCTTCGCGACCGGCGAATTCGACATCACCTTTCCGTCCGATGTCAGCGTTCCCCTGATGAAGGATATGAAGGCGCGGGCGCCGAACGCGATCTGCGAGATGATTACCACGGGAACCCAGGTCAACCTGATGGTGAACCGCGTCAATCCACCGTTCGACAATCCGGACATTCGCAAGGCGATGTCGCTTGCGCTTGATCGCAACGCGTTCAATACGATCCTGATGGAAGGGTTGGGGCGAATGGGCGGGGCCATGCTGCCGAAGCCCGAGGGCGAGTGGGGCATGCCGCCGGAAATGGTGACGTCGCTGACGGGATATGGCCCCGATACCGCCAAAAACGTCGCGGAAGCGCAAGCGATCATGAAGAAGCTCGGCTACAGCGATGCCAATCCGCTGCCGATCAAGATTCAAACCAGAAATCTTCCGACCTATCGCGATCCTGCGGTCATCCTGACCGACCAACTGAAGAAGATCTATATCGTCGGCGAACTCGATATTCTCGACACACCGCGATGGTACGCCAGGCTGGCGAAGAAGGATTATACGATCGGACTGAACGTGACCGGCGTCAGCGTCGACGACCCCGACGGCAATATCGTCGAGAACTATTCGTGCAAGTCGGAGCGCAACTATACGCAGTACTGCAATGCGGACGTGGACAAACTGCTGGCCGCGCAATCGCGCGAACTGGACAAGGAAAAACGCAGAAAAATCGTTTGGGACATCGAACGGCTCCTGGTGGAGGACGCGGCGCGCCCGATCATCATGTCCAGCGCGGCCGGCAATTGCTGGCAGCCTTACGTCCGCAATTTCGCGCCGCATGACAACAGCCAATACAATAATTTGCGGTTCGAAGAAGTGTGGCTGGACAAGTAGATCAACGCAGCACGTGGCGCGGCAGCCAGAGCGATATCTCCGGAACATAGGTGACGAACATCAGCACCATGAACATGACAGCGTAGAACGGCCAGATTTTCCGCATCACCTGCTCGATTGTGACTTTGCCGACCGCGCATCCGACGAAGAGGATCGCGCCGACCGGCGGATGGCATAGTCCGATGCCGAGGTTCAGCAGCATGATCATGCCGAAGTGAACCGGGTCGACGCCGAAATTCTGCATCACCGGCAACAGGATCGGCGTCGCGATCAGAATCGACGGCGCCATGTCGACGAGCGTGCCGAGCACCAGCAGCAGGATGTTGATCAGGAACAGGATGACGTATTTGTTGTCGGAGATCGACAGGAAGAACGCCGTCATCTTGGCCGGCATTTGCGTCAGCGCCATCACATAACCGACGCTGGACGCGCATGCGATCAAAGTGAGGACCATCGCCACCGTGCGCAGCGTACGGTGCAGCAGAGCGGGCAGGTCGCGCCAGCGATAGTCGCGATAGATGAACATGGTGACGAAAAACGCCCAGAGGCAGGCGACGGCGCCGGCCTCGATCGCGGTAAAGATGCCGCCGAGAATGCCGCCGAGAATGATGACCAGCGTCACCAGCCCCCAGGCGGCGTCGATCGTGATCTTGAGCGCATCTTTCCCGGGCGCGGTCTGGCCATGCGGATGCTTGTCGCGATAGGCGATGACGAGACAAAGAATGATCAGCGAAAAACCGAGCAGGAGGCCGGGAAAGACGCCGGCCATGAACAAAGCGCTGATGGAGATCGTGCCGCCGGTGGCCAGCGAATACAGCACCGCGTTGTGGCTCGGCGGCACCAGCAGCGCCTGGACCGAGGACGTGATGGTGAGATTGGTCGCGAACACGCGCGGGTATCCGGCCTTTTCCATCTGCGGGATCATCACCGAGCCGATCGCGGACGTGTCCGCGACGGCGGAGCCGGAAATCCCGCTGAGGAAGGTCGTCGCCAGCACGTTGACGATGGAGAGCCCACCGCGCAGGCGGGTGAAGCCAACCAGCACGTCGGCGAACGCCACCAGGCGCCGTGCCATGCCGCCTTCGGCCATGATCGCGCCGGCCAGCACGAAAAACGGAATCGTCAGCATCGCCACCTTGCTGACGCCGTCGGAGATCTTCAGCATCACCGCTTCCAGCGGAATCCCGATCGACCAGGCGCCCGCGATTGCCGCCAGCGCCAGCGAATAGGCGATCGGCATGCCGATCAGAAAACAGATCAGCATGGTCGCAAGCAGGACGAAGATATCCATGGTGGTCCCTTTCCCGGATCAGTCGAATGGCGCGACTTCGGCGCTGTGGGAAATCGGATCGGGGGGTACCCCTAGGAAAATGCGTTCGATGATGAAAAGCAGAAGACAGGCGCCACCGACCGGAATCGGAAGGTAAGTGACGCCCACCGACAGGAATGGAAAATCCGCGATGGTGTTGTGCCAGGTCACCTCGACCAGCCGGCCGCCCCAGACGATCATGAAGATCGCGATCAGCGCCATCAGCAGTTGAACGGCCAGATCGAGCAGGGTGCGCAATCTCGCCGGCAACTGGTCCGCAAAATAGGAGACATTCATATGTAGGTTAAGCCGGTAGCCCGCCGCCGCACCGATAAAGGTCAGCACGATCGTCAGCAGAACCGCGAGCGGTTCGGGCCACGACGCGGCGCTGTTGAGCACGTAGCGGGTGAACACCGCCCAGGGGATGATCGCCGAAATCAGCACCAGCGCAGTGCAGCCGACGACGACGCACACCAGATAAAGGCCGTTCATCGCGCGGCGAAACGATCCAGCCATTTGCGGCTCCCAATTTTCGGCCGAACGCCTATCCGACGTCCTGGATGCGCTTGATCATGTCCTGGTATTTCGGACCGTATTTGTCCCATACCGGCTTGACCGCGTCCTGGAACGGTTTCTTGTCGGCAATCTCCGCGATCTGGCAACCTGCGGCTTTTGCCTTGTCCATCGCCAGCTGTTCATATTTGTTCCAGAGCTCACGTTGTTCCAGTTGCGCCTCGCGGGCAAATTTCTTCAGCAGGCCCTGGTCGTCGTTCGAGAGCGAGGTCCATGCTCTCTTGGAAAACACCAGCACCTCGGGAATGATCAGGTGTTCGGTAAGGGATAAATATTTTGCCGCGGTATAGTGATTGCTGAAGACATAGCTCGGCGGATTGTTTTCGGCGCCGTCGATGACGCCGGTCTGTAGCGCGCTGAATACCTGATCGTAGCCCATTGCAACGCCATTGCCGCCAAGCGCGTTCATCATGTCGATGAAGATCGGATTGCCGATGACGCGGAATTTCAGGCCCTTGATGTCTTCGACCGATTTGATGGGTTTCTTGGTGTTGTAGAGGCTGCGGGCTCCCGAATTCATCCAGCACAGGGCGACCAGTCCGGCATTGGCATTGGCCGTGATCTTGTCGAGCAGTTCCTGCCCGATCGGTCCGTCCATCATCTTTTCGGCATGCGCCATGTTCTTGAACAGGAAGGGCATGTTGACGACATTGATCTCGTCGACGATCGGCCCAATTGTTCCCGCGCTGACGCGCAACAGCTGGATGGCGCCAATCTGGGTTTGCTCGATGGTCTCCTTCTCGCCGCCGAGTTGCATGGACGGATACATTTGCACCGAGAGGCGCCCATTGGTGGCGGCTTCGAGCTTCTTGCCCAGATTCTCGGTCGCCACCACGGTCGGATATCCGGCGGGCTGAACGTCGGATGCCTTGAAGACCATTTTCGATTGCGCGTATGCGGGCAAGGCCGGCGCCAGAGTCGTCGTCAGACCCGCTGCGCCAAGTCCGGCGCTCAACTTCATGAAGTCGCGACGTTTCATCGGAATTCTCCTCCCAGGAGTGTTATCGTTTTACCTTGCTCCGACCGGCGATCCGCTGTGCGGCTTTTTCTCCGACCGTATTGCTTTGAACTAGCTTCGTCCGTCGAAGAACTCCGGATTGATGGTCTGAGTGACGGAGATATTGTCGAGAAGACTTTCGAGATGGATTTCCATCGCGATCCGTGCGCCCGCCGGATCATGAGCCTCGATCGCGGCCAGAATGGCCTCATGCTCAGCAATCACGCGGTCGATCCGCCCTTGCTGCGGGAGCGTCAACCGCCGATAGCGATCGACGTGCACTTTCACCTGCTGGATCAGCGTCCAAATGCCGGGATACCCGGCGACCTCCGAGATAGCCGCGTGAAACATTTCATCTGCGGCGTGGAAGACGTCGCTTTCGCCGGCGGCATTCGCCTCACGCTGCCGTTCCAGGATCGAATGCAGGGTCAGGATCTGGCTTGGGGCCGCCCGTTCGGCGGCCATATGCGCGGTGGTTGCTTCGAGCGCCTTGCGGATGATGATGGCTTCGGGCAGCGCGGCGATCGGAATGCGAGCGACGAAGATGCCCGACTGGGGAAATATCTCCAGCAAGCCTTCATCCGATAATTTCAGGATGGCTTCGCGGACGGGCGTCCGGCTCACCCCATAGGAGAGCGCGATTTCGGCCTCCGAGATGACCTCTCCGGGACGCCGCTGCATCGACACCAGCTCGGCCCGAAGGTCGGAATATATCCTTGCCGAGGCGGTCGCCGCGCGCGGCCGGCCGCCACGGCGATTGCCGGCAGCTGCCGAACGAACCATGGTCTCAACCTTTCGTATAAAGCGTGGCGGCATGTTTATCCTCAGGCGCAATTGATATATTAGTATATGAATTGATCCGGGCAAGCAAAAAAGCCGGCGAAAACTTCTCCGCCTTCGATCCCCGTTACTTTTGGCCGCTGAGGAAGCCTGCGCGTTCACGCCATTTGCGCTGGTCCGCGCCGATCAAAAGCTCGATCAGGCTCTGAGCCTGCCGAGCGTTGGCCGCCGCTGTTGTCACCCCCGCCGTATACATGGTCGAGAGTTCACATCCCGGCGGCAGTGATCCCGACAGCACCACACCTTTGGTGCTGATGATTTCGGTCGATTGCGTGCAGCCGATCGGCCTGATGGCATCGGATTCGGCCAGATGGCGCATTGCGGTCGCGCCATTCGGAAAGATCCGGAGCCGGGCCGCGACATCGTCGGCAATGCCGAGTTGTCGCAGGATTTTTGCGACATGGATTCCGGCGGTCGATGCCTTGGTATCGGGAACGAAGATCGCATCCGCCGCGAGCAATGCATCGCGCAGCGCCTCGGCATCATGGACATTCACCTGTGGATCGCGAGCGCGGACGGCAACCGCGGTCTCGACCAGGCCGATATCCGATATCGAAGCGCTGACGACAAGCTGTTCCCGCGCCAGGCCGGCAACCATCGCCGCTGTCAGCACCACGATGTCGGCCGGCGTACCCTTGCGCAGTTTGTCGGCCATGGCGCCAACTGCGCCGAATTCTCCCTCGATATCGAAACCGGTCAGCGCCTTGAATTCCGGCGCAAGGCTTGCGATCAGGCCTTGCGCTGCGCCACCGCTGAGAATCTTCAAGGCGCTCATGACGATTCCATTGCCGCGATCAGGCTGTCGCGCGTGATCGGCAGGTTGCGGACGCGCACGCCGAGCGCATCGAACACGGCATTGGCGATCGCCGCAGTGACAGGGCCGTGCGCGGCCTCTCCGGCGCCGAGCGGCTCCATGTCGGGCCGCTGGATGACCTCGACCTGCACCTCCGGCACCTCGCTGAAACGAAGGATCGGATACGTCGTCCAGCTGTTGCTGGTGATGCGCTGACGGTCAAAGCGGACGCGCTCCTTCAATACCCAGCTGGTGGCCTGGATCGCGCCGCCTTCGATCTGGTTGATCACGCCATCGGGATTGACGGCTTCGCCGACATCGACCGCGATGGTGAGCCGTTCGACGCTGATATCCTCGGCGCCCTCGACCTCGGCGACCACGGCGCAATAGGCGCCGGTGTTCTTGTAGCGGGCGAAGCCGAGACCGTAGCCGATGCCGAATATCTTCTCCGGCTTCCATTTCGCGCGTTGGGCAACGGACCTGATCACATCCTGTGCCCGCGGATCCGACAGGTGCCGCAGCCGGAAAGCGACCGGATCCTCGCCGCGTTCGTTCGCCAACTCATCGAGAAAGGATTCGATCGCGAACACATTGCCCTGCGCGCCAAGAGTGCGTAGCGCGGAAGTGCGCACCGGCATGGTTGTTAGGCGATGGCTTTCGATGTGCCAGGACGGGAAATCGTAAAGCGGTATAGAGTTGCGATCGCCGCCACCGCCATTGGCCTGCGGCGGGTTGGTCGAGATCATCCGCGGAAATGGATCTGACATTTCGGTGGCCGCGAGCAAAGCGGGTTGCGCTGCACGCCCGGGCCGCGCGGCGTGACCGTTGCTCCAGATCGAATGACGCCAGCCGACAATCTCGTTCTGCGCATCGAGGTCGGCCTCGACCTCGATCGCCATCGCCGCGCCGAACGGCGCATGCGACATCTCGTCGGCGCGCGACCATTGCACGCGGACCGGTCGGCCCGCGGCCGCTTTCGCCAGCAGCACGGCATCGAGCGCGACGTCGTCGGCGGCGTTATGTCCGTAACAGCCGGCACCCTCCATATGTTCGACCGTGATGTTCTCGATGGGCAGTTTGAGCACTAGCGCGAGATCGGCGCGGAGAAGATAGACCCCCTGGCTGTGGGTCCAGACATGGACCCGATCGCCGCTCCACTGCGCCATGGCGCAGGACGGCGCGATCGATGCGTGCGCGATATAGGGGCGGGTATATTGCTGCCGGACCGTGCGGTGCGTTTCGCCTGGTTGTGACGCCGATCGCTCGTCGATAACGGTTGACTCGACTGGCTGGGCTTTCAACCATTCCGCCAGTCTGTTTTCATCGGGCAGCGGTTCGCCCGGTGTCCAGGCCGCGCGCTTGCGCAACGCCTTGAGCGCAGTCTCCGCGCTATCCTCGGTTTCGCACACTACCCCCACGAAATTTCCATCGCGGACGATGGCGAGGAGACCGGCAATGGCGCGGGCGCCATCCACCGACAGTTCGACAAGATTTGCAGCGGACAGCTCCGGTCGCAGCACGCGGCCATGCAGCATGCGCGGCAACGCGGAATCGTGGATGAAACGTGGCTGCGCGAAAACCTTGTCGGGGATATCCACGCGCTGCACCGAATTGCCGGCAAGCCGGCGCTGCGTCGATGATTTAGCCGCCACACCCGGCGTCGCGTTACGCTCCAGCGGAACCTCGGCGGCGAGCTCCCAGTAGCTGGTGCGCACGTTGCCGGGGCCCGAGATGGTGCCGTCGTTGACCTCGAGCGCATCGATCCCGACGCCCAGCCGATCCGACGCGGCGGCAAGGAAGATATGCCGGACTTCGGCGCAGACCTGCCGGATGGCGCGGCCGGACTGCTGCACGGAAAGGCTGCCCGAGGTCACGCCCTCATTGGGACTGGCCGCCGTCGACGCGCGGACCATCCGGACGCGGCCGATATCGACATCCAATTCGTCGGCGGCGATCTGCGCCAGCGCCGTCACGATGCCTTGCCCGATCTCGACCTTTCCAGGCGAGACCACCACCTGTCCCTCCGGCGAGAAGCGGATCCATGACGACAGCATTGGGTTCGCCGCCAGGCTGACCGGCAGTTTTAGCGCGGGAGAGGGGGCAGGGTCGGTCACGGCGTTTGCATCTCGGCCGCCGCGCGCAACACCGCGCGCACCATCCGGTTGTGCGAACCGCAGCGGCAGAGATTGCGGTCGAGCGCCGCCTTCACGTCCGCGCTGGCGGGTTTGGGATTTCGCTTCAATAGCGCGGCCGCGCTCATCAGGATGCCAGAAACGCAATAGCCGCACTGTAGTGCCTGCTCGGCGATGAAAGCGCGCTGCAGCGGATGCGGGTTTTCCTCGTTTCCGAGCCCTTCGATGGTGGTGACGTCCTTGTTCGCGACCGACCATAGCGGCGTGTCGCATGCGGCTACCGCATGGTCGCCGATGATGACGTTGCAGGCGCCGCATTCATCGGCGCCACAGCCGAAATGCGGGCCGGTCAAATGCAGGTGACCGCGCAGGATATCGAGCAACGAACGATCGGGATCGGCGTCGACGTCGGTCTCGACGCCATTGAGGCGGAATCGAATATTCGGCATCGAGAATGGGACCTTGCTCGGGTTTGACCTTGACCTACGGTTTGTCGCCAAATTTCTTGACGACCTCGGCCCATTTCACAATATCGCCGCGCAGATATTTGTCGAACTCTTCCGGCGTCATCGACATCGGAACCGCCCCCTGTTCGGTCCAGAGTTTGACGATGTCGGGCCGCTTGACGGCGGCATTCACGGCCGCATTCAACTTGTCGACGATCGGCCTGGGCGTCCCGGCCGGCGCCATCAATCCAAGCCAGATCGTCGCTTCGTAGCCGGTAACGCCGGCCTCCGACGCCGTCGGCACATTCGGCAGCACGGTCGAGCGCGTCTTGCCGGTCGTCGCAAGCGCCCGCACCTGATTTTCGCCGACATTGGGAGCCATCGCGGTGACGGCATCGATCATCATCTGCACCTGTCCGCCGATGACACCGCTGCGCGCCTCGCCGCTGTTGCGGTAGGGAACGTGCACGACGTCGATGCCGGCCATGGTTTTGAACAATTCGCCGGCCATGTGATACGGTGTGCCCTGGCCGGACGACGCGTAGTTCAGCTTGCCCGGCTGCGATTTCGCCAGTGCGATGAATTCGGCCAACGTCTTGGCCGCGACCTGCGGATGCACCACAATAACAAGATCGGAATAGTTGACCGGAGCGATCGGCACGAGATCGCGCATCAACTCGTATTTGCGCGTCGGCACCAGCGATTCATTCGCAGTCTGGGTATTCGACATCATCAGTAGCGTATAGCCGTCCGGCGGCGACTTCGCCGCCTCCAGTGTGCCGATGACGCCGCCGGCGCCGGTCCGATTCTCGACCACGAAGGGCTGGCCGAAGCTTTCCTGCAGGATGTTGCCGAGCAGGCGGGCAGTGACGTCGGCCGGGCCCCCCGCGCCAAAGGGAACGATGATCCTGATCGGCCGCGTCGGATAATCCTGCGCGACACATTGCGTTGCAACAAGTGCTGGAGTCACAAGAAGTGCTGCCGCCAACGCGAAGGCAAACCTTGGGCCCGTCATTTCATACCCCCGGAAATCGACTTTGTTTTGTGTTAGTCAAGTCTGACGCCAGTCTAGCCGCAACGGGAACAAGCTGTCGACGATAGACTCAGGCTGCGCTATCGGAATAAAAGATGCTCCGGGGTGTACGGTATCTGGCCGGAACATGCGGGTAGAATGAGCCAATGAAAACTCCCAGGCTATCGCGTCGCAACGTGTTGAAGGGGACCGGCGCCGTGCTTGCCGGCGCGGCGTTCTCTACGCGCGTGGTCGCCGCAGCTCCGCCATCCGAACCGGTCACGCCTGCGTTGATCGAGGCGGCGAAGAAGGAAGGCCAGGTCAGCTACTACACCTCGACCGATCTTCCGGTTGCGGAGAAGCTGGCGAAGGCGTTCGAGGCGAAATACCCAGATATCAAGGTGCGGGTCGAACGCACAGGCGCGGAGCGCGTGTTCCAGCGCATCGGTCAGGAATATTCCAGCAACATCCACGCCGTCGATGTCGTGAACTCGTCCGACGCGGCGCACTTCATTGTCTGGAAGCGCGATGGCATCCTCGCGCCATATGTGCCGGAAGATGTCGCGAAGTTCTATCCCGCGGAACACAAGGACGCCGACGGCCAGTTTGCGAGCTTCCGCATCTGGCTCTCGATTATCGCCTATAACACCAATTTGGTGAAGGCCGAGGAAGCACCGAAAAGTTTTGCCGACCTGCTCGACCCCAAGTGGAAAGGCAAGATCGTCAAGGCACATCCCGGCTACAGCGGCACCATCATGACCGCGACCTATCAGATGCAGCGCGATCTCGGCTGGGCGTTTTTCGAGCAGCTCGCGAAACAGAACATCATGCAGGTGCAATCCTCGGCCGATCCGCCGAAGAAGCTCGATCTTGGCGAACGCGCGGTGATGGCCGACGGCAACGAATACAACATCTTCCAGATGAAGGAAGCCGGCCGTCCGGTGGAGCCGGTTTATGCCAGCGAAGGATCGCCGCTGATCATCGGGCCGAACGGGATCTTCAAATCCTCGCCCAATCCGAACGCGGCGAAATTGTTTCAGGCGTTCTGCTTCAGCCGCGACGCGCAGCAGCTCATTATCGATGTCGGCGGCCTGCGCTCGGCGCATCCGCAGACCCAGGAGAAGGCGGGGCGCAAGCCGTTCAAGGATATCAAGACCATGAAGGATGACGCGGCCGCGGTGGAAAAGGAGGGTGACGCCATCAAGGCGCGCTATTCCAAACTGTTCCGCGTCTGATCGGCCGGCGCTGGGACGATCATGACATCCGAATTGCCAAAAATCTCCGTCGCCGAAACGCTTGCCGACAAGATCGTTGCGCTGAAGCCGGGCAGACTTCCGGAGACGACGACGCGCAAATGCGAGGATCTGCTGATCGACATCGTCGGATTGTGCGTCACCGCGCGAAACGAGGATTACATCGCGAGTGCGCTCGCAGGCTGGGACGATGACGGCCCGTGCACGGTGATCGGCCACCAGCGGAAGTTGACCGCTTCCGGCGCCGCCTTCGTCAACGGCACCGCGGCGCATGGCGAGGATTTCGACGATACGTTTGAGGGCGGGCCGGTGCATGCCGGGGCGGTGGTCGTGCCCGCGGTGCTGGCGGCGTGCGAAAAGCATAATCCCGATGGCCGCATGGCGCTGATCGGCATCGCCGTCGGCACCGAAGTGCTGTGCCGGCTCAGTCTCGTGGTGCCGAAGGCCGTGCACAAGGCCGGCTTTCACCCGACCGCGGTGTTCGGCGCGATGGGGGCCGCAGCCGGCGTCGGCGCCGCGCTCGGGCTCAATGCAAAACAGGTTGTCGACGCGCTCGGCATCGCCGGCAGCATGGCAGGCGGCATTATCGAATATCTCGCCGAGGGCGCCTGGACCAAGCGGCTGCATGCGGGCTGGGCCGCGCAATCCGGAATTCGCGCGGCGTTGCTGGCGCGGCAAGGCTTTGTCGGTCCGCGCACCGTGTTCGAGGGCGTCCATGGGCTGTTCCACGGCTTTGCCCATACGTCGGAAGGCGACTACGACGCCCTGATCGGTGACTTCGGCATGCGTTGGGTGACGGACACGCTCGCGTTCAAGCCCTATCCCTGCGGGACCATGGCGCAGCCTTACATCGATTGCGCGCGGCGGCTCGCGGCATGGGGCGTGAAGCCCGAGGACATCGGCGAGATCGTCTGCGAGGTGGCGGAGGGGACGGTGCACCGGCTGTGGGAGCCGCTCGCCGACAAGCGGCGTCCGCGCAACGGCTATGCCGCCAAGTTCGCGGTGCCGTATCTGTTGGCGACTGGTTTCGTCCATGGCGGCGTCGGCCTCGGCGCGTTCACGGAAGCTGCGATCGGCGACCGCGACGTGCTCGCGCTCGCCGCCAAGGTGAAATACGTGATCGACCCCGATAATCCCTATCCGAACAATTATACCGGCCATCTCCGCGCCGTCCTGAACAGCGGCGGCGTGATCGAGGAACGGCAGCCTCATCTGCGCGGCGGCGCACAGGAGCCGCTGACGCGACAGGACGTGATCGACAAATTCCTGCTCAATGCGCGGCATGGCGGCTGGGACACCGCGCAGAGCGATGCGGTGTTGAAGTTGCTGGCGGGGTTGTATGATGGGAAGATTGATCTGAGCGCGCTGCGCGCATAACCACCACCGTCATGCCCCGCGAAAGCGGGGCATCCAGTAATCTCAGCCCCATCGGATGAGACGCAATGTCGGCGTTTACTGGATCGTCGGCTTTCGCGGACGATGACGAACCGAGGGATATGTCATGACCGCCACCAAGGAACTCACCGGAAAAGTCGCCATCGTCACCGGCGCCGGCCGCAATATCGGCCGCGCGATCGCGCTGGCGCTGGCGGAGGGCGGCGCGTCCATCCTGGTCAATGCGCGCAGCAACCGCGCCGAGGCCGACGCCGTCGCGCGCGAGATCGAGTCCTCCGGCGGCAAGGCGCTGGTTCACATCGGCGACGTCGCCGATGCCTCCGCGGTGCAGGCAATGGCGGATGCGGCCCTCAAACATTTCGGTCGTATCGATATCCTCGTCAACAATGCGGCGCTGCGGCGGGAGAAATCGTTCGCCGAGATGAGCTATGCCGAGTGGCGCGAAATCATGGATGTCACGCTCGATGGCACGTTTCATTGCGTCAAAGCCTGCCTTCCGGCGCTGCGCCAAAGCGGGGCGGGGACCATCGTCAATATTGGCGGCCTGAGCGCGCATACCGGCGCAAAGGACCGCGCCCATGTCGTGACCGCGAAAGCGGGAATCATCGGCTTCACCCGCGCGCTCGCCCATGACCTCGCTTCTGACCACATCACCGTCAATTGCGTGGTGCCGGGGCTGATCGGCACGCAGCGCCCGAAGGATAAGCCGGAACCCGCGCATCATTTGACCCATCAGACCATCACCGGCGAGCGTGGCCGGCCGGAAGACGTCGCCGCCACGGTGCGGTTCCTGTGCGGCCCAGGCGCGCGCTACATCAACGGGCAGGCCATCCACAGCAATGGTGGCGCCTATCTGGGCGGATAGTGCATGGCTTTTGCGCGGTTTTTGCGGGCGCATTGGCGATAAAGCCACTCGGCTATCAGGGTTTTTGATGATACGAATCGACCCATGAACCAGCACGCCAAGATCGACAACAGGGTCGACGGCAAGGTCGATAGCAAGATCGACATCCGGCATTCCACCTGTCCGCACGATTGTCCGTCGGCCTGCGCCCTCGACATCGAGGTGATCGGCGGCCAGACCATCGGCCGGGTGCGCGGTTCCAAGCAGCAGACCTATACCGCCGGCGTGGTCTGCGCCAAGGTCGCGCGCTATGCCGAGCGCATCCATCACCCCGAGCGGCTGATGTATCCGCTGCGCCGCACCGGACCGAAGGGCTCCGGCCAGTTCGCGCGGATTTCGTGGGACGAGGCGCTCGACGAAATCGCCGAGCGGTTCAATGCGGCCGAGCGCGAGTTCGGCGCACAATCCGTGTGGCCCTATTACTATGCCGGCACCATGGGGTTGGTGATGCGCGACGGCATCAACCGCCTTGCGCATGTGAAGAAATATTCCCGCTACTATTCGACGATCTGCGCCAATATCGCCCGTATCGGATTTGCCATCGGCACCGGAAAGATCGCCGGCGTCGATCCGCGCGAGATGGGCGTCTCCGACCTGGTCGTGATCTGGGGTACCAATCCCGTGAACACCCAGGTCAACGTGATGACGCACGCGATGCGGGCCCGCAAGGAACGTGGCGCCAAGATTGCGGCGGTCGATATCTATAACAACGACACCATGAAGCAGGCGGACATCAAGATCATCCTGCGGCCCGGCACCGATGGCGCCTTTGCCTGCGGCGTCATGCATGTGCTGTTCCGCGAGGGTCTTGCCGATCGCGCCTATATGGATCGCTACACCGATTGTCCAAACGAGCTCGAGGCGCATCTTGCGACCCGCACGCCGGAATGGGCTTCCTCGATTTGCGGCGTGCCAGTTGCGGAGATCGAAGCGTTCGCCCGCCTGGTCGGCGAGACCAAACGTACGTTCTTCCGCCTCGGCTATGGTTTCACCCGCAGCCGCAATGGCGCGGCGCAGATGCACGCCGCGGCGTGCATCCCGGCCGTCACCGGCGCCTGGCAGTACGAAGGCGGCGGCGCGTTCTTCAACAATTACGCGATCTGGAAGTTCGACGAGTCCATCATCGAAGGTCACGACGCGATCGACCGCAGCACCCGGGTGCTGGATCAATCCAAGATCGGGCGCATCCTGACCGGCGACGCCGAGGCGCTTTGTGGCGGCGGTCCGGTGAAGGCGATGCTGATCCAGAATACCAATCCGATGACAGTGGCGCCGGAGCAGAATCTGGTGCGCCAGGGTTTTGCCCGCGAGGACCTGTTCATGGCGGTGCATGAGCAGTTCATGACCGAGACAGCCCAGATGGCCGACATCGTGCTGCCGGCGACCATGTTCATGGAGCATGACGATCTCTATTACGGCGGCGGCCACCAGCATATCTCTGTCGGCGCCAAGCTGATCGATCCACCCGGCGAATGCCGCTCCAATCATGATGTGCTGCAGGAGCTCGGCCGCCGCCTCAACGCGGTGCATCCCGGTTTCGAGATGACGCCGCGCGAATTGATCGACGCCACGCTGAAGAAGAGCGGCCACGGCGATATCGAAACCTTGCAGGCCGATCTGTGGCGCGACCTGCAGCCGGATTTCCGCACCTCGCACTACCTCGACGGCTTCGGCCACGCCGACAAGAAGTTCCACTTCAAGGCCGACTGGGCGCATCCCCCCTTTGGCATCGCCGGCATGGGTCCGTGGCAGCAGATGCCGTCGCTGCCGGATCACTGGACCATCATCGAGGAAGCCGACGAGGCGCATCCGTTCCGGCTCGCCACCAGCCCATCGCGCAGCTTCCTCAACACCAGTTTCAACGAAACGCCGTCGTCGATTGCGCGCGAAGGCGCGCCCAGTGTGATGATCCATCCGGCCGACGCCGCGTCGCTCGGGATCGCCAATGGCGACGCCGTCACCCTCGGCAATGTCAGGGGCGAGACCACGCTGACCGCCCGCATATTCGACGGTCTGCGCCGCGGCGTACTGGTCGCGGAATCGGTTCAGCCGAACAAGGCCCATATCGGCGGCCGCGGCATCAACACGCTGACCGGGGCCTCGGCGGTGGCGCCGATCGGCGGCGCGGCCTTCCATGACAACAAGGTCTGGATCAGGAAGGCGGCATCGCCGGTAACCGGCGCGCCCTAAATCTTTCTTGCAGTCCGCCGCCATCCTGCCGTTAATGTCCGCCGGCTTTAGACGAGGCGGGCGGATATCATGACCGACAACAACAGCGTCAACCATGAAAAGCGCGGGCAGGCGTTCTGGATCACCATCAACCGGCCGGACAAGCGCAACGCGCTCAATGGCGAGGTGATCGCCGGCATCGCCAAGGGCTATCGCGACGCGCATGACGACAAGGAGGTGCGCGTCATCGTGCTCACCGGCGCGGGTGACAAGGCATTCTGCGCCGGGGCTGATCTGCAGAACAGCGGCGCCGCGTTCGCGATGGATTTTGCCAGGCCGAATGTCGATTACGCCGATCTGCTGCGGCTGTCGCAGAACGCCACCAAGCCGGCGATCGCGCGGGTCGGCGGTGTCTGCATGGCCGGTGGCATGGGGCTGTTGTGCATGACCGACATGGCGGTGGCCGCCGATCACGTGATCTTCGGCCTGCCCGAAGTAAAGGTCGGCGTGTTCCCGATGCAGGTGCTGAGCCTGCTGCAATCGATCGCGCCGCCGCGGCTGGTGAGCGAGTGGTCGCTGACTGGTGAACCCTTTGACGCGCGCACTGCGCAAGCCGCCGGGCTGCTCAACTACGTGGTGCCGGCCGCCGAGCTCGACGCCAAGGTCGACTGGCTGATCGGCCGCATCGTCGACAAATCGCCAACCGCGATCCGCCGCGGCAAATACGCGATGCGCGCGATCGCCTCGATGTCGTTCGATCAAAGCATCGCCTACACCGAAAGCCAGATCGCGCTGCTGGCGATGACCGAAGACGCCAAGGAAGGCCTCAAGGCGTTCGGCGAGAAGCGCAAGCCGACCTGGCCGGGCAAGTGAGCGGGCGCGGCGAGGCATTCCGAGCGCGTTCCGGTCGCTCTAATTCCCGATTCAGTTTCAAACAGCCACGACGATTAGTTGTAAACCGTCATTGCGAGCGCAAGCGAAGCAATCCATGCCGCAGCAAAAAGAAAGAATGGATTGCTTCGTCGCTTCGCTCCTCGCGATGACGTTGATATAGAGTTGCATACGACTTCGCTCTCGCGGCGCACTGCACCCGAGGTTTGCTTTTATTTCTCGCCCTCAAAGAGGGCGTGGGGAATGCCGGGTGCCCGCTGCACCCGCGGTCTCGTGTGCACTTGTATTAGTAGAACGCACACGAGTAACAACGAGTACACCGGCATCACCCGGCATTCCCGCACGCAATGGCTTTAACGGTTTACTTCGTGATCTCCCCGGTGACCGGGCTTGTTTGCCACCGTCGCCCGCGGACTGACGTTGTGTCTAAGCTCGGTTAAGCCGACACAAGATCCGCGAACTTGACGCCAGCGTCGGGGCGTCAGGACCACACGACTTCGCCGTACGTAGCAACATCTCTCGTCCGCGTGCTGTTGATCGCTCACAGATTCAAAGAACCCGCCCTGCGAACCCCTCGCGCGCAAGACGCTGCCGCGTCCACCGCATCCCGTGCCTACGTCCGTGACGATCGCGATACGCCCCTCTTGTGGGACGGGATGGCAGGAATTTGTAGAGATGATTTGCCCGACGGGTGAAGCGAAATATTTTTGCAGACAGGACTGGACAGCCCGAAACAGCTTGAGAAGTCACAACAAATTGGCCGGCCCGCGCAACGGTCTCGGGGCCGGCCGATAGCGCCGATGGAGCGCAGTGCAAGTCGTCTCGCCTCGCATATGCGCCCCGGCGTTCGCCGGGACGACGATATGAGCAGAGCGAGCCCTACTCAATATATGCCTTGCAGCTCGAGCTGCGCATTCCATTTCAGCGGACCGAAGGCGGTAACTTACCATCGAGAGCCAAGCGAAGCATTTTTGCGATCTCGGCTGAACGGTATGGTTTTGTAAGAAGGTTCGAACGGACTGGATGCGCATTGGCTGCTGAATAGCCGGAAGTAAACAGGACCTTGAGTTTTGGTCGCCGTAGCGCCGCCTGTTCAGCTAATTGCCAGCCATCCATCGCGCCAGGCATAACGATGTCCGTAAACAGCAGATCGACTTTGGCTCCGCTATCAAGGATAGCAAGCGCCTCACGCGCATTGGAAGCGGAAATCGTCCTGTATCCCAGTCCTTGCAGCTGCGCCGTGACGTAAGCTCGCACCATTGCATCGTCTTCAACGCACAGGATCGTTTCGGTGCCGGGAGCGAATTGCGGGTTCTGAGGCAACTCCATTGGCGAGGGAAGCCGGGACTTCACTGCCGGAAGATAGATCCTGAACGTCGTGCCCAGTCCTTCCTCGCTGCTGAATTCAATATGCCCTCGAGATTGTTTGATGAAACCGTGGACGATGCTCAAACCCAGTCCGGTCCCTTTGCCGACCTCCTTGGTCGTAAAGAACGGCTCAAATATTCTTTCTTGAATAGACTGCGGTATGCCAACTCCGGTATCGGCCACTGCGATAACGATGAAGTGTCCCGGCTCGACCTCACGATGAATCGCTTCGCTTTCATCGAGCGAGACAGCCGTCGCGCCCAGGATTAGCTTGCCGCCGTTCGGCATCGCATCGCGTGCGTTGATCGCGAGATTTACAAGAGCTGAGCTAAGCTGAGTTGGATCAACAAGCACCGACCCGACGTCGGCTGGCAGTCTGCAGTCGACTTCGATCTGCCTTCCGATAATTGGTTCCACCAATTGGTGTACTTCCGCGATCAGGGCTCGGACGTCCACTTCGCGAGGTCGCAACGGTTGCTTTCGTGCGAAGGCAAGCAAATTCGCCGTCAGCTGCATCCCGCGTTCGGCAGCGTCATCTATCAATTTGACAATCCTGGCGAGCTCCGGATTGTTGGCGACGCCTTCGGCCAGCATATCGATTGTGCCGATTATAACCGTAAGCAAATTGTTGAAGTCGTGCGCGATGCCGCCGGTAAGCTCTCCGACCGATTGCATTTTCTGCGCCTGTGCAAGCCTCAACTGGGCCGCTTCGCGCGCCGCGACCGCCTCTTGGACGCGGGTCTCAAGATTCCGGGTCAGATCGCGCAATTCATCTTCCGTCGCGCGGCGTTCGGTAATGTCGATGTCGACTCCCAGCAGCCGCTCGGTTCTCCCCTGGGAATTGCGGATCGCATGGGCGCGAGTAAAGATCCATCGCATTCCATCGGGTCTGAAAATGCGATATTCGCTTTCATCATAATCCCCAGCGATGATCAGCTGCCGCAGGCGTTGCTCGATCCGGTCATGGTCGTCTGGATGAACCATGGCACGCCAAGCCTCGACGGAGAGGGGTTGGCCTCCCTGCGGGTCGATACCGAATAAACGGTATTGCTGATCAGACCAGCGGCTTATGTTGGTACCGAGGTGCCAATCCCAACTGCCGATACGCCCGACTTCTTGGCTCAGCCGCAACAGCGACTCGCTCGCCGCGAGCGCGATTTCGGTTTCCTTGCGTGCGGTGATGAACTCGGAGAACAGCACGGCTCCGCCGATTGTGCCGTCCGCGCGCCGCCAAGGCTCCATTTCCCAGCGCACCCAGTCGGTCGTGCCGCCCGGTCGATGAAACGGATCCTCGTCCGAGGACAGGGTTTCGCCGGCCAACACGCGGCGATGCACTTCGCGCCAATGTTCAGGGATGTGCGGTATCGCATCGTAATGACACCGACCAAGGAGCGTGTCCGTAGTTTCTCCATCCAGCCGGTAGTCCTTTATGAAGCGACGGCTCACGGCGAGATATCGCATCTCGTTATCGAACATCGCGATACCCGCCGGCGCACGCTCCACGAACAGTCGCGACTGCGCCTCGACCTGTTTTTGCAGGGTGGTGTCTTCGATCACGGCGCCGATTCCGCAGATGCCACCGCCGGGATCGCGTAACGGATAATACTTGCCCCTCCAGGTCCGGATGACGCCTGGTTGTTTGCATGTCTCGCCGGATATCTCGGCTTCGACCAATTCGCCGGTTTCGAGCACGCGGCGAAGCTTCGGCTCCAACGCCTCGCGCAGCGCAGGCAGGGCATCCCAGACCGATCTGCCAACCTGCGCGATGTTCGGAATGCCCATGATTTCGACAAAAGAGTTATTCAAGCGAACGAACCGGAACTCACGGTCGAATTGCGCGAGTCCGATCGGCGCATCGAAGAATAGACGGTCCGTTTCGTTTGGTCGTTGACCCGCAGCTTGCGGAGGCTCCCGCGATGTTGCAGCGAAAGACAGCGACAACTCGTTCTCGCCGCGCCGCGGAGTGAGTTGACCGTCGCTCATGCCTTCTTCCAACAACAACGCATTTGTCCGTTGCCGCGCTTCTCAAGGCAACTCTTGCTTCCTTGTACGCTAGGAGGCAATCAGAGGACTTGGTTCAGCGCAATGGCTCGTTCAACCAGCTGCTGGCGGTAATGATAGTCTTGGATTGTGTCAGTGTCGAACGACAATCGGGGAGGGGTTGGGGGTAGGCTGTTCTTCTGGCGACCGGTATCCCCGAAGTGAGGGTCGGCGTGTTCCCGATGCAGATGATGAGCTTGCTGCGGTCGATTGCGCCACGGCGGCTGGGGAACGAGTGGGCGCTGACCGGCGAACCCTTTGATGCGCGGATCGCGCAGACCGCCGGACTTCCCGCGAAGCAATCCACAGCTCTGACAACGGTGACAATGGATTGCTTCGTCGCTTCGCTCCTCGCAATGACGGATCGCAAACTCTTTCGTCGTCCCGGCGTTCGCCGGGATGACACCTCAATGTGTACTGGCAACAGCAGCTACCCTGCGTTCGCCTTCAGCCCCGCGGCCTCGATGCCGGCGATCGCGCAGATTTCGTCATTGTCCGAGGTGTCGCCGCTGACGCCGACGGCGCCGAGCAGGACGCCGCCGTCCTGGATCAGCACGCCGCCCGGCACCGGCACCATCCGGCCCTGCGCCAGCGTGTTCACCGCGCCGATGAAGAAAGCCTGTTCCTGCGCGCGCTGGAACAGCGCCCGTGACCCCATGCCCATTGCGAGCGCGCCATAAGCCTTGCCATGGGCGATTTCGCTGCGCAGCAGGCTGGTGCCATCCTGCGCCGCGGAGATTTTGACGCAGCCGCGCGCGTCGAGCACGGTCACCACCAGCGGCTTCAGTTTCTTCTCGACGCCTTTGGCAAGCGCGACATCGAGGATCTTGCGGGCGATTTCGAGGGTCAGTTCAGCCATGGATGGATTCCTTTGCAAGTGAGGAGCGAGTTGGGTTGGATTTTGCATTGTCGAGGCTCATCGCGAGCACGCGCGCGACGTGCAGGGAGCCGCGCCCAGTGCCGTCCTTGATCTGGTGACGGCAGGAGGTGCCGTCGGCGACGACAAGCGTTGTCGCATCGGCGCGCCGCACCGCCGGCAGCAGCGACAGTTCGGCCATGTCCAGCGAAGTCTGGTAGGTGTCCGCGCCATAGCCGAACGCGCCGGCCATGCCGCAACAACTGGACTCGATGATTTCCACATTCAGATCGGGCACCAGGCGCAGCACCTGCTCGACCGGCTTGAAGGCGCCGAACGATTTCTGATGGCAGTGGCCGTGCACCACGGCCTTCGCGGCCACGGTGCCGAGCTTCAGCCGCAGGCGGCCGGCCTCGGCCTCGCGCACCAGAAATTCCTCGAACAGCAGCGCGTGCGCGCTGATCGCCTTCGCGGTATCGTCCCTGCGCAGCGACAGCAGTTCGTCGCGCAGCGTCAACAGACAACTCGGCTCCAGCCCGATAATGGGCACGCCGCGCGCGGCGAACGGCGCGTAGGTCGCGACCAGCCGGTCGAGTTCCGCGCGCGCGTGATCGACCAGGCCCGCGGAGAGAAAGGTACGCCCGCAGCACAGCGGCCTGCCATGATCCGCAGGTTTTGGCAGGTGGACGCGATAGCCGCCTTCGACCAGCACGCGCAGCGCCGCGTCGAGGTTTTCGCGCTCATAGGCGCGGTTGAAGGTATCGGCGAACAGCACGACCTCGCGGCCATCGGCCGGGCCGACCGCCTCGACGTCGGACTTGAATACGTCGCGCCGCCACTCCGGCAAGGCGCGCTCGGCGCTGATGCCGGCGAATGTTTCCAGCAGCCTTCGCAACAGCGCGCTTTTGTTGCGAAGATTGGCCAGCGGCGCGAAACGCGACGCAAGGCCCGCATAGCGGGGCAGGTAGCCCACCAGACGATCCCTCAGCGAAAGCCCGTGCTTCGCGGCGCGCGCGGCCAGAACCTCGATCTTCATCTTGGCCATGTCGACGCCGGTCGGGCATTCATGGCGGCAGGCCTTGCAGGACACGCAGAGTTTCAACGTGTCCATCATTTCATCTGACGCCAGCGCGTCCGGGCCGAGCTGGCCGGAGATCGCGAGCCGCAGCGTGTTGGCGCGGCCCCGCGTCACGTCTTTCTCGTTGCGGGTGGCGCGATAGGACGGGCACATCACGCCGCCTTCGAGCTTGCGGCAGGCGCCGTTGTTGTTGCACATCTCGACCGCGCCCTGGAAACCGCCGCCGGCGCCGGGATAGGCCGACCAGTCGAGCTTCGTCTTCAGTTCGCCGACGCGATAGCCCGGCGCATAGCGAAACAGCGCGCGGTCGTCCATCTTGGGCGGATCGACGATCTTGCCGGGATTGAGCACATTGCCGGGATCGAAGCGGTGCTTGACCTCCCGGAAGTCTTCGATGATGCGCGGACCGAACATCGCCTCGTGGAATTCCGAGCGCACCAGGCCATCGCCATGCTCGCCGGAATGCGAGCCCTTGTACTCACGCACCATCGCAAAGGTTTCTTCGGCGATGGCGCGCATCGCCTTGACGTCCTTCTCGAGCTTGAGGTTGAGGACGGGGCGCACATGCAGGCAGCCTTCCGACGCATGCGCATACATGGTGCCGCTGGTGCCGTGTTTGGCGAAGATGGCGTTGAGCCGCTCGGTATAGTCGGCGAGATGCGGCAGCGGCACCGCGCAATCCTCTACAAAGGAGACCGGCTTGCCCTCCTGCTTCATCGACATCATGACGTTGAGGCCGGCGGCGCGGAACTCGGCGATGCCGGTCTGCAAGCCTGGCTCCGTGATCTCGACCACGCCGCCCCATTTGCGTTTGGGCTGGTCCCAGCCGAAACCGAGATCGGCCATCAGCTCGCCGAGCTGTTTCAGGCGCCTGATGTTCTCGGCCTGGTCTTCCTCGGCAAATTCGACGATCAGCACCGCATCGGGATCGCCGCGCACGGCAACGCCGATGATCGGCTGGAACATCGCGATCTCGCGTCCGAGCGCGATCATGGTGCGGTCGACCAGCTCCACCGCGATCGGGCGCAGCTTGACCAGATGCTGGGCCGCGTCCATCGCCTCGTAGAAACTGCCGAAATGGCAGACGCCGAGCACCTTGTTGCGGATCACCGGCCACAGCTTCAGTTCGACCTGTGTGGTGAAGGCGAGCGTGCCTTCGGAGCCGACCAGGAGATGCGCCATGTTGTTCGGCGCGTTGCGCGGCACCAGCGCATCGAGATTGTAGCCGCCGACGCGGCGCTGCACTTTCGGGAATTTCTCGGCGATCTCGGCCGCCTCGCGTTCGCCGAGATCGAGCATGTCGCGAAACAGATCAAGTCCGCTATCGTTTGAGTTGACGCGCGCGAGGTCGCGCGGCACCTCGCCGAAATGCAGCAGGGTGCCGTCGGCGAGCGCGGCATCCATCGACAAGTGTGTTGTCGCGCATGGTGCCGTAGCGGAGCGAGCGTCCGCCGCAGGAATTGTTGCCGGCCATGCCGCCGATGGTGGCGCGCGACGCGGTGGAGACGTCGACCGGAAACCACAGCCCATGCTTCTTCAGTTGCCGGTTGAGATCGTCGAGCACGATTCCGGGTTCGACCACGCAGGTTCGATTTTCGACGTCGAGCGAGACGATGCGGTTCAGGTGCTTGGAAAAGTCGATGACGATGCCGTCATTGACGGTCTGGCCGCATTGCGAGGTGCCGCCGCCGCGTGGCGTCACGATCCGGCCATCGTCGCGGCAGATCGAGAGTGTGCGCAACGCTTCGTCGATGGTGCGCGGCACCACCACGCCGGCCGGCATGATCTGGTAGAACGACGCGTCGGTCGCGTAGCGGCCGCGGCTGAAGGGATCGAACAGGACCTCGCCGGTGGTCTCCCGCTTCAGCCGGTCTTCAAGCGTCACTGAGCCTGTGTTGGACATCCCACTCCCGCTGGCCGCGACCGGCAACATTGCTGTCCGCAATGGCATCGCTGCTGGTACTGGCGCTTGGTCAAAAATGCAATTCGCTTTGGTGCATTTTGCATTTTGAATTCAAAATCCGGCTCGACGGATGGACCGGATGGGTCTCAGGCCGGTTCGGGCGCAGCAATCCCATCCGCCTTCAGATGTTCGACGGCGGCGGTCCGCTTGTTGCGCAGATGGGCGAACAGGATGTCGCCGAGTTCGCTGCCGGCGCGGCGGCGCAGCGCGTCCAGGATGGTCTCGTGCTCGCGCATCGCTTCGCCCCAGCGCTCCCGCTTGCGGGCGAAATTGGCGGAGTAGCGGATCCGGCGGATTCTTCCGGCAAAGTTCGCGTAGGTGCTCCGCAGCGTCGCATTGCGCGAGGCTTCGACGATCTTCTGGTGGATCAGCTGGTTGACGCGGAAATAGCTGTGCATGTCACGGTGCAGGTAGAAGCCATACATCTCGTAATGCAGCCGCTCGATCTCGGCGATCTCGGCGTCGGTGATGTTTTCGCAGGCGAGGCGCCCGGCGAGTGCTTCCAGACCGCCCATGACGTCGAACAGTTCGCCGAGATCGTGTTCGCTCAATTGCCGCACGCGGGCGCCGCGGTTGGGCAATAACTCGACCAGCCCTTCGGACGCCAATACCTTCAGCGCCTCGCGCAACGGCGTCCGCGAGATGCCCAGCATCTCGCAGAGCTGGCGTTCTGGCATGCGATCGCCGTCCGGAATGTTGCCTTCGACGATGTAATCCCGCAGCCGGGTCAGGATCTCGTCATGCAGCGATTGGTCTTCCCGGCCGGAATCCGCCTCCGATCCAAGCGCTTTCGAGGTCGTATCACTGGGAATCATGGGTTTCATGGCCGGACCATAGGCCTTGGGACTGAAATCGTCGACCAAAAAATGTACACAATAATTGAGTTGAGGCCATCAAGATTGAATGCAATATGTATCCGATCAGAGGAGGAATTCCATGACCCAGCACCAAGGGCGCCATTTCCTGCAGATTCCCGGCCCGAGTCCGGTGCCGGATCGCGTGCTGCGCGCCATGGACATGCCGGTCATCGACCATCGCAGCTCCCAATTCGCCGAGCTCGGCAAGGCGGTATTCGAAGGCTGCCAGAAGGTGTTCAAGACGGCCGGCCCGGTGATCATTTTTCCCTCCTCGGGCACCGGCGCCTGGGAAGCGGCGATCGTCAACACGCTGTCGCCGGGCGACAAGGTCCTGATGGTCGAGACCGGCCATTTCGCCACGCTGTGGCGGCAGATGGCGGGGCGCTGGGGCATCGATGTCGAATTCATGCCGGGCGACTGGCGCCACGGCGCCGATCCCGCCGCGATCGAGACGAGGCTGGCGCAGGATGCGAGCCATGCCATCAAGGCCGTCATGGTGGTGCATAACGAGACCTCCACCGGCGTCACCAGCCGGGTCGGCGATATCAGAGCCGCCATGGACAAGGTCGGCCATCCGGCGCTGCTGTTGGTGGATACGATCTCCTCGCTGGGTTCGGTCGATTACCGCCACGACGAGTGGAAGGTCGACGTGACCGTCAGCTGTTCGCAAAAGGGCTTCATGCTGCCGCCGGGGCTCGGCTTCAACGCCATCTCCGACAAGGCGAGGGCGGCCGCGAAGACCAACAAGATGCCGCGATCGTATTGGGACTGGGAGGAGATGCTGAAGCCCAACGCATCCGGCTTCTTCCCCTACACGCCGGCCACCAATTTGCTGTACGGCCTGCGCGAGGCCATCGCGATGCTGCTCGAGGAGGGGCTGGATGCGGTGTTCGCCCGGCACAAGCGCCTCGCGGCGGCCACCCGCGCCGCCGTCACGCATTGGGGCTTGGAGGTGCTGTGCCTCGATCCGTCCGAATTCTCGCCGGTATTGACGGCCGTGCTGATGCCGCCGGGGCACGACGCCGACAAGTTCCGCAAGACCGTGCTCGACAATTACAACATGTCGCTGGGCTCGGGCCTGAGCAAACTTGCCGGCAAGGTGTTCCGCATCGGCCATCTCGGCGAGTGCAATGAACTCACCTTGATCGGCGCCCTGTCCGGCGTGGAGATGGGGCTTGCCGCGGCGGGCGTGCCGCACCGGGCCGGCGGTGTCGAAGCCGCGATGAAGTCGCTGGAGGAGCCGACCCAGTCGAATTCCCCGGCGCATCTGAAGGTGGTCAAGACCTGAGGAGCTTTAAGCTTTTTGCAAGGCCGAGCCTGTCTTCTTATGCATTGACGGGGCGCCCCAAGCAGGGGACAAGCCCGCCGAATAGTGATATTCGAGCCGGCGAAATCAAGAGCTGCAAACCAAGACAAGACCGGGAAGGACGCCAGATGACCTTGCATACAGGAAGGCATTTTCTACAGATTCCAGGACCGACCAATGTGCCCGACCGGGTGCTGCGGGCCATGGATATGCCAACCCTGGATCATCGCGGCCCCGAATTCGCCGAACTCGGTCATGCCGTGCTGGCCGGCTGCCAGCGCATTTTCCGCACCAAACAGCCGGTCATCATCTATCCGGCCTCGGGTACCGGCGCCTGGGAAGCCGCGATCGTGAATACGCTGTCGCCGGGCGACAAGGTGCTGATGGCCGAGACCGGCCAGTTCGCGGTGTTGTGGCTGGGCATTGCCGAGAAATTCAAGCTCGATGTCGAATTTCTGCCGACCGACTGGCGGCGCGGGGCCGACGTGGTTGAGATCGAGGCGAGGCTTGCCGCCGATCGCGAGCACAAGATCAAGGCCGTGTGCGTGGTGCATAACGAGACCTCGACCAGCTGCGTCACCCATCCGCTCGAAGTCCGCAAAGCCCTCAACCGCACCAACCATCCGGCGCTGTTGATGGTCGATACCATCTCGGGCCTCGCCTCGCTCGAATACGAACACGACGCCTGGGGCATCGATATCTCCGTCGGCGGCTCGCAGAAGGGCATGATGATTCCGCCGGGACTGAGCTTCAACGCGGTCTCGGAAAAAGCGCTCGCGGCCTCCAAGGCCAACACGTCGCTGCGGTCCTACTGGGACTGGCACGACATGATCGCGATCAACAAGCTCGGCACCTTCCCCTATACGCCGGCGACCAACCTTTTGTTCGCGCTGAAGGAAGCCATCGCGATGCTGGAGGAGGAGGGGTTGGAGAATGTGTTTGCGCGACACCAGCGCCACGGCGCTGCGACCCGCGCGGCGGTCAAGGCCTGGGGTCTCGACCTCGTCTGCCTCGATCCTCACGCCTATTCGCCGGCACTGACCGCGGTCATGGTGCCGGACGGGCACGACGCCGACGCCTTCCGCAAGGTGGTGCTGGATAATTTCGACATGTCGCTGGGCACCGGGCTTGGAAAGCTCAAGGGCAAGGCGTTCCGGATCGGCCATATCGGCCATTTCAACGATCTGATGCTGATGGGAACGCTGTCGGGCGTCGAGATGGGCCTGGATCTTGCAAAGGTTCCGCATCGCAACGGTGGCGTGATGGCGGCGATGGAAGTCCTGAAAGGTCGGGACGTGGTGACGATGCCGAAGGCCGCCGTCGCCTGAAGTCGATCTCGAAACAGCAGCAGCAACAGAAAAACACAACAACAGAAAGAGCGCGCGATGAACGCCCCGGTGGCCGCGACGGAAGACCTGATCTATGTCGTCGAGGACGGCATCGCGCGCATGACCTTCAATCGTCCGCAGGCGCGCAACGCGCTGACCTTTGCGATGTACGAGCGGATGGCGGCGATCTGCGACAGCGTCAACGCCGACCGCTCGATCAAGGCGATGATCCTCACCGGCACCGGCGACAAGGCGTTCGCGTCCGGCACCGACATCTCGCAATTCCGCGCCTTCAAGACCGCGCAGGACGCGCTCGAATATGAGGCGCGGATCGATCGCGTGCTGGGCGCGCTGGAGCAGTGCCGGGTGCCGACCATCGCGGCCATCGCCGGCGCCTGCACCGGCGGCGGCGCCGGGATCGCCGCCTGCTGCGACATCAGGATCGGCACGGCGACGACCCGGATCGGCTTTCCGATCGCGCGCACGCTCGGCAATTGCCTGTCGATGTCCAATATCAGCCGGCTGGTCTCGCTGATCGGACCGGCGCGGACCAAGGACCTGATTTTCAAGGCACGCCTGGTCGAAGCCCCCGAAGCGCTGGCGCTCGGCCTGCTCAATGAAGTGGTGCCGGATGTCGAGACGCTGCAGCGCCGCGCCGATGAGACCGCGAAACTGGTTGCCGGCCACGCGCCGATCACGCTCGAAGTCACCAAGGAAGCGGTGCGCCGTATCCGGCGAACGCTGAGCCGCGACGAGGGCGAGGACCTGATCCTGCGCGCCTATATGAGCGAGGACTTCCGCGAGGGCATGGACGCCTTCCTCAACAAGCGCACGCCGAGCTTCAAGGGCAAATAGGCCTTCGGGGTTCGCGCGGCGCCGCGCGACATCGACGCTTTCCGCGCATAGCCAACCTGATTGACTAATGGCGGCGGTGACCTCATTGAGACCCCGGTGCGGCCGCGCCGCCATGTCTGCTCCCTCAAGCAGTTGCTCAACTGCCGGGGAGGGCGCTAACGGCTTGCAATCTCATCCGAAAGTCATAAGGCGCGCGGTTGAGATCGGCTTGAACCCATGGCGCCAATCTCGCACCATGGCACCCGGCAGGCCACGCCGGGCGATGCTTTGGCAACGCCCGGTTCAACCAAAACATAGGGAAGAAAACACGTGCGAAACATCATGAAAGCTGCCGCCACGCTGACCGCCATGCTGGCCAGCGCGCCGGCGATCGCGGGCTGGGAACCGACCAAGCCGGTCGAAATCGTGGTCGCGGCCGGCGCCGGCGGCGCCTCCGACCAGATGGCGCGGATGATGCAGGCCGCCATTCAGAAGAACAATCTGATGAAGCAGCCGATGGTGGTGTCGCTGAAGGGCGGGGCGTCCGGCGCCGAAGCGCTGATGTACATGAAATCCAGCGACGGCGACCCCAACAAGGTGCTGATCGCCTATTCGCTGATCTACATGCTGCCGCTGTCGGCAAAGATCCCGTTCAACTGGCGCGAGCTGACGCCGGTGTCGGTGGTGGCGCTGGACCAGTTCGTGCTGTGGGACAATGCCGCGGGACCGAAGAGCGTGAAGGAATTCATCGCCGCCGCCAAGGCCGCCTCGTCGCCGTTCAAGATGGGCGGCACCGGATCGAAGCGCGAGGACCACGTGCTTACCGTGTTCATGGAACAGAAGACCGGCGCGAAATTCTCCTATCTGCCGTATAAATCCGGCGGCGAGGCCGCGACCCAGCTGGTCGGCAATCACACCGAATCCAACGTCAACAATCCTTCCGAAAATCTCGAAGTCTGGCGCGCCGGCCAGGTCCGCGCGCTCTGCGTGTTCGACAAGGAACGGATTTCCTACAAGACCAAGGTCACCGAGACGCAGTCGTGGAACGATATCCCGACCTGCAAGGAAGAGGGCCTCGACGTCCAGTATCTGATGCTGCGCGCGATGTTCCTGCCGGGCAAGGTCACGCCGGATCAGCAGGCCTTCTATGTCGACCTGTTCCAGAAGGTGACGCAGACGCCCGAATACAAGGACTACATGGAAAAGCAGGCGCTGAAGCCGATCTTTCTCACCGGCAACGACATGCTGAAATTCCTCGAAGAGGACGACAAGCTGAATTCATCGCTGATGAACGAAGCGGGATTTGTGGCGAAGTAGATCAGGCACTGCGCGCGCGATCGAATCCCGGCGGCTTCATTCGCCGCCGGGACCGTATCCGGCGATCCGGGCGAGCACGTTCTTCATTTCCGCTTTCGGCAGCAAGGGTGGCGTGCCGATCTGCAGGCAGCCATGATACTGCCGCGCCAGCGTTTCGACTTCGACGGCGAGCCACATCGCCTTCGCGAGCGAAGGTCCGATAGCGATCATGCCGTGATGCGACAGCAGGCAGGCCAGCCGGTCCTGCAGCGCGCTGACGGCGTGCTGCGAGAGTTCCTTTGTGCCGAAGGTCGCATAGGGCGCGCACCGGATGGTGTCGCCGCCGGCGCAGGCGATCATGTAATGCACCGGTGGAATCTCCAGCTCCATGATGGCCAGGATGGTGGCATAGGGCGGATGGGCGTGGACCACGGCATTCACTTCGGGACGCGCCTTGAGGATATCGAGGTGGAAGCGCCATTCGCTCGACGGGCGCTGATTGGCTTCAACCGTGCCGTCGAGATTCATGAAGACAATCTGTTCGGGCTGCATCGCCTCATAGGGTGTGCTGGTCGGCGTAATGAGCATGCCATCGCCATGGCGCAGGCTGATATTTCCGGAAGTGCCCTGATTGATGCCGAGCTGGTTCATGCGGAGGCAGGCATCGATGATGGACTGGCGCTTCGCCCTGTCATTGGTGGCCGGCATTGAATTTCCTGGGGTTCGGCGGCGCGGTGTCAATGGTGAGGGGCCCTTGCAGCTTCACAACAATGGTTGATTATCGCGCCGCAGTATAGTCGAACATTTCTGCCTTTCAGGAGCGATCTGGACTGGCGTTGCTGCGTTCAGGCAGACCGGGAGAAATCATGACACAGGCCGTGCTTGGCGTGATCGGCGGATCCGGTATCTACGACCTGCCGGGGCTGGAAAACGTCCGGGAGGAGGCGATCGAAAGCCCCTGGGGCGAGCCCTCGGCGCCGGTACGCCGCGGCAGCATCGCCGGGCTGCCGATCGTGTTCCTGGCCCGGCATGACAAGGGGCACCGGCTGTCGCCGTCCGACATCAACTACCGCGCCAATATCGACGTGCTGAAACGGGCGGGGGTCACCGACCTGATTTCGCTCTCGGCCTGCGGCTCGTTCAAGGAGGAACTGCCGCCCGGAACCTTCGTACTGGTCGACCAGTTCGTCGACCGCACCCATAAGCGCGAGAGTTCGTTCTTCGGCAAGGGCTGCGTCGCGCATGTCTCCATGGCGCATCCGGTGTCGCCCCGGCTGCGCATTCATCTGGCCAATGCGGCCGAGGCCGAGGGCATCGCGTTCGCGCGCGGCGGCACCTATGTCTGCATGGAAGGTCCGCAATTCTCGACGCTCGCCGAAAGCCTGACCTACAAGGCGCAGGGGTACTCGGTGATCGGCATGACCAATATGCCCGAGGCCAAGCTCGCCCGTGAGGCCGAGATCTGTTACGCCAGCGTGGCGATGGTCACTGATTTCGACTGCTGGCATCCCGATCATGACGCGGTCACGGTTCAGGACATCATTCGCGTGCTGAACGCGAATGCCGAGAAGGCAGGGGCGCTGGTGGCGCGGCTCGCCCAGGATTTCCCGCGCGCGCACGAGCCGTGCCCGATCGGCTCCGACCGGGCGCTGGACACCGCGCTGATCACCGCCCCGGAAGCCCGCGATCCCCTGCTGTTGAAGAAGCTCGATGCGGTGGCGGGACGGGTGCTGCGCTCATGAAGGTCGATGGCCGGCATTTTCGCAGCATCTGGCTCGAGCCGGATGGCTGGTCGGTCGGCGCCATCGACCAGCGACGGCTGCCGCATGAATTTGTCGTGGCGCGGATCGACAACGCGGAAGCTGCGGCCAGCGCGATCCGGACCATGCTGGTGCGCGGCGCCCCCCTGATCGGGGCCACCGCCGCCTATGGCGTGGCGCTGGCGATGCGAAGCGACGGTTCGGATGCGAGCCTGGATCAGGCCTGCAGCCTGCTGATGGCGACGCGGCCCACCGCCATCAACCTGAAATGGGCGCTCGACGAGATGCGCCGGACGCTGCGGCCGCTGCCGCCCCCGGAGCGCGCCGAGGCGGCCTATGCCCGCGCCGCCGAGATCGCCGAGCAGGACGTGGCGATCAATCAGGGCATCGGCCAGCACGGTCTGGCCTTGATCGAGGCGATCCAGGCGACCAAGCGACCGGGCGAACCGGTCAACATCCTCACCCACTGCAACGCCGGCTGGCTGGCGACGGTGGACTGGGGAACCGCGACCGCCCCGATCTATCTGGCGCATGATCGCGGGCTCGCCGTTCACGTCTGGGTCGATGAGACCCGGCCGCGTAATCAGGGCGCCTCGCTCACCGCCTGGGAACTCGGCCATCATGGCGTCGCACATACGGTGATCCCCGACAACACCGGCGGCCATCTGATGCAGCATGGCAAAGTGGATCTGGTGATCGTCGGGACCGACCGGGTGGCCGCCAATGGCGACGTCTGCAACAAGATCGGGACCTATCTGAAGGCGCTTGCCGCGCATGACAATGGCGTGCCGTTCTATGTGGCGCTGCCGTCACCGACCATCGATTTCGCCATCGACGACGGCCTCAGGCAGATTCCGATCGAGCAGCGCGACCCCGACGAGGTGGCGACCATGACCGGGCGCACCGCCGCCGGACGGGTCGAAACCATTCGGGTGGTTCCCGACGGTTCGCCGGTCGCCAATTACGGTTTCGACGTCACCCCGGCCAGGCTCGTCACTGGATTGATCACCGAACGCGGGTTACTGAAGCCCGAGCGGGCCGCACTTGCGAGCGCGTTTCCGGGCCGCGTCGCGGGTCATTGACGCCGGCGATAGCCGCGCGGTATCCCCTCCTTGGCTGTCGCCACCCAGGCAAATCTCATCCATGTCCAATACCGAACTTGAAATCGTCGTCGACGATCCGACCGCGCCGGAGGCCGATTCGCCTGCCGTTGCAACCACCCGTGTTGTCGACGTCGCGGTGTCGCTGCTGCTGCTGGCGTTGGCGGCGACGCTGGGGTTCGACAATTGGCGCACTGGCATCGCCTGGGATTCGACCGGGCCGCAGGCCGGCTATTTTCCGTTCTATTTGTCGGTGATCCTCGCCGGCGCCAGCCTTTACGGTCTGGTCGCCGCGTTCCTGTCACGAACGGAAGCCGCGGAAACCTTCGTCACGCGGGCGCAGCTACGGCGCGTCATGGCGGTGTTCGTGCCGACGCTGCTGTTTTGTCTCGCCACCCAGTTTCTCGGGCTCTATGTGGCGAGCTTCTTTCTGATCGCCGCCTTCATGCGGATGGTCGGGAAGATCGCGCTGTGGAAGTCGCTGCTCACGGCGTTCCTGTTCACCGCGATCATGTTCGTGACCTTCGATATCGCCTTCGACGTCATCATGCCGAAGGGACCGCTCGAGGCGGCCTTCGGTCACTAGCGCTTGCGCAAATCAGGATAGCCTTTTCATGGAAGCCTTCGGTCTATTGGTGCACGGCTTCGCCGTCCTGCTGACGTGGAAGACGCTGGCGCTGATGATGGTTGGCCTCGTGCTCGGCATCTTCGTCGGCGTGTTGCCCGGCCTTGGCGGGCCCAACGGCGTGGCGATCCTGCTGCCGCTGACGTTCACGATGGATCCGACCTCCGCCATCGTGATGCTGTCGTGCATCTATTGGGGGGCGCTGTTCGGCGGCGCCATCACCTCGATCCTGTTCAATATCCCGGGCGAGGCGTGGTCGGTCGCGACCACCTTCGACGGCTATCCAATGGCGCAACAGGGCAGGGCGGCGGAAGCGCTGACGGCGGCGTTTACCTCGTCGTTCATCGGCTCCCTGGTCGCGGTGCTCCTGATCACCTTCCTGGCGCCGCTGATTTCGTCGTTCGCGCTGAAATTCGGACCGCCGGAATTCTTCGCGGTCTATCTCCTGACCTTCTGCTCGTTCGTCGGGCTCGGCCGCGAGGCCAAGCACAAGACCGTCGTCTCGATGTCGCTCGGCCTGCTTTTGGCCGGCGTCGGCATGGATACGGTGTCGGGGCAGTTGCGCATGACCTTCGGGTCCGCGCGAACTGTTGCGCGGCATCAATTTCCTGGTCGCGGTGATCGGCCTGTTCGGGATCAGCGAAATCCTGCTGACCATGGAAGAGCGCCTGGCGCTGCGCGGTCATGCCGCCAGCATCAGCCTGCGGGTGGTGCTCAGCGTCTGGAAGGACCTGCCGAAATACTGGGTCACCCTGCTGCGCTCGTCGTTCATCGGCTGCTGGCTCGGCATCACGCCCGGCGGCGCGATCGCGGCCTCCTTCATGGGCTATAATCTCGCCAAACGCTTCTCCAAGGATCCCGAAAGCTTCGGCAAGGGCCGTATCGAGGGCGTGTTCGCGCCGGAAACCGCCGCGCATGCCTCCGGCACCGCGGCGCTGCTGCCGATGCTCGCACTCGGCATTCCCGGTTCCGGCACCGCGGCGATCCTGCTCGGCGGGCTGATGGTATGGGGCCTCAACCCCGGTCCGCTGTTGTTCGTCGAGCACAAGGACTTCGTCTGGGGCCTGATCGCCTCGATGTATCTCGGCAACGTGGTCGGCCTTGTGCTGGTGCTGACGACGGTGCCGATCTTCGCCTCGATCCTGCGGGTGCCGTTCGCCGCCGTGGCGCCGATGATCGTGGTGTCCTGCGCCATCGGCGCCTATGCGATCCAGAATGCGATGTTCGATATCTGGCTGATGCTGGGCTTCGGCGTGGTTGGCTACGTCTTCAAGAAGATCAGCATTCCCCTGGCGCCGTTCACCCTGGCGCTGGTGCTCGGCAACCGCGCCGAGGATGCGTTCCGGCTGTCGATGATCGGCTCCGGGGGCGACATGAAGGTGTTCTGGTCGAACGGCCTTGTTGGATCGATCACGACACTGGCGATCGTGCTGCTGTTCTGGCCGGTGATCGACCGGGCGTTCGGCGGGGTCGGGCGGCTGCTGCGGCCGGCGAAGGCTTCCGGCTAGCGCCCGCGCAGCTCCCATTATCGCTGCCGAAACAGTCGCTTGTCGTGTCAGGCGGATGCTCGTCATCAATCAGCCTGCCGCTGATTGACCTCTGGTTTGGTTCATCGCCGCACGAGGTTCCCTTGGGTGGAACCAAATAAGCCCGGGAGTTGCCCAAAAGCGACAGCTTTGACGCTGGAGGACCCCTATACCTTAGGAGGTAATTAGATCCATTTCGGAGGGCGACCATGAAGCGAATTCTCATCGGGGGCGTTGCGATCGCCTCCATGCTGATCGCGACCGGCGCATTCGCGGCGGACCTTGCGGCCAGGACCTACACCAAGGCACCGGTCATGGTGGACCCCGGCTACAACTGGACCGGTTTTTATGCCGGCCTCAATGGCGGCTATAGCTGGGGCAAGGCCAACACCACGCTGTTCGCGGGCACCGTGCTGGCGACGGCGGTCGGGCAGGACGTCAAGGGCGGCCTGTTTGGCGGGCAGATCGGCTACAATTGGCAGATCAATCCGAAATGGGTGCTCGGCCTTGAAGCCGACGGTCAATGGACCGGCGAACGCGGACGCCGGAGTGATCCGTTCGCATCCATTCGAACCCCCACACCGGGCAACGATTTCAACATCGTCACGACGATGGCGCTGAACACCGAATTCAGCCTGCCATGGTTTGCCACCTTCAGAGGCCGGGCGGGCATCCTTGTCGACCCCAGCCTGCTACTCTATGGAACCGGCGGCCTTGCTGTCGGTGAAGTGAAGGTTTTGACGCAACTCTCGGCAACCGCTCAGCTCTTTGGTCCCGGCGTTGCCGGAACAATTCCGTCTGGTGCTCCGGTGACCGTGCTCGGGCCGGCTTCGTCGGAGAGTCAGACCCGCGTCGGCTGGACCGCCGGCGCAGGCTTGGAGAAAAAATTCAGCCAGAACTGGTCGGCGAAACTCGAATACCTCTACCTCGATCTCGGAACCAAAACCTATTTCGGCGGCACCGCGAACGCCATCGACGTGAGTTTCCACGACCACATCCTCCGCGCCGGGATCAATTACGCGTTCGGCCCAGGTCCGCTGGTCGGGAAATACTGACATCAGGCGGATCGATTGTTCGAAAAAAGCCCCGGGGTTTCCGGGGCTTTTTAATTTCCTCACACCACCTTGCCTTGCCTGAGTTCGGCGATCTCCTGCGCGCTGAAGCCGAACTCGGCCAGCACCTCCTCGGTCTGCTCGCCCACTTCCGGCGGCCGCGCCGCCATCTTGCTTGGGGTGCGCGACAGCGTGACCGGCTGGCCGACCAGCCGGATGTGACGGTGCTCGGCATTCGGCACGTCCTGGGCGATGCCGAGATGCTTGACCTGATCGTCTTCGAACATCTGGTCGATGGAATAGATCGGGCCGCAGGGCACGCCGGCGGCGTTGAGCTCCCTTACCCAGGTGTCGGTCGACTTCTTTTCGGTGAACCTTTCGATGGCCGCGTTGAGCGCGTCGCGATTCTTGGAGCGTGCCGGCGCGGTGGCGTAGTCCGGATTGGTCACGAGTTCGGGGGCGCCGATTGCCTGCGCGCAACGCTCCCAGATCCGTCCGCCCGTGGTGGCGATGTTGATGTAACCGTCGGATGTCTTGAACACGCCGGTGGGGATGCTGGTCGGGTGGTTGTTGCCGGCCTGCCTGGCGACATCCTTTTCCATCAGCCAGCGCGAGGCCTGGAAATCCAGCATGAAGATCTGCGCCTGCAAGAGCGAGGTCTGCACCCATTGCCCCTCGCCGGAGACGTCCCGCTCCAATAGCGCGGTGAGGATGCCCAGGGCGCAGAACAGGCCAGCGGTGAGGTCGGCCACGGGGATGCCGACCCGCATCGGGCCCTGGCCCGGCGCACCGGTGATCGACATCAGCCCGCCCATGCCCTGCGCGATCTGATCGAAGCCCGGGCGCTTGTGGTAGGGGCCATCCTGGCCGAAACCGGAGATGCTGCCATAGACGATACGCGGATTGATCTTCCGCACGCTCTCGTAATCGATGCCGAGCTTCGTCTTCACGTCGGGGCGGAAATTCTCGACCACCACGTCGGCCTTTTCCACCAGCCGGCGAAACACATCGAGACCCTTCTTGTCCTTCAGGTTAAGCGTCATCGCGCGCTTGTTGCGGTGCAAATTCTGGAAGTCCGAACCCTGGCGCGGGCCGCCGGGCTGTTCGCCCGCGGCATCTTCCATCAGCGCGTCGATCTTGATGACATTGGCACCCCAATCGGCGAGCTGTCGTACGCAGGTCGGTCCGGAGCGAACGCGGGTCAGGTCGAGGACGGTGAAGCGGGACAGGGCTTGCGAGGCGCGCGGGAAGGGCATTCAGGGACTCCGGATACATTGCCGTTTTTGACCGAATAGGATCTGCCACGAATTCAATAGCTTAAGAAGTCTCAATCAACAGCAATTTCAGGATATTCCGACCTGGATTTCCCGGGGTTTCCGGGAGCCCGCGGAAGTTGACCAGTCCCGCTGCCATCGTCATCAACGTCTGGTAGAAGATGCTTCGCTGTAACAGTTTGTAAACGCAAGCTGTCGGAAAAAGGTGCAAATAAGGAAACTGGTAGGGATTACGATTCGCGACGTTTGGGACGGACGATTGATTGTCACGTGGGCGGACTTATGAAGAAGACCCTTTCAGATCATAACGGGGCCGCCTCTTTGGCCAATGACGAAAGCGATTTCGCTCCGCCGTTAATGGTCGCCGCCGTGGATGCCGGCAGTTCGGCCACGCTGAGCGTCAGCGCTCCAAAACCTGTCGCCACCATTCAGCAACTCGCCGACTATCTGATCACCGGCTTCTGGCAATACAACAATATGGTTGCCCATCATTGGGCGAGCTCGACCATCAGCTACAATATCAGCGGGCTGAACGCGGCCGAGCAGTTCCTGGCGCAGTCGGCGCTGAACGCCTGGCATGAGGTCGCCAACGTCACCTTCGTGCAGACCTCGGGTGCCGCGAATATCACGTTCAATCACAGCGGCAGCCTGACCGCCTTTGAGAACGACGACGCCTATCTCGGCACCGGGATCATCACGACGGCCACCATCGACATCAGCGCCGACTGGATCACCACCGATGGCGGCGCCAACGACGGCAAGACCGGAATAGATAGCTACGGCTACCAGACCTACATCCACGAAATCGGCCACGCGCTCGGTCTCGGCCATCAGGGCCCGTACAATGGCAGCGCGGTCTATGCGACCAACGCGACCTACGCCGACGACACCTGGCAATATTCTGTCATGTCGTATTTCGCGCAGGACAATTATTCGGGCAGCTCGTACCGCTATGTCGTCACGCCGCAGATGGCCGACATCTTGGCGGTCGATCAGATTTATGGCGCGGCGACCACCCGGGCCGGCAATACCGTCTATGGTTTCCACAATACCGCCGGCTCGATATACGACTTCACGGCGTATAGCCAGGCGCCCGCGCTGACGATCTACGACAGCGGTGGCAGCGACACCCTTGATTGTTCGGGATATTCGGCGGCCCAGACCATCGATCTGCATGCCGGCAGTTTCTCCTCGGTGGGCGGACTGGTCCACAATATCGGGATCGCTCTCAACGCGACCATCGAGAATGCGATCGGCGGCAGCGGCAACGATACGCTGATCGCCAACGATCTCGGCTGCACGCTGACGGGGGGCGCCGGCAACGACACCTTGATCGGAGGCGCGGGCGCCGACCGGCTGGTTTGCGGTCCCGGCGTCGACGTGGCGACCGGCGGAGGCGGCGCCGATACGTTCGTCTTCGCGATCGGCGACAGCTCGGCCGCGAGCGGCCAGCATGACCGGATCACCGACTTTGTCTCCGGCCTCGATCACATCGACCTCAGCGGCATCGACGCGATCGCTGCGACCGGCGGCTATGATCTGTTCCGCTTCATCGGCGCCTCGGCCTTCGATGGCGACCGCCGGAGAGCTCGATTATTTCTATAACAGTTCGCTCGGGGTTACCGTCCTTCAGGGCGACACCAACGGCGATCGGGATCGCCGACTTCGCGATCGATCTTGCGGGCAACATTGCGATAAGCGCCAACGATGTGATTGGGGCTACCGTTGTCACCACGGTGATCGAGGCGTTTGGATCGACCAGCCTGGTCCAGGTTGGCAGTAATTATTTTCTTGATAGCATCAGCGGCGGCACTGGCCCTGAGCTGAAATATGGCGGCGCGCCGGTTGTGGCGGGCCAGTTTGGCGCCTGGACGCCGATCGGCGCGGAGCAGACGGCGAGCGGATATGAGGTTGCCTGGAAGGTGCACCGGCGCCGATCAATACGCGGTCTGGAACACCGACAGCAACGGCAACTACGTCTCGAACTCGATCGGCGATCGTGTCGGGAACCAGCGCGGCGCTGGAATCGCTCGAGACCAGTTTCCATCAGGACCTGAACGGCGACGGAGTGATCGGCGTTCCCGCGGCGACGGTGATCGAGTCGTTTGGATCGACCAAGCTGGACCAGGTTGGCAGTAATTATTTTCTTGATCCGCACGAGCAGCGGGATCTGGCCCGGAGCTGAAATATGGCGGCGCGGCCGTTGTGGCGGGTCAGTTTGGCGCCTGGACGCCGATCGGCGCGGAGCAGACGGCGGGCGGATATGAGGTTGCCTGGAAGGTGCCCGGCGCCGATCAGTATACGGTCTGGAGCGCCGACAGCAACGGCAACTACGTCTCAACGCTCATCGGTATCGTGTCGGGAACCAGCGCCGCGCTGGAATCGCTCGAGACCAGTTTCCATCAGGACCTGAACGGCGACGGGGTGATCGGCGATTCCCGCGACGACCGTGATCGAGGCGTTTGGATCGACCAGCCTGGATCAGGTTGGCAGTAATTATTTTCTTGATAGCATCAGCAGCGGGACTGGCCCGGAGCTGAAATATGGCGGCGCGCCGGTTGTGGCCGGGCCAGTTTGGCGCCTGGGCGCCGATCGGCGCGGAGCAGACCGCAGGCGGATATGAGGTTGCCTGGAAGGTGCCCGGCGCCGATCAATATACGGTCTGGAACGCCGACAGCAACGGCAACTACGTCTCACACTGATCGGGATCGTGTCGGGAACCAGCGCCGCGCTGGAATCGCTCGAGACCAGTTTCCATCAGGACCTGAACGGCGACGGGGTGATCGGCGTTCCCGCGACGACGGTTGAGGCGTTTGGATCGACCAGCTGGTCGAGATTGGCAATAATTATTTTCTTGATAGCATCAGCAGCGGTACTGGCCCGGAGCTGAAATATGGCGGGCGCCGATTCTATGGCGGGCCAGTTTGGTGCGTTGGACGCCGATTGGCGCGGAGCAGACGGCGAGCGGATATGAGGTTGCCTGGAAGGTCACCGGCGCCGATCAATACGCGGTCTGGAACGCCGACAGCAACGGCAACTACGTCTCGAGCCTGGTCGGGGTCGTGTCCGGAGCCAGCGCCGCGCTGGAATCGCTCGAGACCAGCTTTCCACCAGGACCTGAACGGCGACGGCGTGATCGGCGTTCCTCCCCCTACGGTGATCGAGGCGCTTGGATCGACCAAGCTGGTCGAGGTCGGAGTTAATTTCTATCTTGATAGCATCAGCAGCGGTTCCGGGCCTTCGCTGAAATGGACTGGCGCACGACTTCTATGCCGGTGAGCTAAGTGGCTGGACGCCGATTGGCGCGGAGAAGACCGCGTACGGATATGAGGTCGCCTGGAAGATGACCGGCGCCGATCAGATACGCGATCTGGAATGCCGACAACAATGGCAACTACGTTTCCAGCCTAGTCGGAGTTGTTTCCGGAAGTAGCGCAGCGTTCGAAGCCTTTGAGACCAGTTTTCAGCAGGACTTGAACACTGACGGTACGATCGGCGTTCTTGCGACGCAACCGGCCTCGCTGGTATTGGCCAAGGCGAACGCCGACACGTTTCTATTCCGAGCGGATCTTGGTGTGAACGGTGGCGCGAACGCTGAGGCCGCCGGCAAGTTTGAGCCTGCCGGATTTTGGGTGGCCGCCGACTCCAATCCGCTGGCTTCACTCTGGAACGATGCCCATTTCGGACAGTCGCCGTCGCCGTTCCAGGTGGCCATTCTCAGCGGTGGGAATGCGACCGATCACAGCAATCACGACGGCGCGGCCGTGCCGAATTTCCATTGGATCGATCTGCACGCCGGCCACTTCATGCTCGGCGGCTGAATTCGGCTCTTTCCTTGGTGCCGCGTTATCGCGGACAGCCGTGCCCGGCTATGCCGCGGATTTCAAGAGAGGGGGTGCCAAAACCGCACCTGGGCGTGCCAGTGGATCGCTCAAGACGGGTCAATCAGGGCATCACCGATTTCGGACAGCCAGGCCAAATCCCGTTCGTCCAAAGCCATTGCCGGCATACAGCATGTATCGTCGCCCGTCGTGGTCGAACACAAACGGATACTCGACCATCTCCGAATCCCAGCCGGCGTCGGACACGTCGATGCCGGCTCAGTCTGGCGACGCCAGGTGATGCCGTCGTCGGACTCGGCGTAGTAGATGCGATAGGCCTTGCCGCGCGAGCAGAACCACATTTTGTAGCAGTCGCCATCCTTGATCACGCAGGGCTTGCACATGGCGTATTCGTCGGGGCCCGAGAAATCGATGGCAACCGCGTTGTTCCGGCTCCAATGGATGCCGTCGTCCGACTCCGCGTATTTGATCAGATGCCGCATGTCCTCCTTCACGGCGCCCCAGGCGATGTTGGAGCCGTACCACATGCGAAACCTGCCGTTCTCGTCGCAACCCACGGATACGAAATCGTGTAGGGATCGACTTCGTTGAGCGGCAACATCGGAAATCGCGACCATGCCGCGTGAACGGGCTGCCCGGACCGTCGCTAATCGCAAGCCCGAGCGCATTCTGCCACGGCACCGTAACCGTCAGATGCCAGCCCATGTAGTAGAGATAGCGCTTGCTCGCCGACCGGCACGATGCAGCCGATCGAGCACCGCTGTCGTCGAACATGGCCAGATCGCCCGGGCGTCAGCACCGGCTGGTCCGCGACTCGCGCAAGATCTCGTGCGGGTTCGTTGATGTCGATCTCGATCCAGCCGATGCTCGAGCGGTTTTCGTCATCGCGGGTGCTGAAATAAATCCGGAACAGATCGCCCTCGATATGTTCGGCGACCGGATTTGCCGCATAGGACCGCGCCCACGGCAGGCGGCCGTCGGGCACGTAGACGTGCCCAAGCTTGCTCCACTTCACAATTTGCCCTTCGCCATCATCACGCGCATGAATGCACGCGCTATCGATATCGATTGGCTCGCGCTCGCCGCGAGGTGCACGCTGTTCTCGGCGGTGTTCGAGGCGACAAGCGCATTGGCGCCGACGAAGGTGTCGTCTGCCCGAGCGTCAGCTGTTGCCGATCGTCGCACCGATGCCGAGAAAGCAATAGGTCGGACCATGACGTTCGCCGCGACGGTGACGTGCGAGGCGAGCCAGGCATGATCGCTCGATCGGTGCTCAGGTCGCCGATATGGTTGGTCGACCACATCACGACGTTGTTGCCGATCCGTGACGTCGAGCGAGATCGACTGGTTGTCGAGGATGAAGCAGTTCTCGCCGACCTGCAGATCCTCGGCGCGATAGAAGTGCGAGTTGACATAGCTGATGAAGCCGTAGCCCTTTTGCCTTGGCGGCGAAATATTTCTCTGCGCGTAAGCGCGTTCATCCGCTGATAGCCGAGCAGGATGAGCATCCGGTATTGGTCCGGCGGGAACCGCTGCTCCACGTCCTCGAACGCCACCACGGGAAGATCGTGGAAGACGTGCCGATCCAGATGAGCGGGCCTCCGTCGCAAAGCCGCAGACCTCATGGTCGCTGTCGCGCGTGAGAAAGCGGTAGGCGACGTCCGCGCCGCGGCCCGTGCCGAAGAGGACGACCTTGCTCATGCGGGTCACGACGTTTGGCGGCTAGGTCCTGGGCCGCCTGACTTGCGCACCAGCGATCGAGCCATTCGTGGACGCTGACGCCGGCGCTTGCGGCGGCTTGCCGCGCGAGCTCCTTGGCCTCCGGCGTCACGCCTTCCATCACGCCGAAATAGCGCGAACGCATCGTGCCGCCGCGCCAGCCCTTGTGCGGCAGGTCGAGATTGAGCGGCGGCGGGCCGTCGCCTTTGCTGAAGCGTGATCACGTAGAAGCAGTTTGCCATGATCCAGCGAACGTTGACGTCGCGGGCGCAGACCGGGATGCTTTCCAGCGGCAGTTTGTGCGCGAACAGCGGATTGTTGGTGGTGACGATCTTGCCGAAATCGACGTCGCGCAACCATGGGCCGACCGACTCGTCTCCGAACAGCACCGTGCCGCCCGGTTTCACCACGCGGGCAAACTCTTCGCCGGTCTTCTTGCGCGTCGGAGAACTCGTTGAAGCCGCCGAAATGGAACACGGCATCGAAGAAATCCGACGGAAACGGCAGATAGGTGGCGTTCGAGATCGAATAGTGCAGGCGCATTTGAAATGCATCTCGCGGTCGTACTCGGCCATCCGCTTGACGCAGGTGTGCACCATGTCCGGCGACAGGTCCTGCAGGAACAGTTCGCCGGAAGCGTCCAAGCCGCCGCGCCAGACGGTAGCTGTCGCGGCCGGTACCGCAGCCGACCTCGAGGATGCGCGCGCCCGGCTTGAGGTCGAGCATGTCGACCATCAGCTCGCGGACCGTCTCCTCGTCCTCGTGGAGCGCCGCGAACTGCCAGTCCAGCGCGGCGTCGTAGATCTGCTCGGCGACGCGATCGTATTCGCTTTTGGTCTTGGCTTCGATCGCGCTCAGTTCAGGCGGCCAAAGCAGATTTGGCACGCCGTTCTCGATGGCAAAACGGCTGGCCTTCGGCGGACACAAGCTAGTTGTCCATCCAGCCGAGCGGCGAATGCGTTTCCGGAGCGCGATAATATTGAACGTTGGATGGGTTCATCGATCTTTCCTTCATCGCTGCCTTGCGGCATACCACGATCCACACGTGCTCCTCGATACCCCAGAAATCGTTCCGGCACGAGCCGATCGCGAAGTCTTCGAAGACAGGCGAGAGCGCGGCTTCGATGTCGATCTCGCTGGTCGAATTTCTTCAGAATGTAGCCGTTGCGAACGCCGTAGGGATCGTTGGCGATCTCCATATGGCCGTCGCCGAGGTCCTTGGCGCCACGCATGATGTAACTCGTCCCGATTCGGCGCCGAGAAGACGAATGAGCCGCCGGGCTTGAGGACGCGCGCAATCTCGCTCACATTGTCGCCGAAGTGCGTTGCCGGGGTCGACGTAGTAGCAGGCGTGGCAGGCCAGCACGATGTCGAACAATGCGTCGTCGAACGGAATGTGACTGTTGCGTCCGACGCCGGTGTAACGTCGATGCCAAGCCGTCGCATGCGTCGCCTGGGTCAGATCGCAGATCTCCTGCGATATTTCCACGCCGAACACCTGCATGCCGAGATTGTGGAGCAGCGGCATGTTGCGTCCGTCGCCAAACCCGAGATCGAGCACGTTCTTGCCGACATACGACGATGGTTCGGTCTTGTGTCGCGGATAATTGCCAAGAAAGGCACGGACAACGAATTCGACCGGATAGACGTGGATCGGATCGCGCTTGCGATAGAATGCATCGTAGTGCTTGATAAGTTGATCAGTCATTGTTTTCGAACCGTCGAT
>CAVVEA010000010.1:0-60481 GCA_963747165.1 uncultured Alphaproteobacteria bacterium | reverse complement strand
ATGGCAGGCCTGCGGAACCGCCGTCCCGGATACCGCTCACGCCGTTTTCGATTGCGCGAAATCGCGCGGAAACCGATCACGCATGGCAAATTCGCAGAATCTTTTAGATTTAATGGCACGATATTCGCATCACCGAAGCTGGCGGTTACTGGCGGAATAATTCCTCCGGGTTGCCTGCCTTGGAGCGCACATGGGCGAAGTCCTACGATTTATTCCGAGAAAGCCCGACCCCGAGCGGGAAGCACGTCTTATTCAAGAGGCGCGCGCGATCTACGAGAGCATATTCCCGACCGAGATCGCTGGTACCGCACCAATCAGGCATGACGACACGTCGCACTGATTGTTCGCTCGGACATGCAGCTCGGGTATCCGGTTAGTGTAAGGCTAGTCCGGATCCGCTCCTTAACGAAGAGTTAACGGCAGGTCTTCGGAACCCGCGTCCTGCATATCGCTCGCGCCAGCTCCGGTTGCGCACAAATCGTGCGGAAATCCGAATCGCGCATGGCATATTCGCAACTGATTCGCGGCCCTGCGGATGCCTCACCACGATGTTTCATTCATGACCTTCCTTTCGACGGCCCAGCATCTCGCGCGTAGTTCGCGTGGATACAGCCGCGGCCACATGATTCCGGTCTTGCTGGCTGGCGCCATCGCTGCCGCTGCCATCGCCCTGGTCGCCTATCTGCTGTGGCCGACCTGGGGACCGGATTCGTCAAGCGGTCCGGCGCGTCTGCCGGTGAGCATCGGAGGGACGCTGTTCAATGTGCCGACCACCGCCGTTCGCATGAAGATCCAGCGCCACTCCGGGCCGCAGGAGAGGATCGATCTCGGCTTCACCTTCCCTTCGCTCGAGCCACCCGATGCTCCGAAGCATGTCAGCGCCGATACCGTCGAGGAGAAGGTGCAACCGATCGACCGGCTGTTCGTGTCGATCTCGGCGCATCATGATACGCTGGCGCCGGAGACCCGGGTGCGAACGATCTACCCGCGCTACCTCGAGCAAACCTCGCCGCCCGCGCAGGACGGCCTGACGATGCGCACCTTTCGCGAAGGCACGCCCTACAGCAATGAAGATCTGTTCCTGGCGACGACGCCTGGCCTCAGCGCGCGCTGCACCCGCGAAGCCGCGACCCCCGGCATGTGTCTCAGCGACCGCCGCATCGACGGCGCCGACCTGACCTTCCGCTTTCCAAGGAGCTGGCTCGCACAGTGGCGCGATGTCGCCAATGCGATGGACCGGCTGACGGTGCAGTTGCACGGACCGGGAGGATAAAGGCAAAGCGACGCAATCCAGAAGGCATCTCAACGAGAATGGATTGCTGCGGCGCTTAGGCTGCTCGCAATGACGGCGGGCGAGCGGGAACGATAAAACTTCAGCCCTGCTCGACCAGATCGTCTTCGAGGATCGCCATCTGGAACTGAAACGAGCGGTCATCGTCTTCATCGTCGACGAACAGCACGCCGATGAATTCCTCGCCGATATACACTTCCGCCGAATCATCCTTTTTCGGCCGCGGCACCACGCGAATCTTGGGGTTGCCGAACAGGCGTTTAAGGTAGGCGTCGAGTTTCCTGACTTCCTGAACGTCCACGGCGGTCTCCAATACGATTAGGTTTTGCGAAGTTTTAGGATGGGACGAAGCGAACTGCTAGCCTAACTTGCAGAAAACGTACACCCGGTTCAAACGGCTATTTTGTCACTTGCACATTTATCACTTGAGCATCGTCCCATCGCAAACCAAATCCCCCGGATCAAGTCCGGGGGCACGCTTTTGCGGGACATGCTGTAAGAAATCTAAAGTCCGATCGCGTTGATCATCTGGTCCATGGTACGTGACGGCTCGGCGCAGCCGGCCTCGCCGACGATCTTGGCGGGAACGCCCGCGACGGTGACGTTATGCGGCACCGGCTTCACCACCACGGAGCCCGCGGCGATGCGGGCGCAGTGGCCGACCTCGATATTGCCAAGAATTTTCGCGCCGGCGCCGATCAACACGCCATGGCGGATTTTCGGATGGCGGTCCTCGTTCTCCTTGCCGGTGCCGCCGAGCGTAACGCCGTGCAGGATCGAGACGTCGTCATCGATCACGGCGGTCTCGCCGCACACAAAGCCGGTGGCATGATCGAGGAAGATGCCGCGTCCGATCCGCGCCGCCGGATTGATGTCGGTCTGGAAGACCGCCGACGAACGGCTCTGCAGATAATACGCGAAATCCTTGCGGCCCTTCTGATAGAGCCAGTGCGCCAGCCGGTGGGTCTGCAGCGCGTGGAAACCCTTGAAGTAGAGCAGCGGATCGATGAAACGCGAGGTCGCGGGGTCGCGGTCGTAGACCGCCACCATGTCGGCGCGGAAGGCATTGCCGAGATCGGGATCGTCGCGCAGCGCTTCATCGAACGTCTGGCGGATCAGATCGCCCGACAGCGCCGAATGATCGAGCCGCTCGGCGATGCGATGCACCACCGAGGCCTCCAGACGATCGTGATGCAGCACGGTCGAATAGATAAACGAGGCGAGTTCAGGTTCGCGGCGAACGATATCTTCCGCCTCGCTGCGCACGCGATCCCAGATCGGATCGAGCGCCGCCAGTTTCGCACCCTGCGGATTGATCTGATGCATTGCCATGGGCTGCTCTCGCAAATTCGATGGTTTCATGATGCATTATAGCACGATGGAAGTACGGCTGTCCTAGGGCGGCCCCTGGCCAAGACCCGCCTCGGTTCTATCTTCGAAAGCATCGTTAAAACATTGAAGCCGCACGTTTTCTCCATGCCGGCCGAGAAGCGCCTTGGCCAAGGCGCTCTATCAAGGTGGTCGGGATTCCCGGGATTTCAAGCCGGCGATTACGGGCGCCGGGACAAAAACTCCAGCACGCCGGTCTTGTAGACCTTATCGCCGACCGCCCGCATGTGGTCGCGATTAGGAATGTCGAGCACCTCGGCGCCTGGAATGATCTTGCCGAGCGCTGCGGCCGAGCCTGCGATCTCGTCGGACGTGCCGACCGCGACGAGCACGGGCACGGCGATTGCAGCCGCCTCGTCCCGCGTCATCAATCGCCGCGAGCCGCGCAGGCAGGCCGCCAGCGCCAGGCGATCGGAGCGGGTCTGGTCCGCGAACGCGCGGAACGTCCGCCCCACCGGATCGGTCACGTCGTCGAGCGAGGCCGCCTCCAGCGCTGCCGCGACGTTTTCGCCGGGACCGCCGCCCTCGATCAGGCCGATCCCGATGCCGCCGAAGATCGCCGAACGCAACCGCTGTGGCTGACGCTGGGCGAGAACGGCCGTCATCCGCGCGCCGAGCGAATAGCCCATGACGTCGGCGCGTTCGATCTTGAGATGATCCATCAGCGCGCCGATATCGTCGGCCATGATGCCGATCTCATAGGCTCCCGCATCGTAGAGTTTCGCAGAATCGCCATGGCCGCGATTGTCGAAGGCGATGACGCGGCGGCCATTCTTCCTCAGTTCGGAGACCCAGGTCGGATAAACCCAGTTCACGTTCTTGGTCGAAGCGAAGCCGTGCACCAGCAGGATCGGATCGCCCTCTCCTTCGTCGAGATAGGCAATTTCGACGGCGCCGTTATGAAAGCTCGGCATCTTGGCGTTCCATGATTTGGAGAGGAATTAGCGGAAAGCCTAGCCGCGCACGACCGCACCAGCCAGCGCAGTCTCGGCCGCGGCCGCCATCTGCTTTCGCAACCGCCGCGCCTTCCTGCGATCGAGCCAGGACTGGGTCATGCGTTCGGTGGTGGCCTTGATCGACGACAAGAAGCCGAACAGCGCCAGCAGCGCACTGAATATCCATAGTGTAAGATTGAACGCGCCGGTCGCCAGCAGCAAGGCGCCGCGGCCCAGCACTTTGAGGATGGCGCGGGTCTGGCCGCCCTTGGCCTCCGCCAGCCGCGCCGCGCGCGCGACATCCTTCGGGCCCTCGGCGATGCGCAATGTCTCGAGCGCGCCGCGCGCGCCGGCCTTTTCGCTGACGCGCCCGACGTCCTTGGCGAGGCGAACCAAGGCGCCGGCCTTCTCGGCGCGGAACGCCGCCTTGATCGCTGTCATGGTCGACCCCGGCCGCAGCACCGAGCCGGACGCGACCGCCTGCTGCAGCATCGGCGTATCGACCATCTCGCGGGCCGAGCGGCCGGCCCATTGCGTCAGCCCCTCGCCCAGCCGTCCGACCTTGCGGGCATCCTTGACCAGCGTGAGCCCGGCGCGCACCGGCGCGACGCCGCCGACCGAGACATAGGTCGCCGCCGTCACCGCGAGGCCCGCGGTGGCAAGGCCGAGCACCAGCCGGTCGGTGTCCTCTCCCATGGCGAGGTGCTTGCCTTCGCGCACCACGTCGCGGATGTCGCCGAATACGAAAAGGTCACCGGCGACCGTGCCCGACAGGCTCGCAAGATCGTCGGCGTTGCCGGTCACGAGACCGGTGGCGAAGCGTTTCGCCAGATGCGACGACGAGTTTTCTTCCGCGACGGCATCGCTCACGCGGCGCGCCAGTTCGTCGGCAACAGGAACACCCTTTTCCCTGGCGAGATCGACAAAGCTGTTGGCGAGGTCGGCGTCGCTTGCGGCCAGCGCCGCCTCGATATTCTCGGCGACCAGCGTCTGGTTATTCCGCAGAGCAGAATTGAGCTGGAGGTCGGACAGAACTTCCGGCTCGTCCTGCGCCGCCAGGAGCGCGCCGGCATCGCGCGCATGCGGCCACAGCAGCGCGCACGCCACCGCGCACACCGCCATTCCAGCCGTTGCCGCGCCGAGCCGCGCTCGCTTCATCCGGGAACCCCTGCCCTTTTCGCTGCACTTCAGATGGTATGCCGTTTTTAGGACACAACGGCCCCGACGAAAGAAGGGCTTCTCTCGGAGGCCAAGATTGTGTCGAATTTGCATGAGCAAATGAGCGGCCGGGGCTCCAAGAATCAACTACACCCGACGGCGTGATACGCGGCATACGAGCTTGCCATGTGTGTCGATTGCGTCCGCCTCCACTGCCATTCAGGGTGAATACGATGTCCGATCATGTGGTTCCGCACTTTCACAACGATGCCGGCGTCTCCGTCATTGAGATCGGTTCGCAGGAATTCATGTGTGTGGGTGCCAATCCGCCGTTCGATCATCCCCATGTGTTCCTCGATCTCGGCAACGACAACGAGATCATCTGCCCCTATTGCTCGACCCTGTACCGTTTCGCCGCCGACCTCAAAGCCGGCGAGGCCCGGCCTCCGGAATGTGTGCTGAAAGACAAAGTCGCCTGACCGGTCGGTGGCTGCGCTACGCACCATCATCGTTGCTGGTGCCGGGATCGGGGGATTGACGGCGTCGCTGGCGCTGGCGCGACAAGGTTTTCGGGTCATCGTTCTCGAAAAAGCCGAACGTCTCGAGGAAACCGGCGCCGGTTTGCAGCTCTCGCCCAACGCCAGCCGCGTGCTGATCGATTTGGGCCTGCAGCCCCGTCTTGCAGCCCGCGCGGTGACGCCCGAGGCCATCAGCATCATGAGCGCGCATGACGGCGGCGAAATCGCCCGCCTGCCGCTCGGCGAAGCCGCCAGCTTGCGCGCCGGCGCCCCCTATTGGGTGGTGCATCGCGCCGACCTGCAGGCGGCGCTGCAGGCAGAAGTCAGCGACCATCCCGATATCGAACTGCGGCTCGGCTGCCAGTTCGAAGACGTCACCACCCACGCCAAGGGACTGACTGTGGTGCAGCGCTGCGGCACGACGCGCAATCAGGAACTGGCGATGGCGCTGGTCGGCGCCGACGGAATCTGGTCCACCGTCCGGCATCATCTGTTTCCGCAGGTGCATCCGCAATTCTCCGGGCTGATCGCCTGGCGCGGAACGATCGAGACCTCGCAGCTGCCGCGCGAATATGCGTCCTGCCGGGTCCAGCTCTGGATGGGGCCCGACGCCCATCTCGTCGCTTATCCGATCTCGGGCGCGCGAAAGATCAACGTCGTCGCCGTCGTGCCCGGCACATGGAACCGGCCGGGCTGGAGCGCGCCCGGTGAGCCGAACCAGATCAAGACCGCATTCGCTTCATCGAAATGGCCGGGAACTGCGCGGATGATGGTTGGCGCCGTCGACGAATGGCGGAAATGGGCGTTGTTCACGGTGCCCGCCGAAGGTGAATGGGCCGATGGCGCCGTCGCGCTGTTGGGAGATGCCGCCCACGCCATGCTGCCGTTCGCGGCGCAAGGCGCGGGAATGGCGATCGAGGATGCGGCGGTGCTGGCAAAGTGTCTTGGCAATTGTCTTGGCGAAGCTGCCGGGGCAACCGCCGGGGGCGCACCGGCGGCGCTGAAACGCTACGCCCAATTGCGTCGCTCGCGCGTGGCCCGGGTGCAGCGCGCCGCGCGGCAATCGGGACGCATCTATCACCTTCCGGGTGCGGCGGCGTATGCGCGCGACCTTGCGATCAAGGCGATGGGGGCAAAGCGGGTGCTGGCGCGGCAGGACTGGATTTACGACTGGCGCGCCTGAAAGAGCGGCAGGGCGCACACTCTGATTTGCCTTCAGTAAACGTCGTTACCCGACCGCGGCGACTTCGCCCGTTTGGCATTTGCAGACGGCGCGGCCGGCGCCGCCGATCCGCTTGCGGCCGCCGGTGCGGACGCGTGGCATTTGTTGCGTTGCCAGGCTTCGTCGGCCAGTTTGGTTTGCCCGCGGATCGCGATGTAATCGTTGCGATAGGCGAGTTCGGCCACGACCGAACCGGCAGCGCCGGTTTCTGCCTTCGCCATCAGGCCCTGCAATTCCGCCGAGCGGTTGGCGAGGTTCTTGCGCTCGGTTTCCAATTGCTTGCACTCGTACAGATCGTATTTGGCGGGATCGGCGAAGGCGGAGCTGATATTGTCGCTCATATCGGCGCAGCCGGTCAGCACGATGCCGAGCGACAGCAGCGTCATGACAGCGGTGGCGCGCGGCAATGGCCGGCTATGGGAAGCGCGATGGGACATGCGGCCTTGGTAAGTGCACAAGATTGAGGTTGCGTAAAGCAGGCACAGATGTCCGCATTGAGGCTTTGCCTTGTCGGGCGCGCTCCACTATGCAAGAGGCGCGCGGGGGTGGGAAATGCTCATTCCATCCATCCAGAAAACGCGCTAAGTATCTGATCTGGCGACCAAAGCGGACGTGGCGGAACTGGTAGACGCAAGGGACTTAAAATCCCTCGATGGCAACGTCGTGTGGGTTCGAGTCCCACCGCCCGCACCAGTTTGAACAGTTCGGCTCGGCTTTGCCCATGAACCTCGCCTTTTGCTAATGCGGAATCCGCCTCGCCACCGCCGCCGCCATCGTCGCCGGGATATTCAACAGCTTCAGCGCTGCGGCAACGTCGGCTTGCCAGGTCGACGACAGGTTGCCGGTGGCGAAATCGTCTTCGCCCGAGAGCAGATTGCGCGCGGCGTGGAAGCCGAGCGAGCGGTAGGCTTCGAACTGCTGCTCGCTGAAGAACTGGTCCAGCGTGGTCTCGTGCGGGAAAGTCCGGTTGCGGCGCTTGTAATCGAGGACGTAATCGTTTTCGTCGCCGCTCAGCGAGGACTTGATGTAGATGAGGACGCCGGTTTCGGTGTCGCTGTAGCGGATGATGCCAATCGCGCCGTGCGGTCCGTTGGGACCCGGCAGCGCATCCGGTCCGTAGAGTTTGCTGCCGGTGACCTCCAGCGCCGCCTGCTGCAATCGCTGCCACGGCAGGTCGATCCGCACCCCCAGGTCGATGCGCGCCATGACCTGCAGACTGACGAACGACGGGAATGTCATGTCGGGATCGGCTTCGGCATCGACGGCAAGGATCACCTTGCACCTGCGACGGAGCAATTCGTAGATCCCCAAATTCTCGATATGGCCGCCGTCGGTGAGGTAGACGTTGAGCTGGTTTTCATCCAGCCGGCCCGCAGTCTCGGCGGCGAAGTAAAGCGTGCCGATATTGGCAATCCAGCGCCTGAACCGGTTGCGCAAGGCGTCGAGCCGCTTCGGGTTCGCAAGCCAGTAGCCGAGGCGAATGTTGAGCAGCGAAAGGCTGAAGGTCAGGATCTTGATGGTATCGACGCCCATATTCGCCGATGCCGCCGCGCCCGATGTCGCCATCGCAGTGGCCAGCGTCAGATCGCTGACCCTCGCTTCCATGTCTCCCGTCTCCACATAGCCGGTAGCGCGGCTGCCGATGTGAAGCGGGCTGAAGATGAAGGTGTCGGCGTTGCGCCCCCGCTTGTTGAGTTCGCGGGATGCCTCGAGGTTGATCGCCGTGTTCACCAGCAGATACGGCGCATAGGCCGCGGCCGGCGTCCAGGCACGCGTGGTTTGGCCGGCAGGCGTGGTGAAAGGTTTCAGCGCGGAGAACCTGAACCTGTCGGGATCGATCGGCTGAGCCCGTTGCCCGACCTGCGGCCGGAGAAACAGGAACGCCCGGCTGAGGCGATCGCGGTAGAGCCGATGCAGCGAATTGGAGTTCGGCCCGATCAGCAGGCAAACCAGGATCAGCACCAACGCGCAGAGCAGATAAAACATCCCGACGATACCAATTCGCGAAACCAGGCTGCCATAGATGGTTTCCACGAGACCGCTGCGCGACGCGGTCGGCCGCATCAAAACCCAGGATGCGGTCTGCAGCCATTCCGGAGTCGAAGTTCCGTAGATCGCATCGGCGCCCCGTCTGATCGCCCAGTAACTCAGGTAGATAAAGGCGATCCAAAGCAGCAACGGCACGATGAGGGCCGCGCAATATAACAGCAGCCGGCTGCCGTGCTTCTTCAGGTAGGACGTCCAGGTCGCCTCCCCCAGCGAAGCCCTGGCGAGGTTTGCGAGTTTTTGTGCGATCGAAATCAGGACAAGCGCGGCAGGGACGAGCACGCCCGCCAATTCCGGGAGGATGCCCGCGAACACGGCAAAGGCGTCGTGTGGCGCGCCGCCCGGCAGGCCAGTCAGATTCGGCGCTTTCGAATAGGCAAACAACCCGCGAAGCACGAACGGCTGCAGCTCTAGAAGAAACGCAACGAATAGAAGGACCAGCAGGAGACTGAGGAAGCGCCCGAGCCTTTCGCGCGTTCCGAGCGAGCCTTTCAGAAACGTCAACGACGTATACAACGCGCTGGCGAACATCAACGCCGCCGTGAGGATCGCAAGGTTCAAGGTTAGGGTAAAAGATTCGAGGCCGGTGATCGTCACCAGGTAGATTTTATCGAGGCTGACTCCGAGCACGTCGGGTACAGCGAGGTCGGCGACGGTCGGGTTCGAGAAAACCGTGATGGCCGCCAGAATCAGGAGAACGGGCAGCACGATGATGGCATTCACCAGCAGGCCGCGCAGCACCAGCGCCGCGCTCACGAGATAATCAATCATCCCGCTCGGCGCCAGAAAATTGGAAAAATCGCGCAGATGCTGCGTCTCCGGCGTCTCCTGCTCGTCAAACCGGCTGTCGAACGGGAACGAATAGTCCGGCTGCATCAGGCCGGAGATCAAGGAGGTTCCGATATAGCCGCCTCCCGACACCGTGGAGAGATAGTCGACCGCGTCGAGAATGTGAGGCTCGTCATGGTTGGACAGCGAGTTCCAGCGCCTGCAGCACGCCGAGACAAAACGAGGCCGAGCGCACGCCGCCGCCGGAAAGCGCAATCCCGGTCAGATCGTCGGCGCCGGACAGCCGGCTGGTTCCGCGCGTTTCGGTTTTTGCAATGTCATCCTGCTGTATGACTTCCTTCCGATCCGTCACATAATGCCGCAGCGCCTCTGTGGTTTTATCATCATGCGCGGGTTGTTTTGCATTGCGCGCTTTGGCGACGCGCCCTTCCCGGATGGCTTTGCGGCGAAAGTTGATGACGTCGAGCTCGGTATCAAAGATCTGCTTGAATAAGAGCGTCATTATTCGGCCCGTCCAATGGCGGCTGCCGTCACCGGCAATCCGTCTTCAAAATCTTCCCGATCGAATTAACTCGATTCCGCAATGCCGGCATATTTCCAGAAATTGATCGCGCTCTCAACGGCCCCAAGACTGAGTGACTGAGAACGCTGAACCGGATAATCCTGTGAAGGTACATCTTGTGATTGAATAGTCTAGGCGCGATTCATGCAATACACGGCGATTGCCTGGCTGGCGGCCGCCCACGCAACTTGCCGTCCGGAGTCATGCTCATGCCCCAGTTCAAACAAATCACTATCGCTCCCGGCCTGACCTTCGACGCCCTCATCGCCGGCGAAGCGAGCGCGCCGCTGGTGATGCTGCTGCACGGCTTTGCCGAATCCATGCATTGCTGGCGCGCGCAGGTGAAGGCGCTCGCAGCCGCAGGTTATCGCGCGGTGGCGCCGAGCCAGCGCGGTTATTCGCCCGGTGCACGGCCGGATACGAACGATAAAGCGAATTATCACATCGACCGGCTGATGGACGATGCGATGGCAATCGTCGCGGCGTGCGGCGATAGTGACCGGCGCTTTCATCTCGCCGGCCACGACTGGGGCGGCAGCATCGCCTGGGGGCTCGCCGATCGCTATCCGGCGCGGCTGGCGTCGCTCACGGTGCTGTCGCGGCCGCATCCGAACGCCTTCAACCGCGCGCTACAAATGCCCGGCAGCGATCAGGCGCAACGGTCACGGCACCACAAGGCCTTTCTCGAGCCCGATGCGGCCGATGTGGTTCTGGCCGACGATGCCAAATGGCTGCGCGAGCGTCTGACCGCCGCCGGCGTTCCCTCCGCGGCGATCGCGCAGCATCTCGAGGTGCTCGGCAACCAGGACGCCATGGAAGCGGCGCTGGCCTGGTATCGCGCCCGCGGCGCGATCCGCTCGCCGCTCGGGCCGATCCGGGTGCCGACCCTCTACATCTGGGGCGATGCCGACGACACCGTCGGATCGGCCGCCGCCGAAGGCACCGGGGATTTCATCGCCGCGCCCTACCGCTTCGAAATTCTCAAAGGCGTCGGCCATTTCGCCGCCGACCAGGTGCCGGACCGCGTCAGCGAATTATTGCTTGAGCATGTGAAGGCCTATCCGGTCTGACGCTACCAAAGTCCCGCGGAACCTTGCCGCCTCGAAAATGTTGTCCTGCAGCAAATGGAGCAAGACGACATGGCCAGCGAAATTCGCGGGGATCAGCGTGCGGCGCCCGAGCGCAAACCTCTCAAGGAGTTCAGCGACGCGACCAACCCGGCAAAGCGGCCCGCCGCTGAACGACGGGCCGGAATTGCTGCGCAGCAACGATTGCTGATCGCGCTCGCCTCACTCCGACTTGTCGATATTCCAGAAGACCGGCGTCGCCGGACCGTCGAGCACCCCGGAGATCGATTTTCTCCACACGCTCGGTATGAGGTATTGCCCGAGCGGGATGTAGATCACCTGATCGTATGCCTGCTTCTGGATGTCGGCTGCGATCTTCTTTTGCTCGTCGAGTGACGATGATCGCGCGAACGCATCGCGCAGCTGCTCGATCTTGGCGTCTTCCGCCCAGCCGAACCAGCCGCCATTCTTGCCTCTGCCGCCGACCGACACGTTGACGACAGGGTTGGCCACGTCGGCGCCGACCCAGTTGGTGAAGAACATGTTCCAGCCGCCTTCCTTCGGCGGCTTCTGGCTGGCGCGGCGGGTCACCACGGTCTGCCAGTCGGTGGCCTGCACATCCACCTTGAAGCCCGCTTCACGCAGCAATTGCGCGGCGACGATCGGCTGCGCCTTCAGCGTGACAACATCGCCGGGCGCCATCAGCGCGACCGGCGTGCCGTCATAACCGGATTCCGCGAGCAGCTTTTTTGCTTCCGCCATGCCGTTGCCCTTGACCAGCGACTCCGAGCCGACGTCGGTAGCGAGCGGCGTGTCGCAGATAAATACGGCACCGCAGACCTTGTAGTATTTGGGATTGCCGACCAGCGCGTCGAGCACGTCCTTCTGGTTCAACGCCAGGAAGGCCGCGCGGCGTACCTTGACGTTGTCGAAGGGCGGATAAAGAAAATTCATGCGCCCGAGCGTCTGGAAGCCAAACTTGTTCAGGGTCTCGATCTTCAGGTCCTTGTTGCCCTCCAGCATGGGCAGCAGATCAAAGGGCGGATTTTCCATGAAATCGATATCACCGGACTGCAGCGCGTTCACCGCGGTCTGCGCATCGGCCATCGTCACCCACTCGACGCGATCGACCTTGACCACCTTGCCGCCGGAGGTCCAGCTTGCCGCTTCCTTGCGCGGCACATAGTCGGCGTTCTTCTCATAGACCGCCTTTACGCCCGGCTGGAATTCGGCCTGCACGAATTTGAACGGCCCCGATCCAACCTGCTCTGCAATCGCCTTACCGGCCGGAGTTTCGGCCAACCGCTTCGGCATCATGAACGGCACCAGCGACGACGGTTTGCCGATCGATTCCAGCACCAGTCCGTAAGGCTCTTTCAATTTCAGCGTGATGGTCTTGTCATCGGTGGCTTCGATGCTGGCGGTGAAGTCCATCAGCTTCTGGCCCATGCCATCGTTCTTGCCCCAGCGCTTCAGCGAGGCCACGCAATCTTCCGCCGTCACCGGCGCGCCATCGTGCCACTTCAAGCCGTCGCGCAGCGTGAAGGTGTAAGTGAGCTTGTCGTCGGAGACTTTCCACTCCGCCATCTGCGGCTGGATCTTGAAACTGGAATCGGTGGCCAGCAGCGTGTCATAAACCATGTAGCCATGATCGCGCGTGATATACGCAGTCGTCAGACCGGGATCGATCACCCGCAAATCGGAATGCATCACCGCGGTGATGGTCTTACCTGCGGCGATCGCTTGCGACGTCAGCGCCACCGAGAGCGCAACCATCGACAGGGCCGCCGCCATCGTGGGACGTTTCCAGCGCGGGATGTGGAACATTCGTTGATCTCCTGACGTGAAACTGGTCAAAACCCGATGATTAGTTATGCATGCGGCGCGTTATTTAGGCGCACTAACACGCTGTAAATCTTGGGTATTTGAGACTTGCACCAAGCGCGTTGCGCGTCAACGGGGTTTTGGTTCATGGCAGGCCCCGCGGACTCGGACTTAACCCTCGCCCATCTTTCGCTTTACAAATTCGCCGCCGATCATTCTCGTAAGCGTAAGTCGATGCATACGCGCCAGTTGATCCCGCCCGAACGTGAGAGAAGCCCGATGAACCCCGCCAACCTTCCGTTTGATTCCGAAGCCATGCTGCAGGGCCTGCGCGGCTGGGTGGAATGCGAAAGCCCGACCTGGGAGGCGAGCGCGGTCGAACGCATGCTCGACATCGCCGCGCGCGAGATGGCGATCATGGGTGCGTCGATCGAGCGCATCGCCGGACGGCAAGGTTTTGGCGGCTGCGTCCGCGCGCGTTTCCCGCATCCCAGGCAAGGCCAGCCCGGGATTCTGATCGCGGGGCATCTCGATACCGTCCATCCCGTCGGCACGCTGGAAAAGCTGAAATGGCGGCGCGAGGGCAACAAATGCTTTGGCCCCGGCATCTTCGACATGAAGGGCGGCAACTATCTCACGCTGGAAGCGATCCGGCAGTTGGCGCGCGCGGCCTTCACCACGCCGCTGCCGATCACGGTGCTGTTCACCCCCGATGAGGAAGTCGGCACGCCCTCCACCCGCGACATCATCGAGGCGGAAGCGGCGCGCAACAAGTATGTGCTGGTGCCGGAGCCGGGCCGGCCAAACAACGGCGTCGTCACCGGGCGTTACGCGATCGCGCGGTTCAATCTGGAAGCCACGGGCAAACCGAGCCACGCCGGCGCCACGCTATCGTCAGGCCGCTCTGCGATCCGCGAGATGGCGCGCCAGATCATCGCCATCGACGGCATGACCACGGAGGACTGCACCTTCAGCGTCGGCATCGTGCATGGCGGCCAATGGGTCAATTGCGTGGCCACGACCTGCACCGGCGAAGCGCTCGGCATGGCCAAGCGTCAAGCCGATCTCGATCGCGGCGTCGAGCGGATGCTGGCGCTGTCCGGCACCGCCAACGGCGTCACCTTCAAAGTGACGCGCGGCGTGACGCGGCCGGTGTGGGAGCCGGATGCTGGCACCATGGCGCTGTATGAGAAGGCGTGCGGCGTGGCGAAGGCCATGGGCGTCGACCTTCCCCACGGCAGCGCCGGCGGCGGCTCCGACGGAAACTTTACGGGTGCAATGGGAATCCCGACGCTCGATGGATTGGGCGTGCGCGGCGCCGATGCACATACGCTCAACGAACATATCGAAGTCGACAGCCTCGCCGAGCGCGGCCGGCTGATGGCGGGACTGTTGGCGACGCTGGAGTAAGACTACCGTCGTCTAGTTCCCATGGCACGGGATTTGCTAAAACTTGCATTGGGGCGGCAGAGTGCGAGAGTGGCGTCATGATGGATTTCCGCAGCGTTCCGCAAGTTCGATCGGTCGTCCCTGCGAAGGCAGGGCCTCACAATCCCGGACGGGCGCCGTCGTTCTCGTCTGCTCCAGCACTCTATAGCGACTTCCCGGCGTATGGTTCCCTGCATTCGCAGGGACGACAGAGCGGGTACGCCTGATGCTCGGATATCTGCTTCGCCGTATCCTCGCCGCCATACCCGTCATGGGTGTGGTGGCGCTGTTCGTGTTCTTGTTGCTGCGGCTGACGCCGGGCGATCCCGCCGCAATTCTGGCCGGCGACAACGCAACGCCTGAACAGCTTGAACGCATCCGCACCTCGCTCGGATTAAACGAACCGCTTTATGCCCAATTCTTCACCTGGATCGGCAAGCTGCTGCATGGCGATCTCGGCGTGTCCCTGATCTCGAACGTGCCGGTCCTGAAAATGATCAGCCAGCGCGTCGAGCCGTCGATCTCGATCGCGCTGTCGACCATCATTCTCTCCATTCTGATCGCCGTGCCGCTCGGCGTCATCGCAGCGTGGAAACACGGCACCTGGATCGACCGCTTCGTGATGGGCTTGTCGGTGGTCGGCTTCTCGGTCCCGGTCTTCGTGATCGGCTATGTGCTGATCCAGATTTTCGCCATCGAGCTGCGCTGGCTGCCGGTGCAAGGTTTCCGCAGCATCACCGCCGGCTTTGGCCCGTTCTTCGAGCGCATCGTGCTGCCGACCTGCACGCTGTCCTTCATCTATGTCGCGCTGATCGCGCGCATGACCCGCGCGTCGATGCTGGATGTGCTGGGCGAGGATTATGTTCGCACCGCGCGCGCCAAGGGTATCAACGAGAGCGCGGTACTGCTGCGCCACGCGCTGCGCAATGCCGCCGTGCCCGTCATCACCGTGATCGGGACCGGTTTCGCACTGCTGATATCGGGCGTCGTCGTCACCGAGAGTGTGTTCAACCTGCCCGGCATCGGCCGCCTCACCGTCGATGCCGTGCTGGCGCGCGACTATCCTGTCATTCAGGCGATGATCCTGCTGACGTCGGGTATCTATGTCGCGGTCAATCTGCTGATCGACGTTGCCTACACCCTGCTCGATCCCAGAATTCGCTATTAAGGTTCGGTACTGATGGCCATCGAAACCCTTCCGGAGCCGTCGATCCCGATCACCACGCCGTTCCGGCCGGGACTCGGATTTCTCACGGCAACGCCGATCATCGCCGCCGCCACCATCTGCCTGGCGCTGGTGATCGCATCCGCGATCCTCGCGCCCTGGCTTTCGCCGCACGACCCCCTGCTGCTCGCGCCGGCCCAACGCCTGAAGCCCGCGAGCGCGCAGTTCCTGCTCGGCACCGACGGCTATGGCCGCGATGTGTTGTCGCGAATTCTCTATGGCGGACGGATCTCTCTCTTGATCGGCCTCGGCGCCGCCGTATTCAGTATCGGCATCGGACTCGTGATCGGCCTCGTCTCCGGTTTCTTCAAATGGGTCGATGCCGTGATGATGCGCATCATGGATGGATTGATGGCGATCCCGAGCATCCTGCTCGCCATCGCCGTGGTGTCGCTGTCCGGCGCGAGCCTGATGACGGTCCTGGTCGCGATCACGATCCCTGAAATTCCGCGGGTGGCGCGGCTGGTGCGTTCGGTCGTGCTGTCGGCGCGCGAGGAGCCTTATGTGGAGGCCGCGATCTCCGTCGGCTCCAGCCTGCCGAAGATCATGTGGCGGCATCTGATGCCGAACACGATCGCGCCGTTGATCGTGCAAGGCACTTATGTCTGCGCCTCCGCCATTCTGACCGAAGCCATCCTCTCGTTCCTCGGCGCCGGCATCAGCCCGGAGACGCCGACCTGGGGCAACATCATGGCCGAGGGCCGCGCCTATTTTCAGATCAAACCGTCGCTGATCTTCTGGCCGGGCTTGCTGCTGTCGATCGCAATCCTGAGCGTCAATTTGATCGGCGACGCCGCGCGCGACGCGCTCGATCCCCGCATGAAGCAGCGGGAGGGCGGCAAGTGAGCGCAGCGCCCAATACCAACGCCGTGGTTCTCGACATCGACAATCTTGTGGTCGGCCTCGGCAAGGATTCACGCGGCACGCGGATCATCGATGGCGTCTCGTTGCAGGTCCGCGCCGGCGAAACGCTGTGCGTGGTCGGCGAAAGCGGATCGGGCAAATCCGTCACATCGCTGACGGTGATGGGCCTGCTGCAAAAGGGTTCGCTGGTGCCCTCCGGCGGCCGCGTCAAGCTGGTCGGCGAAGAACTGCTGACGGCCAGCGACCGCCGCTTGAGACAATTGCGCGCCACCACCATGGCGATGATCTTCCAGGAGCCGATGACGGCGCTCAATCCGGTGGTGCCGGTCGGCCGTCAGATCGACGAGGTGCTGCGCGTCCATACCGATCTCGACGCGCGGGCGCGGCGCCGGCGGATCCTGGCCATGATGGAGCAGGTGCGCCTGCCCGAGGTCGAGCGCATTTTCGCATCCTACCCGCATCGGCTGTCGGGCGGCCAGCGTCAGCGCATCATGATCGCCATGGCGCTGGTGCTGGAGCCGAAACTGCTGATCGCGGACGAGCCGACCACGGCGCTCGACGTCACCACGCAAAAACAAATTCTGACGCTGATCCGCGACCTGCAGCGGGATCACGGTACCGCCGTGCTGTTCATCACCCATGATATGGGCGTGGTCGCGGAAATTGCCGACCGCGTCGCGGTGATGCGTCACGGCCGGCTGGTCGAGACCGGACCGCTCGACACCATCCTGCGCAATCCCACCATGGAATACACCCGCAACCTGCTTGCGGCGGTGCCGAGCCTGGTGCCGCGGGCGCCACGGGCACCATCGACCGAACCGGTAGTGCTGGAGGCCAACGAACTCGGCAAGGTCTATCGCGAGCGTTCGTTCTTCGGCGGCGTACGCGAAGTGGCGGCAGCGCAGGATGTCACGCTGACCCTGCGCAAGGGCCGCACGCTCGGCATCGTCGGCGAAAGCGGCTCCGGCAAGTCGACGGTGGCGCGCTGCATCGTCCGGCTGATCGACCCGACCTCCGGCGGCATTCGGCTCGCGGGGCGCGAAATCTCCGAATTGTCGCGGCGGCTGCTGCAGCCGCACCGCAAGCGCATCCAGATCATTTTCCAGGATCCCTATCGCTCGCTCAATCCGCGTATCACCGTCGGCGAGACTATCGCCGAGGGGCCGATCAATTACGGCATGCCGCGTGCCGAAGCGCTGGCCAAAGCGCGCGAATTGCTCGAACTGGTCGACCTGCCACCCGATGCCATCTCGCGCTATCCGCACCAGTTCTCCGGCGGCCAGCGCCAGCGCATCGCCATCGCCCGCGCGCTGGCGCTCGATCCCGACGTGCTGGTCGCGGACGAAGCGGTCTCCGCGCTCGATGTCTCCGTGCAGGCGCAGGTATTGGAACTGCTCGACGAAATCCAGACCCGGCTCGGTATCGCGCTGTTGTTCATCACCCACGATTTGCGCGTCGCCGCGCAAATCTGCGACGACGTTGCTGTGATGCAGCATGGCCGCATCGTCGAGCAAGGTCCGGCCGCGCAAGTCCTGACCCATCCGCAGCAGGCCTATACAAGGCAACTGCTGGACGCTGCGCCTGGACGGCAGTGGGATTTTGCGAATTTCCGCCCTGTGGCGGCGGAAATGCTGACCAGTACCGCAACGTAAATCAAGCAATCCCGAAATGGTTCGAGGGCATGCGAGACTGGATTGCTTCGTCGCTTGCGCTCCTCGCAATGACGAGTCTAACGTCGCGCACGACAATTGATCGAGACAGAATTGATGACCCGTATCGCCGTGGGCGGCTTCCTGCACGAGACCAATACCTTCGCGCCGACGAAGGCGACCTATGACGATTTCGTGCATGGCGGCGGCTGGCCGGCGATGGCGCATGGCGCCGACGTGCTCAAGACCATGCGCAGTATCAATGTGGGCCTCGCCGGCTTCGTGGAGCAGGCCGAAGCCAATGACTGGGAAATGGTGCCGACCATCTCCTGCGGCGCCAGCCCTTCGGCGCATGTCACGAAAGATGCGTTTGAGCGCATCGTCGGGGTCATGGTCGATGGCATCGCCGCGGCCGGACCGCTCGATGCCGTCTATCTCGACTTGCACGGCGCCATGGTGACGGAACATCTCGACGACGGCGAAGGCGAAATCCTCGCGCGCGTGCGCAAGGTGATCGGCAAGGATATGCCGCTCGTGGTCAGCCTCGATCTGCACGCCAATGTGACGCCGCAGATGGTGGAGCAAGCCGATGCACTGATCGCGTATCGCACCTACCCGCATGTCGACATGGCCTACACCGGCCGCGCTGCGGCCAAACATCTCGCGTTGCTGCTGCGCACGAAGCTGCGCTTTGCAAAAGCGTTCCGGCAATTGCCGTTCCTGATTCCGATCAGTTGGCAGTGCACCAACGATCAGCCCACCAAGGGCATCTATCAAAAGCTCGCAGCGCTGGAGAACGAGGCGGTGCCGACGCTGTCGTTCGCGCCGGGCTTCCCGGCTGCGGATTTCGCCCATTGCGGACCGAGCGTGTTCGCCTATGGCCGGACCCAGGCTGACGCCGATGCGGCCGCAGACACGATTGCGGCCGTCATCGCCGGCCATGAGGATGACTTCGACGGTCGCATCTACACGCCCGATGAGGGCGTGCGCTACGCCATGGAATTGGCAACCGGCGCGAGCAAACCCATCATCATCGCCGACACCCAGGATAATCCCGGCGCCGGCGGCGACTCCGACACCACCGGCATGCTGCGCGCGCTGGTCCGCAACAAGGCCAGCCGCGCGGCTCTTGGGGTGATTTACGATCCTCAATCGGCAAAGGCCGCGCATGAAGCGGGGGTTGGCGGAACCGTCACCCTTGCGCTCGGCGGCAAGTCGGGCATCCCGGGCGACGCGCCCTATCAGGAAACCTTCACTGTCGAGAAATTGTCTGACGGACAATTCGTCGCGCCCGGCCCTTATTACGGCGGCCGCGACATGGACATGGGGCCGTCGGCGTGCCTGCGGATCGGCGATGTCAGGGTGGTCGTCTCATCGCACAAGGCGCAACTCGCGGACCAGGCGATGTATCGCTATGTCGGGATCGAGCCGACCGAGCAGTCCATTCTGGTCAACAAGAGCTCGGTGCATTTCCGCGCAGATTTCGAGCCGATCGCCGAAAAGCTCCTGATCTGCGCCGCGCCCGGCGCGATGCCCGCCGACACCGCCGCATTGCCGTGGACGCGGTTGCGCCCGGGCATCCGCATCAAGCCGAACGGCACGCCATTCTCTCCCGCAACCCCCTCACCTGCCAAAGCGTCGGCCAACGGATAAAGACATGCCCAACATCGACCGCATCGACGGCTTTGCCGACGAACTCACCGCGATCCGCCGGGATCTGCATGCCCATCCCGAGATCGGCTTCGAGGAAATCCGCACCTCCGGCATCGTCGCCGACAAGCTGACGCAATGGGGCATCGAGGTGCATCGCGGGCTCGGCGGCACCGGCGTGGTCGGCGTGCTCAAGGGCAAAGGCAGCGGCGACAAGCGCATCGGCTTGCGCGCCGACATGGACGCCCTGCCGATGGAGGAAAACACCAACCTGCGCTGGCGCTCGACCATTCCCGGCCGCTTCCACGGCTGCGGCCATGACGGCCACACCACCATGCTGCTCGGCACCGCGCGCTACCTCGCCGAGACCCGCAATTTCGACGGCACCGTGCATTTCATCTTCCAGCCGGCCGAAGAAGGCCTCGGCGGCGCGCGCGCCATGATCAAGGATGGGTTGTTCCAGAAATTTCCCTGCGACGAGGTCTACGGGCTGCATAACGCGCCGGACCTCAACCATGGCGAGATTGCCATCCTGCCGGGACCGGCGATGGCCGGCGCCGACTTCTTCGACATCACCATCAATGGCTACGGCGCCCACGGCGCGATGCCGAACTTCTCCAAGGATCCGATTGTCATTGCAATGTCGCTCGGCCAGGCGCTGCAGACCATCGTCAGCCGCAACGTAAATCCGCACGAGCCCGCGGTGTTGTCGATCACGCAGATCCATGCCGGCTCCGCCTACAATGTCATTCCCGGCGAAGCGAAATTGTGCGGCACCGTCCGCGCCTTTTCCGACGAGGTGCGCGCCCTGATCCGCGAGCGGATGAAGGCGATCTGCGCCGGCATGGCCAGCACGTTCCAGGTCGAGATCATCGCCGATATCCGCGACACGTTCAGCGTGCTGGTCAACCAGGAGGAGCAGTCAAGGGTGGTCGAGCAAGTGGCGCGCACGGTGGTCGACCCAGCCAAGGTCATCACCAGGACGCAACCGAAGATGGGCAGCGAGGATTTCGCCGACATGCTGCACGCGGTGCCCGGCGCCTATTTCTGGATTGGTCACGAAGGTTCGGTGCCGGTGCACAATCCCGGCTACGTCCTCGACGACAAGATCTTGCCGATCGGCGCCAGCATGTTCGCGCGCATCATCGAAACCAGATTGCCGGTAGCCGCCCATGCATGAGCAGGCATCGCAGGAAGCGGTCACTTCGCTGCACGATCTCAGCGCCGTCGACCTGATCGCGGGATTCCGCGCCAGACAATTCTCGCCGTCGGAAGTGCTGGAGGACGTGCTGGCGCATGTCGCGGTATGGGAGCCGCATATCAAGGCGCTCTACGCCTTCGATCCGGATGGCGCGCGGGCGGTTGCGAAAGCTTCGACCGACCGCTGGAACAAGGGTGAGCCGACCGGCGTGCTCGATGGCGTCCCGGTCACGATCAAGGACAACATCGCCACCAAGGGCGTGCCGGTGCCGCTTGGTGCTGCGAGCGTCAAGCTGGTGCCCGCTCCGGTGGATGCTCCGCCGGCGGCACGGTTGCGCGAAGCCGGCGCGGTGATCTTTTCCAAAACCACCATGCCGGATTACGGCATGCTGTCGTCGGGCCTCTCCAGCTTCCATCCCCTCACCCGCAATCCCTGGGATCTCAGCAAGAATCCCGGCGGCTCCAGTTCCGGCGCGGGCGCCGCAGGTGCAGCCGGTTACGGCCCGCTGCATCTCGGCACCGACATCGGCGGCTCGGTGCGGCTGCCGGCCTGCTGGTGCGGCCTTGTCGCACTGAAGCCCAGCCTTGGGCGAATTCCGGTCGATCCGCCTTATGTGGGCCGCGTCGCCGGACCGATGACCCGTATCGTCGACGATGCCGCCTTGATGATGAGCGTGCTGTCGCGCCCCGATCGCCGCGACGGCATGAGCCTGCCACCCAATGACATCAACTGGAAGGCGCTCGACAAATCGCCACGTAAACTGCGCATCGGCTTGATGCTCGACCTCGGCGTCGGCCAGGCGCTGGAGCGCGAGGTGCGCGACGTCGCGGTGAAATCCGCCAAAGCCTTCGAGTCCGCGGGCGCCGTGATCACCGAAGTCGACGGCGTGCTGACCCGCGAGATGCTCGACGGCCTCGATCATTTCTGGCGCGCGCGGATGTGGGACGATCTTTCGAAGCTCACGCCGGCCGAACGGGCCAAGGCGCTGCCCTATATCTGCCGATGGGCAGAAACCGGCGCCAAGCTGACGGGCGTCGACGTCATCAGGGGCTTTAACGCCACCATGGCGATCCGGGCCGCCGCGGCGAAACTGTTCTGCGAGATCGATTACGTGATCTCGCCGGTATCGCCGGTCGTAAACTTCGCCGCCGAACTGGCTTCGCCGATCAACGATCCCGACAAGCCGTTCGAACACATCTGCTACACCGTGCCATGGAACATGTCGGAAAATCCGGCCGCCTCGATTAATGGCGGTTATGACAAGAACGGATTCCCGATCGGCGTCCAGATCGTCGGCCGCCGCTTCGACGATCTCGGCGTGCTCGGAATGGCCAAGGCGTTCGAGGGCCTGCGTGGAGCGCAACGGCCGTGGCCGAGCCCGCCGACGAAATAACATCCTCCGTCATTCCGGGACGTCGCGAAAGCGACGAACCCGGAATCTCGAGGAATGAATCGCGATCGAGAACCCGGGTCTGCGCCTTCGGCGCATCCCGGAATGACAGCTCAAATTGCAAAAAACAACAATAGGAAGGAAACACCCATGGCGTACGAGACGATCAAATACGAGGTCGCCGAGCAGATCTTGACCATCACGCTAAACCGGCCCGACAAGCTCAACGCCTTCAACGGTACCATGCAGCAGGAGCTGATCGACGCCTTCGACCAGGCCGACAAGGACGACAATGTCCGCGCCATCATCGTCACCGGCGCGGGGCGCGGGTTCTGCGCCGGCGCCGATCTTTCCTCCGGCGCCGACACGTTCGATCGCGACGCCCGGCGCGGACCCGTGAAGCGCCTCGCCAATGGCAAGGTCGACTACAGCGATCCCCAGGTGCGCGATGGCGGCGGACAGGTGACGCTGCGCATCTTCAAATGCTTAAAGCCCGTGATCGCCGCGGTGAACGGCCCCGCGGTCGGCATCGGCGTCACCATGCAGCTTGCGATGGACATCCGCATCGCATCCGAAAACGCGCGCTTCGGTTTTGTCTTTTCCCAGCGCGGCATCGTGCCCGAGGCGGCATCGAGCTGGTTCCTGCCGCGCCTTGTCGGTATCGCCCAGGCGCTGGAGTGGTGTTACACCGGCCGCGTGTTTCCAGCCCAGGAGGCGCTGGCCGGCCGCCTCGTCAGCAAGGTGGTCCCCCCCGATGAACTGCTGCCGAGCGCGCGGGCGTTGGCAAAAGAGATCGCCGCGAAGACCGCGCCGGTTTCGGTGGCGCTGATCCGGCAGATGATGTGGCGCATGCTTGGCGCCGACGATCCGATGGAAGCGCACAAGGTCGACAGCCGCGGCATTTATGCGCGCGGGCGTTCAGACGATGTGAAGGAAGGCGTGGTGTCGTTCCTGGAAAAACGCCCGGCCAATTTCAAGAACAAGGTCTCGGCCGACATGCCCGACTATTTCCCGTGGTGGCAAGAGCGCGAGTATGAGTGAGATGAGTGTCGACGTTTCTCTAAACTGTCATCACCCGCGAAAGCGGGTGATCCAGTAAACGCTGACGTCTCGATTGTTACGGCCGTCACGGATTACTGGATGCCCCGCCTTCGCGGGGCATGACGAGGAACTATCACCGCATCATCAGCGCCACGCGCCCGATCGCTTTTCGATCGATCAATAGCCGCATCGCTTGCGCATAATTTTCCAGCGGCAGCCGGTGCGAGACGTTGGGCCGGATTTTTCCGGCCTCCGCCCACTCGCCAAGCGCCTTCAATCGCACCTCCGCGAGCGCCGGATTTCTCCGCACCGCCTCGCCGGCGCGGACGCCGACGACGCTGGCGCCCTTGATCAGCAGCAGATTGGTACGGGCGAGCCCAATGCCGCCGGTGAAACCGACGACAAGGATGCGCGCGCCCCAGGCGATGCAGCGCACGCTGTTCTCGAAGATCTCGCCGCCGACGGGATCGAACACCACGTCGGCGCCGCGGCCATCGGTGATGCGCTTGACCGCATCGCGGAACGGCTCGCGGCTATAGAGCACCAGATGATCGGCGCCCCGCGCCTGCGCCACCGCGAGCTTCTCCTCGCTCGAGGCCGCCGCGATCACGGTGGCGCCGAGCATCTTGCCCATTTCGACCGCGGCCAACCCGACGCCACCGCCGGCGCCATGCACCAGCAGCACTTCGCCAGGCTGAACCTGGCCGCGATCGATCAGCGCGTGATACGCGGTGCCATGGGCGGCGAGAAACGTCGCGCCCTCGGCATAGTCGAAGGTCGATGGCAACGGCGTCAGTTGCGACGGCGTGACGACCGCCTCGTCGGCATAGGCCCCGTGCCGCATCTTGACAATCACCCGGTCGCCGACCGCGACGCCTTTGGCCGCGCCATCGACCTCGACCACGTCGCCCGCCGCTTCCACGCCGGGCGTGAATGGCAATGGCGGCTTGAGCTGATATTCGCCGGCCGCCATCAGAATGTCCGGAAAATTGATCCCGGCGGCCTGGATAGCGACCCGCACTTGCCCCTCCGCCAGCGGCGCCGCGGCAATGGTTTCCAGACGTAAACACTCGGGCGGGCCAAGCTCGCGGCAGACGACCAGCCTCGGCATCAGGCCGCCCGCGCCTTGAGGCGCTGCAAGGCTTCGCGGATCAGCGGCATCCGGTCGTTGCCGAAATACATGTCGGTCTTGTTGAGGAAAATGGTCGGCGAGCCGAACCCGCCGCGCGCCATCACTTCATCGGTGTTGGCCTTGAGCTGATCCTTGATCGCCTGCTCGCCGATCCCTGCGAAAAACTTTTGCGGATCGACGCCGACCTTGCTGCAGATCTCGGTCAGCACTTCGTCCTTTGAGATGTCCTTGTCGGCGCCCCAATAGGCCTCGAATACCGCGCGCGCGTACGGCACCATGTCTTTGCCGAGCCAGATGCAGCCGCGCATCGCTTTCACGCTGTTCACCGGAAACACGGTCGGCGGCATCTTGATGGCAAGGCCGGCGGAGCGCGCCCAGTCGGCGAGGTCCTTCTTCTGATAACGCGCCTTCAGCGGCACCGGCGTCTCGCGCGAGGCATAGACGCTGGGGTTGACCGTGTTGAAGATGCCGCCGACCAGGATCGGCCGCCACGAAATCTCGGCGCCGAACTCCTTGGCCAGCGGCTGGATGTTGTGGAAGGCGAGATAGGTCCAGGGGCTGGAGCAGTCGAAGAAGAATTCGATCATGATGCGTTTCCCTTTATACGACTTGTTTTGATTAAGTGGTTCCGCCGTCATTGCGAGCCAACGGGTCGGGGCGAAGCCCCGCCCGATGACAGGCTCCGCGAAGCAATCCACCTATCCGCCGAAAAAGTATGGATTGCTTCGTCGCTTCGCTCCTGCGATGACGGGCGTTGGCATCTCACTTCTGCGCAACCATCTCCTTTGCAGCCTGCCCGAACATGTTCCGTCGCGCCTCTTCGTCGAAAGGCTCCTTCACAAATTTGCCGATCGAAAGCCCCGCCTGCACCTGCGGCCGTGCGCGCACATTCGCGTACCAGCGTTTGATGTTCGGATAGTCGTCGAGCGTGAAGCCCTGGGCCTTGTGCGTCATGGTCCAGGGGAAGCAGGCGATATCGGCAATCGAATACTCGCCAGCAACGTAAGCTCCGGTCTTGCCCAGTTGCGTATCGAGCACGCGATAAAGCCGCGCGGCCTCGTCGCGGTAGCGTTCGATCGCATAGGAAATCTTCTCCGGCGCATAGAGCGCGAAATGGCCGTGCTGGCCGAGCATGGGACCGAGCCCGCCCATCTGCCACATCACCCATTGCACCACCTTCGAGCGGCCGCGCATGTCCTTGGGCAGGAAACGGCCGGTTTTCTCAGCCAGGTAGATCAGGATCGCACCGGTCTCGAACACCGAAAACGGCTCGCCGCCGTCGGCCGGGGCATGATCGACGATCGCCGGAATCCGGTTGTTGGGACTGATCGCCAGAAATTCCGGCTTGAACTGCTCGCCGGCCCGGATGTTGACGGGAATGACGGTGTAGGGAAGCCCGAGTTCCTCCAGCATGATCGAGATTTTCCAGCCGTTCGGCGTCGGCGCGTAATGCAGGTCGATCATGGGATGATCCGCGGCAGGAGGTTGAAGCGATCCTATCCCCTGCTTTGGTCGCATTCCACCCCCCGTCCCGTCGCCTGTACGCCGCGATCAGGACATGGCAGATAGTCCGTCCCACGAAAAACTCAGGGGAGTAGGTCCATGCTGTTTCCAACCACGATCGCAGGCTCTTTGCCGAAACCGGAATGGCTGGCCGAACCCAACACGCTGTGGGCGCCCTGGAAGTCCTCCGGTGAAGTGCTGGCTCGGGCCAAACGTGACGCCACCATGCTGGTGCTGAAGCTGCAGGAGGACGCCGGCATCGATATCGTCACCGAGGGCGAGCAGTCACGGCAACATTTCGTCCACGGCTTCCTGGAAAAGATCGAGGGCATCGATTTCGCCCACAAGGTCGAGATGGGAATCCGTAAAGATCGCTACAAGGCGATGGTGCCGCAAGTGGTGGCGCCGCTGCGGTTGAAGGGCCGCGTCCATGCCGACGAGGCCCGAATCGCCCGCACCCACACCGCGCGCAAGCTGAAATTCACCCTGCCCGGCCCGATGACCATTATCGACACCATCGCCGATCAATATTACGGCGACCGCGTCAAGATGGCGTTCGCCTTTGCCGAACTGCTCAACGAGGAAGCGAAGGCCTTGCAGGCCGATGGCGTTGACGTCATCCAGTTCGATGAGCCCGCCTTCAACGTCTACATGGACGAGGTTTCTGACTGGGGCATCAAGGCGCTGGAGCGCGCCGCCGAAGGGCTGACCTGCGCCACTGCCGTGCACATCTGCTACGGCTATGGCATCAAGGCCAATACCGACTGGAAGGAGACGCTGGGCAGCGAGTGGCGGCAATACGAGGATATCTTTCCCGCGATCGCCAAAAGCCCGATCCAGCAGGTCGCGATCGAATGCCGCAACTCGAAGGTGCCGCTGGAACTGCTCGGCCTGCTCACCGGCAAGATCGTGCAGGCCGGCGTCATCGATGTCGCCAGCGACACCGTCGAGACCGCCGAGGATGTCGTCAAGGTGATCGACGCGGTGTCGAAATTCGTGCCGAAGAGCAACATCGTCGCGACGACCAATTGCGGCATGGCGCCGATGCATCGGGATATCGCGGAGGCTAAGCTCGTGGCGCTCGGCGCCGGCGCGAAGCTGGCGAGGCAGCGGCTGGGATAACAATGTCAAGCCGCGGGCATTCATCACCGCCAAGCTCAAGCCCGGATATGACGAACGACAGATCTGTGGATACTCACGCCGTCAGCCCCATCGCGCTCGGATGCACCACTGGCCGATATCCCGAACCCAGCGCCCGCAACGTCGAGGGCGGCGTCAGCAGCATCGCGTCGTTGATCGCGCTCGGCGCTTCACGGTAACCACCCGGCGACCACAACAGCGCCCGGTCGTGTACGATCAGATAACTCTCGCCTCCCGCCTGCACCATCGCGCCATCGGGCAATTCCGTCAGCGGCACCGCAAGCGGATGCAACCGCTTGTTCCGCCCATTCAGCCGCTCGCGGTGAAGCACCGCATCGATCTCGCGCAAGCGAACATCCGCGACGCCACTGCCTTGCTCCCATGCCGCACGAAACCGGTTGGCCTCGTTCCGGCGGCAGAAGAAGCACGGGCGGTGGCCCGCCGCGAGCGCGGTCGCCTCGTCGAGAAAGAACAGCTCGGTCCAACTGCGGCCGCCCATCACCTCGCGCCGCCGCCCCCTGAATTCACAAACGCAGGTCAACCACGCCTGGCTCGCCCAGCGCCGCGTCAGGGTTTTTGTGGCGGGGTCGTGGATGATGCCGCGATTGCCGGTGAACAGCCCGCGATGCGGCGTCGCGATGATCTCGCCGGTGGGTGTGACGCGGTTTTGCAGCGGAGAAGGCATTCAAAGCCCAATGTACCCACCGCCGTCATTGCGAGGAGCAAAGCGACGAAGCAATCCATCTCGCCTATTCGCGGGTCTGCATGGATTGCTTCGCTTCGCTCGCAATGACGGCAAATGCCGCCGGCTTATCGCTTCACGCCGCGCCATCGCGGATCGGCGGCTGGAACGAGAGCGCGGTATCCCACGGAAAGAAAATCCAGGTGTCTTGCGACACCTCGGTGATGAAGGTGTCGACCAACGGACGCCCCATCGGCTTTGCATATACCGTCGCGAAATGCGCCTCCGGCAGCAGGTCGCGCACCAGCCGTCCGGTCTTGCCGGTGTCAACGAGATCGTCGACGATCAGCAAGCCCTTGCCGGTGCCGCCGCCGAGTTCGGCGACCTCGGCTGAAACGCCCTTCAGGACCTGCAGATCGCCCTGCTTGGTGTGATCGTAACTGGCGATGCAGACGGTATCGATGATGCGAACGCCGAGTTCGCGCGCGACGATCGCCGCCGGCACCAGCCCGCCGCGGGTGATCGCGATCACGGCATGAAACGGCCCGAGCTCATTCAGACGCCAGGTCAGCGCCCGGCAATCCCGGTGAAACTGGTCCCATGACACCGGGAACGGCTTGCCCGACCGCCCCTGCGCGCTCCGTTCCGGATTCTGCTCCGCCACCACGCTCTCCCCGCCTCGAATGATCGGCCGGCTACCGGGCCACGCTTAATCCCGCCAGCATCTCCTTTACCGCATTCATCGCGGCATTGAGCTTTTCGGGATCGCGCGAGCGGACGACAAGGTTGGTGTTCGGCTTCTTGTCTTCGTCCTGAAACGGATAGCTGCCGATGATGGTGTCCGGATGCGCGTTGGCGATTTCGCGCAGTGGCCCGCCGATGTCGCCTTCCCTGGCATTGGCGCGAACCGATTCCGACAGCATGCGGACCCCGGATTTGAGTTTGGGCGCCACGATGTCCATCATCGCCTGCATGATCGAGGGGATGCCGGCCATCACGATCACATTGCCGAGCTTGAATCCGGGCGCCAGGATGGTCGCGCTCTGAATCAGTTCGGCGCCGTCGGGAACGCGCGCCATGCGCAGCCGCGCCTCATTCAGATCCTGCTCGCTCCAGCGTTCGCGGAATCGCGCCACCACTTCGGGGTGATGGTCGATGCCGACGCCGAACGCCTTCGCGACGCTGTCGGCGGTGATATCGTCGTGGGTCGGCCCGATGCCGCCGGTGGTAAAGACGTAGTTGTAGCGATGGCGCAGCGCGTCCAGCGCCGCGATGATATCGGGCTCGTCATCGGCGACGACGCGGACCTCCTTGAGGTCGATCCCGATATTGGTCAGGTATTCCGCGATAAAGCCGATGTTCTTGTCCTTGGTCCGCCCGGACAGGATCTCGTCGCCGATCACCAGAATCCCCGCGGTGACGATATCGTTCATGACCTCTCCTCGCCGTCTCGCCCATGTTCCCGCAAAGCTGCGCCGGGGCATATTTGCGCCCGCAACACCTTGAAGTCATGGGGCTTTGCTGCCGAAATAAGCACCCGTCAGCCGTTTTTTCGGGCAACATCTTGGCCTTCCATAGCAAATGCCGCCGCTGAATGCATATCCCGCTGGCCCGGGCCTTGCTACCATCCCTTTCAGTCATGCACTGTCCCGCATGGTCTCGAAAACAGTCGGAACCCATGGCAGTTGCCTTCGATGAAATGAACGGACCCGGCGGCGACCTCCGCCCGGCCTATCAGGAACTCTCCCGCTGGCTCAAGGAAACGCCAGCTGAGGCGCTGGAATATCGCCGTCAGGAGGCCGAGCTGCTGTTCCGCCGGATCGGCATCACCTTTGCCGTCTATGGCGACGCCGAAGCCCAGGAGCGGCTGATTCCGTTCGACGTGATCCCGCGGATCATGTCGGCGAAGGAATGGGGGATTCTCGAAAAAGGCCTGAAGCAACGGGTGCGCGCGCTCAACATGTTCCTGCGCGACATCTATCACGGCCGCGATATCCTGCGCGCCAACGTCATCCCCGACGACCTGATCTTCCAGAATCCGGTGTTCCGGCCCGAAATGAACGGCCAGGACGTGCCGCACGACGTTTATGTCCACATCGCCGGCATCGACATCGTCCGCATCAATCCGGAAGAATTTTACGTGCTGGAGGACAATGCGCGCACGCCGTCCGGCGTGTCCTACATGCTGGAAAACCGCGAGATCATGATGCGGCTGTTCCCGGACCTGTTTGCCCGGCACCGCGTGGCGCCGGTTGAGCGCTATCCGGACGAATTGCTTTCGGCGCTGCGTTCGGTGGCGCCGCTTGGCGCCGCGGCCGAACCGACGGTGGCGCTGATGACACCGGGCGTCTACAATTCGGCCTATTACGAGCATTCGTTTCTGGCCGACAAGCTCGGCATCGAACTGGTCGAAGGCCGCGACCTCGTCGTCAAGAACGACGAGGTGTTCATGCGCACCACCGAGGGGCTCAAACGGGTCGACGTCATCTACCGCCGGGTCGACGACGACTTCCTCGACCCCCTGACCTTCCGTCCGGATTCAGCGCTCGGCGTGCCCGGGCTGATGTCGGCCTATGCGGCCGGCAACATCACCTTGGCCAACGCGGTCGGAACCGGCATCGCCGACGACAAGGCGGTCTACTCCTACATGCCCGAGATCGTGAAATTCTATCTCGGCGAAGAGCCGATCCTGAAGAACGTCCCGACCTTTCGCTGCCGCGAGCCGAAGGATCTGGCCTACGTTCTGGATAACCTCGGCGAACTGGTGGTGAAGGAAGTCCACGGCTCCGGCGGCTACGGCATGCTGATCGGACCTGCCGCCACCAAAGCCACCATCGAAGCGTTCCGCGACAAGCTCAAGCGCGAGCCCGAGGGCTTCATCGCCCAGCCAACGCTGGCGCTGTCGACCTGCCCGACCTGCACCGAGCAAGGTCTGGCGCCACGCCATGTCGACCTGCGGCCGTTCGTGCTGACCGGAAGCAATCACGTCACCATCGTGCCGGGCGGGCTGACCCGCGTGGCGCTGAAGGAAGGTTCGCTGGTGGTGAATTCGAGCCAGGGAGGTGGCACCAAGGACACGTGGATTTTGGACGAGTAGAATAGGCCCAAAGAGAGCAACATCCCTGCATGCTGTCGCGCACCGCTGAAAATCTGTACTGGCTGGCCCGCTATGTCGAGCGGGCGGAATATCTTGCGCGCACCATCGAGGCGACGCTGCGCGTCACCGCGTTACCCAACACCTATGTCGGCCAGACCAACGAATGGGATTCGGCGCTTTTGACCGCGGGCGTCAGCGCAAGCTTCTATCAGGCATACGACGAAGCCAATGAGCAAAACGTCGTCGATTATTTGTCGTTCGCTCCCGGCAACCCCTCCTCGATCAAGAACTGCATCGAAAACGCGCGGCTGAATTCGCGCTCGGTCCGTACCGCGCTGACCAGCGAGATGTGGGACACCATCAATTCCGCCTGGATCGATCTGCAGGAGGTCTGGGGCAAAGGCGCCAAGACCCGCGAGGAACTGGCGAAGTTCCTGCGGTTCGTGCAGGAGACCTCACTGCGGTTCGACGGCTCGGCCTACCGGACCATGCTGCGCAACGATGCCTACTGGTTCTCCCGGCTCGGACTGCACCTGGAGCGCGCCGACAACACCGCCCGCATCCTCGACGTGAAGTATCATGTGCTGTTGCCCGAGGAGGAGCATGTCGGCGGCCCGCTCGACTATTACCAATGGACCTCGATCCTGCGCTCGGTCTCGGCGCTGACAGCCTATCATTGGGTCTATCGCGAAACCCTCAAACCCTGGCTGATCGCCGACCTCCTGATCCTGAACGATTCCCTGCCGCGCTCGCTGGCGAGCTGCTATGGCAATCTGGTACGCAATCTCGACCAGATCGGCGTCGCCTATGGCCGCCAGGGCGCCGCCCAGCGCCACGCCCGCGGCGTCCGCAATCGCCTCGAGCACAGCCACATGGACGACATCTTCCAGCACGGCGTGCATGAATTCATTCAGGAATTCATCGCGGATAACGCACGGCTTGGCGAAATCATCACAAAACAATACCTGATCTAAAGCTAGCCTTCGCTGGCTCACCCCAGATTCGGAAATTCCACCGTCATGCGCCTGCGAATTGCCCATTCCACCAGCTATCGCTACGAGCCGCCGGCCACCGGCGTCATTCAAATCCTGCGCATGACGCCGGGTAGCCATGACGGGCAGTACGTCGCCGAATGGCAGATCGACGTCTCCACGGATTCGCGGCTGGACGTGCATCAGGACGCGTTCGGCAATGTCACGCATGTGCTGACTTACGGGCCGATCGCCGAGCTCACCATCAATGTCGGAGGTTTGATCGAGACGCATGATACCGGCGGCGTGCTCAGGGGCACCGACGAGCGCTTTCCGCCGAGCCTGTTCCTGCGCTCGACGTCGCTGACCGAGGTCAATCCGGCGATGTCGACATTTGCGCGCGAGTTGCGCTCGGAATCGGAAGACGACGTGCTCGGCTTCCTGCATGCGCTGATGGTGCAGATCAACGAGCACATGACCTTCGACGAGGATCCGACCAATAGCGGCACCTCGGCGGTGGAAGCGTTCGGGCTGAAGCGCGGCGTGTGCCAGGATTACGCGCATATCTTCATTGCCTGCGCGCGCTCCGGCGGCGTGCCGGCGCGCTTCGTCGCCGGGCATTTCCTGCGCTCCGACGGGATGGTCAATCAGCAGGCCGGCCACGCCTGGGCGGAAGCGTTCGTGCCCGATCTCGGCTGGGTCGGGTTCGATCCGGCCAACGCCATCTGCACCACCGACGCGCATGCCCGCGTCGCGATCGGCCTCGATTATCTCGGCGCCGCGCCGGTGCGCGGCACCCGCTACGGCGGCGGCATGGAGACGCTGTCGGTCAAGGTCAAGGTCGATCAGGCCGGGGGACGATCGGGGCAGTGGCAATCGCAGACCTAGAGCGACCGCCGATTACCTAGTCCCGGTCGACGGACTGCCTTCGAGGAACGCGGCCTTCGCCTTTGTCATGATCGCGATGATGTGGTCGATCACGGCGCGAACCGCGGGTGTCCGGCCGACATCGCGATGGAACAGTAGCCATAGCTCACGCGTCAGCGGCGGCAATTGCGTGGGAACGCTGACCAGTTCGGGAGCGCCGCGCACCATAATGCAAGGCAGCACCGCGAGCCCCAGCCCGGCACGGGCCGCCGTCAACAAATTGGCGAGGTCGTTGGATCGCAGCGTAAAGCCGCGTTCCCCGGCCAGCATTTTCAACCAGCGCTGCTGCGGCGAGTGATCGAGGCTATCGTCGAAGCCGAGAAATTCCCGGGCATCTCCGCCGCAACGGGTGAGATAATCGCGCGACCCATAAAGGCCGTATGCGACCACCGCCAGCTTTCGCGCGATCACCCCTTTTTCGACTGGTCTGGACATCCGGAGCGCCAGATCGGATTCACCCTGACTGAGACTGATCTGGCGTGTCTCGCTGACGAGTTCGATGCGCAAGCCGGGATGCTGTCCCTGAAGTGGCAGAAGACGCGGCGCGAGAAATTGCGAGAGCAGCGCCGGCGGCCCGTTGACCCGCACAACGCGGTTTGGCAAGGGATCGACGGTGTTGGCAAAGCGCGCGATATCGGCAATGCGCGCTTCGATCTCCCTGGCGCGATCGCGAACCTGCTCGCCCTCGGCGGTCAAACGGTAAGAGCGCGACAACCGCTCGACGACCCGGACACCGAGATCATGTTCGAGCATGTCGATCCGCCGCGCCACGGTGGAATGATCGACCCGGAGTTTTTCCGACGCGCGCGAAAGGCTGCCGGTTTCGGCCAGCGCGAGAAAGAATTTCAGGTTGTCCCAGTCCATGCTCAGTTGCGAATAAACGCACCTTCGTTGCGCAGGAATGCGCGTTCCGCCGCCGGTGACGGTGTGCGCAGATGATGGTGTTCGCGGCTTGCCAACTTGTGGCCCGTCGCCAAAGCGGACGGCGCTTGGGCGGCACCGGTCAAATAAAACGGAGTTACCATGAACGAATTCCTCACGGCATCGGTCGTCATCTCGGCCATCGCCTTCGCGGCGTCTCCCGCCTCGGCTCAAATGAACGAGGAAGCCGCACGCGCCAACCTCGTTCCCTTCTACCAGGCGCTCAACGCCGCGAACGTCAAGGACGCCCCCGAACTCGTCAAGCAGTCAACCACGCCGGGTTGGGTCACCTGCCGAGGCAACGATCTCTGCAATACCCGCGACGAGGTCATGGCCGCGATCGGCCAGCGACTTAGAGCCATTCCGGATTTGAAATGGGAAATCAAGGAGGTCTTGATCTCAGGCAATCACGTCATCGTGCGTGGCGAGGCCACGGGCACGCCGGCCGGAGAACTGATGGGGACACCGACCAATGGCAAATCGTTCAAGCTGATGTCGCTCGATGTTCATACCTTCGACGGCGGCAAGATTGCTCGCACCTATCATGTCGAAGATTGGCAAGGCGCGTTCCGCCAAGTGTCGCAGAAATAAGCCCGGGGATGCACCGTCATGTTGAGCCTGACTGCACGCGTCTCACGGGCCGGCATGGCCCTCACCCTGCTGTTGGTATCGTGGGGTACGATGGCAAGCGAAGTTCGTGCCGAGCAGATTTCCGTGGAGGCGGCGGCAATTGCGGCCGGACTTGCCGTCGAAACGAATACGGCAAGTGTGAATGGCGTGACGATCTACTATCGCGACATTGGCCCACGCGGAGAGCCGGTGGTGCTGTTGCATGGCTTTCCCGAGACCGGCGACGCATTCGCGCAGGTGGCGGCCCACCTCGGCAAGCGCTATCGGCTGATCGTGCCGGATTTGCGCGGTGCCGGCCTGTCGGAACGTTCCCCCTCGGGCTATGAAAAGAAGACGCTGGCGACCGACGTCAGGGCGCTGCTGGATCAGCTCAAGATCGATCGCGCCCATGTCATCGGTCACGATATCGGCGCCCGCATCGCCTACGCCTTTGCGGTCCAGTATCCCGAGCGATTGTTGAGCCTCACGGTGGCCGAGGCGTTCATCGAGGGTCTTGCAGGCACCGCCCAATTCAAACTGCTGGCGCCGGGCAATCCGCGAACCCAGCATTTCGCCCGCTTTGCAAAAGTTGACGAAGCGCTGGCTGAGCACCAGGGAAAGGAGGAGGAACTCATCCTCGCCTTCATGAACTCTCGTTCGAAAAGCCGCAACTTCGTCGCCAGCGACGTCACGCGCTATACTGCATCCCTCAAGCGCGATGGCGGCCTCCGGACCGCCTTCATGAATTACGAAGCCTTTGACCGGGACGCCATTTTCGCCGCCAACGCCGATACTTCGAGGCTGTCAAAAATTCCGGCGCTTGCCATCGTCTGCGAGAGCCCATTCGGCAATAACCTGCAACGCCAACTCGTCGCAGCCGGATTGAAGCAGACGAAAGGCGTCAGCCTCGATGGCTGCACCCACTGGATCTACGAGGAGAACCCGGAGGAAACGCTGGCGGTGATCACCGGGTTTCTGGGTGCGACAAAGGACGGCCCGTAGCGGCACGAGATTCCGGGTTCGCGCTAAACGCGCCCTCAGATGCGCAATGAGGACCCCACCAACAGCGGCACCTCGGCGGTGGAAGCGTTCGGGCTGAAGCGCGGCGTGTGCCAGGACTACGCGCATATCTTCATCGCCTGCGCGCGCTCCGGCGGCGTGCCGGCGCGCTTCGTCGCCGGGCATTTCCTGCGCTCCGACGGGATGGTCAATCAGCAGGCCGGCCACGCCTGTGCGGAAGCGTTCGTGCCCGATCTCGGCTGGGTCGGGTTCGATCCGGCCAACGCCATCTGCACCACCGACGCGCATGCCCGCGTTGCCATCGGCCTCGATTATCTCGGCGCCGCACCGGTGCGCGGCACCCGTTACGGCGGCGGCATGGAGAAGCTGTCGGTCAAGGTCAAGGTCGACCAGGCCGGCGGCCGGCAGGGTCAATCGCAATCGCAGTCCTGAGGCTCGCGAATCAGCGCCTTTTGTCGCGAGTCCACGCCTGGCGAGACATCGATCAGACCCGCCCCTCCTCGGGTTTGCCGCGGTATATGCACGATATCAGGCGCGTTAAGAACTCGTTAACCTTATTGTCGTCCCCTCTTGATGGGCTTGTGGGTATAGTTGAGTGGAGTAAGCGCAATGGGCCATTCGCCTCACGCCCCGATTTCCTATGCTTCGCGCCGCCGCCTTGCGCGATATCTGGTCGGCTCACCCCTTCGCGACATCGAACAAGACCTGGTTCTGGAGACGCTCGCCAATACCCGCGGCAACCGCACCGCGTCGGCGCGCCTGCTCGGCGTCTCGGTGCGGACGTTGCGGAACAAGATCGCCGAATATGCCGCACGGGGTGTCGACGTCCCCCGCCACGAAACGCGTGGCGACGCCTTGAACCGTGACGGCATTCGAGGAACCCCTGCCGGGGATTCGATCGGCCGTCTGGACGCGGCAATTGGCGCACCCGCATTGACGGCCTGATCAGTATTCGCAACTCTGGTAGTTCGACGCTTCACAGGTCTGCGCCATTTCGCGGGCCTGCGAAATCTCTTCGCGTGTCATGGACCGCGACACCTCGCGCAATTCGACCTTCGCCCTGGCATCGCCGCGTGCCGCGGCGGAGGAGAACCATACGAAGGCGCGCGTCGGGTTGCGCGCGACCCCTTGGCCCCTGCGGTACATCACCCCGAGCACGTTTTGTGCCTTCGGACTGCCTTGTTCGGCGAGCGGGCGAAACAGCCGGATCGCCGGCAGGTAGTCGCCGCGGTTATAGGCCGCCATGCCATCTTCCCAGGACCCCGCAAGGGCGCCCGAGATGCCCAGAATGTGCGCGGCCAGCATCAGACCACTGACCATCGTCCGCTTTTTCATGCGCCGCCCCGCCTCAGGATTCGACGGAAAATTGTCTAGCCGGTCGATATTCGCGGCGCCATCGCCAAATCGCTCCACGCCCCAGCCAGGAATGCCCGAATGGGGTTGGAGGCCCCCCTAAAATTGGCTAGTAATTTCACGCGGTTTGATGCGTTCGGGGACCTGCGAATGACCTATTGCTGTGGAGTACTGGTGCGGGACGGCCTGGTCATGATCGCCGATACCCGTACCAATGCCGGCCTCGACAATGTCTCGACCTTCCGCAAGCTCCATATCTTCAGCAAGCCGGGCGAGCGCATCATGGCCATCGCCAGCGCCGGCAATCTGGCGATCAGCCAGTCGGTGCTATCAACCCTCACCGAGGGAATGGAAGACCCGCACACCGGCGACCTCGAAACGCTCCTGAACGCGCCGACCATGTTCCAGGCGGCGCAGCGCATCGGCCGGGCGATCCGCGCGGTCCACGCCACCGAAGGCGTCGCGCTGCAGTCGGAGGACATCAATTTCGACGTGTCGTTTTTGTTCGGCGGCCAGATCAAGGGCTCGCGGATGCGGCTGTTCATGGTCTATCCGGCCGGCAATTTCATCGAATGCACCACCGACACGCCTTATTTGCAGATCGGCGAGCATAAATACGGCAAGCCGGTGCTCGACCGCGCCATGCATTACGATGTCGAATTATATGAGGCGCTGAAGACGAGCCTGATCTCGATGGATTCGACGATGCGTTCCAATATCGGGGTCGGTCTGCCGATCGACGTGCTGGTGGTGCGCACCGACGTCTGCGACGCCGATCTCAATCACCGCATCGAGGCCGGCGAGCCGTATTTCCACGATCTGCGCTCGCGCTGGTCGGCAGCGCTGCGCGCGGCGCATCAGAATATTCCGAGACCACCCTACAAAACAGAAACAGAAGCAAAAACCTAAAAGGCGGAAAACAAAATGGCCGAGGCAGGAAACAAGATTGCAGTCGTGACGGGTGCGGGCACCGGTGTCGGGCGCGCAGCGTCGTTGGCGCTGATGAACGCCGGCTATACCGTGGTGCTGGCCGGGCGCCGCATGGAGATGCTGCAGGAGACCCAAAAGCTCGGCGACAATGTCGGCAAGAGCCTTCCGGTTTCCGCCGACATGACCGATCCGGCGTCGATCGCCGCACTGTTCGCCAAGGTGATGCAGATGTATGGCCGGCTCGATGTGCTCTTCAACAATGCCGGCATGGGCGCGCCGCCGGTCAATTTCGAGGATCTCAGCCTCGAACAGTGGCAGGCCGTGGTGAACACCAATCTGACCGGGCCGTTCCTGTGCACGCAGCACGCGTTCCGGATCATGAAGGACCAGACCCCGCGTGGCGGCCGCATCATCAACAACGGCTCGATCTCCGCGCACGCGCCGCGGCCGTTCTCCGCGGCCTATACCTCCACCAAGCACGCCATCACCGGGCTGACCAAGGCCACCAATCTCGATGGCCGGATGTACGACATCGCGGTCGGACAGATCGACATCGGCAATGCCGCGACGCCAATGACCGATCGCATGGTCGCCGGCGTGCTGCAGCCCGATGGCCGCAAGATTCCCGAACCGCGCATGGACGCGAAAGCCGTCGGCGACGCCGTCGCCTACATGGCGAGCCTGCCGCTCGACGCCAACGTGCTGTTCATGACTGTCATGGCCAGCAAGATGCCGTTCGTGGGGCGCGGTTAGGGTGTCTCGTGCCCCGGATGCTGCGCGGCGCGCCGCCCTTGCGGCACCGTGCGCTGCTGATCCGGGGTCCATCGAATCCCGCATGATGTGGGTCCCGGCCCTGCGGAGCAGCGAAGAACGCTGCACCGCGTCCGGGACATGTGCCACTACCTCGCAACCTACTCCAGCCGTTCCACGTCGCGCAGCGTCGGGAACAGCTTCATCCATAGCAGCGCGATCGCGATCGTTCCCACGCCGCCCAGCACAGCCGCCGGCATCGCACCGAACAGACGCCGCGGTGACGCCGCTTTCAAATTGGCCAAGCTGATTTGAGGCGTTGATGAACAGGAAGTTCACCGCACCGACCCGGCCGCGCATGTCGTCGGGCGTCGCCAGTTGCACCAGCGAGAAGCGGATCACGACGCTGACGATGTCGGCCGCGCCAAGGATCGCCAGCGCCACCAGCGAAAGCCACATCCACTGCGAAACGGCGAACACCACGGTCGCCGCACCGAACACGATCACGGCCTGGAACATGCGCACGCCGACACGCCGGTTGATCGTGTAGCGCGCAAGCACGGCGGTCATCACCAGCGCGCCGACCGCGGGCGCGGCGCGCAGGATGCCGAGGCCCCAGGGGCCGGTCTGCAGAATATCGCGCGCGTAGATCGGCAGCAGCGCAGTCGCTCCGCCCAGCAGCACCGCGAACAGATCGAGCGAGATCGTGCCTAGAATGGCGGGATTGCTGCGGACGAACCGGACGCCGGCGAACAAATCGGCCGGCGTCGCCGAATTCCTGACGACGGCCGGTTGCACCAGATGGATCGCGCCGCTCAATGCCGCTCCCAACAGCCAGAACACGACCATCATGCCGTAGGGTACGCTGGGAGCGATGGCATAAGCCAGGCCGCCCAGCGCGGGTCCGGTGATCACGGCGATTTGCGCGGAGCCGCTGGACAGCGCGGTCGCGCGTTGCAGCACGCCCGGCGGAACGATCAGCGGCAGCAATGCGGCGACCGCCGGGCTTTCGAAGGCGGTGGCCGTGCCAAGCACGCCCGTTGCGACAAATATCTGCAATGCGGTGAGCGAGCCCGAATAGGCGCCCCAGGCGAGAAACAGCGCCGTCAGCGCCTGGGCGAGCTGGCAAAGCTGCACAACACGCTGGCGCTGATAGCGGTCCGCGGCGTGGCCTGCCGCGAAAACCAGCGGCGCCGTGGGTAGAAACTGAACCAGTCCCACCATCCCGAGATCGAACGCGCTGCCGGTCAGGTCGTAGATCTGCCAGCCGATCGCGACCGCGGCGACCTGGCTTGAGAATCTCGAAAAACTGCGCGTCAGAAGGAAGAGCAGAAAAGACCGGTGCCGGAGCGGCGACCCGGCGTCTGCGGAAAATATGGAGGATGCAGTCAACAGCTTCTGTCCGGCTCATGGATTGTGAGCAGTCGCCCGCTGCACGCCTGTCGCGATGGCGTGACTGAGCCTCGTCCGATTGTCAATGTCCGGCGTTCGGTCGCCCCTGACCAAGAGTGTGCGGCATTGCGCCTAGCCGCCTGTCGCTGCCATAATCATCCGGGGTTCGGGGGATATATGCTTCAACTGCAATCGGCGTCCGGTATCATTGCATTGCTCGCCATCGCCTGGGCGTTCAGTGAAAAACGTCGCGCCGTCTCGTTGCGGCAGGCGGCGATCGGCCTCGCGGTCACGTTTGCCACCGCCCTGGTGTTGATAAAACTGCCGCTCGTCGCGCACGTCTTTGGCGCCATCAATAACGCCGTCGGCGCGATATCTTCGGCGTCGCGCGCGGGCACTTCTTTCGTGTTCGGCTATCTCGGCGGCGGTACGTTGCCGTTCGACCTCAAGACGCCGGGCGCGGATTTCATTCTCGCGTTTCAGGCGCTGCCGATCGTGCTGGTCATGAGCGTGCTCACTACGCTGCTGTTCTACTGGCGCGTCCTGCCGCCCGTGGTGCGCGGCATGGCGTGGCTGCTGGAGCGCACGCTCGGCGTCGGCGGCGCGGTCGGGCTATCCACGGCGGCCAATATTTTCTTGGGCATGGTGGAGGCGCCGCTGTTCATCCGGCCCTATCTGGCGCAACTCACGCGCAGCGAACTGTTCCTGGTGATGACCGGCGGCATGGCGGGGATCGCCGGCACCGTGCTGGTGCTCTACGCCACCTTGCTGGCGCCGCTCATTGCCGATGCCGGCGCGCATTTCGTGATTGCGTCGGTGCTCGGCGCGCCCGCGGCGATCCTGGTCAGCCTGATCATGGTGCCCGAGACCAGCGACAAGCACACCGGCGGATCGTTGACCGAACCCCGGGGCGCACTTGGCGCTCACGACGTGTACGCCTCCTCCACCATGGACGCGATCGTCAAGGGCACGACCGCCGGGCTCGAACTGCTGCTCAATATTGTCGCGATGCTGATCGTACTGGTGGCGCTGGTCTATCTTGCCAATGCGATCCTCGGATTGCTGCCGAATGTCGGCGGCGCGGCGATCTCGATGCAGCGCATGCTCGGCTATGCGATGGCGCCGGTTTGCTGGCTGATGGGCCTGCCATGGCCGGAAGCGGTCACCGCGGGCAGCCTGATGGGTATCAAGACCGTGCTCAATGAACTGGTCGCCTATGTCGATCTGTCAAAGCTCGGTCCCGACGCGCTCGACCCGCGCTCGCGGCTGATCATGTTGTATGCGATGTGCGGCTTTGCCAATTTCGGCAGCCTCGGCATCATGATCGGCGGCCTCGGCACCATGGCGCCCGAGCGCCGCGACGAGATCAGTTCGCTCGGCCTGAAATCGATCGTTTCGGGCACGCTGACGACCTGCCTGATGGGTGCGATCGTGGGAGTGCTGACGTAACCACCGTCGTCTTTCCGGACGCGCATTTGCGCGAGCCGAAATCCATATTCCCAGTAGTGGTTACGGATTCCGGGTTCGCCGCTCCGCGTCACCCCGGAATGACGATCTATCACTTACTCTTCATCCCCAGCATCGGCGCCAACGCGTCCATCACATACACGGATCCCTCCGGGGTGAGATGCGCGTAATCCCACGCCAGCGGAATGCCGCCACCGATCGTGAGCGGGCATTGCCGAGCCGGGCAGATCGCATCGAGCACCGAAATGTAGGAGAATTTGTCGTGCGCCGGGAGTTCCGATTTCATCATTCGGTCAAGCAAGAAAATATGCGGTAAAACCAAATCCTCAGGGCGAGGATCGATATGCCGAAGCTGCGCGCGCATCAACATCGAGGGCAGCCGGGTCCTGAACTGAACCGCTGGGCCGAGCAACACCACGGAAACGCCAAGGCCGTTGAGCCGCGAAATCGTCTGTTTGAGATCGGCAATCATGCCGTCGAACCTCGGCGGACGGGCGTATTCCAGCCAGTCCGCGGAGAGAATGACGCGGTCGGGCTTGCGGTCGCGGAAGAATGCTTCCATCTGCCCGGCAAAGCTGAGGCATGACGCATTGCCTTGCAGCGCCGTGTTCAGCGTCGGCATGCACGCCGCCTGCGTCGCCTGCAGGATGTTCACGGCTTGCGCGTCGGCTATCTTGCCAAGGCCATCGTAATAATGCGCGGCCAGGCTGTCGCCCCACAGCAGCAGGTTTGTTTTTTCCGGCACCAGCGCGAGGCAGGCGTCGCCAAACGGTTCGCCTCCAAGTGTAAAGCAACCGCGGTCGCGATAGCGCGGGTCGTGGGTATTGTAGAAATCCAGGACCTTGGCATCGAGGTCGGCACCCGACGGCGTCTGGCTGGTGACGATGAGGCCCGCGCTCGCGACGAGCAGCGCCGCCGTCGCGAGACCGGCGATGCGGAACGCGGCGCGGCGTGTCGGCGCCAGGGAGCGACGTCGAAACGGCTGTTCGACATATCGCCACGACAGATACGAGATCGCAACCGTCAGCGCGAACAGCGCCACCTTGTCGAACGGATCCAGCACCAGGCTGGTTTTTGAAAACCGCGCGAAGGTGAACAGCGGCCAGTGCCACAGGTATAGCGAATAGGAAATCTGACCAAAAAACCGGACGATGTTGTGATGCGAATACCAGCTCCGCTTTTGCGTCGGCACGCCGATGCCGCTCCAGATGAAGACGGCCGCGCCAATGCACGGCAACAGCGCGTTGATTCCGGGGAAACCCGGCCCCTGCCTTAGCGAGAAGATCGGGATCGCCATCAGCACCAGCGCGATGCCGCGCGCGATCTGCTGCGCCAGCGCGCCGCGCAACACCGGGAAGCCCTCGACCGCAAGAATGCCTCCGATCAGAAATTCCCAGGCCCGCGGCGGGCTCATGAAGAAGGCATTGGCAGAGCGATCCGTCTTCATCAGCCAGATACTGAGCGCGAACGACGCCAGCGCCATCGCGCCCAGCGCAACCGGCAACGCCGTGCGCCGGTTGCGCGCAAGGCGCAACAGCCCCCATAGCAGCATCGGCAGCGCCAGATAGAATTGCTCCTCGACCGCGAGGGACCAGGTGTGCAACAGCGGCTTCTCCACCGCGGCGCGGTCGAAATAGCCGGTCTGGAACCAGAAGAAGAAATTGGAGGTAAAGGTGACGACGGCTGTGACCGAACGAAAGAACTCCAATCGTTCGGAATTCAGCAGATAGTGAAACGACGGGATCGCCGTCAGCGCCACCATCGCGTAGAGCGCCGGCAACAACCGGCGCACCCGTCGCTCGTAGAATCGCGCAAACGAAAACGAGCCGTTTCGGACTTCCGACTGGATGATACCGGTGATCAGGTAGCCGGAGATCACGAAAAAGATATCGACGCCGACAAAACCGCCGTAAACGGCCGGCGCCTCGAAATGGAATGCGACCACCGCCAGCACGGCGATGGCCCGGAGCCAGTCGATGTCTTCACGATAGGCGCGTGTCACAATGGCCGGGCCGCCTCTGGCCAGCGGCCGGTCACACCAGCAAACACGCGTGTAGCTGTCATACCGCCAGTTCGACCGTCTTGAACTCCGCGGGCAGGATCACTTCAAGCAGTTCGACGTCGTCGGAATAATCCATGATCAGATGCTTGATCCGGGGCGGCTGGGTCCAGGCGCTGCCCTCCTTCATCAAGGTCTCGCCCTGCCCTTCCATGTAGGTTTTGACCCAGCCCTTGAGGACGTAGACCATCTGAAATTCGACGTCGTGGAAGTGCAGCTTCGACACTTCCGCTGGATTGCACGGCCCGATCAGGCGGATCACGTGCGCCTGCGCCAGGCCGGACGTCGCATCGGCGATGCCGAGATCGCGGTATTGCGCGTAAGTGCGCAAGCCGTCGGCTTTGAAGTCCTCTTCGCGATGATGACTGATGGCGATGCGCTGTTTTGGGCGCGCCTTTGATTTTGCGATCGCCGAAGGGCGCTTGGCCTTGATCGGCGTGCGTGCGCTGGATTTGGTGACGGTCTTGGTGGCTTTCTTGCGCGTGGGTGATTTTTTCAGCGCGGCGGTCTTGGCCGCGGCACGCGATGTCGGCTTTCGCTTGGCCATTGGCGTTCTCCCTTTCCGTTCGATGCGAAAAGGTTAGCACGATTTGCAGTCCGCAGGGTGGGCTGAGCGAAGCGAGCCCACCGCCCGGTGTCTAAGACCGGCGCAGTGGACGGCGCACGCGCGCCAATTCCCGTCGCGCAGATTCCGCTCAATGCAGCCGGAACACGCCGTCGACGGCGCGCAGTTCCGCGGGCTTGATCAGCTTGGAATGCGCCACGGTGACTGCGAACAGCGGGCCTTCAAGCTTTTGCTGCCAGAAGGAGAGAAAATCCTTCAACGCCGGAAAATTCGGAAACAGATCGTAATTCTGCCAGACGTAGGTTTGCAGCAACGAGGGATGATCCGGCATCCGATACAGGATTTGCGCCGTCGTCAGCCCATAACCCAACACCTGTTTCCGGAAATCCTCGGAAACCCCAACCCGCGAGACCATGCTTACCTCCATTGCTGGAGCGCATTTTCCGAAGTGGCCGCCGACCGGGAGCCACCCGGTGGAGATGCGCTCACATGAGAGAAATGTGACGCACGTGACCAACTCATCACAAGCCTAAATGTTTAACGATCTGTTGAAAAATCACGCGTTAGCAGCAGCTTACCGCACGTGCTAATACGTAGTTTCAAGAGACGTCCTGGCGGATTAATCATGATGAACGATTTTGGCAGCCGTCATATTTGAGTGCCAATTTTTCTGCTAGAAGCCCTTGTCCCCCTGACAAGACTGGCCTATGTCCTGTGCAGCCCCGCTGGCACTCGCTGGCAGGGACTGCCAAAATTCAAAAACTCGACAACATCTTCAAAAGCTTAGGAGGACTGCATGAAATTCCGTCCGCTTCACGACCGCGTTGTGGTCAAGCGCATCGACGCCGAAGAGAAGACAGCTGGCGGCATCATCATTCCCGACAGTGCCAAGGAAAAGCCCTCGCAGGGCGAAATCACCGCCGTCGGTCCGGGCGGCCGTGACGAAGCCGGCAAGCTGATCCCGATCGACCTCAAGGTCGGCGACCGCGTGTTGTTCGGCAAATGGTCCGGCACCGAGGTCAAGCTCGACGGCGAAGAACTGCTGATCATGAAGGAGAGCGACATCATGGGCGTTCTCACCGACGTTCCCGCCAGCAAGAAGAAGGCTGCTTAAGCCCTTAAGCGCCCTCTCCTCAACCAATTTCAAGGAAGCAACATATGTCAGCTAAAGAAGTCAAATTCGGCGTCGATGCCCGCGATCGCATGCTGCGCGGCGTCGACATCCTCGCCAACGCGGTCAAGGTGACGCTCGGCCCCAAGGGCCGCAACGTCGTGCTCGACAAGTCGTTCGGCGCTCCCCGCATCACCAAGGACGGCGTCACCGTCGCCAAGGAGATCGAGCTCGACGACAAGTTCGAGAACATGGGCGCCCAGATGGTGCGCGAAGTGGCCTCCAAGTCGGCCGACGCGGCCGGCGACGGCACCACCACCGCGACCGTGCTGGCCGCGGCCATCGTCCGTGAAGGCGCCAAGGCGGTTGCCGCCGGCATGAACCCGATGGACCTTAAGCGCGGTATCGACCTGGCTGTGGAAGCCGTGGTCGCCGACCTCGTCAAGAACTCCAAGAAGGTCACCTCGAACGAGGAAATCGCCCAGGTCGGCACCATCTCGGCCAACGGCGACGCCGAAATCGGCAAGTTCCTCGCCGACGCCATGAAGAAGGTCGGCAACGAGGGCGTCATCACGGTTGAAGAAGCCAAGTCGCTCGAGACCGAACTCGACGTCGTCGAAGGCATGCAGTTCGACCGCGGCTACATCTCGCCCTACTTCGTCACCAACGCCGACAAGATGCGCGTCGAATTCGATGACGCCTACATCCTGATCAACGAGAAGAAGCTCTCCAACCTGAACGAGCTGCTTCCGCTGCTGGAAGCCGTGGTGCAGACCGGCAAGCCGCTTGTCATCGTCGCTGAAGACGTCGAAGGCGAAGCTCTCGCCACCCTCGTCGTCAACCGTCTGCGTGGCGGCCTCAAGGTTGCCGCCGTGAAGGCTCCGGGCTTCGGCGATCGCCGCAAGGCCATGCTGCAGGACATCGCGGTTCTGACCGGCGGTCAGGCGATCTCGGAAGATCTCGGCATCAAGATGGAGAACGTCACGATCGCCATGCTCGGTCGCGCCAAGAAGGTGATGATCGACAAGGAGAACACCACCATCGTCAACGGCGCCGGCAAGAAGGCCGACATCGAAGCCCGCGTCCATCAGATCAAGGCGCAGATCGAGGAAACCACCTCGGACTACGACCGTGAGAAGCTGCAGGAGCGTCTGGCCAAGCTCGCGGGCGGCGTCGCGGTGATCCGCGTCGGCGGCGCGACCGAGGTCGAGGTGAAGGAGCGCAAGGATCGCGTTGATGACGCGATGCATGCGACCCGTGCGGCGGTTGAAGAAGGCATCGTGCCGGGCGGCGGCGTCGCCCTGCTCCGTGCCTCCGAGCAGCTCAAGCGCATCAAGACCCAGAACGACGACCAGAAGACCGGCGTCGAGATCGTCCGCAAGGCGCTGTCCTGGCCGGCGCGCCAGATCGCCATCAACGCGGGCGAGGATGGCTCCGTGATCGTCGGCAAGATCCTCGAGAAGGATCAGTACTCCTACGGCTTCGACTCGCAGTCGGGCGAATACGTCAACCTGATCACCAAGGGCATCATCGACCCGACCAAGGTCGTGCGTGCGGCGATCCAGAACGCGGCCTCGGTTGCGGCTCTGCTGATCACCACCGAAGCCATGGTGGCCGAACTGCCGAAGAAGAACGCCGGTGGCGGCGGCATGCCTCCGGGCGGCGGCGGCATGGGCGGCATGGATTTCTGATCCACTCGCTTCTCAGGCAACCTCAACAATGCAAAACCCCGGCAGCGATGCCGGGGTTTTTGTTTGGCTTGACCAAATGGATGCACCGGGAATCTCAATCGTCATTCCGAGTTCGCGCCAAGCGGCTCGCCCCAGTATGACAATCCAATAGTACGCGAGGCTTTGCAATCAAAGGCCCCGCAAGCATTCCCGGTCCCTCAGGCCACCAGCGCCCGGCCGCCCTGCTGATAGCTGTCCTTGCCGATTTCGAAGATGAAATACGGCATCGTGCCGGACAATTCGCGGGTAAAGAGCCCGCTGCGTTTGACGCCGCCGATCTTGGTCATCGCGCCTTGCGAACGCCAGTTCTGCTCGCCGACCCAGAAGATCACGGTGTCGACGAAGGTGAAGGCATGATCCAGCATCAGCCGTTTGACTTCACGATTGGTCTTGCCGCCCCAATGCTCGCGGATGATGAAAGTCCAGCCGATCTCGATTTCGCGGCGCTCGGCGTCGTAGCCATGGTAGCGGCTCGAACCGATCAGCCGGTTGGTCGCGCGCTCGACGAACACAAAACCCATCTCTGACGCCACTGCGCCGTCGAAGAACTTCCTGAACGCCGGTTCGGTGTACCGATCGGGCGAAGGATGCACCTTCCAGATTTCCGGATCGGAGCCGGCTTCAAACAGTTCCGCCCAGTCCCCAGCCACTATGGGCCGTATGATGACGGTCGGCCCTGTCAGCGTTGGCCGGAAATCAGGTTTTGACATAGCGGTATCCATCAAGATGGCAGGAGTTACAGCAGAGATTGTCGCCGCTCCGCCACGTTCGCCCGACCTGCCGTTCAGCGCACGATCAGGCCCATGCGCTCGAAACGAACGCCCCCGCCCGAACTGAATGAGCGGGAATAAAAGATAAGCCCTGCACGACCGACGATATTCTCCAGCGGTACATAGCCGACCGCCGAAAGCACCCGGCTGTCGGTCGAATTGTCGCGGTTATCGCCCAGCATGAAGAAATGGCCGTCCGGCACCGTGTAGACATTGGTGTTATCGTAAAAGCCGTTGTCGACGCAGTCCAATGTCTCATAGCTCACGTTATTTGGCAGGGTTTCGCGCCAGCGCTTGGTCCGGGCGCCGGAGTCCAGCCCGCAGGAATCCCCCTCGACAAGATCCGCCAGACGCTCCCGCACCACCGCCGTGCCGTTGATGTAGAGAAGTCCCTGCTTCATCTGAATGCGGTCGCCGGGCAATCCGACCACGCGCTTGATGTAATCGACCGAGTCGTCTTTCGGCAGACGGAAGACGACGACGTCGCCGCGCGCAGGCGCCGAGCCGAAGATGCGTCCCGGGAAAAGCCGCGGCGAGAACGGCAACGAATAGTGGGTGTAGCCATAGGCATATTTCGAAACGAACAGATAGTCCCCCTCCAGCAGCGTGGGGACCATCGAACGGGCGGGAATATTGAAGGGTTGAAACAGCAAGGTCCGGAACAGCACCGGAGAGAATATCAGCGACAGCAAAATCACGGCCACGACGATGAGCGTTACCCTCATCCATCGCGACGGCCGGCTTGCTTCTTGTTGAATAGACGTCATGAATGACCCAGCCCCTGAGTATTCCGGCCAAAATAACCGAGATGATGCGAAGCGCAACGCCAGATTGCGTTCTCAACCGTCATTCCTGCCAATCGAAATCCGCGAGCGCCGTGACCATCGGCGCTCTGCGCTGAAGACAGCTACACCTTCGAAAATTCCTGGAAGCAATCGCGAACCCAGTCGATCACGGCGCGTGCGGCGGGCTCGCGCTTGAGGTGGTTCTGCACCAACAGCCACACATCGCGCCGCCGCGGCAGCAGCGTCGCCCGCAGGCGGCGGTCGGCCAGCAAGTCGCCACAGATGTATTCCGGCAGGATGCCGACAGCCTGATGGGTCTGGATCAGCGTCTTGATCACCCGGACATTGTCGGTGATGCAGCGCGCGCGAGGATGCAGCCCCCTCGCCTTCAGAAACTGCGACTCCGGAATCGAATCGAGATCCTCGGGATAACCGCAGACGACCGGCTCTGCAGTCGATCCCGGCGGCGGGCTCGAAGAAGTACAGCCTGATATCGGCAAGCCTGGAGATTGTGAAATCGCCCTTGTCCGGCTTGCGCAGGCGAATGGCGAGATCGGCCGCCCAGCGCGAGAATTTGACGTTGCCGCTGGAGGTCAGGAATTGAACGGCCAGGCCCGGGTTCTGCGTCAGCAACCGGCTGGCGCGCGGAGACAGGATCTCCTCGGCGACCGAATTGGTGGAGGCAATCCGGAAGCGTCCGGTCAAGCCTGGCAGGCTTTCGCCGACCTTGTTGATCTCGGCTACATGCGCCGCCATCGCCTGGACATGCGCGAGCACCATCTCGCATTGCCGGGTGGGCTTGCGGACGCCATCGACCGCCTCGAACAATCGCAGGCCCAGCGTGCGCTGGATACGGGCCAGGCGCCGACCCACCGTGGTCTCATCGATCCGCAGCCGGGCGCTGGCGCCGGCATAGGTGCCCTCGTCCCTGACCGCGGCAACGATACGAAGGTCGTCCCAGTTCATGCTGCCCTGTTATCACGGGCGTCCCCAAGCCTGCAATATCGCAGCCCTAGGCTGCAGATTTCCTGCACTGGAGCAGCCTTGGCTTCGCTATATCTGTCGGGAACGCTCTCGATGGAAGATTTCAAAGATCATGACTGTCCCCAAAACCCTGCTCCAGCTCGCCGGCGCCGATCTCAGCCTTCCGAAACTGTCCGATGCCTGCCTGGTTCTGATCGATCTGCAGAACGAGTACCTCGCCGGCCCGATAGCGTTGCCCGACGCCGATGCCGCGATCGCCAACGCTGCGAGGCTCTTGGCGCGTGCGCGCCGCAGCGGGGCCGCGATCTTTCATGTCGCGCACAAGGGCCGGCCCGGCGGCCTGTTCGATCGCACCGCCGAGCGCGGGGCCATCGTCGCGCCGCTGGCTCCGCTAGGCGGAGAGCCGCTGGTGGAAAAGGAATTGCCCAACGCGTTTGCCGGAACCGATCTGCAGGCGCGCATCGCCGCGACCGGCCGCAAGAATATCATCCTCGCAGGATTGATGACGCATATGTGCATCAGCTCCACGGCGCGCGCGGCGCTCGACCTCGGCTTTCGGGTCACCATCGACGCCACAAGCTGCGCCACCCGCGACCTTCCCGACGGTCGCGGCGGTAGCGTCGCTGCCGCGACCGTTCACGACGTGGCGCTGGTCGAACTATCCGACCGCTTCGCGATCATCGCGCGCGACGGCGACGCGCTGGCTTGACCTGATCGCGTTGAGCGGCTGCCCGACGGAAATCCAAACGGAGACCAAAGATGCTGCAGCTCTATTTCTTTCCGATGGCCTGTTCGCTCGCCAGCCGCATCGCCCTGATGGAAGCCGGCATCGAGGCGCGCTACCATCCGGTGCATATCTGGACCAAGAAGGTTCTGGAGGACGACGGTGATTTCCGCGCGGTGTCGTCGAAGGGCGCGGTGCCGGTGCTGGTGCTCGAGAACGGTGAGAAGCTCACCGAAAACGCCGCAGTGCTGCAATACATCGCCGACCTTCGGCCGGAGCTCGGTTTGGCGCCGCGCCCCGGCGATCCCGACCGCTACCGCCTGCAGGAATGGCTCTCTTTCGTCGGCACCGAGATCCACAAGGCGTTCCTGTTTCCAACCTTCTGGTACGCAAACGATGCGGCAAAGACCAGCGCGCGCGAACGTATCGGCCAGAACCTGTCGGTTGCCGACGCCCATTTGAAGAGCCGGCAATACCTGGTCGGCGAGCGCTTTACCGTGGCGGATGCCTATCTTGCCTGGTCGCTGCTACTGCTCAAGCGCTGCAGCGTCGATGTGGCGGAGTGGCCCTCGCTGGCCAGCTATCTCGATCGCATCCGGGCGCGCCCCCAGGTCAAGGCGGCGATCGAACTGGAGTGGCAGATGAGCAAGGCGATGACGGTATGACGGAGAGCGCGTGCAAGTAATCCAGCCCGCATGAAGCGAAATACGGGCTACAGCACCTCGGATCGCGCCGCTCAGTCCACCTTGGCGACTACGGCCAGCCGTTTGACTCGGCCGTCCCGGTAGGCCTGCAGGAAGGCGTTGTAGTCCTTGAAGGACACGCAGCCGTTGGAATCGCCATTGGGCCCGAGCATGTAGGTGTGCGCGAGCAGGCCCGAGCGTCCGAACACCGCCTCCTCACCGCCGATGGGATTGAGCCGCAACGCCGGCACACCGTGGAACAGCGCCTCGCGCGGCTCCAGCTCGTAGACATGCGGCGGCGTCGCGCCCTGCATTTTGACGTGAACGAATTTTGGATCGTCGAGCCGGGCGCCGAGACCGGAATGCGCTTCGAGCTTGGTGCCGTCGGGCATGTAAACGGTATGCGCGGAAATATCGTAGACGGCGGTCGAGCGATCGTAGGGGACCGATCCGCCCAGCGCGCTGTTCTGGGTCGGTCCGAGACTGCCGGTCGCGCTCGCATCCGCGGACGCAAAGGCGAGCGACGAACTCGACAATTTCAACGAGCCAAACAGCTTCTCGAAGATCGTGGGTTTTTCTTCGACCGCCGCCAGTACCGCCGCCTTCGCGCCCTGCGTGATATCGCGGACGCGTTCACGGGCCGTTTGCGACGCGCGAAGCGCGGCGGGCCGCTGTGGCGGCAGGGGTGCCGCTTCAGCGACCTGGCGATTTGGCGTCGAAGCTTCGGGCTTGGCTTCGGCCGCTCTGGATGCTTCGCCTTGCGGCGCCGCCGCAGCGAACCTGTCGGTAAAGTCAAGCGATGGGCCTGCCGATAAACTGACCGGCGCGGAAATCAGCGGTGCGGGTTCGGACAGCGACGCGAAAACCTCGTCGAAAGCCGGCGGTGCGCTGCGCGTCACAGGCGCCGCTGGCCGCTTGACCACCGCGATATCAAAGTCCTCGCTCGACGCGTTTGGATAAACGCTGGCCCCGAAGACATTGGCGTACACCGTCAAGCCGCAAGCTAGCATAACGCCGGCCACGGTCACGCTGCCGCAAAGGGTATAAGGGCTGACAGTCCGGGACGAATTTCGTCGGCGGTGTGCCGCGAAATTTGCAGACGCACGCGTACCGGTACTCATTCGCCCCGCATCCAGAATATTCCCACCACGTTCCCCATACAGGCAGCACCCGCAAGCCGGCATGCCCGAGATAGTCCAGTGCGAACCGCTCGATTCGCGCAGTATTAAAAATCCCCACAAAACATTTCGCAGAGGAGCAGAGCGTCATTAAGGCGACATTTCGTTAAATGCGAATTAACTGTTGGCGGATCCTGGGCATGTTTAAATGGGCAGAGCGCCCGGTTCACAGACGACCTCAAGGCACGTCATTTTAACATATATTTTTCAATAGCTTAATCGAGGATACCAATCCGTTCCGCGACCTTCGGGCGTGACGTCGAGGATGGTCCAGAGCGGCATCAAATCCGGCGCGCCGCGGGGGTCCTGGCCGGGATCTGCCGACGCGCCGTTCATCTCGCCGCCCCAAAAATGCCTTATTGTGACACCGCCGGGACCCCTCTGGCGGGTGAAAACGTTGAATGTCGCGTCATCGCCGCCATCCTTGGTCAACGCATGATAATCGCGGCTGAATTCGCCGGAGAGATCGCAAAACAGCGGAAGATGATGCCAGCCGCGCTCGCGCTTGAACGCTTTCAGCCGTTCGATCGGCGATCGCGCGACGATTGCGAGTGCGACGCGTTGCTGGATATCCGGCACCTCGCCGTCCCAGGCCGACAACAGCGACGTACACATCGGACACGGCCGCTCGCGTTGCGGACCGAACATGTAATTGTAGACAACGAGGCTATCCTTGTCGCCGAACAGGTTGGCAAACGAGGCTGGGCCGTTCTCGCCCTCGAAAGCGTAATCCTTTATCACCTCGCCGCCCGGCGGCAGCGCCCGGCGCTGCTCGGCGACGCGCTCGATGTGGCGGCGAAGTTCGATCTCCTCGGCCAGCAGCGCTTCGCGGGCGCGGCGATATTCGGCGCTCTCATTAGGAAAGCGGACGTTGCTGGCGCGCGCGAGCTCGGCGGCGGGTTTCAAGGAACTGCTCTCGGTTTTCAAGGTGGAACTGCTCATGGCATGACCTCGCTTCGGTGTGGCACTGGTCAATAAGACGCTCCGGCATGCACCGATCCGACAGGCGGGAGCGATATTTTTCCGGTCGTCATGCGCGGGCTTGACCCGCGCATCCATCAATCTTCAAAAAAAGAATCTTGCGAAGCAAAATGGATTGCCGGGTCAAGCCCGGCAACGACACGGTGGCAACATCCCGCCGCTATTCCAGTTCCGGCGGCGGCGACCGGTCCAGCACGTCGCCTTTGGCGCCTTCGAGCAGATCGAGCGCGTAGATTTCGATCGTGAGCGGCCCGCGCATCCGCTTGAGTTCCGCGACCCGTTCGACCCGCGCAAACGTATCCTTCAGATAGGGCCGCCCGCCGGGCCGCGCCTCATCGACATATAACAGCTTGCCGCCAAGCTGCGCCGGATCCGGCTCGGGCATGTTGACCCAGCGGATGCGCTGCGTCGGCTGCACCACGCAGGTGCCCTTCGGCAGATAGAAGGCGAGCCAACCGATGGTGCCGTAATCCGGCGCCAGCACGCACCCGGCACCGACCCGCGCGCGAACCGCCTCGATTTGCGTCGCGAGTTCACGCCAGCCGACGCCGACGCTGCGCACGGTGGCGTCGCGGCGATAGCCTGACAGCAAGCCGGTATTGGCCTGCACGATCAACAGCGCGAACATCGCAACCCCCGACGGCGCCGCCCAGCGCCGGCAAAACTCGGCGACGCGCTGCGCGCGTGGTCTCCATGGCGCGAGGTCGGCGGCGACGGCGGCTGCAATCGAAAACGCCGGATAGATCGGCGCGAACCAGTTGGCCTCGACGCGAGCGTGCAGCGAATGCCAGACGAAATACAGCGTGATGGTCCAGAACGTCGCATTGATCAGCGACCGGGCGGCGACCGCGCCGGTATTGCGCCAGAACAGCGCGTGAAGGCCCATGGCGCCGAGAATCCACACCAATGGTGTCGCGAACGCGATCTGGGTCGGGATCAACTCGCCGATGAAGGCCGGCCTGAAATCCTCGATCCTGGCGCGGCCGATCTGCTTGATGAAGGACACCCAATGGTGATCGGTGTTCCAGAGAATGACCGGCGCGAAGATCGCGAGCGCCACGATGCCGCCGAGATAGGGCCAGGGCGAGATCAGCCAGCGCCGCAGCTGCGGCACCCGTGCCAGCCAGATCAGGATCGCCAGGCCGAAAAACAATGATGTGTATTTCGACAACAGCGCGGCGCCGACCGCGGCGCCGACCCCGAGCCACCACACGCCGCGCCCGGTCTCCAGGACCTTCGCGAGAAAAAACAGCACAAAGCTGGAAGCCACCAGCAGCGGCGCATCCGGCGTGACGATCAGGGTGCCGACGGCTGCCATCAGGGTGACGTTGAGCAGAAGCGCCGCGCTCGTGGCCACCCGCACGCCGCCGAACAGGATCGCGGCGGTGCGATACACCGCCCAGCTCATCGGCAGCGCCAGCAGGATCGACACCAGCCTCACGCCGAGTTCAGTGTCGCCTGCGATCATCGTGCCCAGCCGGATCACCAACGCGACCATGGGCGGATGATCGTAATAGCCGCCGGCGAGATGCTTCGACCACATCCAGTAATAGGCTTCGTCGAAGGTCAGCGGCGTCCAGGCCGCCGCGGCGAGCCGCAACGCCACCAAGGCCAGGATCGTAAGCCCCGTGTTGCGGACCAGCCGCGCCTCGCTTGGGCTCATCCGGGATTCGAGGCGTGCAGGTTCAAGATCAGGCAGGCTCATCGCTTGCGCCAGACGAACAGTCCGGACATCGCGTAATTCCACACCACGCCCATCAGCGCGCCGGCTGCGCCCGCCAGCCACCAGATCGGCTCCTGGTCGTAGACCGAGAACGCCACGCCAACATTGGCGAACAGGCCGACGCTGCAGACCAGATAAAACAGCAACAGGCCGCGCAGGATCGCAAAGCCCTTCAGCCGCTGGTCACGATAGGTGAGGAAATTGTTCAGGATGAAATTGGAGGTCATCGCGACCAGCGCGCCGGCGGCCTGCGCTTCCGGAAACGGTGCGTTGAACGCCTCCAGCGCGATGAACAGCGTGGCGAGATGCACGAACAGGCCGATCGAGCCGACCATCGCAAACAGCAGGAAGCGCAGCGAAACCACGTCATGGGTGAGCTTCGCCAGCACCAACCCCAGGAAATCCAGCGCCACCATGGAATCGAGTTTGCTCTCGCCGTGCAGCCGCGAACCGAACGTGTAGGGAACTTCCTTCACCTGCAGCTCGCCCCTGGCGCTTGCGACGATATCGAGCAGGATCTTGAAGCCTTGCGTCGAGAGTTCCGGCGCCAGTTGCTCGAAGCGGTCCCGGCGGATCATGAAAAATCCGCTCATGGGATCGGCGATCTTGACCCGCAGCACGCGCTTGGCAACTTCGGTGGCCAGCGCACTGGCCCCTGCCCGCTGCCGGTTAAAACTGTCGGCGCTGCCGCCTTCGATATAGCGGCTGCCGACCACGAGCTCAGCCTCGCCGTTCTGCAACAGCGCCAGCATCTTTGCCAGTTGCGTCTCGTCATGCTGCAAGTCGGCGTCGATCACCGCCGCGCATGGCGCGCTCGAGGCCAGGATGCCTTCGATGCAGGCCCCGGACAGGCCGCGTCGCCCGATCCGGCGGATGCAGCGAACGCGGGTATCCGCCCGCGCCAGCCCCCGCACCATCTCCCAGGTTCCGTCGGGGGAATTGTCATCGACGAAGATGACCTCCCAGGCGACGCCGGCAAGCGCGGTCTCCAGCCGCCGGAACAGCGTGGTGATGTTGTCGCGCTCGTTGAAGGTGGGGACGATGACCGAAAGCTGAGGCGCACCAGCAGCCTGCGGCGGGTTTTCGGGGCCCGGTCTGATGGCTTCATTCATGCCGCCAGCGTATATCCGCAGCCTCGGAGGAAGCCAAGGCGCGGAACCAAAAACTGCAGTGGGCAAAACGAGGACGGCGGAGCGTCAAACCGGCAAATTGGGGCCCCAAAATGCCAACGACCACGAACAACAGGCGCGCGTACATCCGGCGCAGCCAAGCTATTCAGTGGTCGTCCCAGCGCCGGAGCTATCAAGCGTCAACGTCGCCGTTAGAAGCTAGATAGGAACGATCGGGACGTTTCGCAAGGGGTCGATTTCGGCCCCTTCTATTGGGGCAGTTCTCTGACAACCGGCCCCCTGACAGCCGGAGCCACAAGCACTGGTTCCCTCGGCGGCTCCAGCTTTTGAATCTGCTTTTGAGGCTTGCCCATCTGCCCGATCGGCCCGTACGCGATCGCAACGACCAGGATGGCCGATCCGACAATGGCGCCCAACACGCCGCCTACTGTTTCCGAACTCATCTGGCATCCCCCGATTGCCGGTCACCGATATCACGAAAAATGCCGGCGCAGGAATACTGACATAGAACAGCGTTAACCTTGGCCCGGGATCAATTCCCTGATGGCTGTTTCGAACCGCCGCCGGGCGTGCAGAATGTCATCACCTGCATTCGCATCGCACGAAACGGAGATCGTCCGCCGGAGCGAAAGGGCCGTTCATTACCCAACGGAGTACCTAATCCTTGATACCGACACACGAGCGCCGCGCAAGGAACAAGCCAAAGCCGTGATTTAATCGCAGCTATGGCGGAGTCTCGCCCATAGGTAGCAGACCGGTGGAGATTGAAACAATGGAGATTGAAAAGGTGTCGGGGACAAACCGGAAGAAACCGGGCGGGAAGAAGCAGACCAAGCGGAGCCGCAAGCCGGCACCGAACCGCGAGCCGGATCAATTGCCAAGCCCGCCGCCGGAGCAACTGCTGAGCGAGAGATCCGCTCCGCTGGAGACCCCTGCCCCGGATCAACCGCACAGCGAGTCCCCGGAGCCAGTGCAGAGCACGAGGCCGGAGCCAGCGCAGACCCAGAACCCGGATCAAATGCTCAGCCAGCAGCCGGAGCCGCTGCAGAGCGAGAGCCCGGAGCCGCCGCGGAGCCAGGCCCTGGATCAAATGCTCGGCCACCAGCCAGAGCCGCCGCAGGACAGCCCAAAACAGGTGGAAGCCGCAATGGCGCCCGCAACTACTCCGCCGATCGATTTTCAAACGATCGCGACGGCCTATGGCGACTACACCAAGAAGTCCTTTGCCGAGACCAAAGCCTATGTCGAAAAACTCGCGGGCGTGCGCTCGCTCGACAAGATCGTAGAGATCCAGACCGAATTCGCAAGGCAGGCTTACGAGACCTTTGTGACGGAGTTGAAGCGGATTCGCGAGCTCTACAGCGGTCTCGCCAAGCAAAACCTCAAGCCGTTCGAGGGCTTCGTGACCAGGAAGAAGCCGCCAGCCCATTAAGGCCGCGCGGCGCTTTGGAGGAACGGCCGGTTTGGACCGTTACTTCGCCGCCCTGCGCTTGGTGAATGTGGTCACAATGTCCTGTTGCGCCAGCGCGATGGCGTTGTTGGCAGTCGTCATATGCGCTCCCGAATCGGCGTTCGGGAATTGCATCGACAGGTAATCCACCAGCGTCACCCGAAAATTCTGCCGCTCGGAAGGGCATACGCTGGCAAGCTGACGTGTGAAATCCTCGCCCGACATGCTCTTGTTGCTGTCTTTGGTGTATTCCTGCGCGAGGCAATTCCAGTAGGAGTCGCGCCCGGAGATCGCCAGCCGGTGCGCATCTTCGAGTTCGCCGGCCGTCACAACCGAAGTCGTCATCGCCATCGCCGCCGCAATAACCAATCGCATCTCATTCTCCTTTTTCGTCACCCTAGCTTGAACCCCGGGCGAGGTTAAGCACGGGCGCGCCGTTTTAAGCGAACTGGTCAATCACGATTGATTTGACTAGACTCGATGCGACAGCCCCCATTCCCGAAGAGACCCGCCGGTGAGCAAGCCCCCGCAAACCAACTCGAAAAATTCAGGCAATATCTATATCGGCATCGGCGGCTGGACCTTCGCGCCGTGGCGCGGGGTATTCTATCCGGAGAAGCTGACGCAGGCGAAGGAACTGGAATACGCGGCTTCCAAGCTGACCTCGATCGAGATCAACGGCACCTATTACGGCTCGCAGAAACCGGAGAGCTTTCGCAAATGGGCCCGCGAGGTTCCCGACGGTTTTGTGTTTTCGGTAAAGGGTCCGCGCTTTGCCACCAATCGTCGCGTGCTGGCGGAAGCCGGCGATTCCGTAAAACGGTTTTACGATTCCGGCGTGCTGGAACTCGGCGACCGGCTCGGTCCGGTGCTCTGGCAATTCGCGCCGACCAAGAAATTCGACGGAGCTGATTTCGGCAAATTTTTGGAACTGTTGCCGCGCAAGCTCGAAGGGCGCGCGCTGCGTCACGTGGTCGAGGTGCGCCATGACAGTTTCTGCGCGCCGGACTTCATCGCGCTGCTGCGTCAATTCGAGACGCCCGTGGTTTTCGCCGAGCACGGCAAATATCCCGCGATCGCTGATGTCGTCGGCGACTTCGTATATGCGCGACTGCAGAAGGGCAATGACGAGCTCAAGACCTGCTATCCCCCGAAGCAACTTGATGTCTGGGCCAAGCGGTTTCAAAGCTGGGCCGGCGGCGGCGAGCCGGACGATTTGCCGCGCGTCGATGACGCAAAGCCGAAAAAAGCGCCGCGCGACGTCTTCGCTTACGTGATTCACGAAGGCAAGGTGCGCGCGCCCGCCGGCGCGATGGAGTTGATCGAACGCGTGAAATAATCGGGCTGGATTTTCCGCGTTTCAATCGAGCTTGATGCCGGCCTCGCGGATCAATTTCGTCCAGTTCTCGTATTCGGACATGACGAAGCCATCGAGCCGTTCGTCCGGCAGATCCCACACTTCGCCGCCGCTCTTCTCGAAGCGTTCGCGGAGGTCGGGCAGCGAAGCGCGGATATCCCTGCGTAACCTTGCGATGACCTCCGGCGGGGTTTTGGCCGGTGCGAAGATTCCAAGCCAGGAATCGACATCAAGACCGGGCACGCCAGCCTCCGACATCGTCGGCACATCAGGCGCGAGCGGGCTGCGCCTCGACGACAGCACCGCGATTCCCCTCACCTGCCCCGACTGCACATAGGGCAGGCCCGCCGCAATCGAATCGAAGAACAGATCGATGCGGCCCGCGAGCAGATCGGTGAACGCCGGCGGCGAGCCCTTGTAAGGCACTTCCTGCATCTTCACACCCGCAGCCTTCATGAAGGCTGCGGCCACCAGATGCTGCCCGGTGCCGACGCCTGCGGTCGCCACCGATATGGAGCCCGGATTGGCTTTGGCCGCCGCGACGATATCCTGCAGCCTGGTCTGCGGCAGATCCTTGCGGCCGACCATCACATAGCCGAACCGGTAGATCAGGGCGACCGGTACGAAATCCCTGAGCGGATCGTAAGCGAGTTTCGAATACAGCGCCGAATTGAAGGCCATGTTGGAGAGCCCGCCGACCATCAATGTATAGCCATCCGGCTCACTCTGGGCCGCGGCTTGCGTGCCCACGACGGTGCCGGCGCCGGGCTTGTTCTCGACAAAGAAGGATTGACCCATGCGCTTCGAAAGCGCGTCGGCGAGATAGCGCCCGACCAGATCGTAGCTGCCGCCGGGACCGATCGGGACGATAATCTTTACGGGGCGGTCTGGATACGTCGTCTGTGCCTGCGCCGCCGCACCGAGCGTGAGAAAAGCGAGCGCGGTCCACGCCATCGAGCGGCCAAATCGAACCATCGCATCCTCCCCCGGAGAAACCGGTCGTGCCGGCTGCCGCTCTTTCTTGTTCTCGGGGGCCGACTATGCGGCATTGCATCGGCGGCGGCAACGCGTCACGCCGGCTTCCATCGCGCCTGATATGGAAATCAGTCCAGGAGTGACGTAGCCTTGCACGCGGAACCTCTCCAGCGCCGGACACGGAAATGGCACGCAAGATCAACCGCCTCTTCACCATCGGCTATGAACAGACGCCCGCCAAGGCGGTGCTGGACGAGCTGGAAAATGCAGGTGTCAAGTTATTGGTGGATGTGCGCGCCGTCGCCGCTTCACGCCGGCCCGGTTTTTCCAAGAACCAGCTCGCGGCCGGGCTCGAGGAGCGCGGCATTTCATATCTCCATCTGCGCGGACTGGGCACGCCAAAGGACGGCCGCGAGGCTGCACGCAGCGGCCAATTCGAGACGCTGCACAAGATCTACGCCAAGCATCTGAAGACGCCGCAGGCCAGGGAAGAACTCGACGAGCTGTCGTCGCTGGTGAAGAAGGCCGGTCCGGTCTGCATCCTGTGCTACGAGCGCGATCACCAGCATTGTCACCGGCAGTGGATCGCCGAGATCATCGAGGATCGCGACGGGGTGAAAGTGGAGAACCTGGTCGCGCCGCAGGTGTAGGGGTCGTCATTGCGAACCAACGGGTCGCGCTAACGCGCGCCCGATGACAGGCTCCGCGAGGCCATCCAGAGCCACAGAAAGGTGTGGATTGCTTCGTCGCGGAGCCTGTCATCGGGCTCGCCGAAGGCGAGACCCGTTGGCTCCTCGCAATGACGATATGCACAGCGCGCCAGCCGCCTACGCCTCGCCCATTAGCCGAAAGGTGCCTTCCATCATCCGCACGCAGAGCCCGCCGACATGTGCGTACACGACAGTGCCGTTCGCCTTGCGGACGCGGGTCAGCAACAGGCTCGGCCGGCCCATATCGACACCCTGCCCGATCCGCAGCTTCAATTCGCCGTCGCGTTCGCTGGCGAGATCGGCGAGCAGCGCCGCAGCGGCCACGGTGGCGCTGCCGGTGGCGGGATCTTCGGACAGGCCGCTCGAGCCCGGATGGAACATCCGGGCCTGCAGATCGCAGGCCTCGGCCGGCGGCACATCGCG
>CAVVEA010000009.1:0-49227 GCA_963747165.1 uncultured Alphaproteobacteria bacterium | reverse complement strand
GACCCTAACCAGACATTGGTCCAGAGCTGGCTTAGTGCTATTTTCCAGCTGCAGCCGGGCTAGTCCGGTGAGAAGCGCCGCCTTATGGCCGCCGGGTGACAAGGAGCGTTGTTGCCATGAACCGGTTTGCAAAACCCCTTCTGGCATCCGCAGCACTGTGCGCGGCAACGGTTTTGCCGGCGCGCGCGGAAATCGATGTTATCAGTCTCAAGACCGCGATCGAGGTGTTAGTCGAAGGCGATTATCCGAAACTCGACGCGCTTTACAAGGACATCCACGCCCATCCAGAAATTGCCTTTCAGGAAGAAAAAACCGCAGCCAAGCTCGCCGCTGAAATGCGCGCGCTCGGCTTCGATGTCACCGAGAAGGTAGGCAAAACCGGGCTGGTCGCCATCTATAAAAATGGCGATGGCCCCACCATCATGGTGCGCACCGAACTTGACGCGCTACCGATGGAAGAGAAAACCGGCCTTGCCTATGCCAGCCACGACAAGACCAGCTGGAACGGCCGGGAGACCTTTGTGGCCCATAGCTGCGGCCATGACATCCATATGGCGAGCTGGGTCGGAACGGCGAAGACACTGGTCGGCCTGAAGGACCAGTGGCAAGGCACCCTGATGTTCATCGCCCAACCAGCCGAAGAGACGGTGTCCGGCGCCAAGGCCATGCTGGCCGACGGCCTGTTTACACGATTCAAAAAACCCGATTTTGCATTTGCCTTGCATGACGGCGCCTTCGCCTACGGCACCATCAACTATCGCGTGGGCATCGGCTCGTCCAATTCCGATAGCCTCCTCGTCCGATTTCGTGGCCGCGGCGGTCACGGCGCGGCGCCGCAGGCGACCATCGATCCGGTGATGATCGCGGCGCGCTTCATAGTCGACGTGCAAAGCGTGATCAGCCGCGAAAAAGACCCGACCGAATTCGGTGTGGTCAGCATCGGCGCGATCCATGGCGGCACCGCCGAGAACATCATTCCCGACGAAGTGCTGGTGGCCGGAACCATCCGCACCTTCAAGCCGGAAGTGCGCGCCAAAATGCTGACGGGGATCGAGCGGACGGCCAAGGCCGTAGCCGCGATGTCAGATGCGCCGGCACCCGACATCAAGATCGCCGAGGGTGCCAAGGCCGTAATGAACGATCCCGGGGTGGTCGCGACCGCCGAGAAGGTGCTGAAGGCAGCGTTTGGTGACAAGCTCAGGCCGTCGCCGCCGGGTACGCCGAGTGAGGATTTCTCCGAATTCATCAATGCCGGGGTGCCGTCGATGTTTTTCAATATCGGCGTCTACGAGCCCGAGCGCGTGGCCGCGGCACGCGACGGATCCGGGCCGCAACTGCCGCCCAATCATTCGCCGCTGTTCGCTCCGGTGCCGAAACCGACCATCGAAACTGGCATTGAGGCCATGACGCTCGCCGTGCTCAGCACCTTCGATCAGCATGCCCGGGGCAAATGAGAGCGGACCCTGGGACGGGTCAAAAACCCCCTCGGGCTGAAGTTCACCAAACGTGGCGTATGAGGTTTTAGGTCTACCAAGCGGTGGGATGGGGCACACGCCTTCTACGGCAGCATGATGTGCGCTTTGATCTATCTCAAGAACGTGATGCCCATAAAACGTACATTCTAGTTCTCGCGAAAAGCTCAGCTCCTAGCAGGAGTTATTACCATGAACGAAGAAGCAAAATCGGAAAAACTCCAAGCGCAAATTCTGCGTGATGCTTTTGAAGGCATGAAGCGTCGTCAGCCGAAGTCGGATCAGGAACTCAAAGAGTGGCTCGCCACGGACGAGGGCACCATGGCAACTATGTTTGCGTCCACGGGGCTTTCTGCTCACGGCGATGAGAGTAGTGGCGGAGTTCCACTAATCCAAATTCTGCGTGATGCCTTCGAAGGCATAAAGGGTCGTCAACCGAATTCGGATCAAGAGCTAACGGAGTGGCTCGCCACTTGCGAGGGCAAAGTGGCGGAGTCCAGTTTGATTTCGCGATTTGCTGAAATCGGTCAGTCATAACGACCGCTTTTCGCAGACTGCTTGGTGCCGAGACCTATCAGCTATCGATCCTTACCAACAACGCGGGAGGATTTCGACCATGAAGTCAAATCCACTTAGGCCGCACACCCCTGATGATGATCCCGAGCCCGGAACGCCAGGTACCGCCGAGGACCTCTGTCCTGAGTGCGCGGGAACCGGCAAGCTGGTAGACAAGGTGACGGGCAAAGAGAGCGCTTGCGAACGCTGTGATGGTACGGGGATCATCATCCAAGGGGTTGGATAGCGTATACTCATCGACGCCAGCTCACGCGACGCAGCTCCGGATCGCCGCTCTTGCAACTTCAGTAGATCGCCGAAGAGGTGATCGAATGAAACGGTGCGCCGCATGTCGAAGCGCACGATCCGTCGATCGAAACAGGCGGGTCTCGTCAGCGATGGACGGGGACAAATCAAGGATATCGTCTCGATCCGTCAGCGACCGGCAACGGTTGAAGATCGGGGGGCTGCCTGGCCATTGGGAGGGCGATCTCTTATCCGGGTCGAAGAACAGCTATATGGCGACCTTGGTCGAACGTCATACCCGTTACGTAATGTTGGCGAGGGTGGCCAACAAAGACAGCTCATCAGGCAAGCAAGAAAGCTGCCGAGCGAACAGTATAAGTCGGTGACCTGGGACCGGGGCAAAGAACTTACGGATCATCGACGATTTACGTTGACGACCAACATCGACGTTTATTTTTACGATCCGCAAAGCCCGTGGCAGCGCGGATCGGATGAGAACACCAATGGCCTGCTGAGACAGTACTTTCCAAAAGGCACCGATCTAACAGTGTACTCGCAAGTCCATTTGAACAAAGTGGCACGTCAGCTCAACGAACGGCCACGTGAGACTTTGCAATTTGAAACCCCGGCAGAGAGATCTAGCGCCTGTGTTGCGTCGACCGGTTGAGCCGGCAGGCGCAAAGGGGACATTCGAGGAAAGGGGGCGATGTCGCCCTTTGACCACTTAGCGGACATCGCCCAGGCATATAGTCAGTTAGCCGCGTATGCTTGGACCATTTTGCGGCAAGTACGAATCCAACTACTTTGCCTCAGTCCTCGTCCTCGGCCTGCGCACGGCGCCGGTCTACGGCATCACTCATATCGTGGAGTACCAAGATCGCGATGGCCGCCATGCGCTGCCTCTGTTCGGGACTAAGCGTTTTGTAGAGTGGCTGCCACGCCTCGGCGAGTTTATCCAAATCGGCTGATCGTTGAGCCAATGCTTCCGAGCGTCGTTGCAAAAAGGTGATGGGGTCACGATTGCGCAGGACTTCGACACGACTTTCGTCGGCCCGTTTACCCACTGTTTCTCCGATTTTTGCAATACGGGCTTTCCGATCCTCCGCCCTGGCACGAATGGCGCTCTCTACAGCCGGCCAGTATTTTTCCTGGTCAGGTGTCAGCTGCAGCGCGGCCTTTACCAGATCAATCCTCATGTCCGTCAGCGTATTCCGGTCCGCTGCATTTAACCGTTCCGGAGTTGCAGAAGAGGTTTGCGAGGTTTGCGCGTTGGCAATCGGGGATGCAGTAAGGAACAGTGCGGTTGTTCCAGCAACTACTATTTTCAACATCGGCGATCTCCCAGGTGAGTTGCCCCCCAGGCAGACCGCATAATGGTGACGCGTGCGAGATCACGTTGATCTAAATCAAGGAACCGGCGCCGCGAGTGGCACAAAAATAGACAGCAATGGTGTCCGACTTGAGTCCGTTATGCGCATTAGATCGGACGTTCGCCGACGCCGTTGGTTGCGCCGCGAACGGTGATCCCGGCGGCACCGTTCCTGCTGCAACTCTGTCAGCCGCTTCGCTTTGGAGATGGTGCGGTCAGCGGATGTGCAGGTGGATGTGCAGGTGTGCGTCGTGCACGATGGCCTTGCTGGATTTAGCTCCGTCAAGAGGATAGGATTTAGAGCGGCCCGCGCCTTTCCCAGGAGGTTCGACCATGACACGGCACCTTTTTTTCGCGATCACCCTCATAAGCACCGGAGTCCTCCTCAGCTCAACGGCAGAAGCGACGACAGCCGCGCGATGTGAGGATCGAGCCGCAAATTGCGTGGGCACATGTGCCAACCCCGCTGGTGGGGCTAATAATAACAAATGCATGCGCTACTGCGACCGGCAGGTGATCAGATGTTTGATACGCGCGGATCAGGGACAAGCCGGTGCGTTCGGCGGAGTTGGGAGCGCATTCGCGCCACCCGTTGGCTTGCAATGACGGGGATAGAGCGACGGCTTCCATCCTCACTCACACGGCTTCGGATCCTTGACGTCAAAATTCCCCATCGCGCCCGAAATCACAAAATCATGGTCGTCGCGCGCCGGCGCGCGCGACACACCTGAACCCAAGGGAGCCGTCGAAGTCCCCATTACCCCTGACGAGCTCGCAAGCCTTTGCGGGATGTCGCGAAAACCTTGGGCCGTACCTTCAGCGACCTGAAGGAGACCGGCGCCATCGAGGTTCTCCTATGGCGCCATCACCATTTCCGACCTCGATGTGTTGAGCGCGATCGCGGCGGGAGACCGCGAGATTGCTCCGCGGATCGGGTTTTCGCGCACTTCCGCACCAGCTCAACTGAATGGATGAATGATTTCGCCGCAGGTGATTTGCCCGTCGGGCCGTTTGCTGACGGGGCTGTCTATACCCCTTTGCAAAAATATTTCGCTTCCGTAGCCGGTAGAAACATCTCTATGAGTCCCGGCCATCCCGTCCCACCAGAGGGGCGTATCGCGATCGTCACGGACGTAGGGATGGGATGCGGTGGACGCGGCAGCGTTGAGCGTGCGATGAGATGGCGGGGCGGGTGATGAGCCTGTGAGCGATCAACAGCACGCGGACGAGAGATGTTGCTGCGTACGGCGAAGTCGTGTGGTCCCGACGCCCCGACGCTGGCGTCAAGTTCGCGGTGGCGTGTCGGCCCTACCGGGTTGAGACACGCGTGATCCGTGGATGACGGTGGCAAAAGAGCCCGGTCACCGAGGAGAGCACGAAGGAAACCGTTAAAACCATTGCGTGCGGGAATGCCGGGCGATTCCGGTGTACTCGTTTACTCGTGTGCTTTTTACTACACGAAGCGCACACGAGGCTGCGGGTGCAGCGGGCACCCGGCATTCCCCACGCCCTCTTCGGGCGGGAGAGAGATAAATGCAAACCTCGGACGCTTCGCGCCGCGAGAACAAAGTCGTATGCAGAACTCTATCAACGTCATTGCGAGGAGCGACTTGTCCGCCGTAGCTCAACGAGCGAAGGCGGAAGCGACGAAGCAATCCACTCTTTCTTTGCGCCGCGAGATGGATTGCTTCGCGGAGCCTGTCATCGGGCGCGCATTCGCGCGACCCGTTGGCTCGCAATGACGGGGATAGAGCGAGCCGTTGTTCAAACAAGATTGAGGTGGGCACCGCGCAAACGAGCCTTTGCCCATCCGACGACTTCGGAAGCCTCACTTACACGGCTTCGAGTCCTTGACGTCGAATTTCCCCATCGCGCCCGAGATCACAAAATCATTGTAGTCGAGCACCAGCGCCCGCGACACGCCGTTCTCGTAGAGCTCGAACGACATCGCATATACCGGCGTCTGCTCGCCTTCCTTGCTCTTGGCCTCGCGGTCGTAATAGCTGACCGTGACCGGCCACCGCGTCAGCGACTTCATCACGTCGCTGGAGGTCGAGGGGTCCGGCGTCTTGACGGTCCGGTCGCCGGGGATGGGCTGCCCGATCACGGACAGCGTGTTGTAGACCTTCTCGCCATTGTCCGATCCGTCATAGACCGTCAGCTCGAGCACGGTCTTTCCCTCGCGGGCGGCGGCAATGATGCGCTGGATCTGTTCGGTGGGGAACACGGTGGTGCCATCGAGCGTGAAGGTCTTGGATACCGGCTGCTTCAATTTGACATTGATATGATCGCCGGCCCGCTCCGCGACGCCGTCGACGGGGCTGGCTTCGGCGTCGTTCATCCTTGTATCGATCTTGAAGCGGTAGCTCTTGCCGGCGCCGTCCTCCCAGGAGGTCGAGCGCAGGTCGCTCAAGGTGACCTTGCCCTCGCCGCTGTCGAGTTCCGACACCTGGCGGAATTCCGAGGTGTAGCCTTCGCAGGCGCTGCCTGTGAAATTGTAGAGGATGCGCCCGCGCGCGCCATTGATCGAGTTGGAACCGCGCGACTTGACCAGGCTGAGTTCATAAAGCGCTTGATGCGCCAGGAACGGGCCGCTGGCCGCGGCAGCCGCCTGTCCGCCCGTGAACCCCGATCCGAAACCGACGGCAGCTACCGTCAGCACAAACCACCTGACATCGCGCGGCGCATTCCGGAAAAAGCCAGCCATATGTTTCCCTCAGGCGTTAGATTCGCGAGAATAGAGACCGCCCTATTGCGCCGCAACTAGGGCCGCTTCACGAAAAAGTACGAATTACCAACCGGAACTGCCATGTTTTTCCGCATTTCGCCACTGATCCTCCTCGGCTTGCTCGGGGCGGCGCGATGCGCGACACAAAAGGTCCGGATCTGGTAGTATCGGGCGCGATTCATTCAAACGAGGACGAAACATGGCGGGTACGGTCGAGCAGAAACTTGCGGCGCAGGGCGTGGTCGTGCACGAGCCCGCAAGCCCAGTGGCGAATTACGTCGGCTTCGTCCGCACCGGAAATCTGTTGTTCGTTTCGGGACAGGTCTGCGTCAATCCCGAAGGCAAGCTGATCGCCAGAGGCAAGCTTGGCGCCGGCGTCACGGTCGAACAAGGCAGCGCCGCGGCGCGCGGCTGCGCCATCAACCTGCTGGCGCAGATCAAGGCCGCGCTGGGCGACCTCGACAAGGTGGTCCGCGTGGTGCGGCTGGGTGGCTTCGTCAATTCGGCGCCCGACTTTCTCGACGGACCGAAGGTGCTGAACGGTGCTTCCGACCTGATGGTCCTGGCCTTCGGCGACAAGGGCCGCCATGCCCGCACCACCGTCGGCGTCGCCTCGCTGCCATCGGATGCGGCGGTCGAGGTCGAGGGGATATTCGAGGTCTCGTAACGGGAAGACGCGCGGTGCGCGCGCCCAACTGGCTGACGGCGCGCCCGGTCGCCCATCGCGGGCTGCATGACCTTTCGCGCGGCATCGTCGAAAACATGCCCGGCGCGGCTGAGGCCGCGATCGATGGAAATTTCAGCATCGAATGCGACATCCAGCTTACCGCCGATGGCGAGGCGATGGTGCATCATGACGATGCGCTGGGCCGTCTCACCGAAGGCTCCGGCGCGCTGCTCGACATGACTTCAAGCCAGCTCAAGGCGATCAGGTTCAAGGATACTTCCGAGCGGATGATGTCGCTCGGTGATCTCTGCGCGCTGGTCAAAGGCCGGGTGCCGCTGGTGATCGAGGTCAAGAGCCATTTCGACGGCGACCGCAAACTGGTGGCGCGGATGGCGGAAGTGCTCGCCTCCTATTCCGGTCCCGTGGTCGGAATGTCATTCGACCCCGACCAGGTCTTGGCCTTGCGCCAAACGATGCCAAAACTTCCGCGCGGGATCACTGCCCAGCGCGACTATGATGACGATTACTGGAAGAAACTGACGCCGCAGCAGCGCGACGGCATGCTGTATCTGCGCCATGCGTTCCGCACCCAGCCGCATTTCGTGGCTTTCTGGGTCAACCAGTTGCCGGCGCCGGCGCCGTGGATCGCCCGAAACATTTTCGGCTTGCCGCTGCTGGCCTGGACCGTGCGCACCCCGGAACAGCGCCAACAGTCGGCTCGCTATGCGGATCAGATGATCTTTGAGGGATTTCGGCCGGAGACTTGATGTGGTTCCCTGCCCTTGAAGTCGCGGCCGCAATGCCCGATCTTTAATGGTGTTGGTCACCATGTACGATGGCTGATCGTAACGCGTGGCCGGTTCAAAATCGTCGATGGATTCATCCGAAATAGTGCTCGAAGCCGTGCCGTCCGTCAGCCATATCCCGGCTGAGGATTGGGATGCCTGCGCCAATCCGTCCCCCGATTCCGGCGGTCTTGCTCGGCTCGACTCGTTGGCGTCGCTCGATACCACCGGCGTATTCTGCGCAGCTTCAAAACCGAGCTATAACCCCTTTGTCTCACACGCTTTTTTCTCGGCGCTGGAGACGTCCGGGTCGGCCTGTGTGCGGACCGGCTGGGGACCGCGCCACCTGATCGCGCGGCTCGACGGCGCCATTGTCGGCATCGTGCCGTGCTATCTGAAATCGCATTCGCAAGGCGAATACGTGTTCGACCGCGGCTGGGCCGATGCCTATGAACGCGCCGGCGGTCGTTATTATCCGAAACTGCAGGCCTCGGTTCCCTTCACACCGGCCACAGGGCCCCGCCTCTTGATCCGCGATGGCGTCGATCCCGACCGTGTCGGCGCCGCGCTCGCGAGCGGCCTGATGGCGCTGTGCGGCATCAGCAAGGCCTCCTCGGTTCACGTCACGTTTGCGCGCGAGGCCGAATGGAAACTCCTCGCGGCCCACGGCTTCCTGCAGCGCAACGACCAGCAGTTCCACTGGCACAATGAGGGTTATCGCTGCTTCGACGATTTTCTCGGAAGCCTGAACTCACGCCACCGCAAGGCGATCAAGCGCGAACGCCGCGAGGCCGTGGCCAGCGGCCTCACGATCCACGCGCTGACCGGCAGCGACATCACCGAAGACGCCTGGGACGCGTTCTTCGATTTCTACATGGAGACCGGCTCGCGCAAATGGGGCCGGCCTTATCTGACCCGAGCGTTCTTTTCGCTGGTCGGCGGGAGCATGCCTGAGGACGTGCTGCTGATCATGGCCAAACGCGGGGGACGCTGGATCGCCGGCGCCATCAATTTCATCGGCTCCGATACCTTGTTCGGCCGCAACTGGGGCGCCATCGAGCATCATCCGTTCCTGCATTTCGAGGTCTGCTATTACCAGGCCATCGATTTTGCCATCAAACGCGGCCTGAAGACCGTCGAAGCCGGCGCGCAAGGCGAACACAAGATCGCACGCGGATATCTGCCGCAAACCACCTACTCCGCGCACTACATCGCCGACCCCGATCTGCGCCGCGCGATCTCGGACTATCTCCGGCACGAACGCGCCTATGTGGCGGAGGCTTCGCGCGAACTCACCGAGGCCGGGCCGTTTCGTAAGACCGCCGAAGAGTTGTCTTGACCATCTGAACCGTCATTGCGAGCGCAAGCGAAGCAATCCAGAGTGCGTATCCAGCAGATCTGGATTGCTTCGTTGCTTCGCTCCTCGCAATGACGGGCTAATCCTATTAAGTCTTGAGTAGGAATCTCAGGACGGAAGTGAAAGAAAAGCTGATTCAGGAGGCCGCCAATGACCGCGTATGACACCAACAACATTTTTGCAAAGATCCTGCGCGGCGAGTTCCCCTGCCACAAGGTCTATGAGGACGACCACGTGCTGGCCTTTCTCGACATCATGCCGCGCTCGCCCGGTCACACGCTTGTTATCCCGAAGGCGCCGGCGCGTAACATTCTCGATGTCAAGCCGGAGGATTACGCCCATGTCGCGCGCGGCGCTCACAAGATCGCCGCCGCCGCGATGAAGGCCTTCAAGGCCGACGGCATCACCGTACAGCAATTCAACGAAGCCGCCGGCGGACAGGTGGTGTTTCATCTGCACGTGCACGTGATGCCACGCCACGACGGCGTCGCGCTGCTGCCGCCGGCAAGCCGCAAGGAAGATGTGAAGGTGCTGGAAGACAACGCGACCAAGCTGATCGCGGCGCTGAAGGGGGCGTGATTGGCTGTCATTCCGGCGCGCATCGAAGATGCGAACCCGGAATGACGGAGAAATCACTCCGTCTCGAAATCTCCGGCCTGCGGCGGCGCCAGCGGGGTGAATTCGCAGCGGTCGGGCTTGATGTCCAGGAGCGGCGTCTCGTCGAGGCAGTCCAGCCCGCGCACCAGCACCACGTTACCCTCGATGCCGACCAGCTTGACGATCGAGGTGCCGATCGGATTGGGCCGCACCGGGGAACGCAACGAAAACGCGCCGCGGGTCGATTTGTTGTTCTTCGGGCTTTGCAACACAAGGTCGCGTCGCGACTGATGCAGCCAGTAGATCACTTCGAGATTCGAGTAGAAATCGACGCCCTTCAGGGCCGGCACCCATGGCTCGAAGATCTCCAGCCGGCAGACCGGGCCGTCGTGACGGCCCTGCCGCGGCGTCTCCAGACGCGAGGTCCAGGGCGTGCGGATACGGCCGATGAAGATCAGGCCGGCGTCGCGTGGCGCGGGCACTTCGACGGCGAGTTCGCCCTCGCGGATTTCACTCTCTCGAACCATGTTTCAATCCAGTGAGATGTTTTGCGATTTGATCACGGCCGCCCATCGGGCGCGATCGGCCTCGATGAATTCGTTGATGGCGGCCTGGCTGCGTGGCCGCAGTGGAGGAAAGCCGATCTTGTCCAGCGACGCCCGAAATACCTCATCGTTCAAGGCCCGGTCGAGGCTGGCGCTGATTTTCTGCGCAATCTCGTCCGGCACTTTCGCCGGCACCGAAACGCCGTACCAGACGCTGACGGCATAATCCGGATAGCCGCTCTCGGCAATGGTCGGAACGTCGGGCAGATCGGGAATTCGCTGCTTCGAGCTGACTGCAAGCGGCCGCAGCAACCCTGACTTGACCGGCGGCAGCGCGGTGCCGAGCGTATCGAACATCAACTGGATATTGCCGGATAGCAGATCGGTCAGCGCCGGACCCGCGCCCTTGTAGGCCACATGAACCATGTCGATGCCGGCCATCTGCTTGAACATCTCGCCGGCGAGATGAATGGTGCCGCCGGTGCCTGCCGACCCGAAATTGAGCTTGCCGGGATTTTGCTTGGCGTAGGCGACAAACTCCGCCACCGTTTTCGCCGGCACCGAGGGGTGAACCTCCATGATCACCGGCAGATCGGTGATCAGCGCCAGCATCCGGAAATCCTTCACGGGATCGTAAGGCAGCTTCTTGTAGAGCATCGGATTGAGCACAAAGATCGACGCCGCCGTGACGAACAGCGTGTAGCCGTCGGGCTCGGAACGGGCCACCGCTTCGGCGCCGATGGCGCCCTGCGCACCGGCCTTGTTCTCGACAATCACCGGCTGCTTCAAATCCCTGCCGAGATATTCGCCGACCAGCCGGCCCAGCACATCGGTCGGACCGCCCGCGGCATAGGGCACGACCAGCTTGATCGGGCGCGTCGGATAATCAGCAGCGCGCGCGCTCGTCACCGTCGTGACGATGGCCGCGAAGCCAACGACGAATAATCCTGCGCGCGCTTTCATTGCATTCCTCCAGCGATTTTTCGTTGGCCAGACATTACCTGACCCAAGGGGTTGAGCAAGCAGCCAGCACGGGCGCGCCTCAGCCGAGCCATGCTTTACCGGCCAGCATGACGATTTCGCCGCAAACGACACCCGCAAAAATCGACCGCCGTGTTGCCATGAAGACAGCGAACCCGGCCGCAACTGCACCGTAGCGCAACCCATCCGGCACGCTCGCCAGCGCGCCGGGCGGCTGCACCAGGATCTGCGCGATCACGCCGGCGAGGATCGCGGTCGCCACCGCCCTCACCCACACCAGCAGTTCCGAGCCCTCGTCGACGCCGCCGCCGAGCCACAATCCGAGCATCCGCCAGACTTCATTGGGCAGGAAGCCCGCGATCACCAGGACCAGCAGCGCCTGCCAGTCACCGACAAAATCGCTCATTGGCGGCTCCGCCACCAGTGCGCGCCATAGGCGACGGTGCCGGCCGACACGCCGCTGATCAGGATATCGACGCCGGTATGCAGCATCGACGCCAGCGGAAACAGCGCCAATCCCAGTACCAGCGCCAGAACATCGGCGAGTTGCCGGCAGTTGCGCGCGGTGGACAGCAGAAACGCCAGCGGCGTCAGCAGCAGGATGGCGGCTGCGAACAATGGCGGGAGATTGGCCGCGAGACCGTAGCCGAGCGTGGTCGCCGTGAGGCAAACCACGCAGAGACCGACGCCGAGCCCGTGGGTGAAGGCGATGCGGCGTTCGCGCGGCACCTGCGGCAGCAAGCGAAAGCATTCGACCCACAGGGTGACCGCGATGAAATGCGTCGCCAGCACCAGATGCCGCCGCTTGGTCTGTGGCGTGCGCATCATCGGCAATACCGAGACCACCATCGGAAACAGCCTGATCGCGCTGACGGTCACCGCGATTGCCGCCTGCACCACGGTGGCGCCGGAGCCGAGCGTTGAGATCAGGATGATCTGTGCAGGCCCCGCCCACACCAGCGCCGTGCTCGCCAGCGCCCAGCCCAGGCTAAAATGGGTGTCATGCGCGAGCGCGCCGATACCGACATAGGTCGCGAACAGCACCAGCGTAAGCACCGTCGAGGCGACCGACCGCATCCCCCACGCGAACGCGCGTAAGGGACTTTGCCATCTCGGGGAGTCGAGCGGAGGAAGGGCCAATGTTGTCCGGACGATGTGAGTCGTGCGCGCATAACGCTGGCGAAACAGACTAACGTCAAGCGGACCGCAGGCAGAGCAGCCATCCAGTCCGGCTTCAAACCAGTTAGACGGCGTCGTCAAATCCAGGGGGCGCGACGCCGGACAAGAACGAGGCAAGGAACATCTTGCCCAGGATGTGCTTGGTCGCCGGCGCGCCGGGCTTGAGCTGCCCCTCGTGGATCGCGAGCCGAAACTCTTGCAGCGTTGGGGCCGAAAGATCGGTGGCGCCCGTCACACAGGAAGCCGCCGCGGATGCACTGAGCAGGACCCCCGCATAATAAAGGCGGGTGAACGCACGCACCAGTTCGAGGCGGGCGCGAAGGGCCTCGTCGGGAGCGCGGCCGAACCAGGTCCGCAGCAAGACGTCCTCCAGCTCCAGCGAAAGCGCGAAACTGTCGGACACGATCGCCACATCGACGAGCGGATCATTGCGATAGGCCGATTCCCAGTCGATCAGCCAGAGGCGTTCGCCATCGAACAGGATGTTGCTGGGTATGGAATCGTTGTGGCTGGAGACCTGGGTTGTTGACCCCGCGTCGTAAGCTTCGCGGAGCCGTTCAAGGCGTTCTACATGCGCATCCAGCAGGCCGGCCGCGAAGAGACCGGTGCGGCGCACATGCGCGAACAGGCGCGCGACGATGTTAGGATAATTGACGAAGTGTGGAAAGGCCGGCGTGGCTTGAACGCGCGCAAACAACTCTCCCAGCGCTAGCGCCAGCGCGCGTGCTCCACCCGGATAGGTTTTCAGCGGCCGCTGATCGATGAAGTCGATCACCGCGATGCGGGCCGTCTCGTCGATGTAGCGGATCTTAGGGGCGATCCCCGCCTCCGCCGCGATGCGCATTGAGACATATTGATACGGATTGCGCAGCGGGCTTGGCTCTCCCTCCACCCGCAACAGATAGCGCCGGTCGCCGGTATCCAGGCGAAAGGTCGATGCCGTGGACGCACCGCCAGTAATCGGCGTGATCGCGTCTATCGGAGCGGGCCCAAACGCGGCAGCAAGCGCTGCGCATACCGCTCTACGACGTTCGGCGGGCAACCTATCGAAATGGTCTGCGCTCATGACCATTCCATACACCACGCCGTCGACATGGCTAAGGGCGTAACCCGGATGAAGCGAAGCGCAATCCGGAGAAACGCACGACAGCTCGCTTCGCATCATCCGGGCTAAGGCTGCCTCACCCCCTCATTCTCACGTTCCGCAAAACGAAACAGGCGCCGCCGGCGCGGCGGATGCGGTTGCAGAGGTCGTCGGCGGCGGGGCGGGTGTCGGCGCCGATTCGCACTTGATAAAAGATGCGGGTGCCGCGGCTACGCAATGTCGACCCCAACAGGCTGGGATCCTGATCGCCGATCACCGCGCTCAACCGCTTCATGGCGCGCGAATACATCGCCAGCGCCTGGTCGCGATTAAACCCGGCGGCGAGCTGAACGCCCCAGAGCTTGTCAGCGCCTAGCTTCACATGCTGCTCCAGCTCGGAGACAAACGGATTGGGCGCGCGCCGGAGCAAGGCCATCAACTCGCGGCAACTGGTGGCCGGCGTGCGCTCAGGCTTGGCGTTCTTGTTGCCATTCTTGACGGCTGCGGCCCAGTCATCAACCGACATGCCGGTAATCGCGCTCACGTAATTGCGGGTCTCCGACGGCATATAGCCGGAACCCGACAGCCAATCCAGCACCCGGCGCGGGCCGGCATTGTAGGCGGCCGCAGCAAGCCCGAGATTGCCGAACTGGCCGCGTAATTCATTCAGGAACTCCGCGGATTTCGGCAGCGCCTGCACCGGATCGAAGGGATCGAGCAAGCGGCGCTCGCTCGCGGTCCCCGGCATGAACTGCGCGATGCCCTGCGCACGCCGGCCGCTGCGCGTGACCGGTCCCACGGCATCGGATTGAAAGCGGCTTTCCTGCCAGATCACGCGGGCGAAAAACTCGAGCGGCAGATCGTTGGCCTTCGCGGCCGCCTCGATCATCAGGCAGATCGCCTCCCTGGTGTCGGTATCCCCCGCGGCTTCGACGGGATTCCGTGCGCTCTTGCGCTCATCGGAGGGAATGGCGAGTTCCTCGACGCTTGGCCTTGCAACCTCCGCCGGCGAGGCTTCTACCGCGATGGCCCGCGCCGCCGGTGACAGCCATAGCGCCAGCCCCAGGCAAATTGCCGCCCGCAAGGGGATGACAGTTCGCATCACCGTTCTGCTCCGCAAGACCGAGCTTGACACCGGGAACCGACCGTTTAGCTATTTGAGAATGACGCCGCGCGCGTGGGAGTACAAGACATGACCGCAACGCCTGGCGACCCCCTTGGTTTCGCGCCCGACGACGACGCGCCGATCCCCTATATGGCGCGCACCCGCGAATATTATCAGGCGATCGGCTACACCACGCCCTATCGCTGGGCGCATTATGTCGATGCCCCGTTCCAGCGCTTACGAAAGCCACTCGATCAATCCCGCGTCGCTATCGTCACCACAGCGGCGCCGTTTGATCCTTCGAAAGGCGATCAGGGCCCGGGCGCCAAATATAATGGCGGCGCCAAATTCTATTCCGTCTACGACGGCGACACTTCGAAGCCGCATGATTTGCGGATTTCTCACATCGCCTATGACCGCGTGCACAATTCGGCCGACGACAGCGGCACCTGGTTCCCGCTGCCACAACTGCAGCTGGCGGCGTCACGCCGCATCGGCGAAGTTGCGCCGCGTTTCTACGGCGCCCCGACCAACCGGAGCCATCGCGTCACCATCGAGACCGATGCGCCGGAAATCCTTGCGCGCTGCCGCCGAGACGGCGTGGATGCCGCCGTGCTGGTGCCGAACTGTCCGGTGTGCCACCAGACCATCGCCTTGGTCGCCCGCCATCTGGAGGCCAATGGCATTTCCACGGTTGTGATGGGCTGCGCCAAGGACATTGTCGAGCACGCCGCGGTGCCGCGTTTTCTGTTCAGCGATTTTCCGCTGGGCAATTCGGCGGGCAAGCCGCACGACCCCGATTCGCAAGCCTTCACACTCGAGCTCGCACTGCGCCTGCTGGAAGCAGCGCCTGCTGCGCAGACTACGGTGCAGTCGCCGCTGCGCTGGAGCGCGGACGCGTCCTGGAAGCGCGACTATAACAATGTCGCCCTGCTGAGCGCCGAAGAGCTGGCGCGGCGCCGGCGCGAATTCGATGCACAAAAAGAAATCGCGCGCGGCATCCGCGAGAGCGCGGCGTAAAGCCGGCTGCGTTGCGCGCGATCCCTTCCGAAAACCGGTCTCGGCCTTTCGATGATCGCGGCGCAAAAATCCTGAAATCGCCCCTGCCTCAAATGCGACCGGTTTAGGTTAACGTGGCATTTTGCCGTCTGCCGTCTTCCGCTCGTGGTCAAGCCGGGTATGGTCCGCTCACTTTTATTGGGGAGTGAAATCGATGATGGACCGACGCGAGAGCCCGCGTGACAAGGTAATCTATGGCGGCGTCGCCGAGATCGATCGGGGAACAACCAGGGATTGTGTGGTCCGTGACATCTCCGAAAACGGCGCCAGCCTCGAATTCAAGAACGCCTTGCGGCTGCCCAAAGAGGAGACCTCGCTGACCATCGCACGAAAGGGCCGCTCCTTCCTCGCCAAGATCATCTGGTGGCGCGACAATTTCGTGGGCGTCGCGTTCAAGGGCGAAACCCCGTTCGAGCTGCCGGTGTCCGATCTCGCCGAGCGGCTTCGCAAGAGCGAGCAGAAGAAGCGCAAGCTTCAGCGCCAGATCAACGAGCTCATCGGCGGCGGCTGAACATACGCGGCGCCGGCCGACGCTCTGCTCACGAGTCCCTTCCCTCGCGATCGCAGCCAGCATTTACGCCTAGTCGGCGGTATGGGGCTCACGGTAGCGACGCTGCAAATAATTCCCACCCCTTGGCATTATCCGGCGTCGGCGCGCGAACAACCGCATCACGACGCACTACGACAAGCTTGCGGCTTGTCAAGAATTGACTGAATCACGTGACCATGCATGCTCCCCTATGATCGGGAGTGCGTATGCTATCTTACGTGAAGAACTACTTCAGGAATTGCCGGCTTGCGCGCATGAGCAACGGCGAATATTGCCTGATCCGCGATCAGGGGCTGGTGAAGGGCGGCCGCGGACTGAAGTGCCATGAAACGCTGATGGTCTTCAGCATCCGGGGTGTTGCCGCGAAATTTCGGCAATCGCCGACGGCAAGTGGAACCGGCGAGCGCGATTCCTTTGCTGGGCGATGGCTCGCGTTTGTTGGACGATGCCTCGGGCGGCTTGGCCGTGGGGTGGCACGCCCAAAACCGCGTCTGGGTCGGTTCGCCCTGGAGTTTGACTCAACGGAATAGCTGCGTCGGGCGAATGCCCATCAAAAAAGCCGGCGGTCTCGCGACGCGCCGGCTTTCCAATTCGCAACCTCAGCGGCTCACACCTTGACCAGCGGCCCCCGCGAGGCCGGGCCCTTGGACCCGCCGCCGTTCGGGCCGCCGCCATTGGGGCCGGATTTCGGCTTGCGCGGCGTGGTGCGCTTGCGCGTGCCGGGCAGTTTCTCCGGTTTCGGCGTCACCGGGCCTTCGACGAATTCGAAACCGATCTTTTCTTGCTCGGGATCGGCCGCCGCCTCGTCCTTGACCAGCACGACGCGAACGTGGCCGCCGCCCTTCAGCTTGCCGAACAGCACCTCGTCGGCGAGCGGCTTCTTGATGTGCTCCTGGATCACGCGCGCCATCGGCCGCGCGCCCATCTGCTCGTCGTAACCATGCTGGATCAGCCAGGCCTTGGCGGGCTCCGACAGCTCGATGGTGACGTCGCGGTCGGCGAGCTGCGCCTCGAGCTGCAGCACGAACTTCTCAACCACCATGCCGATCACATCGGGATTGAGATGCGCGAACGAAACGATCGCATCAAGCCGGTTGCGGAACTCGGGCGCGAACTGACGATTGATCGCTTCGTGATCGTCGCCTTCACGCTTGTTGCGCGTGAAGCCGAAGGCCTGCCGCGCGAGATCGGCGGCGCCGGCATTGGTGGTCATGATCAGGATCACGTTGCGGAAATTGACCTGCTTGCCGTTATGGTCGGTCAACCTGCCGTGGTCCATGATCTGCAGCAGCACGTTGTAAAGATCCGGATGCGCCTTCTCGATTTCGTCGAGCAGCACCACGCAGTGCGGATGCTGATCGACACCGTCGGTCAGGAGGCCGCCCTGGTCGAAGCCGACATAGCCCGGAGGCGCGCCGATCAGGCGCGACACCGTATGCCGCTCCATATACTCCGACATGTCGAACCGGATCAGTTCGACGCCGAGCGAGGCGGCGAGCTGCTTTGCGACCTCGGTCTTGCCGACGCCGGTCGGACCCGAGAACAAATACGAGCCGATCGGCTTTTCCGGTTCGCGGAGGCCGGCCCGCGACAGCTTGATCGAGGCCGACAGCGCTTCAATCGCCTTGTCCTGGCCGAACACCACGCGTTTCAGCGTCTGCTCGAGATGCTTCAACACCTCGGCATCGTCCTTCGACACGCTCTTGGGCGGGATCCGCGCCATGGTCGCGATCGTGGTCTCGATTTCCTTGATGCCGATGGTCTTCTTGCGCTTGTTCTCCGCGACCAGCATCTGCGCCGCGCCGGATTCATCGATCACGTCGATTGCCTTGTCCGGCAACTTGCGGTCATGGATGTAGCGCGACGACAACTGCACCGCGGCCTCGATGGCCTCGTTGGTATATTTCAGCCGGTGGTAATCCTCGAAATAGGGTTTCAGGCCCTTGAGGATCGCGATCGCGTCTTCCACCGTCGGCTCGTTGATATCGATCTTCTGGAACCGGCGCACCAGCGCGCGGTCCTTCTCGAAGTGCTGGCGATATTCCTTGTAGGTGGTGGAGCCCATGCAGCGGATGGTGCCCGACGCCAGCGCCGGCTTCAGCAGATTGGAGGCGTCCATCGCACCGCCGGAGGTGGCGCCGGCGCCGATCACGGTGTGGATCTCGTCGATGAACAGGATCGCGTTCGGATGCGCCTCGAGTTCCTTGAGAACCTGCTTCAACCGCTCCTCGAAATCGCCGCGATAGCGCGTGCCGGCCAGCAGCGTACCCATGTCGAGCGAGAACACGGTTGCCGCCGCCAGCACTTCCGGCACTTCGCTGTCGACGATGCGCTTGGCGAGGCCCTCCGCGATCGCGGTCTTGCCGACGCCGGCTTCACCGACGAACAGCGGGTTGTTCTTTTGCCGGCGGCACAGAACCTGGATGGCGCGGTTGATCTCGGAATTACGTCCGATCACCGGATCGATCTTGCCGTCGCGCGCCTTCTTGTTCAGATTCACGCAATAGGTATCGAGCGCCTCGCCCTTTTTCTTGGAATCCTCGTTGCCCTTGGCCTCGGTCTCTTCGTCGACCCCGCGGACGGGACGCGCTTCCGACACGCCGGGGCGCTTGGCGATACCATGGCTGATGTAGTTGACCGCGTCGTAGCGGGTCATGTCCTGCTCCTGCAGGAAATACGCCGCATGGCTTTCGCGCTCCGCGAAGATCGCGATCAGCACATTGGCGCCGGTAACTTCCTCGCGGCCCGATGACTGCACGTGAATCACCGCACGCTGGATCACGCGCTGAAAACCCGCGGTCGGCTTGGCGTCGTCGGCGCCGTCCGTCACCAGGTTTTCAAACTCGGTCTCGAGGTAATTGACGAGACTGGTGCGCAGCTTGTCGAGATCGACGCTGCAGGCACGCATGACGGCGGCTGCATCGCTATCATCGATCAGCGACAGCAAAAGGTGTTCCAGCGTCGCGTATTGATGGTGGCGCTCGTTTGCGATCGCCAGCGCGCGATGCAGGGATTGTTCAAGGCTTTGAGAAAAAGTCGGCATTCGCGTCCTCTGTGGCCCCCGCCATCATGATCGCCGTTGCCCGGTCAGGCAACAACAACCTTTGTCATATATAGTACCGACGGATCGTGGCGAAAGACCGGTTCCCATGACAGGCTTAAGCTCCGACCGCATGCGGCTGTGGAAAATGTGCTCACGCAGGTGACAAGGCGTACGCAGGTTCGATCCACCGCATTTTCGATGCAAAACCCGTTCCTGTTTTGCCGGATTTTACGCGATGCTACTTCTTTTCCATCACGCATTGCAGGGGATGCTGGTGCTTGCGCGCAAAATCCATCACCTGTGTCACCTTGGTCTCGGCGATCTCGTAGGTGAACACCCCGCACTCCCCGATCCCATGATGATGGACGTGGAGCATGATCTTGGTGGCGGCTTCAACGTCCTTCTGGAAGAACTTCTCTAAAACGTGAACGACGAATTCCATTGGCGTGTAGTCGTCGTTCAGAATCAGGACGCGATAGAGATTCGGCCGCTTGGTCTTCGGCTTGACCTTGGCAATGACGGATGTCGCGGGACCGCCGGTCCCCCCGCCCCCGCGATTCTCGTCGTTGCCCATTCGGGGAGCAAATGCAGCGACGGCGGGCGACCCGGACTTTTCAAATTTGCGCGTTAATTGCAACATGGCACAGGCGTTCGAAATCCCCACAGGAAACCGGTCAGCAGCCGGGTGATGGTCTCCTGCCGGAGCCATCGATTGAGTTCCCAGACGCGATTCCCGGATCGCCGCTCCCGGCCGGTCCGACCCGTCAACAGGATCGATCAAACCAGAATATGGGTCCGTCCCGGTCTCGCCGCAAGCGCGCAAATTCGAGGCAATGGCGACCCGCGGCGGGCCCGATTCCCGGCCCGGCGATCCCTCAAGGTTAATCAATTCTGCCGGCTTTGACAAAGCCGGACCGTCGTCCGTTTAGCCGTTGTTGACGATAGCCGGTGCTTTGACGGCCTTTTCCGGGCTTGCGTGGCTATTGAGCCAGTTTTCTCAGGGCCGATTTACCACCTGTTTAGCCGCGAAGCCCGAAATGACCGGAGAAACCCAACTTCGGTGACAACCATGTTCGATGCATCCATTGCCAATCGTGTCCGCAACGCGGCCCGGCGCTTCGCGGGGGCCAATCAGGGCAATATCGCGGTGATCTTTGCCATCGCGCTGGTACCCCTTATCGCCTTTGTCGCCGTTGCGGTCGACTATACCCGCGCCAATACCGCCCGTTCCGCGATGCAGTCGGCGCTCGATTCCGTGGCCTTGATGCTCTCCAAGGACCTTTCCGACGGCCGCATCTCGGAAGCGGATATCGACCAGAAAGCGAAAACCTATTTCGCCGCGCTCTATACCAACAAGGACTCGGTGGTTTCGACCACGGACATCCACGGCACCTACACGGCCAAGGATCCCGCCACCGGGCAATCGACCATCATGGTCACCGGAAACGGATACGTAAACAGCGACTTCGCGAAAATGCCGACTTTCAATTTCCCGAAGCTGGGTTTCAACAGCGGTGCGACGTCGACCTGGGGCAACGCGCGGATGCGGGTCGCGATGGTGCTCGACATCACGGGATCGATGGGCTCGGACAACAAGATGCCCAACATGCAAAGTTCCGCGAAGAGCATGATCGACACGCTCAGCGCCCTCAACAAGCAGGACGGCGACGTCTACATCTCCGTCATTCCGTTTTCGCGCGATGTGAATATCAAAGGCACCGCGGGCGCGGCCTGGGTCACGGGCTGGCCAGCGTGGGAAGCCGAGCCCACGTCGATTGCAACCACAAAGCCGGCTAACTGGCAGAATTACGGCCCTGGAGCTGCGTGCCCCTTCGGCGGCCTAACCTTCGGTTGCGTTTTGACACCGGTCAGCGGCAGCGGCAGCACCGCCACCATTCCGTCGAGCGGCACATATAGCGGCTATATCTGTCCGGGCGTCGATAGTGGCACGTCCAACTATTACAATGGCTGTTACGATAGCGTGGACAAGGGTACCACCACCACGCGCACAAATTTTTGTTCGGGCAGCAGCTGTGCGTGCACCATCGCCAAGGGCATGATTGGTGGTCAGGGCAGCAGCTGTTCCTGCACAGGAAGCAATTCGCAGAAGAAATGCTCCGAAACCCTTCGCAACTACACCCACAACTGGATCAAGAACGATCACAGCACGTGGAATGGCTGCGTTGTCGATCGCGATCAAAATAACGATACGACAAATACCCAACCCACTCTCGGGGACGCGTCAACGCAGTTTTACGTCGAACAATACAGCCTGTGCCCGAACAAGCCACTTTCGGCGCTGAGTAATCAGTGGGCCACGCTCAAGACCACGATCGACGGCCTGGTTCCGAACGGTAACACCAACCAGGCCATCGGAGCCGCGTGGGGCTGGTTGTCGCTGACCGAGACCGCACCGTTGTCGGCGCCGTCAAAGAGCCCTGGCTGGACCTATATTGACTACGTGGTGATCGTGTCCGACGGTCTCAACACCCAGAACCGCTGGAGTACGGACCAGACGACCATCGACAATCGTCAGAGGCTTCTGTGCGACAACATGAAGAGGGCGCCGTACAACGTCCAGATCTTCGCGCTCCAGATCAACACCAGCACGACCAAGCCCGATCCGGTGTCGGCCGTGTTGCAATATTGCGCGAGCTCGGCGGACAACTTCCAGATGATCACCTCATCCGGCCAGACCGCCCAGGCTTTCCAGAACATCACGACGCAGCTGGCGAAACTGCGGGTCGCGCATTGAGCGCGGCTCGTCTCGCAAACCAAAAAAAGCCCGGCCATCTGGCCGGACTTTTTAGTTAGGGAGAAGGCCTAACGCGTTTAGTGGGACGCGGCCGGGGTGAACTTCGCAACCATGCCTTCGATCGGCTTGAAGGTCTGCTTGGCGAGATCGGTGTAGAGCCCCGCGATCTTCTGCGACTCCGCGACAAAGCTCTCATACGCGGAACGGGCGTATTCGGTCTGGACTTCGAGCGCCTTGTCGAGCGACTTCACGCCGGACAGCTTCTCGACGAACGACTTGGTGTCTTCGAACGACTTCTTGGTGTAGTCGCCATAGGCGCTCGCGATCGCCTGAAAGCCGTGCTGCAGGCTGGTTGCGGAGGCGACGACCGTCTCGAGATGCTCTTTTCCGTACTGCTGAATGTCTTCAACCTTGACCATCATGGTTTCCTTCCCGGACTGATGTGTAGGTGATCCCGTCGGGACGTGCTTTCCCGACGCAGGCAGCATAGTGCAGCGCACAATATAGTCAACAATTTTGTTGCGACGCACAAAATAAGCCAGTAGCGTCGAATACCGGATGCTCCCGCAAGGGTTGCTTAATCTTTTGGAAACTCGGGGCACCTAACCTGATTCCCGGACTTTGCGTGCGTTCCGGACAAACAGCTCGAAAATTTGTTTGTGAACAGCATCTTAGCCGGAATGGCGGCCTGATTGCCTACCGGGACGGAAATCCGTGCCCGGATCGAACACCGTGCAGACAAACGCGCCGTCCGTCGGGCACAATTTGGCCTCACGAACCGGTGATAAAACGCACATTGGGACGGGGAAGTTTATGCTTCGCACAACCTTGGTTTCCTCGCGTATTTTGCGGGCATGCGTCTTTGGGCTGGCCACGGCGTCAGCTGCGGTCGTTTTCACCACCGACACCGCCGATGCACGACGCTACCGACACCGGCATCATGCGCAGCGCCATCATCACGAGGCGCGCGAGAGTTACAGCCCGGCATTCTCATCCATCATCGTCGACGGCAACTCCGGCGCCACCCTGTCGTCCAATAGTCCCGACGCCAGCCGCCATCCGGCGTCGCTCACCAAGATCATGACGCTTTATCTGCTGTTCGAGCGCCTCGACTTCGGCAAGCTGAAACTCGACAGCGAAATGGACGTGTCCGAACACGCTTCCGAGCAGGCTCCGACCAAACTCGGCCTCCGCCCCGGCCAGACCATCCGCGTCGAGGACGCCATCAAGGGATTGGTGACGCGCTCCGCCAACGACGCCGCGGTCGTGATCGCGGAAGCCATCGCCGGCGACGAAGGCGATTTCGCCAAGCTGATGACCCGCAAGGCGCGCGCGCTCGGCATGACCAAGACGGTTTATCGCAACGCCTCGGGCCTGCCCGACGACGAACAGGTGACGACGGCGCGGGATCAATCCACCCTCGGTCGCGCCATCCAGGATCGCTTCCCGCGCTATTACCGCTATTTTTCGACCACGGCGTTCAACTACCACGGCCATTCGATCCGCAACCATAACAAGCTGCTCGGCAGCGTCGAAGGCGTCGATGGAATCAAGACCGGCTACACCCGCGCGTCCGGCTTCAATCTGGTGACCTCGATGCGCCGCGGCAACCGACATCTGGTCGGCGTGGTCCTGGGTGGCCGCAGTGGCGGCTCGCGCGACGCCATCATGCGCGGCCTGCTCGCCGAAAATCTCGAAAAGGCCGCGACCAAGCGCACCGTTGCCGCGATCGCCGAGCGCAATTCCGCGGATGCCAATGCCGACGTCGCCGAAGCTGAGGCCGCCTCACGGCCGACGCAGACGGTTCAGGTCCAGGGCGCCGTTCAGGTCGCATCGGCCGAGCCAGGCGCTGCGCCAACCGTGCGTTCGACCGCACCGGCCTCACGATCGATCCTCGCCAATGCAGCAGCGGCTGTACCGCCGCCGCAGGCCAAGGCCGAGCCCGCCCCGCTGACGAACGGGGTGATTCAAACCCAGCAGATCGCCGCGATCCCCGGCTCGTCCGAGCCAATGAAGCCGGTCAAGGTGAAGACGGTCCAGGTCAAGGCCGGACAGGTCAAGCTGGCTTCGGCGAGCCCCGCTCAGCCAGCACCACCCGTCACCAATGCCATCCCGCCGGCACGGTCGGATGCGCAGGAGATGGCGAGCGCCATGGCGGCGAAGGCCGAAATCAACAAGGCGGAAGCCGCCAAGTCCGAGATGTTCAAGGCCGAGATGGCCAAATCCGAGATCGCCAAGTCCGAGATCGCCAAGGCTGCACCGGCTAGGCCCGAAATGCCGCCGCAGCCGGCGAACCACGGCACCGGAAACGGGATCCTCGGCGTACTGCCGGCTTCGAGCCTGCAGCAGCCGGCCTCCGCCCCGCAGCCCTCTCCGGCCTCACATACTTTGGCCTACGCGGATACACCCCCCACAACCCAGCCGCAGCCACAGGCCGTTCAGCAAAACGGAGCCATCAAGCCCGTTGTGGTCCATACCGGCTGGATCGTTCAGGTCGGCGCACTGGAAAGCGAGGCCGAGGCACAGCAACGCATCGAAGCCGCGCGCAGCCAGGCCCGCGGACTGCTCACCAAGGCCGACCCGTTCACCGAACCGGTGGTCGCCAAGGGCGACAAGAAGCTGTTCCGGGCGCGCTTCGCCGGCCTCGATCGCGATCAGGCCGAGGCGGTATGCCGCGCCCTGAAGCGTTCCGACATCTCCTGCATCACCATCAAGAACTGACACCGACACGGCCGGTAATGGGATGGCCGGGTCACGCACGGCACCCGCGCCGTTCGTGACACAGATGTGATCGCCACCAACCTGCGGCCTGCAAACTTCTCGTCAAGACTTTGCGGTTAGAACTGCAGGACGAATGATCGACCACGCCGGGCAACGGCGGGCGACACCGGGGCGTCGGCAGAGCAAAGACAGCGGCAACTCGCAATTCGTGGCGTTTGGTAGCGTTGCCGGAGTTAGCTGTGATGCGTGCGAAGCAAAGTATCCTTGGCCTCGTTTACACGGGCGGCGAGGTACGTCGACCCCCCCTGGTCGGGATGCAGTTTCTTCATGAGGGCACGGTGCGCACGCCCGATCTCGTCGCGCCCCGCCCCCGGCTGCAGGCCAAGGATCTGATAGGCCTCCTCGTCCGTCATTTTGCCGCTCGCCGCCGGGCGGCTTTGCCCCCCTGCCGCGTTTCCCTGCGTGTCCAGACGCCAGGCGGGAAACCTGCGGTCCAGATAGCTTTCGAGTAGCGATACGCTTTCGGCGTCGAAGCCTGTCATCATGGCCGTCAGCTGCGGCAGGTCGAATTCGTCGAGGGAGTGCCCGGCATTCGGCCCGGCCACGATCCGGCCCGAGAGTTCGCCGCTGTCGTGATCCAGCTGCATATCGAGAAATTGCGAGCGGACCTGCGAGGTCTGTCCCGGCGAGCGCTGTGTACCCGCGCCTCCGAACAGGCCGCCGATCGAGCTGAATCCCGATGCCCCGAACGGCGACCAGCCGAGCAGCCCCGCGCCGAAGATTCCGAGCGGTATCGCGACCGCAAGCTCGCCTTTGATACCGGTAAAGGCGGCAACCGCGAGCGCCACGATGCCGCCGCCGATCTTGATCGCACGGGCCAGCACGACCGGATTGGCCGCGCGAAACATCTGCAGCAGCGAGTAGAGCAGGATAACGGCGACGACGCCGGCGATCAGGGTAGGCATGGCTCCAATATAGGCGCATCAGCGACAAAAAGCATGGCGGTCCTGCCAGGCGGCGCAGCCAAAAGCTGCTTGGTCCGAGCCGCAACTACCGGATAACCCGATTAAGCGGGCAAGTCCCCGACATCGTCGCGAACAGCCCTCGAGCTCACTTCATCTGGCCGAGCAACTTGGCCGCGCCGCTTCCGGTTTTCGACAGCCGCAACAACGCCTCGCGTCCGCCGGCGGCATAGGCGGCCGCAGCGCGCAACAGCTCGCGCAGTTGCGCCGCAGCGCCCGGGTCGAACCGGCACCAGGCGCCGCCGGTCAGACGTGCGATCTCGCGGAACGCCTGCTCGGCAGCGGGGTCATGGCCCTCCTGAAACATGAACACCGGCACCTTGAGCAGACCGAGTTCGCCGGCCTTGGCGCAGAGGTCGTCGATGCCCTCCTCCATGGCGTCGCCGACAAACACCACCGCACGCACCGCGGAAGCCACGGCCTCGCGCCGCGCTTCCGACAACACCTTGCCGATCTGCGTATTGCCGCCCCGGCAGTCGATCTTGCCCATCAATTTTGCCAGTTGCGCGCTGTCCGAAATCCATCCCGTGGCGCGGCACTCATTGAGGCCGCGATAATAGACAAGACGGATATCGAGACTGCCGAGCGCCGCCGCCTCGCGGAACATATCGGCCTGCAGCGCGCAGGCCATATCCCATGTCGGCTGCCGGCTCATGGTGGCGTCGAGCGCAAAGACCAGCCTCCCCCTCGCCCCCGCCGAATGGGGCGACATGGCATGGGCCTTGGCGACAAAGGCGGCAATGTCCTCCGAAGCCGACGGCGTTGCCTCCGGCAGCCGGCCAGCTTTGGCAGGCTCAGACTTTTGCCCCGAGGACACCGCGTCAGCGGATTTGGGTTGGATAGGTTTGCCGGACATAAACACTCGCCAATTGCAGCAAGTCTTATGTGGGCCTGCACAAGCAAGCGGTCAATGCGCCGCGACCTCGCTTGATCCGGTCACGCCAGCTTGGTGACGGGCCTTTTGATCCGCCGCGCCGCGCCTTCAGTTCTTGACCGGTGCGTACTGCGCCACGGGACCGGGCTCGGTGACCTTTGGCGTGTTGGTCTCGACCGGCTTGAGCGGACTGTCGTCGTCGAGGAATTTGTGGAGCATGCCTTCGATCGTGCTCTTGACGTTATCAGGTCCGCGATCGCTCATGTCGGTATGCTGATAGCCGGTCTGTACGACCGTGATACCGGTCTTCTCACAGATTTCGTTGTCGGGAATGACGCCGGGATCGGTCTTGAACACTGGGTCCTTGGAGCGGAACGACAGGATCTTGAATTTTCCGTCGGTCATGAACGGCACGCGCAGATTGTCCAGTGTCACGACCTTCTTGATGTTGTCGGGATACATCTTGGCGAAATACATCGAGATGTCGCCACCATTGGAATGCCCGACCATGGTCAGACGATCATAGTCCGCGTTCGGTTCGAGCTTTTTGACTTCATCGACGGCGAAGCGGATGTTGGCAATGCCGCGCTGATACTGCGGCAAGCGTCCGACGTAGAGCTCGCCGACTTTCGTCACCATCGGCGGATCGCTCGACAGGTCATGCTGAATACTCACAGCCAGATAGCCGCGGGCGGCGAAGACGTTTGCGAGAAAAGAGTATTCGGTGAACTTGACGGTATTCCCATGGTTGAGGATCGCCACCGGCAAGGTGATCATGCCGGCATTGGCCTGCATTTCCTTGTCGCGACGTACGGCGATATCGACGGCGACCGGGCGGTTATCGCGCGCCGGATCAAGGAACGTCACCGTTTCGTGGCGGATCGCCCATTTGCTCGCAGTGAAATATCCGACTATCACCAGCGCGGAGAGCGAAAGCAGAATAGCAATTCCACGTTTCATGTTTCATCCTTGGCGCAGCGGCCCTGGCGACGATCCCGGGGCTATGTTCCTACGCTCGGGACTCTCGGGTCCCTTGTCCATGATATATGTCACGGCGACGTGACAGGAAGAGCAAATATTGTGAATTCGCCGCCTCTTCATTGTGCGGCGCACCCATATTGTGCAAGCGCACAGACAAAGGTTCCGCCACCCCGTGTCCATCGTTGGACGGCTTAGATCAACGTCTGGTTCAGCTCTTAGGTAAAAGTCAGGTAAAAACGGGGCAGCCGTAAGATTGTTCCGAGTAAGGTCAGTAACCGCTTACCATATCGTCCTCGGCGCCGAGGATATCGTGAAGCTCGAGCGGCTTGTCGACCTGGGTGAACCATTCAGCGCGGTTCGCCGCGCGGCGGCGGCCGCGCTCATCCAGCGGCAATTTCAACTGGCGCAGCAAGCTCGTGACTTCCTCGCGCGCGGTGACGTGGCCCATGTTCGGCCGGGTGCCGAGCGTCGCCTCGTCAAGGTCGTCGAGCGCGGTCAGCCCGCGCGGAAAGAACTCTCGGTAAACCACGCGTTCGGCAAAGCCGTCGATCGAGCGGAAGCCCAGTCTGGAGGACAGTTCGTTGAGACCGTCGGCGACGAGCTGCTTGTTGCGCGATCCCAGCATCGACAGCCGGTTGCGGACCACGATCCAGTCGGTCGAGGTGCCATCGATCTGGCGGCGCTTGCGCCTGCTGTCGCGCACCATCTCCGCGTAATGGCTTTCTCCGGTCACCGCATAGGTCGCGGGGTCGACCGTCCCCAGCACATCGAAATCGAGGAAGCTGTCGTTGATCGGCGTCACCAGCGTGTCGGCCATCGAGTGCGCCAGCCGCATCAGATAACTGTCGGAGCCGGGAGTATCGATGACGATGAAGTCGAAGGTCCGCTCGACCGCGCTCACGGCGTCCATGAATTGCTGGAACTCGGAGGATTCATTGTCGGCAATCTGCATGGTCTCGCCGAGCTTGATGCAGCAATGCACCGGGAGTTCTAGATCGAGGCCGGTGCGGCGGGCCCAGGCGCGCCGGTTGTTGATGTAGCGAGTAAAACTTTGCTGGCGGCAATCGAGATCGATGGTGGCGACGCGCTGGCCTGCCTTCAACAATGCCACCGCAATGTGCAAGGCGGTGGTGGATTTCCCCGAACCGCCCTTCTCATTGCCCAGCACAACGACGTGTGCGGAGCCCGACTGCCCCTGACTCGTTTGCATCAACATGATTTGGACCCCTGCGAATATCTTCAACTACGCGCGAGCGCGGTCAAGCGAAATGCGCACGCATGCATTGAAAACATTCGCGGTGTGCTTTCATGATTAATCGCAACGCGCGATGCGGTAGCGTCGCCGCTCTTTGGCAACCTGAACCCGGCGCCTGGCGGGATCGACCGCGCCCCCACGTCGGCCGACGGCTTTGCGACCAGGCGTCGGCCTTGATAAGATCGCCTTCCCGCCACAAGGTCGGAGGCTGCCGCCTTCCCGACCGCATCGATCGAGTCCCGATGTCGCGAAACCCCATGATCGTCCGCACGGTCCCTGCGCTGCGTCGCGCGCTCGATGGTCTTCGCGCAAGGAAGGCCACGGTTGCGCTGGTGCCGACCATGGGAGCACTCCATGACGGGCATGTGTCGCTGGTTCGGCTGGCAAAACGCCGCGCCAAAAGGGTCGTGGTTTCGATCTTCGTGAACCCCACGCAGTTCGCGCCGACGGAGGATTTCGGTTCCTACCCGCGGACCTGGAAAGCCGATGTCGCAAGGCTCGCCGCCGAGGATGTCGACCTGATCTGGAAACCGGACGTCAAGACCATGTATCCGGACGGCTTTGCCACCCGGATATTGACCGAAGGACCGGCGACCGCGGATCTGGAAGACCGCTTTCGTCCGCATTTCTTCGGCGGGGTCACCACCGTGGTCGGCAAACTGTTCACACAGTGCCGGCCGGATTTCGCGATGTTCGGCGAAAAAGACTTTCAGCAACTGCGGGTCGTGACCCGGATGGCGTTCGATCTCGACCTCGGCGTCAAGGTGGTCGGTTCGCGCACGGTGCGCGAGCGCGACGGCCTCGCGATGTCTTCGCGGAACGTCTATTTGTCGCCGGAAGAACGCGCCACGGCGCCGGTGCTGTACCGCGCCATGAAGGAAAGCGCGGCGCGGCTGCGTGCCGGCGACGGCCTCGAGGCTGCGATGGCGGCTGGCGCCGAACCCATCACCGACGCCGGGTTCGTCCTCGATTATTTCGCGGCCCGGCATGCCGATACCCTGGCGCCGATCGCCTCGGCGAAGGACGGACCGGTGCGAATTCTGGTTGCGGCAAAGCTCGGCAAGACACGCCTGATCGACAATATCGGGGTCTAGGCGGCCCTGCAGCGACGATCGACCGTCCACCGGGAGCAAGAAAAACCAGAGTCGCGCTTGGAGTCCCGCTTGCACAGCACAATTCCGGGATGGGATATTGCGGCCAAGGTTTCGCTGGGGGGGGAGCCGCAAACATGGGCGCATTGTCCGTACGTGCTATCATTTTGGCTCTCATGGCCTTTGTCGCTGGCGGTCTTGTGCAAGCGCAGACGCAGCGGCCACCGGTTGGCGGCTTCGGATCGCCGGCCGATGCCATGATCTTTTATGTCGCGCACGGCGCGGCTGACGCCTGCGGGCAAGGCTGCTCGGAATGGATTGCCGCCGAAGGCACCGTGCAGTGGGATACCCACAAACGGCTGATCGCGATCCTCGACCGGCAGGCCGGGCGCAAGCTTCCCGTCGTTATCCATTCCTGGGGCGAGTCCAATCTCAATGTCGCGACCAGCCTTGGCCGGATCCTGCGCGGCCGCGGCATCGACACGACGGAAGGGACGACCGAAGTCGAGGCCTGCAATGGAAAAAACGAAGCGGAGTGCTTCGCGCTCAAGCGTCCGGGCGGGCCGCTCGATGCCAAAATGAACCTGTCGGACCCACGCTGCGACCTCGCCTGCGTCCTGATGCTGGCCGGGGGCGTGCATCGCAGCCTGCCGCCCGGTACAAGGATGGCCTTGAGCAGCATGTTCATCCGCAACCGGCTGGCGCTCAATGTTCCCGACGAACACCGCGAAGGCCTGACGGCGCGATTTGGCGAACAGTTCCGCATGTATCTGCGGGACATGGGCCTCGAAACGGAACTGCTCGACATCGTCGACCGGAATTCAGACTCCCGGCGTCAAATCGAATTGCCACCGGCCGAGTGGATCAGGCTGCGGATCGTCACGCCGTCGTCGCCGTAACTTGCGCGGTGCTGGATCTCTTTGTCTGAAACATGGCCTCCGGGGCAAACGCTTCGCGTTTGTCCGGAGGGCCCGGTCCCACTTTTCCCGGTGATGCGCTAAAGCAGCCCGAGATCGCGCAATTCGCGGCGCAGCGGCTCCGGCATCGCCGCGATGCCGGCGGCGGCCTTGCCGAGATCCGGCGGCACGGCATCCTCGGTCAAATAACGCCAGCCCTGGAACGGCCGCATCGGCCGCGGCGCCACCGCGATCACCTTGGGCTGCATCACCAGCCGGCATCGTCCGATCCCGTCGCGGTCGCGAAACGGCTCGATCGCGATGAGCTTTTCGCGCGCCGCGATTTCTCCCCGGATCACCCAGTAAAGCGAGCCACCCGCCAGCAATTCCTCGCCGCGCTTCGGCGTCATCCGCGTGATATGAATATGATGACGCGGCAGACCCTTTTGCTTCGCGGTCAGCATGCGCTGGGCAACCCAGCTTTTGAGTTCCTTGACGGATTCGCAGCCGACGGCGAGCTTGATGAGATGAAGCGGCATGATTTTTCGAAGCTAGTGACCGGCGACGGCTTTTGAAAGCATCAATCGTCTGACTTCGCCGAGGCTGGCGCGGTCGGGGCAAGCTGAACCGGCGCCGACGCGCGTGGCTTCCCAGCCGGCTGCTTTTTGGCCGCGGCCAAGGCTGCCGGCGCCGCGCTCGACGTCGGACGCGGCGACAGCAATGCCGCATTCGCAGTCGTCGGCGGCGGATTGGCCGCAGCGGCCGGCGCGGTCGCCGGCGGTGCGGTCGCCCGGGCCGGCGCAGAACCCGGCTCGGGTGTCATGATGTTCACGGGCGGGGTCGAGGCGGCGGTGGGAAAATCCGCATTGGTGGGCTTGCCGGTCGGGACCGACGAGCCGAGCGCCACGACCGGCGAAGCGGGCGCGTTCCACGACGGCGCGAAACGCGAGATCAGGCCGTCATAGGTCCGCTCCGTCATATTGGCCACGATCTGCCGGGAATTGGTCAGCGCCCGGAAAGCCGCGCATTGCGCCGGCGTGCATTGGTCCCGCGCCACCAGCGCCTGCGCCATCACCCCGTAGCGGTCGCGCTCGACCGCACGGCGCAGTGTCAATAGCTCGTAGGTCAGCTTCCGGTTGGCTGCGGCGGCATCACCGAATGCGGTCAGCCGGGTAATCTGTGCCGCGGCATAGGAGACGGCGGCGGCGGCGGCATCGGCGGAGCCGAACAACGCCTTTTCGCATGCCGTCAGCACGGTTTCTCCGGCGAGATCGTCGATGCACGACAACGCCGGCAACGCCGCCATCGTCAGCGACGGCGATGGGGTATCGCCTCCCGCTCCCCGACCTTCCGCGCGCATGGTCACGGCGACCGCGCCGCCGATCGAGGCCAGCGTGATCACCACCAGCGCGACATTGGCCACGGATTTCTGGGCGCGCAACAATACGATCAGCATGATGAAGCCGAAAAATCCCGCCGCCGCCAAAGGCAGCCCCATCGGGATATTCTGCGAATGCAACAGTTGATCGAGCGATGTCGTCCAGGCCCAGTTCATGCGCGGTGTCCCTCAACACAGCATAGAACGCATTCGGCGGAAGTGAATGCCAACTCTACTCTACGCACTCAGCTTCTTGCAAAGAATGATCCCGAGAACCCGGCCTTTTGACGGCGAGCGCCGTTGCAACCGCGTAGTCAGGCCCTGCACGCCATGCTTCAGGAAATGTTGAGCTGGCTTTCCTTGGCCACTCGTTCGAACGCCTCGGTCGAGTTCTTGATCCGATACTGGCAGTCGTCACCGTCGGTCGGAAGCAGCCGGATCACTTCATAGGTGCCGCTGGCGGCCGGACGCGCGACGTTGCTCGCAGTAAAATAGACAGTCTCTCCGACGGTAAATTTGTGCTTCAACGCCCTCTCCATCACGCAAGAACGCCGGCCGTGCTCACGGTCCCGCTGCAACAGCCGGCTGAAAACCCCTGCGGGAGCGTATACCACAGGGCCGGACGCGTTGACCAGTTACATCGGGACATACCAAATACAAGGATTTTGCAGGTTTTTCAGTGCGATAAACGCCCTCCCCGCGACCGCCGACGAATCCGGCCTGGCTAGGCCGGAAACCGCTTCCGGGCCTCTAGACGGTATGAGGGAGCTTGCCGTCCGGGCTGGCATGGTCCACCGCGGCCGGCACATATTGCGCCAACACCTTGCCGAGTTGATCGACCGGGATGTTGAACCGCGCCGCCAATTGCTTGACCGTGTCGCTGCCGAGCGCCTGCTGCAATTGCTCGGCCGTGATCGGCAGGTTCTGACCGTTCCCGATCCAGGATTTGACCTGATCGCCAAGGCCCGCCTGCTGCAGCTTGGCGACAATGGCCGAAAGACCGCCCTGGCTGCCATTGCCGAGCACCTCGCTCAGCACCACCGGGATCACCGCAGCCTCAAGCTGGCCGAGGACGCTTTTGAATGCGGGTGAATTTTCCAGTGCATCGAGAATTCCCATGGTCAAACCCCTTTGAGGTGAAAGCGCGACGCCAGTTCGCGATTGAGACCGCTTCCGGGGCGACCCGTCAAGCGCATCACGCCGTCTCGAACCTGTCGATCACGATGGTTTCGGCGAGGCCCGCCTCAGTCCATTCCTGAAAGGCCGGCAGCGACATCATCGTATCCATGTAGTCCCGCGTCTTGGGCATGACCTCGATCGCATAGGTGCGAAAGCGATGCACCACCGGCGCGAACATCGCGTCCGCGCCGCCGAAGGCGCCGAACAGAAACGGTCCCGACTTGCCATACCTCTCGCGGCACTCGATCCAGATCTGCTGGATGCGCGCGACGTTGGCGCGGGCATCGGCGGATAAGGCGACGGCGCCGACCGGTCGGTGCAGGTTCATGCCACATTCGTTGCGCAGCGCCATAAAGCCCGAATGCATCTCCGCCGAGATCGAACGCGCATGCGCCCGGCGCGCGCGGTCGTCCGGCCACAGCCGGGCTTCCGGAAATTTCTCGGCGAGGTATTCGATGATGGAGAGCGAATCCCAGATCGTGACGTCGCCGTCGATCAGCGCCGGTACCTTGCCCGAATGCGTGTAGCCGAGAATCCGCTGCTTGTCGGCATCGCCGGTATAAAGCGGGATGAACACTTCATCGAAGGCGATGTCGTTGGCCCGCAGCGCCAGCCAGGGCCGCATCGACCACGACGAATAGTTCTTGTTGCCGATCACGAGCGTCAAAGCCATGCGCGAAAATCCCTTTCGCCGGCTATTGTGCCATGGCGCCGGGTGCCCGTTCAACCCGCACGCCCCTCGCCGGTTGCCGCGGTGGGTCATGCATGTCGGCATTCGCGACGGCAAAGGACACATCATGGGTGCCTATTCGATCGACATCCTGGCGGTCGGCTTCTTCGTCATCGAATGGACCGTGTACGCGGTCACGCTGGAGCACACCGCCTACGGACGTGAAAGCCTGTCGGCCCGCATGAATGTCTACCGCGAGGTCTGGATCCGCCGCCTGCTCGATCGCGAGGCCCGCATGGTCGACATGCAGATCATGGCTTCGCTGCAAAACGGCACCGCGTTCTTTGCCTCGACCAGCCTGCTCGCGATCGGCGGCGGGCTGGCCCTGCTGCGCGCGACCAATGAGGCGCTGACGGTTCTCGGCGCGTTACCGGTCAATCTCAGTCCCTCGCCGGCGCTCTGGGAAATCAAATGCGTCGGCCTGATCCTGATCTTCGTCTACGCGTTCTTCAAATTCGCCTGGTCCTACCGGTTGTTCAATTACGTCGCCATCCTGCTCGGGGCCATGCCGCCCGCCGAACAGCGCGATACCTCCGAAGCGGAGGCGCATGTTATCCGGACGTCGAGATTGTTCGAGGCCGCAGGCAGGCATTTCAATCGCGGGCAGCGCGCGTTCTTCTTCGCACTCGGCTATCTCGGCTGGTTCGTCAGCCCCTGGGTGCTGTTCGTCACGACGGCGCTGGTCGTGATCGTCACCTGGCGCCGGCAATTCGCCTCCAATGCCTGGCGCGCGATGGGCATTTAGCCAGGCAAAAGAAAGCTGAGCGCGCAGGCATCGTCCGGATCGGGAGCTTTGGACCGGGCTGCATCGGGCTTTGCGAACGAAATATCATTAGCCGCCTGCGAAATCCTGCGGCGTGAAGCTCAAGTCGAGCACTTTCCATTCGCCGTAGCGGTCCGCCGGCAACATCGCATAGGGCTGGCAGCCCTCCAGCGCGCTGATCGCGCCTTGCATCAGCGCCGGCCCTTTGGCGGACGCACTGGCCTCGATCAGGATCGGCTCCGCCGCAAGCCTGCCTTCAGGGGTCATGAGCACCCGCAGCTTGACCTTGACCTTGTCGGAAGGCGCGATCGATGCCGGCAGCTTTGAGCATGTCCTAAGATGACGACGAAACTCCGTGACGAGACTGGCTGCGATATCCGCTGCCTTTGACGCCTGGTCATCGAAGGCATCGCCGGAACTGGCTCGTGGCAAGCTTGGCGACAGATCCGGCGGCAGGCCGAGCATCACATGATATTTAATCGACAGATCAGGCTGCGGCGGGACGTAGGCGGGAAGCGGAGATGCCGGTGGCGTCGGCGGCTGGGCGGCGGCCTCTCGCCGATCGGGACGCGCCGAAGGCGGTATCGCCTGTGCCGGCGACGTCGATGCTGCGGCCGGCTGCGGGGCCGGAGCAGGAGACTCCGAAGGCGCGGATTTCGAGGAAAGGTCAAAGGCGTCCGAGGGGTCGGCTTTGGGCGGCTCCGGCTTTTCCGGGACCGGCGCGACCTCTTCAGGCGTCACGATATCGACTGCGATCGTCTCTGCCGTTACCGAACCAAACGGATGCACCTCGGCGAACACCAGAACCACTGCCAGAATTGACAGATGGGCAAGCGCCGATGCTGCGATGCCTGAGCGTATGAACCGACCTGGTTCCACCGGACTGGATCAAGTTTTGGATGTCGCCTCCGCGCCAGCATAGCGGCTAACGGCGCCACGCCTCAATCCCATTTCGGCGCGAAACCGAAATCGGTGAGCCGGCCTTTGGAGCTGCCCATCCGGGATATCAGCTGCATCTCGTCGTCGGACAGCGCGAAGTCGAAAATCTCGATGTTTTCCGACAGCCGCTCGATCCGCGACGTCCGCGGTATCGCGGAAACATTCTGCTGCACCAGCCAGCGCAGGCAAACCTGCGCTGGTGTCTTGCCGTGGGCTTGCCCGATCTGCGCCAGCGTCTCGTCGTTCCTGATCCGGCCTTTCGCGATCGGACTATAGGCGACCACGGCCATGCCGTGACGCGCGCAGGCCTCCCTGACCTTGGTCTGCTCCAGATAAGGATGATATTCGACCTGATCGCACACCAGAGGTTCCGGGCAAATCGCAACCGCCTCCTCGATCAAGGCCACGGTGAAGTTCGAGACGCCGATGTGCCTGGCCATGCCGAGTTTTTTGACATGCGCCAGCGCGCCCAGCGTCTCCACAAGCGGCACTTGCGGATTTGGCCAGTGCAGCAGCAGCAGGTCGACTTCGGACATCCGGAGCTTGGTCAGGCTCTCCTTGGTGGAACGCTCCAGTTCATGGGGCGCGAAATGGGTGGTCCAGACTTTGGTGGTCACGAACAATTCATCGCGCCTGACCCTGGAAGCGCGCAGACCCTCGCCGACCTCGCGTTCATTGTCGTAAGCCTGCGCGGTATCGATATGGCGATAACCGAGCTTCAACGCCTGCTCGACCAGGCGCGCGCAGGTGCGCCCGCGCAGCTCCCAGGTGCCGAGCCCGATCGCGGGGATTTTGGCGCCGTTGGCCTCAACGAATAGCATCGCATAACCCGATTAGACTGAATCCCAAGTATGTCCCGCGGGCGTCGCGCTGCCAACATCGCAGGCCCAGGTTTCGCTCAGACTGGCGAAGAGTCCGTTGCCAGAGCCGCGAAAACTGCCTCGGGGGCATGGGCGATCACGGCGAGCAGCGCCCGCGCCGGTCCGCGCGGCATGCGTTTGCCCTGTTCCCAGTTTCTGATGGTCTCGACCGGCACCCCGAGCTTGGCCGCGAATTCCAGCTGGGTCAGGCGTGCGCGGCGGCGAAGGTCACGCACCGCCGGCGGCGTGTCCGGTTCTGCAGGCGCGACGGCCGCCATCGCCGGCGCGGTGAAGGCCGTCGCCGCAGGTGCGAGCGGGAACTCCTGCCCGTCCCGCAATTCGACGATCCGTCCATCCGCTTTCAGCCGCAAGCGCTGCATGCCCGACTCCATGTCCCCATGGTCGGCGATGCGCGTTAAGGTCCGATTAACGATACCGGTTCCGAAGCGGGCCCGTCTATTTCAACCCGAACCACAGCGTGGCGATGCCGAGGAACGAGAAGAACCCGACCACGTCGGTGATGGTCGTGACAAAGGTGCCCGACGCCACCGCCGGATCGGCGCGCACCCGGTCCAGCACCATCGGGATCAGAATGCCGCCGAGCGCGCCGGCGACCAGATTGCAGATGATCGCGAGCCCGATAACGATACCAAGCCCGGGAATCTTGAACCAGGCCACCGCGGCGATGCCGGTGATGACGGCGAAGGCGAGGCCGTTGACGAGACCGACCAGCCCTTCGCGCATCACCACGCGAAACGCATTGTTCGATCCGAGCTCGCGGGTCGCCAACGCCCGCACCGCGACCGTCATGGTCTGGGTCGCGGCGTTGCCGCCCTGGCTGGCGACGATCGGCGCCAGCACCGCCAGCGCCACCATCTTTTCCAATTGTCCCTCGAACAGACCGAGCACCGAGGACGCCAGAAACGCCGTGGCCAGATTGACCAGCAGCCAGTTGAAGCGGCCCCTGGCGATGGTCCAGACGTTGTCGGACAATTCTTCGTCGCTGGTCACGCCGCCCAGCGCCTTCAGATCCTCGTCCGCCTCTTCCTCGATCACGTCGACCACGTCGTCGATGGTGATGACGCCGACGAGCCGGTTTTCGGTATCGACAACCGGTGCCGCGACCAAATTGTATTTGCCGAACAGCCGGGCCACCTCTTCCTGGTCGTCCAGGACCGACACGCGGCGGCGGTCTTCGTCGATCAGGTCCGCCAGCGGCACCGGCCGGCGCGACCGCAGCAACACATCCAGCGACACCGCGCCCTGCCAGTGCTGGGCGCCATCGACCGCGTAGATTTCATAAAACCGGCCCGGCAGGTCAGGCGTGTCGCGCATGTAGTCGATCGCCTGCCCGACGGTCCAGTCCGGCGGCACCGCGATGAACTCGGTCTGCATCCGGCGGCCGGCGGAATTTTCCGGATAATCCAGGCTGCGCTCGATCGCGACACGTTCGGTCGGCGGCAGCTTTTCGAGGATCTCTTCCTTGTCCGCTTCGTCGAGGCTCTCGAGCAGTTCGACCGCGTCGTCGGATTCCAGTTCGCGAACGCCCTCGGCGACCGTCTCCGGCTCGAGCTCCTCGAGAATCTCCTCGCGAACCGAATCGTCGACCTCGTTGAGCGCGGAGAAGTCGAAATCCGCACCCGTGAGTTCCACGAGACTGACGCGATCGTCGGCATCCAGCGCCTCGATCAGATCGCCAAGGTCGGCTTCATGGAGCTCGGCGACGGCCTCGCGCAAAAAAGTCGCGTCGGCGTCGCGGATCGCGCGCGCGATCCTTTCGACGAACTCCGGCCGGATCTCGCCGGCTTCGCCGCGCATGGTGGGGCGGTCGAACACCGCAGCATCGGCGGAATGGGCAACGTCCACATCATCGGCCATGCCGCGCCTCGCCGGTTTGACAGAATTAAAGAACTCGTCTGAGTTATCGCTTCACGCATTACCCAATGGGCAATACCAAGCGCAATGATAAAGATGCCGCGGCCAAAACCGGCTCTGAGGCGAATGAGGGCGCCCGCAGCAGCGCTCGTTGCCTTGATCGCATGGGCCGCGGCGGCGCAGGCGGAGAACTGCCCGCGCCCTGGAGCGCTCGGCACCTCGCGCATTCTAAAAGTCGATGCCGCGACCACGCCGCGGGTCGGACTAAAGAGCTTTCCGCAGACGCTGCCGCTCGGGGATCGCGAGGTGGTGCTGACGTTCGACGACGGCCCGTGGCCGCCGACCACGCCGCGGGTATTGGCGGCGCTCGCCCATGAATGCGTCCGCGCGACGTTCTTCCTGATCGGCAAACCGGCATCGGAACATCCGGAACTGGTGCGACGGATCGCGGCCCAGGGCCACACCATCGGGTATCACACCTGGCTGCATCGCAGCCTGAGGCAAATCCCGCCGGGCGAAACAACCGAGGAAATCGATCACGGCATTGCCGCGGTCGAGACGGCGCTTCACGGCATCGCGACCCGCACGCCGACCACGCCGTTCTTCCGGTTTCCGGGCTTCGAATCCACACCGGCAACGCTCGACCTCCTGCAATCGCGCGGCATCGTGGTATTCGGGGCCGACCTCTGGGCCAGCGACTGGAATCCGATGTCGCCGAAGCGGCAGTTAAGGCTGCTGATCAATCGGCTCGAGGTCGCTCGCAAGGGCATCATCCTATTGCACGACCCCAAATCCCAAACGGCTGCCATGCTGCCGGCTTTTTTGCGGTATCTACGAGACAATCACTATCATGTGGTCCATCTGGTACCGGCCGCACCCGGTACCGGTCTTGACGGCGGCCCCTGACCGAAATCATGTGCGGGAGTCGAGGATTTAAGGCTGCGTTCATGGCACCGCCGGCAATCGGTCCGACGTGAATTGGAAGGCATAACGGTGTTTCATGCGTGGTAAGTTGTTGGTAGGCGCTCGGTCGCGGCCATGGGCCGTCTTCTGCCTGGGGTTACTGACCTGCATCAGCGCGCCCGTCGCGTTGGCTGCCGACTGTCCGGGCCATCCCGACGCGCTCGGCACCTCGCGAATCCTGGTGGTCGATCCGAAGGCGCATCCCCGGATCGGGACCATGCAATATCGCGAGACCCTGCCGCTGAGGGATCACGAGGTGGTGCTGACCTTCGATGACGGCCCGCTGCCGCACAACAGCGACCGGATTCTGGAAATTCTCGCCTCGCAATGCGTCAAGGCGACCTTCTTCACCGTCGGCCGCATGGCCCTCTCCTCTCCCGAAGGCGTCCGCAAGCTCCGCGCCGCCGGCCACACCATCGGCAGCCACACCCAGAATCATCCGTTGGGCTTCGACAAATTCCCGATCGAGCGCGCCAAGCCCGAGATCGACGAGGCCATCAAGGCGGTGACGGAGGCGCTTGGAGAAGGCGGCGGGCTGGCGCCGTTCTTCCGGATGCCCGGCTTGCGGCGCTCCGGACCGGTTGAGGACTATCTGGCGTCGCTCGGCATCCAGACCTGGAGCGCGGATTTTTTGGCGGACGACTGGCGGACGATTTCAGCGTCGCGCGTCTATGAACTCGCGATGAAACGGCTCGAAGCCAAGGGAAAAGGCATCCTACTGTTGCACGACATCCAGGCGCGAACCGTCGCCGCTCTGCCGAGGATCCTGCATGAGATGAAGGTGCGCGGCTATCGCATCGTCCACGTCGTGCCCGCCACGCCGCAACAGCCGAACACGCCGACCGACCCCCCGCAATGGCAGATGCATCCGCCGTCGGAGACGGTGGCGATTTCGCGCTGGCCGAGGATTCCCAGTTTCGTTTTTGCCGATGCCGGCACGCTCCCAGCCCCCGCGTTGCAGGATTCGGGCTGGCATGACGGACAGTTTGTTCCCTTCGCGGAGCCGTCCGATCGATTGAAACGGCGTGCGCGCGGGATTCCGCTGCCGCGGGAAGCGCCATGGCCCAGGCAATCCCCGCTGCCGCCGGACGACGCCGCGGTCGTGCTGCCGGTGCCGGCGCTGAGCGTGTTCGAGATCCCGGAAAAATCGCGCGCGGACACCCAGACCGTCGCTCCCTTCTCGGCTCACGCAGAGCTGACCGTTCCGGACCGCGAGTCGGGCGCCCAACGGGTCGCGGTCTCGCGCAAGCTTGATCGAGGACGCGCCCGGCAGCCCGGCGGTCCCCAGGCGCAAACAACCGCTCGCAACAGCACCCGGCTCGCCCACGGGCCAATCGGACCGCCCCGACGCGTTGAGTGGCGCCGGGAATACCCGGCAGCTTCAATTCGTCACGATTTTTGAAATGCAGAGCAGCACGACCAGCGCGAGAAACAGCAGGTCGATATAGGATTTCATTTCCCCGTCCCGGCGCAGCGCTCCGACATCACCGACGATTTGCTTGCGGGAGGCTGACGCGGCGGGACCCTCCCCGGCGATCCCTGCGAGACGGCGCGCCTCCAATTCGAGCCGCTCGATGCGCTGGAAGAAATAGAACGAACGCAGCGCGGTTACCGCACGCATCGCGGCGTAGACCAGCGCGAGGATCGCAAGCATCGCACGTTGCGGGTATTTCTCCATGGAATTCAGGCCGTAATAGATCAGCGCCAGAAACAGGAAGTTGGAGAGAAACCGATAGGCCAAGCCCAGGAAAGTCATGCATCTGCTCCGATCGAATTTCAGCCGGCCGGTCTTGGTCGGGCGCGATCCGAAGGATTCCGGTGGCCGCTTGGTATCATCTGCCGGAGCCCCACGTCTATCGATGTAGCGCAAGGTTGTTACGGCAAAGCAAACGGGCCGGACTTTTCGGCACCGCTCCTGCTGCGGCCAGAGGGAGTTTCATGGACCGGAAGTAGTATCGTGAGCATCGTGCACGCACGCGTTCTTGGCGGGCGGACTGTGCAGGCGCTACCTGATCGAAAATTGCACCGGGACGTTAAAGCTCATCGCGGCCTGTTTCATTTCCGGCTTGGGCGGCGTCGGCTGTGCTTTCTGTTCCGGCGGCGCCTCGACGTCGGGCCTTTGCTGCGGCGGCGTCGGCGCAATCTGTTCCTGAACCCACCATCCGCATCATGCCCTGGCTGTCCCGGGCATTGATCGCTACTTCCTGGGCACGGTCTCGGCGAAAATTTGATGCGCACCCAGCATAAACTGACGCACACCATCCGTAATCGCGGCTTGGAGTTCCGCCCCTTCTGGAACCGGCGTGCCGTACACGAACTTGCGGATAGCAATATAAAAGATGCGACCGTGCAGCCCCCAGAACAACTCCTGCTCTCGCGGCGAAATCGGCGATTTCGATGTCGGCGCAAAGCCCAATTCCTGCCTGGCCTCGATCAAGGCCGGTCTTCCGATCCGCTCCATCACCAACACAAGGTAACGATGATTGATATCGAACGATTTCAAGCCGGAGAAAATGAAAATTCGTACCCAGTCAAACTTGAAAATCTGGTCGGCGTATTCACGGTAGAAGCGAATTAGCCGAGCTTCCAGCATCTGCGACTTGTCGTGAATAAGATGCGACCAATGCTGCTGCCAGGCGCCTAAATACACGTGTTCATAAACCCGTTCGATCAGGACTTCCTTGCTGGGAAAGTGCCGGTATATCGCCGAGTGGGTGATTCCGATCCGCTTGGCGAGCTCGCGAGTCTGACCTTCGAACCCATGCTCCGCAAAAAACCGAATCGCTGATTCAAGAATGAGTTTCTCCCGCTCGGGAGCCCGCATGTTTCTGCGCTCGCTATCAGGCTTCTTACCGCGTTGGACTTTCGCCGGCCGCCGATCCGCCACGGGCCTTTTCGTGACGATAGTTTTTGGCTTGTTCATTTGACCGCCGGATTTGTTGCGAAGCAATATCGCTTAACATTGTCGGCTGTTTCCCGCCGACAGGGAAAGAGACCAAATGGTAATTGCTGTTGACCAACTGTCTCTTTCAACTCAGGATGAATTGAGACCAAATGGTCTCAATGCTGTTGAATAGCTGGGATGGCGGGAGAGAGCCGGTGAAAGCTCGCGCTTTCAAGTATGTCCGAGCTGAAACGTTGGAGAGCGCGCTAGAGGCGTATTCGCAAGCCGGTGGCGATTGCTGCTATTTGGCCGGCGGACAAAGTCTCGTGCCATCGCTTTCGCTGCGCCTGCAAGCGCCGAAAGTCGTGATCGATATTTCCCGAATTCAAGAGCTCCGCGGAATATCAGTATCGCAAGGCGTCTTGCGCGTTGGCGCATTGACACGGCACTTTGAAATTCTCGGATCCCCCGAGATTGCGCGGCATGCGCCTCTACTCCGGCTGGCGGCCCCGTTTGTTGCTCATCCGGCGATCCGGAACAAAGGAACGATTGGAGGGACCGTAGCGCTTGCCGATCCCGCGGCCGAATTTCCGGCGATGACTTTGGCGCTGGACGCAGAGTTCGAAATTGTAAACTCCAACAACGTTCGGCGGCGAATTAAAGCCACCGACTATTTCAAGGGGCTCTTCGACACAGACCTTGCATCGGGAGAGATCTTGACTGCGATTCTGGTTCCTCCCTTTGGCGAGAATGACCGCTGCGTCTTTGATGAGCTGGCACGCAGGCGTGGGGACTACGCACTCGTAGGCGCAGGTATTCAGGCAACATTTCAGGATAGTTTGGTCGAAACAGCGAGGATTGCCTTCTTGTCAGTGGGGCCGACGCCCGTCCGTGCTCATCATGCCGAGGATGCGATCACTCGGCGCGCGCTCTCCGAGGACACGATCGCCGCAGCGCAAGTCGCGCTAAATCAGGATCTCGAGCCCGAAGATGACGTCGAGACAAGTGCGGCTATGCGCCTGCATCTTGCGCGTATCTTGCTCGGCCGACTACTTAAACGCCTCGCTATCCCAAATAGCGAATCTGAAGTGCACGCCGCATGAGCGAGCGAATTCCAATTGTTCTTGTCGTAAACGGCCAGACTATCAGTCGACTTATTGAGCCTCGCCTGTCGCTAGCGGATTTTCTGCGCGAAGAGCTGGAGCTGACCGGAACCCATCTCGGCTGCGAGATGGGAGCGTGCGGAGCATGCCTGGTTCTTTTGGCCGGGAGGGCTGTTCACTCATGTCTCATGTTCGCAGTCCAGGCGGATGGCGATATTATAGAAACGATCGAAGGACTCAGCGACAGCAAGGCCATAGCTGACATTCAAGAGGCTTTTCACGACAGCAATGCGTTGCAATGCGGATTTTGCACTGCCGGGATGCTGATTACGGCGCACGAGCTGCTACGCAGCGGTGCTCCACTGACCCGGGACTCCATTCGGGACGGTTTGTCGGGAAACTACTGCCGGTGCACTGGGTACGAGGCGATCGTGAAATCCATTCTGAACGTGGCCGAGTCTCGGGCAAACCGCGCTGCAACCAATTCACCGAACGAATAATTCCATGAAGATCTCGCACGCCTTGGCTGTCTCATGAACACCGCACTTACCGGCCTTGATCGCCCAAACAGCTATATCGGTCGCTCGGTCACGAGGCCCAATGCAAACCGGCTACTGGACGGAAAAGGCAGGTATGTCACTGATATGAAGCTGCCGCGCATGCTTCATGCAGCCTTCGTTCGTAGTCCTTATGCACATGCGGAAATCGTATCTATCGACACCAGCGTTGCGGCGGCTATGGATGGCGTCCGTCTCGTCGCAACCGGGTCGGATTTGGCAAAGCTATGTCAGCCCTGGGTTGGGACGCTCGACCATTTCCGTGGCATGAAATCGCCCCCGCAGCTGCCATTGGCAGTTGGGAAGGTTGTCTGGGCAGGTCAGGCCGTCGTTGCGGTCGTTGCCGACACAAGAGCTCTGGCAGAAGATGCAGCTGAGCAAGTCACGGTGGAATTCAATGAACTCGAACCGGTCACCAACGTAGACGCCGCGCGTGAAACGAATTCCCCAAAAATAAATCCGGAGTTCGATGACAATGTGTCGTTCCGCCTGAAGGTGGAAAGTGGCGATGTTGACGCGGCGTTTGCGAAGGAAACCATCATCGTCGAAGACAGTTTCTGCTTCGGCCGACATACCGCCGCGACACTGGAGCCCCGCGCTATTATTGCGGACTACAATTCGAGCGACAATCAGCTTACTGTCCACCACGCGACTCAGACACCGTATCAATTCCAAGATCTTTACAGCCGCCACTACGGAATACCTGAATCGCGAGTTCGCGTCATTGCTCCCGACATCGGGGGTTCATTTGGAATGAAGCTCCATGTCTATCATGAAGACATGGCGATCGTCGGATTGAGCATCCTAACGGGCAGACCCGTGAAGTATGTTGCCGATCGCATGGAGTCATTTGTTTCCGACATTCACGCCCGGGACCATCGAGTCAGCGCAAGCATTTCGGTCGATGCCTCTGGAAACATTCTCGGCATGAAAGTAGACGATGTCACCGCCATCGGCGCCTTTTCAAGCTATCCGCGCACCAGCGTCGTTGAAGGAAACCAGGTGGTTCGCCTGATCGGCGCTCCGTATCGATTTAGAAACTACCGGGCCAATCTCAGCGTCGTATTCCAGAATAAGGTGCAGACCAGTCAATATCGGGCCGTCGGTCATCCCGTCGCGTGCCTCGTGACGGAGTCGTTGGTGGACAGAGCTGCACGAAAAATCGGCATCGATCCATTCGAAATAAGACGCCGCAATATCATCACGCAGGATATGTACCCATATACATCCCCGACAGGGTATAAGTTTGAACGCCTCTCACACGAGGCCTGCCTCGACAAGATTCATGATCTGATTGATTATCCGTCCCTTTGCAGCGAGCAGCTTGCGTTGCGCTCCAAGGGAATTTATCGCGGCATCGGTATTGCGATGTTTGTCGAAATCACAAACCCGTCGCCGGCGTTTTATGGAGTTGGCGGCGCCCGGATTTCATCGCAGGATGGGGCCATTGTAAAAATCACGCCGTCAGGCGAAATCCAATGCATGATCAGCGTGGGAGAGCACGGACAGGGTACCGAAACGATAATAGGCCAGATTGTCGCGGAACAACTCGGCGTCGACCGCGAAACGGTGAAAGTCATCACTGGCGATACGGACGTTACTCCCCATGGAGGAGCAAACTGGGCATGCCGGGGCGCGGGAATTGGAGGCGAAACCGCGTTTCAAGCGGCAAGGAAGCTCAAGCAAAATGTGCTCGCGATCGCGGCCTCGATTCTGCAGGCTCAATCTGGAGACCTCGATATTCAGAACGCGCAGATAGTCGATATAACATCCGGTGCGATCCGCATCGCGTTAGCCGACGTCGCCCGCATCTCCTACTTCCGATCGGATACGCTTCCGGCCGGTATCGATCCGCAACTTACTGTCGCTCATCATTTCTCGCCGAAGGGGTATCCTTTTGCGTTCACAAACGGGGTGCAGGCTTGCCACGTTGAAGTCGACGTCGAGACGGGATTTACAAAGATCTTGAATGTCTGGGTCGTTGAAGATTGCGGACGCATCATCAATCCAATGCTGGTTGACGAGCAGGTTCGCGGGGGCGCAATTCAGGGCCTTGGAGCCGCGTTTTTCGAGGAGTGCCGTTACAACGACAACGGCCAGCTTGAGAACGGTTCACTGGCGGATTATCTCGTTCCGATGGCGTGTGAAATGCCCGACATCAGGATTTAGCACGTCGAGACACCGACACGCGATACCGAATTGGGTGCAAAAGGCTGTGGGGAGGCGGGCACAGCGGCAGCGTCCGCGGCTGCACTGAATGCTGTTAATGACGCGATTGCACCGCTGGGGGCGGTCGTATCGCAAATCCCAATGACACCGCAGCGCGTGCTGCAAGCGTTGCGGCGCTGCTGACCGGTGTAGTCTTGAAGCCTGGCGCCAGTTCGTCGGCGGGCCGATAGCTGAAGCCCGGAGCTTCGGGAAGCAGCTTGCCGGCCTGCTGCGAGGGACCAGAAAACGATCATGGCCAGACTTCCGAAGCATCGCCTCGCACGAGGCCGGACTCCATGATTTTCGCCATCGCAAATTGCCGACGCTCTCCGGCGGCGAGCAGCAACGCATTTCGCCCGCATCCTGGTACAGTTCGCCTGCGGAGAAGCGACGCACGGCCCCGGGCTTTTGTTAATGGACGAGCCAACCTCCAGCCTCGATCTGCGCCACCAGATCGGTCTGGTGTAGACCGCACGGCAGTGCGCGCGCAACGGCACCGCCGTCATCGCGATCCTTCACGATCTCAATCTCGCCATGCTGCGCTTCGCGGACAGGATCATCCTGCTCCACCGTGGCAAGCTGCCATCGAGGGCGGGCCCCGCGACACGGTGACGGCAGAAATGATCCGGCGAATCTTCGAGGTCAACGCGCCGATTCAATATACCGACGACGGAACTCCGTTCTTGCTGCCACAGATGATGCGCGCGCTGGCAAGCGGCACCATCGACAGGCCCTCGCAGGGTTGAGGGATGATAACCCATCGCTAAAGCGGGTCTTCCCTGCCCTGGAGTTATTCGCGGGCATAGCGAGGCTACGCCGCCCGGACGGTCGCGAGAAAACTCTCGACCTCTTGCTTGAGGCGCTCGGACTGCTTGGCGAGCTCTCCTGCCGAACCGAGCACCAGTTCGGCGGCCGTTCCCACCTGGCCCGATGCCTGCGTCACGCCGGCAATGTTTTGCATGACCCCCTGCGTGCCCTGCGCCGCCTGCTGCACGCTGCGGGCAATTTCCTTGGTCGATCCACCCTGCTCCTCCACGGCGGCGGCGATCGTTGTGGCGATCTCGTCGATCTGGCCGATGGTGGCGCCGATCTCACGTATAGCCCCGGCCGTCGCCCCGGTAGCGTCGCGGATCGCCTGGATCTGATCGGTGATCTCCTCTGTCGCCTTCGCGGTCTGGGTCGACAGCGCCTTCACCTCGCTTGCCACCACGGCAAAGCCCTTGCCTGCCTCGCCGGCTCGCGCGGCTTCAATCGTCGCGTTCAACGCCAGGAGGTTGGTCTGTGCGGCGATGTTTTGAATGAGCCCCATTACCTCGCCGATCTTCTGTGTCGCCTCCAGCAACCCTTCCACCATTGCATTGGTGCGGTCGGCCTGAGCAACGGCGCTTTGCGCGATCGACGCCGATTGAGCAATCTGACGGGAGATTTCCTGCCCCGATGTCGAAAGTTCCTCCGCTGCGGCAGCCACGGTCTGCACATTCGCCGTAGTCTGTTGCGCGGCTGCGGCAACGGTGGTGCTCTGCCGCGTCGTCTCCTTCGCGATTGCAGACAGCGATTGCGCCGAGCGCTGCATTTCGGTGGCTGCTGAAGCGGCGCCTGTGACAATTCCGCCGACACTTTTCTCGAATTCGCCTGCGATCTGGTTCATCGCCGATTTCCGTTCTGCCACGGCGCGCGCCGTCGCCTCCTCCCGCTCTGCGCGGAGACGTTCGGCGTCAATCAACCGATCCTTGAAAACGGCCAGGCTGCGTGAGATATAGCCGATCTCGTTACGATGCTCGACGAACGGGACCTCGACGCTCAAGTCCCCCTTCGCCAGACCGTCCATGACGCCGCAGATCGCACCGAGCGGACGAACCAGGCCGCGACCGAGAGCGAATGCGGCCAATCCCGCGACGAGCAGCCCCACGACACCGCCCGCGGCGATCCAGATGGCGCGGTCGAACACCACTGCCTCTATATCGTCGGTATAGACGCCTGCCTGGATTGCGAGCAGCTTGTCGCCCTCGCCATAGCCGCCGGCATAGGTGAGCTTCGGCAGTTCGGGACCACCCGCCGCTTTCGGCACCTGGTATTCGAGATAACCGCCGCCGCTGCGGGCTTTGCCGACGATATTTTGAATCAGCAGCTGGCCCTGATTGTCTTTGTAATCCCAGCGATTGACATTGATGTATTTCGGGTTGGCATGCACATAGGTAACACCGGCATTGGTGCTGCCGGCGCCGTAGATTCCGAGATAGTCGGCGGATTTGCCCCAGCGCATGGCGCCGATCGCATCGAAAGCAAGCTGCCGTGCTTCCTCCGCCGGGATTTTGCCGGCTTTGGCTTTCTCATCGTAATTCGACAGGATCTTCTTCGCGGCCTCGACCAGATCGAACACCTTGGTCCGGCGTTCCTCGATGACGGTATTGCGAAGGACCATCACTTGAGCAGTTAGCGCTACGACGAAGACGACGGTCAAAACCGCGATGATCGTCGCGAAACGATTGTAGACGCTAAGATGTCGCATGATAGGTACCCTCGTGACGGAAACGATCGGCGACGGTACTTCCTTGCCGGTTAAGCCTTTATTGAGAGGGACGTGCGATCATGCGGCAGCGCCGCGGACCCGTTGCTTGGAGCCCAGTGGGAACCACGCGGCCGCGCGCGCAACGGCACCGCCCTCATTGCGATCCTTCACGACCCCCATCTGGCCACGCGCTTCGCGGACAGGAGCATCCTGCTCCACCGTGGCTGGCTGACCATCGATGATCCGCGCGAAACGGCATGTCCAGCGAATAATCGGAATCGATGCGCCGTTTCAATATAGCGACGACGGAACCCCGTTTTTGCCGCCATAGACGATGTGCCCGCTGGCAAGCAGCACCTTCG
>CAVVEA010000008.1:0-385113 GCA_963747165.1 uncultured Alphaproteobacteria bacterium | reverse complement strand
TGCTCGCGACACTGCTTGCCGCGAACTGGTGCTTCCCTGCCCCGATCGCTCCACACGCTGGCGTACCGCTCCATCAGAAGGTCCACATTCGAATTCATACGGATCAAAAATGGCCGGAACGCGTGGTGTTGGACACCACGCTTTCGACGCTGGCACACGACGCGAAACCCGACGGCGAGACCGACGTTGCCGGAAGCAAGACTGCCATTCTGGCGAAGCCCCAGCCCTTCGAAGCGTTCGCCGAGATGGCGCCACCACAAGGCCGTGGTTTTCACCGCCGTGCTACACCCAGGGGTGCAGAGCAGGTGCCCTCGCCGATTGAGAAAGGCGCGTCGCTCCAAAATTGCCCGCGTCGATGATGGCGCGCAAGGGCTTCACTTTGCCCAATCGGCTTCACAAGCTGCCAGGAAGAAGCTGACGCGTTCGCGCACGAAAGCGGGCAGTTCGCTGCGCAACTCTTTCGCGCCCTCCCCCATCAAAGCCCGCATTATCATCGGCAGCAGAATGAGATCCATGAAGATCTGCGCCGTGGAGATGCTTCGTTTCGAGCCGAAAGGTCCCTTGGCGCCGCGCGAAAGCGTGTGAGTGGCATCGTTCAAGACATGAGACACGGCAGCCGCGGCGCGGTCCCGCCCGTGTTCATGGACCTGGCGGCTCAAGGCCGGGAATCTGTCAGCCTCGGCAATTGTGGCGCGCGTGATGCCGATCGTCTCGTCGATAAATCGTTGCACGACCTCGATGCCCAGGCTCGCGAGCCTGTCCTGCACCGAGCGCCCCTTGGGCGCAAAGCCCTCGAAATCCGTCAATCCTTCGATGACACGGGCCACCACCGCCTCGAAGAGCGCCTCCTTCCCTGGGAAGTGAGCATAGATGGTCGGCTTGCTCGCCGGCGCCGTCTCGGCGATCTCGTCGAGACTTGCGCTTTGATAACCTCTCTTGAGGAATACCCGTTGGGCCGCATCGAGGATCCGCGCTTTGACATCGCCGGCTTGGTCTTTGGACGGTCTTCCCGGACGCGGTCGTTTCAAATCATTGTGCTTGCTCACCATCCGGCTTCATCCCTGCATTCACGATGCTGCGAGCACCCAAGCTCGCTGATAATTCCGGCTTGACATGTTCTCGATCAAAGCGCAAGTAAAAGAAACTATACGGTATAGTTTAATTAAAGGGCCTTCATCGTGCACCACTTCATTCCCCATCCGCCTGCGATGACCATTCCGCGGCCCATGAGTGCCGCAGTCGCGCTCGCGCTCCTGGCTACGCCACTGGGTGCCTGCAATGAGCGATCCGCCGCTCCTGTCGAGCGCCCCGCGTTGGTGCGCACCGAGCTTGTGCAGCCGCGCCACGGACAGGCGGCCATGACACTGACCGGCGAGGTCCAGGCCCGCTTCAGCGCCGACCTCTCCTTTCGCGTGAGCGGGCGCGTCCTCGCGCGCCTGGTGGATGTCGGCGCCCACGTCAATGCCGGCGACCTCCTGGCCCGGCTCGATCCGGCCGAGCAGCAGGCCGATTTTGACGCCGCAACCGCAGGCGTGGCCGCGGCGGAGGCCCAGCTGCGCGTGGCGCAAGCGACCTTTGACCGGCAAAGCTCTCTCTTGTCGAGCGGCTTCACCACCCGCGTCGCCTACGACCAGGCGCAGGAGCAATTGCGAACCGCACAAAGCACGCTGGAATCGGCGAAAGCGGAGCTGGGAAGAACCCGCGAGGCGCTCGGCGATACTGAACTTCACGCCCGCGCGGCGGGCGTGATTACCGCGCGAAGCCTTGAACTCGGACACGTCGTGCAGGCGGCCCAATCGGTCTTCACGCTGGCGCAAGATGGCGAGCGCGACGCGGTCTTCGATGTCCCTGAATCGATGTTCTTCGACGACGTGGAGCACGACCGCGTGTCGCTGGCGCTCGTCTCGGATCCCGATGTGACCGCCACAGGCTACGTCCGGGAGATATCGCCGGCCGTCGATCCCAAGAGCTCCACGGTTCGTGTGAAAGTCGCGATCCAAAATCCGCCCCCTGCAATGACGCTCGGAAGTGCCATCGCGGGGACCGCCGGAACCAAACCGGCCAGGGAAATCACGTTGCCGTGGACCGCGCTGACCGCAGTGGGGTCAAAGCCCGCGGTCTGGATCGTCGACCCCAAGACAAACACAGCGTCGCTGAAGCCGGTGACCGTCGGCGCTTACGAAGCCGGAGCGGTGCTGATCAAGCAAGGGCTCGAGCCTGGAGACCGCGTCGTGATCGACGGCGGCAAGCTGCTGAGCTCCGGCCAGCCCGTGACATATGGCGAGGATCGATCATGAAAACGCGGTTTCTTGTTGTTGCAGGCACCATCGCTTCGGCATTGGCGATGGCCGGATGCAAGCAGGAGGCGAAGGCTCCGGAGCCTGTGCGGCCCGTGCTGTCGGCCGTCCTGCAACCGGCCGCAACCGACAGCACGATGGCGGTCGGAACCGTCCAGCCGCGCTATGAAACGAATCTCGGCTTCCGCGTGCTGGGACGCCTCATCGCGCGTCCGGTCAACGTCGGAGATCTGGTTGCCGAGGGGCAGACCATTGCGGCCATCGATCCCACTGCCCTTGAGCTCGCGGTGCGGTCAGCGAAAGCGGATCTTTCGAAAGCCGAGGCCCTGCTTGAAAACGCAATCGGGACCGAGGAGCGGAAACGGATCCTGATCAAGACCGACGCCACGACGAAGCAGACGCTTGATGATGCAGAGCAGATGCGCGCCGGCGCACAAGCATCGACCGCTCGCGCCCGCGCGAACCTGGCCAAGGCGATCGAGCAGCTGGGTTATGCCCAGGTCAAGGCCGACTTCGCGGGTGTCGTCACCGCCGTGAGCGCCGAGGTGGGACAAGTCGTGTCGCCCGGACAGAGCGTCGTGACCGTGGCGCGACTGGACGCCCGGGAGGCCGTGGTCGATCTCGGCCCGGATTTCCCCGTGCCTTTGACCGTCGGCTTGCCGTTCACCGTCAGCCCGCAGCTGCTTCCTGCCGTTCAAGTCCAGGGCCGAATTCGCGAAATAGCGCCGCAAGCCGATCAAGTGACGCGCATGCGCCGCGTTCGCATCGCCTTGAATGATCCGCCTGAAAGCTTCCGGCTCGGAAGCACCATCACGGCAAGGCTCAGCAGCGATCACAGCTCAGTTCTCCGAGTGCCCGCGTCCGCCGTCCTCAGAGAGGGCGCCGAGACTTTCGTCTGGGTCATCGACGATCCCACGAGCAAGGTTTCGCTGCAAAAGGTCGACCTCTCCGAGGACGAAAGAGGCATCCGGGTCACCGGCGGTCTCACTGCGGGAGTGCGCATCGTAACTGCCGGAATCCACAGCCTCAAACAAGGACAGCAAGTCCGCATCGAACAGGACGCCACGCCATGAAAACCTTCAACCTTTCCGACTGGGCCCTCGGGCATCGTTCGCTCGTCTGGTATTTCATGATCGCCTTCATGGCGGCGGGTCTCTTCGCATACCTGCAGCTGGGGCGGCAGGAAGATCCTGATTTCACCATCAAGACCATGGTGATCGGGGCGCAATGGCCGGGCGCTTCGCCCGAGGAAATGACGCGCCAGGTCACCGACAGGATCGAGAAGAAGCTCGAAGAGCTGGAGTCGCTCGACTATACCAAGAGCGTCACCGTTGCGGGCCAAACCACCGTTTTCGTCTATCTGCGCGACACAACGAAGGCCGCCGACGTCGCCCCGACCTGGGCGCGCGTGCGCAACATGATCGCGGACATCAAGGGCGATTTCCCGCAAGGCGTGATCGGGCCGGGCTTCAACGACCGCTTCGGCGACGTCTTCGGCAACATCTACGCTTTCACCAGCGACGGCCTGAGCCAGCGCCAATTGCGCGATCGTGTCGAAGACATTCGCGCAAAAGTCCTGACCGTCCCGAATGTCGGCAAGGTCGACATTCTCGGCGCGCAGGACGAAATGATTTTCCTGGAATTTTCGACCCGAAAAATCGCGGCGCTCGGACTCGACACCCGTTCCATCGTCTCCTCGCTGCAGGCGCAAAATGCCGTCGCGCCCTCGGGCGTATTCCAGGAGGGGCCGGAGCGCATCAGCGTGCGGGTCAACGGTCAGTTCGCATCCGAGGAAAGCCTGAAGGCGATCAATCTCAGGGTCAACGACCGGTTCTTCCCGCTGACAGACGTGGCAACCATCACGCGCGGCTACGCCGATCCGCCGACGACGCTGATTCGCTTCAACGGCGAGCCCGCCATCGCACTCGCGATCGGGATGAAGTCGGGCGCGAACTTGCTGAAGTTCGGCGAAGCGCTGAAAGAGGAAATGTCGAAGATCCTGGCCGAGCAGCCGATCGGCCTCGGAGTTCATCTCGTCGCCGACCAGCCGGTCGTTGTCGAGCACGCCGTGTCCGGCTTCACGGAGGCCCTGTTCGAAGCGGTGGTCATCGTGCTCGGGATCAGCTTCTTGAGCCTTGGCCTTCGCGCCGGCCTGGTCGTTGCGATCGCGATCCCGCTGGTTCTGGCGATCACGTTCGTGGTGATGGCATATGCCGGAATATCGCTGCAGCGCATTTCGCTCGGCGCCCTGATCATCGCGCTCGGCCTTCTGGTCGACGACGCCATGATCGCCGTTGAAATGATGGTGGCGCGACTGGAAGTCGGCGATCCCCTGGAGAAGGCCGCAACCCACGTTTACACCTCCACGGCGTTTCCGATGCTGACGGGAACCCTGGTCACCGTCGCGGGCTTCATCCCGATTGGCCTCAACACCAGCAACGCCGGCGAATTCACCTACACCTTGTTCGTGGTCATTGCTGTCTCGTTGCTCGTGTCATGGATTGTCGCAGTGCTGTTCACGCCCTTGCTTGGCGTCACGATCCTGCCGGCCAGGATCAAAGGTCATCATGAATCCAAAGGCCGGGTTGGGCAGACGTTCGCCCGCCTGCTTCTGGTCTGCATGCGTCATCGCTGGATCACCGTCGGGGTGACGGTCGCGGCCTTCGCGCTCGCTCTGTTCGGCATGAACTTCGTGCAGCAGCAGTTCTTTCCGTCGTCGGACCGTGCCGAACTGGTCATCGACTGGAACCTGCCTCAGAACGCCTCGATAACCGAAACCAATGCGCAGATCGCCCGCTTCGAGCGTGAACAGCTGCAGGACAATCCCGCCGTCGACCATTGGTCGACTTATGTGGGAACCGGCGCTCCGCGATTTGTGCTGTCGTTCGACTTGCAGACGGCGAACACCTGGTTCGGCCAGATGGTCGTCGTCACCAAGGGCGGCATTGCCGCGCGCGATCGCGCCAAGGCGCAATTCGAAGCCTATCTGAAGAAGACATTTCCCGGCACGGATACCTTCGTCAAACTGCTCGAGGTCGGACCGCCGGTCGGGCGTCCCGTGCAGTATCGGCTGAGCGGGCCCGACATCGCCAAAGTGAGAGAATTCTCCCAAAGCCTCGCCGGCATCGTGCGCGCCAATCCGCACCTCGATCATGTCGTGTTCGACTGGATGGAGCCTGCGCGCGTCGTCAAGGTCGATGTGCTGCAGGACAAGGCGCGCCAGCTTGGCGTGAGCTCGGAGGACATTGCGACGACGTTGAACGGCGTTACTCGCCGGCTCCTCGATCACTCAGGTGCGCGACAGCATTTACCTGGTGAATGTGATGGGCCGCGCGACCGCACCGGAGCGCGCATCGATCGATACGCTGCGCGACCTGCAATTGATCGGCTCGGGCGGTCAATCGGTTCCGCTCGGCGCGGTGGCCACGTTGCGCTACGAAATCGAGCAGCCGACAATCTGGCGGCGATCACGAATTCCTACGATAACGCTCAAGGCAAGCATCCTCGATACCGTGCAGCCGAAGACAATCGTGGATCAGCTCGCGCCGAAGGTGGACGAGTTCGCAAAAGGACTGCCGGCCGGATACTCGGTCACGATCGGAGGCTCGGTCGAGGAAAGCGCGAAGAGCCAGGCCCCGATTGCGGCGGTCGTTCCGCTAATGCTCTTCATCATGGCGACCATCCTGATGATCCAGCTGCAAAGCTTTCACCGGCTGTTTTTGGTGTTTGCGGTTGCGCCCCTCGCCTTGATCGGTGTGGTGATGGCCCTGCTGCCAAGCGGAGCTCCGCTCGGCTTCGTTGCGATCCTCGGCGTGCTGGCATTGATCGGCATTCTGATCCGCAACTCGGTGATCCTGATTGTGCAGATTGAACAACTGAAGGAGGAAGGACGGCCCGTCTGGGACGCGGTCGTGGAAGCAACCGAGCACCGCATGCGGCCAATCATGCTGACTGCGGCTGCCGCAAGTCTCGCCCTCATCCCGATCGCTCGCGAGATTTTCTGGGGGCCGATGGCCTACGCGATGATGGGCGGCATCATCGTTGGCACCGTGCTGACGCTGTTGTTCCTGCCGGCGCTATATGTCGCCTGGTTCCGGATCAAGGAGCCGGCACCCGCAACGGACAACACTCACGAAAATCCGCTTGCCCCAGAAATCCAAGCTGTCTCTTCAACTGATGCGCCCCCTCAGCGCGAACTGGAAAATGCATAGGAGCCAATATGAAGGAAGTACTCAGCCTCTTTACGTTCGGAATCGGAGCGTTGTTGTTCCTTGCGTTCTTTACCACCCTCAAGCCGACTGTCGTCACTGCGGCTTCGGGGCCGGGCAAGCCCGGCCAGTGCAGCACGAAAGCTCCGCCTTCGCTCGCCTGCCGCTCACTAATATTTGCCACAGCATTGTGGCCCGATGTCGGACGGCAGAAGTGACCATCGCGGCTCATACGCCAGAACCTTCGCGACTTCAAAGTGCCGTGCGGCGAAACTTATTTTCTTATTGTCCTTTACTCACACCCAACAGCCATCTCATGAACCAAGCAAGCCGTCCAATTGGTGTGATGCAGAGGAAACTACGGATCATCGGGATACTCCTGTTGCCCCTTGTGCTTGTCCCTTGCGCCGCTCTCGCTGAGCTCAACGATGGATCGTTGAGCTCGACTGGCCAAAGCGTTCATCGCGAGACGGACACTGAGTCGGATCAGCGCTTCCGTGCGGCCTTCCATGCTGCGTCGCTTTCCCTCGTCCAGGCGATCGGCATAGCCGAACGATTGCATACGGGGTCACGGACTTCCGCAATATCGTTCGATACATCGCACAATCCCTCTTATCGGGTGAGAACCGTCAAGGACAAAGAGATATGGGAAAACGTTATTGATGTTCGTACGGGGCGAACCGGCGGACCCGAGACCGCGTGGTCCCTGAACGAGCTTGAAATGGAAGAACGGGACAACATCAACGCTTTGAAATTGGTCCAACAGGCGCTGTCGGACGCCGTGGCGATCGCTGAGAAAGCCGCAGCTGGAAAGGCCATCAGCGGAGGCTTGGTCAAGGAAGGTGACCAGCTCAATTTCGTGGTCGTCGTGCTGAGCGATGACCATGTGAAAGAGGTCTTCCTCGAACCGCCACGCGCAACTTCAAACCGTCAGCCGGCCGGGGCTCGCAAGAACTGAAGCGCGGGTTTGCGATTGCTCACGTGCGGGATGGTTGAAAGCGTTACCATCCGCTCGAATCGACAAATGCCGGAGTGCCGGGTCGTATGCCTACGTTACTGTTCGACCAAATGGCCGCTTTGCGCCACAAGCGGTCATTGGAGCTTTGCTTTGGTAAAGCACCGTGATTGGGGCCGCGGGCTTCAACTAGCAGCCGATCAACCAGCTTTTTTGCTCGGATAGCATCACAGTGTGCTGCTATTTCGCGGTCCCCCAATGACTGTCCGGCTTCCGTTTTTCCGTGATCACCTGCGAGGCGAAATCCGACGTTCGCACCTTCGCGTAGATGCCGGCCAGCACCCGCCTCGATATTTGCTTTCGACCGCACAGAAATTCCGCAAAAAATGCGTTGGCGGAGTGAGGTTAAAATTAATAACTCGGCCGCAATTTCATCGGCTTTGATGCAAGAAACCGTTTTGATTCAGTGCGATCGGGCCAGGTGATCGGCAAAAAGGCGGGGCAGTTTTCGTGCTCCCCTCGCGAGTGAGACAGAAAGTTTTTCTGACGCTTATTTACAGTTTGTACCCTATTGCCCGATTGCCAGTCGTGAGTGGGGTCCGCGAGGATGGGGCCATTTCAGACAAAAGGACAGGGGCGAGTCCACCGGACACCAACACATCGCATCAAGCGCAGCTTCGACCCTTCGCGCGCCGCTGATTGTTCACGAAATGTTACAATCACGCTTTGGACAAACGGCATTTCGTGTGGATAGGCTTCAGGTAGAAATTAGAAATACCCGTGAATTTGCAGCGATAAGGTGTTGTTAATAGTGGTAGTCCTTTTCCGCGCCTCGTCACGTGAATCAAACTTCGTTTTGATGCAAAGCGGACCGGCTCGCGGAAGGGCCAAACCTTCATAAACCACACCGGTTGGAAGTACATTTCGGTGCGCCTGCAAGGTTGGTCGTGCGGCTGCCTAGAGGGACGCGATTTGCTGGCCAGACTTATCATTTCATTGCCCGACTGCAAGTGGAAGGGCATTTGCCGACCACACGCGAGCTCGCTCGTGAGTTTGAGATGCAGGCCGCAATGGTGATAGCTTTGCCAGAAGCGCGTCTGTAGCTCGCGCGCGCTAGCCGAGGGTGTGCTTCACCCCTGTGCAAAGATCATGAATGCCGCGGCAGAGGCCGACAGACATGGGTGGTAACTGGAAGTCGGAGTGAAGCGCGCAAAACGTCAATTTACCACTTGCAACGCGGGAGCCATCCACAGAGGACATCGTCAGCCCGGCGAGTCAGGTCCGAAAATTGCCAAACTCAGACGTTCCCTGAGACCTTCACACGGGTTACCGTCGCTACTGAGGGATCAGTTGCGCGGAGTGGAGTCTCTTTGTCCGACGTGAGTTGCGCGATTTGGGCGTACGGCACCTTCCTTGATGCTCCCGTCAGCTTTACAGTCCAAAGAACTTTCAGGCAAAGATGGATGATTTAGTCCCCACCGATCGCCAACTCACTCGTCTGACAATTGAATGAAAACCGTCCGAAATTGGCCTGCGCCGACGGAGGGATGCAACGGTCCCCTCCAACTTGCGGCAGATCGTGTCGATTGCTGGTTCGTCTCACTGGCGAGTTTCCCGGCCGATGCTGAAAGTTGCGCGGTCGCGATCCTCTCGAAAGATGAGGAAAAACGTGCGGCAGGCTTCTATTTCGAGCATCAACGGCAATGCTACATACGCAGTCACGTGGCTTTGCGTCTTTTGCTCGGACGTTATCTGATGACCGCGCCGGACGCTGTCGCCATCGTCGCCGGTGCCTACGGTCGGCCGACGCTGGCGGGAGGCAGCGACTTGGAGTTCAATCTCAGTCACTCCGGAGATGCGGCGCTGGTGGGCGTCTCGCTCCACGCTCCCCTCGGAGTTGATCTTGAATTGGTTCGAGATGTTCCGGACCTTCTCGCAATCGCCGAACGTCATTTCGCGCCGAGCGAGATGAAGGAATTTCTACGATTGGCTCCCAAGCGAAGGCGTGCTGGCTTTTACGTGACCTGGACACGCAAGGAGGCGTTCGTAAAGGGACTCGGTTTGGGACTGTCGTTTCCCCTTGATAGCTTTTGCACCGGCCGCCAGGATCGCCCTCCCCAATTGACACAGATGGGAGGTGCTATTTGTTCCGATTGGACACTCGCCGACCTGGCACCCGCGCAGGCGTACCAGGCAGCGGTGGCTGTCCGTCGACCGAGTGTCGCATTCCAGTGTCGGGAAGTCAGTTGGCCGTGGCTGCTCAGGGGACGCGAGAGTAACCTGGTAGCGTGAGGGACGAGAATTAACTCTCGGTGTCTAGTCTAGGATCCGGCACGCAGCGCGGAAACGAAAGAGGGTATAAGGTGGTGCGTCTATGAGCACGGGCTCGGACACCTTTCGTTTTGCAACTCCCAAGCGACGCAAATTTGGGGAAGCTTTTCGGGCTTTAAGGGAATATCATGTCCATAACGATGGATTTGGTCGGGGCGCCGGACCATTGAGGACACTTTGAACATTTTCCGCAGAAGTTTTCTATATCTGTCCGCGGGCGCAGCCACGCTGCCGTTCCTGCCGCGTCGAGCAATGACGCAAGCTTATCCGACGCGACCAGTGCACATCATCGTCGGCTTTCCTGCCGGCGGCAATACCGACACCGCCGCGCGCATCGTTGCTCAATGGCTGTCGGAGCGTCTCGGCCAACAATTCATCGTCGAGAACCGGCCCGGCGCTGCCGCAAACATAGCGACCGAGGCGGTCGTTCGTTCGCCCGCGGATGGCTATAGGCTTCTCGGGGCTAGCTCGACGAACACCATCAATTCGGCGCTCTACAAGGATCTCAAGTTCAACTTCCTAAGCGACATCGTTATGGTCGCGGGTATCGTTCGCTCACCGCTTGTACTGGAAGTACACCCAACCGTTCCCGCGAGGACGGTTCTCGAATTCATTGCGTACGTCAAGGCCAATCCGGGGAAGATCAATTTGGCTTCGTTCGGGACCGGGACGGTCTCGCACGTGGCCGGCGAACTGTTCAAAATCGCCGCCGGCGTCGAGATGGTTCACGTTCCTTACCGCGGTTCGGCCCCCATGGTGACTGACCTGCTCGGCGGTCACGTAACGGCTGCCTTCGACAATCTACCCGCATCGATCGAACACATCAGAGCGGGCCAACTCCGCGCTCTAGCGGTAACAACCAAGACACGCTCAGAAGGGTTGCCCGACACTCCGACTATGGGCGAATACTTGCCTGGCTTTGAAATAAGCGCGTGGGCTGGAATAGGCGCGCCCAAAGGTACGCCGATCGAGATTATCGATACACTAAATAGAGAGATCAACTCGGGACTTGCAAATCCCGTGATCAAGGCGAGGCTCGTCGCTCTCGGGGGCGTGCCGTTTATTGCCTCGCCTGCCGACCTCGCAAAGTTCGTGACGGAACAAACCGAGGAACGAGCCAGGATAGTCCGGGCTGCCAATATCAAGCCGGAATAGCGCCGAACTTAATTGCGGGACGATTATCCCGCGGACGATATCCCTGAGCCGAAAACCCATCGGGACTTTATCCCGTTCGTCACTCGTGGCAGAGTACAAGGCTCATCGGGCGTGGCCGCGACTTGTCATGAGGAGGTGGACCGTGAGTGTTGCCCGGCTCTCAGATCGCGTGCGGCGCGAACTGACGTATCTGAGTTTTCCTCCCCGGGAGTGGACGGTCCCGCACTACCGGGATGGCCACAGGGTGCTTGATGTGCTGGTCGTCGGCGGCGGTCAGGGCGGACTAGCAACCGCCTTCGGCCTTAAGCGCGAGCGAATAACCAACTTCAGGATCCTGGATCGCAATCCGCGCGGCCTCGAGGGGCCTTGGCGCCGATTTGCGCGTATGAATGGACTGCGGACTTCCAACGACGTGACGGGCATCGACCTCGGAATCCCGAGCCTTACGGCTCGCGCCTGGTATGAGGCCCGATACGGTCGTCAAGCATGGGAACGCATCGGTAGAATTCCCAGAAATGAATGGCGAGAATATCTCGATTGGTATCGAGACGTCCTGGAGATCCCGGTTGAAAACGAAACGGAAGTTACATCGATCGAGCCAGCGGGCGACCTACTCCTCGCTAATCTCCGCCGCAGGGGCCGGATCGAACGGGTGCACACGCGAAAGATTGTCCTGGCAACCGGTCTTGAAGGCAGCGGCCGCTGGCGAGCTCCCAAGGAACTCGTTGCCGACCTTCCCGCGGAGCGCTACGCTCATTCGGCCGACGACATAGACTTTGGCCGGCTTAAGGGAAAGCGTGTTGGGGTCCTCGGCATCGGAGCTTCAGCTCTCGACAATGCCGCCGCGGCGCTAGAAGCGGGTGCCGCCAGGGTCGACCTTTGCTTTCGTCGTCCGGAAATTCCGCGGGTCAATCTGCTCGCGTGGATGAACTTCGCCGGGATGCTCGGTCACTTTGGAGATCTGAGTGACCTAGAACGATGGCGTTATATGCGCCGCATGCTGGAGGATGTGCCACTGCCTCCGCCCCAGGAAGCTTTTTGGAGGTGTCGCAAATTCGAGAATTTCACGTGGCATGCCAATTGCGCATGGCGCTCCATTCGCGACCAGGGAAACGTTGCAACCGTCGAAACCGATGCTGGCAAGTTCTCATTCGACTTTATTATCTTTGGCACAGGTTTCGAGACGGACCTGTCGGCCCGTCCGGAACTATCCCCGATCGTTCATCACATTGCGGTCTGGGGCGACCGGTTCACGCCTCCAGCTGGTGAGGAAAACGAAGTCCTTGCAAGGCATCCGTACCTCGGCCCGTCATTCGAGTTTATGGAGCGGCGGCCTGGGGCCGCTCCGTTCATCAGCCGCCTGCACAATTTCACGCTGGGATCGCTGCCCAGCCTTGGGATAACAGGCGCCGCGATCACCGGCATGAAGTACGGTGTCCCGCGACTGGTCAACGGTTTAGTGCGTGACCTCTTCCGCGAAGATGCTGCAGCTCACTATAAAGACTTCCTTGCATACACGGTTCCAGAATTGGAGAGTCTCGAAACCAGCTTTGAATGGATTGACCGTCTTGCCAGTGAAGCGCTTAACGGCGTCCACGAGTTCGTTAATAACCAATTGGGTTCCAAGGCTTCGAAGCGCAACCACGTGAAGCGCGACGCCACATCCTCACGAACGAAGCGTCGTTTTTCGAAATCGGTAAATCGCCAAGGACGCCGTCAATCGCATCCGCCAAGCCAAAAATAGCCAGGTAAACGTTGACGCGGAGGGCGGCATTGTTCAAGGCTTTGGAGCCATCTCGGAACGAACCCGCGGACACAATCGCCAGCAGCCGGGTCTTTTCGCACATCGAAGAACTTATCGCCTACTACGCGCAGGTAGTGCCCGGCCGCGATGCCATCCTGGCGCACGGCCGGCTGCCGCTGACCTATGCGGCGCTTTGGGAGCAAACGAACGATGCGGCTCGCGAATTGAGAAGGTGCGGCATTGGCCGAAGCGATCGGGTAGCCGTCGTGCTGCCCGCTGGAGCAGACGCTGCGGCCGCCATTATCGCAGTCGCAGCCTCTGCCATATGTGTGCCGCTGAACCCAAGCTTCGCCGCGGACGAATGGCAGCGCTATTTCGCGCGACCTGCAGGTAGTGGCGCTGTTAACGCGTGCTGATATTTGTTCGGCGAGCCGTGGTGTCGCGCACACCCTCGGCATACCCGTCATCGATCTATCAGTTCGGCCCGGCGCGGGTATCGGCGCCTTCGACTTTCTCGGTTCGGGAACACGCCAGATCGTTGGCGAAACAGCCCGCGTTCCATGCCGACAACGACGCGTTTATCTTGTTGACCTCGGGCACCGAAGCTCGACCGAAGCTGATCCCCCTGAGCCACGGAGCGATATGCCGATCGGCCTATAACGCAGGTGCAGCGCTAGCACTTGAACCGCAAGACCGGTTGCTGAACATGTTGCCGCTGTTTCACGCACACGGTCTGATATCCGGCCTCCTGACTGCATTGGCGGCGGGGACGAGTGTGGTCTGCACGCCCGGGTTCGATCCCGCCGACTTCTTCGGCTGGCTAACCGAGTTCCGACCAACTTGGTACACCGCGGTTCCGACAATCCATCGAGCGGTGTTATCCGAGGCACGGCGCCGTAATTACAGCGTCGGAAAATGTTCCTTGCGTGTCATTCGCTCGGCCTCTGCGTCACTGCCAGTCGAACGTGCTCAGTGAATTGCGAGTCCCGGTTCGGGGTGCCTGTGATCGAAACCTACGGCATGACGGAGGCCGCGTCGCAAATTGCTGCAAATCCTCTGACAAGACGCAAACCTGGTTCGGTCGGCCAATCCGCCGGGGCCGAGATAGCGATCATAGACACTGAAGGCCGACAACTTGAAGCCGGCGAGCGTGGAGAAATCGCGCTCCGGGGTCCCACCATCACCAGGGGTTATGACAATGATCGCTGCAGCTACAGAATACGCGTTTCGGAACGGCTGGTTCCGAACCGGCGACCTCGGATATCTCGACCGCGACGGCTATCTCTTCATTGTTGGCAAAATCAAGGATGTTATCAAGCGCGGAGGACAGCAGGTCGCGCCAGCCGAAGTCGAAGAGGCGTTGCTTGGCCACCCCGATGTGATCGAAGCTGCCGCCTTCTCCATCTCCCATCCGCAGCTACGGCGAGGACATCGCTGCTGCCGTGGTACGGCGTCCCAACGCCAAGATCAGCGCACAGAAGCTTCGCAACTTTGCCGGCGAGCGCCTGGCCAAATTCAAGGTCCCCAGCCTGATCCTGTTTGTGCCGCAGATCCCGAAAGGTCCCAGCGGCAAGATCAAGCGTAGCGAACTCGCTCTGGCGCTTGCAAGCTCGCTACGAAAGGCCCAGACGAAGCGGGACAGCACCATGGTTGCCCCCCGGTCGGAACCGGAACGGCAACTTGCCAGAATTTGGGCGGATGTCCTAGAACTCGATCAGATCGGCGTTGAGCAGGATGTCTTCGCGCTCGGTGCGGATTCAATCAAGGTGACGCAGATACTCTCGCGTGTGCGGGCACAACTTGGCATCCGCCTTTCGTTCGACGATATCTTTGATGCGCCGACCGTCGCAGCCCTCGCCGCTCGCATCGAGTTGCACAGGGGTTCCGCTGCCGCTACGCCTAGTTTGCGCGATACGTCGGCCGATGCGGGTAAGGCCCGCTTGTCATACCAGCAGCAAAGAATCCAAGTCCTGAGCCGACTCGACCCGACCGGGTATAACTACAATGTGCTCGAAGTACTCCGGTTGTTCGGACCGCTCGATGTAGACGCGCTTGCGGCGAGCATTGCAAGGATCAGCGAGCGTCATGAAGTGCTAAGATCGACGTTCCCTCACCTTCCCGTTGAACCGCTTCAAATTGTCGGGAAAGTGAGGCCGCGGTTCGAACAACTCGACTTGCGACCCTGTGCCGTGAGCGAGAGAACGGCCGCCATTCAACGGCACGCACAGGAGACGGTGCACCAAACGATTGATCTTAAAAAAGGGCCGCCTTTGCGGGCCAGGCTGTTGCGGCTTGATGAGACTGATCATGCCCTCGTGATCAACATTCATCACCTCGTCACAGACGGGTGGTCGCAACGGCTGTTTTGGGAAGAACTCGGGGCGCATTTTGCTGCGGGCTTAAAGGGGGTGCCTGCTGAACTGCCCAGGCTTCCCGCCCAGTACAGGCATTTCGCCGAGTGGCAGCGGATGTGGCTGGCAACGCGTGCCGCCGAGGAACAGCGCAGATACTGGCGCACACAACTCGCAGGGCTGACGGAGCTACCGCTGCGAACCGATTGGCGGCGGCCAGAAGCATGGACGGGACGAGGTGCCCGGCGGCCGCTAAGGCTCTCGCGGACCTTATCGCGTGCCATCAAATCCCTAAGTCGAACTCACGGCGTCACCTTGTTCATGACGCTGCTTGCGGCCTTTCAGTGTCTTTTGTACCGCTACACGCATCACGAGGATGTCGCAGTCGGATCGGTGATTGCCAACCGTAACCAGGTTGATCTCGAGCCGCTTATAGGGATATTCGCAAACACGATCGTACTGCGGACTGACCTATCGGGTGACCCTAGCTTCAGCGAGGTTCTGCGCCGCGTCCGGCAAGTAACACTCGGTGCCTATCGAAACCAGGACCTTCCGTTCGAGAAGGTGCTGCAGACACTCCAGGTGTCGCGCAGCATCGATCGAAACACGCTTTTTCAAGTAATGTTCATTCTGCAGAATCCGCCGCCGAGAGTCCCGGTGCTTTCGGGATTGTCGGCGCATTTCGTGGAGGTGGACCCGGGTATCGCGCGGGTTGACCTGACGCTCGAGCTTACTGACGCGGACGAGCGTCTGGGTGGTTGGTTCGAGTACAACACCGATCTCTTCGAGGCTGCCACGATCGCCCGCATGGCAGCTCATTTGCAGACACTGTTAGAGGCGATCGTTGCCGATCCCGGGGAGCGGATTTCCCGGCTGCGTTTGCTGCCGAAAGTGGAACGTAAGCGGGTCCTTGTCGATTACAACGATACGCAGACCAGCCTTCCCCGTCTCGGCTCGTTCTCAGACAGATTCGTCAAGCATGCGAAGCGCTCGCCGGATGCGATCGCGGTATCCGACGGGCGGATACAGCTAAGCTACAGCGAGCTCGCGCGCCGGAGTTCGACCATCGCCAACCGACTTGCCCGGAACGGCGTCGGCACCGATGTGGTGGTCATCTTGCTCGCGGAGCGTGGGGTCGACTTCCTGGCGGCAATGATCGCTGTGCAGCAAGTCGGGGCAGCGTTTCTCCCACTGGACCCGTCGCATCCCGTCGCTTGGCTCGCCCAGATTGTTGAGCTCAGCCGAACACCGCTCGTGCTCGCCAGCCACAGCGGCACCGCCGTGATCGAGAAGGCTCTTTCCGAGGTGCCGGTCCGACGACGCCCGAAAGTTCTGAGTCTTTCCAAACTAGCTCAAGCTAGCTCTCGCAATCCCTGCCCTGCGGACCGGTCAACGCCTTTGAGCCTCGCCTACGTGATCTACACATCGGGTTCAACCGGTATCCCAAAAGGCGCCATGGTCGAACAGCGGGGCCTGTTCAACCATCTTCTGTCCAAGATTTCGGAGCTCGGGTTGTCGGCTTCGGACGTCGTCGCACAGACTGCACCCGCGACCTTTGATATTTCGATTTGGCAGTTTCTGGCGCCTCTCATGGTCGGAGCGCGCGTTCACGTCTGCGCCGAAGAAGAGGTGCGCGATCCGCTACGGCTCGCGGACGCAATCAGGCGCGAGGGCGTGACGGTGCTGCAAATTGTGCCAACGCTGCTCCGTGCGATCCTCGATCGTACACCCGACGAGCCCACCAATCGTGCTTTGAGCCAACTGCGCTGGCTGATTTGCATCGGAGAGGCCCTTGCTCCCGAACTCTGCCGAAATTGGCTCCGGCAGTTTCCGGCGGTGCCCTTAATAAACGCCTACGGCCCAGCGGAATGTTCCGACACGGTGGCGACGCACCGGCTTACCGCTGCGGAGTCATGTGACACCGTGCCGATTGGCCGCCCCATTGCGAATACATGCCTTTATGTGTTGGACGCTCATTTGCAGCCTGTACCGATCGGAGTTGCGGGAGAGCTGTACGTCGGGGGCGTAGCCGTGGGCCGCGGCTATCTCAACGACTTGGAGCAGACTCGGCGAAGCTTTCTGCGCGACCCGTTCTCGCACCGCCCCGAGGCTCGCTTGTATCGGACCGGAGATTTGGCTCGCCGGCGAGCCGATGGGATCCTTGAATTTATTGGGCGTGTCGATCACCAGGTGAAGATCCGCGGTCACAGGATCGAGCTCGAGCAGATCGAGCACATACTCGCGGAGCACCCGGACGTCCGATCCGCAACCGTGCTTGCGCGAAGCGACCTCGGCAGCGATGCGCGGCTGCTGGCCTACGTGGTCGGCGCTAATCGCCGGGAGCCCGATGTCGGAAAACTGCGCGATTACCTCAAAGCACGCCTTCCTAAGTATATGATCCCCTCGGGCTTCGTCTTTCTGGAGCAGATGCCGCTGAACGCCCATGGCAAGGTTGATCGCATCGCACTGGCGGCAGCCAACAGCCGGCCCAAGGTGGCCGCCAACACTTTCGTCCCGCCGCGCAACCCCACTGAGGAAATCCTGGCCGGCATCTGGTCGAGTTTACTCAAGGTCGCGCGTATCGGCGTCTTCGACAATTTCTTCGAGTTGGGTGGTCACTCGCTGCTGGCAGGACAAGTATTGGTCCGAGTAGCCGAGGCCTTCAAGGTTTTGTTGCCGCTTAGGGTCCTCTTCGAAGCGCCCACAATCGCGGATTTGGCTCGTCGAATTACAAATGCGGCTCACGCGCCATCGAGTGAGCCCACTCTTGAGATCGTGCATGTCAAGCAAATCGGCCGCCAGCAACCATCCATTTTGCAGGAGCAGATACTGCGGATCGAGCGGGAGCTTCCCGGGCTGCCTCAGTTCAACCTGCCTTTCGCCTATCGGCTGCGGGGGCCACTCAATGCTCGTGCGCTTTCGCGAAGCGTAGTCGAACTCGTGCGCCGCCACGACTCGCTACGCACAAAATTTGGCTGGGCAGAGCGATCATCCGTCGCGCTCATCACCTCGGCGGCCGATTTCGGTTCATCTCTCGTCATCGAAGATCTCCAACGCCGGGCACCTCCCGGCAACAGCCGCGCCAGGGCACTCCTGCTCAAGATGGCAGCGTTGAGAGCCGAGCAAGAGGCCTGCGTGCCTTTCGACGTCAAACGTGCACCGTTGTTCCGGGCCCGACTTCTGCGGCTTGGCGCGGACGACCACGTCCTACTCCTGGTGCTTCACCATGCCATCATGGACGGCTGGTCGATCGCAGTTTTCCTGGAGGAGATTTCGGAGCTCTACGTCGCATTTGCAGGCGGCCGCCGAGCACCATTGCCCAAACCGGAGCTTCAATTTTTCGACTTCGCACGCTGGCAACGTCAGTGGTGCAGCAGCCCTGAGGCAGGCCGGCAGCTTGGCTATTGGCGCAGGCGCTTGCGAAAGGCGCCTCCCCTATTCCGGACGAAGAATGGCGCTGCCTTGCTAGGCTCGGACACCGCGCACGAACCCATTCACGTCGCGAATGACCTGGTCGCACGCCTCAGCGCATTGGGCCATAGCCGAGGCGCCTCCCTGTTCATGACGTTGCTGACCGGCTTCAAGACGCTCCTGCTGGCGAGGACCGGACGCAACGATATTTGTGTCGCGACCGCAATGGCCAATCGTTCTCAACTGAGAACCGAACGCATCATCGGCCCTTTGGTGAACATGACCCTGATCCGCACCCGTATTGATGCAGATTTGTCGTTTCAGGAAGCGCTTGCTCGCGTGCGAGAATTGGTCCTGGAGGCCTACACTTGGCAGCAGCTTCCCTTCGAGATCGTTGTCGCGGATCTTATGGCGAACGGCGATGCTGATCCGGCATCGCTTCTACAAGTGTCGTTCGTTCTCCAAAACGCATACCGGCCGCTGAAGCTGCTCAATATAGCGGTGGACTCGTTCGCTCACAGGGAGGGTGAGCGGGTCCTGCCAATCGATCGCAGTTGGCTGTCGGTAATGCTCAAGGAGAAAGCGTCGGGCGTAATGGGCGCATGCAGCTACAAGAGCGACCTTTTCGAGCCAACCGCCATCGAGCACTGGATGGCAGACTACGGAGCGATCCTGGCCAAAGCGGCGGCGGACCCCAATATGTCGCTCGGCCGGCTCGCCCGCATTGAGTGATTTCGAACTTTTGCACGTAAGCCACTACATACGCAGCACATTTGCTCGACCGCATTTCGTCCAAGCCGCCAAAGACGGCATGCGGAAACGGCTCAAGAAACCACCGCGAGGATTGTAGTAATCCAACGTTAGATCTTGAATTTATCCTCCACGTGGTTGATACTGTGAGTTATTGCAACATTTGATGATTATCCCCGAGGGCGAAGCAATGCCGCCTAATCCGTGGAAGCTTCTCAAGACCAAAGAGTTAACCCCCAAACAGAAGCGCGACCTCAGAAAGGCGCTTACCAAGCGCCAGCTGGATCTAAAAAGGGCGATGGACGCCATCGAAGCGGCGCTTAAGCTGCTCAGCAGATCGCTGGATCAAGGCAATAAACCAAAATACTCAAAAAAGGTCAGGCAAAAAGAACCGCGGCGTTGATTTGCATTCATCGTCTCCGTTGACGTGAGCATTGCCGCTAACGCCGTCAACTCCGCCCCAAGGACTTATGGCCTCGTTGGTCCGCTACTTGCGAGTACTCTTGCGCAGTCGGCGGTTGAGGATTTCTATACGCCGCTTACGCGCAGATCTTTCTCTTTTTTGAGCGGGAGACATCTTCACTGACGGGTCAAGAAAGTTTTCTTCGGACAACAATTGATCGAGTTCCTTCAAATCAACCTCCGCTGACTCGTATCCAGCCTCCCGGATGATCCGTCTTGCATCTGCGGGCTTACGAGGCTCCATGATGTGCCTTCCTCATCTTGAGACCTTAGCGGCAATCCTGTCCATGATGTAGGCTTTTGTAATTTTGTCGTGCAAACACAATTCCGGTTGAGTTGTCAAAGAATTGTAATCGTCCATCAGAGCCGGCTCATCCGTCGAACCCGGCTGCTCCGGATGATAGGAAGTTTTCAACCCACTTTCCTCATAGCCGAAGGAATTGAACCGCTTCTGGGCGCTGAGGTAAACTCTGTCTGCATAATTCGCAAATTTATTTGGAATCGGGCGACCGCTTTTGCGATTGAACGGAAAGTTGCCTGGAATTGGCCAACGGCGTTTGCGCTTTGCTACAATAGAATCGTCGCTATACAGGTCAACCATGTGGCCGTTCGTGAAAGAAGAAAACGCATGACCGAACTCGTGGCCGGGAGTCATTGTAGTATTGTCCACGTGGATCGCCACCATACCGGGATACTTGTGGTAGAATCGGTGATAGATTTTGCGACCATCGTACGTCGTTGCAATTCCCCCACGCATATCATCATCGGTCGCTGGGAAGCTCGAAGCTCGATTAGCACGCTGAGAATTTGTGACGAGGAAAACGATATCGGGATTCATTCCGAGATAAGCTAGCATCGAGACGACGGCATCGCGCCTTGGCGTGAGCACGTCATCCGACGAGTGTTCTCCCACCAGCGATGAGGCAGCACCGACCGCCAACCCCGAAACATACATCGACCAAAACTTGATTTTATGGCTATGGGGTGAGTCCGCCAGCAATTTCTCGGCTTGGCCCGGCTCTTGTCCAAAGAGATTCTTTTTTATGCCTTTGGCTGTCTTGGTAAAGAGCTTCCTCTCGGAAGTCGAACCGGTCGACATGTCTGCAACAAAATGGTTTGAGCGGAGAGGTCGTTCGAGAGCGATGTTATTCATAACGAGAATGAACAACGGATCCGGCTTTGTGGTATCACCGTCCTGCCAACTAACGATGTCAGTACTGAAGCTAAGTGGAAGCGATTGTTTAGACGTTTTGCCGCGTTTCCGGTGTTTCGCCATTACAGCCACCTTTGGTACCGCGAAAAGACCCTTACAACACAGCTGGCGCTAGCCGCCATGATTTAACCGATTTCCCATTTAACCGAAACGCATACGACACTCAACAGGAACGAGTGTGAGCTCGCGCGCCAGAAGGGCTTACCCGCCCACCGCCTTGGCTTGCGGGCCCAAGAAGCTGCCCAAGTCACGCTGGAGTGCTTTGGCAGCTTGCAAATCGACTGTGTCGGCGCCCTCGGCGAACCAGCCGCATACTGGTTGCAGAAGGGAATACGCCTCCGCGAGTTTGCCCTGGTGGTGCCAATGCTTGGCCAGGGCAGTAGCAGTGCGCAATTCCCACCAACGGGCCTGCTGTTGCTGTGCAATTTTCAATGCCTGCTGCAGAGCGGCTTCAGCCGCGTCGGTCCGGCCTAGCGTCAAGAGCATTTCACCTCGTAGGCGATACAACTCAGCTTCATAAAAACGCTCGTTGGTTTTTTCCGCCGTCTCAACTGCCTCCTCGAGAAGGTCGAGGCCGGCTTCAGCTTCACCAAGGCTCGCGCGGGCAGCGGCATAATGACCAAGATACAGCGTGCGGCGGTTCAGGCTGTTGGTCCGCTCGATCGCTACAATAGCGGTGTTCATAAGCTCAATCCCGCGGTGAGGATCGCCGCCTTGGGCTAGCAACGCGCCTTGTATGAAACGTGCCCTCTGTTCGTAGTCTGCGAGACTGTGCTCGATGCTGTGGGCCAATCCTTCGTCCGCGTAAGCTGCGGCCCTTTGCTGATCGGCACCTAAAATTCCGAGAAGCGCCTCACCGTCCAAGGCAAAGGCGGTCGTGAACGCGAATCCCAGACTGCGCGCGCGAGCCAGGGCCCGTTTCGCGGCATCAGCGGCCTGTTCCGGAAATCCAAGAATCCAGAGCGTTCGGGAAAGAGCCGACAATGCGGTAACCTGGTCGTCTGCGCCGAACCTCCGATAGGACGAGATTGTCTCCTGGTTGGCGGCACAGAGTGCGAGGGCGCTTTCCAGATGAGAGCGTGCATCACCAAAGGCGCCCATGAAGTACAGGGTCTGGCCCATGAACCGGTGGGCCATCGCCAATATGCCGCGGTGCTCATGCTTTTGTGCCAGCGCCAAGCATTGCTGTGCCGTTTCGTGCGCCGCGGTATGCTGGCCGCCCATGGCATAACCGAGGTGAATACCCCACAGGACTGTCATCTCTTCCGCTAGAGTGCCACCATCGCCGAGCAGATTGCGGGCGTGCAAGAAGACTCTCTAAGGTCTCTGGGGTGGCATGGCCTTCGGTAGCCGCCATCGCCGGACCAAGCGCAAGGTGAAAATCAAGCTCCTTGCGGACGCGCTCGGCTGAGGGAGCGCGCGAATGTATCAGCTCTACCCCCTGTCTAAGGTGCCTGACAGCCTCGGCGTTCGCAGAGCGGCTGAGTGCGAGTTGGCCAGCCTTGAGCCAATAATCGATTGCTCGATCGACAAGGCCGGCTTCGGTGAAATGGTACGCCACGAGTTCTGGCTGACTCCGCACAGTGTCGGCGAAACTCTCTTCGAGCACTCGCGCAATCTGTCCGTGCAGTTGATTTCGACGGCTCTTGAGCAAACTCTCATAGGCCGCATCGCGCACGAGCGCGTGCTTGAAACTGTAAACGGCTTCCGGTGGTTCGCCGACGCGGAAGACAAGTTCCGCCTTCTCAAGTTCGGTGAGTGCATGCTTCAGCGGAATCTCGTCACGTCCGATGACGACGCGAATCAACGAATAGGAGAACTCACGTCCGATCGCGGCACCGATCTGGGCTATCTCCTTCACAGAGACCAATCGGTCCAACCGCGCCATCAAGGAGTCGTGAAGGGTTGCCGGTATGGCAAACGAGGGGAGAGGCCCATCGAACTGATAGCTGTTCTTATGTTCGACAAGGACCCCTGCTTCCAGAACCGTCTTGGCCAGTTCCTCAATGAACAGCGGATTTCCGTCAGTCTTGGCGACAATCTGTTTCATCACCTCGGGAGGCAGCGCGCGGCCGCCCATCACCTGCGTCACGATACCTTCGGCGTCGCCGGGATCGAGACGACCGAGCGTAAGCGTGCTGACATTGGGAAGACCGACCCAAGGCGATTCGAACTCCGTTCGGAATGTGAATAGTGCAATGACCGGTAGCCGGCGTACCCGCTCGACCATTAGATCGAGCAGCTCTAGCGAGGTGGCATCCGCCCAGTGCAGGTCCTCGAACAACAGCAGGACCGGTCGCTGCCGCGCGAGACTTTCGAACTGATCGAGCAGCGCTGCGAGCGTCCGATGACGTTGCTGCGTGGGGCTAAGCGGCAAAGGCGGATACCGGTCGCCAAATGGAATGGACAGTAGCGCAGCAAACAGCGGCGCTACGGCTTGAACCTGGGTTGTGCCTAAGGCGAGAACTGCTTCCAGTTTGTCTAGGCATTGCTCGGACGTATCACTGGCTTTGAAACGGGCCGCCCGTTCCAAGTGGTCGATGATCGGACGAAGCGAACTATTGGTGTGGTAGGGCGAGCATTGGTAACGCAAGAGCGTGCGCGGCCGGTCGGCAATGCGCTCAGCAAGAGTCGCCGAAAGACGGGACTTTCCGATCCCGGCCTCACCCGAAATCAAGACGATCTGCCCTTCCCCACCCCACGCCAGACGCTGCCGCTCCAGCAGGAAATCGATTTCATTGTCACGGCCGAAGAGATCGGTCATACCCTTCGCGCGGACCGCCCTGAAGCGGCTCTCGGAATCCGAAATGCCCTCGACCGCCCAAGCCCCAGCCAATCCAGGCAGACCCTTGAGTTCATGCCGACCAAGATCGCGCAATCGGAAAACGTTGCCGAGCAGTCGGCGCGTGGCCTCGCTGACGACTACCGTATTGGGCTCGACTAAGGCCTGAAGGCGAGCGGCAAGGTTTGGTGCGTCACCAACCACTGCATGCTCGCGCATTTTGCCCTCGCCACCAAGGTCGCCGACGACCACTAGGCCCGTAGCAATTCCGATACGCACCGCGAGAGGTTCTCCGGCCCGCGTCTCAAGCTTGGCAATAGCAGCGATGATATCAAGCCCTACCCGTACCGTTCGCTCGGCATCATCCTCGTGCGCATATGGATACCCGAAAAAGGCAAGTATTCCATCTCCCCGGAAATCGGCAAGGAAGCCGTCATAGGAGCGGGTGATACGAGCACATGCTGCATGGTAGGCGTCGATCACTGCGCCCATGTCTTCCGGATCGAGTCGAGCCGACAGGGCGGTTGACCCCACAAGATCGCAGATCATCACGGTGAGGTGCCTGCGCTCCGCAGCAGCCGCGTGCGGTTGCCTGCTTCGCGCTTTTGTCCAAACTCCATTGGCGATCAATGTGTCGGGAGCGTCGGTGAGCATCCCCTTGAAGGCCTTCATGAGCCGCTTTCTGTCGCCCAACGGGATCCCGAGCTTTTCGAGATCGGCCTCCGTCAAGTCCAACAGCACATCGCTGCCGATCGCATTGTCAATGAATGTCGGCGTATATTGCTCAAGTCCCAGACTTCGCAGCCAATCGCCAATGTCCATGGTCGGGCCCTAGCCGATTGAAGACCATTATCATTTTGGTGACTGCGCTTGTCGAGAGCGAAGGTGCCCCTAAATCTATCGATATTTGACGAATTGAGCCTGGAAAGTTCAGCTCTAACGAACTCATCATGACGCTTTTGATCGATTTTCGAGACAACGGCCCCCCTATAGATATTTCTACCCCATCTGGGAACACCTGGTAGCGGTTCTCGTCCAAACGTCATCGCAGGGCCTAGGTGGCGCCGCGGTGTAGCAGCTGGAAGTGATATCTATCATCAGTCTTTTCGCAAATGATATCGGAGCGCGTCTGGCGGACACTCATGTTGTGACAGGCACCAGAGGCGCGGCACAAACTATTGCACGCCGCGAATATAAATTGACCGGCATCCGTCTGCTGTGTCCTGCAGCCATCGTTCTCGATACGGATGGGCTCACAGACGCTAGATCAGCCTCGAAAACCTGAGCTCGTCTGCGGATAACGTCCTTCAACTCTACGGACGACCGTAAACGGCAGATCGCCAAGTCTCTCTCGCGCCTGGCTTGACTTCCAGCACGACGGACAACAGCATCGACGATAAGTTCGCTTTAGCCGGCTGTTTCAAGTGCCGTGCTGTTTGGCTGAAATGCTGCGCCGCAGCGGCGATTAGATAGCGTTTGCAGGCACCTTATTCCCGAGCGGAACCATGAGAACGGAGTCACTGCTAAAAAAATGGCGTACTATAGCAACCGATGTAGCTGCGATAGAGACTGGAAGTAACTCTTCCTGGCGATCCGCCAGACCTCAAGCCGCGGTACGCCGTTTTGCGCCACGTTGGAGAGACATTTCTTGAAAAGGCTATCGATGGTATCGGCTCAAGCCAAACTTGAACTGTGGGATCTTATTCTTTCGCACCGCATCACTGCGATAATCTACATCGCAGCAAAACTGGAGCTCGCAGAACTTCTGCGCGAAGGACCGCGATCATTGGCCGAACTGGCAGAGCTGACGAAGGCGAACAAGGAAGCGCTCGCCCGCCTGCTTAACGCGCTTTCGACCGTGGGCATTTGCTCGGCCGTAAGCGAGGATCAGTACTTGTTGAGTGAACTGGGAACAGGGCTTGATGGAGCAGCGGAACAGTCCTTGAAACGATTGGCCATTTTCGAGGGCCAGTTTCTAACCAAATCGTGGAGCGGAATGCTGGAATTGATCATGACGGGCAAGACCGCTGCGCAACTCCTTGGTGTCGGCAACAGCTTTGACTTGATGGCACGTGATCCTGAGAATGTCCGGATGTACAATGCGGCAATGGCGGATGTTACCCGTATCGTGACAGCGGAAATTCTTCGGGCGTACGATTTTGGCAACATTGCTCATCTCATGGACGTAGGCGGCGGCTCCGGCGAGCTCATCAGCGCCGTCGCAAAGCAATATCCGCACCTCCGAGCAACCATCTTTGATCTGGCGCGGTGCGCTGAGTCCGCAACCGAACATTTGAACAAAGTTGGCCTCAGTGATCGGGCCAACTTCGTGGTTGGCAACTTCTTTCGATCCATCCCATCGATCGCTGACGCCATTGTCATGAAGAGCGTCGTTCACGTTTGGAATGATGAGCTTAGCTTGGCCATCCTCGGAAATTGCCACAAAGCACTCCCAAAAGCCGGAACACTTTTGCTGGTCGAGCGATTAAAGCCGGATCTCCCGAGTACCGCTGACGCACACAAAGAGCAGGCGTTGAGCGACCTAAATATGCTTCGCGGTCCCGGCGGACGCGAAAGAACGGAAGCGGAGTATGTCTGGCTGCTTCAGAGAATCCGGCTTCGTCCACAGCGCGACGTATCCAGCTGGTCGCTTCGGCGTGATCGAGGCCAAGGTCGCCTGACCCGAAACGACCTCCAGCTCATCCGCACACAGTCTCAACGAGAGGAGTTCTTCCTAACGCCCGCTTCTCTAATCGGCCGTTTCGGGGCAAGCCCTCTCAGACGAGTGTCGGTGTCGCTCGCGGGCTGGGGCGGCCTTGCCCTCTTACAGACAGTAGGTCCAAGCGGACATACGAACTCATTACTTCCCCGGTCCCCTGGCAATCTTCATGGCCCAAGCCTTGAGCCAGGACTACTTGGTGGTGTTCACTTCGCTGCACTGCTCGCGCAGTACCCGCCGCACCATGAGCTGCGGCTCGACCAGGTCGGCCAGTCTAGATCGGGCAAGTTCTCGAACTCCTTGATGCGCGCCTCGAACTCACCGTCCCCACCAGGCCCACCTCGAGGCCGAAGTTACGCAAGATCCTGCGCAGGTCGTTGTTGACGGCGGTGGCTTGGACTGCAGTAGCTTGCGATGGGTCAACAGCATTCGCAGTTTCCGACTGCGCAGCGTCTTTTACATGCACCAGGCGATAAAGTTCCGCCTGCAGCATCTGCGCCATACCGCGCGCATCGTTGCGATCCGTCTTGTTGATCGGCGCCTGCAATACCCGCATGCCGCGTCTCGACATAGATCAAGCTTCCAGCAAGCGCTAAAAAGCCATTGCGGTAACGGCCCGACTTCCAGTCCATCCGCTTGAAGTGGTAAGCGGGGTTCGTCAGCACTGGCAGCAGAGCTTCAGGTTCACTTCACGTTGTGCCTCGCGATGTGAGATGTGCCGTGACATGCACTCAGGACGGTGTAGCTGGCCCGGCGACAGGAGTTGACGGACCCCAGGCGCCTAGAAAGCGAACGTAAGCTAATCAACAGAGTTGATCCCCGCCTGCAGGTCCCGCAGCCACTCTTGCGGCAATGTGGGCGATTTGAAGAAACCTGCGCAGATCGGCAACAGCGCTATCAGCGCAATGTCTCGATCCGATCCAGATGGGTTCGATACGACGCATTTGTGAACTTTCTCTCTCTAGACGACGGCTAAAAACGGCCGGCTCTGGGGGCCGGCACCTGAACACCGAAGCATCGCGTACTTGGTGGTGCGGTCCACTTCGATCACAGGGCGTTTTCGTTAATCAAGGCGATGATGCACTGCGAGATCATCAGCGCGCCTTGGCTGTTCTGTGGCGGAGTTGATGCCGACCGCACCGCCGATCCGTACATCCTAGGAGCCGAGTGTCGCCTCCAAAGCCCGCACAGGGGCGCCTGCCGCACGGGCGCACTTCTGCCGGGTCCGGTGGAGGCACAGCCCGCCGACCGGAACGTCCAAATTCGACAACTTTTCGGATTTGGAGTGGCCTGCAGAGGCCGTATAGCGCGCTGTCGAGTTCAGGCACCGGTGTGTGTGTGTGTGTGTGGCGGCCACCTAAAAAACGCATGGGCGAGTCACCAGCGCGGTCCAGGAGCTTTTCGTTGTAATGCCCTACTGCCCAAACGGCGCCCCTCAAAACGTCCTACAAAACGTCCTACAGCCTAAAAAATCAAGACAACTAAATTAGTTGAAATCGTTTATAACTCTGCCATCAAAAGATCGGTTTGGCCCTGCTAGGGAGCGCCAAAATTTTCGATTTTTGGCCGATTTGGCAAACCTTGCTCTCGCGGGAATCTCGCCGCTCGGAAACGTCCGCGTTCCAGAAGATCCCGCGCGATCGATCCCGCCGTATTCTTGTAGATCGTGCCGTCTTTCATGATGACCGAAAAATTCCTCTCGGGATCTTCGATCAAGCTGACGTTTGCGATTGGATTTCCATTCATCAGGAAGCCACGCCGCGAAATATCGGCGTTCATCTGGTTTGTGAAATCCCGAAGCCTGGGATCGCAACACACGCAGAGCGAGGCATCGGTTAGATGCCGATACCTGCTTCCTATCCTGAAATTCATCGTCACTCGCTGAATTGGATTACGCGAAGCCCCGACAGATAACAGTACTACGTTCGCGATCTTGCGAATACGGTGAAGTGCAATACGTTGAGGAGCACACTACGCAGATTCAATCGCCAAAAGAGACCAATCCTCCGAAGGCTTTCCGAGCGCATCAAACTGCCTTGACGGCAGTGTGGACAGAGCTTCCGCCCTACCCGCCCTTCTTGACGATCTCAAAGCCGTTGGCTGCCAATTCCAATAGGATCGCCTTGGCGACGTGCGAACTTTGCTCAGGCTGAACCCATTCGTAATCCAGATGTGGTCCGCCATCACCCTCGGGGTATTTGGTGAATGCTGTGTGGATAGCCCGTACGATCACGTCTTCTGCTGTGGCCGACATTTTACCTCCTGGCTTCGCGAAGTTTACCACATTCGCAGCAGAATAAGGGGCGCGATCCGGGCTCGCCTGCATTTCCCGCCAGTCATCGGGTCGAATGCGATGCAGCGTCCGCGATTTGCGCGCAAGACCCGCATTTTTCAGCACGCAGTGTGAACCTGCTTACATCCGTCCGCCGCGATTTGAGTTATTCATTGCGAAACGGCGCGTACCGCACCGGATACCACTAAACATGGAGTTCGATCATGTGGACACGTGATGACCTTTTTTCCTACAGTTTTCTTCTCGCAGTCACTGTGGCCGGCGTTGGATTGCTGACACTCGCTTTCGGCTAGCGCGTGACGCGGTTTGTCGCTCGGGCGGCCTGAAGGAATTCATGCGACGCTTGGAGACCATCGAAGCGTACCGCGTCTTTCCTTCAGTTGAACTGAGGAATCTCATTGCGCTGCCGGCCCAGCCCGATATGAGACCTCGCCCTTAAGTCGCCCGAATCGCAATCGCAATTTGCATTCGCCGATACGCTTCGTCGGCGACAGGATATCCTGACTAGCCCCATCCCGGTATTCCCAGTCCCGGGATGGGGCGATTTCGCGGACGCACCGCTCAGAGAGTTCGCTCACCCCCCAGTCAGCCTTTTACTCGCTAGCGGCCGCTCGGCGCGACGCGCGGTGTTCGCGGCCAGGTCGATACGATCATTCTCGAACAAACGTTGTATGCTACCTTGGGATCGATGAAATCGATCAAGGTTGCTGTTCATGTCTGACCATCGTCCGCACGCCGATGGCGCCCGGGTCCTTGCGGACCTCCATGCGCTCCGCAGCATCGGCGCCTACAAGACCGGCGTTCACAAGCCGACTTTCTCCGAGCCGCATATGCGTTCGCTGCAGTGGCTTGCCGAGAGGCTTCCCGAGGCGGGGCTCACGGCCGAGATCGACGGCATCGGCAATGTGCTCGGCACCACCACAAAGCCCGGACCGAAACTGCTGGCCGGGTCGCATCTCGAAAGTCAGAATTACGCCGGCTGGCTCGACGGGCCGCTCGGCGTCGTCTATGCCCTCGAAGCCGCCCGCATCATCAATCCCGACCCGGATCTAAATGGCGCTGTCGAAGTCGCGGCTTGGTGCGACGAGGAAGGACATTTCGGCTCGTTCCTCGGCAGCAGGTCCTATGTTGGCGCGCTGACCGAGCAGGACGTCGACGCCGCGCGCGACCGCAACAGCGACCGAACCATGCGCGAAGCCTTGCGCGAAATGGGGCTGGCCGACCGCCCGCGCGCGCGGGCCGAACATGGGCGCCACGTCGGATATCTCGAGGCGCATATCGAGCAAGGCCGGACGCTCGAAAGCGGCGGTCTCAGCATCGGCGTCGTCACCTCCATCGTCGGTATCTGGCAATACCGGATCACCTTCACGGGCGAGCAAAATCACGCGGGCACGACCCGCATGGAAATTCGCAGGGATGCCGGCCTGGCGCTGGCCAGGTTTTGCGTAGCCATCGACGATCGGTTCCCAATATCATGCGGACCACGCACGGTCTGGACCACCGGCCGCATCACCCTCGATCCCGGCGCGCCCAGCATCATCCCGGGAGGCGCGGAAATGCTGTTCCAGATCCGCGACGATGACCCCGGCGTGATCGAGCGCCTGGAGGATCTGCTGCGAAGCATGGCCGCTGACGTCAGCGCCCAAGGCCGCTGCGGTGTCACAGTCGAGCGTATTCGCACCGGCGCCCCTGCCCTGATGAACGCCCAGTTCCAGCAGGCGATCGAAGCTGCGAGCCTGGCGTTTGCCGGCGGCAGGTTTGTCCGCATGCCCAGCGGCGCCGGTCATGACGCGCAAGTCCTCGCTACTATCATGCCCGCCGGCATGCTGTTCGTACCCTCGATCGGCGGCATCAGCCATCACTGGAGCGAAAATACCGATGATGCCGATATCGTCACCGGCGCCGAGGTATTTGTTGAGGCCTGCCGGCGCTTGCTGATGCAATGAGCCCTCTGGCTTCATCCATTGTCAGTTGGCTGGCAGAGAAATTGGCAAACCGATCGATCTTATGCGATCATCAGACATCGCTAGGTGCGCCCGGTTCCGTTTGGCCAAAAAGGGGTTGAAATGAGGCTCTTTGCCGCAGTTGTCGGACTTTGCATGCTGTCGCAAGGCGCGCACGCCCAATTTTCCGAATGCAAAGCGATCACCGATGCCGGCACCCGGCTCGCCTGCTACGATCGGGTCGCAGCAACGGCCGCGTCGACGGCGGCTGCAAAGCCCACAGCGCGAGCCGCCACTCCAGCGCCGAAAGCAGACGGCGCGGCTTATAGCAATTCGATCAGCTCGGAGGATGCGGCAATGAATGCGCGGCTGCGGAATATCTGCCGCGGCTGTTGAACGGATGGCTTTTCGCACGGAAGCGCTTGGCTCCCACCTGGGTGGTGTCCGGACACAACGCTTGAGGCCGCGACCGACCGTCGCAGTGGACCTCCGGCGCCGACAAGCATGGCGCGCCCTCTCAAAAGGATCGGTATGATCCGCGTTACAATCGCTCGGCCGATCCGAAGGGGCCCCAAACGGCGGCCCGCGAACAGTTTCACGCAATAGATGCCGACGCTGCGTTGCAATAACCCTCAAGATGCGAGAAACTTGGCAACGATACCAGCGCAATTCCGCCCGATTTCGATTTGGATCGTGGCACATAGGTCGCATTTGATCCCGACGGGGCACACTTGGTGCTAGGTGGATCCGGCACTGCCCCGTAACTGAGCAGGAAAACCGGACTTACTGCCGCTATATTTTAACTCCGGACGTCGTCGCCGATTTCCAAGCAAGGCTCAGGGAAGGCGGATGTCCAAGCAAGCGTGAGTATATTTGCCCTAGATGAACCTGCTTGAATCCCTTCCGACCGTTATTGGCACCGCAGCGGTGGCGCCGGCGCTGCTGATGCTGTGGCTGGTGATCGCCGCCGGCGACCGGCCCGGGCCGCCCGCCAAGGTCTGGACCGCGTTCCTGCTCGGCGCCGCCAGCATTTCGCTGCTCGGGATTGCACGCGCACCTTTCAACTCGATCCTCGCGGCCCCGGAAAACCCCTGGGTTGCACAGGTGCTGCATTCGATCTTTGGAGTGGCGGCGCCCGAGGAAACCGTAAAGATCATCGTCATTGTGGCTGTCTCGTCGCGGCGCCGGGCGTTCGCAGACCCAATGGACACCGTGGTCTATGGCGCGGCGGCCGGGCTCGGCTTTGCTGCCTATGAGAACCTTGCCTATCTGGTGCAGCATGCGGACATGTGGCGCTCGCTGGCGGCGTTGCGCAGCGTCCTGACCGTGCCGTTCCACGGCGCGCTCGGCATCATTGCGGGCGCCTACCTGGCGATGGCGCGCGCCGGCACCGCCCTCGGTGCGCACCGTCATAACCGCGACTGGGCCCGCATTTCGAACCGGATTCTGATGCTGTTTGCGCCGCTGGCGCTGCATGCCGCTTTCGATTTCCCGCTGCTGACGTTGCAGCAGAACCCGGACCTGGATCCAGATGCCCGCCTGCTCCTGGGAATGACGAGCGTGATGATCGGCTTCGGCTCGATCGCCTTTGCCGTGCGGCTGGTGCGCCGGGTCAGCCGGCACCAGGCGCCGCGCACCGAGACGGCGCGAGAGCGGCTCAGCCAATTACGGCGCATGTGGGCGTTGCTGGTGGTGGGCGGCGGCGCCGGATTCGCCGGTGTAGCCTTCGTGCTGACGTCGATCCATCATTGGTGGGTGAATCCCGAGCGCGACACCGCGCTCGTGTTGATTCCGGTGGGCCTGATTTCGATCGTGATCGGCATCGCGCTGCTGGTAGCCACCACCGCGATCTATATCCTCGGCCGCAATCGGATGCGCACGACATCGCAAGGCTTTTCGTCCGCGCCCGGCCGAGGATAGACGCGTAGCGCTTCTTGCAACACATCTCCCCGAACAAATTTGACCCGGCGGCGCAAGTGCACGCTATGATGCTTACGTCATTCCGCCTTGCGTCGACGGCATCGGAGAGTTCCAAATGACCCTTCCCCAGGACGTCGCCAAGCTGCAATCGGAAATGAACGCCGCGGTGCGCGAGCACTGGAAGGCGTTCCTGTTTGAAGGCATCCTGCTCGTGGTCCTGGGCCTTGCAGCCATGGTCCTGCCGCCGCTGGCGAGCCTCGCCGTCACTATCCTTCTGGGCTGGATGTTCCTGATCAGCGGCGTCGCCGGCCTCGCGCTGACCTTCTGGGCACGGCAGATGCCGGGCTTCTGGTGGTCGCTGATCTCGGCGGCGCTGGCGGTTCTCGCCGGCATCGTGCTGCTGGCGCAACCGGTGCAGGGCACGCTCACCCTCACTATCGTGGTCGGCGCGTATTTCCTCGCCGAAGGCGTCGCGACCATCATGTACGCCCTCGAGCATCGCCGCGAATTGTCGGAGCGCTGGTCCTGGCTTCTGATCGCCGGCATCATGGATATCCTGATCGCGGCCGTCATCATCACGGGGCTTCCGGGATCGGCGCTCTGGGCCGTCGGCCTCTTGGTCGGGATCAATCTCCTGTTCGGCGGCGCCTCCTTGATCGGAATGGCGCTCGCCGCACGAAAGGGCTGAACCAGACCGCTTGGCCCGATTCAGGGATGACAACGCACCATGTATGCGCTATAGGGCTCGCCATGATCACCATCGCCACCAGCAATTTTTGGTATTTTAGCTTCGACAGCTCGCTGGCGGTGGGAGGATCACGCGCAATCTGAAGAATTGCAGCAAGAAGTCCGAACAGCCGCCCGACTTGGCGGCTTTTTGTTTGGCCGGCAGGTCCCTAAAACCAGGAGCCACAGCCGTGTTGAGCACGACAGACGATCTTCGAATAAGCGAAATAAAAGAGCTGAGTACGCCGGAAGAGGTGATCCGCGAAATACCGCGCACCTTGACCGCGACGCGCATCGTGACGGCCGCGCGTAACGCCATCCACGCCATCCTCAACGGGACCGATGATCGTCTGCTCGTCATCGTCGGCCCCTGCTCCGTCCACGATCCAGCCGCGGCCGTGGACTACGCCACGCGGCTTGCTGCGTTGCGCGAAGGGCTGGCCGACCGGCTCGAGATCGTGATGCGGGTTTATTTCGAGAAGCCCCGCACGACGGTGGGTTGGAAAGGGCTGATCAACGATCCGGAGCTGGATGGCAGTTTCAACATCAACAAGGGCCTGCGTCTCGCCCGCAACGTGCTTTCCGCCGTGAACAATCTTGGTCTGCCGGCAGCGACCGAGTTCCTCGACATGACGACGCCGCAATACATTGCCGATCTGGTGGCCTGGGCGGCCATCGGCGCGCGGACGACGGAAAGCCAGATCCATCGCGAACTCGCGTCCGGACTTTCCTGCCCGGTCGGCTTCAAGAACGGGACCGACGGCAATGTGCGGATCGCCGCTGACGCAGTGAAGTCGGCATCGCATCCGCACCATTTCATGGCGGTCACCAAGGGCGGACGCTCAGCGATCGCCGCGACGTCAGGCAATGAGGACTGCCACATCATCCTGCGTGGCGGCAGCAGGCCAAATTATGACTCTGCGAGCGTCGCTTCCGCCGCGGCCGAACTCGCTCGTTCGGGCGTGCCCCAGCGGATGATGATCGACACCAGTCACGCCAACAGCAGCAAGAAGCCGGAGAACCAGCCGCTGGTGATTGCCGATATCGCTCGCCAGATATCCGACGGCGAGCCGCGCATCGTCGGCGCCATGATCGAGAGCAATCTGGTCGCGGGCCGCCAGGACGTGGTGGCGGGCACGGCGCTGACCTACGGGCAGAGCATCACCGATGGCTGCATCGACTGGAATACGACGGTGCCGGCCCTGAACCAGCTGGCCGACGCCGTTGCGGCGAGACGGGATCTGCAGCGTCGCAACATCCGGGAGCGTTCGGCCTAACCGGTTACGCCCGTCGATCGTCATCGGGGCGCGGCGTTACGCGCCCCGATGCCGGCTGCGTCAGCGCTTTCTAGCAGCCGCGGCAGATGCTCTTGATCTTGCGATCAAGCGCCGCGTCTTCCTTGTTGAAGGGATTGTTCGGATCGCTCAGATTTTTCTCCGACGGCACGTCACCCGCGCGCGGCTGGCGGTGGCCGATCGGGGCTTCACGCGTCATGGACTGAGTTGCAGTGCCTGACGACCCGGTCTTGCTTCCCGTCTGCGCCATTGCAACCGGCCCGCCAATCAGGACCAGCAGCGCCATCGACATGATCAGCTTTTGCATCTGAATTCTCCACCTGCAGCGATAAGCACTTACCTCGCACGATCCGGCACCTCGATCGTTGCGCAATTGCGGCGCCCCTGGGAGGCGCAGTCCTGAACCTTGCGGATGTCGGCCATGGTGCCGAGCAACCAGATTCCCGCAGCCACCAGCACGACAAAAAACCCAAGCATCACGGCATTTTCGACGTGGCGATTGCCTTGATCCTCCGGCGGCTCCGGCTCTGTCCGTCCTCCCTCACTCATTGTTCTATCATGGCTTCGGCGGATAGAGATGAACGTCGCCGCAATAGTCGGCGACACGATAGCGCGTTTCCGCCTGCCGATCACCAGACAATGAATCCACCTGCGACAAATAGCTCGGGCCGACCGGCGCCTTGCCGTGGCCGCCGGGAATATCGAGCACATATTCCGGCTGGCACAGTCCGGACACCCGCCCCCGCAGTGCACGCATCAGTTCCTGGCCGTGCTCAAGCGTGGTGCGCAGATGCGCGGTGCCGGGCGCCAAATCGCCGTGATGCAGATAATAGGGCTTGATCCGGCACTCGACGAAGGCCCGCATCAGCGCTTCCAATGCGGGCGCATTGTCGTTGACGCCGCGCAGCAGCACGGTCTGGCTGACCATCGGAATTCCGGCGTCGACGATGCCGGCGCAGGCGGCGCGCGCCTTTTCGGTCAGTTCCCTGGCATGATTGGCGTGCAGTGCAACCCAGGTAGTCGCGCCTTCGACCTTGAGCGCGGCGATCATCTCGGCGCTGACCCGCGCCGGATCGGCGACCGGCACGCGGGTGTGAAGCCGGATGATCTTGACGTGATCGATCTCAGAGATATCCGCCATGATTTCGCCAAGCCGCCGCGGCGACAGTATCAGCGGATCGCCGCCGGTCAGGATCACCTCCCATATCCGGCTGTTGGCACGGATGTACTCGAGCGCGCCCTGATAGGCGGCGTCGGACAGCGCGGTCGCCTTGCCCGGCCCGACCATCTCGCGGCGAAAACAAAAACGGCAATATACCGCGCAGACATGGACGAGCTTGAACAGCACCCGATCGGGGTAGCGATGCACGATGCCGGCGACCGGCGAATGGCTGTGATCGCCGATCGGATCGGCGTTTTCGTTCGGCTGCGCCTGCAATTCCGCGGCGCTGGGAACGAACTGCCGCGCGATCGGATCGTCGGGATCGTTGGCGTCGATCAGCGCCGCGATGTCAGGCGTCACCGCCACCGCATAACGCTCCGCGACCTTTTCCAGATCGGCAAGATCGGCGGCAGCCGCGAGCCCATGCGCAACCAGCTCAGCGGGTTGGCGCAACGTCGCGGCCGGGGCGCGGTTGAGCTTGAAATCGACCCTGTTCATGCCTCTCCTGCCGGCGGCGTCCACACCACCTGATCGATCCTGAGCGCGCCGCTAGCCAGCATCACCAGCCGGTCGAAGCCGAGCGCGACGCCGCTGGCCTCCGGCATCGCGCCGACCGCGGCGAGAAAATCCTCGTCAAGCGGATAGCGCTCGCCGTAGCGCCGCGCCTTTTCATCCATCGCCTGCGCGAAGCGATGGCGCTGCTCTCCTGCGTCGGTCAATTCGCCAAATCCGTTGGCGAGTTCGACGCCGCAGGCATAAATCTCAAAACGTTCGGCGACGCGCGGATCGGCGGCTTTGGCGCGCGCCAGCGCCGCTTCGGGCGCAGGGTACTCGAACAATACCGTCAAACGCCCCTGCCCCAGATTTGGTTCGACATGTTCGACCAATACCTTGCTGAAGATATCCGACCAGGTGTCGTCGTCCGTGATCCGCACCCGTGCAGCCGCGGCCGCCGCAAGGCCTGCGCGATCGCCCTCGCCGCCTGCGATGGTAGCCAGCAGATCGATCCCGGCAAAGCGATCGAACGCCGCCGCCACCGTCAACAATTCCGGCTCGGCAAATGGATCGGCGGTCCGGCCGCGAAACGAAAACCGCCCGATGCCGGTCGCCTGCGCGGCATGCGCGATAACGACAACGCTGTCGGCCATCACCGCGTCGTAGCTCGCATGGGCGCGATACCATTCCAGCATGGTGAATTCGGGAAGGTGCAGATCGCCGCGCTCGCGGTCGCGAAACACTTTTGCAAACTCGAAGATCTTCGGCTCGCCTGCGGCAAGCAGTTTCTTGCAGGCGAATTCCGGCGATGTCCGCAAGTACCGCGTCGTGCGTGTGCCGTCGGCGGCGATCAATTCGGTGCGGGGCGCATGCAAATGGGTCTCATTGCCCGGTGAAACCTGCAAAATCCCGGTTTCGACCTCGACAAACCCCTGCTCATCGAACCAGGCCCTGACCGCGCGCGTGATGGCGCCCCGCGCCGTCAAAAACGGCCTGGCGTCGGCATGCCGCGTGGGGGACCACCAAGGCGAAAGCTGATCGTTTCCGGCCATCAGCGAACCGCCCAAAAAGCCCGCAAAACGCTGGCATCGACAGTCAAAATCAGTATGTTGCAGCCCGAAACCGCTTCGCTGGCCTCGGGACGCCCATGTTCCGGTCGGTCCCGGGCCAGAATATCAGGAAACACAGCTTTGAAAGTCATCGCCAGTTCTATTCGCAAGGGCAACGTCATCGAGCAAGACGGCAAGCTTTACGTGGTTCTGACCGCCGAGAACATCCACCCCGGCAAGGGAACGCCGGTCAGCCAAATCGAAATGCGCCGAATCAGCGACGGGGTAAAGATTTCCGAGCGTTACAAGACCACCGACCAGGTCGAGAAGGCCACCATCGAGGACCACAATTTCAACTACCTCTATGAGGATGCCGACGGCTTTCACTTCATGAATACCGACACCTACGATCAAGTCCAGGTGCCGAAGGACGTCATCGGCACCGCCGCGCCCTATCTGCAGGAGAACATGACCGTCAAGCTTTCGCTTCACGGCATCGTTCCGGTGGCGATCCAGATGCCGCAGCGCGCGACGCTCGAGGTCGTGGAGACCGAACCGGTCACCAAGGGGCAGACGGCGTCGTCATCCTACAAGCCTGCCATGCTCTCCAACGGCGTGCGCACGCTGGTACCCCCCCATATCGGGACGGGGACGCGGATCGTGATCATGACCGAGGACGGCTCCTACGTCGAGCGCGCCAAGGACTAACGGCGCGCAATCCCTGAATTTGGCACCGGTTTTGCTTCGCAGAATGTTTACGCGGATTGCGTAGACTTAGCTGCGATAGAACGCGCGCATTTTTTGAGAGCGCATTTTCGTGTGGCGGACCGGCTCCCGCTTTGCCGGAAGATGCTCCGCATTGGCGCCGGGGGGCGACGCATTGGCTACGAAAGCTGTCCGGTTGGCCGCGCGCCTTGCGGCATCCTGCTTTTTGATCCTTGCCGGCACGGCCGCCCTGACCGCCGACGAATTCAGAACGCCCGCGATTTCCGCCGTCCGGGTCGAATGGCGCGCCGCTCTCGATCAACTCCGATCCGAGATCAGCGCCCAGCCGGCAACCGCGCCCGCCTTCACGTTCTCGGGCCGGCGGCGGGTCGCTGGGTTCGATCCGCGCCGAACGCCGGCGCTGGTGCAACTGAACGCAGTCACCTCGCCTATCTTTAATGGTATCGGGCGCAGTCCGGTGCCGGTGCTGCTGCCGTTCGACACCGCGGCGTTGCTTGACGCTCGAGCCAGCGGCGCGCCGGACAGCCTGCCGGTTTGGCGTTATCAGGCCGACTTCCGCACCGACCTGTTCGACGCAGGACCTTCCGGCTACGACGCGACGTTTTCGCTCGAACCCGGCACCGGCGCTGGCCTGCCCGAGCGGACCTTCGCCAGGCCCGTCGAAATTCAGATCACCGGCTCGATCCTGATCTACGACATCGACGATCCTCGTGGCGCCAAGGGCGAGCCGGTCAAGGCGTTGGCGGCGCAATTTCCCGACCTGCGCCGTTTTATCCGCGAAGGCTATGTGCGTTATGCCTTCACGCGCTTCGGCGTGCCCTATGTGGTGTCGATCCAGTGTCTCGACAGCGCGCCACGCGCGCGGCAGCTTGCCTGCCGCGAAGCCTATCCCATCGCCGAGCGTTTCCTGAGGGCGTTGCGCGTAGCCGGCGGCTTGCCCTCGCGGCCGCAGATCGACATGCCGGCGGAGATCGCCGAACGGCCGGCGGCGCGATCGTCCGATTTCATCTACCGGCGGAGCGGCGACATCCTCCCCGGCAAACCCTCGCGGCAACCAAGCGGCCACGCCGATTTCACCACTTATTCGCAAATCCGGTTTCCGCTGGAGAAGGCGCCGGCTTTTGCCCACTCGCAATCCCCGGGCAAGCGCAAATCCGATGACACCTTTTATCCGTGGCAGGACAATTTCTGCGAAGCCCGCAGTTTCAATGTTGGGCAATGCACCAGCGGTTTCGGTCATCAGGGCCAGGACATTCGCCCCGCGTGTTGGCCGCATCACCAAGCCGCCGATGGATGTGATCCCTACCATCAGGCGGTGGTCGCGGCCCGCGATGGCGTCGTGATCCGTTCACCCAGGGAGCAGGCGGCGACGCTGCAGATCAATAGCCGCACCGAACATATCCGCTTTCGCTATATGCACATGAATCCGAAGAGCATGGACGCCGACGGCGTCCTCAACGGACGCCATGTCGAGGAAGGCGAAAAACTCGGCGTGGTTTCGAACTACCTCGACCATCCCAACGGCACCACGCGCCATCTTCATTTCGACGTGCAGGTGTTCACGCGCGACGGCTGGCTCTGGGTCAACCCCTATGTCACCCTGATTTCGGCCTATGAGCGCTTGATCCGCGGACGCGGACGCGAAATAGGCCCCGAACCGGCCGCGCTACCGGCGATGGCAGCCTTCGTGTCCCCCGCGATGGCTCACATTTCGCCGCAGACCGTTGTCTCGCCGGAGTTCTTCTTCGATCCCGACACCCAGCAAGGCGGCGAGAACTGATCGTTAAAAGGCGGCCGCATCGACGGCCTTTGGCCGGGCCGGCGGGGTCCAGCGATAGGCGACGCCGAACCTGTTCCAGACATTGATCGAGGCAATCGCCGAGGTGAGATAGGCCAGCTCTTTCTCGGAAAATTCCGCGCGCGCCTGCGCATAGATCTCGTCGCTGACGCCCTCGGTGAGCAAGGTCAACGCTTCGGTCCACGCCAATGCAGCGCGCTCGCGGGCGGAAAACAGCGGCGCCTCGCGCCAGACCACGACCAGGTTGAGCTTGTCGGCCGGCATGCCGAGGCTCTCGCTTTGCAGTATGTGATACTGCACGCAGAAGGCGCAGCCATTGATCTGCGAGGCGCGCAGCTTGATCAATTCGAGCAATGCCTTGTCGATACCGGCTTTTGCCGCGGCCTGGCCGAGGGCCGAAACAATCTCGTAGGCATCGGGCGCATTCGCCTTGAAGTCTTTATGTTCGCTGCGGGCATGTGACATGTCGATCGCCTGATGTTATCAGTAGTCTGATTGATTATAAGAGCTCTTATATCATGCGCAAGATTGGAACTTCGGCGAAACCGTCTCCGTCCCGGAAAATCCCTCCGCCGCCGGGCCAGGGCAAGCGCGGCGAACAAGGCTACCTCGCCTATCTGCTGCGGCAGGCCCAGGCGGCTTCGCGGCTGACGCTGGAACGCGCGCTGGGCGATCTCGGCGTCACGCCACCGCAATTCGTCGTGCTCACCATGCTGAGGGCCTATCCCGGCCTGTCCGGCGCCGATCTCGCCCGGGTGGCGCTGCTGACCCCGCAGACTGTCGGCGTCATCATCCGCAACCTGGAACGCGATCGCGCCATCCGAAAGACGCCGCATCCGGTGCATGGTCGGGTGCTGCAATGGCAGTCGACCCGCCATGGCGCGACGCTGCTAGGCCGCTGCCGGCGACGCGCGATGGCGCTGGAGCGGCGGCTGGCCGCGGGATTGACCGCGAAGGAACAGCGCATCGTCCGGCGCTGGCTGTCCAAAATGGCCGCAGATTTGCAGCAGGATGGCGGGTTCCCGCGGCAATGAGGCCTGACGCGACCGTGCCTGGGCCGCTACAATGCCCCTCATGAAACAACGTGATTCTCTCAAAACCCTGACGCGCCGCACCCTGCTGCAATCCGCGCTCGGCGCAGGCACCCTGCTCGCGGGGCCGGCGGTGTCATTCGCCGCGGCCCCACCCGGCTTCGATCAATGGCGCGACAGCTTTCGCGCGCGCGCCACGGCGAAAGGCATTTCGGACGCGACCTGGACCCGCGTGATGGGCCGCATCGAGCCCGATATGTCCGTGTTCAAGCAGATGCAGAAGCAGCCGGAATTCAACGAGCAGATCTGGCAATACGTCAATCGCCGCGTTTCCGACTGGCGCATCATCGCCGGCAAGGAGGCGCTGAAAAAGAACGAGGCGCTGTTTGTGCGGATCGAGCAGGATTTCGGCGTCGAGCGCGGCACGCTGCTGGCGCTGTGGGGCGTCGAATCCGCGTTCGGCGATCCCCTGGTGCAGCAGAACCATATGCGGCCGGTGTTTCCCTCGCTGGCGGCATTGGCCTGGAACGAGCCCCGCCGCCGCGCCTACTGGGAAACCGAACTGATCAACGCCTTGAAGATCGTCGATCGCGGCTGGAGCAGCCCGGAGGAGATGCGGGGATCGTGGGCCGGTGCGATGGGGCATACCCAGTGGATGCCCGAGGTCTGGCTCAATGTCGGCATGGACTACGATAAGGATGGACGGGTGTCGCCGTTCGGAAAGCCCGACGATGCGCTCGGTTCCAGCGCGCGTTTCCTGGTCACCAGAGGCAAATATCACCGTGGCGAGCATTGGGGTTACGAAGTGCGTGCGCCGGGCGCGACCTCGAGCGGCGGCCGGAGTTACGCGGCATGGTCCAGCGCTGGCGTCTCGCGCGCCGACGGCCAGCCGTTTCCGCAGCCGAATGCCACAGCGCAGATGTGGGTGCCGGTCGCGGGCGGTCCGGCGTTCCTGCTGGGGCCGAACTTCTACGCGGTGCGCAGTTACAATCCATCGATGAACTATGCGCTCGCGATCTGCCATCTCGGCGATCGCATTTTGGGCGCACCACCCTTCATCCAGCCCTTCCCCGGCTCCGAACGCGCGCTGACGCTCGCGGAAGTGCAGGAAATGCAGACGCGATTGACCAAAGCCGGTTTCGACACCGGCGGCACCGACGGCCGCGTCGGCAACGACACCATGAAGGCCGTGAAGGATTATCAGGCCAAGATGGGGCTATTGCCGGCAGACGGCTATGGCGGGCTCAAGGTGTTGGCGCGGTTGAGACAGGGCGGGTAGCTTTTACCGTCATTGCGAGTGAAGCGAAGCAATCCATAGCGACTACGAGGAAAGTGTGGATTGCTTCGTCGCTACGCTCCTCGCAATGACGAAGAAACCACCGCGACCTTCCGCCAGTGCAACGTCTTCCGTGCAGCGAATCTGCTCACGCTTTCCGAACGGCGGCGCCCGCGTACATGCCACCATCAATGACCAGCTCCGTTCCGGTCACGTAGCTCGATGCATCGGACGCCAGATACAATACACCCGCCGCGATCTCCTCGGCATGGCCGGCCCGGCCGAGCGGCGTGGCGAGTTTTGCGCGCTCTTCGGGATCGATTGGCGCGTTTGTTCCGCTGCCCGACGCTTCGGTCGGAATCTTTCCCCAGATCGGGGTGTCGATGATGCCGGGATGCACCGAGTTGACCCCGACGCCGTCGCCCATTGAGGCGCACTCCATGGCGATCGCCTTGGCGAACAGCCGAACGCCGCCTTTGGTGGCGCAGTAGCCGGCAAGCGTGGGCGCGCCGCGCAGACCCGCCAGCGACGACATCATGATGATCGAGCCGCCGCCGCTCCGGCGCATCGCGGGCAAGCAATGCTTCACCGACAGGAACACGCCATCCAGATTGATCGCGGTCTGTCGTCGCCAGTCTTCCAGTGACATATCGACGATCGACGGCACCGATATCCCGATCCCCGCATTTGAAACCAGGATGTCCAGCCGGCCGAAGTGCTTCTCGACCTCGGCCACCACCTCCACCCAGCGGGCCTCGTTGGTCACATCCTGTTGCAGAAACATCGCATCATGGCCGGCCTTCTTGATGCCGGCGACGATTTCCGGGCCTTTCAGATCGTCGATATCGGTTACCGCAACCGAAGCGCCTTCGCGCGCCAACAGTTCGGCAACCGCGGCGCCGATGCCGGATGCACCGCCGGTGACCAGCGCGACCTTGCCTTGAACCTGCCCTGTCATTTCCACTCCCGATTTTTATATTTGAAGGCTTATCTGATTATCGAAGGTTTATCTGATCACTGCCGGCCCCTGATCCGGCACTGCGACATCGATCACGCGAAACTGCACCCTTTCGGTGCCCTGCCAGCGATCGACGCTTAGCGATCCCGCCACATGGAGTGGCTGCCCGCGATTTTGGGTCAGCGCGTTGCCGAGTTTCTGGCCGATCGAACGGAACGCGATGCCGTTGACAATCGCGCCATCGCCGGATTTGAACCGCAGCCGCAGATGCGCCTGGCCGACTTCATCGGCATAGACCAGTTGATGCGACGGCAGCGCGATGACAGGTTCGGGATTGCCGCTACCGAACGGACCGGCCCGATTGAGCGTGGCCGCGAATTCGGGCGTTACGGCGCGTGCGCTGACCGCGCCGTCGATGAACAGTTCATTCTCGTGCCGCGAGCTGGCGACATCGGCGGCGAGCGCGGTCTCCATATAGGCGCGGAATTCCGCCAGCCGCTCCTTGCGCAGCGTCACGCCCGCAGCCATGGCGTGACCACCGCCCTTCATCAACAGGCCATCCTTCACCGCCTGCCGCACCGCCCTACCGAGATCGACGCCGGAGATCGAGCGGCCGGACCCAGTCCCGATGCCGCCCGGCTCCAGCGCAATGGCAAACGCCGGCCGCGAGAATTTTTCCTTCAGCCTTGAGGCCACAAGCCCGACCACGCCGGGATGCCAGCCCTCCGAGGCCGTGACGATCACTGATCCCTTGTCTTCAAGCCCGAGCGAGGCCAGCGCCTCGGCTTCGGCCTGCGCTTCCGCCATCTGCTCGATGACGCGGCGTTCGGTGTTGAGCCGATCGAGTTCGGCGGCGATCCGCGCGGCTTCGGAAACATCGCCTTCCAGCAGCAGCCGCACCCCCAGATCGGCGCGCCCGATCCGGCCGCCGGCGTTGATGCGCGGCCCCAGCATGAAGCCGAGGTGCCAGGCTTCGGGCGGACCGTTCAACCGTGACACATCCATCAACGCGGTGTGGCCGACATGATCGCGACGACGCATCGCGATCAGGCCCTTGGCGACGAAGGCGCGGTTGAGCCCGATCAGCGGCGCGACGTCGGCGACGGTGCCGAGCGCCACGTGATGCAGCATGCCCAGAAGATCCGGCTCCGGCCTTTCAGGAGTCCAAAAACCCCGCGCGCGCAGTTCCCGGTTCACGGCCACCAGCGTGACCAGCACGAGGCCGACGGCGGCGAGATGGCCGAGGCCCGAAAGATCGTCAGGCCGGTTCGGATTCACCAGCGCGTCGACATCCGGCAGTTCATCGCCGCATTGGTGATGATCGATCACGACGACCGACATTCCCAAACGCCGCGCCTGCGCCAGCGGTTCCAGGCTGGTGGTGCCGCAATCCACTGTCACCAGCAGGGTCGCGCCCTTGCCCGCGAGCATGCGCACGGCTTCGACATTGGGGCCGTAGCCTTCGAAGATCCGGTCGGGAATATGAATCAGCGGATCCAGCCCGCAATGGCGCAGGTGCCAGGTCAAGAGCGCCGCCGAGGTGGCGCCGTCGACATCGTAATCGCCGAAGATGGCGACCTTTTCGCCGCGCGTCGCCGCGTCCGCGATGCGCTTCGCGGCGGCTTCCATATCCGTCACGGTGTAGGGGTCGGGCATCAATTTGCGGATGGTCGGATCGAGAAAATCCTGGACCGCCTCGATGTCGACGTCGCGCCCGGCCAGCACCCGCGCCAGCATTTCCGGCAGCTGATAGCGTTGCGTGATCGCCAGCGCCCGCGCCGCGCCGCGCGCGTCGAGCCGGTCGCGCCACAGCTTTCCGGTCGCGGAATGGGCGACGCCGAGAAACGCCGGCGGCGATTCGACGGGTAATGCGGATGCGGGAAGCGTCATGTTGCTTTCAGCACGAAAGAGAAACCCAGATCAGCCGCTTGACCGGCGAAAACGCGCCGGTTCGATACCCATACAGGCTTCGATATCGCGATACTACTTTCGCCAACCTGATTCGGAACCGGGCTCCGGCACGGCTTGATCCGCCGTTCGCGTCGATCCCGAGCACAGACCGCACGACGAATGCCGAAAAAATATGATCGGCTGCCCAAAGAACGTGCAGCTTTGGCGCGCTAGAGCGTTGTCGGGACTTCAGAAATTAAACCTGCGTTAGGCCAAATCGGCGACAACGAAAAAGGTAGCCCGATCTGCGCTTTCGACGACCGGCTCGTCTGCAGAGTCCGTTTCAGAAACCGCAACGCAGAGGAAGTTCGTCCATGACCGCCGCGCTTGATCAGCATCGAGCGAAATCGAACGCAAGCGAACCGGCCCATCCAGCGGATGCCGAGGACGAATCCGATATCTCCGCGCTGATCGCGCGGCTGACCGCCGAGGTCAACCAGGTCGCCTGCGAGAAGACCAAATCGATCCAGCACATCACCAACCAGATGAAGATGCTGGCGCTGAACGCGCTGATCGAAAGTTCGCGCGCCGGCGCACAAGGCGCGGGCTTTGCCGTGGTCGCCCAGGAAGTCCGCAGCGTCGGCCAGCAGGTCGAGACCATCGCGCGTGAACTTGAAACCCAGCTGACCAAGCGAACCGGCAACCTCATGAGTTCGATCGAGCGGATGACCGAGCGATCGCGCGGCGAGCGCATGGTCGACCTCTCGCTCAATGCCATTGAGCTGATCGACCGCAATCTCTATGAGCGGACCTGCGACGTGCGCTGGTGGGCGACCGACGCCGCCGTGGTCGACTGCGCCGCGGCGCCGGACGCAGCCGCCGTCTCGCATGTGTCGGAGCGGCTGGCCGTGATCCTTGGCGCCTACACCGTGTATCTCGATCTGTGGCTCTGCGACCTCGAGGGCAATGTCGTGGCCGGCGGCCGGCCGGAGCGCTTCAATGTGATCGGCCAGAACGTCGCCGCGACGAAATGGTTTCGCGAGGCGCGCGGGCTGCGCTCGGGCGACGACTATGTCGCCGGCGATGTCGAGCGGCAACCTCTGCTCGGCAACGGCCAGGTCGCGACTTATTGCGCCAGCGTTCGCACCGGCGGCAAGGCCAACGGCAAAGCGATCGGCGTGCTGGCCATCCATTTCGACTGGGAATCCCAGGCCCGCGCCATCGTGCAGGGCGTGCGGGTCGGCGCCGCCGACAAGGCAAGGGTGCTGCTGGTCGATTCGAATTTCCGCGTGATCGCCGCGTCCGACGGCCAGGGCCTGCTCACCGAGCGCGTGCCGCTTTCGCTGGATGGACGGCGCAGCGGTTTCTACCACGACCGTTCCGGTGCGCTGGTCGCGTTCCACGCCACACCCGGCTACGAGACCTACAAGGGCCTCGGCTGGTATGGCGTGATACAGGGCGCGGCCGAATAGCGGGTGAGTTGACGCGCTTTCTGGACGCGAACCGGTCTCCACTTCGCTTGAAAACGCTCTAGCACCCCATCCGGTCAGCGATCCCGCCAAAGTCTTTGGCGACGATATCCCAGTCGCCTTTGGCCTCGAAATCGTATTTCTGCAGCGGGCCGTATTCGGTCGGCCGCGCCACGAACGCGGTCTTCAATCCCAGTTTCTGCGCGGCCTTCAGATCGTGATTATGCGCCGCCACCATCATCACCTGCTCCGGCGGCAGGCAAAGCAGTTTCGCCGCGCCGAGGTAGGTCTCGGGATCGGGCTTGTAGTGCTCGAACAGTTCCGCCGACAGCACCAGGTCCCACGGCAGCCCTGCGAATTTCGCCATGTTGGTCAGGAGCGCGACATTGCCGTTCGATAGCGGTGAGATGATGTATTTGGTCTTCAGCCGCGTCAGCCCGGCGACGCTGTCCGGCCACGCATGCAGCCGGTGCCAACCCATGGTGAGGTGATGCAGGTCGGCGTCGGTCAACCCAGTGATCGAAAGTTGCGCGACAAGTTTCTCGAGCGACTGCCGGTGCAGCTTGTCCAATATCACATAACCGCGCTCGGGATGCTTTCGCACCTCGTCCATCGACGCGGCATAGACCGCGCGCCAGCCGTCGACCAATGCGGTCCAGTCCGCCTTGATTCCGCGCTTCTCACCCCATTTGGTGAAATCCGCGATCAGGCTGCTGCGCCAGTCGACGACGGTGCCGAACACATCGAACACGAGGGCCTTCACCGCTGAAATATCCGACATGCTTACTCCCTGTTTTGTTTTTTGATTGGAGGGCCGCGTTCAAATTACCTTACGGTACTGAATGAAGCCGAGATTGTCAGCGACCTTATCGTAGAGAATACGGGCCTGCGTATTGCTCGATTGCGTCAGCCAATAGACCCGGCTCGCATTCGCCGCTTGAGCCTTCTCGTAGATTGCCTCGATCAAGGCCCGTCCCAGTCCTTTACTCCGTGCAGCCGGTGCGACAAACAGATCTTCCAGATAGCAATATCGGTGCGGCGCCCAGGTCGAGCGATGAAAGAGGTAGTGGGCGATCCCCATCAATTCACCCTCGACATAGCCCCCCAACGCAAAGATCGGTTCGTCAGGATCATGAAATCGGTCCCATGCGAGATCGCTGATCTCCTGCGTCAGCGCGGATTTGTAATACGCCAGATAGCCTGACCATAATGGATTCCAGGCTTCTCGCTCGTTTTCACCGATGGGCCGGATGACGATGTTGTCAGCCATGCCGGCGTCCTCAATCGAGGTGGAATTTCTCAAGTTGCCGGTGTTCGGCCTTGATGTAACGCACGGTGCCGGTGACCGAGCGCATCACGACAGTCTCGGTCTCGATCACATCCTTGCGGAACTTCACGCCGGACAGCAGCGAGCCTGTGGTGACGCCGGTCGCGGCGAACAGGCAGTCGCCCCGCACCATGTCCTCGATGCCGTAGATCATGCGCGGATCGGTCACGCCCATCTTGTGGGCGCGCTCGCGCTTGTCCTCGCTGTCGAGAATAAGCCGGCATTGCATCTGGCCGCCGATGCAGCGCAACGCCGCCGCCGCCAGCACGCCTTCGGGCGCGCCACCGGTGCCGATATACATGTCGACGCCGGTATTGTCAGGATCGGCGCAGTGGATCACGCCCGCGACGTCGCCGTCGGTGATGAGGCGCACCGCCGCGCCGGTCGAACGCACGCCCTGAATGATGTCGGCGTGGCGCAGACGATCGAGCACCAGCACCGTGATGGCGGAGGGATCGACGCCCTTCGCCTTGGCCAGTCGGTGGACATTGTCGGCAGGCGATGCATCGAGCTCGACCACGCCCTTGGCGTAGCCCGGGCCGACCGCGATCTTCTGCATGTAGACGTCGGGCGCGTGCAGCAGCGTGCCGCCATCGGCCATCGCCATGGTTGCGATCGCGCCCGGCATGTTCTTGGCGCACAGCGTGGTGCCCTCCAGCGGATCGACGGCGATATCGACTTTCGGGCCGGCATTGATGCCGACCTTTTCGCCGATGAACAGCATCGGCGCCTCGTCGCGCTCGCCCTCGCCGATCACGACGGTGCCTTCGATCGGCAGCTTGTTGAGTTCGCGGCGCATCGCGTCGACCGCGGCCTGGTCGGCGGCCTTTTCGTTGCCATGGCCGCGCAGCCGCGCCGACGACACCGCCGCGCGCTCCGTCACCCGCACGATTTCGAGCGTGAGAATGCGCTCCAGCAACAGCTGCGGCGGAACGGAAATATGGGTCGACATCGCTGAACTCCTTCAAACGTCCCTGCGGACCTTCCGGTCCGCAACCAATCATCTCGCGCGTCGCCGGTTCGGACCCAGCGCTAGTTCTTTTCGATCCTGATCACCTGCGGCCGGCCGCTGATCACCTTGTCGTGCTGCACGGCCTTTAGCGCGCGGTGGACCGCGTCCTCGCTGGTCGCATAGGTAATCAGGATGACCGGCACCGGCGAAGCTTTCCGCGCCGCGCCGTTCGCGTCAACGCCATCGGGATGGCGCTGCACGATCGATTCAATCGAAATTTTCTGTTCCGCAAGCCGGGTCGCGATGGTCGCGGCGGTGCCGGCAAGATCGCGCGCCATCAGGCGGATATAATAGCCACCCTCATGGCGCTCCATCGGCGCCTTTTTGGTCTCGCGCAACTGCGCCACCGGGCGCCCGAACGGCTTGGCGCGGATGCCGCGCGCGACGTCGGCGATGTCGGCCACCACGGCCGACGCCGTTGCCGCTCCGCCCGCGCCGGGACCGACCAGTGTGATCGGCGGAATCCCCTCGCCGTCGATGGTTACCGCGTTGGTCACGCCCATCACCTGCGCGATCGAGGACGATTTTGGCACCATGGTCGGATGCACGCGTTGCTCGATGCCTTTCGCGGTCCGCACCGCAACCCCAAGCAGCTTGACTCGATAACCGAGTTCTTCAGCCGCGCGCAAATCTTCCGGCGCGATCGAGGAAATGCCTTCGACATAGACCGCGCTCTGCGCGACCCTGGTGCCGAATGCGAGGCTCGCCAGAATGGCGAGCTTCTGCGCGGTGTCGTGGCCGTCGACATCGAACGACGGATTGGCCTCGGCATACCCCAGGCGCTGCGCATCCTTGAGACATTCGGCGAACGAGAGGCCTTCCTGTTCCATCCGGGTCAGGATGTAGTTGCAGGTGCCGTTGAGGATACCGTAGACGCGATTGATATCGGTGCCCGAAAGCCCCTCGCGCAGGGTCTTGATGACCGGGATCGCCGCGCCGACCGCCGCCTCGAAATTCAGCGCGCCGCCATGCTTCTCGGCGGACGCCGCCAGCCGCAGACCATGTTTGGCGATCAGCGCCTTGTTGGCGGTGACCACCGACTTGCCGGATTTCAGCGCCGCCTCGATTGCCGACAGCGCCGGATCGCCGGAGCCGCCCATCAATTCGACGAAGCAATCGATGCCGGGATCGCTGGCGAGCGCCAGCGGATTTTTGGCCCAGTCGATGCTACGCAGATCGATACCGCGCTTCTTTACCTTCGATCGCGCCGTGACGGCAACGACGCGCACCCCGCGCCCGCTGCGCGCCGCCAAAGTCCGGCCCTGGCTCTCAATGAGGCGGACGACGTCGGCGCCAACCGTGCCGAGCCCCGCGATACCCACTTTCAGGGGTGCGACCATGACGCAAAAAACCTGCCGGAAACAGTGTAACTGGGCATGATCCAATCCGAAAACCGTCTCGATCCCCGGGTCAAGCCCGAGGACATGCTTTTGGGGATCATGCCTAACGCCGGTTGGCGAGAGGAACCACGTTGTGCAACGTTTCGATGCCGCTTTCAAGGAAACGACGCACGCCCCGCGCCGCCTGCCGGATCCGCTGCTCGTTTTCCACCATGGCGATGCGGACATAGCCCTCGCCATGCTCGCCGAACGCAACCCCAGGTGAGACCACCACGCCGGATTTCTCGACCATCAGGGTCGCGAACTGCATGCTGCCGACATCTCGGAAGGCTGTGGGCAGCGGCGCCCATGCGAACATCGAGGCTTGAGGCGGTGGAATCTCCCACCCGGCCCGGCCGAAGGATTCCACCAGCGCATCGCGACGTTTGCGATAGGTATCGCGCATCTCGCGAATACAATCGTCGGGGCCGTTCAGCGCCGCGGTGGCGGCGACCTGGATCGGCGTGAACGCGCCGTAATCGAGGTAGGATTTCACGCGCGCCAAGGCGGCGATGATGCGGTCGTTGCCGACGGCAAACCCCATGCGCCAGCCGGCCATCGAGAACGTCTTCGACATCGAAGTGAATTCCACGGTTACGTCGATCGCACCGGGAACCTGCAGCACCGATGGCGGCGGATTGTTTTCGTCGAAATAGACCTCGGCATAGGCGAGATCCGACAGGATGAATATCTCGTGCTTCTTCGCGAACGCCACCAGATCCTTGTAGAAATCGAGGCTCGCGACATAGGCGGTCGGATTGGAGGGATAACAGACGACGAGCGCGAGCGGCTTGGGGATCGAGTGGACGATGGCGCGCTCGACGGCCTCGAAGAATTGCGGCGTCGGCTCTGAGGGAACCGAGCGGATCACCCCGCCGGCCATCAGGAATCCGAAGGCATGGATCGGATAGCTTGGATTCGGGCAGAGAATCACATCACCAGGGGCGGTGATAGCCTGCGCTACGTTGGCGAAGCCTTCCTTGGAGCCCAGCGTCGCCACGATCTGGCTTTCAGGATTGAGCTTCACGCCGAAGCGCCGGTCATAATAGGCCGCCTGCGCCCTGCGCAGTCCGGTGATGCCGCGCGACGCCGAGTAGCGGTCGGTCCTGGGCTTGCCCAGCGTTTCCTTGAGTTTCTCGATGACGTGAGGCGGCGTCGGCAAATCGGGGTTGCCCATACCGAGATCGATGATATCGGCTCCGGCATTCCGCGCGGCTGCCTTGGCCCGGTTGACCTGTTCGAACACGTAAGGCGGTAGGCGGCGGATGCGATAAAAATCTTCCATCGGTCTCAAGCTCCGGAAGCCGGTCACGGGGATCGTCAGCGTGTCTTGCGCCAGAGCGAAGTCGGATTCCGCGCATAAACCACGCAAAATCAATGATTTAGGGCAAATTTGGCGCTAAATCGTTGAATCGGGTTGTTTTACCACGCAGGCCCGCCCGCGCCAGTCGTAATAGCGCGTTTAATCCCGCTTCACGGCCGGCTTCCTTGCCGGGTTTTTCGCAGGAGCCGCTGACGAGGCGGACGCCTGGCGGTCGCGGGCGGCGGCCAGTTCATTCAGTATCTTGGCCTGCTCCGCGGGGGGAATGGCGGCCTCCTCGCGGTCTGGCGGCAGATCATGGACCGGAAGGTAACTGCCTGCTTCCTTTGGCCGCGCGGGCGCGTCGGCCGGCGTGCCGACCAGCGGCATATCCGCGATCGTACTCGAGCAGCCGCCAAGCGCTAGCGCTGAGAGCAACAGCGCCCCCACGGCAAACGCGCGCGCTTTTCGATCTGCCGGCATTGGTCCGGAAGTCCCCACTTCGCAATCTAATCCTTGCAGTCGGGTGATGCATATTTCATCAGTTGCCGCCGAAAACCTCAAGCATTGTCACCCGAAACGCTAAAGGCCTGCACAACAAATTCCAGCCATTAGGCTTCAATGTGACAGAAGCAAGATACTTTGTCGCAGTGCAACAGATGTGATGACAAGGTTAACCTGGAACCGATCATTGTCGATCTGCGCGGTGACGAACTTGAAATGAAGCGATAGTGTCTGGTCATGAGTGAGGTTACCACCGAATCCCAGACCGAGAAGAAGTTCGATCCTGAAGCCTTCGCGATGAACCTCGCGCGGGCCATGGAGAGCAGCGGTCAGGCGCTCGCGGCCTATCTCAAGCCGCGCGAGAACGGCGAGCCCAGGGACAAGCCGCCGAACGAACTCAACGAGGTGGTCAAGACCTTCACGTCGGTCGCGGAATATTGGCTGTCGGACAAGGACCGCGCCTCGGACCTGCAGATGAAGATGGGCAAGGCCTATCTCGATCTGTGGGGCTTGTCGGCGCGCCGCCTGGCCGGCGAAGAGACGCCGCCGGCGATCGAACCGTCGCCGCGCGACAAGCGTTTTGCCGACCCCGAATGGAAAACCAACCAGTTCTTCGATTTCGTCAAGCAGCTCTATCTGCTGACGACGCAATGGGCCCAGGATCTGGTGCACAACGCCGACGGGCTCGATCCGCACACCCGCAAGAAGGCGGAGTTCTACGTTCAGCAGATCGCCAACGCGCTCGCGCCCTCGAATTTCGTTCTCACCAATCCGGAAGTGTTGCGCGAGACGCTGGCTTCCAGCGGCGACAATCTGGTTCGCGGCATGAAGATGCTGACGGAGGATATCGAGGCCGGACGCGGCACGCTGCGCATCCGGCAGTCCGATCCCACCGACCTCGTGGTCGGCGTCAACATGGCGACGACGCCCGGCAAGGTGATCTTCCAGAACGAGCTGATGCAGTTGATCCAGTATCAGCCGACCACGGAAAACGTGCTGCGCACGCCGCTCCTGATCGTGCCGCCCTGGATCAACAAGTTCTACATCCTCGATCTCAAGCCGGAGAAATCCTTCATCAAGTGGTGCGTCGATCAGGGCATCACCGTATTCGTGATTTCGTGGGTCAATCCCGACAAGAACTCTCGGCGCCAAGACCTTCGAAGACTACATGAAGGAAGGCCCGCTCGCGGCGATGGACGTCATCGAGCGGGCGACCGGCGAAATGAAAGTTCACACCGCCGGCTATTGCGTCGGCGGCACCTTGCTTGCGTCGACGCTGGCATGGCTTGCGGAAAAGCGCCGCGTGCGCGTCACGTCCGCAACCTTCTTTGCGGCGCAGGTCGACTTCACCCATGCCGGCGATCTCCTGGTGTTCGTCGATGAAGACCAGATCTCGGCACTGGAACGCGACATGCAGGCGTCCGGAGTGCTCGAGGGCAGCAAGATGGCGATGGCCTTCAACATGCTGCGCTCGAACGATTTGATCTGGTCGTATGTCGTCAGCAACTACCTCAAAGGGCAGCCGCCTTCCTCGTTCGACCTGCTGCACTGGAATTCGGATGCGACGCGGATGCCGGCGGCCAACCACTCCTATTACTTGCGCAACTGCTATCTGGAAAACCGGCTGTCCACCGGCAGCATGGTGCTGGACAACACGCTGCTCGACCTGACCAAGGTGAAGGTGCCGGTCTACAACCTGGCGACGCGCGAGGATCACATCGCGCCGGCCGAATCGGTGCTGTACGGCTCGCAGTTCTTTGGCGGCCCGGTGAAATATGTGCTGTCCGGCTCCGGACACATCGCCGGGGTGGTCAACCCGCCCGCGTCAGGCAAATATCAGTTCTGGACCAATGACAATATCAAGGACATCACGCTTGCGGACTGGCTCAAGGGCGCGCAGGAGCACAAGGGATCATGGTGGCCCGACTGGCGCCAATGGCTGCAGAACATCGACGCCGAAGAAGTCCCGGCACGCGCGGTCGGAACCGATGCGCTGCCCGCCATCGAAGACGCGCCCGGCAGCTACGTCCGGGTCCGCGCGTAGCGCAACGCCGCGCGTTCGAATATAACGAACCGTCCCGCCGGGACCAGATCGAAACTTGAGGGGGAAACCGATGACGCGCGAATTGTTCTGGCTGACGCTGACGGTGATTTTGACGGGCCTGCTGTGGGTTCCCTATGTGCTCAATCGCTGCCAGATTCGCGGCCTCTCCGGCGCCATGGCCAATCCATCGCGCAACGACAAGCCGCACGCGGAGTGGGCCAATCGCCTGATGTTCGCGCATGACAACGCGGTCGAGAACCTCATCATCTTCGCACCGTTGGTGCTGATCCTCGCCGAGATCGATTACTCGACCAAGTGGACCGTCTATGCCTGCGCGGTGTATTTCTGGGCCCGCCTCGCCCATATCATCGTCTACACGCTGGGCCTACCGGTGTTCCGCACGCTTGCCTTCACCGTTGGCTTTCTCGCCCAGGCCGTGCTGGCGCTGGCGATCTTCAAGATTGTTTGAAAACCGACGAAGGATCAGGGGCTTTTTTGAGCCACGACGAACAGCATCGCGGCCCATTCGTTGTCAAAGCCTCTGACTTTGCCCGTCTCGATTGACAGTGAACGCCAACTGCCGGCGCTGGAATAATTGGCGCGTAGCCAATCCGGCGACGGATAGTTGTAATAGCGATTGAGCGTATCTCGGCCGTCAGCCTCTCCCGCCTTGAAGCTGGCGTAGAAATGGCCGGCAGGCTTCAACGCGCGCCAGATCAGCGCCAGCACTTGGGCAAGCTTGGACCTCGGGACGTGAAGAAGACACGCGTTGGCCCAAACGCCGTCATAGGCTTCGACCTTGCTGAGGTCATGGAACAGTAACGTCTCGACCGGACGACCGAGGCGACGCGACGCCTCGCTCGCCATTTCCGGCGATCCGTCGGTTGGGCTAACGTCGAAGCCGGCGGCCAGCATTTGCGCCGAATCGGCGCCGGCTCCACATCCCAGTTCAAGAATTGTTCCCCCGGGAGGAAGCAGCGCGAGAAAGCGGGACAGCCGCTGATGCTTCGCAATCTCTCGCCCGGCATATGCTTGCGCGTTGCTCCGGTAGAAACGAAGGGTTTCTTCGTCCACGACGACTACTCCCGTTACGGAAACAGCGCGATCTGTTCCAGCCCGGTAGTTTCCGGGAATCCGAGCATCAGGTTCATGTTCTGGATCGCCTGACCGGCCGAGCCCTTGACCAGATTGTCGAGCACGGAGATGACGATCGCGCGGTTCTTGATGCGGTCGGCGAACACGCCGATCTGCACATAGTTCGAGCCGCGCACATTCTGGGTCTGCGGCAGCACGCCCTTTTTCGCGACATGCACAAACGGTTCGCTCCTGTAGGCCTCGGTCAACGCGGCACGCAGATCGTCCGGGCTCGCGCCATCGAGCTTGACATAGGACGTGCAGAGTTCGCCCCGGCTCATCGGAATGAGATGCGGCGTGAAATTGACCGTCACGGCAGCGCCAGCCGCAACGCCGATCTCCTGCTCGATCTCCGGGGAGTGCCGATGCGTGCCCACCGAATAGGGCGAAAGCCCCTCGCCGGCTTCGCTGAACAGCGTGTTCTGCTTGAGGCCGCGGCCCGCGCCAGTGACGCCCGATTTCGCGTCGATGACGATATCGTTGACGTCGATCAGTTTTGCCTTGGCGATCGGAACCAGCGCCAGCAGCGCCGCGGTCGGATAGCAGCCGGGACAGGCGACCAGCCGCGCCGCGGTGATTTTCTCCCGATAGAATTCGGTGAGGCCATAGACGGCTTCGCCCTGAAGCTTTGGCGCCCGGTGTTCATGGCCGTACCACTGCGCGTACACCTCCATGTCGCGCAGCCGGAAGTCCGCCGACATGTCGAGGATCTTGATGGCGGGATTGGCGGCCAGCACGGCGGCGATGATCTCCTGCGTGGTGCCGTGCGGTAGCCCGCAGAACACCGCGTCGAGCTGGCTCCAGTCGACCTTTTCCCACTCCACGAGCTTCGGCAGGTCCAGCATGAAGAAATGCGGGAACACCTCATCCATCGCCTTGCCGGCATGGGTATTGGCGGTGAGCGCCGTTATCTCGGCATTGGGATGCCGCGCCAGCAGGCGCACCGCATCAGCCCCGGTGTAGCCGGAGGCGCCGAGAATGCCGATCTTCTTTTTCGTGCTCATCACTTGGTTCCCTCGGATATCGCCATAGCATGCAATTGTGTCGTCTCGGCCGCGAAGGCTTGCGGCCGCAACTCCCGCATGGTGCCTGCGACCTGTTGCGCGCCCGCGTCGGCTTGTAAAGCCAGCGCGTTGGTGATGGCCGCGTGATCGACATCGGATTTATGCTGGTTGAGCTTGAAACTGCCCTCGACCTGCTCAACCGTCATCACCAGTCCGACGATGGCTTTCTTCATCGCATCCAGACGCCCGGCCGTCATCTTCGACGACAGCCAGGGTGGCTTCGGCGCGAGCCAGCTTTCGAACTTCGCGCTCAGCGCGTCGAGGTGCGGGCCGAGCTCATGATCGGGAAGTTTCCGCACGGGACCGCTGAGATGCACGGCTTGATAGAGCCAGGTCGGCACCTGATCGGGCGACGCGTACCAGTCGGGCGAAACATAGGCATCTGCGCCATTCACGGCGATCAGCCATGATGATTTTCCGTCGGCCAGGTTCACCAGCGTGTTCTGGCGCGCGACGTGAAACGCCGCATGCGGCGTGCCGTCATCGCCATAGCTGAGATAAAACGGCAGCGCGGACGCAACCGGCTTGCCGTTGTCGCAGGCGCAGACCGTGCCGAAGCCGCGCGCGTCCGCAAACACAAGGCTCGCGGCGCGATCGGGCTCAAAGAAAGGTCTGGTGAACATGGCCTGCTCCTATCGGGTTGAGGGAGCCGCCGGGATCAGATCGCGCAGGATTTGGAAGGAAATGCCGCGGACCGGATCCGGCGGCAGGGGCTGAAATCTTAAACGCAGACGTCCGCCCATACCGCAATGGTACGGCGGCGGCGGGCAATCAGCATGGTCGCGGCGTTGATCATGGGCGCGGCTATAAGGCCGCGCCCGGTTTTCGTCAAGGTGGCTGACGCGAGTGTCAGATCACCGGGCTCCAGGGCGCCGGCACCACGCGGTAGCCGTTGCCGTCCTTTTCGACATTGCCGAGCCCGGGGAACGGATAGTGGAAGCCCTGGACCTGCAGCTTGTCCGCGACCACCATGTCGTAGACCTTACGGCGGGTCTTTTCGGCCTGGTCTGCGTCCTGGTCGAAGAAGGCATGCCATCCCGGATTGGCCGCGAACAGCTGGGGACTGTTGGTCACATCCGACTGGATGAACACTTTGCCCGACCCCGATGACAGCACGTAGGACGTATGCCCCGGCGTATGGCCGACGGTGTCGACCGCGAGCAGGCCGGGCGCCACTTCCTTGCCCCACTCATAGGGCGTCGCCTTCTTCTTCAGACCGGTCTCGAGCACGCGACGCGCATTCTTGAACACGTCCTGCATCCGGCCCGCCGGCGCACGGCTCATCTCGCCGTCATCCATGAAGAACTTCCATTCCGTGGCCGGAACCAGCACTTCGGCATTCGGGAATGCCAGGGTGCCCTCGGCATTCAGCAGGCCGTTGATGTGGTCGCCGTGGAAGTGCGAAATCACCACCATGTCGACCGCCTTGGGATCGAATCCCGCCGCCGCCATGTTGCTGGCGAATTGTCCGACATTGCCCTTGCTCGACGCAAACGCGGTCGGACCATTGCCGGTGTCGAGGACAACGAGCTTGCCGCCGTTATTGATCACCAGCGGCGCGAACTGGATGCTCACCTTGTCCTTCGGCAAATAGGCTTTTTCGAGCGCGGCGTTGACTTCATCCTTCTTGGCGTTGAGCACGAAGCTGTCGCCGAGCGGGAACGTATTCACGCCATCCGAGATCACCGTCACCAGGGCGTCGCCGACCTTGTAACGGTAGAAACTCGGCGCCTGTTTGTCCGCGACAGGAGCCGCGGCCCTCGCAGGCATCGATGATAACAGTGGTGTGGTCGCGAGCGCGGCGGCTCCGACCAATGCGTGACGTCGTGTCAGTTCCATGGTGATGTCCTCCCAGCGAGACGTTGATTTCGATGCGGAATTTTCCGCTTTTTTGCTTTTGGTCGCGGCCGCTTTTACCAGCGCTTTGAACGCAAAGCGATCACGACGGCGCAATTGCAACGCTTGGTGTCCGAGGGAGTTAACACTCCTACCCGCGGCTTATTCCGGGCGAACGGCTTCAGACCGTCCGCCACAGCCATTCGGCGATTTTTCCGATCACGTCGCCGAACAGCAGCAGGGCTGCCGACCAGACCAGCGCGGAGATGAAATTGGCGATCTGAAAGCGCCAGTACGGCATCTCGAATATGCCCGCGGCGAGCGGTACGGAGGCGCGCAGGGGCCCGAAGAATCGGCCGATGAAGATGCTCGGCACCCCCCAGGCTTCCACAAAGGCTTCGCCACGCGGCAGGATATGCGGATAACGCGACAACGGCCACATCTGCGCAACCTGTTCCTTGTACCTGAAACCGAACCAGTAGGAGACCCAATCGCCGAGCGCGGCACCCAGCCCGCCGGCAAGCCAGACCGGCCAGAAGCTGATGCCGCTGACCCCGATCAACGCGCCGATGGCGACCAGCGCGCCCCAGGCCGGAACCAACAGTGATATGAAGGCAAGCAATTCACCGAACGCCAGCAGCAGAACGATCGGGGCGGCCCAGGCCTGATGGTCGCGCACGAAATCGGTCAGGGCGCGCGCAAAATCTTCCATGTTTCGAACGCCTCCCCCGGCCCTCAGCCTGTCAGAGCAAGGCGTTGAAGCTTTCTACAGTCTCAATGCCTAAGAACAGGTAAGCCAGCCGCGTCAGTGACATCAAGTCACAAAGCCGGCGACACGGCGTGAGCTTCAGCTCTCCCTGATGGCTGCTGTCGAAGGAGGAATCCTTGATCGCCGCCCCGATTGTGGGATCCTTCATTGTGGTCGCGGTGATCGTGTTCCGGACCGCCACCATGGCTTGACCAAGGCGTGAGCTCCCGGGTGGCACTCAGCTCTGCGGCGGAGGCGGCGGTCGCTTTGCCGGTCGCGGCCTTGCCGCGCGAGGGGCGAGCGGCCGCAGCGTCACGATCACCGGGTTGGGCTTGTGGTCCTGCGCCGCACCGGTGACAGCATCCACGCCCATGCCGACCAAGCCACCGAGCACAAGATTGCCCGCGAATCCTGCGGCCCCGGAGCCCGGGATTTCCTTGGTCAGGGGGATGGTCTGCGGCTGATATCCGTCCTTGTTGATGGTGACGGTGATGTCGGCGTTGCGCTTCGCCTGGACCACGCAGGGGGTCACACAGGCGGTTGGATTTTCGAGGCCGGAGATGTCGGCAGTCGCGCCCGGTGGAGTGGTCGTAATGGAAATATTCTCGGTCGTACCACGAGTTACCGACGCACAGCCAAGACACGGCATCACAATTACCGCTGCCAACAGTATTCTAATCATTGAATTTTCCCCAAGCCCGCGGAAATCTTCCTGCAGCCTTGGAGCGAAAGCAAGGGAATGTTCGTGATCTCGTTGAGAGATCGTGGATCGTCCCCCGCAGTCGGATGGGAATCCGTCCTGGCGCAAACCGACCTCGCCCGCCGTCACCTTTTAAGCTCATCCGTGGCATAGTCAGGAAGACCGATTCGCTGCGCCTCGGGCGCGCGCACACATGAAAACCCATGGCCAAACCATTGAAAACGAACGCAAAGACTAAATCCGCCAACGACCTGTTCGCCGCCTCGGAGTCGAAAGGCCGCGCCCCTGCCAAAGCCGCGCCACGCGGGGGCAGCGCCGAGGCCGGCTATACCGCGGCCGATATCGAGGTGCTGGAAGGGCTCGAGCCGGTCCGCCGCCGGCCCGGCATGTATATCGGCGGCACCGACGAGAAGGCGCTGCACCATCTGTTCGCCGAAGTCATCGACAACGCTATGGACGAGGCCTTGGCCGGCCATGCCTCCTTCATCGAAGTGGAGCTGGGCGCCGACGGATTTTTGACGGTGACCGACAATGGTCGCGGCATTCCGGTCGACCCGCATCCGAAATTCCCGAAAAAGTCCGCGCTCGAAGTCATCATGTGCACGCTGCATTCCGGCGGCAAATTCGACTCCAAGGTCTATGAGACGTCAGGCGGTCTGCATGGCGTCGGCGTATCCGTGGTGAATGCCCTCTCCTCGCGGCTCGAGGTCGAAGTCGCGCGCAGCCAAAAACTCTATCGGATGAGTTTTGAGCGCGGCCATCCCAAGGGCAAGCTCGAGGATCTCGGCAAGATCAACAACCGGCGCGGCACGCGGATCCGGTTCAAGCCCGATAGCGACATCTTCGGCGTCAAGGCCACCTTCAAGCCGCAACGCCTGTTCAAGATGACCCGCTCCAAGGCCTATCTGTTCGGCGGCGTCGAAATCCGCTGGCGCTGCGATCCGGCGCTGCTGAAAGGCCTCGAAGACGTCCCCGCCGAGGACAGCTTCCATTTTCCGGGCGGCCTGAAGGATTACCTCGGCGCCGCGATCCACGCCGATACGCTGGTGCATCCGGACATCTTCGCCGGCAAATCCGGCCGCAACGGAGCCCACGGCGCCTGCGAATGGGCGGTGGCATGGACCGCCGATGCCGACGGGTTCCTGTCCTCCTACTGCAACACGGTGCCGACGCCGGATGGCGGTACCCATGAATCCGGCATGCGCAGCGCGCTATTACGCGGCCTGAAGGATCACGCCGAACGCGTCGGCCAGGGCAAGCGCGCCACCTCGATCACGTCAGAAGACGTGATGGTGGGTGCTGCCGTGATGCTCTCGGTATTCGTGCGCGAGCCGGAATTCCAGGGCCAGACCAAGGACCGCCTCGCCACCGCCGAGGCCCAGCGCATCGTCGAGCAGGCGATCAAGGACCCGTTCGACCATTGGCTGTCGGGCAATCCGCTGCAGGCCAACAAGCTCTTGGATTTCGTCATCGAGCGCGCCGATGAGCGGCTGCGCCGCCGCGCCGAAAAGGAAATCTCGCGCAAGACCGCGGTGAAGAAACTGCGCCTGCCCGGCAAGCTCGCCGACTGCACCAATACGGCCGCCGAAGGCTCCGAACTTTTCATCGTCGAGGGCGACTCGGCCGGCGGCAGCGCCAAGCAGGCGCGCGACCGCAAGACCCAAGCGATTCTTCCGCTGCGCGGAAAAATCCTCAACGTGGCCTCCGCCACCAAGGACAAGCTCACCGCCAATGCGCAGCTCGCCGATCTGATGCAGGCGATCGGCTGCGGCACCGGCGCGCAATATCGCCAGGAGGATCTGCGCTACGCCCGCATCATCATCATGACCGACGCCGACGTCGACGGCGCCCATATCGCCTCGCTGTTGATCACGTTCTTCTACCGGCAGATGCCGCGGCTGATCGACGAGGGGCACCTCTATCTCGCGGTGCCGCCGCTCTATCGCCTGACCCACGGCAGCAAGACGGTCTATGCCCGCGACGACGCCCATAAGGACGCGCTGTTGAAGAACGAGTTTCACGCCAACGCCAAGGTCGATGTCGGCCGCTTCAAAGGGCTGGGCGAAATGATGCCGGCGCAGCTGAAGGAAACCACCATGGACCCGGCCAAGCGCACCATGCTGCGGGTGGTGCTCCTGGCGGACGACCGCGAAGGCACCGCCAATTCCGTCGAGCGCCTGATGGGCAGCAAGGCCGAAGCGCGCTTCGCCTTCATCTCCGACAAGGCGGAATTCGCCAGCGAGGATCTGCTGGACGTGTGAGCGAGCGGGCGACCGTTTCGGTGTGGAGGACGATTTAGCTGCTCTGGCAACGACTTAATGACGCCGTCCGCTACTTCGAATTCTGTCCTCTGGGTCGTTTTCCGACGGGTGTGATCGAGCGGCAACAGCATTTTGAACCGAAGCAGCTATAGTCCAGACAGGTTTTGGGGAATCGGCGCTCTGCAGTCCCTGTCTGTCATGCGGTCGGGTCCGAACGCTAAATTGCTGAGGAATTGAAAATGAAGAAATTAGTGCTGGCTCTGACCGCGCTCGCGGCTTTTACGGGATCCGCCGCGGCGGCCGATTTGGCGGCCCGGCCCTACACCAAGGCTCCGATGATGGCGCCGGTTCCGAGCTGGACCGGCTTCTATCTCTTCGGCGGTTTCGGCTACGGTCTCTGGGAAGCTGACACCTATACCAAGGACCCCGTTACTGGCATTTGCGTCCTCTGCGTCGAACAACGGCAGGGTGGCCGGGGTTACTACGGCACGGTAGGCGGCGGCTACGACTGGCAGTTCGGCGGACCGTGGGTCGCCGGCATATTTGCCGACGGGCAGTTCGGCAGCATCAAGGGATCGATCCAGGATCAGGGTCCATTCTCCGTGGGTCAGGAAAAACTGGAGAGCACCTGGGCCGTAGGCGCACGTGTCGGCTATCTGGTGGCGCCGAACGTTCTATCTTACGTCAATGGCGGCTACAATGGTTCACACTGGTCGGGCACAACCTTGGTGCGCGCGCAAACTGGACTTCCCTTCGGCCCCCCCGGCTGGCACAGCAACAGCTTCAATCGTAACGGCTGGTTCGTGGGCGGTGGCGTTGAAAACTCCCTGAATATCTTTGGCGTCGCCTCTCCTGGCTGGTTCATGAAGACCGAATATCGCGTGGCCGAGTTTAACAGGGCGGATATTGCTCAGCTGAGCGATACTACGGGGTTGAGTGTTGCCAACAACATCGCTTTCAGGCCCGTCGTGCAGACCATCAGCACGTCACTGGTGTACCGCTTCAACTGGCACTAGGTCGCAGTCCGGCTCTAGATTCTAGCAATTCAAAGGCCCCGGCATCGCCCGGGGCTTTTTTGTGCCTGTGCGAATGATGTTGTGGTCCTGCTCGCCAGCGCCCCCCGCCCCCTTGCATGTGGTGAAGGAGCGCGCCACTCTGGCTGCATCTCGCGAGGCCAGATCGCCGACGGCAAGCAAGGCAAAAGACCATGCGCAATTGGCTCCTGATCACAGGCTTTCTTGCACTCGCCATAGGCCTGCTCTGGATCGGTCAGGGCACTGGCGTGATCAAATGGCCGGAGTCGAGCTTCATGATCAGCCAGATCCAGTGGGCCGGATATGGCGCCGCGCTGGCTGCGGTCGGCTTGATCCTGATCTGGCAGGGCACGCGCTAATCAGGCACCCTCTCGTCGCGAGCAACCCATCTGGATGACAATCATGAAGACGAATCTATTCGATCTCAGCGGCAAGGTGGCGATCGTCACCGGCGGCAACGGTGGCATCGGCCTTGGCATGGCGCGCGGACTGGCGGAAGCCGGTGCCGCTGTCGCGATCGTCGGGCGCAACGAGGCGAAGTCGAATGCCGCGGTCGCCGAGCTCAAGCAGAACGGCGCCGAGGCCCTGTCGGTGGCCGCAGACGTCACGGACAACGGTGCCGTCGCCGGGATGGCGGAGCGCGTCCGGCGCGAACTCGGCCGGATCGATATCCTCGTCAACAACGCCGGCATCAATATCCGCAAACCGCCGCACGCGCTCGACATCGAGGAATGGGACAGCGTGATCAAGACCAACCTCACCAGCGCGTTCCTGTGCTCGCAGGCGGTCTATCCAGCGATGAAGGCGGCGGGCGGCGGCAAGATCATCAATATCGGTTCGATGATGTCGATCTTCGGCGCCAGCTTCGCGCCGGCTTACGCCGCGAGCAAGGGCGGCATCGTGCAGTTCACGCGCTCCTGCGCGGTCGCCTGGGCCGCTGACAACGTGCAGGTCAACGCGGTGCTTCCGGGCTGGATCGATACCGATCTGACCAAGCGCGCGCGCGAGCAGATCGACGGCCTGCACGACAAGGTGCTCGCGCGCACGCCCGCGGCGCGATGGGGTGGGATCGCCGACTTCGCGGGCATCGCGGTGTTCTTGTCATCGCGCGCCTCGGATTTTGTCACGGGCACCGCGATCCCGATCGATGGCGGATTCTCGGTGATGGGATAGACGAGCGCCGGCCACGCGTATCTGAAAAGAAGAAGCCCCGGCCATGGCCGGGGCTTCTGGTCCGTTGAGGCCTGGTCCCTATCGATACGGCGAGAACCCCGGACCGTCGAACTTGTAATTGAACCGGACAACGGCCGACTGCACATCGCGCGGCTTCGCATCGAATGCGTACACCCCGGCAGAGGTGCCAGCGAGTTGATAGCGCTTGGTCTCGAAGGCCGAATAATCGTATTCGAGGCCGACAATCCAGTTCCGCGTGATTCCGTATTCCCAGCCAGCGCCGATCGTCCAGCCGTTATGCCACTGGGTCTGCGACCCGGAACCCGTGGACGGATTCGGATTGACGTCCAGCACCGACAAACGATTGTTGACGCCGGCATATCCGCCCTTGGCATAGAACAGATTGTTCGCCACCGCGTAGCCGATCCGCCCCGTGATGGTCGCCATCCAATTGGTATGCCAGCTGAACTGATCGTCCAGTCCGAGACCGAAGACATTGTTGAGCACGTAGCCGCGGTTGTTTATCGCGGAAGCCGTGCCCTCAAGGCCGAACACGTAGTTGCTGGCTTGCCAGTTGTAGCCGACCTGACCGCCGCCGAAAACGCCCGATCCTCTCTGGCGGAAACCCTGGCCCGGAGTGAGATCGCCGAACAAAGTCGTATTGCCGACGTTGACCCAGTTCTCATTGGTCCAGGCCCCGCCCACATGACCGCCCACATAGAAGCCCGACCAGTTGTAAAGCGCATCAACATAGGCGGGTGCCTTGGTGTACGGCATGTAGGGCCGCGCCCCCAGGTCCGCAGCGGAAGCCGCGCCAACGCCCGTGGCGGCAGCGAATGCCATTGCGGCAACAAATTTCGAATTACGCATTACTCGTACCCCAGTTTTCCCAACGATGTTTCCTCGAAGAAACATACTGCCGCATCTTCCTCGCCAATTCGTTAGGGTCCTCCGAGTGGCGGATAAATCGCCGGAATTCTTGGATGCGCACAGCCGATGGCTGCCACCACGTATCGCACATGATGATGCAGATCCTCGCACCCCGTATGCGACATCGATTTTGTACTTCAGGCTTTCTTCACCATGTTGCTCGTTGTTCGCGATCCCGATCGGCCTTCATCGCGAACTCAAAAACCATCGGGCACTGCGATTCCCGTCGATAGTGATTTTCTGTGATGGGATAGGCCAAGCGCCGGCCGCAGCGTTTCAAAGAAAAAGCCCCGGCCGAGGCCGGGGCGTTTGGTCCGATGAGAAGTTCGGGAAGAACCTAAAGCTTAAAACTTATAGGCTACGCCGACGCGGCCCTCGAGGATTTCATTCCTGCCCCAGTTCCAGGCGGTCGTCGCCGGCGTCGTTGTCCCCTGTTGGACGCCAATCGCAGATGCGCCGTTTACGCTGTAATACAAACCCTCGGCGCGAAACAGCCAGTTGTTGCTCCAGGGAGCCCACTCGACGCCACCGCCGACTACCCAACCGTTTGAGGTCTTGCTGAACGAGCCTGTCACCGAGCAGTTCGGGCATCCCCCAGCGTAGGCGTCAATTCCGGAATAATCCGAGTTACCCCAAGCCGCACCGCCGGTGACATACAACAGCACGTTTGGCACAACAGCGTAGCCCACACGTCCGCGAATGCTGGCGAGCCAGTTCAGACCGCGGACCGCGGTGCTTGCCACTATTGCAGCCACATTTCCGCAACTCGTGGCGCCGCCGCCACACATTTAGGCGAAAAACGTACTAGAATATGGCAGGATTCGGCACGCACCGGCGTTGTTCTCTCCGACCTGCTCCCGCCACACCCAACATCGCGCGCCCGCGCGCTCGCAGAATCGCGCCAGCCAGCCGCCCCTCGAGGCCCGATCTGTCAGCCTCCGGAGGCGGGAGACTGCACATGCTCGGGGCGTACGCCCAGCGCGATGAAACGAGCGGTGACGCCCTGCAGCCACGGCAGTGCATTGATGACACGCGCAAATAGCGGCGCCTTGAGTGGCGCATCGCCTGGCTTGAGTGCGACGCTGACGATGTTGTTCTGGACGGCGACCTGCATCGCCTGCGTCATTCGCACTGGAAATTCCCGGCGCCGGCGCACCGCGTCGAGCTCGGTTTCGGAGGGACAACCGATGGCCAGCTTCGCCGCCAGCAGGTTCGCGGTCGCGACCGCGTCCTGAACCGCAAGATTGACGCCGACGCCGCCGACCGGTGACATCGCGTGCGCGGCGTCGCCGATGCAGAGCAGGCCGGGACGCGTCCATCGCGTCAGCCGGTTGATCGCGACCGTCAGCAGTTTCACGTCGTCCCACGTCTTCACATCCGATATCCCTGATTTCAGGATCGGCGCCATGCCGATGACATCATCGCGAAATGCGTCGAGGCCGCGCGCCCTGACCGCATCGTATTGTCCCTTGGCGATCACGTACGCGCATTGCCAGTAATCGCCGCGGTCGAACGTCACCATCATCTTGCCGGGATCGACGCGCGCAAAGACGCTTTCATTTTCGCCGGCGCGCTTGGGGGAACGAAACCACAGCACGTCCATCGGCGCGCCGATCTCCTCGACTTCCAGACCGGCACGCTGCCGCACCGTCGAATGCCGGCCATCGCAGCCGACGGTCAGATCCGCGCGAATTTCGACCGGTCCGTCAGCCATGTCGGATTTGACCCCGACCACCCTATCGCCAAACCAGATCAGATCGGTCGCGTCGGCATTCATCACGACCTTGAGCGAGGCAAACTTCTTGCCGCTCTCGCGCAGGAAATTGAGAAAGTCCCATTGCGGCATGAAGGCAATGAAGGGGTAATTGACTTTCAGACGGCCGAGATCCGCGATTCGAATCGATGATCCGCCGAATTTACCGTCCATTTTCTGCAGTCGCTGGTGCGGAAGTTTTAGAAACCCCTCGATCAGGCCGAGTTCATCCATCACCTGCAGCGTCGAGGGATGCACGGTATCGCCGCGGAAATCCCGGAAAAAATCAGCGTGTTTCTCCAGCACCACCGTATCGATGCCGGCGCGCCCGAGCAGATATCCCAGCATCATGCCGGCGGGGCCGCCGCCAACAATGCAGCATCGTGTGTTGATGGTGCGCTTGGACGATCGTTCGGAAGAAGTGCCCGCATCCATGATCTCGCTCCAGTTCGCAAAGGGCGCTCGACGCTCCCGATCGCCGACATGGAACCGCCGGCCGGCCCTAGCGCCGGAAACTCTTGATCTCGGAAACGCTGCCGTCGCGGTAGGTCAATTCCACTGACACGGATTGAGTCGAGGGCGCCAGCTTGAGATAAGGCTGCGCCTCATGGGGAATCGCACTGGGATCCCTGGGATCACATGGCGGCATTTTCAGTACCTTGTCCGGCACCGCGCTATCGATCCCGACGCGGACTTCACGGATCGCGCAGCGATACGACATCAGATGCGTGTAATAGACCAGCAGCCCGTTGAATTCGCGAAACGACAGCCAGCTTGTCGCAGTCATGTCGAGAATCTTTCGCTGATCGCGGATCAACGCCGCCTCCGGATCGAATTTGATCGGGAAAGGTCCCTGCAATTCACCCGAAGTGTCGACATAGCGGACCTGGATGGTGGCCGCCGGTGCGTCGGCGGCCAGTTCGATTGACGGATTGGGCATCCGCTTGCGGGTGCGCGGATCGAGCGTGTCCATGAAACCGGTCTCGCGGAATTCACCGGTTTCACCCATCCGCCATGAGATCCCCAGTGTCGGATCGGCGATCGAGAACACCACGGTCCAGCCGCCATTGTGGCGGGAGAACATCGCGATCGGCGCGTTGACGGAGTCATTTTGCGGAATCCGCGGCACCGAGACCGGCGGCAGCGCCGCGACCTTCTGCGCCGGCTCGTTGGTCTTCGCAACCTCCGGCTGTCCCTTGGCCAGGCCGTTCAAGAAGACGTCGTCGACCATCTGGTCGAAATAAACAGGGATCTGCTTGTGGCTGACGGTCTCCGCCATCTCGCTGACCAGCCGGCGCGTGCGTTGCGCGACCTGAACGAGATTGAGGCCGGGCTGGGTGAGTTCCCTGGAGAAGGTTCGCGTGAACACCGAATTCGGGTTGTCGTCATTGTTGGAGAGACGATCGAGCGCGGTCTGCCGCGGGCCCGCCGAGAACACCGAGAATACGCCCTCCGGCAATTGCGTCATCGGCGCCAGACCACCGCCGCCGGCGACGGCTCGGGTGCCGGCTCGCTCGAACGGATTGTTGCGGCAGGCGTCGAACACCAGAATGGAGGTGCGTACCTTCTTGTTTTGCAGGCGTTCGATGATGCGGTCGGCGAGAACGGAGGCGTCGCGGACCAGTTCTTCCTGGCCCTCGCTCGCCGCCGGCACGTCGGTCGGCAGCAGGAAATTCTGCCCGGCAATCTCGAAGCCATGGCCGGCATAGAAGAAGAAGGCGGTGTCGCCCGGCTCCACCGCATTGTCGAACGCCAGCAGCGTCTGGCTGAAGGCCTGCCGCGTCTGGTTCTCCGCGACCATCACGCTAAAGCCCAGCCTCTTGAGCGTGTCGCCCATGGTGCGGGCGTCATTCACCGCCTTCTGCAGCTTCGGCACGTTCCTGTAGTCATTGTTGCCGACGACAAGCGCGACGCGCTTTTCCGCGTAAACGGGTGCTGCGAGCACAAGCCACGGCGCCGCCAGACAACATGCCAGCACACCCCTGAACGACATCCAATTCATCCGAATTCCCTGCCTTGCACGCGCGATCAACCGCCAGCTTCAATGCTGCGCCCGAGCGGTAGTCTGCAAATCTACCGCCCGGGTTCAAGGACTCAATTCCCGCATTTCGACCGCTCGAAAAACCGCCAGCTTCAAGCAAAACATTAAGCTTTTTGGACGCTTCTAGGGCCTGCTCCATTGACTTTGGCCGATTCGCGCCTATGTTCCGGTTTGACGCGGCCCGGTATCGAAACGCGATATCTTGAATAAGCCGCCTGTCCGCGTATCCGAAAATCCCGAGCAAATCTGCGTGCCGTTCCGGGGTTGAGCGCGACAGCTTTTCCCGGGATTCCAAGCGGCGGTATCTACCAGAGGCTCAATGTCTTTTTCCCATCTCGGCTTGTCCGACAAGGTGCTCGCCGCAGTCGCGGCCACCGGCTACACCACCCCTACTCCCATTCAGGAACAGGCGATTCCTCATGTTCTGGCCCGCCGAGACGTTCTCGGCATCGCCCAGACCGGCACCGGCAAGACCGCTGCCTTCGTCCTTCCGATGCTCACCATGCTGGAAAAGGGCCGCGCCCGGGCCCGAATGCCCCGCACCCTGATTCTGGAACCGACCCGCGAGCTCGCCGCCCAAGTCAAGGAACAGTTCGATAAATACGGCGCCGGCCAGAAACTCAACGTCGCGCTTTTGATCGGCGGCGTCTCGTTCGGCGACCAGGACACCAAGCTGACGCGCGGCGTCGACGTGCTGATCGCCACTCCGGGCCGGCTGCTCGACCATACCGAGCGCGGCGGCCTGCTGCTCACCGGGGTGGAGCTCCTGGTGATCGACGAAGCCGACCGCATGCTGGACATGGGCTTCATCCCCGACATCGAACGCATCTGCAAGATGATCCCCTTTACGCGGCAGACGCTGTTTTTCACCGCGACGATGCCCCCCGAAATCCGCCGCATCACCGAAACCTTCCTGCACAATCCCGAGAAGATCGAAGTTTCAAGGCCGGCAACCACGGCGGTGGGCGTGGCCCAGTTCCAGGTCAGTGTTGGCCGCGAGCCGCACGAGAAGCGCGAGACGCTGCGCCGCCTGTTGCGCGAGGCCAAGGATCTCAACAACGCTATCATCTTCTGCAACCGCAAACGCGAAGTCGCGCTGCTCTACAAATCGCTGCAGAAGCACGGCTTCAGTGTCGGCGCCCTGCATGGCGATATGGATCAGTCGGCGCGCACCGCGGCGCTCGATCAATTCCGCAAGGGTGAAATCCCGCTGCTGGTGGCGTCCGATGTCGCCGCCCGCGGTCTCGATATTCCCGCGGTGAGTCACGTCTTCAATTTCGACGTCCCCCATCATGCCGACGATTACGTCCATCGCATCGGCCGTACCGGCCGCGCCGGGCGCGCCGGCACCGCGATCTCGATCGTCACGCCGCTGGATCAGAAGTCGATCGTCGCGATCGAAAAACTGATCGGACAAAGCATTCCCCGCCCCGAAGGCAACGCCGAGGTGCAGTTCGCCGACGCCCCGGCAGCACCTGCCGAAACCGAGCGGACGCGCGACGGCGCAAAAGAGGGGTCAAGGGAAGGTTCAAGAGAAGGTTCGCGCGGCGGCCGCAAGCCGCGCCGGCAGCGCGAACCTCGACGTCCGGGTAATGGCGGCCGCCATTCCGGCCCGCAAGCCCCGGCGGCCGCTTTCAGCCCGCCGGCTCCCGCTCCGGTCTCGCGCGCGCCTTCGATCGGCCGCGTCGAGGCGCCGCAGGCGCCGCGCGATCAGGCATCGGAGCCTGCCGATCACTCGCATTTGCCGGCTTTCCTGTTGCGACCGGTTCGCGCCCGCATCTGAGCATTGAACGCCGACGGCGGTGCAAGCCTGACGCGAACCCGTTTACCGGGCATTCATCCTCCTCCATTAACTTGGCGCGATAATTTTAATTATTGCCGCGGGGAAGCGAGCCGAGTTGCTCGCTATTGGGGACGCGATCCGTGATCAAGGTGCTCGACGAACACGAACGCACTATGGCATTCGCGGAAGTCGCGCTTGCCCAGATCAAATCGCTTCGGCAAACCGCCGTCCCGCGCAACTATGAAATCTGGTACGTCTACGCGACCGGCTACAACGCGCCGCTCAACAAGATCATCAACGAGACGCTGGCGCGCAACGGCCGGCTCACCGAAGCCGATCTCGAACAGATCTACGAAACCTATCTGTCGCAGATCAAGACCACCGACCGTATCGACAAGGTCGGCGCGCGTGTGATCGGCGAAATCGACGACGTGATGACCCTGATCGACGACGCCCTTGGAATGTCGGCGAGCTACGATAACACCCTGTCCGGCGCCACCGAAAAGCTGGCGGTCGCCCAGGGCCGCGACCAGGTCAAGGCGATCGTCGACTCCCTGATGAGATCCACCGGCGAGATGCGCGAAACCAACAAGGCGCTGCGCGACCGGCTGACACTGTCGAAATCGGAGATCAGCGATCTGCAGCAGAGTCTCGAGGCCATCAGGGCCGAAAGCCTGACCGACCCGCTCACCGGCCTCGGCAACCGGAAATATTTCGACCGCTCGATCGATGCGGCCGTACAGAATGCGCTCGATAATGGCGAGCCGCTTTCACTGCTGATGTTCGACATCGACCATTTCAAATCGTTCAACGATTCCTATGGGCACCTCACCGGCGATCAGGTGTTGCGGCTGGTGGGCCTGTCGCTGAAACAGACCATCAAGGGCCAGGACATCACCGCCCGCTACGGCGGCGAGGAATTCGCGGTGGTGCTGCCCAACACCGCGCTGCGCCAGGCGCTGACGGTCGCCGATCACATCCGCCGCGCGGTGATGGCGAAGGAATTGAAGAAGAAATCCACCGGCGAAATTCTCGGCCGCGTCACCATCTCGGTCGGCGTTTCCATGCTGAAGCCGGGCGACGACACCAATTCGCTGATCGAGCGCGCCGATGCCTGCCTCTACGCCGCCAAGCGCAGCGGCCGCAACCGGGTAATCTGCGAAGCCGACCCGGAATACGCCGCCGAGACCCAGGGTCAGGTCGCCTGAAGTTTTAAGTCGCGAGGAGCGCCGGCTTTAACGCCTCTCATCATTGCGAGCGCAGCGAAGCAATCCAAGGCGCTGTCCGAAGAGAGAGAAGCTGGATTGCTTCATCGCTTCGCTCCTCGCAATGACGAAAGTGCGGTTCAATTCCGCCACTTGCATTCCGGCGAGCGTCTCAGGATCGTGTTTTCCCTTTCTTCGACGATTTCTTCTTCACCTTCTTCGCCGTCTTGCGCGCCTTCGGGCGCTTGCGCAGAGCCGCGCGTTGCGCCGCCGCCAGCGACGCCCTCGCCCATCCCGTCAATTCCTCCGGATCATCGAACAGCCGCGCCGGCAATTGCCAATACGAGTTGACCGTGACGGTCCTCGCTTTGGTTTGGTACTGAAACGGCGTCGACCCCTCCGCTTCGAATTGCGGAATGGTTTGCTCGTCGGCGCGAAAATACAGGCCGGCACGCAGCGCGAGCGCGAAGTTGATGCCGTCAGCGGAAATGCCGAAGCCTGAAAACATCCGGCGGATCGTCACCGGGCCGAAATCCGCGAACAGATCGATCAGGAAATCGCGGTCCATGGAATGCCCGCTCACAACCCCACAACGTCGTCCCGGCGAACGCCGGGACCCAAACGTCGTGCAATCTCATTTGGGCAAGCTGGCCGAAGCCGTTTCTAAAATCAACCGCCGCTGACGATGGGTCCCGGCTCAGGCCGGGACGACACCGTGGCTAGACCTTCGCAGCCGTCAGTTGCACCGACTCGCCGCAGCCGCAGGCGCCGGTCTGGTTCGGATTGTTGAAGATGAACTGCGCCGACATCTTGTCGACCTTGTAGTCCATCTCGGTACCCAGCAGGAACAGCACGGCCTTGGGATCGACCAGGATCTTGACGCCCTTGTCCTCGACCACCTCGTCGGTGGGGCGAATATCGTGGGCGTATTCGACGGTGTAGGACTGCCCGGCGCAGCCGCCGTTCTTGATCCCGACACGAAGTCCGACGATCTCGGAATCGGCGCGCCTGGTCAGTTCGGCGATCCGCTGTGCGGCAGCCTCCGTCAGCTTCATCACCTGCGGACGGGGCCGCGGCTTCGGCTTGGCGGCCGGCGATGGCGAGGCGGGTGTCATGTTGGTCATGGGGTCAATCCAAAAGGCAAATCAATGCCGGTCATTTTCATCCATAGATATATTGAGCGAAGTGCTAATCCCCTAACGCATCACCACATATTGAGGACGAGGCGCGCCTCGTCGGTCATCCGGTCCGGCGTCCATGCCGGTTCCCAAACCAGGCTCACATTGACTACGCCAACGCCGGGAACGCTGGCGACTGCGTTCTCCACCATCTGGGGCAATTCCCCGGCTGCGGGGCAATTCGGCGTCGTCAGCGTCATCACGACGTCCACGGAGCGGTCGTCCTTGATGTCGACCTTGTAGATCAGGCCGAGTTCATAGATATCGGCCGGAATTTCCGGGTCGAACACGGTTTTCAGCGCGCCGACGATTTCGCCGCCAAGCCGCTCGGTCTCCTCCGGCGGCAGCGCCGAGTGGGTCTGCATGTTGCTGGATTTGATTTCAGCGGTGTCGGTCATGAAAACAATTCCCGCGCCTTGATCAGCGCCTGTGCCAGATGGTCGACTTCTTCACGCGTATTATACATTCCGAACGAGGCCCGGCACGTCGCCGTCACGTTGAACCGCTCTAAAAGCGGCATCACGCAATGGGTGCCGGCGCGCACCGCGATGCCCTGCCGGTCGATCACGGTCGCAACATCGTGGGGATGGGCGCCCTTCATCTCGAACGAGATCACCGGTCCTTTGCCGCCCGCGGTGCCGATCAGGCGCAGCGAATTGATTTCGCGCAGCCGCCCCTCGGCATAGGTCAGAAGATCCTGCTCGTGAGCGGCAATCCGTTCCTTGCCGATCGAATTGACATAGTCGATCGCAGCGCCGAGCCCGATCGATTCCACGATCGCCGGGGTTCCGGCCTCGAATTTGTGCGGCGGATCTCCATAGGTGACCCAGTCTTGTGCCACTTCGCGGATCATCTCGCCGCCGCCATTGTAGGGGCGCATCGCGACCAGATGCTCGTGCTTGGCGTAAAGCACGCCGATGCCGGTCGGACCGTAGAGCTTGTGGCCGGTGAAGACGTAGAAGTCGCAGTCGATGTCCTGCACGTCGATGGCCAGATGCACGGCGGCCTGACTGCCGTCGACCAGCACTGGGATGCCCCTGCCATGCGCGAGTTTTACGATTTCCTTGACCGGCACGATGGTGCCGAGCGCGTTCGACATCTGCGTGATCGCAACCAGTTTGGTGCGCGGCGTCAGCAGCTTTTCGAATTCGTCGATCAGGAAATTGCCTTCGTCATCCACCGGCGCCCATTTGATGACGGCGCCATGACGCTCCCTGAGGAAATGCCAGGGCACAATGTTGGAATGGTGCTCCATGATCGAGATTACGATCTCGTCGCCGGCCTTGATATTGGGCTCGCCCCAGGACGACGCCACGAGGTTGATCGCCTCGGTGGCGTTGCGGGTGAAGACGATCTCTTCGGTGCGGCCGGCGTTGAGAAATTTCGCCACTTTGGCGCGGCCGCCCTCATAGGCTTCGGTGGCCGCATTGGCGAGGTAATGCAGCCCGCGATGCACGTTGGCGTATTCGCTCTTGTAGGCCTCGGTCATGCGATCGAGCACCGCGGTCGGCTTTTGCGCGGACGCGGCATTGTCGAGATAGACCAGCGGCTTGCCGTAGACCTTGAGCGAAAGCGCGGGAAAGTCTTCCCGCACCCGGGCGACGTCGTATGAACCGTTCAGGACTGCCGGATGCATGGTCATCCCCGTGCCGCCAGCCAGCGCTGGGCTGCTGAAATCGCGAGTTCGCGCAAATCGTCGTTGACGATGGACTCGATCGCCTCGCCGACGAAGGCCTGGATCAATAGCGCCTGCGCTTCCTTCTCGGAAAGCCCGCGCGCGCGCAGATAGAACAGCAGGCTTTCATCCAGCGCCCCGGTGGTCGCGCCGTGCCCACAGGTGACGTCGTCGGCAAAAATTTCCAGTTCCGGCTTGTTGTCGGCCTCGGCCTCGTCGGACAACAACAGCGCCCGGGTCATCATCTTGGCGTCGGTCTTCTGTGCGTCGGGGCGAACGATAATGCGGCCCTGAAACACCGAATGCCCGCGGTCGTCGATGACCGAACGGAAGATTTCACGGCTGGCGCAATTCGGGACCGCATGGTCCATGAACAGCGTGGTGTCGGCGTGCTGGCGACCGTTGAGCAGATTGACGCCGTTGGTCTCGACCTTTGAGCCCTCGCCGGCAAATGCGATCATGGCCTGGTAGCGGCTGACGCCGGCGCCGCTGGTCATGCCGAAGGTATTGAAATGCGCATGCGCGCCCAGCCGCAGTACCGCCGAGGAAATGTTGAAGGCCTCGCGGCTGTCTTCGGTCAATCGCACATGATCGAGCCGGGCACCATCGCCAATCGAAACAGCCAGCGCATCGTGGACCTGATAAGCCTTGGCGCCATCGGCGGCGATGTAGCTTTCCACCAGCGTCGCGCTTGCGGCATTGCCGAGTTTCAGCAACGAGCGCGTGAACATCGCCGAGGGCGCGGCACCGCTGGCGATATGGACGACATGCAGGGGCTTGGCGAGCACGACGCCATCGGCGACCTCGATCACGACGCCATCCGTCATCATCGCGCTGTTCAGCGCCACCATGGAATTGGAATCATCAAACGCAAACAGTGGCGCATCGAGCGACGTATCGTCGGCCTCCAGCACCTCGCGCAGCGTGCGGATGCCAAGGCCTTTTTCCAGATCCGCTATTTCCGACAGTTTCGGCGCAAACACGCCGTCAACCAGCACCAGCCGGCGCACACCCTTGATGGCATGCAGCTTCAGGGCCGCGCCGGCGCGCTTCATCGCCGCCGCATCGGGCGCCGCTGCCAGCGGCAGCACTTCGCGCATCAGCACCCGCAAATCGGTGTATTTCCAGTCCTCGATGCGCCGGTGCGGCAGACCTATCCGCTCGTAGGCCTCGAACGCCTGCCGGCGCCTATCGGCAACCTCGGCCGCGCCCGGCAGCCGTCCCCGTGCGAGCGCGAACACATCGCCCAGCGCCCGTCCGGTTTCTGTCTTGGCCAATACTACGTTCATACCAAAATCCGCATTCTGCCTCAGGCCGCGTCTTCGAACTGCGCATAGCCGGAAGCCTCGAGCTCCAGCGCCAGTTCCTTGCCGCCGCTCTTCACCACCCGGCCCTTCGACATCACGTGTACGAAGTCGGGCACGATGTAATTCAACAGCCGCTGGTAATGCGTGATCACCACCATGGCGCGATCGGGCGAGCGCAGCGCATTGACGCCGTCGGCGGCGACCCGCAGCGCGTCGATGTCGAGGCCGGAATCCATCTCGTCGAGGATGCACAGGCTCGGCTCGAACAGCGCCATCTGCAGCACCTCGTTGCGCTTCTTTTCGCCTCCGGAGAACCCGACATTGACGCCACGGCGGAGCATCTCCTGCGGGATGTTCAACGACTTCGCGACTTCGCGGACCTTCTTGAGAAAATCCGGCGTCGAATATTCGCTCTCGCCGCGCGCCTTGCGCTGGGCGTTCAACGCGGTGCGCAGGAACGTCATGGTGGCGACGCCCGGAATCTCCACCGGATACTGGAACGCGAGGAACACGCCCTTGGCGGCGCGCTCATCGGGCGCCATCTCCAGCAGGTTCTCGCCGTTGAACAGGATCTCGCCGCCGGTGACTTCGTAACCCGGCTTGCCGGCGATCACGTGCGACAGCGTCGATTTGCCGGAGCCGTTCGGTCCCATGATGGCGTGCACCTCGCCCTTGTTCACCGTGAGCGAAAGCCCGTGGAGAATCTCACGCTCGTCGACACGGACCTGCAGATTTTTGACTTCGAGTAGAGACATCAAATTGTCCTTAAGAGACTGATTTGGAAGTTCGTCATTGCGAGGAGCACTTGCGACGAAGCAATCCAATCTTGTTTTCGCCCAATGGATTGCTTCGCTGCGCTCGCAATGACGGCATCAAACGCGTCATCATCCCACGCTTCCTTCGAGACTGATCGAGATCAGCTTCTGCGCCTCGACCGCAAATTCCATCGGCAGTTGCTGCAGCACGTCCTTGACAAAACCGTTGACCACGAGGCCCACGGCTTCTTCCTGGCTCAGCCCGCGCTGCACGCAGTAGAACAGCACGTCTTCCGAGATCTTCGACGTGGTCGCCTCATGCTCGAACAGCGCCGAGGAATTCTTCGCCTCGATATAGGGCACGGTGTGCGCGCCGCATTTGTCGCCGATCAGGAGCGAGTCACAGGCGGTGAAATTGCGCGCGCCTTGCGCTTTCCGGTGCGCGGTGACGAGGCCGCGATAGGTGTTCTGGGACACGCCGGCGGCGATGCCCTTGGAGATGATCCGGCTCGTGGTGTTCTTGCCCAGATGAATCATCTTGGTGCCGGAATCGACCTGCTGGTGGCCGTTCGAAATCGCGATCGAGTAGAACTCGCCACGCGAATTGTCGCCGCGCAGGATGCAGCTCGGATATTTCCAGGTGATCGCCGATCCCGTCTCGACCTGGGTCCAGGAAATCTTCGAATTGTTGCCGCGGCAGTCGCCCCGCTTGGTGACGAAATTGTAGATGCCGCCGACCCCTTCCGAATTGCCGGGGTACCAGTTCTGCACCGTCGAATATTTGATCTCGGCATCGTCGAGCGTGACCAGCTCGACCACGGCGGCGTGCAACTGGTTTTCGTCGCGCTGCGGCGCGGTGCAGCCTTCGAGGTAGCTGACGTAAGCGCCCTTGTCGGCGATGATCAGGGTGCGCTCGAACTGGCCGGTGTTGCGCTCGTTAATGCGGAAGTAGGTCGACAGCTCCATCGGGCAGCGCACGCCCGGCGGCACGTAGACGAACGAGCCGTCCGAAAATACCGCGGAGTTCAGGGTCGCAAAATAATTGTCCGAGGTCGGCACGACCGTGCCGAGATATTTCTGCACGAGTTCAGGATGCTCGCGGATCGCCTCGGAGATCGGCATGAAGATCACGCCGGCCTGCTTCAGCTCCTTCTGGAAGGTGGTTGCCACGGAAACGGAGTCGAACACCGCATCGACCGCGATCTTGCGTTCGCCTTCCGGCCGCACCACGCCTTCGAGCACCTCGACTTCGCGAAGGGGAATGCCGAGCTTCTCATAGGTCTTCAGGATTTCCGGATCGACCTCGTCGAGCGAGCCGATTGTCTTCTTCGGCTTCGGGGCCGAGTAGTAATAAAGATCCTGGTAATCGATCTTGGGATAGTTGACGCGCGCCCATGTCGGCTCGGTCATGGTCAGCCAGCGGCGATACGCCTCCAGACGCCATTCCAGCATCCAAGCCGGTTCGTTCTTTTTCGCTGAGATGAAGCGGACGGTATCTTCCGAGAGCCCCTTCGGAGCCTTGTCGGATTCGATAAGCGTCTCAAATCCATACCGATATTGGTCGACGTCGATCCGGCGCACCCGATCGACGGTCTCTTGTACGGCCGCCATTCCATTCCTCCGCTCGCGGTTTCAAGGACCGCGGTGGATCAATTCCGAACTACTATTACGATGTTCCCTCGGCGAAATCACCTGCCTTAGAACCGTTCAAGCTGTGTTTCGTCGTTCTCCCTTAAGTAAGGTATCGGCAAGCTTTCGCCAAGCCTCAAGGGCGCGATCAATGTCCGCCTCTGACGTGGACCAGCCCAGACTGAGCCGCACCGCTCCCTGGGCGATTGCGCGGCCGAATCCCATCGATTCCAGCACGTGCGACGGCTGCACCTTGCCCGAGGAACAGGCGGAACCCGAGGAGACCGCAATACCTTCGAGGTCAAAGCCGATCACGGCGGTCTCGGCTTTCAGGCCGGGAACCGTGAAAAGCGTGGTATTGGGCAGGCGCGGCGCATCCTCGGAGAAGATAATCGCGCCCGGGGCCTGCCGCAGGCCCGTTTCGAGCCGATTCCGTAAGGTTTCGAGGCGGTTGGCGTCGCTGTCGCGGCTGCCGAGGGCGGCCTTCACGGCGGCTCCAAAGCCCGCGATTCCGGCTACATTCTCAGTCCCGGCGCGGTGTCCCCGCTCCTGACCGCCGCCGCGCAGCAGCGGCTCGGGTCCGAGCACCCCCTCGGCCAGGACCAAGGCACCGACGCCCTTGGGTCCGCCGATCTTGTGCGCGGAGACCGTCACCAGATCGGCCCCCAACTCACTGATATCAAAAGGTATTTTTCCAAAAGCCTGGATCGCATCGACATGCAGCAGGCTGCCCGCGGCATGGACCAACTCGGCCGCGGCCGCGACCGGCTGCACCGCGCCGGTTTCGTTGTTGGCCAGCATCACCGAAACCAGTGCCGGAGGTCCCCCCTCGAGCGCGGTCCGCAGGCGATCCAGATCCAGCAGCCCTGCGCTGGTCACCCCGATGGCGCTGATCGTCCCGGCTGGAAACCGCCCACCCGCGAGCACCGAGGCGTGCTCGATGGCCGAGACCAGTAGCCGCTCGACCGGCGCCCCAGGGCCGCGCCGAAGCCCCGGCGTCAGCGCCAGCGCATTGGCCTCGGTTCCCCCCGATGTAAACACGACGTTCCGAGGCAGCGCGCCCAGCGCGCCGGCCAGGGCCGCTCTTGCCTCCTCGACCAGCCGGCGGGCCTGACGGCCCTCGGCATGGACCGAGGACGGGTTGCCGGCTAGATCCCATGCCGCCTCCATCGCCGCCCGGGCTTCACGCCTGAGCGGGGTGGTGGCATTCCAGTCGAGATAGACACGATCGGGCATGGGCCGTCTTAGCACTTTTCCTGATGCGGCAAATCATTGCGCCGCCTGCGTTGCTGGCCGCACCGGCAAACTCGTCCCCGCACGCAATCCAAACAGCGGCCGAAGCAGCGCACTCCGCCTGACGATCTCATAGGTCAGCACGCACACGGCAAACGTGCCCGAGATCACAATGCCGGCTTCCAGCCAGGCTGGCAGATCGCGGCCGCGCAGTTCGTGCGCGATCATGATGATCGCGGTCTGATGCACGATATAATAGGGAAAGATCGCATCGGTCAGATATTTTCGCGCGGCTGAATTTGCCGTGAGCCAGCGCCGCGCGAAGCCGAGCACGGCGACAATGCAAAGCCATTGATAGCAGCCATAGGCGATCCCGCCATAAAGCCTCGGCAGCAGCGATGGCGGCATCGCGGTGTCGCGGGTCCAGCGCAACACGAGAAGAGACAGGAAGAACGCCGCCGCTGATGACAGCGCCACCCAGCGCTGACGCTCGACCGCGTCCCAGAAGGCGTCGGCGCGGGCGAGCAGAAAGCCGAGCAGGAAGACCGTTGCGTAAACCGAGTGGTTGTACCAGTCGCCGAACAGCGCATGTGTCGAAGGAAAGTTCGGCAGCAAGGTCAAGCGATAGATCGCTAACGCGACCGACGGCACGACCAGGAGCAGCCCGCCCGACAGCGCGGGAGCGAGCCTGCGCTCGATCCAGTCGGCAAGTCCGGGAGCGGCAACCAGAACGCCGCCAAGCACCATCGTGTAAATCCAGAGATAGGCCACGAACCACAGATGGTTCCAGGTCGGCAGCAGAATGCAGGGGCCGGGCCGGCAGAGCTGCGCACCGAACGCGAAATAGTGCCGGGCGTAAAAATCAAGGAATCCGGCGGGATAGCCGAGACTCTCGACAATCTGGTCGTAGGCCTGCGGCGGCACGATCACGAGCATGCCGAAGATCAGGGGGATCAAGAGCCGGCTGGACCTCGAGCGAATTAGCGGCCCGACGGCGTATTTGCGCAGCATGAACCGTGTCGCGGCGCCCGAGACCAGAAACAGCAGCGCCAGCCGCCACGGATTGAGGATCAGCATCAGGGGCTCCAGCGCCGTGATGCGATGCTCGCTTTTGATATGGAACCCCCAGGACACGTAGAGCATGCCGACGTGATAGAAGATCAATAGGCCGAACGCCGCGATCCGGACCCAATCCAGATCGACGCGCCGCTCCCGTCCTTCGGATGCCGCATGCGGTGAATGTGATATGATTTCTCGCTCCATGGCTCGATCCTCGAATGCGCTGGCAACTTCATGAGTGACGTCAAGGATGCGGAGGAAAGGCCCGGCGTCGAGCCGGTTTGGGATCAGAACCAGCCCGCATGGGATGAGACGAGAGCCCGTGGGATGAGCGGCTTGTTTGGCGGGATAGCCGGTGCCGACTGGCTGTTGTACGGAGCAGTCGCCGCGGTCGCGCTCGGAATTGGGATTGTCAACGCGCTCTCCAAGGCGCAGGACGTCGCCTGGCGTGGCGGCGTCTACGACGCCCGGACGCCGCTGTTCTGGGAGATGACCAGCATCGCCGTGATCATCCTGCTGGCGCCGGCCCTGTTCGTGGCGGTGCGGCGGATTCGCCACGCGTCGGGCTGGCCGCTGCGGATCGGACTGGCGGTGGCGGCGATTATCATTTTCTCAGGCCTGCACATCGCCGGCATGGTCGGCCTTCGCAAGTTTGCGATGTTCATGGCCGGAGGTTCGTATGATTTTCGCTTCTCGGTCGCGACGCTGATCTACGAATTCCGCAAGGACGTCATCACCTGCCTGTTGATCGGCGGCGCGTTGTGGCTGATCGACGGCCGCCGCGAAGCCCGGCCATCCGGCCCGGCCACAACAGCGGCCGACCCGCCATCGGTACCGCCGCATATGGTCTGGCTCCGCGACGGTTCGACTCGCATCCGCATCGAACCATCGGACATTCTCTGGATCAGTTCGGCCGGCAATTATGTCGAATACAGCCTCGCCGGCGGCGTCAATCATCTGGTTCGCGGCACACTGGCCGCGGAAGAAGCTCGGCTTACGCCATTCAACATCGTGCGGGTGCACCGCACCCGGCTGGTGAACCTGGCGCGCGTGACTGCGCTCAAGGCGGGTCCGAACGGCGACTTCGAATTGACCCTCGATAGCGGCCAGGCGGTCTCCGGCAGCCGCCGTTACCGTACCGCCATCGCCTCGATCGAGCAGCTTGCCGCCAATCCCGCACAGGTTTCGTCCTGATGCCCGCCGGCCCGCGCCGGCCGGCCACGGGGGTAGAATTTCCGCTGGCCCTACAAAGCCTTATTCCCGGCTTTTAAGCGCCATCCGAAGCCGTTCGGGTGCACAAAACCCTTGCTTTTTGCCCCTTGCCTCATGCTAGAACGCGGCCTCCAGTTCACCGAGCGCCGTTCGCTTACGTCCTACGACGCCTGATCCGCCCCTTTATCTTTTCAGGGTTCATCTCGCGAACGCGCCAGATGAAGCCGGCACAAAGGCGGTTGGTTTTGCCAGGGGATCGTCAAAGGGATCATCAAGGGATCATCGATGCCTGAAGTCATTTTCACCGGCCCCGCAGGCCGTCTCGAAGGCCGCTATCATCCGGCGAAGCAGAAGAACGCCCCGATCGCGATGGTGCTGCATCCGCATCCGCAGTTCCACGGCACGATGAACCACCAGATCATCTATCAGTGCTATTACGCGTTCGCACATCGCGGATTTTCCGTGCTGCGCTTCAACTTTCGCGGCGTCGGCCGCAGCCAGGGATCGTTCGATCACGGCACCGGCGAACTCTCCGATGCCGCTTCCGCGCTTGACTGGGCGCAGACCATCAATCCGGAGGCGCGCGCGTGCTGGGTCGCCGGCTTCTCGTTCGGCGCCTGGATCGGCATGCAGTTGTTGATGCGCCGGCCGGAGGTCGAAGGATTCATCTCGATCGCGCCGCCCGCCAATCTCTATGATTTCTCGTTCCTCGCGCCCTGCCCGTCCTCCGGGCTGATCGTGCATGGCGAGAAGGATGCGGTGGTGCCCCCCAAGGACGTCAACACGCTGGTCGAGAAACTGAAGACCCAGAAGGGCATCGTGATCGACCAGCAGATCATCCCCGGCGCCAACCATTTCTTCGACGGCAAACTGGAGCCGCTGATGGAGACGGTGACGGGTTATCTCGACATGCGGCTCGCCAACGTTAGATAGGTGTCAGATCGGCCATGGGCTCATTCGTGGCGCTGCTGCGCGCGGTCAATGTCGGCGGCACCGGAAAACTGCCCATGGGCGATCTCAAGGAGATCTGCGAGGAACTTGGCTTCGAAGCCGTCCGCACCTACATCGCCAGCGGTAATGTCGTCTTCACCAGCCGCAAATCCGAAGCCGCGATCAAGGCTGCGCTTGAAAAGCGACTCGAAGCCTACGCCCGCAAGCCGGTCGGCGTGTTGGTGCGCAGCGCCGCCGAAATGGCGCAGGTATCAGCCGACAATCCGTTTCCGAAGGCAGCGCCTAACCGCACCCTGGCAGTGTTCCTCGACCGCGCCCCACCCTCGGACACGCTGGTCGGCATTCGCGGCCAGCGGGACGAACAAATCCGGTTGGGACGCCGCGAGATCTACATTCATTACGGCGAGGGCATGGCCAAGTCGAAGCTTGTCATCTCCGCCGCCAAAGCAGGAACCGCGCGCAACATGAACACCGTTGCGACGCTCGCCCGGATGGCCGCCGGGTCCTGACCCCGAGATCGTGCCATTACGCCGCCGCGCGCGCCTGCAAACCTGACAGCCAGGAATTCCGCCGCTCCAGGAAATCACGCAGCAGCGCCGGATAGTTGACGCTGACAGCTGATCGCACCGATGGCCGCGCCGCCAGCGCGTCGCGCCAGCGCTGCACTTTCGGCTTGCCGGCGAGAATGCCGAAATCGGCAATCTCGTCGAACACATCGAAATAGCGAAACACCGGGCCGAACACCGCATCGACCAGCGAAAACTTTTCGCCGTCAAACCAAGGCGCAGCCGCGACGCGCGCCTCGAGCCGTGCAAAGCGCTGCTCCAACTGCGCGGTCTTCGCCTTGAAAGTTGCTTCGTCCGGCGCGGCATAGAAGCCGGCGATGTCGTTGAGCACGGCCGATCCGAATTCGATCCACGCCCGATGCTCGGCGCGGATCAAGGCGTCGGCCGGATGCAGTGGGCACTGTTGCGTCTCTTCGAGATATTCCAGGATGACGGCGGATTCGAAGATCGCGGTGTCGCCGACCTGCAGCACCGGCGTCTTGCCGAGCGGCGAGATCGCCAGGAACCAGTCCGGCTTGTTGGCGAGGTCGATATCGACCCGCTCGAACGCAACGCCCTTCTCGGTCAGTGCGATCACCGCGCGCTGCACATAGGGACAGAGCTTGTGGCTGATCAGTTTGAGGGGCGTTGGCATGGCCAATCTCTCGCGGTTCAATGCAGATGCATCTATTTACATGCACCTGCATATAACTGTCAAGATCGATGCGCCTCAAGGCCTGCTCACGGCCTCGCGATCACGCCCCCCGTCATCGGGATCGGAACCCCTGTCGTCGCGGGATAGCTCAGCGGTAACCCCTTCAGGCCGCGCGCGGCCAGAAATCCGAACGCCTGCGCCTCGATGGCTTCGCCGGACCAGCCCAGGCCCTCGGCGGTCTCGACGGTGGCCGGCGCCAGCCGTTCGCGCAGCATGTTCATCATGGTCAGATTGAGGGCGCCGCCGCCGCAGACGATCCAGCTGTTCGGCTGCTTCGGCAACAGCGGCTCGACCTGGGCAATGGCCGAAGCCGTGAACGCCGTCAACGTGGCCGCGCCGTCGGCAGGAGACGTGGTCTGCAGTTTCAGCGCGGCGAAGTCGTTGCGGTCGAGCGATTTCGGCGGCGGCAGCGTGAAGAACGGATGCTTCAGCGCCTCGACCACCCAGGCCACGTCGACCGCGCCCTTGGCGGCGGTGCGGCCCTCGGTATCGAAGGGCTGGCGCAGGGTACGGTACATGAAATCGTCGAGCAGCGCGTTGCCGGGTCCGGTATCGCAGGCAATCAGCGTATCGCCATCGATATAGGTGATGTTGGAGACGCCGCCGATATTGACCACGACGATCGGCCCCTCGCGCTCCAGCGATTGCGCCAGCGCGCGGTGATAGACCGGCACGAACGGAGCGCCCTGCCCGCCGGCTTCGACGTCGGCGGCCCGGAAATCATGCATCACGGGGATATGGATGGCCTTGGCCAGCGCCGCGGCATCGCCGATCTGCACCGTCATCTTTTGCGCCGGCCGATGCAGCACGGTCTGGCCGTGAAAGCCGACGATATCGATGCCGTCGCGGGGAATGCGGTTCTGCGCAGTAAAGGTGGCGACCGCCTCGGCATGCGCGACCGTGACCGCGTGCTCGGCCTCGCGCAGGATTCCCGGCCTTGCATCGCGCTTTGACAGGTGAACGGCCTCGGCCAGCGCCTGGCGCAGCAGGCGGCGCTCAGCCTCGCTGTAGGGCCGGTAGCCGGAGGGACCGAACGACTTCACCCGCCTGCCGTCGGTCTCGATCAAAGCGACATCGACCCCGTCGAGCGAGGTGCCGCTCATCAAACCGATCGCCGTCATCATTGTGGCCATGGCGACGCCCTGCCCTTGACGTCCAAGCTTGTATCTAACAAGCACATCTTATAATGCCACAACGCGCCGGGCAGCGGCAGCCTATTCCGCTATGGTTCCCTCACTCGTTAAGATTAGCGTGAAAAAGTAAGAATGATCAGAGTTCTCATCCAAATGACCGCTTTTAAATCTGATTTTCTCAATATTTTGCAGGAGCGTGGCTTCATCCACCAGTGCTCCGATTTCGAGGGCCTCGACGCGCTGGCCGCGAAAGGCCAGGCGACGGCCTATGTCGGCTATGACTGCACGGCGCCGTCGCTGCACATCGGCAACTACCTCACCATGATGATGCTGCACTGGCTGCAGCAGAGCGGCAACAAGCCGATCACCTTGATGGGCGGCGGCACCACCATGGTCGGCGACCCCTCCGGCAAGGACGAATCGCGCGCGCTGCGCAGCATCGAGGAGATCGAGGCCAACAAGGCCAGCATCCGCGGCGTGTTCGCCAAGGTGCTGCGCTATGGCGCAGGCCCGAGCGACGCTGTCATGCTCGACAATGCCGAATGGCTGACCAAGCTGAACTGGATCGAGATGCTGCGCGACATCGGCCGGCATTTCTCGGTCAACCGCATGCTGACAATGGACTCGGTACGGCTTCGTCTCGAGCGCGAGCAGGAGATGAGCTTCATCGAATTCAACTACATGGTCTGCCAGGCCTATGATTTCGTCGAACTGTCGCGCCGCACCGGCTGCCGGTTGCAGATGGGCGGATCGGATCAGTGGGGCAACATCGTCAATGGCGTCGACCTTGGCCGCCGCATGGGGACGCCGCAATTGTTCGCCCTGACGACACCGCTGCTCACCACAGCGTCGGGCGACAAGATGGGCAAGACCGCGAAAGGCGCGGTCTGGCTCAACGCGGACCAATTCAGCCCCTACGATTTCTGGCAGTACTGGCGAAACGTCGAAGACGCCGACGTCGTGAAATTTCTCAAGCTGTTCACAATCCTGCCGATCAACGAGATCGCGCGGCTCGCGGCATTGCAAGGCAGTGAGATCAACGAAGCCAAAAAGGTGCTGGCGACCGAAGCAACCGCTTTGTTGCACGGCCGCGATGCCGCCAACGCCGCATCCGAAACCGCCCGACAGACATTCGAGGAAGGCACGATCGCAGAAAACCTGCCGACGGTCGATGTCGCGAGCGCCGAACTCGAAGGCGGGATCGGCGTGCTGGCGGCGTTCGTCAAGGTGGGCCTCGTTGCATCGAACGGCGAAGCACGCCGCCAGATCAAGGGCGGTGGCCTGCGCGTCAATGATGCCGGGGTCACCGACGAGAAAATGGTGCTGAAGCTCGCGGACCTCACGCCGGAAGGCGTGATCAAGCTGTCCCTGGGCAAGAAGCGCCACATCCTGCTCAAGCCTGCATAGGCGTATTCGCGTGGGGACCTTGCGCCCCAACGCGGAAACGCGCTCCTTGGCGGTCATGGATCAGAAAGCGCCGCCGGAAAATCCGCCGACAAAACCGCTGACCTCGACGCGGATGGCGCTGAACGTACTGGCGCTGTGCTTTGCGCTGTCGGTGCTCGGCCGCGGCCTCGGCGAGAGCTTCACGGTTTTCCTAAAGCCGATTTCGGAAAATTTCGGCTGGGACCGCGCCCAGGTGGTCTCGGTCTACTCGCTGACCTGGCTTGCGGGAGGACTGACGGCGCCGCTGGTCGGCCGGCTGTTCGACCGCTCCGGCCCGCGCATCGTCTATTCGCTCGGACTGGCGTTGCTCGGCGGCGCGTTTCTGGTCGCGTCCCAGGCGCAGCAGCTCTGGCAGTTCCAGTTGAGCCTCGGCCTGTGCGTCGGGATCGGCATTGCGTTCATCGGCAACGTTCCGAATTCGATCCTGCTCGGCCGCTGGTTCGGCCCGCGATTGCCAACCGCGATGGCGGTGGTGTATTCGGCGACCGGCGCCGGCGTGCTGATCCTGCTGCCGACCTCGCAAATCCTGATCGACCATTTCAGTTGGCGCGGCGCCTATCAGATTTTCGGCGGTGCCGCGCTGTTGCTGCTGTTGCCGCTGCTGCTGTTGCCGTGGCGGCTGTTCTCCACCGGCTCCCCGCACGTCGTCAAAAAGGCCCATCCTGATTTCGTCGATGGAGGCTGGACGCTCCTAAGCGCGATGCGCCACCACGCGTTCTGGGCGCTGTTCGCGACCTTCTTCTTCACCGCGATCGGAATGTACGCCATCGCAGCCCAGGTCGTGGCCTATCTGATCGACGCCGGGTTCCCGCCATTGCGAGCCGCCACGGCGTGGGGTTTCAGCGGCGTGGCGCTGGTGTTCGGCATGCTCGGGGTCAGTTGGCTCGACGGCATCATCGGCCGGCGTCCATCGGTGCTCCTCAGCTATGCGATTTCGATCGTCGGCATTGTCATGCTGTGGGGTCTGCAATGGTATCCAAACTTCTGGTTGCTGACGGGCTTCGTGGTTTGCTTCGGCAGCATGATCGGCTCGCGCGGCCCCCTGCTCTCGGCCACCGCCATGAAGATCTTTCGCGGCGAGCGGATCGGGACCATCTACGGCACCATTACGATCGGCAGCGGGCTCGGCTCGGCATTCGGCGCCTGGGGCGGAGGCCTGATCCATGACTGGACCCACAGCTATAACCCGCTGATCGCGTTCGCGCTGGTCAGCGTGATCCTCGGCATGATTCCATTCCTGGTTGTACCGGCGTTACGGCGCTGAGCGTCTGCGGATGCCGCCGGCCATCGTTCCGGCGCGGCCTCGCGCAGCCGGTAATATGTTGACGTTCACGATTGGTAAGAAGGTTTTTGATACTCCCTCACCAAACAGTTTTTCACCAGGAAGGTCGAAAATGAGTTTGCTGAGCCGTTTGAAGATCCGCACCAAACTGGCGAGCATGGTTGCGCTCTCGGCACTGACCGTCTGTGCAATCATCGGGTTCTCGGCCACATTGAGCCAGAGCCGGATGCTGGAAGACCGGATCGTGCAGTTGCGCACCGCGGTTGATCTGCTCTACGGCCTCGCCCAATCGCTGCAGGAAGACGTCGCGGCAGGAAAAATGACCCTCGCCGAGGCGCAGAACCAGTTTCGCATCCGCGGCAAGAAAATGACCTTCGGCAACGGGCAAGGCTACGGCGTCGCCTACCATCCGGACAGTTCGCTGTTGCTGAACGCCGGCAATCCGCAGCTCGAAGGCAAGATCACCGGCGCGACCGATTCCAACGGCGTGCTGATCGCCAAGGCTCAAATGGACGCCGCCAAGTCGAAACCGGAAGGCGATATCACCTCCTATCTCTATCCCCGTCCCGGCCAGAGCGTGGCGATCAAGAAAATCGCCTACGTACGCGCCTTCGCGCCGTGGAACGCCACCATCAGCTATGGCCTTTATGTCGACGATCTCGACGCCGACGTGCATGTGCTGATGCTGCGCCTCGGTGCGATCGGCGCCGGCATCATGCTGCTGATGGCGTTGCTGTCCTGGATGATCGCCCGCGATATCCTCGGCGCGCTCGACCGGCAGAAGACGCGGATGCAGCGTATCGCCGGCGGATCGCTCGACGAGGCGGTCGAGGAAACCGATCGCGGCGACGAGATCGGCCGCATGGCCGAGACGTTGGAGATGCTGCGGCAGACGGCCATCACGGCCCGGTCGCTGGAAGCCGAGCAGATCGCGGCGAAGCAACAGGGGGAAAACGAGAAGCGCGAAGCGCTGATCGCGCTGGCCGACCGGTTCGACGCGTCGGTGGGCCGGCTGGTCGGGATGATGGCGTCGGGATCGACCGAGCTGGAATCCACCGCGCAATCCATGACCGGCACCGCGGAGCGCACCAACCACCGCGCGACCGTGGTGAGCACGGCGGCGGCGGAGGCCAGCGCCCGGGTGCAGACCGTCGCCACCGCGGCGGAGGAATTGTCGTCCTCGATCGGCGAAATCAGCCGTCAGGTCGCGCAATCCGCCACTATCGCCAGCCGCGCCGTCGACAACGCACGCCGCACCGACACCATCGTCCGCGCGCTCGCCGACGGCGCCCACCAGATCGAGCACGTCGCCGAGCTGATCTCGAATATCGCGGGACAGACCAATCTGCTCGCGCTCAACGCCACCATCGAGGCCGCCCGCGCCGGCGAGGCCGGCCGCGGCTTTGCGGTGGTCGCAGCCGAGGTCAAGAGTCTCGCCAGCCAGACCGCGGAAGCCACCAAGGAGATCGGCACCCGCATCACCCAGATCCAGGGCGCAACCACCGAAGCGGTCGAGGCCATCCAGGGCATCACCGCCACGATCGAGGAAGTCAGCGCGATCGCGACCTCGATCGGCTCGGCGATCGAGGAACAGGGCGCAGCCACCGCGGAGATCGCGCGCAACGTGACGCAGACCGCGCAGGCAACGCAGGAGGTGACCACGAATATCGGCGGCGTCAGCGCCGCCGCCACCGAGACAGGCGGCGCCGCCGGCCTCGTGCTTGCGGCCGCCTCCAACCTCTCCAAGCAGGCCGAGCAGCTCTCGGGCGAGGTCAACACTTTCCTGGCGGGCGTGCGCGCGGCCTAAGCGCCGGTCAGCGACCCAGTCGCCCGAAATAGTCTGGAGCGTCGCTGCGGGCATGGATTGCTTCGTCGCTGCGCTCCTCGCAATGACGGCAAATGGTCCGAGGCGATTGGTTGCAGGTGAAACGACGAAGGCGGCGCGTCTGAGGCGCATAGAGGTCGCACTTCGTCGAATGATCAGTTGTTGGGCGGCAATTCGATCGGATTGTTTTGCTTGCCGGTGTTGAATTCAAAGATTTTTCTCAAAACCCCTGGCGCCATCGCCGAGATCGGGTTGACGCGGAGCACCGGCTGGCCAGGCGTGCCGACCACCTCGTAGGTAACGCCGATCAACCCCTCATTACTGCCGCCGCCGAGGAAAAGACCGACAATCGGGATCTGGCCGAAAATGTTGTTCAACCCGTACATCGGAATCAAGGTGCCGCTCATCCGCACGGTGTTGGCGAGAAAATCCATGCTGCCCTCGATGGTGCCGCCGAGCATCGGCCCCTTGGCGACGCCCTCCCGAATCGTGAGCTGGCCGTTCTGCCGGGTGAACTCCGCGCGCAATCGCGAAAACGAGATGCCGTTCTGAACGCCGCCTTGTCCGCCCGCGGCCACGCGATCGAGCGAAGCCTCACCCCTGATCGAGAAATCCTTGACGTTGATCAGCCCCTCTTTCGGCTTCGGTTCGACCGTCGGAGGATCCATCGCCAGCGACAGTTGGCCGCCGACCATCTTGGAATAGGTATCGGTGAAGCGGAACAGTGCCCCGGCATCGTTGGTCTCGACATAGATCACGTCGCGGTTCTGGGCACGGCGCAAATCGCCGGTCAAGGGCGTATCGCGTCCGAGCTTGCCGGTGAGCGCGAAGCTTCTGATGCTGCCATTGCGCCGCGACATCTTGGCGTCGACGCTGCGCAGCGCTTCACCATTGTAGCCGGCCACCGCGCCGAGCTTCAGGTCGAGATCGAAATCGATATTCTTGGTCTTGCTCTTGGCGTCGGCTTCCTTGCCCGAAATCGCCGTCTTGAGAAAGCCGCGGCCGTCGAACACGTCGCCGCGCATCGTCGCCTTCAACACGCCGTCGGGGCCGCGCTCGGCCTTCAGCGTGGTCTTGTCGCCTTCGGACGGCGAATAGGTCGGGAAGTTGGCGTTCATCAGGTCGCCGTTCTGATCGACCTCGAGCGACCCCTTGATCGATACGCCGCCGCCGTCGATGACGATGTCTTCGAGCCGGGTCGATTGCTGCTTCTGCACCACGTTGAAGACCGCGCGGCTCGGCTTGCCCGGCACCTTGAACCAGCCCGGCAGGATGTTATCGAGCTTCAACGCCGTCAGATCGGCTTCGATGCCCATGCGGCTGTCGCGATCGGGGCCACCGATCTTGCCGATCAGCTTGATCGGAATTGCGCCGGAGACCGCGGGCCCGAGATCGAAGCCGAGCCGCGCGCGGCTGGCGTCATCGAGCGTCGCCTGCAATTTGACATCGGCGTCGCCTTCGCTGGGCTTGCGGTAATCCAGCGATGCCGACTGGCCGTTGATTTTGACATCGCCCTTGACCTGATATCCCCCGTTGTTGGCGACGACCTTCAGCTTGTCGGCTTCGAGCTTTTGATTCATCACCAGCTTGTCGGCGGCGAAACCGCCGAGATCGGCCGTGACGGTATAGGTGGTGTCGGCCTTGGTCAGCTCACGCTTGATTGGCAGGCCGAGCGTGACCAGGGCTGCAACGGTTCCCTTGCTCGAATTGGGATCGATCAGGGTACCGGAAAATTCGCTGAGACGGTCGGAGGCGAGGATTTCGGCCGCGGCCGGCACCGGACCTTCGATCCGGAATTTGACCCGCGCCGGCGACGGCTTCGGCGCCATGTCCGGCACCTCGAACACAAAATCCGAAATGGTGAGCTTGCGGCCCGCAGGCGTATCGGCCGCCGCCTGCCCGATCGTCACGGTCGCGGTACGGCCGGTTACACGGGCCTTCAGGTCTGCGTCGCGCACCGACGGCAATTCGTCCACCGGCCGCAATGTCACGCCCGACGCGACGATGTTGACGGCCAGACCGTCATCGGGAATCGGCGGGCCGCGTCGCGAAAGGTTGCGCACCGGCGAATTGACGCCGATCTCGATGCGCTGCAGTGAACCGCGTTCGATCCGCTCGATCACCCATTCGCGGACCTCGGGAACGATCAGGATCGGCCACATCCGCTTCAGCGCGGCTGCCGACATCGGCGTACCCGCGAAGCCGAGCGTCAGGCGCGGCTCCGCCGCATAATCGACGCTGCCGGTGCCGGCAACGCCGATTTCGCCATTGCTGATGTCGGCCTGGGTCAGCAGCACGCGTTTCTTGTCGGTGTCGAAGCGCATGCCGATGGCGATGCGGTTGAAGACCAGCGGCTGCTCACCGTCATCCCCGGCAAGCACGATAGTGCCGCCGCTGAAGCCGAGCTGCCAATCGGTCACGTTGTCGTTCGGCGGCTCCAGATGGGCCAGCAGCGTCACCCGGTTTTGCCCCGAGATGATCTTGAACGGCGCGACCAGCACGCGGCGTCCGGAATCCCATTCGACGTTGACTTCCGCGGAGTTGATCGCCATCGGATAATCGGGCGTATCGGTATCGATAAGGTGTCCGGCGCCGGCCGTCACTTTGCCCCTGAAATAGGTCGGCAGGCCATCACGACCGAGTTCGCCTTTCAGTTCGCCGGTGAGCGGCAAATCCGCGCTGTAAGTGAGGTCCTTCAGCCGCAGCGCCAGCAGGATATTTTTGGTCGGAACCTTGTTGGCGCGGATGTCGACGGACCGTACGCCGTTGGCGGGAGGTCCGATCAGCACGCGCAGCGACCAGGCGTTGCTGCCCTCCTCGCCCACGCTCAGGGCCACGCCGCCACCGCTCGGCCGGCGAAGACTGAGGCTGATGTTTTCGAAATTCCATTTGTTGCCGCGCTGCTGATCGTCGACGATCAGGTTTCCATTCTTCAGACCGATTTCGTTGAGGTTCTGTCCGTCAAGTCCGGTCAGGCTCAAACTGTCGAGCCAGTCGAGGCCGGCGAGCAATCCGCTTTGCATATTCTCGGGAGCGGATGGGGCGGCAGGTGAAGACGGTGAAACAGCGCCGGGCACGCTTCCCGGAGTCTGGCGTGGAAACGTCGCCGGAAGGCCCGCTTCTTTCTTGGAGGTAACACCGGTGGCCAGCGGTTTTGCGGTGTCGCCGGCGGAAACCGTCACATAGCCATCCGGTGTGATGCGCACCGCCAGTTCGGCGTCCACCAGATTGAGGCTTTCGGCGCGAAGGCGTCCCATCAACAGCGCGGTGCCGGAAAGCCTGACCTCGGCTTTCGGCGCGCTCGCCACGATGGCGTGATCGCGATCCCTGACGATGATGTCGCGGATACGCACGGCGATGCGGATCTTGCCGGCGCGCTCGATCTGGGTGCCGCCGACCTCGACGGTGTTGCCGTGCCCGATATTTTCCTCGATCGCCGCCGCCAGCCACGGCGTCGCCATCTCGAGATTGATCGGCCCGGCGCCAAGCCGCCACCACAGCCCGCCGAAGCAGCCCACGAAGATCACCGCCAGAGCCGCGATCACGACGGCAATGCGTTTTACCCAGCGTCCGCTGCCAACCCATCGGCGCAGCGCCCGGCCGTAATCGCCGAATCTGTGAAACCTGGAATCCGACCGCGACAACAGCCGGCGTGCGCGATGACCGGCCGCCTCTTCAGGGTCCCAACCGGCATCGTCCCTCTGCGAGCGCTGAACGCCTGCGCGCGGTTTCGACCCTTTGGGCGACGTATTCCTTGCCATTGCCTCTCGGTGCGGGCGTTGATGGTGAGATTGATCGCCGCCACGGCTGCGCCCGTCGACACGTATCGGGCGGTCCTGTACCGGCATCCGCTGCCAATCCTCGATTATTACTGTTACTCGTTACCGGGCCCAAGCAGGACGCTCAACGAGCCGTCGGGTGGTCTGTCGAATACCTTGTAAACATACTCCGAGGTCATCAGCCTTGCCCAGCACTTGGCCCGATTCCGGCCTGCCATGACAAGGCCCGCAATAGTCCAATGATTGAGCCGCCGAAAGCGACGAAAGGAAGGCGTATGTCCAAGAAAACCCGCAAGAAATCCCCTAAATCCGCCCCCGGTAAGGCGACCCGTGCCGCATCGAAGACGTCAGCCAAAAAGCCGGCCGCCAAAAGCGCCAGGGCGACGGCCAAAAAGGCACGCAAGGGTGCGGACAAGAAACCCCGCAAGGCCGCTTCTGGAGCATCGCACAAGCCCCCCTCGAAAACGTTAAAATCGGCGCCGCCAGCCGAATTGGCGCCGCAGAAGGCGGCGACGCCAAAAGCCTCGACCGGCCACCCGTCGGCTCTGGCCGAGGGGGTCCGCGCACCCGGGTTCCGCCTGCCCCGGGACGGCGGAGAGACCGTTTCGCTGGCCGATTTTTCGGGGAGGAAACTGGTGCTGTTCTTCTATCCGCGCGCCGATACCCCGGGCTGCACCAAGGAGGCGATCGACTTCACACGGCTGTCCGGCGCGTTCGCGCAAAGCGGGACCGCCGTGCTCGGCGTATCGGGCGATCCCCTCAAGGCGCAGGAATCCTTCCGGGACAAGCATCAGCTTTCGATGCCGCTGGCTTCGGATGAAACCCACGAGATGCTGGAGAGCTACGGGGTGTGGGGCGAAAAATCCATGTATGGCAAGACCTTCCTGGGCATTATTCGCACCACGGTGCTGATCGGCGCCGACGGCCGAATCGCCAAAATATGGCGCCATGTGAAGGTGGACGGGCATGCCGATGAAGTCCTCGAAGCCGCGCGTGCGCTCTAATTCGACCTGTAACATTCGCTAAAAATTAACCATGAGAAGGTCAAATCACCCCTGCAATATTTGCCGTACGGAGCTCCCATCCGACCGGCGCGGGAGTGCCGATGTCGTACCGTTCCGGTCACTATTCAGAGCATACGCAGCATCATCATCAGCACGACCATGGCAGGGCACCCTCGCGGCGCCCGGTGGCGGCGGTCGCCCACGCCGAGGCCGGCTACACCCTCGTCCACGCCGGCAAGCAGGTCCGAATAGGGCCGGTCGTGTTCTGGATCGTGGTCGGCACCGTGATCCTGCTCGGCATGTGGTCGGCCGCGACCGCGACCTATTTCGCGTTTCGCGATGACGTTCTGACCCGGCTGATCGCGCGCCAAGCGGAGATGCAATACGCCTATGAAGACCGCATCGCCGAACTGCGCGCCAAGGTTGACCGTACCACCAGCCGCCAACTGCTCGATCAGGAACAGTTCGACCAGAAGCTCGACCAGATCATGCGGCGCCAGACCACGCTGGAATCGCGCGCCACGGCGCTCGGCGCCATTCCCGACAATGGCGCGACGGGTTCGATCAAAGCGCCGCAGCGCGGCGCCGCGGCAACAGAGACTTCTTCCGGGACGCCAAAACCGTCGCCGATCAGCGATACCGTGATCTTCGTGGCGCCGCCGGATCGCGAAGCGCGCCTGGAATCGCGGGCCCCGGTCGTCATCAAACCGCAATCGAACCAGTTCGCGAAGGTCCAGGGCTTCGACAACGTGCTGGTCCGGCTGCAGACCTCGCTGGATCAGATCGAGCGGCGCCAGATCGCGGCGCTGAGCTCGGTCGAAGACAGCATGGAATCTCGTGTGCGCCGCATGCGCGGGGTGTTCACCGATCTCGGTCTCGACATGGCGGAACTGGAAGCGGCAACGCCACGCAGCGGTGTCGGCGGCCCCTTCGTGCCGGTCAAACTTCCGCCCGATGCCGGTCCCTTCGAGCGTCAGCTCTATCGAATCAACGTCACCCGCGCCCAGGTCGAGCGATTGAATCGAACGCTCTCACTGGTTCCCTATCGCAAGCCTGTCATCGGCGAGGTCGAATTCACCTCCGGATTCGGCGTCCGCAGCGATCCGTTCCTCGGCCGCCCGGCGATGCACACCGGTCTCGATTTCCGCGCCGCGATGGGCGATCCGGTGCGCGCCACCGCGAACGGAAAAGTGGTGTCGTCGGGATGGGCGGGCGGCTACGGCCGGATGGTGGAAGTCGATCACGGAAACGGTCTGTCGACGCGCTACGGCCATCTGTCGGAGATCAACGTCAGGGTTGGCGACCCGATCAAGATCGGTCAGGTGATCGGTGCCGTTGGTTCAACGGGCCGGTCGACCGGCCCGCATCTGCATTACGAAACGCGAATCGACGGCGATGCGGTCGATCCGCAGAAATTCCTGCGCGCGGGCGTGCGGTTGAGCGCGGGCTGAGCTAACAGCGCCGTTCAAGGCTTAGTGCCCGACCTCGCCGTCGATGACGTCGCCGAACAGCTCCCAGGCTTCGCCGTTGAACTTCATCAGCTGCATCTGTTCGATCGGAAAAAAGTCATCCGACGAGGTGTTCACCTTGACGCCCGGCAGCATCATGTCGGTCGAAAAATTCTTCAAGCTCGCGGCCTGCTTCATGACATTCTCGCGCGTGAGATTGTCGCCGCATTGCTTGAGCACCTGCTCCATCGCCTGCGCCTGGACATAGCCATAGACGTTGTTGGCATTCAGCTTGTCGCCGTCGGGATAATATTTGTCCATGAAGGCCTGCCACTTCTTCACGCCTGCATCGTCCTTCCACGCCGGATCGGTCGGATCCTTCAGGTACGCCGTGGAGATGATGTCCTTGGCATATTGCAGGCCCGCCGGCTTGAGCACCGCGGCTACCGAGGTGGCGGTATTGGCGAGAAAGAATTTCGGCTTCCAGCCGAGTTCGCCGACCTTCCTGATGGCCTGCGCCGATCCCTTCGGCGCGGCCCAGGAGAAGAAAATATCGGCGCCCGAATCATGCAGCGCGACGATCTGTGAATCGATGGTGGGATCGCTGACCTCATAGGATTTGTCGGCAATGATCATGCCGGCCTTGTCGCCAAGGCCATCGCGCAAGCCCTTGACCTGGTCCTTGCCGGCGTCGTCGTTCTGCCAGAACACCGCGATCTTGCCGTTGGGAAAGTGATCGATGATATATTTGGCGTAGATGCGGCCTTCGCTCTGGTAATTGGGCTGAAAGCCCATGGTCCACGGAAAATTCTTGGGATCGCCCCATTTGGTGGCGCCGGACGCGACGAACAGTTGCGGCACCTTCCTGGCGTTCATGTATTTCTGGATCGCCGAATTCGATGGCGTTCCCAGCGCCTGGAAAATCAGCAGAACCTCGTCGCTTTCAACGAGCTTGCGCGCCTGCTCGATCGCCTTCGGCGGACTATAGCCGTCATCATAGGAAATAAAGTTAATCTTGCGCCCGTTGATGCCGCCTTCGGCATTGACCTTGTTGAAATAAGCAGCTTCCGACTTGCCGATCACGCCATAGGAAGAAGCGGGTCCGCTATAGGGCATGATGTTGCCGATCTTGATCTCGGTATCGCTCGCGCCTGGATCGTATTTCTTTTGCGCTGACGCGGAGGTCGCAGCAACGGCTGCGGCGGCAGTCATCGCCGCCATGGCAATCAGGCTTCTCATCCGAACCGGCATCGTTTTCTCCCGCTTGGCATTTGATTTTGATCAAGTGTGGCAAGTCGGACGCGCGCATGCAAGCATCGGCTTATTCCGCCTGACGAAACAGCATTGTTGCATCCCGCCAAGTATGATTGATGCAGCTCAGCAAACGAATTGTCATCTGCAAGGCCCGACGGATTGAAACCCAACACACGAATTGGCCCACGACATCCCAGGCTCGGCGCGATCGGATTTCGCGCCGCGCGATGGGTCGGCGCGCGCTTGTTCGGCGCCGCCGGCTTTCACCAGCTCTGCTCCGAGTTTGCCGATGCACGGATCGCGCGCGTCCGCGAAAAGCTAGGCCGTGGCGAGACCGTCTATCTGGCCGGGCTCGGACCTCCCGGCACGCACAATTCCGGCGTGGCGCTGGTCGAGGTGACACAGGCAGACGGCCCGCGCCTGATCGTCAACAACGAGGAAGAGCGCTTCTCTGGCAACAAGCACACGACAGAATATCCGCGCCAGTCGATCGATGCCGTGGTGGCGACGCTGCGCGGCAGGGGAAGCGATGTCGGCGATATCGATGCGTGGCTGACCAGTTGGGACTATCCGACGCTGGCCGGCACGCTGGCCCGCTCGGTGCTGGAAGAATTGCCGCAAAGCGCAAAACTGCTGCGCACCACGGAGGCTGCCGGATTCGACGGCCGCCGGCTCGACCAGATGACCCGCACGCCGAAAATACTCGCTAAACAGCTCGGCCTTGCCGAGCGGGTGCCGCTGATCTGCATGCCGCACCATGACAATCACGCCTGGTTTTCGTTCGCGGCCTCGCCGTTTGCCGACGACGATGAACCCGTCGCCATCGCCGTGCTCGACGGCACCGGCGACCTTGGATCGGTCTCGCTCTATGTCGCCGAGAACGGCGCGATGCGGCGGCTCTATTGCAACGACAGCATGTTCGACTCGCTCGGCGCCTTCTACAGCGTGATCTCGTCGACCCAGGGCGGCTGGACCTGGCTGTCCAGCGAGGGCCGGTACATGGGCGCCGCCGCATGGGGCGACATGAATCGCGCCAGCAATCCCTATTACGCGCGGCTGAGGGAGGTTCTGCATTTCGGCGAGGGCGGCGAAATCCGGCTCAATCGCGCTTTGGCCAACTGGTATTGCGACCCGTTCGATCGTCCCTACAAGTCGGCGCTAGCAGACGTCCTCGGCGAATCGCTAAAGCCCGATCAATTGTGGAATCCCGACGCGGTGCTCCGCGTCGAGGACATCCATCACCGGCCCGATACCCAGGACCGTCTCGACAAGGCCGCCGCGACCCAACTGGTGTTCGAGGACGCCATGATCCATGTCGTGGATCATCTCCTGCGCGTGACCGGCGCGAACCGGCTGGTGCTCACCGGCGGCGTGGCGCTGAATGCGGTCGGCAACATGCGGCTGCTCGAGCATTTTGGCGAGGCCTGGTTCGCGAATGCCCAGGGTCGCAAAGCGCGGCTGCATCTGTGGGTGCCGCCGACGCCCGGCGACCCCGGCGTCACCATCGGCGCGGCCTGGCTGTTCGCGCATCTTGCGGGCGCGCCGCGCGGCGCGCCGATCAGCCACGCGTTCTATTGCGGTTTGCCGCCGTCGCGTGAAGACATCGCAACCGCGCTCGAAGCCAATGATATCGTCTCGAAAGAGATCGGCGATGTCTCGACGCCGGACGGCCGCGATGCCGTCGCCGATCTGATGGCGTTCATGGTGGCGCGAAACGGCATCATCGCGCTGTATCAGGGCGCGGCCGAGACCGGGCCGCGCGCGCTCGGCCATCGTTCGATCTTCGCCAACCCATGCGACGCCGGCGCACGGGAGCGACTCAATGAGCGGGTGAAATACCGCGAGGCCATCCGCCCATTGGCGCCGATGGCGACGCTGCAAGCCGCGCAGGAATACTTCGAACTGCACGAGGGCGCCTCCGACGCCAAATACAACGCCTACAACTACATGGTGCTGACCGCGCCATCGAAGCCGCACGCGCGCGCCAGGATTCCGGCGGTGATTCACGCCGACGGCACCGGCCGGATCCAGATCGTCCGCGACGAGGACGATCCCCTCACCTATGCCTATCTCAAGGCGCTCGGCCGCCGCATCGGCGTCGAGATGTCGGTCAATACCTCATTCAACGTCGCGGGGCCGATCGCGCAGACGCCGCAGCAGGCGATCGATACGCTGCGCCGCTCCCGGGGACTCGATGTCGTGCTGCTGGTCGCGAGCGACGGTGCGGTCCATGCTGCATGGCATGGTGGAGAGCGCGACAGCGGCCGCTTTACGGGGTGGTTTTCGGAATGGAAAGACCGGGAACGAGTTTGAGCACCCGCCCGTCGATCAAGAGCAGCGCGCTGCCGATCACCAGCGCGCCTGCCATCTCACGCAACGAGACGCTTTCGCCCAGCACGAGATAGCCGAGCAGGATCGCCGTCACCGGAATAAGCAGCGTCACCAGCATGACGTTGGTCGAGCCGGAACGCCGCAGGATCTGGAAAAACACGATGTAAGCCAGCGCGGTCGATAGCGCCGCAAGCCCGATCATCGCCAGCCAGGTTGTCAGGCCCGGCATCGGCAATTGCCAGGGACGCTCGAAGGCGGCCGCGATGACCGCCATCATCAGGCTCGACGCCAGCATTTGAAACGTAGCCGTCGCCAGCGGCGGCGAGTCCGACAGTTTGCGCCGGGCATAGAGCGCCGCCAATCCGTAGCTGAAGGCGGCCATCAGGCAGAGCAGGATGCCGATCCCCTCGCCGCTTTGAAAGCCGAGATTCTGTCCATGCAGAATGATGACGCCGATCAGGCCGGTGACGACGCCCGCGACGCGGCGCGCATGGAGTTTTTCGTCGCCGGCGACGGCCATTACCAGAATGGTGAACAACGGCGTGGTGGCGTTGATGATCGAGGCCAGCCCGCTCGCGATATGGGTCTGTCCGACCACGATCAGCGAGAATGGCAGGATGTTGTTGAGGAGCGCGATCGCGAAAAACGGCTTCCAGCCCGACAGGCCCTGCGGAAAGCGGATCCGGTAAATCCATAACAACGGCAACAGAAACAGCGCGGCCAGCGAAACCCGCAGCAGCACCACCGTCAGCGGCGGCAATTCCCGGATCACCACGCCGATGAAAAAGAACGATCCGCCCCAGAGCACCGAGAGCAGCGCCAGCAACGACCAGTCCCGGGCGTCAATCCGATTGTCGTTGCCTGTCATTGCCGCTCACATCCGCGCGAAAGCGCAGACGTCTACCTCAGCACCGCGAGGGATGACCACCCGATTCCCGCAAGCGAGCGCGGCGCGCGCGCTAGCGTGATGCGAATTTCCGCGTGACGTCTAGGGCTTGCGCAGGCAGAGGCCGATGGTCGGAGACGTCCCGCATTTTGCGCCATCCGACGCGCCGCCGCTTGGACAGAACACCGAGACCAGGGTCTCGTTCGCTTCGCAGCTTGCCGCGCTATCCGCCTGGACGATTCTCAGGTTAACCGCCCCTGCCTCGCCTTTATCGCCTTTGTCACCTTTCTCGCCTTTTTCGCCGGGTGCGCCCTGAGGCCCCTGCGGACCTTGCGCGCCGGCCTGCCCCTGGGCGCCCGCCACGCCCTGGATGCCTTGCGCGCCCTGTGGACCGGCCGGGCCCTGGGCGCCCGGTTCGCCTTTCGGCCCCGGATCCCGGCCGCAGGCAGCAAGCGAAAGCGCAATGGCAACGATCAGTATGGAAGAAATTCTCATGACGCCCCCCACAACGAATGAATTGGTCACCGGCTGCAGCTAGCCGGCAGCGGTACAAGGCCTTGGAACCATCGGAGTTCCCCCAACGATGATGCCGGAAGGCAGGGGCACATTCAAGGGAGCTATTTCGCGCTGCCGGATTTTGCCCGCGACACCATCTCGATCATCTTTGCTTCATCGTCGTCGGGCGCAAAAGCCTTTGCTTTGTCATAGGCCTGCACCGCGGCGCGTCCGACCAAAGGCGGCTCGGCCAGCAGGCTTTCCGCCAACCTGACCGCATAGTCGGCATCCTTATGCCGCAGCGCCGCCGTAAACGTCGCGCCGGAAAAATTCCGTGCCACCATGCGTTTGGAGTGACGCAGCACCTGCGGACTGGCGGCGACGCCGGTCTCGATCGCCTCCAGCACCAGTTTCATGTCGAGCCCGGCCTGCTCGGCAATCGCAAGACCCTCCGCGATCCCGGCAATCTGGATCGCGCCCATCAGATTGTTGATCAGCTTGTAGACCGTGCCGGTGCCGACCGCGCCGAAATGCCGGATGGTCGTCGAGAGCGGCGCGAGATAGGGCCGCGCGCGCTCGAGATCGGCGGGCTCAGCCCCGACCAGCAGCGTCAGCTTTCCCGATGCCGCGGCATCCGGCAGGCCGGTGACCGGACTGTCGATATAAATCAGGCCGCGGCCGCGAAGCTCGCGCGCGAGTTCGAGCGCATGGTCGTACGACACTGTGGAGCATTCGATCGCCAGCGTGCCGGTCTTCGCAGTCTTCGCGGCGCCATCCCGACCGAGCCAGACGGTGCGCGACGCTTCGTCGTCGGCGACCATGGTCACGACGGCGTCGGCGCCATCGGCGGCATCGGCGGGGGAAGCGGCCCATCGCGCGCCGCGCGCGATCAGATCTTCCGCCTTCGCCTTGCTGCGGTTCCAGACCGCGACCGTAAAGCCGCTGTCGAGATAGCGGCCGGCCATGCCATGGCCCATGCGGCCAAGGCCGATGAAAGCGACTTTTGTCATCGGCTAATCCACATCCTCGACCGCGCCCGGCGTGGTGCCGAACGCGCGCTGCGCCAACGTCGCCGCCATGAACTCATCGAGATCGCCGTCGAGCACGCCCGAAGTATCCGACGTCTGCACGCCGGTACGAAGGTCCTTCACCATCTGATAGGGCTGCAGCACGTAGGAACGGATCTGGTGGCCCCAGCCGATGTCGGTCTTGGCGGCCTGATCGGCGGCGGCCTGCTCCTCGCGCTTCTTCAGCTCCATTTCGTAGAGCCGCGCGCGCAGCATGTCCCAGGCCTGCGCCCGGTTCTTGTGCTGCGAACGCCCGGCCTGGCAGACCACCGCGACACCGGTCGGGATGTGCGTGAGCCGCACGGCGGACTCGGTCTTGTTGACGTGCTGTCCGCCGGCACCGCCCGAGCGCATGGTGTCGGTGCGCACGTCGGCTTCCTTGATGTCGATCTTGATGCTGTCGTCGACCACCGGGAAGATCGCGACCGACGAAAACGAAGTGTGGCGGCGGGCGTTGGAATCGAACGGCGATATCCGCACCAGCCGGTGCACGCCGGCCTCGGTCTTCAGCCAGCCATAGGCATTGTGGCCGCTGATCTGGATGGTGGCGGATTTGATGCCGGCCTCTTCGCCCTGGGTCTCTTCCAGATATTCGATCTTGAAGCCGTGCTTCTCGGCCCAGCGCGTATACATACGCAAAAGCATCGAGGCCCAGTCCTGGCTCTCGGTGCCGCCGGCCCCGGCATGGACCTCGAGATAGGAATCGAACCGGTCGGCCTCGCCGCCGAGCAGCGCCTCGAGTTCGCGGCGCGCGACTTCCTTCTTCAGGGTTTTGAGGGCCGCCTCGGCTTCCGCGACCACGCCTTGATCGTTCTCGGCTTCGCCGAGTTCGATCATGCCGACATTGTCCTCGAGCTCGCGTTCGACCCTGCCGATGCCGGTCAGCGCATCCTCCAGCGAGGTACGCTCCTGCATCAGCTTCTGGGCCTTCTGGGGATCGTTCCAGAGGTTGGAATCTTCGGCGAGCTTGTTCAGCTCCGCCAGCCGCGCCGTGGATGCATCGACGTCAAAGATGCCTCCTCAGCAGCCCGACAGACTGCTTGATCTCTTCAACGAGGCGTTCGACTTCAGCGCGCATGGCTTCTCTGATCCGCGGTGCAAACCGCTATTGTGAATAGTGCGAGGGATGTAGCGGCGGCCGCGACAAAGCGCAATGCTAGTACAGGCCGCCGGTGCCGGGACGCATGATGCTGCCTGCGTCCGGACGCATGATGCTGCCCGCGTCGGGTACCATCCCCGGTGGCGGCGGGATGCGTCCATCCGCATCGGCGACTCCGATCACGGCGTAATTATCCGGCGGCGCGGTGCCCGGCTTGAAAGCTTCCAGGATGGTCCGGCCGCTGTCGCCGGGTCCGGCGCGCATGCCGCTCTTGGCGTCGACGCGGATCAGCTTGATCCCGGCCGGGACCTTGAACGGAGTTGCGGGTTTGTCGGCAAGCGCAAGCTTGAGGAAGTCGCGCGCGATCGGGGCCGCGAGATGACCGCCGGTAGCGCCGCGGCCGAGGTTGCGCGGCTTGTCGTAGCCGACATAGATGCCGACCGCGAGGTCCGGCGAGAAACCGATGAACCAGACGTCCTTTTCGTCATTGGTGGTACCGGTCTTGCCGGCGATCGGCTTGCCGACTTCCTTCACGACCGTCGCCGTTCCGTACTGGACCACGCTCTCCATCATCGAGGTGATCTGGTAGGCCGTCATCGAATCCAGCACCTGCTCCCTGCGGTCGACGAGCTGCGGCTCTGGCTGATTCTTCCAGCCGGCGGGCGCATCGCAGCCGCGGCACTCCCGCGCGTCGTGTTTGAAGATGGTGCGGCCGTAGCGATCCTGGATGCGATCGATCAGCGTCGGCTTCACGCGCCGGCCGCCATTGGCGAACATCGAATAGGCCGTGACCATCCGCATGACAGTGGTTTCGCCGGCGCCGAGCGCATAGGACAGATAGTTCGGCAATTCGTCATAGACGCCGAAGCGCTTGGCGTATTCGCCGATCAGGGGCATGCCGATGTCCTGCGCGAGCCGCACCGTCACGGTGTTGAGCGAGCGCGTCAGCGCGTTGCGCAGCGTGGTAGGTCCGTAATATTTGCCGGTCGAATAGTTTTCCGGACGCCAGACGCCGGAACCCTGCCCCTGATCGATTTCGATCGGCGCGTCGACGACGACGGTCGACGGCGTGTAGCCGTTATCGAGCGCGGAGGAATAGACCAGCGGTTTGAACGACGAGCCCGGCTGCCGGTAGGCCTGCGTGGCGCGGTTGAACTGGCTCTGGTCGAACGAGAATCCACCGACCATCGCCAGCACGCGGCCGGTCCATGGATCCATCACCACCATCGCGCCGGAGATTTCCGGCAATTGGCGCAGCCGGTACTGGCCCTCGACCGCATTGCCGTCCTTTGCGATCAACGGGTCGGCATAGATGATGTCGCCGGCCGCAAGCACCTGTGACACCGTGTTTGGGGTCTTGCCGCGCGCCGGGCCGCTCGCAGCCTTCGCCCATTTGACGCCCTCCACCGTGATGATGCCGGTCTGCCGCTCCTTGCTGACGGCGCCACCGAGCTCGCGGCTGGGCTGGAAACCGATCCGGGCGGATTGATCGCTGGTCTCCAGCACCACCGCCATCCGCCAGGGCGAGATGTCCGAGAGCGACTTGACGTCGGCCAGCTTGACGCCCCAATCGCCTGAGATATCGAGCTTCGAGGCCGCGCCGCGCCAGCCCTGCGCCTCGTCATAGTTGACGAGGCCCGCGGCCATGGTCTTGCGCGCCATCACCTGCATCTTCGGATCGAGCGTGGTCCTGACCGACAGACCGCCTTCGTAGAGCTTCTTTTCGCCGTAGCGCTCGAACACGTCGCGGCGGACCTCTTCGGCGAAATACTCGCCGGCGAAGATGTGCGCGGCATTGCTCCGGCTGGTCACGGACAGCGGATCCTTGCGGGCCTTGTCGGCATCGGCCTGTTTGATCCAGCCGTTCTCCAACAGCCGGTCGATCACGTAGTTGCGCCGCTCGATGGCGCGGTCGCGGTTGCGCACCGGATGCAGCGCCGCGGGCGCCTTGGGCAGCGCGGCCAGATAGGACGCCTCCGCCACGGTGAGTTCGTTCACGGATTTGTCGAAATAGACCAGCGACGCCGCGGCGATGCCGTAAGCGCCAAGACCGAGATAGATTTCATTGAGATAGAGTTCGAGGATCTTGTCCTTCGAGTAGGTGCGCTCGATCCGCATCGCCAGCAAGGCTTCCTTGATCTTGCGGGTGAACGAAACCTCGTTGGTCAGGAGGAAGTTCTTGGCGACCTGCTGGGTGATGGTGGAGGCGCCCTGCGGCCGGCGGTTGGAACCGTAGTTCTGCGCGAACAGCACCGCGGCACGCGCCATGCCGGTGAAGTCGATGCCGCCATGCTCGTAGAAATTCTTGTCTTCGGCGGCGAGAAACGCGTTGATGACCAGCTTTGGAACCGCCTGGATCGGCAAATAGAGCCGGCGTTCCTTGGAATACTCGCCGAGCAGCGCCCCGTCCGACGCATGGACGCGCGTCATGACCGGCGGCTCGTAATCCTGAAGCTGGGAATAATCCGGCAAATCCTTGGAATAATGCCAGATCAGCCCCGCCGCCGCGGCCACGCCGACCAGGAACACGACGGTTCCCGCAGCAAACAAGAATCCCAAGAACCGCACAACGAAGCGCATTATCGAAGTTCCGTTTCAGCCCGAGCGCCGCAATGACCGGCGATTTCAGCGCGAACGATCGGGAGCGAAGTGCCGTTCCGCGCAGCTACATAATAGGTTGAACGCAAGGTAATTTGAACGATTCCGAAGACGTTGCGATGGTTTTTTATAGGGCTGTTGCTGTGGCCAAACTAGGGCTTCCATGGCCTTGCGGTCCGTTTTCAGTTCGCCGTCCCGGCTTTCGCCAGCCGTTTGGCAAAGAACACGTCGATCGCCTGCGCCATCGATCCGACGGTCCGGGAGCGCCAGTTTTCAGATACCAGGTGCTCGCGGTCGTCCTTGTTGGAGACATAGCCGAGTTCGACCAGCACCGACGGCACGTCGGGCGCCTTCAGCACCTTGAAACCCGCCGATTTCAGCGGGTGCTTGTGCATCCGCGCCGCCGTCTTCATCTCGCCCATCAGCACCCGGGCGAACCGGTTCGAGAAGGTGCGGGTTTCACGCCGCGCCAGGTCGATCAGGATGTCGGCAACCTCGGTCGGTTCTTCCGTGAGGTTGACCCCGCCGATGGCATCGGCCTTGTTTTCAGCTTCCGCCAGCCGTTCCGCCTCGGCGTCGGAGGCCTTGTCGGACAGCGTGTAGATCGTCGCGCCCTGGGCGTCGCCCTCGCCGCGCGGCAGCGCGTCGGCATGGATCGACACAAACAGCGCCGCCGACTGATTGCGCGCGATTTTGACACGGTCGGCGAGCGGGATGAAGGTGTCGTCCTCGCGGGTCATGACCACGCGGTACTTGCCGTTCTTCTCAATGCGATCGCGCAGCGCCAGCCCAAATCCCAGCACCAGGTCTTTTTCGCTTTCGCCGCCGGCCTGGGTGCCGTTGTCGGCGCCACCATGTCCGGGATCGATCACCACGACGGGGCGTCCATCCGGCGCAGCGGGCGCGGCTGCAATCGATCTGGTTTCCGATAGAGCCGGCGTCGCGACGACGGCTTCCTTGACGTCGGCGAGAGCCGGCCGCAGCTCGGGCCGGCTTTCCACCGCCAGCGACTGCACGAAGCCGGTGCGGTCAACCTGTTCCAGTTCAAGCACCAGTCGCGGCGGCTGGCCGTTGGCCGCCTCCAGCACATAGGATTTTGCGATTTTGGCGGGACCCGTCAGGTCGAAGACGATTCGCGAGCCGCCCGGCATTACCAGGCCATAACGAAACGCCTTGACCAGGCCGCGCCCGGTGACGCCGGCTTCGGGCGGAAGCTGAAAGTTGACCTGGGGAATGTCCAGCACCACGCGGTAGGGATCGGCCAGGGTGAAGGCGCGGAATTGGAAGGTCTTGTCGAGGTCCAGGATGAACCGGGTTTGCCTGGCGTCGCCGGCCAGGCGGGCGTCCGAGGCGACGGGAAAGTTCTGCGACGGGGCGGTACTGGGGGCGGCGCCTGGGGATTGCGCGCTGGCGGCGCGAACGATGGCGTCAGGGCATAGCCATACTGCGGCGCACAACAGCGCAAACGCCAGCAAAAACCGATGATTTGCGCGGCTCCCCAACGATTCCGTGCCTCCGAGCAGCCCTCTTACCCCAATAAAACCGCAGGGTTAACTGCTGCTTAAAACTCCTCCCCAAATAAGGCGAGGTGTTGCTGCACCGCGACGCTTCCCTTCCCAGTCCCTTGCACGTAAGTCCCAATCCACGTATGTACAGGGGGCTGACGGCTAAAACTCCCGGTTGTGTCGCGTTCAGCCTCCCGGTGCAGCGCCGGAACCCTCGAAGGTTGGGGATTCCAGCGTCTTTCCGATCCCTCCGCAGCCAGCGCAGCGCGCGGCTGACAAGGAGTGGCGGTTTCGAGCCCGAGCGGCGTCCGGTCCCAGGTCACGAAATTGCTCCAGGGACGGCTTCAGAAACGGCATAACCGATTATCCGGGCCCAAACGGCCCGATATGCGATGGCCGGCGGGCGCCTTGGCGCCGCGTCGGGGCTTTCAGCGACAGACAAGGCGGCGTCTTTGCCGCCCACGTGTTTAGACGGGCCGACGCTTGATGCGCCAGACAGTGTTGCCGACCATGATCCGGGTAAGAATTGCGCCGACGCGGAGCGAAAGTTCCGCGCGTAGCGATGCTCCGGGATCCCGTTCGGCCCGGCGCCCCGGGTTGCGTTTTGGCCTTCCCCTCACCCCCGAATCAGGTGGACCGTCGCGTCACCCGGCCGCGCCATATGCGCTCCCGGTTGAACGCGCCCGCCGCCGTCAAGAGTTCCAAAATGCCCAACAAAATGTTGATCGATGCTACCCACCCGGAAGAGACCCGGGTTGTCGTGGTCCGCGGCAATCGCGTCGAAGAGTTTGATTTCGAGACCGCCCAGCGCAAACAACTGCGCGGCAATATCTATCTCGCCAAGGTCACGCGCGTAGAGCCGTCGCTGCAGGCGGCCTTCATCGAGTACGGCGGCAACCGTCACGGTTTTCTGGCCTTCAGCGAAATCCATCCGGACTATTATCAAATTCCGGTCGCCGACCGGCAGGCGCTGATCGAAGCCGACGAACGCGCCCATCGCGAAGCGGAAGAAGAGAGCGAGAACCGCTCCAACCGCCGCCGCCCGCGCCACCGCAACGCCCGCCGTCGCGGCAATGGCGACCGCGTCCGCAGCGAGGTGGTCGAGGGAGCGGGCCCGGATCAGGCCCAGGCCAGCCAGCCGCACGGGCATGACCATGAGAATGAGCCCCACGATCACGCGCAGGATCATGTCCAAGATCACGCCCATGGCGAAGAAGGGCATCTCCACGCCCACGAGCCCCATGACGCCGGGCATCACGATACCGAACATCATGATCATGACCATGATCATGACGGGCACGAACACGATCATGCGCATGAAGCGCACGATCATGCCCATGACGAACACGGACATGACGAGCATGGCCATGTCGATGCGAGCGAGACGCTGGCGGCGGTGACGCTGCCCGATACGGCCGCCGCCGAGGCGACCGCCGCTGCGGCGCCGGAAGCGCAGCCCGATATCCACGAAGATCACGTGCACGACGCGCGGACTCACGAAGAATACGCGCACGAAAACCTGGCCCATGCCGACGACGCGCCGCCGGCCGAATCCGCCGGTGGCGAGCCGACCGCATCCGAACAGGCCGACTTGCATGGCGACGAGAACCACGACGACGAGGATGATGGCGACGACGCCGAAGAGGAAGTCGTCGAATCCGTCGGCGGCGACGACGTCATGGAAGAAGTGCCGGAGCGCGCCTTCCGTCCGCGCCGGCAATACAAGATCCAGGAAGTCATCAAGCGCCGACAGGTGATGCTGGTGCAGGTCGTCAAGGAAGAGCGCGGCAACAAGGGCGCGGCGCTGACGACTTATCTGTCGCTGGCCGGCCGTTATGCGGTGCTGATGCCCAACACCGCGCGCGGCGGCGGCATCAGCCGCAAGATCACCTCGGCGCAGGACCGTTCGCGGCTGAAGGAAGTGGTACAGGATCTCGACGTGCCCGAGGGCATGGGCATCATCCTGCGCACCGCAGGCGCGGCCCGCACCAAGCCCGAAATCAAGCGCGACTTCGAATATCTGATTCGCATGTGGGAAACCGTGCGCGACATGACCCTGAAATCGCAGGCCCCAACCCTGGTCTACGAGGAAGGCTCGCTGATCAAGCGTTCGCTGCGCGACCTCTACAACAAGGAAATCGACGAGATCCAGGTCGCCGGCGAAGCCGGTTATCAGGAAGCCCGCGACTTCATGAAGATGCTGATGCCGTCGAATGTGCGCGCGGTCCGGCAGTATCGCGACGGCCAGCCGCTGTTCTCGCGGATGGGCGTCGAGAGCCAGCTCGACGCGATGTTCTCGCCGACCGTGCAGTTGCGTTCGGGCGGCTACATCGTGATCAACCAGACCGAAGCGCTGGTGTCGATCGACGTCAATTCCGGCCGCTCCACCCGCGAGCACCACATTGAGGACACCGCGCTCAAGACCAATCTCGAAGCCGCCGAGGAAGTCGCTCGGCAACTGCGTCTGCGAGACCTCGCGGGCCTGATCGTGATCGACTTCATCGACATGGACGAGAAGCGCAACAACCGCTCGGTCGAACGCAAACTCAGCGATTGCCTGCGGCAGGACCGCGCCCGGATCCAGGTCGGGCGCATCTCGCATTTCGGCCTGCTCGAAATGTCGCGCCAGCGCATCCGCGCCAGCGTGCTGGAGAGCTCGACCGAGCCCTGCTCGCAATGCGGCGGCAGCGGCCATGTCCGCTCGGTATCCTCGGTGGCGCTGCAATTGCTGCGCGGGCTCGAGGAAATCCTGATGAAGGGCGCCACCCACAATCTCGTGGTGCGGACCCGCACCGACGTCGCGCTGTACGTCCTCAATCACAAGCGCGGTCATCTGCGCGATCTCGAAAGCAGCTTCAAGGTGACGCTGGCGGTCATCGCCGACCCCACCGTCAGCGGCCAGCAATCGTTCATCATCGATCGCGGCGAACAGGTGCATACGCTGGAGGCCGCCAAGGCGCTGCTCGCGGCGCAGGTTGCAGCTTTCCCGCCGCAAACCGAGGAAGCATTCGACGAAGACGAACCATTCGACATCGAGACCGAGTCGGAAATCGAAACCGAAGAGACCGAAGGACTGACCGACGACGCCTCGGCCGGCGAAGAGAGCAGCGGCGAAGGCGATGGCGACGGCCACAAGCGCAAACGGCGGCGGCGGCGGCGCGGCCGTGGCGGCGAGGCCCGCGAGGGCGGGCCAGCACGTGAAGACAGCGAAATTCCCCGCGTTGCGTCCGAAGCCATCGGCATTGATGGCGCTCCCGGCGATGAAGGCGAGTCCGACGAAGACGAATCCGAGGAGCAGCCCGGAGTGGCTCGCGCCGATCAGGCGGCAAACGGCGAGCGCAGGCCGCGCCGTCGTGGCCGCCGCGGCGGCCGCCGCCGGCGCGGCGGGCCCGAAGACGGCCTGGCCGGATCGATCGCGGATGAATTGGGGCCGACATCGGCTCCGGAAGCGACTGAGGCGGTCGCCGATTTCGACGGATATTCGGCGGAGCCGGCTGCGCCGGTGATCCAGCCCGAACCGATGGCACCGCCGCCCGAGCGAACGTATGACGATCCCGTGCCGCAGGAGGCGCCTCGTGTTTCCGCACAGGAGGAAGCCGCTCAGGAGGCTGAGAGAGCCGCACGGCGCCGCTCCACCGTGCGCGAAAAAGTGAGCTTCCTGGTCGACGCGCAGCCCCAGGCATCGCCATCGGTCGACCGCGGTCAGCCTGAGCCGTCACCGGCCCCTGCCCCGGCCGAGACCCCAGTTCCGGCAACGGACGAGGGCCAGCCGCGCCGCGCCGGATGGTGGTCGCGTCGTTTCGGCAATGGCGAGTAATCGCCAAGCACCGTTGAAAAGCAAAACCGCCCGGCAAAACCGGGCGGTTTCTTTTTGGATAACAGCTAACCGGTCGTGAGGGCCGTTTCCACGTCGGTGGGATCAATCTCCTTGTTGAGATTGGCGCGCAACTTGTCGCGATCGAGTTCGCCCTCCCACGACGAGACCACCACGCAGGCGACACCATTGCCGCAAAGGTTGGTCAGCGCGCGGCATTCGCTCATGAACTTGTCGATGCCGAGAACGATGGCCATGCCGGGCACCAGACGCGGATCCACAACGGCCAGCGTCGCCGCAAGCGTGATGAAGCCCGCTCCGGTAATGCCGGACGCCCCCTTCGAGGTCAGCATCGCGACCAGCAGGATGGTGATCTGCTGGCCGATCGTAAGATCGAAATTCAGCGCCTGCGCGATGAACAGGGTTGCGAGCGTCATGTAGATATTGGTGCCGTCGAGATTGAACGAATATCCGGTCGGAACCACCAGGCCCACGACCGATTTGGAACAGCCGAGCCGCTCGAGCTTTTCCATCAGGGAGGGAAGCGCGCTTTCCGAAGAGGACGTGCCGAGCACGATCAGCAATTCGTCCTTGATGTAGGCAAGGAACTTGAAGATCGAGAAGCCGACATACCGCGCGATGGTGCCCAGCACCACGAACACAAAAAGCGCGGCCGTCAGATAGAAAGTTGCGATCAGGCCGAGCAGGTTCAGGATCGCTCCGGTGCCGAACTTGCCGATCGTATAGGCCATGGCACCGAACGCACCGATCGGTGCGACCTTCATGACGATGGCGATGACGCCAAAGACCGCATGCGCCGCGTCGTCGACGAAGGCGCGCACGGTGTGGCCGCGCTCGCCAAGCCCCATCAGGGCAAAGCCGAAAAGAATTGAAAACAACAGGACCTGCAGGATCTCGCCATTGGCGAAGGCCCCGACGACCGTGTCGGGAATGATGTGCAGGAAGAAATCGACGGTCTTCTGGCCCTCGGCCTGCTTGGCGTAGGTGGCCACCGCCTGCGCGTTGGCCATGGCTCCGCCAAAGCCCGCGCCGGGCCGCACCAGGTTTCCGACGAGCAGCCCGATGACAAGCGCGAATGTCGAGACGACCTCGAAATAGATCAGGGCCTTGACACCGATACGGCCAACTTTCTTGGCATCCTGGATATGCGAAATTCCGGAGACCACGGTGCAGAAGATGATCGGCGCGATCACCATCTTGATCAGCTTGATGAAGCCCTCACCCAGCGCCTTGACCCAGTCGCTGGTGGCATAGGCCGGCTCGAGCCAGCCGAACAGCGCGCCGATCACGATCGCGATCAGCACCTGGATATAGAGAACCCTGTACCAGGGCTTTGCCGCGCTCACCGGCGCGCCGGTTGCGATCGTAGCCGCCATGACCTCAACTCCCCCCTTGAGAACGCGGGGATTGTCTACCCGCCTTGCTTGTGACGACAAATGCGTCGTCGCCAGCCAAGATCAAGTCGGGCCGTCGAGTCAATGGCGCTGCTTTTACCGGCGGCAATCTTACGGCCGGCGGTCGATCAACCGCCGAATCGCCGGCACAAGCGCTGCGCCGAGCGCATTCTTGATCAGGGAAGCCGCGACGAACGGCGCGATCCCGACCTGCCAGGCCTTCTCCATGCCGAAATTCATGCCGAACGCGAGCCAGGCATAACCGGCCGCCAGAATGACGACGTGCCCGAGCCCCATCGCCACAAAAAGCAGCGGCACCGAGCGGTCCCAGCCGCGCTCGCTCAGCCATCCCGTGATGATGGCGGCGGCGACGAAGCCGTAGAGATAGCCGGCGGTCGGCCCCACCAGCGGCGCGAGGCCGCCGACCGGCCCGGCGAACACTGGCCATCCGACCGCCCCTTCCGCCAGATAGGCCACGACAGTCGCGGCGCCGAGCCGCCAGCCATAGGCGGCGCCGATCATCAGGACCACCAGCGTCTGCAGCGTCATCGGCACGTAGGGCAGCGGCAGATTGACCTTGGCCGACAGCGTCAGCAGCACGGTTCCCAGCGCAATCAGGGTCACGATGCGGATCACGCCGGAAGCTCCCTCGGCGCGATCGGGCCACAGCACCGCGGCGAGCGGAAAATGCGGCGTGACAACGGAATCTGGCATCGATCTTGTAAACAAGGACATCTCCTGATCTTGGCAAGTTGTTCGGCGGATGGTTTTGCGCGTCGTTGCGACGAGACGAATCGAGGCGGTCGCAACCCCTATCCAAGCCAACGCGCGATGCGCGCCACGGCTTCCCGCATCTCGTCGGCGGAGCGTGCATAGGAAAAGCGGATGAATTGATGACCGTGGACCGGATCGAAGTCGATTCCGGGTGTGGCGGCGACGTGCGCTTTTTCGAGCATTTCGCTGGCAAACTTGAAACTGTCGGCGGTGAACGCCGATACGTCGGCATAAAGATAGAATGCGCCATCGGCCGGCAGGAACTTGGTCAGGCCGGCCTGCGGCAGACCTGCGATCAGAATGTTGCGGTTCTCCTGGTAGCCGCGCTTGACTTCTTCCATCTCGAGACGACCCTCGAACGCGGCTTCCGCCGCGATCTGCGACAGCGTCGGCACCGAAATCGAGAGATTCTGCTGCAGCCGTTCGATCGGCCGCACCAGATGTTCCGGCACCACCATCCAGCCGACCCGCCAGCCGGTCATGCAGAAATATTTCGAGAATGAATTGATGACGAGCGCATGCGGGGAAAGCTCCGCCGCCGTCACCGCGGGAAAGGCATAATCGAGGCCGTGATAAATCTCGTCGGAGATAAAGCGGATACCCGCGCCTTCCGCCGCCGAAATCAGGCCGGTCAGCGCCTCGCGGGACATCATCGTGCCCGTGGGATTGGCCGGGCTGCCGACCAGCACGCCCTTGAGCGGCGTCTTGCGATGGGCGGTGAGCAAGGCCTCGCCGGTCAGCGCGTGCCGGGTTTCGCTCGACGTCTCGATCAGCACCGGTTCGCAGCCGAGCGCGGTCAGGATGTGGCGATAAGGTGGATAGCCGGGAACCGTCACCGCGACGCGATCGCCGGGTTCGAACATGGCCAGAAAGGCGAGGATGAAGGCCCCCGAAGAGCCGGTGGTAATCACGATCCGCTCCGCATCCACCATGCAGCCATAGGTGTCGCGGTAATGCCTGGCGATGCGCTCGCGCAGCGAGGGAATGCCGAGCGCGGAGGTGTAGTCGATCCGCCCACCGTCGAGCGCCGCGTGAGCCGCCGAAATCGCCGCCTTTGGCGCCGGAGCGGCGGGTTGTCCGACCTCCATGTGGATAACGTGGCCGCCGGCGGCTTCAATGCGCGCGGCCGCCGCCATCACGTCCATCACCATGAACGGCGGAACATTGCTTCGTCCCGACACCGCCAGTAGCTGCCCGGCCCGCTCTCTCAAGGTCGCATCAAGCATCGAACTCTGCTAATCATCCCGGCGCCCCAGACTAGCCGCATTCCACGGTTTGGTAGGGCATATCTCGTATCCGGCCCGCCGCCAACACCTATAGAACGCTTCATGTTGCTCCGTATCGCGCCTCGCAGGAAAATGTCGAAGTTGACGGCTGCTGCCACGGCTGTCGCGCTTGCGCTGGCGCCGCTGGCGGCGCAGGCGCAGGAAAGAGGCCCGCCGGTCATCCGCGACACCGAGTCCGAGCAATTGCTGCGCGAGTACACGCGGCCGATCCTGCGCGCCGCCGGACTGGAAAAGCAGAATATCCAGATGGTCATCATCAACGAGAGCGTCTTTAACGCCTTCGTCGCCGATGGCCGCCGCATTTTCGTGAACTACGGCGCGATGATGCAGTCGGAGACCCCAAACCAGATCATCGGGGTGCTGGCGCATGAGACCGGCCATCTCGCCGGCGGCCATCTCGCCAAGATGCGCGAGCAGATGGCCCAGGCGCAGACCCAGATGATCATCGCCATGCTGCTCGGCGCGGGCGCGATGGTGGCGGGCTCGAGAGGCGGCAACAGCAATAGCGGCCTCGCCAATGCCGGGGCTGCCGCAGTCGCCGGCCCGCAGGAAATGATCCGCCGCACCCTGATCTCCTATGTGCGCCAGCAGGAGGAAAATGCCGACCGCGCCGGGGTGAAGTTCTTGTCTGCCACCGGGCAGTCCGCGAAAGGCATGTACGAAACCTTCAAGCGGTTCACCAATGAGAGCCTGTTCGCCGCACACGGCGCGGATCCTTATGTCCAGTCGCACCCGATGCCCGCCGAGCGCGTCGCCGCGCTGGAGGAAATCGCGCGCTCCAGTCCCTATTGGGACAAGAAAGACGATGCGGCGCTGCAGCTTCGCCACGACATGGTGCGCGCCAAGATTTCCGCTTTCATGGAGCGGCAGGACACCGTCTACCGGCGCTATCCGATGTCGAACGACAGCCTGCCCGCACGCTACGCGCACGCCATCGCCACCTATCGGCACGGCGACCTGCGCAACGCACTTGCCCAGATCGACGCGCTGATCCAGGTGCAGCCCGCCAACCCCTATTTCTATGAGCTGCGGGGTCAGGCGCTGCTGGAGGGTGGCAAGCCCGCCGAGGCAATCGCCCCCTTGCGCAAGGCGGTGCAGCTCTCCAATAACGCACCGCTCATCGAGATGTTACTTGGGCAGGCGCTCGTGGCGACCGATAATAAGGCCTATACTGAAGAAGCAATTACGATTCTGCGGGCTGCGGTAGCCCGGGAGACCGAGGCGCCGCTTGGATACAGCCAGCTCGCGATGGCCTATGGCCGCAAGGGGGATTACGCGCAGGCCGATCTGGCATCGGCGCAGGCCGCCTATCTCCGCGGCGACAACAAGACCGCGCGCGATCTCGCCTCGCGCGCAAAAACCCGTTTCGCCATCGGCACCCCCGGATGGGTCAAGGCCGACGACATCGTCAGTGCAAAGCCGCTGCCCGGCCAAAAGAGCAACTAGATATAAACTGAACTGAAATACACCGAGCCGAAATATCGAGGCGATCGAAACCGGCCTCCAAAAATACATTCCTGCAACCACGCGCCCCAAGAGGATTTGCCAATGCCTTCGTTCCGCCTGCTTGCTTCCGCGCTGTTCGCGCTCGCGCTTTGCGGCATGCCGCCGGCGGCGTCGGCGCAGAGTTTCTCCGACACCCAGCGCGGCGATATCGAAACCATTGTCAAGAATTACCTGCTGGCGCATCCCGAAGTGCTGGAAGAGGCGATGGCCGAATTGAGCAAGCGCCAGGCCGCCGCCGAGACCGAGAAACATGAAGCGAGCGTCGCCAAGAACGCGGAGATGATTTTCAACTCGCCACGCGGCGTCACCGTCGGCAACAAGGATGGCGACGTCACCTTCGTCGAATTCTTCGACTACAATTGCGGCTATTGCAAACGCGCGATGGCCGACATGATGGAGCTGATGAAATCCGATCCGAAGCTGAAAGTCGTGCTGAAGGAATTCCCGGTGCTCGGGCCGGGTTCGGTCGAGGCGGCGCAGGTCGCGGTCGCCGCGCGGATGCAGGACCCCGCCGGCAAGAAATATCTCGACTTCCACCAGAAGCTGCTGGGCGGCCGCGGCCAGGCCGACAAGGCGCATGCGATGGCGGCTGCAAAGGAAGCCGGCTACGACATGGCCAAGCTCGAAAAGGATATATCGAGCCCGGAAGTGCGCGCCACGCTTGAGGAGAACTTCAAGCTCGCCGAAGACATGGGCATGAACGGAACCCCGAGCTACGTGATCGGCAAGCAGGTGGTGATCGGCGCCGTCGGCGTCGAAGGCCTGAGAGAAAAGATCGGCGTCGCCCGCTGCGGCAAGGCGACGTGCTGAGCGCGTTCCCGATCGATTGAAAGGTCGCTGTGAGTTGAGGGCCGGCAGATTTGCCGGCCCTTTTCCATTGAGCCATCTTCAAGGCGATGTGGTTTACGGTTCACCTGGCATTCACAAAACAAATTCGATGGAACCGCCGAAATCGCGGAACATCGCACTCCTCACCTCGTTGTCGGCGCGGGCAATGCAAACACGTGAGGAGATTATTCCATGACTAACCGTTTCTTGATGTCGGTGGCAGCCGTCGCGCTGATCGCCGGAACCGGATTCGCCAACGCGCAGGGCATGAACCGCGAGGCGCCGTCCGCGGGTTCCGCGGCCCAGCAGAGCGCGCCGTCGGCCGATCGCGCCGCGCCATCAGCTTCGACGCCGATGAATTGCGACAGCGCCTCGGAGACCAAGGGCGGCGATCACGGCATGAAGTCCACCCAGTCCGAAGAGAAGATGCCGCAGGGCGCCAAAGGCCAGCACGCGCAGGACGACATGAAGCCCGGCATGAAGGGCGAGAAATCCGCCCAAGAGAAATCCGCCCAAGAGAAATCTGCGCAAGAGAAATCTGCGCAAGACAGCAACATGAAGGGCGAAAAGTCGAAGAGCATGAGCTCCGAGAATGACAACGCCAAGGGCGGCAGCAAGGACATGAAGGCCGAGGGTCGCGAGGACCGCAACGGCATGAAGGCCGACTCCAAGGGCGCCGACAGCAAGTCGACCACCACGACCGGACAGGCCGGCGGGGGCGCAAAACTCTCCACCGAGCAGCGCACCAAGATCACCACCGTGATCAGGGAGCAGCACGTTGCGCCGGTGACGAACGTCAATTTCTCGATCTCGGTCGGCACCCGCGTGCCCCGCGGCAGCGTGACCTTCCATCCGCTCCCGGCGGAAATCGTGACGGTCTATCCGGAGTGGCGCGGTTATGAGTTCATCCTGGTTCGCGACCAGATCGTGGTGATCAATCCGCGCACGCTCGAGATCGTCGACGTCATCGACGTTTAAGACTTCGCGGTAACGACGAATTCGGGGCGGGCAGCGATGCCCGCCCCTTTTAACGTGGAGGCTTGGCCGCACTACCCCGTCCCCAGCCGGGATTAGCGGCCGCGAAGGTCATCGCTGTCATTGGTTAATTTAGCGATTTCCGCAGGTTACACGCGCCTTTTTGCAAGCCGGATGAGGCATTTCAGGGGCACCTCCGGCACCCTAAAGGCTTCCCCTTGCCGCCGTTGTTACCTATAACCGCGCCACCTATCGCAACATCGCCGGGATTTGGATGGCCAAGACAGCTGCCGAGACGATTTACGTGCTCAATGGCCCGAACCTCAATCTGTTGGGGACCCGCGAGCCCGAAACCTACGGTCATGCGAAACTCGCCGACGTCGAGAAACTTTGCGCCGAGACCGCGGAGCAATTCGGCCTCAAGGCCGATTGCAGGCAGTCCAATCGCGAAGGCGAACTCATCGATTTCATCCACGAGGCGCATGCCAGGAAGGCGGCCGGGATCATCATCAATGCCGGCGGCTATTCGCACACCTCGATCGCGCTGCACGATGCGCTGGTGGCGGTGAAAATTCCCGCCGTCGAAGTCCACATCAGTAACATCCACGCCCGCGAAACCTTCCGCCATCATTCCTTCACCGCCAAGGCCGCGTTCGCGACGCTTTCCGGCTTCGGCATCGACGGCTATCGGCTTGCGATCAATGGCCTCGCGGCCAGGATCGGCGTCAAGGCAAAAGCCTGACGCGCCGCCCCGTCACCCCCACAGAAACTTTCGGATCAAGATCATGGCGCGCCAGCCTGACGACAAACCAGCCGCAAAATTCAAGAGCGACGACAGCGCGCTTATCCGCGAACTCGCGCTGCTGCTCGACGAGACCAGTCTCACCGAGATCGAGATCGAACGCGCCGGCCTGCGGGTGCGGGTCGCCCGCAACATCTCCATCGCCGCATCGATGCCGGCGAACTTTCAGCCGCCCGTCGGAGCCGCGCCGGGCGCGGCCGCGACAGTCGCGGTTGCCGATATGGCCAAGCACCCGGGCGTGGTGCCCTCGCCCATGGTCGGCACCGCCTATTGGGCGTCCGAGCCCGGCGCCAAACCTTTCATCGACGTCGGCAGCAAGGTGTCGGTCGGACAGACGCTTTTGATCATCGAAGCCATGAAAACGATGAACCAGATCCCCTCGCCCCGCGCGGGCACCGTGACGCAAATTCTTGTCGAGGACGGCCAGCCGGTCGAATTCGGCGAACCGCTGGTGATTATCGAGTAAAGGCGAATGGCGAGTAGCGAATGGCGAATGGTTTCTCACTTCCACTATTCGCCACTCGCCATTCGCTACTCGCCACCTAGGACAACATGTTCGACAAGATCCTGATAGCCAATCGCGGCGAAATCGCACTGCGTATTCTGCGCGCCTGCAAGGAACTCGGCATCTCCACGGTCGCGGTGCATTCGACCGCCGACGCCGACGCCATGCATGTGCGGCTCGCCGACGAAAGCGTCTGCATCGGCCCGCCGCCGTCAAAGGACAGCTATCTCAACGTGCCCGCGCTGCTGGCGGCCTGCGAAATCACCGGCGCCGACGCGGTGCATCCGGGCTACGGTTTTCTGTCGGAGAATGCCCGCTTCGCCGAAATCCTCGCCGATCACAATCTGCATTTCATCGGCCCCAAGGCCGAGCACATCCGCCTGATGGGCGACAAGATCGAGGCCAAGAAGACCGCGAAGAAACTCGGCATTCCCGTGGTGCCCGGCTCCGACGGCGCCGTCGGCCCCGAGGACGACGCGCTGGCGATCGGACGGGCGATCGGCTTTCCGGTGCTGGTGAAGGCGGCTTCCGGCGGCGGCGGACGCGGCATGAAAGTGGCGCAGACCGCCGAGGATCTGCTGCTGGCGCTCTCGACCGCTTCCAATGAAGCCAAATCGGCGTTCGGTGACGCCTCGGTCTATCTGGAAAAATACCTGCAGAAGCCCCGCCACATCGAAATCCAGGTGCTCGGCGATGGCCGCGGCGGCGCCATCCATCTCGGCGAGCGCGATTGCTCGCTGCAACGGCGCCATCAGAAAGTCTGGGAGGAAGGTCCCTCGCCGGTTCTCACCGCGGCCGCGCGCGCCAAGATCGGCGCGACCTGCGCCAAGGCGATGCAGGACATGAAGTACCTCGGCGTCGGCACCATCGAGTTCCTGTACGAGGACGGCGAGTTCTATTTCATCGAGATGAACACCCGCATCCAGGTCGAACATCCCGTCACCGAGATGATCACCGATATCGATCTCGTGCTGGAACAGATCCGGATCGCCGCCGGCGGCGAGCTGCCGGCCAGGCAGGATGAGATCGCCATCATCGGTCACGCCATCGAATGCCGCGTCAACGCGGAAAATCCGCAGACCTTCCGTCCCTCCCCGGGCAAGATCCAGCAATACCATCCACCGGGCGGCCTCGGCGTGCGGATCGATTCGGCGGTCTATCAGGGCTATGTGATCCCGCCTTATTACGACTCGCTGGTGGGCAAGCTGATCGTCCATGGCAAGACCCGCGCCGAGTGCCTGATGCGGCTGCGCCGCGCGCTGGACGAAATGGTGGTGGAAGGCATCGAGACCACGCTGCCGCTGTTCCGGGCCCTGGTCCGCGAACCCGAGATCATCGACGGCGACTACCATATCCATTGGCTCGAACAATATCTGGCCGGCCAGCCGAGCAATTGACCGGCTATCGGATCCAAAAAAACCTGCGAGATCCCGGAACCAACTGGTCCCGCGGGCGTTCTGGTCTGCTGGAACCTTTCCGGTTCGGGGGACTGGTCGAATTCCATTTGCTGATGACGCGAGACTGTCGTGACGCCTGATGCCACGCGCCGGCGCGCGATTGGCCAGATCCTGCTGCTTGCGGCGGGATTTTTGGTGCTGGTCGCGATCAGCATCGCCTCCATCTTCCTGGTCAACAAAGCACGGGAAGACAGTGGCTGGGTGGTGCACACCGTCGAGGCGGAAAACCAGATCAACACGCTGCTGCTGGAAATCCGCCGGGCCGAAAGCGCCGCGCGCGGCTATCTGCTGACCTCGGGGCCGGAATTCCTGCGGGACCACGAGACGGCTACCGCAACGATCCCTCCCGATCTCGAGAAGCTGGCCCAATTGACGGTCGACAATCCGGTTCAGATCGAACACCTCAAGAAATTGCGGCTGGCAGTGGAAGCGCGGCTTGGCCAATTCGCGAAGGAAATGGATCTCGTCAAGCGCAACCAGCCGGGAGACGCCGTCGCTCTGGTGCGTGAAGCTGCCGCGGGCAATATCGGCGGCGCGATCCGCGACGTGGCAAACGCGATGCGGGCCGAAGAAGAGCGGCTGTTCGCGCTGCGGACTGTTAACGCCGACCGCAGCCAGCAACTGGCCGCGATCGTCACCATCGCCGGTTCGGGCCTGGTGATCGCGCTCGCCGGCATCTCGATCTTTCTGGTACGGCGCTCGGCGCGTGCGCGCGACGACGCCGAGGCGCAGTTGCGCGACAACAACCTCAACCTCGAAGCCACCGTCGACGAGCGTACCGCCGACCTTCGCGAAGCCAATGACGAGATCCAGCGCTTCGCCTATATCGTCAGCCACGATCTGCGTTCGCCGCTGGTGAACATCATGGGCTTCACCAGCGAACTTGAGGAATTGCGCACCGACATCTTCAGGCGCATCGCGGCGCTCGGCCGGGTTGCAGCCCTGGCGCCACCCCCGCCGGCCGTTGCCGGTGAGGTCGAGCCCGCGCTCGAAGGCGAAGACAAGCAGCTCTCGCAGGATTTCACCGAGGCGCTTGGGTTCATCAAATCCTCGATCGCTAAGATGGACCGCCTGATATCGGCGATCCTCAACCTCACCCGCGAGGGACGCCGCGAATTCGCGCCGGTGCGGATCGACACCCGCGAACTGATCGAAGCCATCGTGACCACCGTCGCCCATCAGGCCTCGGAGGCGAACGCCCAGATCCGGATCGAACCGCTGCCGGACATCGTCAGCGACCGTCTCGCATTGGAGCAGATCTTCTCGAACCTGATCGACAACGCACTAAAATACCTCAAGCCCGGAGTTCCCGGCGACATCACTGTCCGGGGCCGGACAAAGCTCGGCTTTGCGATCTTCGAGATCGCCGACAACGGCCGCGGCATCGACCCCAAGGATCACCAGCGGATATTTGACCTGTTCCGCCGGGCGGGTACACAGGACAGGCCCGGACAAGGCATAGGACTTGCCCATGTGCGGGCGCTGGTGCGAAGGCTCGGGGGAACCATGTCGGTTGCATCGGAACTTCACGCCGGCAGTACATTCACGATAACACTGCCCATCAAATGGACAGCGAGTAACCGGAACAGGGATTCATGAGCAAACCAGTCACCATCATCATGATCGAGGACGACGAGGGACACGCCCGCTTGATCGAGCGGAACATCCGTCGTTCCGGTGTCAATAATGAGATCGTGCCGTTCACCAACGGTACAGCAGCGGTGAACTATTTGTTCGGCGGCGATGGCACCGGTCTCGATCACAAGGGCAACGCCTTGCTGATCCTGCTCGATCTCAATCTGCCCGACATGACCGGCATCGATATCCTGCGGCGGGTCAAGGAGAACAAATATCTCAAATGCGCGCCGGTCGTGGTGCTCACCACCACCGACGACTCCCAGGAAATCAAGCGCTGCTATGAACTCGGGTGCAACGTCTACATCACCAAGCCCGTGAACTACGAAAGCTTCGCCAACGCCATCCGCCAGCTCGGGCTGTTCTTTTCCGTCATTCAGGTTCCGCAAGCCGCCACATGACCGATACCAAGCCGACATTGCTGTATATCGACGACGACGACACGCTGGCCCGGCTGGTCGACCGCGGCCTGACGCGGCTCGGCTTCAACGTGGTGCATGCGCCGAGCGGCCAGCACGGGCTCGACCGGCTGCAGCAAGGCGGTATCGACGTCGTCGCGCTCGACCAGTACATGCCCGGCTTCGACGGCCTCGAAACCCTGGAGCGGATCCTGGGCGTTCCAGATGCGCCGCCGGTCGTGTTCGTCACCGCCGCGCAGGACTCGGCGATCGCCGTCACCGCGTTGAAGGCGGGCGCGGCCGATTATCTGGTCAAGGATGTGCAAGGCGATTTCATTCCGCTGCTGCAGGTTGCCGTCAACGGCGCGCTGCGGCAGGCGCGCCTGCAGAAAGCCCGCGACGACGCCGAGGCCGAAGTTCACGCCTCGCGCGACCGCTATGCCGCGCTCGCCGCCGAGCGCGAGGTGCTGCTCCGCGAGGTCAACCATCGCGTCGGCAACTCGCTGCAGATCATCGCTTCGCTGTTGCACCTGCAGGCCAATTCGAGCACCGTGGACGACGTCAAGGCCGCGCTGACCAATGCCATGGGGAGGGTCGCCGCCGTCGCCCAGGTGCATCGCCGGCTCTACACGTCGCATGATTTGAAGAGCGTGCTGTTGAACCAGTATCTCGATGCGCTGCTGGAGGATCTCAGGCGGTCGGCCGAGGGCAACCGGATGTCGCGCCTGACCTTGAAGGCCGAGCCGGTCGAGATCGATCCCGACCGCGCGGTCGCGATCGGCATTATCGTCAATGAGCTGGTGATGAACGCCGTGAAATACGCCTACCCCGACGGTGCCGGGCCAATTCACGTCGACCTCAATGCGCAGGGCGACGACCTCCTGCTGTCGATCAGCGACGATGGCGTCGGCCTCAACGTCAAGACCGATCCGCGCTCCACCGGCATGGGACAACGCATCGTCACCGCCATGGCGTCCAAGCTCGAAGCCAGTGTCGAGCGCGATCCCGCCCATGCCGGCACCAGGATCGTGCTGCGGTTTCGTCGCGTGAATGCGCCGGCGGCGGCGAAGTCCGCCACTGCGGCGGGGTAGAGCGCTTTCGAGCGAAAGCCTGCCCCGGACTTGATCCGGTTGGACACAGGATCGCGTCAAGTACTGAAAAGTTATCGCTCATGGAAAAGCTATAGCTTCATGTCTTTTTACTTTTGTGTACTTTCGTTCGACTACCCGCAGGCGCTTTCTTCTTCAATTTGATCTGATTGTAATCAATAGCGGCACGGACGAGATCTTTTAGAGCACGCTCATTAATCTTGTCACCTTCGAAGAAATCGATCGCTCGTCTCATGTTGCCTTCGAGGCCCGCGTTGAAGAGCTTGTCAGGATCCGGGAGGCTCGCCCCGTGGGCAAAGGTAAGCTTCACCCACTTCTTGTGGGCGTTGGCGACCGCGATCATTCCGTCGCGGGACCACACCGGGCTTCCCATCCACTTCCATTCCTCGATGATCTCCGGGTCGGCCGCAAGAACGCTCTTGCGGATGCTGGCGAACGTCTTGCCACGCCAGTCCGTGAGTTCCGCGATCAGCTGGTCAATCCGTTCCGATGGAGTCATTGGATCTTGATGCCTCGAATTCTGGTTCGGTTTCATGCGACCACAATAGAAATGTGGCGACTGCATTGTTGTGCCGGCATCAATCTATCCGCGCCATTACCCGCTCCAGATTTGCAAAGAACTTCTGCCACCCGAACTTGGCGCCCTGGTAGGCCTGCTGCTGATCCGGCCGGAAGCCCGACTGCTCCATGCGCAGGTGCGTCCCCGTGCGCGTAGGGGTGAGTGTCCAGGTCACCACACTCTCGAGACCATAGGCCGCCCATGTGTAAGACAGCGTTTTGTTCGGCTCGATTGCCAGAACCCGACAGTCGACAGCGCCCCAGTCTGCGCGAAGATTGAAACGGTGGTCCACGACAGGCACGAAATCATTCTTCATCAGCCACTCCTCGATCAGGTGTGGTTGCGTGAGCGCGCGCCAGATCTTTTCCGGCGGAAACGCTATCTCCCGTTCGACAACGACGGAGAGCGCTTCGGTCGCGGCATGGGTCATTGGTCCATCCTTTTGAGCAGATCTTCCAGGTGGTCGAATTGGCTTTGCCAGAACCCGGCCATTTGGCTTGTCCAGTAGATCAGCGGGGCCAGGGCGCCGAGCTGCGCGCTATAATGTGTCTGGCGGCCTTCGTGGCGGTCGCGCACCAGCCCGGCCTGCCTCAGGACCCCGAGATGCTTTGAGACGGCCGGTTGCGAGACCCCGGACTGAGCGGTCAGGGCCCCCACTGTCTGCTCGCCTTCGCGGCACAGTCGTTCGAACAGAGCCCGCCTGGTCGGATCGGCTAGCGTTCTGAAGAGCACATCGTGAGTGTTCGGCATCTTGGATCGATAACCCGCTGGCTATTGATCGATACATAACCGCCGAGATATGCGTGAGTCAAGCGGCGCGTCTTGATCCCAAGCGCTAGCCGCCGATCACTTGCAGCCACGGCCGCACGATCAGGAGAAGGCCGGCAAAGTAGATCAGTCCGAAGATCAGGCCGAATTTCCAGAAATCGGCTTTGCCGATATAGCCGCTGCCGAAATACATCGGCGCCGGTCCGGTGGCATAGGGCGAGATCACGCCCATCAATCCGAGCGAGTAGACGCAAAGCAGCGTCAGCGTCGGGATCGACAATCCGGGAATGCTGGTGCCGACCGCGAGCACCACGGGCAACACCGCCGCCGCGTGCGAGGTGATGCTGGAAAAGAAATAATGGATCCAGAAGAAGAACGATACCAGCAGGATCATCCCGAGCGCCGGCGACATCGTCGCCAGCGGCTTGGCGTAGCCTTCCGCAACCCATTTGATAAAGCCGATCTCGTTCAGGCCTGACGACAGCGTCAGCAGCGAGGTGAAATAGAAGAACACTTCCCACGCGCTCTTTTCGGCGACGATATCCTCAAATTCGATGACGCCTGTCACCAGCATCAGCGAGATCACGACAAACACCACCATGGTGGGGTTGATGAAATTAGCACCCAGCACCGGCAGCGTGATGGTGGGGTTGGAGCCGGTGATCCAGAGAAACATCGCCAGCAGCACCAGTGCCGCCATGATCCATTCGTTGCGCGAGGGCGGCCCCATCGCCTTAAGCTCGCTCGAACTCCAGGTGACGATCTCCGGAGACTGCTTCACTTCCGGCCGGCAAATCACATAACTCAGGAGCGGCACCAGCAGCAGCAATGGAATTCCGAGCGGCGCGAATCCGACGAACCATTGCGACCAGCCGACGTCGACGCCGGCGATCTTCTTGGCGATGCTCAGCGCCGCGGCATTGGGCGCCAGCGCGGTCAAAAACAGCGAACTCGTGACCGCGGTGGTCGCAAACGCCGTCCACATCACGAAGGTGCCGATCTTGCCCGCGGTCGGTCCGGGCTCGGAGCCATAGATCCGCGGAATATTGCTGACGATCGGATAGACGGTGCCGCCGCTGCGCGCGGTATTGGAGGGCGTCGCCGGGGCCAGCACGAGGTCGGAGAAGGCAACGGCATAACCGAGGCCGATGGTATGACGGCCAAGGCCGCGCACCAGCATCAAGGCCAGCCGCCGGCCCAATCCGCTCTTGCGGTATCCGATCGAGAACACGAACGCGCCGACGATCAGCCACACCGTGCTCTCGGAAAAACCGCCGAGCATCCAGCGCAGCGATTTGTTGGGATCGGATTCGACATAACCGGAGACGCCGGCCACGGTCAGGCCGATCAGGCCGACCGCGCCTACCGGCATCGATTCGAGGATCAGGCCAGCGATGACGGCCGCAAACAGCGCGAAATAGTGCCACTGGTTGGCGTTGAGCCCGGCCGGAACCGGTATCAGATAGATCACGAGCCAGATGCCAAGCGGCGCGACCGTCTTCCAGGTAATTTTCACGAGTCCCCCTGCTTGTTTCGTCCCGACAGGCGATTCTCCCCGGTCTATCCCGGACGCCGCCATTTGCCTCAGTCTAGCATAGTCGGATCCACACGGCCGTGCGAAACCTCCCGTTCGGCGGCGCTGTTTGTGCACAAGCAAGCCTGCGACCGGACCGATCCGCTTGGGTCGCACACCCGCCCTCACCCTGCTATCCTGTCACGCATGACGTCGCGCGACTCCGCCTCTTCCGAAATCACGCCCGAAGTGCTGTTGCGCGCCTATGCCTGCGGCATCTTCCCGATGGCCGAAAGCGCCGACGATCCGACGCTGTTCTGGGTCGAACCGGAAATGCGCGGCGTGATTCCGCTCGACGGCCTGCGCATCTCGTCGCGGCTGGCGCGCACGGTGCGTTCCGACGCTTTCACCGTCACCACCAACAGGGCTTTCAAGGCTGTGATCGCGGGCTGCGCCGCGCCGCAGCCCGGCCGCGACGACACCTGGATCAACAAGCGCATTCGCGAGCTCTATACCGCCTTGCACCAGATCGGACACAGCCACAGCGTCGAGGTCTGGCAGAACGACGACCTCGTCGGCGGATTGTACGGGGTCAGCCTCGGCGGCGCCTTCTTCGGCGAGAGCATGTTCCATCGCGTTCGCGACGCTTCCAAGGTGGCGCTGGTGCATCTGGTGGCGCGGCTGATTGCCGGCGGTTTTGCGTTGCTCGACACGCAATATGTCACCGAGCATTTGCGCAGCCTGGGTGCGGTCGAAATTTCGCGGCGGCGCTACCGGTCGCTGCTCGACAAGGCGATCGCACGCGAGGCGGATTTTCTGAAGTTGCCGGTCGATCGTCCCGTCAGCGGCGCGCAGGCGCTTTCGATCATCGCGGAGCGGCAGTTACCGCCGCGCGGCAGAAACCCCTGACCTCAGGCTGCCTCCTTTTTGGCACCTTCCGGATTTGACGGCCGTTTCGCAAGCAGCCCCGGCAGCAGCGCCTCGGCCGCAAACGCCCCGGAGATCACCGCGGCTTCCACGCCGGGGCCGTGCGTCGAACTGCCGGCCACCACCAGGCCGGGGACCGGGCTCTTGGTCCCTTTCAGCCGATCCTTCAGGCGAACGCCATAGATCGAGCCTGCGCTCGACCAGTCATATCGCGTAAACGTCACGGGGCTCGCTTCGTCGCGGTAGACGATGTGACCCGACAGGCCGGGAATGACCCTTTCCGCGATGGCGATCAGATCGTCGCCAAATTGCTTCTTGCGTCCGGCGTAGTCGTGGGATTGCCGCGCCTCTTTCCAATCGTGATCAAGTCCGCCTGGAAACCAGTCGCTGGCCGTCGCGTGAGGCTGCAGCGCCGTCAGCGTCAGGGTTGAATGGCCCTCGGGCGCGGCCGTTGGGTCGATCTGCGAAATCGCGGTGATGCCGATGCCCGGTGCGTCCATCACGTGAACCGCGGGACGGATATCGGGAACGAAATCGACCCCGAGATGGACCGTAAAGGCCGAAGTGGCGGAGACGGCCGCCGCGATCCGCCCGCGAAAATCGGCTGGAATTTCGTTGGGATCAACCAGCTCCAGAAACGTCCGCTTCAGATCGGCATTGCTGACGACGGCGCGCGCCGAGATCTGTTTGCCGTCCGCAAATGTCAGCCCGGCGGCGCGGCCGTCCTCGATGTTGATTTTCCGGACCGGGGAATTCAGCCGCAACTCGCCGCCATGCTGGTGGAGCGCGGCGGTGAGAGCATCGGCAAACCGTCCGGAGCCGCCGACGGGATGATAGCCGCCGTGAAAATAATAGCCGAACAGCGGCACCATCTGCGCGCAGGTCAAGGGCTCGGCGCCGTCGCTGATATAGCCGGCGAGCGCGGCAATCATGCGCCGCGCGTCGGGATCGTCGATATGCCGGGCAACCAGCTGATCGAAAGGTTTGTCGAACCACTGGATCGCCCGCGGATGCTGCTGTTGCAGCGCCAGCATGGCCTCGACCGTCATTCCCAATCCGGGAATGCCGCTCACGCCGACCAGCGGCGAATACATGGCCTCGTGAATGGCGCGGATGTCGGCGAACAGCGCCGCAAATCCGCTGCCCACCGCCGGGAACAGGCGACCGAGCTCGGCAACATAATCGTGCCAATCGCGCGGCACGTCGATCACCCGATGGGCGTAACGATAGGTATGGTCGATGCGACGCCACTCGATCTGGCTGGCCACGCCAAGCCGTTCCAGAACGGCCGTGACCGGCCCACCCTGCCAGACGCCGGAGAAGTCGTGCGGCCCGGCATCGAAGCGATAGACGATCGGCTCGCCGCCGTGATGCAGTTTGCGCCGGAACGTCTGGCAAAAGCCGCCCGGCTGGAAATGCTGTTCGGCCACCATCACCTTGAGCCCGGCGTCGGCGAGCAACGCAGCGGCGGTGAGCCCGCCAATGCCGGCTCCGACCACCGCGACATCGAAATCGCTGCCGCGCTCCGCGCCGCCGAACACCGGGGCCGGCCAATGATAGGTTTCAAGCGACCTTATCCGCCGTGCCAGCGCCATCCGGATCAGGAATCTTGGTCCGAGCACCGAGGCGAATGCGCCGGCGGCGACGATGCCTGTGGTGACAATGCCGCCGGCTTTCGAGGCGTGCGCCAGCGCCAGCAACAGGAACAGCACGCCCCAGAGCGCCGACAAGATCATATTGACCAGGATGAAGACGGGGTTATCGGCCGCATCGGGATACGCCGCGCGGGAGAACTCCGCGGTCCAGGGTTTTCGTAACGCCACCGTCACAAGCGAAAACACCCCGAGCCCGACAAACGACAAGGGCAGCGCTTCAGCGAGCACGAAATCGCGGGCGAGGAAAATGCCGGCAGCCAGCGCACCGAAGATCGCAAATGTCGCGATCTCGAGGCTCTTGATCTCGCGCGCATAAAGCCGCCACGCGCATACGACCGTGGACACCATGAAGCCGGCGCCGATGGCCGCCGCCGGCGCGCCGCGAACGATCAGAAACACGAACACCGCGATCGGCAGCAGCGCGAATTTGACGGTGAAGAACGTCTTCATGTCCACACCCCTCGGCCGAACGGGATGCGGATCATCTAGGACGGCAGCGCGGGCCTCGGCTTGATCTCCGTCAATGGCGCGGGCGCCCAGCGCACGCGCTGCCGCGGCGCGTCAACGGCCGAACGACGGAAACAGACTGGGGCGCTGCGGCGGTGGCGGCGGCGGCGCCTCCTGCGGCGGCTGCTGGAATTGCGTCGGCGGCGGGCGTTGCTGGGCCTGCTTCGGCGGCGCGCGTTTTTGCGCGGGTGGCGGCGGCGGCGCCGGCTTCGGCAGATCCGGCTGCGTGCTGACGATCGTCGCGTCCGGGACTTTGCAGTCGGTCAGCCAGATGTCGTAGATCGGATGTTCGACGCCATGCAGGCCGGGGCTTGCCGCGTACATCCAGCCGGAAAAGATCCGCTTCACCTCGCCCTGCAGCGTGATCTCGTCGACCTCGACAAAGGCGTCGGTGTTGGCCGCTTCGGTTGCCGGGCGGGTGTAGCAGGCGTCGGTCTTCACCCGAAGCGCGCCGAACTGAACGGTCTCGCCGATATCCTCATCGAAATTGATAATGCGCCCGGTGATCTTGTCGAGCCCGGAAAAGCTCGCCTTCTTGTTGACGATCTTCTGCGCCGGCGGTTCGGAAACCACCTCGTCGCCGGGCTGCAAGGTGGCCGGCGATTGCGGCACGCCCTTGGGCTGGCGCTGTCCCGGCGGCAATCCCGGCGTCGGACTGCCGCCCGGCGGCGCCACGGCGACACCCTGTCCGGGCTGGGGCGGCGTCACCGCGATACCGGGCTGGGTGTTCTGCGGGAGGATGGTGGTGCCGGGCGGCGGCGCCAGCGGCTGCGACTGCACGCTGCCCGGCGGGGGAACGCCCTGCCCCGGCGGCGGCCGATTCGGCGTCGGCAACAGCCGGCCCCGCGGCAGCTCCGGCACTTCCTCGTCGTCGTCGGGAACTTGCTGCTGCTGCTGATTACCGCCACGGGGAATAGCACCCGGCGGACGCGGCGCGGGATCCGAAAAGATGTTGCCGATCTGCGCGCGCGCCGGGGGCGCAAGCGAGATCGCGGTGGCGGCCAGGAGGGCCGCAAGACCTGTCAGAGCAATGGTTCGAAACATCTCGCGCGGCTTCAATGGGCGAATCGGGAAAGGGATATTCTATAGACAATTCGCCGCTCGCAGGGCCTCCCGGTTAACACGCCGAATACGGCGGGGAAAGGGCGGTTTGCCGCGCCTTCCGGCCACTGGTCAGCCCGCGTTACAAATGAAATAGTCGGTCCAGTAAAGGCCCGCGCGCCATGCGCGGAACCAGTAGAAATCCGGGGCAACCGGAACAGCCAGGGGGAAACACCATCAATGTCCGATCGAATTCGTCTGGATGGCAAGGTCGCCGTCGTTACCGGCGCGGCCGGGGTGATCGGAACCGCGACCTTGCGGCTGTTGGCGGAGCGCGGCGCGCGTATTGTCGCAGTCGACCGCAAGGCGGCCGAACTGCAAGCCGCGATCAAGGACCTGCCGGCCTCGGCACAGGCGCTCGCGCTCACCGCCGACGTCACCGATGAGGACGAGGTCGCCGATTACGTCCGCGCCGCCGTCGACCAATTCGGCACCATCGATGTATTTTACAACAATGCCGGCATCGAGGGTGACGTCGCGCCGATCACGAAATATTCGCTGGAATCGTTTCGCAAGGTGATCGACGTCAATGTGGTCGGCGTGTTTCTCGGCATGAAGCACGTACTGCCGGTGATGCTGAAGCAGGACAAAGGCAGCATCATCAACACCGCCTCGATTGCCGGCCTGATCGGGTCGCCGCACATCGCGGTCTATAGCGCGAGCAAGCATGCGGTGGTCGGGCTCACCAAGAGCGCCGCGTGGGAATGCACGGGCACCGGCGTGCGCGTCAATTGTGTCTGCCCCGGCCTGATCGAGAGCCGGATGCTGAGCACGATCCTGCAGGGCCGCAATCAAGGCAACGCCCCCACGCCCAACGAAAAGATCGTGGAGCGAATCCCCGCACGCCGGCTCGGACAGGCGTCGGAAGTCGCCTCCATCGTGGCGTTCCTCGCGTCCGATGAGGCAAGCTATGTCTCGGGCTCCGCCTATACCGTCGACGGAGGAAGGACGGCGGCTTAGGTTCAACCGTCTTTCCGGGATGGTCCGAAGGACCAGACCGGGAATCTCAGGATTCCCAGATGTGCAATGGCACATCTGAGGTTCGCGCTTTGCACACCCCGAAATGACAGTCTCAAACATCAACAGGTCGCTCTCATCATGCCCGTCATACTCGATCCCGATGCCGCTGCCGTGTTCAAGGCGTTCCAGGAAGCCGGCCGTCCGCCGTATGAAACGCTGACCCCGGCCGAGGCCCGCGAGTTCTATTCGCAGGCCCGCTTCGTCAGCAATCCCGAGCCGCCGGAACTGGCCTCGGTGCAGCCACTGACGATCCCCTCGCCCACCGGGCCGCTCCCGGCGCGCATCTACACGCCGAAGCAGCTCCGGAAGACCGATGGTCTCGCCCCCGGCCTGGTGTTTTTCCACGGCGGCGGCTGGGTGATCGGCGATCTTGAATCCCACGACGTGGTGTGCCGGAAACTGGCCGATGAAGGCCAGTTGATCGTCGTGTCCGTCGATTACCGGCTCGCGCCCGAGCATAAATTTCCCGCCGCCGTCGACGACGCCATCAGCGCGACGAAGTGGACCGCCGAACATGCAACACAGTTCGGCATCGACGCGGCGCGGCTCTGCGTCGGCGGCGACAGCGCCGGCGGCAACCTCGCCGCCGTGGTCGCGATCGCGGCGCGCGACGGCAACGGGCCCGCGATCGCGGGCCAGGTGCTGATCTATCCCGCCATCGATTTTGCGCTGGCGCATCCCTCGCACAGCGAGCCGGAGACCAGCGTTCTCTTGACCCATTCGGTGATCCGCTGGTTCCGCGATCATTATCTCAACGGCAGCGCCGACGTGCACGACTGGCGTGCTTCGCCCGCGCGCGCCGGCACGCTGGTCGGATTGCCGCCGGCCTATGTGTTGACCGCGGGCGCCGATCCCCTGCGCGACGAAGGCCATGAATATGCCGAGCGGCTGAAGGATGCCGGCGTACGCGTGACATACCGGCATTTTCCCGGGCAATTCCACGGCTTCTTCACCATGGGCAAGTTGCTGCAGCAGGCCAATGTCGCGGCCGGCGAAATCGGCGTCTGGTTGAAGGCGCTGAATTAAATGCGTTACTCGCTTCACCACTCACTCCTGGTTTGAGAAGAACAACGCATGGAATCGTCCGCCTCCATCGAAATCGCAAAACACACGCTACTGTCGTGCGGGCTCATTCTGGCGATCGGCACCCTCACCGGCCTGCTGGCGCAAAAGATCCGGATTCCCGATGTCGCGGTGTTCCTGGTGGTGGGAATGGGAATCGGCCCGGAAGCGCTCGGCCTGATCGACATCAAGGCGGATTCGGCGTTGAACCAGATCATTCTGCTGTTCGGCGCCAGTTACATTCTTTTCGATGGCGGCGCTTCGCTGCGCTTCAACGTTTTGAAGCAGGTCTGGATCACCATCGTTGTGATCGCCACGGTCGGCGTGTTGATCACGGCTGGCATCACCGGCCTTGCCGCCTATTACGTTTTTGGCGTTCCCTGGATCGTCGCGCTGCTGTTGGGCGCGACACTGGCCTCGACCGATCCGGCGACGCTGGTACCGATTTTCCGGCAGATTCATATTCGAGATCGGGTGGCGCAAACCGTGATGAGCGAGTCCGCGTTCAACGACGCCATGGGCGCGATCGTCACCTTCGGTGTGCTGGCGGTGGCAATGGGGACCGGCGAGTTCTCCGTGGTGTCATCGGTCATCGACCTTTTCAAGCAATCTGCCATCGGTATCGTCGCCGGCGTCGCCCTTGGATACATGGCCGCGCTGCTGATCGCGCATGAACGCTGGGCGTTCCTGGCCGAATATGCGCCTATCGTGACGCTGGTCGCCGTGATCGGCGCCTATTTCGCCGCCGACGGTCTGCAGGCCAGCGGCTTCATGGCGGTCTTTGTGTTCGGCATCGTGCTCGGCAACAAGGAATCGTTCGGCTTCGCAATGGAGCCGGGGGAAGCGCGAAAGCTCGACGAATACGTCTCAACCACCGCATTCATCATGCGGTTGTTTATCTTCATGCTGGTCGGAGCTCAGGTCAATTTCGGGCTGATGAGTCAATATCTCTGGGGCGGTGTCGCTGTCGTCACGATATTGATGCTGGTTGCCCGGCCGGTGACCGTTTTCGCGTGCGCGCTGCCGGACCGGCGCGCGCGATGGAGCGTCAGCGAAATGCTGTTCATGTGCTGGACCCGCGAGACCGGTGTCATTCCCGGCGCGCTGGCCGGCCTGTTACTGGGCATGAAGGCGCCCGGCGCGCAGATGATCGCCTCCGTCACCTTCATCGCCATCCTGATGACGATCCTGATCCAGGCGCCGACAACGAGATGGCTGGGCAAAGGCCTGGGGCTGCTGGAAGACCGCAAGCCGCATTGATCGCCGCGCGTCAGCCCGCCCGCGCGGCGCGGCGCAGCGATTGCGGCGGCTGGCCGAAGGCGCGGATGAAGGCGCGGCGCATCCGCTCCGGATCGCGAAAGCCGGTCGACTGCGCGACGCGTTCGATCGCCTCGCTGGAGGATTGCACGCGCAGCCGCGCCACCTCGATCCGCAATCGCTCCACCGCCTTCGACGGCGTGGTGCCGGTCTCGGCGATGAAGGCGCGGGTGAAATGCCGCGAACTCATGCCGGCCTGTTCGGCCAAATCCTCCACCGTCAGCGGTGCGTCGAGATGTTCGCGCGCCCACGCCAACAGCGCCCCGAAGCGGCCCGAGGGCGCCTTCAATTCCAGCAGCGATGAGAATTGCGACTGGCCGCCGCTGCGGCGGTGATAGAGCACGAGCTGGCGCGCGGTCTTCTGCGCGACCTCGTCGCCGAAATCCTCCGTCACCATCGCCAGCGCCAGATCGATACCGGCGGTGATCCCCGCCGAGCTCCAGATCTGGCCGTCGCGGACGAAGATCCGGTCCGGCTCCAGCTTCACCTTCGGATAGGCGCCGACAAAATGTCGGGTGCGCTGCCAGTGCGTGGTGGCGCGGCGGCCATCGAGCAGGCCTGCTTCGGCCAGGATATACGCGCCGGAACAGACGCTGGCGATGCGGACGCCGCGTTTTGCGATCGCGCGCACGAACGCCAGCGTCTTGGCGCAGGTCGCCGCCATCCGCACCCCCTCGCCGCCCGCCACGATCAAGGTCGAGATCGCGCCTGATGGTTTGAGGCCGCGCGCCAGCATCTCGACGCCCGACGAGCTGCGCACCGGGCCCGGCGTCACCGCGAGAGTCCGGATCGACTGATCCGCTCCGCTGAAGCGACCCGCGATCTCGAATACGGAAATCGGACCGGCGGCGTCGAGCAGCTGGAAATCGGGAAAGATGAGAACACCGATCATGATTTAGAGCCATGTCCTGAATTGAGGGAAATATGGCATTTCGGACAAGAGAGCATCATGACAGGATGGCCGCGTCAAGTAGCGGGATGCACCCCGCCGAGCATCCGGTCGTTAGCTCCGGTCGTCATGCCCGGAGCTGTGTCCGACCGGCGTCAACCCAACCGGTCGTCATGCCCGGACTTGATCCGGGCATCCATCCTTCTTCGCAAGAGTCTCTTCGCGAAGCGGATGGATTGCCGGGAGCGCAGACAAGTTTACGTAGTCTGCGCAAGGCGACCACTGTGCCCGGCAATGACGATCTGTAGTTCAAGTCGCAAAAACCCACGGAGGCTCTCATGTCCACGCCGCTTCAGATCGGTCTCGTACTATTCCCAAAGGTGACCCAGCTCGACTTCACCGGACCGCTGCAGGTGTTTTCCAGCGTGCCCGGGGCCAAGGTGCATCTGATCTGGAAACGTATCGAGCCGGTCACGAGCGACTCGGTGATGATGCTGACGCCGACCGTCACCTTCGCGGATTGCCCGCAGCTCGACGTGATCTGCGTGCCGGGCGGGGTCGGTACCGACGACATGATCAATGACGAGGAGATGCTGGATTTCCTGCGCCGGCAGGCCAAGGGTGCAAAATACATCACCTCGGTGTGTACGGGATCGCTGGTGCTGGGCGCGGCTGGCCTGCTGCAAGGTTATCGCGCGGCGACGCACTGGACGGCGATGGATTTTCTTTCGGCCTTCGGGGCGACGCCAACGAAGACGCGGGTGTGCGTCGATCGCAACCGCGTCACCGGCGGCGGCGTCACCGCGGGCATCGATTTCGCGCTGACGCTGGTGTCGCTCCTGGTGGACCGGCAGACCGCGGAGGCGATCCAGCTCCGGCTCGAATACAATCCTGCGCCGCCGTTCAACGCCGGCTCGCCGGAGACGGCGCCGCCGGAAATCCTCGCCTTCATGAAAGACAAGATCGCGCCCGCGCAAGCGCGCCGCAGTGAAATGATCGGCCGCGCCGCCGCGCGGCTCGGTTGACCCAAGCCAAATGGAGAAACCAAAGAAAAAACCAAAGAAAAAGGCCGCCTGGTTTCCCAGACGGCCTTTCCTGTCTTACGGCAGCTCCACATTGACGGGCGATTTCAGAACTCCTGTACCGGGGGCCTATCTCCCAGCCGTGTCCTGATCGGGTGCCGCTGCTAATCGGGGCAGTCGCGAACTGTTGCCCGAACCGACGCGATGGTCCTCCATCTCCGTAAGATGGGCTTATTGAGCCATGAGAGCGTCGATGGCTCAAGGACGCAGCGGCAGATGTCCCCACTGTCCCCGTTGTTCACCGGCGGATCCCAATAGCTAGACCACCGCCTCGTCGCCGCCGCGCGCCAGCCTTGCGAAGATCACGCCGTGGGTGATCAGATAAAACGGCACCAGCAGTGTCGGGATGTTCGACCATGGCAGCGACCACATCGCCGTGGAGCCGATGGTTTCGCCAAAGCTCTGCAGCGGCGATCCCGGCGCCGACAGCACGCCCAGCGAAACCGCCGTGACCAGATCGAGCGTACCGAGAATATTCCAGGCCAGCACCGCGCCGCGATTCTTGAAAAAATCGCGCGCCGTCGCGGCGCTCAGCGGTATCGCGGTCAGGCCGACGATCACATCGCCCCAGCCGGCGAACTGCGGGAACGGCCCGCTCAACCGTCCGTGCAACGCCAGCAGCACCATGAATCCGCCGGCAAAGACGCGGAGCGTGTTGAGGCCAATCAGCAAGGGAACCGGCAACGCCAGCAGCGCCTCGCGCACGCGCGCCGACAGCAGCGCCGCGCCGCCGATCACGATCAACGGCAATGCCACCATCACGCCGACCACCGGGACCGGCGTCGCCTGCGTGGCATAGATGCCGGTGGTGGCAAGCGCGATCGCGAGCCCAATCCACAATCCGGCGATGGTGACCGTCGTCAGCTTCTGCACTGAGGACAACGGCATCGTCGTGACGGTGGCATTCAAATTCACCGCGATCGACGCGGTGAGAACGGTGGTGCCAATCAGATCAAGCATCGGGCCTCTCCGTGTTTTGGTGTAGTTACACCTATTAAACCAACCAAGACGCCGGACCAGACGCCGGCTTTGCTCACGCCAGACTGCGCGAGGCCAGAATTTTCAGGGCCGCCTGACCGTCGGCGCCGAGCAGCCTGCCGACCTGTGCCTGCGCCTTCGACCAATAGGGAAAGCCGCGGCGCACCAGGCCCCGCCCCTGCGCGGTGATGCCGATCATGCGCGATCTCGGGTCGGCGCCCGGCTTGATCGAAATCCATTTGCGCTGCTCCAGCAGCGTCAGGTTGCGGGTCAGCGTGGTGCGCTCCATGCCGAGGATGCCGGCGAGCTTGCCGATCTGCATCTCGCCGCGCAGCATCAGTTGCGACAGGATGGTGAACTGGGTGGCGCGGATGCCCGATTCCTGCATGTGGGAATCGTAGAGCCGGGTGATCTTTCGCGCCGCCTGCCGCGACGCCAGGCAGAAACAGCCGGCACAGGCCATATAGTCGGCGATATCGGGTTCGTTCCGAGGTTCGTTTCGCTGCTTCATGACATGAGTGTAGATACACCCATCATCATCGGCAAGGGCGCGTCGCAGGGTTCACGCCGATGTTACGCGTCAGTCCGCGATGGGAGATTCAGTTGCCCGGCGTCCAGGCCTGGTAGTCGCCGGTGGCCGCCGGCCGCCGGCCGCTCGCCAGCGTCGAGCCGGAGGGCCGGTACGCCAAGGCTGTGCCGGTCATGTTGGGAACGTGCGGCTTTTCCCATTCATGCGGCTCATAGGTCTCTTCGGTCGGCGCGACATCGACGGTGTGATGCAGCCAGCCATGCCAGGACGGCGGCACCTTCGTCGCCTCGGCATATCCGTTATAGACCACCCAGCGCCGCTCGAAGCCGAGCGTGGGATCGATCTTGCGGCCCTTGGTGCGGAAATAGCGGTTGCCCTGCTCGTCGGTGCCCACCAGTTCGCCGAACCGCCAGGTCCACAATTGGGTGCCGAAGGTCTGGCCGTTCCACCATGTGAAGAGCTTGAGCAGAAACATTTTCATCGGGCCGCGCCAGTTCGGAGGAAAGCTTGCGACCCTGATGCCATCGGAGCGGCAAATTGTCCAGTTCAAGTCCGGCTGTCGGGTCGGCCATCAGGGGGCAGAAGCCGGCGGCGACGGATTGTCGCGGATCAGCCGCAATCCGTTCATTCCGCGTACAGTTCCGACCTGCCAGCGTCATGCCGCGCACAATCAGTGCGAGGCTCGGGAACGTCTTTCCATCGAAAGGGTTAGGCTGTGTCCCGCAAATGGAGCCGACAATGATCAATCTTAAAGTTTTGAGTACCGCCGCTGTGATAGCGCTGGTTTTGCCGACGGTAGTGCCGACCGCGAGTTTCGCCCAGAATATGAACGGCGGTAAGGGCAACGTCGCGGCGTCAGGCGGCATGCGCGCGGGTGGCGGCGGTGCCCCGCACATGGGCGGTGGCGGCGGTCCCCGCATGGGCGGTGGCGCTGTTCCCAATGGGGTCGGCGGTGGTCCGCGCATGGGTGGCGGCGGTGTCCATATCGGTGGCGGCGGTGCGCCCGGTCCCCGTTATAGCGGCGGAGGCGGCGGATATGGCGGCTATCATCGTCACGGCGGTGGCGGCTTCATCCCGGGCGCGGTGGCCGGTGCCGTGATCGGCGGCGCGATCGCGTCGCAGAGCTACGGCTATTACGGCGGGCCGGGCTATTACGCGCCGGGTTACTACGATGACCAGTACTATGATGAAGGTGCTGCCGTCGCTGTCGTGCCTGAAGGCGGTGACGACGCCGGCTACTGCGCGCAGCGCTTCCGTTCCTACGACCCGGCGTCTGGCACGTATCTCGGCAATGACGGCTATCGGCACCCCTGCCCGTAACCGAACCTGAAATTTCTGCAAATCAAGGACGGCGCATTTCGGTGCGCCGTCTTTTTTGGTTTACGACCGCAGCGCCATCGCGACGCCGCCGAGCGTGAACACCAGCGCCGATATTTCGCGTAAGCCCAACGGCTCGTGCAGCATCGCGCCCGCCGCCAGCACGCCGATGACCGGCACCAGCAAGGTGCCGATCGATGCGGTCGCCGCCGGCAATCGTTCCAGCGCTGCGAACCAGCACACATAGCTCAGGCAGAACTGGATCAGCGTCATATAGATCATCGAGGCCCAGCCGACCGACGAGAGCGCCGCGAGATGCGGCCGCTCGATCGCAAGTCCGACGATCGCGATCGGCAGGCAGCCGATGCCGATCTGCCAGGCCGCCAGCGAAAGCGGCGGCATCGCCAGCGGAAAGTGTTTTGTCAGCACGGTGCCGAGCGCGACGCAGACCGCGCCCGCCAGCGCGCACAACACACCCGGCAGCTTTTCAAGACTGGCATCGAGACCGTTGCCGCCGATCAGGACGGTGATACCCGCGAGCGCGACCGCCAGTGAAATGGCGCGCGCCGGCGACAGCCGCTCGCCGAGGATCGGCCATGCCAGCAACGCGACCCAGACCGGAATCGAAATACCGAGCACCGCGGCCTCGCTGGCACTGAGCCACAACAGCGCAAGCCCCATGAAGGCGACCCAGCCGCCGATGTTGAGCAGCGACACCAGCAGCAGCCGCGACCACATCGGCCACGGCACGCGCAGGCTCTGGTGCCGCGCTACCGCGATCAGCGCCAGCGCCGCAGCGCCGGCGATGCCGCACAATCCGCGCGACGACAGCGGCGGCCACTCCGTCAGCAGATTCTTCATGATCGGGAAGTTCAGTCCCCACCCGACCGACGTGATCGCAAGGAAGGTCAGCCCCAGCGGCGATATCCGGGCGTTATCCGCTTGAGAAACAGAAGCCATGGAGGAGGAACTCGAAGCTGCCGCGCGGGAGCGCCGGTGCTTCACTGCTACCCGGAAACCGCCGCTATGCAAACTGCCTATGCATCCTAGCGTGCAGATAGATGCGGCCCTGTTTTGCGCGGCCGCTTCCAAATTGACCGGCGACGCGATTCACCTGTATCAACAGCCAAATGAGGGCGGGCTTCGATCTGCGGATCACATCATGCCTCGGGTTCTTGTTGTCGATGACGACCCAATGGTTTGTATGGCGATTGAGACCTATCTTCAACGCAACGGATTCGAAGTTACGGTTGCCGATGATGGCGAAGCGGGTCTCCGCGCACTTGAGGCATCGACGTTCGACGTCTTGCTGATCGATATCTTCATGCCGCATATGCGCGGTTTCGAATCGATCCGGATCTTCCACGAACGCGCGCCCGCGACACCGCTGATCGCCATGTCGGGATATGCCTTTGCCAATTTCGATATGCCCTCGCCTGATTTTCTCAGGATGACGCTCGAACTCGGCGCAACAGTTTGTCTGCGTAAACCATTCAAGCCGGACGCACTGCTCGCCGCCGTCAACCAATGTCTCGGCAAGCCGCCGGCGTCCACACCAGACTCAAAATGAAAAATACCGCCGATGCCGTCGCAGCCCATCATTCTTGGAACCGGCCTTGCCATTCTTTTGGCGATCAGCGCAGCCTCGATCGGCCTCGACGTCAAGTCGCGCTCCGATGTGGAGCGGGTCGATCACACCCTCTCGCTGCAGAAGAAATACTCGGACATGCGGCTGTTGATCCGCCGCACCGAGAGCGCGTCGCGTGGCTTTGCGCTCACCCATGACGCGAATTTCGTCAGGGAGTTCGGCGAGGCCCATGATCGGATCGTCCCGGCATTCGCGGAGCTGAAACAGGCGAGCGCGGATCATCCCGCGCAGACGCAGTTGCTGCAGAGCACCGAAGCGCTGGTCGCCCGGCGGCTCGCGGTCAGCCGCGAAGTGATGCGCCTTGAGAGCGCCGGCGACACGGCGGGAATGGCGGCGCTGATCGCCAGGGCGGAAGGCCGCGCCGTGATGGAAACCGTCAACGCCAATTTCGACCGGCTTGCCGCCGAGGAACAACGGTTGCTGGCCATTCGCAGCGCGGACTCGCAGCGAACACGCATCATCCTGCTGGCCATCGATCTCGCCGGTGCCGTGTTGATCCTGATGCTCGTGGCGCTTCTGATACGCGCGGGCCACCGTTCGAACCAGCAACTGCAAACCTCGCTGCGCGATTCCGAAGCCGCGAACGAAACGCTCGAGGCCGCGGTCGCCGAACGCACCCAGCATTTGCTCGCGGCCCATGAAGAGCTTCGTCACTCGACGTCGGTGCTGCAAAGCACCTTCAACAGCATGGCCGAGGCGGTGCTCGTCATCGACGACAAGGGCGCGGTCATGCTCTCCAACGAAGCCGCCAAACCGCTGCTGCACTATCGGCCGGGCATGACGGTGGACGATCTGCGGGCGCAGGGCATGCCGCGCCGGGCCGACGGTTCCGCCCTGCCCCTGGACGAAATGCCCGCGGTGCGGGTGTTGCGCGGCGAACAATTCGACGGAGCGGAAATCACCGGAAGCCTGCCGGGCCGCCGCGATCCGGTCCACCTCGTGGTCTCGGGCCGTCCGCTGCGCGACGCCTCCGGCGCGATCAGCGGCGCGGCGCTGGTCTATCACGACATCACCGCATGGCGCGAAACCGAGCGCAAGCTTCAGCAGGCGCAGAAGCTCGATGCCATCGGCAAGCTCACCGGCGGCGTCGCGCATGATTTCAACAACATGCTGACGGTGATCGCCGGCACCACCGAGATGCTGGTCGCAGGCCTTGGGAACCGGCCGGATCTCCTCAAGACCGCCCGCCTGATCGATCAGGCGGCGGATCGTTGCGCCGAGCTGATCCAGCACCTGCTGGCGTTCGCCCGCAAGCAGCCGCTGCAGCCGCGCAACGTCGACATCAACAGCACGGTTCTCGATATCGCCAAGCTGCTGCGGCCGACACTCGGCGAGCAGATCGAAATCGACACCATCCTGGAGCAGGAGGTGGCGACGTCGCATATCGATCCTTCCCAGCTCGCCAATTCACTGCTGAACATGGCGATCAATGCCCGCGACGCGATGCCGAACGGCGGCAAGCTCCTGCTCGAGACCCGAAACGTCGTGCTCGACGAAGCCTTTGCCCGGGCCAACCCGGACGTGCGGCCCGGCCCTTATGTCATGCTCGCGGTCAGCGATACCGGCACCGGCATGCCGGCGGAGGTGCGCGACCAGGTGTTCGAACCGTTCTTCACCACCAAGGAGGTCGGCAAGGGTACCGGCCTCGGACTGAGCATGGTGTACGGCTTCGTCAAGCAGTCGGGCGGACACATCAGGATCTACAGCGAGGAAGGTCACGGCACCACGATCCGGCTGTATCTGCCACCCGCCACCGAGCGCCTCGAGACGGCGGTTGCCGCGACGGCGCCGCTCTCCGGCGGCAAGGAGACCATCCTGGTGGTGGAGGACGATGCGCTGGTGCGGAATGCCGTGATCGCCCAGTTGCACAGTCTTGGCTACAACACGATCGCCGCCGCCGATGGCCGCTCCGCGCTGGCGCTGGTCACCAGCGGCAAGCCCTTCGACCTCCTGTTCACCGATGTCATCATGCCCGGCGGCATCAGCGGCCCTGAGCTTGCCTGCGAAGTGACGAAGCTGCGGCCGGGAACCAGGGTGCTCCTCACGTCGGGCTATACCGACAATGCGATCGTGCATCACGGCCGCCTCGACCAAGGCGTGATGCTGCTGACCAAACCCTATCGCAAACCCCAGCTCGACCAGATGGTGCGCCAGGCGCTGGCAGGCCCGGGCTCGGAGTTGAGACCTGACCGGATCAGGATCGCGTCGCCAGCGCGACGCCCGCGAGCGTAAATCCAAGCGCCGCGATCTGGCCGAGGCCGAGCGGCTCGTGCAGCGCCAGCGCCGACGCCAGCACGCCGATCACGGGCACCGACATGGTGCCGATCGTCGCCACCGACGCCGGCAGCCGTTCCAGCGCCGCGAACCACGAGAAATAGGCGACGCAGTAGCCGATCACGGTCATGTAGGCCATCAAGGCCCAGCCCATGCTCGTCAGCGCCTCCAGACGCGGATGTTCGAACACAGGCCGGCCACCGCCACCGGCACGCAGCCGATACCGATCTGCAGCGCCGAAGACGTGATCAGCGGCAGCTCCATCGGAAACCGTTTTGAGGTGACGGTGCCGATCGCAAACGCAAAGGAGCCGGCCAGGATCATGACAATGCCCGGCAGCTTGGCCGTGCTGGCCTCGATGCCGTTGCCGCCCATCAGCGCGGCGATGCCCGCAAAGGCCATCACCAGCGCCAGCAGCCGCCGCGCCGACATCCGTTCGCCGAGAAAGAGCCACGCCAGCAGCGCCGCCCACACCGGCATGGTGTAGGCGACCACCACCGCCTCGCTGGCGGGAAGCCAGAGCAGCGCCAGGCCCATCGAGGTCATCCAGGCCGTGACGTTGAGCAGCGACGACAGCAACAGCCGCGGCCACAGCTCGCCTGGCACGTGAAGGCTCTGTCCGCGCATCACGGCGGCGACGGCGAGCAGCGCGCCGCCGGCCATGCCGGTCAGGCCGCGCGCCGACAGCGGCGGCCATTCGACCATGATGTGTTTGGTCACCGGCCAGTTCAGCCCCCAGCAGATCGAGGTGACGGCGAGGAAGGCGAGGCCCGATGCCCCGATGCGCGCTTTCGCGCCCGGCTGGTCTTGGTCGGTCATGAGCTGAAATAAAGGCGATCTGATCGAGGAATAGAGCCGCACATTGCCGGTATTCGGGACCCGGCGCCATCGGCCGGCGGGCATGCCAGCCCTACCCTCCCTGGGCCTCGCCCTTGAGTCGCTCAAGGGCAACCCCTTGGCCGCAATAAATACCTGCCCTGTGAACAGCGGGCGGAAGCCTTTTGGCGCGCTCGCCGAAGCGATTTTTTTCCCTTGGGAATCCCTGAGGACTCACTGATACTTGCCGGCATCGGGGTCACAGCAGCACCCCTGTTTTTCCCAGCTTTCCACCATATTTAGTATTTGATTAGGGAACTCGTACTAGTCCTTGACGGGCGCGATGGAGTTGGCCTAGTTTTGGATCGTTCGGCGGCGGGTTGTTTTCGGTCCCGCTGGACGCTCCCTGACAGGGTCCAGAATGACCATTCCGATCGCCTGACCAAGGCACGGGTGACGGGCTTTTCTGCCCGCGATTCTGGGGCTTTCGGGGCGATAAAAACGAGCCAAAAATGGCTCAGATGATGCGTTGGGGCGTTGAAGGCATGAACCGGAATTTTGGGGCCGGGGGCATGCCGCGCGACATCGGTGCTGGCACCGGTGTTGCGACCAGAGAGAAAAAGGGCCGGATCCACCGGTAGAGCTAGCGGACGGATCGGTCCACGGTTGGAGACAACCGTGGCCTTGGGAGGTTCGCTCAACACAAAAACACCCGGCTCCGCGGGACGGCGGTCCGGACAAAAAGATTGGGGCACGACCATGCGAATCGAACGGCGCAACACCACTGAAGGCCAGTCACCCTACGCAGGGATTGATTTCAGATTGACGACATCTGAGATCCGCAATCCCGACGGCTCGGTGGTTTTCCGCCTCGAAAACGTCGAGGTACCGGAATTCTGGTCGCAGGTCGCCTCCGACGTGCTGGCGCAGAAGTATTTCCGCAAGGCCGGCGTCGCCGCGCGCCTGAAGAAGGTCGAGGAAGAGACCGTGCCGTCCTGGCTGTGGCGCTCGGTGCCGGACACCGCGGCGCTGGCCGACCTGCCCGAATCGCAGCGCTATGTCAGCGAACTCTCCGCCAAGCAGGTGTTCGATCGCCTCGCCGGCTGCTGGACCTATTGGGGCTGGAAGGGCGGCTATTTCACATCGGAAGAAGACGCGCACGCCTTCAACGACGAGCTGCGCTTCATGCTGGCCAAGCAGATGGTGGCGCCGAACTCGCCGCAATGGTTCAACACCGGACTGCACTGGGCTTACGGCGTCGATGGACCCGGCCAGGGCCACTATTATGTGGACTGGAAGACCGGCAAGCTGACCAAATCCAAATCGGCCTACGAGCATCCGCAGCCGCACGCCTGCTTCATCCAGGGCATCGAGGACGACCTCGTCAACGAGGGCGGCATCATGGACCTGTGGGTGCGGGAAGCCCGCCTGTTCAAATACGGCTCCGGCACCGGCTCCAACTTCTCGCGGCTACGCGGCGAAGGCGAACGCCTCTCCGGCGGCGGCCGCTCGTCCGGCCTGATGAGCTTCCTCAAGATCGGCGACCGCGCCGCCGGCGCCATCAAGTCCGGCGGCACCACGCGCCGCGCCGCCAAGATGGTGGTGGTCGACGCCGATCACCCCGATATCGAGACCTATATCGACTGGAAGGTGAAGGAGGAGCAGAAGGTCGCAGCCCTCGTGACCGGCTCCAAACTCAACCAGCGTCACCTCAAGGCGGTGCTGAAGGCCTGCGTCAATTGCGAAGGCTCTGGCGACGATTGCTTCGATCCCGGAGAAGAACCCGGCGCTCCGCCGCGAAATCAAACTCGCCCGCCGCGCGCTGGTCACCGACGGCATGATCAAGCGCGTCATCCAGTTCGCGCAAGCCAGGGCTATAAAGAGATCGATTTCCCGATCTACGACACCGACTGGGATTCGGAAGCCTATCTCACCGTCTCCGGCCAGAACTCCAACAACTCGGTGTCGCTGAAGGATGATTTCCTGCGCGCGGTGGAAACCGACGGCGACTGGAACCTGATCGGCCGCACCAACAAGAAGGTGACCAAGACGCTGAAGGCGCGCGACCTCTGGGAGAAGATCGGCCACGCCGCCTGGGCCTCGGCCGATCCCGGCCTGCACTTCAACACCACCATGAACGACTGGCACACCTGCAAGGCATCCGGCGACATCCGCGCCTCCAATCCGTGCTCGGAATACATGTTCCTGGACGACACCGCCTGCAATCTGGCCTCGGCCAACCTGATCACCTTCTACACCCCCACCACCCTCCCCGCAAGCGGGGAGGGTCAGAGAGGGGGCATTTCGACGTCGCGGCCTACGAGCATCTCTGCCGTCTGTGGACGGTGGTGCTCGAAATCTCCGTGATGATGGCGCAGTTCCCGTCGAAGGCGATCGCGGAATTGTCCTACGAATTCCGCACGCTGGGCCTCGGCTTTGCCAATATCGGCGGTCTGTTGATGACCATGGGTCTGTCCTACGACTCCAAGGAAGGCCGCGCGCTGTGCGGCGCGCTGACCGCCGTCATGACCGGCATCAGCTACGCCACCTCGGCCGAGATGGCCAAGGAGCTCGGCCCCTTCCCCGGCTACAAGAAGAACTCCGGCCACATGCTGCGGGTGATCCGCAACCACCGCCGCGCCGCGCATGGCGAATCGCGCGGCTATGAGGCGCTCGCCGTCAATCCGGTGCCGCTCGATCACGCCTCCTGCAAGCAGCAGGATATTGTCGAGCACGCCCGCGCCGCCTGGGACCTGGCGCTCGAACTCGGCGAACTCCACGGCTACCGCAACGCGCAAACCACCGTGGTGGCGCCGACCGGCACCATTGGTCTCGTGATGGATTGCGACACCACCGGCATCGAGCCTGACTTCGCGCTGGTGAAATTCAAGAAGCTCGCCGGCGGCGGCTACTGGAAGATCATCAACCGCGCCGTCCCCGAGGCGCTGCGCGCGCTCGGCTACCGCGAAAGCGACATCGCCGAGATCGAGGCCTATGCCGTCGGCCATGGCTCGCTCTCCAACGCCCCCGCGATCAACGTTTCCACCTTGAAGGCCAAGGGTTTTACGGACGAAGCTCTGGCCAAGGTTGAAGCCGCACTGCCGACCGCGTTCGACATCAAGTTCGCCTTCAACAAGTGGACCTTTGGCGAGGATTTCCTGCGCGATACCCTGAAGATCGAGCCGGAAGCCATTGCTGCAGCCTAATTTCGACCTGCTGTCCGCGGTCGGATTTTCAAAACGCGAGATCGAGGCCGCCAACGTCCACATCTGCGGCGCGATGACGGTGGAAGGCGCGCCGCATCTGAAGGCCGAGCACTACAGCGTGTTCGATTGCGCCAATCCCTGCGGCAAGATCGGCAAGCGCTATCTCAGCGTGGAAAGCCACATCCGCATGATGGCGGCGTCGCAGCCGTTCATCTCGGGCGCGATTTCCAAAACCATCAACATGCCGAACGACGCCACGGTGGAGGATTGCAAGTCCGCCTATCTCCTCTCCTGGAAGCTGGCGCTGAAGGCCAACGCGCTCTACCGCGACGGCTCGAAACTGTCGCAGCCGCTGAACTCGCAACTGATCAGCGACGACGACGAGGAAGACGACGCGATCGAGGCGTTTTACGACAAGCCGATGGCGGCGCGCACCGCGCAGCTTTCGGAGAAGGTCGTGGAGCGGCTGGTCGAGCGCATCGTGGTGATGCGCGAGCGCGAGAAGATGCCGGATCGCCGCAAGGGCTACACGCAGAAGGCCGTGGTCGGCGGCCACAAGGTGTACTTGCGCACCGGCGAATATGACGACGGCCGGATCGGCGAGATCTTCATCGACATGCACAAGGAAGGCGCGGCGCTGCGCTCCTTCATCAACAACTTTGCGATCGCGGTGTCGCTCGGCCTGCAATACGGCGTGCCGCTGGAGGAATATGTCGACGCCTTCACCTTCACCCGCTTCGAGCCCGCGGGCCCGGTGCAGGGCAACGACTCCATCAAGTACGCGACCTCGATCCTGGACTATGTGTTCCGCGAACTCGCGGTCAGCTACATGGGCCGGTTCGATCTGGCCCACGTGGACCCTAGCGAGTCCAACTTCGACGCCATGGGCAAGGGCGTCGAGGAAGGCAAGCAGCCGGACGCGCCCAGCAACAAGTATCTGTCGAAGGGCCTGACCCGCTCGCGCACCGACAATCTCGTCGTCATGCGCAGCAGCAGCGAGCCTGCGACCGACGCGCGAGCCTCCGGCAACGTCACCTCGATGGCCGCCCACGGCGCCAGCGCCCGCGCCAGCGACGCGGTCGAAGGCGCGGTCGCGCTGAAGCAGGAAGCCCAGCACGATCTGTCGCCGACGGAAAAGCTGGAAGCGCTGCAATGGAGCAAGGCGGGAGCGGCGCACCAGGCCGCGCCGTCAAAAGCCGAACGTCGCGCGGAAGCCAAGGCGAAGGGCTACGAAGGCGAGATGTGCGGCGAATGCGGGCACTTCTCGCTGGTGCGGAATGGCACGTGCATGAAGTGCGATACGTGCGGCAGCACGACGGGGTGTTCGTGAGAGCAGACACGTTCATGGACGCGGCTTGAGATCGCCGAGCATCCGCGAACAAAAGACGATGCGCCGCTGCCAAAGAACAAAGGCCGTTCTTTTGCGTTGCGACTGCCGTTTTCAATATTGCCGCGTTCTTCGCTCTGGAAGGGTTCTCACCCTTCGTGGCGAGAAAAGGCTCATCTACAACTTAGTAGACAATCAAGTGCTAGGCATCAAAGATGCTCGGACAGAGGTGATTGGCGGCTATACGGAATATAGCGTAGATAGGCTGCAACTCACTGCACTAGTTGAATGGGAGCCCGTATACTTGTCTCACGAGTAGGACATTTCGGTCCTGCAGCCTGATGCAGGCCCACTGATCATCGCGCCGCGGGCGCATCAGGCACGACTACCCTCTCCCAAATAAATGCATCCAAGTCAGCGGAGCACCAAGCCAAAGTATTCGCGTCTGCCTTTCTAATCGATGACAAGCGCGCAACCGAACTGTCATCGCCGCTGGAAATCGCAACAGAATTCTTAGTGAGCATTTCGGCTGCAGAGATTTGCTACGAGCGAATTCAGTTCGAGCACGAGCGAGCCGCATCTGCGGCGCGGGTCATGGAGGCAAATAACAAGTTTCAAGCCTTGGTCGGGTTGATCGAACAATTGGGTGACGTCGACCGAACCGACCGGGTTGACGGCGCAGACGCCCGCGTAGCCATTTTGATAAAGCACCATCACATCCACCGAGTTGGGCAAGCCTGCGGAGATCCTTTTGACGTGCGTCGAATTGGAGAACGGAAGCTGAAGCTGCTCGCCAGCAATCAGATTTATGCCAGCTCTGACGATCGATATTATCGATGCAGAACAGTCGTCGGCGCTGGTGGTGCCGAGCTTGTCCACCCGCAACCTGTAGAAGTCTGCGAGAAAGGGGCCCGATGTGGAATTCACCTGCACTGCAGGCCTGAAACAGATCGGGTCGTTAGGATCGAACCTCCCAATGACCTCCTCCTGCCGGGCCTTTGCCTCGGCAGCCTCTATATCGTTCTTGATGTACCAGTAGATGTAGATGACAATGATGACCACCATGATCATCGGAATAATGGCGTCGGCGAATTTTGTGAGCACATCACTCAGGGGCGCCCCAAGCGCCGGCTCAATCTTACTCTTGAGCCATTCGTCGAGAAAGACGCCGACAACTTTCTCAAGGAAGTAGCCTAAGACAAAGATCGGAAAAACTATCCAAAGAGGGAAAAGGTCTGAATGTTTACGCATGTGTTTCCGTAGATTTTGCCTTATTTTTGGCGACCAGTGGTAAGCCGCGCCGCCCAGAACTGCAACTATCGTGAGATACCCCCAAGGACCGCGCCGCGCCTTAGCGAGTTCAATTTGGGCAGCATCGATAGTGCTATTGACGCCCTGCAAAAGGCGAAGGCGGGATTGATTGGCTTTATTATCTATTTAACAAACAACCTCGCTGAATAACCAACGAGGCTTATCCAGGATGAGCGCGTAGCAAGTAGCCCGGATGAGCGCTAAGCGACATCCGGGACCTAGACAATTGCCGGATATCGCTACGCTCATCCGGGCTACGCTCGCTGCCGACGAATACGAACGAATAGCGGATTTGGCCAGTTCCACAATTCCGAGCAGGCGTCGTCATTGTTGTGAGCGGCGCGGCGGCTGATGGCACTTTTCGGACATGGCGCCGCTGCTCCGTATGTCCGTGGTTGAGGGATGAACGGACCTACCGCAGGCGCGCGCCGACTTCCGTTGATGACCCACAACGGAAGTCGTTCCATTGGAGGGCGGTCGCGGCCATGTCGCAGAATATGGGTCGCAAAGCATTGCACTAACCGCTCCGCGGTAGAAGGGAGCGGATGTTACTCTACCTCAACGATCATATAGACGGATGCTGCAAAACCCATTGGAGAACTCGCAACTCCTGCCGCCGTGCGAACGTGTCTCCCGGCGTCTCCAAATATCTCGACGACAAAATCGGATGCGCCGTTCATCGCGGCCGCTTGATCCACACACTCCAGCGTACTGTTGACAAGTCCGTGGACGGCGATCACCTGCTTAATCCGATCGAGCGAGCCGATTTGCGCCTTTATGGCTGCGAGACAATTGATAACGCTAGCCCGCGTCGCCGCTTGCGCGTCCGCCACAGCAAAGCTGTCCCCAAGCTTGCCTATATATTCAACACCATTTGCCGATGAGACCTGGCCTGCGGTGAATACAAGATTTCCACTGCGCTTGGCTGGGACATAGTTTGCGAGGGGTTTCGGCAAAGTTGGTAGCGTTACACCGATTTCTCGCAAGCGCGCTTCGTAGCAATTCATGCCTCACCTCTGATCGGTGCGATTGACCTGTTCTCATTGGCCCGTTGATAGGGAATATGGCTCAGTGGAAGTGTCGCACAATCCTCGTTTTTGCAACACAGCGGGGCCGGATCACTTCCGAAATTGGCGCTTTTCGGACATGCCGAGAGAGCCTGAAGATGTCCGCTCACCGCGGGGCAAAGCAGACATCCCGCCGCAACGCCGCGACTTCCGTTTTTGACCCCAGGCGGACCTGCCCGCGCCCGACGATAATGCGCCCGAAGTCGTATTCGGCACTATCAAGGCCCCTCGTCGAACCACTAATATGCTGGCTGAGCGACTGGAGTAGACAGCGCCCCGAATTCATCACGTTGCTCGGCGGCATAGCACGGAGATACATCATGGCTCGTCCGACACTCTCTGGGCTATTCGCGCTTACTTTCCTGCTCGTGACTGCGTCAGCCAATCCGCTGGCAGCCCAGCCATTCGAGGGCTGCCCCTCCAGGGAGATTCTGGCGGCCTTCAACGCCTTCGCCAGCGTCGGAAAGCCGCCCCCGGATGCCTGGCGGAGTTGGCAGCGCGATCCCAGTGCGCAGGCCGTCGAGCCCTGGCACGCATTCGACAACATCCAGTCCGTTGGCGTGTGCTGGGTATCGGCCTGGGCTATCCGGACCAGCGACGGCGTGGTGCTGATCGACACCTTGCATGAGCCGCATGTTGATCGGCTGGTCGCAAACCTCGGCAAGGCCGGCATCAATCTCGCCGACATTAAATATGTGCTGATGACGCACGGCCATTTTGACCATGTAGGCGGCGCTGCCAAGCTCAAGCCGCTCCTGATCAACGCGAAGTTCGTGATGACGCAAGCGGGCTGGGACGAGGCGGTAAAGGCGGCGCGCGAATCTGAATCGACACCGTGGCCCTGGTCGATGATCCCGCAGGATGTCGTGGTGAAGGACGGCGACGTCATCCAGCTTGGCGGCAACAGCTTCGGCGTGCTTGAGACTCCCGGCCATACCGCTGGCACGGCGTCCTATACCTTCGACGTCAAGGACGGTGCTAACCTCTATAGGGCAATCACCATCGGCGGATTGGGTCTTAATGCCATCAAGAGTTCAAAACAGGTCGAAGGCTTCATTGCGACCCTCGACCGGCTCAGCGGACTGGTCAAGCAGCCGAACCAACCCGTCATGGTCAACCTCACACCCCATCCCTTTTCGAGCGGATTGACGGAAGCTCACTACAGGCTAGCGGCGCGCAAGCCCGGCGAACCCAACCTGCTGGTCGATCCGGACGGGTTCCTCAAACTGCTCGCCGAGTGGCGCACCGGCGCCGAACAGCGGCTCGAGATCGAACGCAAGGCCGGACGCTGAGGAACCAGGCTGCCAGCCATGGTTGTTCGCGGTTCATGACGCGAGCGCAACAGGCCCGGGCGTTTCGATATCAACGATGAGCGCTCGACTTCCGCTGTTGGCACGTACGGACATGCCGAAGTATCTTTGCAACGTCCGTTTTTGGGTGAACAGCGGAAGACAAGTGCTCGCGTTGAGCTTTTCCGATTTTGACCGATTGTGTTGCAAAAGTCGTTTTGCAGGAGATGTCAAAAATTCTGAGGGCCGCTGGCGCGTTATTCGTGCAATGATCTGAGGGACCTCGTCGCCTTGCGCCAAATTCATGGGCGACTTCGGTAGCGCGACTGAAGCTATGCGAATCATCGACATCTTTGCGCTTCAGGTTTTCACCGAGAATCTGGACCGCTGCAACTTTTGAGTTTTGCAACACAATCGACCCTGAGCGGACATTCACACATCCCCTGACGGGGCTATGTCTCCGCTACGGTAGGCCGTCAGCATGCCAGCGGGACGAGACCAGCGCAAGCCAACTTAATTTGCTTTGCAAGCCTCGCCGTTCCGAGCGATCTGGCGTCGTCTCATCGAACGGAGGGGGTATTCATGGCCTGCACTACGCAAGTTCAGGAGATCCGCAGTTTGCGCTATCTCTTCGAGGAGTACGCGTTCGACATTGCCCGTCGCGAACTATGTCGCGGACCGGATGTGATTGCTGTCACCCCACAGGTGTTTGATCTTCTTGCTTATCTGATCCGTCACCGGGAGCGTGTCGTGACCAAGGACGATCTGGTCGGCGCGATCTGGAATGGACGCATCGTGTCCGATGCGGCACTGACGACCCGCCTGAACGCCGCCCGCTGCGCCATCGGCGATTCCGGCGAGGAGCAACGCCTGATCAAGACGTTACCGCGTAAGGGATTCCGTTTCGTCGGACAGGTGCGGGAGGCGCGAGAAATTGCGGGCCCAAATCCGGGCGATGCGCCCGAGAGCGCTCCCGCAGTTCCCGACAAGCCCTCCATCGCCGTGCTGCCGTTCGCGAACATGTCTGGCGATCCCGAGCAGGAGTACTTCGCGGACGGGATGGTTGAGGAGATCACTACCGCGCTTTCGCGGTTCAAATGGTTGTTCGTGATCGCTCGAAATTCGAGTTTCACCTTCAAGGGCAAAGCGGTCGACATCAGGGAAGTCGGGCGCAGGCTTGGCGTGCGCTATGTCCTTGAGGGGGCGGTGCGCAAGGCGTCGGGGAAAGTTCGCATCACCTGCCAGTTGATTGAAGCGGCTGCGGGCGCACACATTTGGGCGGACAGGTTCGAGCGTGACATGACAGACATTTTCGCGTTGCAGGACGACGTCACGCTCGCCGTTGTCTCAGCTATTCAGCCAAAGCTGTTTCAAGCAGAAATTGCACTGGCGACGCGGCGGCGACCGGAAGACCTCACCGCATATGATTTTTTTCTCCGGGCTATACAGCAGTCCCACCCATTGACCCGCGAAGGGTTGGCCGAGGCACTCCGACTGGTCCAGCGCGCCTTGGAGCTTGAGCCTGGGTTTGCTGGGGCCGCTGCTCTGGCAGGTGGCTGTCACACGGAAAACGTGGTTAGGAACTACGCCATCGATCCTCAATTCGAACGCAAGGAAGCCGTTCGACTTATGCGCTTGGCATTGAGCCTCGACGATGGTGATCCAGACACGTTGGCAAGTGCTGCCTTGATCTCGGCACTTCTGGTCGGCGATTGTGAGACTGAGATCGAGATGTCCGACCGGGCGGTTAAGCTCAACCCAAATTCATATCGCGCGTGGCACTGCAGAGGCTGGGTCTATAAGATTGCGGGGCAGCCAGAGGAAGCGATCCGGAGCTTTGAACGTGCCATGCGCATGAGCCCAGTAGACCCGCAACTATACACAGCGTTTACCGGAATGGGATTTGCCTTTATTGAGCTTCGTCGCTTTGACGAGGCCATCGTTGCAGGGAAGAAAGCCCTGCGGCAGAACCCTGGCTATCCAGGACCGTACCGCTGCCTCGCGTCCGCTCTCGCCCATCTCGGACGCGACGCTGAGGCCCGTGAGGCGGCGGCTCGTGCGGTTGAGATCGACCCCGCTTTCAGAATATCGGCGTGGATCGCTCGGAGCCAGCTATCAAAAAATGCGAAGCTGATGATCGAGGGCTTTCGGAGGGCGGGATTGACCGAATGAGCCGTGCTGGTCCGCATCGACAGGCTGATCTATAGGGCGCGATTGCCGCGGGGCATGAGTCTGCTGTTGGCACTTTTCGGACATGCTGCCGCTGGCCCCCCATGTCCGTTGTTGAGCAAGTAGCCCGGATGAGCATAGCGACATCCGGGACCACACTGACGATACCCCGGATATCGCTACGCTCATCCGGGCTACGCGCGCTCAGCTCGCTTTTTCGATCGGCTCAAGCCGCCTTCGCCGCCTTCTCCGGCGGCGCCGTTTCCATCGCGCGCATGTAGAGATCGAGCAGGCTTTCGCGCTCGTCGCGCTCTTCCTGGTCTTGCTTCCTCAGCTTGATGATCTCCTTCAGGATCTTCACGTCAAACCCCTCGCCCTTGGCCTCGGAAAAGACTTCCTTCTTCTGCTCGCTCAGTTCCTGCAATTCGGTGTCGATGTTCTCGATCCGCTCGACGAAAGAACGAATCCGGCCGCCGGGAATGGTGACGTCAGACATGGTGACTCCCTGTTGAATGAGGCCGTGAAAATGACCGCAAACAAATGACCAATGTGTTAACTTGGGAAGGTTCCCGCCTCGGCAAACCCGGTATTCCCCAGACATGAACGTGATTTCGATTCAATCGCAGCGCGTGGGATGGGTGGAGCGAATTTGTCCGCCGTAGCTCCGCGAGCGAAGGCGGAAGCGATACCCATCAATTGCTATTCATGGGGTCGATGGGTTTCGCAAATGGCTCAGCCCATCCTGCGAGCTGCAGGGTTTTGGCGGCAGCCTTGGCGCGAATGCGGCGTTACCGGTCGCATCACCCCCACCGGAGTTGTGGGTGGCTTCGTCAAGCCAAAGCTGCCGAATTTATTATAGCAGTTCCGGCGTTCTATTTTCCAGCGGCGCAGCCCGTAGCACGGATTAGGGCGTGTACTCATAAAACGAGATGTCCGCTTCTCTAATCGGCCGATCAGGGTCAAGCGCTTTCAGACTAACCACGACTGCGGTGTCGATGTCGCTCGCGGGCTCGTGCTTCTCTCCGGAATCGGCACCAAGGCCCTTCCATCATGGGATTCGAGAACGAGGTGGAACAATCTTTTGGGCGGCCTTGCCGTCAAGCGACGGTAGGTCCAAGCAGACATACGAACTCACCTCATCCATCGTCCCGCAAGGGACATCATTCCACCGCTCGGTGGATCTCGATGTTTCTCCTATCGTATTTGATCCTGTCGGGCTCTCATGTCGCTGCCACTTCCCTGGTCCAGCGGAAGTCGGTGCCGTCAATCCAGATGCGATGCATGATCACGGCCAGCCGACGCGCCAGGGCCACGATCGCCTTTTTCATCCCGCGCTGCCTGGCGACCTTCATCGCCCAAGCCTTCAGCCAGGACCATTTTGACGAGTGGAACAGCATGCTCTGGGCCGCCTCGTAGAGCATCATTCGCATCATGTCGTCTCCGCACCTTGATATCCCACCGGTTCGGTCGCTCTCGCCCGACTGATACTTGGAAGGTGTCAGCCCAAACGCCGCCCCGACCGCCTTGGAGTTCCTAAACCGAGCGGGCACGTCGACGGTGACACGATAGGTCAACGCGACCACGGGGCCGACACCGGGAACCGTCATCAGGCGCCGGCACACCTCATCGTCCCGGACGATGGCCAGCAAGCGGCGGTGCAGGATACCGATCTGCTCGCGAACCACCCGCCGGACAAGCAAAAGCGGTTCGACCAGAATGACCAGGTCGGGCAGGTTCTCGACGAGTTCCTTGATGCGCGCCTCGAACTTCACCGTCCCCACTACACCCACCTTGAGTCCGAAGTTGCGTAAGGTGGCGCGCAGGTCATTCTCGATCGCGATGGCCTTCGACTGCAGCAGCTTGCGATGGGTCAGCAACATCCGCAGCTTCTGACTGCGCAACGTCTTCACGTGCACCGGACGATAAAGCCCCGCCCGCATCATCTGCGCGATGCCACGCGCATCGTTGCGGTCGGTCTTGTTGATCTGCGCCTTCAACACCGCGTGCATGTGCCGCGTCTCAACGCAGATCACTGGCAAGCCCGCTTCGGCAAGAGCACTGAAAAGCCATTGCGACAGCGGCCCGGCTTCCAGTCCAATTCGCTTGAAGTGGTAGTCGGGATTCACCAGTACCTGCAGCAGAGCTCCAGGTTCGCTCGCCACCTTCACTTCCCGCACGACCTTGCCCGCATCATCCACAATGCAGACGCTCGTCTCCTTGACCGACACGTCAAGTCCGGCAGAATGGTCCATGCTGCGCTTCTCCTTCTGATGTTTGAGGCCGTCCACACGGACCTCGTTCCACCATCAGCCTGAAGCGCAGCACCCTAATTCTTCAGATATCCACAACAACGCCGGCCGATTACCCCATCTTTTGAGGCTAAAGCAGAAATGCGCTGGTCACCCCGGAATTTCGCCTTTTGACCCAACTCGGACATTGGCCCTAGCCCAAGGGCAACGCCCTATGCTTTGATATGTCCGACGGATCTACCGATCTCGGGAGGCCGTTTTGACCGACAATCGCGTTGAACGGCGGCTTGCAGCTATCCTTGCGGCTGATGTGGCTGGATATAGTCGCCTGACCGGCTTGGACGAGGAAGGGACACACGCCCGGCTGAGGGAGCGTTTGCGTGGACTCGCTGATCCCAAGATCAGCGAACATCGTGGCAAGGTCGTCAAGCACACGGGCGATGGCGTGCTCGCTGAGTTCGGCAGTGTCGTAGATGCGGTGCGGTGCGCCATTGAGGTCCAGCGCGGTATGGCTGAGCAAAATGCTACGATGCCGCAGGTCAAGCGGATCGAATTTCGCATCGGCATCCACGTCGGTGACATCATCGTCGATGACAACGATATCTTTGGCGACGGCGTCAACATCGCCGCTCGCCTTGAAGGGATTGCGGAGCCGGGTGGCGTTTGCATCTCTGACGACGCACAACGTCAGCTCCGCGGAAAGGTCGATTTCGCCTTTGAGGATATGGGTCCGCAGAACCTGAAGAATATTGTTGAACCGATGCGAGCGTGGCGGTTGAGGATGAATGCGAGCGGTTCTCCGGCAGCGCCGATAGAGCCGCCTGTCGAGAGCACGCAAGCTCTGGCGCTCCCCGACAAGCCGTCTATCGCCGTGCTTCCGTTCCAGAACATGTCCGGTGATCCCGAGCAGGAGTATTTTGCGGACGGGATGGTCGAGGAAATCACCACCGCGCTCTCACGGTTCAAATGGTTGTTCGTGATCGCTCGCAATTCAAGCTTTACGTTCAAAGGCAAAGCCGTCGATGTCAAGGAAGTCGGACGTAGGCTTGGCGTGCGCTATGTCCTTGAGGGGTCTGTGCGCACGGCGTCAGGGAAGGTTCGGATCACAGGACAGTTGGTTGATGCGGTGACCGGCGCGCACATCTGGGCGGACAGGTTCGAGCGTGACATGGCAGATGTTTTCGCTCTCCAGGACGAAGTCACGGTCGCCGTTGTCTCGGCCATTCAGCCAAAATTGTTTCAAACAGAAATTGCACTGGCGACGCGGCGGCGACCGGAGAACCTCACCGCATATGATCTCTTTCTCCGAGCCATGCAGCAGTTTTACCTATCGACCCGCGAAGGGTTGGCCGAGGCGATAAGGTTGGCTCATCGCGCCTTGCAGCTGGACCCGCAGTTCGGCTTTGTCACGGCTCTGGCAGGTGTCTGTCACATGCAAAGGGTCCTTTATGGCTATGCTGTCGATCCTCAATTCGACAGGAAGGAAGCAGTTCGGCTTATGCGCCTGGCATTGAGCATCGACGATAGTGATCCAGATACGTTAGCATTCGCTGCCATAATCTCGGCGTACATGGTCGGCGATTGTGAACGTGAGATCGAAATGGCTAACCGGGCGGTCGCACTCAACCCCAATTCATTTTTGGCATGGAGCAGCAGAGGCCACGTCTTTAGAATTGCGGGGCTGCCGGAGGAAGCGATCCGGAGCTTTGAACGTGCCATTCGCACGAGCCCGGTAGACCCGCGGCTACACCTTATGTTTGTTGGGATGGGGATGGCCTTTATTGAGCTTCGTCGCTTTGACGAAGTCCATCGTCGCAGGGAAGAAAGCCCAACGCCAGAACCCCTCATTTCCGCCAGCTTCTTTCTGTCTCGCGTCCGCTTTCGCTCATCTCGGACGCGACGGTGAAGCGCGTGAGGCGGCGGCGCGTCTGCTTGAGACCGATCCCGCCTTCACGATATCCGCGAGGATGGGTCGGCGCAGACAATCACACTTGAAGCTATTGATTGAGGGCCTTCGGAAGGCGGGGTTGCCCGAATGAGCCCGCGCACACGTGCGCCGATAAGTGATCGAATAGATCCCCCTTTTTGTTGCGGTGCATGAGTTTGGATTTGGCACAAAGCGACGTCTTGAAGGCCAGCCCGGATGTCCGCTTCCGAGGGTAATGCGGAAATCGCCAAGTCCTTGGGCGTTTCGGGATTTATGAGTACACGCCCTAGCGAAATATCGCACGATCCGGTCGGCGCAATACGCGGAGTTTATCATCGGGCGCGCATTCGCGACCCGTTGGCTATCGCGTCCTGCGGTCCTGCTTCGCCTCGCGCGCAAGCGAAATCTCGCGAGCCGGCCGCGGCAAAACAACCCGACGGGCAAATCACCCAAACCCTGTCCAGCCCTTCGCGCAAAAATATTCCGCTTAACCCGTCGGGCAAATCAGTGACTTAGCTTCGCGTGTCTCACCCGATGAGAGGGGCGGCTCGCGATCGTCACGAACGCGCGGTGGGATGCGGTGGACGCGGGAGTTGCGACTGACGAGCGTAACTCAAGCGGACGGTGAAGCCGTGTGGTCCTGACGCCCCGACGCTGGTGTCAAGTTCGCGGGAAGCAAAACTTCTGGCGGATGACGGTGGCAAGAAAGCCCGGTCACCGAGGAGAGCGCGGAATAAGCCGGTAAACCACCGCGCAGGGAAAGCCGGATTGCCTCCGCTGAACCTGTATGCTCGTGTGCGTTTTTTTGTGCACTATGGCACGCGAGACCGCGGGTGCAGCGCGCACCCGGCTTTCCCTGCGCCCTCTTGTTCTCATCGAGGGTGGCAATCGACGCAAAGCTCGGGCGCAGCGCGCCGCGAGAATGCGGACGCACATCCTCTCGCTGTATGACAATTGAATCAGAACTCACGCCCATGGTCGTCCCGGGCAGGCGGCTCGTCCGGCGTCGCTCGCAGCCCGCATGGCGGAACTACCGCGGCCTAATCCACAGCCCCTGCGAATCACGCACTACGCCCGCCATCGTGCATACGCGTGCCGACGAATTGGATTTATCCGTCAGTAACGTCGGTCACAGTACGGCACCCACCCATGCTGGCATGAACCCTGCATAGGCTGAAGGGCCCGGGTATTCCTCTTTAACAAAGGGTTACCATGCTTGTTACTCTCGTCGCCGTTCTCTGCAACGGCCCGCTATGCCTGGAGAAGGTCGTCACCAACAGCGAAATGTCAGGGATCACCATGACGGCCTGTCAGGTCAACGGGCAAATCGGTATCGCCGACTGGCTCGCCAAAGGCCCGTATCATGCGTGGACGCTGCAGCGGTACAAATGCGTCGCGGGCAAATACATTCCCAAGGACGAAGCATGAGATGCGCCGCCGGCCGCTGCGGTGAACGGCCGGCATAACCTGGATCGGCGCGCGGCGGATTAGTTCTCGCCTCCGTCGATCTGACGGCCCATCAGTGCGATGGCGCGCTGATAGACCTGAGCGGCGTTCCAGGCCTGGATCGCCGCGAAATTTGCTTCGCCGGGTTGGTAGCCCGCGCCTGCACGCCAGCCATGGGCTTTCAGGAAACTCGCCGTCGAGTTAAGCGCGTTGGCGGCGACATCGAGGTTGCCGGTGCCGTAGGCCAGGATGTTCTTCGGCAAAAATTGCGTTTGACCGACTTCGCCGTGCATGGAGCCGCGTGTGCTGGCGGAAAGCGCGCCGCGATCGATCAGCTTCAACGCGGCATAGAGCTGTTCGGTGAAATATTCCGAGCGCCGGCAGTCGTAGGCGAGCGTCGCGACCGCCGACAGCATGTGCTGATTGCCGCGCTGGCTTCCGAAGCCGGTCTCCATTCCCCAGATCGCGATCAGCGGCCCCGGCGGGACGCCGTAGCGTTGTTGAATGGATGCGAACAGGGCGCCTTGCGATTGCTTCAACCCGCGGCCGCGGGAGACGATGGTCGAAGCCCCGCGCTTGGCGAGAAACTGATCGAGCGAGAGACCAAAACTTCTCTGGCCGCGGTCGGCCGCGATCGTCGCGCTCGCATAGTTGGTCTGCATCAACGCGGCGACGCTGGAGCCGCCGACCCCTTTTGCCCTCGCCTCTTCGGCAAACTCCCGCTTCCAGGTATCGAAACCGCCCGCCCCGCTGCCGCACTGCGCGGCGTCCGCCTGCTCGCCTGGGCACGCGAGCAATGCCAATGCCGTGAACGCAACCGCCACCATCTCCCTGCCCTTCCTCATCTGGAACTCCCCTCGTGCCGTTTGGAGGAAGGTTAGTCCCGGATCGTGCGGGTTTGCTAGCGCAGGATGGGTTTTGATTGAATTGGCCTGTCCGCGGGTTCCGTTCACCTCTCCCGCTTGCGGGGGAGGTCGACGCGCTCCTAGAGCGCGGCGGGTGGGGGCTCTCACCGCGCACACTGAATTCTCGTTGGGCACCCCCACCTCACCCTCCTCCGCAAGCGCGGGAGAGGGAGCGCACCTTTATGGATTCAGCCTAGCTCGTAGGATGGGTGGAGCGAAGCGATACCCATCAATTGCGTTTGATGGAGATGATGGGTTTCGCGAAGAACTCAACCTATCCTACGCGCTGATCGTACGGGGCATAGCGGACATGATCGGACTTAGCTCTAGCTCGCTCGGTCGCGATGGAGCCAGCTCGGATATCGGCGCTGCAGCGTCCGAGGTTGAACCAGCCGCTTAAATTCATGCCGGTCCTATGGTACCATAAGTTCAGGATTGGCATTTGCCGTCCCAAGAAACGAGGGGAATGGCCGTGAAAGCATCGTCACTCTTCATTTCGAGTCCAACTGTCGCGATATTATCGATGGTGATGCTGTGCGGCCTGAGCGGCACAGCAATGTCGCGAACCGAAACACCCTCGGGCGGCACCTCTCTTCCGAGCATCACGATCCAGGCGCCGGAGCGAGTTGCCAGGCCACAGAGGCCGCAGCAGCGCGCGGTTCCCCGCAATACCGTACGCAACACCGTGTCCCCTGGGACATCGCCAACCACTCCAACGCAACCGAATGGGCAAGAGTCTAGTATTAGCGAAGCTTCGCAGCCTTGAGAGGACCTCTGGCAGTTGCGTCGGTGGTTGCCAAACAAGCTTTCCGTCAGGCAACCGCCCCTGGGTCGGATGCTCCGCGTCTGGATGGCCCGCGTATTCCGGAACGTGCAGAAACGTACGCAACTACAAAACCTACGTCGAGTGCACGGAGAGCGGTTATTTTCTCGCTTGGAAACCTGTGGAAGTCCATTGGTACTGCACCAGCCTGGCGTTCAAGAACTAAAAAAATCGCGTCTGGAATTGGCGAGGCGAAAGCGTAATCCGCCGTTACCCGCCCCGGGATCGGCGGTGCGGGCGCGGCCGCAGATTGCGATAGCTCTCCTGATCGGCTACCTCGAACCGCGCCAGCGGAATCCAGGAGATAAGCATGAAAGTCGCGGTCATCGGCGCCGGAGCCGTCGGATGTTACTATGGCGGACTGCTGCTCAGGGCAGGACATGACGTGACGTTCATCGGCAGGCCGGTGCATGTCGACGCCATCAACGCGCAAGGGCTGCTGCTGGACACGCAATCCTTCAGGGGATACCTGCCCGCGAAGGCGGCCACGGACGCAGCCTCCCTCGCCTCGCCCGATCTGGTGCTGTTCTGCGTCAAGTCGGCCGATACCGAGGAAGCCGGCCGCTCCCTCGTCGGATGCCTGCGGCCGGAAACATCGGTTCTCAGCCTGCAGAACGGCGTCGACAATCCGCAGCGTCTCCGCAAGGTCACCGGCCACCCGGTCATTCCGGTGGTGGTCTATGTCGGCAGCGAAATGGCCGGGCCCGGACACGTCAGGCATCACGGCGGCGGAGACCTCGCGATCGGCGCCGCTCCCGAAAGCGAAGCGCTGGCGCAAACGCTTGAGTCCGCCGGCATCCGGACCACGATCGCCGACGACATCGAAGTGACGCTGTGGAGCAAGCTGGTCATCAACTGCGCCTACAACGCGCTTTCGGCCGTGGCGGGCATCTCCTACGGACCGATGCTGGAGGTCGAAGGCACCAGGGATGTGGTCGCCAGCGCAGTGCAGGAAGCCGTGATGGTGGCCCGCGCCAGCGGCGTATCGATGCCGGAAGACATCCTGGAGCAGATCTTGAAAATTCCCGCACGGATGCCGAACCAGATGTCATCCACCGCGCAGGACGTGGCGCGCGGCAAGCCCAGCGAGATCGACTTTCTCAACGGCTATGTGGTGCGCAAGGGCAGAGAGCTCGGCGTCCCCACGCCGACCAATCAGGCCCTGCAGGTGATGGTGAAGCTCGCGGAACGACGCAACGAGATGTCCCGGAGCCGCAGGGCGGATTAGCCACAGCGTCATTTCGGTCGAAAACGATGCGAAAACCGACAAATATTTGCTAGTCTCGCGAGCCATCAAACGGACGGTGATAGCAATGTTGGAAACGGACAAGGTGTTCGCCGGCTCGATTCCGGAAAACTACGACCGCTATATGGTGCCGTTGATTTTCGAGCCGTTCGCCGCAGATCTTGCACAACGAGCAGCCTCCTTGTCGCCCAGCGCCGTTTTGGAAATCGCCGCGGGCACAGGCGTTGTCACCCGCGCATTGGCGCCAAACCTGTCCCCCGGCGCAAGCTATATCGTAACCGACCTCAACCAGCCGATGCTCGACTACGCCGCTTCGCGACAAGCTCCAGACAGTCGCATCAAATGGCGACAAGCGGATGCTCTGGCGCTACCGTTTGAAAATGCGGCCTTCGATCTCGTTTGTTGTCAGTTCGGCGCGATGTTCTTTCCCGACCGCTCATCGGCCTACCGCGAAGCAAAGCGAGTCCTGAAGCCCGGAGGACATCTTTTGTTCAACGTATGGGATCGCATCGAGGAGAATGTATTTGCGGATGATGTGACGAATGCTCTCGCAAGGATTTTTCCGAACGATCCGCCGCGCTTTCTGGCACGCACGCCGCACGGCTACCACGATACGGCGCTGATCCGTAGCGAGCTGGAGGACGCAGGTTTCTCCCGCGTGGTGATCGAGACGAGAGCCGAACAAAGCCGTGCATCCTCGCCGCGCCTTCCGGCCCTGGCTTATTGTCAGGGAACTGTTCTTCGCAACGAAATCGAAGCCAGAGACGCGGGAAAACTGGAAGCTGCAACCGACTACGCCGCATCCGCGATTGCAGACAGACATGGCAGCGGCGAGGTTGCTGCCAAAATTCAAGCACACGTGATCGTGGCTGTGGTCTAGGTGTTGGAATATCCCGTTCCGGCACGTCGCGACATTCCGCTACTACGCAGCAATTGCGTCGCTTTCGGAGTGAAGCGGATATGAACCGAATTTGCCAGTACGCGCCCTAATCCGCCCTGCGTGCTGCAGGTGATGGTGATGGTGAGCTGGCGGAACGAGATGTCCCAGAGCCGCTGGGCGGATTAGCGAAAGCGCAATCCGCCCTGCGTGCTCGAACGGAGATGGAGGTGTCGGTCAGCGAATGGAGCGAGCGGTTTCGGTCCGGGTGGGCGCGGCCATCGCGGTCGTCCGTTTCGCCCGCGGCGTCAGGACGCCGAGTTGGTGCGGCGAGGCTGTCGCGGTTTGCGCCGGCGACTGTTCCCCGACATTCGCGGCTCCCAGCACTTGAACCTGCACCGTCGATATCGGCAAACCCGCCGCTTCATAGATCGGCAACTCCGCCGCGAAGCCGGCCGTGCCGCCCGCCATCGAGATCACGGCGGCGGCAGCGATTGAAAGGTAAGTCTTCTTCACTGTTATTCTCCTGGTAGGACTCGAAGCCGAAGCCTACACCTCCTTGCTGCATCGCGACATGTTATTGCTGCATTGCAACAATGCAGTTCCGCGCATCATTAATGCGTGAGATTCCATTGTGTTAGGGTACGGCGGAGGCAGCAAACCGCCATCCTGGGCGCGGCTAGTTGCTACGGTTCAACGATTTGAACTGGTTGCCAGCACGTATGGCGGATCAGCGCGGCGCAACCCGCCGATCATCCGCAGAGGTCGGCGGGTTATGCTGCGCCAACCGGCCCTGCGCGCTTAGTGACGATCGCTGACCTGGACGATCGGCGCCGGTTCCCACACGGGTTTGCGGGCGCTCTGGTCGGAAGCGACGCTCGTGGCCTGGGGCGGAGTTGCCGCGGCCGGTGACGTCGTCTGTTCGGCGGGCGCGGTGGTGGCGGCGACAGCCGGATTGTTAGTGCTGGCCTCACGATTCCACTCGCAGGCGGCAGCCGGACCGGCGGCAAAGGCAACAGCAGCGAAAGTCGTGACAACGAGAAGCTTCGTCATGGCCGGGCTCCTTCTGAAACACACCATACTGTACCACGACCGGGATCGCTCCGGGCGATCACGAAACCGTAAGCTGGTCCCCTCATGGGCCAGGCGTAGCGGTCCCCCGTAACCGATTCAGCCAAGGCGGCGGATTACGCCGGAGCCCGTCATCGGGCCGCGCTTTGCGCGGACCCGTTGCGCTATTCCGCCCGGGCTGTACAGCCACGCGTTTGCAGGTATTGAGGAGCGTTTCCCCCTGGCGGTCTCTCACAAAGGCATCGGATGTTGCTTCGGCCCACAGCATGACCGTAATTTCGATCCAGTCGCAGGTCGCCTACGGCCATGTCGGCAACAGCGCCGCCGTCTTTCCCATGCAGATGCACGGCATCGACGTGATCGCGGTGCCCACCACCCTGCTGAGCAACCGGCCGGGCTACCCGACCATTCGCGGCCGTGTGCTCGATGCGCAGCTGGTCGCCGAACTCCTGCTCGGGGTCGAGGAGCGCGGCGCGCTCGACGGCTGCCGGATGATCCTGTCGGGCTATCTCGGCTCGGCTGAGATCGCCGCCGTGGTCGCGGACTTCGTCCAGCGCGCCAAGGCCCGCAACCCCGCGCTGTCCTATTGTTGCGATCCCGTGCTCGGGGATCGCGACCGGGGCCTGTTCGTCCACGCCGACATCCCGCCGCTGGTGCGTGACCTTCTGTGCCCGCTTGCGGATATCATCACCCCCAATCATTTCGAGTTCGAATGGCTGTGCGGGGCGAAGGCCACGACAACCGATCAAGTGATCGCGCAGGCGCAAGCCCTGCTGGCGCGCGGCCCATCGACGATCGTCGTCACCAGCGCCGAACTGTTGGACATGCCGGACGGCCAGATCGAGACCGTTGCCGTCGAACGGTCCAGGGAAGGGTTAAAGGAAAGCTTCAAAGCCTGGCGCGTGCGCACGCCGAAACTGCCGATCAGCCCGTCCGGGACCGGCGATCTCTTTGCCTCGCTGTTCGCGTCCGCGTGCGTTCGGGAAAAGGACACGCCGGAGGCGCTTGGCCATGCCGCATCGGCGATCTTCGCGGTGCTGGAGCGCACGGCGCTCAGCGGGACCGAAGAAATGCGCATCGTCGAGAGCGGCGAGCTGCTCGCTCATCCGAAGCGCCGGTTCGACGCCATCCCCATCCGCATCTGAAGGCGAGGCCCATCGTGGCTGCCTGAAAGCCTGAAACCACCGTTTGTTCACGGAGAACGAACGGAGTCCGGCGTTTTCAGTTTCAGCAAACGTAAATAAACAATCAAGGTCACGCGGCGCTACACCGCGTGACCTCGAGCGAGACTGTTCATCTAGAGGCGCGCGTGTGTCCGGGCCATACGATCGGTCCAGCACGCCCCATCAGTTCGGAGGCGATCGTCAAACCGCGTCCTTGACGACTTTCAACGGCGACGCCTTGACGGTCTTGCTCGCCGGTTTGGCCGCGAATTCCATTGGCTGTTTCGTGAATGGATTGATGCCGCTGCGAGCTTCCGTAGCGGGCTTGTTGACCACCGACAGTTTAACGAAGCCAGGAATGACAAACTCACCGGATTCGTTCAGCTCCTTGTAGCCGACCGTCGCCAGGTGCTCCATGACAGCCTTCACGTCGTTCTTTGAAACAGCGCTCGATTCTGAAACAGCATCGATCAATTGATTTTTTGTCATCTTCGCCATCGTAAGTCCTTTAATTTTGTTGAAGGAGATGCAACGGGTTTAAAACGCACGAGCTACGCCGGATGCATAACCTGTCTAAACGCGGCAAAAACCACGCAGCGCGCTTCTCGTTCATCCCCACGGTCATAGGGTCAGCGGGTTTAAGCCGATCGATGACCAGAACGCAAGAACGGTTCGGCATGATTCCGTTACCGGCTACCCCGGATCGCCGTTGTTTGACAAAATTTGAGCAGCGCCGCCGATTCCGTGTCGGAAGGCTTCATCAAAAGTAACTCCGCGAACCTGCCATCGGCGCGTCCGGTTCTGCCAGTCCATCTGCCACTGTGTGGCCCATCCGAGTTCATTATCGACCCAGACCAATCGCCCGATCAACGCAACTTCCCCACCCTGCTGCGCCGAGACCGAATTCAATTTCGAGGGCGTGATCGTCCCGAACTCCGCGCCATTGATGTTCGATTCCGCCAACGCAGCCGCGCTCGGGAACACCACAGTCATCCCCCGCCTGGTGGCTGCCGCGAGCAGTGACTCACGTTGTAATGCGGCCTGGTCTGCATCGGCCGTGATCATGTACCTTTTCGGGCCTTGCTGCATTTCGACAAAGACTGCAAGGATCGGACGGTGTGAAAGCCACGGCTTGAGGCGAAGTGCCATAAGAAGGTCGTCGATTTTCTTTTCATCAAAGTCGACGATCAGATCGTATGGCCGATCGCGGGTACCCTGCTCGTCGCGAGTCGGAGTGCCGGACATCTGGTCGTGATAGCTGAATGCCCTGACGAAGCCTTTCGCATTGGATTTGTACGCCGCCAATCGACGGTCGCCAGCAAGCTTCTGCGCGCCCGATACTTTGATGAGAACGTCCTCCAAACAGGAGGCGAAGCCGATGAAGCGGTTTGCCTCGCCCTGCCCGGTGACGATCGCCTGCGCTCGATACAGGTCATCCACCGCAGCCGCCGGCGTGCCGCTGCAACACGCCAACGCGACTGTCAGCGATATCCTGATGATGGCGCGAACCACACCAATATGCATCAAGTGCGGCTGGCGTGTTGTCGTATGCCGAGTCATCACGCTCACCTCCTGCTTTCGCTGCGACGCGATGCGTCGCCGGCCCTATGCGCTTGCGTCAGCCTGGAACAGGTGCGCATCCACGGATACGGCCGCAAGCTGTACGGCTTCACGATCGGTTAAATCGGCGGAAAGGCCAAACTGATTTGCCCGACGGGCTGGCCGGTCACAGGGCTGTCCATCGAGCAAGAAGCACGGCTGCGACCAGCGTGCTTACGTGCTCAGGAGATCTCGTAAACCGACACCTTGTCCGCTATGCCGCTCAACGCCACGCGTCTGGGCGTTGGCTTCAGCCCGTTGGTCTCAAGCAGGGCGCGGGCTTGCGCGTTCTCCAGCACCGATTCCGTCACCATGATCGAGCGTGAGGCGGCAAGGCCCTGGACGCGCGAGGCGATGTTGACGGTCTGGCCAAAATAGTCCTGCTGGGCATTGAGCGTGACCGCGAGGCATGAACCTTCATGGATGCCCATTTTCAGGCGCAGGCTCTGATGCTGACGCTCGGCGCCAAGATCGCTCATCGCCTCGCGCATGCGGATCGCAGCCGCAATGGCGCGGTCGGGCGTCTCAAAGGCCGCCATCACGGCATCGCCGATGGTCTTCACGACGGCGCCCCGTTCGGACGCGATAATCTCCTGCAGCAGCCTGAAATGCTCGTTGACGAGATCGAAGGCGACGAGATCACCGACGCGCTCATAGAGCTCGGTGGAGTCCTTGAGATCGCTGAACAGGAAAGTCAGGCTCAGGATCTTGAGGCGCTGGCCGATTGCGAGCGTGTCGGTCCGGTAGATGTCGCGGAAGGTCTGATTGGTGAGCAGGCGCTTTGCGGTCAGAATGGGCTTGCGTCGCTTCAGGAGGTCGTCCAGCGCCTGGTTCGCCACCCATACCGCCGGCAACACGCGACCGTCGGTGCGGTTTTCCAAAGCCAGGCGCAGTGGGCCGGGGCGCAAGGCAACGGTGTCGACGGGAACCTGGACCTTGTTGAAGATCACCGACAGGTTCTGGCGCTCGCTCGTCTCCTCGCCGCCGACATCGAGGAACTGGGCCGTATGGGTCACGGGATCGAATACGATCAACGTGCCCGCCGGCACTTGCAGGGAAAGGATGGCCCTTTCTCCCGGCGGCAAGTCAACGGTTTCGAGCGTGACCTCGCGCAGCAGCTTGTCCACATCGGCCGGAAGATCGATGGCCGAACTCCAGAAGATCTGGCGATAATATTCGGCCGCGGACAATTGATCGGGACTGTGGGCCGCGATCTTCCGCACCCGCGGGCTCACCGTAAAGGTGACCTCGACCAGATTGTCGAGCGTCGTTTCATAGCCCGCGGCGCAGAACGCGCAATTATACTGCGTCCTGTCCAGGGTCTTCAGGCTCTTGTTGGCAGAGAGAACACCGGCGCAGCTCGGGCACATGACGTTCCACGTCATCTCGAACATGCCGAGCCCGACCGCATTCAGGAGCGCCGCGATCACCCGCTCCTCGCTGAGGCCCGCCGTGGCCGCGAGCTCAAGCGCGTTCATCTTGTTCAAGGCATGGTCCGGGGCATCCCGCACCATACGCTCGAGAATGCCCACAACATCCTGGTCGGCCGACTGACGCAGGCCCGCAAACAAGGTCTCGGTTTCGCTCATGCGACAATGTTACCTGAAACAAGGCAACGTGGACACCCGCCAACCCATCACTTGTGCGTACCGATGATTCGGGCGGTCCGAGTCCTGCTGGCAAAGATTTTCCCGTTTCCGCCTGGTCGACCCAAATCTATAATTGTCGCCATCCCCCTCTGCAGGGAGCCTGTCGCGATGGGAGGCCGACCAAAAATGCCTTCAGATCCGAATGCGAAGACGCGCGTCCGAATAGCCTTCTTCTTCCTGTTCGCTTTCCTGGTCGTGTTTTCGGTCGGGGCATTTTTCCTGTCCGACCTGACGAGACTGCAGGAGCGTACCGCCGCCCGAGAAGGTCTGACCGCACTGCAGGGCATCACGGATCCCAAGCAAATAGATGAGGCGCTCAGGCAGCATCCCACCAATAAATTCCTGCAGCTGACAGCCATGGCAACCAGGGCCGCGAATGAAACCAACGCTTCTATCGAAAAATTGTCCGCTGAAGTCGAGCCACCGGCGGTTTCGAGGGTTAGCAATCTGAGCGCGGCGAGCCGGAGCGATCTTGAGACACTTCGCCGGGATTTGAAAACGGCGGAAGCCAACGCGACGACATTCATGCCGCGTTACGTCGCGCTGCTGAAAACCGAACGTGACAATCTCGAACAATACGCGCTCTCGCTACATCCGGGAAAAGACACCGTCAGCAGGTTCCTGGACACCATCGATAGACAGCACGCGGAAATCACCGCCCTCACCTCCAGGATGTTGTCGGCGCGCGGGGATTTCTATCGCGCCTACGACAGCTATGTCGCGGTTCTGGTCGGGGAGTTCGGGGCCTACAAGGTCGTCAATGGCCAATTCATCTTCCCGTTTCAACCCACGGTGAACCGGTACAATGCCGCGGCGCGTGCCATGACCGATGCCTCAACGCGTGTCGCCGAACTGGAAGAGACAAGAAAGCGGCTACTGAAATCGCAGCAGGAGGGATGGCAGCAATTCGTCAACGGAAAATGACTGAGCCGACATACTTCCCAAAGGTGAAGCATGCGCGTCTCTCTCGCCCGAACGTTCTATCAGCCGCGCCGGCCTGCGGTCGGCCCGAGCCATGCACGCCGACCCGGCGGGAGCACGACGACGATCGCGCCTGGCTTCACCCGATCAAAGAGATCGATGACATCCTCGTTGGTCATGCGGATGCAGCCGGACGAGATGGCCTGGCCGATATATTCCGGCTGGTTGGTGCCGTGGATGCGGTACAGGGTGTCCCTGTTGCCCTCGAACAGATAAAGCGCCCTCGCGCCCAGCGGATTAGCCGGGCCTCCGGGAACGCGTGCCGGGTAGGGGCCGAGCCGGGCCTGAATCTCCCGCGTCGGAATCCAGTCAGGCCATTCCGTCATGCGACCGACCGTAGCGACGCCGGAGAAGGCCTGCGCTTCCTCCCCCACCGCCACGCCGTACCGAATCGCCTTGCCTCCCGGCTGGACGTAATAGAGATAGCGCGCCTCGGTATCGACCAGGATTGTGCCCGGCGCTTCCTTGCGCGAATAGTCGACGATATGCCGGCGGAAGGACTCCGGAATGTCGGCGCGCGCGTAGGGTGGATGAGCCAGCAACTGCCGGTCCCGTGGGGTAAAATTGGCGGTCGTCGACGGTGCGAGCGTCGTTTGCATGCAACCGCCGAGCATGAGCCCGACCAGCCCCACCACCACCAACGCAACCCCGGACCTTGGCACCGCCTGCCCTCCAAAACGTCTGGTTGCACCATTTGCTTCTCGAATAGTGCAGAAATCATGGCGCGACCGGAGGTATAATCTCACTCAGGCGCTTCGCGCCGAAGCCTTGCGATCCCCTGCGATCCCTTGGGGTCCATCCGCGCTACGACAGATCATCCAGCTCCGGCGGCTCGAACCAGTTGGTCAGCGACAGGCCGCCGTCGACCACGATCGCCGATCCCGTGACATAGGCCGACACCTTGTTCGACAGCACCGCCAGCGCCATCGGCGCGAGATCTTCGCTGCGGCCGAGGCGGCCGAGCGGGATGTGTTTTGCAAGCGAGGGATCGGCGACGAAACCGCCGGCGGCGATGGCGCCGGGCACCAGCGCATTGACCCGGATTCCAAAGCGGCCGAGGGTCTTTGCCAGCTCCTTCACCAGCATTGCCAGCGCCGCCTTAGCCGTGGAGTAATGCGGCAGGTTGCGCGGCGTGCCCGCGTGCAGCGAGGTGAGAAACAGGAACGAGCCGGGCTCCTTGGCTGCGATCAGCGGGCGCGCCAGTTCACGCGCGAGGTGAAAGCCGGCATCCAAATTCACCGCATGCATCCGCTGCCAGGTTTCGCGGTCGACGGCCATGGCATGATCAGCCTCATGCCGCGGCGGCGACGCGCTGTGAACGAAATGCGTCACCCGCCCCACGCCAGACCGCGCCTCCGCCAGCAGCGCATCGCAGGCGGCGCGGCTGGCAAGATCGCCGACGAAAGGCACCGCCAGTTCCGGCCGCGCCGAGGTCTTGATCGCGGCCGCGACCCGATCCGGATCGACGTCGGCGAATACGGTTCGTACGCCCTCGCCCACCAACGCTTGCGCGATGGCGCGGCCGATGCCGTTTCCCGCACCGGTCACAATCGCCGCCTCGCGTGCGGGGTCGAAGGGCGTGTTCAAAAGGCTCATGTCGGTCGCGGCTCCCTGCGATAAAATCTGGGCGCCGCCTTGCATGGGCGGCTCGCAGGGATGCCACCATAACACACCATTGTTTTCGTGCCTCCGCGGCCCTTCGCCTTGCCGCAGCGCAACGCTCCCCTCCCGGGCGCGGCCTTTCCTGCACACAAAGTCGAGTAGCCGCGAATCTTGCCGCCCCTTAAGTTTTGCGGATCAAGGCTCGCCCGAGGGGGAACAAGAAGCCACACCAGCCAGGGAGTGGATCACGATGCTTGCTTTGGTCGAAGGACACCCGAACATCGACGCCGTGGTTTTCTACGTGATCGCGTCGGCTATCCTTGCCGCGACGCTCTATTACTTCCATCACAAGCAGATCGAATGATCCGCAGGGCGCATGAAGGAAACGCCGGGCGCCTGAGTTTGTAGCGAAGCGACAAGCGAAATCATCGTCGGGCGCGCCTTCGCGCGATCCGCTATCGCCGCTCATCAATACGGTGGCTTCTTCCTCGCCCGCTGCATCTTCACCGCTTCCATCCACCACGCCAGGTCATCGGCAAATCTCGGAAACGCGTGTGACAGCGCCTTGCCGCCCTCGCCGGTCGGCTCGCCCTTTTCCGACAAACTCTGCGCAATCGGCCCCACCGCGATTGTGCTCGAAATCACCACCATACCCATCTCCGAGAGCGTGCCGTGCCAGGCGGTCGCGGCGCGGGCGCCGGAGAAGCGGCCGGCCGAATAGCTGGCGATGGCGGCGGGGCGCCAGAACCACTCCTCGAGAAAATGATCGGTGAGATTCTTCAACCCCGGCTGGATGCCCCAATTATATTCGCCGGTAACAAAGACAAATCCGTCGGCGTCGCGGATCTGGCCGGCGAGCTTTTCCAGTGCCGGCGGCGCCTCGCCCTTGGGATGCTCCTTGTACATCCGGTCCAGCATCGGCAGGCCGACCGCCTTGGCGTCGATCAGTTCGACATCGTCGCCTCGCTGGCGCAGGCCCTCGACGACGAACTGCGCCAGGCGGATGCCCATGCGGTCGGACCGGTATGAGCCGTAGAAAACGAGGATGCGATGGGTCATGGCATCTTACTTATTACTGTCCCGGCTTGATCGGGATCGGTCCGGGCAACGGTCCTGATTAACCATGACATCTTACGGGAAAGGTGGTTGGCTTGGTCAAGCAAGATAGCCTCGATAGAGCCACCGGTCGCACCCATGCGCGGCCCGGAACGCCGGATGGAACAAAAGGTCCGGTTCCGCGTTGTGGGGCAAAAATCCGGGAGGATTATATGGATCAGATCACGCGCTGCCAGAGGTGCGGTAAACGATTGGTGCCGGTGGTCACCATCTCCGGCCGCACCGACCTGCAATGCATCAGTTGCGAAGACCCCGCGGTGAAATGGGCTGAAAGTCCCCGTATCGCCCCCGAAAAGCCAATCGCAGCGGAAGCCCGCGTCGGCCGCGTTCGGCTGTTGCCGCCATGAAGTCAGCCTAGTCCGGATGCGCGCCCCGCAATGACGGAAGGGATCACACCGAATGCAGCTCGTGCACCAGCACGCGCATGTTTTCGCTGTAGTCGATCGGCGCCACCACCAGATGCACGCCGCCTCCTTTGAAAGCCCGTTCCAGCATTGACGCAAGCTCCGAGGCGTTGCCGACGCGCGAACCCTTGGCGCTATAGGATTTTGCGTAAGCGACAAAATCCGGATTGCTGAAATCGAGACCAAAATCGGCAAACCCGTCGACTTGCTGTTTCCAGCGGATCATGCCGTAGGCGCGATCCTCGAGCACGAGCACCACGAGGTTCAGCTTCAGCCGCACCGCGGTCTCGAGTTCCTGTGAATTCATCATGAAGCCGCCGTCGCCGCAGACCGCGAGCACGCGCCGCTCGGGATGGATCAGCGCTGCCGCGATCGCCGAAGGCAGCCCCGCACCCATCGTCGCCAGCGCGTTGTCGAGCAGCAGCGTGTTGGCGACGCTGGTGCGATAGTTGCGGGCGAACCAGATCTTGTACATGCCGTTGTCGAGCGCGACGATACCATCCGGCGGCATCACCTTTCGCACGTCATGCACGATGCGCTGCGGCGTCAGCGGAAACCGGTCCTCCCCAGACCCCTCCGCGAGCCGCGCCAGAATGCCTTCGCGCAAACCGAGCAAGGCCGACGCATTCGGCAGTTTGCCCTCCAGCCGGTCGGCGAGGCCCGCGAGACTCATGCCGACGTCGCCAACAATCTCGGCTTGCGGAAAATAGACCTGCTCCACCGTCGCCGGCGTTGCCCCGACATGGATCACCTGCGGTCCATCATGGCCCATCAGGAACGGCGGTTTTTCCACGGTGTCGTGTCCGATCGACAAGATGACATCGGCGCGGTCGATCGCCCCGTGCACCCAATCCCGTTCCGACAGCGCGGCCGTGCCGATATAAAGATTGGAGCCGGCATTGACGGCGCCCTTCCCCATTTGGGTGTTGAAGAAGGGAATGCCGGCGCGTCGCACGAACGCCGATAGCGGCTCGGCGAGATGCGGCCGGCTCGCCGCAGCCCCCAGCATCACCAGGGGCCGCTTCGCGGCCATGATCATCGCAGCGGCGCGCTCGATCGCAGCGGGAGGCGCGACCGGCAGATCGACCGCATGCGGCGGAATGATCTCGGCGCTCGCGTCGTCGGCCGCGATATCCTCCGGCAGTTCCAGATGCACCGGACCAGGCCGCTCCTGCTGCGCCACCCGGAAGGCGTCGCGCACCAAAGTGGGGATGCTCTGCGCCGAGACGATCTGCGTAGCCATCTTGGTCAGCGGCCGCATGGTCGCGACAATGTCGACGATCTGGAAGCGCGCCTGGCGGCTGCTGCGGATCGCCTTCTGGCCGGTGATCATCACTACCGGCATGGCGCCGAGATGCGCATAGGCCGCTGAGGTTGTCAGGTTGAGCGCGCCGGGGCCCAATGTTGTGAGGCAGACGCCGGCGCGTCCGGTGAGACGGCCATAGGTCGCCGCCATGAAGCCCGCGGCCTGCTCGTGCCGTGTCAGCACCAGTTTGATCTTCGAACGCCGCAGCGATTCAAGGACATCGAGATTTTCCTCGCCGGGAATGGCGAAGATGCATTCGACGCCCTCATTCTCGAGCGCGGCGACCAGAAGATCGGAGCCCTTGCTCACGCCGCCGTGGCTCCGCGCGTGCCTTCGGTCTTCCCGGCCCGGTGCGGCAGCGTCCAGTTCGGCCGGACGAAGTGACAGGTGTAACCATCTGGATATTTCTCGAGATAATCCTGATGCTCGGGCTCGGCCTCCCAGAACGGTCCCGCCGGCGCAATCTCGGTAACGACCTTGCCCGGCCACAGGCCGGACGCGTCGACATCGGCGATGGTGTCTTCCGCAACCCGCTTCTGCTCGTCACTGGTGGTGAAGATCGCCGAGCGGTAACTCGCGCCGCGGTCGTTGCCCTGGCGGTTGAGCGTCGAGGGATCGTGGATCTGGAAAAAGAATTCCAGCAGTTTTCGGAAACTGATGATCTTGGGGTCGAACACGACCTCGATCGCTTCGGCATGATTGCCGTGGTTGCGATAGGTCGCGTTCGGCACTTCGCCGCCGGTGTAGCCAACGCGGGTCGAGATCACGCCGGGATAGCGGCGAATGAGATCCTGCATCCCCCAGAAGCAGCCGCCGGCAAGCACGGCGCGTTCCGTCAAAGCTGTCATGTTCATCTCCTCTGGGTTCCCTCGCGGGCATGGTTTTCGGAAGCTTCCATCAAGCAGCGTACAACGCGGCCGAACGAAGCAGAAATGCAAATATCCGGGGTCCGTTCACGAAGCCGTACGCGGCGCGGCCATTCAAAAGAGAGCTGCGATGGATGATCCTGCTGCATGACTCGGATGAAGCGAGCCGAGTTACGGTATGGTGTCGTCCTTGCGTTCGCAGGGACGACGACTGAGGATGAATTTCCCATATCTGAAGTTCTGGCAACGTCATTGCGAGGAGCTACCGGGTCGGCGCAAAGCGCCGCCCGAGAAAAAACGTCACAAAACGCATCGGTCCCGCCCACCCCTGCCTATTCCGCAAAGGCCCCGCACCGGCGCCTCACCCCTTCCCCGGCAACCCGCCGTTCCGCCTCCGAATCCACCCGCCCGGCGCCGCCTTTGCTCGCCCGGAATGTCGTCATCCGGATGGAGGAGGTCTCGGGATTGCGGAGCGATTTGAAGTCACGTAGAAGTTCGGAGCCCTCTGACCGCCGTATTTTTTCGGGGTTTTGAGACCGCTGGCCGTGACAGTTCCGTGATGTCGCGGGCCTGCCGCTTTCCGAACTCGAAGCCTTGCGGCCTGGGATGGGGGCGCGTGCCGCTGGCTGGCCGCGCACGGAAAGAGCAAGGCGATACTCTTGGCTGAACACGCAACCACGACCGCGACCGCACCGCCGGCATCATCCGCGGGCAGCCGGGAAAGCACGATCCTGACGACCGATGTGGTGGGCAGCACCGCCCTGCTCCGCCGCTATCCCAACGACATGCTGGGAGCGATGGATCTGCACGACCAGATCCTGTACGCCGCGATTCGCCGCCATTCCGGCAATCCATTCCGGCACACCGGCGACGGCGTGCTGGCGATCTTCGAGCGGCCGCTGGACGCGGTGCTGGCGGCGATCGACGCGCAACGCCAGATGCGCGACGCCGCCTGGGGCCCGACCGGCCGGCTGCCGATGCGATGCGGCATCCACACCGGCCTGACGCGGGCGCGCCGCGGCGGCGATTATCTTCGGCCCCTCCCTGCCGACGGCGACGCGGCTGCAGAGCGCCGCCAATGCCGACCAAATCCTGCTTTCGGACGTCACAGCGGAACAGCTGGCGACCAACCGCCCCCAGGCGCCGTTCGGACTGTCCGATCTGGGCGAACATCACTTCAAGGGTATCGAACCGATCCGCGTCTACCAGGTCTGCGCCTCCGACCTGCCGAGCGCGTTTCCGCCGATCGGCGGCAAGCGCGAGACCGCCAGCGGCAATCTGCCGGCAAATCTGAGTTCGTTCCTCGGCCGCGAGCGCGAGTTGGACGGTCTCCTGCAGATGAGCCGCGAGTCGCGGCTGATCACCCTCGTCGGCCCGGGCGGGATCGGCAAGACCCGGCTGGCCATCGAGTTTGCCCGCTCGCTGGAATCCTCCTTCCCCGAGGGCGCATGGCTGATCGATCTGTCGGCGCTCGAGCGGGACAGCGAGGTCTGGTCCGCTATCGCGGAGGCATTGCTGATCGTGCCTGTCCCCGGCGTGGAGCGCCGGATCCAGGTCCTTGACCGCCTGTACGATTCGCGAGCGATCCTGCTGATGGACAATTGCGAGCATGTGCTCGACCCGATCGCCGACGCCGTCACCGAACTCGGTTCGATCTGCAGCACGCTGTTCCTGATCAACACCAGCCGTCGCGCGCTGGGGGTCGAGGGCGAGGCCCTCTATGAGGTCTCCTCGCTGGATTCCGGTGCAAAGGACGGCCCCGCGAACTCCGCGGCGGTCCGCCTGTTCGTGGAGCGGGGCCGACTGCTCGATCGGCGGTTTCACCCGAGCCCGGATGATCTCGCAATCATCCAGAGGATTTGCGCCAATCTCGATTACATTCCCCTCGCCATCGAGATCGCGGCCGGTCATCTGCGCCGTTTGACGCTGGAGAATATCGAAAACGGGGTGACCAAACCGCTCGATCTTCCCTCGCGGAATTTTCGGCGCCGGGCCGGCCGCCAGCAAACGCTTCGGCAGACCCTCGAATGGTCGTACGATCTGCTCGATCCGAACAGCCGCCAGGTTCTGCAGCGGCTGTCGGTGTTCTCCGGTCCCTTCCACGAAGAACAGGCGCTTGCGGTCTGTGCGCCGGATATGCCCAACGAATCCGACGTGCTCGGCGGGATCGACGAACTGGTCGAATCCTCGCTGCTGTCGCGGGATATGGGCGGCCATCAGCTCCTGAGAATGCTGCAGACCGTCCAGGCCTTTGGGCGGGAAAAACTCGACGAGGCCGGTTTGCTGCAGAAGGTGGAAACGCGGCACGGCGAAGTCTACGCCGCCCGATGCCGCGACCTGGGCCACCAATTCGACGGCGTCAATGAAGCCAAGGCTGCCAACGCGATTTACGACGAACTGTCCAATCTCCGTGCCGCCTTCGAGCGGGCTGTCACGCGCGATCTGAAACTGGCGGCGGAGTTGGCGACTCCCCTGTTCCTGTTCAACTACTCGCACCGGGGGGCGGAAACCGGTCATTGGTACGAGCGGATCATGAGCAGGCCGGGCGCCGAAGAGCTCGAACAAGCGCCGCTCCTGCTTGCCGGGGCGGTATGCCACGCCTTTCATGACGAGGGGAATGAGAAGAAAGCCACCGCTTTCATCGAACGCGGCTTCAAGGCCGAAGCCTCCGGCTCCCGATCCAGCCAGGGCTGGCTTTCGGGCGTCGCCGGTCAGATGGCGCAGTGGTCCGGCGACACCGCAAGCTGCCTCCAGCACCACGCCAATGCGGTCGCGCAAGCGCGACGCGTGGGCAACACCCCCTGTGAGATCACCTCACTCTGCATGGCGGCCTTCGTGAAGGCGCGGACTGGAGATCTCGATGGCGCCGGCGAACTGGTCAAGGAAGTCACCCAAATCGGGCAGACTGCCATGCAGCCGACACTGATCGGCTATATCCACTATGCGCGGGGCGGCCTGGAAAGCTTCAGAGACCCCAACCGAGCGATCGATGAGTATCAGACATCCGTCGAATGGGCGTACATGGCGGGCAATCATCTGGGGGCGCAACGGGTCAAGCAACTCATTGCCGATCTGCAGGCCGCGCAGGCCGAGCCGATCGACGCCCTGGCTATCCATGTTCGCATGCTGATTGAACTTCCCAACCAGGGCGCAGCGTTCTACACTTGGTTGACAATTCGCTCCGTACTCGTTCCACTTGCACAGCTCGAAGCGGATGAAGACCTTGCGGTGCTGGCAGGCGCTCTCAAGGTTTCACCCTTGAAGTTGGACAGATCGGCGCGAAACGCAGTCAATATAGCCAAAGCCAGATTAGGTGACAGTGCATTTGAACAAGCGGCGGCCCGCGGATCCCGCTTCGACCTCGCGGACACCCGAAATTATATTCTCAATATCTGGGGAAAAATGGAGCCCCAATTTAGCGCAGCCAGATCTGGCACGCATTCCTGAAGACATAATAGCCGATCCAAAACGGAGAGGGGTATGGATAGTTCACCCGTAGCCAAGCAGCTTGTCGACGCCGTGATTTCCGATTTTCCCGATCATAAAAAGGGGACCAGGCCGATCCACACCATCGGCATCGGGGTCAAAGGCTATTTCGAGCCGTCAGAGGTGGCGAGCGCTTACTGCATCGCCGAGCACTTTCAGTCAAAGCGCGTCCCTGTATCGGTGCGATTCTCCAACGGATCAGGCAGTCCCGCCCAGCATGACGGCTGGAACGACGTGAGGGGGATGGCGACGCGTTTCCACTTGCAGAACGGCGGCGCGACCGACCTGATTGCGATGACACTCGGCGAGTTCTTCGTACGCAACGTGGATGAGTTTTTGGGCTTCACCAAAAGCGCGCAACAAACCCCGGCGAAGCGGGAATCGCCGTTGCGCAAGATCCTCGACATGCTGTCGCTCAAGCCGCCGCTTCCCAACCCGCCGCCGGGACAGTCAAAGAGCGGCGACGCCGGCACGCTGGATTACGCCAACCGGCACCGCTTCGCCCAGCTCGGGGTGTTCCAGGCCGGCATGATCGGCGCTCCCGTGAGCTACGTCCGCGCCGTCTATCACGCCGTGCATACCTTCATCGTCGACAGCTCCCGACGGCATTCGCCGTCCCGTTCGTTTTTCCTGGAAGCCGGTCGCTGGCGTTCAGACCACGACCGACACCACCAAGGCGCCGGTCGACAACTACCTGCAAGCGGAGCTTCGAGAGCGGCTGCGGAAGTGGCCGGCCCGGATGATGCTGATGATGACGATCGGCGAGGCCGGCGACGTGCTCGAGGATCCGACCGTGCCATGGCCGGCCAGGCGCGTCCGGGTCGTTATGGGTACGCTGACGCTGACCGAGGTCGCCAAGGATCAAACCGCCGACTGCGAGAAGCTCAGCTTCAATCCGTGGCGCCTCGTGCCCGGCATCGAACCTTCCGACGACCCGACCCTCAAAGCGCGCCGCGACGCCTATGAGGATCTCGCGCAAAAGGCGCGGCGTCACGCAATGCCCGTTTCTGCCGGAGTGAAAGTGATGCCGAGGGACGGAGCAATGGAAGTAAGTGACGGAGACAAAGGCTTGTTCGATCGAATTGGCGATAAGCTTGACGAGTTTGTCGGCTGGCTTGCCACCACGCCCTTGTTCACATTCATCGCCGGGAAGATCCTGGTGCCTTATTGGGCCTGGCGCACGCCGGTAAAGCGTCAGGAGGGCGGTCCTCGCGCCTCCGTGCAGCCCGGCGACAATGTCCAGCGCATGATGAACCTGGTCATGCCGCTCAAGGACAAGTCGGCGGTCGGCCGCGCCCTGGCGGCGCTCGCGATCGCGCAGAACAAGGACGAGATTTACGCAGGGCTGGATAATGTCGGCACCGTGCACTTTGCGCGCTTCGTGATCGTCGACGACAATATTTGCATGTTCTCCGTCTATGACGGGGATTTCACCAACTACATCCGCGACTTCATCGTCACCATCGGCAGCGTGTTCGACGCCGTGGTGGGATTGGTCGAGACAGGAGAAACCGTGATCCCTTCCGCGCAGAACGTCGAAAAGTTCATCGACTGGGTGCACGACCACGACATGTATCAGGTATCGGACGTGCCGACCGATATTCTGCGAGACCAGGAAGAAGTGAATGGCGATGCCGGGCCCGGGAATGACGATCTGCGCAAGCTGCCGCGCGATCTGATCCTGCAGCTTAACGTCAATCGCAACGTATCGCTCGGCAGCGGCTACCGCGCCTATCCCGGTTATTCCGCGGCTCAGGTCCGCCAGAAATTCGGAGTTGGCTGGTGAGTGAAACGTTCAATCCCGCCGATGTGCAGGGAAACATTGTGCGCGGCTACCGCAAGCCTCGAGTGCGGTATCTCACGCTCGAAATCATCGACACCGCCGCAGCCCGCCGCTGGCTCACCGCCAGCCTATCCGGCCGCGACGGCGTTCCGCAGATCACCACCGAAGAGCCCTGGGAGACCAAACCGGACACCTGTTTCAACATCGGCCTGACCTATGAGGGCTTGCGCGCGCTCGGCACCCCGGCCGCCTCGCTGGCTGATTTTCCGACCGAGTTCGTCGAGGGCATGAACAAGCGCGCATTGAAGCTCGGCGACGCTGGGCCGAGCGCGCCGGAAAACTGGGACAAACCCTTCCGTGAACCGGCGCGGGTCCATCTCATCGCCTCGATCTATGCCGACGGGGTCGACCAGCTCGACAGCATTCAACGCGCAGCCGTCGCCGGCAAGTGGGGCCTGGAGTTGCTCGATGCGCGCGACGGCTGGTGTTTCAACGGCGACTACGTTCACTTCAACTATACCGACAACATCTCGCAACCGAAATTTGCGGAAATTCACGGCACCGACAACTATCCGGATTCGGACAGCCAGCCGATGGCGCCGCTCGGCACGGTGCTGCTGGGATATCCCACCAATTTCGAAGGTTTGACGTGGCGTGTCCCTCGACCGGTGGAGTTCGGACATAATGGCAGCTTCAACGCCTTTCGGGTGCTGGAGCAGGACGTGGTCGGTTTCGAGGCCCATCTCGACACGGCCGCGACGAAATTGCTTGGAGAACACAAAGTCGATGAGTTGCTGCCCAATGGCGCCGAAGCCATCGGGGCAGGATTCTCGCCTCATGCCGCCTTGCGCGAGGTGATCGCCGCCGCCATGTGCGGCCGTTGGCGCAACGGCGTGCCGCTGGCGCTATCTCCAGACACGCCCAATCCGGTGTCCCCGGTAAGCAAAACCAATTTCGATTACGATGCCGGTTCGCGCTGTCCCTACGGCGCCCATGTCCGCCGCTGCAATCCGCGCGGCGCACAGATCGTGCAACGGGTGGCGAACCACAGCCGGCGTCTGGTGCGGCGCGGCATGCCCTATGGGCCCGCCTACGTCCATGATCCGGCGAAACCTCGCGATCCCAATGAACCGAAGCGCGGGCTGCTCGGCAATTTCATCGGCGCCAACCTCGGGGCCCAGTTCGAGGCGATGTCTTGCGACTGGCTGAACCTCGGCCTGCAGGATCCGCGGGTCACCGGCTCAAACGATCCGCTGCTCGGCGCCAACGAGCCTGAGACCAGCTGGTTCGACCTGCCGCTCAAATCAGGCAAAACGATCCGGCTGCGGACATTGCCGCGGTTCGTCACGACGCGCGGCGGCGCCTATACGTTCCTGCCGAGCCTCTCGGCGATCCGTTACCTGGGGGCGCTGACCAGCTGACGCCGGCGGGCGATCGATGCGGGAGGCCGACAGGCGTCGACGGCATGGTGAAGCGCGAAATCGGGGCATCACCATCTTGCGCTTAGTCCGCCAGCAAAAGCCGCAAGGTTGTTTTGAATCGAACGCTTTGCTTGCCAAGAAGCGCGGTATTGTCGTTTTCAGCGCCTTCGTCGGTGTAGGTTCCGGTGAAGCCGATGGTGGCTATTTTTCGCGCAAAAGGCCGCGTAGCCAGGGCCGGCGTGTGCTCTTGGGAAGTCACTTCCCCTTTCCACTTTCGGCCTGAACAGCTGTAGCTGCCGAAGAAATAAAAGAACGAGTCGCCGCCGCGGATTGTGCCATCGCGCAGCACCACGACGCCATTGTCGCCGCCTGCGATACCATCCTGTATTTCCACCCGGAGGGCATAGAGTCCGTTTCTAATGCCTTCGTGATTGTCTTGCCAATGCCGGACGGGGCCGGCTCGTTGCAACGTCAATCCCATTTTCCGTCCTCCATAGTCGCTGTTGGGCAGCAGATTAAACTCTGTGACTCAATTCAGCTTGACCTCGACCTTCTCGATGTTGCCGACGAACCTGAAGGGACGCCGGTCGAAATAGTCGAGCGAGACGGTCGAACCAAGGTCGACGCCGACGTCAAACGTTTCGCTCGCCGAGAACGCGGCAGGCACCGTGCGTTTGACCTTGGTCCGCGCGACCTCCTGCCCGTCCACCTTCAACACGACGTCGGCCGCGGAAAGAGGTTTTGGGCTTTCCAGCTGGGTCGTGACCTCGATACGCCGTTTGCCGGCAGCAAGTCTGGTAGCGGAGCGCGCGGTGTAGCGCTCGATGATCATCATGTTGTACTCGTAGACCAGATCGCCCTTGTCCATGTACAGCGTGACGCCACCGCCGGCTCCGCCCAATGCGTAGAGTACGCCGGAGGCATTCTCGCCGATCTCAGCCTCGATGGTCACAGTGTTGTTTTCGCGACCGATGCCCGGTGCCGAAAATTCAGGCATGCGCGTCGTCGTCGCGTCAAATCGCCAGCTCGTATAGGGTGACTTGATACGATCCTCGGGATGCAAACGGAGCCAGATGCCGGCGCCGAGCGGGTAGACCTTGTTGGCCTTCGCCTGCTCGTCGAACACCTTCTGCAGCTCCGCCAGACGTTTCGGCTGCTTGCCGGCAAGATTGTCGGCCTCGGAGAAATCCCTGGTGATCTGGTAGAGTTCCCATTTGTCCTTGGCCGAGTCCCACTCTGCCAGGCCCGGTGCCCCGGGCAGCCACGGGACCAGCGGACCGAAGGTCGCCGCGATCCACCCATCCTGATAGATCGCGCGGCTGCCGTTATTGTCGAAGTATTGGACCTTCTTGCGCGAGGGCGCCTTCGGATCATCGAACGTATAGGCGAGGCTGACGCCATCGATAGGATCTTGCGGAAAGCCGTCGACGACCTTGGGCGGCTTGATACCGACGATCTCGTAGAGGGTTGGCACGATGTCGTTGACGTGGTGGAACTGAGATCGCGGTATGCGATCAGGCTTGATGCCCTTCGGCCACGAGATCACCATCGGGTTGCGCGTTCCGCCGAAATGCGAGGCGATCAATTTCGTGTATTGGAATGGCGTGTTTCCGGCCCATGCCCACCCGGCGTGATACATGCTGTCGGTCTTCGGAGAGCCCAGCGCCTCGAGCCCGCCGATCTTGTCCAGTGCGGCAATTTGCTGCTCGACCGTATTCGGGATCCCGTTCTGTGCCAGCAATTCGCTGATCGTGCCGTTCTGACCCTCGGCGCTGGCGCCGTTATCCCCGAAGATATAGATCACGATGGTGTTGTCGCGAATGCCGAGACGATCCAGTTCGTCCACGACGCGGCCAGCCTGCACGTCGACATGCTCGACGAAGCCGGCGAAGATTTCCATCAAGCGGCGCTGAAACGGGCGTTGCGCTTCCGGGATGCTGTCCCAGCCGGGCATCGATTCAGCTCGTGCGGTGAGTTTGGTGTCGGCCGGAATCCAGCCCAGCTGTTTCTGTCGTGCGAATACGCGCTCGCGGTAGGCATCCCAGCCGTCGTCGAACTTGCCTTTGTACTTGTCCGCCCATTCCTTGAAGATCTGGTGCGGCCCGTGGCCTGCGCCCGGCGCCCAGTACAGCAGGAACGGCTTGTCGGAAGCGAACGCCTGATGGTGACGCAGCCAGTCGATACCGTGCTGGGCGAGATCTTCGCTCAGATGGTATTTCTCATCACGCGGCGGTTCGATCTGGTTGGTATTTTCCACCAGCCTCGGTTCCCACTGCGACGTCTCGCCGGCGAGAAAACCATAGAAGTAATCGAAGCCATGCCCGGTCGGCCAGCGATCGAATGGGCCCATCGAGGTGGTTTGATCGGCGGGAGTATTGTGCCACTTGCCGATCGCGGCGGTCTTGTAGCCATAATCGCGCAAGACTTCCGCCATTGTGGCCGAGGTTTTCGGAATCACGCCGCTATAACCGTCCCAATCCACCGCACGCTCGGCGATCGTGCCATTGCCGACGCGCTGGTGATTGCGCCCGGTCAACAACGCCGCGCGCGTCGGCGAACAGATCGAAGTGGTGTGGAACGTGTTATAGCTTATGCCTTGGTCGGCCAGCTTGCTCAGCGTCGGCGTGTTGATTTCGCCGCCGAATGTTGAAGGCTGCCCGAAACCGACGTCATCCATCAGTATGACCAGCACATTGGGCGCATCCTTGCGCAAATGGCTTTGTTCCGGTCGTCGCTGGTGCTTGGAGTTCCTGTAACCTCGGCGCGGCCACGCTCGCCGAAGGCACTGGTGGAAATGGAAGGACCGAACCATCCGCCGGCGCCACTGTCTGCACTCGTTGTGCCAGAGCGACATTGAGGGGGAGAAGCTGGGATGCACCAAGCGCGATCGCCAGAACGAGCCCTGTTGATCGTGCGGTCATTTCACTCTCCCTTGATGACGAAATATCTCAGCCGAGTCACCGTTTTCGCATTCTTGGTCCGTCTAGTTCGGCAGTTACTTCTTGGGCAACACGGTCTTCGCGTGCGGCATCCCTCCATCGTCGATGTCGAAGTCCGGATCGAACACCGTCTGCCCCTGGGCACCCAAATAGTCCGGCTGCGCCTTGAGCCATTCGCTCATCTTCTGCTGCTTGGCATAGGCCAGTAGACGGCCCTCCAGATCGCGCACGACATCGGCGTTCTGATCGGCAACATTGTTCTTTTCGCCGGGATCGGTGGTCAGGTCGAACAGCTCGGTCTTGCCGGGCAACAGCGCGATTTTCACCAGTTTCCACTTGCCCTTGATGAGGGCTCCGCGGAATGCCTCGACATTCACCAGGATATCGTCGTGCGGCGAAGGCTGGCCATCGGCGACCGTCGCCCAGATGTCTTTGCCATCCAATGGCTTGTCGGAGGGGTTCGCCTTGCCGCCGGCGAGTGCAAGCGCGGTGGGCATGATATCGACCATATGCAGCGGTTCGTTCACGACCCGCGGCTTCAGCTTACCGGGCCAGTTGAAGATAGTCGGCACGCGGACACCGCCTTCATAGAGGCTGCCCTTGCCGCCACGCAGGTTGCCGTTGTTGGCCGGCAATGCCCCCTCCTTGACGCCGCCCTCGGCGCGCTCTTCCTTCGAGTGGGCGCCACTTGCGACCACGGCATTCCGGGGGCCTCCATTGTCACTGGAGAAGATGATCAGCGTATTCTCGCGCATGCCGCGCTTGTCGAGCTCCGAGACGATGCGGCCGACCTGGTCGTCGAGCGACGTAATCATCGCGGCGTAGGTGCGGCGCGTCGGGTCCTTGATGGTGGCGGCGTAGCGGTCCTCGTCGGACTTCTGCGCCTGATAGGGCGCGTGCGGGGCAAGTGAGGCGAAGTAGAGAAAGAACGGTCTGTCCTTGGGCTGCTTGTCGATCAGCTTGACCGCTTCGTCGCCATCCAGCGTGAGCACGTAGCCTTTCTCGTCGATGAAGGTGCCGTTGCGCTGCCAGTCCACGATACCGGCCCGCTTATGCGTGAAGTAGTCAACTTCGCCGACCGTATTGCCGTAGAAGTGATCAAACCCGCGGTTCTGCGGCCAGAACTTCTTGTCGGCATGACCGAGATGCCACTTGCCGACCATCGCGGTGCTGTAGCCTGCTTGCTTCAAGGCCTGCGGCAGGGTTCGCTCGTCGGTCGGCAAGCCATAGGTATGGTTCGGAAAGATCACCAGCGTCTGCAGGCCGTAGCGCATCGGATAGCGCCCTGTCATCAGCGCGGCGCGAGCCGGCGTGCAAACCGGCATGCCGTGGAACGATTCGAGCTGCACGCCGCCCTTTGCAAGCTGGTCGATATTCGGCGTCTTGATGTCGCTGCCGCGATAGCCGAGGTCGGCATTGCCGAGATCATCGGCCAAGATCATGATGATGTTGGGACGTTGCTCCTGCGCTTTAACGAAGCCGCAGGTCGATAACAAGTAAATCGCACCAGCGGCAGCTATGGTCAGCGCGTGTTTCGTTTTCATGGTGTGTTCCACTGCCGCGACCGCGGCTTTAGTTCGCCTGACGCATCTTCAGGATTTGCGACTGGATACCTTCGATGGTCTTGCCCACCTGGGCGCTCAGGCCGACCTGCCGCACCGGGAATTCCCTGAACGTGGACAAATGCTGTTCCGCGATGCCAACGATGGGTGTCAGCACCCAGGCCTTGCGCTCGGCGTATTGGCGATTGAGATCGCCCCACTGACGCTCGAACGGGTCCATCAGCAGATTTGTGATTTGGGGGCGCCCGAGGTTTTCCAGCGGGCCATCCCACTTTCCATTGAATTTGGTGGAGAACGTGATCTTGAACTGCTTGTAGCGGATCGCGGTGAGGGCGGTCTCGTCATAGTAGAAGATGAAGTTGCGCGCCGACTGATCGCTCTTGCCTGAAAACAGGCCGGTCTGATCGTAACCGTCGAGATGCAGTCTATAGTTCCGGTCGCCGTAGGATGCGCCGTTTTTCAACTTGTCGGCGACGTCCGGTTCGCCGGCCGCAGCCGCCAGGGTCGGCAGCAGGTCGGTCATGTCGACGATCTCGCCGCAGACGCGTCCGCCCGGCGCTCCCGGCCAGCGGATCACAAAGGGAACGCGTACGCCGCCTTCCCATGTCGTACCCTTGTCGCCCCTGAACGGCGAAGTACCGCCTTCCGGCCACATGTACTGATAGGCGCCGTTGTCGGTGGTATAGATGACGATGGTATTCCTATCGAGACCTGTCTGCGCGAGCTTGTCGAGAAGCTGACCCACATGGCCGTCATGTTCTTTCAAACCATCGCCGTAGATGTCCTCACGACCAGCCCGAGACTGACCTTGAGATGCTTGCTTCAAGTGAAGGAAGACATGCTGCCGCGTTGAATTATGCCAAAGGAAAAACGGCTTGCCGTCTTTCGCGCGACGATCGAGGTAGTCCAGTGACTTGGCGGTGATTTCGTCGTCGAAGGTTTCCATCCGTTTGACGGTCAGCGGCCCCTCGTCCTTGGTCGAGCCGTCGGCGGTGCCGGCAATGATGCCACGCGGATCGAACTTCTTGCGGAACGCGGGATTGGTCGGCCGGTCCGGATCTTCAAGATCCTCATTGCCGTTGAGATGATACAAGTTTCCCCAAAACTCGTCGAAGCCGTGTCGGTGCGGCAAGTGCTCCTCGAGGTCGCCAAGATGGTTCTTGCCGAACTGGGCAGTGGCATATCCGCGCGTCTTCAAGATTTCTGCGAGGGTGATGTCTTCCTTCTGCAGCCCCGCGGTCGAGCCCGGCGTGCCAACCGTTGTCAGCCCGGTGCGGACCGGCAGTTGACCGGTGATGAAGGCCGCGCGTCCGGCCGTACAGCTCGGCTGCGCGTAGAATGACGTTAGCCGCAGGCCTTCCCGCCCGATACGGTCGATGTTGGGTGTCTGGACACCCATGATATCGCCGCCAAACGAGGACACGTTCATAAGGCCGACATCGTCGCCGAAGATAACGAGGATGTTGGGCTTCGTCTGCGCCGCTACCGAAGGAGCCGATAGCGCCAGCATCGGAGCAAGAAGTGCGGCTGTAATTGTCCGACGAAACATGGGTGGTACTCCTGCAGAATGACCGGAACGAGGCGTGAGCTTCGGGCTCAAGCGATGGGTCAATGTCGGATTAAGGCGCCTGGCAGTAATCCCAATAGCCGCTCATCTGCGCCGAATCCGCCCAGAACCAGCACATGTTCGGTGCGGGCACTGCAGGGGCTGCCCCCATCGCAGATACTGCAATCATCGTTCCCAGTGCGACGCCGCCTACGATCGTTCCGTAGTACGGTCGCGGCGCCCACACCCGAACCGGTCGCCGCACGACATTAACGTTCCGATTGACATTGACGTTAGTGCGCTTGTTCACGTTGACATTGGTGCGCTGATTGACGCTGACGTTGGTGCGGCGATTAACACTGCCGCCGGCCTTCGCGCCGCCGCCTCGAGTTGCACGGATATTCACGACCATATCGTCGCTCGCTGCGCCGAAGCTGGTAATCACCGGCCACGCAGCGCCCGGCTCGATCTCAACCAGCAACAATACCGTCGCCAAGAGCGCGCGACCCAGGATCCTTGCTGTCTTCATTCTGCACTCCCTCTAATCCGATTTGAAACTTCGGTTTATCGCTGGCCGCCTCGTCCCGTGCCGTACGGCTGCTTTTTGAGCTAAATCAAAGAGGCTCATCTGTGCGAGTGTAGCAAGGAACGAGAATGCGATTGATCATGGGCGATCAATTGGAGAAGGAATGTTGGACCAGCGTGCAGCGCACCAGATCGCCCTCAGCAAGGGGTGGCTCCGTCATACGCCCGCGCCGTTTCAGCGCGCCGTGCTTGACCGATGCCGGCTGGAGCAATTTGCCGCAGGTACCCCGATTTATTGTGTTGGAGACAAACCCGGCGGCATGTTCGGTATCGTTGCCGGAGCCCTTGGCATTTCGATAGCATCAGGCGAAGACGGGCCCTACACAGCCCATTTTGCGGTGCCCGGTACGTGGTTTGGAGAGGCCGCGGCCTTTACGCGCCGGCCCCGAATGATCGGCCTCACCGCTACAAGGGATACCGAACTGTTGCATCTGCCCCTGTGGGCCATTGACGAAATCGTCGAGCGTGACCCCGCTGCGTGGCGGTTTTTTGGTCTAGTAACGATCGATCATCTCGACGTTGCCATTGGGGGATCCGACGACCTGATGATACGCGACCACGTCAAGCGCTTTGTGGCGGTTCTGCTCCGCGTTGCCGATTGCCGCCTCGCTCGGCCGCGATATCCGCGCCCGATCGAAGTCGATATCAACCACGAAGACCTCGCCCATATGGCCAATGTCGCCCGAACCACGGCCGGTGCGATCCTGCGCAAGCTGGAAGCGAAAGGACACGTCGCGCAGGCCTACCGTCGCATCGAGATTCTGGCACCAGATGCGCTGAGGATGATGCTGCGCGATTGAGCGAGGCTCAATCGGGGCGTGGCTTGGGCTGACGGGCCTCCGGTGATTTGCCCGACGGGCGGTCTCACGATTTTCGTGTCCAGTCCCCTCTCGCAAAATATTTCGCTTTTCAGTTTGGTAGAAACAGGAATAGAGCGAACCTATCCCGTCCCACACAGAGGGGCGTTTCGCGATCGTCACGGACGTAGGGGCGGGATGCGGTGGACGCTGATGCGCCTTTGACGAACGGTGCTGACGCGGACGGCGAAGTCGTGTGGTCCTGACACCCCGACGCTGGTGTCAAGTCGGTGGAGGCAACTCCGCCGATGACGGTGGCAAACAAGCCCGGTCACCGGGGAGAGCGCGAAGGAAACCGTTAAAACCATTGCGTGCGGGAATGCCGGGCGATTCCGGTGTACTCGTTGTTACTCGTGTGCGTTCTACCACTCCAAGTGCACACGAGACCGCGGGTGCAGCGGGCACCCGGCATTCCCCACGCCCTCTTTGGGCGGAAGATAAAAGCAACGACTCGGGCGCAGTGCGTCGCGAGAACGAAGTCGTATCTGGTCTATTGCGAGGAGCGGCCCGAAACCGCGGTCATGCACCGCAGCGTAAACCCGGGATTAATACGGATAAATTATGCTGGAGGCCCCACTCCTCCACCCTCGTGAACGGCTTAAAACCCATGAAAATCGGTACCTTGCTGACGGTCTCAATCGTCTCGCTTTCCGCTGTCGGCGGCGGTCTGGCCGTCTATGTCGCCGCCACGAAACACCAGGAGATGGACCAGGTTTCCGTCGCGCAACGCAGGTTGGAAATCGTCCGGGCGGTGGGAGAAATCCCGCGCTACATGAATCCGGAGCGCGGCTTCGCCACCAACATCATGTTCGGGCCTCCCGCGGTGGACCCCAAGCAGCGCGCGGAACTCAACGACAAGTACCGCAAGCAGACCGACGGCGCGCGGGACAAGATGAACCAGATCAAGGCGACCCTGCCCGGCGGGCTCGATGACGGTGCGGCTATCGCCAGTGGCATGGATGCCCTGAACACGAAATTCGCAGCGCTGCGCGAAGCGATGGACAAGGCCCTCGACGGACCGGCCGAGGCCCGCCGCGATGCTGCCAAGAAGATCGTCGCCGACAATTCGGTGTTTAACACTGCCGTCACAGCGCTGCTCGATGAGCAGGTCCGCCGCATGGCGCTGCTCGACGGCGACGCCTATCGGCAGGCGAGCTATGCCAACATCGCATGGACATTGCGCGACGTCGGCGGCCTCAACTCCAGCCTGCACAAGAACCTCGTCGGCGCCAAGCGCGTCGCCACCGAGGCCGAAAAGATGGATCTAAGTCGCTCACAGGGCCGGAACGATCAGATCCTGTCGTCGCTGCAGGAATTGCGCGGCAATCCGGCGACGCCGGCCAATGTGGCGGCGGCATTGGCCAAAATGAACGAAGCCTATGTCGAGCGTTTAGGCCAAGAGCTGAAGATGGTGAAGGAAGGCGCCATCAGCGGCAAATACGAGCACGACGTTGACACCTTTTACGCGGAGACGCAGCGCGGTCTTGGGTCGATCATCGGGGTGCGTGACGCCTTCTACGACAACGCCGAACACATCCTCGCCTCGGCCTATTCTTCCGCGCGCTTCAGCTTTCTGGTTGCGCTGTTGGGGCTCGCCGCGGTGGCGGCAGCCAGCGCCGGCCTCGTGATGATGGTCCGCCGCCGTGTCTGCAAGCCGATCGTCGACCTTACGGCCACGATGTCGCGCCTGGCCAGCGGTGACGTCTCCGACGAAATTTCCGGCAGCGACCGCGACGACGAGATCGGCGCGATGGCGGCGGCCGTCGGGGTCTTCAAGGACAACATGATCAAGGCGGACCGCCTGGCCGCGGAGAAGGAAGCGGAGAACGACATCAAGATGCGCCGCGCGCATGCGCTCGACGAACTCACCCGCACGTTCGAGACCAAGGTCTCGGAACTCGTCGGTGGATTGTCGTCGGCATCTTCCGTGATGGAAAATACCGCGCAGTCGATGTCTTCGACCGCGTCGGCCACCAACCGTCAGGCCGGCGTCGTCGCCGCGGCGTCGGAACAGACCTCGGCCAATGTGCAGATGGTCGCCAGCGCCACCGAGGAGCTGACATCCTCGATCGCGGAGATCGGCCGCCAGGTCGCGCAATCCACCGAGATCGCCGCGCGTGCCGTCGACAATGCCCGCCGCACCGGCGATACCGCGCGCTCGCTGGCCGACGGCGCTCAGAAAATCGGCGATGTCGTGACCCTGATCCAGACCATCGCTGCGCAGACCAACCTGCTTGCGCTGAACGCGACTATCGAGGCGGCGCGTGCCGGCGACGCCGGACGGGGATTTGCCGTCGTGGCCTCCGAAGTCAAATCGCTGGCCGGCCAGACCGCGAAGGCCACCACCGAAATATCCGAGCAGATCGCGGCTATTCAGACCGCGAGCGACGAGACGGTGACCGCGATCAAGAACGTGGTCGACGTCATCGCCGAGATCGATCAGATCGGCGTCACGATCGCGTCTGCGATCGAGCAACAGGGCGCCGCGACCAAGGAAATCTCCCGCAACGTCCAGGAAGCCGCGCGCGGCACCCAGGAAGTCACCTCGAACATCTCAGGCGTCCAAAAGGCAGCCGACGACACCGGCTCGGCCGCCAATCAGGTGCTCGGCGCCGCCGAACAATTGTCGTCGCAATCGAAGGATCTTGCCGGACAGGTCAACCGCTTCCTGTCGGACGTCAGGGCCGCGTAACACCGCGAAGGATTAGACAGGAGCGCGGCCGGGTTCCGCCGCGCTCGCATGGAACGGCAAAAAATCACCACATTCCTTGCCGGAAGTCACCGCTGATTTGAGAATTCTCCAATGAAGGGAGGGTTTTTATATGCGCAAAGCGAGTGCCATCCTCGTAGCCTCAATTGCTACACTTGCTGTTCTGACGGCGCCGGTGCTGGCAAAAAATTCCAGCGCGCAGAGAACCGATGACGAGCAAGCTTCATCGTCCTGTCATGCCTACGAACAGAATCCCGACGGAACGTGGAAGCCGCTTCCCTGTCAGGAGGTCGGTTCGGGGACAAAAACGCAACCGAAGTCATCGACCCGAAGCGTGGACGAAGCAACGCACTGAACACGGCGGGCCGACCGCGTCCTGATCGGAAACGATGTCTGGATCGGTCATGCGGTGATCGTGATGCCGGGAGTGACGGTCGGCGACGGCGCTGTTCTGGCGGCCGGCGCCGTGGTCACCCGCGATGTCGCGGCCTAAACCATCGTCGGTGGCGTGCCGGCGCGGCAGATCGCTTCAATCGCGGGATTGCAGATCAATGTCGCGGATCGCGTGGTGGGATTGGCCGGCCGAAACCATCTGGCAGCGCCTGCCGGAGCTTCCGTCGGGAGATGTCGCGGGCTTCTGCGCGCGCTGGGATTCTGAGCAGCCAACGCTACCCGGCGCTACCCGGGAAACGCCGGATTTCCATAAGGGTAGTATTGCCTTAGGTCGACGTTCTCATAACGAAGTTTATCCAGCCGAACAGTTCCGAGAAACGGCTCCGTCGGCTCGACCAGCAGGATGGTCCTGGCAAAACCGTTGTCGTGGAAGCCGCGCCGGAAATGGACGCGCGACTTGATCGCCATGACCTGAAACGCCGCCTTGAGGGAGAACGGCTCGACCACCTGCACGAGAAACGTGCTCAGGATCAGTACATTGTCCCGGCCGAATCTGATGGTGACCCAGACCTGACCGTAGCCTTCGGCGACATTGAGGATGGTGCCCTGGATGCGCACCGGATCGCCGGCGGATTCGTCGACCCGACCGCCGATCGCGATGTCGACGGCGTCTCCGGCCTTGGCGCCTTCGGCCTTGAGCCGCGCGGTGGCCTTGGCGTCCGCGATGGTCGCAATCAGGGTATTCGAAAGATCCTGCGTGATGATTTCCTTGAGCAGCCAGGTCGCATAGCCGGAGCGGTCGCTGTGATCCGCCAAAACCACCGGGGTCTCTTCCCTCGCCACCGCCGCTTTCGCCAGCCCGACGCCTTCGGGAATGGTGTGAACCCTGGTCGAATTCAGCAGGGCTTCGCGTTGACGCCAGGCCGACATCGCCATGTCGCGGGATATCTTAACGGCGAGTTCGGGATTGCTGTTCGTCAGTACCTGCACGGTCATGCCGACCTCCGGCACATCGGCGAACGGGAAGCCGAAGTACACGTTGACGTACACGTCCGGTTCGCGCGCTTCCCAGACCAGCGCCCGCTGCACCAGATCCGACCACGGTGACGCGCCGGTCCACTGCACGACGGTAGCCGAGATGATCGGAATTTTGAGCGTCACGTGCGCGGGCTTGTAGTCGCCCCTGATCGCCCGCACCAGCATTCGTGCGGCGCGCTCACCCTGAAGGTAGCCGTCATAATGCGGAAAATATTTCACCGCGAAGGCCAGGTCGGCATTTCGTGGGACAAGGACGAACCCGGCACCGTGATCGCATTCACCAACAACAGGGTCGATGGCCCTCCGGATGCGGCGACCGTCAGGGCTTTCGATGCCGCCAGCGCAAAGCCGCTCGGCGCTGTCGGCGGCGGCCCCATGCTGGTGATGCTGAAGCTGCACACCGACATGTATGCGGGCCAAGCTGGCAAGCTGTTCCTCGGCGCGATGGGATTGCTGTTCCTGCTCGCGATCATCTCCGGCGTGGTGTTGTACTGGCCGTTCACCCGCCGCCTGCGGTTTGGCACCATCCGGGATGACAAGTCGCGCCGCATCATCTGGCTCGACTGGCACAATCTCCTGGGCGCCGTGACGATCGTCTGGGCACTGGTAGTCGGTACTACCGGCACGATCAATACGCTTGCGGAGGTGATGCTGAACCAGTGGAAATCCACCGAGCTCGCGGCGATGGTCGCGCCCTATGCCGGCAAGCCATCACCGCTGCATCTGGCTTCGCTCGATGCCGCCGTCGGCAAGGCGATGAAGGCCGCGCCGGGCATGAGTGTCGCCTTCATCGCCTTTCCCGGCACGCCCTTCACGAGTTCGCATCACTTCGCGGTGTTCATGCGTGGCGACACGCCGTTGACCTCGCGGCTTCTCAAGCCGGTTCTGCTGGACGGCGAAACTGCCGAAATTGCCGATGCGCGCGATCTGCCGCTCTATCTCAAGGCGCTGCTGGTTTCGCAGCCATTGCATTTCGGCGACTATGGCGGCATGCCGCTGAAGATCATCTGGGCGCTGCTCGATATCATGACCATCATCGTGATCGGCAGCGGGCTTTATCTGTGGTGGGTCAGGCGGCGCAAGACCCGCCGCAGCAACGGCGGAGTCGCGGCTAGCGCGTTGTTGCAGCCGTCGCGATGACCGATGGACGCAAATCGCGGGCGAGTGGAAACTGGCTTGGCGTCTATGGCGGCCCGCTTGTCATCGGCGTGCTGTCGCTGGCCGGGCTGCCGGTAGCGCTGCTGTTCGAGGGCAAAGGCCGTTATTTCTCGTGGATCGCACTCGCCACGCCCGTCGCCGTCGCGACATGGTGTTTCATCCGGCGAAAACGCCCTTGACGGGCACACGCAGCCATCAGGCTGCGTTCGCGCGACTGTCCCTGCGAAGCCACTAGTGCCGCTTGAAATACTGCACCGCGCGCTCGTGTTTTTCCGCGGCTGCGTGGGATTTGAAGGTGCCGAGATTGCGGCGCTTGCCGGTTTTCGGATCAACCTTGCGGGAATAGAGCCGATATTCGCCGGACGGCAATTTGCGGATCATGAGACAATGACCTCCTTCAGCGCGCTCCCTTGCACTAATCGCGACACCCCTGCCCGCGTTCCGGCCGCGCCTACCGGGCAGGTTTCAGCGACATCATGAACGCGACAATCTCATCGACTTGATAGTCCCTGAGGCGCGGGTTTGGCATCGCTTCGTGAGCGCCCATGTTGCGATGGGTCGAACCGAGAAATTCCCGCAGCCACGCCTCCGTCAGCTGCGGCCGCTGCGCCAGGACGGCAAAGCTGGGCCCGGGCGGTGCCAGAACCGGAAGCTCGTCGCGTTTCTGCTCCACCACATGACAGGCGCCGCAGACGCGGCCGGCCAGGTTGCGTCCCGCCACGATCAGGTTGCCCGGCGTCTCAGCCTGCGCGGGCCACGCGAGGCCGGCGAGGAATATCAATATCGGGAGCGCGGAATTACGGCTTGTCATCATGAATGCCCTCCCTGCTCCGTTGGGCGCCGCGTCGCCGCGCCTCACACCGGCCTATGGCTTTTTCTGCGGCGCAAATAATTGATTGCTGAAGGGCTGTTCCGTTGGCACCCGCATGACAACAAAACCACGGCCCATCGACTGATGGCAGGCGTTACACCCGCTTGTCAGTTCGCCGAATGCCTTCGCGAACTTTCCGCTGTCCTTGGCCTCGATTGCTGCGGCAAGGGATTGAATGGGTGCAGACATCGTCGTGACGTTGGTGACGGGAATTCCGGAATAGAGTGTCGCGGCGTCTTCCAGGCTGGCCCTGATCAGCCGCAGCTCGTTGGCAGCGAGATCCCAATTTCGCGCCCTCCCGGCAAACCACAGTTTGATGTGCCGCAACTGGGCTGCGTCCATGATATCGCCAAGCCGGGGAACATATTGCTCGCCCGAGCCTCCCCTGCCGGACTGGGCGATTGCCAGCAACGGCGACATGCAAACCAGCAGGATTCCAAGCAAGCCACGCAATTTCATTCGACGCTCCAACCGCAGGACTGATCGGTTGACGATAGTACTGCGCCGCTGCTGCCCACTTGATATTCATCAACGCGCATGCGTTGGCGGTTCAAGCGTTTCCTGGTTCCGGATCGGTCGCCTGCCGGCTATGACAAGCTGATTGACGGAGTCTAAGCTCGCAAACGCAGCTCAATCGGTTTGGAGAATAATGTGCAAGCTCTCATCCTGTATGTGCTGGCGATTGGCGCCGGCGTGAGCGTAGCCACGCAGCAGGTGCTGAACGGCGGCCTGCGATCTGCGCTGGCATCGCCCGCCTGGGCGGCGCTGTTCAGCTATGTCGGCGGCCTCCTGACCATGATCGTGGTGGTGATCGCGCTCGGCGAGCATCTGCCGCCGTGGAAAGCGATGGCGAATGTGCCGTGGTGGGCTTGGTCGGGCGGCGTATTCGGCGGGATCTTCATCCTGCTGGCGATCTTGCTGCTGCCGCCGCTGGGATCGGCAACCCTGATTGCGTTGGTTGTTGCCGGCCAGATGCTGGCCGCGATCACGCTGGATCATTTTGGCGCGTTCGGATTGGCGCAGCATCCCGTCAACATCTCGCGCCTTTTGGGCGCGGCGCTCCTGATCGCCGGCGTCATCCTGATCAAGGACTGACTGCGGCGGTCCCCACCCGCGGAGCAGGTCCGAAGGCATACTTCGCCTGAGAACGCTCTAGAAGCACAAACTGGTCACGAATTTTCCGCTCTTGTCCTTGATCACATAGGGACATCGCGCGCGCTCCAGCGCCTTCTTGGCGTCTTCGTTGCCGAGCGCCGCGGCCTTCTCGTAATAGACTTTTGCGGCGTCGGAATCCTTCGGCCCGCCACGGCCGCTTTGCGCGAAGGCGCCCATCCGCTCCAGCGCGCCGGGGTGATTTTGCGCCGCCGCCTTGTCAAATAGCGCCCGCGCGGCGGCATCGTCCGCCGGGCCGCCGATGCCGTCCGCCATCATCAAGCCGAGCTGATACTGCGCTTCGGCATTGGTCTCCGCCGCCTTCGCCAGCAAGCCCCGCGCCCGGGCCGGGTCCGACGGCGCGCCGGCACCGCCGGAGAGCGCCGCGAGATTGGTGACGCCGCGCGGATTGCCGGCCTCGGCGGCGCGCTCGAACAGTTTGCGGGCCTGGGCTTCGTCCCGCGCCACGCCGGAGCCGGTTCCATAGGCGACGCCGAGTTCGACCATCGCCGAGGTCGAGCCCTTGTCGGCCGCCTTGCGCCAGGCCGCCATCGCTTCCGGCACCTGGTGGTTGGCGGCGTAGGCGCGCCCGAGTTGGTAGAGCGCGCGGCGCGACGCGCCTGAGGCGGTCCTGCAGAATTTGATCGCGGTCGCGATATCCGATGCGGCAACGTCGGGCGTACCCTTGACGTCGGCCGGCTTGTCGGGATCGGAGGGATCAGCGGCGAGCCGGTCGCACAGCACGAGATCGGCCGATTGGGCCCACGCCAGCGACGGCGCCGCCGCGATCACGATCGCCGAGACGGCGATGCGGCCGATCGCAACCCATGACAGCGCGCGGGATCGTTTCATGGTGACGCACATTTTAAGGCATCCAGGTTAGCGTCGAAGGGTCGCCAAATCTAGGGCACCAGCCCGGACTCCCGCAGCGCCGGAGCCACCGCCGGCGACGCCAGATATTTCACCAGCGCGTCGGCTTGGGCAGCCCGCCTCGATGCAGTCAATCGCCCTGCGGAAAACACTGCAGGGGTCTGCAGCTGAAGCGGGATCGGCCCGACGACTTCGATATCCCCAACCTGCATCAGCTCGCTGATCTGCTGCACCGCGAGGTCCGCCTCATTGGTGACCAGCCGCTCCGCGGTAAAACCCGACGGAACGATGCAGGCGCGCGCATTAATCTCTGCTGCGATCCCCACCCGCTCGATCAGCCGCGCGAAGAAAATGCCGCTGGCGCCGATCCGCGAATACGCCACGGCGCGCGCGCCGGTAAGCGTGGCGCGCAGCGCCGCCTCGGTTGCGATGTCGGGATGCGAGGCGCCGGCCTTGACCGCGATGCCTACATAGGAGCGCGCAAGATCGACGCAACTGTCCGCGGCCACCGTTCCTTCCGCCGCGAGTTCGTCGAGCCCCTCGCGGGTCAGGATGACAACGTCGGCGCCCTCGCCGCCCCGCACGCGGTCGAGCAGCGCGAGCGTCGGCGCGAAATCGGCATCGATATGCGCGCCGCCTGCCGCTTGATATCCTTCGGCGAGCTTGCGGACCGCGCCCCTCAAGGCAAGCGTCGAGAGCACTCGAACGACATTTTCCATCGGCGCGCATTCCAAACGGCAGTCCTTCGGACCTCGTCCGAGGGTGAATAGCGGTTTTGGGAACAGAATGCGCGCAAATTATTCCTCGCGAGCATCGCTTGACAGGCGAGCGAGCGCAAAAAATCCGCCAAAGCATTTGCGCTTTGGCGGATCAAGGTATGGCCCGGACAGACCCCGCCCGGGCGATGTGTCGACCGCCTAGGCCGCGGCCGCCTTGGCGCTGGTCGGAACGGACGCGATCGTTTTGAGGATCTGCGAAGCGATCTGGTAGGGGTCGCCTTGCGAGTTCGGCCGGCGGTCTTCCAGATAGCCCTTGTAGCCGTTATTGGCGAAGCTGTGGGGAACGCGGATCGAGGCGCCGCGGTCCGCGATGCCGTAGCTGAAGGTGTCGATCGACGCCGTCTCGTGCTTGCCGGTCAGGCGCATGTGGTTGTCCGGACCATAGACCGCGATGTGATCGGCGCGGTTGCTCTTGAAGGCTTCCATCAGCTTCTCGAAATACTCCTTGCCGCCGACTTCGCGCATATAGGTGGTGGAGAAGTTGGCGTGCATGCCGGAGCCGTTCCAGTCGGTGTCGCCGAGCGGCTTGCAGTGATACTCGATGTCGATGCCGTAGCTCTCGGTCAGGCGCTGCATCAAATAGCGGGCCATCCACATTTCGTCAGCGGCCTTCTTGGAGCCTTTGCCGAAGATCTGGAATTCCCACTGGCCTTTCGCGACTTCGGCGTTGATGCCTTCGTGATTGATGCCGGCGGCGAGGCAGAGATCGAGATGCTTCTCGACGATCTCACGCGCCACTGAACCAACGTTCGAATAGCCGACGCCGGTATAATACGGACCCTGTGGCGCCGGATAGCCGGCGGTGGGAAAGCCCAGCGGACGGCCATCCTTGTAGAAGAAGTATTCCTGCTCGAAGCCGAACCATGCGCCGGAATCGTCGAGGATGGTCGCGCGCTTGTTGGTGGCGTGCGGGGTCTTGCCGTCGGGCATCATGACTTCGCACATCACGAGCGCGCCATTGGTGCGCGCGGCGTCCGGATAGACGGCAACCGGCTTGAGCACGCAATCGGAACTGTGACCTTCCGCCTGCATGGTCGAGCTTCCGTCGAAGCCCCACAGCGGAAGCTGTTCGAGTGTCGGAAACGAATCGAATTCCTTGATCTGCGTTTTGCCGCGCAGATTCGGCGTCGGCGTATATCCGTCGAGCCAGATATACTCCAGCTTATATTTTGTCATTGATATCTCTCATGCGTTGATGATGCGAAGGCAGGAAACCGACGAAGCCTGCCGGTCGCCCACACGTCTACCCGGCCACCATCGGCCAACCCGTTACCAAGCATTTAATGTGCCAGATCGCCGCAGTGCGGTAGGCGGGCCAGCGGGCGCGACGGCCCCCGATTGGGTCGGCCAACTGAATTTGGGGTGCGACAAAGCCGCGCGGGGTCGGGTGACGGCCGGCCGCAGGCAGGGCTCCGACGGCCCTCAAATCCGCCCTGTTATGGGGCATTTCGCGGCTGGTATCGCCTGCCGATTAAAGCCGCGCCAGCCCCCTGCAACATTTATCAAGAAACCCCGGCGGCCGCCGCAACCTTAGCGACGACTCCCGCGTTGGCCGGTCGACCGATGCTTCTGAGTGCAGCAACCGCTGAAATGCCTACAAATTACACACCCCGTGATGTGATGTTGGTCATATTGCACGAGCCGAAGGCAAGGACGATATCGGTTCGGTAACGAGTCGCGAACGACTCGGGCGCACCATGAAGGCTTGAGCGCTACGACAAACGGAGAGATACGATGAATACGAGTTTGAATCACGGGTCTGCCAGGATCTACCAATTCCCGGTCGGGGGCCGCTCGGCTCTGGGTGGACGTCGTCCCGAGGAGACTAAGTCCACCGTTGATCTGGGTTCGACCCGCGTCAGCGAGGTCGCGGTTGGCGGCGCCTGGTACCACGATGCGGCCATCCAGGAGTCCAAGCCGGGGCGCGATCGCTGATGCACTCAGCGCATTCGGTACCCGTGCGTCGCCGGTCCAAGGCAGCATCTCAAGAACGGTAACAGGGTCGAAACGGAAACGTTTCGGCTCTTTCTTTATACCCTTATACCCTCTCGCAGGCCGTCACCGGCCGCCGGCCACGCTTCAGCGTCGTGCCTGATTTCGTGATCTTCAACGTAACGCCGCCGCCCGAATAACGCGCGCCCGACAGCGCCAGGCGCTTGGCCAGCGTCACCGGCCTTCCATCGAGTTGCATATGCGCGCGCGGATCATATTGGAAAAACCCCACGATGAACTGCGAGCCGTCGGCGCACTGATAGTTCTGGAACGACGTCTGCGCCCACACCGCCGGCACGCCCGTTGCGATGGCCGCGACCAGCGTTCCGCCAAAAATAACCGATCTACGCCAATTCATGTTTCACCCCTGCCGGGATCAGTATAGATCAGCCCCAGGCAAGCGAAACCCCGTCGGTCATTCCTCCGCCGCACTGAATGGCATAAGCTAAGCTCCATGTCAGAATCTCCCGTCCGTCACCTCAATCTCGAAGGCGCCAGCAATTTCCGCGACCTTGGCGGCTATCACACCCGGGATGGCCGCATTGTGCGCTGGCGGCAGATCTTCCGCTCCAATCATCTCGGCCACCTCACCGAAGCCGACATCGAGGTGCTGCGCGGGCTGGGCGTGAGGAGCGCGTTCGATTTCCGCGGCACCGAGGAGCGCGTCGCGGCGATGTGTGGCATCGCCGGGATCGCGGTCCATTCGCTGCCAATCGAGCCGACGGTGGTTGCGGCGCTGCGCGCGCGGCGCGCCGACGGCGCAGCGCTGTCGTCGGAAGATGCGCTGGAAGTCATGCGCAATTCCTACCGCAACTACGTGCGCCACAACACGCACAGCTACCGCACCCTGTTCGCGCATCTGCTCGAGGATCGCGCGCCGCTGGTGATCCATTGTACCGCCGGCAAGGACCGCACCGGTTTCGCCTGCGCGCTGATCCTGCATGCGCTCGGCGTACCGGACGATGTCATCGCCGAAGATTATCTGTTGACCAATCGCTTCTACCGCCGCGACCCCACCGCCAGTTCCGATCTCCCCGAGGACGTCCGGCAAGCGCTGGCATCGGTGGAAGCCTCGTTTCTCGGCGCGGCGTTCGAGGCCATCGGCGCCGAATATGGCGATCTCGAAAACTATTTCAGCGACGGCTTGGGCGTGGGCGCCGACCAACGCGCAAAATTGAAGACGCGTTACCTGGATTAGGGACCCGGCGCGGGTCGCTGCATTATTTGAGCGCACGGTCACGTCGAGCAGATCGTCCTGCCAGCAGATCTCGCCACACAGGTCGACAGGCATGCCGGATCGATCAGGGACTGGAAAGTGGATCGCTCATCCCGCCGACCGGTGGAATGTCGCACGGGCGCTCGCCGCGCCGGTCCTGCTGTTCGCGCCGTTCGTCGTCAATTCATTTTCAGGCTATGAAACCGTCTATGCCGTCGTCGCGTTCATGATGATCGGAAAGACCAACTATCTGCTGCATCTGCACATTCATCGTCCGTTCAGCCGAAACCCCGCGCTGAATCTGGTGCTGGACCTGAGCATGGGATCAGTGAGCGGCATGGTCAGTTCGAACTGGCGGATCCAGCATCTCTACGGCCACCACCGCGGCATCGATCTGCCCTACCGCGGCGATCGCGGAATTTTCCAGAACTATTCGGTGATCCGCGCCGTTGCTTTTTCGGCGGGTTCGCTGTGGCAGACCTTCTATTCGCCCCTTCGTTTGTCGTACAGGAAAGGCCTGCTGCAAGACGTCAGGACACCGATCCGCTATCGCTGGGCCTTCTGCGAGCAATTGTTGCTGCTGCTGTTGGTCGCGATCTTGATGTACTGGCAGCCTTGGCTGACGCTGGTCTATCTGCTGCCATGGTATCTCGCGACGCACTTCATCACGCGCTATGTCGATTACCTCAACCACTATGGTTGCGACGAGACCAGCGAAAATCCGTATCAGCGCGCCAACAATTCGTTATCGTGGTGGTTCAATCTCACCACGCATAATTTTGGCTATCACACCGCCCATCATATCCGGCCGGGCGCTCACTGGACCGAGCTTCCTGCAATTCACCGGACCATCGCGGACAAAATTCCAGACCGCCACATCAAATCATTCAGTTGGTCAGGGCTGGCGATGCCCTATCATTTCTATCGCTCGGTCACCGGGCGGATGTGACCAAGGAGGCAAAGCCGACACGCAAGCCGATGCCTGCCAGCAACGGTCTCGCCATTGCCCCGGGCCGCCGGTTCGTTCATGAACCGGTCACCGTCAACGGATTGAACCCAAGCCAGTTGAACCCAAGCCATCTGCCTGGGAGACCGCCTTACGCCGCCGCTTCCATTTCAGCGTCGAGGTCGGCGATGACGTCCTCGAACGCCGAGATCGCCTGCTGGACCGCCGCGATCTGCATCAGCTCCCAGCCGCTGACCGGGCCGTTGCAATTCTGCAGCGCGACGATCAAATCCCGACGCTGCTCCTTAAGCTGAACGAGCGGTAAACCGTGATCGGGTAGATATCCCATGGTAAACAGATCCCTGCCCATTTGATTGGCCTGCTGATTGGCCTGAAGCCTAGCGCGAGGCTTCTGCTTTCCGCTTACAGAACTCCGACAAATTTTAACGATCCGGGTCCGGACAAATACGGAGGGCCTCAAGCTTGCGCTGCCCTCGTCATGGCATCGCGCAAGGCTTGTGCCAGACGCTGGGTGCTCCAGTCGCTCTGGTGAAGCCGGTCCGGGTCGGTTGGATCGAACATGCGATCGAAAGCAATGTTGTTTTGCACGTGCCAGTGCCGCATCAACGCCCAGCGCCGAAAAACATTGACGTTCGCCTTTTCGGCAGCGGCAACATTCGCCTTTTCGGCGGCGGCCGCGATCAGCGCAACCATGCGTTCCGAGGCTTCCGCCTTGTCGTCGAGCAGCATCGCCGGGACATATTGCGGATCCATCAACACGACATCGATGGGTTGGCTACGAAGCCGGTCCAGGCCGATTGCAATCTTGTTGGCGACGTCGTCGAGATCGTAATCCTGCTTGTGAAATACCGCATTGGTGCCGACCTGCCAGATCACCAGCGCGGGCTTTTCGGCAAAAATATCGGCGTCAAAGCGCGGCAGTTCCTGGTTCGCTTCTTCCCCACCCTTGCCTCGGTTGAGCACATCGATTTTCAGGTTTGGAAACTGCTGTTCGCCGTATCGAACTCTCAGATACATTTCCAGGCGATGCGGATAAGGCACAACGTCTGCCCGGCCCGCCGTCGACGACGATCCCATCGCCACGATCCTAACGGGCGCCGTGCCGAGCAGGGCCTTGGCGAGATGCGGAAGCGGATATTTGAAACCGATCAATTCAACAGGGATATCGCCATCGGGAAAAGTGTCGGGCATTTGAACCGTCCGTGCTCAAAAACCTTCTGACGCGGATGCCACATTTGGGCGCTGAATTTCACAACATTGCAAATCAAATTCGCATCGCGCTAGTGTGGTCCTCTCACCTTTTCTTTGGGGCCCGGAGATCAGATATGGACGGAAAAGTCGTTGTCGTGACCGGCGCCTCGGGCGCGCTTGGCAAGGTGGTCGCGGAAGTGGCGCAGGCGCGCGGCGCCCGGGTGGCCGGCGTGGATTATGGGACGTCGGCTGCGACCGCGACGCCCGATCGGATCGAGTTCGGCGGCGTTGACCTTTCCGATGCCGCGCAGGCCAAGCAGGCCATCGACGCGGTGGCGGCGCAATTCGGCAGGATCGATGCCCTGATCAATATCGCGGGCGGCTTTGCGTTCGAGACGGTCACCGAAGGCGACCCGAAAACCTGGCAACGCATGTACGCGCTCAACGTGCTCACCGCGCTGAACGCATCGCGATCGGCCATCCCGCATCTCATTGCCTCACCGGCCGGACGGATCGTCAATGTCGGCGCGATGGGCGCGCTGCAGGCCGGCTCCGGCATGGGCGCCTACGCCGCGTCCAAGGCCGGCGTGCACCGCCTCACCGAGGCGCTGGCCGCCGAATGGAAAGGCAAGATCACCGTCAACGCCGTGCTGCCCTCGACCATCGACACGGCGGCCAACCGCGCCAGCATGCCGAAAGCCGATTTCGCAAAATGGGTGACGCCACAGGAACTGGCCGACGTGATCCTGTTTCTGGCAAGCGACGCCGCCAGCGCCATCACCGGCGCCCTGCTGCCGGTGAGCGGAAGGGTGTAGGCCTCACGCGTCGGCCAGCTTCTTCAATACCGCGCTGAAGCGAATGCTGCGCTTGCCGGCGAGCGCGGTGGCTTCCCCGACCGCGCTGTCGTCGGTGTAGGTGCCTGAAAAGCCGATGCCGACCTCGTGGCCGCCGAATACCGGGCGCTCGCCTTGGCTCGGGGTGTGCTCGTGGTTGATGATCTCGCCTTTCCAGCGGCCGTTGGCGCTGGTGTAGGCGCCGATATAATCGAAGAACGCGTCGCCGCCGCGGATCCGGCCATCCTGCAGCACCATGACGCCGGTATTGCCGCCGTCGACGCCATCCAGCATCCGGATGTGAATCGAATAGAGACCGTTCTTGATGCCGTTTTTTCCGGCCGAGGGGACCGGCGGCGCGTCCTCTTCGCTGATGCGGGTCATCACCGACCGAAAGACAACGCCCGGCAGTTGCGGCGTGCCGCCTTCGAAATGATATTGCTCGCCGCGCTGCCTGCCTGTGAGCGACAGTGTGATCTTGTCGGTCTTGAGCAGCGGCTGATAATTCGGATCGTCATTATGGCGGATCGTCGAGATGTCCACCGAAACCTCGCCATCAGCGGATTCCCGGTAGGTTCCGACAAACGCGAACGCGGAGTTGCCGCCCATCATCTTGCCGTCATAGACATACAGGACGCCACGGCGCGAGCCGTGCACCGTATGCATTTCGACTTTGTAAAGTCCCTGCAGCACCTGATCGCGGCTCCGGTGTTGACCAATGGCAGTACGACCCGCGAATCCCCTGGATTCACGGGTCGCCAGCCCGACGCTGTCCGCCTTGTTCCCTGAGCCCATGGTAGCCGCTTCCCTGCCCTTTGATCAATTCCCGAACTGCAATTCGCGCTAAACTCACACATTGAGTCGCGAACGCGACCCCGGAGCCCCCTTGGAAACCGCGCTTTATCTGCCCGTCAAACGCTTCCTCGAAAACCACGGCTTCACGGTCAAGGGCGAGGTCGGCGGCTGCGACCTGGTGGCGTTGAGCGCCGACGATCCGCCGATCGTGGTGATCGGCGAGCTGAAACTTGCCTTCAATCTGGAGCTTATTCTGCAGGCGGTCGACCGCGCCGGCGCCTGCGACGAGGTCTGGCTCGCCGCCAAAATGTCATCGCGCGGCAAGGGGCGCGAAAGCGACGCGCGTTATCGTAATCTGTGCCGCCGGCTGGGCTTTGGCATGCTCGCGGTCACCAACAGCGGCGACGTCGAGGTGCTGGTCAAGCCGCCCACCACGAGTCCGCGCCGCAATCCCAAAAAGCGCTCGCGGTTGGTTGCGGAGCACCGGCGCCGCAAGGGCGACCCGGCGCTGGGCGGAAGCACGCGGGCGCCGATCATGACAGCCTATCGCCAGCAGGCGCTGGCCTGCGCGTCGGCGCTGTCGCGCGGACCGCGGCGCGTGCGCGACCTCAAGCCCGATATCCCCGACGCACCGAAGATTTTGCTGCATAACGTCTATGGCTGGTTCGATCGCGCCGAACGCGGCGTCTATGTGCTGACCGACGCCGGACACGCCGCGCTGAAGCGCTGGCCGCAGCAGCCGATCGATCTCGCGGGTGCAGGCGATTCAGTTCCATGACGACGATGTGACACAAACATGGCGGGGGGCAGCATGATTGTGGTGACCGGCAGCGTTACCGCGCGGGAGGACAGCTTCCGCGAGGTCCGCAGACTGAGCCTTGAGCATGTCCATCGTTCGCGCGGCGAGCCCGGATGCATTTCCCACGCCGTGCATGTCGATTGCGAGGACCCGCTGCGGCTGGTGTTCATCGAACAATGGGCCGATCGCGCCGCGTTATTGGCGCATTTCGCCGTACCCGCGTCGCGCGATTTCGTCCGCGCGCTGCAAAAACTCGCCTCGGCCGCGACCACCCATCTCGAAAAGTTGTAGTGCATGGCTGTGTTGCCATGCCAGTTTTATATTGCAATGCAACATGAGGCCCCCTAGGTATCTCCCGATCAGGTGCGAGGCCCCAATGAGCGAAGACTGGAATACGAAGTACGGAACCCGGCGCGTGCGGCGCGACCCGCCGACGTTGGAAGAAGCGATTTTTGCCGCTGTCGGCATCACCGACGATCAGGAGGCGCAGGCCGAGATCGCGGCGGCGCTGATGGGGCTGCCGGTCGCGGATGTGCAGGCCGTCGTCAAGAAGGCCGCGCGCCCCGTGCTGGGGCGCTCGACAACCCGTGTGATCGCGGGCGAACAGGGCGCGCAGCGCTCCATCGTGGTCGAACGCCGCGTCGTCCGGAAATTCGGCAACGACAAGCGTACCGGGACCTGACGTCCCACTGCCCGAGGCCATTTGAACCCTTCGCGCGATCAGAGATCGGCGAAGGGTTTTTTGCCGGTCAGGCGGTGCGGCCCCAGCCATACATCCGCAGCCACAGCTTCCAGTACGCGCGATTGAAATTCATCATCGCGCGCATGGACTCGGCCGGCGTTGCGATCGCGTAACGTGCAAATTCCGGCTGCGGTTGCGGCTTCAGGTCGATGCTGCCGGAGGATTCGCCGTGGCGGAACGTCAGATGCGCGCCGAACTTGTGGGCGAGCGCCCGCATCGCCTGGTTCTGCGCGCCGGTGGTGATCCGCAACGAGCGGTAGCCCTTCGACCGCGCTTCCGCGATCAGCTTCTTGAACAGGATGCTGCCGACGCCCTGGCGTCTTACGCACGCCTCGACGCTGAACGCGATCTCCGGCTCGGAGTCAGGCGATTGATCCGGCGGATGGAGTTCGGCCGCGCCGCGCACCACCCCGCCCTCGAAATAGGCGACAATGACCGTACCGTCGTCGGCGCATTTTTTGGCATAGTGTTCGATGAAGCTGTCGTCCATGAAGCCGTGGAAGCGATCGTGACGGCTTCCAGCATCGAGCCGCAACAGGTGATCGCGCAGCAGCGGCAACTCTTCCTGTTGGCGCAGGGTCCGAACGGTGCCCCTGGCGAACTTCGATCGGGGTGTGGCTTCGTATTTCACGTCAGTAACTCCTCTTGGTAGCCCTCGAGGAGGCGTCGAATCCCTAGACCACGGATATTGTGCATCGCAGCATGAAATTCAAGGCCCCTTGCAGCCTCAAATAACGGCAGAATGTCGCGACCGATCCGTTAACAGCGAGCGCCATTCCTTAACGAATCGTAAATCGCACCTGAGAACCCAAGCGGATCAGAGCACCATCTGGGTCTGGGTCACCAGTGCGACCAGCTTTCCCTCTTCGGTCTCCAGCCGGGTCTGCCAGACTTGGGTGCGCCGGCCCCGATGCACCGGCGTCGCGGTCGCGATCACGGTCATCCCCTCCTTGGCGCCGCCAATAAAATTGGTCTTGCTCTCGATCGTGGTAGTGCCCTTGGCATCCTCGGGCAGATTGATCACGGTCGCGGCAGCGCCGACCGAATCGGCGAACGCCATCACCGCGCCGCCATGAATGGTATGATTGAGCGTGCAGAGATCCGGCCGAACCAGCATCCGCGCCACCACGCGATCCCTCCCCGCTTCGGTGAAGGTCACGCCCTTCAATTCCGCGAACGGCATTTTCATCGAATTGACTTTTTCGAGCGGCGTCATGAGCGGTGGTTCTCCCGGGTTATTCAGTCGTCATACGCGGGCTTGACCCGCGTATCCATCGATCCTCCAAACAATTCTTTGGAGGATGGATTGCCGGGTCAAGCCCGGCAATGACGTCGCGGGTAATGGCCACCGTGACAACGGCACCGTTATTCGCCATATCGTCGCCCATGCGCCAGTTCCCTCCCCGCCGGATCGTCTGTCTGACCGAAGAGACCGTGGAGACGCTGTATTTGCTCGGCGAGCAGGACCGGATCGTCGGCGTTTCCGGCTACGCGGTGCGGCCGCCGCAGGTGCGGCGCGAGAAGCCGCGGGTGTCGGCGTTCATCTCGGCGGATATCCCAAAAATCCTGGCGCTGCAGCCGGACCTCGTGCTCGCGTTCTCCGACTTGCAGGCCGACATCGTCGCCGACCTGGTCCGCGCCGGGGTCGCCATCCATGTCTTCAACCAGCGCGACGTTGCCGGCATCCTGGCGATGATCCGTGCCCTGGGAGCGCTGGTAGGCGCGGCCGAGCGCGCCGATCAGCTTGCCTCCGGCTATGAGCTGCGCCTTGCGAACATCGCGTCCACTGTCCGGCCTTCGCCAAAACCAAAAGTCTATTTCGAGGAATGGGACGAGCCCTTGATCAGCGGCATCGGCTGGGTTTCCGAACTGATCGAGATCGCCGGCGGCGAGGATGTGCTGCCGAAGCTTCGATTTCAAAAGGCCGCGAAGGACCGCATCATATCCCCTGACATCGTGCGCGACGCGGCACCGGATGTGATCCTCGCCTCATGGTGCGGCAAGAAGGTCGTTCCCGACAGGATCAGAAACCGCCCGGGCTGGAGCGAGATTCCGGCCGTGCGCCAGAATCGCATCGTCGAGATCAAGTCGCCGCTGATCCTGCAGCCCGGGCCCGCCGCGTTGACGGACGGGCTGGATGCGATCGTGAAGGCACTATGGCCGGAACAAGTAGCGTCCTAAAATCTGTCGGTCGTCATTGCGAGGAGCGTAGCGACGAAGCAATCCACCTTCATTCGTGGCCATGGATTGCTTCGCGGAGCCTGTCATCGGGCGCGCGTTCGCGCGACCCGTTGGCTCGCAATGACGGCGCGAAGATCGTGGGCGCGGCCTAAACCTTCTCCACCCCGCACCATTCCGCGATGAACAATGCGGTCGCCTTGGTCGATTTGCGCAGCGACTCCAGATCGACATATTCGTTGAATCCATGCATGGCCGCGCCGCTGGCGCCAAAACACAGGCTCGGGATGTTGTAATTCAATCCGTAGAACCGCGTGTCGGTGAGCGCGGTGAACACGAGATCCTCCACCGCCCCGCCATAAACCGCATTGAAGGCCTTGCCGAAGGCGGCTTCGGGTTCGGCGGAATCCTTCAGCTCATAACCTTCCGACAGAAAGCCGGACCATTCGATGTCGGGCGGATTGTTGGAGAGGAAGCGATGATCGCGCGCGGCTGCCGCCACGCAGGCGCGTATCTCCGCCTGGCAGTCGGCCACCGACCAGCCCGGCAGCACCGCGATCCGGCAATCGACATCGCACCAGGCCGGCACGCTGGAGGCCCAGTCGCCGCCCCTGATGATGCCGGGATTGAAGTTGATCGGATGCGTGACCGCCCTGAAATGCAGATCGCCCTTGGCACGCTCATTCCATTCGACCTCGAGCTTCTCCAGCGCGTGAATGAGATGATAGGCCGCCATGATCGCATTGGAGCCGGCGCCGGCCTCGAACACGTGCACGGGAAAGCCGCGCACTTTCAGGCGAAACCAGATCACGCCGACCTGCGAGCGCACCATCTTGCCGCCGGTCGGCTCCGGAATGAAACAGGCATCGGCGCGGTAGCCGCGCTGCAAGGTCGAGAGCGCGCCGACGCCGGTGCTCTCCTCCTCGATCACGGACTGAAAATGAATTCGTGCCGTGGGCTTGAGGCCGGCGGCCCTGATGGCGTCGAGCGCGTAGAGCGCGCCGATGGTTCCGGACTTCATGTCGCAAGCGCCGCGGCCATACATCCTGCCGTCCTTCACCACAGGCGAAAACGGCGGCGTCTCCCACATCTCCAGCGGGCCGGTCGGAACCACGTCGCAGTGTCCCTGCAGGATCAGCGATCTGCCGGAATTGCTTGAAGGGCGATAGGTGCCGACCACGGTGCGCGCCCTGGAGAAATCATGCTCGATCGGACCGAAGCCGCGCAGGTCTTTCAGATCGTCGACGTCGATATGCCAGTCGTCGACCTCGTAGCCGCGCTGCCGCAGCAGATCGCCGATCATGTCCTGGCACGGCCCCTCGGCGCCGCGGGTCGAGGGGATCGCAACGAAGTCGCGGGTGGTCGCGAGCTGCGCGTCGAAGCCGGCATCGACGGCGTCAAGGATTTTTTGCTTGGCATCGCTGGCATTCATTGCGTCACGGTTCCCCTGATCTACTGCGACGATCAAATCATACTTCGCAGGGGAATTGCAGGCGTTTCAGATGCATCCATCTCGGAGCGCTATGAGAATCGCAGGCCGATCCATACAATGCCGGCGAATTAGCCACCCACGGAGACGCCGGATGAACGGTAACCGCAACGTCTTGTACCTCATCATCGGCGCGTTGATCGTCGCGGTGGGTGTGCTCGGCTACAATCTCTACCAGACCAAGAAGGAACCGGAGGGCCTGCAGATCAATGTCGGCCCGAACGGGCTGAAGATCCAGAACAAGTGAAACGGCCGACATCACCGATCATGAAGATTTCAAACACCAGGCGTCTTTCGTTTCTGCTGCTCGGCGGCGTCGTTCTGATGGCGCTGGCATCGACCGCCACGGCGGAACAGGTGTCGCGCGAGCAGGACATTGTCGATTTGCGGCTCGGTCAGCGCATCCTCGTCGACGACGGTTCATGTCCCGCCGGCCAGATCAAGGAAGTAGCGGGCGCGCAGATGACGAGCACGGGGATTGTCCGGGCGCGCAAATGCATTCAGCGGCTGGGCATGAAGAAGCGATAGGGGAAACGGAATTTCGTCGCTGAGTGCCTATTTCTGCGGCTCGAACATGCACTGCAGGGTTGGCTTCGCGATCTTGGTGAAGGTGGCGCCGATCTCGGATTGTTTCGACGGCGGCACCCAATCGGCCTCGATGGTGGGCACACCGGTTTCGCTGATGCCGCGCAGTACTGCCTCGCGAAGATCGGGATCCTCGATCGCGGCCGCGGCATAGTCGTGCAGACAACCGCAGACGGCTTCGGGGTGCGCCCAGCGTCCGACCATATGGGGGGCGCAGAGTCGGATGAATTCTCCGCGCGGGTCAGGAGGTTTTAGCGGCGTGCGGACCTGGGTCTGGGCCTGCGCCGAACTGCCCAGAATGGCGTACGAGACGAGCGCGACGGCACTGATGCGGAGAAAACCGATGCGGAAAAACATGGGACCCACCCGGCTCTGGTTGTTCAACTCAGAAGCGGCTCAACGCGTGGCGAGAACCACTGCCTGGGAGCCGGCGATTGGCGGGCCGCTATAGGCAAAGGTTCCGACGCCCGGCAGACCGGAATCCGATGAACCAGCCACGAAGGCGAAGGCTAGGATGAAGCTGAGGGTTCGCATTTGACTGTCTCCGGCTTTTGCCTGCCGGCGCTGTCCGCCGTTCTTGTTGTCGAACCGATAGCCATCAGCTGTTTCCGGACGTCTGCGGCAACAGCGGGAAATGGTTTCTTTGCACCGTTGAATTGTTTCGTGACGCCAGCCCAACGAAACAACGGCCCGAAAAGTTCAATCAATTCAGTCAAGTTACCTTGATGGAACAAGGCTCATCGGAATCGCACGCAACCGCTATCCGAGGTACCGAAGATAAAGATTCGCTACCGCAAACCGGTCGCTCATTGGATCCGTCGCGGCTATTAGCCGGCCTATCGCGCCGCCATTTCCGGCGCCGGAGTAGCGATCGGAGATCCGCAATAGATGAAGGTTCCGACCCCCGGCAGGTCGAGATCGACCGAGCCTGCCATGGAGGGCCCGGTCAGAACGAAAACCAGCGCAATCATGTAGCTGAGGGCTCGCATTCCATCTCTCCACTGACCATCTGGCGATGAGACGGCCGCGGCGGTCGGAGGGTTCGAAACCCGGCGCGACCTTTTTAACCTTTCTCTGGTTGAGAAGCAGATGGGATGGCGACCGTGAACCGAAGTCGAGGTGCGGCATACCCAATCAAGCCACGTGCAACTTTTCTGGGCAGTTGGCGTTCTAATCAGATTCAACAAAGGATCGCAGTCGTGGGCAATGGCAACATCGATGTTGGCAATAAATCCCCGACCCGCAAACCCGGCCTGCCAATCGCTGAACGATTGGCTGGGAGTGACGGTGCTCCCGAGCTGCGGATCGAGAAACCTGGTCAGCTGACAGCAAAGCGGTCGGCAAATTGCGGTGCGATGCTGCAGCAATGCGGCGACAGCGGTCGCGGCAATGAATCGGTACCGCAAGAATTCGTGCGGCTGGTCGGCTGCCGTGACCGGAACATCCGGCCCGAGCCGTGGGTCCGCCCGCGCGCGGACCCAGCCAAGCGATAATTCAGGCTTTTGCCGGAACCGGCGTCACTTGAAGAACTCGCCGCATTTCTGCACTGCACTATCGGCGGCTCCCCACGGCATGATCGGCACCGAGGATGTCGAATTCTTGGGCGAACCTTCGATCAGCTTGTCTGAATAGACCATATAAACCAGTACGTTCCGCTTGGTATCGCACCCACGCACGATCTGCATCTTCTTGAAGAACAGCGAGCGCCGCTGCCGAAACATGTCGTCGCCCTGTTCCATCTTGTCCTTGAAGTGGATTGGGCCGATCTGGCGGCAGGCCAATGAAATGTCCGACACTTCCTCGGCTAGCCCAAGCCAGCCCTTGAAACCGCCCTTCTCCGGTATGGTGAAATGGCAGGCCACGCCCTCGACTTCGGGATCGTCGACCGCATAGGTCGCAAGCTTGTCGTTTGGGCTGATCCATTTGAACACGGTCGAACGGCGGAAGATCAGGTCCGGCTCATCGGCGGCGGACGCCATCGAGGCCGGCCACAGCACCCATGCCACCAGCAACAAGGCCAGGGGTCTCCAGCTCTTGTCACAATGTTTGACGAGTTTGGGTGTCATGAATATCTCCGTTTGTGGCTTCCTCCTATGTAGTGCGCAAAAGCGCGTCAGAAAGATCACAGGCGCTCCCCGCCGTTAACGGAATGTGAGGCTTTTTTGCTACGCTTGGGGCGAAAACCGCGCGAATCATGGCCGTCGGCTGGTGAACGCGTTTCTCGTCTGCGACAACCAAGGCAAAGCTGGGATTCGAGGGTATGCGTGTGTACGGGTATCAAGCTTCGCCGCCGAGCGTAAGGTTTTGGCGGATCGCCGTCTTGGCGGCAGCCGGTGCGGTCGGCACCATCTCCCAGGCGAAGGCCCAGCTCTATTACTGGTCGGATTCCGAACCCGCGTTTTCGCGGTCGGAACGGATGGTCTGGCATCGGCCGCAGAAATCCCGGCGTCATGCGAAAAAGATCGAGGCGCCGACGAAAGAATCCGGCAAACCGCAGGGACCGCTGATCATCGCGATTTCGATCGAACGGCAAAATCTTAAAATCTACGACGCCAATGGATTCTACGCGCAAACGCCGATTTCCACCGGCATGCGCGGCCATCCGACGCCGATGGGCGTCTTCAGCGTCATTCAGAAGCACAAATTCCACCATTCCAATATCTATAGCGGTGCGCCAATGCCCTATATGCAGCGGATCACGTGGTCGGGCGTCGCCATGCATGCCGGCGTGCTCCCCGGTTATCCCGCATCGCACGGTTGCATCCGCATGCCGATGGCCTTTGCCGTGAAGATGTGGGGCTGGACCAGGATGGGCGCGCGGGTCGTGATCACGCCCGGCGAGATGACGCCCGCCAGTTTTTCGCATCCGCTGCTGGTCGCACAAAAGACCGTCGCCCCTCCGGTGACTGCCGAAGAGCCGAAAGCGGATGCGCCGGTGGCGCCGAAGTCCGACAAGGCGTCGGATGCCAGTCTGGTCAGCCAGCCCGCCCAGTCGCAAGCAGACTTGGAACTGCGACCGAGCTTGGGGCACGATGACGGCGCAAAGCCGGTCATGACCGAGCCGCCGGCGTCCATCGCACTGCACGGACAGACCCGCACCGCGGATGCCAGCGCCGCTCTGCCGCCGACCAATGCCCGGGTGACCATGACCGATGCGTCCGGCGGTAACTTGCCACCGAATGGCAAAACCGCCGCCGAACCCGCTAGCGCGCCACGGGTCGCCGATGATCCCGCTGCCGTGACAGACCGCGACGCGACGAACACAGAAGCGAAACCGGAAGAAGCCGCGAAAGCCGAAACCGCGAAGCCGGAAGCCGAACCGGCCACCGCGAACAGCGGCGAAGCAGGAAAGACCGAGGCAGCCGCGAGCGACGGCATCAAGGCCGAAGAACATTCCGGCAAGGCGAAAGTCGAAGCGAGGGCGGATGACGTCAAGACCGAGGCCAAGAAGGCTGACGCGCCCAAGCTGGACGAAAGATCCAACGAAAAGCCCGGCGAGAGCGTCAACGCCGGGACCGGTGTTCCCGGCGGTCCCGACGTCAACAAGGATCAGACCCGTCTGGGCAGCGAGACGGCAGCGGCCCCGAAGCCGGCTCCGGCCATGGCCGCGGCGCCGAAGCGCAGCGGCCAGATCGCGGTGTTTGTCAGCCGCAAGGATTCAAAAATCTATGTGCGGCAGAATTTCGCGCCGCTGTTCGACATGCCGGTGACGATCGCGCCGAGCGACAGGCCGCTGGGAACGCACGTGTTCACGGCGCAAACCGATAAGGGCGACGCCAGCATTCTGCACTGGTCGGTGGTCTCGCTTCCAGTGCGGGCCAGATACGCCGAGCACCGCGACGCAGACGAGCGGACCTCGCGCAGACGGAGGACGGCGGGCGCGGTCGAGGTCAAGCCGTTGCCGATGCCGAACGCCCCCGCGGAAGCGCTGGATCGTATCAACATTCCTGCGGATGCAATGGCACGCATTACCGAGGCGTTGTCGACCGGTGCCTCGATCATCGTTTCCGACCAAGGCATCACCGCCGGTGAGACCGGCGAAGGAACGGATTTCATCGTTTCGCTGCGCTAGGCCGGTGCTCACCTTCATTTCGGTCGCTTTGGCCGCCTGGCCGCCGTCGCTTTGACACGGCGGCCGGGTTAGAAGACCTTCCGCATGAACCGATCCATCCAGGCCCCCGCCCCCCCATTGCTGACCGACACAGCGAAGGATGCTTTCGACCAGATGCTCGTCTTGGGCTGGCGATCCGGATTGGCGGCGATCGTCGCGGCGCTCGCCACATCGTTCTTCCTGTTCGGCTACGCCGTGATCTACTGGCGCAACGCCGACATGGATTTCATGGTGATCTACAACGCGCTTGTTCTCAACGACGGCAAGCCGCAACTGTTCTTCGACCACACCGGTTACATAACGATCCTGTCGGTCAAGTTCTGGTTTCAACTGCTGCACGGGCTCGGCCTGCTCGACGCCTATTCACTGTCGAGCATTCCGTCGGCCGCCAATTCCGGCGCGTTCGATGCCGCCATGACCAGCGCCGTTCGCGCCGGGCGGTTTCTCGCCTTTCTGGTCGCGACTGGCTGCGTGCTGATTTTCGCCGCTCTGGTTCGCGCCGTCGTGCGGGACTGGCGTGTCGCGATGCTGGCCACGCTGGCATTCGCGTTTTCCGGCGGCGTGGCCGTGCATTCGCGCATCCTGCGCAGCGAGCTTGTTGCGGCGTGCCCCGTCATCTTTGCGCTGCTGATCCTGATCGTCGCCGGACGCAACGCGCGGCCGACGCGCCCGCTGGCGATGGCGCTTGCTGCGGCGTTGTGCGTGCTTGGCCTTGAAAACAAAGTGCAGGTCATCTTGCTGATCGGTACGCTGCCGCTGATGATCCTGCCGTTCGGCGCAGCTACCAGTGCAAGCGTGGCGTTCTGGCGCAATCCACGATCGGGATGGCTGGCGGTCCTTGTCGCGGCCCTCGCAGCCATCGCCGCGGCATGGGCGGCGTGGCCACTCATGGCCGTCGGCTTCGACCGCACCCTGCTCGACGCCGCGCAGTTTCATCCCTTGTTGCTGGGACGCTTCGGCATCTATCAGGTGGCTTTGCTGGTGCTGATCGGCGGATGCATGATCGCCTTTGCGGCGATCTGGCGCGTCAGCGCGACGGAGACGCTGGCGTCGATGTTGGCCATGGCCGCCGGCGCATCGGTCGCACTGCTGGCGCTCAATCTCGAATACAACGCCAGCAATGTGATCGCGGTGTTCAATCCGCTGGAAAAGATGCTGACCTTCGCCGATGCCAGCACCAGCAATGCCGCCAATGGATCGAGCCCATCGGCAACGCTGCTGCTGCTGCTCGATGGGCTCGCATCGGTACTGGCGCGCTACAGCTTCGTACTGCACTCCTCGGCGCGTCCGACCGTCTTTCTGACTTGGCTGATTGTCCCCGGCATTGTCGTGGCGTGGCGGCGCGGCGAAACCCAGGCCGCGATCCAGGCCACCGCGCTGCTGCTGGCCGCCATCGGGATCGACGCGCTCGGGGTTCGGCGCGGATTGAAGACCGAATATTTCATCTTCACGGACCCGCTCATTATCCTTGCTGGCGCAATCCTGCTCGATCGCTTGAGCGATTTGCGCTTTCACCGACGGGCCTACCCTGTCGCCGCCGTTCTGTTCGGACTGCATCTCGCCGTCGGCCAGGCTGAGCCGGTCAAATACGCATTAAAGCGCACCGGTCCGGAATCGATCTGCGAATGGAACCGGTATTATCTTCCGTTGCTGCCGCTGCCCTGGTGCGCCGTTCCGCCGGTCCGGCCATAACGGCGAGTTGAGAGGTGTTCGCGTGCCCTTTGCGCTATTCTGGCCGCGCCTGAATCGAATCCGGGGGTGGCCATGATCGAACGCAGGACAATTCTGAGCGTAGCGCTGGCCGTGATCGCGGCCCCGGCCGCCACGCGATCGGCGCTGGCCCAGGCCGCCGTCAGCCGGATCACGGCCTATGCGTTTTCGTTTCCCGCGCTGTCCGGCCCCGATATCAGGCTCGCCGATTACGCCGGCCGCCCGCTGCTCGTCGTCAATACGGCGTCATTGTGCGGTTTCACGCCGCAATATGCCGGACTGCAGGAATTGTGGACCCAGTTCCATGACCGGGGCCTGATGATAATCGGCGTTCCCTCCAACGATTTCGGCGGGCAGGAACCGGGCGGCGCAGCCGAGATCGCCGAGACCGCGCAGCACCAATATGGCGTGACCTTTCCGATCGCCGCAAAAGCCGTGGTGAAGGGTCCCGATGCGCATCCGTTCTTCAAGTGGGCGGCGGAAGCCCGGCCAAAGGATGTTCCGCGCTGGAACTTTCACAAATATCTCGTTGGGCGCGACGGTTATATCGCCGAGGTTTTCGGCTCGACTGTTGAGCCAACCGATACGCGCATAAAAACGGCGGTCGGCCGGGCGCTTTTGGAGAGCTGAAGCGGCAAAGGAAACGGCGAGGAAGCGCCAGGTCTCCCCGCAATTAACCGGTCCCGCGGGTAAATCGCCGCTGAGGATAAAAGCCGTTGCCGTGGCGGCGCAGCTGCCACTACGCTAGTATGTCCTAGGGCGAAAATGGCGCGCGTGAGCGCAAAAAGCCAGGTTGGGCATAGGATAAGGGGAACACGATGCGTATTGCAGCAAGTTTGGTCATCGCGGGTGTGGTTTCACTCGGCGCATCAGGCGCGACCTGGTCACAAACGCCGGCTCAAAAGGCTGCGGCTGCTCCACAGGCCGCTGCAGCGCCCACCCCGGCGGCGCCGCCGCCGGCTGCCGCCAAAGCGCCCTGCGCCAATCCCAATGCGCTCGGGATCGCCCGTGTCGTGGAGATCGACACCACCGGCGGACCGGGATTCGGCTTCGAACATTTCAAGCAGCTCGATTTCCTGCGCGACAAGGAAGTGGTGCTGACGTTTGACGATGGCCCCTGGCCGCTCAACACGCCGTCGGTGCTGAAGACGCTGGCCGAGGAATGCACCACCGGCATTTTTTTCCCCATCGGCAAGCACGCGACCTATTATCCTGAAATCCTCAAGCAGGTTGCCGCTGCCGGCCACACCGTCGGATCGCACACCTGGTCGCACGCCAACCTTAACAACAAGAAACTCAGTGAGCAGCAGGACAAGGACGAAATCGAAAAAGGTTTCAGCGCGGTGAAGTGGGCGCTTGGCACCGCCCCCTCGCCGTTCTTCCGCTTCCCCGCGCTGCAGCATCCACCCGCGATGGTGACCTATCTCGGCGAGCGCAACATCGGAATTTTCTCCTGCGATCTCGACTCCTTCGATTTCAAGGCGAGCAAGCCGCAGCAGGTGATCGATACCGTGATGAAGAAGCTGGACAAGCTCGGCAAGGGCATCATCCTGATGCACGACTTCCAGAAGCACACCGCCGAAGCGCTGCCCGAACTGCTGCACAGGCTGAAAGCCGGCGGCTACAAGGTCGTGCAGATGAAAGCCAAGGCGCCGGTGCAGACGATCGCGGAATATGACGAGAGTATCGTCAAGGATGTGAAGTTGCCGACCGTCAGCGCACGCCCGGTTTCCAGCGTGGTTCAGACGATCTCGGAATAACGCACGGCAACGTCGACCGGAGACCACCGTGCCAGCGCTGCGCATCGACGGCTATGTCATCGTGTCGGCGGATGGCATGCTGGCGGATGCGACGCATGTGATGCCCGATGCGCTGAGATTCGAGGGCGACAAGCGGTTCTTTACCTCGGCGCTCGATCGCGCCGACCTGATCGTGCACGGCCGTCATTCCTATGAGGACCAGCCGAACTCACCGCGGCGCCAGCGGATCATCCTGACCCGCAGCATCGCCGCGGTCGCACCCGATCCCTCCAATCCCAAGGCGACGCTCTGGAATCCGGCGGGAACTTCGTTCGAAGCCGCCTGCGAACACGCCGGCGTACGCTCCGGCACCGTGGCGATCATCGGCGGACCTGACGTGTTCGGGATGTTCATGGATCGCTACGACACGTTCTGGCTGTCGCAGGCGCCGCTTGTACGGCTGCCGGGCGGCGAGCCCTGTTTCCCCGGTGTGCCCGAGCGTTCACCGCAGGAAATCCTGGCCGCGCACGGCATGCAGGCCGGCGACGCCCGGATCCTCGACGCCGCCGACAACGTCAGCGTCACCCCATGGCGGCGGCCAGCCTAGCTTCTAGACGTCGCCATAGGCCGGTTCCGACGGACGCGACACCCGGCCATATCCCACGATCATGAACAGCGCGCCGATGATCGACAGATTCTTCAGCGCGTCCATCAGGGTCTTGGCGTTTTCAGGCGGCGCCTGGTTCCAGAAATCGTGGATGTAGAAGATCGTCGCCGACACAAAGAAAATAAGCAGAATCGCAAAGAACCGCGCGCCAAAATTGAGCGCGATCATCAGGCCGGCGATGACCTCGAACGCGCCGACCGCGATCGCAAGCATCTGCGCCGTCGACATTCCCGTCATGGTTTCAAGCTGCGAAGTATAGGGAAGTAATAAGGCGGGAATGGCGACCTTGGCTGCGATGAAGTCGGTGGTGGCCTGAATGCCGAATAGCTTGGTCGCGCCCGAATAGATAAAAAGCACGGCGAACAGAACGCGCCCGAAAGTAATAAACGCTGGCATGATGGCCTCATTGAAAGCTGCGGGATCGCTATACTGCGGCCCAATTATGGGCGTTCCGCGTCAGCTTTTCAAACGCTCAAATCCAATTCCGAAAAAGACCGGCAAGTCGCGGTCGGAAGATGGATTTTTTATGACGTCGCTGATGACCTTTCCAGACTCTAGGGACTAGCCAAACAAGGTCGGTTGCTGGCGGCCGGCACGTTCCTGGGCTTCGACGGCGGCCACGGCCGTCATGTTGAGAACGCCGCGCGCGGTCACCGACGGCGTCAGAATATGCGCCGGACGCGACGGGCCGATCAGGATCGGCCCGACCGGCAGCGCGTCCGCCAGCGCCTTGATCATCTGATAGGCGACGTTGGCGGTATCGAGGTTGGGCATGATCAGGATATTGGCCTCACCTTCCAGGTTTGAGTGCGGCAGGATCAGCTTCCGTGCGGCTTCCGACAGCGCGGTATCGCCCTGCATTTCACCGTCCGCCTCGATTTCCGGATGGTTCTGCTTCAGAAGCGCGGTGGCGCGGCGCATCTTGCGCGAGGAATCGGTGTCGTAACTGCCGAAATCGGAATGCGACACGAACGCTATTCTGGGCTTGAGATTGAAGCGCTGGACGTGGATCGCCGCCAGCGCCGCCACTTCGGCGAGTTCCTCGGCGCTCGGGTTGGGCCTCACCTGGGTGTCGGCGATGAAATACGCGCCCTTGCTGGTGATCATCAGCGCCAGCGCCGCGAAATCGCTCACGCCCGGCAGGAAGCCGATGATCTCGCGCACGTGACGCAGATGGCTCATGTAGCGGCCCTCGACGCCGCAGATCATGGCGTCGGCTTCGCCGCGGATCACCGCCAGCGCCGCGATGACGGTCGCGTTGGTGCGCACCACCGTGCGCGCGGCATCGGGCGTGACGCCGTGCCGTCCGGCGGCACCGATATAGGATTGTACGTAGGACCGATAACGCGGGTCGTCCTCGGGATTGATCAGGTCAAAATCCTTGCCGGCCTTGATGGCGAGACCGAACCGCTTGATCCGCGCTTCGACGACCGAGGGGCGTCCGACCAGAATGGGCCGCGCCAGCTTCTCCTCGAGCACTACCTGGGTGGCGTGCAGTACGCGCTCATCCTCACCTTCCGCATAGATGACGCGAACCGGCTGGGTCTTCGCCTTGGCAAACACCGGCTTCATGACCAGACCGGAGCGGAACGCGAAGCGCTCCAGTTGCGCGGCATAATCCTCGAAGTTCGCGATCGGCCGCGAGGCGACGCCCGACGCCATCGCCGCCTTGGCAACCGCAGGCGCGATGCGCAGGATCAGGCGCGGATCGAACGGGCTCGGGATCAGCGAGCCCGGACCAAATCCTTGTGCCTCGCCGCTGTCGAAGCTGGGCGCAATCGCGTCCACCGGCGGATCACGCGCCAGCTGCGCGATCGCATCGGCCGCGGCCTTCTTCATCTCTTCGTTGATCGCGGTGGCGCCGCAATCCAGCGCGCCGCGAAAGATGAACGGAAAGCACAGGACATTGTTGACCTGGTTGGGAAAGTCGGAGCGCCCGGTACAGATCATCGCGTCGGGCCGCGCCTTCCGCGCCTCATCCGGCATGATTTCCGGATTCGGGTTGGCCAGCGCCATCACCAACGGCTTGTCGGCCATCGCCTTGACCATGTCCGGCGTCAGCACGTTGGGCGCCGAGAGCCCGAGAAAAATATCGGCGCCGCCGATCACTTCGGCCATTTTGCGCTTTTCGGTCTTCTGCGCATAGACCGACTTCCAGCGGTCCATCAGCGTATTGCGGCCCTCATGCACCACGCCGTCGATATCGCAGACCCAGATATTCTTGCGCTGGGCGCCGAGTGATACCAGAAGATTGAGACAGGCGATCGCGGCGGCGCCGGCGCCGGAGGCGACGATCTTGACGTCTTTCAGCTGCTTGCCGTTGAGCAGCAGCGCGTTGGTGATCGCAGCGGCGACGATGATGGCGGTGCCATGCTGGTCGTCGTGGAACACCGGTATCTTCATCCGCTCCTTGAGCTGCGCCTCGATCTCGAAGCATTCCGGGCCCTTGATGTCCTCGAGATTGATGCCGCCGAAAGTCGGCTCCAGCGCGGCCACGGTTTCGACCACGCGCTCGATGGTATCGGCGGCGATTTCGATGTCGAACACGTCGATGCCGGCGAACTTCTTGAACAGAACCGCCTTGCCTTCCATCACCGGCTTCGAGGCCAGAGGCCCGATATTGCCGAGGCCGAGCACCGCGGTGCCGTTGGAAACAACCGCGACAAGATTGGCGCGGGTTGTCAGCGAAGCCGCTTCGGCCGGGTTTTCGGCAATCGCGGTGCAGGCCGCCGCCACGCCCGGCGAATAAGCGAGCGCGAGGTCGCGCTGGTTGGCGAGCGGCTTGATCGCCTGGATTTCAAGTTTGCCGGGCCGTGGCAGCCGGTGATAGGCGAGCGCCGCGGAATGGAGATCATCAGAATAGGACGACATAGATTCCCCCGCGCCTAAAGCGCCTGATTTCTTGATTCGCTGACAGGTCCAGAAGAGGTCAGTATTCCGGCAGATTGCACCGGATGTGAAGCACGCGCGAATGCGTCGACGCAACATCCGAAAGCGCACCCAACAGGCCTGCGCCGCGCCGATCGTCAGAAATCGTCAAAGCCACCGTCACACTCCCATACCATCGCGAGCGACAATATGGCATTTTGATTGCGATCGGCAAACGGAGTTGCGTGGATGAAGAAGATACTGATCGGCCTGGTTGCAGCGATCGTCATCGTGGCGGGTGGTTTCTTCGGCTTCCAGTTTTACGTGCAGCACCGGGCCACCGCCGAGGTCGAGGCGGCGTTCGACCGGCTCCGCGCCACGGGCAGCAAGGTGAGCCACGGCAAGGTGACGTTCGACCTGTCGAGCCGCACCATCACGATCGCCGACATCATCGGCGAATCATCCGCGCAGCCGCCGGCAAAAGTGAGGATCGCCAGCCTCACCGCCTCCGGCGTCAGCCAGCCGGATGCGACGCGATTCTCCGCCGACACCATCGAGGCCACCGATATCGAGGTCGACGGAGCGATGGCGGTCCAGCCCGCCTGGCGCTTCGCCTACAAGACGCCACGGATTGCGATCAAGGACTATTCCGGCCCAGCGGGCCCGCAGCGGCCGCCGGCTTCGCCCTCCGCCGCCGACATGTACCGGTTAGCGCTCGAACATTTGGCGGCCGTCACCGCCACGTCCATCGTGGCGCCCAGCCTCACGGCCACGGTCGGTATTCCCGGCGGCGGCGGGACCCAAACCATCGACTACACGTATTCGAACCTCGCGCTGCGCGATATCAGGGACGGCAAGATTGCCGCAATGACGGTCGATCGGGTGGGCTTCACGGGCAACATCCAGCAGAACGGCAAGGCCGAAAAGATCGGCGGCGAGTTCGCCAGCATGGCGGCCTATGATTTCGATTCAGCCGCCACGCTGGCGATGTTTGATCCGTCCCGGGCCAATGATGACAAATATGTTCGCGCCTATCGGCAGATCACCATCGGCGGCTATGCGGCAAACTTCCCAAACGGCGCGCGGATGAACATGGACGGGATGACCATCGACGACGTCGCACTGCGCCCGTCCAGAATGCAATTTCCCCGGTTGATGGCGATCGTCGAGTCCGTGCCGCCGCCCGGGACCGCGCCAACGCCGGCGCAAAGCCGCGACATGTTGGAGAAGGTGGCCGGAATCTACGAAGGCGTTCGTATCGGCAATGCCGAGATCCGCGGCCTCGCGGTCGAGACGCCGGAAGGTCCGGTCAAACTCGCGGCGCTGCGGCTCAACCTGGAAAACGGCAAGATCGGCGAATTGGCGCTCGAGGGCCTCGATGCACGTTCCCCGAAAGGACCGGTGAAGGTCGGTCGCTTCGCGCTCAAGTCGCTCGACATCGCCAACCTGCTGCGCATGTCGTCGCAGTTTTCGAATCCGGCGCAGAAGCCTTCGGCCGACCAGTTCGTCGGGCTGTTCCTGCTGCTTGAAGGCGCCGAGCTCAAGGGCGTCGTCGCGCCCTATAAGGACAGCAGTGAGCCGGTCAGCATCGAAACCATGAGCCTGAACTGGGGCCAGTTTGTCGGACCGATTCCGAGCAAGGCGCGCCTGACCGCAAGGATGACAGGCCCGCTCGGTCCGAACGACCCCGAATTGCTCAAGATGCTGGTCGCGGCCGGCATGCATTCAGCGGCCATCAACTTCGATTTCGGAGCGGCATGGGCCGAAGGGTCGCACACCTTCGCGCTGGAGCCCGTGATGGTCGAACTCGGCGGTGTGCTGACCGCGTCGGCACGGGTCTCGCTCGCCAACGTACCGCGCGAGCTGTTCTCGACCAATCTGCTGCAAGCGGCGACGATGGCGGCGCAGATCGAGGCCGGGGCGGTGGAGGTCACGGTCCGCGATGCCGGCGGGGTCGATCTCGCGGTGGCGCAATATGCCCGCACCCAGACGGTCAGTCAGGAGGCGGCACGACGCGCCATCATCGACAACATCAAGGCCAGCGGCACCACCATGGCGGCGAACAATCCCGACGCCCGGACCATCGCGGACGCGCTGACGCGTTTCATCGAGAACCCGCGCGGAACGCTCACCATCAAGCTCACGCCGCACGGCAAGGTGCCGGCGATGCAGCTATTCGCGGCGCTGAAGGCCGATCCGCTCGCGGCGCTGGCGCGGTTTCAGGTGGAGGCCTCGACGGCGCGGTGAGCTACCCCTTGTCCGGCAGGTTGAGCCGGATGTGGAGTTCGCGCAGCTGCTTCGTCGCAACCTCCGAAGGCGCTCCCATCAGCAGGTCGACGGCCTGCTGGTTCATCGGAAACAGCGATATCTCGCGCAGGTTGGTGGTGCCGCAGAGCAGCATCACGATGCGGTCGACGCCAGCCGCCATGCCGCCATGCGGCGGCGCACCATACTGGAAGGCGCGGTACATGCCGCCGAAACGCTCGACGACGTCCTTCTCGCCATAGCCCGCGATCTCAAACGCCTTCACCATCGCCTCGGGCCGGTGATTGCGGATGCCGCCGGAGGCGATCTCATAGCCGTTGCAGGTGATGTCGTACTGGAACGCCTTGATGGTCAGCGGGTCCTGGGTCTGCAACGCCTCAAGCCCGCCCTGCGGCATCGAGAACGGGTTGTGCGAGAAGTCGACCTTCTTGTCATCCTCGTTGTATTCATACATCGGGAAGTCGACGATCCAGGCGAGTTCGAACCGGTCCTTGTCGACCAGGTTCAATTCGTCGCCGAGCTTGGTTCGTGCCAGGCCAGCGAATTTCCAGAATTTGTCGGGATCGCCGGCGACGAAGAACGCAGCATCGCCCTCCTTCAGTCCGAGCGCGGCTCGGATCGCCGCCGTCCGTTCCGGGCCGATATTGTTGGCCAGCGGCCCCGCACCCTCACCGCCTTCGCGCCACATGATATAGCCAAGCCCCGGCTGGCCCTCGCCCTGCGCCCACGAATTCATCCGGTCGCAGAACGCGCGTGAGCCGCCGCCGCCGCCGGGGATCGCCCAGACCTGGTTCTTGGGGTCTTCGAGCAGCCGCGCGAACACCTTGAAGCCGGAGCCGCGGAAATGTTCGGAGACGTCGTGCATGACAATCGGATTGCGCAGATCGGGCTTGTCGCTGCCGTATTTGCGCAAGGCTTCCGCGAACGGAATCCGCGGCCATGATCTGGTGACGGGCTTGCCCTTGGCGAAATCCTCGAACACGCCGGTGATGACCGGCTCCATTGCCGCAAACACGTCGTCCTGGGTGACAAAACTCATCTCGACGTCGAGCTGATAGAACTCGCCGGGCAAGCGGTCGGCGCGCGGATCTTCGTCGCGGAAGCACGGCGCGATCTGGAAGTAGCGATCGAAGCCGGACATCATCAGCAACTGCTTGTATTGCTGCGGCGCCTGCGGCAGCGCGTAGAACTTGCCCGGATGAATCCGCGACGGCACCAGGAAGTCGCGCGCGCCTTCCGGCGACGAGGCTGTCAGGATCGGGGTCTGGAACTCGAAGAAACCCTGTTCCTTCATCCGCTTGCGCATGGAATCGACGATCGCGCCGCGGGTCATGATGTTCTGGTGCAGTTTTTCGCGACGCAGGTCGAGGAAACGGTACTTAAGCCTGATGTCCTCAGGATATTCCTGCTCACCGAACACCGGCAGCGGCAATTCCCCGGCGGGGCCGAGCACCTCGATCTCGCTGACGTAAAGTTCGACCGCGCCGGTCGGCAATTCCGGATTGTCGGTACCATCCGGGCGGCGGCGCACCTTGCCGTCGATCCGCACCACCCATTCCGAGCGGAGCTTTTCGGCATCCTTGAAGGCCGGCGAATCCGGGTCCGCAACGCATTGCGTCAGGCCGTAATGGTCGCGCAGGTCGATGAACAGCACACCGCCATGATCGCGAATGCGATGGCACCAGCCGGAAAGGCGAACCATCTGGTCGATATGGCTGTCGCGGAGCGCGCCGCATGTATGGGACCGGTAGCGATGCATGGAATTTCCAAAACAGATGTCGGAGGGTCGAATTGAGGGCCAAAGCCTTCCCGAAGAGCGTCAGGGTTTACCCGAGGCCGTCAGGCGCGGCAACCGAATGCAGGGCCTGTTTTGGCCGGCAAAACCGGTCGCCGGACCGGAAAAATGACCCAAAAACAACGGCCGTCGTACCCCAGCGGTTCAAGGCGATTGTCTATCGGCCGGACGCGCCTATCTTGACACCTATGACGGTCCATTTCCCCTTCCAAAACACCTACGCGGCGCTGCCGGACAATTTTTTCGCGCGGGTCGCACCGACACCCGTGGCCTCGCCGCGGCTGATCAAGCTGAACCGGCCGCTGGCGATCCAGCTTGGCCTCGATCCTGACCTGCTCAGCAGCCCGGAAGGGGCCGAGATCCTGGCCGGCAAGCGCATTCCCGACGGGGCGGATCCGATCGCGATGGCCTATGCCGGCCACCAGTTCGGACATTTCGTCCCGCAGCTCGGCGACGGCCGCGCCATCCTGCTCGGCGAAGTGATCGACGCCGACGGGGTCCGCCGCGACATCCAGCTCAAGGGGTCGGGCCCGACGCCGTTTTCGCGCCGCGGCGACGGCCGTGCGGCGCTCGGCCCGGTACTGCGCGAATACATCGTCAGCGAGGCGATGGCCACGCTCGGCATTCCCACCACGCGCTCGCTCGCCGCCGTGATCACCGGCGAAAGCGTGATGCGGGAGACGCCGTTGCCCGGCGCCGTGCTCACCCGCGTTGCATCGAGCCATATTCGCGTCGGCACCTTCCAGTATTTCGCGGCACGCGGCGACACGGAGGGCGTGCGGCGGCTGGCCGATCATGTCATCGCCAGGCACTATCCGGACGCGGCCAACGCCGAGCGCCCGTATCACGCGCTGCTAGAAGGCGTGATCGCGCGGCAGGCGCAGCTGGTGGCGCGCTGGCTGCTGGTCGGATTCATCCACGGCGTCATGAACACCGACAACACCTCGATCTCGGGCGAGACCATCGATTACGGCCCCTGCGCGTTCATGGATCATTACGACCCGGCGACGGTGTTCTCCTCGATCGACGAGCAGGGCCGCTATGCCTACGCCAACCAGCCGCGGATCGCGCTGTGGAATCTGACGCGGCTGGCGGAATGCCTGCTGCCGCTGTTTTCCGACGAGCAGGAAAAGGCCATCGAACAGGCGCAACTCGTGCTCGGCGACTTCGCCGAGAAATTCACCGAAGCCTATCAGGCCGGCCTGCGCGCGAAGATCGGCCTGTTCACCGCGCGCGAGGGCGACGAGGCGCTGGTGCAGGACCTCCTGGATGCGATGGCCAAGAACCAGGCCGACTTCACCCTCACCTTCAGGCGCCTGAGCAATGCCGCGCGGGATCCCGGCGGCGATTCCGAGGTCCGCCAACTGTTCGCCGACCCGACCGCCTTTGACGAATGGGCGGCGCGCTGGCGGCAACGGATCGGCGATGAGCCGCAGGCCCCCGCCGCGCGGCAGACGGCGATGCGAAGCGTCAATCCAGCGTTTATTCCGAGGAATCACCGGGTCGAGGCCGTCATCGAAGCCGCCGTGAACCGCGATGACTACGCGCCGTTCGAGGAACTGCTCACGGTGCTGTCTGAGCCCTACGAGGACCAGCCGATGTTCGCGGCCTATGCGGAGCCACCCCAACCGCACCAGCGCGTGCTGCAGACGTTTTGCGGGACGTGAAGCGTTAACCGTCCGCTCCAACATTCAAGGCGCGGCTCGGCCCTCCCGCTCAGAATTAACAAACGTTCAATGGCTTCCCACCAAGTCTATGGGCTTGTTTTAGGGGAATGGCCGTGGACGCGTTGGTATTTGAATTCATGGGCCTGGCGATGCTGGCGCTGTGTCTCGTGGTGCTGGCTGTCCCCTCCGGGCGACGGCCGGTCCGGCCCATCGCCGACAGCTGACCGATCCCGTTTTCGGCGCCAAGTTCGCGATCGGCCGCGTCTCCTGACCGAGTCTCTGCGCGAAAAGTCGCTTTCGTACGGAAATGCAAGGCTCGAATTCGTCGCAAGACCCTTGACATATCAACGCTTTCGGCAGAACGCGGTCCTTAAGAAGCGTTATGGACCGTTCATGGATCTGATCACCACCACCTCGGAACTATCTGCCGTTTGCACCCGTCTGGCGAAACACCCGGTTATCACCGTCGATACCGAATTCCTGCGCGAGACCACCTACTATCCCCTGCTCTGCGTCGTACAGATGGCGAGTCCGGAGGAAGCGGTCGTGATCGACACGCTGGCCCCTGGCATCGACCTCAAGCCATTCTTCGAATTGATGGCCGACGAGAAGGTGCTGAAGGTGTTCCACGCGGCCCGCCAGGACATCGAAATCGTCTGGCATCAGGCGGGTATCGTTCCGCACCCGATCTTCGACACCCAGGTGGCGGCGATGGTGCTGGGTTATGGCGATTTCATCGCCTACGACCAGCTGGTCGAGCGTATCTGCGGCCACCGGCCCGACAAGACCCACCGGTTCACCGACTGGTCGCGCCGGCCGCTGACCGACGAGCAGATGCATTACGCCGTCTCCGACGTCACCCATCTGCGCGAGGTGTTCGCGGCACTGGACATCGACCTGAAGAAGCGCGGCCGCAGCGACTGGGTGAGCGAGGAGATGGAGGTGCTGACCTCGCCCAAGACCTACGATTTTCATCCCGAACGCGCCTGGGAGCGGCTGAAGACACGGGTCCGCAAGCCCAAGGAACTGGCGGTGCTGATGGAAGTCGCGGCCTGGCGCGAACAGGAGGCGCAAAGCCGCGACGTGCCGCGCAGCCGCGTGCTGAAGGACGATGCGGTCGGCGACATCGCTACCCATGCGCCGACCAGCCTGGAGCGGCTGGCCAATCTGCGTTCGCTGCCGAAGGGTTTTGACCGGTCGAAATGGGGTACCGACATCGTCGCCGCCGTGCAGCGCGGCATCGCGCGCGACCCCGCCACCCTGCCCAAGCTCGAAAAGCCGCGCGGCAATTCTAACGGCGCCGCGACCGTCGAGCTTTTGAAAGTGCTGCTGCGGATGACCTCGGAACGCCACGCGGTGGCCAGCAAGGTGATCGCAACCGTCGACGATCTGGAACAGATCGCGGCCGACGATCACGCCGACGTCGGCGCGCTGCACGGCTGGCGCCGCGAATTGTTCGGCGAAGCCGCGCTGTCGCTGAAACATGGCCGGCTGGCGCTTGCGATCGAAAAAGGCCGGGTGATCAGGGTCGACCGAAACTGACGGCCGATCGGCCCTTTCGCCGCATCGAAAGCTCCCGGCCCAACCGGATCACACCGTCATCGTGGCATCGGTCTCGACGAGGTCCGCGCCCTCGATGACGCCGGCGAAGTTGCCGATGACCTTGACGACCGCCATCTTGTACGACGCCGCGTCGTCGATGCCGGGCCGCCTGCAAGCCACGGCATCGCTAACGACCTGGTAGCGATGGCTGCGATGAAAGCCGTCGATGACGGTCGACAGGATGGTTTCATCGAGCGAAAATCCCGACAGCACGCAGCGGATATTCCTCATATTCGTCATGTATTCGGCGAACCGCGTCGAGCTGTAGGCCGATGGCAGCGGATGCTCGAAGGTGAGCTCTCCCGGCCTCGGCTTGAGGTCCGCGATCCAGTCCGTCAGGTTCGACGCCGGGTTGAACCACGCCGCCTGGGCAATTCGCTTCAGGTGGATGATCGGCCAGAGGTTGGAGCGCCAGCGCGTCATCAGTTCGAGACAGCGCGACGTGATCGCCTCCGCATCCGCGATGACGTGACGGCGGCCTTCGGTGATGTACTCGATCTGCAAATCGGCGCAGATCAGGATCGGCGGATCGTCATGCATGGAGATCATTTTTCGGTTCGGGCTCATGGTTCGACCAATACCGGCGTCCGCAGCGGCGAGGTCACGGGCCTACTCGACGAGTGGTCAAGCACGCCGGGCCTGTCCCAATCGCCCTCCGGCCGGATGATCACATAGGGATCGCTGTCGAGCGTGATGGCATCGGCGCTCGGCTCGAGATCGAGCACCATTTCGGTGTAGGAGAAATCGGAAAACGTGATCTTGCGGTTGTGACCGAGCGGCTTGCCGCCGAAATGCGCCCAGAAGTTCACCAGCCGGTCCTGCGCGTGGCCGTAGATCTTCTTGAAGCCCTTGCGCTTGACGTAGTCGAAGCTGGCCTGCACCAGCTTGAACGAGATGCGGGTGCGCCGGAACTGATGGCGGACGGCGAGACGTTCAACCTTGGCGAACTCGCCAAAAAACCGCACGCGCAGACAGGCCGCCGGCTCGTTGCCGACAAAGCCGATGAAGTGCGCCGCGACCAGATCGTTGCCGTCAAACTCCTCTTCCATCGGACAATCCTGCTCGGCGAGGTAAACCGCCGCGCGAATGGCGGTCACCAGCATGAGATCGTTGGGATCGCGGGCGATGCGGATTGAAATCGCGCGCGAGTCCGGCTTGGCCGACGATCGAGGTCTACTGCCGTGCATCTGCAAAACTCCCCGTTAATTTGACTGCTGACGAGTTGGACGAAAGTCGATTCCAGGGTCGTTCGTAAAACCACAGATCCGGCTGAAGGCTCGCGATCTGCCGGAAGCCGGTTGCAATCAGCAATTCGCGGCCTGCCGCGGACGACGGCTGGGCGAAGCAATCCGCGTTGACGTAACGGGGCGTCCGCAGATGCGCCGCGGCTTTGCCCAACCCGGCAATGCCGCGACCAGTTGCCGCAATCGCCCAGATGTAAATGGCGGACACCTCTTCATTGCCGGATGCCAGCAACCCAATGTCCGGATGTGTCAGAGAGATCTCGCCTTCCATCAGAGCATCGTGCCCGCGGCGATTCAGATAGAGAAATGCCATGGCGCCGAGTAGTGTTTGCCGCCGGCTGAACGTCAGGATGCATTCCGGATCGAATGAAAAATATTTCCGCAACCCCGGTTCCGTGATCTGAACACCGGGAACGAGGCGATGGGCCATATCTACCACCGATGAAAGTTCTGGCTCTCGCGCAGGGCGTACTTCGACCTCCGAATTGATCGATAGATAATCGAAATCGTGCCTCCCGACCAAAGAGGCCCTTTCCTTCAGCAACTTGCGCATCTATCGTTACTCCACCCGGTAGGCACCATACCGGGTGAGGACATGAGGTATGCAGCAACTATTGCACCGGGGTGCTGCGGTGACGCAGCGCCGCACTGACGAAATCATCGATGCTTCCTGGGACGATCTGAAATCGTTTCTTGTCTGTGCAAGACACAAAAGCTTCCGAAATGCCGCAGACGTGCTCGGCCTGACGAGCACGACCTTGATGCGCAGGATCGACCGGCTGGAGGAACGGATCGGTTGCAAGCTGTTCTTGCGCGATCAAAGCGGGTTGACGCTGAGCGAAGAAGGCCTCGCGATGATCGCGGACGTGACGCAAATGGAGCGGCACGCCTTCAATATCTTCCGCCGCGCCTATCAATCGTCGCACGACCCCGCCGGTACGGTGCGTGTCGCGGTGACCGAGGGACCGGGTAATTTCTGGATTCTGCCAAGGCTGATCGACTTCCAGAAAACCTACCGCAACATCACGGTCGATCTACGCTGCGCGATGGAGCAGGCCGATGTCGCGCGGCTGGAATCCGATATCGCCATTCAACTCGAGCCGCCGACAAATCCCGACCTCATCGTCGCGAAACTCGGCAGGCTGCACATTTATCCCTTCGTTTCCGAAGGCTACAAGAAGCTCTACGGAGTTCCGGCGAACCTGTCCGAGCTCAAGAGTCACCGGATCATCAAGCAGAACGGCCCGCAGGTCGACGATACCGCCTATGCCCGGATACTGGGGCTGACGTCGCTCGACGGCGTCGTTGGCATCAAGACCAACTCCAGCATCGGCGTGCTCTACGCGGTGGAAAGAGGCGCAGGTGTAGGTTTCCTGCCGACTTCGGCGCTTGCATTGGGCGCGCCCCTGGTCGCCGTCGATCTCGGCGTCAGCCATCACGCCGACCTCTGGCTGACCTATCACAAGGAATTTCGTAATTCCGACCGACACAAAATCGTCATCGATTGGCTCAAGAAAATCTTTGATCCCAAGACCTACGCCTGCTTCAGGGACGAGTTCATCCATCCCGACGCCCTGGTGCCGATGATGGCTGCAACGAGAGAGAGTTTTGGACTGCAGGGATATGTGGCCGCCGGCGCGGTTTGACGGGGCCAGCTACCACTTCACCTCAACGCCGACGGTCCCCTGGTGCGACCGCATCGCAGCGCGATACTTGCCGTCGTAGTTGAGGTAGAGGCGCGCGGTATTGCTCAGGCTGAGCGAAGCCGAGGCGCCGGCATCCGCGCCATATCTGCTCTCGCCGATGCCCTGCACCGTAATGCTCTGCGGGCCCAGGCTGACGGTGACCGAACTGAAATTCTGCGCGACATTGTCGACGAACTTGCCATAGGCGGATAGATCGAAAACCCTTCGATCGAAGATCCAGTAGTGCCCGACCTCCGCGCCCACCAGGAGGCGCGCACGCTCCGCGGTCGCGCCGGACGCGCTGACAGGATCAAGACCGCCGATTTCCTGAAGCGATCCGGTCGAAGCGCGCACATATTCGAACGCCGCCTTGGGCACGACCCTCCTCTGGTCCAGGCTCCAATAATAGCTGAGTTCGGTCAGCGCGCCGTCGAGATGGGCGTTGTAGCCGGCGTAGGCGATGCCGAAGCCGGTGTCGCGGCTCGAATTGATTTTGCCAACCCCGTGGACCAGGGCCATCGCCCAGGTCCACGGCCCCTTGTCGACCGACGCGTTGAAGCCGAGCTGGGTGAGATCGAGGGTTGCCGATTGCAGCGCCAACGGAACATCGATGGCGGTCCGGCTTTGGTCGACCGATAGGCCGACATTGACGCCGGGCGCGATGCGCCCGCCCAGTCCAGCCACGCCGCCCCAGGTCTGGCGCTGATCGCCGACGAAAAAGCCCAGCGGGCCGGTTCGCGCCGAGATGCCATAGGCCTCTCCCCAGGCCCGGAAACGCGGCGCTTCCGCAGCCTCGGTGGCGCCGCCGCCGCCCGGATTGTTGCGCATGGCGCTGTTGAAACCATGGGTCGCCTGGTTTCCGAGACGCTCAAGGAAATTACTGCCGAGATCGGTCACGGCCGCGCCGGCCGCCCGTCCCGAATCGAACAAGGCGGGGGCCGGTAACGGAGTTGGCGCGGGCGCCGGCGCCAGCTGTGCCCGGGCTGCCGACGACCCAACGACAACAGCGAGCACGAAAGCCATCGTGACAGCCTGGACAAGCCTGCCGCCCGCCCCGGTCCGCTTGACTCGCGAAGGCCGCGATGAGCAGCACATGAATGCCATTTCCAAAAAAAGAGCGCCAGCTCGGCAAAAAAATCCAAAATACCATCAGTCGCAGCGATTTGCCCCCAGTTTTCCGGGAGCGTCAATCGGTCCCGGTCGCTTGCAGGGGCCGATTGCCGGATATTGTTGTTCGATTACCACAGGTGGTTGCGCGCGGGTTCATTGACGGTTCGATTCGTCAACCACTCCATAGGCTTGCTAACGCCCAAATTTCGTGTTGCTATATCAGGTACAATCGGATCTAGGCCGTTCGACTGTGCGTTTCGAGACCAAGAAATTCATCAGACCTCCGGAAGCCCGCTTGTGGCGTGGCACGCGATCAGCGTGGCCGCGTCTTTTTTATGTCTAGACCAGGAGACAGGCGATGCAAAAAGGCACCGTCAAGTGGTTCAACCCGACGAAGGGTTATGGGTTCATCAAGCCGATGGCAGGCGATAAGGACGTGTTCGTCCATATCTCGGCGGTCGAGCGTGCCGGGCTCTCAACCCTCAATGAAAATCAGGTTGTTGAGTATGACCTTGTGGAAAATCGCGGCAAGAGCTCCGCGGAAAACCTGAAGGTCTCTTAGACTTCGTCACGATCCGCGCACGGAATCTTGATGCACCCCCCGGCCCACGCCGGGGGATTTTTATTTTCACGCGGCTCTGCCTTACCCTGCGACGCCAGTTACCCTACGACGCCAGCATGCGGCGCTCGCGCGACCGGATGATGCCGACCACCGCGTCATTGACCGGTGTCGCGACCCCAAGCGGCTTGCCGAGCCGCGGGATCGCGCCGTTGATGGCGTCCACCTCGCATCGGCGCCCGGCGTTATAATCCAGCAGCATCGAAGGGCGCGCATCCGGAATCTTGCCGCCGAGTTTCCGGATGTGCTCGATCGGATCGCCGACATTCAGCCTGACCTTGGCAGCCTTGGCCACCGCGATCGCCTCCTCGGCGCAGCCGCGCGCCACGCTCCAGGCGTCGCCGTCATTGAGGATCTCGCCGACCGTCAGCCCGGTGGTGCAGGACGTGCCCGAGAAGGCGACGTTCATGATCAATTTTTCCCAGACCATCTGCTTGATGTCGTCGAACAACGCGACCTTGAAACCGGCCTGCTCCCAGATCTTGGCGGAGGCCTGCAGCAACTGCATTGGCAGGCCCGCGAACGCGCCGAAGCGGATCATCTCCATGCCATTGTGATGCACATGGCCGGGCGCCCGGATCGACGCACCGAACCCTCCGACCACGCCGACGGCAACTCGATCGGCACCGAGAATGGGCGCTGCGATCTCCGGCGATCCCAAGCCGTTCTGGATGGTCTGGACGATCGTCTCCGGGCCCAGCAAGGAAAGGCAGGAACGCGCCGCCGCCTCGACGTCGAACGACTTGGTTGCGATGATGACGAGATCGCAGGGCCCTATGCCATCGGTGGTCGTGGAGGCATGGATCGGCACGGTGCGATCGCCGCTGGCGCCTTCGCAACGCAGGCCCTTGGAGGCCATCGCCTCGGCGTGATCGGGCCACAGCGTGACCGCATGGACCTCGTGGCCGGCATCGACCATGAGCGCGGCATAGACCGACCCCATCGCGCCACAGCCGACCACCGCAATTTTCGCCATTCTACTCTCCGTGCAAGCGACGGGTGAGAAGCTCAGGTTACCGTGGCGAGATCAAGACGTCGCCGGAAACGGCGCTGCCTGTCGTCTTGCAGATGTCATGCTCCAGTCGGATTTTTCCGCTAGCGAGCAACCGCAACGCATCGGGATAGATGCGGTGCTCGATCTCAAGAATGCGCGCCGCCAGCGTTTCCGCCGTATCGTCATCTTTAACCGCGACCGCGCCCTGCATCACGATCGGACCTGCATCGGTTTCCGGGATCACGAAATGGACCGTGGCGCCCGAGATCTTCACCCCGGCGCGCAACGCCTGACCGTGCGGATCGAGGCCCGGAAACGACGGCAGCAGCGAGGGATGGATGTTGAGCATTCGCCCGTACCAGCGCTGCACGAATTCGGCCGTGAACAACCGCATGAATCCGCCGAGGCAGATCAGCTCGACCTTGTGCTGGTCCAGCGCCGGCTGCAGAACCGCCTCGAATGCGGCGCGATCCGCACCGAATGGCTTGCTTTCGATGACGAGCGTTGGAATACCGGCCGTCCTGGCTTTTTCCAGACCGCCGGCATCCGCCCGGTTGGAAATCACCACCGCGATCTCGGCCGGGAAGTCCGTGGCCCTTGCCGCCTCGATCAACGCGGCCATGTTCGATCCGCGCCCGGAAATCAGGATGGCGACACGGCGTTTCATGGCCTCACCATGCCAGATCGAGATGACCGTTATAGACCACGCGATGTTCGCCCTCAGCGGGGATCACCTCGCCCAACAGCGCCACGCTCTCGCCGCCCTCGGTGAGAACGGCGGTGACCTGTTCGACCGCATCGGGCTTGACGATCGCGATCATGCCGATGCCGCAGTTGAAGGTGCGCAGCAGTTCAAACTCGGCGATGCCGCCCTGCTCCGCCAGCCATTTGAAGACCGGCAGCACCGGCAGACGCGCCAGGTCGATCCCGACAGCGAGATGCCCGGGCAGCACGCGCGGAATGTTGTCAGTGAAGCCGCCGCCGGTGATGTGGGCAAGGCCCTTGATCGCAGTGGTCTCGCGGATCGCGCGCAGGCACGACCTGACATAGAGCCGCGTCGGCGTCAGCAGCGCGCCGCCGAGCGTCATGACCGGCGAGAACGGCGCTTGCGCATCGAAGCCGAGTCCGGACGTTTCGACGATCTTGCGCACCAGCGAAAATCCGTTGGAATGGACCCCGGACGAAGCAAGACCAATGACCGCGTCGCCGACCGCGATATCGGGGCGCGGCAGCAGCGTGCCTCGCTCGGCCGCACCGACCGCGAAGCCCGCGAGGTCGTAGTCGCCATCGCGGTAGAGTCCGGGCATCTCCGCGGTCTCGCCGCCGATCAAGGCGCAGCCCGATTCCCGGCAGCCTTCCGCGATACCGGCGACGATCGCCGCAGTGGCCTCCGGATCGAGCTTGCCGCAGGCGAAATAATCCAGAAAGAACAGCGGCTCCGCGCCCTGCACGACCAGGTCGTTCACCGACATCGCCACCAGGTCGATACCGATGCCACCATGCAGGCCGGTCTCGATCGCGATCTTGACCTTGGTGCCGACGCCGTCGGTGGCGGCGACCAGAACCGGGTCCTTGAACCCGGCCGCCTTCAGATCGAACAACCCGCCGAACCCGCCGATTTCGGCGTCGGCGCCCGCGCGGGCGGTGGCCCGAACCATCGGCTTGATCAGGTCGACCAGTCGATTGCCGGCATCGATATCGACGCCCGAATCCGCGTAAGTGAGCCCGTTTTTGCGGTCGATCATGCCCAATTCCAGATGATGGCGGCTGGTTACGTCGGATTCCGCTGATGTGCAATGGCTCGCAAGCGGAACGCGCTTATACTATGTAGACAGGACCGGTTCTTTTGCAGAATCAGGCCGGTAGCCGGGAAAGCGCCGTGTGAGTATTCCGAACATTATTACCCTGGGCCGCATCCTGCTGGTGCCATTCATCGTCTGGGCGATTGCGTCCAACCAGATGGAAATCGCGTTTGCTATCTTTATTGTCGCGGGTGTCAGCGACGCCATCGATGGTTTCCTCGCCAAGCGCTTCAACATGGCGAGCGAACTCGGCGCGCTGCTCGATCCCCTCGCCGACAAGGCGCTCCTGGTTTCGATCTACATGTCGCTTGGAATCTGGGGTGCGGTGCCGCGCTGGATCGTGATCCTCGTGGTCTCGCGCGACATCATGATCGTGAGCGCCGTGATCGTGTCATGGCTGTTCGGCAAGCCGATCCCGATGAAGCCACTGATGGTATCGAAGCTGAACACGGTCGCGCAGGTCGCGTTCGCGGCGCTGGTGCTTGCGGCGCTCGGATTCGGTTTCAAGCCGACGCCCTACGATCTGATCCTGATGGGTTTCGTAACCGTCTTTACTTTGGTTTCGGTATCGCTCTATCTCGTGGAGTGGGTGCGGCATATGAGCACGATCGAAGCACGTTAGATGCGTTTTCTTGACGCGAACGATGTCCGCCTCGGATCAAGTCCGGGGCAGGCTTTCGCTTGAAAACCCTCTGGATTTGCCGCGTTTTCTTGATACGCACCAGTGTCAGCGTCGCCTGAAAACGCTATATAGATGGTGCGCCGATCATCACGGCACGGAGACCTGCGTGGAAGGCCGCGTTCAACCTCGTCAGCTTGCATTCGCGTTGCCGCATGCGGAGAGCCTTACCCGCGACAATTTTCTCGAAGGACCGGCCAATGCCCGCGCGCTGGCGCTGGTCGACAGCTGGCCGGACTGGCCGAACCGGATCATGCTGCTGGCGGGACCGGAGGGTTCCGGCAAGAGCCACCTCGCCGCGATCTGGGCCGAGCAGGCCGGCGCGCGATCGATATCGGCGCATGCGTTGACCGCAGCCACGGTGCCGGGTGCGCTCGCGACCGGCGCACTGGTGGTTGAGGATTTGAAATCGCCTGACTTCGATGAACGCGCGCTGTTTCACCTGATGAATCTCGCGCGCGAGGATGACGCCTTCGTGCTGATCACCGCGCGCGTGCCGCCGTCTGCGATCGAGGTTGAGCTGCGCGATCTGCGGTCTCGCCTGCGCGCGGTGTCGACGGTCTTGCTGTTGCCGCCCGACGATCAGCTGTTTCGCGCGCTGATCGTCAAATTTTGCGCGGACCGCCAACTGGCCGTCGACGAGACCGTGGTGAGCTATCTCGCCACCCGGATCGAGCGGTCTTTCGCGGCCGCGCGGCAGGCGGTCGAACTTCTGGACAGCGAAGCCTTGCGGCTCGGCCGGCCGGTGACCCGGGCGCTGGCGGCTGAATTGCTGCGCAATAGCTGATCCCTTAACGCCCTCTTGCGGCTTGACGACGCGCGCGGGGGGAACATCAATGTCATTGAAACGTCATCGCGATAACACATGCTTTGCGCTGCACGCGCGAAAATCGCGCAGCTCGCTGCCATGGGATGGACCGTAACTTCATGGAATCCGCGCAAGCCATTGTAATTAAAGAAAAAGATGCGGAAGCCGAGCCCGGCCTGGCGATGGCTCGCAGCCCCGAACGCTTCATCAATCGCGAGCTTTCCTGGTTGCATTTCAACCGCCGGGTGTTGGAGGAATCGGTTAATCCCGGCCACCCCGCGCTTGAACGGGTACGGTTTCTGTCGATTTCCGCCAATAACCTTGATGAATTCTTCATGGTACGCGTCGCCGGCATCAAGGCCCAGGTGCGGGAGGGCATTACCGAGCGCAGTCCGGACGGCCTGACGCCCTCCGAGCAGCTGGTCCTGATCAACGAGACCGTCTCAAAGCTCACCACCGACCAGCAGGCGATCTGGCGCGATCTGCGCGGTATCCTGGCCGAAGTAGGCATCGTGCTGGTCGATGGCCGCGACGTTACCAAGACCGAGCGGAGCTGGATCGAGGACCATTTCCTCCACAATATTTTCCCGTTGCTGACGCCACTGGCGATCGACCCGGCGCATCCCTTCCCGTTCATCCCGAAGTCTCGGATTTACCGTTGCGCTGCAACTGGCGCGGATCTCCGACGGCAAGCCGATGAACGCGCTCATTCGCATGCCTGGCAAGATCGATCGCTTCATCCGCCTGCCCGCAGGACCGGATGCCGCGATGCGGCTGATCACGCTCGAGCAGGCCACCGGCCTGTTCATCGGCCGGCTGTTCCCCGGCTACACCGTCAAGGGCCAGGGCGCTTTCCGCATCATCCGGGATTCCGAACTCGAAATCGAGGAAGAGGCGGAAGATCTGGTGCGGCTGTTCGAAACCGCGCTGAAGCGCCGACGGCGGGGATCGGTGATCCGGCTCGAAATCGAAGCAAAGATGCCGGAAGAACTGCGCGCCTTCGTGCAGCGCGCGCTTTCCACCACCGACGACGAGGTGCTGCTGGTCGACGGCGTGCTGGCGATGAACGAACTGTCGCAACTGACCCGGCTGGACCGGCCCGACCTCGAATTCGTCCCCTACGTGCCCCGTCATCCCGAACGCGTGCGCGATCATGGCGGCGACATCTTCGCGGCGATCCGGCAAAAGGATCTGATCGTTCATCACCCCTACGAATCCTTCGACGTCGTGGTGCAGTTCCTGCAACAGGCCGCCCGCGACCCCGATGTCGTCGCCATCAAGCAGACGCTCTACCGCACCTCCAACAACTCGCCGATCGTGCGGGCGCTGGCGGAGGCCGCGGAGGCCGGCAAGTCAGTCACCGCGCTGGTCGAGCTCAAGGCGCGGTTCGACGAGGAAGCCAACATCCGCTGGGCGCGCGATCTCGAACGCGCCGGCGTGCAGGTGGTGTACGGCTTCATCGAACTGAAGACCCACGCCAAACTGTCGCTGATCGTGCGCCGCGAGGGCGGCAGCCTCACCACCTACGTCCATACCGGCACCGGCAATTATCATCCGGTGACCGCTCGCATCTACACCGATCTGTCCTATTTCACTTCCGACCCGATCATCGGCCGGGATGCCGCGCGGGTATTCAACTACATCACCGGCTATGCGGAACCGAGCGACATCGAGAAGATGGCGGTATCGCCGCTGACATTGCGCAAGCGCATCATTGAACATATTCACGGCGAGACCAGCCATGCCCGTCACGGCAAGCCGGCCGCGGTCTGGTTAAAGATGAACTCGCTGGTCGACCCCGATATCATCGACGCGCTATATGAAGCGTCGCAGGCCGGCGTCTCGATCGAACTGGTGGTGCGCGGTATCTGCTGCCTGCGTCCCGGTATTCCCGGGCTTTCGGAGAACATCCGAGTCAAATCGATCATAGGCCGCTTTCTCGAGCATGGCCGAATCTACTGCTTTGGGATGGGACACGGCCTGCCCAGCGCAAAAGCTGCTGTGTATATCTCGTCCGCCGACATGATGCCGCGCAACCTCGACCGCCGCGTCGAAATCCTCTGTCCACTGCAAAATCCCACGGTGCATCAGCAGGTTCTCGAGCAGATCATGGTCGCCAACCTCAAGGATACCGAGCAAAGCTGGCGGTTATTGCCGGACGGGTCGTCAACGCGTATGAAGGCCGCGAAAGGCGAAGAGCCCTTCAATCTGCACAATTATTTCATGACGAATCCGAGTTTGTCAGGCCGTGGAAAGTCGCTCAAGGAATCATCGCCGCGCCGCCTCACGCGCCGTACCGAGCGTCAGCAATCGCCATAACGGATCTTTGACGTGAAGCGGCCGCGCAGGCGCGCATCGAGCGTCGCTGTCATCGACATCGGCTCGAATTCGGTGCGTCTCGTCGTCTATGAATCGATGGCGCGCAGTCTCATCACGATCTTCAACGAGAAGGCACTGTGCGGCCTCGGCCGCGAGGTCCAGACCACCGGCCTGCTCGCGCCCGACGCGGTCGCCAAGGCCTTGACCTCGTTGCGGCGTTTTCGTGCGCTGTGCAGGGTGATGAAGGTCGGCCGTGTGCATGCGATCGCCACCGCCGCCTGCCGTGACGCCACCAACGGTCCCGATTTCATCGCCACGGCGGAACGCATCTGCGGTGTCAAAATCGAAATCCTGTCGGGCCCGCGCGAAGCAAAACTATCGGCGCTCGGCGTCGTATCCGGCGTCCACAACCCGGACGGCATCGTCGGCGATCTCGGCGGCGGGTCGCTGGAATTGATCGACGTCCGCGGCAACCGGATCCATAGCGGCGTGACGCTGCCGCTTGGAAGCCTGGCGTTGCAGGATGCAGCACAGAAATCGCTGAAGCGCGCCGAACGCATCGTCAAGACCGACCTTACCGGTGTCGCGCAACTCAAGGCCGGCCGCGGCCGCACGTTCTATGCGGTCGGGGGAACGTGGCGGGCGCTGGCACGCATCCACATCGTGCAAAGCGGTTATCCGCTGGGCGTGATGCACGGCTATACGATCCCCGCCGCCGACGCGCTCGATTTCGCACGGCGCCTGCGCCGGCTCGCTGCGGCCAACATGCTGGCCAATATCGAAGTCGTCGCCGACGCGCGGCGGCCGCTGCTGACCTATGCCGCGCTCGTCCTCGAAAACATCATTCGGGTGGCGAAGCCGAAGACCATCGTGTTTTCGACCTTCGGCGTACGCGAAGGCCTGCTTTATGAAAGGCTGCCGCAGGCCGAACGCGCCAAAGACGGGTTGATCTGCGCCGCGCAGGACTTGAACGAGCTGTTATCGCGATCGGCGCGCCATGCCCAGGAATTGATCGAATGGACCGATCGCCTGGTGCGGGTCGTCAAGCTGCGGGAAACCGATGAGGATCGCCGCCTGCGCCATGCTGCCTGCCTATTGTCGGATATCGGCTGGCGGGTCCATCCCGACCACCGCGGCGAGGAAACGCTCAATCTCATCACCAATGGCAATTTCGGCTCCATCAGCCATCAAGGCCGGGCGTTCGTCGCGCTGTCGGTGTTCTACCGCTATGCGGGCTTGAGCGAGCAAAACGAACCGCCGATCCTGGTTCGCGAGTTGGTGCCGCCAGCCATGATCGAGCGTGCGCGCGTGCTCGGCGCGGCCTTTCGCGTGGCGCACCTGATATCGGCGGCGCGGCCGGGCGTGCTGCCGGCAACCCACTTCAGAAGCGACGGCCGCAAGCTGATGCTGGTATTCGAGCACAAGATGGTCGATCTCGTCGCCGACCGCGTCGGCAGCCGCTTCAAGCAACTGGCGCGGCTGGTCGGCCGCGCCGGATCGATCGTGAGGCGTTAGATCATCGTGAGACGTTAAGTCGATGTGGCCGACGGCGCGGGATGTTTGGCGTGCCGCAATCGGCGCCTGCGCCAGATCGATCCCGCGACCAGCACCGCGATGACGCCCAGCACGGCGCACACCACCTCGCCGCCATTGCCGCCGTTCGCAAAGTGCGGCGCTATCCCGAGCGAGGCCAGCATGGCGTCCAACTTGACGCCAAGCGGCCCGGCGAAAAGCAGCTGCAGCTTCGGGTGAATCGCCGGATCGGTGGCGATCACGTCGCCGGCGATCCAGCCCAGCAAGGCGGCACCCGCCCATACCAGAATGGGCAGACGATTGAGCAGCGCCATGATCAGTGCCGCGCCTGCGACGATCAGAGGGATGCTGATCGCAAGGCCGAGGACCAACAGCGGCACGCTGCCATTGGCGGCGGCGGCAACCGCGATCACATTGTCGAGGCTCATCACGATGTCGGCGATCGCCACGATCTGCACCGCCGCCCACAGATGTGACGCCGATTGTACGCCTTCCTCATCCTCTTCTTCGGGCACCAGCAATTTGGCGGCGATCACGACCAGCGCCAATCCGCCGACCAGCTTCAGGTATGGCCATGCCATCAACGTCGCGACGATGCCGGTGAAGATGATGCGCAGAAAGACGGCGACGCCGGCGCCGAGGATCATGCCCCACAGCCGCTGGCGCGGCGCGAGGCCACGACACGCCAGCGCGATGACCAGCGCATTGTCGCCGGACAACAGCACGTTGATCCAGATGATCTTGCCGACCGCGACCCAGAACGCCGGCTGCTGCATCTCGCTCTGGAACTGGGCAACGAACGTTCCGAGGCTCGCCGGATCGAAGATTTGCCACAGCCAGTTCACAGCGCATTCCTATCGGCCAACCGGCCGTCTCTCACGGCAATCGCTGCCGCTCCGGGATCGATCAGCCGACGATTTCGTTGCCCGAGAAGAACTGGGCGATTTCGATGGCGGCGGTCTCGGGGGCGTCCGAACCATGCACCGAGTTCTCGCCGATCGACTTCGCATGCAGCTTGCGGATGGTTCCGTCGGCCGCCTTGGAAGGATCGGTGGCCCCCATCACATCGCGGTGCTTGAGGACGGCGTTTTCGCCTTCGAGGACCTGGACGACGACGGGCGCGGAAATCATGAAGTCCACCAGCTCGCCGAAAAACGGACGCGCCTTGTGGACGGCGTAGAAGGTTTCCGCCTGTTCGCGGGTCATGCGAATGCGCTTCTGAGCAACGATCCGAAGACCCGCCTTCTCGATCAGCGCGTTGATCGCGCCGGTCAGATTGCGCGCGGTCGCGTCGGGCTTGATAATCGAGAAGGTGCGTTCAATCGCCATGATTTCGTCCTTGCGAAGCGCGTGATGGGGAGTTGCGCGGCTTATATCGGCGCAATGGACGCACGGCAAGCGATCCGGCCGGAATGCGGCGGATCGTCCGGACGGGGCCATCCCGCGCCTCAATGCTAGGCCCAAAATTACAACAATTTCACGAAGATGAACCCTGTCTGCAACCTGCGTCACAGTGGCATTCAGCTTGCGAGGCTTAGGCTTTGACCAACCGAACGCCTCTTCGATCATTGGCGAGGCGTCACGGGGCAGCGTGTCACCGATGGCGCCAGTGGCGCCGAACCTCAGGAGACGATCATGTTACGCAAACTCTCGCTTGCTGCAGTAGCCGCGGTTTCGCTGGGTGCGGCCGCATTGGCGCCGAATTCCGCTTCCGCCCACTGGCACGGCGGTTGGCATGGCGGCGGCTGGCATCATGGCTGGGGTTGGGGCGGCCCGCGCTTCTTCGTCGGTGGCCCTGCCTATTATGGCGGCTACGGCGGCTGTTATGTGCGCCGGTTGGTCCCGACCCCGTGGGGGCCCCGCTGGCGCCTGGTGAACCGCTGCTATTGATCCGAAGGTCCGATCCGCAAGTCCTTCAGCCCCGGCACCCGCGTGCCGGGGTTTTTCTTTCGGCTCAATCGGCCGGAACCAGCAGCATTTTTTGGCAGAAACTCATGCAATCGGGGGGCAGCACGAAACAATTTCCCGTTCCAAGACTTGGTCCGGCGCAACTTCAATCAAATGGATCCGAATCGGAACTCGTCATGAATGGCCTCGTCGACGACACCAATGGACAAATCGATCACAAGACCTGCCGATCGATCTGTGATGCCGTCGGCGAACGTCTGCAACAGGATCTTCGTCCGGAATCCATGCGCCTCAGCCCCCACCTCCGGCATCTGCTGGACGAATTGCACATGCGGGATAATGAGGGCCGGCCGATGTCATCGAATTAGTGCGATCTGACGTATGTCGGCGGCCAGCTGATCCACGCGCTGCGGCTCGGCATCCCAGGCGAACATGAACCGAGCGCCGCCTCCGATGAATGTGTAGAACTGCCAGCCTCGATCCCGCAGGGCCGCAATCCTGGCTTCCGGCATACGAACGAAGACGGCATTGGCCTGAACCGGAAACATGATGTCCAGCTCCGGCAACCCGCCGATCTGCCGTAGCAAGCGTTGGGCACAGGCGTTGCCATGCTCGGCGTTGCGCAGCCACGCCCCGGTCTCGAGCATGCCGACCCAGGGCGCGGACAGAAATCGCATCTTCGAGGCCAACTGCCCCGCCTGTTTGCATCGATAGTCGAAATCCTCTGCAAGCCGTCGATTAAAAAACAGAACCGCTTCGCCAGCGGCCATGCCGTTCTTCGTTCCGCCAAAGCACAGCACATCGATGCCCACTCGCCACGTCATGTCGGCCGGGCTGCACCCAAGGCTGCAACAGGCATTGGCAAAACGCGCGCCGTCCATGTGCAGGTTGAGACCGAGTTCGCGGCAGGTCTCGGATATCGCCCGCAACTCGTCGAGGCTGTAGACCTGACCGGTCTCGGTCGGCTGCGTGATCGTCACCACCCGAGGTTTTGGAAAATGGATGTCGTTGCGGTTGACGGCGAGGGCGCGGATCGCATCGGGCGTTAGTTTTCCATCTGCGGATTGAGCCACCAGCAGTTTGGATCCGTTGGAGAAGAACTCCGGGGCACCGCACTCATCGGTCTCGACATGGGCTGTGTCGGAACAAATCACACTGTGATAGGATTGGCAGAGCGCGGCGAGCGCGAGCGAATTGGCCGCCGTGCCATTGAAGACAAAGAACACCTCACAGTTGGTTTCGAACAGCGAACGAAAGGCGTCCGACGCCTTTGCCGTCCATTCGTCATCGCCATAGGCCGGGGCGTGGCCCTGGTTTGCCTCGACCATGGCGGTCCATGCCTCCGGGCAGATGCCGGAATAATTGTCGCTCGCGAATTGCTGGGGATCAGTCATGCTGGAACGCCTGTGGTTCATCGGGTCTCCACCATCGAGGCAAGGCGGGCGCTCGCAGCTGATTTCCGTTTAGTTGCCGGATCGGCCGCATCTCCCCTTGCGGGGACGCCACCTTGCTCGGGAGCAGGTTGGCGTTGAGCGTCAGCTCAACTCTTGATGTTGCGAATGCCAATAGAGGGAAAAATCTGATGTTGCAAGATAGCGCCTGTCACGAGTTCACGGCCGGTTTGACCATGTTTTTCATCATAACCCGTTGCAGCGGTGTCATTTCGCAACAATAAACCGGTTGCGTTTTCGCTCCGCGCCGGTGAAAAGCCCGCATGCTTTCACTCACCGACATTTCGGTCCGGATCGCCGGACGGCTTCTCATCGATCAGAGCTCGGTGCAGATCGTGCCCGGCGCGCGCGTCGGTTTCGTCGGCCGCAACGGCGTCGGCAAATCCACGCTGTTTCATGCCATCCGCGGCGAATTGCCGACCGAAACCGGCAGCATCAGCATTCCTCCGCGCTGGCGGGTCGGCAGTCTCGCCCAGGAAGCCCCCGACGGTCCGGAAAGCCTGGTCAACGTCGTCCTGAAGGCCGATCTGGAACGCGACGCGCTGCTCCGCGAAGCCGAGACCGCGGCCGATCCACACCGGATCGCCGAAATTCAAACCCGGCTCGTCGACATCGACGCGCATTCAGCCCCTGCCCGCGCCGCCGCAATCCTCTCGGGCCTCGGATTTTCGACCGCGGAACAGGCCCGGCCGTGCTCGGAATTTTCCGGCGGCTGGCGCATGCGCGTCGCGCTGGCCGCGACCTTGTTCGCCGCTCCCGATCTTCTGCTGCTGGACGAACCAACCAACTACCTCGATCTCGAGGGCACGCTGTGGCTCGAAGACCATCTGGCCAACTATCCGCGCACCGTGATCGTCATCAGCCACGACCGCGACCTGCTCGACACCTCGGTCGATCAGATCCTGCACCTCGATCGCGGCAAATTGACGCTCTACAAGGGCACGTATTCCTCGTTCGAGGAGCAGCGCGCGACCCGCGAAATGCTCGACGCCAAGCATGCGAAACGGCAGGCCGACGAGCGCAAGCGGCTGCAAGCCTTTGTCGATCGCTTCAAGGCCAAGGCGTCGAAGGCCCGCCAGGCGCAGTCGCGCGTCAAGATGCTGGAAAGGATGAAACCCGTCACCGCGCTGGTGACGCAGGACGTGCGCGAGATTTCATTTCCGACGCCGGAGAAGATGCTGTCGCCGCCGATCATCGCGGTCGACGACGTCTCGGTCGGCTACGATCCGAAAAAGCCCGTGCTCAACCGCGTCACGTTGCGCATCGACACCGACGACCGCATCGCCTTGCTCGGCTCCAACGGCAACGGCAAGTCGACGCTGGTCAAGCTGTTGGCCAACAAGCTGCCGCCGTTCTCCGGTCACGTCACCCGCGCGGAGAAGCTGTCGGTCGGGTATTTCGCCCAGCACCAGGTCGATGAGCTCAATCTCGACGGCTCGCCCTACGATCACGTCCGCAAGCTGATGCCGGACGCCACCGAGACCAAGATACGCGGCCGCACCGGCGCGATCGGCTTCTCGGGCAAGGCGGGCGACACCCTCGTCAAAAGCCTGTCGGGCGGCGAAAAAGCCCGGCTGCTGCTGGGACTTGCGACCTTCTTCGGTCCCAACATGATCATTCTCGACGAGCCGACCAACCATCTGGACATCGACAGCCGTGCCGCGCTGGCCGAAGCGATCAACGAATTCCCAGGCGCGGTCATCATGGTCTCGCATGATCGCTATCTGATCGAAGCCTGCGCCGATCAGTTGTGGGTGGTCGCCGATCATGCCGTCACGAGCTTTGACGGCGACCTCGACGATTACCGGCGCATGGTGCTGTCGGCGCGCGGCATGCGCACCAGTTCGCGCGACCGCGGTGGCAACGAGCGCGCAGCCGGCCGCGACAAGCCGCAACGCAACAAGAGCGAAAAGCGCGTGCCGCTGAAGCAGAGGATTTCAGACGCCGAGGCCGAGATCGAGCGCATCAACGGCATCATCGCCAAGATCGATAACGCGCTGGCGCTGCCCGACCTGTTCCAGCGCGACCCCAAGCAGGCCGCTCAACTCAGCAAGGCCCGCGCCGGCGCCGAGAGCGCATTGCAGCGCGCAGAAGAGGAATGGCTGGCGGTGAGTTCGCAATATGACGAGGCGGCCGGCTAGCGTTGCATCGCCCTCACGCCCCTCGGCGGAAACCGCCGTCACCGTAGTCAGGCTAACCGGGGGTCGGGACCCGCATCGCCGCCGGAGGCGACTTTGGACAGCCTTTCGAGGTAATGGGACCAGCCCTTCTCATGGCTGGCGCAGGCCGCGGCATCGGGCAGGCCGCTATGGGTCAAGCGCAGCAACGTCCTGCCCGCTTCCTGGTCGATCAAGTCGATCTCGATCAGGCTCAACTCCGGCGGCACCGCTTCGCCGCCTTCCCAGCCGAAGCTGTAGGCGAGGCGATGGACCGGAATGACCTCCGTGAACCGCCCGCGGGCGACGTTCGTGCCGGTGACGTTGACGAGGTAAAGTCCGCCGGGATGCGGCTCCAGCGTCGCTTCCGTTCCCATCCACCGCAGAATCTTTTCCGGATCGGTGAGGAAAGCGAAGACGGTCGCTGGCGGCGCCGCGACTTGGATCTCACGCCGGACCACCAGCGATTCAATCATCGAGAGCCTCCTTCAACAAGAGCGCGGGTGCAATGCACCGTCTCGGCCGCTTGTTCGAAAACATTCCTTCCGCTTCCGCCAGCGGCGACAGGTCGGATCGGCACGGCGCAAAGCTTCGCATCTGACCGCGTGAAAGCAAGTTCCTGTCTACCTTCTTTACGATGCCATTTTCGTGAAAATACGGCGGTGACAGGTCCCCTCCGCAGTCGCATGATCCCTTCATGCGGCTGCCCTCCACCCTCGCTTGGCTTGTCGACGAGGCCAGTGCCGCGGCCGGCGCTGACCATTTCCTGGCCGCGCTTGGCGCGCAGTTGATCGCCGACGGCTTGCCGCTCGCCGGCGGGGCCTTGATGCTGGCGGCGCCACACCCGATGATCGCCCGCCGCACATGGCTGTGGCGAGCAGAGACCGGAGCGGTGATCGAGGCGCTGGGCTTCGGGGCCTTGAGTACGGCAGGACCAGGACAGGGCGATGTCGGCGTCGACTGGCTTGCAGGGTTGGGTGGCGCGGTTGTGCGGGAAGATGTCCCGGGCTTTGCGTCAGACGGCCCAGTGCTGAGCTGGTCTGTGTCGCGGCCACTCACCGAACAGGAATTCGCGCTGGTGCATCAGGCGGCGCGTTTCGCCGCAGCACCGCTGGCCGTACTTGCCACGCGGTCGACCCTCGCGGCGCTGCTCGAGGCCTATCTCGGCCGACGCAGCGCGGCGCAGGTGCTGGCCGGGCGGCTGCGACGACAGACAAGCGAGACCATCCGCGCGGTCCTGCTCTACGGCGATCTGCGCGGGTTCACCGCTCTGTCGGAGGCGACGGCACCGGAGGCGGTGGTCACGGCGCTCGACGCCTGGTTTGATCGGATCGCCGGTGCCGTTCACGCCTTCGGCGGCGAGGTGCTCAAATTCATCGGCGACGGGGTGCTTGCGATTTTCCCGATCGGGGACCGGTCCCCTTCCGCCGCCTGCGACGCCGCGCTCAGCGCCGTCAGCGCGGCCCGGGCCGGCATGGCCCATCTCGACCAAACACGCGGCCGCGAAGGCCTGCCGCCCCTGCCCTTCGGCGCGGCGCTGCACCTTGGCGAGATGCTGTGGGGCAATATCGGCACCGCCGACCGGCTGGACTTCACCGCGATCGGCCCCGCGGTCAATCTGGTCAGTCGGCTCGAAGGGCTATGCCGACCCCTTGGTCGCACCGTGCTGGTCTCGGGCGCGGTCGCAGCGGAGACGACGGCGAGACTGATCCCGCTGGGCGAGCACGACTTGCGTGGCATCGCCACGCCTTGCGCGGTCTTTACCCTACCGGAGGATTGAGACGATGGACGCCGGCAAAGCGGTCACGTCGCCGCAGGCTTTTTCTTCGCTTTCGGCTTCGCCATCTTCGGCTGTCCCACCGGCTCAGGTGCACGCTCGATCGACGACAGGCGGCCGGCCGTGAAAGTGTAGATCCCGGCGCGCTGCCCGCGCGAATAATTGACCACCGCCACCCGGTCGCCGCGCGCATTGTTCGAAAGATTGACGCTGTCGGGTGCGCCGATACCGCGTACGACGTCACATTCGGTATGACCGAGCGCGACGGTTCCCGTGGTCGAAGGTGCGGGCGCACCGGCCGCACCGTCGGTCAGGGCGTTGGCGCCGGCGGGCCCGGCTGGAGGCGCCATTCCCGGGCACCCCCCATCGGCGCTGACGAGGTCCTCCGCCGTCACCGGCTTGTCGGGCGTCAGAGGCGGCGTTTCAATCGAGACGCTTCGGATGAACACACGGCCGGAACGCGAAAACCATTCGGCGTCTTTCGACAGCAGATCGGACTGGAACATGTCGGCCGTACCGGAGCAGCCCGCGATTGCAGGGGCAAGCGCCAGCAGCGCCAGCAGCAGATTTCGATGAGAGGTCTTGTCTCGCACGATGAACTAGATCCCCACCCCAAACCCAAGTGATTGTTAAACCCAAGTGATTGTTAAGCCGAAGCGATTGCTCGGCGCAAATGTCAGGCCTTAGGCCCGAGCGGTTGTTCACTATCACTTTGCGGCACGACCGTGGCTTTGCCGGGGCTCACGGATCGAAACCATAGTCTATCATTAATCGCCGCGCGCCGCTATTCCCGCCTCTGCCAGCGCCCCTGCTCGTCCGCCTGCCAGTAGGTGACCTCGAACCCCCGCGACTTGCAATCGGTCCAGGCGCCGCGCGCCGCCGCCAGCGCGTCGCCGTCGTCGCCGTTGAACACCAGCACCACCCGCTCATACCCATCGGAATCGGTGGGCAACGGCGCATTGTCGATCAGGAACCGGACATTGGCCCGGTTCGGATTGCCCTCCTCGACCGCCAGCACGATCGGCTGATCCTGCGCGTCACCGGCGCGCCAGGTGGCGTGCGGCAAGAACGAATCGTCGCGATAGGTCCAGAGATGGGCATCGAGCGCCTCAGTACGCTCCTGCGAGGTCGACTGCACGACCACGCGCCAGCCCCGCTCCAGCGACTTTTCCAGCAGCGGAGGCAACACGTTTTCGAGCGACATGTTCTGCAGGTGATAGAATAGAACTTCCGTCATCCGGTCCCTGCTACTTCCTGGCTTCGTAATACTCCGCGACCAGCCGCTCCAGCAGCCGAACGCCAAAGCCGGAACCCCAGCTGTGGTTGATCTCGGATTTCGGCGCCCCCATCGCCGTTCCCGCGATGTCGAGATGCGCCCACGGCGTGTCGTCGACAAAGCGCTGCAGGAACTGCGCGGCGGTGATCGAACCGCCATTGCGGGTACCGGTGTTCTTCATGTCGGCAAACTGCGAATCGATCTGCTTGTCGTATTCCGGGCCGAGTGGCATGCGCCAGACCTTCTCTCCGGTCGCAAGCCCGACCTTGCTCAGCCGTTCGGCCAATTCGTCGTTGTTGGAGAACAGCCCGGCATATTCGGTGCCGAGCGCCACCATGATCGCGCCGGTCAGGGTCGCGAGATCGAGCATGAATTTCGGCTTGAACTTCTTCGCGACGTACCAGAGCACGTCGGCCAGGACCAGGCGGCCCTCGGCGTCGGTGTTGATGATCTCGATGGTCTGGCCCGACATCGAGGTGACGATATCGCCGGGGCGCTGCGCATTGCCGTCAGGCATGTTCTCGACCAGGCCGATGGCGCCGATGACATTGACCTTGGCCTTGCGCGCGGCCAGCGCGTGCATCAGCCCGACCACGCAGGCGGCGCCGCCCATGTCGCCCTTCATGTCCTCCATGCTTCCCGCTGGTTTGATCGAAATGCCGCCGGTATCGAAACAAACGCCCTTGCCGACGAAGGCTATCGGCTGATCGCCGCGCTTGCCGCCGTTCCAGCGCATGATCACGGTGCGTCCGGGCCGCACCGAACCCTGCGCGACCCCGAGCAGCGCGCCCATTCCGAGCTTGGTCATGGCCTTGACGTCGAGCACCTCGACGTCGACGCCGAGCTTGCGGAGCTGGCTGGCGCGGCGCGCGAATTCCACGGGAAAGAGCACGTTCGGCGGCTCGTTGACGAGTTCGCGCGCCATGATCACACCGTCGACGATATGCGCGTCGGACGCGAAAGCCTTTCGCGCCGCCGGCACATCCTCGACCGCGAGCGACACCTCGGCCTTCAAGGTGGCGTCCTCGCCATCCTTCTTCTTGGTCTTGTAGCGGTCGAATTTATAGGCGCGCAGCCTTATGCCGGATGCAACCGCGGCCGCCTGCTCCGGCTTCATCGCGCCATCGGGCAATTCGGCGATCACGCACACGGCATCGTTGCCGGCGACCAGCTTGCCGGCGGCGGCCCCGCCGAATTTCAGAAAATCATTGTCCTTGATCGCCGACAATTTGCCGGTGCCGATCACGATCAGGCGGGAGGCCTTGAGGCCCTCCGGCGCCAGAATATCGAGCGTCGACCCGCTCTTGCCCTTGAATTGATTCGTGGCCGCCGCCCGCTTGACGATGCCTGCCGCCGAGCCGAGCGCCTTGAGGGTCGCCGCGCCGAATTTCAACGTGTCGTCGCAAAATATCACCAGAAGCCCACGCGGGGTTGTGGAAAACGGAACGAAGCCGACCTTGACGGCGTCGGACATAGGCAAATCCTCCAAAAATCGGGGCTGTCGCCGGCGCGGGACCCGGCTCGGAATTTCAGGTTTGGCTTCGGATGTCGCGTACATCCCTCAAAAACTTAGGTCCCGCGCACTATTGCCTGTCAGGCGTCGCGCTGCCAAGCGTCCCAGTGGCCCGAAGGCCACATCGTACCAATAATAAACCATATTTTACCGGTGCCTTGGCTCAGCCATTTTGTTGACGGATCAAAGGGATGGTAAAGAGATGATCGTGAGAGAATAAGCCTGCCGGAGTACGGCGGCGGTGGCCCAGGGGATCCCGGTGTTGGGAGGGGTCGCAAGCCGCAGTTCCGGTTCGGGGGCGGGGAACGTGCAGTAACGATGGGGTCGATCGACAAGTATATCTTTCGCACGACGCTCGCGTCGTTTGCGCTGGTTCTGGTCAGCCTGACGGGGGTGATCTGGATTACGCAGGCCTTGCGCGGCATCGACCTGATGACCAGCCAGGGTCAGACCATCATCACCTTTCTCGGCGTCACCAGTCTGGTCATTCCGGCGCTGGTCCTGATCATCTCCCCGATCGCATTGATGATCGCGATATCGCATACCCTGAACAAGCTCGCGACCGACTCCGAGATCATCGTGATGAACGCCGCCGGCTTCTCGCCGCTGCGGCTGTTTCGTCCGTTTTTCTATGCGACCGTCGTGGTCGCGGTCATGGTCGCTTTTATCGCCTCCTACCTCGCCCCCGACGGCATGCGGAGGCTGAAGCAATGGGACGCCGAAATCACCGCCGACGTGCTCGCCAATATCCTTCAGCCCGGCCGCTTCGCCCAACTCGACCAGAACCTGACGATCCGGATTCGAGAGCGGCAACCGGGCGGCCTCTTGGTGGGCATCTTCGTCGATGACCGCCGCGACCCAAAGGAGCGCGTCAGCATCATTGCCGACCACGGCACGGTTCTGAAGAACGAAGGCGGTTCGTTTCTGGTTCTCGAGGACGGCAATCTGCAGCGATTCGAGGTCGGCAAACGCGACCCAGCGCTGGTGGCGTTCGGCCGTTATGCCTTCGACATGTCGAAATTCTCCAATCAGGGGCACGACGTCACCCTGGGCATTCGCGAGCGCTATCTTTGGGAATTGCTGGCGCCGCCGCCGGACGATCCGGTCTACAAGCAGTTGCCCGGGCAGTTCCGCGCCGAATTGCATGACCGTTTCCTGGCGCCGATCTATCCGTTTGCATTCGCGGCCCTGACCTTCGCTTTCCTCGGCGCGCCGCGCACCACGCGCCAGAGCCGCAACTTTTCGATCACCGGTTCGATTCTCGCCGTGTTCGGATTGCGGATGGCGGGATTCGCCTGCTCCGTCATGGCGGTGAAATCGCCACTGGCTCCGCTGCTGCAATATCTGATGCTGGTTTTGGCGATCGGCGTCAGCTTCTGGATCATCGTCGGCGGCATCGTGATCGAGCCGCCGGCGGCATTGATGGAAGCGATCAACCGATCGAATGCGCGTCTGTTACGGCTTTTTGGGCGGCCTGCCACAGCATGAGCATGATAACCAACACGCTTGGACGATATTTTGCCGGCCGCTTCGTGGTCTCGGCACTCGGAGTGTTCGCCAGCATCTTCATTCTGCTGGTGCTGGTCGACTATATCGAAATGGTCAGGAAGACGTCGGGGCTGGCTTCGGTATCGGCGATCACGGTCGCGGAGACGTCCCTGTTCCGCGTACCGCAACTGCTCGAAAAGATGATGCCGTTTTGCATCCTGATCGGAGCCATGACCTGCTATCTGGCGCTTTCGCGCCGGCTGGAACTTGTGGTCGCCCGCGCCGCCGGCGTTTCGGCATGGCAGTTCATCTCGCCGGCGCTCGCAAGTTCGATCGCGCTCGGTGTCATCGCAACCGTCGCCTACAACCCGATGTCCGCCAACCTCCGCGAACTCTCCAAGCGAATGGAAGCGGAGCTGTTCGGCTCCGCTCCCGGCGGCGGCATCCAGGACGCATCCGGCTTCTGGATCAATCAGGTGAACAGTGACGGCCAGGCCATCATCAACGCCGCGCGCAGCGAACAGCAGGGGGTGCGGCTGACCGGGCTCACGGTGTTCCGATTCGACACCGACTTCCAGTTCAAGGAGCGAATCGAGGCCCGCGAAGCCACGCTTGAAGAGGGGCGCTGGCGGTTCAAAAATGCCCGCCGATACGCCCTCGACGCGCCCCCGATCGACCAGGAGAGCTTCTTCCTCAATACCAGCCTGACGCCAGCCCAGGTTCGCAACAGTTTCTCCACCCCGGAAACTGTGTCTTTTTGGCAACTTCCGGGCTATATCCGATCCTCCGAGAGCTCCGGATTTGCGACCGCAGGCTACCGTTTGCAGTACCATAAGCTGCTCGCACAGCCATTTTTACTGGCTGCAATGGTCATGCTGGCGGCCGCCGTCAGCCTCCGGTTCTTCCGGATGGGCGGCGTGCAAAAGATGGTTTTGAGTGGCGTGGGTGCAGGGTTTCTGCTCTATGTTCTGTCGAAAGTAACTGAAGATTTGAGCAAGGCTGAGTTGATGCATCCGATCGCTTCGGCGTGGCTGCCTGTGTGTGTGGGCGGTCTCACCGGCTTTTTGGCCTTGCTGTACCAGGAGGACGGGTAGTGGCCGTTGTCACAGCCCGCCAGATATGGTCGCCTGCGTTCAGGCGGCGCATGCCCGTGCGCCGTCATCGCAGTCGCATGACCACCCTTAGCGGGCCCATTCTTGCGCTGACTCTGGGGCTGGCTTTTGCCGGCGCAATCGAGGTTGCAACGACGGTCCCGGCCGCGGCGCAGAGCTTCACCTACAATCCGCTTCCGCCCCGGCCGAAGCCGGCGCCGGCCGCCAACAATGGACAGATGCTGGTCCAGGCAGTCGAGGTCGATTACGACTACAACAACTCGCGCGTGTCGGCGGTCGGCAACGTGCAGATGTTCTACAACGGCACCAGCGTCGAGGCCGACAAGGTCATCTACGACCAGAAGACCAAGCGGCTTCATGCCGAAGGCAACATCCGCATGACCGATGCGGACGGCAAGATCACCTACGCCAATGTCATGGATCTGAGCGACGACTACCGCGACGGCTTTGTCGATTCGCTGCGCGTCGACACCGCCGACCAGACGCGAATGGCGGCCTCGCGCGCGGATCGCTCCAGCGGCAACTACACCGTGTTCGAGAACGGCGTCTACACCGCCTGCGCCCCCTGTAAGGACGATCCGAAGAAGCCGCCATTGTGGCAGGTCAAGGGCGCGCGCATCATCCACGACCAGACCGACAAGATGCTGTACTTCGAGAACGCGCAGCTGGAGTTCTTCGGCGTTCCGATGGCGTATCTGCCGTATTTTTCGACGCCCGACCCCACCGTGAAGCGCAAGACCGGGTTCTTGATGCCGGGCTTCTCGCAGGCCACGACGTTCGGCTACGCCGTCGAAACCCCGTTCTACTGGGCGATCGCGCCCGACTACGACGCGACGTTCAACCCGCGCTTCACGACCCGGCAGGGCGTGCTGTTCCAGGGCGAATTCCGTCAGCGTCTGATCAACGGATCGTATCAGATCCGCGCCTATGGCATCGACCAGCTGGATCAGAAGGCCTTTGCCGGCCTGCCCGGCGATCGCCAATTCCGCGGCGGCGTCGACACCAAAGGCCAGTTCGCGCTGAACGACAAATGGGTGTGGGGCTGGGACGGCGTTCTGCTCTCGGACTATTACTTCTTCTCCGATTACAGGCTCGCGCAATACAGGGATCCGCTGAACTCGTTCCTGAGCCTGCCGACGGAAGCGATTTCGCAGCTCTATCTGACCGGCGTCGGCAATCGCAGCTTCTTCGATGCGCGCACGATCTACTATCTGAGCTACTCGGGTAACCAGGACAAGGTTCCGGTGATTCACCCGGTCCTCGACTATTCGAATGTGATCAACAGCCCGATCCTCGGCGCGGAATTCAGCTACAAAACGAATTTCACCAGCCTGACGCGGGAGACCGCCGCGTTCGACCCGATCACGACAATGGCAAACACGGCCGGCCTGTGCACGACGGCTTCAGCCGATCCACTGGCGCGGTTGCCGTCGCAATGCCTGCTCCGCGGCATACCCGGCACATACACGCGGCTCAGCGGCGAAGCGATGTTGCGGCGATCCTTCACCGATCCGGCCGGCCAGATCTGGACGCCGTTTGCGATTCTGCGGGCGGACGCGATCGATGCATCGATCTCCAATCAGCCGGGCGTTTCGAATTTCCTCCCGGTGGGCGACACGCAAGCGATCCGCGTGATGCCGACGGTTGGTCTCGAATATCGCTATCCCTTCATCAACGTTCAGCCCTGGGGCTCCACCACGATCGAGCCAATCGCGCAGATCATCGTTCGTCCCAATGAGACCTATGCGGGCAAGCTTCCCAATGAAGACGCACAGAGCATGGTGTTCGACGCCAGCAACCTGTTCTCCGTCGATAAATTCTCCGGCTACGACCGCATTGAAGGGGGCGGCCGCGCCAATGTCGGCGTGCAGGCCACGACGCAATTCGACCGCGGCGGCTCCATCAATATGCTGTTCGGCCAATCCTATCAGCTGTTCGGCCTGAATTCATTCGCCGTCCGTGATGTGACCAACACCGGAGTCGATTCCGGCCTGCAGAATGCCCGGTCGGATTACGTTGCCCGCGTGAACTACTCACCGAACAGGACCTATTCGTTCAGCGTGCGCTCGCGCATGGATGGAGACACCCTGAACATCAACCGTTTCGAAGCGGAAGGGCGCGCGAATTTCGACCGCTGGTCGGTCAGCCTGATGTACGGCAACTATGCTGCGCAGCCCGACCTCGGATACCTGACCCGTCGCGAGGGATTGCTGGGTTCCGGCTCGATCAAGGTGGCCGCGAACTGGGTGGTGTCGGGAGCGGCGCGCTGGGATCTTGAAGCCAACAAGCTCAACCAGTACATCGTCGGCGCGGGCTACGTGGACGATTGTTTCGTGCTGGCGGCCAACTACGTGACGTCCTACCAGTATTCCGCAGGCGTCACGCCGCCCGTGCTCAGCCACGCGTTCATGTTGCAGATCGGTTTGCGGACTCTTGCCAACACGACCTCTTCGGCCAGTCCGACCGCAGGCATCCAATAGAGCCGGCCTTGTGCTGCCCCAGGATCATTCCCACGTCGTGGATCCAGTTCGAAATCGGTTGATATGGCGAATATGATCATGAGGGCCACTACGATCCTGAATCGCGTTTCACCTTTCCTGCTCGGTTGCGTCATGGCGCTGATGCTGATGGGCGTAGCTTCGCCATCCCATGCGCAAACCGTCGCCGTGATGGTCAACGGCGAACCGATCACCAATTACGACATCGAGCAGCGCAGCAAGCTGAATTTCCTGACGACTCACAAGCAGCAGACCCGGCAGCAGGTGATCGACGAACTGATCGACGAAAAGGTCAAGATCAAGGAAGGGAAGAGATTCGGCGTCGATCCGACCGCGTCCGATGTCGACCAGTCGTTCGCCGGTATGAGTTCGCGGATGCGAATCACGCCGGATCAGTTGGCAAAATCGCTGGAAAGCCAGGGAGTTCGCCCCGACACCCTCAAGGCCCGCATGAAGGCCGAGATGGTCTGGACCAGTCTGATCCGCGGGCGCTACAAGGAAAGCCTCCAGGTCGGCGAGAAGGATGTCGCCGCCGCCGTGCAGGCCAAGGGCGACGAAAAGCTCGAGGTCGAGGCCTTCGAATATCAACTGCGCCCGATCGTCTTGATCGTCCCACGCGGGTCGGCGCCGTCCGCCGTCGAGGCAAGGGTCAAGGAAGCCGAAGCCCTGCGCAGCCGCGTACAGACCTGCGACGACGCCAACGCCTTTTTCAAATCCATGCAAAATGCCGCTATACGCGAGCCTGTGACCAAGACTTCCGCCGATATCCCCGGCAACCTTCGTGAAGTGCTCGACAAGACCCCGATCGGCCATTTGACCGCACCCGAGGTCACCAAACAGGGCGTCGAGATGGTTGCCCTGTGCGCAAGGAAGCCGACCACCGTCGATACCCCGAAAAAGAAGGAAATCCGCGACAAGATGTTCGCGGAAAAATACGAGGCGAAGTCGAAATCGTATCTGCAGGAAGTTCGCAAAGCCGCGATGATCGAATATCGTTGATGCATGGCAAAGCCCCTCGCGCTGACCTTAGGCGAACCCGCGGGTATCGGGCCCGATATCGCCATCAAGGCGTGGCTGCGCCGCAATGAGCTGAAGCTGCCGGCGTTTTATCTGCTCGGCGATCGCGACTTCCTTGGTAACCGCGCCGAGACGCTCGGACTGAAGATCCGGCTTGCCGAAGTTCGGCCCGAGGACGCGGTCGGCGCATTCGCCGATGCCTTGCCGGTGGTGGCCACCGGCCAATTGGCGACGGCGCGGCCGGGCCTGCCGGACCACACCAGCGCCGACGCCGCCATGGCTTCGATCCGTCAGGCCGTCGGCGACGTGATCGCCGGCCGCGCCAGCGCGGTTGTTACCAATCCGATCGCCAAGAATGTGCTCTACCGCGCCGGCTTCCGCCATCCCGGCCATACCGAGTTTCTCGCCGAACTCGCGGCCACCGGTGGCCTTACACCGCAGCCGGTGATGATGCTGTGGTCCCCCGCCCTCGTGGTCGTTCCGGTGACGATCCATCTTGCGCTGCGTGACGCGATCTCGCAGCTGACGAGCGAACTGATCGTCACGACCGGCCGCATCGTGGCCGCGGCATTGAAAGCGCGCTTCGGCCTCGCCCGCCCGCGCCTCGCAGTATCCGGCCTCAATCCCCACGCCGGTGAAGACGGTTCGCTCGGCACCGAGGACCGGATGATCGTCGCACCGGCGGTCGAGATCCTGCGCGGCGAAGGCATCGAGATCAGGGGACCGTTGCCGGCGGACACCATGTTCCATGACGCCGCGCGAAAAACCTACGACTGCGCGATCTGCATGTATCACGATCAGGCACTGATCCCGGTCAAGACGCTGGCCTTCGAGGATGCCGTCAACGTCACATTGGGATTGCCGTTCATTCGCACCTCGCCGGATCACGGCACGGCGTTCGACATTGCCGGCACCGGCAAGGCCGATCCGTCGAGCCTGATCGCAGCCCTGCGGCTCGCCGCCCGCATGGCGGCGACGCAGCCGGCATGAGCGCGATCGACGACCTGCCGCCGTTACGCGAGGTCATTCGCCAGCACGCTTTATCGGCCCGCAAATCGCTCGGTCAGAACTTCCTGCTGGACCTCAACCTGACCGCGCGGATCGCGCGCGCCGCGGGCCCGCTCGAGGAAGCCACCGTGATCGAGATCGGCCCCGGTCCGGGCGGCCTGACGCGGGCGCTGCTGGGGTTGGGTGCGCGGCGTGTCATCGCCGTGGAGCGCGACGAACGCGCACTGCCGGCGCTCGCAGAGATTTCCAGGCACTACCCGGGACGGCTCGAGGTGATCTGCGCCGACGCGCAGCACTTCGATCCGCGGCCGCTGCTCGGGGGCAGCAAAGCGAAGAATCGTCGCCAACCTGCCCTACAATATCGCCACCGCGCTGTTGATCGACTGGCTGTCGATCGAACCGTGGCCGCCCTGGTATGAGATGATGGTGCTGATGTTTCAGCGCGAGGTGGCCGAGCGCATCGTCGCACGCGAGAATGACGAAGCCTATGGGCGGCTTGGCGTGCTCGCGAACTGGCGCGCTGAGACGAAAATCCTGTTCGACATTTCTCCCGCGGCGTTCGTGCCTCAGCCCAAGGTGACCTCATCCGTGGTGCGATTGATGCCCCGGAACGCACCGGAACCCTGCGAGCGCCGCGCGCTGGAGCAGGTCGCGGCGGCGGCATTCGGCCAGCGCCGGAAAATGCTGCGGCAAAGCCTCAAATCGTTGGCGGCCGATCCGGCCCGGCTGGCAGGTGCGGCGCATGTCGACGTGACGCGGCGCGCCGAGACCGTTCCGGTCAGCGGCTTTGTTGCCATGGCGCGTGAATTGACCGATATAAGAAACGAAAAATCGAACATCACTTGAGGAGAAAACGCCATGGCGCTGATGCGTCGCCAATCCCTGGTCAAATTCGATGCGCCGCTGTGCGAGACCGTCGTCGACACGCCGAAGCCTCAAGGTAAGGAAGTCCTGGTCCGTATCGAGCGTTGCGGACTGTGTCATTCCGATCTTCATATCCAGGACGGTTACGCCGACCTCGGCGGCGGCAAGAAGCTCGACACCACGCGCGGCATGACGCTGCCGTTTACGCTCGGTCACGAGATCGCTGGCATTGTCGACGAAGTCGGTCCGGATGTTCCGGCGAGCCTGATCGGCACGAAGAAAGCGGTATTCCCGTGGATCGGTTGCGGTCAGTGCCGCGACTGTCAGAACGGCGACGAGAACCTCTGCGTCAAGCAGCGTTTTCTTGGCGTGTCCATCGACGGCGGTTTTGCAACCCATGTGCTGGTGCCAGACGCAAAATACCTGCTGGACTACGATCCGCTGCCGGTCAATCAGGCGGCGACCCTGATGTGTTCCGGCGTGACCGCCTATGGCGCATTGAAGCGGCTGGTCGACCGGCCGCGGCAGCGCAATCTGCTGCTGATCGGCCTTGGCGGCGTCGGCATGATGGGGCTGGCGTTCGCGCAGGCGATGTTCAAGCAAAACATCGCGGTGGCCGATCTGAGCCCGGCCGCCCGCGAGGCGGCGCTGAAAAATGGCGCCACCGTCGCCTATGATCCGTCCGAACCCGATGTCGTCAAACGCATCCTGAAGGAAACCGAAGGTGGATTCGACGACGTCGTCGATTTCGCCGGCAACGAAAAATCCATGGCTTTCGCGGTCGCGGCCGTCGCGCGCGGCGGCAAGATCGTGGTGTCCGGATTGATGGGTGGCAATTTCAGCCTGCCGATGGTTCAATGGATCTACAAGCGCATGACCATCGAGGGCTTCATGGTGGGAACGCTGGCGGAAGGTCACGAGCTGATGGCGCTGGCGCGTTCCGGCAAGATCAAGCCGACGCCGATGAAGGAAGAGCCGATGGGCGACGTCCAGAAATGGATCGACGAATTGCGGGCCGGAAAAGTGGTGGGACGCATCGTATTGAAGAACTGAGGCAGAGCATCTCATAAGCCTCGCCAAAAGAGGCGGAGTGCCATGTAAGCCTCGCTTGAACAGGGAGGATTTAATGGCGTGGAGGAATCGTTTTGGATTCGCGGCTGTGGCAGCGCTGGCGCTGGCCTTCGTTGCGGCGCCAGCAGTCGCACAGAAACAATACGGCCCCGGCGTTACCGACACCGAGATCAAGATCGGGACCACCACGCCCTATAGCGGTCCCGCATCGGCCTATTCGGCCGGCGCGGTTTCCGCCACCGCCTATTTCGCCATGATCAACGAAAAAGGCGGCGTGAACGGGCGCAAGATCAATTTCATCAGCCTTGACGACGCGTACAGTCCACCGAAGACGGTGGAGCAGATCCGGCGCCTGATCGAAAGCGACGAAGTGTTGTTTCTCGTCAATCCCGTCGGCACGGCGACCAATATGTCCGTGGTCAAGTACATCAATCAGCAGAAGGTGCCGCATCTCTTCATCGGTTCCGGCGCGACCATCTTCAACGATCCCGAGCATTATCCGTGGTCGATGAGCTGGACGCCGCATTATGCGTCGGAAGGCGAGATCTACGCCCGACACATTCTCTCGACCAAGCCCGACGCCAAGATCGGCATCCTGTCGCAGAACGATGATCTCGGCCGCGACTATCTGTTAGGCTTCAAGCGCGGGCTCGGCGAGCGGGCGGCGGCGATGATCGTGTCGTCGCAGACCTACAACACCAGCGACCCGACGGTCGACTCCCAGGTGGTTTCGCTGAAGGCTTCGGGCGCCAACGTATTTTTTATCGTCACGGTGCCGAAATTCTCCGCGCAAGCCATTCGCAAGGCTTACGACATCGACTGGCATCCGCAGGAATTCGTGGTGAGCGTCGGCTCTTCGATCGCGGGCGCGATCAGACCCGCGGGGTTCGAAGCGGCAAAAGGCATCATCTCCGCAGCCTATCAGAAGGATCCAGCCGACCCGCAGTGGAGAGACGATCCCGCCATGCAAGCGTGGAACGTGTGGATGGACAAGTACAACCCGCGCGTGGACAAGAGCGACTACTATGCCCCTTACGGCTACAATATCGGGTTCGCGGTGGTACAACTTCTCCGGCAATGCGGCGACAATCTCACGCGCGAGAATATCATGAAGCAGGCTTCCCATCTGGACATGGAATTGCCGCTGCTGCTGCCGGGAATCCGCCTCAAGACCAGCCCAACCGATCTGCGCCCGATCAAACAGATGCGTCTGGTGCGTTTCGATGGCCAGCGCTATGTGCTATTCAGCGACGTGCTGGCCAGCGAGTGATGCAGAAACAGCGCGTCGATTTTTATTTCCTCTAAATACCGCCGCTCCGGGGGGCGCGGCCCGAATTAAGCCTCATGCTGTCCGAATTGTGGCTCATTCCGACCCAAGTCTTTGTAGAGATAAGGGATACGGAATGCCGTGTGTTTTAGTACGCGTATGAGTACCGGAGTAACCGATGCCAAACCGACCCGCGAAAATTGCGTCAGCAATCTTCGCCAGCCTCCTTGCTGGTGCCTCTCTGACGGCAATCACCCGCAGCGCGGCCGGAGCGGACGAAGAGTGCCTTTCCGCTCCGAAGGGCGAGACGCCTCAGGGTAGCCATTGGTTTTACCGGATCGACCGCAACAGCAAACGCCAATGCTGGTATCTGCGGGACGAGGGCGAAAAGGCTGCCAGCATCGCCGTACCCAAGCCGCCTTCTCCCGCAAAGCCGGCTGCGGCCAAACCCGACGCGGCGATACAATCATCAGTCGCCAACGCGCACGCCGAACTCCCCTCGCAACCACGCTTCGACCAGCCAGGCCGCGCAAACCGCCCGGCCGCGGCGATGCCCACCAACGCGCCGCTGAGCGAAGCTGACAAGAACCTGCAGCCGCCAGTTGCAGGAGCACAACCGGCGGTCACTTCACGCTGGCTCGATCAATCGAACGCGGTTGCGGTGACCAGCCCTGCGCCCCTTGCCAACCCGGCGCCGAATGAACCCACCGCGGGCACGCAAGTAAACACAGCTCCGCAAGTCCCGCCGCCGGCGCCTCCGGCCGCCGGCCAGTTCACGGCGGCGGATCTGTCCCCAACCCATTCCGTGCAGATGCTGCTGGCTGCGATTTTGGGCGCGCTGGCGCTGGCGGGCGTCATGGGACGTTTGATTTTCAACTTCGTCGGCACAAGGCGTCGTGCGAAGCGCAGCGTTCGCGGGCGCCGAGCCTCAATCTGGAAATCGGCGGCTCCCGGCCGCAAGCCCTCGACGGTCCATCAGGGCGCGGATGCGCGGCCGCCGCAGCCGCATTACCCGCGCGACCTCGATCAGGTCGGCGACCCCGACGACAGGATCGTGGAATTGTTGCGGGACTTTTCCCGCAAGAGTTGCCAGGCCGCGAAACAGCGGCAGCCCGGCGTCGGATCATTTCTCTAGTTGCCGCTGCAACTCGCGTACGAAATTCGTCAAACCGGTGCGGCGTTCGCGCTTGAGCCGTTCGGCGTTGAGGATCGACTGCACCTCGGCGAACGCTTCATCGATATCGTGATTGATGACGATATAATCGTACTCCGCCCAGTGGCTCATTTCATGGCTGGCGCGGCTCATCCGTCCCCGGATCACGGCATCGGAATCCTGTGCGCGGGAGTGCAGCCGCTTCTCCAGGTCGGCGGCTGACGGCGGCAGGATGAACACGCTGACGACATCGGCGCGGGCTTTTTCCCGCAACTGCTGGGTGCCCTGCCAGTCGATATCGAACAACACGTCCTGCCCCGCCGACAACGCCGCTTCGACCGGCGCGCGCGGCGTGCCATAGCGGTTGTCGAACACGGTGGCCCATTCCAGCAATTCGTTTCGCTTGGCCATCTGTTCGAATTTCGTCTTGTCGACGAACACATAGTCGCGGCCGTCGATTTCGCCGGGCCGCTTCGGCCGCGTGGTCGCGGACACCGACATCTTGAGGCCCGGCGTCCGGTCGATCAGCAGACGCGACAACGTGGTCTTGCCCGCGCCCGACGGCGATGACAGCACAAACATCAATCCGCGCCGCTCAACCCCGTCGAAGCCCTGGCCGCCAGCCGTCATCGATCACTCCAGATTCTGGACCTGTTCGCGGAATTGCTCGACCACGTTCTTCATCGCGAGGCCGGTGTTGGTCAATTCGAGATCGTTCGACTTCGAGCAGCAGGTATTGACCTCGCGGTTGAATTCCTGCGCCAGGAAATCGAGCCGGCGGCCGATCGGGCCGCCCTTGGCGATCATCTCGCGGGTCTGCGAAATGTGCGAGGCGATGCGATCCAGTTCCTCGCGAATATCGGCCTTGGCGGCGATCATGATCGCCTCCTGATTGAGCCGGTCCGGATCGAACCTGTCGGAGGTGTCGAGCAGGGCCGCGATCTGCTCGGCAAGCCGCGCCCTGATGGCGTCGGGCTTGCGGCCGGGCGCGGCCTCGGCCTTCCCGGCCAAGCGCTCGATCTCATCCATTCGCTGGATCAGGATTTGCCCGAGCGCCACGCCCTCGCGCTGGCGCATCTCGACGAGGTTGCCGAGCGCCTGCTCGAAGGCGGCGGCCGCGGCGGCCTGGGCTGCCTTGTCTTCCTCTTCATTGCTTTCCGGCTCGACAATCTCGATGACGCCCTTGATCCCCAACAGCCCGTCGATGCTCGGCGCCACCGCGTCGATCTTGCCGGCGAGCACGCCCGCAACCCTGACGATCGAAGCCAGCACCTCCTCGTTGACCCGAACGGTGGAGACCGCATTGGCGCGCTTGACGTTCAGATTGGCATACACCGTTCCCCGCGACAGCACTTCGCCGGCGCGCTTCTTGGCGAAAGCTTCAAGTTCGTCCCATCCAGGCGGCAGCCGCATCCGCAGATCGAAACCCTTGGCGTTGACCGACTTCAACTCCCATTCGAATGCATAGGGTCCGCTGGCGCCGTGACTTCGGGCAAAACCAGTCATGCTCGACAGCGCCATCGCGTCAAATACTCCGAAGGGAACAGGCGTGAGATTCGCAACACCACGAACCGGTCCGACCTTAGCGCGTATTCCGCGAAAGTGGATACCGGTTTTGCCGGCTGCATACGCGCAAGTTACTCGTGAGAGGCGCTTTCACGCGAAACTGGTTCCGCGCCACGCTATTGCTGGACCACCGCAGGCGGCGAAGCCGTCGACTGGGCCGCGCCCTGCCGGGCCGGAGCGGCGCTGCGGGTCGGCTTTTTCGGCGCGGCCGGCCTGGTCGTGGCCGTGGGGGCCGAGTTCAACCGGCACGCCTGCCGAAGGCGGCGGATCGTCCGGCGACGGTTCGACGGTATCGTTCTGGATCTGTTTTTCCATCGTGCGCAGCTTGGCGACGTTCTTCTGATGCTGGTCGTAGGTTTCGGTAAATGCATGGCCGCCGGTACCGTCGGCGACGAAGAACAGATCGCGGGTACGCGCCGGATTGGCGGCGGCTTCCAGCGAGGCGCGCCCGGGATTGGCGATCGGCCCGGGCGGAAGGCCTTCCACCACATAGGTGTTATAGGGCGACGGCTGCTGGATCTCGGAGCGCCGGATCGGGCGGCCCAATGTTCCCTTGCCGCCGACCAGCCCATAAATGATGGTCGGATCGGACTGCAGCTTTATCTTTTGCCGCAGCCGGTTGACGAACACGGAGGCGACACGGCTGCGTTCGTCCGCCTTGCCGGTTTCCTTTTCGATGATGGAGGCCAGCGTCACCAGCTGTTCCGGCGTCTTGACCGGAACGTCCGGATTGCGGCGCTCCCAGATCTCCGTCAGCACCCGCTTCTGCGTCTGCTGCATCCGCTGGATCACCTGGTCGCGCGTGGTACCGCGGGGGAATTTGTAGGTTTCCGGGAGCAACGTGCCTTCGCGCGGCATTTCGCGCACCGCGCCTGCGAAAATATCATTCTCGGAAAGCCGGCCCACGATCTGCTCGGAGGTGAGCCCTTCGGGAATCGTGAAGGCGTGCTGGACCACCTGCCCTCCGACGATGGTGGCGACGACGTCGCGCAGGTTGGCGTGCTTCCGGAACGCGTATTCGCCGGGCTTGAGATCTGAGCTTGCCTTCAAGGCGAACACGCCGCCAATGAACGCCCACGGATTCATGTCGATCACGCCTTCGCGTTGCAGAATATCAGCGATGTCCCGGGTTTTGGAACGCGCCGGAATGTTGACGATCTTTTCTTCCTGCAGCGGTCCCGGGGATTCCAGCATCTGCCGGCCGTAGACATAGACGGCGCCTGCGCCAAGCATCGCGATCAGCACGAGGGTGATCACGGCGTTGCCGAACACGACGAACGGATTGCGCGCGCGCGCGGACCGCCGCGGCGGCGGCGGAACCTGCTCGGGTTCCAGCGCGGCGCGCGGGGACCTTGGCGAAATGGGCGGCCTCTCACTCATCGATGCAACCTGAATCCTGTCGGTTCGATCGCGGCCTCGCGAGATTCTTGCGTCGGCCGATGGATAGTCTACGCCCAATTGGTAGGAATTATCACCGAATGCGGCGAATCGGTGGACACTTCTTGATATGATGCGTCAGTTGGCCACGCGCTGCACAATCACGGACGCGTTGGTGCCCCCGAAACCGAACGAATTCGACAGTGCGACATTGATCTCGCGCTTGCGCGGCGCTTGCGGCACGAGGTCGATCGCCGTTTCGACCGACGGATTCTCAAGATTGATGGTTGGGGGCGCGATATTGTCGCGGATCGCCAGAACGCTGAAGATGGTCTCGATCGCGCCCGCCGCGCCCAGCAGATGCCCGGTCGAGGATTTGGTCGACGACATCGACACCCTCGACGAAGCGTTGCCCAGCAAGCGTTCCACCGCGGCAAGCTCGATTTCGTCGCCGACCTGCGTCGAAGTGCCGTGCGCGTTGATGTAGTCGATATCCGAGGCCGTGATTCCCGCGCGCTTCAGTGCGGCGCTCATGCTGCGGAACGCGCCATCGCCATCCGGCGTCGGAGAGGTGATGTGGTAGGCATCGCCGGATAGGCCGTATCCGATCACCTCCGCATACATCCTGGCGCCGCGCCTCTTCGCATGCTCGTATTCCTCGAGCACCACGATGCCGGCGCCTTCCCCCATCACGAAGCCGTCGCGGTCCTTGTCGTAGGGACGCGATGCTTTTTCCGGTGTGTCGTTGAAGGCGGTCGACAGCGCGCGCGATGCGCAAAATCCCGCCATCGACAGCCGGCAGATCGGCGATTCGGTTCCGCCGGCCACCATCACATCGGCGTCGCCGAGCGCGATTAGCCGGCTTGCATCGCCGATCGCGTGGGCCCCGGTCGAACACGCCGTGACCACCGCATGGTTGGGACCCTTGAGGCCGTGCTCGATCGATACATAGCCCGAGGCCAGATTGATCAGGCGCCCGGGGATGAAGAACGGCGATACCTTGCGCGGGCCGCGCTCCTTGAGCAGCAGCGCGGTGTCGGCGATACCTGACAGGCCGCCGATCCCCGAGCCGATCATGGTGCCGGTCGCGCAACGATCCTCTTCGGTGGCCGGATGCCAATTGGCGTCATCGAGTGCCTGGCGCGCCGCGCACATCGCGAAAATGATGAAATCGTCGACCTTGCGCTGATCCTTCGGCTCCATCCATTGGTCGGGATTGAAGGTGCCGCCGTTGCCGTCGCCGCGCGGAATCACGCAGGCAATCCGGCTGGTCAGATCGGACACGTCGAACGTGTCGATCTTTCTGGCGCCGCTCTCACTGTTGAGGATGCGCTTCCAGGTCGGTTCGATGCCGCAGCCGAGTGGCGACACCATGCCGAGGCCCGTGACGACAACCCGCCTCATATCCAGCACTCCAGCCCGGGATTTGCGGTCCACAACAAGAAACCGGTGGACCGTTCGACCACGGTCCGTCCGGCTTCGTCAGCACCGCGCAGGGGCGTCAGCTTTTCGCGTTCTTTTCCAGAAATTTTGTGGCGTCGCCGACGGTCAAAATCGTCTCAGCCGCATCGTCAGGAATCTCGCAACCGAACTCTTCTTCAAACGCCATCACGAGCTCGACGGTATCGAGGCTGTCGGCGCCGAGGTCGTCAATGAAGCTCGCGTTGTCGACCACTTTTTCGGGTTCAACACCAAGGTGTTCGACCACGATCTTCTTAACTCGCTCGCCAATCTCACTCATCGTTCAACCTCGTGCTTGTTCCATTAGACCCGTCCCCAAGACGATACGAATCCTGGTCGTTAAACTTCCTTCGCAATCGCGCATAGTCTTGATTTGGCCCCGTGACAACCGACAAGGCCCGGCGAACGACGGCAGGCTCTACCTCGCCAATATACAGGGTTTCAAAATCCTGCAATGGCGTTCTTTGCCCATCCGTTGGGGGTTCGGTTATCATACTTCCCAAGCCTTGACTATAAGCCCTCAACCGCCAGCCGGAAACCGCCCCTCGCCTTGCTCGAGGGACAGTCAATCGGCTCAAATCATGGCCATTCCGCCATTAACGTGAATCGTCTGGCCGGTGACATAGGCCGCTTCGTTTGAACTCAGATAGACCGCCGCCGCGGCGATGTCCTCGGGCGTTCCGAGCCGTGCGGCAGGAACCTTCGAGAGGATGGTTTCGCGCTGCTTCTCGTTGAGCGCGTCCGTCATCGGCGTCGCAATAAATCCGGGTGCGATGCAGTTGGCGGTGACGTTGCGCTTGGCGTATTCCGCGCCCAGCGTCTTGATCATGCCGATCAGCCCGGCCTTCGACGCCGTGTAATTGCCCTGCCCCGGATTGCCGGTGACGCCGACGACCGAAGTGATGGCGATGATGCGGCCAAAGCGCTTGCGCATCATCAGTTTGGTCGCGGCCCGGGCGAGGCGGAAGGTCGCGGTCAGATTGACCTTGATGACCTCGTCCCAATCCTCGTCGCGCAATTGCACGAACAGATTGTCCCGGGTGATGCCGGCATTGGCCACGAGAATATCGACCTGGCCGAGGGCCTTTTCGGCAGCCGGCACCAGCGCCTCAACCTCGGCTGAGTCGGAGAGATTGCAGGGCAGCACATGGACCCGTTCGCCGAGCTTGCCGGCGAGCGTGTCCAGCACCTCGCGCCGTGTCCCGGAAATCGCCACCGCGGCGCCCTGCGCGTGCAGGGCCTGCGCGATCGCGCCGCCGATACCGCCGGTCGCACCGGTAACGAGCGCCGTCCTGCCAGTCAGATCGAACATCCATTTCTCCTCTCGACCGCGCGGGCCTTAACGCGCGGCGGCAAGTGCTTCCCTGGCTGCAGCAATATCATTTGGCCCGCCGACTGAAATCCCGATCGCACCGTCGGCGATGCGTTTGACCAGCCCGCTGAGCACCTTGCCAGCCCCGATTTCGAAAAAGCGCGTAACCCCGTGGCTTGCCATATACGCCACCGACTCGCGCCAGCGCACGGTTCCCGTGACCTGTTCGACCAGGCGGCGGCGAATTTCGTCCGGATCGGTGATGGGCGCGGCAAGCACGTTGGAGACCAGCGGCGAAACCGGCGGCTTGATGGTGACCCCGGCCAGCGCCTTGGCCATCACCTCGGCGGCGGGCTGCATCAGCCGGCAATGGAACGGCGCCGACACTGGCAGCAACATCGCGCGCTTGGCGCCCTTGGTCTTGGCGATTTCGAGCGCGCGCTCGACCGCGGCCTTGTCGCCGGAGACCACCACCTGCCCGCCGCCATTGTCATTGGCTGCCTGACAGACCTGGTCCTGCGCGGCTTCGTTGGCGACCGCGACCGCGGCCTCGTAATCGAGACCGAGCAAGGCGGCCATGGCGCCGACGCCGACCGGCACCGCCTTTTGCATGGCAAGGCCACGGGTGCGCAACAGCCGCGCCGCATCGCTGACGCTGAGGCTGCCGGCGGCCGCCAGCGCCGAATATTCACCGAGCGAATGTCCCGCCACGAAGGCGGCATCCCGGGCGACCGAAAAGCCGGCCTCGGCCTCCAGTACGCGCAGAGTGGCGATCGAGACCGCCATCAGGGCCGGCTGGGCGTTTTCGGTGAGCTGGAGGGTCTCCGCCGGGCCCTCCCAGATGACGGCTGTAAGCTTTTCGCCCAGCGCCGCATCGGCCTCGTCAAATACCGCTCGTGCGGCTGGAAAAGCCTCTGCCAGGGCCTTGCCCATGCCGACGGCCTGCGAACCCTGCCCCGGAAAAGTAAACGCCGCCGTCATCGGCACCCCCCGCACGTTCCTGAAATCCCTGAAGTTGGGCCGAAAGACACCGCAGGGGACGGTTATGTCAAGCCGCCGGACGGTTCCCCTGTTTAGGTGAGCCCGATGGGATCGTTTTTCCAGGCCCGGTCGCCCTCCGGTCCCTTGCTATTCCCTTCAGATTTTCCCCGGCTTTTCCTTGCCATCGCGGCCAAAATCCTTATAAACCGCGCATCCGTGGATCCCGGCCGGGAGCTGAACGGACGGTCTCAGCAATTTCACCTAAATCGGCGATGTTGATGTGGCAGGGCCAGTCGGTCCGTCGTCCCGTGCTTCCGCCTTCTGAGCATATCGAGTCCTTTCCGAAGGGTTCGAAGGGCTTGCCGCCGGGAACCGCGCCAACACAGGAAAGGACACCCATGCCTCTCTATGAGCATGTTTTTCTCGCGCGTCAGGATGCGAGCACCCAGCAGGTCGAGGAATTGACCACCCAGATGACCGGCATCGTCGAGCAACTCGGCGGCAAGGTCGTGAAGATGGAAAACTGGGGCGTACGTTCCCTCACCTATCGGATGAACAAGAATCGCAAGGCGCATTTCGTCCTGCTCAACATCGACGCCCCCTCGGCGGCTGTCGCCGAGGTCGAGCGGCAGGAGCGGATCAGCGAAGACGTGATTCGCTATCTCACCGTTCGCGTCGAGGAGCACGAGGAAGGTCCCTCGGCGATGATGCGCAAGGCCGACCGCGATCGCGATCGCGACGACCGTGGCGGCGGCGGTTTCCGCGGCGACCGCGAGGGCGGATTCCGGGGTGATCGTGACGGCGGTGGCTACCGCGGCGATCGTGGTCCACGCCGTCCGCGCGAAGACGCCGACGCAGCGGTTGAGGAGTAAGAATCATGGCTGAAGCTGGTGCACGCCGTCCGTTTTTCCGCCGCCGCAAGACCTGCCCGTTCACGGGTCCGAACGCGCCGAAGATCGACTACAAGGATTCCAAGCTGTTGATGCGTTACGTCTCCGAGCGCGGCAAGATCGTGCCGAGCCGCATCACCGCCGTCTCCGCCAAGAAGCAGCGCGAACTCGCGCGCGCCATCAAGCGCTCGCGTTTCCTCGGTCTGTTGCCTTACGTGATCAGGTAAATACTTCCGCGATCGGCGGCATGCGTGCCGCCGATCGAAAATCTTCATAAGGCTCCCGGGTCGTCCGGTTGCCGATGGTTGGGGTTTTCAGAACCTCTAACCGCTCGAAAGGAGCGGGACAGCTGATGATCGCGATCGTCCTCATTGCCATGGCCGCCGGCTCCGCATCGGCGTTGATGTTCGCCTCGATCATCTCGGGCGCGCTGATCTCGTTGCTGCTGTTCTATCTGGCCCCGCTGCCGCTGATGGTGGCGGCGATGGGATGGGGACCGCTCAGCGCCACCATCGGCGGCATCAGCGCGGCGACCGGTCTCGGCGCCATCTTCGGCTTGCCCTATTGCATCGCCTTTGTGGTCACGGTCGCGCTGCCGGCCTGGTGGCTTGGGCATCTCGCGCTGCTGGGGCGGCCCGTCGCCCCCGATGCCTCAAAGGGCAATGGCGCATCGCCGCCTGCGCCTGATCTCGAATGGTACCCGGTCGGCCGCATCCTGCTCTGGATCACGGGCTTTGCCGTGCTGACCACGTTCGCGGCGCTGCTGACGCTTGGCACCGACGCCGCCACCATCGTCGGCTCGCTGCGGCGCGGCCTGCTGCGGATCCTCGGCCCGCGCGATGCTGCTTCCAGCGGCGACATCGAGCAATGGGTCGATGCGCTCGTGACCATCGCGCCTTCCGCCGCCGCCATCGTCGCCATGATGACGCTGACGCTCAATCTCTGGCTTTCCGCGAAAATCACCGCCACCTCCGGCCGATTGCACCGCCCCTGGCCCGATCTAAAAGCCGCCGATCTGCCGCCGATGACGCTCGCCGCATTGTGCGTGGCCATCGCCTTCTGTTTCACCGGCGGCCTGCTTGCGATCCTGGCGCAGATCGCCACCGCCGCCCTGATGATGGCTTACGGGCTTACCGGCTTCGCCGTGCTGCACACACTGACGCTTGCGATGAAAAGCCGCGCGCTGTGGCTGAGCTCGACCTACGCCATCGTGATGGTGTTCGGCTGGCCGGTGCTGGCGATGGTGGTTCTGGGTCTTGCCGACGCCGTCTTCGGACTTCGTAAGCGCTACTGGCGAAGCAGGCCGCCGCCGATCCCCGCCTCCTGAACTCTTGCTTCAACTCAAACCCGCTATCTTCATCACTTCAAAGGAGAACGAATATGGAAGTCATTTTGCTGGAACGCGTCGCCAAGCTTGGCCAGATGGGCGAAGTCGTCCGCGTCAAGGACGGATTTGCGCGCAATTTTCTGTTGAAGCGCGGCAAGGCGCTGCGCGCCACCGCGGATAATCGCGCCAAGTTCGATGGCATGAAGGCCGAACTCGAAGCCCGCAATCTCAAGGCCAAGGGTGAGGCCGCCAAGGTCGCGGAAAAGATCGACGGCCGCAACGTCGTGGTGCTGCGTCAGGCGTCCGAAACCGGCCAGCTGTTCGGATCGGTGACGGTTCGCGACATCATCGCCTCGTTTGAGGCCGATGGCGTCACCATCAGCCGCAGCCAGGTGATGCTGGACGCGCCGATCAAGACCATCGGCAAGCACAACATCGGCATCGCCGTGCATCCGGAAGTCGAAGTCAGCGTCACCGTGACGGTCGCGCGCAGCGCCGACGAGGCCGAACGCATCAATCGCGGCGAAGATATCTCGACCCGCCAGGAAGATCAGGATGCGGCCGCCGAAGCGCTCGCCGCCGCCGGTGAATTCTTCGATCCGGAAGCCCAGCACGACGAGCCGCGCGAAGAAGCCGCGACCGAGAAATAAGCGCGTCGCCAAATATATCGAATCGTTGCAAGCCCGGCCTCAGGCCGGGCTTGTGATTCTTGCCGGCACCTCCGTCAGCATCGCAATCGAAGCCAACGCGGTCGCGGTGTGTTTCTCCGTTCCGTCGATCACGCAGAACACGTCCGCGGCAACGACAGCGACCTGCTTGCCCGGCTTGATCACGCGGGCGCGGCAGATCAGACGCTCGCCGGACGCCGGCGACAACAGATTCAATTTGTATTCCGCCGTCAGCGCCGGCTGGCCGCGCGAGGTCGCCGCCGCGATCGTGGTCGCATTGTCCACCAAGAACGCCGTGACGCCGCCGTGGAACAGACCATGTTGCTGCAACAACTCCGGCCGCCGGTCGACGGCGAGCGTGCACGAGCCGCGCGCCAATTCGGAGAGCTCGGCGCCGACATGGCCCATGAATCCCTGCCGTCCGACGCTCTCGCGAATTCGGTTTGCGATCGGCGCAAAATCCGGATCGAGGTCCGCGGTCATGGTTTGCCTCCGGGGTTCGCGATGAAGTCGGGAGTGACCAGCGCGCGGATCGCGCACGCGATCAGGATGTCGGCCTGCTGTGTCGGATCGGATCGGTCGCGCCCTGACAGCCAGGCGCGGCAGAATATCTGTGCAGGCCCGATGATCTGGCTGAAAAACAGCGTCGCCGTCATCGGCAGCAGTTCGCCGCGCGCGATCAGCGGCGCGCGCCAATTTTCGATGCCCTCGGCGAGCCGCGAATTCTGCGCACGCTGCGCGTCTCTGATGTCGTCGGCCCAGTCGCTGCGCGAAATCTCGAACAGATAGCGCGCCTCGCGCCGGTTGTTCACGACCCAGTCGAGATGGGCGCGGATCAAGCAGCCGATGCCCTGCTCCGCGCCCATGGAAGCATCGACCGCCGCGAGTATCGCCGCGTGATAGCGTCGCAGCACTTCCAGGAACAGTGTCCCCGCCAGTTCCTTCTTCGAGCCGAAAAAATGGAAGAAGCTGCCGTTCGAGGCCCGCGCCCTGGTGCGAATGGCCGCCACCGTCGCGCCTTCGAAACCCTCGCGGTCAAATACCGCCAGTCCCGCAGCCAGCAAATCCGCTCTCGCACGCGCGGCCATATCGACCTCCGGCGTCACTTCTGGATCAGTGCTCTAGAGTATTACTCTAGAGCAGGTCAAGTCCGAGCCCCAGGTAGGAGCTCGGCTCTTTGCGAAAATTATTGCGAAATGGGCGGCGGTGCGGGCGGCCCGGACGGCGCCATCGGCGCCGGTGGCGGCACCGACGCCGTAACGGCGGCGGGCGCTGCAGGTGGCGGCGGCGGCGGCGCGGACACCGATGGGGCTGGCGGCGGCTCAGGCGACCCGCTGGAAGCCGCTGCGGGCGCCTTCGGGGGCGCCGGCGTCACCGGGGGCACCGGATCGGCCCGCGTCGCCGGAGCCTCCCTGACGGCGTTTTCCTTCGGCGCATCGGTCTTGCCGTCGACCTTGGCATCGATCTTGGCGGTTTCGGATTTGCTCTCGGCGGGCGGTTTGGAACCCTCGGGGGTATCGCCCTCGTCTTTCGCGGTATCGCTCTTGGGGGCGTAGTCCTTTACTGGCTCGCCGTAAGCGGGCGGCTCCTTCTTTGAGTTGGTCTTGGCGGCGTCAATCTTGGCGGCATCATCCTTGGCAGCATCATCCTTGGCGGCGTCGGTTTTGGGCAGGTCTTCGCTGCCCGGCTTGCCTCGCTTGGTCAGCCGCTGCTTGGAATTCAATCTGCGGCCATCCGGCCCGCGCTCGCCCGCGGCCTGAAGCGGCGCCTGGGCTTCCCCGGCGGATCTTGCGGCGTCAGGAGCCTCGCCCGGCCGCGCAAGGCGCTTGGCGTTGCGGCCGTGACGTCCGGGGTCGGCCCGATCATCTGGCTCCGATCGTGCAGCCTCTCGCGGCTCAGCGTCAGGTTTGGCGGCCTCCTGGGGAGGCGGCCCCCGGCGTCTATGGCCGAACCGGTCGAGATGTTCGACCGGTTCAGCGGGCTTGGCTTCCGGCTTCGCATCCGGTTTGCCATCCTTGCCCTGCTTGGATTGCGTGCCGACATAACGTGTATCAGTCGCGCCATTGGATATCATGAAGGCGCTGAGCAGCGATGCCATGTCGCTGCTGGTTGTGTAGTGCTGTCGCAGAAAGCCCGGCAGCGAGCCTGCCGGCACCGTCTTCAACAGGCCACGCGGACTCTTGTGACAGGCGGAGCAAGTACCCGCGAAAATCTGGGAGGGGCTTTTGCCGGCCTCGAGGTTTTGCGCCTGCGCCTGCGTCTTGTCCGCCGCGAAACAGCCGATCAGAAGCATCACCGTCGCTAAACTGAGCGCTCGGCTCACCATTCCTAATTCTCCAGATGCGGTGTCCGCTTCTAGCACCATGAATCCGGCGCAGGTGGCAGCGGTCACCTTTTAGCCGATTATGCCGCGAATGGAAGCAGACATATGACGCAATGGCGTGAATGCGGTATTTTGGAATATCCGCTTTGTGCACAACACAGTAGCGCGTCGAAATCATCGCTATTATGTTGCTATTGAGGCACTCCGGGAACCGTTGTTTCCCGCGTGCCAAGGGCTGTGACGGCTGGTGCATAGCCCTCTACGGGATCGCTCGGTTTGGTGGTTTCGATGGACCGTTTGTTGCGTTATTTCCTGCAGCAATTCATCCGCCGTGGCGCGATGAATTTTACGAGCGCGAGCGGCGCGAGGTTCAGCTGCGGCGATGGCACGGGCCGGCCGGTCTCGGTGAAATTCCTGACCACCGACGCCGAACGCCGGGTGCTTCTCAACCCTGAGCTCGCGCTCGGCGAGGTCTACATGGAGGGCACCTTCGTCGTCGAGAACGGCACAATCGCGGACGCGCTGGCGATCCTGATGGATCAGCCCGAGATACTGCCGCGCTGGGCCAAATTGCAGTGGTGGCTTCGTTACCTCGGCCGGCATATCAAGCAGTTCAATCCGCGCGGCCGCTCGAAGAACAACGTCGCCCACCACTACGATCTCGACGGGCGGCTCTATTCGCTCTTCCTCGATGCCGACAAACAATACAGCTGCGCCTATTACGAAACGCCGGACGCGACGCTTCCCGAAAGCCAGTCGGCCAAGCTTGACGAGGCCCAGCTCGCCAAGAAGCGTCATCTCGCCGCCAAGCTGTTGATCAGGGGCGGCGACCGCGTGCTCGACATCGGTTCCGGCTGGGGCGGGCTGGGTCTCTATCTGGCCGAGATGACCGGCGCCAATGTCACCGGCGTCACGCTGTCGACCGAGCAATTGCAGCTATCGAACGCGCGCGCGGCCGAAAAGAATCTGGCGGGGTCGGCGAAGTTTTTCCTTGAGGACTATCGCGACATTTCCGGCCCGTTCGACCGCATCGTCTCGGTCGGCATGTTCGAACATGTCGGCGTCGACTTCTACGAGACCTTTTTCAGGCGCTGCGCCGAGCTTCTCACCGATGACGGCGTCATGCTGCTGCACTCGATCGGCCGCTCGGAAGGTCCCGACGTCACCAATCCCTGGACCACGAAATACATTTTCCCCGGCGGCTACATCCCCGCGCTTTCCGAGGTGCTGCCCGCGATCGAACGCGCCGGGCTTCTGGTGTGCGATATCGAAATCCTGCGGCTGCACTACGCCGAAACGCTGAAAGCCTGGCGCGACCGTTTCATAGCGCGACGGGAGGAAGCGGTGCGGCTCTATGACGAGCGCTTCGCGCGGATGTGGGAATTTTACCTGGTGTCGTCGGAAATGTCGTTCCGCAAGCAGAACCTGATGAACTTCCAGATCCAGTTCGCCAGGCGCCAGGGCGTGGTGCCGATGACGCGCGATTACATCATCCACGAAGAATCACGACTCCGCGGGGCCGAGCGTGGCACCCGGCCGCGACTGCAGATCGCCGGCGAATAGGCCGGACACAAACAGCCGGCATCAATATTGCCGAATCAGTTTCGCAAGCTGAATTGGGAGCCGTATTGGGCGTAGGCCGACGCTGGACGTGCCAACTGCGCGTGCACGGCTGCCAGCACCAGGCGATCGCAGGGCACTGCGCGGTATTCCGGACGGGAAACCTTCTCCATGGCCTCGACCAGCATCGACAGCCACAAATTCTGGCCGCTTGCCGATCGCCATGGCTGAAGTTGCTGGCCCATCGCCTGTCCCTCGCCTACTCGCTAACCGCTGTTACCAATTCCGGCCCAATCAAGCGGTTCCCGATGAACATGTCGTAAAAAGAATCCCTCGAATGTGACCTGCTTCACAAACGTCGGGATCGCCCCGTCCTAAACGTCCGAAATGGCCGAAAAAACCTACCCATCCTCGTTCGATCCGCAGGCCCACCTCGGTACCGACTACGCCCTGATCGTCAGCGGCGTGGCGGCCGCGCTGGGCGCCCTGATCTATCTCATCCTGATCTGAACCCAGCGCTGAGATCGCGGCTTTGCGAACCTTCGTCACCCACCATGGGATGAGTATGCCCGGCTGGTGATAAGGTTCAGTCTGCGTCAAAATTCCGCCCGTTCTGCCCAAGTGATGACGGCTTCGCCCGATTTCGTCCGGAATCACGTCAAGCGCCATTTCCCCGACCTGCTCAGGATTTACACTTCACATTGTGTGAATCGGGCATAAGGCACCTCGCCGCTTCCGCAGTCGTCGGGAGTGGCGCTTTATCGCCGCCCGCTTCTTAGGAAATCCCGAGCGCGACAAAAATCGGAAGAATAAACTCATCTCATGGCCCCACTTGATTCGAACGTCCTCAAGCTCGCCCCCGATCAGGGAACTCCTGCCTACCGGAGCGCACCGCACAATATCGAGGCGGAACAGAGCCTGCTGGGCGCGATTCTGGTCAACAACGACGCGTTCTATCGGGTTTCGGATTTCCTGGAGCCGATCCACTTCTTCGAACCGATCCATCAGACCATCTTCGAGACCGCCGGCAGCCTGATCCGGATGGGCAAGGTCGCCACGCCGGTGACGCTGAAGACATTCCTGCCGGCCGATACCGACATCGGCGGCATGACGGTCAGCCAATATCTCGCCCGCCTCGCCGCCGAGGCGACCACCATCATCAATGCGCAGGACTACGGGCGCACGGTCTACGAACTGGCGCTGCGCCGCGACCTGATCCGGATCGGCGAGGACATGGTCAATGTCGCCTTCGACGCGCCGGTCGACTTCGCGCCGCGCGCCCAGATCGAGGACGCCGAACGCAGGCTGTACGAGCTCGCCGAATCCGGCCGCTATGACGGCGGGTTCCAGCGCTTTTCGCAGGCGCTCACCGTCGCCGTCGACATGGCCGCGAAAGCGTTCCAGCGCGACGGCAAATTGTCCGGCATCGCCACCGGCCTGCGCGACCTCGACGTCAAAATGGGCGGCCTGCAATCCTCCGACCTGATTGTGCTCGCAGGACGTCCCGGCATGGGCAAGACCGCGCTCGCCACCAACATCGCCTATAACATCGCCAAGGCGCACCGGGCCGAAGTCCAGGCCGATGGCACGATGAAGTCGGTCAATGGCGGCATCGTCGGCTTCTTCTCCTGCGAAATGTCCGCCGAACAGCTCGCCACGCGTATTCTCGCCGAGCAGACCAGTATCGCGTCGAGCTCGATCCGCCGAGGCGGCATCACCGAGGCCGATTTCGAGAAGATCCGCGACTACTCCATTGAGTTGCAGTCGCTGCCGCTCTATGTCGACGAAACCGGCGGCCTCTCGATTTCACAACTGACCGCGCGCGCGCGCCGGTTGAAGCGGCAGAAGGGCCTCGATCTGATCGTGGTCGACTATATCCAGCTGCTGCAGGGCTCGGGCAAGCGCTCCGACAACCGCGTGCAGGAGGTGACCGAGATCACCACCAGCCTGAAGGCGCTGGCCAAGGAATTGAACGTGCCGGTGATCGCGCTGTCGCAGCTCTCGCGTCAGGTCGAAAGCCGCGACGACAAGCGCCCGCAACTGTCGGACCTGCGTGAATCCGGCTCGATCGAACAGGACGCCGACGTCGTGATGTTCGTGTATCGCGAGGAATATTACCTCGCCAACAAGGAGCCGCGGGTCGGCACGCCCGAATACGAGAAATGGCAGCTCGACATGTCGCTGGTGCACGGCAAGGCCGAAGTCATCATCGGCAAGCAGCGCCACGGGCCCACCGGTACCGTCGAACTGCATTTCGAGGGCCAGTTCACCCGCTTCGGCGATCTCGTGCAGGACGGCCAGCTTCCTTCGCACAGCTACTGAGCGGGCCTGCCCCGGTTGAACCGCTGACGGGCTGCGCGTAAAGTGCGGCATGAACATCGTTTCCGATCCGAAGCAGATACCGGTCAGCACCCTGCTCTCGCCCGAAGCCGACCAAGCGGCGGACCTTGCGACCGCCAATGGCATCCTCACCGTCGATCTCGACGCCGTCATCGCCAACTGGCGCAAGCTCGAGAAAACCGCCGTGCCGGCCGAATGCGCCGGCGTCATCAAGGCCGACGCCTATGGCTGCGGGGCGGGTCCGGTCGCCCGCGCGCTGGCTGGCGCCGGCTGCAAGACCTTCTTCGTCGCCACACTGGATGAAGCGCGTGTCGCCCGCGCGGCGCTGCCGTCGGCGACGATCTATGTGCTCAGCGGCTTCTTCCAGAATTGCGGCGAGGCCTTCGCCAAGGTCGACGCCCGGCCCGTGATCGGCGATCTCAACGAACTCGCCGAATGGGACGTGTTCTGCCGGCGCACCGGCTGGACCGGCGGCGCCGCCATTCATATCGACACCGGCATGAACCGGCTCGGGCTGACGGTCGGGGAAGCGCAAGGCATCATTCCCCGGATCAATGCCGGCGACCACGGCATCACGCTGGTGATGAGCCACCTCGCCTGCGCCGAAAGCCTGCATCATCCGCTCAACGCCAAGCAACTCGCGGCCTTCCGCGAGATCGCACACCTGTTCTCCGGCGTGCCGGCATCGCTGTCGAATTCCTCCGGGGTGTACCTCGGCGCGCCGTTCCAGTTCGATATGGTGCGGCCGGGTGCGGCGCTCTACGGCGTCAACCCGACGCCCGAGGCCGACAATCCGATGCAGCCGGTGGTCGACCTCAAGGCTCGCATCGTGCAGACCCGCAATGTCGAGCGCGGCGAAAGCGTCGGCTATGGCGGCACCTGGACCGCGCGGCGTCCGACCCGGCTTGCGATCGTCTCGGCCGGCTATGCCGACGGCTATTTCCGCGCCGGCAGCAGCAATGACGGCACCCGCGGCGCCGAAGTCGTGGTCGCCGGCAAGCGCTGCCCGATCGCAGGCCGCGTCTCGATGGACCTGATCGCGGTCGATGTCACCGACCTCGAAAAGAACGCGGCGCGGCGCGGCCATCTGGTGACGCTGATTGGCGAAGGCATCACAGTCGACGAACTGGCGCACCATTTCGGCACCATCGGCTACGAAGTCCTGACCAGCCTCGGCCCGCGTTATGCGCGGGTCTACAAGGGCGGCACGGCGACCGCGCCGCCCGCCCCGCCGGCCTCCCCCGCCGCAGAGTTCGACATCGTCGGCGCCGGCCTGACGGTTTTCGTCGGGCATGAAAATCGCAACCTTCAACATCAACAACGTCAACCGGCGGCTGCCCAATCTGCTGCGCTGGATGCGCGCAGCAAAACCCGACGTCGTCTGCCTGCAGGAATTGAAATCGGCCGACGCGGATTTTCCCATTCACGCCATCAACAAGGCCGGCTACGGCGCGGTGTGGCGCGGACAAAAAACCTGGAACGGCGTCGCCATCCTCGCGCGCAAAGCCGAGCCGGTGTTGATCCGGACCGAACTGCCCGGCGATCGCAACGATCGCGAGGCGCGCTACATCGAAGCCGCCGTCAACGGCATCGTCGTCACCAGTCTCTATCTGCCGAACGGCAATCCGCAGCCCGGACCGAAATTCGACTACAAGCTCGACTGGTTCCGGCGGCTGAAGCTGCACGCCGCGAAATTCCTCAAGCAGGATATTCCGGTGGTGCTGGCCGGCGACTATAATGTCGCGCCGACCGAGCTCGATATCTATCCGACCAAATCGTGGGACCAGGATGCGCTCATTCAGCCGAAGAGCCGCGCCGCGTTCAAATCGCTGGTCGCGCAAGGCTGGCTCGATGCGATCCGCGAGCTTCATCCCGCGAAGCCGATGTACACTTTCTGGGACTACAAGCGAAACCGCTGGCCGCGCGATGCGGGATTGCGGCTCGATCACCTCCTGCTGAGCCCGGTGCTGACGGCGCGCCTGACCAAGGCCGGCGTCGACCGCAAGGTGCGCGGCGAGGAAGGCGCCAGCGACCACGCGCCGGCATGGATCGTTTTGGATTAGGCCAGCGCGTTGCTAGATTGCCGAAAGGCGCCTGGCGTTCGCGGCGACATGCTCGCGGTAGCGATCGATGACCTTGGCAGCCGACGCGCCGGCCATCAGGCTCGCACTCGCTTCAAACATCGCATCGATCTTCTCGCTCACCATCAGATGGGCTTCGTGCTCCGCATCCTCATCGGCGCTGGCGAATTTCGTCAGGCGCAGGCGGATGACTTCGCAGGATTCGAACGCCAGCATGGTGCTGGCGAGCCAGGGAAAGCCGGCATCGGACTGTGCAGGGAAATTACGCATCGCAAAAACCCAAAGCGTTCAAAATCGAGACGACCCTAAATACGCTTCAAATTTTAAGGACCCGGCCGCGAGACCGCCGGCATTTCCGGCCTCGCCGTTACTACCGATTAACCAAGCGGCCGCCCTCGCGCCGGAGCGGCCGCCTTCTCAAAATTCCGATTCAGTTTTCAAACAGCCTCACCGTCATTGCGAGCGCAGCGAAGCAATCCATCTCGCGGCGCAAAGGAAGAATGGATTGCTTCGCTGCGCTCGCAATGACGTTGACATAGTTTCGCGTACGACTTCGTCCTCGCGACGCGAAGCGCCCGAGGCGTTGCTTAAATCCTCCGCCCAAGTGAGGGCGTGGGGAGTGCCGGATGCCCGCTGCACCCGCGGTCTCGTGTGCATTTTGATTGGTAGAACGCACACGAGTAACAACGAGTACACCGGCATCACCCGGCATTCCCGCACGCAATGGTTTTAACGGTTTCCTTCGTGCTCTCCTCGGTGACCGGGCTCTTTTGCCACCGTCATCAGCGGAATATGTGGCGTGTCCGCGCCCGGTTGGGCCGACATGCCTTCCGCGAACTTGACACCAGCGTCGGGGCGTCAGGACCACACGACTTCGCCGTACGTAGCAGCGTCTCTCGTCCGCGTGCTGTTGATCGCTCACGGATTCAAAGAACCCGCCCTGCGATCCATCGCACGCAAAACGCTGCCGCGTCCACCGCATCCGCACCCCGCGTCCGTGACGATCGCGATACGCCCCTCTGGTGGGGTGGGATGGCGCGAATTTGTAGAGATGATTTGCCCGACGGGTGAAGCGAAATATTTTTGCAAAGAGGTATAGACACGCCTGTCAAAAAACAGCCCGACGGGCAAATCACCACACGCGTACACGCCGTCATCGCCCGGCTTGACCGGCGATCAAGTATTCCAAAGTGTCAGTTATGAATCGAGAAGCCGCGGCGTACTGGATGCTCCGCCTTCGCGGAGCATGACGACCGGTTATGGTGAAGTGATGCGCGCTTGCTTACGACGCGACGTCCACTCCACAATCTACAATCCCGTAAATCCCGCCTTCACCGGATCGGTGCTGCCGTCGAGTTCGCGCAAATACGTCAGCCCGCAAACCGTCAGCCGGTGCGTATCTTTTTCGCCGGCCGCGAACAATTTACCGACGTAATCCGTCACCTTGGCGCGCGCCTCTTCGCTGGCGGCGGCGGAGCGGCTCGCCAGCAGGGCATAGGTTTGCATGATGCGATCGATGGCGGCTTCCATGGAATCCTCTGGGCTCACGGTCAGACGGCTAAGGTGGCTTCGAATTTGGCGATCGCCTTGTTGGCGAGCCGGATGCGGTTGAATTCGCCGCGCTGGAACATCTGCACGATGATACCGAGCAGCGTTTCATTGGTGGCGATGGTGTCGCTGATGGCGCCGGATCTGCGGAGGTAATTCGAGGCGATGGCATAGGCATCGCCGATCGCCTCGACATTCATCACCTGCAACCCGCGCTCGACCAGCATGACTTCCGTCCTCCGATATGGAGGGATAAGCACCAGGGCGGGCACAGGTTCCCTGCCGGAAACCTATTTTCTTGCGTTGCAAACAACAAAGCGCACCGGTCCGGGAAATCCGGGCCGATGCGCTTGTGGGAAGTCATCACTTCAAAGGCTGCCGGTCTTTTGAAACGCCGGCTTGACCTTCAGTGCAGTCGAAAAAGTCTCAGAGCCGATACAGGATCTGGTCGGTCCAGAACCGCTCGAGCCGGTGCAGCGACTTGTTCAGGGTCGCGAACTCCTCGTTCGAGATGCCGCCGACCTGCTCCACCGTCTTGACGTGCTTCTGATAGAGCGCGTCGACGATCTTGCGGATCTCCTGGCCCTGCGCGGTCAGGCGAATACGAACCGAGCGGCGATCAACGCGCGAGCGCTGATGATCGAGGAAGCCGAGTTCGACCAGCTTCTTCAGATTATAGGAGACGTTGGAGCCGAGATAATAACCGCGCGTGCGCAGTTCGCCCGCGGTCAGCTCCTTGTCGCCGATGTTGTAGAGCAGCAGCGCCTGAACCGAATTGATGTCGGCGCGGCCGCGGCGATCGAATTCATCCTTGATGACATCGAGCAGGCGGCGGTGCAGCCGCTCGACCAACGTCAACGCTTCCAGATAGAGCGGCTGCACCGGGGCACCCGGCGCGCGTTCAGCGGTATCGACCGCCGTCGCAACGGCTTTCATCATGACACTTCCCCTGTTGTCGTTTTATCGACTTATTCGACGAAACTTCTGTCCCGCCTGATAGCCACAACTTAAGGGGCCGATTTGAAGATCAGCTTAAATAAGAGAATAAAGAGATCATGAATTTAAGACAGTGAATCGTCGATTAAGCCCATGGATAAAGGGCTTTTCGCAACCTTTCATTGACGGTGGAATGGCCTTGTTCACGCTTCGTCTGCGCGCGCTGTCGCAGAAGGGAACAGGGTCGTTCAAATTGGAAACGTCCCCGTAACCGGTGTGACCACCACGTTAGGGTGACCGAAACGTTACCGGAAAAATCGACACCGCCGCGCGGGATTTTGCGCAGGCGAATTGACCACGGGTTTCTGCGATCGGGATAAGCGAAAATAAAACTCTCGCAGGTCAGATTCTTTGCGCAGCTATGGCGGCCGTTCGCGCGCCGCCATCCATGCCAGCACGAGATAGGCCGCAAGCATCACCGCTTCCAGCCCCACCACCGTGAGGCTGCCGCCGTAGATTCCCGGAAACATCAGTTCGATGACCGCCATCGACACCACGGTGGTCAGCCACACCACCGCGCCCCATGGCGTGGCGAGCCATAATCCGACCGCTGCGACGAGCTCGATGACGGCGAAATAGACCGTGGCGGTCTGCCACGCCATCGCCTGGTTTTCGAACGCGTCTTCCTCGCCGCCGATGAAGCCCGTGACCTGCGCCCAGTGATAGAGACCCTTGAGCACCGAGACCACGGCCATGATGCGCAGGAAGTACACCAGCCGCCGGGTCCACAGATTCTCGTCGGTTTCGATCCTTTCCGACGAAATCGCCGCCACCGACATCGCCTGGTCGCGCGACTGATCGCGCGACGCGGCTTCGGACATGTGGGTTGGTGGTCGCGATCGAGTTGGCGGTCGCGATCGGGAAGGCGCTTTCATGCGACAACTCATGGCCTCTCGGCGCGGCAAAATCAATCGGGCGATGGCGGCGTTCGACGTCATTTTCCAGGGTTTGGCCACACTTGCGGCGGGAAGGCTTGCTTGCGGCCGGAAGATCGGCGGCGGACGAAAAGCTTGCGGCAGGTCAAGGCCGCGGTGACGAAGGCCAATCAAGATGCTAGGATTGCAATAATTCAAATCCCGCAACCTCTCACCGCGTTCAGGAGAGACCACCACATGGCGATCAAATTCGGGCGTCCGATCGAAATGCGCGATGCGCCGCGGCAGCAATCCACGCTTGCCGCCCCTCCGCTCGATCTCGTGATTCGCCCGCGCCGCAATCGCAAGGCCGAATGGGCGCGGCGGCTGGTGCGCGAGAACGTCCTCACGTCAGACGATCTGATCTGGCCGCTGTTCGTGATCGACGGCCACAACAAGCGCGCGGGCGTAACCTCGATGCCCGGCGTCGAGCGGCTCAGCGTCGATCAGGCGGTACGCGACGCCGAGCGCGCGGTGAAACTGAACATCCCCTGCATCGCGCTGTTTCCCTATACCGAGCCCAGCCTGCGCGACGAGCAGGGTTCGGAAGCCCTCAACCCCGACAACCTCGTGTGCAAATCGGTGCGCGCGATCAAGAAGGAATTCCCCGGCCTCGGCGTGCTCTGCGACGTCGCCCTCGATCCCTTCACCAGCCACGGCCATGACGGCCTGATCGACGACGGCAGGATCCTCAACGACGAGACGGTGGCGGTGCTGGTGCGGCAGGCGCTGGTGCAGGCCGAAGCCGGTTGCGACATCATCGCGCCGTCCGACATGATGGACGGCCGCGTCGGCGCCATCCGCCAAGGGCTGGATCAGGCCGGATTCCTCGACGTGCAGATCATGGCCTATGCGGCAAAATATGCCTCGGCCTTCTACGGCCCGTTCCGCGACGCCATCGGTTCGGCGAAAACGCTGACCGGCGACAAGCGCACCTATCAGATGGACAGCGCCAATTCCGACGAGGCGCTGCGCGAGGTCGAGCTCGACATCGCCGAGGGCGCCGACATGGTGATGGTGAAGCCGGGCATGCCGTATCTGGACATCGTGCGAAGGGTCAAGGACAGCTTTGCGGTGCCGACTTTTGTGTACCAGGTGTCCGGCGAATACGCGATGATCGCCGCCGCCAGCGGCAATGGCTGGATCGACGGCGAGCGCGCGATGATGGAAAGCCTGCTCGGCTTCAAGCGCGCGGGCGCCGACGGTATCCTGACCTACTTCGCGCCGCAGGCCGCGGAAAAGCTGAAGATGGAGCGGTGAAGCAATTCGCTCTCGCGTCGTCCCGGCGAACGCCGGGACGACGAGATATTGCCAAATTTTGTCGCGGAATATTGCGGTTCGGCGATGATCGTGGCCCTTGCAAGCGCGCCACCCATTCCCATGTCCTGCACGTGATGGCACAGCCGGGAGGGCTGATCGATGTCTTACAGCGGTTCGGGTAACAGCGGCGGGGCCTGGCGCAATGACGGCGGGGCGCAGGCGCATGCCTTCGATCCCGATTTGCAGCCGGAACTGTTTCGCGGCGTGCTGACGCGGCGGTCGATCGCGTTCCTGATCGACCTCGTGGTGCTGTCGGTCCCGGTGATCCTGGCCTGCATCTTCATTGCCGTGTTCGGTCTGGTCACGCTGAGCCTGGGCTGGTTGCTGTTCGGACTGGTGTGGCCGGCCACGGTGATCTGGGCGGTGATCTATTATGGCTCATCATTCGGCGGACCGCATTCGGCTACCATGGGCATGCGGGCGATGGACCTGGAACTGCGGACCTGGTACGGCGCGCCGGGGTATTTCGTGCTGGGCGCCACCCACGCCGTGCTGTTCTGGGTGTCGATCTCGTTCCTGACGCCGCTGATCCTGCTGATCGGCCTGTTCAACAGCCGCCGACGGCTGTTGCATGATATTGTGCTAGGAACCGTGGTCATCAACAATTCGGTTCGTGCCCAGGTGGGACAAGCGGCGCGAACGTTCTGACCTCGTTAATCCGATCGCGCTAAACTGGTCCGGACTGTGGGCAAACCAATTGACCGCCGGGCTCCGCGGCGCGATGCTGGTCGATGTTTCGCGTTCCGGAGGCTGACGAGACCCTGTGACCCAGCACTCGCGTGATACCCCGCAATTCTATCTGACGGCACCGTCACCCTGCCCGTATCTGCCCGGCCGCCACGAGCGGAAGGTGTTCACGCATCTGGTCGGCGACAAGGCGGGCGATCTCAACGACCTGCTGACCCATGGCGGCTTCCGGCGCAGCCAGTCGATCGCCTATCGCCCGGCCTGCGACCAGTGCCGGGCCTGCGTTTCCGTCCGGGTCGTCGCCAACGAGTTCCGGCCCTCGCGCAATTTCAGGAAGATCCTGGCGCGCAATGCCGACGTCGTCGGCGAGCAGCGCAGCGCGGTACCGACCTCGGAACAATATTCGATATTCCGCGCCTATCTCGACCAGCGCCATCGCCATGGCGGCATGGCCGACATGACCGTGCTCGATTACGCGATGATGGTGGAGGACAGCCACGTCGAAACCCGCATCATCGAATACCGCCGGCGCAACGTCGACAGCGGCATCACCGGCCGAGGCGAGGACCTTCTGGCAGTGGCGCTGACCGATGTGCTCAGCGACGGGCTGTCGATGGTGTATTCGTTCTTCGAGCCATCGGAGGTCAGCCGTTCGCTCGGCACCTTCATGATCCTCGACCACATCGCGCGCGCTCGGCGGCTGGGATTGCCTTACGTCTATCTCGGCTACTGGATCGAAGGCTCCAAGAAGATGGACTACAAAGGCCGCTATCTGCCGCAACAGCGGCTGGCGCCCAGCGGCTGGCTGCGGGTCGACGCCTCCGGCGAGGTGCCGTCGGAGCCGCAGGATTAGCGCCACGCGGGGCGCACAGCGCAGCGCTGATCTCAGTCGTCATCACCCGCGAACGCGGGTGATCCAGTACGCCGCGGCCTCTCGATTAATCACTGCCATCTCTGGAATACTGGATCGCCCGGTCAAAACCGGCAAAACCGGGCGACGACGGTTGTGCGTGTGTAACAGGCCGGGCTGCCCCAACCCTAGTTTTCGATAACACGCACGGGATCGCGACCGTCCCAATTCTCGGCGACCTTCCTGATATGCCCAAAGAAGCGCCCCTTACCGCCGCTGATGTCTGAGATCTCGACCACGGTTCCGGCATGGCCCGCCGTCTCGAAATAGGCGAACCGCCCTTTGGGGCCGCCGATCTGTCCCTCATGGCCGACGACGAAACCGGAGGCGATGGCGAGGTCGTAGAGCGCTTGATAGTCGCTCGTCCAGTAGGACATGTGCTGCAGGCCCTCGCCGTGAGCTCGAAGAAAATCCAGATACATGGACGGCGCCTCGTTGCGCTGCTGGATCAGTTCGATCTGGAGGTCGCCGGAATTGGCCAGCGCGATGCTCATCTCGACGGCTGAATTGAGCCCGCGATAGCGAAACCAATCGGTCTTGACCTTCGGGATATAGAAGAACGGGCCGACGCGCTGCACCTCGGTCCAGAATTTCATCGCTGACAGGATGTCGCGAACGACATAGCCGTTCTGGCAGACCTTGCCGAACAACGCGCTCATGAGACGCCTCCGTTACATTCCGCTCAGTCCGCTATCGACGGCGAGCGTCTGCGCGGTGATGTAGGCGCTTTCCTCCGAGATGAAGAACAGCACCGCATAGGCCACTTCCCATGCGGTCGCCTGGCGGCCAAACGGGATATGACCCTTGCCCCGGGAGGGCCGCCCGGCGCCTGCGGTGCGTCCATTCGGGGTATCCACCAGGCCCGGATAGACCAGATTGACCCGTATGCCGCGCCGCGCGCCGACCTGCGCGATGTTTCGCATCAAGCCCCCAAGGGCGGCCTTCGAGGAATCATAGACCGGCATTTGCGAACCGGCCCGCAGCGCCGCGATTGAGGAGATGAAGACGATCGAACCTCCATTGTCGAATTTGGGCAGAGCTTCGCGGCAGGCCAGCATCGGACCGCGCACATTGACGTCGTAGATCCGGTTCCATTCCTCCGCGCCGACCCCGTCGAGGCCGAGCTTGCCGAAGGTCCCGACGTTCAGCACCATGCCATCGAGGCCGCCCATGATGCGGTGCGCGTCATCGATCATGCGCCGAACATCGGATTCCCGCGTGACATCGGCCTGGATGGGGAAGGCGCGGCCGCTTTCGGCTTCTATGCGGCCGACGGTGTCCTCGGCCGAGGCCCGATTGATGTCGGCAACGGCGACCTGGGCTCCCTCGCGCGCGAACAACAGGCTCATGGCCCGGCCGTTTCCGATCGGGTCGGTGGCTTCGTCGAAGGTCCGCTGTCCCCCGCCGACAACCAGGACGCGGCGCCCCGTGAGCCGGCCTCTGCCGGGCGCGGTGCCCGACGATTCAGCGCTCAGCGGGCGCACGTGGCGTTCCGGCTTGGCATCGATCGGCGCTGATGCGTCGGACACGTCAGGTGCTCCGCGGCTTGCCGCTGTCGTAGAGCCGCATGCCGGCCGCGGGATCGAGATCGGTCTCGGTCGCTTCGGTCAAGCGGGCCATCATCATGTAAAATCCGATGGCGACGATGGTCTCGACGATTTCCTGCTCGCTGAAATGCCGGCGGAGCCCCGCAAACACCGGCTCCGGCACCCGGACATTCTCGATGACGTCACGGCCAAAGGCCAGCAAGGCCCGCTCCGCCGCATCGAACGCATCATCGTCGTAGCTGCCGCGCTCTAGGCCATCGATCTGGCGCTGGGTGACGCCGACCCCGAGCGCGATCGGCACATGCTGCCGCCATTCGTAGGCGCCGCCTTCCAGTTGCGCGACCTGAAGGATCAGCAATTCGCGGTTGACGGCGCTGAGCTTCTGACGATGCAGGATGGAATTGCCGAGCCGCATCGCCGGGATCATGTTGGCTTCGGCGTGAGCCATCATGCGAAAGATGTTCAACTTCACCGGCATCCTGTCGAAGGATGCGCGGATATCTCCGGTCGTTGTCTCCGGGTCAATCAGCGGCAGTCTTGCCACGCGTCCCTCCCTCGTCTTTTTTGGCGTTGATTGCACAGGCCTATCATCGACCGTCATTTCCCGCCACCGGGTCTCGCCCTCGGCGAGCCCGATGACCGGCCCCAGCGGAGCATTGGCTTCAGCCGAAAAACGTATCGAACAGCAGCTTGACGTTAAGGACGACGATGATGCCGGCCACGATCCACGCCACGGCGGCAACCACACGGGAGATGGCGAATTGGCCCATCTTGCGCCGATCCGACACGAACCGCACCAGCGGAATGACGGCGAACGGAAGCTGCATCGACAGCACGACCTGGCTGAAGACCAGAAGCTGTGCGGTGCCACGCTCGCCATAAAGCGCGGTCACAGCGATGACCGGGACGATGGCGATGCCGCGGGTGACCAGCCGCCGCGCCCAGCTCGGCAGGCGCAGGTGCAGAAAACCTTCCATCACGATCTGGCCCGCCAGCGTGGCCGTCACCGTCGAGTTGAGGCCGGAGGCGAGCAACGCGATTGCAAACAGCGTCGACGCCATGCCGAGACCGAGCAGCGGTGACAATAATTCGTAAGCCTGGCCGATTTCGGCGACGTCGGCATGGCCGCTGGTGTGGAAGGTGGCGGCCGCGACCACCAGGATCGCGGCATTGATGAACAGGGCCAGCATCAGCGCGATGGTGGAGTCCGCCGTCGCCCATTTGATCGCGTCCCGGCGGCCCTCGTCGGAGCGCTCATAGGCGCGGGTCTGCACGATCGAGGAATGCAGATAGAGATTATGCGGCATCACCGTCGCGCCGATGATGCCGATGGCAAGGTAGAGCATCTCGGGATTGGTGAAGATCTCGGTGGACGGCACAAAGCCGGCCAGCATCGCTGCGACCGGCGGAGCGGCCGCCACGATCTGGATACCAAAGCAGACCGCGATCACGATCAGGAGCGCGATGACGAAGGCTTCGAGGAAGCGAAAGCCCTTGTTCATCATCAGCAGCAGCAGGAAGGCGTCGAGCGCGGCAATCAGCGCGCCGCCGATCAGGGGAATGCCGAACAGAAGTTTTAAGGCAATCGCGGTGCCGATCACCTCGGCGAGATCGCAGGCGATGATCGCCGCCTCGCACGCCAGCCACAGCACCAGGTTGACCGGCCGCGAATAGGTGGCGCGACAGGCCTGCGCCAGGTCGCGGTCGGTGACGATGCCGAGCCGCGCCGCCAGGGCCTGCAGCAGGATCGCCATCAGGTTTGAGAGCAGGATGACCGACAGCAGCGTGTAGCCAAACCTCGACCCGCCCGCGAGGTCCGTCGCCCAATTGCCCGGGTCCATGTACCCGACCGAGACCAGGTAACCGGGGCCGGCAAAGGCCAGGAGCCGGCGCCACCACACGCCGCCAAGCGGCACCGAAACGGTCCCGTACACCTCCGGCAGGCTGTGCTGGAGGTCGGCCGCGGCGTCGGCGCGCCAACCCGCGGCACCGGACATCGGGCTTAACGGGGAATCAGGCGGCAAAGCAGGTGACCGTGCGTCCATTTCGGCAGGATGGCCGATTTCGGTTTTTATTGCAACTCATTTGCAACTGCATCTAGCTCGGTCCCGAGACCGGTTTCCCCACAAGCCTGTCGGGAACCGGGTGGTTTGGCCGCCCTCGGATCAGGACAATGCCCCCACCCAACACATGCGATGAAATGCAAGGACCTGCCATGACCGCGATCAACCCCGCGCGCCACCTGCCCCCGACCTTCAACCGCCTGGCCTGGTCCAATCTCGCGGCGCAATCGGCCGAGCAGATCGCGCTGGCCGCAGCGCCGATTGTCGCCGTGCTGTTGCTCGGCGTCGGCGAGGGCCAGACCGGGCTGTTGCAGACCGCGCTGACACTGCCGTTCATCCTGTTCGCGATCCCCGCAGGCCTGCTCGCCGACCGCATTTCGCGGCGCTGGGTGATGACGGGCGCGGAGGCGCTGCGCGCCTTGGCCCTGATCGCGATCCTGATGCTGATCGGGCTCGACCTGCTGACGCTGCCGCTGCTCGCCTTGCTCGGCTTTGTCGCGGTCTGCGGCACCGTGGCCTATAGCGTGGCCGCGCCGGCGCTGGTGCCGTCGCTGGTTTCCTCCGACCTGTTGCCCGCGGCCAATGCCCGGATCGAACTGGCGCGCACCGTCGCTTTCGCCAGCGGACCGGCGCTTGGCGGCGTGCTGGTGGGATGGGTCGGCGCCGCGCCGGCGTTTGGCTTCGCGGCGGCGCTTTCGGTGGTCGCGGTGGTGCTGCTGTCGGGCATCTACGAGCCCGCCCGCGCCCCGGCGCCGCGACGCCATCCGCTGCAGGACATCAGGGAAGGCGCGGTGTTCGTGCTGCATCATCCGCTGCTGCGGCCGGTATTCATCACCCAGTTCATCTTCAACACCGCCTCGTTCCTGCTGCTGGCGGTGTTCGTGCCCTATGCGGTGCGCCATCTCGGGCTGTCGGCGACGGGCGTCGGCACCACGCTTGCGATGTACGGCGTCGGCATGGTGGTCGGCGCGCTCCTGGCGACACGGGTGATGCGGCGGTTGCCGTTCGGCACCGTGATCGGGCTTGGGCCGGTGACCGGTTTTGTCGCGGCCGCGGTGATGGCGCTGACCACCCTCGTTGCCACGCCGCTATTGGCGGGCTTGAGCTTCTTCCTGCTCGGCGTAGGCCCGATCCTGTGGGTGATCAGCACCACCACGCTGCGGCAATCGGTGACGCCGCCGAGCCTGCTCGGCCGGGTCTCGGCGATCAACATCATGAGCTACGGCGCGCGCCCGCTCGGCTCCGCGCTCGGCGCCATCGTCGGCGGCCTCTACAGCGCCGAAGCCTGTCTTTATCTGGCGGTCGCGATCTTCGGCGCGCAGGCGCTGGTGATCCTGATGTCGCCGGCGGTCTCGCTGGCGCGGCAGCCGGAAATGGTTGGGGAGCCGGCAAGATGCTGAAGAGGCCGGATCTTGCCGATCAAGGAGCCCCGCGACGGCGCGTTCAGGCTATTTTCTTTTCTTCCTCGATAGGCTCTGCGACCAGCTTGACGCCAAGAGAACCAATCACCTTTCGAACGGTGTCGAATTCGGGCTTGGATCCTCCGCTGAACGCCTTGTAGAGGCTCTCACGGCCCAGGCCTGTTGCCTTGGCAATGTTTGCCATGCCCTTCGCACGAGCTGCAGTATCGAGCGCCGCACAGATATAAGCAGCGTCGTCCGTCTCGAACGCTTCAGTGAGATAAGCGGCAATCGCGGCAGGCGTTTTCAGATATTCGGCCGCGTCGAATTTTGAAATCTTGACCATCTTCTGTATCCCTTCATAGCTCGGCAGCGAGTTCCTTGGCGCGCTTGATATCTCTGTCCTGCGTTGCCTTGTCGCCACCGCATAAAAGCAACACAATTTCTTTGCCAGTCTGCTTGTAATAAACGCGGTAGCCCGGACCATAAGCGATGCGCATTTCGCTTACGCCGCCGCCGACGGCCTTCACATCGCCGGGATTGCCCAGCGCGAGGCGTTCAATGCGAGTGACGATTTTCGCGACTGCCTTGTGATCGGCAAGGGCTGAAAGCCAGGCATCAAATTCGTCGGTTTTCCGCACCTCGATCGTAGTATCTTATAGGATACAGTCGTCGGCGCGTCAAAGGGTATTTTGGTCTTCGGTTCTCAAAATATCGAGGCTTTAGCGAGTGGCTCCGCCAAGGCCGTCCTGCGGGCCTGCTGCGCGCCTGTCTCAGGTCTTCCTTTCGTCATGGCGAGGAACGAAGCGACGAAGCATCTACCCCTTCGTTGCGGCTATGGATTCCTTCGTCGCTTCGCTCGCAATGACGTGGCGGCCCGCTTCCCGCCTTTTTGCATCCCTGCCTCCCAAAACTCCGCCGTCTAACCATTGGAGCTTTCCCATCCTCTTTTATATGATACATATCATCTAATAACGAACCGGGAGCTTCCATGGCTGACCAGACCGTTGCAACGATCGACACCGCGCCGCTGCCGGAAGTCTCCTCGACCGTCCTGCAGATCGCGGTTCTCGCCATGCTGGCGGCGACGGGAACGCTGGCCACCAATATCCTGCTGCCGTCGCTGCCGCAGATGGCGGCGTCGCTTAGCGTCTCGGCCGCGGCGGTGACGTCATCGATCACGGTGTTCCTCGCGGTGTTCGCGCTCGGTCAGCTCGCGGTCGGCCCGATCTCGGACCGTTACGGCCGGCGCTGGCCGGTCTTGACGGGATTTGCGGTATTCCTTGCCGGCAGTATCTGGTGCGGCCTCGCCACCGACCTGCCGGGCCTGCTGATCGGCCGCGTCATCCAGGCCGCCGGCGCGTGCGCGACCTCGGTGCTGTCGCGCGCCATCGCCCGCGACCTCTTCTCAGGCGCGGCGCTGGCGCGCGCCATGGCTCTGATCATGATCGCGATGGCGGCAGCGCCGGGTTTCTCGCCGCTGCTTGGCGGCGCGCTCGATCATTTCTTCGGCTGGCGTTCGGAATTCGTCTTTGTCGGGATTTTCGCTGCGATCGGCGCCATCGCTTATGCTACCGTGCTCGGCGAAACCCATCGCTCGACCCGGATCCCGCTCAATCCGCTCGCGATCGCGAAGAACTATCTTGGCCTGATCGCCGATCGGCGTTTCCTGGTTCCGGCCGCGACCGTCAGCCTGATCATGGGCGGGCTGTTCGCGATGTTTTCGGCGGCGCCCCGGGTCTTGATCGAAGGCCTGCACTTCACGCCGATCCAGCTTGGGCTGTTCTTCGCGGGCACCGTCATGATCGTGTTCGCCGCCGGCATGCTGGCGACCCGGCTGGCGTCGCGCTTCGGGCTCGACCGTTCGATAAGGGGCGGCCTGGTTGCGGCCGCCACCGGCAGCGTCGCGATCCTGCTGGTGTCGCTGTTCAATCCAACCTTTCTGCCGTTCCTCGCGGCGATGTGCGTGTTCCTGCTCGGCATGGGCATCGTCAATCCCCTCGGCACCGCGCAGGCGCTGTCCCCGTTTGGCGAGAAGGCCGGCGCGGCCTCGGCGCTGGTCGGTTTCTGGCAGATGATGAGCGCTGCGATCGCGGTCTGGCTCGCCGCGAGCATCTCGCATGAGGCGATGTTCGCGCTCGGCATCGTGCTGACGGTGGCCTCGCTGCTGGCGATAGGGCTTTATGCGCTGCGCGCGAAAGCGAGCTAGCGCTTGGCGACGATCTCGCCGTCTTCCTTGGTGAAGGATTGGACGGGCTTGTCGAGCAGTTCCAGCACCGCTTCCGATGGCCGGCACAGTTTGGTGCCTTTCGGCGTCACCACGATCGGCCGGTTGATCAGGATCGGATGCGCCAGCATGAAATCGATCAGCTCGTCGTCGCTCCACCGGGGATCGGCGAGCCCCAGCTCGGAATAAGGCGTGCCCTTTTCGCGCAGCAGCCCCCGAACCGGAATCCCCATCGCCTTGATCAGTTCGATCAGCCGGGCGCGATCCGGCGGATTTTTCAGATATTCGATGACTTCCGGCTCTTCACCGCTCTGCCGGATCATCGCCAGCGTGTTGCGCGAGGTGCCGCAGGCGGGGTTGTGATAGATCGTCACGCTCATGATCGCGCCTCCTTCAGCGCTGCGGCCCCCTCGCCTGCCTGGCGCAGCAGCCAGCCCATGAACAGCATGGCTGCGACCGCGCCGCAGAGTTCGGCGGCGATAAAGCCCGGAAGATCGGCCGGGCGAATCCCGGAAAAGCTGTTGGTCAACGACCGCGCGACCGCAACGGCCGGATTGGCAAACGACGTCGACGAGGTGAACCAATACGCCGCCGTGATGTAGAGGCCGACCAGCCAGGGCACGGCCGGGCGATTGAATTGGATGCCGGCCAAAATCGTGGCGACCAGCCCGAACGCGGCAACGCCCTCGGCGAACCATTGCGCGCCGCCCGTTCGCATCTTCAGCGAAGCATCCAGCAACGGCAGCGCGAACATCGCGTGCGCCATCACGGTTCCGGCGATGCCGCCGGCGATCTGCGCCACTATGTACAACAGTGCATCGCGCGGCGTCAGCTCGCGCCTGAGCGCAAAGATCAGCGAAACCGCGGGATTGAAATGCGCCCCCGATACGGGGCCGAGAATGGTAATGAGGACCACGAGGATGGCACCCGTGGGCAGCGTATTGCCGAGCAACGCCAGCGCCATATCCCTGGTGAGGCTTTCGGCCATGATGCCGGAGCCGACCACGGTCGCGACCAGCAGCGCGGTTCCAAACGCTTCCGCCGCCAGGCGGCGCGGCAAATCAAAGTTTGACATGAGCGCGCTTCTTCTTCGGATTCGGCTGGCAGCACGGCGCGAGGTCTGCGATCAGCGGCGCGCAGATCTCGGGCCGCCCGTCGCAGCAATCCCTGAGCATGAACAGCACGACAGCCTGCAGGCGGGTCAGTTCGGCCCGATAGACGATCGAACGGCCAAATCGCTGCGCCGACACCAGCCCCGCGCGCGACAGGATCGAAAGATGCGAGGACATGGTGTTTTGCGGGATCGCGAGCGCCTTGGCGATGTCGCCGGCCGCGAGCCCCTCCGGCTCGTGCCTGGTGAGCAATCGAAATACGTCCAGCCGGGTCGGCTGAGCCAGCGCTGCGAGGGCGAGAATGGCGTCTTCTGATTCCATATATCCAGATTTATCGATATATTGCCTTTTGTCAATCCACCGCCGAGTGGCTCTGTGGGAGCGGGCCCGAGAGAACTATCTAAACCGAAAGCGGAGACCGTTCGCGGCGCGCCGTCTCCGCACGCGAAAGGGCTGGTCATGAACGAGAGCCGTCAAGCCCATTGGCAAAATGTCTACACCACCAAGCGGGACAATGAGGTCAGCTGGTTTCAGGAAAATCCTGCGCCCTCGCTTGAGTTGATCGATCTGGCGCGGCCCACGCCGCAATCCGCCATCGTGGATATCGGCGGCGGTGCGTCACGTCTCGTCGACAACCTCGTGGCGCGCGGGCTCACTCACGTCACCGTCGTGGATCTTTCAGAGGCGGCGCTGGCCGCCGCGAAGACGCGGCTCGGCGACAACGCCAATGTGCGATGGGTGGTTGCCGACGTCACCACATGGAATCCGGCGCAAGCTTACGACATCTGGCACGACCGCGCGGCATTCCATTTCCTCACCGACCGCGAGGACCGGGCGGCCTATGTCGGCCGCCTGAAACAAGCGATCAAACCGGGCGGACACGTCATCATCGGGACTTTTGCCATCGACGGCCCCGAACGATGCAGCGGTTTGCCCGTCATGCGGTATGATGCAGCTAGCCTTGCCGCTGAGCTGGGACACGGGCTCGAATTGATCGATGTCCGCCGGCACGAACATTCGACGCCGTGGGGCGCCATCCAACGATTTCAATTCTGCGTTTTCCGGCATTCGGCATGAGCGCAAGACATTCGCGGTGGGCGGCGCCAAGGCGTCCAAGCTGCGAAAGCGGAAAGCTCCATGGGCGATGGATCCACTGACATCGCGGGGATCGCGGTCCCCTCCACCGACCCGGCCTTTCTGACCGTTGTGGCGATCCATGTCCTGCTGGGACTGACCTGCACCGCGACCGGGGCGATGGCGATGCTGAGTCCGAAACGCGCAGGTCGCCATCCCCTCAGCGGGACGATCTATTTTTGGTGTTTGGCTGGAGTCTTCCTGACGGCATCCGGTCTGGCCGCGGCGCGCTGGGCCCACGACTACCACTTGTTTGTCCTCGGAGCCCTGTCGTTTGCTGCAGCTTGTCTGGGCCGCGAGGCGCGGCGGCATCGCTGGCGCGCTTGGGTCAGGCTGCACATCAGTGGCATGGGAACCTCCTACATCTTGCTGCTGATCGCGTTCTACGTCGACAACGGCAAGAGCCTGCCGCTGTGGAAGGAGCTTCCTTCCCTCACCTATTGGCTGTTGCCGGCTGTGGTCGGACTCCCCCTGATCGTCCGCGCCCTGCTGGTGCATCCGCTGGCACGTCAATCGAAAGCACACTAGCCAAGGCCACGCGTTGTATTTCCATTATTCTAGAAATACGATTGACGGCATCGCCGAGCCGTGAAAGACTATCGCCATGAAACTGGACGACGCCGCCGCACATCTGGAAGCGCTGGGCAATCCGACCCGGCTCAAGATCTATCGCGCGCTGGTTCGCGCCGGCGACGCCGGGTTGCCGGTCGGCCGCCTGCAGGACAAGCTCAAGATCGCGCCTTCCACCCTCTCCCATCACATCAAGACGCTGATGGTGGTCGGCCTGATCAGTCAGGTGCGGGACGCGACCACGCTGGTTTGTCATGCCAATTACGATGTGATGCGCGGGTTGGTAGATTTCCTGGTCGCCGAATGCTGCACCGACGCCGCCGAGGGCAAGGACGCCAAGACGGCAGCATAGATAGCTTCTTTGCGCGCTTAATTTCGATATTTCTGGTTTGATGGGAGAACGGCATGAGCGAAGTAAAAACTGTCGCCATTATCGGAGCCGGGCCGGTCGGCCTCGCCGCCGCGGCGCATATGCTGGAACGGGGTTTAAGGCCGATTGTCCTGGAAGCCGGCGCCAATGTCGGGCACACGGTGCGCCAATGGGGCCACGTCCAATTGTTCTCGCCGTGGGAATATAACATCGATCGCGCGGCGGAACGTCTGCTTGTGACAACAGGCTGGAATTCTCCCGAGCCGGATCAATATCCGACCGGTGCCGAATTGGTTGAGCGCTATCTCGAACCGCTCGCGACCAAGACCGCTCTCGCGGCGCATGTTCATACCTCAAGCCGCGTCACCGATATCAGCCGCGTCGGCTTCGACAAGCTCAAGACCAAAGGCCGCGAAGCCGCGCCGTTCGAAATCCGCTATCAGAACGGGCAAGGCCCGAAAATCGTCAACGCCGATGCCGTGATCGATGCGTCCGGCACCTGGCACTCGCCAAACCCGGCGGGCGCCAACGGGCTGCGCGCCATCGGCGAACGGCAGGCGGCGGACCGGATCGCTTACGGGATGCCGGACGTGCTCGGAAAAGACCGCGCCCGCTACGCCGGCAAGACGGTCGCAGTGCTGGGCGCGGGACATTCGGCGATCGGCACCCTCACCGATCTCGCCAAGCTCGCGGCGCAATCGCCGGAGACCAAACCGGTCTGGCTGTTGCGCGGCAACGATCCGGCCAAGGCGTTCGGCGGCGGCGCCAATGACAAGCTCGCCGCCCGTGGCGAGCTTGGCACCGCGTTCGCCGCATTGGTCGCAGCCGGCAAGATCGGGGTGGAGAGCGAATTTCGCGTGTCGCATCTGACGGCCAATGGCCCTCGCCTCACCATCAGCGCCGGCGCCGGCTGTTGCGGCCGCCAGGTGTCGGCCGATGAATTGATCGTCGCCACCGGTTTCCGGCCGGACCTCGATTTCGTGCGAGAACTTCGCATTCAACTTGATCCAGCGCTGGAATGCCCGGTGGCGCTGGCGCCGCTGATCGATCCCAATGAACATAGCTGCGGCACCGTGCGGCCCCACGGCGCGCGGGAACTGGCGCAGAACGAACCCGGCTTCTATTTCGCCGGCATGAAATCCTACGGGCGCGCGCCGACCTTCCTCATGATCACCGGATACGAACAGGTCCGCTCGATTGCGGCCAATATCGCCGGCGATCGCGAGGCCGCGGCCCGCGTCGAACTGGTGCTGCCCGAAACCGGCGTCTGCAACCGATCGGCCGGGCCGGCTGCGAGCGATTGCTGTGGCGGACCGGCGCTATCGGATGTTGACGCCTGTTGTGTCGCGGACGCAAATGCCAAACAGCAGGGCAAGACGGGGTGCGGATGCGGATAATGCGAGACCCATGATGGCGTGCAAGCCATGAGCCAGCGCCAGCTTCCGATCATTCTGGCGCTTGGCACGACTCAAACGCTGGCGTGGGCATCGAGTTACTATCTGCCGGCGATCCTGGCCGATCCGATCGGGCGCGACCTCGGCGTCTCCTCGAACTGGATCTTTGCCGCCTTCTCCGCTTCGCTGGTGATCTCGGCACTGCTCGGCCCGCGCGTCGGCCGCCAGATCGATCTGGTCGGCGGCAGGCCGGTGCTGTCGGCTTCCAATCTGACGCTGGCCGCAGGGCTGGCCCTGCTCGGCTGCAGCTATTCCATTCCGGTCCTGGTGATCGCCTGGCTGCTGCTCGGTATCGGCATGGGATGTGGCCTGTACGACGCCGCCTTCGCCGCGCTGGGGCGCATCTATGGCGACGCGGCGCGCCGCTCGATCACCGGCATCACGCTGCTTGCGGGGTTTGCCTCCACGGTCGGCTGGCCGCTGACCGCGCTGGGGTTGGAGCAGATCGGGTGGCGCAACACCTGTTTTGCCTGGGCGCTCGCGCATATCGTGATCGGCCTGCCGCTCAATCTCCTGATGCTGCCGCAGGTCAAGGGCGCGAAGGCCGCAGTGGCGGCATCGATAAAACCGCAGATCCCGATCGACCGCACCATGATCCTGCTGGCGTTTGCCTTCGCGGCGGCCTGGACCGTCACCGGCGCAATGGCGGCGCATCTGCCGCGGATTCTCGAAGCCGCCGGCGCGACCAAGCTGCAGGCGGTGTCGGCCGGCGCGCTGATCGGGCCAGCGCAGGTGTTCGCCCGCATCGTCGAGGCGAGCTTCCTCAGCCGGTATCATCCGCTGCTGTCGACCCGCCTCGCCTGCCTGACGCATCCGATCGGAGCCGCCATCGTCGCGCTGGTCGGCGGCGGCGCGGCCAGCGCGTTTGCGATCTTTCATGGCACCGGTAACGGCATCCTGACCATCGCCCGCGGCACCCTGCCGCTGGCGATCTTCGGCCCCAAAAATTATGGCTATCGCCTCGGCATCATCGGCGCGCCGGCGCGGATGGCGCAGGCCGCGGCCCCCCTGGCCTTCGGCCTGTTGATCGACGTGATGGGCAGCCGCGTGCTGATCGTCTCCTCCGCGCTCAGCCTCTCGGCCCTGCTGGCGCTGTTCCTGCTGCGCAAGGAGAAGGCGGAGTCGGATTAATGTGGGTTTGTGGAGCCAGGAGAAAAGCGATAGAAATCGCCGTTTTCGAGACCGAAGATGTCGCCTGCCAGATGAAACGCGCCGATCTGGCGGCGGCCGTCGGACAGTAGCTTGTGGCTTCGAACCGCGCCTTCTATCACCTGATAAATGTATTCCGCCGGCTCTTCCGCGCCGAAAATCTCCGTCCCCCTGGCATATTTGTATTCGGCCGAACTGACGCTCCTGTACGAGAGTTCGCCGAGCTCGCCAAGCAGCCGGGGCCTCTTGTCGGCATCGGGACTGATGTTTGTAAGCATGACCGCCCTCCCTTCAAAAAAGCTACGCCGGGACGCGGTTCCGCAATTTGATCGAGAACAAACTCAGTCCCCGTAACACTACGTACCGGGAGGTCCTTAGGATAAGTATCCGCGCTCGGACTTGATTTGGCGGCGCGAAAAGCGATCGAACGTTATCTGGACATCCTTGCGGCCGGGCTATAGCCTGCCTTGATCGGACCTCGGAGGGACGATGACGGTGGATACGCCCGTAAACGACACTCCGAAGCTGGACGACGCCAATTCCGCCTCGTTATCCGATCGTGCTCGTCAGCGTCTCAGGAAGATCGGCGCGGTCATCGCGTCAATCGCTGCGGTTGGTGCTGTCGTCAGTGGACTCTCCGGTTACTGGAATTTCTGGAAGACGGTCAGAACAGATCTATTCTATGAATCGCAGGTGGACGGCAAATCTGCAAAGACGGCAATATCGTCAGGGTTGATCGTTTCAAAGGGGCCTTCCGTTGCTGTCCTGCCGGTCACGAACCCGGCCAAGGCGACGGCGCTCGAACCCGTCGCCGCCACGATAGCGCAGCAACTCACATCCTCTCTCGGCAAATTCAGCACATTGCGGGTGATGTCGCGCGCGACCGCCGCGAATTTTCTGAAGCAGGACGATACGGTTGAGGCTGCGCGGAAGGCAGGGGTTGATTATCTTGTGACCAGTGAGATCCGCCCTCTAGGCGAAGGCGCTCGGGCGAGTATCCAGGTTGCGGACCTCCATACCGGCACGGAAATCTGGTCGAAGTCTTTCGATGCAAGCGCCGAGGGCGTGAGGACGGAAACGGATGCCTACGAAATCGGTGACGCCGCTGCCGCGCAAATCGGAGGCTACCCCGGCGCAATATCGATCGCCGACTACAAGAAGATTCAGAGCAAGCCGGTCGCCGAACTCAACTCCTATCAATGCATCATTTCCGCGGTCGTCGGAGGCTTGATTGGATCATCGTCTGCGGGTCTCAGAGCGCTCGAATGCTCGAAACGACTTACCGAGGACGAGCCGAACAATGCTCTCGCGTGGGCCGCGCGCACCAGCGTTTTGTCTAACCAGAGATTCCTGGGATATGGCTTGGCGCCCGACCAAGCTCAGCACGTCGAAAAGCGCCTCTACCTAAATGAAGAGATTATACGCACCGCGACGCGGGCCACCGAGCTTGCACCCGACGATGCATATGTGCGCAGGCTTTTCGCCCAGGCGATGGGCACGAAATGCCAAATTGATCTGTTCAGACCGGAGGTCCAAAAGGCCCTGTCACTCAATTCGAACGATCCGGCGCTCGGCGGTTTAGGAATCAGTCTTGCCTTCATGGGAGATTGGGATGAGGGCTCCGCAATCGCGGAAAAGGCCATCCGGCTGGCAGGCTCCAACTCCTCCTTTACCTGGTGGTACGGGCCGGCGAAACGGCACTGGTGGCGGGGCGAATATCAACAGGCGCTGGAGGATTTTCGGCATGCCTATCTCGATGGACTTCTGGCTTAGCCATCTCGACACGGCATATACGCTGCCGTTCCTCGGTCGGCTGGATGATGCCAAGACGGAAGTCACCAAGCTCCTGAAGCTGCGGCCGGACTTCACAATCCGCGAGGCTGATGCCTACTATCGCATGTACTGCTTCTCGCCCGAATACATCGAGAAGATGAACGACGCGCTGCGGCAGGCGGGGCTGCCGGAATGAGGAGGCTGGAGCCGATCTGAAGCGCGCCCGCTGCCCAGCCCCCTGAGACCGCGCCGATGAGGTGATCGCATAAGGTAGGCCGATGAGGAGATCGCATAAGGTAGAGCGATTTCACTTGTTGGTACTTTTCGGACATGACGCCGCTGGCCTCGCATGTCCGTTGTTGAGGTGCCGCCTCAACCGGTCGACGCAACACAGGCGTCAAATCTCTCTGCTGGGGTTTCAAATTGCAAGGTCTCACGTGGTCGTTCGTTTAGCTGACGAGCCACCTTGTTCAGATAGGCTTGCGAGTGCACCGACAAGTCGGTGTCCCTCGGAAAGTACTGTCTCAGCAGGCCATTGGTGTTCTCGTTCGACCCGCGCTGCCACGGGCTTTGCGGATCGCAAAAATATACGTCGATGTTGGTCGCCAATGTAAAGCGACGATGATCCGTAAGCTCCTTTCCCCGGTCCCAGGTCAGGGACTTATACAGCTCCTTTGGTAGCTTCCTCGCCTGCTTGATGAGTGCGGTGACTACCGTTCGGGTGTCCTTACCGGCCACCTTGGCCAACATCACGTAACGCGTATGACGCTCCACCAAGGTCGCGATATAGCTGTTGTTCGGCCCGGACAACAGATCGCCTTCCCAGTGGCCAGGCACCGCCCGATCTTCAACCGCCGCCGGTCGCTGACGGATTGAGACGATATCCTTTGATATGCCCTCGTCGATCGCCATTCGGATCAACCGGCTGGGAGCGACGCATCGAGCGCTTCGATCGAAGATGACTAAGCAGCTCTTTCTTGAGCACACCACGGGTTTGTACAAATAAGCTGCGGTAGATCGTCTCGTGTGACACCTGATTACACCCGTCTTCAGGATGCGTTCTCTTCAGCCAACCGGCTATCTGCTCGGGCGACCAATCCAATCTGAGCTTCCCCGCCACAGCTCGCCGTAGCCGCGGATTGTTCGCCAATTTACAACATTTTGGACGACGAGCTCGCGCCCAGGCATTCCCGTCCGCAGGCGCCGCTCGGTAGCGATCACAGCCGCCATTGCGGTTCATTTCCCGGCAAACCGTCGAGGGTGCGCGGCCAAGTAACCTGGCGATCGATCGTGCCGATTGATGTGCCGTAACGCAGCTGCAAATCACCTCGCGTTCCGCGAGCGTCAATGCCAGCCTGGAGCGACGCCGCTCGGCAGGACGAATCCCACCATGCGGAGCCACCAAAAAATAGATCGACGATGACGGCTTACCAAAAGCGCGTCCAATCGCCTTTAGCGACTCTCCGCGCTTCCAGCGATCCCATAACTCCGTTTTCTCTGCCGCAGTAAACCCTCTATGAAATTTGTGACCCATCAAACCACACTCCATCTCTCCTTCAAGATAAAGTGTTGCGTCGATCGGTTGAGACCACCCCTCAACAACGGACATGAGGGGCCAGCGGCGGCATGTCCGAAAAGTGCCAGGAACGGACATCGGAGATGCCTTCGAGACTACGCGCCAGGCTCTAGAATTCAGGGTCGATGAGCGGGAAAAATGCTGAAAAAGTTGACGATTTTCCCCAATAATTCTGCCAAATATTGGCGTTTCGACTTCGAGGTTTACCCGACGAATTCCGACGGCTTTGCGCGGGGAGTATCTGATGAACTCGAGCAGCAACGCAGATTTTTCGACAATACTAAACCGCATTCTTGATACGGCGGCGGACAATCTCAGGATCGCAAAGATTCTGGTTCAAATGGGTCTCGATCCCAACAACATCACCTACGATGCCCTACTCAACCGGCTGCTAGAAATTGTGCTGGCCAACATCACGCTTGCCAATATGTTCGCTGTGATTGGTGCCACCTTTCTTGTAGCTACGTTGCTGATGCATACAATGGTGCCGCTGCGCATCGCGAACATGGCCGGCTGTACATTCTTCGTCGTCTTTGGCGCGCTCTCCGGAAGCGTCGGGACTTTTATCCTGTATCTGCTTTTCCTGCCGATCAATGCAATTCGCCTCCGCCAAATGCTCAAACTGATCAAGAGGGCACGCATAGCCACAGAGGGCGATACCTCATTGGAATGGCTCAAACCTTTCATGACCGAGCGCAAATATCGCAAGGGCGACAAATTGTGCAGCAAGGGCGATGCAGCCAACGAAATGTTTTTGATCATCACCGGAAAATTCCTGGTCACCGAATTCAGCGTAGAGCTTCCGCCTGGAAGTCTGATGGGCGAGCTTGGCTTCCTGACGCCGAAAAATCGACGGACGGCGACGATCGAGTGCATCGAGGGCGGCCATGTGCTGACAATTGAGTATGATAAGTTGCTGGAGATTTACTTTCAAAATCCGGAATTTGGTTATTACTTCCTCATCCTCACCAGTCACCGCCTGCTGGAGAATAATGCAAAGCTTGAAGAAATCATCGCACAGAACAAAATCGCACCGCCGATTGCAGTCGCGAGCGGTACGGTTGAACTTTAGAGGATGCTGAGCGAACAAGCCGATGTCCGCTAATCTGATGGTCCGGCCGTGCTCCTGCCCCGCCCGCGATACGCTTTGCAGCGGCGGCCAAATGCTCTCGATGTCGCAAATGGGTCAAAAGGCGAAATACTCACTCCGAGTAGATGTTTTCCGCTTTGCTCCCGAAAGCGGACTCAAGTCGGACATCGCGGCATGTCCGTTTCGTGCCACCGCGCCAACTCGCTTACGGTACGCGCGGGCCTGCCTCTCGCCTCACCTGCCAAGCCTGCGGCACCAAGGGCGCGGCTGTCCGACCCGATTTTAATTGGGAGAAAGGGCAGCGGACGGGGGTCGCGGTGTCGGCTTGATTCCGGCGACTGCTTTTCCAATGACAGCGCCGCGCTGCATGCGGAGGAGCTTTGTGCAATTCGGCGGCCCTTGTGCCGATTGAGCGGAACGCTAAACTCGGGCAAAATCAGGAGAGGGTGATGAAACCATTTCAGGTGTTGCGGTTGCTTGCCTGTGGCGGGCTGCTAGTCGCGGCTGCACCTTCGGCTTGGGCCGAGGGGACTTTTGAAATTCCCGCGGGGGCACATTTCAACAAGGACAAGCTGGCAAAGCTCGGCGAGTTCTTCCGTAACGAAGTGACGACGGGGAAGATTCCCGGAGCGATCTTGCTGATCCAACAGCACAACAAGCCAGTCTATCACGAATCCTTCGGCGTACAGGACGTGGTGTCGAAGGCGCCGATCACCGACCAGACAATCTTCCGCCTGTTCTCGATGACCAAGGCCATCACCAGCGTCGTTGCGGTGAAGATGCTCGATGAGGGCAAGTTTTCGCTCGACGACCCGATCGCAAAATACATTCCGTCATTTGCAAATGTGAAGGTCGGCGTCGAGGAGAAAGCCGACGACGGCACCAAGACACTCGAACTGGTGCCGCCGAACCGGCCGCCGACCGTGCTCGACCTGATGCGCCAGACCTCCGGAATCACCTACGGTTTCTATGGCGATAGCCTGGTCCGCAAGGCTTATAAGGCTGCCGATCTCTATGCTGGTGATTTCGACCTCGCCGAGTTCGCTGAGCGGATCGCAAAACTGCCGCTGCACAATCAACCAGGCGCACTCTGGCAATATGGCCATTCCACCGACATCTTGGCGCGGATCATGGAAATCGTATCCGGGAAGTCGCTGATCGAGGTCGAGCGGGAAAAGCTGCTCGATCCGCTCGGCATGAAGGACACCGGCTTTTTCGTCACGGACCCGGAAAAGCAGAAGGTGCTCGCCCAGCCGATGCCGAACGACAGCGATTTCCGGGTGGGGCGCGAAAACAACCCGACCACTCCGAAGAAGATGATGTTCGCAAGTGGTGGTATGGTCTCGACCATGACGGACTACGCGCGCTATGCGCAGATGCTGCTTAACGGCGGCACATACGAGGGCAAGACCATTCTCAGTCCCAAGGCGTTCAAGCTGTTGACGACGGATCAGGTCGGGCCGGGTTCGGGCGTCGAGCGGGATTATTTCTACTTTCCAGGTGACGGCTTCGGCTTTGGGCTCGGCCTCGCCGTGCGCACTGATCCAGGCAACGCCAAGCCGCCGCCGTCGGGCGATCTCGGGGAACTGAAATGGGACGGCGCCAGCGGTTGTTATTTCGTGATCGACCGCAAGCAGGACATGTTCTTCGTATTACTAGAGCAGACTCCCTCGGAGCGCCAGCGCATCCAGAAGGCAGTGAAGCAGCTGATCTATGAGGCGATGGAGAACTGACAGCGTCACGCTGCGGCGAGCCAGCGACGGCGCGAAGATATGCGCGCGCTTCCGCTCTAGCTGTCGCCCGCGCGCAGCGCAAACTCGAGAGCATTCATAAGGCTAAGCCGGAAGCCGGTCTTGATGTGCGTCAAACTGTCGGGGGGCAAAGCGGCTAGTAGTAAGGTCTTCCTAGCCAGCGTCGGAGCGCGACATGAAAAAATGTGGTGTAAAATGGTTGATGATTACCAGTGTTACAGTTGGTTTCGCTGCTGCGGCTCAGGCTGAAGACTTCGACATCGGTAAGTCAGAATTTCAGTCTTCGTGCGCGAGTTGTCATGGTACGGATGCAAAGGGCAAAGGACCGGTCAGCAACCAGCTTAAGATACCGCCGCCCGATTTGACGATGTTGATCAAGAACAACAACGGGGTCTTTCCCACGAACGCCGTTTATGAAACCATATATGGATTGAAAACAATTCCCGCTCACGGCACTCGTGAAATGCCAATTTGGGGGGAACGATTCAACCCCATTATCAACTTGCCTCACAATGTTGATCCGTCTTATTGGAAGATGGCTGGGCCGGAGCAAAGCCCAGAAGTCGTCGTGCGAACACGCATCCTCGCTGTTATCGATTATCTGAGTCGTGTTCAGCAAAAGTAGCAACCAACGAGCATCAGATTACGTGCCCGAAAATCGAATTTGATCGGCTGTTCGACTGGTAGATCGAACCTGGTTCAGCTCTAACGGAGGCAAATTGAGGCCTGGAGCCTCGGGGCCAGCGCCGTAGCCGAGACGATCCTGAAGCGCTTGGGGTAAATCCCAATGATACAGGCTCGCGAACGGTGCGATACCGTTCGTCAACAGTTCGTCCAGAAGTCGATCGTACAAATCGAGACCTTTTAGATTTCGAACGTGGCATTGTCGAAGTCGCCATCGTAGATATCCGACTCATCATAGAGTTTGCGCACGGCGGTCTCGCCGAGACCTTATTTCGCCGTAAAGCCTCCATCGATGACCAGCCCTGATCCGGTTACGAATCATCGCCGCAGGTCTGGATTGTGCTCGTCTCTGCCAAGTGGACAGCCTTGGGAAGAAACAAAAAGGGCTCGAAATCATGGCGACAGCGCAAACCCTGCTAAGAGGATCGTGCTTATGCGGCTTGGTCGCCTATGAGGTGCCGGACAGCTTCGAGTACTCACTCTATTGCCATTGTTCCAATTGCAGGCGAGCCACCGGGGCGGCTGCAAAGCCGTTCGCAGCTATAAAGTCTGACCGCCTCACATTCGTGAGCGGTGGCGATCACGTCATGCGCTATGGCGGCGGCACGAACCATGACGCTCATTGTGAACGGTGCGGTTCACTTCTCTACTCGCTGGTCCGCAACGGCGCCTATTTGCACGTTACCCTGGGAACCCTGATCGATAGTCCCTCTATTCGACCGACCGCTCATATTTTCGTGGGTTCGAAAGCACCCTGGGATGATATATGCGATGGTCTGCCCCAATTCGATAGATTTCCATGATGTCCTGTTTGGAAGGTCCACATGCAACGCCAGAGTGTCCAGCGGACCTTGAGCAGATCGTCTATGAATCGTTGGAGAACCGACGTTTTTGCGGGGCGTCGCCTTGTTGCGGCGGCGCTTGCGATTTTTTTAATCGGCGGCTGGCCGCACGAGGTGCGAGCCGAATCCCAGGTGCCGCCGTCCCAAGCGCCGCTCGCGCCAACTTTCTCACGCGCGGCCCTTGATCGTATTGGCGATTACATTCGCAACGAAGTCGCGACAGGCAAGATTCCCGGCGCGATTTTGCTGATCCAGCAGCACGGCAAGCCGGTCTATTTCGAATGTTTCGGCGTGCGGGACCCCGATACCGGGCAGCCGATGACGCACGACACGATTTTCCAGATCTATTCGATGTCGAAGGCCGTCACCTCGGTCGCCGCGATGATGCTGGTCGACGACGGCAAGCTGGCCCTCGATGATCCCGTATCGAAATACATTCATGCCTTTGCGGATGCAAAAGTCGGCGTCGATCTTTCCGATGAAGCAGGACAATATCCGCTCAAGCTCGAGCCGTTGAAGCGCCCGATCACGATCAGGGACCTGCTGCGGCACACGTCGGGTATCACTTACGGCTTCTTCGGCGAAGCCGCGGTGACTAAACTCTATGCCAATCCCCAACTGTACGCCGGCGATTTCGATAACGCCGAATTCGCCGACCGGATCGCGACACTGCCGCTCGCCGATCAGCCCGCAACGCGTTGGAATTACAGCCATTCAACCGACGTACTCGGCCGTGTCGTCGAGGTGGCCTCGGGGCAGCCGCTGTTTCAATTCGAAAAGCAGAGACTGTTCGATCCGCTCGGCATGTCCGAGACCGCGTATTATGTCGCGGATGAAGCGAAGTGGCCGCGCATCGCCAGGTCATTTCCTGTCGATCGCTTTCGCGTGGCCGGAATCAAGGATCCGACATTGGCGCGGCGCTGGGAATCCGGCGGAGCGGGCCTGGTCTCGACGATCGGGGACTACGCCCGCTTCCTGCAAATGCTGCTGAACGGAGGCAAGCTGGACGGCAAGCGGTACCTCAGGTCCGAGACGGTCGCGCTTATGACGTCGGATCAGATCGGGCCGGAGACAGGGATCATTCATGACCCCTTCTATTTTCCGGGCCCGACCAGCGGCTTCGGTCTTGGCTTTGCCGTGCGCACCTCACCGCCGCCGAACACGACATGGCCGTTGGGTGAATACCGCTGGGACGGCGCGGGCGGCAGCTTCTATTTTGTCGATCCCCAGGACGACATGCTCGTTATCTGCATGGTACAGGCCCCGACGCAGGGCGGTCGCATCCAACTGGCGCTGAAGACGATCATGTTTGAGGCGCTGGGCAAGGGCCTGCGCAAGGATTGACAGTCGCTGGATTGCGCTACGGCGTTTCGGCGATGGAAATAACCGATGACGACCCCCCGTTCTGGCACGTTTGGGACGTAAGCGGTAATGCTGGCGATGTCGGCTCATCGAGGTAAAGCGGACCGCCGGTAGCGGACAGATCGTCGAAACGGGCGGGACCGTGGCAGGGTTGGAACGGAGGCGAGCCATCGATGATCGCGGGTGTTGATTAAGTCGGCAGACGGCATTCGGCAGGGTCAGGCGACGATTAAGACCGGTGTCGATTGTTTTGATCCGCCCCAAGGCGAGGATGCGAATTGGGGGAGCCGAGGCATCAACCAGCTATTAACCAAGCCGATGTATCTTGATAGCCGGGCATTCGGGGGCGCGTGTGCTGGCTTGCGGGCCAGCCTTTAGCGTAGGCGTGGACCATGGCCCTCGACCCGGAAGAGTTCGTCACCCTGACAGATCACGGCACGATGAAACTGCGCTCAGCAGTATTGCGAGCGATGACGTTGCTACCCAAAGAGCGCAAGCGCGCGACAATCGTCCGCGAAGGCGAACCAACGATCCTTAATTTCGAGCAAATCAAGAACCTTGCGGCGCAGTGGGAAGAACGGCTCGTGCCGATCGACTGACTGGTTTCGCTGCGTTGGCGGTTTCGATCGGGCCGCGCACCCCCCAAGAGGCGGCCCGTGCTGCACGGCCCCGTCACCCCCCACTGAACTCACGCAATGGCGGGGCCGTGCTTTTGATCCTTCACAGTGCTGCGCCCGATCAAGCCGTCGGCGCAGGCCAGTGGTACCGGCTTTGTTGTGGAACATTGCGGAACAAAGGGTTCGGGATTGTTCAGGGGCACATGGCGCATTGAAGCATGAATCCCGTAATTTTACGGATCGCACTCCGTTGAACGTCGGTAGATGCTGAATCCGCCGGGGATTTTGAGGGCCGACACCGACCAACGCCGCCTTGGCGATGATATTCCGCTAGGCCGCCGTTGCCGTTTTGGCCGCGGAACCGCTTGCGTCGATAGCGGTTGGGATGCTGCGGCGCGCTGCCCTCAAATCCCAAGCGCGGCGTGGGAGGGCCCCGTCACACCCCACAAACTCGGGCGGGGCCTTTCGCGCGCGCCCGGGTTCACAATGATCCGGCTCACGGAGAACGGCAGGCGGTGCCTTACGTTTGGGGACATCCCGACGATGATCGCTAAGGCCAAGTGAGGCTATTTACGCCGGTCGCCGTAATTCGCCTGTTAGAAGCTTTGTGATCTCCGGCGATTTTAGGGGGTCTGATACATAGCAGTCGATGCAACGGAATCTACGTCCTCCCGTTTTGACGAGCACAAATCGCATTGGCTTGCCGCATTTCGAACAGGCAGGAGGCGGGGAATTCTTGGGCATGGGAGATGCTCACGCTGGACACGGCGGGGGCGCAACACCCTCGGTCACCGATAACTGCCGCATGATGGCGATGATGATTTAGTATGCGCGCTTCGGTCCACAAATAGCCAGGTAAGTTCCGCAGGTGCGAACCTTGGCGGCCTTGCGAGCTGCCCCTGATGGAGGTTGCCTGGCCCGTGCTGTCGACCCTCAAAGGTGTGCTCGTCCGCTTGCGCACCGCGTCCACTATCGGCTCGAACTCCGAGAGGAATGCCGTCGCGTCCGCATAGTCGAGCGTAGGACCTGCGCCGACTGCGAGCAACATCACTTCGGCCGCCTTCATGAGCATGCCCGCGTGGGGCGCGCAAACCCCCTACGCGGGAAGCATTGGCAACTCTTCCGGTTGTGTTAGCCTCCTGACATCCCATCGGCTGAAGAACGCCGAAGCCGCCAGCGATCGCGAGATCCAAATGCCTGATTTCAAGAAGCGGGATGTGATCCTCCCAATCCTCGCATCGCTGGCCTTCGTTCTTGCCGGCCATCCCGCCTGTGCCCAGACCCTGAAAGGCGTCAAGGAGCGCGGTACGCTCAATTGCGGCGTCAGCCAGGGGTTGCTGGGTTTTTCCAGCAAGGACGACAAGAACGTTTGGACCGGCTTCGATGTCGATATTTGCCGTGCAGTGGCGGCGGCGATTTTCGACGATCCCGCCAAGGTGACGTTCGTGCCGCTCGATGCGGCCGCCCGCTTCGCGGCGCTGCAGTCGAACCAGATCGATGTATTGTCGCGCAACTCGACGTGGACGATGTCACGGGAAAGTTCGCTCGGCGTTATGTTCGCCGCCGTCGCCTATTACGACGGCCAGGGCTTTCTGTTGCGCCGTGATGCCGGGATCGATACCGCCTTGCAGCTTGGCGGCAAGACGGTTTGCGCCCAGACCGGCACCACCAGCGAACTGAATTTGTCGGACTATTTCCGGACCAACGACATGGCGCTGAAAGTTCTGGCACTCGGCACCGCGGAAGAGAGTCTGAAGGCTTATGACGATCGCAAATGCGACGTGCTGACAAGCGACGTTTCGCAGCTCTACGCCGAGCGCCTCAAGCTGTCAGCGCCCGACAACCATCTCATCCTGCCGGAAGTCATTTCGAAGGAGCCACTCGGGCCGGCGGTGCGGCAAGGTGACGACCAGTGGTTCAACCTGGTCAAGTGGACGCTCTATTCATTGATTAATGCCGAGGAACTGGGCGTCAAATCGGCGACGATCGACGATGCGATGAAATCTCCTAGCCCCAATATCCGGCGGCTGGTCGGTACCGAAGGCGAATTTGGCGAGCAGTTGGGCCTTGCCAAGGACTGGGCCGCGCGCGCCGTCCGCGCCGTCGGCAATTATGGAGAGATCTATGAAAGAAACGTTGGAACGCAGTCCAGGCTTAGCATCCCGCGCGGATTGAATGCGCTCTGGACCCAGGGTGGAATTCAATACGCGCCTCCAGTCAGGTAGTTCTTCAGGGAGCAGGCCATGACCGTGGATTATTATTCGCTCATGACGAAAGCGGTTGCAGGCAAGGACGCAGTCGCGCGAGACCAGATTTACAAGGATGCCTTCAGCCTCATCGCGAGGTCCCACCTCACGCGGGAGGCGGCCTCATCGCACGCTGCCGCGCTCGAACACGCCATCCGGCGGATCGAGGATGACATCGCCGCCGAAACGCGCGAAGCAAATGCCGCTGAAATCAACGCGGTGTTGTCGACAGGCAGGAACTGGACGCCCCTCGTCATCGGCGCCTGTGCGGTTCTTGCCGTCATTGCCCTGTCGGCTTTGGTCTACGGCTATGTCGCAACCAAAGGCCCCGGCATCGTCGCAGCCAGCGTGACGACGCCGTCCAAGGCACAACGCGGGCGCGAAGATGTCGTCATGGCGGACCTGAAGCCTGGCGTTGATGGCGGTTCCTCGGGCGAAGTCCTGCCGTTTGCGCTGCAGCGTCAAGTCGTGTTCTACCGCACCACCGTCGTGCCCGGTTCGATCCTGGTCGATCGGGAAAACCGCTTTCTCTATCTGATTGACGCCAACAATTCCGCCCGCCGCTACGGGATCGGAATTGCACAAGAGTGCCTGAAGGGAGGCAGCCTCTCTCGCGTCATGAACAAGCTTGAATGGCCCGACTGGCGGCCTTCGGGCGCGAACACAAAGGACGCCGACGCGTTACTCGCGGCGGCCGGCCGTCCCGGCAGTCCGCTGGGCGCACGTGCGCTCTTGCTGGACAAGCCCGGGCTAATCATCCACGGCACGAACTCGCCCAAGACCATCGGCCATCTCGTCGCTTCCGGTTGCATCCGGCTGGTCAACGAGGACGTCGAGGATTTGTACCGGCGCGTTTCTCTGGAAACGCGCGTCGTGTTCGTCAGCTAGACGATTGGTGTACGTCAGAATTTCAGACGTGCGGGTGTCGCATCTTGGCACCTTTGAGACACACCGTCTCCGGGAATGTCTGTTGATAGGGGTAGACCGGAAGTGACCGGCCGTCTGCGAAACCATCGCTTTTGACCCACATGCGTCATCGAGCTCGCTCTGCCAGCACCATAGAGCTTGATCCATGTCAAGCCGATCAAGCATTTCCGGCTAGAATGAAAGTTTGTCCGCGACGCGCTGATCGGGGAGTTGGCGATGATAGGACGGCAGGAGACCACCGGCATCTGTTTCGCCAGGAGGACATCCATCAGGATCACTCGTCGAGGTTAATATCAGCGAGAAGGTGCGGAATGGCGGAATGCTTCGCTGGGCTTCCCTGCCTGATGTAGCGGACCCTTAAAACGGTCAAAAGGCGCGCGATGTCGATGTTCCCAAAGAACATGCTTTTCACCTCCGAGTCGGTGACCGAAGGTCATCCGGATAAATTCTGCGACCAGATTTCCGACGCCGTTCTGGACGAGTGCCTGAGACGCGATCCGCAGGCGCGCGTCGCCTGCGAGTGCTACGTGACGATGGGCCTTCTGATCGTCGGCGGCGAGATCACGACAACGGCGTTGTTCGACGTTGGGAAGGTGGTTCGCGACGTCGGCAACGCGATTGGATACACGTCACCGCTCTATGGTTTCGATGTGAACACTGCGGCGGTCCTGCCAATGCTACATGCGCAGTCGCCAGATATCGATCTCGGTGTGACGAAAGAAGAGGGGCAGATTGGAGCCGGCGATCAGGGCATGATGTTCGGCTATGCTTGCAACCAGACCAAGGAGTTCATGCCGCTGCCAATTCAACTCGCACACCACCTGGCAAAGCGGCTCGCCGAGGTACGCAAATCCAGGGACCTTCCGTATCTCGGGCCGGACGGCAAGACGCAGGTCACCATGGAGTACCGCGACGGGAGGCCGGTTCGTGTGGATTACGTCGTGATCGCTGCTTCACACACCCCCGACGTGGTCACGCGGGACGGGAAGTACACGTCGGAAGAAGCGAAGCAGGAGATCATCGCAAAAGTCGTGCGACCGGTAGTCGGCGACCTAATCGACGAGAGGACAAAGATCGTGGTCAACGGGACCGGCAAGTTCCTGGTCAGCGGTCCGCAGTGCGATACTGGCCTGACCGGGCGCAAGATCATGGTCGACACCTATGGCGGCTGGTCGCTTCATGGCGGAGGTGCATTCAGCGGCAAAGATCCGAGCAAGGTAGATCGCTCCGGGGGTTACATGGCGCGACACATCGCCAAGAATATCGTCGCGGCCGGCCTCGCGGAGGAATGTCTGGTGCAACTGGGCTACTGCATAGGGCTGGTCGACCCGGTCTCGGTGATGGTCAACAGCTTCGGCACGTCCAAGATTCGAGAGGATGCCCTCCCCTCGCTAGTCCGGAAGGTGTTTCCACTGTCCCCGAAGGGAATGATCGACCATTTGGAGCTTCGCCGGCCTATCTACCTGAACACCGCAGCATATGGCCATTTCGGACGTTCCGAGTTTTCCTGGGAACAGGTGGATATGATCGACGAATTGCTTGCGAAAGCGAGGAAACTGTAAGGGCAGGAAGGGCGCACGTGACCCGCATCGTTCGCGAGCGCATCAACTCGTAAGTCTCAATAATGCCAACGGCCAGTGAAAGCGCCGTGTTTGCTGCTATTCGGCCACAAAAATCAGCGCGCGAGTTGCCGGCGCGTCGATAATCCGCGAATTCGAATTCGAACTTGAGAGCCGCCCACGGGCGGCTTTTGTTTGACCGGCCAGCATGTGGGATGTCGCTTATTGGCAGGCACTTTTCGGACATGGCGCTCCCGTCCGGCAACGTCCGTTCGCCGGGATAAGGCCGACATCGTTCTGGAACCGCGTTCGCCTGGTGAAGATGTCAATTTCGTCGCGCGGTCCAGTAGCCCGAGCATCGCGCATTTCCTGCGTATCCGCTCCATTTCCCGCGGCCAGCGGCGGCGGAAAGTCTGCCTGAGCCGGCGGCGTATTTATTCTGAACGGTCACCGAAGCGCGAACCGCGCCGGATTTCGCGACATATCCCCTGAACTTCACGAGGTTGGGATGCGTCACAAATCCGTTGGAAACATTGACGGTGAAATTGTAGGCAGGATCGCATGCCCCGCGTTGCGTCACGAACACGAGGTCCCAGGAACCATCGTAAGCCGACCGCGCGTGCGCGGTACACCCCAGGGCAAGAAAACAACTTGTTGCCGTTGCGCAAAGCAAAAGCTTTTTCATGATAATTTCTCCGAAACAACAGCGCGCTTCTTTATCGAAACGCATCGATCAGATGGGGGCCAACCCGAACCATTGCAAATGGCCTGACGCGAAGAATGTCTGTTGTCTGGGGTAGACCGGAAGTCATCGGCAAACGCTCAAACCGAAGCGCATGACCCTTGCCGGAAGTGGGCCCGAGGAATGGTGCGTCTGGTCGTGTCCAATTCCGACCATCCACCCGGTGCCAGATATCAGGCGGTCATCCGGCGGATCGGATGCGCTCGACATCCGGCTTACATTTTCCTCACCGGCGGCTTATTCTTTGCGTTTTAAGCGATGCCAAGTTTAAGCGATGCCAGGAGTGCCTCCCGACATCGGAGGCCGGCCCAAGGGATTGGCAATTTGCGCTATCTCTTCGAGGAGTACGCATTCGACACCGACCGGCGCGAGCTGCATCGCGGGGCGGACGTCGTCTCCGTCGCGCCACAGGTGTTCGACCTGCTGGACTTCCTGATCCGTAACCGGGAGCGCGTCGTCAGCAAGGACGACCTCATCAACACCATCTGGAATGGGCGCAGCGTGTCCGATGCGGCGCTAACGACCCGCCTGAATGTCGCGCGGAGCGCGATCGGCGATACCGGCGAGGAACAGCGCCTGATCAAAACACTGCCACGCAAGGGCTTCCGTTTCGTCGCTGCAGTGCGGGAAGCGCAGGGGCCCGCAGGCGAGGCGGTCAGCGATACTCCCGCGGAACAGCCGAAACCCGCTCTCCCGCTTCCCGACAAGCCCTCCATCGCCGTGCTGCCGTTTGAGACCATGAGCGGCGGTCCGGAGCAGGAATACTTCGCCGACGGCATGGTGGAAGACATCATCACGGGACTGTCGCGTTCAAAATCCGTGTTCGTCATCGCGCGCACTTCAAGCTTTACCTACAAAGGCAAAACTGTCGACGTCAAACAGGTTGGCCGCGAACTTGGCGTTCGCTATGTGCTCGAGGGCAGCGTCCGCAAAGCGGGCAACCGCGTTCGCATTACCGGCCAGTTGATCGACACTGCGACGGGGGCGCATCTTTGGGCGGACCGATTTGACAGCCAGCTCGAAGATATTTTCGATCTGCAGGATCGGGTGACGAGCAGCGTGATTGGCGCAATCGCTCCTCAACTGCAGCGCGCCGAGATAGCGCGCGCACAGCGCAAACCGACCGGAAGCCTTCAGGCCTACGACTACTATCTTCGTGCGCTCGCCGCCTTTTATCGGCGCACCCGCGAAAAGACTACTGAAGCGCTCAAGCTCACGGAAATTGCCAGTGGTATCGACCCCGAATTCGCCGCAGCGTACGCGCTCGGCGCTCGTTGCTATATTCAAAGGAAATCCTTCGGCTGGCGCACCAATGCTGCCGAGGAAATAGCTGAAACCCAGCGTCTCGCGAGGCGGGCGATCGAACTCGATCAGGACGATCCATCGGTGCTTGCGCGGGCCGGACATGCGCTCGCCTTCGTAGTGGGTGAGATCGAGGAAGGCGCGGACCTCGTCTCGCGGGCGATAAATCTAGATCCAAATCAGGCGACCGCACGATATTGGATGGGGTGGATCCACCTTTGGCTCGGGGACATCGATGCCGCGATCGAGCAATTCCAGGTCGCGTTGCGTTTGAGCCCGCTGGATCCATCGATATTCACTGCCCATTCCGGGATGGCTTGGGCTCATTTTTTGGCAGGCCGCAATGAGGAGGCCTCATCGTGGGCGGCAATTACTGTCCGGCGGCAACCCAATTTTTTGGCCGGACACCGTATCATGATGGCATGCCATGCGATGTCCGGACGCGTTGAAGAAGCACGACAGGCGTGCATGCTCGCACTGCAACTGGACCCCACCCTACGCATTTCCCGAATCAAGGACGTTGCCACATTTCGAAGGGCGGAAGATATCGAAAGATTGGCACAAGCTTTCCGGATCGCGGGCGTGCCGGAATGACCGCTAATGAATGACCATCGCAGCCAGGTGCTCGCCCGTGAGACGATCGAAGTCAAGAAGCCGGAAGGGCAAATGCAAAGCTAATCCTGGACGGTCACGAGGCCAACGCGTACCTCCCTCCCTGCGCCAATGGCTCGCGAAACGGCTCGATCAGACCGGCGCCTGCGTCGCATGACCCCGTCGCGACATCCCTTGGACGCAGTTCGCGCCTGGTCCTTTGGTATTCCAAGATGGTACTCGCTTCATCGAAGGAGGCAACGATGGCCAACCTTTACTTCGAAGAACTGGAAATCGGCACCCGCAGCACGGCCGGACCCTATCTCGTCCTAAGGGACGAGATTATCCAGTTCGCGAAACAGTATGATCCGACGCCACGCCACATCGATGAGGAAGCTGCGGCACGGTCCATGTTTGGCGGGCTGACGGCATCCGGCGCCCATACCTTTGCGATCTTCATTTTCTTGAGCAGCCAGCTTCGGCCACACTTCCAAGTCCTTGCGGGATTGGGTTGGGATGAGCTGAGGCTACCGAATGCGGTACGCCCGGGGGACGAGCTCGATCTCGAGACGGCGATTCTGGAGATGCGTCAGTCGAAATCCAGATCCGACAGGGGAATCGTCCGCAACCGAATCTTATTGCGCAATCAAAGGCGCCAAACGGTACTGGAGTGTATCGCCAGTATTTTGGTTGCGCGACGGCCGGACCCAAGCGCGCCGAACCCGCGTTGAAAACGCCCTATCAGCTCCGAGACAGTCGGTTCCACTATCGAGATGTTTCGGTGGAGTTGGCTTTTTGACGCCATTGCAAGAACTGCTGAAGCTGGGACTGCTCTTGGGCAGCAGGCTGGCTAGCCGGAGCCGGCGCGAGGATGGCTCGAAACTCTGCGAGCGCGGACTTCGATCCGTCGCCCTGGCCGGATGGAGGCTGAGCGGTTCGCATCGTTCCCGTGATCTCGGAAGAGGCTAAACCGGGGTCCGATTGCCGTGAAGCAGGCGTCATGATGACGAAGAGCAGCGCCACGACCGTCACGACGACGGCGGCTGCAGCGAAACGAGCGGCGAAGCTGAACAGCGCGGCTCGCCGCTCCTCACGCACGAGCCCGGCAGGTTCGTGAATAAGCTCAGGGTCGAGCGAAGCGGGAAGGAAGATTTGGGACCGGATGGACTCCGATCTTGTTCCTTGCGAAAGCGATGGTCGTGACTTCGACCTTTCGCCCAACCCGAGTAGCGCTTGGAACTCGGAATCGCCGGGTTTGAGGGGGTCTTGCTCACTGCCGCTACTCATCAGCTACTCCTCATTGCGCCTGGGAACGGCCTCGCGCCCAACGGACCGCATCGTCAAATGCCCGTCGTGAACGACAGCGGAAATAAGCTACAGCAACCGGCCGGCCATGTCATCCAGCCAGGTCACAACTTCCAAGTGTGACACGATTCGGGTCCCGGAAGGCGTACCAAAGCGGACCTCCACCAAGATATCCGGATTTACCCGTTCACGCCTGACGGCCCCTCCACTCGGCGCCGTTTCAGGCAACCCCGGGCATGGAAACTCGATCATCGACTGAAACCGAGGTTGCGCGGCCTTTCAATCATGGTCCGGAGGTAACCAAGGGTTTTTCCTGATGGCCGCAGCTTCCGGGATTCGATTGAATTCGGAACGTTCCAACCACGCTTTCGGCTTGCCAGGCCTTCGATGAAAAGTGCCGAGCGCGAAAACATAAGAAGATTGGCCCCCGGGGCCTCGTTAAGTCCCCTGTTCCACCCTGAGGCGGAACAGCAGTTAACCGCCAGGATCGACCAGTTGAGGAGTGCCCGATGCGCCGGTTTCTGGCTCCACTATTTCTACTCGCGTTTGTGACAACAATACCGTTGGCGGACGCGCTTGCACAAAGTTCTGCGGGACGCGGCGCGGTTTCCGGTGCCATCATCGGAGGTGCCGTGGGCGGTCGCCGCGGTGCCGCGGTGGGCGCTGCCACGGGTGCCGTGGTGGGGAGCCACAGGCGGCATTGGCGCGGCCATTATTATTGGCGGAACGGTCGCTGCTGGGTCCGGACGTCAAGTGGAAGATCGCATCAGGTAGCGAACCGATATTGCCGCTGATCGATATTGACCGCGGCATCCCCGCAACAGAGGCACGCTCGTCATTCGAAATATCCGTCAGGTGATCGCCGAAGGAGAGAGTATTCATGTCGCTCGCGATCGGGTTGCTGATGATATTGACCGGGCTCGCCATCATGGCGTTGGGCCTTTTCATGTTCTATGCGTGGCTTCCACTGCTCTACGCCTTGATTGGTTTCGACGTCGGCCTTCTGCTGGGTCGGACAATCACCGGGGATACCGGTACAACTGCGATTGTGCTCGGACTTGTCATCGCGCTTATCCTTGGTGCCGCATCTTATATTCTTGAGCCCTATCGACGCGTTTTGCTCGGCGTTTCCGCCGGCATCCTGTTCGGCCTTTCGGTGGCCGCCGCTTTCGGGCTTGACGGCTGGCTCGGCGGCTTCTTCGGCAGAGTGCTGGCGTTAGTCTGCGCCGTGGTCGGTGGCCTGCTTGTGCCGCGATTCTTCGACTTGTTTGTTATCGGTGCATCCGCCGTCAGTGGCGCGGCCATGGTGATGACCGGCGCAAACCACATTCTCCCAGGTGTCGGATTGTTCGATCGTGCCGCCGGCGGCGTGCTGCCGTCGTTGGTCACAATAATTCTGGCCGTTGTCGGCGTGAGTTGGCAACTCAGCAACATCGCCAAGTGGACTCACATGTTGTCGGCGGGCCGCAACGTCCCAGATGCTTCGACCAGAGACCAACAAGGTCGGCCCCGATCTTGATTTTGCAATCCCGGGAGCAACTGTAACTAGCCCAGTCTACCAACCCATGAAGTGGCTTTAAAATGAAACACGACAATGTATTGACGGGGTGGCGAAAGCTGGTCGTCGCGGCAGGTTTGGCGACGCTTGGATCAATGCTGGTGATCACAACCTCCTCTGCTCAATCATCGGCAGATTGCCGTGCCTACGCCGAGGATTACTCTCTTCGCTATTCGGCGCCATGGGCGACGTCGAATTTCAACATCGGCGGGCGGCGCGCCGGCGTCAGTGCGCTGGCCGCCCATAGGTCCCGCGCCCTTCAACAGTCTACCCTGTTCGACAACGCCTACGCACGCTGCATGCGCGGCCGGTTTCCGTAAGGCAATTTTCGAGCATGACGCGAACTCCAACGTGAGTCAGGGAATGCGTACCAGGACGGGCGTCCGCCAAGGCGTCTGATTTTATCGGTTCACGCCCTGACGGCCCCTTCCAATTCTGCGCCGTTTCAAGCAAAACCACGGCATGGAAAACCAAACCGGCCCGGCGGAAGCCATCCGAAGTTTTATGCGCTGGGCGATGACGCCGCCGCAATCGGTAGCGGTCTATCTCGCCTGCCTGCTGCTGGTGGCGGGATTATCGTTCTATGTCGGAACGCTGAAGCCGAAGAAGACACCCGGAATGGGTCCCCCGCCCGTCGCCGTCCCGCGCAACTGATAAATCCCGATCGACGGAGACTGCTGGGTGATCTTCACGAGGCATCGCGCATGACGGCTCGCGGGCTGATCTTCGATTTCGACGGCGTCATTGCCGACAGCGAAGTACTTGCGAACGCCGTATTGGCGGAGGCGGTCAGCGATCTCGGTCACCCGACGACCGTCGAGGACTCCGTGAACCGCTACATGGGCCGGCGTCTGTCCGACGTGATCGCCTTGGTCGAAAGCGAAATCGGCCGGCCTGTCCCCGACCACTTCGCCAACGATCTTTCGGCGGCCACGCTGCAACGCCTGCGCAGCGACCTGCAGGAGGTGAAGGGCGCACGGAATTTCATCCGGCATTTTGCCGATGTGCCGAAATCGATCGCCTCGTCGAGTTCGCTCGATCGCCTGCAGCTCTGCCTGGGCGTGCTCGGCCTCGCGGAGGCGTTCGGAGCCAGCATCTTCAGCGCCGACATGGTCGATCGCGGCAAGCCGCACCCGGACATCTATCTGCTGGCGGCGCGACAAATGGGCGTATCGCCCGAGCACTGCATCGTCATAGAAGATGGCGTCAGCGGTGTTCGCGCCGGCGTCGCCGCCGGAATGACGGTACTGGGCCTCTGTGCCGGTTCGCATTTGCGGTCCGGGCATGCCCAGCAGCTCATCGACGCGGGCGCGGTACACATCGCCGACAGCTGGAGCGAGGCGCGCGAGCTCGTGTCCTCGCTGCTGCAACCGCCGTCGCGCTTGCAGATGGATTAGACTGGCGCACGATTCGAAATCCGGAAATTCAGATGCCCCATGCCAGGCTCGCGCAAGCTGCCGACCTTGCTTCGCTGCTCGAACTCTACCGGGTCGCCGACGTCAGCTCCAGCGCGGAGCCGATCGAGCGGGCCGAGCGAATTTGGCTGGAAATGCTGGCGCATGACGGCGTTGCGTTGTTCGTATCCGAGCTGAACACGCAGATCATCGCATGCTGCATGCTGATCACCGCGCCAAATCTGCTGCGGGCCGGACAGCGGCACGGATTTCTTGAGAACGTAGTCACGCATCCCGAATTTCAGGGTCAAGGTCACGGACGCGCCGTGGTCGAGGCTGCCCTCGCGGAGGCCTGGTCCAGGGATTGCTACCATGTCCTGCTTCAAAGCGGTCGCAAGGACCCTCGCGTGCATCGCTTCTATGAGCATTGCGGCTTCAGGCCGGGACTTAGGGTCGGCTACGTCGCGCGCCGCCCCACCTGAGCGCAGGGGTTGCGGCTGTAGAGCGTTCATATCAGCTTGCGCACGCGGCGGTTGCCAGCGTAGCCTGTCGCCGGGGACATCGCAGCCTCCCCATGAAATGGTGATCCCATTCAAGCGCTGCTCGCCCGTTATTGGAGCGAGCACATGGATGGGTCATCTCCCGAAATTACGCTGTTTCTGGTCGCGACATTTGCCGGCGCGCTGGTCGCCGGCCTCTCCGGCTTTGCGTTCGGCCTGGTCGCCGCCTCGATCTGGCTCTACATCCTCACCCCGCTGCAGACCGCGACGCTGATCGTCGCATTCGGCCTGATCGTGCAGGGCTATGCGGTCTGGAAACTTCGCAGCAGCCTGGACTGGAAAAAGCTTGCACCGTTCGTATTCGGAGCAGCGCTCGGTGTACCCGTCGGCGTCGGCATCCTGACCTGGGCCGACCCTGCGAATGTGCGGATCGGCGTCGGCGTATTCCTCGTTCTCTACAGCCTCTATGCGCTGTTTCGTCCCGCGATCGCGCCGGTCAAGGCCGGCGGCGCGGCGGCCGACGCCGGAATAGGATTCCTCAACGGCGTGCTTGGCGGCCTTACCGGCCTTGCCGGAATCCTCGTCACCATCTGGTGCGGCCTGCGCGGCTGGCCCAAGGAGGTGCAACGCACGGTTTTTCAGCCCGTTGCGGTCGCAATTTTCCTGATGAGCGCGCTGTGGATCGGAGCCAAAGGCGCGATCACGGCGGACACAATCAAACTGTTCCTGATCGGCCTGCCCGCGCTGCTGGCCGGGACCTGGCTCGGCCTGAGATTGTTCGGCCGCCTTGACGAGGCGATGTTCCGAAGGGTCGTGCTGGTGCTGCTTCTGGCGTCCGGAGTCGTGCTGATCGTCTAGACCGGCAGAACGGAATGCAAGCGATGCATCGGTTACGCGCGCAATTTGCCGACATGATGATTTGCAAATTTCGTTAAATTGCCTCGCACCTCCCTATCCGACCGCTAAGTACAGCTTTCTGTAGTCGGATAAGCCAATCCGAAACCAATTTGTCGGCCGGTCAAAGCGAAGTATGTTGCGGCCTTCGAGCAGTGGATGCCGCCATGAAGCAAGTGAACCGCTTACGCGAATTGGAGGCCGAGTGCCGCCAGCGCGCGCTGGGTGAACCGGACCGCAGATGGTACTGGCTTGCGCAAGCCGCCAGATACCAGGTCAAGGCCGACCAGGAAATCGCCTTCCATTTCGAGGAATGCAGCAACTTCGAACAGAGCGCGCCGGAAGTCAAACTGGCGCAATGGCCGAATGGCCGCGATACACGGCGATCGATGGAACCGATTATCGGCGACAGGTGGAGCGCCTGACGGATCTCGTCAGCGTCTTGAACCGCCGCCGGCGACATCGGTGGCCAACGGCTTCCCGGCTTCCGTCGTCGCGATCCAGATCCCGGCAAAGACGGCGATCAAGCCCAGCACCAGATTGAGCGTGATCGGCTCGCCGACCAGCTGGGTGGCGAGCAATCCGGCCGCGATCGGATTGACGGTCATTGTGTTGGCGACGCGCGTCGGCGTCGCCCGCGCCAGCGCCATCACCCACAGGATGAAGGCGAGCGCGCCGCCGCCGACGCCGAGATACACGCCCGCGATCCATTGCCGCGCCCCAAAACCTTGCAGCACCGCGACGCTGCCGGTCAGCGATCCCACCAGGATCAGCGCGGCGGCGCCAGCGCCCATGCCGACGGTGAGGAAACCAAGCGCGCTGGACCTGAGGATGAACGGCCGCGACCAGACATTATAGAAGGCCATGCACATGACCGCGCCGGTCATGATCAGCTCGCCGCGCCACGCGCCTGATGGAGCCGCCGACAATCCCGAAGCGAGCGCGGCAACGACGCCGAGCACGGCGACGCAAACGCCGATCGTCTTCCTTGTCGTCAAAGGCTCGATGCCGAGCAGCGCGCCGACCACCATGGTGTGCAGCGGCAGCGTCGCCAGCGCGAGACTGGCGCGGGCCGCGGTCGTAAAGCCGATCGCGATGTTATAGAGGACGAAAAACAGTCCAAAGAAACACAGCCCCAGCGCCGCCACCGCCAGCCAATCGCGCCGCGGCGGGAATTGCACCCGCAGCAACAGCGCCACCGGCAGCAGGCACAGAAAGCCGATGCCCCATCGCAGAATAGCCAGCGTGACCGGATCGGCATTGCCGACGAGATAGCGGGTGATGGCGGCGGCTGAGCCGCCAAGGCAGCTCGACACCAATGCGATCGCCACCCCGATCCATTCGCTCACCCCCCAGATCTCCTGTCGCCCGCCGCTTCGGCCTGTGGCATCTTGCCGGACGGCATCGTTTGCGCAACTACTTGGCAGGTATTTTTCGGCAGGTATTCATGTCGCGTCGTCCAAATTTTGCCGCCAGCCTGCGCGAATGGCGGCGGCACCGCGGCCTGTCGCAGCTCGATCTCGCCGCCGCTACCGAAATCTCCCAGCGTCACCTCAGCTTTCTGGAATTGGGCCGCGCCTCGCCAAGCCGCGACATGGTGATGCGGCTCGCGGTCGCCCTCGATGTGCCGCTGCGCCAGCACAATGCGCTGCTGGTGGCCGCCGGTTTTTCTCCGGTGTGGCGGCAGACCGACCTTGCCGCGCCCGAGCTCGGACAAATTCGCAAGGCGATCGATTACATGCTGGCGCAGCAGGAGCCCTTCCCCGCCGTCGCGGTCGACCGCCACTGGAATCTGCTGCAGAGCAACTCGGGCGCGACCCGCCTGGTCGAATTCCTGGTAGGTCCGCTGCCGCCCGGCACGCCGGTCAATCTGGCCGACGCGCTGGTCGCGCCCGATGTGCTGCGGCCGTATCTGGTGAACTGGGCGGATGTGGTGCGCTATTTCGTCCGCAGCGTCGAAGCCGATGCCAGCGCCGACGGCACGCCCGAGACCGCGGCGCTTCATCAAAGGTTGCTCGGCTATGACGGCGTGCGCGCGGCGCTCCATGCCATGCCGGCCGAACTGGCGCTGACGCCGGTGCTTCCGATGCATTTCCGCAAGGACAGCACCGAACTCATGATGTTCACGACCATCGCGACGCTGGGGATTCCGCAGGACATCACGCTGCAGGAGCTCCGCATCGAATGCTTTTTTCCGATGAATGAGGAGACCGCCGGCATCCTGCGCGGCTGGAGTGCAGGGAGCCAATCCACGCCAACACATGCGGCGAGATCGCGCTGATCGTCCTCGGCGCTATCCTCATCAACGCACATTCGATGCCGACGCATGGTTCGGATCACACACGTACGCTCACCGAACGTTGCCGATATTTCGCCGGCATCGGTATGTTGCGGCGGTATCGGGGACTTCGCAGCATTTTGCATTTGTGCCGAGTACGGGAATCCCCGGCTTTCAGGAGCACGGGAAGTGGTGTAATCTTCGCTTGGCGAGCTGCCAGTGGGACGTGCCGAAATCCCATAAATCAAGGACAGCGCCTGTGCCTTCGGCGGGCAAGCATCGCGCAGTTCATTCGATATTGGTTTTGCGGGCCTTGGACCGATGCGCATGCCTGCATCGCAACACCTTTCGCAGCACAATGGCGCAACAGTCAACTCTGGAGCCAAAGGAATAGGCGGAGACGTATCCGATCAATGGAGCAAGCTCACGGGCCATCGCTCGCAAGCCAGAGAGGAGACTTACGATGAACACGAAATCGGGGCGAATTTTGTTTACCGCTGGCCTCATCACCGCGGCTCTCGCAAGCGGCGCAACCGGCCAGCAAGACGAGAAGCTCGGCAAGGTGGTTTTCCCTACCTCCTGCGATCCCAATGTGCAGGCCGAGTTCGACCGCGGCGTCGCCATGCTCCATTCGTACTGGTTCCTGATCGCTCGCCGAAAGTTCGAGGGGATTCTGCAGCAGGATCCCACCTGCGCGATGGCATACTGGGGTGTCGCGATGGACTACCTCGGAAACACCCTGGCAACCACGCCGACACGGGCCGACTCGCAGGCGGCCTGGGACGCACTCGAGAAAGCGCGGGCTGCCGGGCCGAAGACGCAGCGCGAGCGCGACTGGATCGAGGCCCTGAGCGCCTATTTCCGCGACCATGACAAGGTCGCGGTGGACGCCCGACTGGCAGCCTACAATGCCGCGATGGAGCGCATGGCGCAAAGTTATCCCGACGACTACGAGGTGCAGGCCTATTATGCGCTGACGCTGCAAGCCTCGGCGCAGAAAAGCGACCTGACCTACGCCAACCAGATCAAATCGGCGGCGCTTCTGGAGAAACTCTTTGAGCAGAACCCGCAGCATCCGGGCGTGACGCACTACCTCATTCACGCCTACGACTTTGCACCGCTTGCCGAAAAAGGAATTGCCTCGGCGCGGCGCTATGCCGGCATCGCGCCGGCCGTGCCGCACGCGCGACACATGCCATCGCACATCTACTCCATGGTCGGACTTTGGGAGGAATCCATCGCCTCGAACGCGTCGGCGTTAGAGATCCAGCCCGACTACTATCATGCGTCGGATTTTACGGTCTATGCACATCTGCAGCTCGCGCAGGATGCCAAAGCTGCGGCGATGATCCAGAAGTCGCTCGCCACCGCCGACCGCGGCGATCGTCCGATCAACTTCGTCAATTTCACCGCCAAGGCCGCTATGCCGGCGCGCTATGTTCTGGAACGGGCAGACTGGGCCGGCGCTGCCGCGCTGCCGATGATCCCAACCCAATATCCCATGGCGGATTCGCTGATCCGCTTCACGCGTGGTCTCGGCATGGCGCGCACCGGCAATCTCGCAGGTGCCAAAGACGAGATCGAAGCGATGAAGGCTCTGCGTACAACTCTGCAGCGCGCCGACCAATCCTACTGGGCCGACCGTACCGATGAGCAAATGCTTGCCATTTCCGCATGGATCGCACTGAAGGAAGGCGCGCGCGATCAGGCCCTGCAGTTCATGCGGGCAGCTACAGACAGCGAAGACGGCAGCCTGAAGCACGTGGCGATGGAGAACCGCCTCTATCCGTTCCACGAACTGCTGGGGGAATTGCTTCTTGAAACGGGGCAGCCCGCGGCCGCCCTGAACGAGTTCGAGACTGCACTCAAGCAAACTCCCAACCGCTTCCGCGCGTTCTGGGGAGCCGCCCGCGCTGCCGATAACGCAGGCGACCGCCAGAAGGCGTCCGAGTATTTCGGCAAGCTGGTGGACTTGGCCAAGAACGCCGATACCGAGCGGCAGGAAATCCGTGAGGCCAGGGTATACTTGCGCCGAGATGATACTGTAGGTGGCGCAAGAAAATGACTCCTCGGCTGTCTGGCCCGCGCCTGGCATCCGTCAATCCGAGATAACAACGATGATCCGCGTCATCCCATTGGCTGCAGTGCTCGGTGCGCTGGTCGCCGGCGCGGCCGTCTGCACCATAAGCCTGCCAGGCTGGCGGAACGGGACTACACCACTGTTCGGTGGGCTCGACCGTGGGGCTGAGACGGTAATCATGCCCGAAGCCTGGCCAATCTGCACCACCATGGCATTGGTCGCATCCGATGCCGAATGGGCGCAGCTCGACCCCGATTTCAAGGCCGGCAAGAAAGCGCTTGGCGCGGAGGATTGGAATGGTGCAATTGCAGCGTTCGAGTTCGCCGCGCTGCGCGACCCGCTTAATGCCGATATCCAGAACTACATCGGCTATGCCTATCGGCGACTACATCAGCTGGCACCCGCTATTGGCCATTATCAGCGGGCGCTGATGGTGAATCCGCGCCACCGCAGCGCGCACGAGCATCTCGGCGAGGCCTATCTGGTGCTTGGCGAGCCCGCCAAGGCCGAGCAACACCGGGCGGCGCTGGAAAACCTCTGCCTCATTCCCTGCGAGGAATACGACGACCTCAAGCGGGCCATTGCGGCGTACAAAAGGCTGGCCACGCGCTGAGATCAGGTCGGGCACCGCAAGACGGCCGCGACCGCGCTCATCCTCAGTCGTAGAACTCGGGAGACATCTTGAGGCCGTCGCGCTGCGCCTTGTCGTGATTGATCCAGAGCTGCGCTTTTTCCTTCGTCAGCGTCTCGGATATTTTTTGCATCGAGGCCAGCGTCTGCTCCTTGTTGAAGTTGATGGCGGGAACGCCGCGGTTGTCCCAATTACCCTTGAAATGCACAGCATCGCCGGAAAGAACGACCCCACCGGTGTGAGGTAGCTTTACCAGCAGGGATTGATGACCTGGCGTATGTCCGGGGGTCGAAAGTATGGTCAGGCTGCCGTCGCCAAAGACGTCATGGTCGCCTTCCAGTTTTGTGACGGGATGGGATGGCTTGAACCGGGGCTCGCTGTTGGCGCCGGGCCATTCGTACTCGGCTTTCTGCACATAGAGCATGGTTGTCGGGAACATCTCGATGTTGCCGATATGGTCGGGATGGGTGTGGGAAACCGCCATCGCCTTGAGGTCCGCGGGCATGACGCCAAGTTGGTCAAGCTGCGCCGCCAGCGTCTTCGGACGGCGCCAGTAGACAGCCTTCGGATCGGCCGGCGCAAGGCCGTTCGGCATCGACGCGACCGCATCCGATAGCCCGGTGTCCCAGAGGAACCAGCCTTGTGCGTGTTTGATAAGATAGCAATTGTCGACGAAGTCCATGGACTTGCCTTCGTTGACGCCCGGAGACCACCGCGAAATATCGCCGGCAACACCTTCACCGCAATTGAGAACGTAGAGTCTCTCGACATTCGACTTGCTTGTTTGCGCATGGGCGGCACCAGCGAAAAAAACCGCTGCCAAAACAACCGCCACCAAACCACATATTCGGTTCACATCGTTTCTCCATTGCCGGCGGAGCGCCAATTTCCAGCTGCCGGTCCGGATACTAGTCCCTCGCGGATGTTCGATCCAAATGACGATTGCGCGAAGCTTCACCGGCGTGGGCAGAGTCTCAGTGCTGGGTCGCCGGGTGCGGATGCGGACAAGTCTCCACCTCGACCGTCACATGGCTGAGACCGCGCAAGCCCTTCAGGCGGCGCTTGTAGATCGCGGGCGCCAGCGGGTGGTCGGAGACCACCGAGATCACCGCCGCGCGATGGCCGGGGCCGACCTGCCACAGATGCAGATCAGTGACGCGGTCGCCCTTGGTTTCCAGCCGGTCGCGGATCACGGCTTCGAGGTTCTTGTCGACGCTGACATCGAGCAGCACGGCGCCGGAATCCCGAATCAGCCCGAAAGCCCAGCTGGCGATGACGATGCTGCCGACGATCCCGACCACCGGATCGGTCCAGACCCATTGCGAAACCATCGCAGTGACCAGCGCCGCGATGGCGAGCACTGAAGTGGCGGCGTCGGCCAGCACATGGATATAGGCCGCGCGAAGGTTGTTGTCGCGGTGATGATGGCCGTGGGAATGATCATGAGAGTGGCCGTGCGCGTGGCCGTGATGATCGTGGTCGTGGCTGTCGCGCAGCAGCCACGCGCTGACAAGATTGACCGCCAGCCCAAGCACCGCCACCGCGATCGCCTCGCCATAGGCGATCGGAACCGGATTGATCAGCCGCAACACGCTTTCATAGGCAATTTGGACGGCGATCAGGCCCAGGATGATCGCGCTGGAAAATGCGGCGAGGTCGCCGAACTTCCCGGTGCCGAAGGCAAAGCGGGAATTATGCGCGTGCTGGCGCGCGAACCGATAGGCCGCGGCGGCGATGCCGAGCGCGGCGGCGTGCGTCGCCATGTGCCAGCCGTCGGCCAACAGCGCCATCGATCCGAACAGCGATCCCGCCACAATCTCGCCGATCATCATGATGGCGGTCAGAGCCACCACAAACCAGGTCCGGCGCTCATTGTGGTCGTGCTTCGGACCGAGGAACACGTGGTCGTGGATCCATTGGTCGACGGAGTGTGAATGCATGGGCCAATCCTCGGCGCGCGACGCGCGATTCTGCAGCGAATATAGGTCGTACGGCGGCAAGTTCTACCGGAACCGGCGGCTAAACCCGGCCAGCATTGACAGCGCGTCCCGGTTTCGCTGTAATAGGTCCATGGGGGCTCTGCGATCCCCCCACGAGGCGACATGCCCAAGTATCGCGTCCCGTTTCTAATTACGAGGGCGCCATCATGTCATCCTACACATCGATATCTCCAGACAAGCTTGCACGCCTGATCGGCACGGCGAAGACCCCTGCCCTGATCGACGTGCGCACCGACGAGGATTTTGCCGCCGACCCGCGGCTGATTCCCGGCGCGGTCAGACGCAACCATCAACAGGCCGCCGACTGGGGCGCGGAATTCTCTCGCGGTTCGGCCATCGTCGTCTGCCTGCGCGGCCAGAAGCTCGCCCAGGGTACCGCGGCGTGGCTGCGGCATCTCGACGTCTCCGCCGAGGCGCTCGAAGGCGGCTTTGAGGGCTGGAAGGCCGCCAAGCTTCCTTTGGTTCCGGCCGCGAAACTGCCCAGGCGTGACGCGCACGGCCGCACGGTCTGGGTAACCCGGGCGCGGCCGAAGATCGACCGCATCGCCTGCCCCTGGCTGATCCGGCGCTTCGTCGATCCCAACGCGGTGTTCCTGTTTGTGACGCCGCCCGAGGTCGAAGCGGTCGGCGAGCGCTTCAACGCCGCGCCCTTCGACATCGAAAACGTGTTCTGGAGCCATCGCGGCGAGCTCTGCACCTTCGATGTCATGGTCGAGGAGTTCGGTCTCGCCACCCCGCCGATGCTGCGGCTCGCGACCATGGTGCGTGCGGCCGATACCGGGCGGCTCGATCTGTCGCCGGAGGCGCCGGGCCTGCTGGCGGCCTCATTGGGCCTGTCGCGAATGTACGATGACGATCTCGAGCAGCTCGAGGCCGGCATCGCATTGTACGATGCGTTCTATCGCTGGTGCCGCGACGCGACCTCCGAAACCCACAACTGGCCCACCAACAAGGCGAAGCCGTGATCGATATTGCCGCGAACGAGAAAGCCGCCGAAGCCGATGCCGGTCACGGCATCAGCTTCGGTGAAGCCTTTCGGGTCTGGCTGCGGGTCGCCGTGTTGAGTTTCGGCGGCCCGGCCGGACAGATCGCGGTGATGCACCGCATTCTGGTCGAGGAAAAGAACTGGATTTCGGAGAGCCGGTTTCTGCACGCGCTCAACTATTGCATGCTGCTGCCGGGCCCGGAGGCGCAGCAGCTGGCGACCTATATCGGCTGGCTCTTGCACCGGACCGCCGGCGGCATCATGGCCGGCGGCCTGTTCATTGTGCCCGGCATCATCTGCATCATGGGCCTGAGCTACATCTATGCGGCGTTCGGCAATGTCGGCTTCATCGAGGCGCTGTTCTTCGGGCTGAAGGCGGCGGTGCTGGCTATCGTGATCCAGGCTGTGGTCCGCGTCGGCAAACGCGCGCTGCGCAACCGTGTCATGATCGCCCTCGCCGCGATCGCTTTCATCGCCATCTTCTTTTTCAACGTGCCGTTCCCCATCATCATCATCCTGGCCGGCGTGATCGGCTATTTCGGTGCGCGGAGCGGCCGCCCGGAATTTGCCGCCGTGCCACACGGCGGCAGCAAGAACGCCGCGGCGGTCGACAGCATGCTCGGCGACGAACTGCCCGACCATGTCCGCCCGAGCATTCCACGCGCGTTGCGCGTCAGCGCGATCTGGCTGCTGTTGTGGCTGGTGCCGGTTGGCGCGCTGCTGATCGCGTTCGGCCAGGCCAATGTGTTCAGCCAGATCGCCTTGTTCTTCAGCAAAATGGCGATGGTGACGTTCGGCGGCGCCTATGCGGTGCTGGCCTATGTCGCACAGCAGGCGGTCGAGCATTATCACTGGGTGCAGCCCCGCGAAATGCTTGATGGCTTGGGGATGGCCGAGACCACGCCGGGCCCGCTGATCATGGTGCTGCAGTTCGTCGGCTTCATGGCCGCCTATCGCGACCCCGGTACATTGCCGCCGATGCTGGCCGCCACGCTCGGCGGATTGCTCGCGACCTGGGTCACCTTCACGCCCTGCTTCCTCTGGATTTTCCTGGGCGCGCCGTTCGTCGAGACCTTGCGCGGCAACAAGGGGCTGGCCGGTGCGCTGACGGCGATCACAGCGGCTGTGGTCGGCGTGATCCTCAATCTCTCGATCTGGTTCGCGCTGCACACCGTGTTCCGGGAAACCAGCCCGGTGCGGTCGTTCGGACTGTCGTTCGACATGCCGGTCTTGTCCAGCGTGGATGTTCCGGCGCTGGTTCTGGCGATCGCGGCCGCCACCGCGATCTTCCGCTTCAACGTGGGCATGCTGACGGTGCTGGCGGGGTCATGCGCGGCGGGCGTGGCGTTGCGGCTGGCGGGGGTGATTTGACCGGTTTCGACGCTCGCCGCTCAAGCATCGTCGGCCCGGTTCCTACACCAACTCCGCCGGCGCAAGTTTGCACACATCGCTGCCCGCCTCGATTTGCAGGGTGGCATGATGGATGTTGAAGCGGTGCGAGAGCTCTGCGCATACGCCGTGGAGAAATGAATCGTCATAACCGCCGGGACGAACCAGATGGGCCGTCAGTGCGGTTTCGCTGGTGCTCATGGCCCAGATGTGCAGATCGTGCACCTCGATCACGCCCTCGAGCTGGCCGAGATAATCTCTCACGCCCGCAAGTTCGATGCCTTTCGGTACGCCGTCCAGCGCCAGATTGACGCTGTCCCGGGCGAGACCCCATCCGCTCGCGAGCACCACCGCGGCGATGCACAGGCTGATCGCCGGATCGACCCACTGCCATCCCGTCAGCATGATCACGAAGGCGGCGACGACCACGCCAAACGAAACCCCCGCGTCCGCCGCCATGTGCAGATAGGCGCCGCGGATATTCAGATCGCCATGCCGGCCGCGCATGAACATCAGCGCGGTTCCGCCGTTGACGACGATGCCGAGCGCCGCGACCAGAACGACGGTCCAGCCTGCCACCTCGGCGGGCGTCCGAATTCGATCGATGGCCTCGACGGCGATACCTCCGACTGCGACCAGCAGAAGGCCGGCATTGACGAGCGCGGCCAGGATCGAAGCCCGCCGATAGCCGTAGGTGTGCTGATCGGTCGGCCGCTTGCCCGCGAGCCAACCCGCGGCCCACGCCAGCAGCAGCGCGATCACGTCGGAAAAATTGTGAACCGCGTCCGAGATCAGCGCCAGCGAGTTCGCGGCATAGCCGAAAACCAGTTCCGCAACCACGAACACGGTATTGAGCGCAACGCCCACGGCAAACGCGAAACCGAAACTGTCCGGCGCGTGGCTGTGACCGGGATGGCCGTGCGCGTGAGAATGGTCGTGGTGATCGTGCTGATGGGCCATGGGCGCTTGAGACAAGTGTTGCAGGGACGATTCAATCGCGAACGATTATAGCCCGCACCAAATGCCGAATACTATTACGCCCCTGCTTCACACAGCGCCAAATCCGCTCACAGCGAAACCGCGATCAGTTCCTCGAGCAGCGGACCACCGCCAACCGAGAATGCGACAAACTGCTTGCCGCCCGCCATATAGGTGATGGGCGCGCCGACCGCGTTGGCCGGCAGCGCGATCTCCGCCAGCATCTCGCCGCTGGCCTTGTCGTAGACCCACAAATGCGGATCGAAATTGTTGAGATCGGCGATCCGGCGCGTGCCTCCGGGTGGCAGCCGCGGCGCGCTGAAATAGCCGGATTGCACGACGATCATGACGGTCTTTGTGACCAGCGCCCAGCTGCGGGTTGGAAACCCGAGCCTTTCCTGGATACCGAGTTGCCGGATGGTCGGAATGAGCTCGCCGCGACCGATTGGAATCCGAAAGCGATGTTCGCCGGAGTTCATGTCGATGGCGACGATGCTGCCGAACGGCGGTTTCAGCAGCGGCAGGCCGCGCGGCCCCGACAGATAGCGGAATTCGCCAATGAAATCGTAGGAGGATTCTCCGGGCATGGGCCGGCGAGCGGTGACGACGAACGGCAGGCGATAGGTGCCGACATAAAGCATGCCGGTCTCGGGATCGATCGCGGCTCCGGCCCAGTTGCCGCCGCCGGCGACGCCGGGCACCTGGATCGTGCCGCGCTCCGACGGCGGCGTGAACAGCGGGCCGTGATCGTATTTGGCGACGATATCGAGCGCCTCCTTGTGAATCTCCGGCGTCAGATCGATCAGGTCGTCATCGCGTACGCCCTGAATATCGATCGGCTCGGGCTTTGTCGGAAACGGCTGCGTCTTCGACGCGCTCTCGCCGGGCACGCTGGAGGCCGGCACAGGCTGCTCGTCGATGGGCCATACCGGCTGGCCGGTGACCCGGTCGAACACGTAGACGAAGGCCTGTTTGGTCACCTGCGCCACCGCCTTGACCGGCTTTCCCGCTACCGTGATGTCGATCAGGTTGGGCGCGGCCGGCAGGTCGTAATCCCAGAGGCCGTGATGGACGAACTGATAGTGCCAGACCTTCCGGCCGGTCACCGCATCGAGACAGACGAGGCTTTCGCCGTAGAGGCCGTCGCCGGGACGATGGCCGCCGTAATAATCGTTGGTCGGCGTGCTGACCGGCAGGTAGACATAGCCAAGCTCTTCATCCGCGCTCATCGGCGCCCAGACATTGGCGTTGCCGGCTTCCTTCCAGGAATCCTTCTCCCAGGTCTCGACGCCGGGCTCGCCTTGCTGCGCCACGGTATGGAAAGTCCAGAGCAAACGGCCGGTGACGACATCGAAGCCGCGCACGTCACCCGGCGGCGACGGACGCTTTCCCCACCAATCCATCACCGATGAGCCGACCACGATGACGCCGCGGATGATCACCGGCGGCGAACTCATGGTGTAGTAATCGCGGTCGACCGGCCGCCGCAGGCCTTGCGCGAGGTCGACGCGGCCATCGGTCCCGAACGTCGGCACCGGCTTGCCGGTCCTGGCGTCGAGCGCGATCATCTGCGCGAAGGCAGTGAGCATCACGATGCGCTCGTCATCGCCATTGCGCCAGTAGCCGACGCCGCGATGCAGCCAGCCATCATTGGCGGGAATGCCGAGACCGTTTTCGTAGACCTTCGGGTCGAACACCCATTTGGTCTCGCCTGACGCGGCATCGATGGCGGCGACCTGTGACAGCGATGTCGAAGTATAGAGCGTGCCGCCGACCATCAGCGGGGTCGATTCATTGGCGCGGCTCGGCCCGACCTTCGGATTTGCGTCCTTGATCGCCTGGTCCGGCGACTTCCAGCGCCACGCCACATGCAGGTTCCTGGCGTTGGTCCGGTCGATCTGCGTCAGCGGCGAGTAACGCGCCGAGGCGTAGCTGCCGGCGTAAGCGGGCCATTCGCCCCCCGCCAATGCTTTAGTGGCGTCCGGTAGAGCGCCGGGGATGGCCTGTGCATTCGCAGTAGCCACGGTGCCCAGAAGCGCCAAAACGATGCCGATATTCGCTGCGTTTGCCAGCCTTCCCGCTTTTCCCATGCATCCCTCCATCTTTGCGCCGGCGTGGAGTCATAATCTGGCGTGATCGATCGCCCGTTTCCCTTGACGAAGAGTATTGACCAAAACGTATCTGATGTCTAGTGTACTAGTTAATGCATACAGGATTATTGAAAACCCTTCGCCTCGAAAGCTCGGGCGTCCCTATCTATGTCCAGCTTCGAGACCAGATCTTGCGGCACCTTGGCGCCGGCGTGCTGGCTGCCGGCGATCAGATGCCGACCATGCGCGAAGTGGCGGTCGCCTTGAAGATCGACCTCAATACGGTCCGGCACGCGTACGACGAACTTGAGCGGATGGGCGCCATTACACTCGTTCGGGGGCGCGGCAGCTTCGTAGCTGAACCGCCTCCCGCCATGGGAGCGCGCGCGCAAACTGTTCAGGCGGATAGTTTAGCAAAACAAACTCTCGCCACGGCCGCCGCGATGGGCATCGATCCCATTGCCGTCGCCGATCGGATCAAGGCCCTCGCGAAGCAGAAGGAATAGTCGTCATGAGCAACTATTTTAAAGCAAATGGTGCTAACCGGCCCGCGATCGTACTGGCTGTCGTGGTCTTGGCGGCCGCAGCTCTGAGCGCATGGCTCGCCTATGACACGGGTGCACGCGGCTACTATTGGCTTGCGGGCGGCCTGGTAATCCTGGCCTTGCTGATTCCTCAAACCATCATGGTGGCGGATCAGTGGGAACGAGCGGTTGTCCTTCGGCTGGGCAAGCTCATCGCCATTCGCGGCCCGGGATTGTTCGCAATTGTGCCGATCATCGATCATGTGGCCTCCTGGCTCGATCAACGTATTCAGACCACCGAAATCAACGCCGAAAAGGCCTTGAGCAAGGACACGGTGCCGGTGAATATCGACGCCATCGTGTTCTGGCAGATCCATGATCCCGAGCGCGCCGCGCTCGAAATTACGAACTACCGCCAGGCAATCGCACAGGTCGCACAGACCTCGCTTCGGGAGATCGTTGGCTCGTCGTTGCTGTCGACGCTGCTGTCCGAACGCAAACAGGGCGATCAGCTGTTGCGCGAAGAGATCGGACGCAAGACGGCGGAATGGGGAGTGTCAGTGCTCTCGGTCGAAATCCGCGATATCGGAGTGCCGCCTGGATTGCAGGACGCGATGAGCCGGCAGGCACAGGCGGAGCGCGAGAAACTGGCACGCGTCCTGCTCGGCCAGGCCGAACAGGAAATCGCACAGAAATTCGTGGAGGCGGCTGATATCTATGCCCGCAGCCCGGCCGCCCTGCAGCTTCGTGCCATGAACATCATCTATGAAACCACCAAGGAACGCGGCGCTACGATCCTGATACCGACTGCCATGGTGGACAGCATGAATCCCGCCGGCGCGGTCGGTCTTGTTGCCGCTGCCGGCGCACTGCGGAATGGGACCTGACGGGCGGCAGCGATTGTCGCTGAAGGTATCCATCCCGATGCCCAAACGACACTTCTCGGCACAGCGATTTGTGCATTGCGTTCACTCCGGTCCCGGCGTTCGCCGGGACGACGAGCGATACGCCCTACTCCACGCCGCGCCTGAACTTGTTCGACTTCGGCAGGCCGTGCGCGAGGCGACCGGCGTCGGCGCGGTTGCCGCGGAAGTCGGTCAGTTCCTTGGAGCTCATGGCCTGGTCGCGGCCGGCCGAATCCTTCCAGGTCAGACCGGCCTTGGATTCGAAGGTGGCCACATCCGACAGCGCGGCGCTGGTGTATTTCTGCAGCCGCACGCCGCGGCCGCGCGCCATTTCCGGCACCTGATCGATCGGGAAGATCACCATCTTGTGGTTGGTGCCGATCACAGCCACGGTGTCGCCAACAACGGTCGCGATCGCCCGGGCCTCATTCGGCATCTCGACATTGAGCACCTGCTTGCCCTTGCGGGTGTTGCCGACGCAATCGTCTTCGTTGACGATAAAGCCCTGCCCTTCGTGGCTCGCGACCAGGAACTTGCGTCCGCCGGTGTTGACGAATAGCGACACGATGGCGGCGTCCTGATCCATGTCGACGAACATCCGGATCGGCTCGCCATGACCGCGTCCGCCCGGCAATTTGGCGACGTCGAGCGAATAGAATTTTCCGTTGGTCGCGAACAGCAGCAGTTTTGAGGTGGTCTCCGCGAAGAACGCCGATCCCAATTGGTCGTCGGTCTTGAAGGTTAGCCCCGAGAGATCGGCGACATGGCCCTTCAGCGTGCGCACCCAGCCCTTGTCGGAAACCACGACGGTGACCGGCTCGCGCTCGACAAAGGCTTCCTCGATCGCGGCGAGATCGTGCTCGGGCGCATCCGCGAAGGTGGTGCGGCGCTTGCCGAGCGGCGTCTTCGGCCCGAACATGTCGCGGACTTTCCGCACCTGCTCGGCGACCTTGGCCCATTGCTCGGTCTCCGAGCCGAGCAGGCTCTTGATGCCCTTCAGTTCGGCGCGGAGGTTCTTGTCCTCGGTGCGGATCTCGAATTCCTCGAGCTTGCGCAGATTGCGCAGGCGCATGTTGAGGATGGCGTCGGCCTGGATCTCGGTGAGCTTGAACGCCTTGATCAAGGCCGGCTTCGGCTCGTCCTCGGTACGGATGATCTTGATCACCTTGTCGATGTTCAGGTAGGCGATCAGATAGCCGCCGAGCACTTCCAGGCGATGCTCGATCTGCGTTTTGCGATAGTTGGAGCGGCGCTGCAGCACGTCGCGCAGATGGTCGAGCCATTCGCGCAGGCATTCGGCCAAGCCCAGCACCTTGGGGATGCGGCCCTGCACCAGCACGTTGAGGTTCAGCGAGATCCGGCTTTCCAGTTCGGTCAGCCGGAACAGCAATTCCATCAGCAATTCCGGGTCGACCGCGCGGGATTTCGGCTCGATCACGAGGCGAATGTCCTCGGCGGATTCATCCCTGACGTCGCCGACCAGCGGCAGCTTCTTGTCGTTGAGCAGTTCGGCGATCTTCTCGACCAGCCGGGATTTCTGCACCAGCCACGGGATCTCGGTGATGACGATGACCCAGGTGCCGCGCGCGCCCTCCTCCTGGTTCCACCTCGCGCGGGTGCGGAACGAGCCGCGCCCGGTCACATAGGCCTCGGTGATGCTCTCCTTGGAATCGACGATGATGCCGCCGGTCGGGAAATCCGGACCCTTGACCCATTTCAACAGCGCCTTCGACTTCGCCTCGGGCTTGTCGATCAGGTGCAGCGCCGCCTCGCAAAGCTCGGCAGCGTTGTGCGGCGGGATCGAGGTCGCCATGCCAACCGCGATGCCCTGGGCGCCATTGGCGAGCAGGTTCGGAAATCCGCCCGGCAGAACCACCGGCTCTTTCGACTGGCCGTCGTAATTGGGGCGGAATTCGACGCCGTCCTCGTCGATGCCTTCGAGCAGCAGCCGCGCGACATCGGTCATGCGCGCTTCGGTGTAGCGATAGGCGGCCGGATTATCGCCGTCGATATTGCCGAAATTGCCCTGGCCGTCGACCAGCGGATAGCGCGAGGAGAAATCCTGCGCCAACCGCACCAGCGCGTCATAGATCGACTGGTCGCCATGCGGATGGAACGAGCCCATCACGTCGCCGACGATTTTCGCGGATTTCTTGAACGGCGTGCCCGGATCGAGCCGCAACAACCGCATGCCGTAGAGGATGCGGCGATGCACCGGCTTCAGCCCGTCACGGGCGTCCGGCAGCGCGCGATGCATGATGGTCGAAAGCGCGTAAGCGAGATAACGCTCCTCGAGCGCATCGCGCAGCATCACCTCGTGAATCTCGGCCGGTTCGGGCGGAATCAGTGTCTTACCCATTATTCAAGCGCTTTCAATGGTTTCCCAATGGGATTTAAGGGCTTGCCGGAACAGTTTGCCAAACGGCCGGGAAGCCCCGTCAGCGGCGACTCACTCCGCCGATCACCGCGCTGCTTATAGCCAAAATAACGACCGTGCGAAGGCTTGACCGCCATCGGGCTGACATTGGAGCCGCCCGCCGGGCGTTATCAGCAGCTTCGCTGCGCGCCATGCCAACGGTTTCGCGCCCTTGGCGGCCAAAATGAAAAGGGCCCCGGATCGCTCCGAGGCCCTGCCCCCTTAAGGGGTTCATCCGCCGATCGAGCAGGCCGGTCAGCTTCCAGTCAGCACCTTGGCTCCGGTCTCGTAGACACCGTCAATCGCTTTTTTCGCATCGGCGTCCGGCGCGCCTTTGGCGTCATAGGTACCCATCCATTTCAGGGCGGAACCCTTGGCGTCTCCGGTGACGCTGATGGTCGAGTGATAGTTCGCGACCGGAAGCGGGCCGGACAGGATGGTGTATTTGTAGCTGCGGTTGGCGTCGTCCCAGTTCTCCAGCGCCTCGACGATGGTGCCGCCGCCCTTGAGCGATAGGGTGCGCTGCTTGCCATCCGCGCTCAGGACGCATTTCTCGATCGCCGGATGCCAGGAGGCAATCCCGCAGAAATCGCCAATCTTTTTCCAAAGCGCGTCCGGCGACATGGATGACGGCATGGTCACGCTCGAGTCGAGCGCGAGAGCGGAAGTCGTCGAAATCACGAGGGCCGCAATCGCGGCCAAAGGCGCGTAACGCATCACAATGCTCCTCCCTGTGCTTGTTTATTCCGCACAGCATAGCTCAATCGCGGCGACCTTACACGCCTAACCGCTTATGATCCGGAGGTTGCGTTGCTAGACGAGCGCGCCATCGAGAACCAGGCGAGCCGCTCAGTCTGTCTGCGCAAACTTGACGGTTGAGACGGGCCACTTGCCGTCATGGCCCTTGATGGAGATTCGCAGACCGTGAAGCTCGTCAAGCCAGATGTTCTCCACCGTCCCGGCCTTTCCGTCGGTCAGGATCACGGCCTTGCCGACCAGTTCGGCCTCGGCCTTCTCGAACGCTCCGAGGATTGTCGATGCGCGGCGCTTTACGGTTGGCATGTGACCCCGGGAATCAAATCGTTGAACCGGTGGTGTTTGCATGGAAAGGCGCGCAAGTCGTGACCCGCACGCGGCAAACGGATGTCCGGCGGAACCAGGCGCCGATCGGAACCTTGACCACCGAAACCGCTTTCATGTGGGATATCAAGGCCGCCGCAGCGTTCTCTTTGCGGCAGGTGTGATCTGATTCGTTACTGCGCGGTCCACTGAGCGGCTTGAACGGTTCGATCAGGTGCGTCCTTGAGACAATGCCGGGCCGCTTCAATCTCGGCGTCGGTGGCCCCCTTGCTTCGGGCCCAAGCTTCGGCGGCGGGCGCGGTATATTTGGCCACGTAGTATCTGACGACCGTGCAGGACGCGCGGTGAATCAGCCCGGAACGCTCCGCGGCCTCCGCCGGCAAAGCCACTCCCAAGCAGCCAAGACAGATGGCTGCGCCGCATAGCCAGCGTGAAAACATGGTCGATCCCCTTTGCCCCAGGTCAAGCTCCCCAGCGTTTGAAAGTTCCGTCAAAGGAACATGCAAAAAGCGTGCGCGCAGCACCCTCTATCTGAAATAGCAGACCGGGAAATCGAACCAAAGGCCGTCGCGAAACCGGACCGGACTTCTCCCCGTATCTTTGTCGCGGCGGCAAGTTGCCTCCAGCCCCGCCGTCATCGGCCTCGCCTTTTGCAGCCCCGCAAGGCGGGGTCGTTTGGCAAGGGATGAGGCATTCGCCTTATGGAATCGCCACCTTGGCGCGATGCCGGGTCACCGCGTTGATGAACCCGTCACGAGCATCGGAATGACCCTGCCCGCGCGGCTCCAGCACATGGCGCAGCAGGAACAATCCGGTGAGCCGGAATCCATCCTGCAGGTCCTGATCGGACCAGCCGTTCGGGCCGCCTCCCTCCTCGCGCAAAAACGCCGGCAGCCGCAGCAACCGGTCGCGCCAAGGATCGCCGGCCTGCCGCGATACCGCACCGCCGGATTTCGGCGACACATAGATCAGGTCGGAGGTCTGGCCGGTGGCGGCGCAGTTTTCCAGGTCCAGCCCGAAGCCGAGTTCGGCCAGCATCGCCAGTTCGAATTTGATCAGATGGGCCGCGGCTTCGCCGACGTCGTCGAAGTCGTCCAGCGTGCGATCGAGCATCTCGTAGATGTCCTCGTGCGGATCGCGTTCCGGCAGCAGCCGCGCCAATGCGGCCAGATGGGTCACGCCGTAGACCGCGTGCGACGACGCCAGCAGGCTGGCGGCGCGCAGCCGCGTGCCCTCGATCTGGTAATAGCCGAGATGCTCGTCGAGTCGCGCCCGCCACACCGCGCTGACGCTGTTGCCGGGCTGCAGCATCGGCCGCATCCGTTTGCTGGAACCGCCGCGCACCAGGCCGAGATGGCGGCCATGACCGCGCGTCAGGAGTTCGACAATGGCCGAGGATTCGCCATGCCGCCGCACCCCCAGCACGATGCCTTCGTCGGTCCATTCCATGGAGGGATCCTACAGGATTCCGTTGGTAGGCGCAGCTGTCTCCATCTGACGACTGTCATTCCGGGGCGATGCAAAGCATCGAACCCGGAATCTCGAGATTCCCCGACGCGCAATTGCGCATCTGAGGTCTGGTGCTAACGCACCATGCCGGAATGACAGAAGCATAAATCGCTACGCGTTGAACCAGCCCTGCGCGTCGCCGGTGAAGGAAAAATACAGCCCGGCCGCGGTCAATGCGCACGAGACGATCTCGATGCCGCTGTCGAGCTGCACGCCGCTCTCGCCGATCACCTGCACCAGCGAGATCACCGAAAGCACCAGGGCGGTGGCCAGCGCCCAGCGCGGCCAGTTCTTGCGACGCTTGGCGGCGAGCCAGACGAAATAGACCAGCAACAGGATCAGGCACGCCATCATGACGGTGCCGACCATGATCATCTGTTCCGTCATGTCCCCGCTCGGCGTCCGGTCCTGGAACGCCACCGACAGTGCGTCGAGCGTCAGCGACAGATACAGCAGCACTTCAAACCACAACACGTTCTTGGGTACGTTCATCGGACGCCGGTTATTCTTCCTTGGGGAATTCTAGTCCCATTTCACGGTAGCGATTGGGGTCGTCGCCCCAGTTTTCGCGGACCTTCACGAACAAAAAAAGATGCACGGGCGCGCCGACGATCTCCGCGAGCTCCTTGCGCGAATCCGCGCCGATCGACTTGATGGTGGCGCCGCCCTTGCCGAGCACGATCTTGCGCTGGCTTTCGCGCTCGACAAAAATCGTCTGCTCGATGCGAACGGATTTATCCTTGCGCTCCGTCCAGCTGTCGGTCTCGACGGTGGATTGATACGGCAGTTCCTGATGCAATTGCCGGAAGATCTTCTCCCGGGTGATTTCGGCCGCCAGATGCCGCATCGGCGCGTCCGACATCTGGTCTTCGGGGTAATGAAACGGACCCGGCGGCACCATTTCGGCCAGCGTGCGCCGGAGATCGTCGACACCATCGCCCGACAGCGCCGAAACCATGAAGGTTTGTTCGAAAGCCAGGCGGTCATTGGCGGCCTTGGCCAGCGCCAGCAGCTTTTCGCGCGGCACCAGATCGATCTTGTTCAGCACCAGGATTTTCGGGTGGCGAACGGTCGCAAGCTTGCTGAAGATCGCGTCGGCCTCTTCGTCGATGCCTTCGCGGGCGTCGAGCAGCACGCAGACCAGATCGGCGTCATGGGCGCCGCTCCAGGCCGTCGACACCATGGCGCGGTCCAGTCTTCGTTTGGGCAGGAAAATCCCGGGCGTATCGACCAGGATGATCTGGGCGTTGTTTTCGATCACGATGCCGCGGATCAGCGCGCGGGTGGTCTGCACCTTGCGCGACACGATCGTGACCTTGGAGCCGACCAGCGCATTGACCAGGGTGGATTTGCCGACATTGGGCGCGCCGATCAGCGCGACGAAGCCGCAGCGCGTCGCGGCCGGCGCGGTGGCTTCCGGGGCATCATCCGTCATGGGGACCGCCGGCGACGCCTTCGCGCTCGATCATCACGGAGGCCGCGACCTTTTCGGCGGCGCGCTTGTTGCCGCCGACGCCTTCCGCCGGCGCCAGTCCCGGCAGTTCGACCGCGACGCGGAACTGCGGATCATGGTGCGGCCCGGTGCGCTCGATCTCGCGATAGACCGGCGTCGGCAACCCCTTGCCCTGCGCCCATTCCTGCAGCACCGTCTTGGGATCGCGCAGCGGCCGCCGCGGCTTGCGCATCCGCTCGGTCCAGTTGCGCTCGACGAATTGCGCCGCAGCAGCATAGCCGCCGTCGAGAAACACCGCGCCGATCACCGCCTCGCAGATGTCGCCGAGCACGGATTTGCGCAGCCGCGCCCCCGCCCCCGCGCCGACCGCGCCAAGCTTGATGTCGTCGACCAGCCCAAGCGACTTCGCGACGTCGGCGCAGCTCTCCTTGCGCACGAGGTCGGCGAGCCGCTTCGACAGTTCGCCCTCGTCGGCACTCGGGAAAGCGCGATACAGCATGTCGGATACGATCAGCCCGAGCACGTGGTCGCCGAGAAACTCCAGGCGCTGATAGCTGTCACCGCGCTTGCGCGCGGATTTCAGCGCGGAAACATGGGTGAAGGCCGTGGCCAGCAGCGTCGGGTCGGCGAATTTGTGCCCGATGCGCGCCTCGATCGCCGCCGTGGCGGCTTTGGCGCTGATCTTGCGTCGCTTCTTCTTCGCGGCCGCGGGCTCGCCGCCGGTGTCAGGCTGGTGACTTGCTTCGCCTGATGACGATAAGATCTGGATATCAGGTGTTTCGTCGTTCATCGCACAATTGAGAATATGCGATTCCAGCGCACCGCGGTGGGCCAGCGCCAGAACATCCAGGCGTGTTCGCCCTCGGCAATCGAAAAGAAGATCATCTGGGCGCGGCCGACGATATTCTCGAACGGTACGTAACCCACCGCCGACAGCACGCGGCTGTCGGTGGAATTGTCCCTGTTGTCGCCCATCATGAAGAAGTGCCCGGGCGGGACGGTGTAGACATTGGTGTTGTCGTAGAAGCCGTTGTCGACGCAATCCAGCGACTGATAGGTAACGCCGTTCGGCAGCGTCTCCTTCCAGCGCTTGACCCGTGCGGTGGCATCGGAGCCGCAGGGGTCCTCGCCGATGAAATCGCTCAGCCGCTCGCGCGTCACCGGCCGGTCGTTGATATAGAGCAACCCCTCCTTCATCTGGATGCGGTCACCGGGCAGCCCGATCACGCGCTTGATGTAGTCGGTGGTGTCGTCCTTCGGCAGCCGGAACACGACGATATCGCCCCGCTCAGGCTCGGAGCCGAAGATACGTCCCGAAAACAGCGGCGGCGACAGCGGGATCGAATAGTGGCTGTAACCGTAGGAATATTTTGAGACGAACAGGTAGTCGCCGACCAGCAGCGTGGCCTTCATCGAACCCGAGGGAATGTTGAAGGGCTGAAACAGAAAGGTCCGGATCACGAGCGCGATCAGCAAAGCGTGGATGACGACGCGGACGGTTTCACCCAAGCCGCTTTCAGATTTTGTCCCGGATGTCACGCTCATCGCTTTCCCAGTTCCCTTTGCGAACGTCGCACGGTGGCAGAGCATTCTGCTCGCGCGAAGCGCCCCCCGTTTCGCGTCAGCAAGATGGTCTTGATGCTGATATTGAGAGCGAATTCCGGCGCAAGCCATCATCCGCTCGATTCGGTGTTCCCCCTAGCGTGGTGATGCGGAAATGCTCCTGATCCTCGCCAACAAGGCCGCTAGGAGAACTTCCGACCGTAACCCACACTAGAATCACAGTTTTCTGCTGTTGTTTGAATTCGAAATTCGCACAGGCAGCGGCGATGTGGGCGAACTTCGGATTCAAGATAGACCAGTATTTTAGACGGTTGTTCGCACCCGCGCAATCAACGGCCGCATCAAAACTTGCTAATCCATTGACATCACGAAGATTTTTAGTTTGACGGGCGAGCCGCCGGACAATACCTCCCCAGCGGTCAGGGTGTGCCCGGGCGGACCGCCGAAATTATGACGAAGGCCTGCGCCAGCGGCCAGTCGTCGGTGATGCTTAAATCGATCCGGGCCTGATGCCCCGGCGGCGTCAGAGACTCCAGCCGTGCCAGCGCGCCGCCGGTCAGTTCCATCGTCGGACGGCCGCCGGGCAGGTTCACGACCCCCATGTCCCGCCACCAGACGCCGCGCCGGATGCCGGTGCCGAGCGCCTTGGAGCAGGCCTCCTTGGCGGCAAATCGCTTGGCGTAGGTTGCCACCACCATCTTTTCGCTCTTGGCGCGACGCCCGGCCCTGGCGCGCTCCGCGTCGGTAAAGATCCGGTCGAGAAAGCGTTCGCCGTGACGCTCGATGACCCCAGCGACGCGGCGGATGTCGATCAGGTCGGAGCCGATCCCGATGATCATGGCCGGCTCAACGGATTGCTGCGGCCGCGGTCCATCGCCGCCCGCATCGCCCGAACCGTCTCGGCGATGCCGACGAACAACGCCTCCCCGATCATGTAGTAGCCGATGTTGAGTTCAACGATTTCGGGCAAGCCTGCGATCTTCTCCGCAGTCGCATAATCGAGGCCGTGCCCGGCATGGACTTCGAGACCGGCGGCGCGCGCGAGGCCTGCGCCTGTGACGATCCGCTGCCATTCGGATTCGGCCTTGGCCGCATGACCATCGACCACCGCGTCGCACCAGGCGCCGGTGTGAATTTCAATGACCGGCGCCCGCAGCCTGGCCGCCATTTCGATCTGGGCGGGATCGGCGGCGATGAACAGCGACACCCGCACGCCGGCATCGTTCAATCTGGCGATGAATGGAGCCAGTGCGTTGTGCTGTCCGACCACGTCGAGACCGCCCTCGGTGGTGAGTTCTTCCCGGCGCTCCGGCACCAGGCACACCGCGTGCGGCTTGGTCGCCAGCGAAATCCGCAGCATGTCTTCGGTCGCCGCCATCTCGAAATTCAGCGGCTTTGAGATTTCCGCCTTCAGCCGCGCCATGTCGTCGTCGCGGATATGGCGGCGGTCCTCGCGTAAGTGAGCGGTGATGCCGTCGGCGCCGGCAGCGATCGCGGCCAGCGCCGCGCGCACCGGGTCGGGGTTACGGCCCGCCCGCGCGTTGCGCAGCGTGGCGACGTGGTCGACATTGACTCCGAGGCGCAGCGGAGGAGCTTTCGGCATGACGAACTCGTGGTGTTCAGAACTCGGGTAGAGACAACTGCGGTGCGCTCCCTCTCCCGTCGGGAGAGGGCTGGGGTGAGGGGTTACGGTCTATCGACAGGACGAAACCCCTCACCCGGCGCTACGCGCCGACCTCTCCCCATGGGAGAGGTAAAGCAAGGCTCCAAATGACGCTTCGATTTCATATCCATCAAAAGAACTCTATCCATTGACGCGCTCGACCCGTGCGACCACGGCCTTGGCGCGCAATTGGGCGATAATAGCGCTGAGATGCTTCAGGTCATAGACCTCGAGATCGATGGTGAGTTCGGTGAAATCCGGCGAGCGCCTGGACATGCTGATATTGTCGATGTTGCCGTCATGCTCGGCGATCACGGTCGCGACCTGGGCGAGGCTGCCGGGCTCGTTGACGTTGTCGATACGAATTCGCGCCGGAAAGCGCTGCGGCGTCGATTCGTCGACGTCCCAGCGCACGTCGAGCCAGCGCTCCGGTTCGTCCTCGAAATCCTTCAGCGCCGGCGACTGGATCGGGTAGATGGTGATGCCCTCGCCCGGCGAGACTATGCCGACGATGCGATCGCCCGGCACCGCGCCGCCATTGGGCGCGAACTTGACCGGCAGATCGGAATTGATGCCGCGCACCGGGATCGCCGTCGGGCTGCGCGCCGGATCGGGCGGCGATTTCAGCTTGAGCTTGACCGCGAGGCTTTTCTTGGCGCCGTAACGCGCGACCCGTTCTTCCTTGTAGTCGGGATACATCGCGCGGGCGACGTCGGAGGCCTTCATCTCGCCGCGTCCGACCGCCGCCATCACGTCCTCGATCGAGGCGCGCGCCAGCCGCGGCAGCGCGCCCTTTAATTTGTCGTCGGCATATTCGATCTTGGCGCGCACGAACAGCCGCTCCACGATGCGGCGGCCGAGGCCGGCATATTGATCGCGCACGGCGGTGCGGGTCGCGCGCCTGATCGCCGCCCGCGCCTTGCCGGTGACCGCCAGCGACTCCCACGCCGACGGCGGCGCCGACTGGGCAGCCGAGGTCAGCACCTCGACCTCGTCGCCGTTCTGCAGTTCCGACGACAGCGGCGCGAATTTGCCGTTGATCTTGCAGCCGACCGCGCTGTTGCCGACATCGGTATGCACGGCATAGGCGAAGTCGATCACATTGGCCTGCCGCGGCAACGCGATCAGCTTTCCCTTCGGGGTGAAGCAGAACACCTGGTCGTGAAACAGCTCCAGCTTGGTGTGCTCAAGGAATTCTTCCGGATTGGCGCTCTCCGACAGGATCCCGATGGTGTGGCGGAGCCAAGCAAACGCGTTGGATTCCCGCTTCAGCAGTTCGGTCGGCGAGCCGACCCCGTCCTTGTAGAAGGCGTGCGCGGCGATACCCAATTCGGCGATCTGGTCCATCTCCTCGGTGCGGATCTGCAGTTCGACGCGCTGGTTACCGGGACCGATCACGGTGGTGTGGATCGAGCGATAATCGTTCTGCTTCGGCGTCGAGATGTAATCCTTGAAGCGGCCCGGCACCACCGGCCAGGTCGTGTGCACGACGCCGAGCGCGCGGTAGCAGGCCTCTACGTCTTCCATCACCACGCGGAATCCGAAAATATCGGACAATTGCTCGAAGCCGACCGACTTGCGCTCCATCTTGGTCCAGATCGAAAACGCCCGTTTGCGCCGGCCGTAGACATGCGCAATCATGCCGTTCTTCTGCAGGTTCTTGGAGAGCTGGCTTTCGATCTCGCCGATCAGATTGCGGTTGCGTTCCTCCAGCGAATCCAGCCGCTGCATCACCACGGCGTGGGCTTCCGGATCGAGGGTGCGGAACGAGAGGTCTTCGAGCTCCTCGCGCATCTCCTGCATGCCCATGCGGCCGGCCAGCGGCGCATAGATGTCGAGCGTCTCCTCGGCGATGCGGCGGCGCGCCGTCGGCGCCACGAATTCCAGGGTCCGCATGTTGTGCAGGCGGTCGGCGAGCTTGATCAGGAGAACGCGGACATCGTCGGCGATCGCCAGCAGCAATTTGCGCAGGTTCTCGGCCTGCTTGGCCTCGCGCGATACGAGCTCCAGCCGCTTCAACTTGGTGAGTCCCTCCACCAGGGCGCCGATCTCGTGCCCGAAGACGTGATCGATTTCGGCGCGGGTGGCCTCGGTATCCTCGATGGTGTCGTGCAGCAGCGCCGCGACAATGGTGGCGTCGTCGAGCTTGAGGTCGGTCAGGATCGCCGCGACCTCGAGCGGATGCGAGAAATACGGATCGCCGGATGCGCGGGTCTGGGTGCCGTGCGCCTTCATGGCGTAGACATAGGCGCGGTTCAGCAGGTCTTCGTTGGTGTCGGGATTGTAGGAACGGACCCGCTCGACCAGATCGTATTGCCGCATCATGCGCGGGCGCGGCGACTTGACCGGCTTGGCGGCCGCGGGCGCCGACGACGGCGCCACCGCGACCGAATCGGTCGCGGCCTGCATCTGCCATGAACTGCGGCGCCTGTACGCCATCGCTATCTTGCCTTCACTTGCGGTCACGGGTGACCGCTTGCCGCCACAACCCAAAGTTCTCGGGTAAACCAGCGCGTATCCGGACGCCAAGACGCCCAACCTCGCTCGCCGGCGCAGTGTAGCGCCAAACCGCCGATGCTCCGATCAAATCGGAGACAGCGGCCAGCCTCCCGTGCGGGACGTATGGTAACCATGAAATCGTCAATAAAAGCAAAGGCCCGGACAGATGTCCGGGCCTTTTTGGTAAACCAGATCGTTCGGGGTGCCCCGGTCGTCGAGAGCGGACGGGCTATTCGTCCTCTTCCGGCTGCTCTTCCGGCGGCGCCAGGCCTTCGAGGCCTTTCAGAAGTTCCTCTTCCGTCATACGCTCGACGGCGACCTCGGTGTCGTCGGCATCGACGCTGGCACCGGCCGAACCGATCAGGGGCACGGTGTCGGGCTCGGGCTCATCGACCTCGACGAACTTCTGCAATGAGTGGACCAGCTCTTCCCGCAGGTCCTCGGGAGAGATGGTTGAATTGGCGATTTCGCGCAACGATACAACCGGGTTCTTGTCATTGTCGCGGTCAACCGTGAGTTGTGAACCTGACGAGATCATTCGGGCGCGATGCGCCGCCAGCAGGACAAGATCGAAACGGTTGTCTACTTTATCAATGCAATCTTCTACGGTGACGCGCGCCATCGTCTGTCGCTCCGTTAAATGGGACCGAATATGCGGATTATTCGCGTTAGTTATAGGGGCCGGGGGGTTTCCGCAAGGCCAATTTGTGAGTTGGCCGTGGTAACCCGCTCTGCTATCCCTCCCCGAGGCTCCGCTGGCTGGGGCATCCGGCGCTTTCATAATCAGCGGTTCGGACAAGAAAACGCTTCATTGCGTTGCCAAAAGTATGCATCTATTGGCCTTACCTCCCTAAAATTGCGGTGGCGTCTGTCCAAACTGATCCGCCGGCCTTGGGCAGTAATGGTTCTTTGAAATGCGCCGCTCATTCCCGCTGCGCCAAAAAATGTTACCAACAACAACAACCACGCGAGAAACCATGTCCCCTCCTTCCAACAAAATCGCGCTCTTCATCGACGGTGCCAATCTCTATGCAACCGCCAAGACGCTCGGCTTCGACATCGACTACAAGCGCCTGCTGAAGGAATTCCAGAGCCGCGGGACGCTGCTGCGCGCGTTCTACTACACGGCGATTATCGAGGATCAGGAGTATTCGTCGATCCGCCCACTGATCGACTGGCTCGACTACAACGGGTATACCGTCGTCACCAAGGCGACCAAGGAATTCATCGACGCCAGCGGCCGCCGCAAGGTCAAGGGCAACATGGACATCGAGCTCGCGGTCGATGCGATGGAACTCGCCGAGCATGTCGACCAGATCGTGCTGTTTTCCGGGGACGGCGATTTCCGCTCCCTGGTTGAAGCGGTGCAGCGCCGCGGCGTCCGGGTGACGGTGATCTCGACCATCTCGAGCCAGCCGCCGATGATCGCCGACGAGCTGCGACGCCAGGCCGACGTCTTTACCGATCTGGTGGAGTTGCAGTCCAAGCTCGGCCGCGATCCGTCCGAGCGCCCGCCCCCGCGCGAGCCGCGTCATCACGCGCCGCAATTCCTGCAACGCGCGACCACGATGGCGCCAAGGGGCGATGACGACGATTTCGACGATTGAGAATGATCCGGCGCGCGGCCAGCCGGCGCCTGCCGGCGCCGCGCGTCCTGTTACCGAACCCGACCGCAATTGCCCGCTCTGCCCAAGGCTTGCCGACTTCCGGAAGGCAGCACGCAAGCGCGAGCCAGAATGGTTCAATTCGCCGGTGCCGTCGTTCGGCGATCCGGACGCACGGCTGCTGATCGTCGGCCTCGCGCCCGGCCTGCAAGGCGCCAATCGGACCGGGCGGCCATTCACCGGCGATTACGCCGGCGACCTGCTGTATGCGACGCTGCACGAATACGGCTTTGCCAAGGGCAAATATCAGGCGCGGCCCGACGACGGGATGACGCTGGTCGACTGCCGGATCAGCAATGCCGTGCGCTGCGTGCCGCCGCAGAACAAACCGCTGCCCGCGGAGATCAACGTCTGCCGGCAATTTCTCAGCGCGACAATCGCGACCATGCCGAGGCTGCGCGCGATCGTGGCGCTCGGCCGGGTGGCGCATGAAACGACCCTGAAGATACTGAGCCTGCGCGCCGCGGCGGCGCCGTTTGCGCATGGCGCGGTGCATCAGGCCGGCGCCGTCAAATTTTACGACAGCTATCATTGCTCGCGCTACAACACCAACACGCGCGTGCTGACGCCCGAGATGTTTCGCAGCGTGTTCGCCAGGGTAAAGGCGGATTTGGACTAGACCCGATTTTCCTTCAGCCATGCCAGCACGTTGCCGGCGTTCCGATCCGGTGGAAACACCGGATAGAACACGTGGGTGATGCGCGCGTCGTCGACGATCAGCGCCAGCCGCTTGATCAGGGTCAGGCCGGCCACCTGCATGGTCGGAAGATCCAGCCCCCGCGTCAGCGCCAGCTTCTCGTCCGACAACACCGGAAACGGCAGATGCAGCCGCGAGGCCATTTCAGTCTGGTAGGCATTGCTCTGCGTCGACAGGCCGAACACGTTCTTCGCGCCGGCGGCCTTCAACTCCGCGAACAGGTCGCGGAACGAGCAGGTTTGCGGGGTGCAGCCGCGCGCGCCCGGGATCATATCCCAGTCATCGACGAGGCTGATCTTGCCGGGCTCGCCGGTTCGGGGATAGGCGAACACCACGCTGCGCCCCGGCAGCGCCGATAGCGTCACCGAAGTATCGTCGGTCGCGACCAGGATGACCGGCGGGACCGTCATGCCCACGAGGTGGGCGGCCGCACCGTCGTCGGCCGGCGCCGGAATCTTGCTCCAGTCGACTTCGAGCAGGTTCTTCTGGTTCATCGTATCGTTTCCTTGTCGCGATGGGTTTCACTGCGTTCAACCCATCCTGCAATCTCGATATCTTATCCGCGCGCCCGCAGCAGGCGGCCCTTTTCCCGGCTCCAGTCGCGCTTCTTCTCGGTCTCGCGCTTGTCGTGCAGCTTCTTGCCCTTCGCCACCGCCAGCAACAGCTTGGCGCGGCCACGCTCGTTGAAATAAAGCTTTAGCGGAATCAGCGTCATGCCTTCGCGCTCGACCGCGCCCATCAGCTTGTTGATCTGCTTCCTGTGCAGCAACAGCTTGCGCGGCCGTTTCGGCTCGTGGTTGAAACGATTGGCCTGCAAATATTCCGGAATATTGGCATTGATCAGCCAGACCTCGCCGCCCTTGGTATCGGCATAGGATTCGGCGATGGTGGTCTTGCCGTTGCGGATCGACTTGACCTCGGTGCCGGTCAGCGCAATGCCGGCCTCGATGGTGTCCTCGATTGCGTAATTGAATCGGGCCTTGCGATTTTCGGCGACGACCTTGATCGCGCGCTCGCCTTTTTCGGCCATGATGAAAAGTGCCTTGGAATCTGGTCTTGAGATCTATCCCGGACCGGCAGCCATAACACCCGGACCCGGTGTGTGCACGTCAAGACTTCTTGAGAATATCGCGGATTTCGGTCAGCAGTTCTTCCTGACGGGAAGGCTTTGCCGGAGCCGGCGCGGCTTCATCCTTGCGCTTCAGCGTATTCATGGCACGAATAACCAGGAACAGCACGAAGGCAATGATCATGAAGTTAAGCGTCAGCGTCAGGAAATTGCCCCAAGCCAATACCGCGCCCTGCTTTTTGGCGTCCGCCAGGTTGGTCGCCGTGACCGACTTCGATAGTCCCGTGTAGTAGTTGGAGAAGTCGAGCCCGCCGGTGATCGCGCCGATGATCGGCATGATGATGTCGCCGACCAGCGAGGTGACGATGGCGCCGAACGCAGCGCCAATGATGACGCCGACCGCGAGGTCGACCACATTGCCCTTCATCGCGAATTCGCGGAATTCCTTGAGCATCTGCAGTCCCCTCTGTTCGACTTCACTGATCGGACCAATCGCGATCGAGCCGTCGAATCGTTAGTTAGTTGATCAAGCCCGCATGCACCATCGCGCTGCGTACCGCCACGCGCGTCGGCTCGGATACCGGCACCATCGGCAGCCGCAGCTTCTCGTCCATCTTGCCGAGCAGCGACAGCGCGTATTTCACCGGCGCCGGATTGGACTCGATGAAGAGATTGGTGTGCAGCGGCATCAGCTTGTCGTGCAGCTTCAGCGCTGTCTTGAGATCGCCCTTCTGCCAGGCGATGTGAAATTCGGAACACAGCCGCGGCGCGACATTGGAGGTCACGGAGATACAGCCATGGCCGCCATGGGCCATGTAGCCGAGCACGGTGGCATCCTCGCCGGACAACTGGTTGAACTCCTCGCCCATCGCGGCGCGCTGCTGCGACACCCGCACCATGCTGGCGGTCGCATCCTTGACACCGGCGATGTTCTTCAATTCGAATAGCCGCGCCATGGTGTCGACCGACATGTCGATCACCGAACGCGGCGGAATGTTATAGATGATGATCGGAATTCCGATCGCATCGTTGATCGCCTTGAAGTGCTGGTACATGCCTTCCTGGGTCGGCTTGTTGTAATACGGCGTCACCACCAGCACGGCATTGGCGCCCGCCTTCTCCGCATGCTCGGCGAGTTCGACCGCTTCCTTGGTCGAGTTGGAGCCGGCGCCGGCGATCACGGGCACGCGGCCCTTGGCCTCGTCGATGCACCATTCGACCACGCGCTTGTGCTCGTCATGGCTGACGGTCGGACTTTCGCCTGTGGTGCCGACCGGAACCAGGCCGTGGGTGCCCTCGGCAATCTGCCAACTCACCAGCGCCCGAAAGGCCGCCTCGTCGAGCGAGCCGTTCTTGAATGGCGTGACCAAAGCAGTGAATGAACCACGGAAATTTGTCTTGGCTGCCATGGATTTTCTCCCGAACGAACGCCGCCTGCCGCCTAAACCGGCTATAAGGATCAATTCATAACGGGTCCCGGGACCGGGCGAAAGGCCCGCCCCGGCTGTTCCGGTCGCGATTTTGCCGCGGTAGCGGCGCAGATGTCGCCGGTCCCCGGCGTATTTAGTATTTTGTCCACATATTCAATTAAATAGAGCTAGGGCTTCAGCGATTGATTGATTCGCCGCGAAGGAACGCCGTGACCCCATCCGCCCGCGCAACCGCGTTGCGATCGACGGCCCTGGCCACCAGCCTGGTGCTCGCCATTGGGTGGCCGACGGCGGAGGCTTGGGCCAAGCCAAAAGTTCCAATGCCCAAGCCGCGGCCGATCGCGCGCAACGTGGTTCCCAATCCCGCCAAGAATACCGCACCGGCCGGAAACACGGCTTCCAATACCGGCACCAGGACCGCAACCAGGAACACCTCTCCGGCCCCGACCGCTTCCCCTTCCGCACCCGTGGCACCTGCCCTGGCGCCCGCGACGCGTCAGCATGCGGCTTTGCCGCCTCAGCCGGCGCGCAAGCCGGTCGCACCGGCGGCGGTTGCCGCGACATCATCGACCTCACAGGCCGATACCGAAGCGCTGGAAAACGTCATCGAACTCGTGCGCAAGCACAAGCCGGCGGATGCCACCCAGGCTCAGGCAGCCATATCGGACCCGGTCGCGCGAAAACTCGCGGAATGGATCATCCTGCGCAGCGACGACAATGGCGCATCGGTCGAGCGCTATCGCGCGTTCATCGCGGGCAATCCAAGCTGGCCGTCGCAGACCTTCCTGCGCCGGCGCCTCGAGGCGGCGCTTTGGGACGACCATCGCGACGACGCGACCGTGTGGTCGTGGTTTGCCAATAAATCGCCGCTGTCGGCCAAGGGAAAATTCTCGCTGGCGCGGGTCATGATCGCGCGCGGCGACCGCGCCAACGCGGAGCGCCTGGTGCGCGATGCCTGGCGCAACGATTCGATGTCGGAGGACACCGAAACCACGGCGCTGGATTTGTTCGGGGCGTTGCTGACGCCGGGCGATCAGAAGGCGCGGATGGACTTCATGCTCTATGGCAGCGAGCATGAAGCCGCGCTGCGCGCAGCGAAGCGGCTGGGCGCCAGTCAGGTCGTATTGGCAAAGGCGCGCATCGCCGCCTACAGGAAGGCATCCAACACCAGGGCCCTGCTCGACGCGGTTCCGCGCGAGCTTCATGGCGATGTCGGTTATATCTTCAGCAAGATCCAGCTGCTGCGCCGGGAGGAGAAATTCGCCGAGGCCGCCCAGCTCATGCTCGGCGCGCCAAAGGACCCGGCGCGCCTCTATAATCTGGACGAGTGGTGGATCGAACGGCGGCTATTGTCGCGCAAGATGCTCGACGTCGGCGAGAGCCGCACCGCCTATCTGATCGCCCGCGACGCCGCGCTGCCGGCGCGCGACATCTACAAGACCGAACAGGAATTCACCGCGGGCTGGATCGCGCTGCGTTTCCTGACCGACCCGGCCACCGCCGCGCAGCATTTTGCGCGCATCGGCGTCGGCAGCGCCAACCCGACCACGCTCGCCCGCGCCGGCTATTGGCAGGGCCGCGCCGCGGAGGCCGCGGGCCGCGCCCAGGAAGCGCGCGCCGCCTATACCGCGGCGGCCGCGCAATCGACCAGCTATTACGGCCAGTTGGCGCGCGCCAAACTTGGATTGCCGCAGATCGAGTTGAACGGCGCGCCGGCCGCGCGCGGCCGCGGCATCGAACGGCTGGAGGTGGTCCGCGCGGTGCAATTGCTCTACGCACTGGACGAGCGCGAAATCGCCATCCCGATTTTCGGCGACATGGGAGAAAATGGCGATCCGGACGCGCTGGTGGGCCTGGGCGAACTCGCCTCCCGCAATAGCGACGCCCGCGGCATGCTGCTGCTCGGCAAGGCCGCTCTCAACCGTGGACTGCCATTCGATTTCTACGCCTATCCGGTGACGGGGATCCCGCCGTTCAAATCGATCGGGCCGGACGTCGAGCAGAGCATCGTGTTCGCGATCGCGCGCCAGGAAAGCGCCTTCAATCCGGCGGTGGTGTCGCCGGCGCAGGCCTACGGCCTGATGCAGGTGACGCCGGATGCCGGCAAATATGTCTGCAAGAAATACGGCGCCAGCTTCGATCTCGGCCGGCTGAAAGCCGATCCGGTCTACAACGCAGCGCTCGGTGCCGCCGAGCTCGGCGGACTGATCGAGGATTACCGTGGCTCCTACATCATGACGTTCGCGGCCTACAATGCCGGCCGTGGCAGCGTCAAGAAATGGGTCGAGCGCTACGGCGATCCGCGCGATCCCAAGATCGACGCGGTCGACTGGGTCGAACTGATTCCGTTCTCCGAAACCCGCAATTACGTGCAAAGGATCATGGAGAACCTGCAGGTCTATCGCGCTCGATTCGGCGGCGGGACCCGGCTGCAGATCGAGGCCGACCTGCGCCGCGGCGCCAGCGTCGAATAGCGCGGGTCGAGACTTGACCAGGCATCGTTGATCGGCAGCGGCGGCCGGGACTGTCACGTCCGGACACGCGCGCCGTCATGAAGCTGGATTGCCGCGATCGCCCCGCAGCACACGCAGAAACGGCTGCCACCGGCAGCTACTGCTTCGGCAGTTGTCTGGCATCGTTCGCCATCTGGAGACACGTCAGGAGGTCGACGTAACTCGGCGTGCCGCCAATCTTGGCTTCCCCGGTGCATTCCGCTTTGTCGGACTCGCGAAACTGAAGCCATTGCGTTTGCAGCTTGGCCAGCGCCTGCTGCTCATCTGCAACGCATCGCTTGACCGTTTCATTTTGACCGACACTGAGGTCAAATGCCTGAGTGCTATCGAGGCGGCATCCGCGCGAGATATCGAATTTGGGCACACCGTCCGCCACGGTCATGACGAGTTGAGTGCTCAAGGCGACCATCGAAAATGGAATCAGCATTTTATCCTCCGAGTTAGGCGAGGATTCTCGTCGCCCAGTTGGCCGCGAAATTGCTTGGCAGACGGGCGCCCTGGGCTTGGCGCGCCCGTCATCACCTGGCGTGCCTACTTGGCGATTGCAGCCCTCGCTGCCTCGATTTTCGCCTTCACGGCATCGAGATTGAAACTCGCGCCCCTTTGCATCGGCGGAAACTCGACTGCCGTCATCGCCAGCTTTTCCACCTGCTGCTGAACAAACACAAAGCGCCAGAATTCGTATTTGAACCAGTCGAAGTATTGTTGCGCGCCTTCCTTGGTCCCGCTATTGGGCCAGCCGGTGCGCTCGAAAGGATCGAGGCGAAGGTTGATCAGATAGGGCACGTCAGGCTTGGTTTTTTCACCCAGCCAGCCTCCCGGCTGGTCGATGAAACGATATTTGTAGTCGTCGACGCGCACCGCACCCAGTTCGCTTTCGCCGAAGTACCAGATTTCGTGTCGGTTCGACGGTCCCTTGCCGGTGATCATGTCCATCTGGTTATAGCCGTCCAGATGACACTTATAGGTGGTGTCGCCGATCTGCTTGCCCTTCTTCAGTTCCTCGACGATGTTCGGATTACCGGCCGCGGCAAGGAAAGTCGGAAACCAGTCCAGCCCGGAGATGATGCCGTTCTCGACCTTGCCCGCCGGCACCTTGCCCGGCCATCGGATCATCGCCGGCACGCGGAAGCCGCCTTCAAAGACGGTGCCTTTGCTCTGCGCGAAAGGCGTCTGTCCGCCGTCGGGCCAGGTGAAGACTTCGGTGCCGTTGTCGGTGGTGAACACCACGATGGTGTTGTCATCGACACCCATGTCCTTCAGTTTCTGCATCACGATGCCGATATCGTCGTCGAGCTGCGCCATGCCGGCTTCATGGATGCTCCAGCCGTTCTTGGAGTTGCGCAGCGCCTCGTATTTTGGCGACAGATGCGTGACGATGTGCATACGGGTCGGATTGAGCCACAGGAAGAACGGCTTGTTGTCGGCCTTGGCCTTGTCGATAAACTTGAGCGCAAGGTCACGAATTTCGTCGTCCACGGTTTCCATCCGCTTGGGATAGAGCGTTCCGGCGTCTTCGATCCTCTGTTTGCCGACCTTGCCCCAGCGTGGATCCACGGTGGCGTCGTCGACATTGGTCGCATACGAATGCAACATGTTGCGCGGACCGACGGTGTTCAGCAAATCCTGAGGATAGTTGGGATGCGCCGGGTCCTCCATCGCATCGAGGTGATACAGATAGCCGAAGAACTCGTCGAAGCCGTGCACCGTCGGCAGGAACTCATTCTTGTCGCCCAGGTGGTTCTTGCCGAATTGGCCGGTGGCATATCCCATTGCCTTTAGTGCCGTAGCGATGGTCACTGCCTGCGCCGGAATGCCGGTGGGTGCGCCGGCTTGGCCGACCGTGGTCATGCCGGTGCGGATCGGCAGCTCGCCGGTGATGAAGTTGGCGCGGCCGGCCGTGCAGCTCGCCTCGGCGTAGTAATCGGTGAACAGCATGCCTTCGGCGGCGAGCTTGTCGAGGTTTGGCGTCCGGCCGGCCATCATGCCGCGGTGATAGGCCCCGATATTCCACATGCCGATGTCGTCACCCATGATGACGACGATGTTCGGCCGTTGCCCGGCTGCGGCGGGCGCTGCTGCCGGTTGCTGCGCCTGCGCAGCGCTCGTCAACCCGACCGCCGAGAGCGCCGAGGCGGCAACGAGCGAACTGCCGCTCAACAAAAGGTCGCGGCGTTTCAATCCGCCGCCCGATTGCGGCGCCAAGTCGTGGGATTCATCAGATGGATGCTTGTTATTCATGAGACGCTTCTCCCTGTTGTTTTGCATCTAATTCTCTTCGCTTGAATCATCAGAAATTGACGTGACTTGTGGACGTATCGACCACTCCGCAGAGGCTCACACCAATCCAGGCCTTCCTCGTCCACCACCGCCTCTTGCGGCACCTACATCAATGACTGGGTGCAGCACCGGCGTTCTTGACGACAGGCTTCGACACGCCCGACGGCGCTGGAAGAGATGACAGTTCCAAACTACGCCACGCCCAGGAGCCAAAATATTTTCATCTGCCTATACTCACGTTGAAAGCCGGTTTTAAGAAAAGACAGACACCCGCATCCACGTATCCAGCGGATACAGGGTCAGTAGCAGGCATCATTTCGGGAGAGCAGAGAGCGGTCGAGATGGACCTAGGTCCAACATCCCTGGCCAGCGATGTCGTGCAGAAATCCAGCCATCCCGCCGCAGAAAGTGCTCGAAAACCCCAGCCGTGTCACTTCACGGGCGGAAAAATCGTTCGGGATAGACGCGATCCGTCCACGACCGCATGAATTCGACGCCGCATGAACCGGCGCTACGTTTCGAACGGGAAAATACGTTTCCAGTCGTTCTTCATGTCCACGACAGTCCATTTGTTGAACGTGGCGGCGTCGAGCGCCTTGTCGAGGCGCCCGACGGACGATTTTCGATCATAGGCGTATTCGCGCTCGGCGTCGGTGTGATGGACGATCAGGCCAAAGCGCACCCCGCCACCCATTGTCGTCCACTGCAGCATTTCGAGATCGCCGTCGGAGTTGCCGAACGCAGCGATCGGGCGGCGGCCGATGTGCTCGTTGATACCGATCGGCTTGCCTGTTTTGTCGTCGATGAAATTGATCTGCGGCAGACGGAACAGGATCGGCCTACCGTCGCGCATCTCGAACTTCGTCTTGATCGACGAACCGACGACCTGTTCGGGCGGAACGCCATAAATGCGCTCGCTCCACGGGCGCATGAATTCGATCCCGCCGCCCGAGACGATGAAGGTCTTGAAGCCGTTGGCGCGCAGATACACCAGAAGTTCGAGCATCGGCTGGTAGACCAGCTCGGTGTAGGGCCGCTTGAAGCGCGGATGGCGCGCCGTCGCAAGCCAGTCCGAGACAATGTTGGCGAACTCGTCCGACGTCATGCCGGCGTGCGTGACGGCCACGAGTTCCATCAATCCCTTTTCGCCGGACGCGGCCAGCGCCTTCACGTCGCCGCCCAGCACCGCCTGGAACGGCTGCTTGGTCTTCCAGCCCGGATTCAGCGGCGCGAGCGCCTTGACGCGGTCGAGCGCGAAGGCAAGCTGGACATACATGGGCATTTCGCACCACAGCGTACCGTCGTTGTCGAAGACGGCGATGCGCTGATCCACCGGCACGAAGTCCGAGCCGCCCTGTGTCGTGATGCGTGCGACGAATTCGGTGATCGAGGTCTTGACCGGGCCGTCGTTCCAGGACGGCAGCTGATCCGTCTGGGACTGCGCCAACGCGGATGTCGAACGGAGCGGTCCGATCAGAGTTGGCAGCGTGGCCAAGGTCGCGAGCACGAGGCGGCGGCTGATGCCAATTGGGGAAACGATCGTCTTCATGTTCACTCCCTGCAAGCGTGATGAGCGCGTTCTGGATTCTTCGATGCGCATGACGAAAGGTGGAAGGTGCGTAGCGCGTAGCCGCGAAACGACTGACCCATTCGAGGCGACCGATCCTTGATGGGTTGAATCAAGCAGAAGAAGTTCATGTCGGCACCCACATTGATGCAGACTTTCATCCCCGTTCAAAACCGCGTCATGTTGGCGGCAGGAGCATTCGGATTTTTCGCGAGGCTCGCCTTGTATTCCTCCACTATCTTCAACAGCGCCCCGAGAACCCAGTTGTACATCTCGCCGATGTTGTGCTCCTCGTGCGGGTCCGCCTCGATATTGAACATCTTGGGATAGCCATTCATCGGCGCCGCGCCGGCGCCGATTCCACCCATCAGGACCGCGCCGCCCTCGCCGCTTCGGCCGGGCGCCACATCGGCGAAATACGCGCGGAATTGCTTCCAGCGCGCCGCGACCAGATCGGGACCGACGAAGGTCAGCAAATACTCGCGCCGTCCGCTGTCGTTACCGCCCAGCAGAAGATCGCTCTGGTCGACGCCGTCGATCGGCCGGTCGTCCGGCACCTTTCCGCCCGCAAGCCGCGCGAAGGTTGGGAAGAAATCCATGATCGAGAACATGGCGTAGGAAACTCGCGGGCGGATGCGGTCCGGCCAGCGGATGATGGCGGCGGTGCCGATCGAGCCTTCGCTGACGTCGCCGAGCGCGCCGCGGTAGGGTCCGGACGATCCCACGTCCTGCATGTCCATGCCGAATGTGCGGGCTCCGGGGCCGTCGGGGCCATTGTCGGAGGCGAAGACCACAATGGTGTCTTTCTCCAGGCCGAGGTCACTCAACGTATCGAGCATCTTGCCGACAATGGCATCGCCCTCCATCAGGGAATCGCCGAACTGGCCGATACGGGATGCTCCCTCGAAGCGCTTCGACGGCAGGTTCGGGAAATGCGTTCGGGAAATCGGCAGATAGAGAAAGAACGGCTTGCCTGCTGCCTTTTGGCGTTTCATGAAATCGACGCCGTGATCCACCAGCTCCCAGTCGATCTCGCGTCGCACTTCTTCGGTATAGGGCTTCACCACCTTCAGCGGCTCGCCGCGTTTGGCTTCGACGATCTGCGGTCCCTTGTCGAGTGGAATATCGAGAGACCGGGTCTGACGCCCCTGGCGGATCATGCCGAACGCATCCCAGGTATCTGCCGGCGGGATGCCGTAGAATTCGTCGAAGCCCTTGTTCCGTGGCTGGCTGTAGACCTGAGCGCCGAGGTGCCACTTGCCGAAGATCGCCGTGGCGTAGCTGGCGTCATGCAGCATTTCGGCCATGGTGATTTCCCTCGCGGGGAGCGAGAAGGTCGTTCCCTCGACTGCCACCAGCGACAGCCCGGAGCGAATTGAATAGCGTCCTGTCATCAACGCCGCGCGAGACGGCGTGCAGGCTGGCTCGACCAGAAACTGCGTCAGCCGCAGACCTTCGGCAGCGAATTGATCGATGCGCGGCGTCGGGGCCCCGCGCAGCTCGCCGCCACCGTAGACACCGATGTCGCCGTAGCCGGTGTTATCGGCGAGAATGAACAGGATGTTCGGCTTCCGCTGTTGCGCGGATGCTTTGACAACAATGAGCGGCTGGGCAACCAAGCCCAACCCAACAACCAGCGCGCAGAGCTTTCGCATCGATAGTCCCTGACCATGCACGTCGTATCTCGACCGTAGTCAGCTTCGTAGACGCAGTTTCGCATTCCCGAATCGTGACCGGGTAGTGTCCTCGAGCAGGACGCGGACGCCCTATGCAGGGCGTCCGCGTCCTCGCATTGCGTCCATCCTCACGCGGCTAGTCGCTCGCGTGACTGGCGTTCGCCTTCTTGACCTGATCCAGGATCCCACTCAGGTTGTAGGACTCGGGAGCCTGCAGCGGCGGGAACTTCTCGTACGACAGCAAATGCTCCAGCCACAGCTGCTGACCGATGGGCAGCATGTTCCAGTCGTACTGGAAGGCGGTCAGTGGGCCACCGAGCGCACCGCCCAGGCTCATGGCCGTCTTCTGGTCGATGCCGACGGCCTGCTCGAACGGATCGCGCTTGAGGTTATTGACCAAAGTGAAGTGGAACGGGATCAGCGGCAGGATCCAGCCGGCCGGCCCGGGCTGCGACATCGTATAGTACATCTTCCAGTTCTTGTAGCGCACCGCCGACGGCGTCGCGCCGGAGAAATAGAAGAAGAAGTTGCGCGCCGACTTTTCCGACGAGCCTTCGAGATAGGCGCGCTGGTCGAAGCCGTCGAGCGTGGTCTTGACGATGCCGGGGTATTGTCCGGCCTCGATCTGCGTCTTCAGCCCGTCGCCCTTGGGCCCTCCGGCGATATCGACGAGCGTGGGCACCCAGTCGAGCGCGGCAAACAACTGGTTCTTGACCGTTCCCGGCTTGATGTGGCCCGGCCAGCGCACGACCATCGGCGCGCGGTAGCCGCCTTCCCAAGCCTCGCCCTTTTGGCCCTTGAACGGCGTGACGCCGCCGTCGGGGAAGCTGATCGCCTCGGCGCCGTTGTCGGTGGTGAACACGACGATGGTATTGTCGAGCTGACCCATGTCCTCGAGCTTCTTGAGCACATAGCCGATGTTATCATCCATCTGCTTCATGCCAGCTTCGTTGACGCCCCAGTCTTTGCCACCCGGCTCTCCGACCATGCCCATGTACTTGTCCGACAACACGGTGGTGACGTGCATCCTCGCCGGGTTGTACCAGACGAAGAAGGGCTTGTTGGTCTTCTTCGGGTCGTTGCGGTCGATGAAGTCGATGACCTTGGCCGATATTTCCTCGTCTACCGTTTTCGACCGATCCAGCGTCAGCGGGCCCTCGTCCTTGCACATCTGGCTCTTCTCCGTGCCGTCGGCGGACTTGCACCAGAGCACCGGACGCGGAGGTGTCAGGCATAACGTTGTCTTGGGATCCACGGCGCCAGGAACTTCGGGGATACCCGGGATGGGCGTGTTGCGACACGGCGGAGCGACACCCTGCACCAGCGGGGTCTTGTTGATGTCGGGGAAGCTCACCTGCTGCATCGCGTCGAGGTGATAGAGGTAGCCCCAGTATTCCTGGAAGCCGTGCGCCGTCGGCAGGGCCGCGGTATGGTCGCCGAGATGGTTCTTGCCGAACTCGCCGGTGTTGTAGCCGAGATCGAGCAGGAACTGCGCGAGCGCCGGAGTGCCGGGACGCAGGTAGGACGGGCTGCCAGGCAGCTGCGGCGGGATCATGCCGGTGCGGAGCGGATACATGCCGGTGAAGAATGCATTGCGCCCGGAGGTGCAGCTCTGCATGGCGACATAGTCCATGAAGATCGCGCCCTCGTTTCCGATGCGATCGATGTTTGGCGTTTCGCCCACCATCAGGCCGCGGTGGTAGATGCTCGGCTGCATCCAACCGATATCGTCGCCCATGATGAAAAGGATATTGGGTTTCGGTGACGGCTGTTGCGCCGCCACTGGCGTGCTGGCCAATCCGGTCAGCGACATCAGCATCGTCGCGCCGAGCAACGTGGCGCAGGACCGCTGGCGCCAACCCGCCGTCTTGGGCGGCACGGCCGGGATCGAAGGCGTTGTATCTTTGAGTACGCAACAAGGCATGGTGTCATTCTCCCTTTTTATGATGCATCAGAGGCTTCTCGCCTGATGCATCGAAAGCCAAGATGACTGGTAGAGGTGTCGACCGGCTCCGCATGGCGCGCTGCCGGCCGGTAGCGTCGGCAGTAGTTCGGCGCGCACAAATGCGAACCGCCTTTGATGACCTTCCGAGGAATTTTCACATTGGTGGTTCGGGGATCGTAGCTGTCCGCCTCGCGCCCGCCGCGCGGGTTCTCCGGGATGCAGCAGGCTTTTGGCGCATCGGCTTCGTGTCGCGGCGAATACCAGTCGGCAGTCCATTCCCAGACGTTGCCGATCATGTCGTACAGCCCGTAACCGTTCGGCGGAAAGGCGGTGACTGGCGACGTGCGTTCGAAACCGTCGGCCCTGGTGTTCTGGCGAGGAAATTCACCTTGCCAGGTATTGGCCATGTGACGGCCGTGCGGTGTGAACTCGTCGCCCCACGCGAATTCGGCGCCCTCGAGCCCGCCGCGCGCCGCAAACTCCCATTCCGCTTCGGTTGGCAGATCCTTGCCGGCCCACTTCGCGTAGGCGAGCGCGTCATTAAAGGCCACATGCACGACGGGATGATCCTTGAGCGCGCCAATGTTACTTGCGGGCCCGTAGGGATGCCGCCAGTCCGCACCCTTGGCGAATGTCCACCATTGGCTGAAATCGCGCAGGCTGACTGCATGTTTGGGCGGCAAGAACATCAGCGAGCCCGCATAAATCATGTGCGGCAGAATGCCGGGATAGTCCTTTGGATCTGGCACAATCTCGGCGACGGTGACGTGGCCGGTAGCCTGAACGAACTCCCGGAATTCCCGGTTCGTAACCGGATGACGGTCCATCCAGAAGCCGTCAACGCTGACGCGATGCGCCGGAGCTTCTTCCGGATAATGCTTGTCCGATCCCATGCGGAAGGTGCCGCCGGGGATCAACACCATGTTGGAATGAATTTGATCGTCCGCCGGCACGCTGCGTTGTACCGGCATGTCGGTTTGCAACATTCGGATCTCCACCGTTTCAACATCCGGCAACTGTGGTTGCGAATGACCACGCGTTGGTGCCGCAGCCAGCCGCGCGGCATAATTTCAGACCGATTGGCAATTCGAGAGAATGTTAGTCAGCGCGGTCGTCACGCTAAATTGGACCTAGGTCCCACAACGGCGTCGCGTGAACGTATCCGGCGGGAGGATGTCGCGATCCAAGCTGCGCTCGCTGTAGCAATTCGGGTAGACCCTTGGCGCACTGCAACCTTAGGTAATAATCACTTTGAAGCGATCGAACGCCGGCCGTGGCTGATCGGACAAGATGCGAGGTATCGAAAATCGACTTGCGCGACGAATCTGAGCGGCGCAGTTACCGGCGCTCGCGAGGTCCTCATTCGACTTCGACGTCGTAAGCAGAAAGATCGATGCGCTAAATTGGACGTTGGCCCACCGTGCCGGCCGGGGGATGTCTAAAGATGGAGGTACTGCGTCGGGCGGCGCGGGCGAACTGCAGTTCAAGCCGCGGCTTCCTGCGCTGTCGTCACACAGCCTTCGTCTCCCGGACAACGCACCTGAATCCGACATGGCTGGTGGATGTATCGACCGGCTCGGCATGGCGTGCGGCCGGACGATAGCGGCGGCAATAATTCGGCGCGCACAAATGCGAACCGCCCTTCAGGACCTTGCGGGGGATCTTGATTTGCGGCTGGCACTGATCGTAGCTGTCCTCCTCACGCACACCGCGAGGATTTTGGGGAATGCAGCAGGCCTTCGCCGCCTCCGCCTCGTGCCCGGCCGAATAAAAATCGCTGGTCCATTCCCAGACATTGCCGATCATGTCGAACAGGCCGTAGCCGTTCGGCGGGAACGCATTGACAGGCGACGTACGTGCAAAACCATCGCTGCACAGGTTCTGATGCGGAAATTCTCCCTGCCAGGTGTTGGCGAGATGCTTGCCGCCCGGCGTCAATTCGTCGCCCCAGGCGAATTCGGCTTCCTCCAGCCCGCCGCGTGCCGCGAACTCCCATTCCGCTTCGGTCGGCAGGTCCTTTCCAACCCAATGCGCATAGGCGAGCGCATCGGCATAGGCGACATGCACCACCGGATGGTTATCGAGGACGTTGATATTGCTTTTTGGTCCATTGGGACGACGCCAATTGGCACCCGCCAGGAACGTCCACCATTGGCCCCAATTCCTGAGATCGACTGGATGCGTCGGCGGCGAGAACACCAGCGAACCGGCATAGAGCATGTGCGGCAAGGCGCCGGGGTAATCTTTCGGATCGGGGACAATTTCGGCGTTCGTGACATGGCCGGTGGCACGGACGAATTCCTTAAACTGCCGATTGGTCACTGGTGTCTTGTCGATCCAGAAGGCATCGACGCTGACGCGATGGGCGGGCGCCTCCTCGGGATAGTGCTTGTCCGATCCCATGCGAAAGGTGCCGCCCGGGATCAACGCCATATCGGGATGGTTTGGGTCGTCAGCCGACACACTCCGTTGCATCGGCTTGTCGGTCTGCAACATCAGGATCTCCGTTATTTCACATCCACAATCTGTAGTTGTTCACATCCGTGTGCCGGCGCCCCGTGATCAAGCCCAGTTGTAAATGCGGCAATTTCCAGGCAAGAACAATTAGAGCCGCTGCAACCTCCAGTACCCACGTACCGCACAACGGCCCGCCTTGCATTTTGACGTGAACTTTTTAACATGAATTTCGATTTTTTCGGACCGGATCGCGCCTCGTGAGAGCTGACCGATTCAACGGGCCGGGCGTAAAACGCGTGTTGATTTTACACGGCGTTATCCTGTTGTTTGTCGCCCTCCTTTCATTGCTGAGTGCCGAGTCCCGAGCGGACGAAACGCCGCGGCGCGTGCTGATCCTTCATGCCAACAATTACACCTTTCCAGCCACCACGCTCATCTCGGAGGCCGTTCGCAAGCGGCTGCTCGAACAATCTCCGACACGACTCGAAATCGAGGGCGAATTTCTCGATCTCGCAAGACACCCGGATGAAACCTACGCTTCGAGCATGGCCGATTTCCTGCACGAGAAATACGCCGGCGTGCATTTTGACGCGGTGGTGATGCTCGGCATCACGGGAATGCCTTTTCTGCTCAGATATCGCGAAATGTTCGCGCCCGGCGTCCCCATCGTATTTTCCGACGTCACGCGAGCCACCTACGAGAGCATGGATTTGCCGCCCGACGTCACGGCGGTGATCAACGAATATTACCCTGAAAAAACCCTGGAGCTCGCAGAAGGCCTTCAGCCCAACGCACGTCGGCTTGTAGTGATCACCGGAAATGACAGCCTCGACCGCCGCTGGCGTGAGACGGCACGCAAGGCCGTCGAGGCACGCAATCCGAAACTTGAGACGACCTATTGGTCTGACCTCTCATACGACGCGCTGCTGGCAGACGTATCCCGGTTGCCGCGCGACACCATCGTCATGTTCCTCACCTTCTTCGCCGACAGCGAAGGCAAACGCCTGATTCCCAGAGATGTGGCTGCCGCGGTCGCGAAGGCTTCCGGCGCACCGGTCTATGGTCTGTTCGAAACTTATCTCGGCAGCGGCATCGTTGGGGGATACATCAATTCATTTCAGTCAATTGGGACGAGCACTGCAGACATAGCCCTTGAAATCCTTTCAGGCAAAGCCGTAGCCACGCTTCCTCCGCGAGCCAATCCGGATCCGGAATTCCGCGTCGACGCGAGAGCCATGGAGCGGTGGGGCCTCAAGCAAAGCAATCTTCCGCCGCGCAGCGTTGTCTCGTTCGCCGAGCCCGGTGTTTGGGACCAGCATCGCTATCTCGTCCTGACGTCGATATTCGTCATCGCTTTGCAGACCGCATTCCTGACAGCCTTGCTGGTTCACCGGCGCCGAAGACGGGAAGCCGAGGCCTCGCTGAGGGAAAGCGAGGCGCGGATGACCTTTACCGCAGCCTCCGCCAATATCGGACTCTGGCAATTCGATCGAGCCACCGATGAATTGTGGGCCACCAAGCACTGCCGGGCGATGTTTGGCCTTGCGAGCGATGTTCCTCTCACCCTCGAGACGTTTCTGGCGGCGGTCCACCCCGATGATCGCCGCGTTGCCGTCAGCGCGCTGCGGGGGGCCATGGCGGGGCGCCAATCCTCCACCGTGACGGACGCGCGTATCGTCCTTCCGGATGGCCAGGTGCGCTGGATCAGGGTCCGGGCTCGTTCGCGTCTCGATGATCGTGGAACCCCGGACCAATTCAGTGGAATCTTTGTCAGATATCACCGAACAGAAAAACGCCGAGGCGGAGGCGGAGTTGCAGCGCCAGGAAGTGACCCATTTGATGCGGGTTTCGGCGCTGGGCGAACTTTCCGGCGCGATCGCCCACGAAGTCAATCAGCCGCTGACCGCGATCCTGTCGAACGCACAGGCGGCGCTTTATCTGCTGGGGCGGGATTCGCCAGATCTCGCCGAGGTTCGCGACGCGCTGCAGGATATTGTGCGAAGAGGATAATCGCGCCGGCGCGGTCGTTCACAGGCTGCGCAGCTTGCTTAAAAAGGGCGAGAGGAAGTCCGAGCCGGTCGATATCAACGAACTGGTCAATTCGACGATTGCACTGCTTCGCAGCGAACTGATCGGCCGACGGATCACGGTCGAGACCGATCTGGCAAACGACCTCCCGGTAATATCAGGCGATTCCGTGCAGCTCCAGCAGGTGCTGCTCAATCTCGTCATGAATGCGATGGATGCGATGGCCTCGACGCCGGTGGCGCAGCGGCTTGTCAGGATCTGCAGCTGCAAGACGGGAGCCGGAACAATCGAGGTTCTCGTGAAAGACCACGGCCCTGGAATCAAACCGCTCGACGGCAGCCGGCTGTTCGCGCCGTTCCATACCACCAAGGATCATGGCCTTGGTCTCGGATTGACGATTTGTTCGACCATCGTTCAGGCGCACGGGGGAACGATGAGACTGTCGAATGACGACTCCGGCGGCGCCATCGCCGGGTTTTCGTTGCCAGCTCACGAAATGCTGATGGCTGCCCAATGACGGATGGCAAGTTCACGGTCTTCCTGGTCGATGACGACGCCGGCGTGCTGAAAGCCCTGTCGCGGCTGCTGCAAGTGAGGGGGTACGAAATCCAGGCGTTCACGTCGCCGCAGGCATTTCTCACAGACCACGATGCGTCCCTTCCCGGTTGCGTCGTTCTCGACGTCTCGATGCCCGACCTCGATGGGCTGGAGCTGCAGCAGGCGCTGACCGCAGAGGGGTCGCAGCGTCCGGTTATTTTCCTGACCGGCAGGGGCGACATTCCAACCAGCGTTCGCGCGATGAGGGCGGGCGCGATCGATTTCCTGACCAAGCCGGTCGACGATAGCGACCTGCTGACAGCGATCGCGCGTGCCGAAAGGGAAGACGCCGAAACCCGCAGCGCCCTTGCCGACCTCGATTCGGTCTGTGCCAGGTTTGCCCACCTGACGCCGCGGGAACACGAGGTCATGACTCACGTGATCGCCGGCAGGCTCAACAAGCAAATAGCCGGCGATTTGGGAACCGTCGAAAAGACCATCAAGGTCCACCGTGGCCGGGTGATGAGCAAGCTCGGCGTACGCTCGGTCGCCGAACTGGTCCGGTTGGCCGAAAAAGCCGGGATTTCCCGCAACGGGGCCTAGGGCCCTGCGGCATTGTAGGCCTTAGGGCCAACTCGACAATCCGCCTCGCCGACGCCGATAGTTCTCCACATGGCGCAAGATTCGCCTTGGATCGCAATCGTGGACGACGACCCGTCCGTGCTCAAGGCTTTGGCGCGGCTGCTGAAAGCGCGCGGGATCGAAGTCAGGACATACACGTCCGCCCGAGACTTTCTCACTTCGCTGCCCGATGGGCGGCCCGAATGTCTGGTCGTCGACCTGCAGATGCCGGAAATGACCGGTCTGGAGCTTCAACGCCATCTCATTCGAACGGGAATTCGAATTCCCACCATCGTCATCACCGCACACAACGAAGGCGAAATGCGCGAACTCTGCAAGTCCATGGGCGCCTCCGACTTTCTCTCAAAACCGCTCCAGGACACGTCGCTGCTGGCAGCGATCGACAAAGCAAAAAGGATTGATGCTCGCGATCGCCGAGCTCGAAATGCCGAAGATGACGAAGCTTGAGCTTCAGCACCCTCCTCGCGGCGGTTTCCTGAATGACCTTCGAGCGTGGGATTTCGCAACGCCGCCAGCTTGAGCGAAGAGCAGACATCGAACGTTCGTCGCTCAAGGTCTGCTAATGACCCGACTCGACATCCGGACTGATCAGTTTCCGAGGCCTGCGTGACATGGTTTTTTGCAACAATACGCCAGTTTAGTTGGAAACCCAAAAATGGCTAGCTACGGAACTTCATGCTATGTCGCCAGAAGCATTGATGAGATGGTCGTTTACATAAGCCCGGCTATTCGTAATCTATTGATCGATCCATTCAGCCGAGTCTGTCCTTTTGGCGGGTATGCATGCCGAAGCAAAGCGAAACTCAAGCCTTACAATTAGCATTTTCGCTACATCGAAGCGGTCGGTATGACGAGGCGGCCGCGTTATATCGCAAAATCATAAAAAAGAATTCAAGGCATTTTCATGCGCTTCATTCTCTTGGAATTATCGAAGCCGCCAACGGAAATCTCAAGGAAGCGGCATCGCTTATGGTGCGCTCACTGTCGATACAGCCGCCAAACCTCACATTCATTGAAAATTGCGCGACGGTCCTGTGTCAGATGGGAGATTACAAAGCCGCACTTGAAACCTGTCTTAAGGGACTTAAACTCGATAACAAAAGCATAAATCTTCTCTACATCAACGCAACTGCCTTCTTGCAATTGGGCCAATTGCAGGAATCCCTGGAGCAGTTTGACAAGCTTCTCTCACTTGATAACACTTACCTTCCTGCCATCGTTGAGCGCAGTACCGTTCTCTTGGAAATGAAGCAATATGATGCGGCGGCCGCTTGTATCGAAGAGGCCCTTACCCTTAATCCACGGTATGCCGAAGCTCATCTCAACAAGGGTGTCCTGTACGGGCATTTGCAGCAGTATCACGAGGCACTTCCCGCCTTTGAAAGGGCGCTAGCGCTGAAGCCTGACCTGGGAAACGCCTGGCTTGGATATGGAAACGTTTTTCGTGCACTCAAGCGTTATGATGAGGCGCTCGTTGCATATGACAAAGCTCTAGCGCTCAAGTCCGACGGAAGTAACAGCTGGTTTGGTCGGGGCAACGCACTCTTTGGACTTCTACGTTACGATGAGGCGCTTGCCGCCTACAACAAAGCTCTCACCATCAAACCTGAATTTGCTGAAGCGTGGCTCGGCTGCAGCAATTGCTTCCGCGAAACCGAGCGCTATGCTGAGGCGTTCAGTGCTTATGACAAGGCTCTGTCACTAAAGCCCGATCTCGCTGAAGCATGGTTTGGTCGCGGCACCATTTTCAACAGGTTGAAACGTCATGAGGAAGCGGAAAGCGCCTACGCTCAGGTGCTTAAGATAGATCCGCAGTATCCCTTCATTAAAGGGATGTTGCATCATCAAAGAATGCTGTGTTGTGATTGGGAGGCGATAAACGAGGCAACCGCAGAAATTGATCAGGACGTTGCATTAGGTAAGCTGTCAGCCGTTCCATTCGCCTGGCAGGGCGTAGCGAAATCACAACGAAGTCTGCAATTGTGCGCCGAATTGTATACGAAGGCGAATTTTCCAGCCGACGCCAGATTCTCAACGCGCCGACCGTTAGCTAATCACGATAAGATTCGCGTTGGTTATTCATCGGGCGAACTGCGTGACCAGGCTACGTCGCATCTTATTGTTGGTGTTTTGGAACTTCACGACAGTTCCCGATTTGAAGTCTATGGCGTTGATAACGGATGGAACGATCAAAGTGACGTACGGAGGCGCATCGATGCTTCGCTGCATCGTATGATCGACATAAGTAAGCTAGGCGATTCATCTGCTGCCGCTGCCATCCGCGAAAATCAGATAGACATTCTAGTTAATCTGAACGGCTATTTCGGCAAACAACGAACGCAGGTGTTTGCTCAGCGACCCTCACCTATTCAGGTCAACTACCTCGGTTTTCCCGGTACGTTGGGCGCCAGTTATATGGATTATATCATTGCGGATCGGTACGTAGTCCCTGAAGATCAAAAAGTGTTCTACACAGAGAAGGTCGCTTGCCTACCAAACTGCTATCAAGCGAATGATGGAAATAAGGAGATCGGAACTCATAAATTTAGTCGCATGGAATGCGGATTGCCTGAGACCGGTTTTGTGTTCTGCTGTTTCAACAATAATTATAAGATCTTACCCGACATTTTTAATTGCTGGATGCGGATCCTCAAGCATATAGAAGGCAGCGTATTGTGGCTCGTAGAGGACAATCCAAGCGCCGCTTCGCATTTGAGGAACGCGGCGAGAGGCCTGGAAGTCAATCCGGAACGCCTTGTGTTTGCAAAGCGAATTTCTTTGCCCGACCACCTGGCAAGGCATCGTCTGGGTGACTTGTTTCTCGATACGTTGCCCTACAATGCTCATACGACCGCAAGCGACGCGTTGTGGGCCGGCTTGCCTGTGTTGACCTGCCTTGGAGAGACATTTGCGGGTAGAGTGGGCGCGAGCTTATTGAATGCGATAAATTTACCCGAGCTTATTGCAACGACGTTAGAGGACTACGAGCGCATGGCGATTGAGCTTGCCACCGATCCGGAGAAGTTGATGAAGATAAAACGAAAGCTAGCGGATAATCGTCCGACAACACCGCTATTCGATACAAAGCTGTTCACCAAACATATCGAGGCAGCTTACACCACAATGTACGAGCGCGAGCGGGCTGGTCTACCGCCAGATCATTTTTCTGTTCCGAACTGAGTACGTGTCCACGAACCCGTTCCTTGCCGATCATCAGCAGGCGATAGTCTTGCCGTGAGATATGGACGTATCTTAATCCGACAAAGACGTTGCTTACCGATTTGTCACTGGAAGACATCCGTCGCTTGAATTATTGCGACGCGATGCGCTACTTCTTCCACATCTTTGACGGTTCAGAACTGCATCCTGATGATGTGGGAAACAACCTGCCAAGCTTTGAGTACGCAAAACGTCTCGCCGAGGTCGTTGCTGATGAACTGAAAAAGGGCGGCCAATTTTCCCGGACGAGTCTGGTGGTCGTTGCGGACGAGAATGATGATATAATCTTTGCGTGCGGAGCTCTTAAAAGAGTATGCGGTGAATCCGTTGATTAAAAGTACGGGTTTAGCGCCGCGTGGTTGCTTGGTACGAGTGACAAGCGGAGCGAGACAAAGATGGTTTGCGGTCGGAATCTACTCCCGGAGAATGGCTGAAGCCGCCGTATGCAACCTTCCTGAGATCGAAGCGAGTGACATTGTTTTTGCGCGCAGATCGCTCAAGCCAGCCGAGATTGAAACTTTGGGTCTGCGGCGCGGGCAGGTCGTGCCGTGCAGTGTCAATGACGTAGAATCCTCTTTGTGTCAGGCTGCAAATCGAGCCTCATAGAATGCGGTGGACAGCCCAACGTTTTCTCACGTCGACACATGCCGAGGTTGATCTGCGCGTGCCCTTCCTTGCCTGCCCAAGACATCACTGACATGGCATGCCAGCTCCCGCCGCGTGCCGTTGAGATGCGTCGGACATCGAAAGCGTCTGCCACTGCTCGCAATGTGATCGCGCCAGCCTTCTGGGCTTCCCTGATAATGGGCAATGGGCAGGACGTTCGCGGCGTGTTGATCTGCGCCGGCCCTGATCGCGGCCACCGCGCTCTCTCGGGCCTGGGCGAGCTTGTGGGGCTCCCTGGAGTGACGCCGCGCGCCTGAGCAGCCGCAAGGGCCTGACGGTTCCGCGTCGATATTAGGGCTCGGAATCGCAGGGATTCCGTTTGGCATGGCTTACCCGAAAGCGAGTCAGCGCGGCGGCAGGGTCACGTTCCAAGGCCCGTTTAATGGGGTGCCTGGGCACAAAGAAAAACCCCGGCAGTTTCCTGCCGGGGCTTTACTTAGAGACGTTTCAGACGATCGGGATCAGAAGTTACGCTGAGCGCGAACGTTGAAGGACACGGTGTCCTGGTCCTTGAACTCGTAAGTGGCTGTCGGCTTCGGAGCCGTCGGAGTCAAAACCGCAGAACCGGTGAACTTCTGGTCGAGGTGGACCCACAGGACTTCAGCCGAGAACGTCAGGTTCTTGACAGGAGTCCAGCGGGTAACAAACCCGAGCTGCGAGACGTTGAAGTCCGGGTTGCAGCTGTAGTCGACGCTGTGAACCGCAGCCCTGGCAGTGGTATAGGCGGTGCAGATATTGAGCTTTGCAGTACCGTCATAACGAACCGCAGAGTAGCTGCCGAACAGGCTCGACGACCAGTACGGATCCCAGTTGTGGTTGTACGCACCACGGACGCCGAAGGCTTCCGTCAGATGGAGCGAACCGTCGCCGCCGGCAAACGCCGGAAGGTAGACCGCGTCGGTGGTCGCACCGAAACCGATGCTTTGGTAAGCGCCGATTCCGCTGCCGCTGAACATCGTGAAGGTCGGCGAGGCAGCGCTGGTGGAGATCACGTTCTTGGTGTCACCCTTCGCCCAGCTCGCGTCGATCTTGATGTCGTCGCCGGCACCCCACGGGATGTTCTTGATCTGCAAAGCAGCCATCACCGAACCGCCCCACTTGGTTTCGGGGTGTCCGCTGATTTCCGACAAGTTGGTCGGAGCTGCACCTGCAAGACCGGTCGCACCAGCGGGAGCCGCTACGGCGTTCAGGACGTTGTAGGAGGCGTTGACCTCGTGAAGCGCACCCGAGAACTGGAACAGACCCCAAGCCTGATCGACGCGGATGTTGCCGACGACGTCAGGAGCATGGGTGCCAGCGTAGGCGTTGGCGAGAGCGCCGGTGGCCGTGATCGGAACCGTCAGGTTGGCGACAGTCGTGCGGTTGAACACGGTCGGATCATCGAGACCGATGGTGCCCGACACGCCGTTGCCGAACTGCGCGGTGTACTGGATGTTGTTCACGCCGGTGACGGTGTCATGACCGCCGAGCAGGAACGAGGTGTTGTTGCCCGGATAACCATGCCAAGGCGTCGCATAGGCCGAGGCCGACTTACCGAAGGTGAAACCGGCGAACTGGATGAACGCCATTTCCACCGCGACATAGCCGCCGCCGGGGGTATCGAGCAGGTTAGCGCCGCCGACCGGGGAACTCTGGTTGACCGAAGTCGGGTTGGCGGTGTTGTTGCCCAACGTGCTGAACTGGAAGTCGCCCTGACCGAAGGTGCGGACAACGCCGTATTCAGTGGCGGTGCGGGTATCAACCGTCAACGCCATACGGGAACGGGAAGCGAAGGTGTCGCGATAGCGATTCTGCTGGCCGATATCACCGCTCCAGGCCGGACCATCGTAGATGCCGCCGTTGAACGTGGTGTCGACACGCAGATAACCACCCAGCTTGATGCAGGTGTCGGTGCCCGGAATGTAGAAGAAACCGGCACCATACAGGGAGCAGATCCTCACGTACTCGACCGCTTTGGCCTTGACGGGAAGATCAGCTGCCTGTGCCCCACTCATGGCGACCAAACCCGCCGCTGAGCCGAGGATAAGGCTCTTAACCATCTTCATGTGTAACCTCCAGTTGCTCTGTAGGGAAGGTTCCGGATCCGCTGGGTGAAACACCCTTAAGGTTGGTTCCCTTGTCCCTTAAAACCCGCTTAGTCGCTTCGCGCCTTCGGACACTCCCGCGTGAACGCGAGGGACTTAAGCGAACCACCTAACGGGACGACCTCGGGATGCCCCCCTCCGTCGCATCGACACAATTACTGAACAGTTCTGCACACGCAATAAAGGAACCGCTTCGGACCCTACGCCTGCAGCCGTTTTTGGATGGGTGTTGCACAATTAACACGCAGCCGTGATCGATCTTTCCTTGCAAGTCATTGGTTTGTCATACTGTTTTCGATAAGTTCCGTTTGATGAGCAAATCATTACCGAAGCACCCTCACCGGTGCATTTCCACGTTCGCGCGTTGAGTCTCGCCGAATCGTCGAAGCAGAGCCGATCGATTCATCGCCTATCTGTCGCCTTATAGAGAGACGCTTTTTTGCCGTCGGAACCGGCGCCCGCGCTACCTCAAGCCGCGGCGGTCGATCGGAACCACCCTCACGACAGCGTAAGTATCCGTAGTCGCTGCATTGTTTGGATCGCGGCGGGTCACCCGCAGCCGGCAGCATTCGCGGCAGCCTTTATATATGGTCCTTGAGCGCCCACCGCAGACGACGCCCCGACCAACGACGCCGGCCTCGATTGAAACAATCGGCGCGGGCGAACAATCCGGACGGCAGCGTCGCCGCTTGCAAGATTCGAACTTCCAGATTGGCTTATTGGCCTTTGATTGCCTTTGACGGCTTTGGCATGCGCCGGCCATCGGCCGAAATGCGGCAGCCTTGAATCTGCCGCTTGCGGCTCGCGCCCGCGTCGGGCATATCCGCGTGACCGGAGATGTGGCCGAGTGGCTGAAGGCGGCGGTTTGCTAAACCGTTATAGGGTTGTAAAGCCCTATCGAGGGTTCGAATCCCTCCGTCTCCGCCACCCTTCGGCGCGTTCGGCCACGATCAAGCCTCAGAGTCCCGGAAGCAGGCGCCGCGTGAGGGCTGCGAAGCGGCGGTGGCGGCCGTTTCAAAAGCTTCCGCCGAAACCTCCGCGAGCAAATCTGAATTCGACGCCCTTGTTTCCGCCCTTTATTAGTGAGAGGCGAGAAACAACAATCATAATCGACGAAGCGGCATCGACCCAGGTAGCCATGATAACGAGACTTGCGATCTCCGGCTATCGGTCCCTGCGCGACGTCAGAATCACGCTCGGCCCGATCAATGTCGTGACCGGAGCCAATGGCAGCGGCAAATCGAGCCTGTATCGCGCGCTGAAACTGCTGGCGGACATCGCGCAGGGCCGGATCATTCACTCGCTGGCCGCCGAGGGTGGACTGGAATCGACATTGTGGGCCGGCCCCGAAGCCATTTCGCGGACCACGAAAACCGGCACGGCGCCGGTTCAGAAGCTGGTGCGCAAGAGTCCGGTCAGCCTGAAGCTCGGATTTTCAGGCAAGGATTATGGCTATGCCATCGATCTCGGGCTTCCGCTGCCGGACTCGCGTTCGAAATTCTCTTCCGATCCGGAAATAAAGATCGAAAGCCAGTGGACCGGCGAACGGCTGGACCGCACCAACGCCTTTGCCATTCGTATCGGCCCCTCCGTCCGCATTCTTAATGCCCAGGGGGAATGGCAGCAGGCCCATCAGCACCTCGATTCATTCGACAGCATGATGACCCATTGCGCCGACCCCTACCACGCCGTCGAACTCTTGATGTTGCGCGAGAGGATGAGGAACTGGCGGTTCTACGATCATCTGCGCACCGACTTCGACGCGCCCTCACGCAAGCCGCAAATCGGCACCTACACGCCGGTGCTGGCGGGTGACGGATCGGATCTGGCGGCGGCGGTGCAAACCATCCGGGAAGTCGGGGCCGCCGAAGCCATGGACATCGCCATCGCCGACGCATTTCCGGGCGCGCGCGTCGAGGTGATCAGCACCAACGGATATTTCGAACTCGAAATGCACCAGCACGGCCTGCTGCGGCCGCTCAAGGCCTCCGAGCTGTCCGACGGTACGCTGCGCTATCTGCTGCTGGTCGCGGCGCTATTGTCGCCGCGGCCGCCGACCCTGATGATCCTCAACGAACCCGAAACCAGCCTGCATCCGGCGTTGCTGCCGCCACTGGCGCGCCTGATCGCGCAAGCATCGAAGCGATCGCAGGCCGTGGTGGTAACGCACGCCCCGACGCTGGTTGCCGTGCTCGACGCGGACGCCGAATACAGGCAGATCGTGCTGGAGAAACATCTCGGAGAAACCATCGTCAAGGATGGCGCGCCGCCGGACTGGACCTGGCCTTCGCTGTAATCAGGCCCGGCGCAACCGGTCTCCCCCACCCGGATCAATTCCGAGGGCATGCCCGGTCTGAAACGCGCCTAAGCGATCTTCTTGCGCTCCAAGGGCCACCAATTGCGGATCAAGGCCTGACGGCTGGCGGAGTGCTGGGATGGCCATTGCTTTTCCGGAATGGCCCGCTCCAGCCGCTCGACGGCATGGGCGCCTTCACGCGCGTGCTGCTCGTCGCTGAACCGGTGCATTTCGATGGCGCGGTCGTTCGGCATCATCTTCTTGAAGCCCAGATGGGCCAGCGCGGTGAGATGCAGCAGTTCGTTCATCGACAGCGCCACATGGATCTTGTCATCGCGCGGCGTCATCTCCAGCTTGCAGGTCTCATATCCCTTGCGCCAGCAGGCGGCGCCGATGGCATCGCCGAAGATCCAGAGCCGGGCCTGGTAGCGATAGATGCTCTTTTCATAATGGGCGCTATGGGCGAATGTCTTGACGGCCTCGACCGCCTTCGTGACCTGGTCGGGAGCTACCTGGCCCGCCAACTCGTAATGCGAACCGACGCCGCGGATGATTTCGCGCGTCGCTTCTTCCATGCCCGCCAGACGGCCCCTGGTGAAATAGGATTTGGCGGAAGACCAGGCCGAGGCCAGCAAAAGCATGAACAGCAAAATCAGGACGGCCAGGATATCCATCGCAGGACCTCATCAGAAACGAACCCGACGCCTGGCGTGAACATTCAACCGCAACAGGCGCGCGTCGCCGATGAGTTTCGGCCGTTTTGGTTTCCGCACGGAGTGTTCCCCAGCACCGCAGCATTACGGTTCAAGGTTACAAGCGGGTTTATTTGGTTCCCCGTAAAATTCCTGAGTGTCCGTCATTCGGCGGCAGAACGAGCTGCCCGAATGACAGCAGCCGTTCTGGCGGTTTTCCGGCCGTTGGCTTATTGCGCCGTCATCCAGGCACGGGCTTCGCGCTGCGCCGTCGCGATCTCGGCCTCGGACATCATCTCGGCGATCTCGCGGCGCAGCCGAATGGCCTCGGCGCGGCCCTTCAGGGCGGCGAGATTGAACCATTTATGCGCCGCGACCAGATTGACCACGCCGGAACGTCCGCTGGCCCAATACAGGCCGCGCTCGAACAGCACGTCGGGGATCGCACTTGCTTCCACCGCCATTGCCGCATCCTGATCGATCTGCCCCTGAAACATCCGTCATCCCCTTTTTGTTTTTTTGGCCGCCCTGCCCCCGAGCGCGGCCCCTGTCCAATTGTCAGATACGTCCCGTTACTTTCAGCGCGCGATCAGCAAGAGTGGAAACCAGGTTTTGCGTCCGATCGCGCGCCAACCATTGAAGAGCGCATGATCTGACCGCCAAACCGCCTACACTCTGGCGGATCATGCGCTCGCCGATTTGCCGGCTTGTTGGGACGATCATGACCGGACAAATTTGAAGAGCAGTTTAAGCATCGCGATGAACGGGGTGTAAACGAGCTGGGCGCGCGGCTTGCCGCAAAATCACGGAAATGCCTGCGCCACAGGGCTTTTCGTCGATTTACGGATTTTGATTTACCCTGCGGTTTCGCGAAACGATAACCATTGGAGCGGTCTCGTGCCCCGGATGCCGGGCCGCGCGCCCAGCGCGTGCACGCGACTCGACGTGCCATGGCTTGCGGCGTGGTGCGCTGCCGGTCCGGCCTCCATGGCCGTGAAGCGGTCGGTCCCGCCTTGCGGAGCGGCACAGGGGTTCCGCACCGCGTCCGGGACACGATGCCGTTTGCGGGCCACGCCGACGCGCGGTCCAGGCAAGATATGAATGTCAGGATTTGGGGAAAATCACAGCACCTGGCGCCATGGGCGCGGCACAGGGAACGAGGGCGTCGGCGAACACGTCAGGACCAGATCTCACTTGGGCTTGGGAGCCGGTGAAATTGCGAACCCCAGGGGATCCGCACCGAACGAAGAAAACTTGTTTCTTCTGCCGGACCGGTTTTCGAAAGAGCGAGCTCTTTAAAAAATGCGATCCAGCCGTTTGACCTGATGTCTCGCCGACACCCTCTTTTCGTCGACCAGAGCTTTTCGGATTTAGGATCTGCTTCTAGGAAGCAAACCGTTCTGAAGGCTCTTGTGACGTGCCGGCATCAAGCCGCCGGCATTCTTTAAGAAGCGAGATTTACTTCTTCTTCTTGGCGACCTTGCGGGTCTTCTTCGCAGTCTTCTTCACTGCGCTCTTCGCTTTCTTTGCCTTCTTAGCTTTCTTGGCCATGTTGCCCTCCGATTTAGTGAGATGGCTTAATCGCTGCGTGCACTCGGGAATCGAATGCACTGCATCCCGAATACACCAACGCACTCAAAAAAACAGCTTCCCGCTTAAGGAAGTGTTGACGCAGCATCGCGAGAGCACGCGAGGCGCGTTGATCAGCGACGCGAAAATTTATTCGCAGGGTGATGCGAACCGCGCGTGAAAAATCGCGGATGCGATTATCGAAATTTCAAGAAACAGCTGCGCCACAAGTGTTTCCACTATTCGTTGATCGAGCGATCGATGCGCGATGACCCTCGTCGCGGCGCGTCAATGGCGGTTGAAAGGTCGTTGCGTGGACTTTAAGTCGCGGCTTTTGGCAATAAAAAAATTTTCACCCCAACCCGGTTCACGGCTTAACGCCGCTCGCCAAAACCGATTTTTCGCGAGCATCGCCGACGCCGATTTGGGAGCTGCGGTTTTCGCATCGGGCGATGCATCGCCACTTTTATGGTGAACGATCGGTGCACGCGCGCCTGCGCTCGGATGCGACGGCAGACGACGCCGGCGTCACTTCACGCGAGGTTCAGATGCCGAGTTTGCTCTTGAGCAGGTCGTTCACGACTTGCGGATTGGCCTTGCCGCCGGATGACTTCATCACCTGGCCGACGAACCATCCCATCAGCTGCGGCTTCGCCCGGGCCTGCGCCACCTTGTCGGGATTGGCGGCGATGATGTCGTCGACCACCTTCTCGATCGCGCCGAGATCCGTGACCTGCTTCATGCCGCGCGCGTCCACCAGCGCGCGCGGGTCCCCGCCCTCGGTCCAGACGATCTCGAACAGGTCCTTGGCGATCTTGCCGGAGATCGTGCCCTCGCCGATCAGATCGAGGATGGTCGCAAGCTGGTTGGAAGATACCGGCGACGCGGCGATATCGCGGCCTTCCTTGTTGAGCCGCCCGAACAGCTCGTTGATCACCCAGTTGGCGGCAAGCTTGCCGTCGCGGGTCTTGTCGGCGAGCCCGTTCAGCACGGCCTCGTAGAAATCCGCGCTCTCGCGCTCGGCCACCAGCACGCTGGCGTCGTAGGGCGAAAGACCGAACACGGCGATGAAGCGCGCCTTCTTCTGGTCCGGCAGTTCGGGCAGATGCGCCTTGAGATCGGCGACATAGGCTTCGCTGAACTCCAGCGGCAGCAGGTCGGGATCCGGAAAATAGCGATAGTCGTGCGCTTCTTCCTTGGAACGCATCGAGCGGGTCTCGCCCTTGTTGGGGTCGTAGAGCCGGGTTTCCTGATCGATGGCGCCGCCGTCCTCTAGGATTTCGATCTGGCGCCGCGCCTCATATTCGATGGCGTCGCCGATAAAGCTGATCGAGTTCATGTTCTTGATCTCGCAGCGAGTGCCGAGCGGGCCGCCCGGCTTGCGCACGGAGACGTTGACGTCGGCGCGCAAGGAACCCTTCTCCATGTCGCCGTCGCAGGTGCCGAGATAGCGCAGGATCGAGCGCAATTTCGTCACATAGGCTTTCGCCTGCTCGGATGAGCGGATATCCGGCTTGGAGACGATCTCCATCAGCGCGACGCCGGACCGGTTGAGGTCCACGAAAGACATATTCGGGCTCTGGTCGTGCAGCAACTTGCCGGCATCCTGTTCCAGGTGCAGCCGCTCGATCCCTACCGTGACGCTCTCGCCGCCCGCCAGCTCGACGATGACCTCGCCCTCGCCGACGATCGGCGACTTGTACTGGCTGATCTGGTAGCCCTGCGGCAGATCCGGATAGAAATAGTTCTTGCGGTCGAACACCGAGCGGCGATTGATCTGCGCGTTCAGGCCAAGGCCGGTCCGCACCGCCTGGCGCACGCATTCCTCGTTGATGACCGGCAGCATGCCCGGCATCGCGGCGTCGACCAGCGATACATGGCTGTTCGGCTCGCCCCCGAATTCGGTCGAGGCGCCGGAAAACAGCTTTGACTTCGAGGTGACCTGGGCGTGGACTTCCAGCCCGATCACCATCTCCCAGCCTCGGATCAGCTTGTTGTTGGTCGCGCTCATGCTTTTCCACTCCCGAGCAGCTCGGAGGCAATCTTTTCCCATTCGGTTTCGAGAGCGCCGGTCGCGACCGGTTTGCCGGCCTGCCGGTACCAGTAGCCGGCATTGCCAAGATCGCCTTCGACGCGATGCAGATAGGCATGGACCCAGGCGGCCTCTGCGCCGCGCTCGTCCTGAGCGATCTTGTGCGCCTCGTCCCACTCGCCCTTGGCCGCCCACCACAGGCCGGCCAGCGGCGCGTCGAGGTCCGGCGCGGGGGCTGCGCCGGAGAGACTGGCTTTGAAATCCGCCACGTTCACCACCACCTCGCTGGCGTGAACCGCCCCGCCGCCTGCTCGATCACATCGCCGAGCGAGAACAGCGTCTCCTCGTCGAACGGACGCCCGATCAGTTGCAGGCCGAGCGGCAGTGCCTGCGCGTCCGTGCCGGCGGGAACCGCAATGCCCGGAAGTCCCGCCATGTTCACGGTCACCGTGAAGATGTCGTTGAGATACATCTCGACGGGGTCGGCGCCCTTTCTCCCGATCGCGAAGGCCGCCGACGGCGTTGCCGGCGTCAGGATCGCGTCCACGCCCTTGGCGAAACAGTCCTCGAAGTCCCGCTTGATCAGGGTGCGGACCTTCTGCGCGCGCAGATAATAGGCATCGTAATAGCCAGCCGAAAGCACGTAGGTGCCGATCATGATGCGGCGCTGCACTTCGGCGCCAAAACCTTCGGCGCGGGAGTTCTCATACATGTCGACGATGCTGCGGCCGGGCACGCGCAGGCCGTAACGCACGCCGTCATAGCGCGCGAGGTTCGACGAGGCCTCGGCGGGCGCGACGATATAATAAGCCGGCAACGCGTATTTCGTGTGCGGCAGCGATACCTCGACCATTTCCGCGCCCGCCGCTTTCAGCCAGGCCGCGCCCTCGGTCCACAGCGCCTCGATTTCCGCTGGCATGCCGTCGAGGCGATACTCCTTGGGAATGCCGATCTTCATGCCCTTGACGGACTTGCCAATCGCCGTCTCGTAATCCGGCACCGCGCGGTCGACCGATGTGGTGTCCTTGGGTCGTGACCGGCCATCGAGCGCAGCAGGATCGCGGCGTCCCGCACGGTGCGCGCGATCGGGCCGGCCTGGTCGAGCGACGACGCGAAGGCGACAATGCCCCAGCGCGAACAGCGGCCATAGGTCGGCTTGATGCCGACAGTGCCGGTGAAGGCCGCCGGCTGGCGGATGGAACCGCCGGTGTCGGTCGCGGTCGCTCCCATGCACAGATGTGCGGCTACCGCCGACGCCGAGCCGCCGGATGAGCCGCCCGGCACCAGCGTCGTGTTGGAATTGTCGCGCCGCCACGGATTGATCACTGGCCCGTAGTAGGTCGTCTCGTTCGACGAGCCCATGGCGAACTCGTCCATGTTGAGCTTGCCGAGCATGACGGCGCCATCGCGCCAGAGCTTGCGGGTAACGGTGGATTTATATGGCGGCTTGAAACCGCCAAGGATTTTGGAGCAGGCCGGGGTGTGAACATCCCGGGTCGCGAACAGGTCCTTGATGCCGAGCGGAATGCCGGCGAGCGGGCCGCCCTCGCCCTTGCCGAGCTTCGGCGTCGACGTCGCGCGCCATACTGCGCGCCTGATCCGGCGTTTCCAGCACGAAGGCATTGAGCGCCCGCGCGGCCTCGATCGCCGCAAGATGCGCGTCGGTCAGTTCAAGGGACGTGAATGATTTGTTCGCGAGGCCGGCTCTGGCCTCGGCGATGGTCATCGATATCAATTCGGTCATTTATCAACCGGGCTGCAGAAGAACGGAGACAGCGTCTTGTCGTTGGCGGGGTCGTCGCGCCTGGCGCGAGCCTTGTCGGCCGCCTCCAGCTGATCGAGAACGGCATCCATCGCCTTGTCGGGATCGGCGACCTTGCCCTCACGCTCCATCGCGTCGAGGTAGTTCATATAGGCCTGATAGGCCTTCTCATCGTCGCAGAGCATGCACATCGGACTTCCCGCCTAGAAAGTTCTATTCGACGACTTTCGGCACCAGAAAAAAGTGATCCTCGGTGGCCGGCGCGTTGCGGACCACGTCGTCCGCGATCTCGCCGTCATTGACCACGTCGGCGCGCTTCTTCATTTCCATCGGCGTCACCGAGGTCATCGGGCTCGACGCCATCGACATTCACTTCCGACAGTTGCTCGACGAACGCCAGCATCGCATTCAGCTCGCCC
>CAVVEA010000007.1:0-246117 GCA_963747165.1 uncultured Alphaproteobacteria bacterium | reverse complement strand
TTGATCTTCGTTTGCGTTTCAAGGGCTCAATTTCCAAGCCCATCGCCTCCTAGCCGAACGGTCCGACGTCAAGACGTCAAACTGCATGCAGGCGATCGCAGCCACACCGATCGCCGGAAGGAGAAGGGCCGTGAGCAGCACTATTTGTTGGGCGCGGCGCGGAGCTGGCGCGCGTGCCCGCGATCACCCATGCGATGAGGGCGCCGAAGGGGCCGGTGGAAGCCCCGATGGTCGCCAAACCCGGCCTTGGCGGAATCGCGGACGCCGGCGTCGAGATCGGGCTTGCGTTCCGCCAGCGCCTGAAACACCCGGGCTAGCGTATACATGCCGGCGCCGACCCAAGGTGCTCATATAATACATCGCGATTTTCACCTGTGTCGCTTTTGCATGACGGAAAACGTTGGTAAGAGCTTCTTGAATAACTCTCAGCACCGAGCGCTGCGCCTCATAGGACAGCCTGTCGGCCTCGGGAGCGATGTTGACGCTGGCCTTCAATGAAGTACGCGCTGAAAATCCATCTACGAACTGTTCGACCGTAGTCTTCAGCCCATCCGCGAGCAGATTTTGGGGATGCAACAGGTAGGTAAAGGCGCGAATTTCTCGAAGCGCCTGCTCGATCGACGCATCGATATCGTCGCAGATTCTCTCTACGCTGCCGAGATCGTTCATCGCGCGCCTCATGCGCATTATGTTCAAGCTGACGGCAATCAAATGTTGACACGTCGAATCGTGAAGATCAGATGCCAGCCGCTGCTGTATTCTTTCCTGAAGAGATAACAGCAGGACACCGAATTCAGCCGTTTCATCTCTGCTGGCACTCCCCATCATCGCATCGCACGTCGCCCCTCTATTGCTCGATCCTGATTTTGATGCGCTCTGCGCGAAAGATACTTTACGCGTCTTCATTGTTTTGTCCCAAACGCGCGAGAACTCAAAGTCCCGTTCCAATGCCATTCTTTCCGGGACGGAGATTAGGACGATAGAACCGATGGCTCTACTGTACGCACGTCATTCGATCCCCGTATAAACGGATAGGTACCCTATGCGCGGGGATAGATCGTGGTGCCCTCGCCGACCAGATAGCCAGGATTGACCGTTCTCAGGTACCTTGCCCGGGCCCCTTGAGTGCTTGTTCGATGCAGGCGATCAAGCTTTGCTCCTGCAACGGCTTAGATAAATAGCAAAGTGCACCATCCCTTAGCGCCAGCGAGCGAATCGCTTCGTCGGGAAAGGCCGTAACAAAGACGATCGGCATGCAATGACCATCCAAAATCAAACGACTTTGCAGCTCGATCCCGTTCATCCCGGGCAGCTGCACATCCGTAATCAGGCAGGCCGTATCGCGGACGCGACCCGACTTCAGGAAGTCCTCTGCGGAGCGGAACGAAGCGGTGACATAGCCGAGCAACCGCAAGAGGTGGTCCGTGGCTTCGCGCACAGATTCATCGTCCTCGACGATGGCAACATCTATCTTCGGCAAATCGGGGCTGTCCTCTGCGGCCGAGATACAGAATGCGATAAGCTCTCAACCCTTGCTGACGAGAGATACACTGGAAGCAGGCCCCGATGCCACCATCCAGACGTATAGGGTTCACGACTTTGGACGCGCAATTCCCAGAACCTGCGCCATTCTTGCCAGCTCGGCCACCGACCGCGCGTTCATCTTTCGCATCAGACCGCCCCGATGAAACTTCACTGTGACCTCGGCGACGCCGAGCTGAGCGGCGATCTGCTTGTTCATGAGGCCCGCCGTGACCAAGGTCATTACCTCCCGTTCGCGCGGGCTGAGGCTTTCGAAATTCGTACGCAGCTGCGCGTCCGCCCGCTCGGCTTGACGTCTCGTCCGGTCGAGTTCGAGCGCGAGCTGAACCGCATCGAGCATATCCTGATCGCGAAATGGTTTTGGCAGAAACTCAACCGCCCCCGCCTTCATGGCCTTCACGGTCATCGGGATGTCGCCATGGCCAGTCATGAAGATGATCGGAATCTTGATATTGGCCTTTGCTAATTCGGCTTGAAAGTCGAGGCCGCTGATCCCCGGCAGCCTGATATCGAGCACGAGGCACGAAGGCACTTCGGGCAGTTCTCTCTTCAGGAAGTCCGCAGCTGTGACGAAGGTTTCCGCGCGCAAGTCCACCAGGCGAAACAACCTCTCTAGCGCGTCACGCAGGGACGCGTCATCGTCTATGACGAACACGATGGGACGCCCATTATCCTCTTGAGTGTTCATTCCTCTGCCGAAGTATCCGCCGCCGGCAATTGAACGTAGAACACCGCTCCGTGGGGAGCTTGCGTGGAGGCCCAGAGCCGACCTCCGTGAGATTCAACGATTGATTGGCAAATGGAAAGACCCAACCCCATTCCTTCGGATTTGGTTGTGAAAAAAGCATCAAAAATGCGGTCCATGTCCTCTGCATCAATTCCGGGTCCGGAATCCTTCACCGTGATCAGCACCTTGCGCTCTTCTTGCAGATCGGTTTTCACCAGCAGCGATCGCTCGGAGATACCCACCGAACTGACAGCTTCTATGGCATTCATGATCAGATTGAGCAGAACCTGCCGTAGCTGCACCCGGTCGGCCCTTACCAAAGGAAGTTGCTGGTTCAACTCGACTTGAAGCGCGATACGGTGATTTTGCAATTCACCCTGAACAAGTACGAGGACCTCGTAGACAAGATCGCGAATGCTCACCGGCAATCTTTCTCGGCCATCCCTCCTGAGCATCGCCCGGATGCTTGCAACAATGTTACTGGCACGATGGCCATCGTCGATTATGCGCTTCAATACTTCACGCATCTCGTCATGGTTGCAGTTCGGTCTTGCAAGCAAGCGCAAGCAAATACTCCCGTTCGTGACGAGCGCCGACAGCGGTTGGTTGATCTCATGCGCTATTGAAGCGGCCATCGCTTCCAAATTCATTATCTTGTCGTTTCGTTCGCGTTGCAGCGCGCTATTTGAGCGGGCCAGGCCCGCATATAATTGCGTCATCTCTTGAAGCAATACGACCAAAACCACCACTGAGGTGATCAGCGAAAAACCTCGACCAACATAGAAGCCGAAAGTGAATCGCGAATACAGGAGCACGTCAAGAATCGCCAGCTCCGAGACCCAGGCACACAGAACAACCACGATCCACAAATCGAGCACTGAACGTCGGTAGCGAATTAGCAGCACCAACGCGAGCAGGCATATCAAAGTGTTTGATGAAGTTACGATCCTCGCCAAAGGTGTCGGGTGGACCGGGTCTTGAAAGAGGCGCGGCAAAAGGTCCTCTCCCGCAGTGGCGATCCAAGTCAGCGCGAACACAAGACTGATTACGGTCACCAGGCTCCAGCCTATCGCGAATGGCGCTGAATGACCGCGCGGCTGGTTCGTGTGGTCTACTCGTAAAGATATTGCGTAGATGATTACGGCCAGCGGAAAGCCATAATGCCAAAAATTATAAATCCATGCGGACGTCTGCAAACCGGCGCCAAGAACGCCGCTCAGCGAAAACTGACCCGGAAAGGTAAGCGCAAACATAACGGCCATAAGTCCGGTAAAGAGATAGGCGCTTGCGATTACCAAGAGTGAGCGCGATCGAACGATCGCGTATTGGCCGAACAACAACGTTGCCGTGATGAGATCGTTGACAAAGAGTACAGCTGCCAACACCGGCACGAAGGCATCAATCCGTACCGGTATGAGCGCGAGCGGAGACGTTAGCCCGAATGCCACGCTCAGCCGCAAACACGGCGAACAGCACTGCGACCACGGCGAGCGCTAACCGACATTGCCCCGATGTTGGGATCTCGGTCGCCAACGCGAACCCAACTCCAGCTATCTTGCTCTTGTCTTGCCGATCCGCGCGGTCGGCGTTCTTGACGCTGCGGTTCAAAAAGTCGGGACTTGCATTGCAATCGCGATCTGTCGCAACGCCATGTTGCGGATCACGTGCATCCCTTTCGCGCAATCGGAACTCCTCCATGAGGCGGCACCCTCAATTGCGACTACGGTCGCCAGCGTAAGTCGATTATGCGCACTTTCCGCTCCAAAATAGAAGTCGCCAAGGTGGGAAAAATCGTGTTTCCGTCCGTCGTAGGCTGCCTGCGGCACGCATCGTCCCTGCCGTGAACCTAGCTTCGTATTGACTTTCGCCTTGGCCGGTAGATTGCCAGCAGCCAAAAAGAGATTTCGGATTATCCTTTCATCTCGGACCCCTATGCGCACGGATAGCTGCGTGGCTGCCTGCACTAAGTTAAGTTGACCGCGACACCGGAGGAAAGTGAGCGTGTCATGTCCCTTCAGAATTCGTTGGTCAGTCGGAATCCTCGAAATGCCTCTGGAGGGGTGAGGCGGACGTCCAAGTTGGATTCGGAGTTAGTCGCGCTGCAAGAAAAGCTTCATCGGCGAATTGCGTCAGAGCTTCATGATTCAACATGCCAGCATCTGATCGCTGCGAGCCTGGGCGTGATGCAGGTAAGAGGCGCGCTAGGGGATCCACGGAAGGCAGAGGAGCATTGCGAGCAAATCGATCTCTCAATCGACCTCGCCCTGAAGGAATTGCGTTCTCTCACATATTTGCTGCACCCACAGAACCTGTTTGAGGGTGGGCTGAAGACTACGATTGAGCGATTCGCGGAAGGGTTCGCAGTTCGAACATCGTTGGCGGTCGAGATCTCGATACCGCCCGCGGTGGACGGTCTGTCGCGCGAGAAGCAGCGATCGTTGATGAGAATTGTCCAGGAAGCCCTGACGAACGTCTATCGTCATGCAAAGGCAACAAGGGTCGACATAACGATTGAGGCGAGGGAAGGACAATTCCAGCTCGAGATTCGAGACGACGGACAAGGCATGATGGCAAGCAATCGCGTATGTCGCTTCCGGCCGCCAGCGCTTGGGACGGGGCTTCGTATCATGCAAGCCAGACTGGAAGAGATGGGAGGGCGGCTGGAGATACTATCCGCGCCAACAGCGGCGCCGCGAGGAACCACCCTGCGTGCGATCTTTCCATATGCTTTTGCGATCGAACAGAACGGCCGCATGTGTGCACTTAAGAAAAGCTGTTAGCGATGGCTCTCACGGCTCATTTGATTTCTCTCGGCAACTGATCATCAGGGGGGCCTCCCATGAAGCGAATCCTAATAGCCGACGATCATGATGCAGTACGATGTGGAATACGAGCGGTGCTGGAGCAGCGTCCAGGCTGGAATATTGTTGCCGAGGCGGCCGATGGAAGGACGGCACTTGAGGCAGCTCTTGAAGAGCGGCCCGACGTTGCGATCGTCGATTTCTTTATGCCGCGTATGACCGGAGTGGAAGTAACGAGAGGGATAAAAAAGCACCTCAAGGAGACGGAGGTGCTAATTTTCTCAGCACATGAATCCGAAGTGCTGGCGCAAGAGGCGTTCCAAGCTGGCGCCCGTGCATTCCTGGCCAAGTCCGATGCGAACAAGCTACTGCTGGCAGCCGTCGAGGCCCTGATGGCACACAGGCCATTTGTGGGTGGGCGATTTTGTGTTCAATCGCGCAGAGAACAGGAGGAAACAAGCGAAGGACATCCGAGGCTCTCTCCGCGAGAGCGGCTCGTCGTCAAGCTCGTGGCTGAGGGGTATAGCAACAAGGGAATTAGCGCTATCCTGAACTCAAGTGTGAAGACCACGGAAACTCATCGGGCGTCAGCAATGGGTAAATTAGGCGTAAATTCGATCGCTGGACTAGTGCGCTACGCGGTGAGGGCCAGGTTGGTTGAACAATAAACGACCGGGTCGGCCTGCTGCCATCAGCTTGTGACTGATCGCCTGTTGTCTGTTGAGATGCCGGGCGACCGCAACGGCGCCGAACACGCCGCGTTTTTGGCCGGACAGCGCCCGCACTCCTCGCTGGGCTACCTCATGCCGGCGGCCTATGCCGCCAACTGAACCGCAAGTATAAACCGCTGCGGCTCGAAGCGCCGCTGGACGACAATTCAGCAGCATATTAGCTGTAACTCATCGAGTGGTTGCAGAATCTTTTCAACGGAAGGCCAAGCACATGACATCCTCTACGCCCCGGAGCCAGAGCCGCCCGCATTTCCACCCTAAGGGCAAGCAGCCCACCGAACATACCCGCGCCGTACTCTACGCCGCGCGTGACGCGCTTCCCTTCCACGACACGCGCGACTTCGAAGAATGCGCCTGCGGTCTGATAGCGAAAATGGGGGACATGCAGATCAAGGCGGATGCCGGGCACGTTGCCTGGGACATGGGCAAGTTTGCCTTCATCGATGAGGCTGACGCCTACGACGCCATCCACCCCTCGCTCATGCGGCAGGCCAAGCTCAACCAAGATTACGGGCTATACGAGGTCAGGAACGGAATTTACCAGATTCGTGGCTTCGACCTGTCTCAGATGACCTTCGTGCGCGGAAAGACCGGCTGGATCGTGTTCGACGTGCTGATCTCGGCCGAGACGGCCCGTGCCGGTCTGAAACTCTTCCGCAAGCATGTCGGTGGCGATCTGCCCATCACCGCCGTCATCCACTCGCACAACCACGTCGACCATTGGGGAGGTGTCAAGGGCGTCGTGTCGGAAGAGGACGTCCGCTCCGGCAAGGTCGAGATCATCGCGCCAGTGGGTTTCATGGACAACACCGTGTCCGAGAACGTCTATGCCGGAAACGCGATGAACCGGCGGGCCTTCTTCCAGTACGGCATCCTCCTGCCAGTCGACCCGTACGGCTTCGTCACGCAAGGCTTGGGCCAGACTACCTCCCGCGGGGCCGTCACGCTCATCCCGCCGACACGCATCGTGAGCGACGCTTACGAGGAATTCGAGGTCGACGGTGTCCCGATGGTGTTTCAGAACACGCCCAACACTGAAGCGCCTTCCGAGATGAGCCTTACATTCCGGGGATGAAGGCGCTCTGGATGGCGGAGAACGTCACCCATTGCCTGCACAATATCTACACCCTTCGGGGCACGCCCGTTCGCGATGCGCTGGTCTGGTCGAAATACATCGCGGAGGCACTTTATCGCTTCGGGCAGGAAGCCGAGGTGATGTTCGCCGCCCACCACTGGCCGCGCTGGGGCAACGAGCGCATCCAGGAAGTACTGCGCGCACAGCGCGACATCTACGCCAACATGACCAACCAGGTGTTGCACCACGCCAACAACGGCGTGACGATCAACCCGATCCACAATGTCTACAAGGTGCCTGCGAGTTTGCAGAAGCACTGGCATGTGCGCGGCTATCACGGCTCTCCCGAGCACAACAGCCGCGGCGTGATCCAGCGGCGAAGAATTCATTGTCGAACTCGATAACGCGACGCTGACCAACATCAAGGGCTATCAGACCGCGAAAGCCGATCTGACGTTGACGATCAACCGGGCGGACCTCGAAAAAACACTGATGGGCGGCAAGAGCCTGGAAGCCCAGCTGGGCGACGGCACAGCGAAGTTCCAGGGCGACCCGATCATCCTTAAGACACTCGCGGGCATGATGACCGACTTCACGCCAACCTTCGAGATCTTCCCCGGCACTCGGAAGAAGGCGCCCGCGCCCGTCGAGCACGACCCATTCGACACCGAAGAGATGAAGGAGGTCGTCCCGGAGTGAGCGCGCCAGCGCTTCCGGCGGCGCCGTGGCTGGCGACTTGAGACGCCCTTGGGGCCGAAGCCGTCAAATGCGAGGAGCGTGCTGATGCTTTCCGGTCTGAAACTGGAGCGAAGGAATCTCGGCCCGGATCTGGTGGCAGGCGCGACTTTCGCTATCGTGAATGTCCCGCAGGGGATGGCCAATGCCGTGCTCGCCACCGTCAGTCCGGTCGCAGGGCTATACGCACTCATGGTTGCTATGCCCGTGGGCGCCATCTTCACCAGCTCGGTGTTCATGAACGTCTCGACGACCGGCGCCCTGTCCGTCGCGGCGGGCGAAGCTCTCGCGCCCTACGAAGGGGATCAGAAGGTGGCGGTCCTTATCGGCCTCGTGCTAATGACCGGGTCGGTTCAGCTCGTATTCGGGCTCCTGCGGTTCGGGCGGCTCATCCGCTTTGTCTCGCACGCGGTGATGACCGGATTCATCAACGGGATCGCCGTCCTGATCGTGTTAGGCGCGATCCCGGACATAACGGGCTTCTCGAGCGCTCAGGCGAACCACCTTCTGCGCCTCGCCGATACCGCTCTCAACTGGCGCATCCTGAATAGCCATACCCTACTCATCGGTCTCGCGACAGTTGCGCTGATCTTCGCCTTCCAGCTCACGTCGGTCAGGAAGTTCGCTCTGATCCTCGCGCTGGCGGCGGCGACTGTGCTGGCTTACGTTCTGGACAGGGTCCTTGGCGGTGGCACGGCCACCCTGGTGGGCGACGTGGCGAGCATTCCGCGCAGCCTTCCGCGTCCGCACTTGCCAGATTTCGCGTATCTGCCGGAGCTTTTGCTTCCAGCCTTCGCCATCGCGGTCATCGGCCTAATCCAGGGAGCCGGAGTCGGCCAAAACTACCCGAACCCCGACGGGAGCTTCCCCGATACCTCGCGGGACTTCGTCGGACAGGGGGCGGCGAACTTTGCCGCCGCCGTCTTCGGAGCGATCCCCTCCGGCGGATCGATGTCGGGCACGGCGGTGAACGTCCAGGCAGGGGCGCAGTCGAGATGGGCGAACATCTTCGCAGGCGCGTTCGTCGTGGTCATCGTCTTCCTGCTGGCCGACGTGGTGAAGCTCGTTCCGATGGCCGGCCTCGGCGGACTACTCCTCGTCGTCGGGTTCCAGAATCTCCAGCCCGAAGCCATCCAGACGGTCTGGAGCACCAGCCTGACGTCGCGGCTCGCAATGGTCTCGACCTTCGTTGCAACGATCTTCCTGCCTCTGCAATTCGCGATCCTGATAGGGGTGGCGCTTTCGTTCCTGTTTCAGATCCTTCGATTGGCAAACCGCATCGAGGTGCGTGAGTTCGAACTCGTCGACGGCGGTTTTCCGGTCGAGAGGCCTACGCCGGGGGCGCTCGGGAGCGACGAACTCAGAGTTCTTAGCGTCCGGGGCTCGCTTTTCTTCGCCTCCGCCCAAGCGCTCGAAGCGCAGCTGCCTGCGGTCGAGGGCGCCCAGAGGACGACGGTGATCCTGATCCTGCGCGATGTCGACGACCTCGGCAGCACAGTGATCCGGCTTCTGAAACGGTATGCTTCGTCCTTGCAACGGCAGGGCGGGAAACTCGTTCTTGCAGGCGTCAATGACGAGCTCTTCGGCCAGCTTCAGCGCACCGGCATGGCCGACCTGATCGGGATTGGGAACATCTTCAAGGCGCAGCCCGAAATCGGCGCGGCCCTGAACGAAGCGATTGCGTCGTCGAGACGACGTCCGGGCGGCGTCAAGCCAACCGATGTTTCCGCAAACTAACTGGGGAAATCCGTGCCCCGCATCCTGTTCATCTTTACTGGAATTGTGGTCTTCGCCCAGATGTTCATCGTTGGGCAGCACCACGCCCAGGACTCTCCGCTTGACATTCTCCGCAAGATGCGGCCGCTCTGGCGCTCGCTTGCCTCCGTTCTGCTGCTGGTTCCCCTGGCGACCTTCGGCCTGATCGTCCTGCTGCGGCCGCCTCCCGAGGTGACGCTCGGCCTCGCGATCCTGGCCGCGGCGCCCGGCGCGCCACTGACGACGCGCCGGGCAGAGGCGGCGGGGGCGGACATAGGCTATGTCTCGGCGCTGCAGCTCATGCTCGCCCTGGTCGCTGTGATCTTTTCGCCCGCTACGCTCGTTCTCTTCGATCGGGCTTTCGATATCTCGCCGCCGGCGATCACAACCGGCACCGTCGCCGGACAAGTCGCTATCGTCACCTTCGTGCCGGCGGCGCTCGGATGGCTCCTTTCGCGATATGCGCCACAGTTCAGCCAGCGCTACGACCTTGCCTTCTCGCGTGCGGCCAAGGCGCTCTTCGTCGTGCTCCTGATCGTCGTTCTTCTCGCCCTTATCTTTGTCCCAAAATTGCGCGTGATGCTGCTCATCGGTTGGACGGGAGGCCTTGCCGTGCTATCGATGGCCGCCCTCGCGATCGCATTCGGCCATACTCTCGGCGGAACGCGCGCTGACAGACGCTCCGGCCTCGCGATCGCGACCGTCGCGCGGAATCTCGGTCTGGCGCTCTACATCGCCGAGTTGTCGCCCGCGTCAGTTGCCGCCATTCCGACGATCCTGACTTACGCCCTTGCGGGAATCCTACTGGCCTTGCCCTACTCGAAGTGGATCAAGCGCCAGTCCGACGCAGAACAGCGAACGAAGGCGCCATCGTGCTGCTGAGAACGAACGCGTCCGATGGCGGCGGCGATGCGGTGTTGCCGACTTCAACGCGCTGCACTCGCGCAAGCATGACGATGAAGTGCAGCTCTGCGTGTTCGACCTGCTTGCGCTGGACGGCGACGACTTGCGGGATCTGCCGCTGTCGATACGCAAGGCAAATCTGGCGCGGCTGCTTCGCGGCAGGCCGGATGGCATTTTTGTTAATCCGTTCGAGCAGGGCGAGATCGGCCCCGATCTTTTTCGTGCCGCCTGCAACATGGGCCTGGAGGGGCTGGTCTCCAAGCGTCTCGCCGGGATGAACCGCCGCGAGATCGTCTCCCGCGATGCATGGACGCTGGACCGCTCTGGAACTGCGCCTGGATCGATCGGGCGGGGCGGTTGTGCTGACGACTGCGGTCGGACGCCAAAGAAAGGCTTTGCAGACAGCATGTGTGAATAAGCGCCCGAGAGTGACCCCTCCACCGCAAATTGGATCAATAGCTTAACGCGCCGATCGGCGTCGGCACCCCGCGCCGATTCACAGGCGCCAAGCCGCGCGATGGCGGGCAGCGCTGCGATATTTGGAGTCTCCGCGCCGCCCGCCATCGGTCATGCCCGATCCTGTGGCGTTTCCTGCGAGATGGTGGGCGCATCTATCGCCCGTTCCACAGCGAAAGCCTCCTTTCCCTTTGCGGCCCAGAGCGCTCGCGCCTGTTCGCCTTGATTACTTTTGAGCTTGTCGGCCATCCAGAGCAGCGCGCCGAGGATGATGGCGCGATCATCGCCGGTCAGGTCCACGACACGAGCCTTGACGACGAGGCCGCCCAGTTCGATCAGGTGCCGCGTGCGCTTGCGGCGCTCGATTTGCCATGCGCGCATATCATGCCGCGCCCTTGCTGCCTGTTGACGGTTGCGCGCCGCCCGGTTGCGCCCGAGCGCCGCCAGTGTGGCACTCAGCTGCCGCTGTAGTTCGCCGCGCCCGGCTCTGAAAAAACGCGGCTCCGCGCCTGGCCCACCCCTCCCTCTTTCCAGCATCTTTGGTCTCAGTCAGCACGATCAGCGCTCCTGCCAGTTCATCGACGTTGAGGCTATCTGCCCCGGTGGCGATGACCAGTTCGCCGAGCTGCTGCACCTTGCGGCTCTTGAGGTCGCGCGCCTTGTCCTGAAGCGCTTTCAGTTCCCCGTCGAAATCCCGCGGCTTGCGCATCACGTTCTCCAGCAATGTTGATGAGGGGATGATAGTTGAGCCCTGGGCATAATGCTGTAAGGTCGCCGGGACGGTTTGAGACGGTGTAATCCCTCCCGAGAATTTTTCGAGGGAGGGCGCGCTTATACGTCGTGCCGACGTGCGCCTCGCCGTGTAGATGATCTGGTCGCGATGGCGATCTATCATCTTCACGTCAAGGTCATTGGCCGCAAATCCGGTAGTAGCGCGGTGGCCTCCGCCGCCTATCGTGCGGGAATGCGGCTGCGCGACGAGCGCCTGGACCGCAGCCATGACTTTTCCTCCAAGCGCAGCGTCGTCCATTCCGAGGTGATGCTGCCGGAGAACGCGCCGGAAGCATGGGGCGACCGCGAACGGCTCTGGAACGATGTCGAGGCGTTCGAAATCCGGAAAGATGCCCAGCTTGCCCGCGAGGTCGAATTCGCCATTCCGCGCGAACTGACGCAGGCGCAGGGCATCGAACTCGCCCGCGACTTCGTTCGGGGCGAATTCGTCGATCGGGGCATGATCGCCGATCTCAATGTGCATTGGGACATGGCCGAGGACGGCATGCCCAAACCCCATGCCCATGTCATGCTGACCATGCGCGCGGTGGACGAGAACGGCTTTGGCCCCAAGGTGCGGGACTGGAACCGCACGGAGATGGTGGAGCGTTGGCGCGAACGCTGGGCCGAGCTTGCCAACGAGCGGCTGGCCGAACTCGACATTGACGCGCGCATCGACCATCGCAGCCTGGAAGCACAGAGCCTCGCGCTTGAGCCGCAAAGCCAGATCGGCGCGCCCGCTAAACGGATCGAAGTTCGGGGCATCGAAGGCGAAGCGACCGAAGCCGACCGCGCCGAACTGCACCGCGAGATCGCGCGCGGCAATGGCGTACGAATTATCGCCGATCCTTCGCTTGGGCTGGACGCGATCACGCAGCAGCAATCGACTTTCACGCGGCGCGACATGGCGAAGTTCGCGCATCGACACAGCGATGGCATCGACCAGTTCAACGAGGTCATGGGCGCGATGCGCAAGGCCCCTGATCTGGTCGAACTCGGCAAGGACGGACGGGACGAAGATCGTTTCACGACGCGCACGATGATCGAAGCGGAACAGCGCCTGCATCGTGCGGTGGAACTCGTGGCAGAACGGAAACGCCATGAGGTGCGTGACACGGATCGCGAAGCGGCCCTTGCCCGTGCGGAAACGCGCGGCCTCATCCTTTCGGGGGAGCAGGCCGACGCGCTGGCGCATGTCACGGACGGGCGCGATCTCAGTGTCGTGGTCGGCCATGCCGGAACGGGAAAAAGCGCGATGCTTGGCGTGGCGCGGGAGGCCTGGGAAGCGGCCGCCTATGAGGTTCGAGGCGTGGCGCTGTCCGGCATTGCGGCGGAAAACCTTGAGAGCGGATCGGGCATTGCCTCCCGCACCATCGCCAGCATGGAGCATGGCTGGAACCAGGGCCGCGACGGGCTTACGACCCGCGATGTGCCGGTGATCGACGAGGCGGGCATGGTCGGCACGCGCCAGTTGGAGCGAGTCCTATCCCATGCGGCAGAAGCCGGCGCGAAGGTCGTGCTAGTCGGCGATCCGCAACAATTGCAAGCCATCGAGGCGGGCGCGGCCTTCCGCTCAATTCACGAACGACACGGCGGCGCGGAAATCGGCGAAGTGCGCCGTCAGCGGGAGGACTGGCAGCGCGACGCCACGCGCGATCTCGCCAATGGCAAAACCGGTAATGCGCTTGAAGCCTACCGCTCCCACGGCATGGTGCGTGAGTCGCAAACACGCGAGCAGACGCGCGGCGATCTGATCGATCGCTGGGACCGCGACCGTCAGGCAGCACCGGAGCGGAGCCGGATCATCCTCACCCATACCAATGACGAGGTTCGCGCACTCAACGAGGCAGCGCGGATGCGGATGCGGGCCGCCGGCGATCTGGGCGATGAGGTGCGTGTGACGGTCGAGCGCGGCGCGAGAAACTTCGCCAGCGGAGACCGCGTCATGTTCCTGCAAAACGAACGAGGCCTTGGCGTAAGGAACGGCACACTCGGGACCATCGAACAGGTGAGCGCGCAGTCCATGACCGTTCAGACCGACGACGGCCGATCCGTTCGCTTCGACCTCAAGGATTACAATCGGATCGACCACGGTTATGCTGCGACGATCCACAAGGCGCAGGGCCTGACGGTAGACCGCGCCCATGTGCTGGCAACGCCGGGGATGGATGCCCATAGCAGCTACGTCGCCCTGTCGCGGCATCGCGACGGCATGGACCTGCATTATGGCCGCGACGATTTTGCCAATCAGGACCGGCTTGTCCGAACCCTGTCGCGCGATCGCGCCAAGGATATGGCTTCGGACTACGACCGTGTCGATCCGGTACAGCGCTACGCCGAGCGGCGTGGGATCACTTTTCGCGAGCGCGTCGTCGAGATCGTGCGCAAGCTCGTGCCGGAGAAGGTGCGCAACATGTTCGATGGCCCGCGCCCGTCTGCCGATGGTGTGCCTGGCCCAGACGGCGCGCCGAGGCCGGAACGGGACGCGCCGGAAAGGGAAAGGAGCGGTATGGGGGTCGAGCGGCGCGAAACCGAAGCGCCGGAAAGGAAGGTAGCGGAAGACGCGGAAAAGGAATTGCGTCGCGTGCGTACCCGAGCGCTCGTGCGCCATGCCTGTGCCGTGGATGCGATCTTCGAGGCGCAGGAGATGGGCGGCAAGGAAAGTCCCGAGCAGGTGAAAGAACTACAGAAGGCCCGTCAGGTCTTCGAGGAGGTGCGGCCCTATGGCTCGCACGACGCCGAAGCCGCCTACAAGAAGAATCCGGAACTTGTACGCGAGGCGGCTGGCGGCCGGGTCAACCGCGCCGTCCGCGCCCTCCAGCTCGAAACAGAACTGCGCATCGATCCGGGCCGCCGCGCCGACCACTTCGTGGAGCGCTGGCAGAAGCTCGACCAGGTCAGCCTGCGCCAGTACCAGGCGGGCGACATATCCGGCTACAAGGCCACGCGCTCGACAATGGGCGATATGGCGAAAAGCCTCGAACGCGATCCGCAACTGGAATCCATCCTCGCCAATCGCAAGCGGGAGCTTGGCATCGCGTTCGAATCAGGCCGCCGTCTCGGCCACGAATTGGCTTTCGCCCATGGCATCGACATCGGCAGAGGCCGGGGCATCGGAATTTGATCCATCCTATTTTCCGCCGGCTCTACGCCACGCTACGACGAGTTGAACAACCCACTTGCCCGCTTGCACCTGCTTTTCTTGTCTGGGCTCAGAAGCCGTCAAAAATAGCCAGCAGGAGGCAGCGCGGCTATGCGCGAACCAGAACGTATCATCCGCCTCAGAACCGTTCTTTCCCGGACCGGGCTGTCCCGGTCCACCATCTACCGCAAGATCGCCGAGGGCACGTTCCCACCGCAGATCAGGATCAGCGTCAACGGGAGCGGCTGGCATGAGTTCGACATCAACCGCTGGATCGCCGATCCCGTCTCATGGCGTCCAAAAGGTGCGTTCGATGAAGTCCGGTGAGCCTTGGACCGGCACCGGCGGCCTCAGGCCGCGACGCGCTGTTCTTGCTCGGCGTCTGCGAAGGGCTCGCCGGCGGCCTTGCACAGGAAACGAGCAAGCGCCGCCTTCCGAGAGTTGCGGTCAAGAGCGTAGGTGGTCTGCTTGAATTCGACACCGTCGAGCAGGCCCTGGACGTAACCCGAGATCGTGTCCACTGCCATGATCAACGCGGTATCAAGCGTATGAATGTACTTGCTCGTAACCGATCCCTTTGCGTGCCCGATAAGGGCGGCGATAGTGACCTCGGTGAACCCAAGATCGTTCGCGATGCTAGCGAAGCTGTGCCTCAATACATGCGGCGTGATATCCGCCAGTGTCGTATCGCGAAAGATCTTCTCCCAATGATTGGGAAAGCTGCCGAACGCATTATCGTCGCCCTGGCCTGGGAAGACGTAATTGCCAGCTTTAGTCATCCATCGCCGTTCCAAAAACTCCACCACCGGCAACCCGATGGCCCGGGTGGAGGCTCCCTCCTTACTTTCGGCCAGACGCAAGCAGCTCGCCTCCATATCGGCTTCTACCCATCGCAGCTTGATCATTTCCGAACGGCGGCATCCGGTGAGCGCAATTTGGCGGATGATATCAGTCGTCATTTGGTATCTCTCGTCCTCAGCCGCTTTACGCAGGATTCCTCCAAGGGTGCGATACTCAGCTTCGGTTAAGCGGCGGCTGCGAACCCTGTCCTTCGGTTTGCGAATCCCATGCGCGGGGTTTGTCTCGATGATGCCGGCCTCCACGGCATAGGTAAGGATGCCTCCGAGCAGACCGACGGTCCGCGTGGCGGTGCCGACGCCTCCCCGCACAATTGCTTTGCCGCGCAGCTTCTTGGTCTTGACGCTGACGCGCGTCTTGCCGGCCATGATGTCCTTCAAGACCTTGTTGACGTCGGCCTTGACGAGATCCTTTACGCGCCGCGTACCGATGAGCGGCACAATATGACGGTGTATGCGGCCAGTATCGGTGACGATTGTCGTCGCCTTCTTCGGGCGCCCGCCCTTTCCGAGTATGAGGTGATCATCCCCGAAAAAAGGACAGGGTTAAGCTGCTTTTAGCTCCATCTCGATCGGGCTGAGATATCCGATGGCCGAGTGGCGACGCGTTCGATTATAAAATCCTTCGATGTAAGCAAAGATATCACGTCTGGCTTCCTCACGTGTTGCATAATGCTGGTGATGGACGAGTTCGGTTTTGAGCGTGTGGAAGAAGCTCTCCATCGGAGCGTTGTCATAGCAATCGGCTCTGCGACTCATCGAGGCCCGGAAGCCGGCGGATTGCATCACCTTGCGATACTCCACCGAGGCGTATTGAACGCCACGATCTGAATGGTGAATCAGCCGGCGCTAGGCCGCTGTGTCGCAATGGCCATCGCTAAGGCCGCCAATGGCAGCTCGGCACGCAAATGATCCGCCATCGCCCAGCCGACGATCTTGCGGCTGTAGAGGTCCATGACCGTGGCCAGATAAAGCCAGCCCTGATCGGTCTCGACGTAGGTGATGTCGGCGAGCCAGATCCGGTTCGGCGCGACGGCGATGAAGTTGCGCTCGAGCAGGTTCGCGGCGATCGGGAAGTCGTGACGGCTGTCTGCGGTGCGCACCCGTCGTGGCCTCGCCATGATGGCCCTGATACCGTGGCGGCGCATCAATCGCTCGATGCGACCGCGGCTCGCCCCGCGGCCCTGAGCCCTCAACTCGGCATGGACGCGCGGGCTGCCATAGCGGCCATTGGTGTCGCGGTGAACCCGCTTGATGTCGTCGACGAGCTCACGGTTGGCGGCGGCTCGGGGACTCTCCGGGCGCGCCCGCCAGGCATAATAGCCAGCAGGCGAGACGCCGAGCACGTCGCACATGATCTTCACCGGATAGTCGGCACGGCGATCTTCGATGAAGCGGAATCTCGATTTCTGAACTCCAGCAAAGATCGCTATCGATTTTTTTAAAATGTCGCGCTCCATACGCAGCCGCTCGTTCTCTCGCTGCAAACGGGCGATCTCCGCCGCGTGGTCCGCCGACGGCAGCGTCGCCTGCGTCGTGGGGCGCCGCGACGCCGCCGTCGGCTCCCGCCTGGCCCCACGTTGCTCTACCCACCGCCGCAACACGGAATCGCGCAGACCAAGTTCCTTGGCCACCGATCCGATCGAGCGGCCACTCGATGCGACCAGATCAACTGCTTGCCGCTTGTAGTCGTCCGTAAACGACCGACGCTGACGTCCTTCCATCCGACACCTCCTGGCTCTTCGAGCCTACTACAGGTGTCCATCAGTTCGGAGGAGGTTCACAATGACTTAAGCTGTTAGCGCTCGCGCTGAGACTACGTTGGCTACCGCATGGCTACCATTTATTCAGAGAAAATAAGTTTTGGCGCGGGTTGCCGTAGCAAAGGCAAACCCGCATCAACGTTCATGGACCCTCTGTGGCCCCTCGGGGTATGTGGATAGGCCCCCCGGGGTGCCCGCCCGCTTTTTCCAGGGGCCCCTTTGGTCTCGAACTGCCAGCGACGTTAATTGGCCGCGCCGACGAGGTGATCGAATGAGTGCATCGACCTCTGCTTATGACCTCTGTATCTGGATCATCCGCAGTTCGAGGGGTTCGTGAGCCAGACGGTGGCGCGCGGACGGCGGTGTGACATTTACTTCGCGAATGACCCGTATGCATCAGAAAGTGATACGGGCTTTGTTACGGGGGCCGGTAAGTAGTGTAGCACGCTTTAACTTTAGGGAGGCAAGAATGGCCATCGTATTAGTTACCGGCGCCAGCAGCGGCATCGGATTAGCAACCGCCGTGACGCTCGCACGTGGTGGCCATAAGGTTATTGCGACGATGCGAAATTTAGACGGGGCCGGTGAACTGCGGAAGATCGTCTCAGCGGAGAAGCTCCCTGTAACAGTGGCTGCGCTCAACGTGGATGACGACGCTTCGGTTAATAGTGCCGTCGGTAAAGCGCTCTCGGAGAACGGTAGTATCGACGTTCTCGTGAATAACGCGGGAATAGGTGGTGGCGGATCGGTGGAAGAGGTGCCGTTGGAGAGGTTCCGCGAAGTCATGGAGACCAATTTTTTCGGTGCGCTGCGCTGCATCAAGGCCGTGATACCGGGCATGCGCGAACGTCGGCATGGTTGCATCGTCAATATAACCTCGGTTGCCGGAAGGGTGGCTCAGGCTCCGCAAGCAGCCTACGCCGCGTCCAAGTGGGCTTTTGAGGCGTTGAGCGAGTGCCTTGCGCAGGAGATGAAGGCGTTCAACGTGCGTGTAGCGATCATCGAACCCGGCGTTATCGCTACTCCAATATTCGGCAAAGGAAGGCCGGTGCCCAAAGATAGTCCTTATCCGCACGCCCGGCGTCAAACCGCTTTGTACACTGCGTCACTTACGAAACCGACATCGCCCTATGTCGTTGGAGAACAAATACGTCAGATCGTGGAGGGTGACAGCTGGCAACTCCGCTATCCGGTCGGACCGGGCGCGGTCCCGTTCCTCAAGTGGCGAGCGAGCAAGACAGATGAGGAAATGGTCAACCTTGGGGGACAGAGCGACGAGGAATACAAAATTATGGTGAAACGGGAGTTCGGCTTGGACGTGGTTCTGTGAGTGCAACCTGAGTGCAGTTCGCGCGAGGAGGCCGTTCTACTTTTCCTCGATGTCCGCTAAGCCCCGATAGTGACCTAGTTCTGCATCGCAGTGAAATGTTGCGATGTGCCAAACCCGGACATAGCCAATACCAGCGCGCGCGTCCCATTGGGGATGTCGGTTAGCCGCCGCTACCGAAATTGTGTGATGTTGGGCGCAGGTGGGTTCGGATATTTTTTGACCGACGCCAAATATTCTTCGACCACCTTGAGCGCCGGTCCCGAAGCCCAACCGAACAATCCTCCAACGACAAGATCCTCATGCGGGTCCATCTCGATGTTATAGAGCTTGGGGTAACCGGCCATTGGGGCGTTCACCGAGAACATGCCCGGCTGTCGCTGTGGTCCGTTCCCGCTCGGATGAACATCGGTGAAATAGACCCGCCACTGCTTCCAGCGCACAGCGACCAGTTCGGCAGCTCAAGAGGCTCTCTCGATGCCCAATCGCGCTGCGCCCGAGCAAGACGTCGGTCTGATCAACGCCGTTATTGAGAACAGGACCCCTGTCAGGCGGAGGCCGGACAGACGGTCATAGGCGTCGGCATCTTGGCCGCCGCCGTTTATTCACGCCAGTGCTCTAATGATATCAGAACCTTGCCCGTATGCCGGCGTAGGCCGCAAGCGGCATGCCCGGCAGCATGCTGCGCGGATCGTTGAACGCGACCAGCGGATTTCCGCCGAGCGTCGAGTTGTTGAAGCCGCCGGTGTTGAAGACGGTGCCGGTGGAGTAGTAGCGCTGATTGAACAGGTTCTGCACCAGCCCGAAGAGCTCGACGTTCTTCGTCACCTCGTAGGATGTATGCAGGTTCACGACCCAGTAGGCCGGCACCTTGGGATAGATGTTGGAGTCGTCGCGAATCAGATACTGGCTGCCGAAATAATTGAGGTCGCCGCCGAACTTCCAGGCATCGGTGATCTGGTATTCTGCACCGACCTTGAAACGGTTCGCCGGGATCGCAGGGATGTGGCTGCCGGGCACAACGTTGACGACGCTCTCGGTCGCCGGATCGTTGGTCTGGATCGCGCTCCGAAAGGTGGCGTCGACGAAGGTATAGTTGGCGTAGGCGCTCCAGCGATTCCAGCTTAGATCAACTTTCGCCTCGATGCCCTGCCGCAGAGTGGTGCCGGCGTTCTGAAAAAATCCGAAATTCGGAACGACGACGCTCGCGACATTGATGATGTCGTCGGTATTTTCCGTGCGGAAGAGACCGATGCCCCAGCGCAGGCGCCAGCCGTTATCGGCAACCGGCTCGGCCTTGCGCGGCATCTTTGGCGCGGCTCCCGCAAAGGGGCCGCCGCCCGATATTTCGCCGCGCAATCCGCCCTCGATCGTATGCGACACGACCTGCTTGAGCGGCGGGTCTGCGATCAGGAAATTGTCGATGTGGCAGGGATTGGCAGGATCGGAACAACCGAGTTCGAGCGGCGTCGGCGCCCGATTGGCTTCGGAATAACCCGCATAGGCCGTCAGACCGGGCGTGATCCGGTAGGTCAAGCCGACGACGGGATTAAACCTCGCGAAGCGATTGTTGCTGTTGAGCAGCGGGCTGTTGCCGGTTTCGTCCTGCAGATCAATCTGGGCGAGGTTGAAGCGGCCACCGGCGGTGAACGACAGTTGCGAGGTGATGTCAAAGGTATTGGTCGCATAGATGCCGACATAGGTGTTCTTCGCCGTCAGGTTGACCGGGACCAGGTCCGCCGCAGGCTGATCGATGAAGACGCCAGTGCCGGTGACGAAGAAGTTCTGGTCAATCGTGCCAAGCTCGGAATTGGCCTGGAATTGCGAGCGGCCGTGATCGACACTGGTGCCGACGACGAAATGATTGTCGTGGCCGGCCAGCTGGCTGGTGCTGGTCGCCTGCAGGGAGCCGCCATAGCTGGTCGACTTCGTCGAGTTGCGGTCGATCTGACCCAGGGCCGTATTGGCCGCAAGCGTGTTGAGGACAGCGGTGTTCTGGTTGAGCGGCGTTGTGCCGTCACCAATGCACAGGTTGATGCCGTCGTCACAGGGCTGCGCGTCGGTGCTATTGCCGTCGATATGGGAGGCCCGGTAGCTGCGAAGATAGGCGTTGCCTTGGAGAGTGAGCGTGTCGGTGGGCGTCCACTTTGCATTGGCCTGGAGCATGGCAAGCTGAAGATGCGTCGACTGCGGCCAAGTGAAGACACTCGACCAGCGCTGGTTCAGCATTTCAATCGGAGTGGCCGCGGCAGCTGAAATCTTGTTGTCGGCGCCCGTGAAAGAAACGTGGAATTCGGTCTGGTCACCACGCGCGCCGAGATCGACATACATTCGACGAATCTGAGACGAGGACGCGAAGTCGCGCCAGCCTCTATCGTATGCTGCGTCGGCGGCAACGTAGGCCGAATAATTGCCGTTCTGGTAACCGGACTGCGCGCCTCCGGACAGCCGCCCGAACGAGCCGCCCATCAGTTCGGCTTCCGTGCCCTGGTAGTTGAACCCGTTTTTCATATCGATCGATAATGCGCCACCGATCGCGTTGAGGCCGAACAGCGGATTGTTCGGCATCAATGTGATCCTGTTGATCGCCCTTTGGGGGATCAAGTCCCAGTTCACTACGTCGCCGAACGCCTCGTTGATACGTGTGCCATTCTGGTAGACGGCCAGGCCCTGCGGGGTGCCCGGCACCGGCGAGGCACTGAACCCGCGATAGTCGAGAGCGCGCTGGAATTGGTTGCCGGACTGGTCACTCAGGGAGACAAACGGCATGTACTGCACGATACCGTCCAGCAGCGACGGCGACTTGGAAGGAACGAGGTCGCTCGCACCGATAGTCTGCACGTTGGATGGGACTTTTTCCTTGTCGATTTCTCCGCCGGGCACCGGCGATACGCCGACGACTTCGATGGTCTGCAAGGTATCTTGCGCGGCCGCAACTCCAGGCAAAACGGCGCACGTCAAGAGAAGCGCGCTTTTCAGCGCTCTGAGCTTGGTCAAAACGTCCCCCTACTCCTATTTTTCGACCTTGCTGTTAGTGGCCGCCCAGTGCCCCTGAGCCTCAAACAGCGTTACTCCGGCCGAATTCACTGTTAGTTACATTCAGAAATAATATTGCTAATCGGCAAGTCCAAAGCCGCAACAGGGATTTTTTCACGGGAGCTCGGGACATTTTCCCGATATCGAAAAAGAAGCCAGTTATGCCTGTCAAAGGCCGCTTTCTGTCGCCGTAGGATCGCAGAGAATCGCGGGGCCCGATGCAAAAATGCGCGCGCTGATGCCTATTGGCCACACTGGTCCGAAGCTCTGAAGTCATGAGTACAGTTCTCGTCGTCGACGATCGGAGCACGACAGACGGGCGGGCGTCGCTGACCTCACCGGCGCCGCTCATTGCGGCCTCAGGTGCAGCGGAATGGTGAGCGCGATTTGTGCCTGGGTCATCCCGGGTGGAAAGCGCGGATAGGGTTGCGCGCGCGCGATGACCGCCATCGCCGCACTATCGAGCGCAGACGAGCCTGAGCTGCCGGCGAGCCGCCGCGACACCAGCCGCCCGTTGCGATCGATGGTGACACCGACGCGGACGGTGCCACTCTCCCTGCTGCCGTTGGCCGAGTAGGTGGCATAGCGCCGAATATGCGCCGCCAGTTCGCTTTCCCAAGAAGCTCGCCCAGCTCGTGCTCCCTCGCTGTCCCTTCCGGGATTGGGCGCCATCGCAAGCTGTGCGGGCCTGCTCGCCGGCGCGGCCGCGGGCTTTGGGGGCGCCGTCTTGTGCTTGCTCTCTCTCTCGGCCTTTTCATCGGTGACCGGCTTGTGCGTAGCAGGCTCCGAGGTCGCAAGTTTCGTGGCTTGAGGTGTCTGCTCCTTCGGCTTCAGAGGCGTTGGAGGCATTACCGTGACTTGATCCGGCTGCGCGACTTCTGGGGCCGGCTCGGGTACTTGCAGTGCGACAGGCGGTGGCAGGAGTTCAGGCGGCGGAGCGGTTTCTGCTTTTGCCGGTGGCGGCTCGGTCTCCGTGATGGTCTCATGTGTCTCGAGATCAGACTGCTCGACTGGCGGCGTACGTTCGACCAGCTGGGCTTCTGGCGCGGCCGGAGCGGGCGTGTCTGCAGCCGGCACGAAGGCGACATCGATGACCGGTGCCTCGGCAATGCCCTCGGGCGCGGGTCTGAGAAGCAGATAGGCTGCCACCAGTCCCACGTGCAGGGCCGCTACGACGAGTGCAGCCACGATCCACAGCGCCGTGTCCCCGGCGTGCTCCCGTTCGTACGGATCGACCGTTATCGCGCTCACGATCCGCTCCGGATCTCCAGTGCAACGAGAGCCACTTTTACATAGCCAGCGTTGCGCAGCAGGTTCATCAGCTCCATCACTTCGCCATAGGGCAGCGCCTGGTCGGCACGCAGCAGCACGCGTTGCCTGCGATCCGACCCGGTCGCAGTGTCCAGCGCTGCGGCAAGGTTCGCACGCGCTACCGCTTCATCGTCGATGGCAAGCGATCGGTCTGCCTTGAAGGTGACGAAGATCGGCTTGTCGGAGCGGGCCGCCGGTTCGGCCGAGGCCGATGGCAGATTGACCGGAACATCGACGGTCGCAAGCGGAGCGGCAACCATGAAGATGATGAGGAGAACCAGCATGACGTCGATGAATGGCGTCACGTTGATCTCGTGCGCTTCCGCGAATTCGTCGTCGCGCTTGGCGAGCCGGATTGCCATGGCTCACTCCGCGGAGTTGGCGATCGACAACGCCGGCGCGTCCGCCGCACGGAAGGACCGCCTGCTTTCGATCGGAAGGGATTGACGGTCGAGATCACGGCTGAGCAGGCGCAGGATCGCGACCGACGAGTCGGCCAGAACGGAGCGATAGCTGCCGGTTGCGCGCGCGAATGCGTTGTAGATCACGACCGCGGGGATGGCGGCGACAAGGCCGAAGGCGGTGGCGAGCAGCGCTTCCGCAATGCCCGGCGCGACCACGGCAAGGTTCGTGGTGTGGGCCCGCGAGATACCAATGAAGCTGTTCATGATGCCCCAGACCGTGCCGAACAGGCCGACGAATGGCGCGACGGCGCCGACGGTGGCCAGAATGCCCATGCCGCGCCCGATGCGCTGCACGGCGGCGGCTTCGATCCGTTCGAATTGCCAGGCAACGCGCTCCTTGATTCCGTCAGGGGCAAGGCCGCGCGACTTCTCAATCTCATCATCCGCCACGGCAAGCAGGCGGCCGATCGCACTCTCCTGCTGCTGGATCTGTCGGACCGCCTCTGTCAGCGAGCGAGCTGCGAGAACGGTGGCGACCGCGCTACGCGCCTCGCGCCGCGCGGTCCGCAACTGGATCATCTTGACGAAGAGCACGGTCCAGGTGGCCACCGACGCCAGCGCAAGACCGATCATGACCGCCTTCACGACGACGTCCGCCTGCATGAACATGCTCACGGGCGACAGGGCATCGGGCAGCGGGGAGACGATTACCGTCCCATCCGTTGAGGCAGAGATGCGCGGCGACGTTGGGCGAACCGTGGAAGCGGTCGATGCTGGCTCAGCTGCTGACGGGGCAGGAGCCACCGCGGGAGCATTGATCGTGGGGTTGCCGTCTGTGGGGGCCGCGCTGGTTGGTGTTGACGCGGCAGGGGGCGCTCCTGCCGGACGGCTGTCACCTGCCTCCGGAGCCGGTTGTTGAGCATGAACGTCGAACGACACAAGGGCACTCACGACCACCAGCACCATCGGAAAGCCAACTCTTCTGCGCCGTACAGCATATTTGCGCTGGGTCTGAGCCTTGAACATGATGTACCTCGCGATTGATACTCGACCCGACGCTGATCCAGCAGAAGGTGTCTCCTGCAACGTACGCCGCCCAATGCACTCTTGAAACGTTCCATCTCACGAAATTCAGCCGACAGATATGGCCGTGAAAATCTATCGAGCGCACGTGACAGATTGTTTCGTAGGCTTTAGGCAAAGTAACGGCAAAAATGGACTGAGCGGTATAGCCGCTGGCTCTAATTCATCGGGAATAATTCCCGACATTTTCGGGAAAACATCCCAAATCCTGTAAGCGCTCCTTACAACCAACGACGTCTCGCCAGCCAGCCAACCTGGAGCACGTCCGCCGACGCCTTGCCGTACTGCCCATTGCCCCGCGACAGGGGCCGCACTTGGTTCTATCGACACGATGCTTGACCCTTACCCAAAAGCCAAGACCGTGGTTCAGATAACACCGTCAATAAATCGGCAAGCCGCAAAGAGGTTCCCGAGACCTATGTAAGGCATAGTTCTAACACTCATCGGCTACCGGCGGCTTTGTAGTCGCCAGACAGTACCTGACCGAGCAATTGCGTTACGCGGATCTCTCGGTTGGCTATGGTCCAGTTGGCACTGACGCGTACGCATTTCCACTGGAGCGAAGAAAGATCGACAAGATCGTGCTGGTCGGCCAACCGGCCCTGGTGATGAAACGATCGGCATTGAATATGGCGCTCCTTGTCGCGAATTCGCTGCTGCGTTTTCGCGAAACAATCGCTGTTCGTCGAATGGCGCGAGCCTCATCCCGGCGTTGCCGTCGAGACCGCGACCTCGCCGTCGCCTGGCCACGCGGGAGAAACAGTCGAATTGACTTATGTATTGTCCGGTGCTGAGAGAATCTCTCTAAGCAACGTCTTCTTCCGCCAACGCACAGCTTCCCACGTCCAGGATCCACCCATGACCGCGCCAACCGCCACGTCCTCGCAAGTCCGCTGCGCGCTGCTGCTGCGCGATGAAATCGCGTTGCTCGACGTGCGGCACGAAGCCACCTTTGCAACCGGCCATCCGCTGTTCGCCGCCAACCTGGCGGCCGACAGGATAGCGCTCGAAGCCGAGGCGAGACTGCCGCGCAAGGATGTGCCGATCGTGCTTTACGACGCCGGCGAAGGCCTGGTTCCCTTGGCGACGGATCGGCTGAGGGAGTTGGGCTACACCGACGTTCGTCATCTCGACGGAGGGCTGCAGGCCTGGCAGATGGCGGGCTTTGAGCTGTTTCAGGATGTGAATTCCTACGCCAAGGCCTTTGGCGAACTGGTCGAGTCCCAGCGGCACACGCCCTCGCTGGCCGCCGATGAAGTCGCCGCGCTGATCGCGAAGAAAGCCAATATCCGGATTCTCGATGTCCGGCGGTTCGACGAATACGCCACCATGAACATCCCCGGCTCCATCAGCGTGCCCGGCGGCGAACTGGTGTTCCGCGCCGGCCAGGCCGCGCCGGATCCCGAGACGACCATCATCGTCAATTGCGCCGGTCGCACCCGGTCCATCATCGGCACCCAATCGCTGATCAATGCCGGCATCGCCAACAAGGTGGCGGCGCTGCGCAACGGGACCATCGGCTGGACTCTGGCGAAGCAGGAGCTCGAGCACGGCGCGGATCGCCGCGGCGGCATCGGCGCCTTCGAGAGCGCGCAGGCCAAGGCCCGCGAGGTCGCCTATCGCGCCGGGGTTCGGCATCTAAGCGTCGCGGAAGCGAATGCGCTGAACGCGCAAACCCACCGCACGCTCTATCGCTTCGATGTTCGCGCAAGCGAAGATTATGCGGCCGGTCACATCCCAGGCTTTCGCCATTATCCCGGCGGCCAGCTGGTTCAGGAGATCGACATGGCGGCCCCGGTGCGCGGCGGGCGCATCCTGCTGACCGACGATAGGGGCGTCCGCGCCGACATGACCGCATCCTGGCTCGCGCAAATGGGATGGGAGACCTATGTGCTCGACGGCGGCTATGATCGCGCGCTGGAGGTCAAGCCCGCGGAAGTTTGGCCAAAGCCCGATCCGTCGCACCGCTACCGGCGTCCCTACGAAGGCACCGATGTCAACGCCGCAGCGATGCAGGCCTATCTCGACTGGGAGTATGGGCTGGTCGAGCAGCTCCGGCGCGACGCAACGCACGGGTTCTTCGTGATTTGATGCTGGCCCGGCGGCGACGTCGCGTCGGAATTTCCAGGACGCAATGACGGCTCTGCTACTGAAACGTCGTTTGATCCCTGCTGTATCGGCGAGCTATTTCCTGGGCCCATTGCTGCAGGCGACAAGCCCCGAATCGACCGGCCTCCCTCTTACCCGATCGTGATCGCCGCTCTGGTTACCGACGTAGACGAACCACTTTGGCGCCTCGCGGCGTTCAAGTGAACAGCCCGAATCGCGCGGCGCTCTACTCAGGCCTTGGCGGAAAACTCCGTGCTGGTGACCAGAATGACATCGCCATCGAGAATGGGCTTGGCGATGCCGAAAAAGCGCGCCACCACCGCCGAATTGTTGTGGGCGTCCATGGCGGACTGATCGCGAAACCGCTCATAGGTGGTGAAGACGCTGGGATTGTCCTGTTCCTGTGAAATGAAGAAACCGATCGTGTCGGGCTCGTTGAGCCGGACGTTTTCAGCCACCTCCAGCAGGGCGCGGCGCATGGTGTCTTCGTGACCTCTCTTGACACGGATCACGGCGGTGATGGCCAGCATGTCAAAGCCTTTCCATGATGAATTTCGTGAGACGGGATTGGCGCCGGGACCGGTGAAACCATTGAGGGTTCATGTTAACGCCCGTTGAGCCGGGCTCGCAACCCGGACCAAGCAAAACGCGCGATCCCGGCGGGGTGTGACGTTTATGCTTCAGGTCCCGAGATCGAGCTTGACGCTGCGCGCGAACACGGTGAGGTTGCTGCCCTCGCGGCTCCCAGCGCCAAACCGTTCGCGCCAATCGAGACGGCGAGAGCAAACAGAAAGCGATGCCCCATGAGCGAACGACTTGAGACGCTGAAAAAGGCGCGCGTGCGAATGACCGATGACCGTGACGCCTTTGCCAAGATCCTTGCCGCGCCGTTCGACCGCGACAAGGCCGAGCGGGCGCGGATCAAGTTCATCGAGACCCAATTGTTGATCGACGCGATCGACCGCGCCATCGCCGGCGAGACGGCCGACAACGCGGCGTGAACGACCGCGCCAGGCCTCACATAGATTTCGAAGGCCGCATCGATCATCCGTCGCGGGCGTACAGCGGCGGCCGGTAACCACGATGCCCGCCAGCTGGGCGCGAGGTGATCCAGGAGAGCACTGCCGTCTCGCCAAGCCTGGCGTCGGCGCGGCGCGCGCCGCTCTACGGCATCGCCATCGCCTCGACGGATAGCCCGTAGAGCCATCGCCCGGACAGGCCGACCGTCTCCTCTGTTTTGAGGACGACGTCCCCCCTTCAATTGTTCACGATCCTCAGCGCGCAAGGACGGCTGAGCCGTCACCGCACCGGAATCACGAAGGTGACGGCGGCCCGATTCAATTACACGCCATCCTTATTCTTTGCATTTCGGTGAAGATCAGAGGGATCGGATCGCCATGAGCAGTCAGGATATTCCGGCCACACCGCCGGCATCAGAGCTAAGGGAACGCACGACGCCGACCGCGATGGCGGTGATCTGTGCATTTGCCGCCATGGGGACGCTGGCAACCAATATCTTTTTGCCCTCGCTTCCGTCGATGGCGGCGAGCCTCCACGTCTCGAGCGCTGCGGTGACATCGGCGATCACCATCTACCTCGCGATTTTTGCCGTCGGACAATTGATCGTCGGCCCACTGTCGGACCGGTACGGCCGCCGACCGCTGATCCTGATCGGGCTTTGCCTGTTCGTTGCCGGCACCATCTGGTGCGCGCAGGCCCGTGAACTCTCGGAGCTGCTGATCGGCAGATCGATCCAGGCCTCCGGCGGATGCGCGGCGCTGGTGCTGTCACGCGCCATTGCGCGCGATCTGTTCGAAGGACAGATGCTGGCAAAGTCCATGGCGGCGATCACCATTGCAACCGCGGCCGCCCCCGGCTTCTCGCCGCTGGTGGGCGGCGCGCTCGATCATTTCCTGGGCTGGCGTTCGGAATTCATCTTTGTCGCCGCCTTCGCGGTCTGCGCGGTGACGGCGTACGCGACGTTGGTGGGCGAAACCATCCGGTCTACCCCTACCTCCATCAATCCCCTTTCGGTCGCAGGCTCCTATCTCGCCTTGATCCGGGATGCCGGATTCCTTGTGCCGGCCAGGACCGCGGGCCTTCTGATGGTCGGACTGTTCGCGATCTTCTCAAGCGCGCCGCGTGTGCTTGCCGAGAGTTTCGGTTTCTCCCCGATCATGCTCGGGCTGTTGTTCGCAGGCGTGGTCTTCGTGGTGTTCGGCGCCGGCATGCTCGCGACGCGATTGTCGGCGCGGCTCGGGCTCTATCGCGCCACCACGGTTGGCCTTGGGATCACGGTAGTCGGGGGGATCGCGTTGCTTGGCGCGGTGCTGGTCGTAAGGGATTCGTTCCCGCCCTTTCTCGCCGCGACCGCGATCTTCCTGTCCGGATTGGGCATTGCGAGTCCACTTTCGAGCGCGGCGGCGCTATCCCCCTTTGGCAACAAGGCCGGCGTCGCGGCCGCCCTGCTCGGCTTCACGCAGATGGCCGGAGGGGCGGCCGGGACGTTGCTGGCGGCGGCCATCTCCAGCGATCCGGCGCGAGGGCTCGCCATCGTGCTGACACTGGCCACGCCCCTCGCATTGATCCTGTACCGGCTGGGCGGACGGCGCTCAGCTTGGCGTTGACGCAGCCACGTTGCGCGCGGATGATCGGCGATCCCGCAACAGGCGCGACCGGAGATCTGGATGCTCACCGTTCATCATTTGGGCAAGTCGCAATCCGAGCGGATCGTCTGGCTGTGCGAAGAGCTTGAAATCCCCTACCAGCTCAAATGCTACCGGCGCGACCCCGTCAGCATGCTGGCGCCGCCGGACTACAAGGCGCTGCATCCGATCGGCGCGGCGCCCGTGATCACCGACGGCGATCTGGTGCTGGCCGAGTCCGGCGCCGTGGTCGAATACATCATCGGACACTACGGCAACGGCCGGCTCGCGCTGAGCGCCGGCCATCGCGATTTTGCGCCGTTCCTCTATTGGTTCCATTTTGCCAACGGCACGCTGCAGGCCAACATGGGACGCAACATGATCCTGAACCGGCTGAAGCTGCCGGAGGACAATCCGATCCTGCTTGCCACCAAAACGCGGGTCGACCGGGCCTTCGACCTGATCGATGCGAGGACCGCAGAAGCCGAGTATCTCGCGGGCAGCGAGTTCACCTCCGCCGATATCATGATGGGCTTTTCGCTCACCACCATGCGCTATTTCCTTCCCTATGATCTGGCGCGTTGCCGCAACATCCTCGGCTATCTCCAGCGCATCGGCGGGCGCGAAGCCTACCGGCGGGCGATGGAAAAAGGTGACCCCGGGATGGCCTTGCTCTTGACCTGACGATCGGTCGCGGACGTCCCCTCCCCGATCGGAATCCGCTTGCGCCGTCCAGGACCGGGTTTCAGCCGGCTGCGGCGTCTCAAGGAAGCTCAAGGCTGTCTCACGGAAAAATCAAGGCGTCCTCAGAGTCTTCAGGTCCGCATCCAGCCATGCTCGGACCCTCGCGGCTGCACCCCCGCAGCCGCAAAACAATTCCGAGAGGATACGGCCATGCCCAACGCGACAGCAGCCAACCTGAAAACCGACCAGTCCGCGACCCCGGGCGCGCCCGACCTCGCCGCCCTCAAGACCCGGCAGCAGGCAGCGTGGTCATCCGGCAATTATGCCATCGTGGGCACCACCCTGCAGATCGTCGGCGAGGAGCTGTGCGAGGCCGCTGACCTGCGGTCCGGATCGAAGGTGCTCGACGTGGCTGCCGGCAACGGCATGGCGAGCCTCGCGGCGGCCCGGCGCTGGTGCGACGTCACCTCGACCGATTATGTGCCTGCCCTGCTTGAACGCGGCCGCGCGCGCGCTTCGGGAGAGGGTCTGGCGATCGAGTTCAGGGAAGCCGACGCCGAAAACCTGCCATTCGAAAAAGCCAGTTTCGATGTCGTGCTTTCCACCTTCGGCGTGATGTTCACGCCGAACCAGGACCAGGCCGCCGCCGAGCTTTTGCGCGTCTGCAAGCGCGGGGGCAAGATCGCGCTCGCCAACTGGACCCCCGAAGGCTTCATCGGACAGGTCTTCAAGACACTCGGGAAATACCTGCCGCCGCCGGCCGGCGCCAAATCGCCTGCGCTGTGGGGAACGCGTGCGCGTCTGACCGAAATGTTCGGATCGGGCGCGACCTCGATCAAGGCGGAATCGCGCGTGTTCAACTTCCGCTATCGCTCGCCGGAGCACTTCATGGACGTGTTCAAGACGTTCTACGGCCCCATTCTGAAAGCCTTCGCCGCGCTCGATCCGGCGAAGCAGGAAGAATTCCGCAGCGATCTGCTCGCCCTGATCGGGCGCATGAACAGGGCCGACGACGGCACCATGGTGGTGCCGAGCGAATATCTCGAGGTCGTGATCACCAAGGCCTAGGCGACCGGCTCCCCGAGCGCGTTCGTCCGCGCGATCCGTCACCGCCGCACTCCGGGCTCACGATCGTGAGTTCGGCGTGCGCGGGACGGCGGCCTACGAAGCGCCAACACGCAATCAGGAATCATGCGATGAAAATGACAACTCAGGCTCCAGCCGGGACACGCGCCAGGAGTTCAGTGATCGCCCTGCACTGCTCGCTCGGCTCGGGCCGGCAGTGGGCCGCGCTCGCCGAACAGCTCGGTGGCGTCTACCAGATGATCGCGCCCGACATTTCCGGTTACGGCGGCAATCCGGGTCCCTTCATCCTGCCGACGACGCTGGCGGAGGAAGTCGAATTGCTCGGCGAGCGCCTCGAGCAGGCCAGCGGCCCGATCCATCTCGTCGGGCATTCCTACGGCGGCGCGATCGCCTTCAAGATCGCGACCTCCTCGCCGCTCGCGGCCCGGGTGCGCAGCCTGACCTTGATCGAGCCGGTGCTGCCGACACTTCTCCTGGATAATGAAACGGATCGGCGGCTGCACGATGGCTTCGTCGACCTCGCGCATCACGTTTACGAGGACCTCTGGAATGGCTCGTATCTGGAAGCGATCGACAAATTCACGTCGTTCTGGAACGGCTCCGGCCCCAACGAACCGCTTTCGGCGAAAACACGCATCCGCCTGATGGAGTACGTCGAAAAGCTTGCGTTCGACTTCACGGCCGCTCTCGCCGAGAAGGATGTCGCGCGGGCGGCGGCTGATATTCGCGTCCCGACGCTGCTGATGTCGGGTGGTCTGTCGCCTTACCTGACGCAGCGGGTCGTCGGACGGCTGGCGTCGGCGATCGCCAATACCGAGACAAGACATGTGCCCTCCGCCGGCCACATGATGCCGATTTCGCACGCCGCCTTTGTCAATACTGAAATTCTTTGGCACATCGCTCGTGCGGATGAATTCGCCGACGTCCCACTGGCGTCCGGTCAGCCCTCCGCCGAAATCATCGATTTGGCCGACATGAGGTAGCCTCGGGCGGCCACGTAAAGCTCTTACGCCTTCACGAGGCTCTCGAAGCCGCCGAAGATCATCCGCTTGGCGTCGAACGGCAGCGATTTGGTGTCCATCATGCCGGCGAGCCGTTTGTCGGCCATCACCTTGGCGTTGACGCGGTCGCGTTGCGCGCGCGATTTGTAGGTGATCCAGGAGAACACCACGGTCTCGCCGGGCTTGAGCTTGACGCTGCGCGGAAACGACGTGCGCTTGCCGACCTTGACGTCCTCGGCGACCCATTCGCGATATTCCAGGGCGCCGTGCTCGCGCCAGACCTTGCCCGCCTTGCTGGCGAGGCTGCGGTAAGCATCGAGATTCTTCTTCGGCACGGCGACGATAAATCCATCGACATACGACATCAGCAATTCTCCCGTTATGCCTTAAGCCTCGCGTGCGATTGTGGATTATGTCTGACAGCAGGCAGCCGCGCCGGCGGGCTTGTATGCGTCGCGCAGTCGCAGCCAGTCCATCGGGTACGGCAGGCCCTCTTCGTGGCGCCCCAGCGGCGTCAGGTCGAGGTAATGATAGGCGGCGTTCATCATGTCGAGGCCCCGCGCGAAGCATGAATAGGTGTGGAAGATATTGCCGGCCTCATCGCGGAAGAACACGCTGATGCCGGGCGCTTCCTCGACGCCGAACCCGGATGTTCCGAAATTGTAGATCTTGGCGCCAGACTTGATTTCGTCTGGCGTAAACGAAACCGCATAATCATGGTTGAAATCGCTATCGCCAGAGGAAAACCAGTCGAAGGTCCAGCCCATCCGCGCCTTGAACGCGTTGAGCTTTGCCAGCGGCGCGCGTGAGATCGCGACCAGCGTGGTGTCGCGCGCGGCGAGATGCGGGATCATGCGTTCGAAGCCATCGGCCCAGAACGAGCAGCTCTTGCAGCCTTCGTTCCAGTCCGGCGCGAACATGAAATGCTGAACTATGAGCTGGCTGCGGCCGGCGAACAGGTCGGCCAGCGTCTGCTTGCCGTCCGGTCCCTCGAACAGATACGTCTTGTCGACCTTGACCCAGGGCAGCGCGCGCCGCTCCTCGCTCAGCCGGTCGCGGGCTCGGGTCAATTCCTTTTCATGCGCCAGATGGGCTTTGCGGGCTGCGATCCACTCTTCACGCGAGACGATCTTGTGCAGTTGCATGACCGGTTCCTCCGTTAAATGTTTCAGGCAATCAGGCGTTCAAGCTTTTCGAGCGAGCCCAGCCAGCCGCGCTCGTGACCGTCACGCGCCGCCTGATCGAACAGCTGCTCGTGGGTCAGCGTCAGCAGGGTGCCGTCGCCATCGGGGGTCAGCGCTACCGTGACCTGCGATTCGCGCTCCGGTGTCGAATGCCAGGCCCAGCTGAACACCAGCCGCCGGTTCGGCACCACCTCGCGATAGACCCCGCCAACCTCGTAATACTCGCTATCGGTGGAGAAGCTGACGCGGTAACGGCCGCCGACCCGCGCGTCGATCTCCGCCTGAAACGAGTCGGGCCTGGCGTCCCCGCGCCCGAACCATTTGACTATTTTTTGCGGGTCGGTCCACGCGGCGTAGACTTTTTCCGGCGGCGCATGGAGATGACGTTTGAAGGCGAGGCTCGGCCTGCCGGCGAGACCGGCGGCGTTTGGTTTGGCTGGCATTCATCGTCCTCCACAAAGGCGGCAAGGCGGTCGAGGCTTTCGGACCAGAAGCGCTGGTAGTGGCGGAGCCAATCCATCGCCTGCTCCATCGGTCCTGCGGTCAGCCGGCACGCCACGGTGCGGCCGGTCTTTTCGCGCGCTATCAGGCCGGCATCCGACAGCACGTCGAGATGCTTCATGATCGCAGGCAGCGACATCGCGAATGGCTGCGCCAACTCGCTGACCGAGATATTGTGTTCGCGCCCGAGCCGCGCCAACAGCGCGCGCCGGGTCGGGTCTGCCAGTGCCGCGAACGTGCGGTCCAGCACGGGTTCTCCATACTTAACCATATGGTTTAGTATAGGCGCGAGCGAGCAAGAGTCAAGCCGTGCCGGCCAGCTTCAGTTGGTCTCAATATTCGCGATAAGGCCGTGCGCGCCGCTGCTGCTGGCCGAAGGCCACGCGCGGATTGATGTTGCAATAAACCCGGCGGCCGGACGCGCTCGCCATGCACTCGGCATACGACCGGTAAGAGCAGTCGCCCGGAACGCCCCAGCCTCCGCCCTGGATGCAATAGGGATAATCGAACGCGGCCGCGGGACCTGAACCGGCGACGGTCGAGGTTCCGGCCGCCGCCAGCGCCAGTATCGCCAACATCGCATTGCGCATGATCTCGTCTCCCCACTTAACCAGTGTGGCGTCGCCTCATGGTCAAAACGGGGTCGATTCAAGAATGTTCCAGTCGCGCTAGTCGACGTGCACGCCGGCGGACTTGACCACCTTCTCCCATTTTTCGGTCTCCGCCACGATCATCGCACCGAACGCTTCCGGCGGACCAATCAGCGGCTCGCCGCCGAGGTCGATCAGCTTGGCCTTGATCGCAGGCTCGGCCAGGACCGCGTTGATCTCCTGGTTGAGTTTGGCGATGATCTCCTTTGGCGTATTCTTCGGCACGCCCATGCCGAACAGCGCGCTCGCCTCATAGCCCGGAACGGTCTCGGCGACCGTTGCCACGTCAGGCAACAGCGGAGACCGCGCCGCGGTCGTCACCCCCAGCGCGCGCAACGAACCGGCGCGAATATGCTGGATGATCGAAGGCATGTTGTCGAAGATCACCTGGACCTGACCACCGAGCATGTCGGTGATCGCGGGCGCGGCGCCGCGATAGGGAACGTGCTGCATCTTGGTGCCGGACATCGCCATGAACATCTCGCCGGACAGATGCACGGACGTGCCATTGCCGGATGACGCCATGTTCACCTTGCCCGGATTGGCCTTCACATAGGCGATGAACTCGGCGACCGTCTTCGCCGGCACGTCGTTATTGACCGTCATCACATTAGGCACGCGATTGAAGGCCGCAACCGGCGCGATATCGCGGACGAAGTTGAACTTGAGATTGGTGTAGAGCGAGGCGTTGATGTAGTTGGCGGGATTGACCAGCAGCACGGTGTAGCCATCCGGTTCGGCATTGATCACCGCCTCGGTGCCGATATTGTTGCCGGCACCGGGCTTGTTCTCGATCACGAATTGCTGGCCGAGCCGCTCCGACAGCCGCTGACCGATCAGACGCGCAATGATATCGGTGGCGCCGCCGGGGGGATATCCAACCACCCAGCGTACCGGCCGCGTCGGATAATCCGCTGCCGCAGCGCTGCCGATCGAGGCGATTGCCGAAAACCCCATCGCGATCAGACAAATCGCGGTGCGACGTGAGGCCATACTATCTCTCCCTGACGGACGCTTGATAATGCGTGGTCCGTTCTTGTTGAATTACCGACTGATCTACGTTCTAACAAACAAAGCCCGAGGCGGCTAGTCGCGCAGCTGGGCCTGGACCGCGACGAAAGGATAAGGCATGCCGGTCAAAGTTAACGCGCTCGATCACATCGTCATCAATGTCGCCGACGTGGCGCGCTCGACCGAATGGTATCGGAAGATCCTCGGCATGGAAGTCAAGGTGTTCGATCCAGGCCCGGGCAAAACGCCGCGGACGTCACTGGTGTTCGGCAACCAGAAAATCAATGTGCGGCCGCTCGGCGCCGACAAGGTCGAGTGGTTCACCGCGGACCATGAAACCGCAGGGAGTGACGATCTGTGCTTCCTCACCGCGAGCACGCCGGAGCAGGTGGTCGCCCATCTCGACGCCTGCGGCGTGGCAATCGAGGAAGGCCCGGTAGCCAAGCAGGGCGCCCGCGGCACGCTGCGCTCGGTCTACTGCCGCGATCCCGACGGCAGTTTGATCGAGATTTCGTCGTATGCGGATGGCGGCGGGGCTTGATCGGGACGTCCATGCTTCGCTGCTCGCGATGACGAAAAAGACGACCATCCCTGCATTTTGAAGATTTGCCCGCGGCCGCGTCCGGTGGCACACATACGCCCAAGCAAAATGCAAAAGCAGCCGCCGCGGGCTGCACGGGAGGATTCATGTCGATTTCACAGGTGGCACCGGGCGTGGTCGGACCATTCGCGGGGCTCGACGTGCCGTGGCTGCTGCGGATGCGCGCGGAAACGCGCCGCGACCATCCGTTCCTGATCTGGGCGCCGTTCGATGCGCCGGGGCGGATCTGGGCCTATGGCGAATTTCACGAGCGCGTCGGCGCGCTGGCCGCGGGCCTCGTCAAGCGCGGCGTCAAACCGGGCGAATACGTCCTGATCCATCTGGATAATTGCATCGAGGCGGTGCTGGCCTGGTTCGCCTGCGTCGAACTCGGCGCCATCGCGGTGACCACCAACACCCGCTCCGCGCCTGCCGAGATGGAATATTTTGCAGATCATTGCGGCGCGGTGGCCGCCATTACCCAGCCGGCCTATGCCGAGATCATCGCCACGCATCGCCGGAATCTGCGCTGGATCGCGGTGATCTCCCACGACGCCGGCACCGCTGCTGTGCAAGGCCATGCCGCGCAACGTGCCGATGGTTTCGAAGCGCTGTTCGCCGACAGCGCCGACCGGCCGCGCCGCGCCACCGATCCGCGCGCGCCCTGCAGCGTGCAATACACCTCCGGCACCACGTCGCGCCCGAAGGCGGTGCTATGGACGCATGCCAACGCGCTGTGGGGCGCCAAGGTCAATGCGGCGCACCAGGATCTGCATCAGGGCGACGTGCACCAGACCTATTTGCCCCTGTTCCACACCAACGCACTGGCCTATTCAATGCTGGCGAGCCTGTGGGTCGGCGCCACCTGCGTGATCCAGCCGCGGTTTTCCGCGAGCCGGTTCTGGAATGTCGCGCTGGAGCACGGCTGCACCTGGACCTCGACGATTCCGTTCTGCATGAAGGCGCTGCTGGAGCACGAGATCCCGAAGCAGCACAAATTCCGGCTCTGGGGCACCGCGGTGAACGACCCGCCGCCATTCGCCGTGTTCGGTATCAAGATCATCGGCTGGTGGGGCATGACCGAAACCATCACCCATGGCATCATCGGCGAGGTCGACCAGCCCAACACGCCGATGTCGATTGGCCGCGCGGCTCCCGAATATGCGATCCGCATCACCGACGACGACGGCACGCCGACCCCTGTCGGCGGCACCGGCAATCTGCTGATCCAGGGCATTCCCGGCTTGTCGCTGTTCAAGGAATATTTGCACAACGAAAAAGCCACACGCGAGAGTTTTGACGAGCACGGCTATTTCATCACCGGCGATCGCGTCACGTTATTGGACAACGGGTTCATCAGGTTCGGCGACCGCGCCAAGGACGTGCTGAAGGTCGGCGGCGAAAACGTCGCGGCCTCTGAAATCGAACAGGTGATATCGGTAGTGCCCGGCGTCCGTGAGGCCGCGGTGGTGGCGAAGAAACACCCGATGCTCGACGAGGTCCCGGTAGTCTTCATCATCCCACAGGCCGGTGTCGAAGGCGCGCCGCCGAACCTGCACGACACCGTGATGACCGCCTGCCGCAATTCGCTCGCGGACTTCAAGGTGCCGCGCGAGATCAGGTTTGTCGACGAAATGCCGCGCTCGACGCTGGAGAAGGTGGCGAAAGCGGAATTGCGGAAGATGCTGGGGTAGCGGACGGACAGTGCGGGACGACCGACCGGGAATAGCTCTCCGTCATTGCGAGCGCAAGCGAAGCAATCCATGGCACAACAAAGCAAGAATGGATTGCTTCGTCGCTGAGGCTCCTCGCAATGACGGCTGTGGGACAAATGAAAATACGGGAGCGGACATGTTGAGCCTCTGCAAGGCAATTGCCATTTTCGTAGCGCTGTATTTCGCCTTGGCTGTAAGCCCCGTCTCTGCACAGTCCGCCGACACCGTCCTGTTCAACGGCAAAGTCCTGACTGTTGACAAGGATTTCTCCATCAAACAGGCGCTGGCGATCGGGCATGGAGAGGTGCTGGCGACGGGCACCACCGCGGCCATGAAAAAACTCGCCGGCGACAAGACAAAAATGATCGATCTCGGCGGCCGCACCGTGATTCCCGGGCTCACCGACGGACATATCCATGGCATCCGTGCCGCGCTGACGTTCGGCACGGAAATCAACTGGATCGGCGTTTCGACGTTGAAGGAAGCGCTCGAGAAAATTCGCCAGGCCGACAAGACCCAGAAGCCGGGTTCCTGGATCGTGGTGGCTGGCGGCTGGACCGAGGAGCAATTCGAAGAGAAGCGCCGGCCATCCCCGCGCGAGGTGACCGAGGCAGCGCCGGATCATCCGGTGTATATCCAGCATCTGTACGACTGGCTGTTGCTGACGCCGAAGGCGATGGAAGCGCTGAACATCCGCGACGATGCGGATGTGATCCCCGGCGGCAAGCTCGAACGCGACGGCGACAATCGCCCGACCGGCGTGATCAACGGCAACGGCAATACGCTCGGCAAGATCTTCGATCGCCTGCCGAAGCCGACCCTGGAGCAGCAGGTCGACGGCTCCAGGAAATTCTTCCGTGAAATGAACTCGCTTGGGATCACCGGCATCGTCGACGGCGGCGGTGTCAGCATGTATCCCGCCAACTATCAGGCCGTGTTCAAGCTCTGGCGCGACCGGCAGCTCACGCTGCGGATCGCCTATCACCTCTGCGCGCCGAAGCCCGGCAGCGAGCTTGCGGATCTGCAGAACCTGACGCAACTGCTGCCGCCGGGCTTCGGCGACGAGATGCTGCACTTCAACGGTCCCGGTGAAATCCTGATTTGGGCCGACTGGACCGACGGAGACATCACACCCGACGGTAAGGCCAAGCTGGCAGAATTGCTGCGTTGGGCCGCCTCGAAAAGCTACAGCATCCAGCTGCACTGGAATCCGGACCGCACCGTTCACGATCTGCTCGATGTCGTGGAGGACATCGCCAGGGATTACCCGGTTCGCGATCTCCGATGGACCGTGCTGCACCTCTACAACGCGTCTGAGGACAATCTGAAGCGGATGAAATCGTTAGGGTTGATCTGGGGCGTCCAGGACGGCCTGTATTTCGGCGGCGAGCGGCTGCAGCGCGAGGTTGGCGTTGAGGCCGCCCGGCGGTTGCCGCCGATCGCCACCGCGTTGCGGCTCGGATTGACGGTGGCCGGCGGCACCGACGCGCATCGGGTGTCGTCCTATAATCCATTCGTCTCACTGCAATGGTACCTCGACGGCACCACGATCGGCGGCGCGCAAACGCGCGGCGATGCCGAAGCCCCGAGCCGCCGTCAGGCGCTCGAAATGTACACCCGCAATTCAGCCTTCATGGCCAACGAGGACGACCGACGCGGCACGCTCGAGCCCGGCAAATTTGCCGATCTCGCGGTGCTGTCCGCCGGCTATCTGACAGTACCGGTCAAGGAGATCGGAAAAATCAAATCGGTATTGACGGTGGTCGGCGGCAAGGTGGTGTACGCGGACGGGCCGTTTGCGAACCTCGCATCGGGGGCCGGCGCTAATCGCTAGCTCCGTCATTGCGAGCCAACGGGTGCGCGAATGCGCGCCCGATGACAAGCTCCGCGAAGCAATCCAGAAAGCGGCAAGGTGGGGCTGGATTGCTTCGTCGCTTGCGCGCCTCGCAATGACGTTGAAGCATCCGCGATCAAGGCGGCACTGACGAAACTATTGGGATGACCGCGGCGGCTCAGCTCGCGATCAAGTCCCCAGCGCCACCGGGCGGAACGCATGCAGCAGATGCGGGTCGAGCTTGCCGTCCATCCGTTCCATGGTCGCAAACGCCTCGGCGTGCGTGAACGGCAGCCGGTAGGCCCGCTTCTCCACCAGCGCCGCGTGGATATCGACGATGGTCGTCAGCCGCACGATGTCGCTGATCTGATCGCCGCGCAGGCCGTTGGGATATCCGGTGCCGTCGAGCAGTTCGTGATGGTGCAGAACCACGTCCAGCATTTCCGGCGGAAAACCGCCGCCGGCCGCGAGCGCCTCATAACCCCGGCGCGGATGCTCGCGCATGATGCTCATTTCCTCGTCGGTGAGCTTGCCCGGCTTTTCCAGAATGGCCAGGGGAATGAACGCCTTGCCGACATCGTGCAGCAGCGCCGCCCGCGTCAGACGGCGCTGGTCGTCTTCGCGCATGCCGAGATGCTGGGCGAAGGCCACGGCGAAGCCGGTGACAAAGAGGCAGTGCCGATAACTGTCGGTGTGATGCCGGCCGACCGCCGTCAGCCATTCACGCAACGAGGATTGCTTGATGGCCTTGAGGATCTTGTATTCGGCATCGACGACGTCGGCGAATTTCAGCGGCCTTCCCGCCGGGAGATTTTCGAAGATCTTGACCAGGACCTCCTGCGCGGCGGCAACGCCGCGGTTCAGCGACTTGCCGCTGTCGGTCGCATCGAATGCGGCGCTGTCCGGGAATGCGGCGCGGATGCGCTGCAGAATGCTCGGGGCATCGAACGGCCGCGCGATCGTATCGGTGGCGCCCAACGCCCAGGCCTGCATCGACCCATGATGGAGCGCGTCCGCGAGCACGAACAACCGTGGCATCGAGCGATACGCTTCGGCGCGCAGCTTGTTCCGAACCAGTTGCACGCTCTCTGGCGACCGGAGATTGATATCGACCACGATCCCGGAGACATGATCGGCGGGCGCCGAAGGAATTTCCGACGTCGAGATGGTATCGACCTCGCCCACCGACTGCAGAATGCTGGCCAATTCGCGGCTCTGGTCGCTCCGATCCGACGCCAGCAGCAAGCGGCGTTTGGATGAAGGCTGGTTCGCTAGGGCTGTCATGGTTCCTCGGATCGATGGCTGCGCTGGCCAAGAACCATATCTATCCGAGAAGATATTTTCCGAATCTTAAGGGCGATTGTGAATACGGGCTAGCGTGAACGCATTGACATGGAAGCAAGTAAAAGTTTAACGATCGCGCTTGCCATACAAAAATCCGCCGGAGCGAGCCTCCGGCGGATTGTTTTTGTTGCGTGAGCAGCGGCCGTCTTATGCCTTGTTCATCGCGGCCTTCACGGCGGCTGCCGTGATCGGCAGCGAGCGCACGCGAGCGCCGCTGGCATTGAAGATCGCGTTGGCGAGCGCCGGCGCGATCACCGTCACCGCCGGCTCGCCGACGCCGGTGGCTTTCTCGCCATTGGCGATGACGCTGATGGCGACTTCCGGTGTCTGGCTCATCCGCAGCGGGGTGTAGGTATCGAAGTTGGTCTGCTCGATACCGCCGTCCTTCAGCGTCGCCTTTTCATACATCGCGAGCGAAAGTCCCCACAGCGCCGCACCCTCGACCTGGGCACGGATGTTGTCGGGATGCACCTGGGTGCCGACGTCGGTGGCCACGGTCAATTTCTTGACCTTGACCTCGCCCGATGGCGCGACCGCGACATGGGCGACACAGGCGGTCCAGCTTGCGGTCGCCCGTTCCTGCGACGACACGCAGGCCACCCCCATGCCTTCTCCTTTCGGCAGTTGCCGGGTGCCGTAGCCGGCCATGCCCATCGCGGCGAGCAAGGTGTTGCGCAGGCGTTGCGCCCCACCGGCATTGGCGCCCTTGCCGTCGAGCATGTCGATACGGTACTGCGCGGGATCCTTGCCGACCGCATGAGCGAGTTCGTCCACCATGCTTTCGACCGCCCAGAAGGTCCAGCCGGGCGCGACCGACCGCAATTGACCCGACGGAGTGGCGTTGTGCGCCATTTCGTTGAGGATGGCGCGGACGTTATGATTGGGCACGGTGTAGAAGAAATCCGCGCCGTTCACGGTGAACGCATCGAGGGGGCCCTTCTTGTCGACCGAAGGCGACAGGAAATCAGGGATGCCCCAGCGCTTGGTCGGCCACGCGCTGACCACGTCGTGATTGAGCGCGACCAGCTTGCCATCGGCATCGAGACCCGCCTTGACCTTCTGGAACGTCAGCGGGCGCGAATAGTCCATGGTCATGTCGTTTTCGCGCGAGTAGATCACCTTGACCGGTTTGCCGACGGCCTTCGCCGCCTGCACCGCCGGCACCATCATGTCCGCATCGAGCCGCCGGCCAAAACCTCCGCCCAGCCACATCTGGTGCATCACGACGAATTTGGGATCGACTCCGGCGGCACCGGCCGCGATCGCGCCGGAGCGGGTCGCGAACTGATTGCCGGAGTAGATATGCCAGATATCGCCCTGCAACTGCGCCGTGGCGTTCATCGGTTCCAGCGGCGCGTGGATGTTGATGTTGGTGGTGTATTCCGCCTCCATCACTTTCGCCGCGGTCCCGAAGGCCGCCGCCGTATCGCCGTCCTTGACAAAGAACTGCCCGGAATCATCGAGCGCCTGAAGCCGCTTGGCTTCGTTGAGCAGCGACTCGCTCGACAGTTTGGCGTTCGGACCACCGTCGTAAGTGATCTTCAGCACATCCGCTGCCTTGCGGGCATTGGCATAGGTGTTGGCGACCGCCACTACCCAGCCGGTCGTACTGCCGGTCTTGTCGTCGAGAGTGACGGCCTTGATGAAGCCCGGCACCTTCTTGGCGTCGCTGTCGTCGACCGACTTGACCGTCGCGCCGAAGCGCACCGGCGGCGTGACGACCTTGCCGTAGACCATGCCCGGCAACATGACGTCGATGCCATACTTGGCAGTCCCGTTGGTCTTCGACGGGATGTCGAGCTGCGGCACCGAGACGCCGATCTTGGTGTATTGCTCCGGCGTCTTCAGCGTAATCGCCTTCAGCTCATCGGCCGTGAAGGTCTTGGTGGCCTTGCCGCTCTTGACGACGTCCGCGAACGTCATCGACTTCTTCGACTTCGGATGCGAAATCACGGAATCGCGCACCACCAGTTCGCCTGCCGGCACGCCCATCGCCGCGCCTGCGGCTTCCGTCAGAGCCATGCGCCCCGCGGCACCCGCGCGGCTCATCGCATCGAAGTTCATCATCGTGCTCCAGCTGCCGCCGGTGATCTGCGCGCCAAGCACGGGATCGTTGAACTTCGGATCGTTGGAGGCAAGTTGAACCCGCATGTCCTTCCAGTTGGCGCCGAGTTCTTCGGAGATGATCTGCGCCATGGTCGAAGCAATATGCTGGCCCATATCGGCCTTGCCGCAGGTGACGGTGACAATCCCGTCCGGCGCGATCGAATACCAGACGCTCGGATCGAAATTGGCCGGCGCGGCCAATGCCTGGTCGGCGCCGACGAGGCCGGGAACGGCGGAATAGCCGAGCGCGAGGCCGGCCGCGGCGGATCCGACCAGGAACGAGCGGCGGCTGAGATCGGCAGACTGGATATCCTTGGTGATCTTCACGTGCGTATTCATGTGGCCCTCCGCTCGGTTCCGGCGTTGGAGGCGGTACGCATTTCGGACGCAGCGCGCATGATCGCCTTCTGGATGCGCGAATAGGTCATGCAGCGGCAGAGATTGCCGTCCATATGCGCCACCACTTCATCCTTGGTCGGATTGGAGTTCTTGGAGAGCAACGCCGCCGCCTGCATGATCTGCCCGGACTGGCAGTAGCCGCATTGCGGAACCTGCTCGGTGATCCATGCCTTTTGCAGCGGATGATCGCCCTTGGCGCTGAGGCCTTCGATGGTGGTGATCTTCTTGCCGGCGACGTCGCTGAGCGAGGTCTGACAGGACCGCACCGCTTCGCCGTTGACATGAACCGTGCAGGCGCCACACAGGCCGGCGCCGCAGCCGAATTTGGTACCGGTCATCTGCAATTGCTCGCGGATGGCCCATAACAACGGCGTATCGTTCGCCGCCTCGACGGACATATTCCGCCCGTTGATATTGAGAGTAGGCATGGTTTCTTCCCCCGCCGGTGCATGATGCCGCTTACGGCGGCGCTTCACGTTTGTCGAATGGCCTGACACCCACCGGGCCGGTGCCGACCTTGCGCGGCAGAATGATCAAGTTCCAATCTGGAGGCAATGCAATTTGGAATTGGTCGAAGAAAATAAAATTTCAGATTTGCGCGTTGTGCGCTGCGGTAACGCACAATGCGAAAGGACCGTCGATGATGGCCAGGCCATGCGGGGCGGCCATTGCCGCCAGCGAAGTTCGGCAGTTCACACCGCCGAACGGATCGCGCTACACTAGGGCCGGGTTGGAAACGCCGCAGCAGAGCCACCGGGACATCGCGATGCCAAAAATCAACCGTGACGGGGTCGAGATCTATTACGAGGTCCACGGCAGCGGGCCGACACTGTTGCTGACCCATGGTTATTCATCGACATCGCAGATGTGGCAGGGCCAGATCGACGCGCTCTCGAAGCATCATCAACTCGTGTTGTGGGACATGCGCGGCCACGGCCGGTCCGATTACCCCGAGGATGCGTCCGCCTATAGCGAGGCGTTGACGGTCGGGGACATCGCCGCGCTGCTCGACAAAGTCGGGACCGACAACGCCATCGTCGGCGGCCTCTCGCTCGGCGGCTACATGTCGCTGGCATTTTACCGCGCCCATCCCGAGCGCGTGCGCGCGCTGTTGATCATCGATACCGGACCCGGTTTTAAGAAAGACGACGCCCGCGAGGCCTGGAACAAGCGTGCCCACGAGACCGGCGACCGTTTCGAGCGCGAAGGACTTGACGTGCTGAAGTCGGCAAGCCGCGAGCGCTCGAGCGTGAGCCATCGCGATGCATCCGGACTGGCGCGCGCCGCGCGCGGCATGCTGACCCAGCGCAATGCCGCCGTGATCGAATTGCTGCCGCATATCAAGGTGCCGTCGCTGGTGGTGGTCGGCGCCGACGACACCCCGTTCCTCGCGGCATCCGACTACATGGCAGCAAAAATTCCCGGCGCCAATAAAGCGGTGATCCCGGCCGCCGGCCACGCTGCCAATATCGACCAGCCGCAGGCCTTCATCGACGCGCTGCTGCCGTTCCTCGATAGCCTTGACGTCAAGGCACCGCAGAAGGCCACGTCGTGAAGGGATCGGCCGCAGCGGCATTTTTGGCCATCGTTGCATGCGGCGGAGTCATCGCCCCCGCCTACGGGCAAAACCTCGCGCCGATGGGCGGTCCCTTACCGCCGCCTTTCACCGCGACGTTGTCGAACAATACGCCGCTGGTGTTCGGGATGGATGCTGAAGACGCTTCGCGCGCGCTGGGTGTGCCGCTCAACTATGTCAGCGGCCGCCACGGCGACGAGATTTTCCTGGCTTTCCGCAATATCGGCGGCAGCGGTTTGTTCTTGCACAAGGACCGGCTCTATCTGAAATTCCGCAAAGGCCGACTGGCCGGCTGGAAGGGCGACTGGGGCCACAACTGGATGTGGCAATAGACGGCGCCCCGAGCATCGCCGGCAATGCTCAAAGACCCTCAACTCTCAAGCAAATGGATGACCCGTGGGACAAGACATCAAACTGACGGCTTCGGATAATTTTCAACTTGGCGGCTATCGGGCCGACCCCACAGTGGCGCCCAACGGCGCGATCGTGGTGATCCAGGAGATCTTTGGCGTCAACCACCACATTCGCGCGGTGTGCGACCGGCTCGCGGCCGAAGGCTATGTCGCCATCGCACCCGCGATCTTCGATCGCGTCGAACCCAATTTCACCTCAGGCTATTCGCCGGACGAGATCACGGTGGCGCGCAAATTCGTCGCCAATCCCGACTGGGCGGCGATGCTGCGCGATACCCAGGCCGCCGTCGATGCGGTCAAGACTGTCGGCCCGGTCGGCATCATCGGCTTCTGCCTCGGCGGCAGCATCGCCTATGCCGCGGCGACCAAACTGTCGGGACTGTCGGCGGCAGTCGGCTATTACGGCGGCGCGATCGTACGCTTTGCCGACGACAAGCCGAAGGTGCCGACGCAACTGCATTTCGGCGAAAAGGACGCCGGCATTCCGCTGACCGATGTCGAGACCATCAGGAGCAAGCGGCCCGACGTCGAGGTCTTCGTTTACCCCGGCGCGCAGCATGGCTTCCATTGCGACGAGCGGGCGAGCTATGACAAGGCCAGCGCCGATATCGCCTGGCCGCGCAGCCTCGGCTTCTTTGCCAGGCATTTGAGGAGATAAGCGGCGAACATCCACTCGTCATTCCGGGGCGTGCCTCAGCACGAACCCGGAATCTCGGGTTTCCCCGATGTGCTATGGCACATCTGAGGTTCGATGCTGCGCATCGCCCTGGAATGATGGATGAGAAAAATTCAGAACCAGCGCTCGCCGACCAGCACCGTGTCGCCCGGACTGACCGCAGTCCCGAGCGGAACGACGATCCGCTCCGGGCCGGACGCCTCGGTATGGGTAAGCGTGACGCGGTCGCGGCGGGCGCGCGGCGAGAAGCCGCCGGCGATCGCCACCGCGCTTTCGACGCTCATATTGGGCACGTAGGGATACTGGCCGGGGGCTGCGACCTCGCCGAGAATAAAGAACGGACGGTAGGTCTCGACCTCCACCGCCACCGACGGTTCGCGGATAAAGCCGTTGCGCAGCTTGGCGGATATCGCCACGGCGAGGCCTGCTGGCGTTTTTCCGCGCGCCGGTACCGCGCCGATCAGGGGCATGGTGATCGAGCCGCCGGCATCGATCGCGTAAGTATTGGTGAGGCCTTCCTGGCCATAGACCACGACACGGAGCTTGTCGCCGGCGTCGAGCTTGTAGGCCGCGTCATGGACCAGCGGCGCTGGCGCTGCCGCATAGACAATCGGGACCGGCGCGTAGCGGCGCGGCGCGGCGGCGAAGCTGTTGCGAAGCGCGGGCGGGGCGCCGCCGGAATCGGCCACGCGCGAGGGCGGTGAAGCGGCGGCGGCTGGATGATCCGCGCCCCCATAAGTCATGGCATCGGGATCGCCCGGCGGCGGCGCTTCGGCGACCGGGCCGGTCGTGTGCATGCAGCCCGACAGTGCGAGCGCGGTCACGATGGCGATGATCGGAAGTCGAAACGCGCGCGCAACCCGCACCGGAGCCATCCCTCATAGCGAGAAGCCCTACTGTTGCACTGGTTATGGTTAATAATTGGTTTTGCCCGCGCGATGCGGGCAGGACGCCCTCACCCCGCCATTGCGGGGTGAGTGAAAAAAGAAATCAGGCGGTGACGCCGGCGCCGATCGGGCACGACACCCCGGTGCCGCCAAGCCCGCAATAGCCGCCCGGATTCTTGGCCAGATATTGCTGATGATAGTCCTCGGCGAAATAGAATTCGCCCGACGGCGCGATCTCGGTGGTGATGGCGCCGAGGCCCTTTGCCTTCAACGCCTTCTGATAGGCCGACTTCGACGCATCCGCCGCCCGGCGCTGCGCGTCGTTGAAGGTGTAGATTGCGGAACGGTACTGGGTGCCGACGTCGTTGCCCTGGCGCATGCCCTGGGTCGGGTTGTGACTTTCCCAGAATATTTTCAGCAACCGCTGGTACGAGATCTTGCTCGGATCGAACACCACCAGCACCGCTTCGGTGTGGGCGGTACGGCCCGAACAGACCTCCTCGTAAGTGGGGTTTTGGGTATGGCCGCCGGCATAGCCGACCGCGGTGGTGTAGATGCCATCGCCGAGTTCCCAGAACTTGCGCTCGGCGCCCCAGAAGCAGCCGAGCCCGAACACGGCCTGTTCCAGACCGGCGGGATAAGGCGGCTGCACGCGACGGCCGTTGACATAATGGCTGGTGGCGGTGGGGATCGGCGTGGCGCGGCCCGGCAGCGCCTCGGCGGCGCTCGGCAATGCGGTGGTCTTGCGCATGAAGAACATGGATCACCTCCAGGCGGGATGGGTCACTCTATTATGGGTATGGGTCATTACGCAGGCCAGGGCAGCCCCGTTACGCCAAACGTTGGCCTGCCGAACCTCGGCCCGGTCAGTCCCGCGAATAGCCGATCAGCGGCTTGCGCGGCCGGAACAGCAACATCAGCAGAATACCCAACACGCCCATGACCGCAAAAACCGGCTGGTCCAGCACGACCTTGATGACGCTGGTCCAGAGCCAGGGCACATTGGCCTCGACCCAGACCTTGAGCGCCTGCTGGCTGGATTGGTGGATGTCGTTCCAGAATTGACCAAACCGGGTGAACTGCAGGGTTTGATCGGCGACCCAGCGCGCCCCGTCATAGACCATGAAGACAAATCCGCCGGCCAGCAGCAAGAGCCCCACAAGTCGGAAAAAACCGCGGATCATGCGTCACCTTGTGCGTGTTGCGCCCATTGACGCCGTCAGCCATTAACGGCGCGGCGCGGGAAATTCAACCTCATCAGCATCTTATCGGCGCCTTTCGGCAGGCGGCCCGGGCTCCCGAGGGGCCGGAAGGCGTTGACGCTGCAAGGCGCGCCCTCTATAAGACCCCCAATGGCGGCGGGCGCAATCCCGCCGCCGCTGTTCTTTGAGCGGCGCCGTCGGGTGAGCCATTTAGGTTCCAGCAATGGCATTCTCGCGGAACACTTTGGAAATTCACCAGCGTCGATCACGCGATTGAACGGCCGGCACGCTCGAAGCCCGAGCATCCGTGATCGGTCCCTGTCGAAGGATATTTGAGAGCATGGCCAATACCACCTCCGCCAAGAAGGCGACGCGCAAGATTGCCCGCCGCACTGTTATCAATAAGTCACGCCGCACCCAGATGCGCGGCGCGGTCCGCACTGTCGAAGAAGCCATCAAGAGCGGCGACCGCGACGCGGCGCTCAAGGCGATGACGCGCGCGGAACCCGAACTGATGCAAGCCGCGCAGCGCAACATCATCCATAAAAATAACGCCAGCCGGAAGGTTTCGCGGCTGGTGCATCAGATCGCGAAGCTCGCGAAATGAACTGATCGAAAATTTTTCGTCGACGAAAGAGCCCGGCAACTGCCGGGCTTTTTCTTTGACCGCGGTTGCCCATCCGTTCACAAATTGCCGCGCTCTTGCAACTCCGCAATTTTACGTGGTGCAATTTTGCCGCACCGGCAACACCAGATCGTCAAACTCCCCGCTGATAATGTCACGTCATATGTTCGTTGTCGTGAGCATGCGCGACATGGTTCGACGTCGGTCGTTTGCATCGCGTGAGGGTTACCCTGTTTCAGTGCGCAAAAAAATGCGCGCTTGTTTAGTTACTTATCGGCATAGCGCAGAGCAGCAGTTCGAAAACTCGGAAGCGCTCCGGGCGAAAGTTAAGGAAATGTGACTTTCTTTTCGGCAGTCGACGAAAATGTCACACCCGATCGTCGCATCGAATCTTCAATCAGATTCAAAACGTTGCTGTTGCAAACAAACCCGCTTGCCTGGTTTTGCGATGCCGAAGTCGATTTTGCGGGCGCGGGCGCTGAATCATTTTCGTTGCGAGAAACAGGGCATGCTGTATCTCTAACAACGTTCGCGACGCCTTCGGCTCTTGAGACCAGCGCGGTTTAAGGAACGGGGCGGATGTGCAAATCGGCGGCGGTGTGCGCGTTGGCGACGCTTTCCAAGCGATTGTCGGATCGAAACTCATAGCGATATGGGGACGGCGGTTTCGTGTCAAAATTTCTTAGGCGGGGCATTCGTGTCTCGTTCGCTTTGAATAAAAGAAATACGCACCTAGCCAGCCACGATCGCGCCGAAGGCGTAGTAAGTGAGCGTGTTGTAACGGACGGGCTAAACGAGGCGGCGTGGCGACCGAACGATTTTCGTGTTCGGTAGCGGGCGACTGAATTGAAACACACGTGAGATGACAGCTTGCCACGAGCGATCGCGGCGGGATGGGGAGGTTGCATGTTTTACGGTATCAGCGCGGTATTCCACCAAACACCATTTTCCAGCGAAGCCGTAGGGAACGGCTCAGACGGCGCCTGTGCGCGTCCACCCACGCGAGTTCCAGTCAGGCCGTCGAGTACGCACTGACCTCGCGAACGCTTCTTCTTCCAACCTGATGTTTGTGCCCGACGGCATTTCGCCGAACGGCCGGTCTATGGCTGGAGACAGAGCCTCATGAGGTCCGCGCCACGCGGAATCTCCGCACGGCGTTCCACAGGCAACATTACTCTTTCAGAAAAGTCGTCGGACAATGACAAATATCGAACAGGATCGCTGGTCACGCGTGAAGGGCCGTCTGCGCTCGACCGTAGGAGAAGACGTTTACACAAGCTGGTTCGCACGAATGGACCTCGAAAGCGTGCAGCCGGAAAGCGTCCATCTCTCGGTTCCGACCCGGTTTCTCAAGAGCTGGATTCAGGCGCATTACGCCGAGCGCGTCCTGACCTGCTGGCAGGCCGAGATGCCGGAAGTGCATCGGGTCGACCTCACGGTGCGCACCGCAATGCGATGCGCAGCGCCCGCCAAGGAAGCGCTGGCGCCGCTCGATCCGCGCGGCACCGAACGAAACGATGGTCGCGCCGTGCCCGAGCTGCGCGCGACCGCGATCGCGCCGGTCTCTGCCAATCATGACGCGCTCGGTGGATCGCCGCTCGATCCGCGCCTGACCTTCGGAAGTTTTGTGATCGGCCGTTCCAACACGCTCGCGCATGCCGCGGCACGCCAGGTTGCCGAAGGCCGACGCGGCGACAACGTGATGTTCAACCCACTTTATATCCATGCCGGCGTCGGCCTCGGCAAAACCCATTTGCTGCAAGCGGTGACCTGGGCCGGCAATTCCGGCAGCGAACGCAAGGTGCTGTATCTCACCGCCGAAAAATTCATGTACGGCTTTGTCGCGGCGCTCAAAACCCAGACCGCGCTCGCCTTCAAGGAAGCGCTGCGCGGCATCGACGTGCTTGTGATCGACGACCTGCAATTCCTGCAGGGCAAATCCACCCAAGCCGAATTCTGTCACACCCTGAACGCGCTGATCGATGCCGGCCGACAGGTGGTAATCGCGGCCGATCGTCCGCCGTCCGACCTGGAAAGCCTCGACGACCGCGTGCGCTCGCGGCTCGCCGGCGGCCTCGTGGTCGAGATGGGATCGCTCGGCGAGGAATTGCGGCTCGGAATCCTCAAATCGCGGGTCGCCGCGGCGCGCGCGCATCATGCGAGCTTCGATGTGCCGCCGCCGGTGCTGGATTATCTCGCCAGAACGATCACCCATAACGGCCGCGACCTCGAGGGCGCCATCAATCGCCTGCTGGCGCACAGCAAACTCAACGCGCAGCCGGTGACGCTGGAAATGGCCGAGCGCGAAGTGCGCGACCTGGTCCGGCCGCAGGAACCCAAGCGCATCAAGATCGAGGACATCCAGCGCGTGGTCGCCCGGCAGTATAATGTCAGCCGCTCGGACCTGCTGTCGTCGCGCCGCACCGCAAATGTCGTGCGCCCGCGCCAGGTCGCGATGTACCTGGCGAAGACGCTGACGCTGCGCTCGCTGCCCGAGATCGGCCGCCGGTTCGGCGGGCGCGACCACACCACGGTGCTGCACGCCGTGCGCAAGATCGAGGCCCTGGTCGCCAAGGATGTGTCGCTCTCCGAAGAGGTTGAATCGCTGAAGCGCCAGTTGCAGGAGTGAGCGCCGGCATTGTTTCCCGGTCAACCGGTCATCCCGGCGAACGCCGGGACTGATGCTCCGCGGCCCCTTATCGGGGCGCCGTGGGAGCCGGAGATTGAGGGGGACCCGGCATTCGCCGGGACCGCCCGAAAGCATGGAATTGCCCGCAAAACGTGGGAAACGGCTCACGCCTCCCTTGCGCTGACGGGCCATCCGCGCCACCTTGCGGTCCCCCCGCGGGTTTGATCAAATCCAGCTTCGATCAGGCTTTTCGGGTTTCAAATGCCGCGGCGCGCCTTTCGGGCCGCCCGGCTTTTCCATCTTAGGGATCAGGCGGGTATTGCAATGAAGGTTACCGTCGAACGCGCGCAACTCTTGAAATCGCTGGGCCACGTCCATCGCGTGGTCGAACGGCGCAACACCATTCCGATCCTCGGCAACGTGCTGATCCGGGCCGAAAACGCGCGGCTGTCGCTGAAGGCCACCGACCTCGACCTTGAAGTGACGGAAACGCTGGCAGCCGAAACCGGCACCGGCGGTTCGACCACGGTGCCGGCGCATATGTTCTACGACATCGTGCGCAAATTGCCCGACGGCGCCCAGATCGTGCTGGAAGGCGACGGCGACCGTTCGGTGCTTGCGATCCGCGCCGGCCGCTCGCGCTTCACGCTGCAGACGCTGCCGGAAAACGATTTCCCCGATCTCGCCGCCGGCGACATGACGCATTCGTTCACGCTGGCGGCCTCCGACATGAAACGCCTGATCGACCGCACCCAGTTTGCGATCTCGACCGAGGAAACCCGCTACTATCTCAACGGCATCTATCTGCACACCGCCGGCAGCGCCAAGGAGCCGAGCTTGCGCGCGGTCGCGACCGACGGCCATCGGCTGGCGCAGATCGACCTGGCTTTGCCCAAGGGCGCGACCGGCATGCCCGGCGTGATCGTGCCGCGCAAGACCGTCGGCGAGGTGCAGCGGCTGATCGAGGACAACGAGGCCGAGGTTCTGATCGAATTGTCGCAGGGCAAGATCCGCTTCACCATCGGCAACGTGGTGCTGACCTCGAAACTGATCGACGGCACCTTTCCGGACTATGGCCGCGTCATCCCGCAAAACAACGACAAGGAACTCATCGTCGACAAGAAGGATTTCGAGGCCGCGGTCGACCGCGTCTCGACCATCTCCAGTGAGCGCGGCCGCGCCGTGAAACTGGCGTTGTCCGCCGGCAAGCTGGTGCTGTCGGTAACCAACCCGGACTCCGGCAGCGCGACCGAAGAGCTCGAGGTCGAATACGCCTCCGACCCGCTCGATATCGGATTCAACTCGCGCTATCTGCTGGATATCGCGGCCCAGATCGAGGGCGAAGTCGCGGTGTTAAAATTGGCCGATCCGGGTTCGCCGACCCTGGTGCAGGACAAGGAATCCAAGGGCGCGCTGTATGTGCTGATGCCGATGCGGGTGTAGGCCGAGGTTTTTCACAGTCGTCATTGCCGGGCTTGACCCGGAAATCCATCGAACCAGATGACCTATTGGGTGTAGATCCTCGCAAGTAACCCGGGTGGAACGCTATATGTCGGCGTGACGAACAATCTGGTGCGGCGCGTCTACGAACATCGAGAAGGCTTGGCAGATGGCTTCACCAAGCGGTACGGCATCAAGACGCTGGTATTTTTTGAGCCACACGAAACAATCGCGGCCGCACTTCAACGCGAGAAGAACATCAAACATTGGTCGCGCGAGTGGAAAATCGACCTGATCGTCGCAAGCAATCCGGAGTGGCGAGATCTATACGAAGAGATTGTCCGCTAGCGCGGACGATGGATTGCCGGGTCAAGCCCGGCAATGACAGCTGGTCATGACCGCCTCCCGCATCCACCGCCTGTCGCTGACGCATTTCCGCAATTACCGGGCGGCAAGCCTGCAGACGCGCGGGGATGTCGTGGTGCTGGTGGGGCCGAACGGGGCCGGAAAGACCAACTGCATCGAGGCGATCTCGTTTCTGTCGCCGGGGCGCGGCTTGCGCCGGGCGACGCTCGACGATGTCGCCGACATCCAGGGCGATGGCTCGTGGGCGGTATCGGCCGAGGTCGAAGGCGCGCTCGGACTGGCAACGCTTGGCACCGGCATCGATCCGCCCGGCAGCGAGGCCGCCGCCGGCAGCCGGCGCTGCCGGATCGACCGCGAGCCGGTCCCCTCGGCCACCGCGTTCGGCGACCATCTGCGGATGGTGTGGCTGACGCCCGCGATGGACGGGCTGTTCATGGGGGCAGCCTCGGAGCGGCGGCGGTTTTTCGACCGGCTGGTGCTGGCGATCGACAGCGAACATTCCAGCCGGGTGTCGGCGCTCGACCGTTCCTTGCGCTCGCGCAACCGCCTGCTGGAGGTGCGCAATTACGACGACCATTGGTGCGACGCGATCGAGCGTGAGACCGCCGAACTCGCGGTCGCGGTCGCGGCGATGCGCGGCCAGACCGCGGCAAAGCTCGCGGCGATGCTGCGCACACGCGGCGAAGCTTCGGCATTTCCGTCCGCGCAGATCATGCTCGACGGCTGGATGGAAAACGCGCTGATGTCGGAGCCCGCCACTTCGGTAGAGGATCGTTACCGCGAGATCCTGCGCGCCAACCGCGCGCGCGACGCCGCGGCGGGGCGGACGCTCGACGGTCCGCATCTCACCGATCTGCAGGTGATCTATGCGCCGAAGAACATGCCGGCCCGCGACGCCTCCACCGGCGAGCAGAAGGCGCTGCTAATCGGGCTGGTGCTGGCGCATGCCACCCTGGTCGCGGAGATGACCGGGATCACGCCGCTATTGCTGCTCGACGAGGTGGTGGCGCATCTCGATCCCGGCAGGCGCGCGGCATTGTTCGATGAACTGGCCAAACTCGGCGCGCAGGTCTGGATGACCGGCGCCGATCCTCAGGCATTCACCGACATCGGGCCATCGGGCGAAATCTTCGACGTCGATTCCGGCCGGATCGCCCGCCGCGCCTGAAGCGGCGGGCCCCCTTAAAAATTCACTTCGAAGGCACCAACGAGCCGCCCGAATCGCGCTTTTGGAAGACTCCGGAATCGGCTTTCCGTAGGCTTGAAAAACCGTTAAAAAATCCTATTTATTCAACAGCTTGCCGGGAGAGACTTTGCGCTAGGCGCATCGCCCCTTTCATGGCACAAATGAATGAATCAGCGCCTGTTTTGCGCCGCTGATTCGGGACATCCTCGAAGGCCTCACATGACAGAACCTGCCCGGCAATCGATCGCCGACACTGAGCATTCCATTCCCATCGAATACGGCGCGGAATCGATCCGGGTTTTGAAAGGCCTCGATGCCGTGCGCAAGCGGCCGGGAATGTATATCGGCGACACCGACGACGGTTCCGGCCTGCACCACATGGTCTACGAGGTCGTCGACAACGCCATCGACGAAGCGCTGGCCGGCCACGCCACCGCGGTTGAGGTCCTGCTCAATGCCGATGGCTCCGTGACGGTGCGCGACGACGGCCGCGGCATTCCGGTCGACATCCACAAGGGCGAAGGCATTTCCGCGGCCGAAGTCATCATGACCCAGCTGCATGCCGGCGGAAAGTTCGACCAGAATTCCTACAAGGTGTCCGGCGGACTGCACGGCGTCGGCGTTTCCGTCGTCAACGCGCTGTCCAGCAAGCTGCAATTGCGGGTCTGGCGCGACGGCAAGGAACACTACATCGAGTTCGCGCATGGCGATGCGGTCGCGCCGCTCAAGGTGGTGGGCGACGCCAACGGCAAGCGTGGCACCGAGGTGACGTTCCTCGCCTCCAAGGAAACCTTCACCAATGTCGAGTACGACTTTGCCACCCTGGAGCACCGCCTGCGCGAGCTGGCGTTCCTGAATTCCGGCGTCAACATCGTATTGTCGGACATGCGCCACGCGGTCGAAAAGCGCGAGGAGATGCGCTACGACGGCGGCGTGGTCGAGTTCGTCAAATATCTCGACCGCAACAAGAAAGCGATGGTGCCCTCCCCGATCATGATCGCGGCCGAGATGAACGGCATCGGCGTCGAGGCCGCCTTGTGGTGGAACGACAGCTATCATGAGAACGTGCTGTGCTTCACCAACAACATTCCGCAGCGCGACGGCGGCACCCATCTGGCCGGCTTCCGCGGCGCGCTGACGCGCCAGGTCAACGGCTATGCCGACGCCATGGCCAAGCGCGAAAAGATTGCACTGACCGGAGACGATTGCCGCGAGGGCCTCACTGCGGTGCTCTCGGTCAAGGTGCCCGATCCAAAATTCTCCTCGCAGACCAAGGACAAGCTGGTGTCCTCGGAAGTGCGTCCGGTGGTCGAGAATGTCCTGAACGACGCCTTGGCGGCGTGGTTCGAGGAACATCCCGCGGAAGCCAAGGTCATCGTCGGCAAGGTGGTGGAAGCCGCCGCCGCCCGTGAGGCCGCGCGCAAGGCACGCGAGCTGACCCGGCGCAAGGGCGCGCTCGAATTCAACTCGCTGCCCGGCAAGCTCGCCGACTGTCAGGAGAAGGACCCCGCCAAGTCCGAACTGTTCATCGTCGAGGGCGATTCCGCCGGCGGCAGCGCCAAGCAGGGCCGCAACCGCGAATTCCAGGCGGTGCTGCCGCTACGCGGCAAGATCCTCAATGTCGAGCGCGCGCGCTTCGACAAGATGCTCGGTTCCGAGCAGATCGGCACGCTGATCACGGCGCTCGGCACCGGCATCGGCCGCGACGATTTCGATCTGGCGAAACTGCGCTATCACAAGATCATCCTGATGACCGACGCCGATGTCGACGGCGCGCATATCCGTACCCTGTTGCTGACGTTCTTCTTCCGCCAGATGCCGACGCTGATCGAGGGCGGCTACCTCTACATCGCGCAGCCGCCGCTCTACAAGGTGACGCGCGGCAAGTCCGAGCAATATCTGAAAGACGAGCGCGCACTGGAAGATTATCTGATCGAGACCGGGCTCGACGACTGCGTCTTCAAGCTGGCCTCGGGCGAGGACCGCAGCGGCCGCGATTTGCTGGCGCTGGTGGAGGACGCCCGTGTCATCCGCTCAACGCTGCACAATCTGCACAGCCGCTATAACCGCAAGGTGATCGAGCAGGCGGCGATCGCCGGTGTGATGAACCCCAAGATCACCGGCGACGTCGCCACCGCCAACGCCGCCGCTGATTATATCGCCCGACGGCTCGACGCGCTGGCCGACGAAGTCGAGCGCGGCTGGACCGGGCGCTTCACCGAAGGCGAGGGATTCTTCTTCGAACGCACCGTGCGCGGCGTCAAGGACGTCGCCATGATCGACGACGCGCTGCTCGGTTCCGCCGACGCACGCAAACTCGACGATTACGCCGTGAAGCTGCAGGAAGCCTATCCGAAGCCGGGCCTGCTGCGCCGGAAAGACACCGAGACCGCCATCCACGGGCCGGTCAGCCTGTTCGAGGCGGTCACCGACGCCGGCCGCAAGGGCGTGGCGCTGCAGCGCTATAAAGGCCTCGGCGAAATGAACCCGAACCAGCTCTGGGAAACCACGCTCGACACCAATGAGCGCTCGCTGCTGCAGGTGAAGATCAAGGAGGTCGACGAGGCCGACGACATCTTCACCAAGCTGATGGGCGACGTGGTCGAGCCGCGCCGCGAATTCATCCAGGATAATTCGCTCAGCGCCACCGTGGACGTGTGAGCGGGTGTCGCTGCAATACATCGTCGAAGGCGGCCACCGGCTGACGGGCACCATCGAGCCCTCCGGAAACAAGAACGCTGCGTTGCCGATCATCGCCGCGGCGTTATTGACCGAGCATCCGGTGACGCTGGAAAATGTCCCGCGCATTCGCGACACCGAAACGCTGGTGGAACTGATCCGGTCGGTCGGCGCCACGGCCGAATGGAAGCAGCGCAACACGCTTCTCGTCCACGCCAAGGATATTCGCTCGGCCGATCTCGATCCGGTACTATGTGCGCGAATCCGCGCCTCGATCCTGCTGGCGGGACCGCTGTTGGCCCGTTGCGGCGAGGTAATGCTGCCGCCACCGGGCGGCGACGTGATCGGCCGGCGGCGGCTTGACACTCATTTCCTGGCGTTCGAACAGCTCGGCGCCACGGTGGTGGCCACCGACCGGCTGGAATTCCGCTGCCACAGCCTCAAGGGCGCCGACGTCTTCCTCGACGAGCCGAGCGTGACCGCCACGGAGAACGCGCTGATGGCCGCGGTGGCGGCCCACGGCACCACGCATTTACGCAACGTCGCCTCCGAGCCGCATGTGCAGGAACTCGCGCATTTTCTGGTCGCGCTCGGCGCCCGCATCGAAGGCATCGGCACCAACACCATGATCGTGCACGGGCCGGCGACGCTCGGCGGCACCAGCTATTCGATCGGCCCCGACCATATCGAGGTCGGCTCGCTGATCGGCCTTGCCGCGGTGACGCGCTCGCCGCTCCGCATCGCGCGTGCCGGCATCGAACATTTGCGCTCGATCCGGATGGGCTTTGAGCGGCTCGGCATCGTCTGTCAGGTCGAGGGCGACGATCTTATCGTGCCCTCGGGCCAGACCATGAAGATCCAGGACGATTTCGGCGGCCATGTGCCGAAACTGGAGGATCAGCCGTGGCCGGCTTTCCCGGCCGACCTGATGTCGATCGCGATCGTGACCGCCACCCAATGCGAGGGCGTGATCCTGATGTTCGAGAAGATGTTCGAGTTGCGGATGTTTTTCGTCGACAAGCTGATCGCGATGGGCGGGCGTATCGTGCTGTGCGATCCGCACCGTGCGATCGTCGCCGGGCCGAGCCGGCTGCGCGGCGCGCTGATGACGTCGCCCGACATCCGCGCCGGCATGGCGATGCTGCTGGCTGCGGTGTGCGCCAAGGGCGTCAGCACCATCAACAATGCCGATCAGATTGAGCGCGGTTATGAGCGGATCGACGAACGGCTCAACGCGCTTGGCGCCAGGATTACCCGGGTGCCGGGCTAGCCGTTCTTCCGCCGCCCACTCCGAGGATGATCTTTTCGGAAAGCCGGCTTCCACTTTTCCGGATCATGCTCTACTTGCCGCTGCGCGCAATGACCGCCTGCTTGCAGGCGTCTGACAGGGAATCGAAATTGTCATTCAGGCATTTCCTGATGCGGCCGCCACCGGGGCTGACTCCGGCACAGAGGCGATGATAATCCGCCGAGCAGGCCTGCCGCGCCTCGCCGCGTCCGTCCTGCGCACCCGCCCGTGACAGCGAAAGCGCGAGCAGGCCGACTAGGCAGGCCGCCGCGAGGATTGCGCGCACGAACGCGGCTGTCGGCCGGGAAAACGTCGTGACGCGCCCGGTTTCAGGGATCATTCGCTGCACCATGGTGGGTTCATCTCCTTCAATTGGCTGGCGTCGATGTAGGTGATACGCACCGGCGCGCCGAATCCCTCGCGCGGCTTACGGATCGCCGCGAAGAAACCTGCCGACGAGTTGACGTCGTCCTTTCGGAGAAATCTGCTCCAGCATTTCGACGAAGGTTTCGATCACGGCGTCGCCGATCTTGATCCGCTTGTCGCGGGCTTCCTTCACCGCCGCGCGCAACGCGTCCTTGTCCAGTTCGGCCTTCCCGGTCAGCCGCATGGTCTTGAGCAAGGCGCGGGTATACTCTATTTGCAGCGGCAGGATTTCCGGCTCCTTGCCGCGATAGATGCGCCACAGGATGTCGGCATCATCCGCAGGCAGCCGCGCCGCCACGCGCTCGATCATCCGCAGCGGCATCGCCGCCCCGGCCGGCGACCAGCCGGGCTGGAACCATTGCACGGCGACATAGGTCGCCAGCACGACATTGACGCAGAGCGACGCCAGCAGCAGCCAGCGCACCCCACGCTCAGGAAACCGCCAGAATTTCATTGCACCCCCCACAAACCGGCATCGGCGCTATCGAACACCATGCTGACCACCGACAGCGCCTCCTGCGGCCCGTGATAGGGAAGCGCGCCCGCGAGCCACAGGCCCACCATGGCGGAACAGGCGAGACCGGCGGCGGGAACGAACGCCGCCGGACGCAACAGCCTGCGGAGCCATGGCGGATCGCGATCGGCCTTTGCCCGTTGCTGCAGAACGGCGAGGCCGACCCGTCCGGCACGGTGATCGCTCACCTCAGGCGGCATCGAGAACAGCCGATCGAGCCGGGACTGCTCCTTGAGAATGCGCCTGCCTTCCTCGCTGGTGGCGATCTCGCGCGCGGCGCTGCGCGTGGCCGCCGGCCAGCGATCGATATCTCCTCCCCAAATCTCGGCCAATTGCCTGAACTGATCGCGCGTCATGCGCACCTCCTGCTATTCTGAATTTTCTCGACCTGGTCCCGCAGCGCCGCCCGCGCCCGCGCCAGCAGAGATTCGAACGCCTTGGCGCTGAGATCCATCGCCTTGGCCGCCTCCTCGCCGCTCAGCCCCTCCATGTGGAACAGCGCGATGGCGCCGCGTTGCCGTTCCGATAGACCGGCCATCGCCTGCTCCACGGCGCGGCGCTCTTCATCGGCGATCAGCCGCTCGACCGGTTCAGGATCGCCGCTGCGGACCTCGCTCGCCTCCTCGATCGGCAACAGCGGCCGACGCCGGATCCGGTCGAATGCCAGATTGAGCACGATCCGGTAGAGCCAGGTCGTGAACCGCGCCACACCCGGATCGAACGAGGCCGCGTGGCTCCAGACCCGCAGAAACGCGTCCTGCCCGATGTCATCGGCCTCGGCGGCATCGCGAACGACGCGCTGCGCCACCCTGATCGCGCGCTGCATGTGGCGGCCCATCAGGATGCGGAATGCCCGCTGCTGACGCGCGGATACCGCGGTCATCAGCGCTTCATCCGACAGGTCTTCCATCATCCGCGTCCGTGCTTCCCTTGGCGATCAGGCGGCGCCCGCAGCCAATCGCGGCATCAGCACGGCCGCCAGGCGCCCGCGATCCAACACCGCCGCGGCGGCGAAACGTAGACCGGCGGCGCCACATAGACCGGCCGCGCCGCATAATACGGCTCCGCCACGACATAGGCCGGCGCGTAGGGCCGCCGAAAGCATCCGGGATAGACGCCCCAGCCGCGCCAGCCATAACGCGCGCAAGCCACGGTTTGAATTGGCGCGGCGGCCTCGGCAACTTGGCGGATCGAATCCGCTCCCGGCATCGGCGCGGCTTCCGCCGACGACGTCGCAACCAGCAGTGCAAGGGCCAGACGTCTTCGCATGGTTATGTTCTCCTTCTCTGAAACGGGGATTGCTGCGAACCCCGCCGGCTCGCCACGAACGGCATCAAAAGTGCCAATTGACGGCGGCGCGCAGCGTGTGAGTGTCGAGCTTGTGGTCGCGCTCGGTGAACGTAGTGACGCCGACGGTCTGCGCCGCCAGCGTGCTGGTGCCGTAATTGTCGTAGAGATATTCCAGCCGCACCGTGGCCAGTGGCGCGACGCGATAATCCACGCCGGCGCCAACCGTCCAGCCGGCGCGGGTCTCGCTCCATGTCGCGGCCACACCGGCGGTGTTGTCGAAGGCCTTGTTCTCGACGCCCGCCAGCGCCAGACCGCCCGCCACGAAAACCAGCACCCGATCGAATCCATAGCCCAGCCGGCCGCGCAGGTGGCTGTTCCAGTTGATCGTGGTCTGCAGCTGGGTCAGCGTCGGATCGGGCCCCAGACTGGTATTGATGGTCGACTTCGCATTGACGAAGCTGAGATCGCCCTCGATGCCGCCGACGATACGGCCCCATTGCATGGCGGTGCCGGCCATCATGCCGCCGGCAAAGCCCGTGGGGTCGATGAAGTGAAACTCCTCGGAACCGGGAAACGTCGTAAAGCCGCCGCCGGAGAGATAGCCGGCCTGGACACCGAGATAGGGCCCGGCCCAGCTCGATATGACAGCCGCGGGCGGCTGCCGTTGCGGCGCCGGCGCGGGCGGCCTGAGATCGGCTGCAAAACCCTGCGTGATGCCGGTCAGGCCGGCCGCCCAGATCACGATCCCCACTCTTTTCATCATCGTTTGTCCCCATCTGCGCGGTGCTGTACGCACCCCTCGGATGGACTACGGATCGAGCGCAATTTTCCCTCGCGGCGTCAGGTCATTTTTCGCACCATTGCCGGGAAGCGACGGGCCGGCATCTTTCGTCCCGCGACAATGCTAGGGTCGGCCCGTGACATCCGTTGAAGAAATCCAGCAAGGCCGAACTTCCGCACCTGCCGTCGCGCCGGCGCCGGGCCGACACCTCGTGGTGGAATTGACCGAGACGCTGAAGCTGGCGGTCCCGATCGCGCTGACGCAGCTCGGGCAGATCGCGATGATGACGACCGATCTCGCGTTGGTCGGCCGCCTCGGCGACGCGGCGGTGGCCGCGGCGGCGCTGGCGAGCACGGTCTACTTCGTCAGCTTCACGTTCGGGATGGGGCTGGTGTCCGCGGTCGCGCCTTTGGCAGCGCAGGCGTTTGGCGCCCGCGATCCGCGGCGGGTGCGGCGCGCGCTTCGGGTCGGGCTGTGGGCGGCACTGCTAATTTCGCTACCGATCATGGCGTTTCCTCTGTACGGCGAGCAGATCCTGTTGACGCTAGGACAAGCTCCCGCCACCGCGCATTTCGCGCAGCAATATCTGCGCGGCCTGGCGTGGGGCATCACGCCGGCGCTGTGGTTCCTGGCGATCCGCGGCTTCATGGGCGCGGTCAACTGGCCGGAACCGGGACTGTGGATTACGCTGGCCGCCATCCCGGCCAATGCGGCGCTGGTCTATCTCCTGATCCATGGCGGGTTGGGCCTGCCGCGGCTGGAACTGTTCGGCGCCGGCCTCGCCACCGCGATCGTCAATTTCGGCATGTTTCTGGCCGGCATCTGGTTCGCCTATGCCCGCCGCCCGTTCCGGAAATATCGGGTGCTCGGTCGCATCTGGCGCATCGACTGGATGCTGATGCGGCAACTGGTCGTCATCGGCGCGCCGATCTCGCTCGCCTTCCTGATGGAGTATGGCCTGTTCGGCGCTGCCGCGCTGTTGATGGGCCTGATCGGCACGACAGCGCTGGCGGCGCATCAGATCGCGCTGCAGGTGACCGCCATCCTGTTCATGGTGCCGCTCGGCATCGGTATCGCGGCCACGGTGCGGGTCGGACACGCCGTCGGCCGGGGCGATGCCGCCGCGGTGAAACGCGCCGGCTTCGTTGCGGTGCTGCTCGGCATAGTGCTGGTGTCCGCCCTCACCCTCACCGTGATCCTCACCCGATTTGCGATCGCGCGATTGTTCTTCGGCGCGGCCGCGGAAAGTGCCGGCGCCGTCATCGATCTCACGGCGACACTTTTGATGGTCGGCGCGACCTTCTTTGTCGCCGACGGCATTCAGACCGTCGCGGCGGGGGCGCTGCGCGGCATGAACGACACGCGGGTGCCGTTATTGCTTGCGGCAATCAGTTACTGGCTGATCGGATTTACCGCCGCCTATTGGCTCGCGTTCCGGACTCCGCTCGGCGCTGTCGGCGTCTGGATCGGGCTGTCCTGCGGAACCGCTGTCTATGCCGCACTTCTGATCTTGCGTTTCCGGCGGCTGACGCGTCAGCTGGCATTCGCACGTAGTGAGGGATGGCGATGAAAGTCCGCGAAGTCGAACCCAAGGTCGATACCGATGCGCTGCTGGCCGGCGCGCAATTCATCGATGCCTACAGCGTTGCGGTCGAGAACGCCGCGCTGGACGCGCGCCGCGCGGCCGAAAAAATGCTGGCGCGCGGCCCGCAATGGATCGAGACGCTGATGAACTTGCGCAATCGTCTGGTGGCGCCGTTCGGCCTCAAGACGCCTTCGCCTACCGGCAGCGCATCCGCGGACGCCATCGGAATATTTCCTGTTGTCAGCGAGACTCCGGGTCGCCTGGTTGCCGGCTTCAATGACAGCCATCTGGACTTTCGCGTCGTCATCGACGTCGCCGGCGCAGGCCCTGGACAACGCGTCACCGCCACGACGCTGGTGCTGACGCATAATTTGCTTGGCCGGACCTATCTCGCGATCATTCTGCCGTTTCACCGGCTGATCGTCCGCTCCATGCTGCGGCAGGTCACAGCCTGATACCGACATGCCCCCGCTCTGTCGGCGTGGACGCGCCGCGCGGCCCATGCTTTGTTCCGGCCAGCCGACTGTGCTGAGCGGGATCTGCCATGACCTTATCCGTCGATCTGTTCTTTTCATTCCGTAGTCCCTACAGCTACCTGGCGCTGCCCAAGACGCTGAAGCTCGTCGCGGATTACGACGCCACGGTGAATTTGCGCCCGGTCTATCCGCTCGCGGTTCGTGTGCCCGGATTTTTCAAGCGTACCAATCCGCGGTTCGCCAGCTATGTCGTGCTCGACTCCAGCCGGGTCGCGAAACACGAGAACATCCCGTTCCGCTTTCCCCGCCCCGACCCGATCGTGCAGGACATGACGACGTTCGATGTCGCCGAGAACCAGCCCTATATTCATCGCCTGACGCGGCTCGGCGCCGCGGCCCAGCTTGAAGGGCGGTCGCTGGAATTTGTCGCAGCGATCAGCCGGGTGTTGTGGGACGGCAGCGTCAGTGGCTGGAACGAGGGCGATCATCTCGCCCGCGCCGCCGCGGCGGCCGGATTCGACCTTGCCGCGATGGACGCGGCGATAGCGGCCGATCCCGATCGCTATGAGCGAGTGATTGCGGATAACGAGGCCGATCATGCCGCTTCAGGCCATTGGGGCGTGCCGACGTTTGTGTTCGAGAACGAACCGTTCTTCGGCCAGGACCGCATCGACCTGCTGATCTGGCGAATGCAAAGCAAGGGCCTGACCCGCCGCAAGACTTCAACGTAAGCCTTGAACCGGAATCTCCGGGCAAGCGACTGAACTCTGCAAAGCTTGCACGACGTTCGCCATCAGGGGCGCGAGCGTACGCGGCCAGGCGTTCGGAGACCCCATGTATCTTGTAAAATTCTTCCACCGCCCGCCCGGCGACGGTGACCGGGAACTGCTTTTGATTCCGAGCAGCGAGCCGATGATCATCGGCACCCGCATGCACGACAGCGTCGAAACCCCGACGGAAGATTTCCTGCGCGAGCAATTCTCCGATATCGGCGATGCAGTCGCAACCTTCCGGCGTCATGCGGCCGGACTTGTCGCCGTGGGCTATGTGGAAACCACGCACACAAGGCATACGCGGCGCCATCTGCCGGCCCATCCTGAAATAAAGCTCGAGTGGCAAAAGGGGCTCGACGACCTGATGCTCGCGGCGCTCAGCGCACCGCTTGAAGAACAGGCGTGGCACCTCGCGGCACTCGGCAACACCAAGGCGGCGCACGAGCCGCTCTATCTGTGGCTGGCGGCGCACCGCAACTTCACCGCCGTCGGCGATAACGAGCGCACACTCGGGTTTGCCGAACAGGCGCGCGCCACGCTGGCCTCGTGCAGGGCGGACAAGACGCCGCATTACGCCTGGTCGATTGCCGACAGCGACCTCGAAGCCCGTATCCTCGAAGTTCTGAGTTGGGCTCATCTGCGCGCCGACGACCCGGCGGCCGCGCTCGACGCGATCGAGCGAGCCTGCGGAATCGCGCCCAGTCGGAATCGCGGAATCCAGCGCGCCACCATCCTGTGCGATCATTTTCCGGATCGGCGGGAGCGAGCGTTCGACACCGCCTATCAATAAGACCAAATGGCCGCTTCCGTCTGCGCGCAATCGCCGATGTGTCGCAACTAATTGGCAAATTGGCCGGCAGGCTTGCCGCGCTTAGCCATTTCCTGGGCATACGCATAGAGCGCGTCGTAGACGATCCACTCGGCCACATTGAGCGCATGGTCGTCCTTGTAGCCGAGATGGCGGAAGCCTTCTGCCACCGCCTGCAGTCCCGGTCCCTCGGCTTGGTGGTAGAGCGTATTGTCGGTGTCCGCGCCGTTGACAATCCTGCCCAGCAATACAAGAGCGGGATCGCCGGTCAGCTTGTACTTCTTGAGGATGGCTTCGAACGAACACTCCTTGCCGTGGTGGCCAAGCTCGACGTCCTTGACGTCGTAAGGGATGGCGTCCAGCCGCTTTGCCTCGGCCATCACCTTGTCCGTGGGCGCGAAGATGAACTCGGCATCCTTGTCGACAAACTTCTTGATGAGCCAGGGACAGGCCACGCGATCGACCTTGACGTGCTCTCGGGTAATCCACTTCATCTGATCCTCCTGCTTGAAGATGAGTTCCTGCGAATTACGCATCCGCCAGGACAAGAATCCCGCCGTGCGCGGGTGAAATCACGTAGAGCCGGTCCGGTGGCACCAAAACGGTAGTGTGCGCTCCGGTACCGGTCATCGTGCGCACGGCCCTGCCGGTGCGCGGATCGACGGTTTCGACAAGTCCCGGCTCGCCGATGGCGACATGGACAAGGCCGGTCGCCGGATTGAAGAAGGTTACATCCGGTACTCCCGCGATCGGCCACAAGTTAGTAATGTCTCCGGTGGCGCTATCGATTTCGACCAAGGTGCCGTCGTCGCATGCGGCATAGAGGCGGCCGCGGGAATGGTCGATATCCAGACCATGCGCGCCGGCTGACGGAAGCTTCCACCGCGCGATCACGTTCAGCTCGGGCAGGCCGGCGACCAGCACCATCGAAGGCTCTCGGATGCACAGGAATACCCGCGCGGCGGCGGCGTCAGTTACACACCACCGTGGCCGGCCGGGCAGATCGATCGCGGTGTCCTTGCAGCCGGTCAGCGAAACGGCCTGCAATGTCGGGGGCTCGCGCTCGTCTCCGATGCAGGCGACAATACCGAGGGACGCGCGTTCTACGATCGCGGCCCCATTCGGCCGGGCGCCGGTCTTGAACACCGCCTTCACTTCGAATGTCGCAGCGTCGAGCCAGGTGAGGCTCGCCGCACCGCGATTGGTGACGAGGATCTCTCCATTGTCGGCAACAGCGCCGGCCACTCCCGGAAATCCCGGCAGCGTTGCCATGTGCCTTTGCGCATCATGGTCGATCACCTCAACGCAGTCGCGCGCAGTATGCGCGATGAAGACCCGCCGGGTTTTTGGATCGAACGCGCCGTGGTCGAAGGCGCTGCCCGAGGCGTTCGGTATTTCTATGACACCAACGGTTGCTAGCGGCATGACGGTCTCCCGCCGCTGCGCCGCAACACAGGCGATGTCTGCCTGATATGAATATGAGGGAGGTGAAGTCCGTCCATGCGCAATCTCCTCGAAGCATCGAGCGTTGCGCAGAGCTTGGACGGTGCGCCGTCTAATGGGGAGCCTGCGTTTCCCCGTATCATCAACTTAACCGCGCCCGAAACCTCCGGCAAGTTTTCTGATTGTTCAGTTTTTACCGTCAGTACTTCGGACGATGCGAATTTGCCCACTCGCGCGCGTGGTGAATAGGCTCGCGAGGCGGCATGATCGCGCGCAGCTTTCGAGTGGTCGGCAAATTCTCCATCCGCTCCCGCCAGCGGCAAAACGCCGGATATTTTGGATACATGACTTTGGCTTCCTCGGTCAGGCTGAAAGCAAACGTACTGGGCAGCATGAAGAAATCAGCAAGCGTAAGCTCTGAACCCAGCAGATAGTCCTGGCCCCGCGACAGTTCGCGCTCCATGACCTCAAGGGCAAGTTCGACCTTGGGCAGCGCATGCGCCACGACCTTTTCGTCGGACGCAATACCCAGTTCCGCAAAGACCAGCCGTTCATGCGTCACATGGTAGATCATATAGGGGTAGTAGTAGGAATTGACCGCGCCGATCCACTGGTTCATGCGCGCCCGCTCGCGAACGTCCTGCGGCGTCAACCGCGGTCCATCGAACGCCTCGTCGACGTAGGCGGCGATGGCACTGGTCTCGTAGACCGTAAGATCGCCGTGCCGGAGGATCGGGACGCGGTTAAACGGATGCAGTGCAAGATGCTCGGGCTTGCCCATGACGGATTCAAGATCATGGAAGACGTAGGGCACCTCCTTATGCGTCAGGACCAGGCGGACGATGTTGACATAGGTGCTTCGGGGAAAACCGTAGACAATCGGATCGGGCACTTGCTGCTCCTCTCATAGTTCAGCTGTGGGGCGATGGATATCCGTCATCGCCAAAACGGCTTGTTCGCCTCATCCATCAACTGTTGCCTCGTCAATCCGAGGTCATCCAGCAGATGCCGGTCATCGGCGAGGTCGCGCAGCGCGGCGCGCTGCCGGCTCCGATCGCTCCAGCACGGCAATTCTTTCAATAGTGCGGCCCATCCGAGCCATGAATTGGATTGATAATGAGGGACTGGCGGGCGGTGCCGATGCAGGCTTAGAGAATGGGTGTTACTGAAAAGCGTTGACATAAAAGGGCTCCCGATCGCATGATTTGCGATTGCTGGCAGTTTCGATAGGCCCGGTTGCGCACAGCCCGCAAAGCATCGTTTCTTGGGCCTGCCCTAGTTTTTCTCATGAACTGTCTGGTCAAGGTCTGCGATGCGCCCGCGCCTGCCACCGTTGAATGCCCTGAAAGCGTTCGAAGCCGCGGCGCGGCACGAGAGCTTCACGCGCGCGGCCGAAGAGCTTTGCGTCACGCAGGGCGCGGTGAGCCACCAGGTCAAGGCGCTCGAAGCGGAGCTTGCCCTCAAGCTCTTCAATCGCGAACGTCAGCGGCTCGTCATTACGGAAGCGGGCCGGGATTACCTCACCGTGATACGCGATGCGTTGGACCGTATTGCCGCAGGCACCGAGCGGCTTGTTCAGCGGCAAAACACAGGCGTTCTTACCGTCAGCACCTCGCCGGACTTCGCCGCCAAGTGGCTCGTGTATCGGCTCGGCCACTTTGCTGAAGCTCACTCCGACATCGATCTTCGTGTTTCCGCAACGCTGCATCATGTCGACTTTGCCCGTGAGGAGGTCGACCTCGCGGTACGCCACGGCGACGGCAATTGGCCCGGACTCGACCCGGTCAGGCTGTGTGCAGAACAGCTCTTTGCCGTGTGCAGTCCGAAGCTGCTGTCGGGTCGCCGCCGCCTCGACAAGCTGGTTGATATTCTGAAGTTTCCACTTATCCACCTCGATAGCCGGGCGGATTGGGCAAACTGGTTGCAGGGCGTAGGCATCGATGGTGCCGACGTCACTCACGGTCCGGTATTAAACCGGGCGAGCATGGTCATTGACGCTGCGATCAACGGGCAGGGTGTCGCGCTCGCGCGTACGACATTGGCGGCCTGGGATCTTATCAACGGCCGGCTGGTGCGGCCTTTCCCGGAATCGCTGCGCTTGTCGAAGACCTACTGGATCGTTTGCCCGAAGGCGACCGCAAGCCTGCCGAAGATCGTGACCTTTCGAGACTGGCTTCTTGCGGAAGCAGCGAAAGATATGCGCCGGTTAAAGACCATCGGCTCGCCATCGAAGCCACTGAAGCAGAGCGGCGACTGATCAAAGAGCTTCAGGGTTTTTCCAATGCTTCGACCGCGAGCGGTTTCTGGCGGATGAACCGCGAGCGCGTCAAGCCTGTGAGTTTGTGCCGGATGAATCGACACCCCGGTCTTGGCATTCGAAACATGCCCAAACCGGTGCCTCCAGCGGCAACTGGACAACCGGCATTTCCAAGATTACCCCCTGACCGGACGTTGCTACCAAGCTAAAGGTTGATGCCGCATCGAAGGGATTGGATCGCATGACTTTGCCGATGCGCTGGAGCGAATGGGCGCAGCACGACGGCGTGGCGCTGGCCGCACGCGTCAGGAGGGGCGAACTGACGGCAACGGAATTGGCCAGTCAGGCAGCCGCAGGCATTGCGAAGCTCAATCCGGCGCTGTCGGGAGTGGTCGAGGTCTTTGAGGACGCGATCGCCGATCCCGGCAAGGACGGCGCCAATCTCGCGGGGCCCTTTGCCGGTCTGCCTTTCCTGATGAAGGATCTGGGCCCGACGATGAAGGGGCGTCTGCAGGAAATGGGCTCGCTCCTGATGCGCGGCAATCGCGCCGCCGCCGATACTTTCCTGATAGCGAAGATGCGCCAGGCGGGACTTAACCTGATCGGACGGACGACCACACCGGAGTTCGGAGTTTGCAGTTCAGCCGACAATCCCGCCGTCTACGTCACGCGCAACCCGTGGGACACGGACTACACCACATGCGGATCATCAGCCGGCAGCGCCGCCATGGTCGCGGCGGGCGTCGTACCCATCGCGCATGCCACCGACGGCGGTGGTTCGATCCGCATTCCGGCCGGGGTCAACGGAAACATCGGTCTTAAGGTTTCCCGGGGAGTGTTCTCGCTCGCGCCGCACCTTTCGGATTTGACGGGGCTCGTTTCGATCCAGGGCTGCCAGTCGCGTTCCGTACGCGATACCGCGGCCTTCGTGGATGCGTGCCGAGGTCCCGCGCCTGGCGAATTCATGCCGTTCTGGACCTCACCGGAACCTTATCTGGATATGATCGAGCGTGACCCGGGACCGCTCAAAATCGCGCTCTCGCACCAATGGGGCGACTACCGGGCGACACCGCAGATCGCATCGGAGCTCGAAAGGGTCGGGCGATTCCTCGAAGGCCTCGGCCATCACGTGGATCACGCATTGCCCGCGGTCGACTATCGCGCCGCCTTTGACGCGCAGACCGCCTGCTACATCAGCAATTTTGCGGTCGTGATCGGCAATCTGCTCGCGGCACGCGGGCTGGACAGGCCGCCGGCGGATCTTGTCGAGCCGGTCAACATACGGATCTGGGAAGCAGGCCGGCACACGTCGTTTGCCGAGCGGGCGCGCATGCAGGCGGTCTTCAACACGACGTCCCGCGGCTTCGCAGCGTTTTTCGAGCAGTGGGATATCATCCTGACGCCGATCACCGCGCTGCCGACACCGAAAGTCGGCACCACCGAATATCTGACAATATCGGACAATCCATCGGTGCTGGACTGGTTCGGCAATCTGTGGCGCAACTTCGCCTTCACGCCGCTCGCCAATCTGTGCGGGATTCCCGCGATCTCGCTGCCGCTGGCGGAACACGAGAATGGGTTGCCGCTTGGCATTCAGGCCCAGGCAAAGCAGGCCAACGATGGGCTGCTGCTTCAGCTGGCCGCACAGATCGAACGGGCGATCGGCGGCCAATGGAACTCTGGACGGACGCCCAGGGTGCACGTGACGAACGGCTGATTGGCCGTCGCGCCCAATCTCGAGCTTCCGGAGAAAAATTTCCGGAGCGAGGTGTGCTGTCTTTTGCTTCGCAATATGGTCTAGAACGTCGGCATGCCCAAAGCACCGATACTCAACACACCGCTGCCGTTTGACGAACTGGCAGAAGCCATCAAGGGCCGCCGCTCGGTCTATGGTTACATCAGCGGACTTCGGCTCGACCGCTCAGCCCCCGGCGAAGCCTGGTCGAGCCTGCCGTACCGCCCCGTCTTCGTCGGCGACACCGAGACAGGCGTTCTCCACGGCGGCGTCGTAACCGCCATGCTCGACGAGAGCTGCGGCATGGCGGTCCAGCTCGCACTCGACGGGACGCGCGCGATCGCCACGCTCGACCTGCGCATCGACTACCAGAAACCCGCAACTCCCGGCCTCGATATCAAGGCGCACTCGTTTTGTTACCGCGTCACCCGCTCCATCGCCTTCGTCCGCTCGACGGCCTACCAGGAATCCGAGGACGATCCGGTCGCCACCGCAACGGCGTGCTTCATGGTTGGCGCGAACCGGACCAATATGCTTCTGGACCGGCCGATGGAGGATCGCGCGCTGCCGACCCTTGAAGCGCCGGAGGATCCGAGTAGCCTATTCGCCCAAAGCCCCTTCGCGCGCTGTCTCGGCATCCGCATCGGCGACGATGGCGCGCTGGTGATGCCGTTCTCGCCAAAGATCATCGGCAACCCGATCCTGCCCGCCATCCACGGCGGCATGACCGGCGCCTTCCTGGAAACCACCGCGATCGTCGGCGTGACGCGCGAACTCGGCGTGTCGCCGCCCAAGCCGATCGGGCTGACGATCAATTACCTGCGCTCCGGCCGCGCCCTCGACAGCTACGCCAACGTGTCGATCGTCAAGCAGGGTCGGCGCGTCGTCGCTTTCGAGGCGCAGGCCTGGCAGGACGACCCGGCCAAGCCCATCGCCTCGGCGTTCGGTCATTTCATGCTGAGGCAGACACCGGACGCGGACGAGGAATAGGCGTGCTATCCGCTTCCTCCCTGATCCTCCTCGCCGGCGGTCGTTGCTGACGGTGTTTCGGACCACTCGGCGACGCAGCGCTCCAGGTCTTTCAGATTCTGCCGCATCTGCTCCAGCGAAAACCCCAACGCGAAAAACCGCTCCGCCACGTCGCCCGGCACGCCGCGCGTCAGACCTTCGCTGCGCAACGCTGCGATTTCCGCGGCATAGTTCTGCAGAGCTTCATGGACCGGCCAGATCGCCGGAGCGCCAACGCCGGTCCGCAATGCCTCGGCAATGGCGCGCAAGTAAGCGACGATCGCAGCGCTGATATTAGTCAAGGGTGCCGCGAGGCGCGCCTGCAGATCAAACGGCAATGGCACCACGCTCGCGCGGCCTACGATCACGAGGTCGTGCCGCAGCCGCAATATGGTCCGCAGCAGCGGACCGGTATCGGGCCCCGACGCCAAATGCGCCGCGCGCTCGCGTTCCGCTTCCGCGCCGGTCGCATTCAACTCGGCCAGCGTGGCGCCGATGCCATCCTGAATCCGGTGCAGAGCGTCGTTGTCAAGCCCGCGCGTCAACCCCGCCAGCAATTCGGACAGCGCCGCCGCGATCAATTCGAGCAGCCGCGCCGCACTGACGCGAACTTGATTATGCGCCCGCGACGGCAGCACGATGAAAGAGACCAAAAGCCCGGTAACCGCGCCGACCGCGACCTCGAGCACGCGGTCGATCGTCGAATCCAGCGGATTGACATGGCTCATGCTCGGAACCAGCAGCACGATGACGGCGGTCACCGGGGCTGCGTTCAGGCTGGGGTTGATGGCGGCGACGAAAGCCAGCGGCGCCACCGCCAGCACCAATAGCGCCAGCAGCGCCGCCTCACCCGAATGTGGAATCAGCACCGCGACCGCGCCGCCATAGATCGCGCCGCCCACCGTGCCGAACATATAGTCGCGGGTCGCCTTCAGAGAGCGGCCGACGCTCATCTGGGTGACAATGAGGGACGTCAGCACCGCCCATAGCGGCAACATCAGGTGCAGCGCGGTCGCGATCGCTAGCGCGCCGAAGGCCGCCACCGTGACCCTGATCGCCAGCGCCAGTTGCGCCTTGCGGGACCGTATCGGGGCGGACAGGCGTTTCAGCAAAGCGATCATTGCGCCCCGTTCCGGCATGTTGCAGACGCAGCCGTTTCTAAACGACATTGGACATGGCTGCTGCCCATCGCGCGCAGGCGACTTGAAACCCGGAATCAGGCCGCCTACCCTGCGCGACAACAGTGAGGAAACACGATGGCCGATGAAACCGCAACGCTTGCCGCCTATGTCGCAAACCTGAAATTCGCCGATATCCCGCCGGAGGTACTGGAGCGCGCCAAGGTGCTGACGCTGGATTTCCTCGGCAGCGCCATCCGGGCGCGGCGCGACGCCGAATCCACGCCCTCGCTGCTCAAGATGCTCGAAGCGCTGGCGCTCGACGGCAAGGGTGAGTCAACTGTGTTCGGCGATGCCAAGACCTGGACCCCGGCGGTCGCCGCCTTGCTCAACGGCGCGCTTGGCCATTCGCTCGACTTCGACGATACGCATGCGGATTCTTCGCTGCATCCGAGCGCGCCGGTGGTGCCGGCCGCGTTCGCGGTCGGCGAGATGGTCGGCGCCTCCGGCCGTGACGTATTGACCGCGATCGTCGCCGGCTATGAAGTGTGCTGCCGCCTCGGCAACGCGCTCGATCCCACTTCGCATTATGCGCGCGGTTTTCATCCCACCGCCACCGCCGGTACCTATGGCGCCGCCGCCGCCGCCGCGAAATTGTTTGGACTTTCGACGGAACAGATCATCGCGGCGTTCGGCGTCTCCGGCAGTCAGGCCGCGGGCTCGCTGCAGTTCCTGGTCAACGGCGCCTGGAACAAGCGCTATCAGGTCGGCGCCGCCGCCATGAACGGTGTGATCGCTGCGACGCTGGCGCGCAACGATTTCGTCGGCGCGACCGAATCTGTCGAGGGCAAGCACGGCCTTTTGGTCGGCTACAGCGACAACGCCCATCCCGACAAGGCCACCGCCGACCTCGGCACGACCTACGAGACCATGAAGATCGGCGTCAAACCCTATCCGAGCTGCCGCTACACCCACGCAGCCCTCGATGCGCTGATCGCGATGCGCCGGGAGCACAATCTCACGCCGGACCAGATCAAGCGCGTCGAGATCGGGCTGCACCGCAACGGCATCACGCTGACCGGCGACGCCGCCACCAAGCGGCACCCGACCTCGATCGTCGGCGGGCAGTTCTCGATGTTCTTCACCGGCGCCGTAGCGCTCGATCAGGGCCGTTTCGGCTGGGACGATTATGACCGGCTTGGCGATGCCGCGGTGGACAAGCTCGCGGACAAGTTCGACGTCGTGCAGGACGATCGCCTCGAGGTCGGCCGCAGCCACCCCTTCGGCGCTCGGGTTTCGATCACCACCGATGACGGCGTGCATGAGCGGCTCTATGCCGACCCCTCCGGCGAGCCGAATTCGTTCCCGGACGCGCAGGCGATGGCGCAGAAATTCCTCACCCTCGCCCGCCCGGTGCTGAACGGCCGCGCCGATCAGCTTGCGGATGCGATCCTCTCGCTGGAACGATTTGATCGCGTCGAGAAAGCCACGCAGCTCGGGCGGCAGTAATACTGCTCGGGCGTTCGCATCGCCGGTTCCGCGTACTCGCGTCACCTCTCCCATTGGGAGAGGTCGAATTGCGAAGCAATTCGGGTGAGGGGATACGGCCTAACGATGGACCTGAACCCTCACCCGGATCACATCTAACGATGCGACATAGCCGAAGCTTCGCTTCGGCGTCCTTTTCCAAGAACGGCCGCCGAAAGCGACCTATGCTCTCCCACAAGGGGAGAGGCGACACCGAGCATGCCGGACTGAAAATCCCAAATTTGTGAAGCAGATTCTAGTTGGCTCCCGCCATCTGCCCCTTGCCGCTGGTTGCCGCGACCACGTCGCTCACCAGACGGAACACGCCATCGGCCTCCGGCGGCCAATTCGGCGACCGGCCCAGCCGCACGATCACCAGCCTTTCGCTGGGAATGACGATCACATATTGGCCGATGGTGCCCTTGGCGAAAAAGGCGTCGCGCGGCCAGCCATGTTCGATCCGGTAGCGGGCCCCAAAACTGTCGCCGAGATTGGTCCAGAAGCCCGCGCCATATCCAACCCAGGCATTCGCCGTGGGCGAGGCAGAATATTTCACCCATCCTTCCGGCAGGATGCGCTTGTCCCCGGCGACGCCGTCATTGAGATAGAGCATGCCGAACCGCGCCCAGTCGCGCGCCGTCGCCAGCATCTGGCTCGATCCCTCCGGATTGCCGGAGGCATCGAATTCGAGCGTCACGTGGTGCATGCCGAGCGGGCCGAACAATTCCTGCCGCGCGAACCGCAGCACATCCGATGCACGGCCGCCGGTCGCGTTGCGGATCAGATGCGAGAGAATGATGGTATTGCCATCGCTGTAATTCCACGCGCTGCCGGGCGTGGTTTCAAGCTCAGCGCTTTCGGCATAGGCGGCCATATCCGATTCCATGAATTTCATCCGGTTGACCGGCTCGAGTGCTGCGCCGAGCGAGGCCTGCAGCGAACTGCCGAGCGCGAGGCCCGCGGTGTGGCGCAGCAGCTGATCGATGGTGATCGCATGCCTGACATCGCTGGCGCTTTGCCAGGCCTCAACCGGTGCGGGTTGATCGAGCGTCAGCGCGCCCTTGCGCACGAGAATTCCTGTCAGCGCCGAGATCACCGATTTGGTCGCGGAGAAACCGAGGATCGGGGTATCGATGCCGTAGCCCTCGGCATAGCGCTCGGCAACGACATGGCCGTCCCTGAGCACCACCACCGCCCTGGTATGACGGAACGGCGGCTGGTCGGGCTCGGCGAAGGCGCGATCGAGCGCGGCGGCGAGCTCGGGGTTGGCAGGCGTGACTAGCGAGGGCCCAGCGATGTCGGGTAACAAGGCCTGTGCCGGCTTGACATCGGCTGACGGCGCCGACGCCTTGGCCACCGCACTACCGTGATCGAGATGGCAGCCGAGGCCGTCGCGATAGACGGCATGGCTGCGGCCGAGGCCCAGCAGGGTCACGGTGACATCCCTGCGGGTGCGATCGACCGTGTAGCCCAGCGCCCATTTGATCAGGCCGGCGCCCGGCATCGCGTCTGTCGTTTCGGAGAAGATCCGGTCCGGATCCTGACCGGACACGAATGTTTCCGAACAGAGCACGTTGGCGACGAACCCTGTCGCCACCTTTGGCACGTCACGGGCCCGCGCGGCCGTCAGGGTCAGCGCGGCAAGCGCGGTCGAAGTCGCGAGAATCAAGAAGAGACGTGGTCGGTTCATGGTGGCCTCCGGCATGACGCATCAGCGCGTGCCGGACATGAACGCCAATATTTCGCGGGGCTGCTTGCCGGATTTGGAAATCGCCCTGGCTGAAAACTGAAAGCACCTCGCCAATTCCGGAATTTATTTGGAATTACAACGGACTATGAAATCAGGCGGTGGTCACATTGAGCCGCCGATATTCGGTCGGCGTGACGCCGGTGGTGGCCTTGAAGGCGCGATTGAACGGCCCCAGCGACTGAAAGCCGGCATCCATCGCAATGGTGATCACGGGCACCTCGGCCTGCGACGGATCGGCGAGAGCGGCCTTGGCTTCCTCGATGCGGTGATTGTTGAGGAAGACATTGAAGTTGCGATAACCGAGCCGCTGGTTGATCAGGCGGCGCAATCTGTATTCGGGCACCGCGAGTTTTGTCGCCAGCGTGCCGATGGTGATGTTGTCGTGGCGGTAGATCCGCTCATCGGCCATCAGCCGCATCAGCGCATCGACCAGTCGTTGATCCGCAGCGCTTGACTCCTGCGCCGCCATCGACGCGCCGCGAACGTCGGCAACGGCCGCGGCGGCGGCCGTGGCCGCAAACAGATCCGGCGCGTTCACCCGCATCATCGAATAGCAAATCGCGGCGACGATGCCTGCGAGCAGCGCGGCATTCGCGGTGTTGGCGGCATCGGCCACCTCGCGGCCCGACATCAGCATCTGCAGGATCGCATTGATGCCGCCGTAAAGCGCGGCGGCGCTGACGATGAACAGCCGCAGGCGACGCCGTCCCTCGACCAGATCGGCCGACCACGAGGCGATGGTCTGGCCGACCGCCAAGGCGATGAAACCGAGCACCAGCAAGTTGATCGCGAAGAGGGAAAGCCGCAAATTCCCCGCCGACGTCGGAGCGATCCAGGCGCAATTGACAAAACTGAAACCGGCAACCGCCGCCCATAGCAGCAGATGCCACAAGCGCATCTCGAAGGCGTCGTCGAACAGCGCGCGCGTGAACAACCAGAACACCACGATGTTGCCGGTGGAGATCGCGATCAGCGGCGCATGCCAGAGCGAGACCGGCGCGGTGGCGCCGATGACGTAGGTGACGGCGTGAGCCGCCGATCCCAGCGCGAACGAGACCGCCAGCCGCCCGGCAACAACACCTCTGAAGTCGCGAAATAGAGAAGCGGCCAGCACCAGCAACAGCGCTGTGGTACCGGCGCGCAACGCGATATCAAGGGTGGATAGCGACATCCGATCGGCTCAATCAGGGGCTATTGGTACGGCGGCCAATCTAGCGAAGATCGTCTGCAGGTACAATTTCGGGAAGCCTAAGCGGTCCAAGAACTGCGCTTCGTCACCCATAGATCCGAGACATGGCCGAACAACTCGATCCCGTGCTGTTTCTCGGCCCCGAGCCGCCGCGCCACGCCCTGTGACGCGGTATTTTCGCGGTCGATACAATGGACGATCTGGTCGAGATCGAAATGAGCGAACGCCCAATCGATCGATGCCCGCGCCGCCTCGACCGCGTAACCCTTGCCGCGAAATTCGCTGGCGATGCCCCAGCCGACTTCAAAGCCCGGCCAGGCCGGCGGAAACCACGGCCCGACCCGGCCGGCGAATTTCCCGCTGGATTTTTCCTCGACCGCGAACATGCCGGCGCCGTGCAGCGCCCAATGTCCGGCCATCACGATCGCGTGCCGCCAGCCAGTCATTTCATCGATAACGGGTTTGCCATCGACGGTGATGAAGCGCGCTGTGCCGGGATCGGACAACATCGCCGTGTAGGGCGCCATATCCGTGCTGCGCCATTGCCGCAGTATCAGCCGCGGCGTTTCGATCACCGGGCCGTTAGGCTGGGCGAGTGTGACGCCGGGCTTGAGCGGAGCGAGCATCTGTTTCCGTCCTCTCGATTTTCTTGGACCGATTTACCGCCGTCATTGCGAGGAGCGCAAGTGACGAAACAATCCAGACCTGGTTTGCCGCGCCATGGATTGCTTCGCTTCGCTCGCAATGACGTGGTAGAGTCCAGCCAATTGCCGCTAAGATCGCCGGCAAAAATCACGGAGACATACGGAGACATCATGAGCTGGCTTCCCTCCAACGATCCCGTGCTCGGCGACGCCAAAACTTGCGACGCGCTTGAGCTGATCATCGTGCCGCGCACCCGCGACCTCGGCGATGGATTCGAGGTGCGGCGCGCACTGCCGCATGGCAAGCGCCAGATGGTCGGGCCCTTTATCTTCTTCGATCATTTCGGGCCGGTGCAATTCATGTCCGGCAAGGGCATGGACGTGCGCCCGCACCCGCATATTGGTCTTGCCACCGTCACCTATCTGTTCGACGGCAGCATCATGCACCGCGACAGCGAGGGCAACATCCAGGAAATCCAGCCCGGCGCCATGAATCTGATGACGGCGGGACGCGGCATCGCACATTCGGAGCGGACGCCGGACGTGCAGCGTCGCGACGGCCAGAAGATGCTGGGCCTGCAAAGCTGGATCGCGCTTCCCGCCGGCTCGGAGGAGATCGCGCCATCGTTTCAGCATTACGCGGCGGCCGATCTGCCGACCGTGGCAGAGCGCGGCTTCACCGCGCGGGTGATCGCGGGCCATTCGTTCGGCGTGAAGTCGCCGGTGGCGATGGTGTCGCCGTGGTTCTACAGCGAGGTGACCGCGCAAGGAGGGATCAGCGTGCCGCTCGATCCCGATCATGAGGAGCGCGCCATCTATCTGATCGATGGCGAGATCGAGATCGCGGGCGACCGCTATGAAGGGCCGCGACTGCTGATCTTCCGGCCCGGCGATCGCATCACGATCAAGACCACGAGACCGGCGCGGATGATGTTCCTCGGTGGCGACGCGCTGGAGGGCCCGCGCCACATCTGGTGGAATTTTGTTTCTTCCAGCAAGGAGCGGATCGAACAGGCCAAGGCGGACTGGAAGGCCGGCCAGTTTGCGGCTGTTCCTAACGAGCATGAGTTTATTCCGCTGCCGGAGTGAACCGCTTCTTGCCCTCGTGTGCTGCCCGCGTTAACGCGAGTTGGCGTTTCGCTTTGAAAGTTTGACCCATGACCACCATGCTCGCCAGCGACCTGCCCCTTCCCCGGATCGGGCGCGGCAAGGTTCGCGATATCTACGCCGTCGGCGACGACCGCGTGCTGCTGCTGACCACCGACCGCATCAGCGCCTTCGACGTCGTGATGGCCGAGACGATCCCGATGAAGGGCTCGGTGCTGACCCAGATCAGCGCCTGGTGGTTCGATCGGCTCGAAGGCGTGGTGCATCATCACATGATCAGCGCCGACGCCGATACCATCATCGGCGAGGTGCCTGCGCTGCGAGAGCATCGCGCCTCGCTCATTGGGCGCGCGATGCTGTGCAAGCGCACCACGGTGTTTCCGATCGAATGCGTGATCCGCGGCTATCTCTCCGGCTCGGCCTGGAAGGAGTATGCGCAATCCGGCACCCTGGCGGGGGAAAAGCTCGCGCCCGGCCTGCTCGAAAGCGCGAAACTGGAGCCGGCGATCTTCAGCCCGGCGACCAAGGCCGAGACCGGCCACGACGAGAACATCACGATCGCGCGGATGCGCGAGGTTGTCGGCGACGAGGTGGCGTACGAGCTGGAGAGCATGAGCCGCGCCATCTATACGCTCGGCGAGAAAATCAGCCGCGACCAGGGCATCATCATCGCCGACACCAAGTTTGAATTCGGCAGGGACAAGGACGGCCACATCATCCTGATCGACGAGGTGATGACCCCCGACAGTTCGCGGTTCTGGGCGACGGACGCCTATCAGCCCGGCCGGCCGCAACCGAGTTTCGACAAGCAGCCGCTACGCGATTATCTCGATGCCGAGCGCTGCGCCGGGCGCTGGAACGGCGAAGCTCCGCCGCCGCCATTGCCGGCCAGCGTGGTGGATGCCACCAGCAAGCGGTATCTCGAGGCCTATCGCTTGATCACCGGCGAAGATCTGGAGATCGGGTGACCGATCCGAACCGACGGGTGAATGGTCTTCACCTCGGTTGAAGACAAACCTTTTGTCCCGCTATCAGGCTTTTGCAAGTCTCTCTCCGAAATCGGAGAGCAAGCGGCATGAGGCAATTGACCTATGTCGGCGGCAGCACCATCGAGTGGTGGGATGTGCCGGAACCAAGACTGCAAGATGACCGCGACGCGCTGGTGCAGCCGCTGGCGGTGACGCGCTGCGATCTCGATCTCCTCATCGTCGGCGGCAAGTCCGGGCTCCCCGGGCCCTTCGCGCTGGGACACGAGACCGCCGGCCGGGTGGTCGATGTCGGCGACGCCGTGAGGAATTTTTCGCCCGGCGATCTCGTCATCGTCCCGTTCCAGATCAGTTGCGGCCAATGCGAGCGCTGCCGGCGCGGCCACACCAACGCCTGCTCGAGCGTGCCTTTCCGCTCGTCCTATGGCCTGAAGCCGGTGTGCGGCGTCGAATATGGCGGCGCGTTGTCCGATCTCATTCGCGTGCCGTTCGCCGATCACATGCTGGTCCGGCAGCCCACGGGTCACGCGCTGTCACAGACGGCGGGGCTTGCCGATGGCGCCACCGATGCCTTCAGCGCCCTCGCCTACTGGCTCAAGCACTGGCCCGGCGCAGAGGTCCTGGTGATCGGCGGCAGCGGACAATCGATCGGCCTGTTCGCGGTGCAGGCCGCGCTGAGCCGCGGCGCCCGGCGCGTGGTCTATCTCGATGATCATCCGCAGCGGCTGGCCAAGGCAAGATCGCTTGGCGCCGAAGTTCACGAAGCACCAAGAGGTCTGGCGATGGAGCCGGTCGGACGCTTCCCGATCGTGGTGGACGCCGCGGCAACAGATGCCAGCATCCTGCTGGCGTTTCGCTCGACGGAGCCCAACGGAATCTGCCAGCGCATGTACGGCGATTTCGCCGAGACCACGCCGGTGCCGCTGCGCCACATGTACGGCGTCGGCATCACGCTGCGGATCGGCCGCGTCAATGTGCGCGCCGAAATGCCGGATTGCGTCGGCCATGTCGCCGCCGGGCATTTTCATCCCGAACATGTCATCACCCGAAAAGTCCGCTTCGAGGACGCGCATCAGGCAATCGGCGATCCCACCATACGGGTGGCGTTCGTTCGCGATGGCATTGAGTAATGCGAAACGCTAGGTTTGCTTCCGGAACGCATGTGCTCAAGACCTAACGTGCGAAGAAAACACCGGGAGCGCCCTGATGACCGACACCGATGCAGTCCTCGTCGAACGCGATGGTCCCGTGACCATCGTCTCCATCAATCGCCCGCATTGCCGTAACGCCGTCGACGGCGCCACCGCGCGAAAGTTATACGACGCATTCCGGGCTTTCGACGCCGACGCTGAAGCCTCGGTCGCGGTGTTCACCGGCACCGGCGGCTATTTTTGCGCCGGCGCCGACCTCAAGGCGGTGGCGTCGGGCGATCCCAACAAGAGGCGTGAGATCGGCGGCCACGATTCGATCGCGCCGATGGGGCCGAGCCGGCTGCGGCTGTCGAAGCCGGTGATCGCGGCGGTCGAGGGTTTTGCGGTGGCTGGCGGCATGGAGCTGGCGCTCTGGGCCGACATGCGCGTGGTCGCCGAGGACGCCACCTTCGGCATTTTCTGCCGGCGCTTCGGCGTGCCGCTGATCGATCTCGGTACCATCCGGCTGCCGCGATTGATCGGCCATTCGCAGGCGATCGATCTCATCCTGACCGGACGCCCGGTCGGCGGCGCGGAAGCGCATCGCATGGGTCTGGCCAACCGCCTCGTCCCCAAGGGCGAGACCCGCGCGCACGCGATCGCGCTGGCGAAGGATATCGCGCGCTTCCCGCAAACCTGCCTGCGCGCCGACCGGCTGTCGGCGCTGCGGCAATGGGACCTGGAAGAGGAAGACGCCATCGCCAATGAAATGCGCGGCGGGCTTGAGGTCATCGCGTCAGGCGAAACGCTGTCCGGCGCAACACGCTTCGCGTCAGGTGCGGGACGTCATGGCGCGTTCGGCGGGGATGGCAGCAACAACTAGTCGTCCCCGCGAACGCGGGGACGACGCTTGAGTTGAGGCGCGAGGCTGATGACGGGCTAAACTAGACCCCCGCCATCATCACGTATTTGATCTCGACATATTCTTCCATGCCGTGATGCGAGCCTTCGCGGCCGAGGCCTGACTCCTTGACGCCGCCGAACGGCGCTACTTCGGTGGTGATCAGGCCGGTGTTGACGCCGACCATGCCGGACTCCAGTGCTTCGGCGACCCGCCAGACCCGGCCGAGATCGCGCGAATAGAAATAGGACGCGAGCCCGAACGGCGAGTTGTTGCACATTGCGATCACCTCGGCCTCGTCCTTGAACCGGAACACCGGCGCCAGGGGCCCAAAGGTTTCCTCGTGTGCGACCAGCGCGTCCGGCCTGACGTTGGCGAGCACCGTCGGCTCGAAGAAGCTGCCGCCGAGCGCATGGCGCTTGCCGCCGGTGACGATCTTGGCGCCGCCCTTGACCGCGTCGGCGATGTGCTTCTCGACCTTGTCGACCGCATCCATGTTGATCAGCGGCCCCTGCGTCACGCCGGCTTCGGTGCCGTCGCCGATCTTCATCGCGGCAACTTTCTTCGAAAGCTTTTCGACGAACTGATCGTAGATCTTGTCCTGGGCATAGAGGCGGTTGGCGCAGACGCAGGTCTGGCCCATGTTGCGGTACTTCGAAACAATCGCGCCTTCGACCGCCGCATCGATATCGGCATCATCGAACACCACGAACGGCGCATTGCCGCCGAGTTCGAGGCCGAGCTTCTTCACCCCGACCGCGGCCTGCTGATACAGGATCTTGCCGACCTCGGTCGATCCGGTGAAGCCGACGAAGCGCACGGCGGGATGTTCGCACAGCACCTTGCCGATCGCCGACGAATTGCCGGTGAGGATATTGAACACGCCCTTCGGCACGCCGGCTTTCTCGGCCAGCGCCACCAGCGCCAGCGCGGTGAGCGGGGTTTCGTTGGCGGGCTTCAGCACCACGGTGCAGCCCGCGGCCAGCGCCGGCGACACCTTGCGGGTGATCATCGAACACGGAAAATTCCACGGCGTGATCGCACCGCAGACGCCGATCGGCTGCTTGATGGCGAGCAACCGCGCGTCCGGCCGTTGCGTCGGGATGGTTTCGCCATAGACGCGGCGCGCCTCCTCGGCGAAGAACTCGACATAGGCGCCGCCAATATCGACTTCGCCGAGCGCTTCCGCCAGCGGCTTGCCCTGCTCCGAGGTGAGGATCAGCGCCAGATCTTCGCGGTTGGCGATGATCAGGTCGAACCATTTGCGCAGGATATTGGAGCGCTGCTTCGCGGTGAGCTTGGCCCAGGCCGGAAACGCGCGCTCGGCGGCTTCCACCGCCTGCGTCGCTTCCGCAGTGCTCATGACAGGAATTTTCGCCAGTTCGACGCCGTTGACCGGATTGGTCACCGGCTTGGCCGCGGTGCCGGTCCAGGCCCCGTCGATATAGCACTGCTCGCGCAGCAGCGAGGGGTCCTTCAGGCGGTCGCGGAGCGATGGTCCGGAGGTTTGTGAAGTACGTGCTGCGGCAGCCGTGGGGGTCATGGCGTTACTCCTTGGGATGAGTTTCTTGGAACGAGCGCAGGGATGTTTGTTGCCGTCTCGGCGCCGAATATAGGCTCAAACAGGCCGCGATGCACCGGCCCCGAGCGCGCGGCTCATGGTGTTTTCAGGCATAGCCGCGCTGGCTAGGGTTCCCCAGCCGCGCAAGATGTGGTGATGCCGCAGAGTGGGCCGTTCAGGCCGCGCCGCTCATATAGGTTTCGCGGCGGCCGATCATGCGCTCCGCCGCGGCCTTGGCGTCCGCCTTCGAGGAGGTGGCGCAGGTGCGATATTCGAGGTCGGGCACCGCCGCCGGTTCGCGCCGCGCGAACCATGATTTGGAGCCGACCGGCAGTTGCGCCAATGCTTGGGCGACGTTGTCGACTGCACCGAACGAATGCAGCGCGCCGGTGCCGGCATAGCGGACTTCGTAAATTCCGGGGGTAATCGGCGCCACAATATTTTCACCACGTCCGGCACGGGGGTACCGTTTCCATTCACTCCAGGTCGAGATCATTGCAGTCCTCTCGCGGCTCGCAAGCCGCTATCAATTTGGTCAAATTCTGGTCGGGCGGCGCTTGTTTATGCCGCAATTTGAACGCGTTACGTCGGAAATTGTTTCAAAAACCCGTGAACGAATCGAACATATCGCGGATATGCTGAACGGTCATGGGTAATGCGAGCCGATCCACCGCAAATTATGGCAAGTGTGGCGATTCCGCCGCCTCTCGATAACCATCCCCTCCCGCGGTGCGAACCGCCATCACGAGGCCGCGACCGGCGCGAAACTGTCCGCCGCCGATGCTTGCGGGAATAGGCGGCCGGGAGGAAGATCGGCGACTTCAAAAAAATCAAAACGGGAGGTGCGCGATGCAAAGCAAGGCTCAGATTGATCAGGTGCTGCGTCAGAAGAGCGATGCCAGGGAGATTCCCGGCGTGGTCGCGATGGCCGCGACCGGCAATGAGGTAATCTATCAGGGCGCGTTCGGAAAACGCGACCTGTCCAAGGACGACGCCATGACGGCCGACAGCGTGTTCTGGATCGCCTCCATGACCAAGGCGATCACCGCGGCCGGCGCGATGCAACTGGTCGAACAGGGCAAGCTCTCGCTGGAGACCCCGATCGGCAAGCTGCTGCCCGATCTCGCCGCACCGCAGGTGCTCGAAGGCTTCGATGCCAAGGGCGAGCCGAAGCTGCGGCCGGCCAGGAATCCGATCACGCTCCGCCATCTCATGACCCACACCGCCGGCTTCTGCTACAATCTGTGGAACGGCGACATGGTGCAGTATCTGGAAAAGACCGGCCTGCCCGCCGTCACCACCTGCAAGAACGATGCGCTGAAGACCCCGCTGACGTCCGATCCTGGCACCCGCTGGGAATACGGTATCAACATCGATTTCGTCGGCAAGGCAGTGGAAGCGGCGAGCGGCGAGCGGCTCGATACCTATTTGCGCGATCATCTGTTGACGCCGCTTGGCATGACCGACACCGGCTTCAAGATCGGCGACGCGCAACGCAAGCGCCTGGTCGGCATGCACGCGCGCGGGCCGGATGGATCGCTGGCGGCGATCCCGTTCGAACTCGAGCAGGATCCTGAGTTCCACATGGGCGGTGGCGGGCTCTACGGTACCGCGGCCGACTACATCAAGTTCACCCAGATGATCCTTAACAAGGGTCGCGGCAATGGCAACCAGGTGCTGAAGCCCGAGACGGTCGCGCTGATGGGACAGAACCACATCGGCGACCTCAACATGACCAAGATGAATTCGGCGCTGCCGGACTTCACCAACGATGTCGATCTCTATCCCGACATGGCGAAGAAATGGGGGCTCAGCTTCCTGATCAATACTGCCAAGACGCCGGAGGGGCGAAGCCCGGGCAGCCTCGCCTGGGCGGGCCTTGCCAATACCTATTTCTGGATCGACCCGGCGCGCGACATCGCCGGCGTGATCCTGATGCAGTTGCTGCCGTTCGCGGACAACAAGTGCCTGGAAGCGTTCGCCGGCTTCGAGCGCGGCGTCTATGCCGGGCTCGACGCCGGGCAGAAGGCGGCCTAGGTATTTTATTGTTTCCCGGCGCGGTTGGACTGATCGCGCCGGGAGACCGCCGCACTGCCACGCCAGACGCAAAATGTTCGTATCACGCGCGCTTCGGCGCAGGGGGCCGACTTGACGGAAACTGCGGATAGTTATGTGTGCGGCGTCGCCGACGCGCCGCTGCTGGGCGACACCATCGGGCGCAGCCTCGATCGGGCAGCGCGGCGGTGGTCCGATCGCGAGGCGCTGGTCTCGCCAAGCCACGACGTCCGCTGGACCTGGAAGGAACTGAACCAGCGGGTCGATGCGCTGGCCGCGGGCTTTCTCGCGCTCGGCCTCGAACGCGGCGCCCGCATCGGCGTCTGGTCGCTCAATCGGCCGGAATGGACGCTGACGCAATTTGCCGCCGCCAAGGCCGGGCTCATTCTTGTCACCATCAATCCAGCCTACCGCCTGAGCGAGCTCGAATTCGCCCTTGCCAAGGTCGGATGCGCCGCGATCGTCAGCGCAACGGCGTTCAAGACCAGCCACTACATGGAGATGCTGAACGTGCTGATGCCGGAGCTTGCGCAAGCGCAGCCGGGCGATCTGCACGCGGCGCGGCTGCCGCAATTGCGCGCCGTGATCCAGGTCGGCGGGCCGATGTGTCCCGGCACCATTGCATTTGATGAGGTGGCGCGGATGGGCGAAGCGCGCCACCGCGATACACTGGCGACGCTCGCCAAGGCTTTGCAGTTCGACGATGCCGTCAACATCCAGTTTACCAGCGGCACCACCGGATCGCCGAAAGGCGTCACGCTGACGCATCACAACATCCTCAACAACGGCTATTTTGTCGGACGCGCGATGCGCCTCACCGAACAAGACCGCATCTGCATTCCGGTTCCGCTCTATCACTGCTTCGGCATGGTGATGGGCAATCTTGCGTCGGTCACCCTGGGCGCAACGATGGTCTATCCCGGCGAAGGTTTCGATCCGCTGGCAACGCTGAAAACCATCGAGCAGGAAAAATGCACGACGCTCTACGGCGTGCCGACGATGTTCATCGCCGAACTCGACCATCCCGAGTTTTCCGGCTTCGACCTGTCTTCGCTGCGAACCGGCATCATGGCCGGCGCGCCCTGCCCGATCGAGGTGATGCGCCGCGTCAACGAACAGATGAACATGCGCGACATCACGATCGCCTACGGCATGACCGAGACCAGTCCGGTCAGCTTTCAGAGCGCAACGGACGATCCGCTGGAGCGCCGGGTATCCACCGTCGGGCGCATTCATCCGCATGTCGAGGTTAAGGTCGTCGATCTAGAGGGCCGCATCGTACCGCGCGGCGAGCGCGGTGAATTGTGCACCCGCGGTTACAGCGTCATGCTGGGCTATTGGGATGAGCGCGAAAAGACCGCCGATGTGCTCGACGCCAACGGGTGGATGCATACCGGCGACATCGCCATCATCGATTCCGAGGGCTATTGCAACATCGTCGGCCGCATCAAGGACATGGTGATTCGTGGCGGCGAGAACCTCTATCCCCGGGAAATCGAGGAATTCCTCTATCGTCATCCGAAGATTCTGGACGTCCAGATTTTCGGCGTCGCGGACGATCGCTACGGCGAGGAGCTCTGCGCGTGGATCAGGCCGAAAGCCGGCGAGACCCTGACGGCCGACGAGGTCCGCGCGTTCTGTCAGGGACAGATTGCGCACAACAAGAATTCCTCGCTACGTCGAATTCGTCGAGGAATTTCCGATGACGGTCACCGGCAAGATCCAGAAATTCCTGATGCGCGACACGGTCGAGACGCGGCTCGGATTGAAGGCGGCGAAGACCGCGTGAGGGGCTAGCGACCGTCATTGCGAGCCAACGGGTCGGCGCAAAGCGCCGCCCGATGACAGGCTCCGCGAAGCAATCCATCGCAGCGTAACGAAGGAAGATGGATTGCTTCGTCGCAAGCGCTCCTCGCAATGACGTTGATGGACAGGAGTCCGCATTCTCGCGGCGCGATCCGCCCGAGGTTTGCTTAAAACGTTTCGCGCCTCGAAATCAGAGGGCGCAGGGAATGCCGGATGCGCGCTGCACCCGCGGTCTCGCGTGCAAAATGAAGAAGGAAAACGCACACGAGCATACAGGTTCAGCGGAGGCAATCCGACATTCCCTGCGCAATGGTTTTACGGCTTATGCCGCGCTCTCCCCGGTGACCGGGCTTGTTTGCCACCGTCGCCCACGGATATGTTTTGTCTAAGCCCGGTTGGGCCGACTTAAACTCCGCGAACTTGACGCCAGCGTCGGGGCGTCAGGACCACACGGTTTGCCGTCCGCTTCAGCATCGTTCGTCTGCACGCCGTTTTTTCGCTCACAGGCAAAGCCCGCCCTGCGAACACCTGCACGCCTGATGCTGCCGCGTCCACCGCATCCCATCCCAACGTCCGTGACGATCATGATACGCCCCTCCTGCGGGACAGGATGGCGCGAAGTTGTAGAGATGATTTGCCCGACGAGCAAAATGGAAAATTTTTGTGAAGGGGGCTGGACAGCCAATTCCGTGATTTGCCCGTCGGGCAATATTTCGGTGAGAGCGACGCCGCGTTTGGTGACAATCAAGCTGGATCAGTCAGCGCCAGCCCGGGGCACCCGCAGCCATCCACGTCCTTACGAGATCGCTTTGGGTCAACACGTAGATGCTCGGAACAAGCCCGGGCATGACGATCGAAACGCCGCCACCCTATCGCCCAGCCTACACCGGCAATCCGTTCTGCTGCGCCAGTTCCTTCAGCGAGGTCTGCGGCCGGGCGCCGATATGCTGGATCACTTCCGCCGCCGCCAGCGCCCCTAACCGACCGGCATTCTCAAAGCCGGCGCCGCGCACCAGGCCGAACAGAAATCCGGCGGCGAACAGATCGCCGGCGCCCGTGGTGTCCACCATCTTCTCGATCGGAAACGCCGGCACCGCGGTGATGCCATCCTTGGCGGCGACCACGCAGCCCTTTTCGCTGCGGGTGACAACGCCGAGTTTGGTATCGCTGCGTAGTTGCGTAAGCGCGGTATCGAAATCCGAGGTCTGGTACAGCGAATGCAGTTCGGCCTCATTGGCGAAAATCAGATCGACGGTACCGTTGCGCATCAGTTCGAGAAACTCGCCGCGATAGCGGTCCACGCAAAACGAATCCGACAATGTCAGCGCGACCTGGCGGCCCGCGCCATGCGCAATTGTCGACGCCTTGACGAAAGCTTCCTTGGCGTTCTTTGGATCCCAGAGATAACCCTCGAGGTAGACGATCGAGGACGCCGCGATCTGCGCCGCGTCGATATCATTTGGCGTGAGGTCCTGCGCCGCGCCGAGATAGGTGTTCATGGTGCGCTCGCCGTCCGGCGTCACCAGAATGTAGGAGCAGCCGGTGGCGGCGCCATCTGCCGCAGGCCGGGTCTCGAACGCGACCCCTGCGGCGCGGATGTCGTGGGTGTAGAGACGGCCGATCTGGTCATCGCGAACTTTGCCGACATAAGCCGCCCGTGCGCCGAGATTGGCGACGCCGACGATGGTGTTGGCCGCCGAACCGCCGGACATCTCGGTCGCCGGCCCCATATCCTGGTAGATCGACAGCGCGCGGGCCTCGTCGATCAGCGCCATGCCGCCCTTGGTCATGCCGTGCGCGGCGAGGAAACCTTCGTCGGTCTGCACCAATACATCGAAAATCGCATTGCCGATCCCGAGTACGTCGTATTTCGCTGAGGTCATTTACTAAGTCCTGTTGCGGCAATTGCGACGGCGCGGAAAATCCGCTCCAAGTCGGGGTGGGAAGTGCAGCGGCCTATCACGGACGACCCTGCGCCAGCAAGCGACGCCAGAGCATGGTCCGGAAAAGCGGCAACCGGTTTTCCCTCGGGACAAACGTGGAACGTTTGGCCGGAGATCATGCTCAAACAACGAGATGAGATCATGGGCCGATTCAATCGAATCGGATCGTGATCGAGTATAGAAGCCTTCATGATCCGCTCCTTCCTCACGGTATCGACGGGAACGCTGGCCTCGCGGCTGCTGGGATTCGCGCGCGATTCGATGATCGCGGCGCTCCTCGGCACCGGTCCGGTCGCGGATGCATTCCTGGTGGCATTTCAACTGCTCAACGTGGTCCGGCGGTTGTTGTCGGAGGGCGCGTTGAACGCGGCACTGGTGCCGGCCTGGCTGCGGCTGCGCGAGGCTGAAGGCACGGTGGCGGCAGCCGCGTTTGCCGGGCGCGTGCTCGGCACTGTCAGCGCAGCCCTGATCGTGGCGACAGCGCTGATCGGCCTGCTGATGCCGTTCGTGATCACCGCGCTCGCGCCGGGTTTTGCCGGACTGTCGACGCTGCAGTTCGCGGTCAACAACGCCCGCCTGATGCTGCCCTATCTCGCCTTCGCCGGCCCCGTCACCGTGATGATGGCGCTGTTGAATGCGCAAGGCCGCTTCGCCCTCACCGCGTTCTCGCCGCTGCTGTTCAACATCGCGCTGATCGCGGTCATGATCTCGCTGCTCGGCTGGCGGCAGGATCCGGCGAGCGCCGCGCTGATATTGGCCGCCACCGTCGGCATCGCCGGCCTGTTGCAATTGCTGATCCTGATCCTGCGCCGCGGCGAGAATATTGCGACGCCGCTGCGCGTGACGCTCGACCCGCAGATGCGCGGATTTCTCGGCCAGGCGATCCCCGGCATGATCGCCGGCGCCGGACCGCAACTACTTGTCGTTGGCGGCGCCATCGTCGCGTCGACATCGCCATCGGCGGTGTCGTGGCTTTATTTCGCCAACCGCCTGATCGAGCTGCCGCTCGGCATGGTCGGCGTCGCCATGGGCACCGTCCTGATCCCCGAATTGACGCGCGCGCTGCGCGGCGACGACAGGACAGCGATGATATCAGCCGAATTGCGCGGCCTCGAACTCGCCGTTGGCCTCGCGTTGCCGGCGACACTGGGACTGATCGCGCTGAGTGAACCGATCGTGCGGATGCTGTTCGAACACGGCGCCTTCACCGCAGCCGACACCGCGGCGACCGCGCAGGCGCTGATATGGCTGGCGTTCGGCCTCCCCGCCCATGTGCTGGTCAAGGCCTTGTCGCCGGCCTTCTTCGCGCGCGGCGATACGGTCACGCCGCTGTTGGCGACACTAAAGGGGCTGGCGGTGGCGATCGTCCTGGCCGTGATCCTCGGGCAGATATCCGGCGTCGGCGGGATCGCCGCCGGTATCGCATTGGGTGCATGGAGCAACGCGCTGGCGCTGATCCGGCGCGGTGCCGTCACATTCGGATTTTCAATCGACGCCGCCGCACGCCGGAGGTTGCCGCGGATCGCGGCGTCGGCGATGGCGATGGGCGGCGCGCTGTGGCTGACGACGAGATTCGTGCCGGCGCTCGCCACGGCCCCTCACGGCCTCGCGCAGGCGGTTCTGCTGGGCCTCATGATTGCCGGCGGGATCGCGATTTACGGCCTGCTGCTGGCGCTGTTGGGCGTGGTTAACTGGCGCCAGGCCATCCGCGCCGCCGGACAAAAGCCGGTTCGCGACTTGCGCGACTAATGCCCGCGTGGCAAACGACGGCGCTACGCAAAACAGGCAATCTGGAAAGCTGACGATGGCGATGGTGGAGCGGGTTTTTTCAGGCGTGCAGCCGACGGGTAATCTGCATCTTGGCAATTATCTCGGCGCGATCGTCAATTTCGTGAAGCTGCAGGAGACCCACAACTGTCTCTACTGCGTCGTCGACATGCATGCGCTGACCCAGCCGGTGGAGGTGTGGGGCGGCCCGGCCGAACTCGCGCGCAACACCCGCGAAGTCACCGCGGCGTTTATCGCCAGCGGCATCGACCCGAAGAAGCACATCGTCTTCAACCAGAGCCAGGTGTCCGGACACGCGGAACTGGCCTGGATCTTCAATTGCGTGGCGCGGGTCGGCTGGCTCAACCGCATGACGCAGTTCAAGGAGAAGGCCGGCAAGGATCGCGAGAACGCCTCGGTGGGTCTGTACGATTATCCGGTGCTGATGGCGGCCGACATCCTGCTGTATCGCGCTACCCACGTGCCGGTGGGCGAAGACCAGAAGCAGCATCTCGAACTGTCCCGCGATATCGCGCAGAAATTCAACAATGATTTCGGCGACTCGATCCGCAGCCACGGCTTCGCCGACGGATCGTTCTTTCCGCTGCCGGAGCCCCTGATCACGGGGCCCGCGACGCGGGTGATGTCGCTGCGCGACGGCACCAAGAAGATGTCGAAGTCGGACGCGTCGGATAATTCCAGGATCAATCTCACCGACGACGCCGACACCATCGCGCAGAAGATCCGCAAGGCGAAGACCGATCCGGAACCGCTGCCGTCGGAGGAAAAGGGTCTCGAGACCCGTCCCGAGGCCGACAATCTGGTCGGGATCTATGCCGCGCTGGCCGGCCGCAGCAAAGCTGCGGTCCTGGGCGAATTCGGCGGCGGGCAGTTTTCCAATTTCAAGAATTCCCTGGTGGAACTCTGCGTCGCCAAGCTGGCGCCGATCGCCTCCGAGATGAAGCGGCTGGTCGCGGACCCCGGCCATGTCGATGCGATCCTGGTCGACGGCGCCGACCGCGCCCGCACCATCGCCGCCGAGACCATCACCGCGACCAAGGACATCGTCGGTTTCGTCCGTAAGCGCTAGTTCCATGCGTTTGCCGTAATTGGCTGTGCACAGCCCGATGGCGAGGCCGCTTGTCGAGGATGGCTGCGCCGTGGCAGCATGCAGCCTGCTTGGCGCAGCATCCGGGACATGCATGACCACCCAGCGACGAAGCTACGAGACGGGTCACAGGCCAAAATGTCTTGTTATCGTTGACGACACCGCGGAATGGGACCGCGCAGTCTACTACGCCAGCCGCTGGGCGATCCGGGTCGGCGGCGGCGTGGTGATGCTGCGAATCATCGAAACCGAAGACCAGAACCAGCAATGGCTGGGCGTTGCCGACATCATGCGCGCCGAAGCGCAGGAGGACGCCAACGCCGCGCTCGATCGGGCGGCCGGCCGCGCCAATGGCATCGCCGCGATCACGCCCGAGCGCGTGATCCGGGAGGGCGACCCGACCGAACAGATCCTCGACGTCATCGACAAGGATGTCGACATCACGATGCTGGTGCTGGCCGCCAACCCCGGTCCGGAAGGCCCCGGTCCGCTCATCACCTTGATTGCCGGCGTGGTCGGCTCGTTCCCGATACCCGTCACCATCGTACCGGGCGATTTGAGCGACGCGGATATCGACGCGCTGTCCTAGATCTCTTTGTTAAGCACATCTCGGGGTAAACGCTTCGCGTCTGTCCCGAGGAAAGCCGGTTCCCCCCTTTTCCGGATCATGCTCCACGCCCTTGATGTGCCTGGGGAACGGCTGCCCTGCGTCCCTTGACCGTGCGTTTGCCGTCGCCATCTGCTATGGAACTAGCCACGCGCCGGCCTTGAACCGGCGACGCCGGAGAAAGCAAATGTTCATTCAGACCGAAGCCACCCCCAACCCCGCCACCCTGAAATTCATTCCCGGCCGCACCGTGCTGGACGGCGGCACCATGGAATTCGCCAACCGCGAAGCCGCGGCGCGCTCGCCGCTGGCCGAAAAGCTGTTCGGCGTGCCCGGCGTCACCGGCGTGTTCTACGGCTCCGACTTCGTGACGGTAACCAAGGACGACAGCGACTGGCAGCACCTCAAGCCGGCCATCCTCGGCGCCATCATGGAACACTATATGTCGGGCGCGCCGCTGCTGGCCGACGGCGCCGTCGGAAGCGACGAGGCGGCCGACGAAGAAGACGAGTTTTTCAATGATGAAGACGCCGAGACGGTCGCGACCATCAAGGACCTGATCGAAACCCGGGTACGCCCCGCGGTCGCCAATGACGGCGGCGACATCACCTTCCGCGGATTCAAGGACGGTATCGTCTATCTCAACATGAAGGGCGCGTGCGCGGGCTGCCCGTCATCCACCGCGACGCTGCAGCACGGCATCCAGAATCTGCTGAAGCATTTCGTGCCCGACGTGGTCGAAGTCCGGCCGATGTAACGTCGCGACGAAGGGTGGGCACGCTTTCGCTTTGCCCACCCTGTGTCACCTTCCGATTTACGCGTTTACGCGGCCTGGCTGATGCTGGCGGCCTCCGCTGCGGCGCGCTGCATGCTCGAGGACATTTCACTCGTCACCGTGCTCTGCTCCTCCACCGCCGCAGCGGTAGAGGTGACGAACTCGGCGACATTCTGAATCGCATTCTTGATCGAGTTGAGGGCGCCGACCACATCGGATGAAATCCCGTTCAGATTGCCGATTTCCTGTCCGATCTTGTCGGTTGCCTGCTTGGCCTGGTTGGCGAGGTTCTTCACCTCGGCAGCAACCACCGCGAAGCCACGGCCAGCTTCGCCGGCGCGCGCGGATTCAATGGTGGCGTTCAGGGCCAGCAGGTTGATCTGACCGGTGATATCGCCGATCAACTGCACGATGCTGCTCATCGAGCCGGCCGCCTCACTGAGGCGCTGCGCCTGCTGATCCGCGACTTCGACCCGCTCGACGGCGGCCGTCGCGGTATCCTTCGATTTCAGCATCGCTTCCGAGATTTCACGGACCGACGAATTCAGTTCCTCGGCGCCTGCCGCCACCGTCTCCATCATGCTGCGGACACGTTCATTGCCCATGCGCACCAGAACCTGCTTGGTCACATCGGTGGCATACTTGACCACCTTGTAGGGCTTGCCGTTCAGATCGCGGATCGGATTGTAGGAGGCCTGGATCCAGACCTTGCGGCCGCCCTTGCCGACGCGCTGGTATTCTGCCGCCTGGAATTCGCCGCGGTTGAGGCTCGCCCAGAACGCGCGATAGGCTTCACCGTCGCGCTCTTCAGGCGCCACGAACATGCTGTGGTGCTTGCCCTTGATTTCAGAGAGCGAATAGCCAAGCGTCTTGAGGAAATTCTCGTTGGCGTCGAGAATGACGCCATCCATCGAGAATTCGATCACCGCCTGCGACTTGCCGATGGCTTCGATCTGTCCGGAGAAGTCGGCGGTCTTAAGCTTTTGCGCGCTGACATCGGAGGCGAATTTCACCACCTTGAACGGCTTGCCGGTGTCGTCGAGAATCGGATTGTAGGACGCGAGAATCCAGACCTCCTTGCCGCCCTTGCCGAACCGCTTGAATTCGCCCGACTGAAATTCGCCGCGGTTGAGGCGCGCCCAGAATTCGCGATAGGTATTGCTGTCGCGCTCGGCAGGCGCCACGAACATGCTGTGGTGCTTGCCCTGGATTTCCGCGAGCGAGTAGCCAAGCGCGCCAAGGAAATTGTCGTTGGCGGTGATGATGGTGCCGTCGAGATTGAATTCGATCACCGCCTGCGCCCGGCCGATGGCGCTTATCTTGCCGGCATCTTCCATGCTGCGGATCTTTTGCGCGGTGATGTCGGTGGCGAACTTGATGATCTTGCAGGGCTTGCCGCTGCGATCGAATATCGGATTGTAGGAGGCCTGGATCCAGATTTCGCGGCCGCCCTTGGTGATCCGCTTGTATTCCGCCGCCTGAAATTCCCCGCGATTGAGATTGGCCCAGAACCCGCGGTATTCCGCGCTGTCGCGCATGTCCGCGGGCACGAACATCGAGTGATGCTTGCCCTGGATTTCTTCCAGCCGGTAACCCAGTGTGTCGAGAAAATTCTGGTTAGCGGTGATGATGGTGCCGTCCATGTTGAATTCGATCACAGCCTGCGATTTGCTGATTGCAGCAGCCTGTGCCACTGCATCCGCCGAGTTATTGCGCCATTGCAACATCTGATGACTTTCCGATTTCGGGAAGCATTTTCAAGGAAGCTTCCGAGTTCAAAATATCTTTTCGAGATGGCGCGCGGCTTTCTGTCGGCAACACCAAACATTTCACGCTTAAAGGTTTCGCAGTTCTTTACAAACAATTGATTAAATGGCGTGACTTCTCATAAAGCATATTTTCAATCAACCGAACGTTGCCGCGATAATGAAAGTTATGCCTGCGCTGCAGCCGTTTTCTTGTTGCATAATGATACCGTGGATGCAAAAACACGTAACAGGCGCAGCGCGTCGCGCATATCGACATCGCGAGACGACGTTTGCAGCATCTTCCGATAGTGCGCAGACTCGCGGCAAGTCGTAGTAGAGAGAATCATGCTCATCCTCGCCATCGACACCGCGCTCGACGCTTGCTCCGCCGCGGTGCTCGACACCGACGCCGCCAGGCTGATCGCGCATGAGTCCGAGCCGATGAAGCGCGGCCATGCCGAAGCCCTGATGCCGCAGCTCGTGCGCGTGATCAGGCAGGCCGGCATCGCTTTTGCGGATCTCGATCGCATCGCGGTGACCACCGGCCCCGGCAGCTTCACCGGGCTGCGGGTCGGGCTTTCCGCCGCGCGCGGCATCGCGCTTGCCGCCAACAAGCCGGTGGTCGGGCTCACCACGCTGACCGCCTATGCCGCACCGGTCGTCAGCGAGAGCCGCGGACAACCCGTCCTCTCCGCGGTCGATGCGCGGCATGACCAGATTTACTTTCAGGTGGTCGGCGGCGACGGCCGCGCGCTGATTGAGCCGCGGTTGGCGCCGATCGCGGAGGCGCTCGGCGCTTCGCGATTCGGCGCGCCATATCTGGTCGGCAACGCCGCCCGGATCCTTGCCGACCGCTGGCCGGCGGATGCGCCGCAGCCTGTCGCGGTCGACGCGCAACCGGCGCCCGATATCGCCTGGGTGGCGTGGCTCGGAGCCGCGGTCATTCCGGAAAATGCGCCGGCCCGGCCCTATTATCTGCGCGCGCCCGATGCCAAGCTGCCAAAGGATCCCCTGAAAAAGGCCTCGCAGCTGCAATCATCATGATCAATCTCGTAAGGCGATGGCTGTCCGGCCTGGGGCGCGGCGGCACGGCAGTGATCGAGCCCGCGACGTTGCGGGATGCACCCGCGCTGGCCGAACTTCACGGCGCCTCGTTTCACCGCGGCTGGGGCGAAGGCGAGTTCGAGGGAATGCTGACCGAGCGCAACACGCTGGTTCATCGCCTGCGAATAGGACGCAAGATCATCGGCTTCGCGATATCGCGCATGGCGGCGGACGAGGCCGAAATATTGTCGATCGCGGTTGCGGCGAGCCATCGCGGACGGGGCCTGTCGCGCGATCTGCTGCTGACGCATCTCGGCCATCTCGCCGGCCGCGGCGTGCGTACCGTGTTCCTCGAGGTCGAGGAAAATAACCAGCCGGCGCGGCGGCTCTATGAACGCGCGGGATTTGGCGTTACCGGGGTCCGCGAGCGCTATTACCGGCAACCCGGCGGGGAACAATTGAACGCCTTGATCATGCGCCGCGACTTGTCGTAACCGCAGTGCGGTGGCAGAACAGCCGCCGGGCGCGACCCGCGGCAGCGGAATTGGTTTTGCGCTTGATCACGCTCTGAACTATATAGAAACCGCATGCCCCCTACCGCCAAATCGCGTATAATTTGGCGGATCGTGCGCCGCGCCCCAAGGCAAAATCATGACCGCACTGAAATCGACTTCCGCGCTCAAGGCCACCGGCATCGAATCGCGCTGCGCCGCCACCGGCATGCGCATGACCGAACAGCGCCGCGTCATCGCGCGCGTGCTGGCGGAAGCCGCGGATCATCCGGACGTCGAGGAACTATATCGCCGCTGCGTCGCGGTCGATGACAAGATCTCGATCTCGACGGTGTATCGAACCGTCAAGCTGTTCGAGGACGCCGGCATCATCGAGCGGCACGACTTTCGCGAGGGCCGCGCCCGCTATGAACAGATGCGCGACAGCCATCACGACCACCTGATCAATCTGCGCGACGGCAAGGTAATCGAATTCACCTCCGAGGAGATCGAGAAGCTGCAGGCGGAAATCGCCCGCAAGCTCGGCTACAAGCTGGTCGATCACCGGCTCGAATTGTATTGCGTCCCGCTCGACGACGACAAATCCTGAGCGCGTGCGAATTGTTCAAAAATTGCGCCGCATCGCTGGATTTCCTGTGGGTTAGCCTATAACTGAGCGGGGTGCCGCATTGGCGCCATTTCAACCCAGCATCCACGCTCCATGAACCCGCCGCGCAAGCTGCACATCAAGTCGTACGGTTGTCAGATGAATGTCTACGATGCGCAACGCATGGTGGACACGCTGGCGCCGGAAGGCTTTGTCGAGACCGCCGACGTGAATGACGCGGATCTGGTGATCCTCAACACCTGCCACATCCGGGAAAAGGCATCGGAGAAGGTTTACTCGGAGCTGGGGCGGCTGCGCCTCGCCAAGGACGAAGCCGCGCGCCAAGGCCGCGATATGAGCATCGCGGTGGCCGGCTGCGTCGCGCAGGCCGAAGGCCCCGAGATCATCCGCCGCGCACCGGTGGTCGATGTCGTGGTCGGCCCGCAAAGCTACCACCATCTGCCGCAACTGCTGGCGCGCGCGAAGAGCCACGGCCGCGCGCTGGAAACCGAATTCCCGGTTGACGACAAGTTTGGATTCCTGGCCCCGCCGAAACCGGCGGCGATCCGCGCGCGCGGCATCTCGTCGTTCGTCACCGTGCAGGAGGGTTGCGATAAATTCTGCACCTTCTGCGTGGTGCCCTATACGCGCGGCGCCGAAGTGTCGCGCCCGGTCGAAAAAATCGTCGACGATGTGCAGAGGCTCGCCGACCATGGCGTGCGCGAGATCACCTTGATCGGCCAGAACGTCAATGCCTATCACGGCGAGGGACCGGACGGCCGGGCCTGGTCGCTCGGCAGCCTGCTGCACCGCCTCGCCGAAATTCCCGGCATCGTTCGCCTGCGCTACTCGACCAGCCATCCCCGCGACGTCGACGACACGCTGATCGCGGCGCATCGCGATCTCGCCGCGCTGATGCCGTTCGTCCATCTTCCCGTGCAATCCGGGTCCGACCGGATTCTCGCGGCGATGAACCGTAAACATACCGTGGATGATTACCGGCGGGTTATCGACCGGTTCCGTGCGGTTCGGCAAGATATTGCATTTTCATCGGATTTTATCGTGGGTTTCCCCGGCGAGACCGAGGAAGATTTCCTCGGCACCCTCGCGCTGGTCACACAAATCGGATACGCTGGCGCTTATTCGTTCAAATATTCGCCACGGCCAGGAACGCCGGCGGCGGACATGCGGGAGACGGTGTCAGCGGTTGAGATGGACGAGCGATTGGTGCGGCTTCAGGAATTGATCGACAGCCAGCAATCGGCCTTCAATCAGGCTGCGATTGGCAACACCGTCGATGTGCTGTTCGAGCGCGCGGCACGCAATCCCGGCCAGATCGTCGGTCGCACGGCCTATCTGCAGCCGGCGCATGTGATGGCCTCGCCTGACATCATCGGTCAGGTCTTGCCGGTAACCATCGAAAGCCTCGAGCGCTACAGCCTGCTCGGCGAACTCGCCGCCGCGCAACCTGCTATTGCCGACATGACCTTTTCTTCTCAGATGATAACGGGAGCCTGAACCCTTGCCAAAAAGCGCATCGGATTCGCCTTCGCTCGCTCCCAGCCGCAAACTCGACCGCGACCTGCAAATCCCGCCCGAAACGCAAGTCGTGATCGATTTCGACGACAATCGCGCGGCCTCGGCCCTGGTCGGACCTTACGGGCAAAATCTGGCGCTGATCGAGCGCCGGCTCGGCGTGGTGGTCGATTCGCGCGGCAACCACATCACCATCGCGGGATCGCGCGACGGCTGCGACGCCGCGCGCCGCGTGCTGGAGACGCTGTATGCCCAGGCGGCCCAGGGACACGATCTGGCCCAGGGCGACGTCGAGGGCGCGATCCGCGCCGTGATCGCGCAGGGCTCGCTGTTCGAATTCGACGCCAAGACGGCCAAGAACTCGTTCGAGACCATCAATTTGCGCAAGCGGCCGGTGCGGGCGCGCACCGCGGCGCAGGACTCCTACATTCGCGCGTTGAAACGCCACGAACTGGTGTTCGGCATCGGCCCCGCGGGAACCGGCAAGACCTGGCTCGCGGTAGCGCACGCGGCGCAATTGTTCGAGCGCAAGGAAGTCGATCGCATCATCCTGTCGCGGCCGGCGGTCGAGGCCGGCGAACGGCTCGGATTCCTGCCCGGCGATTTGCGCGAGAAGGTCGACCCCTATCTGCGGCCGATCTACGATGCATTATACGACCTGATGGATTCGCGGATCGTCGAGCGCGCGCTGCAGGCCGGCGAAATCGAGATCGCGCCGCTCGCCTTCATGCGTGGCCGCACGCTGACCAACGCCGCCATCATCCTGGACGAAGCGCAGAACACCACGTCGATGCAGATGAAGATGTTTCTGACGCGGCTTGGCGAGAACAGCCGCATGATCATCACCGGCGATCCCTCCCAGGTCGATCTACCGAACGGCCAGACCTCAGGGCTCGCCGAAGCGGCAAAACTGCTCAACGACGTCGAGGGCATTGCCCAGGTGAAATTCACGGCCGAAGACGTGATTCGCCATGAACTGGTAGCGCGTATCGTCGCCGCCTACGAAGGATTGCCGCAGCGGCCGGCAACCACCAAGCCTTGATGCGCAGATCCGCCGCCAAGCGCGCGCTGCGGACGATTTCCAGCCGCAGCAGAAATCCCGGACCCATGGCGCCCTTTGCCCTTCCCATATCCGAAGTTCTCGTGGTCGCCGACTGCTGGCAGGCGGAACCCGATGCCGAAGCCGTCATCCAGCGCGCGATCGCGGCGGCGGCCGAGATCTCCGATGCCGATATCGGCGAGGCCGAGCTTGCGGTGATGCTGACCGATGACGCCGGAATTCGCACGCTGAACGGCAATTGGCGCGGCATCGACAAGCCGACCAACGTGCTGTCGTTTCCGGCACTGCAACCGACCCGGCCCAGCGCCCCCGGCGATGCGCCGCGCATGCTCGGCGATATTGCGATTGCCTATGAAACGACCCGCAAGGAGGCGGATGACGAACAGAAGCCGTTCGATCACCATCTCAGCCATCTGGCGGTTCATGGCTTCCTGCATTTGATCGGTTACGACCACGAAAAGGACGCCGACGCCGAAGCGATGGAAACGCTCGAGCAGGAGATCCTGGCGCAACTCGGAATTCCGGATCCATATGCGGACCGGGAGCGGACGAACTGAGATGGCGGATTCGGAGCCGACCCACGACAATCCGCGCAACACGCGCAACCTGCCGGCAGTGGTGCAGGAAGGCGAAGTACTGCGCCCCGCCGCCGACAACTGGCTGACCCGCGCGATCCGCATCCTGTTCGGATGGAAGCCGGGATCGGTCCGCGACGACCTGCAGGTCGTGCTCGATGCCTCCACGCCGGACGAAGTCGGATTTTCCGCCATCGAGCGCACCATGCTGCGCAACATTCTCGGCCTGCACGAGCGGCGCATCGCCGACGTCATGGTCCATCGCGCCGACATTGTCGCGGTCAAGCGCGACATTCCGCTTGGCGAGCTGATGAGCCTGTTCGAGAGCGCGGCGCATTCGCGCCTGGTGGTCTACAACGAGACCCTCGACGATCCCGAAGGCATCGTTCACATCCGGGACTTGCTGGTGTTCATGACCGCGAAGGCGCGCGCGCTGGATCCCAGCAAGAGCAAGCGCAAGAAGCCTCCGCCCGCCGGTCTCGATCTGCGCGCGGTCGATCTCGCGCTGCCGCTGATGGACGCCAATATCATCCGAAAACTGCTGTTTGTGCCGCCGTCGATGCGGGCGATCGATCTGCTGGCGCAGATGCAGGCCTCGCGCATCCATCTCGCGCTGGTGGTGGATGAATATGGCGGAACCGACGGACTGGTGTCGATCGAGGACATCGTCGAACAGATCGTCGGCGAGATCGACGACGAGCACGACAGCGACGAGCCGCCGGCGATCGTGCGGCAGGCGGACAATTCCTTCATCGCCGACGCGCGCGCCAGCCTCGACGACGTCCGCTCCGTGATCGGCGAGGATTTCGTCACCGGCGAGGCCGGCGAGGAAGTCGAGACCCTTGGCGGCTATCTCGTGACCCATGTCGGCCGCCTGCCGGTGCGCGGCGAAGTCATCTCGGGCCCCGGCAATTTCGAGATCGAGGTGCTCGATGCCGATCCAAGGCGGGTCAAGCGGCTGCGCATCGCCACCCGCAAGGAGCGCCCGGTGGCGCGCGCGCCGCGGGAAATCCGCCGCCGTGAGGCCACGCCGGATCCGGCACAGCCTCAGGCCAACGCCAACGACAATACGAGCCCGCCGTCCGGCGACGGAGCCGGCTCGCAGTGAAAACCACCAACAGACTCCGTACCATAGGTCTGGCGATCATCCTGGCATGGGGATGGAAGCGCGCCGCCATTGCGCTCAGTGCGGGCGCGCTGTCGGCGCTCGCGATGGCGCCGTTCAATGCCTGGCCGGTGCTGTTCGCAACCTTTCCGGTCGTGGTCTGGCTGATCGACGGCGCCGGCGCCGGACGGCTGCGCGGCGTGCCGGCGGCGGCGATGGCCGGGTGGTGGTTCGGCCTCGGTTATTTCGTGCCGGGCCTTTACTGGATCGGCTACGCGTTCCTGGTCGATGCTCCGACCTTCGCCTGGCTGATGCCGTTCGCCATCCTCGGCCTGCCGGCCTATCTCGCGCTGTTCACCGCGGTCGGCTTTGCGCTGGCGCGGCTGATCTGGACCCGGGATGCTTCACGGGTCATCGCGCTGGCCGCCAGCCTGACGTTGAGCGAATGGCTGCGCGGTCATGTGCTCACCGGCTTTCCCTGGAACGCCTTCGGCTACGCCCTGACCGAACCGCTGGCGCTGGCGCAGACGGCATCGCTGATCGGCCTGTGGGGCCTGACATTTCTCAGCGTCGCGATCTTCGCCAGTCCGGCCATATTGATCGACGGAAGTTCACGCGGGCGAAGGCCGTGGATCGCGCCGGCGATAGCGCTGCTGCTGCTCGCCGCCATGGGAATTTTCGGCGCCGTGCGCCTGTCACTGCAGCCGACGGCGACGGTGGCCAACGTCAAGCTGCGGATCATGCAGCCCAACCTGCAGCAGGACGTCAGATTCAACTACGCCGCCAAGGCCGAGGTGATGCAAAAGTATCTCGCGCTGTCCGATCGCGCGTCCGGGCCGCAATCCACCGGCGTGCGCGACGCCACTATCTTGATCTGGCCAGAATCGGCGTTCCCGTTTTTCCTGACGCGCGAAGCCGACGCGATGGCGCAAATCGCCGATCTGTTGCCGAAAGGCACCATTCTGATCACCGGCTCGGTGCGCGCGCCGGACCTGCCGCCGGGTGCAAGGATCACGCGCGCCTACAACTCGATCTACGCCATCGACCACGACGGCAGTGTACTGTCGATCTACGACAAGCTGCACCTGGTGCCGTTCGGTGAATATCTGCCGTTCCAGGACTGGATGGAAAAACTCGGCTTCGTGCAGCTCACCAAGGTGCAGGGTGGATTCATTCCAGGCCAGCGCCGCCGCGCGATGGAGATACCCGATGCGCCGCGCGCGCTACCCTTGATTTGTTATGAAGCGATCTTTCCCGGCGCCGTTGCGGCGCGCGACGATCGTCCCGGCTGGATTATCAACCTTACCAATGACGGCTGGTTCGGAATCTCGACCGGCCCGTATCAACACCTCCAGCAGGCGCGGTTGCGCGCGATCGAGGAAGGACTGCCGCTGGTTCGTGCTGCAAACACTGGCATTTCCGCCGTGATCGATCCGTCGGGACGGATCGTCGCGCAGCTCGGTCTCGGGATCGAGGGCGTCCTCGATTCCAGCCTGCCGGCCACCATCGCGCCGACTTTTTATGCACGCGCCGGCGACGTTCCCGCGGCCATTATCGTGGTTACCGCCCTGATTTTCATCATCCGGCGCCGCGTCGCGAAGCGCATTTCCTGACGCTTGCGGATTCAGATTTTAACCAGGTTGACGGCAGAAAGGCGACATCGACCGGTTGACAGACCGACTGTGCAATTCGCATTCTGGTTCCACGTCCGAGATCGCTCAGTCCGCTCATCGCTCAAATTGTCTACGTTCCTTTACCAACTCTCCGAGCAGGATTTGACGGTACTGGCGTGTGAGGCTACTGCCTCATTCGCCCGCGCGTAATCCCAAGGAGTGTTGGAAATGTCTACCAAAGCGCCCAACCCTGTTGACAAATATGTCGGCAGCCGTGTGCGTATGCGCCGCATCATGCTGGGCATGAGTCAGGAAAAGCTTGGCGAAGCGCTGGGCCTTACATTCCAGCAGGTTCAGAAATACGAGAAGGGTACCAACCGGGTCGGAGCAAGCCGCCTTCAGCAGATCTCCGAAATACTTCAGGTGCCGGTGTCGTTCCTGTTCGAAGGAGGACCAAGCGGCGCGTCGAGCGCCGGTGGCTTCACCGAAGGCAGTTCGCCAACCTACGTTTCCGATTTCCTGGCGACCTCGGAAGGATTAGCGTTAACGCGGGCGTTCACCCGCATCAGCGATGCCAAGCTCAGGCGCAGCATTGTCGAGATGGTCGAGCAGATCGCCGCGCGCGAAGGACCCGACCAGCGCTGAAAATAAGCCCGCCGTTTCCGGACGCGGAGATTGGCGCGCCTGCAATGCGCGTGTTGCGACATAATTGACGCATCTAGAGCCGATTATGCCGTCGCCGCAGATTGCCCGGTTGCGCCTCCGCAAATGAGGATGGTCTTATTTCTCCGAAGGCAACAACATGCTGACAATGGCCGCCGCGTCCTCCAACCCGTTCGATTCCGCCACCATCCTCGACGGCATCCGCCGCTGGATCGAAATCGAGACGCCGACGGAAGCGCCTGAACAGGTCAACCGGCTGGCGACCCTGGTCGCCGACGGCTATCGCGATTTGCCGGTGACCATCGAGCGGGTAGCAGGGCGCGACGGCTGCGGCGATCAACTTCTGGCGCGTTCGTCATGGGGCCAGGATGCGCCGGGAATCCTGGTGCTCAGCCATCTCGATACGGTTCATCCCATGGGATTCATCGAGCGGCTGCCGTTCAAGATAGAGGGCGACAGCGCTTTCGGTCCGGGCATCTACGATATGAAGGGTGGCGCCTACCTCGCCTATCATGCGTTCCGGCAGCTTTGCGCGGGCGCCGAGCGGCCACCGCTCGGCATCACGCACCTCTACAGTTCGGATGAGGAGATCGGCAGCCCGACGTCGCGCGCGCTGATCGAGACTGAGGGGCGCAAGGCAAAATACGTGCTGGTCACCGAGCCCGCCCGCGACGGCGGCAAGATCGTCACCGGGCGCAAGGGCGTCGCGCGTTTCGAGATTTTCGTCCGCGGCGTTCCCGCTCACGCCGGCTCGCGGCCCGAGGACGGCCGTAGCGCGATACGCGAACTCGCCAACATCATTCAAGCGCTGGAAGCGTTGACCGACATCAAGCGCGGTGTGACGGTCAATGTCGGTGTTGTCAGGGGCGGCACCCGGCCCAACGTCATCCCGGAAGAGGCCTATGCCGAGGTCGATCTTCGGGTTCGAACCATCGCGGATGCCGACGAAATCGTGCCCAGGATCCTTAACCTGAAATCGCGGACCGAGGGCGTCAGCGTCAAGGTGGTCGGCGAACTGAACCGCCCGCCTTACGAGAAGGGCAATGCCGGCGCCGCCCTGTTCGAACATGCCAGGACAATCGCCGCCGAAATCGGCTTCGATCTGGTCGATACATTCACCGGCGGCGGCTCCGACGGCAATTTCACGGCGCCGCATACCGCGACGCTCGACGGCCTCGGCGTCGATGGCCAGGGCGCGCATACCCACTACGAGCAGATGTATATTTCGTCGATCGAGCCCCGGGCGCGGCTGTTGCATCGGCTGTATCAGACGCTGCGATGAGCATCGCCGCCCGCGATCCAAATGTCCCCGATAGCCAAGGCGACGCCAATCGCGACTCGTCATCCGACGATATCGTCGCCAATCACCCGCACGGCTCGTTTTTCGGACGGCGCAAGGGCCATCGGCTGCGTTCGCATCAGGCCGATCTGATCGAGCATCTGCTGCCGCGGCTTGCGCTCGACATCGCAGGCCCAAGTCCGTCTGCGCTTGCCGAACTGTTCGATCGGCCGGTCGACGATATCAGGCTCGAAATCGGGTTCGGCGGCGGCGAACATCTGGTTGCCGAAGCGCGCGCCTTTCCGGATATCGGGTTCATCGGCTGCGAGCCCTATGTCAACGGCATGGCCAAAATCCTGGCGCAGATCGAAGCCCATAATATCGGCAACATCCGGCTGTTCGCGGGCGACGCCGCCGAACTATTGGCCTGGGCGCCGCCCGGCTCGCTGGCGCGGATCGATCTGATCCACCCCGATCCGTGGCCGAAGCGGCGGCACTGGAAGCGGCGCTTCGTGCAGGACCTGACCATCGCCGCGATGGCGCGGGTGCTGAAGCCGAACGGCGAATTCCGTTTTGTCAGCGACATCGACGATTACTGCGCCTGGACGCTCGCGCATCTCGCGCGCTCGTCCGATTTCATCTGGACTGCAGAGCGAGCTTCCGACTGGCGCCTGCCATGGCCCGATTACACGATGACGCGATACGGACGCAAAGCCGAGCGCGAAGGCCGCCATGCGGCCTACTTGCGGTTTCGGCGCGTCGAATAATTACGGCTTCGCCGCCTCGCCGAGCCGCGCCTTCCGGGCATCGGTCGCTTCCCACACCATGCGCTTGCCGCGCTCGCGGCCGAGCAATTCAATCGGGTCGCGATTGTCGATATGCCCGAACTGACCCTTGTAGACGCTGTAGCCGCATAATTCCTGCAGGCGCCGTGGAAACCGCCGCGCGGTTTCAATGGGGATGCCGAGCTGCAGGTTTTCCTGCTGCCGCATCCAGCCCCAGCAATAGGCACAGGAGAACGCGAACCGCCTGCTGTCGCTGTTGTTCGCCCCGCCGCCATGCCAGAGTGCGCTGTCGAACAGCATGACGCTGCCGGCCGGCATGATGGCGGTGACGGCGTCATAGTCTTTACCGTATTCCGGCGAGCGATCGTATTTGTGGCTGCCCGGCAGGATCCGCGTGGCGCCGTTATCCGCCCTGAAATCCGACAGCGCCCAGATCGCATTGACGGTGATCGGGATGTGCGGGCGCGGCAGCGGAATCAACTGGGTGTCCTCATGGATCGGCTGCGCCTCCTGGCCGGGACCGAGCACCAGCGAACAGAACGACGACAGCAGGCATTCCTTGTCCAGCACGCGCTCCACGATCGGCAGCACGTTCTGGTGCAGCGGTACTTCCCAGAAGATGTCGTCATAGGTCAAAAGATTATTGATGCGGACGGTCTTGAAACCCTCGAACGACGTCCTGGCGTAGCCGATGCCGTTGTCGCACTCGGTGCGCTCGAGCGCCTGTTTCAATCCCTCGACCAGACCGGGATCGGCGGCGCGCTCGACCACGGTGTATCCGTCGTCGCGGATTTTTTCGGCATGCAGTTGAATATCGGCATCCGTCAGCATTTCGATCTCCCGGTGGCGCTGTGTCGCGCCATTGGCGACAGCATAGCGCGCCTCCTTTGCGTTGGGAGGGAAATATCAGGCCGATTGTCTGGTCTGCCAGAACACCACGACCCGCTCGGCGGTTGACGGCATCAGGCGCACGAAATTCGCGCGCGCGCTCTCCATGTCCGTGGGCGCCGAGATCCGGCTCGGTCCCAGCCGAAGCAGGATCAAGGCGCGCACGGTGGCCCATGCGAGACCGATAGTCTTGCCGATGATCAGGATCGGATCGTGGCGGTCGCCCGAAATCAGGCGGTCGAGGGTTGCGATTTTCAGCCCCGACATCGCTGCGAGCGCGGCCACCGATTCCTCGTATTGGTGGGCCCTGGCAAAGCCAAGCAGCGCCGCTTCGTTCAGTCCGCCGGCATTATGCAGCGCCAGGATCGTGCGCTGCGCCGGGACGAAGTCGCGATGGCTCTCGACCGGCTCGGGCACACCGGTGATCTCGCGCATCGCCTGCTTGATATCCGCCTGCCGCTCGGGCTTGACCACCTCGAACAGGCGGCGCCGGACGATGTCGATCGATCCCGCCAAAAGGTCCTTCAGTTGCGGTCCTGAAAGGTCCGCGCGCTGACCGACCGTGAGCGTCAGCACACCGTCCTGGCCGGCGCGCTTGATCAACGTGGAATATCCGGCTTGCGAAAACATCGCCCCGGCATTGCCGGCGGCCCGCCTGACCGCCGCGCGGTCGCCGCGGCGCACGATAATTTCGGTGAGATCGGGAGAAAGTGTCGGCCGCTCCGACATCGCCAGCAGATGGCCCTGGCCCTTCATGCGTGCGATTTCGATCAGGGCGCCCTCGTCGATCACAGGCGACCGGCGAAGCAGCGGGCCTGCGATCAATATCTCCTCCTCGCGCGCAAGCTGCCCGACCAAAGCGCGCGGGGCGTTGGCGAGCATGGACAATCGCTCGGCAAGATCGGCGCGCATCGCAGGTTCGGTATGCGGCACGAGACCGATCAGAACGCCGTCGAACAGGTCGACATGATCGGAACGGAAATTTGCGGCCCCCTGCAGGAACAGCTCGGTGATGCGGCGCGCGGCCTCGGCGCAGCGTTTGGGATCGCCATGTCTGACGATCTCGTCGAGCCCAGGGACCAGTAACGCGGCAACTGTCATCAAACACACCCAAAACCGGCGCATCGGCGGGTTTGCGGCAATTTAGGTTGGCTTGGTGAAGGAAGGGTTAGGCGCGAAAATCGTCACCGAGAGGCGCGCAAAATCACGTGCGTGGGCCTCGCGGGCCTTGCCGGATAGCGCAAAAACCGCTATATCGACGGCAACTTATGGTTCTCATACGATCGCGTATTGAGAGTGGGCCCCTCGGGACCCGCTCTTTTTTATTACCCGAACGAGCCTCCGCAGATCATCGACGCCGGGCTCGCCCGGGCAGGCAGCACGGCCGGACCGCCCAACAGGCCCGGCTCCATCCAACCCGATGCAAGTTAGACCAACTTTGACCCTGGATATGACCGATCCAACTGCTGGTTCCGTGGACACCGATCTGTTGGCCGAGCCGCGCCTCGTGGTCGAGCCGGGCGCGGCGGCGCGGGTGTCGGCGGTCGCAGGTCCGGTACTGCAGGCAATGGGATACCGCCTGGTCCGGATCAAGATCTCGGGCGAAGCCGGCTGCACCGTCCAGATCATGGCGGAACGGCCCGACGGGTCGATGCTGATCGAGGATTGCGAAGCCATCTCGAAGGCGCTGTCGCCGGTGCTTGATGTCGCCGATCCGATCGATCGGGCCTATCGGCTGGAGATTTCCTCGCCCGGGATCGACCGGCCGCTGGTGCGCCGTTCCGATTTCGAACGCTTTACCGGTCATCTCGTGAAGATCGAGATGGCGGTGGCGCATCAGGGCCGCAAACGGTTCCGCGGCACGCTCGAGCGCGTTGAGGGCGATGCCGTGCATTTACATCGCGATGACACACGCGCGGGCGAAGATACCGACGTCGTGCTCGTCATGGAGGATATTGCCGACGCGCGGCTGGTTCTGACCGACGAGCTGATCGCCGAATTGATGCGGCGCGGCAAGGCGGCCGAGCGCGAACTCAAGCAGAATCTCGGGCTTGCGCCGGCACCGCCGCCGCATGCCCGGAAAAGCGATCCCGCCAAGAGCAACAAGCCGAAGCCGAAATCGAAGCCGGACAAGAAGAGCGTCCCGAAGAACACCAAGGAACATCGCCTCGCCGCGGAAAGACTGCGACGAGGCGACACCGATCCCACGAGAGGAGACTGAGCCATGGCAGCTGTCAGCGCCAATAAACTCGAACTGCTGCAGATCGCGGACGCGGTCGCGCGCGAAAAATCGATCGACCGCGGCATCGTGATCGCGGCGATGGAAGACGCCATCGCCAAGGCGGCGCGGGCCCGCTACGGCAGCGAGACCGACGTTCACGCCGAGATCGACGCCAAGAAGGGCGAATTGCGGCTGTCGCGCCACATGCTGGTGGTCGACGTGGTCGAGAATTCGTCGAACCAGATCTCGTTGAAGGACGCCCAGCGCGCCAATCCGGGCGCGCAGGTCGGCGACACCATCGCCGACACCCTGCCGCCGCTGGAATATGGCCGCATCGCCGCGCAATCCGCCAAGCAGGTGATCGTGCAGAAGGTGCGCGAGGCCGAGCGCGACCGGCAGTACCAGGAATTCAAGGACCGCATCGGCGATATCGTCAACGGCATCGTCAAGCGCGTCGAATATGGCAGCGTCATCGTCGATCTCGGCCGCGGCGAAGCCATCGTGCGGCGCGACGAGATGCTCCCGCGCGAGGTGTTCCGCAACGGCGACCGCGTCCGCGCCTATATTTTCGACGTGCGTCGCGAAACCCGCGGACCGCAGATCTTCCTGTCCCGCACCCATCCGCAATTCATGGCGAAACTGTTCGCGCAGGAAGTGCCGGAAATCTATGACGGCATTGTCGAGATCAAGGCGGTTGCCCGCGATCCCGGTTCGCGCGCGAAAATCGGCGTGATTTCGCGGGATTCATCGGTCGATCCGGTCGGCGCCTGCGTCGGCATGCGCGGCTCGCGCGTGCAGGCCGTGGTCAATGAATTGCAGGGCGAAAAGATCGACATCATTCCATGGTCGCCCGATATCGCGACCTTTGTCGTCAACGCGCTGGCGCCCGCCGAGGTCGCCAAGGTCGTGATCGACGAAGACCGCGAACGGATCGAGGTCGTGGTTCCCGATACCAATAACCAGTTGTCGCTGGCGATCGGCCGGCGCGGCCAGAACGTCCGGCTCGCCTCGCAGCTGACCGGCTGGGATATCGACATCCTCACCGAGCAGGAAGAATCCGAGCGCCGTCAGGCCGATTTCGAGAACTCGACCCGGGTGTTCATGGAAGCGCTGAATGTCGACGAGGTGGTCGGCCAATTGCTGGCGTCGGAAGGCTTCACTTCGGTGGAGGAACTGGCGCTGGTCGACGTCAAGGAACTGGCCGGCATCGAAGGTTTCGACGACGAAACCGCGAACGAACTGCAGAACCGGGCCCGCGAATATCTGGAACAGCTCGAGAGCGAGCTCGAAAACAAACGAAGGGAACTTGGTGTGGAAGACGCGTTGAAGACGGTGCCCGGCGTCACCTCGAAGATGCTGGTGAAGTTCGGCGAGAACGAGATCAAGACCGTCGAGGATCTGGCGGGCTGCGCCACCGACGACCTGGTCGGCTGGACCGAACGCAAGGAAGGCGCCGAGCCGACCAAGCATCCCGGCATTCTCGATGCCAACGAAATCTCGCGGGACGACGCCGAGAACATGATCATGCAGGCGCGCGTCATCGCCGGCTGGATCACCGAGGCCGATCTCGTCAAAAAGACCGACGAGGCCGAGGCATCGGAAGACCAGCCGGTTTGATGCGCGTGTTCCGCACAATTGAACGCCGGCTTTGCGCAGCCGTTCTGCGCAGATGACAGGGGAAATGTCACACGCATGCTTGCTTTCGCCGACCCCGATCTCGACGACGGACCGCGGACCAACAGGTCCGCGACGACGCGGATGTGCGCGGTCACGCGGGAGGTGCGGCCGATCGACGAGCTGATCCGCTTCGTCGTGTCGCCTTCGGGCGAGGTCATTCCGGATCTGAAACGCAAGCTTCCGGGCCGCGGCCTTTGGGTTTCGGCATCCCGCCAGACGGTTGCGGAAGCGGTACGGCGTCACCAATTCAGCAAGGGGTTCAAACGTGACGTCCGCGTGGCGCCGGCACTTGCCGTGGATACGGAAAACCTGCTGGTGCGCAGCGCAATCGAAGCGCTCGCCATGGCCGCCAAGGCCGGCCAGGTCGTATCCGGCTTCAGCAAGGTCGAGGGTGCGCTTGGACAGGGGCAGGCCCAGGCCCCGGTCGCAGCCCTGATCCACGCCTCGGACGGGGCGGTAGACGGAATCCGGAAATTGGATGCCGTCGCCAGGCAAAATACCGGGAATAATCCGGAATTGCGTGAATTTCCCATTGTGACGGCATTAACGTCAGAACAATTGGATTTGGCACTGGGCCGGTCAAATGTGATACATGCTGCCGTGCTCGCGGGCCCGGCGAGCAAGACCTTCCTGTCGCGCAGCCATATCCTGGTCCGATACCGGATGGCGGATGACGACAAGACTGCCGGCAAAGCGGCCAAGAATTCGCAGAAACAGACTGTGCGGGAACGCACGACGCAACAAGATTAGGACTGCTGTATGGTTGATACCAAAACGCCTGGTGACAAGACACTGAGTGTCCCGACCAAGACCTTGACGCTCAAGCCGCGCGTCGAGACGGGCACCGTGCGCCAGAGCTTCAGCCACGGCCGGACCAAGCAGGTGGTGGTCGAAAAGCGCGGCAAGCGCCGGATCGGCGGCGACGCCCCCGCGACCGAAACCCATGCGCCCGAGCCTGCTGTCGCCAAGGCGGCGCCGGCCAAGGCTCCGCTCGCCCGTCCCGCGACACCGCCGACCCCGCCGCGCAGCAATTCCGGCGTGGTGCTGCGAACGCTGACCGAGGACGAGCGCTCGGCGCGTGCCAGCGCGTTGGCCGACGCCAAGGTCCGCGACATCGAAGAGCGCCGCCTCGCCGAAGAGGAAGCCAGGCGCCGCAACAGCAAGGAAGGCATCGAGCAGGCCGAGCGCGAGGCCGCCGAAGCCCGCCGCAAGGCCGAGGAAGAGCGGCACCGCCAGGACGAGGAAGCCAAGCGCAAGGCCGAACTCGAAGCCAAGAAGCGCTTTGGCGAAGCCGAGGCCAAGACCGCGGCCGCCGCCCGCGTTGCAGCCGCAGTGCCCGCCGCGCGTGCGCCCGGCATCGCCGCCGACATTTCCGATGAAGATGAAGGTCCGCGCCAGGTTCGCCGCGGCCCCGGCGGCGCCGTGCGCCCGGCGGCCGCGCCCAAAACCACCGCCAAGCCGGCGCCGCAGAAGCAGCGCGGCCGCCTGACCCTGGTCACCGCGCTCAACGCCGACGACGTGCGCGAGCGTTCGATCGCGTCGTTCCGCCGCCGCACCCAGCGCCTCAAGGGGCACCAATCGAACGAACCGAAGGAAAAGCTGGTTCGCGAAGTGATCATCCCGGAAGCCATCAATATCCAGGAACTCGCCAACCGCATGTCCGAACGCGCGGTCGACGTGATCCGGCTTCTGATGAAGCAAGGCGCGATGCACAAGATCACCGACGTGATCGATGCCGATACAGCGCAGCTGATCGCCGAGGAACTCGGTCACACCGTCAAGCGCGTGGCCGCGGCCGACGTCGAGGAAGGCCTGTTCGATATCGTCGACGATTCGACCGATACCGAGCCGCGCTCGCCGGTCGTGACCGTGATGGGTCACGTCGATCACGGCAAGACCTCGCTGCTCGACGCGCTTCGCCATGCCAACGTGGTGTCCGGCGAAGCCGGCGGCATCACCCAGCACATCGGCGCCTATCAGGTGACCTCGCCCGAAAGCGGCAAGAAGATCACCTTCATCGACACCCCCGGCCACGCCGCGTTCACCGCGATGCGCGCCCGCGGCGCCAAGGTCACCGATATCGTAATCCTGGTGGTCGCAGCCGATGACGGCGTCATGCCGCAGACCATCGAGGCGATCAACCACGCCAAGGCGGCGAAGGTTCCGATGATCGTGGCGATCAACAAGATCGACAAGCCCGATGCCAAGCCGGAACGCGTGCGCACCGAACTGCTGCAGCACGAGGTTCAGGTCGAATCGCTCGGCGGCGAAGTCGTCGACGTCGAGGTGTCGGCCAAGAACAAGACCAATCTCGACAAGCTGCTCGAGATGATCGCGCTGCAGGCCGAACTGCTCGACCTCAAGACCAATGCGGAGCGTCCCGCCGAAGGCACCGTGATCGAAGCCAAGCTCGATCGCGGCCGCGGCCCGGTCGCGACCGTGCTGGTGCAGCGCGGAACGCTGCGGGTCGGCGATATCGTGGTGGCCGGCGCCGAAATGGGCCGGGTCCGCGCGCTGATTTCCGATCAGGGCGAGACCATCGACGAAGCCGGACCGTCGGTTCCCGTCGAAGTGCTCGGCTTCAACGGACCGCCGGAGGCCGGCGATCGCCTTGCCGTGGTGGAAAACGAAGCCCGCGCCCGCCAGGTGACGAGCTACCGCGCCCACCAGAAGCGCGAGAACGCGGCTGCCTCGATTTCCGGCATGCGCGGCTCGCTCGAGCAGATGATGTCGCAGCTCAAGACTTCGGGCCGCAAGGACTTCCCGCTGATCATCAAGGCCGACGTGCAGGGCTCGCTGGAAGCGATCCTGGGATCGCTGGAGAAGCTCGGCACCGACGAGGTCGCCGCGCGTATCCTGCATGCGGGTGTCGGCGGCATCTCGGAATCCGACGTGACGCTGGCGGAAGGTTTCAACGCCGCCATCATCGGCTTCAACGTCCGCGCCCACAAGGAAGCCGCCGCCGCCGCCAAGCGCAACGGCATCGAAATCCGCTACTACAACATCATCTACGACCTCGTCGATGACGTGAAGAAGGCGATGTCCGGTCTGCTGGCGCCGACGCTGCGCGAGACCATGCTGGGCAACGCCCTGATCCTGGAAGTGTTCAACATTTCCAAGGTCGGCAAGGTCGCGGGTTGCCGCGTCACCGACGGCTCGGTGGAACGCGGCGCCAATGTGCGGCTGATCCGCGACAACGTCGTGGTGCACGAAGGCAAGCTGTCGACGCTGAAGCGCTTCAAGGACGAAGTGAAGGAAGTGCAGTCCGGCCAGGAATGCGGCATGGCGTTCGAGAATTACGGCGACATGCGGGCCGGCGACGTCATCGAGTGTTATCGCGTGGAGACGATCCAGCGCTCTCTGTAAGTCCAAGTCTTGCAAGCGCTGGTTTCAAACTAGGGCGTCATGCCCCGCGAAGGCGGGGCATCCAGTAGCCATCGAAATAAATTTAGCCACGGAATACCGGATCACCCGCTTACGCGGGTGATGACGACAATCGGGATTTTTGACGATGCCCCGCCACCACAAGAAGGACTCTGCCCCCGGCGGCTCGCAACGTCAGTTGCGGGTCGGCGAGACCGTGCGTCACGCCATCGCCGACATTCTTTCACAGGGTAGCGTGCACGATCCCGACCTCGAAGGTCATATCGTTACCGTGCCGGAAGTGCGGATGTCGCCGGACCTGAAGCTCGCGACCATCTATGTGATGCCGCTCGGCGGGCGCGACACCGAGATCGTGCTAGCCGCGCTGGAGCGCCACAAGAAATTCCTGCGCGGCGAAGTGGCGCGCCGCGTTAACTTAAAATTTGCGCCTGATGTCCGCTTCCGTGTCGACGAACGATTCGATGAAGCGGAACGAATAGAGAAATTACTGCGAACGCCTGCGGTGCAGAAAGACCTCGCAGCCAATTCGCCAGATTCGGAAGAGTGACCTGATGAACGTGACGACCACCAACAGCACCATCGAGCCGCCGATCAGCGATTTGGACGAGGCTGGAAAAAATATTTCTTCGGACAGCCATCAGGGCGAGAACCGTACGCGAGCCGGCAAGCAGCCGCGGCAGAACAACCAGCCGCGCCGCGACAAGCGCGACGTCCACGGCTGGATCGTGCTCGACAAGCCGATCGGCATGACCTCGACCCAGGCGGTCGCGGTGGTGAAACGGCTGTTCCAGGCCAAGCGGGCCGGCCATGCCGGCACCCTCGACCCGCTCGCCTCCGGCGGCCTGCCGATCGCGCTCGGCGAGGCCACCAAGACCGTTCCGTTCGTGATGGACAGCCGCAAGCGCTATCGCTTCACGGTCGCCTGGGGCGAGGAACGCGACACCGACGACACCGAGGGCCGGATCGTCAAATCCAGTGAAATCAGGCCCGATGTCGAGGCCATCCAGGACCTGCTGCCGCAATTCACCGGCGTCATCGAGCAGACCCCGCCGCAATATTCCGCCATCAAGATCCAGGGCGAGCGGGCCTATGATCTGGCGCGCGACGGCGAGATCGTGGAACTGAAGCCGCGGCCGGTCGAGATTCACCAATTAACCGTGGTAGAACAACCGGATAGCAGCCATTCGGTCTTCGAGGCCGAGTGCGGCAAGGGAACCTATGTGCGGGCTCTGGCCCGCGATATCGGCCGGATTCTGGGCTGTTATGGCCATATTTCCGCGCTGCGACGGACGCTGGTCGGCCCGTTCGGCGAGGCGGACATGATTCCGCTGGAACAGTTGGAGGCTTTGTGCGATAGAGCCGCGTCTGGCGAGGGCAGCCTCGCCGACGCGCTTTTGCCCGTTGAGACCGCGCTGGACGACATCCCGGCACTGGCCGTCACACGGGCTGATGCGGCAAGGCTCCACAGGGGCCAGGCCGTTTTGTTGCGCGGACGGGATGCGCCCAATTGTAGCGGCACAGTCTATGTCACGGTGGCAGGCCGGCTTTTGGCCCTCGCCGAAATTGGCAATGGCGAACTCATCCCCAAGCGCGTGTTCAACCTGACCGGACTGACTGCCAGTTCCGGCCGCAACCAGAATGAAAGTGTTTGACGATGTCGATTACCGCCGAACGTAAAGCGGAAGTCATCAAGACCAATGCCAACAAGGCCGGGGACACCGGCTCGCCCGAGGTTCAGGTCGCGATCCTGTCGGAACGCATCAATAACCTCACCGGGCATTTCAAGACCCACGTGAAGGACAACCATTCGCGTCGCGGCCTCTTGAAGCTCGTGTCGACGCGGCGTTCGCTGCTCGATTACATCAAGAAAAAGGACGAGGCGCGTTACAAGGCGCTGCTCGAAAAGCATAACATTCGTCGTTGAGTACAGTTCGCGCGCGCATTTTTTGCGCGCGTTTTCGCATGATTTCGAAAGAACCGGACTCCGGTTTCCGGAGACGTCATGCGCAAGGGCTTGATCCGGAAAAGTGGATACCGGTTTTCCGAAAAGATCATGCTCAGACACAAGACGTCCAGCAGCAATCCGGCAGCTGGGCGGGGCAAGGTGCCCGAACTACCGAAAGGATGGATGCCATCCGAAATATAAAGACCATGGCAGGATCGCCGGACGCTGATCTCAGGTGCCGATCAGCGTCTCGCCATCTTGCGCATGGTTTTTGTGTTTCTGGGCTCCGCTCTTTCGTGAACCCATGAAAGAAGACCTAAATGTTCAATATTCATTCAGTCGAGATCGACTGGGGTGGCCGTCCCCTCAGGCTTGAAACCGGAAAGATCGCCCGTCAGGCCGATGGTGCCGTGATGGCGACCTATGGCGAGACCGTTGTGCTCGCCACCGTCGTCGCCGCAAAGACGCCGAGGGAAGGCGTCGACTTCCTGCCCCTGACCGTCGACTACCAGGAAAAGACCTATGCCGCGGGCCGCATTCCCGGCGGCTATTTCAAGCGTGAAGGCCGTCCGACCGAAAAGGAGACGCTGGTCTCCCGCCTGATCGACCGCCCGATCCGTCCGTTGTTCGCCGACGGCTGGCGCAACGAAACCCAGGTGATCGTCACCGTTCTGTCGCACGACATGGAAAACGATCCCGACGTGGTGGCGATGGTGGCCGCGTCCGCCGCGCTGACGCTGTCCGGCGCGCCCTTCAAGGGCCCGATCGGTGCTGCGCGCGTCGGCTTCATGAACGACGAATATGTGCTCAACCCGACGCTCGACGAGATGGCCGACACCCAGCTCGAGCTGGTCGTCGCCGGCACCAGCGACGCGGTGCTGATGGTGGAATCCGAGGCCAAGGAACTGAGCGAAGAGATCATGCTCGGCGCCGTGATGTTCGGCCACCGGCATTTCCAGCCGGTCATCAACGCGATCATCGAACTCGCCGAGAAGGCCGCCAAGGAGCCGCGCGAGGTCAAGATCGTCGACGAAAGCGCGCTCGAGAAGGAAATGCTCGGACTGATCGAGCAGGAGCTGCGCACAGCCTACGCCATCCCGGTCAAGCAGGACCGCTACGCCGCGGTCGGCAAGGCCAAGGAAAAGGTGATGGCGCACTACTTCCCGGAAGGCCAGGAGCCGAAATACGACAAGCTCCGCATCGCCGGCGTGTTCAAGGAGCTGGAAGCCAAGATCGTTCGCTGGAACATCCTCGACACCGGCAAGCGCATCGACGGCCGCGATTCCAAGACCGTCCGCAACATCATCGCTGAAGTCGGCGTATTGCCTCGCGCCCATGGCTCGGCGCTGTTCACCCGCGGCGAAACCCAGGCGATGGTGGTGACCACGCTCGGCACCGGCGAAGATGAGCAGTACATCGACGCGCTGTCGGGAACCTATAAAGAGACGTTCCTGCTGCACTACAATTTCCCTCCCTACTCGGTCGGCGAAACCGGACGTCTAGGCGGCACCAAGCGGCGTGAAATCGGACACGGCAAGCTCGCCTGGCGCGCGATCCACCCGGTGCTGCCGCCGCACCACGAATTCCCCTATACGGTGCGCGTGGTCTCCGAGATCACCGAGTTCGAACGGATCGTCGTCGATGGCGTCGGTCTGCGGCGCTTCGCTGGCGCTGATGGATGCGGGCGTTCCCCTGAAGCGGCCGACGGCGGGTATCGCCATGGGCCTCATTCTGGAAGGTTCGCGCTTTGCGGTGCTCTCCGACATTCTCGGCGACGAGGATCATCTCGGCGACATGGACTTCAAAGTCGCCGGCACCGACCACGGCATCACCTCGCTGCAGATGGACATCAAGATCGCCGGCATCACCGAGGAGATCATGAAGGTCGCGCTCGGCCAGGCCAAGGAAGGCCGCATCCATATCCTGGGTGAGATGTCGAAGGCGCTGACCGCCGCGCGTGCCGAACTCGGCGAATACGCGCCGCGCATCGAGACCTTCAAGATCGCAACCGACAAGATCCGCGAAGTGATCGGCACCGGCGGCAAGGTGATCCGCGAGATCGTCGAGAAGACCGGCGCCAAGGTCAACATCGACGACGACGGCACCGTCAAGGTCGCTTCCGCCGACGGCGAATCGATCAAGGCCGCGATCAAGTGGATCAAGTCGATCGCTTCCGATCCGGAGCTCGGCCAGATCTATGACGGCACCGTGGTCAAGGTGATGGAGTTCGGCGCGTTCGTGAACTTCTTCGGCGCCAAGGACGGCCTCGTCCACATCAGCCAGCTCGCGTCCAACCGCGTGCAGAAGACCTCCGACGTCGTCAAGGAAGGCGACAAGGTCAAGGTCAAGCTGCTCGGTTTCGACGATCGCGGCAAGACGCGGCTGTCGATGAAGGCGGTCGATCAGGTGACCGGCGAGGACCTCGAAGCCAAGCAGAAGACCGAGGCGCCGCCGCGCGAAGCCGCCGGCGAGTAATCGTCTCTCAAAATTCCTGTGTTGCGGAAGGGCGGCTTTTGAGCCGCCCTTTTTGTTGCGCCCGTCGATGGCAAATCACTTTTCGATGACACGGGTGTGTGAATATCCCGCGGCTTCGTGACATCGACAACCGAAACGCTGTCGTAACCCCGGCGTATTTGATCAATGCGTTTTGCCCGATGTTCGCCGCGCGACGGCCGCGGCGCGATGTTGTTCGTCGCCTCTCGCCGTGACCTGCGGGGATCACCGGAACGGAACGCATGCTTTTCGCCTCAGCTTCCTTTCAACGGAGAGTCCATGATGTCATCCATATCCCGGCGCCATCTGATGATCGCTGCAAGCGACATTGCGACCGCCGCGGTTTCGCCGCGCATCGCATTCGCCCAGGCCGCCGCGCCCGCAGCGGCCGGACCGTTCAAGCTCGATCCCCTCACCTACCCGGCCAACGCGCTCGAGCCGCATATCGACGCCCGGACTATGGAAATTCATCACGACCTGCACCATCAGGCCTATGTCAGCAATCTGAACAATTTCGCCGCCGAGCATCCGCAGATCGCGGCGATGCCGATCGCCGATGTCCTCGGCCAGATCGATAGCGTCCCGGAAGCGATCCGGGCCGGCGTCCGCAACAATCTCGGCGGCCACGCCAACCACACCATGTTCTGGCAGATCATGGGACCGGACGGCGGCAAGGCTGACGGCGACGTGCTGGCCGCGATCGACCGCGACTTTGGAGCCATGGAAAAATTCCAGACCGACTTCAATGCCGCCGGCTTGAAAGTGTTCGGTTCGGGCTGGACCTTTGTGACAGTCGCGAAGGACGGCAAGCTTGCGATCGAAACCCGTCCGAACCAGGACAATCCGATGATGGATGGCAAGCGCGTGCTGCTCGGCAACGATGTCTGGGAGCACGCTTATTATCTCACCTACCAGAACCGCCGTGCCGATTATCTCAAGGCGTGGTGGAACACGGTGAACTGGAAGGTGATCGGCGAACGCTACGCTGCGGCCAAGGCCGGCACGCTGGGTGTGTGACGCGATTCCATTTTGAAAGGCCGCGCTTTCCGCCTCCGCAACGCCTGTCATCACCCGCGCAGGCGGGTGATCCAGTATGCCGAGGCAGCAATGATTGAGCCGCAACGGCGCGGCGTACTGGATGCCCCGCTTTCGCGGGGCATGACCGCTGGTCGTCAGCTTTGCTTCCTGCTCGCTGTCGTCGCCGGCGAACCATCCACACTCTCCTTCACCACCTCGCCCAGCGCGGCAAAATCCGCCTTGCGCGGCGAGGTGCGTCGGAAGGCGAGGCCGATGCTGCGGCCAGGTTGCGGATTTTGCAGGCGCAGGAATTTCACCCGGTCGTCGCGGCGCTCGACATCGGCGGCGATCTGCGGAATCAACGTCACGCCATAGCCGCCAGCGACCATCTGCATCACCGTGGTGAGGCTGCTGGCGCCGAACGCCGTGCCGCCGGTGCTCGGCCCGCGGCTCCGCGCCGCCGTGGCGCAAAATGCCAGCGCCTGATCGCGCAGGCAGTGGCCGTCTTCCAGCAGGATCAAACGGCTTTGATCGATATCCTCGGCGGCAACCGGCGTTGTCTCGTTGCGCGGATCGTCGGACGGCACCGCGAGCAGGAACAAATCCTCGAACAGCGCCATGGCGTCGATGTCGGGCTCGCCCAGCGGGAGTGCCAGCATCGCAGCATCGAGCGCGCCGCTCTTGATGTCTTCGACCAACTGCCGGGTCTGGGTTTCGCGCAACTCCAGCCGCAATTCCGGGAATCGTCTTTGCAATTCGGGAAGAATCCGCGGCAACAGATAGGGCGCCAGCGAGGGAATGACGCCGAGCATCAGCCGGCCGGTCAGCAAGCCGCTGCGATGACGGGCGAAGTCGACCAGATCGCGCGAGGCCGTCAGCACCTCCTCGCCACGCCGGGCGATCTCGCGCCCGACATCGGTCAGCATCACATCGCCCGGCCGCCGTTCCACCACCGCGACGCCGAGGGTCCGCTCCAGGTCGCGGATCTGCATCGACAGCGCAGGCTGGGTCACGGCGCAGGCCTCGGCGGCACGGCCGAAATGGCCGTGTTTGGCGAGCGCGGAGAGATAACGAAGCTGTCGGAGCGTGACCATCGCCATCAGATAAACTGATCGAGAGCTCAAGACAATTCGACTGGACCTGATGTTAGATATCTTCCAAGGTGGATTTCCAGCAAATTTGGCGAGAGCCTCCAACCCCGCGGATCCGGGCAAGACCCCGACGATCGCGCGGGTCTCCACAGTGGCCGGCGAACCCGATACGGCCGGTGCGGAGCGCTACAATGGGAGAGAAACATGGACGCAAAGACTGACGACAACGCGGGCAAGTGCCCGTTCACCGGCGGCCCCCACGGACGCAGGAACCGCGACTGGTGGCCAGAGCACCTTGATATCGGCGTGCTCCATACCAACGCGCCCGCCGCCGATCCAATGGGCAAAGCGTTCGACTATGCCAAGGAATTCGAGAGCCTCGACCTCGACGCTGTGATCAAGGACCTGCATGCCTTGATGACGGACTCGCAGGAATGGTGGCCGGCCGATTTCGGTCACTACGGCGGACTGTTTATCCGTTTGGCCTGGCACGCCGCCGGCACCTATCGCATCACCGACGGCCGTGGCGGCGCCGGTGCAGGTCAGCAACGCTTCGCGCCGCTCAACAGCTGGCCTGATAACGCGAACCTGGACAAGGCGCGCCGCCTGCTGTGGCCGATCAAGCAGAAGTACGGCCGCAAGCTGTCCTGGGCTGATCTGTTTGTTCTCTCCGGCAACGTCGCCCTCGAATTGATGGGCTTCAAGACGTTCGGATTCGCCGGCGGCCGCGCCGATGTGTGGGAGCCTGAAGAACTGTACTGGGGTCCCGAAGGCACCTGGCTGGGCGACGAACGGTACAGCGGCGAACGCGAACTCGCCGAACCGCTCGGCGCGGTGCAGATGGGTCTCATCTACGTCAACCCGGAAGGCCCGAACGGCAAGCCGGATCCGGTCGCGTCAGCCAAGGATATCCGCGAGACGTTCTTCCGCATGGCGATGAACGACGAAGAGACCGTCGCGCTGATCGCCGGCGGCCACACCTTCGGCAAGACCCACGGCGCCGGCGATCCGTCGCTGATCGGTCCGGATCCGGAAGGCGGCGCCATCGAGGATCAGGGCCTTGGCTGGAAGAGCAAGCATGGCACCGGCTTCGGCGCCGACGCCATCACAGGCGGTCCGGAAGTGACTTGGTCGCAGACCCCGACGAAGTGGAGCAACCACTTCTTCGATAACCTGTTCAATTTCGAATGGGAGCTGACGAAGAGCCCGGCTGGCGCACAACAGTGGAAGGCGAAGGGCGCCGAGGCTACGATCCCGGACGCGTATGACAGGTCGAAGAAGCATGTTCCGACCATGCTGACGACGGACCTCGCCCTGCGTTTCGACCCAGCCTACGAGAGGATCTCGCGGCGCTTCCACGAGAATCCGGATCAATTCGCGGATGCGTTCGCACGCGCCTGGTTCAAGCTCACCCATCGCGACATGGGGCCGACCGTGCGCTATCGCGGCAAGCTGGTGCCGAAGGAAAAGCTGATCTGGCAGGACCCGATCCCCGCGGTCGATCATCCGCTGATCGACGACAAGGACGTTGCCGCGCTGAAGGCGAAAATCCTCGCCTCCGGCCTCACCGTGTCGCAGCTCGTCTCGACCGCATGGGCATCGGCCTCGACGTTCCGCGGATCCGACAAGCGCGGCGGTGCCAACGGCGCACGCATTCGCCTGAGCCCGCAGAAGGATTGGGACGTGAACAATCCGCCTGAATTGGCGAAAGTCCTCTCGAGCCTCGAAGCGATCCAGAAGGAGTTCGGCAAGAAAGTGTCGCTCGCCGACCTGATCGTTCTTGGCGGCAGCACCGCAATCGAGAAGGCCGCGAAAGATGCCGGTCTGACTGTGACGGTCCCGTTCACGCCCGGCCGCATGGACGCGCGGCAGGAGGAGACCGACGCCGCCTCCTTCGCACCACTCGAACCCCGCGCCGACGGCTTCCGCAACTACATCGGCGGCAAGAGGCAGTTCATGATGCCGGAGGAGGCCTTGGTGGATCGGGCGCAATTGATGAAGCTGACGGCACCCGAAATGACCGTGCTTGTAGGCGGCCTGCGCGTGCTCGGCGCCAATGCCGGCAACTTGAAGCGCGGCGTCTTCACCAACAAGCCGGAAACGTTGACGAACGACTTCTTCGTCAACCTCCTCGACATGGGTACGGAATGGCAGCCGGTTGGCTCCGGTGACGAGTACGAGGGGCGCGACCGCAAGACGAAGGCGGTGAAGTGGACCGGTACCCGTGTCGACCTGATCTTCGGTTCACACTCGCAGCTGCGGGCGCTGGCGGAAGTCTATGCGTGCGCGGACTCGAAGGAGAAGTTTGCGAAAGACTTCGTGGCGGCGTGGACCAAGGTGATGAATGCCGATCGCTTCGACCTCGCCTGATCTCTGCGGCGAGGTTCTCGAGGGCACATGACGCGCGCCAAGGCGGCCGAGACCGGCCAGCAGCGGAAGATGCCGCAGGTGCCGCTAGCGAGGGAGTAAGCTTCGCTTTTGATTGAAGTCAAAGAAGCCTCCGCGTTAATATCGCGGGGGCTTTTTCGTTTCTACGTCATCACCTGGCAGCTTGCTGCCGGCAAGGATCCCCTTCAATGCCGCCGATGATCCGACCCGCACGACCCGATGAATATGACGAGATCGCGCGCGTCTGGATGAACAGCTGGGCCTCGACGGGCATCGAGGATGCCAGCGATTCCCTGCTGGCGAAGTTGCGCGCGCGCGTTCCGCTGGAGGTGGAAAAGGGCTGGAGCCTCTACGTCGCCGACGATCGCGGAACGCTGGCGGCGATGCTGGCGCTGCATCTGCCGCAGCTTTATCTCGACCAATTGTTCGTTTCACCTGAATATCAGGGTCAAAGCCTCGGGCGCAGGCTTCTCGCCTTCACGCGGCAGCATCTGCCGGATGAAATCTGGCTGCGCTGCGTCCGCGAAAACGAAAAAGCGTGGCGCTGGTACGAGCGCGAAAGTTTTGTGTTCGAAAAGGAAGAGGTCGAGCCGATGATGGGGCGCGTCATGAAATATTATCGGTGGAAGAAGGAAGGAACGGTTCGATGATGAAACTCTACTGGTCGCCACGCTCGCGGTCGTTTTCCGCGCTGTGGCTGATGGAGGAAACCGGACAACCTTACGAGCGGGTGCTCACCGACATTTCGACCGGCGCGCAGAAGGCGCCCGAATATCTAGCGATCAACCCGATGGCCAAAGTGCCGGCGCTTAGGGATGGCGAGGCGACACTGGCGGAAGCCGCCGCGATCTGCGCCTATGTCGCCGAGCGCTTTCCGGAAGCCAACCTTGCGCCCGCCCTGGGCGACCCGTTGCGCGCCAAATATCTCTATTGGCTGTTCTTCTCTCCCGGCTGCATCGAGCCCGCGATGGTGCAGGTCGCCACCAAGATCGAGATGAATTCCGTGGCCGCCGGCTGGGGCGATGCGCAGCGGGTGTTCGATGTGCTCGATGCTGCCCTCGCCAAAGGACCGTGGATCCTCGGCGAGACATTCTCGGCCGCAGATATCATGATCGGCTCCGGGCTGAACTTCGCGGTGCGGCTGTTCAAGATGGTGCCGTCGCGCCCGTCATTCGACCGCTACATCGATCGCTGCGCCGCGCGGCCGGCCTTCCAGCGCGCCAGCGTTATCGCGGCGGGGTAAGACTACTCGGCCTCGGCTCGCAGACCCTCCGGCCGCGGCATCGAAATGATGTTGTAGCCGGAATCGACATAATGGATTTCGCCGGTCACGCCGCCCGACAGGTCGGACAGCAGATACAGGGCCGAGCCGCCGAGTTCATCCAGGGTCACGCCACGGCCGAGCGGCGAATGCTTCTGCTGGAAAGCAAACATCGCACGCGCATCGCCAATGCCCGATCCCGCCAGCGTCCGCACCGGACCGGCCGAAATCGCGTTGACACGGATGCTGCGCGAACCGAAGTCGGTGGCGAGGTAGCGTACCGAAGCCTCCAATGCGGCCTTGGCGACGCCCATCACGTTATAATTCGGCATCACCCGCATCGAACCGCCGAAGGTCAGCGTGATCATCGCTCCGCCGCTGTCGGGCATCATTGCCGCGGCGCGCTTGGCAAGCTCGGTGAACGAAAAGCACGAGATCAGCATGGTTCGCGAAAAATTCTCGCGGCTGGTGTCGGCATAGCGGCCCTTGAGCTCGCTCTTGTCCGAGAATGCGATGGCGTGCACCAGAAAATCCAGATGTCCCCATTTTGCGCGCAGCGCTTCGAAAACGGCATCGACGCTGACAAGGTCCTCGACGTCGCAGGGCAGAACCAGGGGAACGCCGAGCGATTCGGCCAGCGGCTTGACGCGCTTGCCCAGCGCCTCGCCTTGGTAGGTGAAGGCAAGCTCGGCGCCCTGCGCCGCCAGCGTCCTGGCAATGCCCCAGGCTATCGAATGATCATTGGCGACGCCCATGATCAAACCGCGCTTGCCCTTCATCAGGTCCTGCATACTCGCCGTGCTCCACTCATCCCTGAAATTGTCATCACCCGCGAATGCGGGTGATCCGGTAATACGAAGCGTTGCGATTAATCATTTGGAGCCGCGGAATACTGGATGCCCCCGCTTTCGCAGGGCAGAACGAAAAGAAAATCTCACGCATCCATCCGCTTGAACACCAGCGTGGCGTTGGTGCCGCCGAAGCCGAAGGAATTCGACAGCACGGTGCCGAGCTTGGCGTTGTCGATGCGCTTGCGCACGATCGGCATGTCGGCGAACACAGGATCGAGTTCGGTGATGTTGGCGCTTTCGCAGATAAAACCGTTGTTCATCATCAACAGTGAGTAGATCGCCTCCTGCACGCCGGTGGCGCCGAGCGAGTGCCCGGTCAGCGCCTTGGTCGCGGAGATCGGCGGACACTTGTCGCCGGCCCCGAACACCTTGCGGATCGCCTCGATTTCCGGCGGATCGCCCGCCGGCGTCGAGGTTGCATGCGGATTGATGTAGTCGATCTTGGTGTTCACCGTCGACATTGCCATTTTCATGCAGCGCTCGGCGCCCTCGCCCGACGGCGCGACCATGTCGTAACCGTCCGAAGTGGCGCCGTAGCCGACGATTTCGCCGTAGATGCGCGCGCCGCGCGCCTTGGCATGCTCAAGCTCCTCCAGCACCACCACGCCGGCGCCGCCGGCGATGACAAAACCGTCGCGGCTGACGTCGTAGGGGCGGGACGCGGTCGCGGGCGTGTCGTTGTATTTCGAGGACATCGCGCCCATGGCGTCGAACAGCACCGACAACGACCAGTCGAGCTCTTCGCAGCCTCCCGCGAAAACAATGTCCTGCTTGCCGATCTGGATGGTTTCGTAGGCATTGCCGATGCAATGGTTCGAGGTGGCGCAGGCCGACGAGATCGAATAATTGACGCCCTTGATCTTGAACCAGGTGGCGAGCGTCGCCGACGCCGTCGACGACATTGCTTTTGGCACCGCGAACGGTCCGACCCGCTTCGGTCCCTTGCTGCGGGTGATGTCGGCGGCTTCGACGATGGTGCGCGCCGAGGGGCCGCCGGAGCCCATGATGATGCCGGTGCGGATGTTGGACACTTCGGTAGGCTCGAGGCCGGAATCCTGGATCGCCTGCTCCATCGCGATATGATTCCAGGCCGCGCCCTCGCCCAGGAAACGCATCGCGCGCCGGTCGATGACGCCGGACGGATCGAGCGTGGGCGCGCCCTGCACCTGGGAACGAAAGCCGAGCTCGGCATATTTCTCCGCGCGCGTGATGCCGGACTTCGCCTCGTGGAGGCTCGCAAGAACTTCCTGGGTGTTGTTTCCGATGGACGAGACGATGCCCATCCCCGTGATGACAACCCGCCTCATGATCGCCTCGCCCTGTCGTTGCGTTTTTGTGTGATGGCTGTGGTCAAGCCAAAGGCCGCCTTGTGGCCGGAGCGACTAGCCTACGTTCCCGGCTGCAATGCGGCATCCTACTTGAACAGACCTACCTTCAGATCCTTCGCGCGATAGATAATCTCGTCATCGGCTGAAAGCCACCCGTCGGCGATGCCTAACACCAGCTTTAAACGCATCACACGTTTGATATCGACGTTGTACACAATCTTGCGGACGTTCGGCATCACCTGCCCGGCAAGCTTCAGTTCGCCGAGGCCCAGCGCCCGGCCGCGCCCCTGGCCGCCGCTCCAGCCCAGGAAAAAGCCGACCATCTGCCACAGCGCATCGAGGCCAAGGCACCCCGGCATCACGGGATCGCCCTTGAAATGGCAGCCGAAGAACCAAAGGTCCGGCTTGACGTCGAGTTCGGCACGGATCAGGCCCTTGCCGTATTCCCCGCCGGTCTCGGAAATTTCGCTGATGCGGTCGAACATCAGCATCGGAGGCAGCGGCAATTGGGCGTTGCCCGGGCCAAACATCTCCCCGCGGCCGCATGCCAACAGGTCCTCGTATTCGTAACCGCCGCGCCGATCCAGCATGGTGCCAGCCTTTTCAAAATCCCGATGGCGCGCTTTCTGGCGAAATGGACCCCGTTTCGCGTGGGAAGCGCGCCAAATATCACCGATTGGCGCGAATACCGCGGGCCAGGATGTCCCTGCGGCAACCGGCACTCGCCTTTGCCGAAATCGCAAAGCTAAGTCCGGGCGCTCTCTATCATAGGCCTTTGAGGACGGCAAAGCACCCCAACGGGGTAAATCGCCGCGTCCGGCCTCAAGTTCCGCTTCAGGCTCGGGGATCCCGGCTAGTTGCGAAAAACTTGCATCTGAGAGGTATCCTTCTTATATTCCACAAAGATAGTGCCGAGACAGCGAGTGCGGTGGGCTGCAGTGGAAATAAATGACGACGTTTCAAGCGTAAATACGGACAATGGGGCGGCCCCCGGTGCGGGACGCCAGCCGGCGTTGACCGGCTGTCCCTGGCACGACGTCAATGAAATGCTCCAGGCGGCCGGTTTGCGGCCGACCCGCCAGCGCATGGCGTTGGGATGGCTATTGTTCGGCAAGGGAGCACGCCATCTCACCGCGGAAATGCTGTACGAGGAAGCAACCCACGCCAAGGTGCCGGTGTCGCTGGCCACGGTCTACAATACCCTCAATCAGCTGACCGATGCGGGCCTGTTGCGCCAGGTCAGCGTCGACGGCACCAAGACCTATTTCGACACCAACGTGTCGGCGCATCATCACTTCTATCTCGAGAACAACCACGAACTGATCGACATTCCGGATCCGCATCTGATGCTACAGAAGATGCCGGAAGTACCCGAAGGCTACGAGATCTCCCGGGTCGACATGGTGGTCCGGCTGCGCAAGAAGCGCTGAATTTTTCCCGTTAAGTCGAGTCCGTCATCCTGAGGTGCGCGCTCTTGCGCGCCTCGAAGGATGTGCTACCGGCACCGCGCCTCCACCCTTCGAGGCTCGCCGAAGACGGCTCGCACCTCAGGGTGACGACCGCAGAAGCTAATCCACCTTCTCGTCGGCATAGACGCCCCACAGCCGCTGCTGCTGGATCCAGCCGTCAAAGCCGTTGCCCGCGACGCGACACCAGCCGGCGGCGCAGCGCTTGACCTGGGCCACAACGCCGGCCTGCAAACGGGCCGCGACCGCGCTGGCTTCATTCGCGTTCTCGTAGAGCGGCGCCAGTTCGTCCTTGGTCTTCATGGTGATCACGGCGGTGCGGCGGCCCGACAGCAGCGAGTGGTAGACCCAGCCCTCCGCGCCCTCGGAATTGCGCACCCGGCGCCAGTTCTCGAATTCGGCGGTAATCTCGACCGGCAGGCCGGAGCGGGTATAGACCCAGGCGACATCATTGTCCTTGGTCGGGCCGGCCCTGACATTCACATGATCGGATTTGAGGCTGACATAACGCGGCACCGGTAAGCCGCTGGTGGTGATCGGCGAATCCTTTGCCGAAAATCCTGGGTTCACCGACGCACCCAGCACGCTCCCCGCCAGCACCATTGCAGAACAAAAACGCCTCAACGCCATCCACCCGTCTCCAGCCGGGATCCCAATGCGAGTTCTCGCAGTTGAGTCACCGGCGAACGCCTTAACCCTAACAACCCTTTTCCCCCGCCCCGGGTCGCCGCCAACCTGTCATTTGGGGTTCTTGTTTTGCCCCGGCCTTCTGCTAGAGAGAACAGAACATCAGGAAACAAGACGAGCCCGAATTCCCCTTTTGGAAAATCCTCAAGGGAAACATCGGGGAACCCAAGGAAGCCTAGGCAAACACCGGGACCGCGCGGCAGCCGCAGTGTCGAACAACCGGGTTAATGAGGCCTGAACGGCGAAGCCTTTGACGAGCTAAAGGTTGACGAGCTAACGCCTCATGAGAGCAGGACATGTCGGTTAAGAAAAAGCCTCTCGTTGTCGTCACCCGCAAACTGCCGGACTCGATCGAGACCCGCATGCGCGAGTTGTTCGACGCCCAGCTCAATCTCGACGATACGCCGCTGGCACCGGAGCAACTCGCCGAGGCGGTCCGCTCGGCCGACATCCTGGTGCCGACCGTCACCGACGTGATCACCGAAGAACTGCTCAAGCAGCCCGACTGCAAGCTGAAACTGATCGCCAATTTCGGCAACGGCGTCGACAATATCGATGTCGTCGCGGCGCACGCGCTCGGCATCACCGTGACCAACACGCCGAAAGTGCTGACCGAAGACACCGCCGACATGACGATGGCGCTGATCCTCGCGGTGCCGCGGCGGTTGTTCGAAGGCGCCTCCATCCTCACCGAAGGCAAGAACTGGCCGGGCTGGTCGCCGACCTGGATGCTCGGCCATCGCATCGGCGGAAAACGACTGGGCATTATCGGCATGGGCCGCATCGGCCAGGCGGTGGCGCGCCGCGCCCACGCCTTCGGCCTGCAGATTCATTACCACAACCGTCGTCCCGTGGCGCCGCGCATCGCCGACGAGTTGGGCGCGACCTATTGGGAAAGCCTCGATCAGATGCTGGCGCGGATGGACATCATCTCGGTCAACTGTCCGCATACGCCGGCCACCTTTCATTTGCTGTCGGCGCGGCGGCTGAAACTGATCCGCAAGGACGCCTATATCGTCAATACCGCGCGCGGCGAGGTGATCGACGAGGAGACGCTGACCAAACTGATCGAGAGCGGCGATATCGGCGGCGCCGGCCTCGACGTCTACGAGCACGAGCCCGCGGTCAGTCCGAAACTGGTGCGGCTGGCGAAAGCCGGCAAGGTGGCTCTGCTGCCGCATATGGGCTCGGCGACCATTGAAGGCCGTGTCGAGATGGGCGAGAAGGTCATCATCAACATCCGAACCTTCCTCGACAATCACAAGCCGCCGGACCGCGTGCTGCCGAGCATGTTGTGATCGCATCTCAACTTCTCCCGGAAGACGGGGCGAGGTTGAGAATTGCTACGCCTCCCTGGCCCTTCGCCTTCCCTGCTTGCGCCAGTCCGCGACAAAAGCCACGAAGGCGGCGAGCGCGGGCGGCGGCTGGCGCCGGCTCGGATAATACAGGAACGGTCCTGGAAACGGCGGGCACCAGTCATCGAGCACGCTGACCAGCGCGCCGGATTTTACGTGTTCGCGCACATAGCCCTCGAATGTCAGCCAGAAGCCAAGCCCGTCACGGACGACGGGCATCGCGAGGCCCAGATAGGTCGCGATCAGTTTCGGCGGTGGAGCGACTTTGACCACGCGACCGGCCTTCTCAAACTCCCAATCCAGCATGGCGCCGCTGCCGAACCGGGTGCGGACACAGGCGTGATCGAGCAGATCCTTCGGATGCTTGGGCCGGCCATGCTGGGCGACATATTGCGCTGAAGCGACCACCGCATAGCGTTGCGGCGGGCCAAGCGGGACCGCGATCATGTCCTGCGCCAGATGCTCGCCGTAGCGCACGCCGGCGTCGAAGCCGGCCGCGACGATATCGATGAACGAACTATCGCCGACGATCTCCAGATCGACTTTCGGATATGCCTTGAGGAACGGCGCGATCATCGGCGCGAGCACCAGATCGATCGCCGGCGGCGGCGCATTGATGCGCAAGCGCCCCGACGGCACATCGCGCAGGCCCCGCACCCGATCCAGCGCGTCGCCGACATCGACCATCGCCGGTCCGACACGGGCCAGCAGCAACTCGCCTGCCTCCGTCAGCGCGACGCTGCGGGTGGTGCGGTTCATCAGGCGGACGCCGAGCCGCTCCTCCATGTCGCGCAGCCGCTGGCTCAGGCTCGACACAGAGACGCGCTGTTCCAGCGCCGCGCGCCGGAAATTGCGGGTACGTGCCACGGCGACAAAGGCATCGAGATCGCGGAGATCGAAATCCTGCATTGTTCGATATAATGAACAAGCTATTTAGTATTGTCCAGCTTATCGTCGCAATACAATCCGCTCATATCAGCCTCGTCACACCAGCGTGGGATGGTCCGCGCATCGTTTCCGAGGAGAACAATCATGGACAATCGCAAACTGGGCAAAACCGGTCCAACCGTCTCGGCCATCGGCCTCGGCTGCATGGGCATGTCGGATTTCTACGGCCCAGCCGACCGCAGCGAGAGCATCGCCACCATCCACGCTGCATTGGATAAGGGGATCACCCTGCTCGACACCGGTGATTTCTACGGCGTCGGCCACAACGAGCTGTTGATCCGCGAAGCGCTTTCCGGCCGCAGCCGCGACAATGTCCAGATCAGCGTCAAATTCGGCGCGTTGCGCGATCCCGCCCGCGGCTTCACCGGCATCGACTGCCGTCCGGTCGCGGTGAAGAATTTTCTCGGCTACTCGCTGCAGCGACTCGGCGTCGATCATATCGACATCTACCGCCCGGCGCGGCTCGACCCGGCCGTGCCGATCGAGGACACGGTCGGCGCCATCGCCGAGATGGTGAAGGCCGGCTACGTCAAGCATATCGGTCTTTCGGAAGTCGGCTCCGACACCCTCCGCCGCGCCCATGCCATGCATCCGATCGTGGACCTGCAGATCGAATATTCGCTGATCGCGCGCGGCATCGAGGAGGACATCCTTTCGACCTGCCGCGAGCTTGGCATCGGCATCACCGCTTACGGCGTGCTGTCACGCGGCCTGATCAGCGGACACTGGTCGAAGGACCGCGCCGGCGCACCGGATTTTCGCACCATGAGCCCGCGTTTCCAGGGCGCCAACCTCGATGCCAATCTGGCGCTGATCGAACCGCTGCGGGCGATTGCGGCCGATCTCGGCGTATCCGTGGCCCAGGTCGCGATCGCCTGGGTGGCCGCGCAAGGCAACGATATCGTACCGCTGGTCGGCGCGCGGCGTCGCGATCGCCTGACCGAAGCGCTCGGCGCGCTCGATGTGAAGTTGAGCGCGGGCCACCTGGCCGAACTCGCCCAGGCGTTTCCGCCTGGTATCGCCTCGGGCGGACGCTACAACGACGCCCAGCTCGCGCATCTCGACAGCGAGAAGCGAAAGACGGCGTGAGAGCACGCGCTGCTCAGCGATGCCCGCTCAAATCGGTGATGACAAGCGTGTCGCCATTGAGCGGGTTTGCCGGATCGCGCGCGTAGCGTAGCGTCTCGAATTGCATCGCACGCGCATCGACCATCAGGAGCCGCCCGACCAGGCCCTCGCCAAAACCGACGATTTCGCGGATCGCCTCCAGCGCCATCATCGATCCCAGTACCCCGGCGAGCGCGCCCATCACGCCGGCCTCGGCGCAGGCCGGCACCGTGCCCGGCGGCGGCGGTTCGGGAAACAGGCAGCGATAGGTCGGATTGAACTGGCCGTCGGCGTTCTTCTCATGGGCGCGGATCGTGGTCAGCGAGCCATCGAACATGCCGAGCGCCGCGGTGATCAACGGCTTGGCGGCGAGGAAACAAGCGTCGGACACCAGATAGCGGGTTTCGAAATTATCGGAGCCGTCGAGCACCAGATCGTAGCCGCCGATCAGCGACATCGCATTGTCAGCACAGATCCGGGTGGCGTGCGCGGCAAACCTGACGTGGGGATTGAGCGCATAGATTTGTCCGGCCGCGCTGTCGACCTTGCGCCGGCCGATATCCGGTGTGGTGTGGATGATCTGGCGCTGCAGGTTGGACAGCGAGACGATGTCGTCGTCGACCACCCCGAGCATGCCGACGCCGGCGGCGGCGAGATACATCAGCGCCGGCGCGCCGAGGCCGCCGGCGCCGATCACCAGCACCGAGGCTTCCTTCAAGGCGGCCTGGCCGGGGCCGCCGACCTCGCGCAGCACGATGTGGCGGGCGTAACGTTCGAGTTCGGCGGCACTCAGCATGATCGGGTCAATTCCTTCAATTTCAATCTAGCCGTCATTGCGAGCGGAGCGAAGCGATCCATTGGTGCCGGGTCCGAGTACCTCCGGATTGCTTCGTCGCTTCGCTCCTCGCAATGACGGCTTAGCCGCGGATCCTCGGCCCCCTTGAACCATCGCATCCCTGTTACCGACCAAGCAGATGTGCTTAATTCTCGACTTATCAACGAACCCGAGACTTGTCATGAGATCGATGCTCGCCACAACATTGATATTGGTGGCGACCGCGGCCTCCGCGCAGGCACAAATGTCCGGCACCGCCGCCGTGACCGGGGTCAAGCCGAAGCCCGTGACCACCGTTCCGATCCGGCCCGCCCTGCAGACCCCCGCCGATACCGCCAATGCGATGGCGCAGGCGGGGCGCCAGGCGATCCAGTCGGATCTGGCCTGGGTCGGCACCTATAACGGCGCCATCACGGGCGAAGTCAGCGAGCGCATGGTCGCCGCGATCAAGGAGTTTCAAAAGGACCGCGGCGGCAAACAGACCGGCGTCCTCAATCCGCAGGAGCGCGGCGTGCTCGCCGAGACCGCCAAGCGGCGACAGGACAATGTCGGCTGGAAGATCGTCACCGAGGCGGGCAGCGGGGCCCGGCTTGGCATTCCGACCAAACTGGTGCCGCAGCAATCCTCCGACGCCAATGGCGCCAAATGGAGTTCGTCCACCGGGACCATCCAGATCGTGCTGGCGCGGCGCAAGGAAGCAGCCCCGACCACCGCCAAACTCGCCGAGCAGGAAAAGAAAGAGCCCGGCCGCAAGGCCGAATACACGGTGGTCAAGCCGGATTTCTTCGTGCTGTCGGGTCTGCAAGGCCTGAAGAAATTCTATGTGCGCGGCGCGTTCAAGGGCGATGAGGTCCGCATCCTCACCATCCTTTACGACCAGGCCACCGAAAACACCGTCGATCCCGTGGTGATCGCGATGTCGAGCGCGTTCAATCCGTTTCCATCAGGCGCGCAGGTCGCAGGGCCGCCGCCACGCAAGACCGTCGAGTACGGCACCGGCGTTGTCGTCAGCGAGGATGGCGCGATCGTTACCGATCGTCAGGTCGCTGATGCCTGCCTGACGATTACGATCGCCGGCCACGGCAATGCCGACCGCGTCGCCGAGGACAGGGATCACGATCTCGCGCTGCTGCGAATTTATGGCGCGCGCGGGTTAAAACCGCTTGCGCTCGGCGACGAAGCAGCAAAATCCAGCGGCGAATTGATCGGTATCGCGGACCCGCAAAATCAAGGCGGTGGCGCCGCGGTGAGCAGCGTCAAGGCGGCGGTTACGCCCGTCGGCAGCGGCAGCGACCTTACGCTTTCGCCCGCGCCGGCTCTGGGTTTTTCTGGCGCGGGCTTTTTTGGTGGCGACGCCAAACTGCTTGGCATCGTGCATCTCAAACAACTGCTCGTGGCCGGACCGCCGAATCCCGCGCCCGCGGCTCAGGCGACTCTTGTCCCCGTCGAGACCGTGCGTGAATTCCTCAAAGCCAATGGCGTGAATGCGATCAGCGGATCGGCGGATGCCAGGGCGTCGGTGGTTCGCGTGATCTGCGTACGGAAGTAGCCGGTTGGCCTAAATCGAAAGCTTGAACCGCGTGCTTCGTCGGCGGCACAGGTAGAGCATAGCTCGATCTACCGGTATTTGCGTGCGATCAAATGGTCGAGCGACAGCGAACCAGGCCCGCGCGCGATCACCAGAAGAAAACAGGTGGCCCATACGCCATGGGTCGGCCAGGCATCGGGATAGACGAAAATCTCGATCACCGCCGTCATGATCAGCAACGCCAACGCGGAAAATCGCGTCGCGAACCCGATCACCAGCAGGATCGGGAAGAAATGCTCGGAAAACGCCGATGCATAAGCGGCGATCGTGGGGTCGATCAGCGGAAGCTGATACTCATTCTGGAATAGCGCGATCGCGCTGGGTTTGAGGTGCAGGCCCGCAATCTTGGTCTGTCCGGACTGCCAGAACACCGCGGCCGGAAAGATGCGAGCCGCAAGCGCGATGAACCAATAGGGGATGCGGTCCATTGCGGCGATCGACTGTTGAACAATCCGTCCCGGCACGGATCCTGAGTGCATGGCCGCGGGGGATGCATGGGTCATGGCAGCTCGCAGCTCTTGGGCTCCGGGATCAAGATATTCCGCACCAGGCCCGAGCCGATGAGCCCGGCGATGTTGCCGGTAAGGTCGAAATTCGGATCGTCGGCGAACGCAGCCTCGGCAGCCTCGCCAAGCGGCCGGCCTCCGGCGAGCGCGAGCAGGAAGGCCGCGCCTCCCGGCGGCAGCGCACGGACCTCCACGTCGAGATAGGGGCGGGCGATGAGCGCGTCCTCGCCGCGCCAATCCTCAATGGGTGCAAGCTCCCGCTCGCCGCTGTTCATCGCCCAGATCGTGACGACTGGATGTGACGAGCGAACAATCCCGATCGAGGGATGCAGGTCGATGCCGACACCCGCGATATCGCTGGCATCAAGCGCCGCGAACCGACTGGCGTCGACGGGCGCGGCATCTGCGGCATGATAGGAACGCGTACGCGCGGCCTCGAGCCGCGCCACGTCTGCAAGATAGGGAAGCTCGCGCGCCGGTTCGAACGCGGCGATGAACGCGGGAAGGTCGTCGCCATAGGTTGCGAGCAGCGGCGAGCGCGGCGGCCGCCCCGTGACGAAGACCCGCGACATCGCAGCAAAGAACTCCTCGCCGACGATTTTCTCCACCGCAGGGAAACGGTTCTGGAGCGCTTTCACCAGGCCCGTCACCACATTGTTGCGGTAGACGGCAAAGCGCCGCACCGGAACGGCGGCATTATGCGCCGTAACACCGGACGGAATCGGTTGATCGGCCTTTAGCAGCGCATCCGCGAACGACGTCTCGAAGGAGGGTACCAGCATCGCCACTCTCATGCGGCCGAGGCGCGCGACGCGCCAGAAAGAATATCCTGTGCCGCGACCGCTTCCGCGCGCAGCGTCGACCAGTCGGGAACGTCGTTGTCCCATTCGATCAAGGTCGGAATCGGCCCGGTGCGCGCGATGACATGCGCATAGAGCGACCAGACTGCTTGCGCAATCGGCGATCCATGGGTGTCGATCAGCAGCGGAGCGCCGACGTCATCGGTTTCCTCGTCATGCCCGCCGAGATGAACTTCCTTCACTCGATCGAGCGGAAACAAGTCCAGATATTCGAGAGGCTGCGTGCCGTGGTTCCTTGCCGACACGAAGACGTTGTTGACGTCGAGCAGCAGACCGCATCCGGTTCGGGTCGATATTTCGCTGAGGAAATTGACCTCCGCAATCGTGCTTTCGGAAAAACAAATGTAGGTCGACGGATTTTCGAGCAGCATCTGGCGTCCGAGCACCGTCTGCACCTGGTCGACATGTTCGGCGACCCGCGCCAGGGTCTGCGGCGTGTAAGGCAGCGGCAGCAGGTCGTTCAAATAGACATCGTCGTGCGACGACCAGGCCAAATGTTCCGAAAAACTCTCCGGCGCGTAGCGATCGCACAGTGTTTTCAGCCGCGCCAGGTGATCGCGATCGAGCGGCCGCATCGAGCCAATCGACAATCCGACCCCATGTACCGACAACGCGAAGCGTTCGCGCAACGCGCCGAGCTGCGCGTGCGGCGGCCCGCCGGCGCCCATATAGTTCTCGGCGTGGACCTCGAAGAACCCGACCGGCTGCGGAGCGGCGACGATGTCGCGAAAATGTACCGGCTTGAAGCCGACGCCGGTAGATGCGGGCAGACTGGAAGCTCTGAACATGGACAGGTTCCGGCTCTTCACGTTGCTGCGGAATGAGGGGCGCGTTGGGGAGGCGCGCCCCTCACCGAATTCAGGATTTGATCGGCTCGAGCGAGCCCGCGCCCTTCGGCGTCTTGATGGTCGCGCACGTTCCTTTCGCCACATATTTCCAGGCGTTGCCTTGATAGTCGGCACTCGCCGTACCGGCGCAGGTAGTGCCGGCGCCGGCCGCGCAGTCATTATCGCCCTTCATCGCGATGCCGTAGCATTTGTCCATGGTCGGCTGGGGCGGCTTCGGCGCGGCGAAGGCCGGAGCTGCGATCATGGTGAGGGCGGCGGCGAAGGAGCCGGCGATGGTGGCGTTGGCGAAGGCGTTCTTGGAACTCATGGAAGTTATCCTTTCCCGGGAATCAGGCGTCGCGGGCGGCGGTGACGACAAAGGTTCGAGCCGCCCCGATGCGAGTGTTACGAATGGTGCGCCGCTTGATTACCTGGCGGCCGCTCACAATGCCGTGATCGAAGCGAATCTCCCGCGAACAGCCAATGGATTCAGATGTTTGCGACGAAGCTACTTCGCCTTCATCGCGTTCGTCGCTTCCCAGTCGTCGCCCGGCGGCGTTTCGAGAAAGTGACGGCATCGTTCGAGCATCATTCGCGCGGGCTGGTCCGATGCCCTTGCATCCAGAACTCCTTGAAAGAAGCTCGCGGCGCCCGCGAAATCGCGGGACCGGTAGGCCGCAAGGCCGGAAGCGAATAGTGCGATCCAGGCCGGAGGCATGGCTTCGCTTTCAGTCACACCAAGCAATTCGTAAATTGCAATTCCGCCGGCCCGTCCGTAGACCGTCAGCCGGTCGAGTTCGCGGACTTGGATGCGATCGCCGGCAAGCCGGCGCGTTTCCTCGCCGATGATGATTTCGGTGCCATACTCCTTGTTGGCGCCTTCAAGCCGGCTCGCAATATTCACGGCATCGCCGATTACCGTGTAGTTGAGCCGGAATTCCGAGCCGATATTGCCGACCAGCATGTCGCCGGAATTGACCCCGATCCGCACCCGCAGCGGCCGGCCGCCGTCGTCGGTCAGTCCCGACTCCCGAAGGCCCCGCTGGCACGCCAGCGCCGCCCGGCAGGCGTCGACCGAATGATCGGCATTGGCCGCGGGCGCCCCCCAGAACGCCATGACGGCATCGCCGATGAACTTGTCGATCGTGCCACCGTGGCCGCTGACCTCGCGCGACATGGTGTCGAGATAGCTGGACAGCAGCGGGATGATCCGATCGCCGAGCCGCTCTGACAGCCCGGTAAATCCGGCAATATCCGCGAACAAGACCGTCAGGCTCCGGATCGAGCCGCCGGGGCGCGGTTCGACACCCTCGCTGACCAGCGTCTTGACGAGATCGGCGGGTATGTACTTCCGGAATGCGGCGAGCCCGCCGGCCATGTCGGCGATGGCATTCGACAGGTTTTCGATTTCGATCACGCGCGAGGCGTGCCGCCGCACTTTTTCAAGATCGAAGCGCGCGACGTGCTTGAGTTCATCGACGACCATGATCAACGGTGTCGCGACCACGCGGCGGGCAAGCCACGCCGAGGCTATGCCGGCGGCAAGAATGAGAATGGCCAGCCCGATCAGCAATTGCCGTATGGTTCTCTCGATCGGACCGAGAAACTCCGCTTCCGGAATGACGGTGGCGAGCGACCAGCCGGGAAAGGCGAGCGGCGTCAAGGTAACCGCATAGGCATCCCCGGCGGCGACCAGCCTCACCTCGCGCGCAACCTTCTTGTCGCTGTCGTAGGAACTGCCGGCCTGTTTCACGGCGCCCTGGGCGATCGGCAACAACGGATGATCCGACCGCTGCATGTCGACTTCGTCGGCATCCGGGTCCGGCGCGGCGATGACAGCCCCGTCTCGCCCCAGAATGAACGCCGCGCCGGATTTTCCGACCGAGAGGTGTGACAGAAATTGAGCGAGCCGCGTGTATTCGATGATGACGGCGAGAACGCCCTGACGTTTCTGATACACATCGATCGGCCCGGCATAGGCAATCGACGGCCGCAGCCCCACCGGATGAACCAGGACATTGAACCAGTGCGGTTCGTCGGCCTGCATTCCGCTTCGGAACCATTCCTGGTCGGTGACGACATAGTCGGTATTCTCGAAGCGCCGCTTCTCGAATTCGATATCTCCGATCACCACCTGATATTGGTCGATGCGCCGCTTGATCACGCCATCGACGGGCGCGATTTCCATCATTTCCAATCCGAGATCGCCAAGCTTATGCGCTGCAAAAAATGCTCCGTCCGGCCATCCGAACGCGACCCAGGATATGTTCTGTTGCGATTGCAGTTGCGAGAGAAAGACGAATTCGCGCTTGTCCGCCTCGCGGGTCTCGAGCACGTTTTGAACGAACAGCGTGCGGATTGCGGTATGCGCGGCGCGCGCCTCGGTGGTGATGGAAGCGAGTTCCTTTGCGACGGCCGACACGATCTGGCCGTTGATCGTGTCCGCCAGCGCGTGGCTGTTGGCTTCCGCCGTTCGCCACCAAAGCACGTGAACGCCGATCGCACTCACCATGATCGATGCGAGGACGAGACCGGAAATCGCCAGGCGAATACCCATTCGCATAATGGCAGAAACCTTCTAGGCCAACCCAAACCGGACGCCTGCGCGCGCCAGGCCTCCGGCGAGGCCGACCGGGGTGCCGTCGGCGCGCCAGCAGGCGGCGCCGGTCAGCATTCCGTCATCGTGGAACTGGATCGCATTCATGCCGCCCGCCACCGTTGGCACCGCAAGGACCTCGTGGCCCATCGATGCGAGCGCCGCGCGAACTCCATCGGGAACGGCCTGCTCGACCTCGAGCGCATTGCCCTCGGTCCAGACCCGCGGCGCCTCGACCGCTTCCTGCAGGCTCATGCCGTGATCGATCAGGTTGAGCAGCGCCTGCAGCGCGCTCGGGAAGATTCGTTTGCCTCCGGGGAGGCCGAGCGCATAGACCAGCCTGCCGTCGCGCAGCGCCATCATGGGTGACATCGAGGTGGTCACGCGCTTGCCCGGCGCCAGCGACAGAGCATGGCCGGGGCGCGGGTCGTAGAGATTCATGTAGTTGTTCGGCACGGTGCCGAGGCCGGGAATCAGAATTTTGGCGCCGAACAGATTGTTGATGGTCTGCGTGGTCGCGACCACATTCCCCATCGCATCCGCAGCCGTCATGTGGGTGGTATGGGCGCTCTCGAGTTGCTGCACGCCCGCGCCCCAGCGTTGCGCACGACTGGAATCGATCGCGCGGCGGCGCTCGCCGGCATACTCCTTCGAGGTCAGCCGCTCCACCGGCACGCCGACAAAATCGGGATCGCCGCTGGCGGCCGCCCGATCGGCAAAGGCGATCTTCAGCACTTCCGCGAGATAATGGATCGTCTCCGGGGTGCCGAACCCCAATGCCGTTATGTCGTACCCCTCGAGAATGTTCAGCATCTGCGCAATATGCACGCCGGAAGCCGCCGGCGGCGGCGGGCCGAGAATCTGCCAGCCGCGATAATCCGCCCGGATCGGGGAGCGCTCGACGGTCTTGTAGGTGGTGAGATCTTCGCGGGTGATGAAGCCGCCATGCGTCTTCATGTAGTCGAGGAGGACGTCGCCGAGCGGGCCTTGATACAAGGCCTGCTCGCCGTGGCGGGAAATATACGTCAGCGTCTCGGCATATTCCGATTGCACGACGCGGTCGCCGACGGCAAGCGGCTGGCCATTCGGCAGATAGATCGCCGAGATCGCCTTGTCCTTCAGCATCTCCTGTGCGCCGTCGACGATGCATTCGTGCAGATAGGGCGTCGCCGCATAACCGCGCGAGGCGTGTTTGATCGCGGGCTGCATGACGTCGACGAGGCTCATGGTGCCGAACCTTTGCAGCGTCTCGCACCACGCCTTGAGCGAGCCCGGCACCGCCACCGCCTTCGGACCGTTGAGATTTTCGGCATCGACCGTGTCGAACACGTCATGCGCCGAACCTGGTTTGGATCGATAGGTGTCGGGCCTGACTTGAAGCGGAACGGTGCTTTGGCCATCGATGAAACGGTGGCTGCCGTCGCCGAGCCGGATATGCGCCATGCCGCCACCGATGATGCCCACCATCATCGGCTCGACCACGGTCAGCGCAAACAGGGTCGCGATCGCGGCATCGATGGCGTTGCCGCCGGCGGCGAGCATCTCCGCGCCCGCGGCCGACGCCAGCGGATGGTTGCTGACCACCATGCCGCGGCTGCCGGAGGCCGGTTGCTTCTGACAGTTGAAATGTGTGCCCGTGCGATCCCGCCAGTTCCCGGTCATGACTTGGTACTACCCTCTGTATCCACGGCAGGTTGTGCTTACGACTTAAGTGCAGGTGATGATATCCGCTGCTGTCAAGTGCGTCTTTTGAGTCACGGTTGCCGATCAATGATGCCGACGAACGCGAGTTGCATGCAAATCAGTATTCTACCGGGATAGCCATGTGTCTTATGATCGGTCACCTTCACCGAGTATGGTGATTCGGACGCCCGCGATCCCCTTGAGTATCTGGATCGGGCCGGGGCACGTCCTGAGCGAGAATCGCTCGGCATCGTAGCGCGATGCAGCTCAGCGTGTGCGTAGCCGCAGATCCCCAAAAACAAATCCTGAGGAAGTTACGATGCATACGATCGTTTTGGCCACCCAAAAGGGCGGCAGCGGCAAAAGCACGCTTGCCGTTGGCCTCGCCCTTGCCGCGATAGAGGCCGGCCACACCGTCCGCCTGATCGAGACCGACCCACAGGGCACGCTGTCGAACTGGCGGAGCCGCCGCATCTACGCCGCGCCGCTCGTGGAGCCGGTCTACAGCGCCGGCGAGATCGAGCAGCGCTTGCAATCCATGGCAGGCAGCGGCGTGACGCTGGCGATCATCGACACCGCCGGCGGTGTCAACGCCGCGACCACAGCCGCCATTCGCTACGCTGATTTTTGCCTGATCCCGGCGCGACCGAACATCGCCGACATCGAAGCCACAGCCTCGACGCTCGGCACCATCCGAGCCTGGCGCAAGCCATTCGCTTACGTCCTCAACCAGACGCCGATCCGCGGCCAGCGCATCGCCAACGCCGCGACGGCGCTGGGCGACGAGGCGGCGCTCGACATCGCCGATATCGTGGCCCAGCCCTTCATCGTCATGCGCAACGATCACCAGGACGCGCTCGGCGCCGGCCTCGCGGTGAGCGAATATGCTACCGCCGGCAAGTCGGCGGAGGAAATCCGCGGCCTGTGGCAATGGATCGGGACCAGGATGAGCATCGGCGAGCAAAGCTCCTTGGTGAGCGCCGACGAATTGGCAAGCGCCGACGAGCAGCCGGTCATCACCGAGGTCCCGGCGGCGCCCGAGATCATTCCCGCGATGTTTTTGCGGACGCCGGCGAGAACCGAAGCCCTGGTTTCCTGAATTGTTATCCTCTCAGGTTGTCATTAATGACGACGAGGCGCTCCCTCGTCGCTTGGGGTACAAGGAGCGCATTGCTGGAATTCCATGTCATCGTCCGCGACGGCGGACGATCCAGTAATCACGGACATGACCGGTTTCCCCCAACGGCACGGCGTACTGGATGCTCCGCATTCGCGCAGCATGACGAACCGTGGACGCGAATTTCACTTCTGGCACTTCGGGCACCAGAAGGTCGAGCGCCCGTTCTGGGTGAAGCGCTTGACGATGCCGCTACAGCCGGCGGTCTGGCATTTTTCGCCTTCGCGGTCGTAGACCTGAAACGAATGCTGGAAATAGCCGAGTTCGCCGGTGGTCTGGCGATGGTCGCGCAGCGACGAGCCGCCGGCCCTGATCGCCTGATTCAAAACCGCATGGATCGCCGAGACCAGCCGCCTCGCATTGTCGGTCGGCTCGCCGCCGGCAATGCCCTTGCGCGGCGCGGCTTTGGTGGCCAGCGTCGCGGCTAGCCGGCGCGGCGAGAGATGCGACCGGAACAGCGCCTCGCAAACATAGATGTTGCCGAGCCCCGCGACGACGCGCTGGTCGAGCAGCGCCGCCTTCAGGCTGGTCTTCTTGTTGGCACAGGCGCGCGCCAGCATGGCGGCATCGAACTCGTTGCCAAGCGGCTCGGGGCCAAGGCCGCTCAATAGCGGCTCCTGATCCAGCGCATGGCGCGCGATGATCTTCATATAGCCGAACCGGCGCGGATCGTTGAAAACCACCGCCGCGCCCGACGACATGTGGAACACCACATGGTCATGCGCGCGGTCCTCGTTGCGCGGATGATGGAATTTGCCCGGCGTCCGGCCGTCCCCGTCCTCGACGACGCGGAACGAGCCCGACATGCCGAGATGCATCAGCAGCACGTCGCCCGAGGCGAGGTCGGCCATCAGATATTTGGCACGGCGTCCGAGCCCGGTTACGGTCTGGCCGGTCAACCGCGCGACAAAATCCTTCTGGAACGGAAACCGCAGGTCTTTCCGCCTGGCTTCCGCTTTCACGATCTTCGCCCCTTCCATCACCGGCTGCAATCCGCGACGGACGGTCTCGACTTCGGGTAATTCGGGCATGGAAGTGTCATTCACAGGGAGCGCGATCAGCAAAAGTGTATGCGGTTTTGCGTCCGATCGCGCTCCAAATTATTGTATTTGCGCACAATCTTCTCGGCAAACCGCTCACACTTTGGCGGATTGTGCGCTGAGGTGCTGACGTGATAGCGCCATTGCGGCGGGCGCGCTATGGTCTGCGCGATGGAGAAGAATTGATGGATCGGCCGGACCAAACCACGCATTTTGGCTTCAGGGACGTGCCCCTGGGCGACAAGCAGACGCTGGTGAACGATGTGTTTCACAGCGTGGCGCAGCGCTACGACCTGATGAACGATCTGATGTCGGCGGGGCTGCATCGGGTCTGGAAAGACATCATGATCAACGCGCTCAACCCGCCCCGCGCCGATACGCCGTTCGCGCTGCTAGACGTGGCCGGGGGCACCGGCGACGTCGCGTTTCGCGCCGCCAAGGCGGCAGGTTCCGGCTTTCGCGCTACCGTCTGCGACATCAATTTCGACATGCTGGAGGTCGGCCGGGCGCGCGCGGCGGCGCGTCACCTCGACGACCGGGTGTCGTTCGTCGAAGGCAATGCCGAGGCGCTGGCATTCCCCAACAAGGCGTTCGACGCCTACACCATCGCGTTCGGCATCCGCAACGTGCCGCGGATCGATCTGGCGCTGAGCGAAGCGTTTCGCGTGCTCAGGCCCGGCGGCAAATTCCTGTGCCTGGAATTCTCCACCGTCGACGTGCCCGGCCTCGACCGGATCTACGACCTGTTCTCGTTCAAGGTGATCCCGCCGCTCGGGCGCGCGGTGACCGGCGACGCCGAATCCTATCAATACCTCGTCGAGTCCATTCGCAAGTTTCCCAGGCCGAATGCGTTCGCCGAGATGATGCGCGCGGCCGGGTTTTCCCGCGCCAGCTGGCAAATTCTCTCGGGCGGCATCGTGGCGTTGCATTCAGGCTGGCGTTTGTGATTTCTGCCATTACCCACATCGCGCGGCTGGCCCGCGCCGGTTTCGTGTTCGCGCGCGAGGGCGTATTCGGCGTCGTCGATCCCTCTCTGGTGCCGCCGCCCGGGCAACTCGCGCTGCGCCTGGCGCGGATCGTCGAACGCCCCGGCGCCAAATCGGGCCCGCGGCTGTCGCGCGCGCTGACAAGATTGGGTCCCGCTTATCTCAAGCTCGGCCAGTTCCTCGCCACCCGGCCCGACGTGGTCGGTGTCATGATGGCGCGCGACCTGGAAAGCCTGCAGGACCGGCTGCCGCCGTTTTCGCAGATTGAAGCCGAAGCCGTGATCGCGACCTCGCTGGAACGCCCTGTATCGCAGGCATTTGCGCGCCTCGGTCCGGCGGTGGCCGCCGCCTCGATCGCGCAGGTGCATCGCGGCGAGGTCGAGCGGGACGGCGTGCGCACCGCGGTTGCCGTCAAGGTGCTGCGACCCAACGTCGCCGCGCGGTTCCGCCGCGACCTCGCGGATTTTTTCTTTGTCGCGCACAAGGCCGAGACCTATTCGGCGGAAGCGCGACGGCTGCGGCTGATCGAAGTCATCAACACGATGTCGCGTTCGGTGGCGATGGAGATGGATCTGCGGCTGGAGGCCGCGGCGCTGTCCGAGATGGCCGAAAACACCCGCGACGATCCGGACTTCCGCGTCCCCACCGTCGACTGGGATCGCACCACCCACAATGTGCTGACGATGGAATGGATCGACGGCATTGCGCTCAGCGATCATGCGCGGCTTGCCGAGGCGCAGGTCGATCTGCGCGAGCTCGGGCGCAAGGTGATCCAGAGTTTCCTGCGCCACGCACTGCGCGACGGCTTCTTCCATGCCGACATGCATCCCGGCAATCTGTTCCTCGACGATGCCGGGCGGCTGGTGGCGGTGGATTTCGGCATCATGGGCCGGCTCGGCATGAAGGAGCGGCGCTTCCTGGCCGAAATCCTGCTGGGCTTCATCACCCGCGATTATCGCCGCGTCGCCGAAGTTCATTTCGAGGCCGGCTATGTGCCGGGGCATCACTCGGTGGAGAATTTCGCGCAGGCCATCCGCGCCATCGGCGAGCCGATCCACAACCGCACCGCCGAAGAAATCTCGATGGCGAAGCTGCTGACGCTGCTGCTCGAAGTTACCGGTCTGTTCGACATGCGTACGCGCCCGGAACTGATCCTGCTGCAAAAGACCATGGTGGTGGTCGAAGGCGTGGCGCGCGGCTTCGATCCCAAACTCGACATCTGGAAGGTCGCCGATCCTGTGGTGCGCGAGTGGATCGAGCGCAACCTCGGCCCGGTCGGGCGCATTCAGGGCGCGATGTCCGGCGCCGGCGAGCTCGGGCGCGTGCTGGGAGGCCTTCCGGCCATTGCCGCGCGGTCGGTGGCAGTACTGGAACAACTGGAGATCATGACCCGCGAAGGCCTGACGCTGTCGCCGGAGACCATCGCGGCGATGGGCCGGACCGAGGGCCGCAAGAGCCGCTGGCGGACTTTGGCGCTCTGGATCATCGCGGCGACCTTTATCGCGATCCTTTGGGCTATCCGGCAATTGTGATTGCAATGCTATCACTAACTTGATAGCATTGCAAGCAGTTTTGGTCGAAACCTCCGCGGGAAGCCTCCATGGCCAGCCTGACCATCCGTAAACTCGACGACGCCGTCAAAGCCTATCTGCGCCTGCGGTCGGCCGGCAATGGCCGCTCCGTCGAGGAGGAGGTCCGGGTCATCCTGGGAGACCTCATACAGGGCCGCCCCTTCCCCCTGGAGCCACCTGCCCCGCTCTCACCCCCTCTAACGGACGCTCAGCCCCACACGCCCCGGCGCGCCGGTGCGACCGATGAATGGCGCATCACGCTGATCATCGGCGGCGGGATCGCCGCCTATAAGGCGCTGGACCTGATCCGGCGGCTGAAGGAGCGGCGTATCCATGTCCGCTGCGTGCTGACGCGCGCCGCGCAGCAATTCGTCACGCCGTTGAGCGCGAGCGCGCTGTCGAACGAGCGCTGCTATACTGATCTGTTCGATCCCGGGAGCGAGTTCGATGCCGGGCACATCCGTCTTGCCCGCGACTGCGATCTGATCGTGGTGGCACCGGCGACCGCCGACCTGATGGCGAAGATGGCGCAGGGTCACGCGGACGATCTGGCCAGCGCCATTTTGCTTGCGGCCGACCGGCCGATCCTGCTGGCGCCGGCGATGAACCCGCTGATGTGGAACAACGCCGCGACCCGCCGCAATGTCGCGCAGCTCAGGCGCGATGGCATCGCCCTGATCGGTCCCGATGCCGGCGAGATGGCCGAAGCCGGCGAGACCGGCGTGGGCCGGATGGCGGAGCCGCTGGAAGTAGCGTCCGCCGCCGAGCGCGTGTTGCGCCCGCCGCGGCCGCGCCCGCTCGCGGGCAAACGCGTGCTGATCACCGCGGGGCCGACGCACGAACCGATCGACCCGGTGCGCTACATCGCCAACCGCTCCTCCGGCAAACAGGGCTTTGCCATCGCCGCGGCGGCGCAGGCGGCAGGAGCGGAAGTCACCTTGGTCTCGGGCCCGGTCGAATTGAATGATCCGGCAGGTGTGGAGGTGAAGCATGTCGAGGCCGCGCGCGACATGCTGCGCCAGGTGGAAGCCGCGCTTCCGGTGGACATCGCGATCTTCGCCGCCGCCGTCGCCGACTGGCGCGTCGCCAATGCGGGCGAGCAGAAACTGAAAAAGACTTCCGCCGGCATGCCGCCGCTGCAGCTGGTGGAGAATCCCGATATCCTTGCGACGATCTCGAAACTGCGGGACAGACGGCCACCGCTGGTGATCGGCTTTGCCGCCGAGACCGAGCATCTGATCGACAACGCGAAAGCAAAACTCGCGCGCAAGGGATGCGACTGGATCGTCGCCAACGATGTATCGCCGGCGACCGGCGTGATGGGCGGCGACCGCAACACGGTTCATCTGCTCAGTCGCGATGGCGCGGCGACCGACGCCGACATCAAAATCGAATCCTGGCCGGTGATGACAAAAGAAGAGGTCGCAGTCGCGCTGGTGGCGCGCATTGCCCTAGCGGTGGAGAAAGCCTCGTGAGCGCTGTCGTCAAGGTCGATATCCGGCAATTGCCGCACGGCGAAGGCCTGGCGCTGCCGGCATATCAAAGCATGCATGCCGCGGGGCTCGATCTGCTCGCCGCCGTTCCGGAACACGCGCCGATGATCCTGGCGCCCGGACGGCATGCGATGATCCCGACCGGGCTCGTGATCGCGTTGCCTCCGGGTTATGAGGCGCAGGTGCGTCCGCGTTCGGGCCTTGCCGCCAAACACGGCGTTACCGTGCTCAATTCGCCCGGCACCATCGATGCGGACTATCGCGGCGAGATCAATGTGCTGCTGATCAATCACGGCACTGCGCCCTTCACCATCGGCCGCGGCGAGCGCATCGCGCAAATGGTGATCGCCGCTGTGGTCCAGGCCGAGCTGAGGTCTGTGACATCGCTTTCGGAAACCGAGCGCGGCAGCGGCGGTTTTGGGTCGACCGGGCGCTGATTTTTTCGGGCGGCTCGATCCGCGCGCGTAGGGCTTCTTCCATTTTTCCTAACAAATTCAAAGAACGGCCTCGTAACTCTACTCGATATTGACTTTTATCTACTAGTAGGTCAGTTTTATTCTGTCGTTTTCAAACAAGGATGGATCCGTGACCACTGAGCTCTATTGGCTGACATTGACCGCACTCATGACCGCGCTGTTCTGGGTGCCCTACGTTCTCAACCGCATAGTCGTCAGCGGGCTGGGAGGCGCCCTCGCCGGCTCCGCACCGGAAGGCAGCGCGCATTCGCCGTGGGCGCAACGCGCCATCAAGGCCCACTACAATGCCGTGGAGAACCTCGCGATCTTCGCGCCCGCCGTGCTGGTCGCCCATCTGCTGAGCATCTCGACCCCGGCCACCAAAGCCGCGGTCGTGGTCTACTTCTTCGCCCGCCTGCTTCACTTCGTGGTCTATTCGGCCGGAATTCCCGCCGCGCGCACCCTCACCTTCACCGCCGGCTGGCTGGCGCAGATCGTCATCCTCGCCAGCGTGCTGCGCTGGATCTGAACATGGGCGGTTCGCATCGGCCTACTTTGCTGCTCACCGGCGCTGCCGAAGGTCTTGGCGTCAGCATCGCCCGGACCTTCGCTGCGGCAGATCACGATGTCATAGGCCTTGCGCGGACCGACCGATCCTCTCGCCGGCTGGGCCAACTCGTCCGACAAAGCGGGACCGCCTACACCCATCTCATCTGCGACGTCGGTCAGCCAAACGACGTCGCGGCAGCGCTGAAACCGTACGCCGATCGTATCGACGTCTTCGTGCACAATCCGCATCTGCTGGCGATCAAGACGTTCGAACAGACCACCGCTGACGATTTCGAGCAGGCATGGCGGGTGGCCTGCCTCGGGGCGATGCTATCGGCGCAATCGGTGCTGCCGCATATGATCGCGCGCGGCCAGGGCGCGATCATCCTGACCGGGGCAACGGCCGGCATCCGCGGGGTCGCGAAATTCTCGGCCTTTGCGTCAGCGAAATTCGCGCTGCGCGGGCTCGCGCAATCGCTGGCGCGCGAGTTCGGCCCAAAGGGCATTCATGTCGCCCATGTCATTCTCGACGGCCTGATCGACGAACCCCAGACCGATCAAAGATTCGGGACTTCGCCATCGGCGAGAATGGACCCCGACGCCGTAGCCTCTATATATCTCGAACTTGCATCGCAGCCGCCGTCGGCCTGGACCCACGAGATGGATTTGCGCCCGTTCTCGGAACGCTTTTGAGACGCCAGCAAATGAGGAGCCCGCAACATGTCAAATGAGCTCGTCAACGCCGATTTCTCCCGCCGCGTCGTGATCGCCACCGACGAACTGCCCTGGATCCCATCGCCCCAGGCAGGGGTCGAACGCCGTCCGCTCGACCGCATCGGTGGCGAAGTCGCGCGCGCCACTTCCCTTGTGCGCTATGCTCCCGCGAGTTCGTTTCCCGCGCACGACCACGCGCTCGGCGAGGAGTTTCTCGTCCTCGACGGAGTATTTTCCGACGAGCATGGCGACTATCCGGCCGGAACCTATGTCCGCAACCCGCCGCGCAGCCGCCACACGCCGCGCACCGGGCCGGGCTGTACCATTCTGGTCAAGCTGAGGCAGATGCCGACATCCGAACAGAGCCGGATTGTCGTGGACACCTCGACCACCAAATGGGAGCAAGCCGACCATGCAGGCCTGAAGATGCTGCCGCTGTACCTGGCGCCGGATGCGCAAGAGAAAGTAACGCTGGAGCGTCTGGAAGCCGGTGCGCGCCTGGCCGAGGCCGATTGTGCCGGTGGCGAGGAGATCTTTATATTGTCCGGCGACCTCGCCGACGAGCACGGGACTTACAGGGCCGGGACATGGATCAGGAACCCGGCCGGTTTCCGGCGCGGTCTGGAATCGAAGAGCGGAGCGACTTATTGGGCGAAGCGAGGTCATCTGCGCCCGAAGCCATGACAGGAACGCGATGACGACGACGGCGCCGAAGCAACGATCGAGGACGGCCGAACAGATCCTCGATCTCGCCGAGATGCTGATCCAGACGCGCGGCTACAGCGCATTCAGCTATCAGGATATTTCCGACGCGCTCGGCATCACCAAGGCCAGCATCCACTACCACTTCGCCTCGAAGACCGATCTCGGGATCGCGGTGGTCGACCGCTATGTCGAGCGTTTCGGCGCGGCCCTGATCGCCATCGCCGAGGATCAATCCCGGTCTTCGCTGGCGATGCTGGATTTCTACATCGAACCCTATATCGGCTACTCCAATACCCCCGATCAGGTGTGTCTGTGCGGCGCGCTTGCAGGCGAGATCCTAGCGCTGCCGCCGGAACTCCGCACGCGCGTCAATCGCTTCTTTACCGCGCACCAGACGTGGCTCAGTGAAATTCTCAAGCGCGGGGTCTCACGGGGGGAATTCAAACTGCCCGCACCGGCGAGCAAGGTGGCTCGCCTGATGTTCGGTGCGCTGCAGGGCGCGCTGCTGGTGAAGCGCACCACCACTGATGCTTCCCAATTGCAGGACGTCATCACGGTGATGAAACTGCAGCTCACCGGTTCCGAATGACAGGCTTGGGTGATTCGGTCGCCAAACCGGGCCAATTCCGCGAAATTCATTTCCGAAAAGTTAACGGCCGCGCATTTTTTGGGATCGCAATTCGCGTTCACGATCTGGACTCTTACCCCCCAACTCCCGTTGGGGATACTGTCGGTCAATTCGCGAACGGAGCGGTGAAGCGCCGGACGGAAAGTCGTGCGGTTTTGGGGCAAACGATGTCGGGCGTGATCGTGGCGATGCGTCAGACCTTGCTGTCGTGCACATCACTGGCACGGAGCGGCCTGATCGGACTTGGCACCGCCGCGCTGGTGTCGATCGCGCCGGCTTATGCCGGCGATTTGCCGTTCCGGCATGTGATCTCGGCATTCCTCGATCTTAACCGGCAGGAAATCGCGGTCCTGACGACGGCGCTGGCTCTGCTCGGCTTTTCGGTGCTGGCGGCGGTGCTGCTGATGCGCACGCGGCTGCGCGCGGCCGGGAACGAGGAGCGGCTGCGCGCCGACGTCGGGGACTTGCAGGTTCAGGCCGACCGCTTGCGCGCATTGTTGTTTACGGAACCGCAGGTCCTGATTTCGTGGGCTGCCGGCGACGATCGCCCGGAAATCAGCGGCGATATCTCGCTCTTGATGCCGGACACCCAGCAACATCAACCTCATCGCATCCTCGCCTTCGGTACCTGGCTCCCGCCGGAACCGGCGCGGCAGATGGATCACGCGGTCGACGCATTGCGCGACACCGGAGAGGGTTTTCTGCTCAATCTCACGACCTCCAGCGGGCACGCGCTCGAAGCCATGGGCCGGGCGATCGGCGGCCAAGCCATTGTACGGATCCGCGGACTGACCGGATTACGCCGGGAACTCGCCGAAATGACCGTACGCCACAAGGCGCTGCTGGACGAAACCGAGGTATTGCGCGCTTTCCTGGCGGCGGCGCCATGGCCGATCTGGGCGAAGCACGCCAAAGGCGGTCTCAGCTACGCCAATGCGGCCTACGCCCGGGCAACGGAGGCGACCAGCGCCGCCGATGCCATCGAACGCCACCTCGAATTGCTCGACAGCAGCGACCGCAGCGATATGGATCGCGCCTTGAACGACCAGTCCGCCTTCGCGGCGCGTTTGCCGATCGTGGTCGGGGGCGAGCGGCGCTTCTACGATGTCCATGCGCTGAACCTCGGCAACGGCAGCGCCGGCATTGCGATCGACGCCGGCGAGGCGACCGCGCTCCGCGAGGCGCTGGAGCGGATGGCGGAGGCGCATCGCCGGACCCTCGATCAACTATCCTCCGGCGTGGCGGTGTTTGACGTCCAGCGGCGGCTGGCGTTCTACAACGATTCCTATCGCCGGCTGTGGGATCTGGAACGCGCGTTCCTCGACGGCAATCCCGACGATTCCAGCGTGCTCGACCGGCTCCGCGCCGCGCGCAAACTGCCCGAGCAGCCGGACTTCCGCGCCTGGAAGGCCAGGCTGCATGAGGCCTATCGCTCGGTCGATCCGCAAAAGGATACCTGGTATCTCCCCGACGGCCGCGCGGTCAGCGTCGTCACCACGCCTAACCCGGAAGGCGGCGTCACCTATCTGTTCGACGACGTCACTGAAAGCCTCGATCTGGCGCGGCGGTTTGACGGTTTGATCCGCGTCCAGCGTGAGACGCTCGACAATCTCGCCGAGGCCGTCGCGGTGTTCGGCAGCAATGGCCGGGCGCAATTGTTCAATCCTGCATTCGCAAAGATGTGGAAGCTGTCGCCCGAGGCGTTGCAGGAACAGCCGCATATCGAGACCGTGGAAGCCTGGTGCAAGCCGCTGCTCGACGACGCCGTGACGTGGCGAGCGCTCCGCGAAGCCATTACCGCTATCGAGAACCGGGTCGAGGTGGCGCTGAAGCTGGAGCGCAAGGACGGCAGCGTGCTCGACTGCATGACCATGCCGCTGCCCGACGGCGCCACAATGCTGACATTCCAGGACATCACCGATACCGAGAATGTCGAGCGCGCGCTTCGCGAGCGTAACGAGGCGCTGGAGACCGCCGACCAGATGAAGGTCGATTTCGTCCACCACGTGTCCTACGAATTGCGCTCCCCGCTGACCACCATCATCGGCTTCGCCCACTTCCTGAGCGACCCCGTGACCGGCCCGCTGATGCCGAAGCAGGCGGAATATCTCGGCTACATCACCGCCTCGACCAACGCGCTGCTCGCCATCATCAACAACATCCTCGATCTCGCCACCATCGACGCCGGCGCGATGTCGCTCAATCTGGGCTCGGTCGATATTCGCAAGACCATCGAAGCCGCGGCCGAAGGCATCCAGGACCGGCTCGCCACCGACCGCATCGAACTTCGGGTCGACGTCGATCCCGGCATCGGCAATTTCCTGGGCGACGAACGCCGCGTGGTGCAGGTGCTGTATAATTTGTTGGCCAATGCCGTCGGGTTCTCGCCCCAGGACGCCACCATCGGCTTGAGTGCGAGGAAAAACGATCACAGCGTCGTCTTCACCGTGACCGACTCCGGTCCGGGCATTCCGCCCGACGTCAAGGACAAGGTGTTCGACTGGTTCGAGAGTCATTCCAACGGCTCGCGGCATCGCGGCGCCGGCCTCGGCCTGTCGCTGGTGCGCTCCTTTGTCGAACTGCACGGCGGCAAGGTGCGCGTCGATTCGGTGGTCGGCAAAGGCACCACCGTCACCTGCGATTTTCCGATCGACCAGACCGCGCATCGCAACGCCGCGGAATGAGCGCTCCCACGACATTCTCGCTGACGCTCGCGAACGAAACGGCGACCGCGCAATTGATGGCCGACCTTGCCTTGCTGGTCGGCCCCGGCGATGTCATCACCCTTTCCGGCGATCTCGGCGCCGGGAAGACCGCGGCGGCGCGGGCGATGATCCGCTATCTCGCCGGGGACGACGCGCTCGAGGTTCCAAGCCCGACCTTCACGCTGGCGCAAAGCTACGACTTGCCGCCATTTCCGCTGGTTCATGCGGACCTTTACCGCATCAACGATCCCTCCGAACTCGAGGAGATCGGTCTGTCGCCATTGCCCGAGGCGACCTTGGCGCTGATCGAATGGCCGGAACGCGCCGCCGGGGCACTGCCGCACGACCGGATCGACATCGCGATCAGCCATGACGCGGCACAGGGTTCGACGAACCGCTCCGTCGAAATCACCGGCCATGGCAAGGCCGCCGCGCAAGTCGCACGGCTCCAGACGTTGCGGCAGTTTCTGACCGGGACGGGCTATGCCGATGCGGAACGCCAGCGCATGGCCGGCGACGCCTCGACACGGTCCTACGCCCGGCTGATCCGCGACGACGGCATCGTCATCCTGATGAATTCGCCGCGCCGGCCCGACGGGCCGGCGGTCTATGACGGCAAATCATACAGCGCGGCCGTGCACCTGGCCGAGGACGTCAAGCCGTTCGTGGCCATCGCTAACGGCCTGCGTGCGCACGGCTTCTCGGCGCCATCGATCTATCACGCCGACCTCGACGCCGGTTTCCTGATCACCGAGGATTTCGGCGGCGCGGGTTTTATCGAAGGCGATCCGCCGACGCCGATTGTCGAGCGCTATGAGGCCGCGACCGACATGCTGGCGGCGCTGCATCACGAACCATTGCCTGACGTGCTGCCGCTGGCGCCCCAGATCACCTACACCATCCCCACCTTCGACACCGAGGCGCTACTGGTCGAGGCCGGGTTGATGCTCGAATGGTACCTGCCCGACAGAGGCGTCGAACCGTCGGCCGAGATGCGCGCGGAATTCGCGCGCATGTGGCGCGACCTGCTGAGCAAGCCGACGGCGGCGGCCCGGACCTGGGTGATGCGGGACTTTCATTCCCCCAATCTGATCTGGCTCGACGAGCGCTCGGGTATTGCGCGCGTCGGCATTATCGATTTTCAGGACGCCGTGCTCGGCCCGGCCGCCTACGATCTGGTGTCGCTGCTGCAGGATGCGCGGATCGACGTAGCCGAGCAGATCGAGCTCGCGCTGCTGTCGCGCTACATCAAGGCGCGGCGTGCCGACGACGAGACTTTCGACGCGGCCGGGTTCGCCGAGATTTACGCGATCATGTCGGCGCAGCGTAATACGCGGCTGCTCGGCACCTTTGCGCGACTGAACCGGCGGGATGGCAAGCCGCAATATCTGCGCCACCAGCCTCGGATCTGGACCTATCTCCAGCGTTCGCTGGCTCACCCTGTGCTGTCGCACGTCCGGGGGTGGTACTCCGCCAATGTTCCCGCGCCCGGTCCGTAGTTTACCGGTTGTTAGTCAGCCCGGCCTTAATCTGCGGCCCACCTTTTTCCCGGCAGTGCCGGGCCGTTGCTTTGAGGGCTGGAGCAAAACCATGGTGGCAGAACGGCGCAAGGGCGAGCGCGTCACATTCGAACGCGGCATCGCCGCGCATATGATGGGCATCGACGGCACATGGCGGCGCGATTGCACCATGGAAGACGTTTCCGAGACCGGCGCGAAACTCACCGTCGAAGGTTCCGTCGAGGGGCTGCATCTCAAGGAATTCTTTCTGCTGCTGTCGTCCACCGGGCTCGCCTATCGCCGCTGCGAGCTGTCCTGGGTCAACGGCGACCAGATCGGCGTCAATTTCCTCAAGCAGGGCGACAAGAAGAAAAAAGCCGCCGCCCGTCGCGAGCAGGACGCGCAGGTCTGAACCCCTCATCAGGGGCCGGACCCGTATCATCGCTGTCGCACAATCGTCATCTCGGACGACTAAGGCGTCAGCATCAATGTACTCCGCGAACCGCCGTGATATGATTGACGGTGCTTAGCAAAATCAGTCCGAGAATTTTACATATGTCCGTCAATCCCACAAAAGCCATGGTGCTCGCCGCCGGTCTCGGCGTGCGCATGCGCCCCTTGACGGACCACATGCCGAAACCCCTGGTGCAGGTGGCGGGCCGGGCGCTGCTCGATCACGTGCTCGACAAACTCGGCGACGCCGGCGTGACCGAAGCCGTCGTCAACGTGCACTATCTGCCCGACCAGATCATCGGTCACACCGCTGGGCGCGCCCGCCCCCGAATTATCATCTCGGATGAACGCGCCGTGGTGCTCGGCACCGGCGGCGCCGTCGTCAAGGCGCTGCCGTTGCTCGGCGATGCGCCGTTTTTCCACGTCAACGCGGATACGCTGTGGATCGACGGCGTGCGCCCCAACCTGGCGCGACTGGCCGAAACCTTCGACCCTGCCCGCATGGATATCCTGCTGTTGATGGCGCCGACGACGAGCAGCATCGGCTATGGCGGCCGCGGCGACTACGCGATGCTGCCGGACGGCGCGCTGCGCAAGCGGCGGGAACATCAGGTGGTGCCGTTCGTCTATGCCGGTGCCGCGGTCATGTCGCCGTCATTGTTTGCCGGTGCGCCGGCCGGCGAATTCTCGCTGACCAAAATGTTCGATCGTGCCAACGAGCAGGAACGGCTGTTCGGCCTGCGCCTGGACGGCGTGTGGATGCATGTCGGAACCCCCGACGCGGTCCAGGCGGCGGAAGAAGCGTTTCTCGAAAGCGTAGCGTAGTCACACTGTCGTCAGTGCCGGGCTTGACCCGGCAATCCATCTCCTTTTGAAATGAATCTTGATAGATGGATGCGCAGGTCAAGCCCGCGCATGACACCTCGGTTGTGAATTAGAAATCGCACCCCGCATTCGCCCATGCCATGATGCATCCTGACCCCCGAATCAGGAAGCCCATGCGCGTTTTCAGCGTTCCAGTCTCAGCGCCGTTCTTGCGCACCGTTATCGCCGCTTTGGTGGACGGCAGGCTGGTCAATGGCTTCGAGGCGCGCGCCAATCCTGAAAAGCTGGCGCAGGCCACACTCTATCTGCCGACCCGGCGCGCCGGGCGGATGGCGCGGGAAGTCTTTCTCGATGTGCTGAACACCGACGCGGCGGTGCTGCCACGCATCATCGCGCTCGGCGACATCGATGAGGACGAACTGGCGTTCGCCGAGGAGGCCGAACCGTACAGCGGCACGGCGCCCCTGGAGATCCCACCCAAACTCGGCGAACTCGATCGCCGGCTGACGCTGGCAAGATTGGTCGCGGCCTGGGCCAAGAGCCCCGTGTCGTCGCCGCTCGTCGTCGGAGGCCCGGCCTCGACGCTGGCGCTGGCGGGCGATCTGGCCCGGCTGATGGATGACATGGTCACACGTGGCGTCGGCTGGGAAGCGCTCGATGGATTGGTGCCGGATCAACTCGACAAATATTGGCAGCACTCGCTCGAGTTCCTGCAGATCGCGCGGCGGGCGTGGCCCGCGCATCTTGCGGAGATCAACAGGATCGAGCCGGCGGACCGCCGCGACCTCCTGATCGAAGCCGAAGCCGCGCGGCTGACCGCGCACCCTGACGGCCCGGTGATCGCGGCCGGCTCGACCGGATCGATGCCGGCGACCGCGAAATTCCTCCACGTCGTGAGCGCGCTGCCGCAAGGTGCGGTGGTGCTGCCCGGGCTCGATACCGATCTCGACGATGGCGCATGGCGCCTGATCGGCGGCATCAAGGACGCGCAGGGGAAATTCACCACGCCGCCGGCGTCCAACCATCCGCAGTTCGCGATGCAGGCGCTGCTGCAGCGTTTTGGCATCAAGCGCGACGATGTCGAAATCCTGGGCGAGCCCAAGTCTCACGGACGCGAGGTGCTGGTCTCCGAGGCGATGCGGCCTTCGAACGCAACCGCGGCATGGCATCGGCGGCTGGCCCAGCCCGAAATCGCCGGGAAGATTTCGCGCGGCATGACCAATCTCGCCGTCATCGAGGCCGCCAATCCCGAGATGGAGGCGCTGGCGATCGCGGTCGCGATGCGGGAAGCGCGGCATCTGAATAAATCGGCGGCGCTGGTGACGCCGGACCGCGCCCTGGCGCGGCGCGTGACGGCGGCCCTCGCCCGCTGGAATCTCGAATTCGACGATTCCGGCGGCGACGCGCTGATGGACACGCCAGCCGGAATCTTTGCGCGGCTCAGCGCCGAAGCCGTGGCGAAGCAACTGGAGCCGCCAACCTTATTAGCGCTGCTCAAGCATCCGCTGTTCCGGCTTGGCGGCGCGCAGGGCGCATGGAGAGACGCGGTTGACGTACTCGAGCTGGCGCTGTTGCGCGGCACCCGTCCGCAAGCGGGAACAGGTGGCCTGGTGCGAGACTTCACTCGCTTCCGCATCGAGCTCTCCAAGCTCAGGCGCGGCGAGACGTCCGCGCTGCACCGTTCCGAGCCGAGGGCCGGATTGAGAGGCGAGCAACTTGACCGAGCGGGTCTGCTGATCGAGCTTCTGCAAAAAGCGCTTTCGCCGCTGGAGAGCCTCGGTTCCTCCAAGCCGTATGATCTCGCCGAGCTGGCGCTCCGCCATCGCGAAGCATTGTTGGAACTGTCGCGCGACCCGCACGGCGGCGCCGCGGCATTCGACGGTCCGCAGGGGTCGTCGCTGACGGCGGCATTCGACGACCTGCTCGGCCGGGTGGAGAAAGATGGATTCGTCGCGAGCGGCCTGATGGTCCAGCTCGGGGATTATCCGGAAGTGTTCCAGACCGCGTTCGGCGACCGCATGGTGCGGCGGCCTGAATCCGCCAGCGCCCAGCTCCACATCTATGGCCAGTTGGAAGCGCGGCTGACGCAATCCGACCGCGTCATCCTGAGCGGGCTGGTCGAGGGCGTATGGCCACCGACGCCGCGGATTGACCCGTGGCTGAGCCGGCCGATGCGGCACGAACTGGGACTGGACCTGCCGGAACGGCGCATCGGCCTCTCCGCGCACGACTTCGCACAACTGCTCGGTGCGGACGAGGTCATCCTCAGTCATGCCGCCAAGGTCGGCGGCGCCCCCGCCGTGGCGTCGCGTTTCCTGCACCGGCTGGAAGCGGTGGCGGGCGATGAACGCTGGCAAGCGGCAAAAGCGGCGGGCGAGACCTATGTCCGCTTCGCAGAAGAGCTCGATCGCCCCGACAAGGTCGAGCCGATCCCGCAGCCGGCGCCAAAGCCGCCGCGTGCGACGAGGCCGCTCAAACTGTCGGTGACGGCGATCGAGGACTGGCTGCGCGATCCCTACACGATCTACGCCAGATATATCCTGAAACTGGCGCCGCTCGATCCCGTCGACATGCCGCTGTCGGCCGCCGACCGTGGCTCGGCGATCCATGACGCGCTCGGCGAATTCACCCAGACCTTCGCAGTCGCCCTTCCGGAACATCCCGCGGGCGCGTTGCGCGCCATCGGCGAGAAATATTTCGCGCCGCTGATGGAGCGGCCGGAGGCCCGCGCGCTGTGGTGGCCCCGGTTCCAGCGCATCGCCAACTGGTTTGCCGATTGGGAAATCGCCCGGCGCGGCAATGTCGCTGACATCGCGGCCGAGATCAGGGGCGAGATTTCGATCCGGCTCGACCACGAGCGCAGCTTTATCTTGTCGGCGCGCGCCGACCGGATCGAACGCCGCCACGACGAGACGTTCGCCATTCTCGACTACAAGACCGGGCAGCCGCCGACCGGCAAGCAGGTGCGGATGGGGCTGTCGCCGCAGCTCACGCTGGAAGCGGCCATCCTGCGAGAAGGCGGTTTTGCCGGTATCCCGGCCGGCTCCTCGGTCGGCGAACTCGTCTATGTCAGGCTCAGCGGCAACAATCCGCCCGGCGAGCTAAGGTCGCTGGAACTCAAGATCAACAAGAGCGATCAGGCCCAGTCGCCCGATGCTGCGGCCGGCGAGGCGCGGCTGAAACTGGAAGCGCTGGTCCGCGCCTTCGAGAATGAAGACCAAGCCTACACCTCGCTCAATCTGTCGATGTGGTCGAACCGCTACGGCGCCTATGATGATCTCGCGCGCATCAAGGAATGGTCGGCGGCCGGCGGCCTGGGGATCGAAGAATGGTAGCGCGCCCGATTCCCCAAGCCGTCCGCGCCACCCAGGCCCGCGCCTCGGATCCTGATTCCTCGGCATTCGTCTCCGCCAATGCCGGTTCGGGCAAGACCCACGTGCTGGTGCAGCGGGTGATCCGGCTCCTGCTCAGCGGCGTGCCGCCCGAGAAAATCCTTTGCATCACCTTTACCAAGGCCGCCGCCGCCAACATGGCGGAGCGGGTGTTTTCCACCCTCGGCCACTGGATCACGCTCGACGACGACGCGCTCGATGAAGCGATCCGCGGCGCGGGGATAGCGAACCCCGATGCGAATTTGCGGATGCGGGCCCGCGAATTGTTCGCCTGCGCGCTGGAAACGCCGGGCGGCCTGAAAGTGCAGACCATCCACGCGCTGTGCACCCGGCTGCTGCAGCAGTTCCCATTCGAAGCCAACGTGCCGGCCCGCTTCGCCGTGCTCGACGATCGCGACCAGAACGAGATGATGGAGCGCGCCAATCTCAAGGTGCTGCTCGATGCCTCACGCGATCCCGACAGCGCGGCGGGCCGCGCGCTCAACATCGCCATGGCGGGTGCGGCCGACGTCACCTTCAAGGACGTCGTCCGCGAGGCCTGCCTGAGCCGCGATCATTTCATGGCATGGACCGACCGGGCCGGCAGCGCCGCTGCCGCCACGACACAGATGTGCGCCGCGCTTGGCGTCGATCCCGCCGACCGCATCGAAGAGGTCGAGCGCGAGATGGTCGACGGGCCGAACCTGCCGAGATCACGATGGCGGGAAGTCGCCGCCATCCTCGACACCGGCAACAAATCAGATCAAGACCAGGCAGCCCGGCTTCGTGAAGCGCTGTCATTTACCGACGCCGCGCAGGTAGAGGAATATCTCTGCATTTTCCTTACCGATGAACGCGCGCCACGCAAGACGGTGGTGACAAAGAGATTCTGTGACAACAACCCGGCGGTGGCGAGTTTGTTCGATGCCGAGAGCGGCCGCATCGGCCCACTGATCGAGCGGCGGCGCGCGGTGATGACCCGCGACCGGACCGAGGCGCTGCTGCAGATCGCGACTTCGGCGGCGGCGAATTACCGCCGCGAGAAGCAGGAACGCGGCCTGCTCGACTATGACGATCTGATCGACAAGACCCTGGGGATGCTGGACCGGGTGACCTCCGGCTGGGTGCATTACAAGCTCGACCGCGGCGTCGATCACGTGCTGATCGACGAGGCGCAGGATACCAGCCCCCGGCAATGGGACATTGTCGGCCACATCATTTCCGAATTCACCTCCGGCGCGGGCGCGCGCGATGGCATCACCCGCACCATCTTCGCGGTCGGCGACGAGAAGCAGTCGATCTTCTCGTTCCAGGGCGCGGCTCCGCGCGAATTCGACAGCCGCCGCCGGGGGCTGGAGAAGAGATTCAAGGATGCCGGGCTGAAATTCGATCCGGTGTCGTTCACCTATTCGTTCCGATCGGGACCCGCGATCCTGCAATCGGTCGACCATGTGTTTCGCGACGAGACGATCTATCGCAGCATCCATTCCGCCGAGACCGGATACCCGATCCACAATTCGCTCGCCGACGCCGGACCGAGCCTGATCGACCTCTGGGATTTGCAGCAGCCCGATGACAAGCAGGACATCGAAGGCTGGCGGGCGCCGTTCGATGGCGTCTCGGCCACCAGCCCCGAGGTCAAGCTCGCCAAACGCATCCAGGCCGAGATCAGATCGCTGGTCGAGAACGGCACGATGACCGGCCATGCCGGCAGTCGCCGCCCGCTTCGCTATGGCGACATGCTGGTGCTGGTGCGGCGGCGCGGCAACGCGTTTGACGCCGTGATCCAGGCGCTGAAGCACGCCGGCATTCCGGTCGCCGGCGCCGACCGGCTGAAATTGACCGAGCACATCGCGATCATCGACCTGATGAATCTCGCCGACGCCCTGCTGTTGCCGCAGGACGATCTGGCGCTGGCGGTGGCGTTGAAGTCCCCGCTTTTCGGCCTCACCGACGATGATCTGTTCAGGCTCTCATGGCAGCGCAAGGGATCGTTGCGTGAGGCGTTGAGCGACCACGCCGCCGCCAACGGCCGACTGGAGGCGGCCCTGCGTCGCCTCCAAGCCTGTGAGGCCCGCGCGGCGACGGAAACGCCGTTTGCATTCTACGCCTGGCTGCTCGGCGGCGACGGCGGCAGGAAGCGGATCCTGAGACGGCTCGGGCATGAAGCCAACGACGCCCTCGACGAGTTCCTCGAACTGGCGCTGGGCCATGAGCGCAAGGCGCCGGCCTCGCTGCAAGGCTTCATGGCGTGGCTTCGCGCAGCCGACCTCGAGGTCAAGCGCGACATGGAAATCTCCCGCGACGAGGTCCGGGTCATGACGGTGCATGGCGCCAAGGGGCTGGAAGCCTCCGTGGTCTTCCTGGTCGACACCACGACGTCGCCTGCGGACACCCATCGCCCCAAGCTGATTCACCTGCCGCACGGGGATGCACGTGTCGTGGTCTGGGCCGGCCGGAAGGCGGAAGACCCGCTGGGCGTCGCGGCAGCGCGCGCCGCCATGCTGGGCGAGACCGAGGATGAATATCGCCGTCTGCTGTACGTGGCGATGACGCGCGCGGCCGATCGGCTGATCATCGGCGGCTGCATGCCGGGCAACATGAATACGGTGCGGAAATCCTCCTGGTACGATCTGATCGCCCGAGGCCTCGCCAATTCCGGATTGCAGACCGAGGATATCGAGACGCCGGGCGGGGTGGTAAAGCGCTATTCGCGGCCCGAGGATGTCGCCGCTTCCGCCGGCGTCGCCGCAGTTCCGGCAAAAGCCGGCCCGGCCGAACTGCCGCCCTGGCTGCTCACGGCGGCGCCGCGAGAGGTCGCCGCCGGCAGTCCCCTGCGCCCGTCCGATCCCGTCGAGGACGGCGGCCATCGCGTCCGGACCGGCGAGTCGCTCCAACTCCGGGCACGGGCGCTGCAGCGCGGCACGCTGGTGCACCGGCTGTTGCAATCCCTGCCTGATGTCGCAACCGATCGCCGCCACGACGTGGCGCTGAGATACCTCGCGCGCAATGCTGACGGCTGGACCGATCGCGACCAGGAAACGCTTGCCGAGGGCGTGCTGGCCCTGATCAGGGATATCCGCTTCGCGGCGGTATTTTCGCCCGGCAGCCGTGCCGAGGTTTCCATCGTCGGCCGGCTGGACCGGCCAGGCCGCCCGCAGGCGCTGGTTTCGGGTCAGATCGACCGGCTGGTAGTGACGCCAGGCGAGGTCCTGATCGTGGACTACAAGACCAACCATGCCCCGCCCGCTAGCGCGGCCGCGGCGCCCTCCGGCTATGTCCGACAGCTTGCGCTGTACCGCGCAGTACTGGGGAAGATTTATCCCCAGCGGCCGGTCCGGGCAGCGCTGCTTTGGACCGAAACACCTGAATTGATGGAGATTTCGACCCCCGCGCTGGACGCGCAACTGGCCACCATTATCCATGGGGATGAGTGAGCTTGACCCGGCAAGGTCACGTTCATACGTTGGCTGCATGATCCCGGCGGCGATTCTTGAAGCCGCATCTTTTCCGAAGAACTGAACGAGGTATTCCAATGGCCGTTGGCAAGGTTTCTGACGCCGATTTCGACGCCGAAGTACTGAAGGCGACCGGCCCGGTCGTGGTCGATTTCTGGGCCGAATGGTGCGGTCCCTGCCGCATGATCGCGCCCGCGCTCGACGAGATTTCCGGCGCGATGGGCGACAAGGTCAAGATCGTGAAGCTGAACGTCGACGAAAGCCCGAAGACCGCGTCGAAGTACGGCGTGATGTCGATCCCGACGCTGATGATCTTCAAGGGCGGCGAGATGGCCTCCCGCCAGGTCGGCGCCGCGCCGAAGCAGAAGCTGCAGCAGTGGATCACCGCTGCGGTCTGATCCGCTTCGCGCCAAAACTATTTCTGACGGCGGCCGGCGAACAGCCGGCCGTTTTGTATTTGGGCTACCTGATCCACCCCGTCGCCAGCGCCGACGCCAGTTCAGGCTGGCCGTTGCGGCGTGCCAGCGCCGCCATGGCTGCATGATCGTAAGGCACATGCCGGAACGTCACACGCCAGGCATCGACGACAAACTCCAGGATGGCGTAGCGCGCGTCCGGCGCGCCGGCTTCGATGACATGCGGAAACGGATGGATATCGCGATAGCCGGGCGAGCCAACGCTGCCGGGGTTGACGACCATGCGCCCGTCGGCAAGCCGCACGGCGCGCGCGATATGGGTGTGGGCGCAGAGAATGAGCCGCTGTGGGATATTCTCCGCCGCCTTCTCGATCGCTTCGAGGGAGGACATCCGCACCGTGCCGTCGGGCAAAACAGTCTCCAGCCAATAGACCTCGTCATTGCCAGGCGTTGCGTGGCAGAGAAAGATCTGGTCGCGGAACACACGGGTCGGCGGTACCGTGCGCAGCCAGTCGAGATGGGTCGTATCGAGTTGCGCATGCGCCGGCCGGTCCCATGACCCCATCTTCTCCGGCGGCCGGTCGATCAAATAACGGTCGTGGTTGCCGAGTACATGGACGGCATCCAGCGCCATCAGCGCGTCCATCGTCCGCCTTGCGTCGAGTGGGCCGCTCGCCATGTCGCCGAGATTGACGATCTCGTCGATGCCTTGCGCGCGGATATCCGCGACCACCGCTTCCAGCGCCAGATAGTTTCCGTGCACATCGGCGATCGCCGCAAAACGCATTGCAAAAGTCCTATCGCGGCGGCGTGCCGTTGGCGGCGAGCACATGGCCGGCGAGATACAGCGAACCCGTGATCAGGATGCGCGGCGGCACCTCATAGGCAAGGCGCGCCAGCGAATGCAGTGCCGCTTCGACAGTGCCTGCTGTTTCGATCCGCATGCCCAGCGCACGCGCGGCGTCCGCCAGCCGGTCCGGGGGCATCGCGTTGTCGCGACCGGGTATCTGCACCGCGATGATGTGGCGCGTCAGCCCGGCGAAATTGGCGAGAAAGCCGCCAGCATCCTTGTTGGCCATCATGCCGACGATGACCACGAGCGGACGCGACACCCGCTCCTCGAGATCGCCCAGGGCGGCGGCGACGACACGCCCGCCCTCGGCATTGTGCCCGCCATCGAGCCAGACCTCGCAACCCGGCGGCGCCTGATCCCAGAGTGCGCCCGACGTCAGGCGCTGCATCCGCGCCGGCCATTCGGCATTGACGATCCCGGCCTCGAAGGCCGCCGTGCCGATCCTGAACACGTCTTGCGCGCGCAGCGTCGCAATGGCGAGGCCTGCATTGTCGAACTGATGCCGGCCGAACAGTTTTGGCGCCGCCAGATCCATCAGCCCGCGATCGTCCTGATAGACCAGCCGTCCGCGCTCGACATTGACGTGCCAGTGTTGACCGGCCGCATGCAGCGGCGCGCGCAGGCGCCGGGCCTGCGCCTCGATCACGGCCATCGCCTCGGGCACCTGCTCGGCGCAGATCGCCGGCACGCCGCGCTTGATGATGGCGGCCTTCTCGCCGGCAATCGCCGTCAGGGTCTGCCCGAGAAATTCGGTATGATCCATGCTGACCGGCGCGATCACGCTCGCCAGCGGCGCGTCGACCACATTGGTCGCATCGAGCCGGCCGCCGAGGCCGACTTCCAGCAACACCACATCGGCTGGATGCTGCGCGAACAGCCAGATCGCCGCCGCGGTTTCGATCTCAAAGATCGTGATCGGCGCGCCGGCATTGGCCTGCTCGCAATCTTCGAGCGCCGCGCGCAATTCATCGTCGCTGGCGAGAACTCCGCCGCCCATCCTGCCAAGGCGATAGCATTCATTGATCCGCACCAGATAGGGTGAGGTAAAGACGTGAACACGAAGCCCGGCGGCTTCGAGGATCGCGCGCAGATACGCAATCGTCGACCCCTTGCCATTGGTGCCGGCTACATGGATCACCGGCGGCAGCCTGCGTTCGGGATGATCAAGCCGCTCCAGCAGACGCTGCATCCGCTCCAGATCGAGATCGATACGTTTGGGATGCAGGGCCGACAGCCGTGCGATCAGGTCGCCGAGCGACGACGGCTTGGCCGCAGGTGAGTTCACGCGGGGGGTGCTATCGGCGCGGCTTCGGTGCTGAATACGATCTCGGCCGGAGGAGCGAGCTGTGGCGCGGGCTTCGCGGGTTCCACCGCCGGCGATTTCGTCAGCAGCCGGCAGAGCCGCGCCAATGTCGGGCGAAGGTCGTGACGATGCACCACCATGTCGACCATGCCGTGATCTTTCAGGTACTCCGCGCGCTGAAAGCCTTCCGGCAGTTTTTCGCGGATGGTCTGTTCGATCACCCGCGCGCCGGCAAAGCCGATCAGCGCGCCGGGCTCGGCAATCTGGATGTCGCCGAGCATGGCGTAGGACGCGGTGACGCCGCCGGTGGTCGGATTGGTCAGCACCACGATATAGGGCTGCTTGGTCTCGCGCAGCATCTGCACGCCGACCGTGGTGCGTGGCATCTGCATCAGCGACAGAATGCCTTCCTGCATGCGCGCGCCGCCGGAGGCCGCGAACACGATGAACGGCGTCTGCTTTTCGACCGCGAGTTCAAGCCCGCGCACGATCGCCTCGCCGGCGGCCATGCCGAGCGAACCGCCCATGAAATCGAAATCCTGCACCGCGATCACGGTGGCGGCGCCCTCGAGCTTGCCGTAGCCGACCTTGACCGCGTCATTCAGTCCGGTGCGGGCGCGCGCATCCCTGATGCGGTCGGCATAGCGGCGCTCGTCGCGGAATTTCAGGGGATCGGCGGTGACCTCGGGAAGCGCGATGTCGTACCAGGTCTCGTTGTCGAAGATCGACTTCAGCCGCGCCACCGCGCCCATGCGCATATGATAGTTCGAGCCGGGGATGACGAACTGGTTGGCCTCGACATCCTTGTAGAACACGAGCTGCCCGGAATCCGGGCATTTGATCCACAGATTCTCCGGCGTCTCGCGGCGCAGAATGTTGCGGATCTTGGGCCGGACGACGTTGGTGAGCCAATTCATCTTTCGCTCCGAAAATGCGACCGGGCAGTGATCGATCGTTAGGCCAAGATATGGCGGCCCCGGCCGGGTCCGGCAAGCTGCCGCCGGCCTGTCTCCCCCGCAATTGTGGCTTATTCCGCAGCCTGTTTGGCTCCCCGCACGCCCTGTGCCAGGGCGGCCACCAGATCGGCGACCGCGCCGACGGTTTTGGCGGTCGCCCGGCCCTCGGCATCGAGGCTGCCGCGTAACGCATCGACCAGCGCGGTTCCGACCACCGCGCCATCGGCCGTTTGCGCGATTCCCCTCGCCGCCTCCGGGGTCCGGATGCCGAAGCCGACACACACAGGCAATTTGGTATGCCGCTTGATACGGGCGACGGCGGTGCCGACGACGGCGGTATCGGCGCTGGCGCTGCCGGTGATGCCGGTGATGGAAACGTAATAGACAAAGCCGGAGGTGTTCGCGAGCACCGCGGGCAGGCGCTTGTCGTCGGTGGTCGGCGTCGCCAGCCGGATGAAATTGAGCCCGGCCTTCATCGCCGGCAGGCACAATTCGGTGTCTTCCTCGGGCGGCAGGTCGACGATGATCAGCCCGTCGACGCCCGCGGCCTTCGCATCGACCAGGAATGGATCGACGCCGTAGATGTAGATCGGATTGTAGTAGCCCATCAGCACCAGCGGCGTGGTGTCATCGTCCTTACGGAATTCGCGCACCATCGCGAGCGTCTTCCGCAGGGTCATGCCGGCCTTCAGCGCCCGCAACCCCGCCGCCTGAATCGCCGGACCATCCGCCATCGGATCGGTAAAGGGCATGCCGATCTCGATGACGTCAGCGCCCGCCTTCGGCAGCGCCTTGATGATCTCAAGCGACGTCGCGGGATCGGGATCGCCGGCCATCAGGAAGGTGACGAAGGCCGAGCGGCCTTCTTTCTTCAACTCGGCGAAACGTGCGTCGATACGGGTGGTCATAATGCGGCATACGCTGTGCTATACCTCTCCCCGCTGGGGAGAGGTCGGCTGCGTAGCAGCCGGGTGAGGGGGATGGACAAGTTCAAGGCGAGAGCTAGAAGCCTTCGTGCATCGCAAACGAGCGCCGAGGCAAAGCTTTGGCAGGCGTTGCGCAATCGAAGGCTGGCACGGTGGAAATTTCGTCGGCAGCATTCAATCGACCGGTACGTGGTCGATTTCGTGACCTTGGATGGAAAACTGATCGTCGAGGTCGATGGCGTGACGCACGCCGAGCCTTCGGAGCTGGCACGAGACCGAGCCAGCTCCGATGTATTGGAGGCTTGCGGCTTCCACATCGTCCGTGTCTCAAACAGCGATGTGTATGACAATCTTGAGGGTGTCCTCGAAATGATCGAAGGCACGCTTCGGTTCGATTGAATGAAGAACCCCCTCACCCGGCTGCTGCGCAGCCGACCTCTCCCCGCCGGGGAGAGGTGAAGAAGACGGCGGCGCCCGGTGGTCACTTCTTCTTCCCCCGCAGAATATCCGCCACTTGCGGGATGTCCTTGTCGCCGCGGCCGGAGAGGTTCACCACCATCAGATGATCTTTCGGGCGCTTCGGCGCCAGCTCCATCACCTTGGCGATGGCGTGCGCGGGCTCCAGCGCCGGAATGATGCCTTCCAGCCGCGACAGCAATTGAAACGCAATCAGCGCTTCGTCGTCGGTGGCCGACAGATATTTCACCCGGCCGGTCTCGTGCAGCCAGGAATGCTCCGGCCCGATGCCGGGATAATCCAACCCAGCCGAGATCGAATGCGCGTCCTGGATCTGGCCGTCATCGTCCATCAGCAAATAAGTGCGGTTGCCGTGCAGCACGCCCGGCCGGCCGCCGGCGATCGAGGCCGCGTGCAGTTGCGTCAAGCCATGGCCCGCCGCCTCGACCCCAAAGATCTCGACGGAGGGATCATCGAGAAACGGATGAAACAGCCCCATCGCATTGGAGCCGCCGCCGATGCAGGCGACAAGCGAATCCGGCAGGCGGCCTTCGGCTTCCTGCATCTGCGCGCGGGTCTCGACGCCGATCACCGACTGGAAGTCGCGCACCATCATCGGATAGGGGTGCGGACCCGCCACCGTGCCGATGCAATAGAACGTGTTGTGCACATTGGTGACCCAGTCGCGCAGCGCATCGTTCATCGCGTCTTTCAAGGTGCGCGAACCCGACTGCACCGGGATCACCTTGGCGCCCAGCATTTCCATGCGGATGACATTGGGCTGCTGCCGCTCGACATCGACCGCGCCCATATAGACGAAACATTCCAGCCCGAACCGCGCGCACAGCGTCGCGGTGGCGACGCCATGCTGACCGGCGCCGGTCTCGGCGATGATGCGCTTCTTGCCCATCCGCCGCGCCACCATGATCTGGCCGAGCACGTTGTTGACCTTGTGTGAGCCGGTGTGGTTCAGCTCCTCGCGCTTGAAATAGATTTTGGCGCCGCCGAGGTGTTCGGTCAGCCGCTCGGCGAGATAGAGCGGCGACGGCCGGCCGACATAATCCTTGAGGTAGCCGTTCATTTCGGCCTGGAACGCCGGATCGGCCTTGGCGTCGGCATAGGCCTTTTCCAGATCGAGGATCAGCGGCATCAGCGTTTCCGCGACGAAGCGTCCGCCGAAAATGCCGAAATGTCCGCGCTCGTCGGGACCGCTGCGGAAGGAATTGGGCAGGTTTGGATTCATCGGACCATCAACTCTTCGGTAGCGCGGGCTGCGCGGATGAAGGCGCGGATCATCCCGGGATCCTTGACGCCGGGCGCGCTTTCCACGCCCGAGGACACATCGACGCCGCCGGCGCGGGAGACACCAACGGCTTCCGCGACGTTTGCAGCTGTGAGGCCGCCCGAGACCATGAACGGCAGTTGCAGATCGAGCTGCTCCAGCACATGCCAGTCGAACACCGCGCCAAGACCTCCAGGACGGGTCGCTTCCCTCGGCGCGCGGGCGTCAAACAGGATGCGATCGGCGACCGCGGCATAGCCGGGAAGCGGCGCGAGATCGGCCGGGGTCTCGACCGCGATCACCTTCATCACGGGCAATCCGAATTTCTGCTTGATGTCGCGCAGTCGCGCCACGGTTTCCCTGCCATGCAGTTGCAGGATATCCGGCTGAAGCGCCTCGACGATGTTGGCGAGCGTCGTATCGTCCGCATCGACCGTGAGGGCAACCTTGGCGGCCCGGCGCTTGACCCGGCCGCCGAGGTCCCGCGCCAATTCAAGGCTGAGGTGTCGTGGCGACGGCGGAAAGAACACGAACCCGACCATGTCGGCGCCGGCTTCCAGCGCGACGTCGAGCGTCTCGCGCGTGGACAGGCCGCAGATTTTGACGAGCAGGGACATGATTCAGGACATGGGTTTGGGTAGCGACGGAGGCGGAAAAGCGATGCAATCGGGCGGGTTCTACAACGTCGCGCCCTGCTTGTCTCGCCCGCTGGACCCATACAATCCGCCTTGCAATCCACCTTGCAGCCCGCCCTGCGGCGGCAGATAGCGCGGCGTCTCACCGCGCGAGGCAGCGGCACCGGCCCGCAGGTCGGCCAGTTGCGCCCGAGCATGGCGCGCATCGGCCTCGTGCTGTCGCGCCGCGCGCCGCCAGCGGCGCTGCCGGAACCAGGTCGCGGAACCGCCCGCCACCACGCCCGTGATCGCGACCGCGATGATGACGACGAACAGCGGCAGCGTGACGCCTACGGCCGGGGCGCTGGAATTGAACGGATCGAACGACACCGTCACCGGGTGACGATTGGCGACCGCGAAGACGACAAAGATCAGGCCTAAGGGAATCAGGACCACAGCCGTGAAAAACTTGCGCATGACCATCTCTCGCCTTGATGGAGATCGGCGGGCGCGATCTTAAGATTTACGCGCCGGCGTCGGGCGCCCCGCCTTCGCGGTTGAGACGCTCACGCATTTCCTTGCCGGTTTTGAAGAACGGCACGCTCTTCTGATCGACAGGCACATGCGCCCCGGTGCGCGGATTGCGCCCGGCGCGCGCCGGACGGTGCTTCACCGAAAATGCGCCGAAGCCGCGCAGTTCGACCCGGTCACCCCGCGCCAACGCAGCCACGATCTCGTCGAGGATCGCGTTCACAATGTTCTCCACATCCCGCTGATAAAGGTGCGGGTTGTGCTCGGCGATGCGCTGAACAAGTTCGGATTTGATCATCGAGACTGGGATCCGGGAATGTGCTGATATCCATTTCCGTGAAAATACCTTGCACTGTCAAGACGCTAAATCAAATTGCGCGCCGCGAAATCGCGTCAAAAACACCCCGATCGGGAATTGTGGCAATCCCCCGCAATGCGGGATAACGCGCGATGACCGTACTTATGGCGCCTAATTGGTGCCCGCGGGCTGCCACAGCGCCAGCATGCCATCGAGACCGAGCCGGTCGATCGCCTGCGCAACGCCGGCCTGCTCGACTTGCCGCGCGATTGCGCCGAGACCGAGCGCGTCGAGCGTGATCGAAGCCGCCGTCCGCAAAAAAGTCAGATCGCCGAACCTTGGCGACAGCTTGAAATCGCGCACCGGCAGGTCGCTCTTGACGCCCTTCTGCGCGACCAGCCAGGCAACGGCGGTCTTCTCGTCGCCGAGTTGATCGATCAGCTTGAGATCGACCGCCTGACGGCCGGTGAAGACCCGTCCGTCCGCGACTTTTTCGAGCAACGTGTCATCCATGCCGCGCCGCTCCTTCACCAGACCGCGGAACCACGCATAGGAATCCTTCACCAACGCCTCCAGAGCGGCGCGCGCTTCGGGACTGGTCGGTTCAAAACCGTTGGGCGCGGCCTTCAACGGCGACGATTTGACTTCCTCGACCTTGACGCCGACGGTTTTCAGGAGCTCGCCAAAATTCGGAAACTGGAACAGCACGCCGATGGAGCCGACCAGCGAACTCTGCTGGGCAATGATGTGATCGCCGGCAATCGCGGTGATGTAACCGCCCGACGCCGCCAGTCCTTCGACCACCACCACCAGCGGCTTCTTCGCCTTCAGGCGCACCAGCGCATCATAGAGCTGCTCGGAACCGGCCGTGGTGCCGCCCGGCGAATTGATGTGCACGATCACGGCCGCCGCGCGTGACTTCTCAAGCCGCTCCAGCGCCTCGACGCGATCATTGTCGCTCCGGATCAGGCCGTCGATATGGACACGGGCGATCGAGCCCGACGTCGTGAACGCGCTGCGCCCGACGGGCGAGGCGACCACGCCCACGGTGACGATCGCGGCGATCGCGACCAGCGCGGCAGCCACCCGCCAGAAGGTCAGCTTGCGGCGCATCCTGCGGCGATCGACGATCACATCCGAATCAAGCGACATCGAAATTTCTCCCGGGAACGGTCTCTAAAGGGGACGCACGGTTTTCGCCACACAGCACCAATATCCGGTGTCCTGATTACATCAATTGCGGTGCAATATGAAGAAAACAAGACCCCTCGTCTCGGCGAACGCCGGGACGACAGCACGGTAGGGCTGCGGACAAAAAAGCCCCGGTCGAAACCGGGGCCCGTTTGTTCGCGATAAAAAGCGCAAAGCTTACTTGTCGGTGCGCTGCTTGAGTGCAGTGCCGAGAATGTCGCCCAATGTCGCGCCCGAATCGGACGAACCGTACTGCGCGATGGCTTCCTTCTCCTCGGCGACTTCCAGCGCCTTGATCGAGACCTGCACCTTGCGGGCCTTCTTGTCGAACTGGATCACCCGCGCATCGACCTTTTCGCCGACGGCGAAACGCTCAGCGCGCTGATCGGAGCGCTCCCGCGCCAGTTCGGACCGCTTGATGAAGGTGGTAAAGTCGGTGCCGGAGATCTTCACCTCGATCCCGGCCTCCTTCACCTCGAGCACTTCGCAGGTCACGACCGCGCCCTTCTTGACGTCGCCCGGCTCCGCGAACGGATCGCCTTCGAGCTGCTTGACGCCGAGCGAGATGCGCTCCTTCTCGACATCGACATCGAGCACCACGGCCTTGACCATGTCGCCCTTCTTGAAGTTGTCGATCACCTGTTCGCCCGGAAGCTTCCAGTCGAGATCGGACAGATGGACCATGCCATCGACATCGCCCTCGAGCCCGAGGAACAGACCGAACTCGGTCTTGTTCTTGACCTCGCCTTCGACCGTCGAACCGACCGGGAATTTCTCGATGAACACTTCCCAGGGATTGCGCATGGTCTGCTTGAGGCCGAGCGAGATCCGGCGCTTGACCGAATCGACTTCGAGCACCTGCACTTCGACTTCCTGCGAGGTCGAAACGATCTTGCCGGGGTGCATGTTCTTCTTGGTCCACGACATTTCCGAGACGTGAATAAGGCCTTCAATGCCCGGCTCCAGTTCGACGAACGCGCCGTAGTCGGTGATGTTGGTGACGCGGCCGGTGAAGCGTGCGTTCAGCGGATACTTCGCCTCGATGCCCTGCCACGGATCATCAAGCAATTGCTTCATGCCGAGCGAGATGCGGTGGGTCTCGTGGTTGATCTTGATGATCTTGACCTTCACGGTCTGGCCGATGGTCAGCACTTCGGTCGGGTGATTGACCCGGCGCCAGGCGATATCGGTGACGTGCAGCAGGCCGTCGATGCCGCCGAGGTCGACGAACGCACCGTAGTCGGTGATGTTCTTGACGACGCCGTCGATGACCTGGCCCTCTTCGAGGTTCTGCACCAGTTCCTGGCGCTGCTCGGCGCGGGTCTCTTCGAGAACGGTGCGGCGCGACACCACGATGTTGCCGCGGCGGCGGTCCATCTTGAGGATCTGGAACGGCTGCGAATTGTTCATCAGAGGTGCGACGTCGCGGATCGGCCGGATATCGACCTGCGAGCGCGGCAGGAAGGCCACTGCGCCGTCGAGGTCGACGGTGAAGCCACCCTTGACCTGGTTGAAGATGACGCCGTGCACCTTCTCGTTATTGTTGAAGGCCTTTTCGAGCTTGCCCCAGCTTTCCTCGCGGCGCGCCTTGTCGCGCGACAGCACGGCCTCGCCAAGCGCATTCTCGATGCGGTCGAGAAACACCTCGACCTCGTCGCCCACTTTAAGTTCGCTATCGCGGCCGGGTCCTGCGAATTCGCGCAGCGCCACGCGGCCTTCGGTCTTCAGGCCGACGTCGATGACGGCCATGTCCTTTTCAATCGCGACTACAATGCCCTTGATGACGGAGCTTTCCTGCAGATTGCCGCCGGCGAAGGACTCATCGAGCATCGCGGCAAAATCGTCGCGGGAAGGATTATAAGAAGTAGCAGTCGAAGCCATTTGTTCTCCAGATGCGGGTATCGCCGGCCATTCGGGTTGAGGGCGTATCGGGCGTGAAGTGTCAGGGTTCCGCAAACCCTGACGACCGCCTCGCAGGAAATCGCGAGAACGGGCCGGCAGCATGACTGCACGTTCGATACGTTGATTTGATCCGGGCTTGGAATTTAACGAACTCAAGAAATCGAGTTCGAGATACCGACATTCAAGACCTGGAGCGGGCTTTCCTCCAATGACGGCAGCGGTTTAGTTTGAAAGCGCTCAAACCCGCTGCCGGCCCGCTCGGACGGCCTCGACAATGTCGATGGCGGCCCGGACGCCGCCTTCTATATCCAAATGCGAGTTATCGAGCAAGTGTGCATCCGGGGCCGCCTTCAGGGGGGCGATGGCCCGGTTCTGGTCGCGTTCGTCGCGTTTGAGGATGTCCGCCAGCACCAGGGCCTCGTCGGCGTCCTCGCCGCGGGCCCTCGCCTCCAGCGTCCGGCGGCGGGCGCGGACTTTTGGATCCGCAATCACGAAGATCTTCACATCGGCATGCGGACAGATCACGGTCCCGATATCGCGGCCGTCGAGCACCGCGCCCGGCGGATCGGCCGCGAATTGGCGCTGAAAATTAACCAGCGCTTCCCGCACTTTGGGGATCGCCGACACCACCGAGGCGGCCTCGCCTACGATTTGGGTCTTCAGCGCGGGATTTCCGAATTTTTCCGGATCGAGTTCCATCGCGGCGGCCACCGCGCTGGCCTCGTCGGTGAGATCGGCGCCGGCGTCCAACAATGCCTTGGCCACCGCGCGGTAGATCACCCCGGTGTCGAGGTGGCGATAACCGTAGTGATGGGCGAGCCGCTTGCCGAGTGTGCCTTTTCCGGAGGCCGCGGGTCCGTCGATGGCGATGATCATGAAAACTCCGCTCCGAGCGAGCGTATCATGGGAATGAAATCCGGAAAGCTGGTGGCGATGAAGGCGGTGTCGTCGACTTTGACCGGCTTGTCGGCGGCAAGCCCCATCACCAGCGCCGACATCGCGATGCGATGATCCATATGGGTCGCCACAAGGCCGTCGCCGGGAACGTGCCCCTTGCCTTCGACGATCAGATCGTCGCCGACGATTTCAACCTGGACGCCGTTGACGCGCAGCATCGCGGCGGTGGCTTCCAGCCGGTCGGATTCCTTGACGCGCAATTCCTTCAGGCCGCGCATGGTGGTGGTGCCTTCGGCAAAGGCTGCCGCGACTGCCAGTACCAGATATTCGTCGATCATCGAGGGCGCACGCTCGGGCGGCACCTCGACGCCGCGCAGTTTCGAGGCGCGCACCCGCAACTGCGCCATCGGCTCGCCGGCATCGCCGCGCACCTGGCTTTCCTCGATCGAGGCGCCCATCTCGCGCAAGGTCGTGAACAGCCCGGTACGGAGCGGATTGGTCATCACGTCCGACAGAACGATGTCGGAACCTTCGACGATCAACGCCGCGACAATCGGAAATGCCGCCGATGATGGGTCGGCCGGCACCACGACCTCGGCGCCGTGCAACTCCGGCTGCCCGGCCAGCGCGATCTTGCGGCCGTGGCTGCCTTCGCGGCTCGAGGCGATCTCGGCGCCGAAATGTTTCAGCATCAATTCGGTATGGTCGCGGCTGGCCTCGGTCTCGATCACCGTGGTGACGCCGGGCGCCGCCAGCCCCGCCAGCAGGACCGCGGATTTGATCTGCGCCGACGCTACCGGCGTCCGATACAGGATCGGCAGCGGATCGCGCGCGCCATTGAGCGTCAGCGGCAGGCGGCCACCCTCGCCGCTTGCGCCGGTCTTCGCACCCATCAATTCCAGGGGATCGAGGATCCGCCGCATCGGCCTGCCCCGCAGCGAGGCGTCGCCGTCGAAGATCGCGGTAATCGGGCAGCCGGCCACCGCCCCCATCACCAGCCGGCAGCCGGTGCCGGAATTGCCGAAATCCAGCGGCGCTTCGGGCTGCGCGAACCCGGCCACGCCGACACCGCGCACCGACCATGCGAAATCGCCGGTCCGATCCACTTTTGCGCCGAGCGCCTGCATGGCCTTGGCAGTATTGAGCACGTCTTCGCCCTCGAGCAGCCCGGAAATCCGGGTTTCGCCGACGGCAAGCGCGCCCAGGATCAGGGCCCGGTGCGAGATCGACTTGTCGCCGGGAACGCGGACTTTTCCGGCCAGGGGACCGCTCGGACGGGCTTCAAGCGGCGAAGGGTGATCAGAATGGGTCAAGATTGTGGTCCTCTGCGCGGGCGGCAGGTATCATAGGGGCCGCGCGGCGTCACGCGGCTGTGCGCCGGACCACACAAAGCGCTATTGACAGCGGCGTGGCAACTAGCCAAGTGAAGCACCGTTTTTCAGATATTCCCAGGATTCCACACGTGGCCAAATCCGATCTCGGAACCAAACGCATTTGCCCAACGACGGGCAAGAAGTTTTACGACCTCAACAAGAGTCCGGTGATTTCGCCCTACACCGGCGAGGTGGTGCCGATCGCGCCGATTCCGCCGCCGCGCACCCGTGCCGACGCCGCCGCGCGCGCCGCGGCAGCGTCCGCCGCTGCCTCCGCCGAAGCCACGCCGGAGCCCGCCGAGGCCGAAGAATTGGTGCCGCTGGAGGAAGCCGACGCCGAGGAGAACACCGGGAAGGTCAAGGCCGTCGTTCCGGAGTTGGAAGACGACATCGAGATCGACGAGACCATCGAAGACGATGATGATGACGATTCCACCTTCATCGCCGACGAGGAAGAAGGCGACGAGGACGTCACCGACATCATTGGCGACGTCGGCGGCGACGAGGAGACTTGAGATCGGCCCTGAACTGTGTTCAGGGTTTTGCCAGTGCGTCGCCCAAGGCGCACTGTCCAGGTTAAGGGGCCATAGCTCAGCTGGGAGAGCGCTTGCATGGCATGCAAGAGGTCGGCGGTTCGATCCCGCCTGGCTCCACCAGCCTTCGCTTGCTTCGCAAGCTACGGCTCGGCAAGCCACACACCAGCCTATCGGAGCGAAGCAAGCGAAGGCTGCCGCGTCGTCCCCGCAGGGCGAAGACGGGCCGCATTTGAAATATGTTTACATCCTTGAAAGTCTCGCTTCCGAGCATTTCTATGCCGGGATCACCGATGACGTGCCCCGCGCGATTAGCGAAACACAACGCGGGCGAAGTCACGCATACTTCGAAATACAAGCCTTGGCGGTTAAAAACCTACATCGCATTTAGCGACGAAAAGCAGGCTATAGCCTTCGAGAAATACTTGAAGTCTGGGTCCGGCCGGGCATTTGCGAAGAAGCGTCTCTGATGCTTAATGGGCAACGCCCTCTCCCACCAATTTCGCAAGAACCTGCCATGACCATTGAAAACACCTCCGGCGCGATGAGCGGATTGCGCGTGATCGATCTCACGCGGGTGCTCGGCGGTCCCTATTGCACGCAGATCCTCGCCGATCACGGCGCCGACGTGATCAAGGTCGAGCCGCCGGCCGGCGACGAGGTGCGCGACTGGGGACCGCCCTTCCACGGCGAAGACGCGGCTTATTTCGTCGGCATCAACCGCAACAAACGTTCGATCGGGCTCGACCTCGCCTCGGAGGGCGGGCGCGCGGTGCTGATGAAGCTGTTGGAGCGCGCCGACGTCCTGATCGAGAATTTCAAGCCGGGCACGCTCGACAAATGGGGCATCGGCAACGAGGTGCTGCGCGCGAAATTCCCAAAACTCGTGCACTGCCGGATTTCCGGTTTCGGCGCCGACGGCCCGCGCGGCGGCAATCCCGGCTATGACGCCATCATTCAGGCCATGACCGGGATGATCGCCGCGACCGGCTCGCCGCAGTCGGGGCCGATGCGTATCGGCGTACCGCTGGTGGATATCTCGACCGGCCTCTACGCGGCGATTGGCGTTCTGATGGCGTTGGCCGAGCGGCAAAAATCCGGGCTCGGTCAGTTCCTGGAAACCACGTTGTACGAAACCGGCCTTGCCATCATGCATCCCCATGCCGCGAATTATTTCATGCACGGCAAGCCGCCGGCGCTCACCGGCAACGAACATCCGAACCTTGTGCCTTACGCGATCTTTCCGACGCGCACCGACAACATCTTCATCGGCGTCGGCAATGACGGCACCTTCCGCAAGCTGGCCAAGGAAATCGGCAAGCCCGAACTCGGCACCGATGTGCGTTTTGCCCGCAACAAGGACCGCATCGCCAACCGCGATGCGCTCCGCGCCGAGCTTGCCGCCGTGTTCAGCCAGCACGATGCCGAACCGTTGTGCGCCCGCCTGCTCGCCGCCGGCCTGCCCGCCGGACCGGTACAGTCGATCGACCAGGCGCTGACCAGCGCCCACACCGCCCACCGCGGCGACGTCATCGAGAAGGACTGGTACAAAGGGGTCGCCTCGCCGATCCGCATGGCGCGCAGCAAGCCGAGCCTGCGCAGTGTGCCGCCGAAATTCAGCCAGCACACCAGCGAAGTGCTGACGGAGTTTGGATATTCCAAAGCCGAGATCGATGGCTTGATTGCGAAAGGCGTGGTGTGCGGGACGGAGCGCAAGCGCTGAGGTTTAGTGCCCGGGCCTGACCGCGGGTCGTTCCGCCAAGAGCGGGACGACCGGACCAATGGAGCACCGCTTCCGCCTATTTTACTGCTTCCCTTAGGCTCCGCTTCCCCCGTAGCATCCGCTCGCTTATACGGTCATTTGCACGTCATCCGGCGCTGTTAACGCGCGTAGCGATGATGACGGTCCAACCGGGAGGATTTTGATGAATTTTCGACACTATGGCATTGCGGCCACGCTGGCTTCCACACTCGCGCTCGCTTCGCCCGCTTACGCCGTGACGGAGCTGCAATGGTGGCACGCCATGACCGGCGGCAACAACGACGTCGTCAACAAGCTCGCGGCCGACTTCAACGCCAGCCAGTCGGAATACAAGGTCGTTCCGTCCTTCAAGGGCAGCTATGCCGACACCATGAACGCCGGGATCGCCGCGTTCCGGGCCGGCAATGCGCCGCACATCATGCAGGTGTTCGAGGTCGGCACCGCGACCATGATGAGCGCCACCGGCGCCATCAAGCCGGTCTACCAGCTGATGAAGGACGCCGGCGAGCCGTTCGATCCCAAGGCCTATCTTCCAACGGTCACCGGCTACTACTCGACCTCCAAGGGAGAGATGCTGTCGTTTCCCTTCAACTCCTCTTCGATGGTGATGTGGATCAACAAGGATGAGCTGAAGAAGGCCGGCATCGCCGAAATTCCGAAAACCTGGCCGGAAGTGTTCGATGCCGCCAAGAAGCTGAAGGCGGCCGGTCACGCGACCTGCGGCTTCTCCAACGCCTGGGCGACATGGGCCCATATCGAGCAGTTCTCCGCGTGGCATAATGTGGCGATCGGCACCAAGGCGAACGGACTCGACGGTTTCGACACGGTGCTGAACTTCAACGGACCGCTGCAGGTCAAGCACCTGCAAAACCTGATCGACCTGCAGAAAGACAAGACCTACGACTATGGCGGCCGCGCCAACGCCGGTGAAGCCCGCTTCGGTTCGGGCGAATGCGCGATCTTCCTGACTTCCTCGGGATATTACGGGACCGCAAAAGGCACCGCCAAATTCGATTTCACCTCGGCGCCAATGCCCTATTATCCCGATGTCGCCGGAGCTCCGCAGAACTCGATCATCGGCGGCGCGTCGCTGTGGGTGATGGGCGGCAAGAAGCCCGAGGAATACAAGGGCGTGGCGAAGTTCTTCGCGTTCCTTTCCGATACCGACCGCCAGGCCAAGCTGCATCAGGAATCCGGCTACATGCCGATCACCAAGGCGGCTTATGAAAAGACCAAGGCGTCCGGCTTCTACGAAAAGACACCGTACCTGGAAACGCCGCTCAAGGAACTGGCCAACAAGGAGCCGACCGAGAATTCGCGCGGCCTGCGCTTCGGCAACATGGTCCAGATGCGCGAGGTGTGGGCGGAGGAAATCGAAGCCGCTCTTGCGGGGCAGAAGACCGCCCAGCAGGCGCTCGACGCTGCCGTGTCGCGCGGCAACGCCATGTTGCGCGCGTTTGAAAAGACCGCAAAGTAAGCCGTCCCTAACCGCTCCCTCTCCGCTTCGGAGAGGGAGCCTGTCTCGCATCGCAAGGAAGGCCAAGACTCCTGATGAGCAAGTTGCCCTGAATGGAAAAGTCTGCCTTTTTCAACAGCAAGCTGCTTCCGTATCTGCTGCTCGTGCCGCAGCTCATCATTACATTCGTATTTTTCTATTGGCCGGCGAGCCAGGCGGTCTGGCAATCGTTCCTGCGCGAGGATGCGTTCGGGCTTAGTTCCGAATTCATCGGCCTGGAGAACTATCAGGCGCTGTTCGCGCAGCCCGAATATTACAAGGCCATACTGACGACATTGGTGTTCTCGACGCTGGTCGCGGCGCTGTCGCTCGGTATCGCGCTGTTGTTCGCCACCCAGGCCGACAAAAATCTGAAGGCCGCCCCGGCCTACAAGACTTTCATGATCTGGCCCTACGCGGTGGCTCCTGCAGTTGCCGGCGTGTTGTGGTTCTTCATGTTCCACCCTTCCCTCGGCACGCTGGTGCGGCCGTTGCGCGGGATGGGCTTCGACTGGAATCCGCTGCTGAACGGTACCCACGCCATGATCCTGGTGGTGATGGCCGCGGTGTGGAAGCAGATCTCCTATAATTTCCTGTTCTTCCTGGCGGGACTGCAGTCGATCCCCAAAAGTGTCATCGAGGCCGGTGCGATCGACGGCGCCGGTCCGATGCGGCGGTTCTGGACCATCGTGTTTCCGCTGCTGTCGCCGACCACCTTCTTCCTGCTGGTCGTGAACGTCGTCTACGTCTTCTTCGATACGTTCGGCATCATCGATGCGGTGACCGGCGGCGGCCCGGCCGGCGCCACCACGACCATGGTCTACAAGGTCTATGCGGACGGACGGCTCGGCGGCGACCTCGGCAGTTCGGCGGCGCAATCGGTGGTGCTGATGGTAATCGTGATTGCGCTGACCGCGATCCAGTTCCGCTATGTCGAGCGCAAGGTGCAATACTGATGGTCGAGCACCGCCCGTGGAACGACATCATCGCCTACGCCATCCTGACATTCGGCGTGTTCATCGTTGCCTTTCCGGTCTATCTGGCCCTCATCGCCTCGACACATGACGCCGCCACCGTGGTCGGCGGCAACATGCCGCTCTCGCCGGGCGGCCACACGCTGGAGAACTACTACCGCGCCGTCTTCGTCGGCGGCTCGCGCACCAGCCGCGAGCCGGTCGGCCATCTCTTGCTCAATTCGTTTATCTCCGCCACCGGCATCGCCGTCGGCAAGATCTTCATCTCCATCCTGTCGGCCTATGCCGTGGTGTATTTCCGCTTTCCGTTCCGCAAGACTGCGTTCTGGATCATCTTCGTGACGCTGATGCTGCCGGTCGAGGTGCGTATCTATCCGACCTACAAAGTGGTAGCCGACCTGCATATGCTCGACACCTATGCCGGACTGATCCTGCCGCTGATCGCATCCGCAACCGGCACGCTGCTGTTCCGGCAATTCTTCATGACCGTGCCGGACGAGCTGCTGGAGGCGTCGCGGATCGACGGCGCCGGGCCGTTCCGGTTTTTCAAGGATACGCTGTTGCCGCTGTCGATCACGACGATCGCGGCGCTGTTCGTGATCCAGTTCATCTATGGCTGGAATCAGTATCTGTGGCCGCTGCTCATCACCACCCAGGACTCGATGCAGACCATCGTCACCGGCATCAAGAAGATGCTGACGACGACGGACGAACTGGCGGAATGGCAATTGGCGATGGCGACCGCCGTGCTGGCGATGTTGCCGCCGGTCGCGGTTGTCGTGTTCATGCAGCGCCTGTTCGTACGCGGACTGGTCGAAACGGAGAAGTAAGGGACAGAGATGGCCAATGTCACCCTCCGCAACGTCCGCAAGACCTACGTTGGCGGCTTCGAGGCCATCAAGGGCATCGACTTCGAGGTCGGCGACGGCCAGTTCTGCGTGCTGGTCGGCCCGTCCGGTTGCGGCAAGTCCACGCTGCTGCGGATGGTCGCAGGCCTCGAGACCATCACCGGCGGCGAGATCGACATCGGCGGACGGATCGTCAACCAGATCGAGCCGGCCGAGCGCGATATCGCCATGGTGTTTCAGAATTACGCGCTCTATCCGCATATGACGGTCTACAACAACATGGCCTATGGCCTGCGCAACCGGCGCATGGCGGAGCCCGAGATCGATACCCGCGTGCAGGAAGCCGCGCGGATTCTGGAACTCGGCGCCATGCTCGACCGGAAGCCGCGGCAATTGTCCGGCGGCCAGCGCCAGCGCGTTGCGATGGGCCGCGCCATCGTGCGGCAGCCGAAAGTGTTCCTGTTCGACGAGCCCCTGTCCAATCTCGACGCCAAGCTGCGCATCGCGATGCGGGTCGAGATCCGGAAACTGCAGCGCCGCTTGAAGACCACCTCGATCTACGTCACCCACGACCAGCTCGAGGCGATGACGCTCGCCGATATTCTGGTGGTCATGAATGGCGGCCAGGTCGAGCAGATCGGCAATCCGCTGGAGATCTACCAGAAGCCGGCGACCACGTTCGTCGCATCGTTCATCGGCGCACCGCCGATGAATCTGATGAAGCTGCGCGCGGACGAAATCAAATCGCAGTTCGCCGGCGACAGCCGGGCCGGCGGCGGCGATGGCGGCATCCTGGGAATTCGTCCGGAAGATTTTGTAATTTCCAGCGAAACCATCGCTGGCGGCATCGCGCTCGACCTCACCGTCGAAGCGATCGAACGGGTCGGCGCCGAGACCTTCGTTTACGGCACGCGGCAGCATGAAGTACAGGGCGTCGCCGCCAATCCCGGGGAATTGCCACCGGGCGAGGTGATCGTGCGGATCCCCGGCGCGATCGGGCCCGGCATCGGCGAACGTATCAGGGCGGTCGCACCGCGCGAGAAATTGCACCTGTTCTCAACCGACGGCCGCCAGCGGGTCGATCTCTAGGCCTGCTCCGCCATTCCGGGGCGCGCGAAACGCAAACCCGGAATCTCCCACAACAATCTCGGGATTCCGGGTTCGTGGGCTTCGCCCGCGCCCCCAGAATGACGTTCAAGAGCCATTTTGTCGCGGTTCCTCAGGTGCTTGAACCCCTGACAAATCATGCCCATATTGGCTGTTGACCGGAGGGCAAATCCGCCGGCCGGTCAAAAATGGGGCGCCGCAAGGGCCCTGAACTTCAAAGTCGCTTCGAGAGGACTTTGTAAAATATGTCGCGTGTTCCTTCGTTATCCAGTCCGTTCCTTTTGGGATTCGACGAAATCGAGCGTGCGCTCGATCGCGTCGTCAAAGGCGCCGACGGTTATCCTCCGTACAACATCGAGCGGTGCGACCGCGGCAACGGCCAGCCCGAATGCCTGCGAATCACGCTGGCGGTAGCGGGATTTACCCGCGATCAACTCGATGTAACCATTGAGGAAAGCCAGCTTGTGATCCGGGGCCGCCAACAGGACGACAAGGCTCGGCAATACATCCATCGCGGCATCGCCGCGCGCCACTTCCAGCGCACCTTCGTGCTGGCGGAGGGGATGCAGGTGCTGGGCGCGGACTTGAAAAACGGGCTGTTGTCGATCGATCTGGCCCGGCCTGAGCCGGAGAGGATCGTTAAGACAATTGCTATCAATGAACATGAATAATGGAACGAGTAGCGGACTCGACCGCTTAGTCTGACAGAGGAGTCGAGACCATGACTGAAGGTAATGTTGCGTACGAACCGACTGGCGTCTCACCGGAGGCGTTGGCGACCTTGGGCGAGGGCCATATCGCCTATGTGAAGCAGATCCGTTCCGAGGACGTGCCGGGGCTCTTCCCCCAGGCGCCGAAGATCGCGCCGGGACTGAAGCTGTTCGCGCTCCACTCCGCCGACGGCACCCCGATCATGCTGACCGACAGCCGGGAAGCGGCGATCGCGAATGCCTGGAGCAACGAACTGCAGGCCGTCAGCGTTCACTGATCCGGCACTTGCCGGTGTCACAGATGGAGAGCTCGCTCCTGTCGCTGAACGCAGGCGCAGGCCAGCAACACTGACGCAGCGCATTCTGCCGCCGCTGAAGCTGTATTGAGAATTCGCGTTATACGGGCGTCTGTCTCCGGCCATGCTGGGGAGAGACGCCCTTTTTTTAGCCGCGATCCGGAACAATCAAGCGCGGCACTGACGGCCGCGGGAATTCACGCCGCGCTTGCCGGCGGCAGCGCCAGCACCGAGTAGATCGCCTGCGCGTCGCGCGAGGCGCGCAGCTTCTTGGCGACATCCTGGTCGCGCAGCAGCCGTGCGATTTGCGCCAGCGCTTTCAGGTGATCGGCGCCGGCGCCTTCCGGCGCCAGCAGCAGGAACACCAGGTCGACCGGCTGGCCATCCATGGCCTCGAAATCGATCGGGCGTTCAAGCCGCGCAAAGAGCCCGAACAATCGTTCCAGCTTGGGAAGCTTGCCGTGCGGGATGGCGACGCCATAGCCGACCGCGGTGGTCCCGAGCTTCTCGCGCTGCAGCAGCACCTCGAAAACCGCACGTTCGTTCTGCCCGGTCAGGCTGGCGGCGCGCGCCGCAAGCTCTTGCAAAGCCTGTTTCTTGCTGTTGACCTTCAACGCCGGGAGGATCGCCTCGGGTGCGACCAGATCGGTAATCGTCATGAGGCGTTCCGAGGTGAATTGACCGTCAGGTTGCGAATGGGGCTTCAGAGGTCGACGTCAGGAAGATGAGGTGGGAGGCAGGCTCTCGCCGGGGTCCCGTTGGATGGGGCTTCTACTCCAACGCAAGACCGGTGCCAACTCCCGCGAAGTTGTTCCTTAACCCCCGTCCCCAGGGTCGCTACGGGCGGCCGGGGGGAGCCGAGGGCGGCGGACCATAGGGAGGGGCTTTTGGGGCGTCAATGCGACAATGCCTACCCGGTAGGCTTAACCGCCGGGGGGTCAACCCAGCCGACATTGCCGTCCGGCCGCCGGTAGATGATGTTTACCCGGCCGCTCGAGCCATGCTGGAACACGATGCAGGCGGCACCCGTCAGGTCGAGTTCCATGACGGCTTCGCTGACCGAGAGCCGCTTCAAGGACGTGGTCGCCTCCGCGATGATGACCGGGTTATAGGCCGTGACCTCATCATCACCTTCCGCCGGCGCCTCGATGACATAGCTTGGCGCATCCAGCGTCGGCGCATCCATCTCGGCCAGCGCCGCGGAAGCCGCATAAGCCTTGCGGGCCGAGCGATCCTTGAGACGGCTCTTGTAGCGGCGCAGGCGCTTTTCGATCATCAGCAACGCCTGATCGGCGCTGGCATAGGCGTCGGCGGCATTGGAATCGGCCTCGAGCGTGATTCCGGAATCCAGATGCAGCGCGCAGTCGGTACGGAAACCGAAGCCATCCTTGCTCAGCGTGATATGGCCCGAATAGTTGCCATCGAAATATTTGCGCAGCACTTCATCGGTGCGCTCGCTCACGCGCCCGCGAAGCGCGTCGCCGACACTGATGCTTTTTCCCGAAATCCGAAGAGTCATCTGGCTGCCTCGATTGGATTGGACCGGAACCGACACTATTCCGATTTGGCCGGAGCGCAATCAGGCCGGCGCCGGATCCCGGGACCGGTCGGAGGATGCCGCCGGCGCCGAAAGGGCATTGCCGAGCATGCTCTGTTTGTCGCGGCGGCGCTGCACCGAGGACGGGATTTGCATCGCTTCGCGGTACTTCGCGACCGTGCGGCGAGCGATATCAATCCCCGATTCGCGCAATCGTTCCACGATGGTGTCGTCCGAGAGGATCAGCGTGGGGTCTTCCGCATCGATCAGTTGCTTGATGTGGTGACGGACCGCCTCCGCGGAGTGGGCTTCGCCGCCGTCGGCCGATGCAATCGAGGCGGTAAAGAAATATTTTAATTCAAAACTGCCGCGATTGGTCGCCATGTATTTGTTGGCGGTGACCCGCGACACCGTCGATTCATGCATCTGGATCGCATCCGCCACCGCCTTCAGATTGAGCGGCCGAAGGTGCGCCACGCCATGGGTGAAGAAGCCGTCCTGCTGGCGCACGATCTCGGTTGCGACTTTCAGGATGGTGCGGGCGCGCTGATCGAGCGCACGCACCAGCCACGTCGCGTTCTGCAGACAATCGGTGAAATAGGATTTGTCGCCATCCTTGCGGATCGTCTTCGACAGTTCCGTGTAGTAGACCTGATTGACCAGCACGCGCGGCAACGTGTCGCTGTTGAGTTCGACATGCCAGCCGCCATCGGGCCCGGGCCGCACATAGACATCCGGCACCACGGTCTGCATCCGGGTCGAGCCGAATTTCAAACCCGGCTTGGGGTCGAGACGGCGGATTTCGCCGATCATGTCGGTGAGATCTTCATCGTCGACGCCGCAAAGCTTTCGCAGCCCCGCGACGTCGCGCTTGGCCAGCAAATCCAGATGCTCGACCAGCGCCTGCATCGCGGGATCGTAGCGATTGAGTTCGCGGAGCTGGATCGCGAGGCATTCGGCGAGATTTCGCGCGCAGATGCCGGGCGGATCGAATTTCTGCAGCACTGCCAGAACCGCTTCGACCTCCTGCTGGGACGCCCCCAACCGCTCGGCGGCCTGCCCCAGGTCCGGTGGCAAATAACCGGCCTCGTCGACCAGATCGATCAGATATTGCCCAATCATGCGCTGCGCCGGCGCGGTGAAAGCCACCGCCAGCTGTTCGGCCAGATGACTGCCGAGCGTGACCTCGGCGGCGACAAAGGCTTCGAGGTTGTAACTGTCGTCGTTGGAGGCGCCGCCGCCCCATTCGGTGTAGGCGGTCGGCGCCGCGTCTTGTGCAGTGCGGGCAGCAGCCTCGGCCGGCTCTTCGGAAAATACGTTGTCCAAACCGGTGTCCAGCGTCTGCTCGATCTCGGTGCGGCTGCCGAGATCGCGGTTCATCCAGTCTTCCTGGGCCGGCTCGAAGCCCTCCCCGGGAGAACCGCTGGCCATGCCCTCTGTGGCCATTTCGTCGCCATAGGCCGAGCCGGAATCGCCCTCGCCCGAATATTCGCCGCGCTCGGCCACCGGTTCGCCCGCAACTGGTGGCTCGGTACCGTCGCTGGCGCGTTCAAGCAGTGGATTTCGCTCCAGTTCTTCCTCAACAAAGGCCGAAAGGTCGAGATTAGACAGCTGCAGGAGCTTGATGGCCTGCATCAGCTGTGGCGTCATCACCAGCGACTGCGACTGGCGGAACTCTAATCTCTGCGTCAAAGCCATCGAAGCAAGAACCGATCCCTTAAAGTTGGTCCGATTCTTGCTTAAACTAGTCCCATGCCGATGTACACGGCTTGACGAATGCGAAAAATGATCTAGAGGCGGAATTCCTCGCCAAGGTAAAGGCGGCGTACATCCGGATTGTTGACGATCTCTTCCGGGCTACCCTCGGTCAGGATTTCGCCAGCATAGACGATATAGGCCCGGTCCGTCAGCCCCAGCGTTTCCCGCACATTGTGATCGGTAATCAGCACGCCGATGCCGCGGTTGGTCAGGTGGCGGACCAGATCCTGGATGTCGCCGACCGCGATCGGATCAATGCCGGCGAACGGTTCGTCGAGCAGCATGTAATTGGGGCGGGTCGCCAGCGCGCGCGCGATCTCGACCCGCCGCCGCTCGCCGCCCGACAGCGCGATCGACGGGGATTTGCGCAGCCGCGTGATGTTGAATTCGTCCAGCAGCGAGTTGAGTTCGGCCTCGCGCTTGCGCCGGTTGGGCTCGACCACCTCGAGCACCGCGCGGATGTTCTGCTCCACCGTGAGGCCGCGGAAAATCGACGCTTCCTGCGGCAGATAGCCGATGCCGAGCCGCGCGCGCTGGTACATCGGCAGGCTGGTGACATCGTGGCCATCGAGCTCGATGGCGCCGCGGTCGGCCTTGATCAGCCCGGTAATCATGTAGAAAACCGTGGTCTTTCCGGCGCCGTTCGGACCGAGCAAGCCCACCGCCTCGCCGCGGCGAACATAGATGCTGACGCCGCGCACGACCTGGCGGCTTCCGAAACTCTTTTCCACGCTATGCACAGCCAGATAGCCTGGCCGCGGCGCCGGCCGGGGTGCGGTCGCGCCATTGGTCCTGGCTCGCGCGGGGCGGGGCTTTTCCGGCTGGCGCTGGGCCGGCCGCTCGTAGACGGAGTCCCGGGAGCCGTCGCGGGCGATCGAAGGCGCGTCACGCACCGGGCTGGCCAGCAGGTCACTCATCCCATCGCCAAGCGCGGTGATATCCTCGCGCGGGCGCGCAAATCCTGCCGGAGTGCGTTTTGCCGGGCGTCGACGGAACATGCCGAGTAAATCCACCATCCCCGCTTAGCTCAGCCTTTCACGGTGACACCGCGACCCGCCGCGGCGAATTCGATTCGCTCGCGCAACATGAATGAATGGGTGTCCGTTGCCCAGCGAAACACCCTTGAACCGAGGCGCGGTCTGACGTCGCCAAGCTGTGCCTAGATACAGGCTCGCACCGCGACCTTCAACCTCGCGGCGTGTCGATAGCAGACAAGTGATTGATTTTATTTTGGTTTACTTGGAGCCCCGAGGGACGGCAGCGGCGATCCCGCGCCGGACGATGACGGCCCGCAGCCCTGGTTCTGGATAAACATGCCCTGGACTTTGCCGCTGTCCGATTCGACCCGCGATACGCCCGTCGTCATGTCGACCAGCAGGCGGTCGCCACGCAGCACGTTCTTGCATTGGGTCAGCACCACGCCGCCGAGCATGGTGATGAGATTTGCCCTGGTGTCGAACACAGCGGTTTCGCCGGTCACGACCTGATCCTTCTGGGTCACGACCACGTTGCCCTTGGCCTCGAGCCGGCGGATCGAAGAACTGCCGCCGGGTCCAGGGGTGGCGGACTGGATCGGCGCGGATTTTGTGGCGGCTTTCGGATTGGGGGCAGGGGCGGTGGGCTGGGCGCCGGAATCGTAGAACACCACGAGGGTCTTCGATGTCATGGTGGTGTCGCCCTGCACCACCTTCACATTGCCGGCGAATGTCGCTTCCTTTTTCTTGTCGCGCATCTCGAGCGTCGCGGCTTCAATCTGGATCGGCTGGTCGCGGTTCTGCGAAAATCCCTGCATCGCGTTGGGCACGCCCTGCGCGGCGCTCTGCGCACTTGCTTCACTGGCGGCGATCAGCGCGAGCGCGAATGCAGCCATGCAGGCGCAGTGCGCGGTCCGCCGACTAAAAGTGCTGCGCGGAAAAACCTTCATCATCAGATCATTTCGGGGCGGCGGATTTGCCGGAGGGTCGCGTTTTGCCTTGCGGGGCAGGGTCCGCAAGCGCGGAAGCGTTGGCGTTGGCGTTGGCCGACTCTGCGGCGGGAGACGGGCTGTCCATGATCAAATTCATCACGACGTTGCCTTCGAACCTGACCACCTCGCCGCCGCCGGTGATGCTGAGCTTGTCCGCCGTCAGGGTTCCGTTGAGCAGCTTGACGTCGACATGTTCCTCCGACGTCACCGTGCCCTTGCCGATATCGATAAAGGCCTGGGTCAGGCGTGCTTCATAGCCGGTCGAGGATTGCAGGAAGATATCCTTATGCAGGTCCAGCAATTGCTGCTTGCTGTCGAATAGCCCGTTGCGGGCGTCGAGCGTGATGGTGGTCCGATCCTCCATCAGGACCTTGGCCCGCAACGCCTTGAGGTCGACATGGTCCGGATCGGTCAGATCCTGGGTCGCGGTTTTGGCCCACAATTCGTAGGGCCGCTGATCGGTCGAGTAGCCCGACAGATGCGGCGTTTCCATCGTAATCTTGGTGCCGGAAACCACCAGGTTCTCCATGTCGACCGGCAGCTTGGGCAACAGCATCCGGAACGGATTGAAGATCGAGACAAAGACGATCGCCGCCATCGCCAGGATCACGGCCGCGGGGACCGCGACGCGCAGCACCCGCACCATCCGGCTGTGGCGCGCGGCCATGGCAAAGCGCGCCTCAAGTCCGGATTGATAGGCTGGGTTTTGAACCGAATTCACCGCTGCTCCAAAGCGCTGGCGCCGTCAGCGCAGGATCCGCGCTTGCCGCATACTACCCGGCCTTGCCGGATAATGCAGCCTGGACCTCGTGCCAGGAGTGTGACCGAAACGGGGCCGAAGCGACCTGCGGGGCTTGAAAAGGCCCCCGTTCAGGAATGCGCGAAGATGTCCTCGGTATCCCAGCCCTCGAGGTCGAGCTTCGCCCGCGTCGGCAGAAATTCGAAACAGGCTTGCGCCAGTTCCAAGCGGCCCTCGCGCGCCAGCATGGCATCGAGCCGTTCGCGCAAGCCATGCAGATGCAGCACGTCGGAGGCGGCGTAGGCCAGTTGCGCCTCGCTCAGGGTTTGCGAGCCCCAGTCGCTCGACTGCTGCTGCTTCGACAGATCGATGTTGAGCACCTCGCGCACCAGATCCTTCAGGCCATGGCGATCGGTGTAGGTGCGGGTCAGCCGCGAGGCGATCTTGGTGCAGTACACCGGCTCCGGCATCACGGCGAAGGCCTGGTAGAGCGCCGCCAGATCGAAGCGCGCAAAGTGAAAAATCTTGGTGATCTTCGGATTGGCCAGCAGCGCCTTCAAATTCGGCGCGTCGGCCGGACCCTTGCCATGGTCCTTGGGGATCTGCACCACGTCGGCGCTGCCGTCGCCGTTCGACAACTGCACCACGCAGAGCCGGTCGCGATGCGGATGCAGTCCCATGGTCTCGGTATCGATCGCAACCGAATCGGTGTAGCGGGACAAATCCGGCAGATCGCCGCGATGCAGGCGGATGGTCATAGAGCAGCCTCGGTGTCTCGGGTCGAATCGACGCCCAGCAACTTACCGTCCAAATCTGCGCGAGGCGAGCGCAGGCTTGGCTGCGGGGCCGGGAAAACAGCGCCAAAACCGCGATTTTACTGGGTTCTGCTAGCCAGCACCCGCCGCCAGACCAGCCCTGCAGTGATCGCGATCAGCACCAGCGCCGCAGGGTGAAACGCCGGCGGCGTGATTCCGTTCAGCCACAGCACCGACATATCAAACATCGGCAGCGCGGCGGTCGCCGTCAGCAGGACGGCCAGCGGCGTCCATTGCCGGGTCAGCAGAAAAACAACGCCGGTCGCGACGATGACGAGATTACGGGACAGATAGACCCGGTAGAACAGGGCGCCGGCGGCATCCGATATCTGGCTGCCGAATTGGCTCGATGCCTGTTGGGGATCGATCAGTCCGCGCAACGAGAGCACTGCGAAGCCGAGCAGCAACAGCGAGGTCAGGACGATGGCAGCGATATCGAGCGATCTTTTCATGTTCGATGCTCCCTGAATGATCGCGCTGGCCCTGGTCTGATCTATTTGGCGCGCAGTTGCCCGATGGCGCTGAGCCAGTTTTCCATGTGGAAGGTCCTGGAAATCTTGCCGTCCTTGATGGTCTGGATATCGACGGCCATGATCCGGAAGCTTTTGCCGGTGTGCGGCACGCCGAACAGTTCGCCGGCAGGCGTGCCGCTCACTTCGCCGCGAACGATGACGCGATCGCCCGCGACCAGCACTTCCTTGATGTCGAATTTCATGTCGGGAATGGTGTTGGAGAAGTTCGAGACCACCTTGATCGAGATTTCGCGGCCCCAGCATTCCCCCGGCAGATAGCCGGCGCAGGATTCATAATCGGCCGTCAGGATTTGTTCCTGGATGGCCCTGACATCGCCCCGGGTGGCGACATTGAACAGGCTGTACCAGGGCGCGATGGCGGAGCGGGCTTGTTCATCGGTAAGGCTGGTCATGGCTATTTCCTGGAGGCCGACGGGCGTTTGAGAGGGTTGCGCGCGGCCGTGAACCGGGAGGATCGACAAGATCGCGCTTAGGAATAATATGTATGTCATACTACATACTATGAAGGTCGACATACTGATTTGCAACTGATATTTTCAGGCATGGCAAAAGGGGCTGATTCCAAAGGGAAAACGCTATCGGCGGCGGCCAAGCTGTTTCGCCAACAGGGCTACCACGGCACGGCGTTGCAGGACATTTTGGCCGCCGGAGGCTCGCCGCGCGGCTCGCTGTATTTCCATTTTCCAAAAGGGAAGGAGGAAATCGGCGAGATCGCCCTGACGCTGGCCGGCGAGGCTGTGCGCCAGGGCATCGCGCAAGCCGCCGCGGCCTCGGAGACTGCCGAGATCTTCCTGCTGCGGATCGTCCGCAGCATGGCCGCCGATCTGGAGAAGTCAGGGTACAGCGAGGGTTGTCCGATCGCGACCACCGCGCTGGAAACCGCGGCGCAATCCGAGGTGCTGGGCGCGGTCACCCGCAACGCCTTTCAGAAATGGGAGCTTGAGATCAAGCGCGGGCTGTTCCGCTTCGGCATATCCGCTGGTGATGCCGACCTGACCGCCACGATGGTGCTGAGCCAGCTCGAGGGTGCGCTGTTGCTGGCGCGAACCTATCGCAGCCTCGAGCCGCTGCGCCGCGCCGAGCAAGCGGTGAGGCTGCTGGCGCGCATCAACGGATCGGGACAGAATTGATGATGGGCTTGGGCAAATGGTGCCCAGGAAAGGACTCGAACCTTCACGGCCGTTAAGCCACTGGCACCTGAAGCCAGCGCGTCTACCAATTCCGCCACCTGGGCCCGGGCCGGTTAGTACGGATCGGTCGCGCGCTTGTCAAATTGACGAAGTGCCGGCCAAATTTGCTGTACAGCGCTGACATGATGGCGTATCGCGAATCCGCTAAATAGCTCTGCGTTCTCTCGAATTTCACCCTAGGAAATGGACCCCATGGCATCGAATCTGGACACCCTGGTCACGGTTTTCGGCGGATCGGGTTTTCTGGGCCGAAGCGTGGTCCGCGCGCTCTGCAAGCGCGATTATCGCGTCCGGGTGGCGGTGCGGCGGCCGGAGCTGGCCGGGCATCTGCAGCCGCTCGGCAGAGTCGGCCAGATCCACGCCGTGCAGGCCAATCTGCGCTATCCGGCCTCGGTCGAGGCGGCGATGCGCGATTCGCACACAGCCATCAACCTGGTCGGCATCCTGGCCGAGAGCGGCGCGCAGACCTTCGAGGCGGTGCAGGGCAGGGGCGCCGGCACTGTGGCGACCGCGGCCGCCGCCGCGGGCGCGCGGATGGTGCATGTGTCAGCCATCGGCGCCGATGAGAATTCGCCCTCGGGTTACGCCCGCGCCAAGGCGGCGGGCGAAAAGGCGGTGCTGTCGGCCACCCCGGCGGCTACTATCCTGCGGCCTTCCGTCGTGTTCGGTCCTGAGGATCAATTCACCAACCGTTTTGCAGCCCTTGCGCGGATGTCGCCGGTGCTGCCGCTGATCGGCGGCGGCCTGACGAAATTGCAGCCGGTCTATGTCGGCGATGTCGCGACCGCGGTGGCGGATGCCGTCGACGGCAAGACCAGGGCGGGTGCGACCTACGAACTCGGCGGCCCGGAAGTGCTGACGATGCGCGAGATCATGGACATCATCCTCGCAACGACGGAACGCCATCGCATGCTGGTGTCGCTGCCGTTTGGTCTGGCGAAATTGCAGGCGCTGTTCCTGCAGTTCGCGCCCGGGGCGCTGAAATTGACACCGGACCAGGTGGAGCTGCTGCGATCGGACAATGTGGTCTCGGACGCGGCGAAAGCTGCCGGGCTCACGCTGGAGGGATTGGGGATTGCAGCGGATTCGCTGGAAGCGATCGCCCCACAATATCTCTGGCGCTTCCGCGCCGCCGGCCAGTTTCAGCGGAACGGCGCGTAACTCAGGGGCTCGTCATCCTGAGGTGCGCCCTTGCGCGCCTCGAAGGATGGGCCGCATGCCCAACCTCGTCATCCTTCGAGGCTCGCCGAAGAGGCTCGCACCTCCGGATGACGGCGCGCTTTCGATTACTTCCCCATCGCCAGCGCGACCAGGCCGAGCGTGCCGACAATGACGCGCCACCACGCGAACAGCCCAAATCCGTGGCGGGTAACATAGGTCAGGAACGTCTTTACCACGATCATCGCGGTGATGAACGACACCACGAATCCGATCGCGATGATGCCGATATGATCGGTCGTCATGTCGCCGCGGTTCTTGTAGAAATCATAGGCGAACGCACCCACCATGGTCGGGATCGCGAGAAAGAACGAAAACTCCGCCGCCGCGCGCTTGTCGGCGCCGAGCAGCATCGCCCCGACGATACTGGCGCCCGAACGCGACACGCCCGGAATCATCGCCAGGCACTGCGCGAATCCAATCGCAAGATACATCGGCAATGGAAACGTCATGGCGTCATGTTCGTGCGGATCGAAATCGATCTGATCGACCCACAGCAGGATCGCGCCGCCGACAATCAATGAAAAGCACACCACCCAGGGATTGAACAGGAATGCCTTGATATAGCTGCCGGCGGCGGCACCGATCACAGCCGCAGGCAAAAACGCCACCAACAGGCCGATGACGAATCGCCTATCATCGGCATTGGTGAACATCCCGAGCGCAACCCGCCACAATTTGCCAAAATAGAGCGCGACAATGGCGAGAATCGCACCAAGCTGAATCAGGACGGCGAAACTCTTCCAGAAATTGCCCTCGCCAAGGTCGAAGAATCGTTCCGCCAATAGCAGATGACCCGTCGAGGACACGGGCAGGAATTCCGTGACGCCTTCGATAACGCCAAGTATCACCGCCCTCACTGCATCAGACATCATGATATGGGTCCGTTATGATCGGTATCGACCGAGAAAAGCCGGGTTCTTCTCGCTTATTCGGTTCCCTGCCGCAATGTCAAAAACGCAAAAACACCGGTTGCCTGGTTCGTCCGCTTATGTAGTTTGGCGCGCCTCGGGCGGTTGAGGTTTTCTTAAGCGCCGCGACATATTCAAGGACTGCATGTTCACGCTGTTGCATCATCCGTTCTGCCCGCATTCGCGATTCATCCGGCTCGCGCTCGGCGAACTCGGCCTCGATCTGCGCCTGGTGGAAGAGCGGGCCTGGGAGCGGCGCGACACGTTTCTGGCGCTGAACCCGGCGGGCACCACGCCGGTGCTGATCGATGAGGGCCGACCCTCGATTCCCGGCGCCGGCATCATCGCCGAATATCTCGATGAAACCCATGGCGCTGACATGAACGAGCGCCGCCTGCTGCCGACCGGGATGGCAGAGCGCATCGAGGTGCGCCGGCTGATGGCCTGGTTCAACGACAAGTTCTTTGAAGAGGCCTCCAACCCCCTGGTCACCGAGCGCATCTACAAGCGATTCATGAGCGAGGAAAACGGCGGCGGCGCGCCGTCGATGGATGTGATTCGCGCGGCCAAGGCAAATGTGCGCTATCATCTGGCCTATATCGGCTGGCTGGCGCAGACGCGGAACTTCCTCGCCGGCGACCAGCTGACCTACGCGGACCTCGCCGCCGCGGCGCATCTTTCGGCGATCGATTATCTGGGCGACGTGCCATGGATCGAGGACGAGGCGGCAAAGGCGTGGTACGCGCGGGTGAAATCCCGCCCGTCGTTCCGTCCGCTGCTGAGCGAGTGGCTGGCGGGCGTGCCGGCGTCGCGCACCTACGTGGACCTGGATTTCTGAAGGCACGAGGCGAGCTTTCTTCCATCGATTTGAAGGCGGCGCTCGCCAGCGAGGCGCGCGCACTTGGATTCGACTGCGTCGGCGTTACCGCTCCGGATGCGATCGCGGATGCCGCAAAACATTTCCACGAATTCCTCGACGCCGGCGCGCATGGCGAGATGGATTGGCTCGCGGCGCATCCGGAGCGCCGCGCCGATCCGCGGGTGCTGTGGCCCGGCGTGCGCTCGGTGATCATGCTCGGCGTCAATTACGGGCCCGACGAAAACCCGCTGGCGATTCTTGAGCAGCGCACGCGCGGCGCGATCTCGGTCTATGCGCAAGGCGACGATTATCACGATTTGATCAAGAAGCGGCTGAAGGCGCTGGCGCGACGGCTGGTCTCGACCTCTGGCGGAGAGGTCAAGGTCTTCGTCGACACCGCCGCGGTGATGGAGAAGCCGCTGGCGCATGCGGCTGGACTGGGCTGGCAGGGCAAACATACCAACCTGGTGTCGCGCGAATTCGGCTCGTGGCTGTTTCTCGGCGCCATCTTTTCCGAGCTGGATCTGCCGCGCGACGACGCTGAGCAGGACCACTGCGGCACATGCCAGGCCTGCCTCGACATCTGTCCGACCGCAGCATTCCCGGCGCCCTACAAGCTCGACGCCAGGCGCTGCATCTCCTATCTCACGATCGAAAACAAAGGCCCGATTCCGCGCGAATTTCGCAAGGCCATCGGCAATCGCATCTATGGCTGCGACGATTGCCTCGCTGTGTGTCCGTGGAACAAATTCGCGCAAACCGGACGCGAAGCAAAGCTCGCCGCGCGCGACGAATTGCGCGCGCCGCTATTGGTCGAACTGGCACGGCTCGACGACGCGGCGTTCCGCGCGCGGTTCACGAAATCGCCGGTCAAGCGCATCGGCCGCGACCGTTTCATCCGCAATGTGCTGATTGCGATCGGCAACTCCGGCGACGGCGCTTTGGCCGCGGAGGCCGAACGCCTGCTCGATGACGCTAGCCCTCTGGTTCGCGGCGCTGCCGTGTGGGCGCTGTCGCAATTGATGGGGCGAGAGAAGTTTGCGACGCGTGCGGCGAAGGCTGTAAGCGCCGAAGCCGATGAAACGGTGCGCGGAGAGTGGGCGCACGTCTAAATCTGTTCAGTCGTCATGCCCCGCCACCGGGTCTCGCCTTCGGCGAGCCCGATGACAGGCTCCAGCGGGGCATCCAGTATTCCAGACCATTTCGCGATGGATCGAGACGTCAGGGCGTACTGGATCGTCCGCCGTCGCGGACGATGACAACCTTATCTGTATGCGACGCCTGTTCCAGCCGCTCTTGATTTCACACCGCAAACTCCGTCATGGTCTCGCGCCATGACAAATCAACCCTTCTTCACCAGAGATCGCGACGCCTACATTCCCACCACGGCCGCGAACGGACCTTGGGATCCCAATTCGCTGCACGGCCGCGTCATCATCGGCCTGTTGGCCTTCGTGATCGAGCAGCGCCACGGCAGCGATGACTTCGTGCCGGCGCGGCTGACGGTCGATATGTTCCGGCTGCCGAACATGGCGCCGATCGAAGTCAAAACGCGCATGGTCCGCGATGGCCTGCGTATCAAGATGGTCGAAGCCGAGTTTTTCAGCGGCGGCACCAGCATGGCGCGCGCCTCCTGCCAATTGTTGCGCAAGACCGAAAACGCGCCGGGCAATGTCTGGTCGCCGCCAAACTGGGATGTGCCGACGCCTGCCGACATTCCCGCTCCGACCGATCCGCGGCTTGGCATGAACGGCAAATGGACCACGCGCCCGATCGTCGGCGCGATGGGCAGCCTCGGCCCGCGGCGACTGTGGATGAGCGAGGTGCGCGATCTGGTCGAGGGCGCGCCGCTGACGCCGTTCGCGCGGGTCGCGGTGGCGGCGGATTTTGCCAGCCCCTTTGCCAATGCCGGCGACCAGGGTCTCGGCTACATCAACAGCGACGTCACGCTGTATTTGCACCGCCTGCCCGTGACGCAATGGGTAGGCTTCGAGGTAGTGAACCATCACGCCACCGACGGCATCGCCATCGGCGAGTGCTATCTCTATGACGAGCAGGGCCGGATCGGAACGTCCACCGTCGCGGCGCTGGCGCAGCGCAAGCCGATGGCGAAACCGCCGCCGCCGTAGGTGGGAACCGTCATTGCGAGGAGCAAAGCGACGAAGCAATCCAGCTTTCTTTGTGGCGCCATGGATTGCTTCGCTTCGCTCGCAATGACGGAAAAATTCATACCAGATGCCGCTTCATCTCCGGCCGCGCTTTCAGCGCCGCGCCCTGCTTCGCAAAAATCTTGGCGATACGTTCAGGCGCGAAGTTCATGTCGACAAAGCCGGTCGCGGTGTTGGCGACCTCGTGATACTCCGTGATGAGACCATCGCGCAGCGTCATGATGGCGACGCCCTCGAACATCGCGCGCGCCCCCTTGGCCTCCGGCAATGTCGAGAGATAGCTGAAGGTATAGCGCGCATAGAGCGTCTTGCCGTCGCTGACCGGCGAATGCATGTCCCAGCGGAAATCCTTGGCCGTGCGATAGAACCAGTCGTCGATCATCCCGGCAATCTTGTTGCGACCTGCGAACGCCCCGTAAAACACGTCGTGATAGACGCCATCCTCGGTAAACAATGTTGCAAATGCCGCGCCGTCATGTTGTTCGACCGCGTCGCAGAACGCGCGGAGCATTTTGGCTGAGTCCATGTTGTTCCCTCCCACTTTGGCCGCTTATATCTCCGCCACCGCCGCGAGGATCCGCGCGATGTCTTGCGGCCGCGACAGCCGGTGATCGCCGTCCTGGATCATGGTCAGCACGACGTCGTCGCTGGGCAGCCGGTGCGCCAGCGCGAAGGCATGCTGCCATGGCACGTCCGGATCCTGCGCGCCCTGCAGGATGCGAACCGGGCATCCCACATCGATGGCGCTGCCGAGCAGCAGATGATTGCGGCCCTCCTCAATCAGCGCCCGGGTGATCGGGTAGGGCTCGCCATATTCCGACGGCCGCAGCCACACGCCCTTGGTCTCGATCTCCTGGCGAACCTCCGGCGCAAATGCCTTCCACATCAGTTCCTCGGTAAAATCCGGCGCCGGCGCAATCAGCACCAGCCCGGCCAGCAAGGCGCGGCTCTGCGGACGCCTGGCCATCTCCCGCGCCAGCAACAGCGCCATCCAGCCGCCCATCGAGGAGCCGATCACGACCTGCGGGCCCGTGCAGAACTGCTCGAAGACCGCGACGCTGTCCTCGAGCCAGCGCCCGATGGTACCGTCGACGAACACGCCGCCGGATTCGCCGTGGCCGGAATAGTCGAACCGCACGCAGGCGCGGCCGTGGTCGGCCGCCCATTGATCCAGCGCCAGCGCCTTGGTGCCCCGCATGTCCGAATTGAAGCCACCCAGCCAGAACAGCCCGGGGGCACCGCCGGCGCGGGCACGGACCGCGATCCGCCGCTGGCCGTCATCCTTGCCGACCTCGATGAAGGCGGGCTGCGGCGAGGATGCGGCGGAATTGGTCATGAATTGTTACCCTTGTTCGGCTGCTGTTTGAGTGAGCACGCACCATTCGTCAACGGAGCGCTGCTACCGGTTGAAGGCCTGCGAGGCGCTTGCGGAACAGAAGCTCGCGCTCTATTTGGGCTGATCTGAACCCTATCGTCATGCCGGCGTTGGCCGACGTGACTAAAATGCCTCGGATTTGACGGTTTTCTCGCGTTGCTATGCGAGTTTGCTTGCCCGTTGAGCCGTAATCCTTCACACTGCCGCCTCCCGTTCACAACCTTGGAGAACTACCCATTCGCCGTCCCAACAGAGCCCCGCCCGCTGCTACCAAAGACGGGCCGCGCACCAACGATGAAATCCGCAATCACGAAATCCAGCTGATCGATCAGAGCGGCGTTAACCACGGCAACGTGGAAACGATCGCGGCCATCAAGATGGCGATGGAAGCCGGCATGGACCTCGTCGAGATTTCACCCAATACCAGTCCTCCCGTCTGCAAGATCATGGACTACGGGAAGTTCAAATATTCGGCCCAGAAAAAGGCCGCCGAAGCCCGCAAGAAACAGAAGGTCGTCGAGATCAAGGAGATTAAGCTCCGGCCGATGATCGACGATCACGATTACGACGTGAAGATGCGCGCGATGCAGCGGTTCTTCGAGGAGGGCGACAAGGTCAAGGTCACCTTGCGCTATCGCGGCCGCGAGATGGCGCATCAGGAGATCGGCACCAAACTCCTGGACAAGGTCAAGAGCGACGTCGCGGAGATCGCGAAGGTCGAGCAGGACGCGCGCTTCGAAGGCCGCCAGGTGGTGATGGTTCTGGCGCCGCGCTGATTCGCGAACCGCTTCGCCTTGCCGAAATTTTGCGCGTTTATGAATTTGGATGACGGCCCGTCAGGCGATCTGGCGGGCCATTTTCTTGACCGTTTGTCAGCCTCGCGTCGCCTGCCAGCGGCCGCTGCAGTTCCCCGACGACACCTTGGCGCCCCAGCGGCCCGTGCCGGTACCGCCACCAAGACGTCCGCTGCCTGACGCCACCGAGCCGCCGGCCGAAATCCTGACCATAACGCCACCACCCCGGCCAACGCTTCCGGACACATTTGCCGCGCCCGCGGAAGAGATCCGGCCGCCCGAGACCCGGAACGGATAGCTGTAGGCAGGATCGCAACTGCCGGACTGGGTGATGATCAGCACGTTCCAGAGTCCGTCATAGCCGCCGCCTGCGGCTCCGGCAGCGCCGGGCGCGGTCGCGGCCAGAACGGCGGCGGCGGAGATCCTTCGCAAGGCGCGCATCACGGTGAAATCGGCGAAAAGGGCGTTCGGCCGGGCTGATATCCTCATTTTCTTCCTGCTTTTCTGACTGCTGAGGGCGTGTGAGTTGGTACGTCGAATCAGGGAGTTCCACGGTTCATCATTGCCAATCTCGCCCTGCTCTGCCATAAGCGCAGCCTTCATCGCCCGGCTGATCAAGGGCTGCCGTGTCGATGTCCGTGCGGGTTATTTCACTTCAGAAATAACCAAGCACTTTCAACGCTCTAACGAGCATTTTAGCTGCGAAAGCGCCCCTTTGGGCGCGTTTTTCTGCGGCCACAGGAGAGCCAAATGCCCAAGCTGAAGACCAAGTCAGGCGCTAAAAAGCGCTTCAAGGTGACTGCCACCGGCAAAGTGATGCACGCCCAGCGCGGCAAGCGCCACGGCATGATCAAGCGGACCAAGAAGCAGATTCGTCAGCTCCGCGGCACCCGCGTGCTGTTCAAGACCGACGGCGACAACATCAAGAAGTATTTCTTGCCGAACGCCTGATCGCTCGGGCCGTCCACGCCGTCCATCACAGCCAAGCCGCGTCCGCGCGGCGATCCGTCACCCATTTCATCTGAAGGAGACCCGTCATGTCTCGCGTCAAACGCGGTGTGACCTCTCACGCCAAGCACAAGAAAGTCTACAAGGCCGCCAAGGGTTTTTACGGCCGCCGCAAGAACACCATTCGCGCCGCCAAGGCCGCGGTCGAGAAGGCCGGCCAATACGCCTTCCGCGATCGCAAGCGCAAGAAGCGCACCTTCCGGGCACTGTGGATCCAGCGGCTCAACGCCGCGGTGCGTCCGTTCGGCATGACCTACAGCGTCTTCATCAACGGCCTTTCCAAGTCGGGCATCACGGTCGACCGCAAGGTGTTGTCGGATCTCGCCATCACGGAGCCGGCGGCATTCCAGGCGATCGCCGAAAAGGCCAAGGCCGCGCTGGCCGCGTAAGTTCGCGCTTCGCCGCAGCGTTTCGCAACTCCGGTGTCATGCCCCGCGAAGGCGGGGCATCCAGTAACCACCGACCGCCATCTTGACCCCGGGGGTTACTGGATCATCCGCCTTCGCGGATGATGACGGCATTGTGCGCGGAGTTGTGAGCGCGATCCCAACAGGTGACCGTCGCATGACCGACCTCGCAACACTCGAATCCCAAATCCTCGCCGATGTAGCCGCCGCGAGCGACGAAGCAGCCCTTGAGGCGGTGCGCGTCGGCGCCCTCGGCAAGAAGGGTTCGATCTCGGCGTTGCTTTCGACGCTCGGCAAGATGTCGCCGGAGGAGCGGAAGACGCAAGGCGCTGCGATCAATCTCGCCAAGGACAAGGTCACGCAGGCGCTGAGCGCGCGCCGCGATATCCTCAAATCCGCAGCGCTCGACGCGCGGCTGGCTTCCGAGACCGTCGACGTCACCTTGCCGTTGCGCGACAGCCCGGCCGAACAGGGCCGCATCCATCCGCTCAGCCAGGTGTTCGAAGAGGTCAACGTCATCTTCGCCGACATGGGATTTTCAATCGCCGAAGGCCCCGACATCGAAACCGACGACTACAACTTCACCAAACTGAATTTTCCGGAGGGCCATCCGGCGCGGGAAATGCACGACACGTTCTTCTTCAATCCGAAGGAGGACGGTTCGCGCATGCTGTTGCGCACCCACACCTCGCCGGTGCAGGTGCGCACCATGCTGACCCAGAAGCCGCCGATCCGCATCATCTGCCCTGGCCGCACCTACCGGATCGATTCCGACGCCACTCACACGCCGCAGTTTCACCAGGTCGAAGGCCTCGTGATCGACAAGAGCTCGCATCTCGGCCACCTGAAATGGATCCTGCACGAGTTCTGCAAGGCATTCTTCGAGGTCGATCACATCAACATGCGATTCCGCCCGTCGTTCTTTCCGTTCACCGAGCCGTCGCTTGAAGTCGACATCCAGTGCCGGCGCGACAAGGGCGAGATTCGCTTTGGCGAGGGCGAAGACTGGCTGGAGATTCTCGGCTGCGGCATGGTGCATCCCAACGTGCTGCGCGCCTGCGGTATCGATCCCGACGTCTATCAGGGCTTTGCCTGGGGCATGGGCATCGACCGCATCGCGATGCTGAAATACGGCATGTCCGACCTGCGGCAATTGTTCGAGAGCGACGTGCGCTGGCTCAGCCATTACGGCTTCAAGCCGCTCGACATCCCGACCTTGGCGGGAGGATTGAGCTCGTGAAATTCACGCTCTCCTGGCTGAAGGAACATCTCGACACCGACGAGCCCTTGGAAACGCTTGCCGACAAGCTGACCATGATCGGGCTCGAGGTAGAGAACATCGACGACAAGGCCAAGGCGCTGGCGCCTTTCACCATCGCGCGGGTGATCTCCGCCGAGCAGCATCCCAATGCGGATCGGTTGCGGGTCTGCATGGTGGATACCGGCGACGGCGGCGCGCCGGTGCAGGTGGTGTGCGGCGCGCCGAATGCGCGCACGGGCCTTGTCAGTGTGTTCTCTGCGCCCGGTACCTTCATCCCCGGCAAGAACATCACGCTCGGCGTCGGCACCATCAGGGGCGTCGAGAGCCGCGGTATGCTGTGTTCGGCGGCCGAACTGCAGATCTCGGAAGATCACGACGGCATCATGGAACTGCCGGCCGACGCACCGCTTGGCGCGCCTTACGCGCAATGGGCGGGGCTTGGCGATCCCATGCTGGAAATCAACTTGACGCCGAACCGGCAGGATTGCACCGGCGTGCACGGCATCGCCCGCGATCTCTCCGCCGCCGACATGGGCAAGTTCAAGGACCCTGGCATCAAGCCGATCAAGGGCGAATTTCCCTGCCCGGTGAAAGTGACCATCGAGGACGCGACGCTGTGTCCGGGGTTTGCCTTGCGGCTGGTGCGCGGCGTCAGGAACGGTCCGTCGCCGGAATGGCTGCAGAAGCGCCTGACCTCGATCGGTCTGCGGCCAATCAACGCGCTGGTCGATATCACCAATTTCATGACCTATGACCGCGCCCGGCCGCTGCACGTGTTCGATGCCGCGAAGGTGAGGGGCCATCTGACCGTGCGCCGCGCGCGCGAGGGCGAAACGCTGCTGGCGCTCGATGGCCGGACCTATGCGCTCGACCCCAATGTCTGTGTCATCGCCGACGATCACGGCGTCGAATTGCTCGCGGGCATCATGGGCGGCGAGGCCTCGGGCTGTTCGGAGCAGACCACCGATGTGCTGATCGAATTGGCGCTGTGGAACGAGATCAACATCGCGCAGACCGGCCGCAAGCTCGGCATCAATTCCGACGCGCGCTATCGTTTCGAGCGCGGCGTCGATCCCGCCTTCATGGTGCCGGGGCTGGAAATGGCCACCCGGCTGGTGACGGAGCTGTGCGGCGGCGCGCCGTCGGAGAACGTCGTGGTCGGCAACGCCTTCGGCGAGGATCGTGTGATCGATTTTCCGCTCACCGAGGTCAAACGGCTGGCCGGCATCGACGTCCCTGTGGGAGAGATGAAGCGCATTCTCGGCCATCTCGGGTTCATGATGGCCGGGAGCGGCCCGGTGGTGAAGGTCGCCGTGCCGTCGTGGCGATCCGACGTCCATGGCAAGGCCGACATCGTCGAGGAAATCGTGCGCATCGTCGGTGTCGACAAGGTGCCGATGACGCCGTTCGAGCGCGGCGACGCGCCGCGCAAGCCGGTGCTGACCGCGATCCAGCTGCGCACCCGCCGCGCCAAGCGCGCGCTCGCCGCGCGCGGCATGGTCGAGGCGGTGACGTGGTCGTTCATCGCAAAACCATCGGCGGAATTGTTCGGCGGAGGGCAGGGGGAACTCGCGCTCGCCAATCCGATCGCGTCCGACCTGTCCGACATGCGACCGAGCCTGCTGCCGGGCCTCGTCGCCGCAGTTCAGGCCAACAGCGACCGCGGCTTTCCGGATGTCGCGGTGTTCGAGGTTGGACAGGTGTTCAAGGGCGACAAGCCCGGGGATCAACTGGTCGCCGCCGCCGGCGTGCGCCACGGCTTTGCGTCATCCAAGGGTATGGGAAGGCACTGGGCCGGCTCGGCGACGACGGACGCGCTCGACGCCAAGGCCGATGCGTTCGCCGTGCTGTCCGCCGCCGGCGCGCCGATGCAGGCGGTGCAGGTCGTGCCCGGCGGCCCGAACTGGCTGCATCCGGGGCGCTCCGGCACCATCCAGATTGGCCCGCAAAATGTGCTGGGATATTTCGGCGAGCTGCATCCCCGCGCGCTCGAAGCGCTCGGCGCCGACGGCCCGTTGATTGCGTTCGAGGTGATTCTCGACCGCATCCCCGACGGCAAGCAAAGGCCGACCCGCGCCAAGCCGGTGCTCGAACTGTCGCCGTTCCAGCCGGTATCGCGCGACTTTGCCTTCATCGTCGATCGAAGTATCAAGGCGGGTGACATTGTGCGCGCGGCGCAGGGCGTCGACAAGAAGCTGATCGCCGGCGTCGCCGTGTTCGACGTCTACGAGGGCAAGGGTATCGACGAGGCCAGGAAATCGATCGCAATCGCCGTGACGATCCAGCCGCGCGAGAAGACCTTGACCGATCAGGAAATCGATGCCGTCGCCGCCAAGATCGTGGCGGAAGTGACCAAGAAGACCGGCGGCACGTTGCGGGGATGAACCTCACCGTTGCCGGTCTTGTCCCGGCCGATCTGGACGCCAATGTCGCGATCGCCCTCTGCGCGATCGCGTTCGTGTCGGGGACCGCGCGTGGATTTTCCGGCTTCGGCTCCGCGCTGATTTTCATGCCGCTGGCCAGCAGCCTGGCGCCGCCGCCGCTGGTCGCCGCGGTGCTGCTGATCATCGATATTGTCGCGGCCGCGCCGCTGGTTCCCAATGCGTGGCGGCTGGCGGACCGCAAGGCGGTGGCCATCATGGCGCTTGGCGCGCTGGTCGGCACGCCGCTTGGCACCTACGCGCTGACGCGGCTCGATCCCCTGACGACGCGCTGGATCATCTCCGCCTTCGTGCTCGCGCTGCTGGCGCTGCTGGTGTCGGGCTGGCGCTATCGCGGCAAGGACCATGTGCCGGTCGCGGTAGGCATCGGCGGTCTTTCCGGATTTTGCAGCGGGCTGGCGCAGACCGGCGGCCCGCCGATCGTGGCCTATTGGCTCGGCCGCCCCATCGTCTCGGCCATCGCACGCGCCAACATTCTGCTGTTCTTCGCAGCCTCGGATATCTTTTCGGCGGCGAGCTATTCGCTGGCCGGCCTCATCACGCCCGGCGCCGTCAAGTTTTCGCTCGTGGTCGGTCCCGCCTACGCGATCGGCGTTCTGCTCGGCGCCAGGCTGTTCGGCAAGGCGAGCGAGAACCTGTTCCGCTCGATCTGTTACGCCCTGATCGCGCTGGCCGCCCTGATCGGCCTCCCCATCCTTGACGGCGTGCTGCGCTGAAGGCTTGCGCGAAAGACAGAGCCGGCTAAGTTTCTCCAGCCAGAAATTCAACGGGGAAACGCCATGATCGACCGCCGCGATGTGCTGAAGCTCGCCTTAAGCAGCGCCGCCGTGCTGGCCTCGCCCGCGCTGGCGCAAACACCCGCAAAACCGCGGACGCGATTGGTATTCCTCGGCACCAAGGGCGGGCCGCGAGTCGGCATCGGCGCATCCAATCCCGCCAACCTGGTTGTCGTGAACGACACGCCTTACGTGATCGACTGCGGCATGGGCGTCAGCCGCCGGCTGATTGAGGCCGGCGTACCGATCCCGTCGGTAAAATACATCTTCATCAGCCATCACCATTCCGATCACAATCTCGAATACGGCAATTTGTTCTACAACGCCTGGGCCGCGGGGCTTTCGACGCCGATTCACTCCTTCGGTCCCAAAGGCATCGAGGCGATGACTGGCAGCTATTGGGAGCTGAACAAATTCGATGTCGAAACCCGCATCGAGGACGAGGGCCGGCCCGATCCGCGCAAACTCTTGGTCGCCAAGGATATCACCGAGGATGGTGTGGTGCTGCAGACACCGGATGTGAAGGTGACCGCGTTCCGCACGCCGCATCCGCCGATCACCGACAATTTCGCCTACAAGTTCGAGACGCCGGATGGCACCATCGTCTTCTCCAGCGACACCGCCTATAATCCAAAGCTCGCGGAATTCGCCAAAGGCGCCGACGTGCTGGTGCACGAATGCCTTTACATGCCCGCGGTCGACCGCCTCGTGCTCAAGACCAAAAACGGCGCGACGCTGAAGAAACATCTGCTCGAGAGCCACACCAGCACCGAAGACGTCGGCCGCATCGCCGCGGCCGCCGGGGTGAAGGTATTGGTGTTGAGCCATTTCGTTCCCGGCGACGACCCGCTGGTCACCGACGACAACTGGACCGAGGACGTGAAGAAGAATTTTGCGGGCCGAATCGTGGTCGCGAAGGATTTGATGGAGCTGAAGCTGCCGGTGTAAGGCGATAAATACCTGGCGGCCGAACCTTCAATCAATCGGCGCGCCCGCGCCGCCGCTGCTTCGATGCGCGCGGCGGCGCGGGCGCTGGTTCATCCCTCAAGGCGCCGATCTTTCGCAGCGCCGCCTCGGCGGCGCGCTCGCCGCTTTCCCAGGCGCCGTCGACCGTTCCCCACAGCGTCTCGTGGGTTGCCTCGCCGGCGAGGAACATGCAGCCGATCGGCTCGGTCAAGATCTTTCGCGACGGCTGCGTGCCGGGTGCGGCCGACGACATTGCGCCGAGCGCGAACGGCGCGGCGTTCCAGCGGGTCGCGCTCGATTTCTTGATGGCGGACGCGGCTTCGCTGCCGAACAGCTTGGCCAGCCATTCTGCGGCGAAGGCCACCATCGCAGGCTCGCCCTGCGCGGCGAGATCGCGGCCGAACGAGCCCGCGACATCGATCGTGCACAGCGACGACGCCCCCATATTGGCGAACAGCAGCGCCGTCCGCGTCGAGTTGCTCTGCTCGATGATGATGTCGTCGCGCGCCAGCCCGAGCGGATTGCCCGGCAGTTGCAGGGCAATGCGATCATAGCTGCCGAGGCTTAGTTTGGCCGCGGCATCGAGCGGGCGTTTCGGAAGATCCGGCGTGAATTTGATATTTCCTGATGTCAGCACATTGCTCGATACCGTGATGATGGCAGCGCGCGCGGCGATCCTGCCGGCCGGTGTCTCCACCGCGACGTCGCGGCCGCTCCAGGCGATGCGGTTCGCGGGCGTCGACAGCGCCAGCGGGACCTGCTCGCCCAGCTTTCCGATCAAAGTACCGAGGCCCTGGTGACAGGCCATCGGCGCATTGTTGCGATCCTGCCCGCGGGCCTTGTCGATCGCGGAGATTTCTTTCAGGTCCTTGGACGTCGCGATGGCGCCGAGCATGAATTCCGCCGTCCATGCCCAATCGCCGAGGTCCTTCGGCAATGCCGCCGCGCAGGACACATCGGCCCTGCCGCGCGAGGCGTCGTCGATGGCGCGATTGGCCCGCACCATCGCGGCAAGGAATTGCTCGATCTCGCCGGCGCGCGCGTTGCGGCGGCCGACACGGATTTTCTGACCCAGCGGCGCCGCAGTGACGTCGAGCCCCGCGCCGCGCGCGAGCTTGATGATCGGGTTGGTTTCGAGATTGTGCAACCACCGCGCGCCGCGATCGAACGGCACCTCGAAGGTCGCGGTGTCGGTGAGGCAGCGGCCCCCGATCTGCCCTGTCGCTTCGATGACAATAACCTTGCGGTTCGCGGCCTGAACGCGCCGCGCCGCAGCAATACCGGCGGCGCCAGCGCCGATCACGACAATGTCAGCCTCGCGCGGCAAAGCCGCACCCGATGCCGGGTCACTGAGCGCCGGTGCCACCGCAAGCGCCGCGGACGCCGACAGGAATTCGCGGCGTGTCATTGTCATGTCATGGTTTCCGAAACTTTGAAGAGCAGAACGAATACGGGAGAACGGCTGACGAATTTGCCGCATCCGGGCGCGGGCGGCAACCTTCATGGTGAATCAATCATGATTGATCCAATTGACGCATGAACCAAATTGCAACGGCTTTCGACCATGCTAAGGAGAGGGAAAAAGGCGGTCAGAAAGGCCCCTGGGGGGTTAGTGTTATGGGCGTAGTGCTTGATACCGTCGGCAAGTTGATCGCGGGGTACCTTCAGAAGGAAGTACCCGGCTACGAGCCGTTCACGCCAAGCGACCCCGAACATCTGCGGGGCATCATCGAGCCCGGCGACGTCATGCTGGTCGAGGGCAACAACCGCGTTTCCGGCATCATCAAATATCTGACGCAGTCCACCTGGTCGCATGCCGCGCTTTTTGTCGGCCCGATCGACGGCGCAGAAGAGCCCGACGGCGAACCGCATGTGCTGATCGAGGCCAATATCGGCGAGGGCGTGACTTCGGCGCCGCTGTCGAAATATTTTCCCTATCACACCAGGTTGTGCCGCCCGGTCGGCCTGTCGTTCGAAGACCGCAACACCGTTTGCCGCTACGCCATCAACCGGATCGGCTTCGGCTACGACACCAAGAACATCGTTGACCTGATGCGCTATTTGATTCCATTGCCGGTGCCGCAGCGCTGGCGGCGGCGCATGATCGCGTTCGGCTCCGGCGACCCCACCAAGATCATCTGCTCGGCGCTGATCGCACAGGCGTTCGACGCCGTGCGCTATCCGATCCTGCCCAAGATCACCCGTGCCGCCAGCCGAAAGGCCCGGCAGGAAATCCTGCATATCCGGGATTCGTCGCTGTACATGCCGCGCGATTTCGACATCTCGCCCTATTTCGAAATCGTCAAACCCACCATCGTGCACGGCTTCGACTACACCGCCTTGCATTGGGCCGACAAGCAGAAGCCGCTCCAGGAGGTAGCGGGCGAATTCGGCGTGTTTCCAGAAACACTCTCGCCGCCGCTTGTTCCTGAAGAGATTGACGAAGAAGCGCCGCTTCCGCTTGAAGAAGTGATGTCGGTCGCCGAGGCCGCGCCGCTGGTCGAGCGCGTCACGGTGTCGGAACACTTCATGGTCGTCGAGTATGTTCCGGTGCGCGCGCCGGAGCGCCGCGCCCAGCCGCGCGAGCCGAAGACGGATCTCGTGGCGTAGCGCGTGCTGCGGGACGATTTGAAGTCAAACGCCCATAACGGTAGCCCTGCGTCTAGCACCAACTGGCCTGATCGGCACCGGGCGTCCGCAATACTTCCTGAATGTTGGCCTCGATGATCCGGAAGCCGACATTGCCGTAGAGCTTCTGGCGCCCCTCATTCAGCACAAAGCTCGGACTGCCTTCGATGCGCATCTTGTCGGCGTCCTGGTAGTCGGTCGCCAGCCTGGCGAAAGCCGTTCCCTCGTGTATGCGTTTTTCGATCGCGTCGATGTCGATACCGAGCGCTTCGGCCAGCTGGCATTGCACATCCCAACGGGCGATGTCGCGGCCATCGCGGAAAAAAGCGCAACGGAATGCCCACACCAGCCTGTCGAAGATTGCCGCCGCTGTTTCGCCGTGGCCTTCGCTTTCCCGTTCCTGCTGCCATTGCTGGACCGCGGTCATGAACAGATGCGCGCTGGTTGATGTGGGCGGGCGCACCTTCAGCCAAATGTCCGGATGAACTTCGACATGCGGGAACTGCTGCGCAACGCTTCGCAGATGGGCGTTGAACCCGGAATATTCACCCTTGTCTCGCCACGTTGAAGGGATTTTGACGGCTGTGTTGGCAAATACAGAACAGAACCGGTGGTCCAGCCGGACCGTGTCGCCAAATTTCTCCTTGACCGCATCGATGCGCGCCTGGGCTATATAGGCCCAGATGCACAATGCATCCGAGAAGTAGGAAACCTTGACGACGTTCATTTGATCGGTCCTCACGGCACCACGAACTGGTCCATCATGAATAATGGCGATGAGGTATCAGCCTCCAATTCTGCTTTCGTCCGTTGAGCTAAATCAAATTGGAAGCTGGTGAGGGACATTCATTTCACCACGGCTTTTGTCGGAAGCGAGGCCTCTTTCCTTCACCAGGCCATAGATCGCGGGAATCACGATCAGCGTCAGCAGGGTCGACGAGGTCATGCCGCCGATCATCGGCACCGCGATCCGCTGCATGATCTCCGATCCGGTGCCGGTGCTCCACATGATCGGCAGCAACCCCGCCATGATGGCGACCACCGTCATCATCTTCGGGCGCACCCGCTCGACCGCGCCAACCATGATGGCGTCATAGAGATCGCGCCGGGTCAGTTCGCGCCCTTCGGTCGCGCGGTTGGCCTGGAAGTCCGCCAAAGCATGGTTGAGATAGATCAGCATCACGACGCCGGTTTCGGCGGCGACGCCGGCGAGCGCGATGAATCCGACGACGACGGCCACGGACAGGTTGAATCCGAGCCACCACATCAGCCAGATCCCGCCGACCAGCGCGAACGGCAGCGAGAGCATGACGATCATCGTGTCGGCGAACGAACGGAAATTGAGATACAGCAAGAGGAAGATGATCAGCAGCGTCACCGGCACCACGATCTTCAGCCGCGCGGCGGCGCGTTCGAGATACTCGAACTGTCCGCTCCAGACGACATAAGAGCCGGCCGGGAACTGGATGCTTGCCTTTACCGCCTGTTGCGCGTCGGCGACGTAGCCGCCGAGATCGCGGTCGCGGATATCGACATAGATGTAGACAGCCAACTGCCCGTTCTCGGTGCGGATCGAGGTCGGGCCGCGCGCGGGCGCCACCTTGGCGACCTCCCCGAGCGGCACGGCGCCGCCAGCCGGCATCGGGACCAGAATGTCATTGGCGATGCTCTGGGGGTTTTCCCGGAGGTCCCGCGGATAGCGCATGTTGACGCTGAAACGCTGCCGGCCTTCGACGGTGGTGGTCACGGTCTGACCGCCAAGCGCGGTGCCGATGACGTCCTGGACATCCTGAACCATGATGCCATAGCGCGCGAGCGCCGCGCGGTCCGGCGTCACGTCGAGATAGTAGCCGCCTAGTGCGCGCTCCGCGTAAGCAGATGAAGTTCCCGGCACGGTTTTCAGAACCTGCTCGATCTGCTTGGCGAGTCTGTCGATCTCGACCAGATCGGTGCCGATCACCTTGACCCCGACGGGCGTGCGAATCCCGGTCGAGAGCATATCGATGCGGGCCCTGATCGGCATGGTCCACGCGTTGGAGACCCCGGGAAATTGCAGCGCACGGTCCATCTCGGCAGTCAGGCTTTCCACCGTGACCCCCGGACGCCATTCCTCCTTCGGTTTCAGATTGATGATGGTCTCGAACATCTCGGACGGCGCCGGATCTGTCGCGGTGGAGGCCCGGCCGGCCTTGCCGTATACCGATGCGACCTCCTGAAACGACCGGATGATCCGGTCCTGTGTTTGCAACAGTTCCGCCGCCTTGGTCACGGAAATGCCGGGCAACGTGGTCGGCATATAGAGCAACGTGCCTTCGTTGAGACTGGGCATGAACTCGCTGCCGAGCTGGCGCGCGGGCCAGATCGTGACCGCAAGGATCGCCAGCGCAATCAGGATCACCAGCACCTTGGCGCGCATCACGGCCGTGATGACCGGCCGGTAGATCCAGATCAGGAAGCAATTGATCGGATTCTTGTGCTCCGGAACGATCCGGCCGCGGACGCAGACGACCATCAAGGCCGGCACCAGCGTCACCGACAACAGCGCCGCCGCCGCCATCGCGAAGGTCTTGGTGAACGCCAGCGGGCTGAACAGCCGGCCCTCCTGCGATTCCAGCGTGAAGATCGGCATGAACGAGACGGTGATGATCAGCAGGCTGAAGAACAGCGCCGGTCCGACTTCGGAAGCCGCCTCGATCAGTACCGAGACCCGCGATTGATCCGGTTTGGCCCGCTCGAGATGCTTGTGCGCATTCTCGATCATGACAATGGCGGCATCGATCATGGCGCCGATGGCGATGGCGATACCGCCGAGGCTCATGATGTTGGCGCCTATCCCCAGCAGCTTCATGGTTGCGAACGCCATCAGGATGCCGACCGGCAACATGATGATCGCCACCAGGGCGCTGCGGAAATGCAACAGGAAGACGATGCAGACCAGCGCCACCACCACGCTTTCCTCGATCAGCGTGTGCTTGAGGGTCTCGATCGCGGCCTTGATCAGGTTGGAGCGGTCGTAGACCGGAACGATCTCGACCGAATTTGGCAGGCTGCTGGCGATTTCCTTAAAGCGCTTTTTCACGTTCTCGATGACATCGAGCGCGTTGACACCGAAGCGTTGCAATACAATGCCGCTGGCGGCCTCGCCCTCGCCGTTCAGTTCGGTAATCCCGCGCCGCTCGTCCGGGCCGAGCTCGACGCGCGCGACATCGCGCAGCAGCACCGGCGTGCCGTTGTTGGTCTTCAGCACGATGTTGCCGAGATCGTTGATGCCCTTCAGATAGCCCTTGCCGCGAATGACGTATTCGAACTCGGAGAGCTCGACGGTGCGGCCGCCGACGTCGGCATTGCTGGCGCGGATCGCATCGCGCATCTTCTGCATGGTGATGCCGAGATCGCGCATCCGCTGCGGATCGAGGACGACGTTGTACTGGCGGACGAAGCCGCCGACGCTGGCGATCTCGGCGACGCCCTCGGCCTTTGCGAGCGCGAATTTCAGGTTCCAGTCCTGGATCGTGCGCGTGTCCGCCAGGTTCAGCTCTTTCGACATCACGGCATATTGGTAGACCCAGCCGACGCCAGTGGCGTCCGGGCCCATGGTCGGCGTCACGCCGGCCGGCAACCGGGATGCGGCGCCGTTGAGGAATTCCAGCACCCGCGAGCGGGCCCAGTAGATATCGGTGCCATCCTCGAAGATGACGTAGACAAACGACACGCCGAAGAACGAAAACCCGCGCACCACCTTCGATCGCGGCACCGTCAGCATCGCCGTCGTCAGCGGATAGGTGACCTGATCCTCGATCACCTGCGGCGCCTGGCCGGGATATTCGGTGTAGACGATCACCTGGGTGTCGGAGAGATCGGGGATGGCGTCGAGCGGCAGATGCGCCAGCGCATAGATGCCGGCCGCCGCGGCAAAGCCCACGCCGAAGAACACCAGCAGCAGGTTGCGCGCCGACCAGGCAATGAGGCGGGCGATCATTGCTGCGCTCCCGCGTCCGAGAAGCCCTTGAGCGCGGCCTTCAGATTGCTTTCGGCATCGATCAGGAAGTTGGCGGAGACGACGATCGGCTCGCCCTCGGAGATTCCCTCACGAATTTGGACATAGCCGCCGCCGCGATGGCCGAGCTTGACGTCGCGCGGCTCGAAGCGGCCCTGCCCCTTGTCGACAAATACCGCCTGCCGGCTGCCGGTATCGAGGACGGCGCTCTCCGGAACCGCCAGCACCGGCTGCGAACTGCCGGTTTCGATCGTCGCGTCCACATAGAGGTCCGGCAGCAGGATTGAATTGGCGTTAGCCAGTTCGACCCGAACCCGCGCCGTGCGGGTTTCGCGGTTGAGCTGCGGATAAACCACGCTGATATTTCCCGCGAATTCGCGTCCCGGAAAACTGCGGGCCCTGACCATGACGGTCTGTCCCACAGCGAGACTGCCGAGATCGCGTTCGGCGACGTCGATCATCGCCCACACCACGGAGATGTCGGCGACCCGGAACAGAACGTCTCCTGGCTGCGCCCGCATGCCCTCGATTGCGTTCCGCTCCAGCACAATGCCGTCGCGCGGCGCCAGCCAATCGATGGCGATCGGAACCGAGCCGGTCTTTTCCATGGCGGCGATCGCAGCATCCGGGACGTCGAGATTCACGAGCCGCTGCCGTGAACCTCGTCCGTAGAGCCCTTGCCCGCCTGTGGTCTTCGAGCTGATGGTCGCGACATACTCCGCCGCGGCGGACGCGACCGTCGGACTATAGATCTCCATCAGGGGCTGGCCCTTGGTCACCCTTGTGCCGGTGGTGACGTTGGTCACTTTCTGCACCCAGCTTTCGGCCCGCATCGAGATCACCGAGATGCGGCGCTCGTCGAGCTGAATCGTGCCGGGCGCTCGAATGGCGGTGCGGATGATGCGCGGCTCCGCGCGTTCCGATTTGACGCCCGTGCGCTGAATTTTGCCCGGCGACAGTTTGATCGATCCGTCGTCACTGTCTTCGCCCTCGTAGATGGGGATGTAGTCCATTCCCATCGAATCCTTCTTCGGGGTCGGCGAGTTATCGGCGAGCCCCATCGGATTGCGGTAAAATTTTATTTTCCGGTCCGTCGCTGCGACCGGCGCGGGAGCCGCCGCCGGTTCATCTTCGAAGCTGAGGTCCGCACCGGCCGGCACGGCGCGATAGTCCCGGCCGTCCGAGGTCTTCTTCGGCGTCAGCGAGTAGAACGGGCGCCCGTCCGGATCTTGAAAATAGATCGGTTCTTCGCTGCTCTGCGCCAACGCCGGTGAAACCAGCGCCGTCTCGGTCGAATGAAGGTGGCCGCGAAGGGCCATGAATCCGCCACCCGCCGCCGCTGTCAGGGCGGCGACGGCGATACCGGCGATGATGACGCGCTTCATTTCTGCGCCGTGATGACAAGCTTGCTCTCGACCGTGCCGGCCTCGCCTTGCACCTTGGCGCCGAGCGAGAGCAGCCATCTGCCTTCCATGCCGAACGCCGCCTTGAAGCGGTAGCTGCCGGGCTCACCGCCCGGCTCGCGCACGATCTTGGTGGCCATTTCCGGCATGCCGTCCGGCGCCATATCCAGACGGGTGGCAAAGATCACCGCGTCAGGCACCGGCTTTCCGGTCTTCTTGTTGACGAGTTGCACCGTGACGATCTTGTCCCGGCCGACCGCGACGGTCTGCTCGATCAGCTTGAACTCATAATCCTTGATCTCGGCGCGGGCGATGCCGGCCGAACCGGTCACGGCAGCGCAGAGCAATGCGGCCCGCAGGGCACGCGCGATGTTGAAAGTCCTCATGTGAAGAATCCTCTGATGTCATGGTCCTGCCCAAGGCGGCATGCGTCGATCCCGCGCGATCAGGTCGCGCGGCTGCAAACGGCGCCGTGACGCCGTTCAGACCAGAGTTCGAGGCGGATGTTCGGGAGGAGGATGACCGAGGCCGTCAGGCGTGGAATCGTTGCGCTGGATGACGATCCGGTCCGACGCGATCAGGAATGGATGAAACACGCTGGCCATCATGCCCGTGAAACATTTGGACATGCAGGCCGCCATGAAGACGCACTTGTCGCAATCGACCGGCATCGGCGCCTTCGACGGACAACACGGCATGTCGGCTGCCATCTCATCCGCCATCATTGAAGGCGACATATCATCCGTCATGCCCATCGAAGCGTGGGAAGGTGCATCGGCCATGACGGGCCGGGCCACCGGAGCCAGCGCAAGGCCGGCGATCATCAAGATCGCGAGCAACCGGCGTATGGCGAGGTAGCGTTTCACAAGTTCAAGTTCTCATAAGAATGCGGCGATAGAAGGCCCATCACACTATCTCCACCCCGCATTGATCAATATCAAGCTGGCAGCGCCTAGTTAAGCCCAAGTTACCGGTCCGATCGACCAATGACTGCCATCAGTTCCGAGATCTTTTCGCGCTGATCGGCCTTGTCGCCGCTTGCAATCGCGTGTTCGACGCAATGCGACACGTGATCCCTGAGGATTTCTTCCTCGACGCGCCGCAGCGCGGCCCGCACCGCCGATATCTGCGTGACGATATCGATGCAATAGCGATCCTCATCGACCATCTTGGACAGGCCGCGGACCTGGCCCTCGATCCGGCTGAGGCGTTTTTGGCAGGATGTCTTGATGTCTTTGCGCATGGATCCTATATACCCCTACTGGGTATAGGTTACAAGTGGCGGGGGACGGAGAACGTGATGACCAAAGCCGAAAGCGCTGGCGCAGGCAGCGCGTCAAAGAGTTGCGGCTGTGCGCCCGACCCGGCGGCGGCGCTTCCCGTGGAAACTGCAAAACCCGGCTGCTGCGGCGGAACTCATGACCACTCCGGCCATGACCATGATCACCGTCATACCGGCAGCGCGGTAAAGGTACGCGACCCCGTCTGCGGCATGTCGGTCGACCCGGCGACCAGCAAGCACCGCTTCGACGCTCGCGGCGAAACCTTCCATTTCTGCTCGGCCGGCTGCCGGACCAAATTCGCCGCCGATCCCGGCCGGTATCTCGACAAGACCCGGCCACAAGAGACCGTACCGGAAGGCACGATCTACACCTGCCCGATGCATCCGCAGATCCGCCAGGTCGGTCCCGGAAGCTGCCCGATCTGCGGCATGGCGCTGGAGCCCGAGGTCGCCAGCCTCGATACGGCCCCCAATCCCGAACTCGCGGATATGACGCGCCGGTTCTGGATCGGACTGGTGCTGGCGTTGCCGCCGTTCGTTCTGGAGATGGGCGGCCATCTCGTTGGCGGGCACGGCTTGATCGATCAAACGCTGTCGAACTGGATTCAACTCGTATTCGCCACCCCCGTCGTGATCTGGGCGGGCTGGCCGTTCTTCGTCCGCGGCTGGCAGTCGCTGCTGACGCGCAATCTCAACATGTTCACTTTGATCGCGATGGGCACCGGCGTGGCCTATGTCTACAGCCTGTTTGGCACGATCGCGCCGAATGTCTTCCCCGCGACATTCCGCGGGCATGGCGGCGCGGTTGCGGTCTACTTCGAAGCCGCCGCCGTCATCACCGTGCTCGTGCTGCTGGGGCAGGTGCTCGAGTTGCGCGCGCGCGAGGCGACATCAGGCGCCATCAAGGCGCTGTTGCAACTTGCGCCCAAAACCGCGCGGCGCGTCGATGACGCCGGCGTCGACCATGAGGTTGAGATCGACAGCCTCAAGGTTGGCGACAGGCTGCGCGTCCGGCCGGGAGAAAAGGTGCCGGTCGACGGCGTCATCCTGGAAGGCCGTTCGTCGCTCGATGAATCGCTGGTGACCGGCGAATCCATGCCGGTGACCAAAGAGAGCGGGGCTAAGGTGATCGCGGGCACGCTCAATCAATCCGGCGGCTTCGTGATGCGGGCCGACAAGGTCGGGCGCGATACCCTGCTGTCCCAGATCGTGCAGATGGTGGCGCAGGCGCAGCGCTCGCGCGCGCCGATCCAGCGGCTGGCCGATCAGGTTGCCGGCTGGTTCGTGCCGACCGTGATTGTGGTGGCGCTCGCCGCCTTCGGCGCCTGGGCGGCATTCGGGCCCGAGCCGCGAATGGCGTTCGGTCTGGTCGCGGCCGTCAGCGTGCTGATCATCGCCTGCCCCTGCGCGCTCGGCCTTGCCACCCCGATGTCGATCATGGTCGGTGTCGGGCGCGGCGCGCAGGCCGGCGTGCTGATCAAGAATGCCGAGGCGCTGGAGCGCATGGAAAAGATCGACACGCTGGTGGTCGACAAGACGGGAACGCTGACGGAAGGCAAGCCGAAGGTCGTCGACATCGTTGCCGCTGACGGTTTTCAGGAGGCCGATATTCTGCGGCTGGCCGCCAGCGTCGAGCGCGCCAGCGAGCATCCGCTCGCCGACGCGATCGTGCGGGCAGCCAGAGAACGTCAACTCGAGTTGGGCGCTGTGGAAGGATTCAACTCGCCGACCGGCAAGGGGGCTACCGGCAAGGTCGATGGCAAGACCGTTCTGCTCGGCAATTCAGCCTTTCTCACCTCGCTCGGTGTCGACACACAGTCGCTGAACGAACAAGGCGAACGGCTGCGCGGCGACGGCGCCACCGTGATCAACATCGCGGTCGACGGCAGGCTGGCGGGATTGTTCGCCATCGCCGACCCGGTCAAACCGTCGACACCGGATGCCCTGAAAGCGCTGGCAGCCGAAGGCATCAAGGTCATCATGCTGACCGGTGACAACCGTACCACCGCGAACGCGGTCGCGCGAAAACTCGGGATCGCCGATGTCGAGGCGGAGGTGCTGCCGGATCAGAAGAGCGCGGTCGTCAGCAAGCTGCAAAAAGCCGGGCGGATCGTCGCCATGGCCGGCGACGGCGTCAACGATACCCCGGCGCTCGCCGCCGCCGAAGTCGGCATCGCCATGGGCACCGGCACCGACGTGGCGATGGAGAGCGCCGGCATCACGCTATTGAAGGGCGATCTCGGTGGCATCGTGCGCGCCCGCCGGCTGTCGCAGGCGACCATGAGCAACATTCGCCAGAACCTGTTCTTCGCCTTTATCTACAACGCCGGCGGTATTCCGATTGCGGCTGGCATCCTCTATCCCCATTTCGGCATCCTGCTCTCGCCGATCATCGCCGCCGCGGCTATGGCGCTTTCTTCGGTGAGCGTTGTCGGCAATGCGTTGCGATTGCGGGTGACGAAACTCTAGCCGGGCAGCGAGAAAAGCGCGCCATATCGTGCGCCTCGGCGTCGCCGAGTGCGCACGATCGGGTTCATCATCGTCCTGCGCTTTCACCAGATGACGTCTGCGGCGTACGGTCCCGAAGCGCAATGTAAATGGCGGGAATCACGAGGACCGTCAGCAGCGTTGACGACGCCAGACCGAACAGCAGCGAGATCGCCAGCCCCTGAAAGATCGGATCGAGCAGAATGGTCGCGGCACCGATCATGGCCGCGAGCGCGGTCAGCAGGATCGGCTTGAAGCGTACGGCGCCAGCTTCCAGCACCACGTCGCGCAAGGATTTGCCTTCCGCACCGCTGTGACGAATGAAGTCCACCAGCAGGATCGAATTGCGAACGATGATGCCAGCCAGCGCGATGAACCCGATCATCGAAGTGGCAGTGAACGGTGCCCCCAACAGCCAGTGACCGATCAGAATGCCGATCAGGGTCAACGGAATCGGCGTCAGGATCACCAGCGGCAGGCGAAAACTGCGGAACTGGGCCACCACCAGCACGTAGATGCCGAGGATCGCGGCGCCGAAGGCGGCGCCCATGTCGCGGAACGTCACATAGGTGATCTCCCATTCGCCGTCCCACAGCAGCGTCGGCCGGGACTCGTCAGCCGGCTGTCCATGCAGGCTGATGACGGGCTTCGGCAGTGCGCCCCAATCGTGGGCGTCGACGCGGTTGGCGACTTCGAGCATGCCATAGAGCGGCGCCTCGAAGCGGCCCGCGAGTTCCGCCATCACCATGTCCGCAAAGCGGCCGTCGCGGCGGAAGATCGTCGGCGAGCCGTCCTCGACGGTCGCCTTGACGACCTGGCCCAGTTCAACGACCGTCTTGCTCCCGGGAAGCGTGTTGGCGGGAACCGGCGTCGAAGCGAGCGCCTCGGTCCAGGCGAGATCCCGCTTCGGCAGCTTGACCGCGATCTCGATCGGATTGCGGTCCTCGCCGCGGTGGGAATAGCCGACCGACACACCGCCGAACAGCGTCTGGATGGTGTCATAGACGTCGCGCTGCTCGACGCCAAAAAACTCGAGCCGGTCCTGGTCGATCGACAGCCGCAGCCGCGGCCGTTTCTCCCCGATCGAATCGTCGATATCGACGATGAACGGCACCTCGGCAAAAACCTTCTTGAGTTCGCCGGTCACCGCCCGCCGCGTTGCCGCATCGGGTCCATAGATTTCAGCCAGCAGGGTGGCGAGCACAGGCGGCCCGGGCGGCACCTCGACGACCTTGATGCTGGTGCCGGCCGGCGTGCTGACGGCCTTCAGGCGCTGCCGCAGATCCAGCGCGATGTCGTGGCTCGCCCGCTTGCGGTCCGCACGCGCGGCAAGGTTGACCTGCAGCTCGCCCAGTTCGGGTCGCTCGCGCAAGTAATAGTGCCGGACCAGGCCGTTGAAATTGAACGGCGCCGGCGTGCCGGCGTAGGACTGTACCGAGGTGATCTCAGGCAAGCCGCGCGCGAGATCGGCTGCCGCAAACAATACCCGCTCGGTATCCTCGAGGCTTGCGCCCTCCGGCAGATCGACCACGACCGCGATCTCGGATTTGTTGTCGAACGGCAGCAGTTTGACGGTCACGGATTTGGTCGCGAACAGCGTCATCGACAACAGCGTGGCGAGGCCTACTCCGATCAGGAATATCCAGGACGAGCGCTTGCTGCGGACGATGGGCGTCGCGATCCGCCGGTAGATCCGCCCGAGCACGCCTTCATCATGCGCGGCATGACCGCGAACGGCGACACTTTCTTTCGGCGCCAGCCGCAGCATCAGCCAGGGCGCCACCACCATGGCGACAAAGAACGAAAACAGCATGGCCGCGGAAGCGTTGGCCGGGATCGGCGCCATGTAGGGGCCCATCAGCCCCGACACGAACAGCATCGGCAGCAGAGCAGCTACAACTGTCAGCGTCGCAACGATGGTGGGATTGCCCACCTCGGCGACGGCCTCGATCGTGGCCTGGATGCGGGGCCGGCCGTCCTTCATCGCCCAATGACGGGCGATGTTCTCGACCACCACGATCGCATCGTCGACAAGGATGCCGATCGAAAAGATCAGCGCAAACAGGCTGACCCGGTTGATGGTGTAGCCCATCAGGTTCGCCGCAAACAGCGTCAGCAATATCGTCGTCGGGATCACCACCAGCGTGACCAGCGCCTCGCGCCAGCCGATCGCGATCGCGATCAGGACCACGATCGAGATCGTCGCCAGGCCGAGGTGGAACAGAAGCTCGTTCGCCTTCTCGTTGGCGGTCTCGCCATAGTCGCGGGTGACCGTGACCTGGACGTCAGCGGGGATCAGGCGGGATTTCAGTCCCTCGAGCCGATGCGCGATGTCTTCCGAGACGACCACCGCGTTGGCGCCCGCGCGCTTGGCCAGCGCCAGGCTGACCGCGGGAACGCGCTCCCAATTGCCCTTGCCGTCACGCGCATCGCTCCAGACCCGGTGCTCGGTCGCATTCGGTCCGATGACGACGGATGCAACGTCCTTGACGTAGACCGGGCGACCGTCCCGCGTCGAGATCAGCAACAGCCCGATGTCGGGAATGCCGGCCAGGGTCTGGCCCGCCGATACGCTGCGAACGATACTGGCATCGCGGATTTGTCCGGCCATGAACGAACGATTGGCATCCTTCACCTTGGCGACGAGCTGCTGCAGCGTCACGCCGAACAGCGACAGCTTCTCCGGATCCGGCTCCACCCTGATCTGCTGGGCGCCGCCGCCGGAGATGTAGGTCAGCCCAATGCTGTCGACTTTCATCAGTTCGGCGCGCAGCTTGTCGGCCAACTCGTACAGGTCCTTGTCCGACCAGCGGTCGGCCGCCTCGGGTTTTGGCGAAAGCGTGAGAACGGTCACGGCGACATCGTTGATGCCGCGGCCGACAATCAGGGGTTCGGGAATGCCGACCGGGATGCGGTCGAGATTGGCGCGGATCTTCTCATGAACGCGAAGGATCGCGTCCTCGGACTTGGTGCCGACCAGGAAGCGCGCGGTGACCATCACGCGGTCGTCTTCGGTCTGGCTGTAGGTGTGTTCCACGCCATCGATGCCCTTGACGATGGCCTCGAGAGGCTTGGTGACCAGTTCAACCGCATCCGGCGCGCGCAGTCCGTCGGCGTTGACGCGGATGTCGACCATGGGAACGCTGATCTGGGGCTCTTCCTCGCGCGGAATGATGGCGACGGCGATGAAGCCGACGACAAGCGAGGCGAGCAGGAACAGCGGCGTCAGCGGCGAACCGATGGTCGCCCGGGTAAGCCGCCCCGACAGGCCGAGATTCACGGCTGCACCAGTTGATCGCCCACGCGGATGCCGGACAGGATTTCAAGGCCATTGGGGAGATCGGGACCAGGCATGTCGCGGCCGCGCTGCACCGGCACGTCGATCGTTCGGTCCGCCTGCCGAATCCGGACGTAATCGATCCCAAACCGGGTTGTCACATAGCTCGACGGGATCACGAAGGCCGTGCGCTTGCCGCCCGATATCCAGACCCTGAGCCGGTCGCCGACGAAATACTCCCCGAGCCCCTCGACGGTGGCATCCGCAATAACGCGACCGTCCTCGATCTGCGGATAGACCAGATCGATCACACCCGATTTGGAGCCTTGTTCGCCGAACTCCGCGCCGTCGATGCGGATCTTGTCGCCGGCTTTGAGAAAGCGGGCATGCTGTTCCGGCACCCGCAGCCGCAATTTGAAGTCCTGCTGCGCGATCATCGCAACGGGGTCGCCGGGCAGCACCACGGAACCCACGGCCACCAGCTTCTTCAATACGCGGCCGTCGGCGGGAGCAAGGACCTGCCCCTCGGTGAGCTGCTGCTGGACCACCGCGCGCTCGGCGGTTCTCGCCCGCAGCCCGTTTTCGGCAACGTTGAGTGTCGTTCGCGCTTCATCAAGCTTGATTCGAGGAAGCGTGCCGCGCTCCACCAGTCCCTCGGTTCGGGTAAAATCGATTTGCGCCTGGTTCGATTGCGCCTGCAAGGCGTCGATCTGTGCATCCAGCGATCTCATCTGGAGACCCAGCTTTTCGTCGCCGATCGCCGCGATCGCCTTTCCGCGCGTGACGGCGTCGCCCTCCCGGACATTGAGCTGGACGATGGTTCCGCCAATGCGACCGCGCGCAGGCACCACGCTGATACTCTCGACGGTGGCGAATACGGCCTTCTCGTCGACGACCGACCGCGGCGCGACGGTGAGGGTTTCCGCGTCGGCCGATGCCGCGCGCAACACCGCAGCCACAGCAAAGCTCAACGCCATCAATCTCCGCATCGATCGGTCCACCATCTTGTCACGCCGGCCGCGCTGCGGCGTTTGCTGACATCTCATTGAAGTCTTCTGTTGGCACATTGACCTGCCTCAAGGCCTCGCGGCCTGCACGCTCATAGCCTGCTGCTCGCCTTCGTCGCTTTCGGCGCGCAATACACCTGATAGAGCGTTTTCAGGACTTCGCGCGCCGGATCGCTGGCGATTGAGTAGTAGATCGTCTGGGCATCGCGCCGCGCAGACACCAGGCCATCCTTGCGCAGGAGAGCCAGATGCTGGGACACCGTCGAATCCCGAAGGCCCAAGAATTCCGCGAGATCGCCAACCGAGCGTTCGCCGTCGATCAACTGGCAAATGATGAGCAGCCGATGTCGGTTGGAAAGCGCCTTCAACAGGTCGCTGGCCCGGTCGGCGGCGGATTCCATGGTCGCGCTATCTATTTTCATACTTGCGTATATACGAGATTATGAATATATAGTCAATCGTCGGGCTCAAACAGCCAAGGTTCAATTAGCGCGGCCGCACACTTGAGTGACGCAGCAAACGGAGGCGACCATGGCGGAAGTAGTTGTTATCGGTGCCGGTCTCAGCGGGACGCTGATGGCCTATGAATTATTGCCGCAGTTGAGAAAGGGCGACCGTCTCACGGTGGTTTCTCAGGGACCGGTCTATCATTTCGTCCCATCCAACCCCTGGGTCGCGATCGGCTGGCGCAAGCGCAGCGACATCGAGATCGACCTGGTCGAGGTGATGAAACGCAAGGGCATACAGTTGCTGACGCAGGGCGCGCAGCGCGTGCATCCGGCGGAAAACCGAATCGAGCTCACGGATGGCGCGTCCATCAATTATGACTACCTCGTCATTGCAACCGGACCGGAACTGGCATTCGACGAAATTCCGGGACTGGGTCCCGAGGGCCATACGCAATCGGTTTGTCACGTCAGCCATGCTTCCGATGCCAAGGAGGCATTCGAACGGCTGGCGGCGAATCCCGGCCCCGTGGTGATCGGCGCGGTGCAGGGCGCATCCTGTTTCGGACCGGCCTACGAATTCCTGTTCATTCTGGAAACCGAGTTGCGCCGGCGGAAACTTCGCGATCGCGTGCCGATGACGTTTGTGACGTCCGAACCCTACATCGGACACCTGGGTCTCGATGGCGTGGGCGACACCAAAGGCCTGCTTGAGAGCGAGATGCGCGAGAAGCACATCAAATGGATCACCAACGCTCGCGTCAAAAATGTCGAGCAGGGAAAGATGTTCGTCGAGGAGGTCGCGGAGGACGGTTCGGTTCGCAAGACGCACGAATTGCCGTTCTCCTATTCGATGATGCTGCCCGCCTTTCGCGGCGTCGGCGCGGTTCGCGGCATCGAGAAGCTGACCAATCCGCGCGGTTTCGTGATCGTCGACAAGCACCAGCGCAATCCGGCCTTTCCAAACGTATTCGGCATCGGCGTATGCGTGGCCATCGCCCCGGTCGGAGCGACGCCGGTTCCGGTGGGCGTGCCGAAAACAGGATTCATGATCGAATCGATGGTGACCGCGACAGCGCTGAACATCGGCTCCTTGCTGAAGGGCCAGGCACCCGTGGCGCAGCCGACCTGGAATGCCGTCTGTCTGGCGGATTTCGGCGACACCGGCGTTGCCTTCCTGGCGCAGCCGCAAATTCCGCCGCGCAACGTCAACTGGTCCTCGAAAGGCGAATGGGTCCATCTCGCCAAGGTTGCCTTCGAGAAATATTTTCTCCGAAAGATTCGCCGCGGCGAGAGCGAGCCGTTCTATGAACGCTTCCTGCTCGACCGGCTCAACATCGCAAAGATCAAGGAGGTCAAGACCGGAACATGAGTGCAAGTCAGCAAATTGTCTGCGGGCAGTGCGGGCAGATCAACCGGCTGCCCGCCGAACGGTCGCTGGAGGCGGCTCGCTGCGGATCCTGCCATCAACCGATCTTCAGCGGTCACCCGATCGAGGTCGACGAACAGGCGTTCAACCGCCATGTCGCACACAGCGATATCCCCGTGCTGGTCGACGTCTGGGCACCGTGGTGCGGCCCGTGCCGCTCAATGGCGCCCATGTATGACCGCGCCGCGCGGGAGCTTGAACCGAAGGTTCGCTTGCTGAAGCTCAATTCCGACACCGCTCCCGGCGTTTCTTCGCGCCTCGGGATCAGCGGCATCCCCACACTGCTGTTGATGCGCGGCGGCCGGGAGATTTCACGGACGGCTGGCGCGATGGATACGCAGAAAATTGTTTCGTGGACGATGGCCGGGCTGACCCGGTCCTGATGATCTTTCAATTCCAACCAAAGGAACATGCCATGAATATCGATAGAGCCGTACTGAGGTTCGCGGGATTTGTCGTGCTGCTCGGGCTCGCGCTCGGCTGGCTGGTCAATCCGTACTGGTATTTGCTGACCGCATTCGCCGGGCTGAACATGATCCAGTCATCGTTCACCGGATTCTGTCCCGCGGCGATCGTCTTCAAGAAGCTCGGCGTGCGGGACGGCTGCGCGTTTTCGTGATCGCCGGCACGAGCGAAAGGCCAGCGGCCTAAGTCAAAACGGCTCGCCGCGTTCAGGCGGCGACGCTGGATTTCCGGTCGGGCAGCCCGGCTCGGGCAAGCCCGCCATAGAGCGCCTCGTTGGGCATTTCCGAGCGCAGGATCGCGCGCACCGCGATCAGCCTGTCGATATCGATGCCGGTGGCAAATCCCTTGCTCTCGCACAGGAACGCCAGGTCCTCGAACACGACATTGCCTGTAGCGCCGGGCGCGAACGGGCAACCGCCGAGGCCACCCAAGGAGCCGTCGAGAATGCGCGCGCCAGCGTCCAGCGCAGCGGACGCATTCGCGATCCCCATCCCCCTGGTATCGTGCAGATGAACGCAGACCGGTTTTGATCCTGATAGTTTGACGACCGCCTTGGTCAGTTCGCCGACCTGCTTTGGGCCGGCATAGCCGACGGTATCGGCGACGGCGACGAAATCGACCCCGGCCTCCAGGCATTTTTCAACGAGTTTTATCACTTCGTTGGGATCGACCGGACCGGCAATCGAACATCCCAGCGCCATCGAGATCGCCGCATTGACAATCGGCTTGTGCGGGCTCGCGTCGCGGAAATCGCAAAGACGCTTGACGTTGGCAATGGCCTCTTCGCGCGAGCGGTTGGCGTTGGCCCGGCTGTGTTCTTCCGTCGCCGAGACCACCGTGGCGATTTCGCCTACGCCCGACGCCAGCGCTTCGTTGACGCCGCGTTCGTTGAGCGCCAGCGCGATGCCGTGCGCGCCAGGAAGCGAGGCGACCGTCTTGATGATATCGCGCACATCGGCGAATTGCGGGAACGTTTTCGCCGGCAGGAACGAGCCGACCTCGAAATGCCGGACCCCCGCGCCGTATTCGTCGCGGAGCCAGCGCTGCTTCGCCGCGGTCGAGGGAAACGTCTTGACGAGCTGCAGGCCGTCTCTCAGACCAACTTCGCGCAAGCTCACTCGATTGTCGGGATAAACGTCTCGAACGCGGGTCATGCGAGCCTCACAGCGGGTTTGCCGGTTGGAGAAAAATCCTGATCCTTCAATTCGGCGCGGACAGCTTCGGTATCGGCGCCGAGCACCGGCACTTTCAATCCTTCGCCGATGCTGGCGCCGTTCCATTCCACCGGCAGCGCCGGAACCCGGAACGCCGCGCCATTGGCATTGATGTTATTCACGAGACCGCCGGGGCGCAACACATGCGGATCGTCAAACAGGTCCTCGGGGCGATTGATCGGCGAGAAGCAGATGTTCAACGCGTCGAGCTTTGTGGAGAGCTCGGCCGCGTTCCAACCTTTGATCACGTCGGCGACGCGCGGAATGATCCTCGATCGCGCCAGGATCCGGTCGGTGGTGGTGCGCAACGCGGGATCCTCGGAAAATTCCGTCAGCCCGAACTCCCGGCAGAAACTCTGCCAATGGCCTTCGGTGACGACGCCGATGAAGATGCGCTCGCCGCCCGCGGTCTCGAAAATATCGTAGATCGGCCAGGCGTGCTCGCGTTCCGGCATCGAGCGCGGCCGATTGCCGGTCATCTCGTACTCGACCATGTGCTGGGCGACGAGGAACAGGCAGTTTTCGAACAGTCCGATGCGAATATCCGCACCGCCGGCCCGGCCGCCGCGCTTCTGGTAAAGCGCGGCGAGAATCGAGATCACCCCGAACATGCCGCCCATGATGTCGTTGGCCGACGATCCGACCCGCTGCGGCTTCTCGCTGGTGCCGGTCATGGCGGCCAGCCCCGACATCATCTGCACGACCTCGTCGAGCGCCGGGCGGTGCTCATAGGGACCGGACAGAAAACCCTTGTGGCCGGCGACGATCAAATGCGGATATTTCCGGCGCAACTCGTCGGCGCCGAGCCCCTGCTTTTCCAGCAATCCGTCGCGGAAATTCTCCAGGTACACATCGGCGCTGGCCAGCAGCCGGTCCATGGTCTCGCGGTCCTCGGGCTTGGCAAGATCGAGCACGACGCTGCGCTTGCCGCGGTTGAACAGCGGGAAGAATGAGGTCCCCATGCCACCGAGGCTGCGGGTCTTGTCGCCCGCCGGCGGTTCGACCTTGATGACCTCGGCGCCAAGCTGCGCCAGGATCATGCCGCAGGTCGGGCCCATCACCATATGGGTCATTTCGACGACCCTCACGCCTGCCAAAGGCAATCCCATTCCAGTCATTGTTCTTGTCTCCCGATAGGCTTCGGCCGTGCTGGCGGTCACCGGCTGCGCTCCAGACTAGGCTTTCGGTGGCCGTCTGGAAAATATAATCTGGGCAACGGTGTATTCACCGTTGAATAACGCAACGCCCCGGGGCAACCGGCCGATCTGGTGACGTATCGGCCGCCGAGGCGCTTTCACATGAAAAAACGCCGGAAACAGACGCCGCGCAAAGCGCGCTAACCGGTTTGGGGGAGGACGACAATATGAGCGCAGCCGAACTTACCGCAGGCACCGTGTCCGCCGCCCCGCCCGGCGAGGCGGACGAGATATCGCGGCGGCTCGAAAGCCTGCCCGCTTCGTCCTATGTGTGGCGGCTGGTGATCCTGCTGTCGCTGGGCGGCTGGTTCGAGGTCTATGACCTGTTCTTCACCGGCTATATCGCGCCCGGTTTGAACCGCAGCGGATTGCTGACCACCACCACGCAGGCCTTCTTCGGCTTTTCCGGCATCGGCGCGTTCGTGGCCGCGACCTTTTCCGGGCTGTTCGTCGGCACCTTCTTCCTGGGCTTTCTGGCCGACCGGTTCGGGCGGCGCTCGATCTTCACCTTCGCGCTGCTCGGCTACACCGTGGCGTCGGTGGTGATGGCGTGCCAGACCACGTCCAATGGCGTCTTGTTGTGGCGGTTCATCGCCGGGATCGGCATCGGCGTCGAGATCATCACCATCGACGCCTATATCACCGAGCTGGTGCCGAGCTGGATGCGCGGCCGGGCCTTCGCGGTCAATCAGGCGGTCATGTTCACGGCGGTCCCCGTGGTGGCGGCGCTCGCGTGGTGGCTGGTGCCGCTGTCGCCCTACGGCATCGATGGCTGGCGCTGGGTGGTGCTGATCGGCGCCGCCGGCAGCATGGTGATCTGGATCCTGCGGCTTTTCGTGCCGGAGAGCCCGCTGTGGCTGGCGCGCCATGGCCGCACCGAAGAGGCCGCCAAAATTCTCACGATGCTCGAAGCCTCGGCCGGCGCGACACCGGCGCGTCCGCCCCAAGGCGCTCTCGCCGTTTCTGCGCGCGCGGCGGTCGCGAATGCGGGTTACGCCGAGCTGTTCAGGCCGCCATACCTGTCGCTGGTCGTGTTGTTCATGATCTTCAATCTCTGCCAGGCTTTCGGGGTCTACGGCTTTGCCAATTGGGTGCCGGCGCTGCTGGTCGAAAAGGGCATCACGGTGACGAAGAGCCTGCAATATTCCTTCATCATCGCGTTCGCCTATCCGATCGCGCCTTTGCTGGCCGCGAGCTTTGCCGACCGCTTCGAGCGCAAATGGATCATCTGCGTCGCGGCCTTTGCGATCGGCGTGTTCGGAATCGCGTTTTCGCAGTTCGCAGAGCCTGCGCTGCTGATCCTGTGCGGCGTGCTGATCACGGCCGCCAACATGACCATGTCGTACGCCTATCACGCCTATCAGACCGAGGTATTTCCAACGCCTGTTCGGGCGCGGGCCGCGGGTCTGGTCTATTCGATGAGCCGGGTCAGCGCGACGTTCTCGGGATTCATCGTCGCCTATGTCCTGCGCGAAGCCGGCGTCGGCGGCGTGTTCGGCCTGATCTCGACCGCGATGATCATCGTGATCGTTGCGATCGCGGTGTTCGGCCCGAACGTGCTCGGCAAACCGCTCGACACCTGAGCGGCCCGCACCCGGCCCTTGCCGAAGCCTGCGTGCATGTCTACCTCTCGCGAGAGCTTTTCGAGAGAGGATGGAACCATCATGTTGGACGCCGCCGTGAAGGCGCTTTCGCAGATCCTGTCGCCGCCGATGCGTTCCATCCTGTGGCGCTCGATCGGGCTGGCGCTGGTGCTGATCACCGTGCTGGCGGTCGGCCTGCAGCGGCTGTTGAGCTGGTTTGCGACCTCGGGCGAAGGCTGGGCCGAGGCGATGCTGGGCCCAGGTTCCCACACGCCGCTCAATATCCTGGCCTGGATCGTCTCGATCGCCGCCGGGCTTGGCGTCGTGCTCGGCGCGGTGTTCCTGATGCCCGCCATCACCTCGCTGGTGGCGAGCGTGTTCGTCGACGAGGTCGCCGAACATGTCGAGCGCGAGCACTATCCGGCGGAGCGTCCCGGCAACGCGCTGCCGTTCGGTCTTGCCATGACCGAAGGCGTCAAGACCGCGCTGCTCACCATCCTGGTTTACCTGATCGCGCTGCCGTTCGTGTTCGTGGCCGGCGCCGGCTTCATCGCGTTCTTTGTCGCCACCGCATGGCTGCTGGGGCGGGAGTATTTCGAGCTCGCGGCGATGCGGTTTCGCAGCCCTGCGGAAGCCAAGGCGATGCGCAAGCATAATGGCGCGCTGGTATTCGCCGCCGGATTGGTAATCGCGGCGTTCGTCTCGATCCCGATCGTCAACCTCGCAACGCCACTGTTCGGCATGGCCTTCATGGTTCACATGCACAAGCGGCTGAGCGGACCGCGCCCCGAGCTGATCGAGCCCGCGCGCAAGACCAGCGTGCCGGTGGTGTGACCTCCTCATGGTGAAAAGCGCGTCTTCTATTTAAATGGCCGTCATTGCGAGCGCAGCGAAGCAATCCATGCCCGAACAAGGCTGGATTGCTTCGTCGCTCCGCTCCTCGCAATGACGGTGTTGGCGGCTCGACCTAAACCGTCTTCTCCGGCCAGCGGCAGAGATCGTTGATCAGGCATACCTCGCAGCGCGGCTTGCGCGCGAGGCAGGTGTAGCGGCCGTGCAGGATCAGCCAGTGATGCGCGTGCAGCATGAACTCGGCAGGGATCACCTTCTGGAGCCCGAGCTCCACCTCGAGCGGCGTGTTGCCGGGCGCGAGCCCGGTACGATTGCCGACGCGAAACACATGGGTGTCGACCGCCATCGTGTGTTCGCCGAATGCCATGTTGAGCACGACATTGGCGGTCTTGCGCCCGGCGCCGGGCAGCGACTCGATTTCAGCGCGGGTGCGCGGCACCTCGCCGCCGAATTCGGCGATCAGTTTTTCCGACAGCGCGATGACGTTTTTGGCCTTGTTGCGATAGAGCCCGATGGTCTTGATGTAGTCGCGGAGTTTTTCCTCGCCGAGCTCGAGCATCTTTTGCGGCGTGTCGGCGACCGCAAACAGCGCCCGCGTCGCCTTGTTGACGCCGGCATCGGTCGCCTGCGCCGACAGCACCACGGCGACCAGCAGCGTGTAGGGGTTGAGATGTTCGAGCTCGCCCTTCGGCTCGGGGTTGGCTTTGCGGAACCGGCTGAACGCCTCGTGCACCTCCGCCGGTGTCCAGGGCTTGGTTCCCTTGGCCGATTTCTTCCTGGCTGGTTTCGCCGGCGCGCGCTTTGGCGCGGATTGGCCGGCGGGACGATTGCGGGATTTCTGGATGAGCTTGGGCGATGCTGGCTTATTTTTGGGCAGGGGTCTGCGGGTGATTTTCGCCATGATGGGGATATACTGACACGCGATGACCGCAGGCAACGATTTTGAGCAAGCGCAGGAGCCGCCGGAATTGTTTTCGGCGCTGCTGACGCCACATCGATCGCTGAGCCGCACCGGATTCCTGGTCCTGATGGGATTCGTCAGCGCGGTCAGTTTCGCAGCCGGCCTGGCGTTTTTGCTGATGGGCGCCTGGCCGGTGCTGGGCTTTTTCGGCCTCGATGTGCTGGCGATCTACTGGGCATTCCGGGTCAATTTCCGTCATGCCGAGGCCACCGAGGAAATCCGGGTGACCCCGTTCGAGCTGCGGGTGCGCCGGGTCAGCCACCGCGGTCATGTCGTGGAATGGGTGCTCAATCCGCTGTGGGTCCAGCTCGACCAGAAAGCGCATGCCGAATTCGGCATCGAGAAACTTTATCTGGTCTCGAAGGGCCGCCGCGTCTCCGTCGCGAGGTTTTTGGGGGCCGACGAAAAGGCTAGTTTTGCCAAAGCCTTAACCGCTGCACTGCAGGCCGCCAAGCGCGGGCCCACCTACAATCCGGTTGCATGATCGCTTATCGGAAATCGGGTGGTTGCGAGGCCGCATCCGTCCTACATCAAGGCCATGATGAACCTCGCAATCAATGAGCACCGCCTCACCAAGCCGGGCCCCCAGAACGCCGCGCTGCGCGACTATGATTCCGTGCGCCGCGCCATCGCCTTCATCTCGGAGCACTGGCGCGCGCAGCCGACCATCGAAGCGATGGCGGATGCCGCCGGCGTCACCCCCGACGAGTTGCACCATCTGTTTCGGCGCTGGGCCGGGCTGACGCCGAAGGCGTTCATGCAGGCGCTGACGCTCGACCACGCCAAGGGGCTGCTGCGCGATTCCGCCAGCGTGCTCGACGCCGCGCTCGACTCCGGGCTTTCGGGCCCAGGCCGGCTGCATGATTTGTTCGTCACCCATGAAGCGATGTCGCCGGGCGAATGGAAGAACGGCGGCGCCGGCATGACGCTTCGGTTTGGATTTCATCCCTCGCCGTTCGGCACCGCGATCGTGATCGCCAGCGGCCGTGGGCTGGCGGGCCTTGCGTTCGCCGATCCCGGCGAGGAGCAGCCCGCATTCGCCGACATGAAGCGGCGCTGGCCGAACGCAACCTATGTCGAGGACGGCGAAGGCACCGCGCCGCTGGCGCAGCGCGTCTTCGACACGCGGCTGTGGCGCGCGGACCAGCCGCTGCGCGTGGTCCTGATCGGCACCGACTTCGAGGTGCGGGTCTGGGAGACCTTGTTGAAGATCCCGATGGGTCGCGCGGTCTGCTATTCCGATATCGCGACCAAGATCAAAAGCCCGAAGGCCTCACGCGCGGTCGGCGCCGCGGTCGGGAAGAATCCGCTGTCGTTCGTGGTGCCCTGCCATCGCGCGCTCGGCAAGGGCGGCGCCCTGACCGGCTATCACTGGGGCATCACCCGCAAGCAGGCGATGCTGGGCTGGGAAGCCGGCCAGGTGGGGATTCATTAGGGTCACCGTCATCCGGGGCGATGCGGAGCATCGAACCCGGAGTAACGGCCCCGAAGCCTCCGATCACTTCTCCAGCCGCTTCCAGAAGATCGCGGTATCGCAGAGACGTCCATCCGGAAACATCGCGTAGTCCGGGATGCTGCCGATTTCGATCCAGCCAGCACGGCGATAGAGGCGATAGCCATTTTCGCCGGGTACTGTATCGAGCACGAGAAGCCAGCGGCCTCGCCGCCTCGCTTCCTCCTCGACCTGCGCCATCAATGCCGCGCCGACGCCGCGTCCCCGCGCCGAGCGATGCACCAGCATCTTCTTCAGGTCGGCGCGATGCGGCTGATTAGGCGGCGTGTCCAGTCCGAGTTGCACCGTGCCGACGATCTTGCCGGCAAGCCGCGCCACCAGCAGCACGGTATCGCCTGACGCGACCGAGGCCGCGACCCTGCGAAAGAAGGCCAGCGCATCGGCATGCGAGAACGGCGACATGAAGCTGACGCTGGCGCCGCCTTCGACGCAGTCGGCCAGCACCGAGGCGAGCTGATCGAGCGCGGGTTCGGCAACCGGCGCATCGAGAACAACTATTTCCGCCTCAGCGCTCACGCCGCCAGATCGAGCTTGGAGGCAACCGTGGCGTCGGCATTCAGCCGATAGACGATCGGCGCGCCGGTCGCGAGTTCGCGCGCCAGAATTTCCTTCGGCGAAAGCTTTTCCAGCACCATGATCAGCGCGCGCAGCGAGTTGCCGTGCGCCGCCACCAGCGTGCGTTCGCCGCGCAACACGCAGGGCAGGATTTCCTGGACGTAATAGGGCAGGGTGCGCGCCAGCGTATCCTTCAGGCTTTCGCCGCCGGGCGGCGGCACGTCGTAGGAACGGCGCCAGACATGGACCTGTTCCTCGCCCCATTTCTTGCGGGCGTCGTCCTTGTTCAGGCCGGACAGGTCGCCATAGTCGCGCTCGTTGAGCGCCAGATGCTTCTTGGTGGGAAGGCCGGTCTGCCCCAGCTCGGTCAGCATCAGGTCAAGCGTGTGCTGCGCCCGTATCAGCACCGAGGTAAAGGCGATGTCGAACGACAGTCCCTGCGCCTTGAGCTTGCGGCCGGCCTCCTGGGCCTCGGCAATCCCCTTGTCGGTGAGGTCGGGATCCTTCCAGCCGGTGAAGAGGTTCTTCAGATTCCATTCGCTCTGGCCGTGACGCACGAGCACAAGAAGACGATCGCTCATTCCGATGATTTCCGTTTCGATTGCAGGATTTTAGAAGTCGGCCAACCCGAGCACATCGGCCATCGAATACAGTCCGGGCTCTTTGCCGCGCGCCCACAGCGCGGCCTTGATGGCGCCTTGCGCGAACATCGTGCGGTCCTCGGCCCGGTGCGTCAGCTCGATGCGCTCCATCGCGCCGGCGAAAATCACGCTGTGATCGCCGGTGACGCTACCGCCGCGCAGCGATGCAAAGCCGATGTCGCCCTTCCGACGCGCGCCGGTGTTACCGTCGCGCCCGCGCGCGGAGTGCTTGTCCAGCGCGATGTTGCGGCCCGCGGCCGCGGCATTGCCCAGCATCAACGCCGTGCCGGACGGCGCATCGATCTTGGCCCGGTGATGCATCTCCAGAATTTCGATATCGAAATCCTCATCCAGCGATTGCGCGACCCGCTTCACCAGCGCCGCCAGCAGGTTGACGCCGAGGCTCATATTGCCCGATTTGACGACGGTGGCACGCGAGGTGACGCTCTTGATCACGGCATCATCGGATGCCGAGAGACCGGTGGTGCCGATGACGTGGACAAGGCCGCGCTCGGCGGCGATCGCGACATTGGCGATGGTCGCGCCGGGCACGGTGAAATCGAGAATGCCGTCGGCGTTCGACGACAGCGACCACAGATCGGCCGACAGCTTGACCCCGTTGGCGGGCAGCCCCGCGAGCACCCCGGCATCCTTGCCCAGCAGTTCGGAACCGGGCGCTTCCAGCGCACCAGTCACCACCGCGCCCGGTGTTTCCGAGATGACACGCGTCAGCGCGCGGCCCATCCGGCCGCCGGCCCCCGCAACAATCAAGCGCATGTCGGACATTGTCTAAGACCTCGCCAGCCCCTGCCGTATAGCCGGGGCAGCCTGTTCCGGCAACCGATCACGCCTCCGGCTACGGCTGCTCGCCGTCATACCCTTCGATAATCACGAGGTCGCCCTCGGAATGCGGGCTGCGGATCGCGACCAGGCGGGCATATTCCGGGGAGTTGTAGCAGGCCAGCGCGGTGTCGTAATCCTTGAATTCCAGCACCACATTGCGGGTTCGCGTGGAGCCTTCGCGGCCGACGAAGCGGCCGCCGCGCACCAGAAACTTGGCGCCATATTTCTTGAACACCGCGCCGTTCTGCGCGACGTATTCCTTGTAGCCATCCATGTTATGAACGTCGATACGTGCGATCCAGTAACCCTTTGCCATCTGCACTCTTCCCTTCTTGCGATTAAGTCAGCGCCTGTGCGATCTCGGCCTGGATCGCCTCCGCCGCAGCCCTTGGATCGGCTGCTTCCATCACCGGCCGCCCGACTACCAGATAATCCGCGCCGGCGGCGATGGCGCGGGCTGGGGTCATGATGCGCTTCTGGTCGCCGGCCGAACTGCCCGCCGGGCGGATGCCCGGCGTCACCAGGCTCATCTGATGACCGACGATCTTGCGCAAGGAAGCCGCCTCTTCCGGCGAACAGACCAGGCCGTCGACGCCGAGCACCTGCGCCTGCTGGGCGCGGGCTGCGACCAGATCGGACACATTGAGCCGATAGCCGGCGGCGTGGAGATCGCCGTCGTCGTAGGAAGTCAGCACCGTGACCGCGAGGATTTTCAGGCCCGATCCCGTGCGTGCCTCGACGGCCGCCTTCATGGTCTGCGGATAGGCGTGCACGGTCAGGAACGTCGCGCCGAGTTGAGCCACGCTCTCGACACCGCGCGCCACCGTATTGCCGATGTCGTGCAGTTTGAGATCGACGAACACCTTCTTGCCGGCGCTGGCGAGCTGACGGACCAGCGGCAAGCCGCCCGCATAGGCGAGCTGATAGCCGATCTTGTAGAAGCTCACGCTGTCGCCGAGCCGGCCAATCATCGCTTCGGCGGCGGCGACGCCGGGGAGATCGAGCGCCACGATCAACCGGTCGCGGGGGGCGATAGCGGATGGCTGCATGTCACCTCACATCATATGCTGCGAAACGTTGATCAGCTGCCGCACCAGCGCCCTCAGCGCCTCGACGTCGGCCGGATGTTTCAGCCTGTCCATATCATCATAGGCCTCGCTTGCGAACGACAGCGCGAGCTGGTTCGGAATCACCGTCGCGTGACAGGCGGACAGGATCAGCCGCAGCGCCGCCAGCGCCCGCGTGCCGCCGAGCCGGCCTTCCGAGGCCGCCGCGATCGCAAACGCGCGCTCGCGAAACACCTGGCCTCGGGTCTCATGCGGGTCCTGCACGCGCGTCACCCAGTCGATGGTATTCTTGAGCAAAGGCGGCACCGAGGAATTATATTCCGGCGTCACGATCAGGACGCCGTGATGCGCGCCGATCATCCGCTTGAGATTGACCGCGTTCTTCGGCACGCCCGATTTGTTCTGCAGGTCGCCGTCATAGATCGGCAGCGGAAAATCACCGAGCGAGATGCGCGTGACTTCCACGTCGGCCTGGACGAATTCATGCGCTGCGGTCGCAGCCAGCTTGGCGTTGAGCGAGCCGGTGCGAAGCGAGCCGGGGATCACGAGGATTTTCAGCGCCGACATGATTTGGAAATCGCGTGCGAGACACGAACTCGGTCCGCGCGGGCGGCGCGATCCGGCATCAGCCCTTGCGATACACCCAGACGCGTGCCGGCGGAAGGTTCATCCAGATCCGCTCGGAGGCTTCCGTGGCGACGCCAGGCAGCGATTTCGGAATTGGCGGCACCACCGAATAGGTGAACTGCACGAACGGCGCACCCGGCGCGAGCGCGAGGAAGGCATCGCGGATCAGTTTCAGCCGCGTCAGCATCGGCTTGGTGACCAGCGGCAGGCCGGACACGACCGCGGAGGCGGGGGCCTGCAGCACGTTCCAGAGCGAGTCGCGCAATGCATAGGCGTCGCCCTGCACCACTTTGGCCTGCGGATAGCGGTCGCGCAGCAGCGCACAGAAACCGGGATTGTATTCGACCAGGACGAGGCGCTTCTGGTCGACGCCATGCTCGATCAGCGCGCTGGTGATCGCTCCGGTCCCGGGGCCAAGTTCGACGACGGGTCCATCCGAACGGACGTCGACATATTGCGCCATGGTGCGCGCCAGCAGTTTTCCCGAAGGCATCACCGCGCCCATGTGAAGCGGCTTCTCGATCCATGAACGAAGAAAGCGAACCTCATCGTCGAGACGAGGAGGCTTTTTCAACGCACGCACGGACGATTGCAAAGGCATTGTCGCTACCAGGGGGGACCGCGAGCTCGGCGGGAGTGTCAGAAAATAGTCATAAAGAGGTATAGGTAGCAACCGATACGGTCAAGCCGCAGAGAATTGTCAGGTATTGGCGCGGTTACCGAAGAAGTCCTTGACCTTGGTGAAGAAACCCGCCGCCTCAGGTTGAGTTGCGCCGGACGACAATTTTTCGAACTCGGCGAGCAATTCCTGCTGCTTCTTGGTCAGATTTTGCGGCGTTTCGACCACGACCTGGACGTACATGTCTCCGGTCTGACGCGACCTCAGCACTGGCATGCCTTTTGATGCAATGCGAAAGCGCCGGCCGGACTGGGTTCCTGACGGTACTTTCACCTTGGTCTTGCCCTTATCGATGGTCGGTACCTCGAATTCGCCGCCCAAAGACGCGGTCACCATCGAGATCGGGACTCGGCAATGCAGATCGGCGCCATCGCGCTGGAAGAACTGGTGAGTGGCCAGCGACAGAAAAATATAGAGATCGCCCGGCGGCCCGCCACGAACGCCGGCCTCGCCTTCACCGGCAAGACGAATCCGCGTGCCGTCTTCCACACCTTGCGGAATATTGACCGACAAGGTGCGCTCGCGCGTCACCCGTCCCGAACCCGCGCATGAGGGACAGGGATCCTCGATCATCTGGCCGCGGCCCTGACAGCCGGGGCAGGTGCGCTCCAGCGTGAAGAAGCCCTGCGCCTGCCGCACCCGGCCGGCGCCGCCGCACGTCGCACAGGTCTTCGGCTTGGTGCCGGCTTTCGCGCCGGTGCCGGAACAGGATTCGCAGGTCACCGAGACCGGAATCTCGATCTGGGCGGTCTTGCCGAGGAAGGCTTCCTCCAGCGTGATTTCCATGTTGTAGCGCAGGTCCTGGCCGCGCTCGCGCCCGCCGCCGCGTCCGCGCTGTCCGGCCATGCCGAACAGGTCTTCGAAAATATCCGAGAAGGAAGAAGCAAAGCCGGCGCCGAAGCCGGGGCCGCCGCCGCCCGCGCCCTGCTCGAAGGCGGCATGACCGAACCGGTCATAGGCCGCGCGCTTGTCGCCGTCTTTCAGGACTTCGTAGGCTTCGTTGATTTCCTTGAAGCGGATCTCGCTGGTGGCATCGCCGGGATTCTTGTCCGGATGCCATTTCATCGCCAGCTTGCGGAACGCCGCCTTGAGCTTGGACTCGTCCGCGGTCCGCTCGACTTCAAGGGTTTCGTAGTAGCAGCGCTTGGTGGACATCCGTCAAACCCGCCCGAAATTCGTCCTCATCCCGAAGGAATCCGTCCTGGAGAATGCCGCCTCCGGCTTAACGAAAAATGACCCCCATTCTTCGAGACGCGCGCCGCGCTCTGTCGGAATGAGGGTCATGATGACAGCCGTCTAAGCAGATTTCTTGTTGTTCTTGTCGTCGTCGACTTCGGTGAATTCCGCGTCGACCACGTCATCCTTGGCGGCATCCTTGGCCGCATCGCTCTCGGCCTGCTGCTTGTACATGGCCTCGCCGAGCTTCATCGAAGTCTGCGCCAGCGTGTTGGTCTTGGCCTTGATCGCCTCGGCGTCGTCGCCCTTCAGCGCTTCCTTCAAATCGCTGACGGCGTCTTCGATGGCGCGGCGCTCGCTTTCCTCGACCTTGGAGCCATGCTCGGCCAGCGCCTTCTCGGTGGAATGCACCAGCGCGTCGGCATGGTTCTTGGCGTCGACCGCCTCGCGGCGTTTCTTGTCCTCGGCGGCGTTGGCCTCGGCGTCCTTGACCATCTTCTGGATGTCGGCTTCCGACAGGCCGCCGGAGGCCTGAATCCGGATCTGCTGTTCCTTGCCGGTCGCCTTGTCCTTGGCCGACACGTTGACGATGCCGTTGGCGTCGATGTCGAACGTCACCTCGATTTGCGGCATGCCGCGCGGCGAGGGCGGAATGCCCATCAGATCGAACTGGCCGAGAACCTTGTTGTCGGCCGCCATTTCGCGCTCGCCCTGGAAGACGCGGATGGTGACGGCGTTCTGGTTATCCTCGGCGGTCGAGAATACCTGGCTCTTCTTGGTCGGGATCGTGGTGTTGCGATCGATGATGCGGGTGAACACGCCACCCAGCGTCTCGATGCCGAGCGACAGCGGCGTGACGTCGAGCAGCAGCACGTCCTTGACGTCGCCCTGCAGCACGCCGGCCTGGATCGCCGCGCCGATGGCGACGACTTCGTCCGGGTTGACGCCCTTGTGCGGCTCCTTGCCGAACAACTGCTTCACCACTTCCTGCACCTTCGGCATGCGGGTCATGCCGCCGACCAGCACCACTTCACCGATCTCGCCGGCGGTGAGGCCAGCATCCTTCAGCGCCTTGCGGCAGGGCTCGATGGTCTTCTGCACGAGATCATCGACCAGCGCCTCGAACTTGGCGCGCGTCAGCTTCATCGTCAGATGCTTCGGCCCGGACTGATCGGCGGTGATGAACGGCAGGTTGATTTCGGTCTGCGTGGTCGAGGACAATTCGATCTTGGCCTTTTCGGCGGCCTCTTTCAGGCGCTGCAAGGCAAGCTTGTCGTTGCGCAGGTTGATGCCCTGCTCCTTCTGGAATTCGTCGGCCAGATAGCTGACCAGCCGCATGTCGAAATCTTCACCGCCCAAAAACGTATCGCCGTTGGTCGACTTCACTTCGAAAACGCCGTCGCCGATCTCGAGCACCGACACGTCGAAGGTACCGCCGCCGAGGTCGTACACCGCGATGGTGCCGGACTTCGATTTGTCGAGGCCGTAAGCCAGCGCCGCCGCGGTCGGCTCGTTGATGATGCGCAGCACTTCAAGGCCGGCGATCTTGCCGGCGTCCTTGGTGGCCTGACGTTGCGCGTCGTTGAAGTAAGCGGGAACCGTGATGACCGCCTGATCGACCTTCTGGCCGAGATGGGCTTCCGCGGTCTCTTTCATCTTCTGGAGGATGAACGCCGAGACCTGCGAGGGCGAATAGGTCTTGCCGTCGGCTTCGACCCAGGCATCGCCGTTGGATGCCTTGACGATCTTGTAGGGGACAAGCTTCTTGTCCTTTTCGACCATCGGATCGTCATAGCGGCGGCCGACCAGGCGCTTGACCGCAAAGAAGGTCCGCTCGGGATTGGTCACCGCCTGGCGCTTGGCAGGCTGGCCGACCAGGCGCTCGCCATCGTCGCTAAAGGCGACGATGGACGGGGTCGTCCGCATGCCCTCGGCGTTTTCGATGACTTTTGCTGTCTTGCCATCCATTACGGCGACGCACGAATTCGTGGTGCCGAGATCGATCCCAATGACCTTTCCCATGGTCCTCATATCCTTCTTTTTGCGGCAGGTTGGCTGGGCCCTGACGGCGCACCAATCCAAACCCCCAGACGATCAAATGCTCGCGATATTGCGACGGTGAGCCTCATATAGGAGGGGGGGTGGGCCCTGCAAGGACCGGGACGCAACCTAAGCCCTCGAAAACCATAACCTTTGAAAGATAGTGTCGGTCAGGCCAGGGCCGGCCGGGAGGCCAGCCCGGGCGCGACGCGGAGCCTCATCAGCACATAGGCCACGAAGGCCGGCGCGATCAGCGCGGGGCCGGGCAGGTGATAGGTCCCCAGCGCCAGCTGGAGGGCGGGGGTCCAGTACACCAGTTGCACCAGACGCCGGCCGGGAGTATCGAGGCCGCCGCCGGCGAGAAGCGCCACCGCGGCGAAGGTCAGGGGTAGAAAATCGTAGGCCAAAAGGTAGGGCGAAGCGGTGGCGGAGCAGGCCAGAAACAGCGCCCGCATCGTGGCCGGATCAGCGTCCCTTCGGCATCTGAACGCCCAGATCACCGCGCCCAGCGCGAAAGCGGAGCATATCGCCTGAACCGACATGGCGGCGGCGTAACCCAGATCCAGCCCGCGCAAATTCATGAAGACGGTCGGAAAGAACGGCGTGGCAATGCGATCGGGATCGGCAAGTACCAGACCCTGGACCGGCAGCCCCTTGGCGATGAAATCGATCCATGTCTGGACGCCGAAGATCGCGGTCGTGGCGCCGACGAGCGCCACTGCCGTCACCGCCGCCACGAAGAAAACGCGCCAGCGTCCCGAGGCCATCAGCATGAACGGCAATAAAATGCCGAGCTGCGGCTTGATGGTGAGAAGTCCGATCAGGAGGCCGGCCGCGATCGGTCTGCGATCGAGCCATGCGAAGATGGCGATCAGGGCCGCGGCGGTGAGAAACGAGCTCTGTCCGGAGACCAGGCAGAACAGCGCCGCAGGCGAAAGCACCATGGGAACGAGGATCCGCCAATCGGACACGTGCCGGCGCGCCACCGCGACAAAGACCGCCACCCCGATCAGCGTCCAGCTTGCCAGCGCGGCGAGGTAACTCAATTGCCCGAACGGTGCCGCCAGCAACATGATGCTGGGTGGATACGACCAGTTCTGGCCATTGAGTTCCATGCCGAGCAGGGCGCGGATCGCCTCATGATAGGCCGCCAGATCGTAGAACTGCCCGGGCGCTGTGGTCACGGCGGCGCGGCCATACATCCAGAAATTCAGAAAGTCGCGACCGACCGCGAGCCTGGTTCCGTCACGCGGGATGGCGCCGGTCCAATCGATGCTCAGCACATAGACGACGGCGGTGGCGGCAAACAGCACGCCGCCGAGCAGCGCGAGGTCGCGGAACAGCGGCCGATCGTCGCGCGCAAGCGTCGGCGGCAACAATCGCGCGAGCCATCCCCCGAAAGCGGGATTTGGCGGCGCCGCGGTCACAATGGACTGTTCGGTCATGGCTCCCGGGAATGCCCGAAAATTCTTTAAGGACCGGTAATATCTCGTGAAAAAGCAGCGATTTCCGCCGGTAATGGCGCCGCTGGCTGTAACTGAATCCTCACCGGGTCTGTTGCTGCAAGGTCAAAACCGCTAAAAGCGCAGCAGACTGAACCGTTGCCGCTGGTCAAACGGCCGTGACCTGCCGACCATTGAACGGCCCCAATGCAAACCCAGTAGATTTTTTCATGAATGCCCTTCGACTTGTGTTCGCGGTCGCCCTGCTCGCCACCGCCTGTTGTTCTTCCGCCTTTGCCGGCGACCCGGTTTTTCCGCCAGGGATTCGTGTCGGTGTGACACCTCTGGTCGGCCTTTCCCGCGCAAAATCATTCGTCGGATTCGAGACCGAGGACCAGAGCGTCAAGGTGCTGATGGCGGAGCTGCCGGCCGAGGCGTATGGCGAGGTCGCGAGCGCATTCAAAGCCAATCCGGCCGGCGCCGGCGGCGTCAAGCCTGAAAGCATCGAGACATCCGCTGGCATCGCCTACTACACCGCCGAAAACGCCAAGGATGGCGCGACCAGCGTGCGGCGCTATTCGATGATCCTGTCGGGCGGCACATTTTCCGGCTATGTCGCCGTGCAGGTTCCCGAAAACGCCTCGAAAATCTATACCGACGAAGCCATCCGGCAGATGTTCACCTCAGCGGCGATCCGCAAGGAAGTCCCGGTCGACGAGCAGCTCGGGCTGATGCCGTTCAAGGTCGGTGAACTCGGCGAATTCAAGAATGTCCGTACGCTGGCGCTGGGCGCTGCGATCATTCTCGCCGACGGCGACGAGAAAACCGGCTTCGAGGCCGCGCCCTTCATGGTGATCGGCATCGTCGGCGGCGCGCCGGCGACGCCGGAAGATCGCGGCCGCTTTGCCCAACAGGCCGCGACCACGATCCCCGGCGTGCGCGACGCGCGGATCACGATGTCGGAGCCGATGCGCATCGACGGCATGGCCGGATATGAAACGCGGATCGACGCCACCAGCGGCAAGGACAATACCGCTGTTACCGTGGTGCAATGGTTGCGATTCGGCGGTCCGAATGCGTTGCGCATCATCGGAAGCGCCCCGCGCGACGAATGGACCAAAGCATTTCCACGCTTCCGCGCCGTGCGCGACGGCATTCAGCCGCGCGGATAACGCAAAGGCCAGTCGCCAAACCTGATTGACCGGTCTCAGGCCGCGCTGTTCGGCTCGTTGCCGTTGGCTGGCGCTGACTTCGCGCCCCCCTTGGAGACGGCGACGAGAGCCGGCCGCAGCACCCGGTCGCCGATCATGTAACCGGCCTGCACGACCTGCACCACCGTTGCCGCGGGCACCGAGGGATCGGGGACCTCGTACATCGCCTGCTGAAAATTCGGATCGAATTTCTCGCCCGCCGGATCGAATTTCTTGACGCCGTTTTTCTCCAGCGTGTTGTGCAGCGAGCGCTCGGTCAGCTCGACGCCCTCGATCAGTGCCTTGAGGCCGGGATCGGCGGCCGCCCTGGTCTCAGCCGGGACCGCGTCGAGCGCACGCTGCAGATTGTCGGCGATATCGAGCACGTCGCGCGCGAAGCCAGTGATGCCGTACAAGCGAGCGTCGGCGACTTCGCGCGACGTGCGCTTGCGCAGGTTTTCCATTTCCGCCAGCGTGCGCAGCATCTTGTCGCGCGTTTCCGCGACTTCCTTTGCCAGCGCTTCCGCGGTTCCTTCGAGGGGATCGTCGGGCATGATGTAGGGCTTGGAAACCACGGGCTCGGGGGCCTGCGCCGGACTGGCCGGATCATCCTTCGGCCGGTTGGGATCGGTCATAGACTGCCTTCTTGAAAATCGACGGGGATGGATGGGGGATGCTGGGCCGGGATATCGTGCTTTAGGCGCAGAAAATCAAGCGCATATCCGGACCCGCGACGGATGGGATCATCCACCCAGCAACCGGCTGACGATGCGCGCGGCATAGTCCACCGTCGGAATGACCCGGGCATAGTTGAGCCGCGTCGGTCCGATCACGCCGAGAACGCCGACAATATGGCCCGCGCCGTCGCTATAGGGCGCGATGATGGTGGAGGAGCCGGACAGCGAAAACAGCTTGTTTTCCGAACCGATGAAAATCCGCACACCCTCGGCGCGTTCGGCGCGTCCGAGCAGATCGATCACGCCACGCTTGGTCTCGAGATCGTCAAACAGCAGCCGCACCCGTTCCAGATCTTCCAGTGCGTGCAAATCTTCCAACAGATTGGCGTGGCCGCGCACGATCAGCTGGCGGTCGTCGTTCTCGCCGCCCGACCAGCTCGCGATGCCGGCGGCAATGACCTTCTGCGTCAGCTGGTCGAGCTCGGCCCGATTTTGCGTCAAGGCGGTTTCGAGTTCGAGCCGCGCCTCGGCCAGCGTTCGCCCGCGAATCCGGGCGTTGAGAAAATTGGTGGCCTCGGTCAGCGCCGACGAGGGAACGCCTGGCGGCAGCGCCAGCACGCGGTTCTCGACCTGGCCGTCCTCGCCGACCAGCACCGCCAGCGCCCGCTCCGGCTCCAGCCGCACGAATTCGATATGCTTGAGCCGTGAATTGGATTTCGCGGTCAGCACCACCGCCGCGGCGCGGGTCAGGCCCGACAGCCGCGTCAACGCTTCGCCGAGCGCGGCCTCGACCGATTGCGACTTGCCGACCGTCGTGAGCTGGCTCTGGATCGACTGCCGCTCCGCTTCGGTGAGGTCGCCGACCTGCATCAGGGCATCGACGAAGAAACGCAAACCCAGTTCGGTCGGCAGCCGGCCGGCCGAGGTATGCGGGGCGTAGATCAGGCCGAGCTGCTCGAGATCCGACATCACGTTGCGGACCGAGGCCGGCGACAGCGGCACCGCGATCAGGCGCGAAATGTTGCGCGAACCGACGGGCTCGCCGGTCGCCAGATAACTCTCGACGATTTGACGAAAAATATCGCGCGAGCGCTCGTTGAGCTGGGCCAGCCCGGCATGCGGCGCGATCAAGCCAATCGGATCGTGGTGGGCCACCGGATACTCCTGACTACGGACCCTAATCTGGCTGTCTCGGGGGCCGGTGACAAGCAGGCATTGGTCCAACGGTTAGCCAAAGGGAACCGCAAAGCGCTCCCCAAGGGAATTGCCAAGAGACCTGCCAAGGGACTTACCAAGGGCACTTGCCGCTGCCGCTTCCCCCTCCTACAAGCACCGCGAGCCAGTCTTTATTGAATTTTCGGAGGATTTCTCATGCGGCCAAGCCGCCGTGCGCCGGATGAACTGCGCGCCGTGTCGCTGGAACGCGGCGTGGTCAAATACGCCGAGGGTTCCTGCATGGTTAAATTCGGCGATACCCATGTGCTGGTGACGGCGACGCTGGAGGAGCGGCTGCCGCCATGGCTCAAGGGCCAGGGCAGGGGCTGGGTCACCGCCGAATACGGCATGCTGCCGCGCGCCACGCTGGAGCGCACCCGCCGCGAGGCCTCCGCCGGCAAGCAGAACGGCCGCACCGTCGAGATCCAGCGCCTGATCGGCCGCTCGTTGCGCGCCACGCGTCGACCTCGAAGCGCTCGGCGAGCGCCAGATCACCGTCGACTGCGACGTGCTGCAGGCCGATGGCGGCACCCGCACCGCCTCGATCACCGGCGCCTGGGTGGCGCTGGCCGACTGCATCGGCTGGATGAAGGCCCGCAACATGGTGAAGGCCAACGTGCTGCGCGACAACGTGGCGGCGATCTCCTGCGGCATCTACAACGGCACGCCGGTGCTCGACCTCGACTACGCCGAGGATTTCGAGGCCGAGACCGACGCCAATTTCGTGATGACCGGCGACGGCCGCATCGTCGAGGTGCAGGGCACCGCCGAAAAGACGCCGTTCTCGCAGGACGAGTTCCTGGCGCTGATGGCGCTGGCGCGCAAGGGCGTGGCGCGGCTGGTCGACCTGCAGAAAATGGCTGTGGCGTGATTAGCGCATCGCGCCCGGGCTGGCAGGGACTGACGGCATGCATCGCCAAATCACCGGCAGGCTCGTGATCGCGACCCACAATCCCGGCAAGCTCGCCGAGATGCGCGAGCTGCTGGCGCCGCACGGCATCGAGGCGATCTCGGCCGGCGAACTCGGCCTCGCCGAGCCCGAGGAGACCGGCGACACCTTCCGGGCCAATGCCAGGATCAAGGCGGTCGCCGCCGCGAAGGCCGCGCAGCTGCCGGCCTTCGCCGACGATTCCGGCACTGGCGGTCGATGCGCTCGACGGCGCGCCCGGCATTTTCTCCGCGCGCTGGGCCGGCCCGACCAAGGATTTCACCGATCGCGATGACGCGGATCGAGCGGCTGCTGCAGGAGCGCGGCGCGACGGCACGCCGCCGCAACGCGGCGCGCATTTCGTCTCGGCGCTGTGCGTGGCCTGGCCGCGACGATCATCTCGAGGAGGTCGAGGCGCGCGCCGACGGCACGCTGGTGCTGGCCGCCGCGCGGCACCGCCGGCTTCGGCTACGACCCGATGTTCATGCCCGACGGCTACACGCGCACCTTCGGCGAGATGACCAGCCTCGAGAAGCATGGCCTGCCGCCGCTCGGTCTCGGCCTGTCGCACCGCGCGCGCGCCTTCGTCAAGCTCGCGGAGATCTGTCTTGACGGCGCTGAAGCCCCCACCCTAACCCTCCCCCGCAAGCGGGAGAGGGAGAACAGAGCCTTCGGCGTCTACGTGCACTGGCCGTTCTGCCTGTCGAAATGTCCGTATTGCGATTTCAACAGCCATGTCCGGCACGCCCCGATCGACGAAGAACGATTCGCCCGCGCCTTCGCCCGCGAAATCGAGACCACCGCCGCGCGCGCGCCGGGCCGAACCGTGTCAGTCGATCTTTCTCGGCGGCGGCACGCCATCCCTGATGCAGCCGAAAACCGTCGGCGCAATCCTGGATGCGATCGGCAAGCACTGGCGGTGTCGCATCCGACGTGGAAGTCACGCTGGAAGCCAATCCCACCAGCGTCGAGGCGACGCGGTTTCGCGGCTATCGCACAGCCGGCGTCAACCGGGTGTCGCTCGGCGTGCAGGCGCTCGACGACGCCTCGCTGAAAGCGCTGGGACGCCTGCACACGCGCGCGCGAGGCGCTGGACGCGGTCGCCATCGCGCGTACCGCGTTCGACCGCTATTCGTTCGACCTGATCTACGCCCGGCCCGACCAGACGCCGGCAGATGTGGGCGGATGAATTGAAGCTCGCGATCTCGGAAGCGGCCGAGCATCTGTCGCTCTATCAACTGACGATCGAGGAGGGCACGCCGTTCTTCGGCCTGCACGCCGCGGGCAAGCTGCAGACGCCCGACGCAGACCACGGCGCGGGCGCTCTATGACGTCACGCAGGAGATCTGCGCCAGCAGGGATTGCCGGCCTACGAGATTTCCAATCACGCGCGCGCCGGCGCGGAGTGCC
>CAVVEA010000006.1:0-264785 GCA_963747165.1 uncultured Alphaproteobacteria bacterium | reverse complement strand
TGTGTAGAAATAGACCGCGTCACTGCCATCGCACGGAAAGGTTTTGGCGAATGCGGCGGCGTCAGGCCTGGCCCGTCGCAGCGCGTCGCGCGAGGCGACCTCCACGACCAGAAACGGCAGCCCGACCGAGACGATCTGCGGCGGATGCCGGTCGCTTTTGATATCCGTCGCCGTCAGCGACAGGCACGCTGCGGCCTGCTCGGCACCCAATTGCGTCAGCTTCCTGAGTGGCTCCGGCGCGGTAAGCTCAGCGCCGACGGCCCTGCGCCCCTCCATCAGGATTTCGACCGGGACCAAGCCTGCTTTTTCCTCGAACTTCAGCCGCACCGGTGGTTTGGGCGCCTGGGCGGCCAGCACGAAGGCGGTGCCGACATTGGGATGGCCGGCGAACGGGATCTCCCGGTTCACCGTGAAGATGCGGACCTGTGCGTCATTCGCGGCATCGCCTGGCGGCAGCACGAAGGTGGTCTCGGAATAATTGAACTCGGACGCGATCGCCTGCATCTGCGCGGTCGAGAGCCCGCCCGCATCCAGAATCACCGCCAGCGGATTGCCGCCGAACGCGCGGTCGGTGAACACGTCCACAGTGAGGTAGCGCCGTTGCATCTTCTTTCTCCGGTTTCGCAATCAGCCAGAACACGGCGCGGATCGGCCCGTCAAGCGCGGAGGTATTATCCCAATTGCCACACCGTCATCGGCCGGTCATAGCCCCTGACCGGGACCTCGCCGAGCGCGACGGCGTCGTCGCTGTCATGGCCGAGCGCGTCGCGAACGGCGGCCGAGATCAGCAATTGCGAATTGAATTCCTTGTTGAGCGCTTCCAGCCGGGCGGCGAAATTCACGGTGTCGCCGATCACGGTGTATTCCTTGCGCCGGGGTGAACCGACATTGCCGGCGACCACCTCGCCGAAATGAATGCCGATGCCGATCCGCAATGGCCAGGTGCTGGACTGGTTGACGCGATCCATCGCGTCCAGCATCTCGCGGGCTGCCGCGACCGAACGATGCGCGGCGTCGTCCGCCTCAAACGGCGCACCGAACAGCGCCAGAAACCCGTCGCCCAGGAACTTGTTCACGATGCCGCCGTGGCGGTCGAGGATGTCCACCAGCACCGCGAACGCGCCGTCCAGCCTGTCGACCACGTCCTGCGGCGAACGCGACCGCGCCGCGTCAGTAAAGCTGCGGAAATCGACGAACATGACGGCGACCTGCCTGATATCGCTGGTGGTGCCGGCGCCTTCGGCCATCAGACGCTCCACCACCTGCGGCGAAACGTGCTGCCCAAATAGATTGGTCACACGGTCGCGCGCGGTCGCAGCCCGAATGCTGGCCTCGAACTGGCGGCGCAGTTGCATCCCCACCGCACCTGCCAGCATGCCGCAGACCAGAATGACCAGGCTGCGGACGAAGTGAAATCCGAAATCAGGTGCTGGCTCGTCGGCAAATTGCGCCGGATGAAACAACATCGCCATGGCCAGCAGCTGCGCCGCCGCGACGAAGCCGGTAAAGGTGGAAAGCCAGAAGTCCAGCCGCAGCGTGGAAAGAATAATGAAGATGAAATAGATCAGCGGCGCCACGAAGGCCAAGGCCTGCGCCGGCCCCATCGCCTTCATTTGCAGGTACAACGCAACGGTAGGCAGGCTGGTTTCGATTAACGCGCCGAGATAGCGGCGCGCATAGGGCACGTCGCGCCCCTGCGCCAGCCGCTGACCGAGCAGCCGCAGCACCGACAGCTCAAACACGGCGAACAGAAGAAAAGCCGCATAGAAAGGCACGATCGGAAGATGGCCATGCCAGATCCGCTCGATGCTGCCGGGCGCGATGGCGTAGACCGCGGTCAGGACCACCACCAGCAGCGAAAGGGTGACGAGGATCACCTTGACCCGCAGCCGTTCGGTGACCAGGATTTCGCGCGTCAGCGCGTGCCCGAAATCGGCCGACACCGCCGGTTGCCGCTCGCCTTTGTTGCCCTGCCATGGACCCAGCATCGCATCCATCCCGATGCCTATTCTGCCTCAATCGAGCGTGCGGCGGAAGCGCATCACCGCGATCGTCATGGCCAGCAGCATCAGGGCCAGCAGCGCCATCGCATCGTATTGCAGATTCGGCAGCGCCGCGCCTTTGAGCATGATGGCCCGGACGATCCGCAGATAATGCGTCAGCGGCAGGCCCTCGCCGATATATTGCGCCCACACCGGCATGCCGGCGAACGGAAACATGAAGCCCGAAAGCAGAATGCTCGGCAGGAAAAACATGATCGACATCTGCATCGCCTGCAGCTGGTTCTGCGCGATGGTCGAGAATGTGTAGCCGATCGAAAGATTGGTCGTGATGAACAGGGTCGAGAGCAGCGCCAGCAGGGTCAGGCTGCCGTTCACGGGCACACCGAACAGCAATACGCCGATGCCGATGATCAGGATGGCCTGGATGAAACCCACCAGCACGTAGGGAACGATCTTGCCAAGCATCACCTCGACCGGGGTGATCGGCATCGACAGCAGGCTCTCCATGGTGCCGCGCTCGATCTCGCGCGTCACCGAGAGCGCGGTGAAGATCAGCATGGTCATGGTCAGGATGGTGCCGACCAGGCCCGGCACGATGTTGAGCCGCGACGACCCCGCCGGATTGTAGCGCGCGTGACTGCGGATCTCGAACGGCAATGAGGGTGGATCGCCGGTGTGCAGGTCGTGCTCGAGCGCGGTCTGCACCACGACCCCGAGCGCGCCCAGCGCGGAGCCTGCGGCCACCGGATCCGTGGCGTCGGCTGCGACCAACAGCGCCGGATGATCGCCGCGCCGCACCGCCCGCTCGAAACCGCGCGGGATTTCGACGCCGAACAAAACCTTGCCCGACAGCAGCAGATTGTCGAATTCCGCGACATCGTGCACTTCCCGGGTGAAGTGGAAATAGGCGGTATTCTCCAGCGCTTTCAGGATCGAGCGCGCGAGGTCGGAATCCTCCTGCAGCAGAACCGCCGTGGGCAGGTTGCGCGGCGTTGTGTTGATGGCAAAGCCGAACAGCAGGAGCTGCATGACCGGGATCATCACGATCATCGCGAACGACACGCGGTCGCGCCGCAGCTGGATGAATTCCTTGACCACCATCGCATAGCTGCGCCGCCAGAAGCCGAACCGCGGCTCCCTGGTGTCGCGACTGTGATCGGGTGCCTGGGCGACACTCATTGGAAATTATCCTTGGAGCGCGTCATCAACTCGATGAACACATCCTCCAGCGAAGGTTCGCCGTGCTGCCAATGCCAGCCGTGGCGCTCGCGAAACGGCGCAATCGTGGCCTCGAGCGCGGACCTGTCGCGGCCGGACACGTGAAGGCTGGTGCCGAATGGCGCCACCATGTCGATGCCGGGCTTGCCGGCGAGTTCATCCGCCAGCTTATGGAGATCGTCTCCGGTGACCGTGTAGGTCGACAGCGCCGATTTCGCGATCACCTCCTCGACGGTGCCGTGCGCCAGCAAATGGCCGTAGGCGATATAGGCGATCTCGTGGCAGCGCTCGGCCTCGTCCATGTAATGGGTGGAGACCAGCACCGTCAGCCCGTCTGCCGCCAGCGCATGGATCTCGTTCCAGAAATCGCGCCGCGCTTTCGGGTCGACGCCGGCGGTCGGCTCGTCCAGCAGCAGCAATTGCGGACTGGGCAAGGTGCAGGCGCCGAGCGCCAGACGCTGCTTCCAGCCGCCGGAGAGTTCGCCGGCAAGCTGCTCCTCGCGGCCGGTCAGCCCCAGCCGCTTAATCATATCGCGGGCGGTGCCCTGCGCATCGCGCACGCCGTAAAGCCGTGCGACGAACTCCAGATTTTCCCGCACCGACAGATCCTGGTACAGCGAGAAGCGCTGCGTCATGTAACCAACCTGGCGCTTGATCCTATCGGCGTCGCGGCGGATGTCGTAACCGAGGCAGGTGCCCTCGCCGCTGTCGGGCGTCAGCAGGCCGCAGAGCATGCGGATGGTGGTGGTTTTGCCGGAGCCGTTGGGACCGAGGAAGCCGTAGATGGTGCCGCGCTTCACCTGCATCGAGAGGTCATGCACCACCTCTCGGCCATTGAACGACTTCGACAGACCGTGAACGTCGATCGCGATGTCGGAGACGGAAGCTGGGGTCGCGGTCATCGCTTGTCCGCCACAGGTATCTTGGCGTTGAGGAACACGCTGATCGGCTGGCCGACGCGCAAGGCGTCGGGCCGCGAAGGCCTCGCCTGGATCAGGTAGACGAGCTTGTTGCGTTCTTCGAGGCTGTAGATCACCGGCGGGGTGTATTCGGCCGTCGTCGCGATGAAATAGATTTTCGCGGTGAGATCGGCGGCGCAATTGTCGCAGGTCACGCGTACTTCGTCGCCGATCGCAAGCTTCGGCAGATCCGGCTCCGGCACATAAAACCGCACTTTCATGTTGCCGGGCGGCATGATCGACAGCACCGGCCGCTGCGCCTGCACCATCTCGCCCTCGCGGAAATAGATCTGCTGAATGGTGCCGCTGACCGGCGCGAAACCGCTGCGCCGTGCCAAACGTGTCTGCGAGGTGTTGACCCGCGCCTCCGCCACACGCAGCGCCGAGACCGCGGCGTCGAGATTGGCCTGCGTTCCCGCGCCGGTCTTGCTCAGCGAGGCCGCGCGGTCATAGGTCTGCTGGGCGTTGGCGAGCGTCGCGTTGTTCTGGTTGAGGTCGGCCTTTTGCAGGTCGTCATCCACGGAATAGAGCGGCGCGCCCTCCTTGACCTCGTCGCCCTCGCGGACATTCAGCTTGGTCACGCGTCCGGATTCGTCAGGGCTGACAAAGATCATGTCGGCTTCGACCCAGCCCTGATAGCCGGGATCCCTGCGCTCCTTGCAGCCGGCGAGCGCGACGGCCAGCGTCAACGCCACAAGAATCCGCATTGCAGTTCGCGACGAAGTCATGTCGTCCTCCGTTCGCCAAAGATCAGATCGAGGTGGACACGAAACATTTCGTCGGTATCCAGCGGCGCATGCCGGCTGAACAGGCTCTGCCAGACCACCGCGACGATCGCGGGCGCGACTATGAGTTGAGGAAAGCGCGCCAAATCCTCATGCTTGATCTCGCCGCGCGCCACGCCAAGCTCGATCAAGGCGCGCATGCCGGCCAGCCCGCGCGAAACCACTTCGCGATAGTAGAAATCAGCGATGCTGGGAAACCTCGGCCCCTCCGCGACGATCAGCCGGACAATGTCGCCGCGCCTTGTGGTGGCCACTTCCTGGATGAACATCCGCGCAAACCCCTCGATCATGTCGCGGACCGATCCGCCCATGGCCGGCGGCGCGTGCAAGCGGCCGATCAGCGGCACCAGCGCGGTGCGGATCAGTTCCTCGAACATCGATTCCTTGTCCTTGAAGTGCAGGTAGATCGTGCCCTTGGCGACGCCGGCGCGGCTGGCAATGTCGTCGATCCGGGTTGCGGTAAAGCCACGCGCGACGAATTCATCCAGCGCCGCCTCGATGATGGCCCCGCGCCGCTCCGCCGCGCGCTCCGCCCGGTTGGAAGCAGGTTTGGCCAACTGGGCCATTGGCTTAACCGCCTTGGCCGGCGCAACCTTCTCCCCGCGTCGGCCAGTGGCCGATCTGGGTGAAGCGCCCTCCTTGGGCGGGTTTCCTGTTGCGTGAGCTTGGCATAGGGGAAATATGACTGACTGGTCAGTCATTGTCAATTCAAGCCCCGGGGCGCTGGGGTCACATCGTCGTTATCGAACAGAGACTGGAAACGAGCTGATCCATTCCTCGGCATGGCCGGGCTTGTCCCGGCCATGCTTCCGCGGAGAAGCGGACCGCTAACTGTGAAACTTCAAACCGTCGACGATCTTGTCGATCAGCTTGCGCTCGGCGCGCATGGCGAGGCCCACCAGATTGAGTTCGGCGCGGATCACCGCCCGCACCGCCTCCCGGTTGGCGGCGTCATGCGTGGTCTTGAACATGTCCTCGGTATAGACGGCCGGCTTCACGTTGCGCGCCAGCGCCCGCTCCAGCGCGCGGGTCAGCGCTGCGCGGTCCGCGCCATAGATCAGGATCGGCTGGCCGATCAGCGACAGATATTGCGTGCCGGAACCGTCTGCGTAGGGATCGCCGATGCATTCCGGAAACGCCGCAGCAATGCCTGATGTAAGGAACGCCGCGACATTCAACTTCTGCCACGCTTCGAGGTCGGTCCGGATCACGACCGCGATCTTGGTGTCGAATTGCATGATTGCAGGTTAGTCCGGATCGGCTCTGAATGTCAGCCCTTGGCGTCGCAGGCCCAGGCGCGGATCACGCATTCCTTGCCGCCGAATTCGTAGCATTTGCGCGTCGCCTCATTGAGCGAGCTGGAAATCCTGGGCTTGACCGCGTAGCCGTGGGCGCCGCACGGGTTCGCCATGTCGACCGCGAGCGCCGCGCAGGCGCGCTTCATCGTCACCGTGGTGCACGCGCCCTTGCATTGCTTGATAGCCGCGGCGCGGGCCTTGGCCTCGCCGGCAAAATCATAGGCCTGGCCGTAAGCGCCGCATTTGCCGATCGCGAAGGCACCCGCCGCAAATGATTCCGTCACAAATCGCGATCCGGCCAATATCGATGTCAGCGCAAAAACAAACATCGCGCAGCGTTGCGCGTTGGTAAAAGACGTCAAGATCCCCTCCCCCGAGGTAGCCGGCCGCCAATCTAATCGGGGGATATTTCGACTTGGTGAACGAGGGGCTTCGATCGGCGACCTAACCCCGCTGCGCGGCCTCGAGCGCCTGCGGGGTATCGATGTCGAGGAAGGCGCCGTGGCCCTCGACCGGGACTTCCGCCACCGCCTCGCTGTGCTTGGCGATCAGATGCCGGGCGCCGATGTCGCCGTCGAGCGTCATCAATTCGTTGAAGAAACGGCGAGACCACAATACCGGATTGCCGCGCCTTCCGTCGCTGACCGGCACCGCGATCAGATTGCCACGGTCCGGCGCGAAGGCCTCGATCAGCCGATCGATCAGATGCGCGGATATCAGCGGCATGTCGCCGAGGCAGATCACCGCGCCGTCGGCGCCTTTAGGCGCCGCCGCAACGCCGGCCTTGACCGAACTGGCGAGTCCCGCGGCGAAATCCGGATTGCGCACGAATGTCACTTTGAGGCCCTGCAGCGCCTTCTCGACCTGCTCGGCCTGGTGGCCGGTGACGACAATCACGCCCTGGGCTTTCGAGGCCAGGGCCTGTTCGGTCACGATCCGCACCAGCGGCTTGCCGCCGAGTTCGGCCAAGAGCTTGTTGGGACCGCCCATCCTTGTCGAGCGCCCGGCCGCGAGGATGATCGCAGCCACGTTGCGATTACTGTCGGTGGCGAGACTCGCGCGCGGCTGCGGCCGGGTCACGATTTCCATCAGCAGGCCGCCGACGCCCATGCCGGTGAGCTCGGCGCGGGTGACCTTGAGTCCGGCCAGCAGGCGCATCAGCACCCAGTCAAAGCCGTTCTCCACCGGCGAGCGCGCGCAGCCGGGCGCGCCCAGCACCGGGATGCCGCCGGCGCTGCCGATCAGGAGCAGATTGCCGGGATCGACCGGCATGCCGAAATGCTCGATGGCGCCGCCGATTCCTGAGATCGCCGCCGGGATTACGTCGCGCCGGTCGGCGATGGCGGAGGCGCCAAACACGATCACCAGCTCCGCGCCGAGTCCGAGCAATTCCTTGATCGACGCCGCCAGCGCCGCCTCGTCATGCGGCACCCGGCGCTCGGCGATGATTTTGGCGCCGGCGGGCGCCAGCCGCTCCGCCGTGACCCGCAAGGTCTTCTCCACCACCTTGGGCGCCAGCCCCGGCAGCAAGGTCGAGACCACGCCGACGCGCTTGATGGTGTAGGGCGCGATCCGCAACGCGCTGCCGCCGGCCGCCGCCACGGCGGCATCGCGCAATTTTGCTTCGACCCCGAACGGGATCAGCTTGACGGTTGCGACCATCTCGCCTTCGACCACCGGCTTGTAGGCGGCGAGCGTCGCAAAGGTGATGGCTTCGTCGACGCCGTTGATGCGGTCGACCGCCGCACGGTCCACCACCAGCACGCCGGCTTTGGCCGCGAACAGATTGGCGCGTCCGGTAAAGGCGCGCTCGACATGGATGCCATCGCCGGCGACGGCTTGCGCGATGCTGGCGGCGGCGACGTCTTCGGAGACGTCCCCCTGTTCCAGCCGCACCACGACGATTTCCTTGACGCCGGCGCGCTTCAGCGACTCGACCTCGGCGGGGCCGATCGTGGTGCCTTTCTTCAGCACCAGCGATCCCTGGCGCAGGGTGTGAACGGTGACGCCGCCGACCGCGTCGGCCGGACTGGCGGGGCCGAATTTCATGCCGCGGCTTCTTTTTCTTTCGGAGCCAGCCGAAGCTGCGCGGTGATCTCCGCCATGATCGCGACCGCGATTTCCGACGGCGAGACCGCGCCGATCGGCAACCCGATCGGAGCATGAATGCGCGCGATATCGGCATCCCCTGCGCCTTGCGCCTTCAGCCGTTCGGCGCGCTTGGCGTGGGTCTTTCGTGAACCCAGCGCGCCGATATAGAAGCAGTCGCGCTCGAAGGCGTGCAGCAGCGCCGGATCGTCGATCTTGGGATCATGCGTCACCGCCACGAACGCGGTGTAATGATCGACATTGAGCGGCGGCAGCGCCACGTCGGGCCATTCGGCGATCAGCGGCACATCCGGAAATCGCTCCGGGCTGGCAAACGCCGTGCGCGGGTCTACCACCGTCACATCATAATCCAGCGAACGTGCCAGCGGCGCCAGCGCCTGGCTGATATGGACCGCGCCGATAATGACGAGCTTGGCGGTCGGCGCATAGACGTTGAGAAACAGCTTCTTGCCGCCGGCCTCGATCATCCCGCTCTTGCCCATCCGCAATTGCTTTGCCAGATCGGCGCGCAGCGGGTCAGTGGCAATGTCGGCGGCCTTGACCAGCCGCTGCTCGCCATTGGCGGTATCGGTGATCACGATCACCGGCCGCCGCGCCGCACGCTCGACATTGAGCTGGTTAAGCGTCTCGAGCTTCACGACTGGCCGACCTTCTCGACGAAGACCCGGATGGTGCCGCCGCAGGACAGGCCGACATTCCATGCGGTCTCGTCGGCGACGCCGAACTCCAGCATTTTCGGCTGGCCAGAGGCGATCACGTCAAGCGCCTCGGTGACGACAGCGCCTTCGACGCAGCCGCCGGAGACCGAGCCCAGGAAGGTGCCGTCGTCGTTGATGACGAGGCTCGAACCCGCCGGCCGCGGCGCCGAGCCCCAGGTCTCGACCACAGTGGCCAGCGCCACGCCGTGGCCGGCCTTCTGCCAGTCCTCAGCCGCCTTGAGAATATCTTCGTCGCGATTGAGCATGGGGGCCTCTTTCAAGCTGCGGGGCGGATGTGGCTTAGGTGATGCGGTGGTGGCGCCGACGAAAGCGCTTCGATCAGCCCCTTGATTGAACTCAAATTATGCACGGGGCGGAATTCGTCAACGTGCGGCAGCATCATTTTGATGCCCTGCGCCTTGGCCTCGAAGCCGCCGAAGCGCAGCAGCGGATTGAGCCAGATCAGGCGGCGGCAGGAGCGGTGCAGCCGGTCCATCTCGAACGCCAGCTTGGCGTCCGCCTCGCGTTCCAGCCCGTCGGAGATCAAAAGCACGATCGCGCCCTGCCCCAGCACGCGGCGGCCCCATAATTTGTTGAAGCTATGCAGCGAGGTGGCGATGCGGGTGCCGCCGGCCCAGTCCTCCACCGTCTGCGAACAGCTCGCCAGCGCCTCGTCGGGATCGCGGGCCCGCAGCGCCCGCGTCACATTGGTGAGACGGGTGCCGAACAAAAACACCGACACGCGCTTGCGGGCATCGGTGATGGCATGCAGGAAATGCAGGAACAGCCTGGTATATTCGCTCATCGAGCCGGAGATATCGAGCAGCGCCACGATCGGCGCCGGCTTGTCGATTCTCCCCAGGCGATGGATATCGATGATGTCGCCGCCGGTCCGCAAGGACCCGCGCAGGGTGCGGCGCATGTCGAGCCGCAAGCCCCGCGCATCCGGCTGATAACGGCGGGTACGCAATTCGGCCTGCGGCAATTTCATCTCGGCGATGGCGCGGGTGACCTGCGCGATCTCCGCCGCGCTCATCTGCGCGAAATCCTTCTTCTGCAGCACTTCCTTGTCGGACACCGACAGCCGGAGCTCCTGCTCCTGGGCCTGCGGGGTTTCGCTCATATGCGGCTGCGATAGCGCCTCCTGGACCCGGCGCGACGCCGGCGGCGGCTTCTTCTTGGCGTGGTCCGGCAATGGCACCGAATCCAGCATGTGCTTCCAGTCTTCGGCAGCGCGGAAGAACAGGTCGAACGCCTGCGCGAAGATCAGCGCGTGTTCGTGCCGCTTGACGAAGATCGCCTCCAGCGTGGTGAAGACGTCAGCGCGGTTGCCGATCTCGATCACCTGCAGCGCGTTCAGCGCATCGATCACGGCGCCGGGCCCCACCGGCAGTCCGGCGGCCCGCAGCGCACGGGCAAAGCCGACGACGTTGTCGGCGATTTGACCGGTTGGCGGCGAGAGATGATTGATGGCCATCGGACAACCCGATCTACGACGCACTACCGCCGTTGTTACGACGAGCGACCTAATTCTCGCCCGTCGCTTCCTTCAAAACCTTCTGCAGCGTGTCGCCCTGCATCCGCGCGATGTCGTCCTGGTATTTCAACAGCGCGCCCAGCGTGTCGCCCACCACCTGAGGCGTCAGCGAGCGGGCGTCGAGTTCGGTCAGCGCGGTGGCCCAGTCGATGGTTTCGGCGACGCCCGGCGATTTATAGAAATCCTGCTCGCGCAGCGCCTGCACGAAGCCGACGACCTGCTGCGACAATTTCGCGGAAATGCCCGGCACCCGCGATTTCACGATCGCGAGTTCGCGCTCGGCTGAGGGATAATCCACCCAATGGTAGAGACAGCGGCGCTTCAGCGCGTCGTGGATCTCACGCGTGCGGTTCGAGGTGACGATGACGATCGGCGGCTGCGGCGCTTTCACGGTGCCGAACTCGGGAATCGTCACCTGGAAGTCGCTGAGGATTTCCAGCAGATAGGCTTCGAACGCCTCGTCGGCGCGGTCAAGTTCGTCGATCAACAGCACCGGCGCGCCGGCCACATCCGGCTCCAGCGCCTGCAGCAGCGGCCGCTTGATCAGAAAACGCTCGGCGAAAATGTCCGAGGACAATTGGTCGCGATCGGTATCTCCGGCGGCTTCGGCGAGCCGGATCGCGATCATCTGCGCCGCGCTGTTCCACTCATAGACCGCGGAGGCGACGTCCAGTCCTTCGTAGCATTGCAGCCGGATCAGCTTTCGACCCAGCGCCGCCGCCAGCACTTTTGCGATCTCGGTCTTGCCGACCCCGGCCTCGCCTTCCAGGAACAGCGGCCGACCCATGCGCAGCGACAGATACGTCACCGTCGCCAGCGACCGCTCCGCGAGATAGCCGCGCGATGTCAGGAGTTCGAGCATCGCATCGACGGAAGTAGGTAGCGCCGATGCACTCATGGGATAGCCAATCTGAGTAAGGCAGGCAGCGGCAATGTCAGGCTTTGGCGGTCGCGGCTTCGACAGCGCGGCGCGCCAGCACCGCGATCAGATGCGCGCGATATTCGGCGCTGCCATGCAGGTCGCTGTTCAAGCCGTCCGCGGGCACCGACATGCCGTCGAGCGCCTTCGGCGAGAAGCGCTTCTTCAACGCCTCTTCAAACACGGTGACGCGGAACACGCCTTCGGAACCGGCGCCGGTGACGGCGACGCGCACGTCCGACGGACGCTTGGCGACGAACACCCCGACCAGCGCGTAGCGCGAAGCCTGGTTGCGGAATTTGATGTAGGCGGCCTTCTTCGGCAGCGGAAACATCACCTTGGTGATGATCTCGTCGCTTTCGAGCGACGTCGTGAACAGCCCCTGGAAGAACTCTTCGGGCTTCAGCCGGCGCTTGTTGGTGACAATGGTGGCGCCGAGCGCGAGGCAGGCCGCGGGGTAATCGGCGGTCGGATCGTTATTGGCGAGCGAGCCGCCGATGGTGCCCTTGTGGCGCACCGCGGGATCGCCGATCAACCCTGCGAGTTCGGCCAGCGCCGGGATCGCCTCGCCGACGATGGCCGAATTGGCGACATCGGCATGTTTCGCAGTGGCGCCGATGACAAGCGAACGGCCCTTCATCTCGATGAGGTCGAGCCCCTCGATATGGGAGAGGTCGACCAGATGCGGCGGGCTGGCAAGGCGCTGCTTCATGACAGGCAGCAGGGTGTGCCCGCCGGCGATGACCTTGGCGTCTTCGTTCTTGACCAGGAGATTGGCGGCCTGCCGCACGGTCGCCGGACGATGATACTTGAATTCGTACATGAGGGATTCCTGACCGCGGAGCGGTGATATCGGTTACGCGAGGTCGGAGTTCGCCATCGCCTTGGCGCCCGCGGCGATCGATTGAACGATGTTCTGGTAGCCGGTGCAGCGGCAGAGATTGCCTTCGAGCTCTTCGCGGATGGTATGGTCAGAAAGATCGTGGCCCTTGCGGTGGACGATATCGACCGCGGTCATGATCATGCCGGGCGTGCAGAACCCGCATTGCAGGCCGTGATGTTCGCGGAACGCCTCCTGCATCGGATGCAGCGGCGCACCATCGGCGGCAAGACCCTCGATGGTCCTGACCTCGTGGCCATCGGCCATGACCGCGAGCGTGGTGCAGGATTTGACCGCCTTGCCGTCGAGATGCACGACACAGGCGCCGCATTGCGAGGTGTCGCACCCGACATGGGTACCGGTCAGCTTGAGATTTTCACGCAGGAACTGCACCAGCAGAGTGCGGGGGTCGACATTGGCGTTGACGGGATTGCCGTTCACGATCAGGGAAATCTTGGCCATTCAGCACTCTCTTCATCTGCGCTGCCGCATTGCACTGCAGCACAGTCATTAAAATCATTCCAACGCCATAATATGGGCCATCCCGGCAATGAGCAACCTCACCTTGGGGCATAGCCCGATATGGCTTCGGCGGATTCGGTTGGGACTAGTCTTTAGGGTTAGCCCTGCACCGCCTTGGCGAAATTCGCAAAAAACTCATCGGCCAGTTTCTTGGCCGAACCGTTGATCAGCCGCTGCCCGAGTTGGGCCAGCTTGCCGCCGATCTGCGCCTCGACATTGTAGGTCAACAGCGTACCGCCATCCTTGTCGGCCAGCCCCACCGTCGCGCCGCCCTTGGCGAAGCCGGCGACGCCGCCCTCGCCTTCGCCCGAGATCTTGTAGCCGTTGGGAGGATCGAGATCGCTCAGCGTCACCCGCCCCTTGAAGCGGGCCGACACCGGTCCGACCTTCATTTTGGCGACCGCACGGAAACCGTTATCCTCGGTCTTCTCCAGTTCCTCGCAGCCGGGAATGCAAGCCTTGAGCACTTCCGGGTCGTTCAATTTGGTCCACACAGCCTCGCGCGGCGCCGCAAGCTGGACCTCGCCGTTCATTGTCATGGCCATCGTGGGTGCCTCCTGGGGAGCTTTGTCGTGCTGCCTCCAAGTAAAGCACGCCCGCCCTAAAAGGAAGGGGCCCAACCGACGATGAGCGATGCATATTCGGAGCGCGACAGGCTCCGAAAGCGGTTCAGGATCAGTGCTTTGGGATTGGCAGAGGGCGGTGGGAATGGTTAGGTCGCGCACAACATGAGCACTTCCCTCTCGCCCCTGCTGGCCCCCATGCTGTCGAGCGCCGCCATGCGCGCGATCTGCGACGACGCCACCTATCTCCAGCACATGCTCGCCTTCGAGGCCGCGCTCGCGCGTGCGGAAGCGGCCATCGGCATTGTTCCCGCCAAGGCAGCTGACACCATCGCGAAAGCATGTACCGCCGACAAATTCGATGCCGGCGCCCTGGCCGAGGCCGCGACGCGCTCCGGCAATCTCGCCATTCCCCTCGTCAAGGCGCTGACCGCCAACGTCGCCAAGACTGATCCTGACGCCGCACGCTATGTGCACTGGGGCGCCACCAGCCAGGACGTGATCGACAGCGCCAGCATGCTTGGCCTGCGCGCGGCGATCGACGCGCTGCTCGAAGATACTCGGCCGCGCCATCGCTGGCTTTGCCAAGCTGGCACGGCAGCATCGCGACACGCCGGCCGTCGCACGAACCTGGCTGCAGCATGCGCTGCCGATGCCGTTCGGGCTCAAGCTCGCCGAATATGCCGCGGCCCTGCATCGCTCGCGGCTGCGGTTGCAGCGGCTGCGCGACGAGGCCCTGGCGCTGCAATTCGGCGGCGCCGCCGGCACGCTGGCCGCACTCGGCGACAAGGGATTGCTGGTCGCCGAGAAGCTGGCGCGGGAGTTGAAGCTGCCGCTGCCGGATGCGCCGTGGCACACCCACCGCGACCGCATCGCGGAGACAGCTTCGGTGTTGGCGATATTGGCGGGAACCTGCGGCAAGATCGCCCGCGACGTATCGCTGATGATGCAGACCGACGTCGCCGAGGCGTTCGAGCCGTCGGGCGAAGGCCGCGGCGGCTCCTCCACCATGCCGCACAAGCGCAATCCCGTCGCAGCCGCGACCGCGCTCGCCGCGGCCACCATGGCGCCGAACCTGGCCGCGACGATTTTCGCAGCGCAGGTGCAGGATCACGAGCGCAGCGCCGGGCCCTGGCACGCGGAATGGCCGACCTTGCCGATGCTGCTGCTGGTCACCTCGGGCGCGCTGGCCGCAACTGTCGATATTGCCGAAGGACTGGAAGTCGACGTCGCGCGCATGCGCGCCAATCTCGACGCGACGGGCGGCCTGATCATGGCCGAAGCGGTGGCGATGGCGCTGGCCGAAAACATCGGCAAGAGCGAGGCCCATCATCTGGTGGAAGCCGCGAGCAAGAAGGCGGTCGCTGAGAAGAAGGATTTGCGTGAGGTGCTGGCAAAAGACCCGAAGGTAACCGCACATTTGAGTGTTGAAAGAATCGCAGAATTGTTTGAACCGATGGCCTATCAGGGGGTCTCGCAAGCCCTGATCGACCGGCTGCTCGCGTCGCTCGACAAGAAATGAAGCTGATGGGTCTCCTCGAAATGTCATTGCCGGGCTTGACCCGGCAATCCATCAGCATGAATAGACTCTTTTTGGATGGGTGCGCGGGTCAAGCCCGCGCATGACGGAGAGAATACCATGCCTATGATCGATGCCGACGGTTGCCTGCTCAACGTATCCGTCGAAGGCCGTGACGGCGGACCGACCCTGATGCTGTCGAATTCACTGGGCTGCACCCTGCAGATGTGGGAGCCGCAGATGAAGGCGCTCACCCAGGTGTTCCGCGTGATCCGCTATGATCGGCGCGGCCACGGCAAGTCCAGCGTGCCGCCGGGCCCGTATTCGATGGAGCGCTTCGGCCGCGACGCGCTCGCGATCCTCGACGACCTCAATATCAAGAAGGCGCATTGGTGCGGGCTGTCGATGGGCGGCATGGTCGGACAATGGCTCGGCGCCAACGCGCCCGAACGCTTCGACCGGATCGTTCTCTCCAATACCGCCTGCTACTATCCCGATCCGACCAACTGGCTCAACCGCATCAAGGCGGTGAAGGAAGGCGGAATCGCCGCGGTGGCCGACACCGTCATCGCCGGCTGGCTCACGGCGGACTTCCGCGAACGCGAGCCGCAGATCGCGGCCAATATGAAGGCGATGCTGATGGCCTCCCCAGTCCAAGGCTACCTCGCCTGCTGCGAAGCGCTGAGCACGCTGGATCAGCGCGCGCTACTACCGAAGATCACGAGCCCGACGCTGGTGATCGCCGGCCGCCACGACATGTCGACGCCGATCGCGGCCGGCGAGTTCATCCGCAGCCAGATCCCCGGCGCCAGCCTCACCATTCTCGACGCCGCGCATATCTCCAATGTCGAACAACCGCACGCGTTTACCGACGCCGTGGTCGGCTTCCTGACGCAACGCTAAGACAACCGAATGCAACGTTAAACGAAGAGTGGATTGCTTCGTCGCTTCGCTCCTCGCAATGACGGGAGAATTTCAATGGACGATCAACAACGCCGCGACGCCGGCATGGCGCAGCGCCGCAAGGTGCTGGGCAATGCATGGGTCGATAAATCCGCCGCCAACACCAATTCCTTCAACGCGGATTTCATCGACCTGATCACGCGTCATGCCTGGGCGGATATCTGGACCCGTCCGCATTTCGACGAGCGTACCCGCCGGGTGCTGGTGATCGGCACCCTGCTGTCGCTCGGCCAATGGGATGAATTTCAATTGCACGTCCGCGCGGCGCTCGCGGAGGGTGGTTTCACGCCCGACGACATCAAGGAGATCATCCTGCAGCAGGCGATCTATTGCGGCGTACCCGCCGCCAATCACGCCATGAAGGAGGCCTCAGCGGTGCTGCGGGAACTGGGAATGCTGAAGGGCTAGAGTGTCTTCTTCCTGCAAAGCGGATACCCGGTTCGCAGGAACGGCCTGCGGCTCGGCGGGGCGTTCGACCAGCAGCACGATCGCGGTGCCAAGCAGCATCAACAGCTCCGTCGCGTGCAGCTTGAGGGCTTCGGTTTCGCCAACCTGAGAAGCCATGATCATGCTGGCAAAGCTGATCACGCTGCCGATGGCAAGCGCGAGGCCCAGCGCTTCGTCGCAACCGCCGGTTTTCCGGATCGAGGCACGGGCGATCAGCACCAGAAAGAGCGCAAAAAAAGCCACGACGGTGAGCTTGCCGAGCGCCAATAACCAGGCGGCGCGGATCGTCATCATCGTCGCCAGTTGCAGGTGATCGCTGATGAACAACGCAACCGAGATGTTCGGCCGCTCGTAGAGACCATGGATCGGCGAAACCATGATCCTGTAGGCGACGATGGTCCAGGTTGGAATGAAATAGGCCGCCAGCAGCGCGCCGTTGAATGAACTGATCCGCCAGTTTGTGGACATGTCGCTTCCTGCTTGTCCGCCACGTCAGATGGGGCGGCTTCACAGGCGAGCTAACTCGCCTAAACTGCGACGGGCAATTTAAACCCTTTATTTACCTTAATGTCCGCGACGGCCGGACCGGCGTACCTCTCCATAAGGTCTTTAGCCCCGGACGAAGTCGTCACCCCGGTGCTTGAGCCGGGGGTCCATCGCTCCTCGCCAGACTGTTCAAACACATATTATGAAGGAGATGGATGGCCGGGTCGAAGCCCGGCCATGACGAGGGGTGGATTAGGCCCAGATTAGATTTCCCCAAAAGAAAAATCCCGCCTTGCGGCGGGACCTCCTTAGCTCTCGCTTAACTCAATTGCTACTAGCGACCGCCCTGCTGACCCGGGTTGGGCTGTTGGCCCTGACGGTTCGGATCCTGCTGTTGCTGGCCGGGCTTCTGGCCGCCGCCCTGCTGCTGACCGGGCTTCTGACCCGTCTGATTCTGCTGACCGGGGGTGGGGTTCTGGTTGGTCATCGGGATCTCCCTGTTGGACGTCCTTGCTCGAACGTCAGCCGTCGCAAATAACCGGCGCAACTAGCGATGGTTGCAGCGGAACTTCAGTTCCGCTGCGATCATTGCGTGGCGGTTGCTTGTTGCCACTGTGGCACAGGAACCTCTGACCAAAAAACTAGTCCGGTACAAGCCGTTCAAGCCCTCCGCGCACTGTTGCCGCCTCCAGTTCCCGCTGTTAGAAAATGCCACGACGCGCCGTACCGGCTGCCGGGGGCCACCGCCGCGACCTATCAGAGCGAGCATTTTTTGCGGCAAGCCGGAGCAGGCTTTGCCGGAAGATGCTCCAACGACGGCAACGCATGGACTATTTCGCCCAGCAACTCATCAACGGTATTGTCCTCGGCTCGATCTATGGCCTGATCGCCATCGGCTACACCATGGTCTATGGCATCGTCGGCATGATCAATTTCGCCCACGGCGACATCTTCATGATCGGCGGCTTTATCGCGCTGATCACCTTCCTGATCCTGGTCTCGATCGGCCTGACGATGGTTCCCGTGATCCTGCTGATCGTGCTGCTGGTATCGATGGCGATCACGGCCCTGTATGGCTGGACGGTGGAGCGCATCGCCTACCGGCCGCTGCGGCACTCGTTCCGCCTCGCCCCGATGCTGTCGGCGATCGGCATGTCATTCGTGCTGACCAACTATTCTCAGATCGCGCAGGGTGCGCGGGTGAAGCCGGTGCCGCCGATCATCACCGGCGGCTACATGCTGCATCAGGGCGACGGCGGCTTCGTGGTGCAACTCTCCAACGTGCAGATCATCGTCGTCGTCACCACCATCGTGCTATTGGCGATCTTCACCTGGCTTGTGGCGCGGACGCGGCTCGGCCGCGATATGCGCGCCTGCGAACAGGACCAGACCATGGCGGCGCTGCTCGGCGTCGATGTCGACCGCACCATTTCCATGACTTTTGTCATTGGTGCAGCCCTCGCCGCGGTCGCGGGCATGATGTACCTGCTCTATTATGGCCTGGTGGATTTCTTCATGGGCTTTGTCGCCGGGATCAAGGCGTTCACCGCCGCGGTGCTGGGAGGCATCGGCTCGCTGCCCGGCGCGATGCTGGGCGGGCTCTTGATCGGGCTGATCGAGACGCTGTGGTCCGCGTATTTCTCGGTCGAGTATAAAGACGTCGCGGCGTTCTCGATCCTGATCATCGTGCTGATATTCCTCCCGACCGGCCTGTTGGGCCGGCCCGAAGTTGAAAAAGTTTGACGAGCGCCGGCGTGACAGCACCTGCGCCAAAACCGACGCTCGCGACGCGTGCCCCTAACGTGGCATTCATCTTCAAGAAGGCTTTGATCAGCGCGCTGGTGGCGCTGGTGCTGTTTTCGCTGATGATAGGTGTCCGCACCGAGGCCGGACCGACCGGGCAATTGATCTTTTGGACGCGGTTCGGCGATCTCGCCGCCATCGTCGCCGCGGTATTCGGCGGCAGCATCGTGGTCGAATTGCTGCGACAATGGTGGGGACCGGTCGGCACCGTCAGGGTCGTCCCGCCTTCGATGCAAAGCGCTCTCGCGGTGGCAGGCCGCGCCATCGCTCCGGTGCTATTGATCTTCACCTTTCTGGTGCCGGTGATCTTCTACGATCAGCGCTACATCCTCGACCTCGGCATTCTCGTATTGACCTATGTGATGCTGGGATGGGGTCTGAACGTGGTGGTCGGCCTCGCCGGCCTGCTCGATCTCGGCTACGTCGCGTTCTATGCGGTTGGCGCCTATTCCTACGCACTGCTGGCGACCAATTTCGGATTGTCGTTCTGGGTTTGCCTGCCGCTGGCCGGCGTCCTCGCGGCGTTCTGGGGCGTGTTGCTCGGATTTCCGGTACTGCGGCTGCGCGGCGATTATCTCGCCATTGTTACGCTCGCCTTCGGCGAGATCATCCGTCTCGTCATCATCAACTGGCAAAGCCTGACCGGTGGCCCCAACGGCGTCGGCGGCATTCCGCGGCCGACCTTGTTCGGTATACCGCTGACGCCGGGCGATGACGGCCTCGCGGCCAAACTCGGCATCGAGTTTTCGCCGACCCATCGCATCGTGTTCCTGTTCTATTTGATCCTGGCGCTGGCGCTGCTCACCAACTGGGTGACGATCCGGCTCCGACGCTTGCCGATCGGCCGCGCCTGGGAAGCGTTGCGCGAGGACGAGGTCGCCTGCCGCGCGCTCGGCATCAACACCACCACCACGAAACTCACGGCGTTCGCGACCGGCGCCATGTTCGGCGGTTTCGCCGGCGCCTTCTTCGCCACGCGACAGGGTTTTATCAGCCCGGAATCCTTCACGTTCCAGGAATTGGCGCTGGTGCTGGCGATCGTGGTGCTCGGCGGCATGGGTTCGCAGCTTGGCGTCGCGCTCGCCGCGCTGGCCATGATCGGCGGCTTCGAACTGTTTCGCGGTCTCGACCAGTACCGCATGCTGGTATTTGGGCTTGCGATGGTGCTGCTGATGATCTGGCGGCCGCGCGGGCTGATCGGCCACCGCGCGCCGACGGTTTATCTCGAGCGCAGCCAGGCCATCTCGTCCGACCTCGTCAAGGAAGGCCACGGATGAGCGGCGATCACATTCTCACGCTCGATCGTCTGTCGATGCGCTTTGGCGGCATCGTCGCCGTCAACGACCTCACGTTTGATGCCGAGCGGCGCAAGATCACCGCCCTGATCGGGCCGAACGGCGCCGGCAAGACCACGGTGTTCAACTGCATCACCGGTTTCTACAAACCGACGTCGGGCACGATGCGGGTGCAACATGATGACGGCCGCAGCATCCAGCTCGAGCGGCTGAACGATTTCCGGATTTCCAAACAGGCCAAGATCGCGCGCACCTTCCAGAACATCCGGCTGTTTCCCGGCATGACCGCGCTGGAAAACCTGATGGTGGCGCAGCACAACGCGCTGATGCTGGCCTCCGGCCTGACCTTTCTTGGGTTGATCGGCGCCCCCTCATGGCGCACGGCGGAGAAGCGCGCGATCGATCAGGCAACGTTCTGGCTCGACCGCATCGGGCTGCGCGACCGCGCCGACGATGCCGCCGGCAATCTGCCCTATGGCGACCAGCGCCGCCTCGAGATCGCGCGCGCAATGTGCACCGAACCGGCGCTGCTCTGCCTCGACGAACCGGCCGCCGGGCTGAATGCGCGCGAAAGCGCGGCCTTGAGCGAGCTGCTGCTGTCGATCCGCGCCGACCACGGCACCTCGATCCTGCTGATCGAGCACGACATGTCGGTGGTGATGGAAATCTCCGACCACGTCGTGGTGATGGATTACGGCGTGAAGATCGCCGAAGGCACGCCGCAGGATGTCCGCGACGACCCCAAGGTGATCGCGGCCTATCTCGGCGCCGACGAGGAAGAGGCCATCGCGGTGATGGAGAGCGGAACGTGACCGCAACATCCGCAGCCCCCCTGCTCGCGATCCGGTCGTTGCGCGCCGCCTACGGCAAGATCGAGGCCCTGAAAGGCGTCGATCTCGATATCAAGGCCGGCGAGATCGTCGCGCTGATCGGCGCCAATGGCGCCGGCAAGTCGACGTTGATGATGACGATCTTCGGCAAGCCGCGCGCCCGCGCCGGCTCGATCCAGTTCGACGGCCGCGACATCACTGATGTGCCGACCCATGAGATCGCGCGGCTGCACATCGCGCAGGCGCCCGAAGGCCGCCGGATTTTCCCGCGCATGAGCGTGGCGGAAAACCTGCAGATGGGCGCCGACGCCACCGAGTGCAGCGAGGCCGAGCGGTCGGCCGGACTGGAACGCGTGGTGACGCTGTTTCCGCGGCTCAGGGAACGCATGACCCAGCGCGGCGGCACGCTCTCCGGCGGCGAGCAGCAGATGCTGGCGATCGGCCGCGCCCTGATGAGCCGCCCTCGCCTGTTGATGCTGGACGAGCCCTCGCTCGGGCTCGCGCCACTGATCGCCCGACAGATTTTCGACGCAATCCGGACCCTGAACCGGCAGGACGGCCTCACCGTGCTGATCGTCGAACAAAACGCCAATCACGCGCTGCGGCTGGCCCATCGCGGCTATGTCATGGTCAACGGCCTGATCACGCTTGAAGGAACCGGCACTGAGCTGCTGCAGCGCCCGGAAATCCGCGCGGCCTATCTGGAAGGCGGCCGCCGGGGGTAGCGCCCTGCGATACGACAGGCGGTATCCCGGCGAACGAGGTGTTGCGGCAAGATGCTGCGAACGGACCGTGGATTTGCCTGAAAATTGCCGATGACTTCGCGGTAAAATCAGCCGACAATGGACCCGAACTTCGAGCCCGGCGGCCTGCCGGGATCTCCCTGTATCGATCTACCCGCGAGGACTCCTCATGAAATCACTGAAACTTATCGGCCTGGCACTGGGCGCGTCGCTGGCGCTGTCGACAACGGCACTGGCGCAGGACATCACCATCGCCGTGGCCGGCCCGATGACCGGCGGCGAATCCGCCTTCGGCCGGCAGATGAAGAACGGCGCCGAACAGGCGGTGGCCGACCTCAACGAGGCCGGCGGCGTGCTCAGCAAGAAGCTGGCGCTGTTCGTTGGCGACGACGCCTGCGATCCGAAGCAGGCGCGCTCGGTGGCGGAAAAGATCGCCGGCTCCAAGATTCCGTTCGTGGCGGGACATTATTGCTCGTCGTCGTCGATCCCGGCCTCGGAAGCCTATGCCGACGGCAACGTGCTGCAGATTACCCCGGCCTCGACCAATCCGCTGTTCACCGAGCGCAAGCTCTGGAACGTGGCGCGGGTCTGCGGCCGCGACGATCAGCAGGGCCTGGTGGCGGCCGAGTACATCGCGAAAGCCTACAAAGGCAAGAACGTCGCCATCCTCAACGACAAGACGACGTACGGCAAAGGCCTCGCCGACGAGACCAAGAAGGCGCTCAACAAGGCCGGCTTCACCGAAAAGATGTTCGAGTCCTACAACAAGGGCGACAAGGATTTTAACGCCATCGTGTCGCGCCTGAAACGCGAGAATATCGATCTCGTCTATGTCGGCGGCTACCATCAGGAATCCGGATTGCTGGTGCGCCAGATGCGCGATCAGGGCCTGCAGACGGTCCTGATGGCCGGCGATGCGCTGGCCGACAAGGAGTTCGCCTCGATCACCGGCCCCGCCGCCGAAGGCACGCTGTTCACCTTCGGTCCCGATCCGCGCAACAAGCCGACCGCCAAGGCCATCGTCGAGCGCTTCAAGGCCAAGAACATCGATCCGGAAGGCTACACCCTCTACACCTACGCCGCGATGCAGGTGTGGTCGCAGGCGGTGAAGAAAGCCGGCACCACCGATCCGAAGAAGGTCATGGACACCATCAAGGCCGGCTCGTGGGATACGGTGATCGGCAAGATGGAGTTCGACGCCAAGGGCGACATCAAGCAGCTCGATTACGTCGTCTACAAATGGGACGCCAAGGGCAACTACACCGAGATCAACCCGAAGGGGTCGTGAGGCTCCAAGTTCTGCTCGAAACCTTCAACGCCCCGGCTCGCCGGGGCGTTTTTGCAGGCGGAGGACATATGCGCTCCGACCAGGTTGACCGCGGCACGGCCGTGCCGTCATCTGCGCGTGCATGGTGCGTACGATGAAAAACCTCCTCACCGATATCTCCGGCGTTCGCGTCGGCCACGCCGATGACGCCGCGCTGGCGTCCGGCGTCACCGCGGTCGTTTTCGATAAGCCTGTGGTGGCGGCGATCGACGTGCGCGGCGGCGGGCCCGGCACCCGCGAGGGCGCGCTGCTCGATCTCGCCAATACCGTGGAGCGGATCGACGCCATCGCGCTCGCCGGCGGCTCGGCGTTCGGGCTCGAGGCCGGCGGCGGGGTGCAGGCCTGGCTCGCCGAACAGGGCCGCGGCTTTGCGGTGCGGGGCGCCGTGATTCCGATCGTTCCCGGCGCGATCTGTTTTGATCTTCTGAACGGCGGCGACAAGCAATGGGGCCGCTTTTCGCCCTACCGCGACCTCGGTTACCGCGCGGCCGCCGCAGCCGATGCGGACTTCGCACTCGGCAGCGCCGGCGCCGGGCTTGGCGCCACCACCGCGAATTTCAAGGGCGGGATCGGCTCGGCATCGGCCGTGACACCTGATGGCGTCAAGATCGCAGCGCTTGCAGTGGTCAACGCGGTCGGCACCGTCACAATCGGCGACGGGCCATGGTTCTGGGCGGCGCCGTTCGAAATCGACGGCGAATACGGCGGACGCGGGCTGCCGCCTTCGTTCACCGCTGATATGCTGGCGATGCGCATCAAGGGCGGTGCGGCGGCAACATCGGTGGAAAACACCACGCTGGCGGTGGTCGTGACCGACGCCGAACTGACCAAGCCGCAGGCCAAGCGGCTGGCGATGATCGCGCAGACCGGCTTTGCCCGCGCGATCTATCCGGTGCACGCGCCGCTCGATGGCGACGTGCTGTTCGCCGCCGCGACCGGCGAAAAGCCGATCGATCCCCTGATCGGCCTCACCGAGTTGGGCATGGTCGCGGCCAATGTCACGGCCCGCGCCATCGCGCGCGGCGTCCATGCGGCGACCGCGCTGCCCTTCCCCGGCGCCTTGCCGGCGTGGAAAGACCGCTTCGGGTAGCAACGAAATTTTGGCGACCGCGTTGCCTTCGCGACCGCTACGTGTTTCGCGAGGTGGTTACGCGCTCACCGAAAGCGATGAGCTAGCCGAGGTCGAAATGGCATTGGCTTCGCGCTGGATCATCTGCTCGATGAAATTGTAGGACGAGGTCGCGGTAGAGGATGCCGTGGTGGCCGCGGGCGATGTCATCGTCACCTTCGAGCCGTCGGCATAGGTCAGCGACGTCGTGGTCGAGCCATCGCTGTTGGTGACCGAAGTGCTGGATGCGCCCTGCAACGCTTGCGCAAACGGATCGGAACTCGATCCGTCGGTGGCGCTGGAACTGTCGGCTGTATGATGGTGGTGATGGCCCTTGCCCTTCAAGGCCGAAGCCAGTTCATTGAGGCTGACGTTGCCGTCGCCATCTTTGTCCAGTTTGCCGAACACGTCGTCGGCCTGCGCGATGTTGGTACCACCGGCGCCGAGCGCGCTTTCAAATTCCGTTTTGCTGAGCTGGCCGTCGCCATTGGTATCGATCTGCGAGAACAGGTCCTTCAGCGCGTCCGATCGGCTGGTCGGTGCCGAGCCGGTTGATGACTGGCTTTGCGCATCCAGCAGCGCGCTCATCGTCGCCGGCGATATCTGCGAACCCGCGCCGGGCCCGAACGACGGAGCGGAACTTCCCGGAACCTGGGTCGGGGGGCTGCCGGAGACATCGAACGGGTTGGTCGAATCCTGGATCAGTCCGGTGGTCTGCGGCGACGATGATTTCGAAGAAGTCAGCGATTTCAGGGCGTCGAACACCGACGAGGCGGCGCCAAGGGCAAGCAGCATGACAGAACTCCTACGGACACCGCATAGCGCGGCCTTTTGCTTCCACGCCAATGGATCAGCAAAGGCCGTGCCAGTGCAGAAAACCCAATAAAACGTGGATTTCTGGTTGCAGGGATGCCCGGTCCGGCCCGGCAAATGATGCCGTCGCGGCAGAATTTTCCGCTCTCGACGACCGGCCTCGCCAGCATTGCTCCCGGGCTTTGCGCATGTTACGCGAAAACCGTTCCGCATGCTCTTGAAGTGCCGGGGAAATCAGATGTCTCAGCCCTTTGCGCCACGGCCCCTCGTCATCGCGCCGTCGATCCTGGCTTCCGATTTCGCCAAGCTCGGCGAAGAGGTTCGCGCCGTCGATGCGGCCGGCGCCGACTGGATCCATCTCGACGTCATGGACGGGCATTTCGTGCCCAACATTTCCTACGGCCCCGATGTCATCAAGGCGATGCGCCCGCACACCAGGAAGATCTTCGACGCGCACCTGATGATCTCGCCCTGCGATCCCTATCTCGAGGCCTTCGCCAAGGCCGGCTGCGACCACATCACGGTGCATGCCGAGGCCGGCCCGCATCTGCATCGCTCGCTGCAGGCAATCCGTGCGCTCGGCAAGAAGGCCGGCGTTTCGCTCAATCCGGGCACGCCGGTGAGCGCGATCGAATATGTCATCGACCTGATCGATCTGGTGCTGGTGATGTCGGTCAACCCCGGCTTCGGCGGCCAGGCGTTCATTCCGTCCGCGCTCGGCAAGATTCGCGACGTTCGCGCCATGACCGCGGGACGGCCGATCGACATCGAGGTCGACGGCGGCGTCGGCCCAAATGTGTCGGGCGAGCTTGCCGCCGCCGGCGCCAACGCCTTCGTCGCCGGCTCCGCCGTGTTCAAGGGCGGCACGATGGAGGCCTACAAGGCCAACATCTCCGCAATCCGCGGTGCGGCAGCAATGGCGCGCGGCGAAGCAATCTAGACTTCCGCCGCGGCCTGTCTTTCGTTCGCATTCTCCTGCTCGGCCAGCGCCGCCGCGCGCGGCGGCCGCACCACGGTCACGGTACAGCCCGCCTCCGCCGCCACCTTGGACGACACGCTGCCAAGCAGCGAGCGCACCAGCGAATTCTGCCGCGCACCGATCATGATGTGATCGACATGATTGACCTCGGCGAATTCCAGGATCGCCGCGGCGGGATCGATGGCCTCCAGCACGTGGACGGTAAGCCTGCTTTCATCGAGCTTGAGCGGCGAGGCCCAATGCCGGAGTGTCACCATCCGGTCGATATGCTTGTTGCTGCCGTGCTCGTCGAGCGTTCTGTCGATGGTGACGCGGCCGAGCTTCAGGACGTTCAGACACGCCAGCCTCGCGGAGGGCAGTGTCGCCAGGATCCGTTCCGCCGTCATGCGCAGGGCTTCGTTCAACGCCTCGGATCCCTCCGTGATATCGAGCGCGACGGCCAGAATCGGAGAGGACGCGAGCTGCGCCGCCAGATCGGATTTCGGTTTCGGCTGCGTCAGGCCGCGATTGAAGCGGCGGCGCCAGACCGTGCTGATCGGATCGCGTTGCAGACGCTCCGACCGCGCGGTCAGCTTGATCTGGTCGGGATGGCCGAGATCGAACGCCAGTTGCGACGCGGTCGGGTAGCGCCACACTGGATCTATCTCCAGGCAGCGCAGCACGACCTCCTGGAGCCAGGGCGGGTAATCCGGCCGCAGCTTGCGCGGCGGATGCGGATCGCGCCACAGCCGCCGCCGCATGCCGCGCAGGGTTTCGCTCTCGCCGAACGGCCGCACCCCGGTGGTGAAGAAATAGAGCAGCACGCCCAGCGAAAACAGATCGCTGCGCGGATCGTCCCGTACCCCGAGCAAACGCTCGGGCGCCATGTACGGCGCCGTGCCATAGGGCAAGCGGAATTCCTCCTGCAGCAGATCCGGCAATTGATTGTGGTGCGACAATCCAAAATCGATCAGGACGGCTTCGCCGGTCGGGCGAAACATGATGCTGCTCGGCTTGATATCGTGATGAATGACGTTTTGCCGATGCAGGTCGGCAAGGGCTGTCGCCACCTTCCCGACCATCACCCTCGCCTCTTCGTAACTCAAAGGGAGTTCGCCGATGCGGCCATACAGCGTCGTTCCGGGAACGCGCTCCATCACGACATAGGCCTGCCGCGCGAAATCGCCGGCGCCGAAGCAGGCCGGGACGTGAGGTCCCGACAGCCGCGGCATGATCATCTGCTCCATTTCGAAACTGACAATGGCGGCGGGATCCTCGCCCTCGGACACCCGCGGGATCTTCATCAGCAGCGGCACGTCGATGTCGGGCCAGGTCACGCTCCACAGCGTCGCCATGCCGCCGCTGTGGACGCACTCCCCGACCGTAAAACCGTCAATCACCGCGCCGGGCTGAACCAAAGGCTTGGCCATCGTTCACCTTCCGACCGAGAGGCGATCGGCCAGCCAGAGCGGCAGGCCGTTGTCACGAATTCGCGCCGCCGCCGCCTCGACATCGTAGGGCACGCGGCAATAGGTGAGTTCTCCGGTTTCGGTATCGAGCATTGCAAACGAGGCCGCCGGATTGCCGTCGCGCGGTTGACCGACCGAGCCCAGAACCGCCAGCCATTGCCTGCCCCCGAACAACCGCACCGGGACGCCCGACGTCGGGACGAAGCTCGTCATTTTCGCGGTCGACGACATCGAGTAGAGCGCCGGCTGGTGGATGTGGCCACAGAAGGTGACGTGGGCCGTCGTCGCCTGCAGGCTGCGCCCGGCATCCGCCGTGCTGCGGACATAGCGCCAATTTGCCGGATTGCTGGCCTCGGAATGGACGTAGAGCCGATCCGCCTCCTGCAATGTCAGCGGCAGCTCTGCCAGAAAACGGCGCTGCGGCGCGCTGAGCCTGCCGCGCGTCCATTCGATCGCGGCCTGGGCTTCGGCGTTCATCGTTTCCGCGGTGCTGCCGATGGCGTTGTCGTGGTTACCGCGCACCGCCATGGCGCCGCGATCGACCAGGCCCATCACCGTCTCCGTGGTCCATTCGGGATCGGCGCCATAGCCGACATAGTCGCCGAGGCAAATGAACCGCTCCGCGCCACGCGCGCGCGCAAAATCGAGGCACGCGCTGAACGCCTGCCGGTTGGCATGGATATCCGCAAAGACGGCAAGCAGCACAATTTCCTCCGCGCCAATGTTAGCGGCGAAGCTTGTGCCAGATTTGATGGATGTCAAACACCGCTGCGACGGAGGGCGCGATCGCGGCCGGGCAGCGCCTGGGGCGGTGCAACGCATTCACGCGGCGGGAGAGCAACGGGAGAGATGGCCTAGCGCTTGCGCGGCGCTTCCAGGCCCTTGAGCAGCAGCGCCAGCAAGGCGTCGATCCGGTTCGCGAGCTGCGGATCGTTCCAATCGTCGGAATGGGCTGGATGATGGAAACGGATGGTGGCGTCGAAAACCGCGCGCGCCGAGGTTTTCGCGTCGGCGACATGGAAGGCGCCCTGCTTGACGCCGTCGGCCAGAATATGCGCGATCTGATCAATGAGGCGTTCCTTGTGCGCCTTCACGACCTCACACGCCTCTTGCGCCAACGCCAGATAGGTCGCGAACATCTCGGGGTCGTCGCACACCTTCTTGTGCTTGATCTCGAACATCGTGCGCAGCCAGCGTTCCAGTCTCGCGGGCGCCGGACCGGATGCTTCCGCGATCTTCTCCAGCGGCGCGTTGGCGCGGTCGAGCCAGCGTTTCGCCACCGCCTGGCGCAGCGAAGCCTTGCTCGGGAAATGCCGGTAGACGCTGCCGTGGCTCACATCGAGCGCACGGGCAACATCCACAACGGTAGCCTTCGCCAGCCCGAAACGGCGCAGCACGTCCTCAGTAGCCTCGAGGATCCGCTCCGGGGTCAAAACGATGACTTCGTTCATGCGTACACCCTTTGCTTCCGGCTGCTCCGCCCCACTTAATGGGTAAACTTCGCGGCCTGGGCTTCAAGATGGCGGGCAACCCGGAGATTAAGCCAGCGCTGAATTTGGGCGGTCAAATAAAAGATTTCGATAGTCATGGGAAAGTCCTCTGCAAATTCCGGGTTCGCCGTTCCAATGGCCGCCGAACCGGGTGACGCCAATCCTTGGCGTCGGATTTGTATATAGCATAGCGCGCTGACAGATTTCAATATCTGTCAGTCAATATTCTGTGATTAAGGTGTCGATCCGGGCCGCAAGCCGGCTGCCGGGGCCCGACCGCCCCTGAGGTTTGTCTCACCGGGGCGGCTCTGCTAAAGCGCGGCGTAACCCCCAACCGTCAGAGTCGCCGATGATCCCCCGCTACACCCGCCCTGAAATGGCGTCCATCTGGGAGGCCCAGACGCGCTTCAAGATCTGGTTCGAGATCGAGGCGCATGCGGCTGATGCGCAGGCGGAATTGGGCGTCATCCCAAAGGAGGCCGCCAGGACGATCTGGGCCAAGGCCAGGAACGCCAGCTTCGATGTCGCCCGGATCGACGAGATCGAGCGCGAAACCAAGCACGACGTCATCGCCTTCCTCACCCATCTGGCCGAAATCGTCGGCCCCGAGGCCCGCTTCGTGCACCAGGGCATGACCTCCTCCGACGTGCTCGATACCTGTCTCAACGTGCAACTGACCCGCGCCGCCGATCTGCTGATTGCAGATGTCGACAAGGTGCTGGCGGCGCTGAAGAAGCGCGCCTTCGAGCACAAGATGACCCCGACCATCGGGCGCTCCCACGGCATTCACGCCGAACCCGTGACCTTCGGCCTGAAACTCGCCTACGCCTATGCCGAGTTCACCCGCGCCCGCGAGCGGTTGGTCACTGCCCGCAAGGAGGTCGCGACCTGCGCCATTTCAGGCGCCGTCGGCACCTTCGCGCAGATCGACCCGCGCGTGGAGGCCCATGTCGCCAAGGCCATGGGGCTTGTCCCGGAGCCGATCTCGACCCAGGTGATCCCGCGCGACCGCCACGCGATGTATTTTGCCACGCTGGGCGTGATCGCCGCGTCGGTCGAGCGCCTCGCCACCGAGATCCGGCATTTGCAGCGCACCGAGGTGCTGGAAGCCGAGGAATTCTTCTCCGAGGGCCAGAAGGGTTCCTCGGCGATGCCGCACAAGCGCAACCCGGTGCTGTCGGAGAATCTCACCGGCCTCTCCCGCATGGTGCGCGCCTACGCGACGCCGGCCATGGAGAATGTCGTGTTGTGGCACGAGCGCGATATCTCGCACTCCTCCGCCGAGCGCATGATCGCGCCCGACGCTACCGTGACGCTGGATTTTGCCCTCAACCGCCTCGCGGGCCTGATCGAAAAGCTGCTGGTTTACCCCGAAAATATGCAGAACAATCTCGACCGGCTCGGCGGCCTCGTGCATTCGCAGCGGCTTCTGATCGCACTGACGCAGAAAGGCTGCAGCCGCGAGGACGCCTACAAACTGGTTCAGCGCAATGCCATGCCGGTCTGGCGCGGCGAAGGCGACTTTCAGACACTCTTGAAGAAGGACGCCGAGGTGAAGAAGTATCTCACCGACGCCGACATCGAAGAGCAGTTCGACCTCGGCTATCACTTCAAGCACGTAGATACGATCTTCAAGCGCGTGTTCGGCGAGGCGTGACGCGAAGCCGATGGGCAGCGTCATTGCCGTCAGTTCTAGCATCGGCCATCACTTCAGCAAGACGCCGGGCCTGAGCATCCGCCTCTTGAAGGGTCTCGGCGTCGCCGGCGACGCCCATATGGGCGAGACGGTCAAGCACCGTTCACGCATCCGCAAGGACCCGACCCAGCCCAATCTGCGCCAGGTGCATCTGATGCACGCCGAGCTGTTCGATGAACTGCGATTGAAGGGTTTTGTCGTTCAGCCCGCCGATCTCGGCGAGAACGTCACCACATCAGGCATCGATCTGCTGGCCTTGCCGAGCGGCACACGGCTGCACCTTGGTACGAGCGCCATTGTCGAGATCACCGGGCTGCGCAACCCCTGCATCCAGATCGATCATTTCCAGCGGGGCTTGATGGCCGCAACGCTGGACAGGGACGCCTTGGGCAATCCGGTTCGCAAGGCCGGCGTGATGAGCATCGTGATCGCCGAGGGTGACGTTCGGCCGGGCGATTCCATCCGCGTCGAGATGCCGGCAGCGCCGCATCGGCCGCTGCAACCGGTTTAGCCGACGGCCCCTCAAGATCGTGGCGGACCGACAAGGCGCGCGGGCGCTACTGGTCTGGCAGGCGCTCCAGCGTCAGGTCGGCCTTCCCTTTATTGTTCAGCCGATAGAAATAATCGAAATAGCCGGGGATGCCGATCACGGTGTCGTTCACATAGGCGAACAGCTCGCCGGATTTTCGCGCCTTGAAGGTCGCGGTATAGCTTGTCGCGGCCGGACACCGGCAGGCTGGGCTTTCGTTGCGGTCATAGGACAATACAGTTTCGCCGAAGCCTCTGTTCCCGATCCGGATGATCTGCGCGAACCAGTTCGACGAAAGCAGCCGCCGGATCGGCAGGCCCAGCACCATGACCGGCCGCATTTCTTCGTATCCGAATCCTTGCGGCCCGGTCTCGATGCCCTTCGCCCTTTCAGGATCGGTCTCGTTGAACTTGTGACCGTCCTCCCAGGGGTCGGTGACGACGATGGTGATCCGATACGATTTGTTCTTTTGCACTGCGAGCCCGGTCGGAGCGCACAGCGCATTGGTGTCGAACTTCGCCGTGGCGGAGCCGGTGACGAGCCGCGGATTTTGGCTCGGCGTGCACACCTGCCCTGTCAGGTCGAACAGCGCAAACGACGCTCGATTGACCAGCGTGACCACAGCCGCGACCAGGAAAAACAAAATGATGAGCGCGAAGATCGCCGGCAAGATCCAATGCTTGAGCAGGTAAAAGAACGCCTGATATGGCCCGGCCGAACGCAGCTTGTAGACGATGCTCCCGGGGGCGATGGCAGGCCCGCCCGGAGTTCGCCAGATGCAGCGCATCAGGTCGCGGATATGGCCCTGTACCCAGCCGCCCGCATACATCAACAATCCGACCAGCACGACCCCGAACAGGAAGCGTCCGGGCGCATTCCTGAATGCATCGAGCCAGGGTTTTGCAAAGCTCGGCACCACGGCCGCGATCAGATCGATGATCGGCACAATGATTTCGGCCGGGCTCGTCGGCCCGCGACCCGGCCGCCATTTTTCGAGGACCGGAAAGCTGGCGAGGAACAACGAGGCGGCGACGGCGAGGAAGTAGATGACGCGGCGTGCCCAGACCCAGTCCCACACCGTCTCCTGACGGATGGCACGCGAGGCCGCCTCGGGCTCTTCCGCGCTGGTATTTAAGGCAATCGCGCCGTCATGGCCCACGACACGATATTTCTTCGGCAGTACGATCGGGGCGTAGCCGTCGTTTCCCGTTCGTATTCGATCCATCACGCTCTGATGGACTTTCGGCGCAGGCCGCTCGACATAGGCTTGAGAGGCTGCGAGTTCGACCTTCACCTCGTGTTCGGGATCCGGCCGGCCCCTCAATAGGTTGAGGACGTGCCAGATATCCGCGCCGATCGAGAGCTTGTACGGAGGTTGGCGATAGATGTCGGCGAGCTTGCGCGGTCGATAGCGATAGTAGCCGGAAAGGCCGTGCCGTGAATCGTTGAGCTTGTCGTAGGGATCAACCAAGCTCTCGTACCATTGCTGCTGCACCGGCAGGTAGGCCAGTCCGTAGACCTTGGCGCGCGCCATCATCCATGCCAGCGTGTGATGGCCGAGCCCGTCCCGTGAGTATCCGCCGCCGATATCGGAGTGGACCCCGACAAACCACACCTGGCTGATACGCTCGCGGTCGATTTCGGCCAGCGGCGCGGCCGGATCGGACGGCGTCGGTTTCCAGTCATAATCGATCGCATAGAGCTTGTTGTCGTCGCCGCGCACGTAGCGATCGTCCCACAGCACCGGACGGAACGCGTCGCGCTCCTCCTCGAGCGCCAGCGCATGGCACGCTCGGACCACCTTGTGATTCATGAACTGGTCGGGCATCGACAGCGGCCAGTAAAAGTAGTCGATGGCGCGCGTGATCTCCTCGATCGGACCGCCATAGGCGTCGACCGTGTCCCACACCCCGAGGAAATCGAAGTTATCCAGTCTGATCAGATCGAGCTGCCCGAAGGCCGGCCTGCGAAACACGACGTGGCTGACCCAATCGCGCAGCGCACGCAGCGGCCCGATCAGGAGATTGCGGGCCGACTTGAATTTCCTGACCTTGCGATATTCGCGATAGGCCGTCAGGGCGTCGCGTGCCAAATCGGCCTCGTTGCCGTTGTAACGGAGAAGCCCGACCCGCGCGATGAATCCCGCGACGACGCGGATCGTGAACGCGCCCCGGCTGAACCCGAAGCCGTAGATCCTGTCGCCGGCCTGATAGTTGCGGCAGCAGAAGGAATAGATGTCGATGACGTTGCGCTTCAACCCGATGCCGAAAATACCGCCGAGAATGGCGAGCGGCTTGAACGACGAGGTGCCGACGCCGTCGTCATAATAGGCGATCTGCTTTTCGGGACTGGAGAGATCGAGGCTCTGGTAGAGGCGCCAGACATTGGTCTTGAAGATCTTCGAGGAGCTGTTGCCGGTACCGTCCGACAGCAAGACGATGTTCTTCGACATGGATGCCCCCCGCGCCCTGCACAGGCTGGTCCGGAATTGTGGACAACGCAAGGCGCAATCAAAACGCGAACAGGTTTGATTGCGGCAACGCAAAAGGAGTGAGGCAAAAACGCCGGCCGAGATCGCTCGCGTAGAACGGAGCCCGGCCGCTAGCTGTGTGCCGGCGCCGGGGTCGCTTTCGCCGGCGAGCCGTACAGCCGCATCAGCACGAAGGTCACAAGCAGAATCGCAACATAAACCGTCAGCTGCATCTCGGTGGGCTGATCGGTGTAGCCGATCAGGGTATGCAAGGCGCGACCGGCGAAACTTGAATCCGACAGGATCCAGCCGGAGTCCCAGACAATGGTGTCCATCGCGGTCAGCCAGTTGGCCTTTTCGAGAAATGCCGCCGCCTGCGCCGCCATGCCGGCGGCCAGCAGCGCGATCAATACCGTGGTGGTGGTGAACAGCGCGCGCGCCGGAATGCGCAGCAGGCCGAAATAGGTCAGCAGGCAAATCGCGACCCCGAGCGCCAGTCCGGCAAAGCCGCCCAGCGCCACGTCCCAGCCGGTGTCGCCCTTGGCCGCAACGACGCCGTACAGAAACAGCACCACCTCGCTACCCTCGCGCAGCACGGCGACGCCGACCACGACCGCGAGCGCCAATAGCGACTTCGAGCCCTCGACCACGGCCTGCCCGGCAGCGCGCAGTTCGCCGGCGAGTTCACTGCCATGACGGGCCATCCAGACATTGTGCCAGGTCAGCATCGCCACGGCGACCAAGAGGATCGCCGCGTTGAACAGTTCCTGCCCCATGCCTGCGAACAGGTTGGACAACGCGCCCGCGAACATCGCCACCACGCAGGCCGCAACAATGCCCGCCAGAACGCCGCCGCCGATCCATAGATTGCGATGCGGCACCGAGCGCGTGACCGCGAGCACGATGCCGATGATCAGACCGGCCTCGAAAACCTCGCGGAAAACAATGATCAGCGCGGCTAGCACCATCAAATCCTTATTACTTCACGACCAGCGCGCCGCGAGCGACCTTCTCGTTGTATTCGTCGAAAAACTCGTAACGGCCGGGCTTCTGCGCACGCACATTGATGGTCGCATCGCTGCTGCCGGCGACCACCTTTTCGACATGTAGCGTCTTGCTCTCGAATTCCATCGCCTTGGCGTCGAGATTTTTCAGCTTGATCACGATCGGGGTGTTGGCTGGAGCGTTGATCTCGGCCGGATCGAACTTCTTGTCCTTGTAGCTCAGCTGAATCTCGGTGGCGCTCTGCGCGCCGGCCGCGGTGACGGCAGAGACCGATGCCAGACAGACGGCGGCGAGAAACGTCGTATTCGAAAGCAGGCGCGAGAGGGACATCTTGGTTCTTCCAATGTTGCGGACGATACGAGCAGCCTCATATGCTGTTAGCAGCCGTCCCGTGAGGAGGCAAAAAGACGCGTGCAAATTTGAGAGATTCTAAAAACGCGCGGTTTAACCGCCCTGCGCTCCGTCGATCATCCGCGATGTCACGCGATCGCGCTTGACGAAATGATGCCAGATCGCCGCGGCGAAGTGGATCACGATCAGCGCCAGCAGCACATAGGCAAAGAAGATGTGGCGATCCTCATAGGCCCGCGCAGCCGCCTTGTCGGGCGAGGTAATCTGAGGCACCCGAAACAGCCCGAACCAGTCGGCATAGTCCGGCGTGTGCGCGCCGGAATGCGCCCATCCCAGCATCGCCACCAGAATGGTGACCGCATAGAGCGCGCCATGGCTGATGCGTGCGGCCGTCCGTTGCCACCGCGGCGTGTCGGCCGGCAGCTCCGGGGTCGGATTGAGGCTTCGCCAGAACAGGCGAACCACCATCAACGCCAGCACCACATAGCCGATGTCGGCATGGATCGAGCGGTGAAACAACCGATCCGGACGCGCCGGAATGTGATTCATCCACCAGCCATAGGCCAGCAGCCCAAAGATCGTGACGCCAAGAATCCAGTGGAACCATCGCGCGACGCTGCCCCAGTTCGACGGTGTGTTGCGAAGCATTGTCCTGCGCGGCCCTCAAGGGGGTTACGATCGTCCTGTCCGGCACTCTTGTCCATGCGCCGGACAGCGTGCCCTGATAGCTTTCCGGCCTGACCAAAGCGATTTGAATCATTCCAAATCGAGGCAGCCCCTGCCTGCGCCGCCGGAGCTGTCAAGACCCACAATACAACTGAAAGGTAACCGCGGATCGGCTAAGATCGCTGTCGTGGTAGCGCCTCCGACGATTCTTCTGTTCGATTCCGGCCTCGGCGGCCTCACGGTATTGCGTGAGGTCGTCAAGGCGCGACCCGATGCGCACTATATCTATGTCGCCGACGACGCATTCTTTCCCTACGGCCACCATGGCGAAGACGCAGATCATCGCGCGGGTGGTGCCGATGATCGGGGAATTGATCGCGACGCATGCCCCCGATCTGATCGTGATCGCCTGCAACACCATCTCGACGCTGGTGATGTCGCATCTTCGCGATCGTATACAGCGTTCCCTTTGTTGGAACGGTGCCCGCGATCAAGCCGGCCTGCGCGAGCTCCCGGACAAAGCGCGTGTCGGTGCTCGGCACCAAGGGCACGGTCCAGCGCGAATACACCAGGGCGCTGATCCGCGATTTCGCGCAAGGCTGCGAGGTGACGCTGGTGGGCTCGGCGGATCTCGCCTCGCTGGCCGAAACCGCGCTGAGCGGCGGCGACGTCAGCGACGCCGAGATATCGGCCGAAATCGCGCCGTGTTTTGTCGGAGGCGGCGAAAGCGATCCGGCCCGCACCGACACCGTGGTGCTGGCCTGCACCCATTATCCGCTGCTGATGGACCGGCTGGTCAGGCTTGCGCCATGGCCGGTGGACTGGATCGACCCGGCGCCCGCGATCGCCCGGCGGGTGGCGGATTTGCTTCATGGCTCCGAGCGGCGAGGCCGATCATGCCGGCGCCGAGATGATCTTCACCTCGAAGCGGCCGCACGCGCTGATCCCGGCCCTGATGCCGTTCTTCGGTGGCCGTGTTCCCGCCTAAATGGATTGATCTTTTCGTCATCATGACGTGCTGCTAGTTTTTCGGAGCAACTTGTTTCCCGACTCGCGCGAACGGAGCACCGAGATTTGTCCGCGACTTCCGCACCCCTCAACCGTCTCCGGCAGCAATGGCGGGCCGGGCGTCCGACCTTCGGCGCGATTGCGACGATCCCGAGTATCCAGACCGTGCAGATCATGGCCCAGTCGGGATTCGACTGGATCATCGTCGATCTCGAGCACGGTCCGATCGATCTCGGCTCCGCGCACGGCATGATCGTGGCCACATCGGGCACGCCGTGTGTGCCGCTGGCGCGGATCGCCGCCAACGAGCCCTGGCTTGCGAAGGCGCCGATGGATATCGGTGCGCTCGGCATCAATTTTCCGATGATCTGCAATCGTGAGGACGCCGAAAAAGCCGTGCGCAGCGTGCGCTATCCGCCGCGCGGCGACCGGCTCTGGGGACCGTTCCACGCGCCGTTTCGCTGGGGCGTCTCGATGCCCGATTATATGGCGACCGCGGACGACGACATGATCTGCATGATCACCATCGAGCATTTCGAGGCGGTCGAGCGCATCGACGAGATCATGGCGGTGCCCGGCATCGACGTCGCGGTGATCGGACCCGGCGACCTCGCCACCAGTATCAACAAGCGCGGCCGCCCCGACGATCCCGAAGTGCAGGCGCTGATGGCGCGCGCCGAGTCCGCCATCCTCAAGAGCGGCGTCCCGATCGGCGGCGTGGCGCGCACGCCCCAGCAAGCCAATCAGATGATCGAACGCGGCTATCTGGCGCTGGCGCTCGGCTTCGACTGGTCGCTGTTTGCCCGCGGCATCGCCGCGAGTTTTGACGGCATCATCCGCTGAGCGGTGGCATCGAAGTAAACTCTGAATAACCCTGATTTCGCGGCGCCCGTATCATGACACCGCAGACGGCCTCGACTCACCGCGGTTGTTTCACGCCTGCTAACTACAAAGCAATTCGCGGCTTCTTTGAAGCCATTTTTCCGACAAGTGAAAACATGCGGAAACCATCGCCCTGTTAGTGCTGTGGCATCCATCTGGATTATGAGGGCTGCCATGAATGCTATTTCAAACGTTCTGCCGCTTGCGATTTCGGAGACCAATGCTGAAACCCAGCCGATCAGAACGATCGCGCTGTTTTGCTGCGTCGGCCTGGTGGCTTCGCTCGGCCTGATTGCTTCGCTCGGCCTTGCGACCGCTGGCTTCGATGTGAGCGCCTATTATCTGTACTAATTTTCTGTACTAGGCGTCGATCTCTGTCTCGCCCGGATCAACCCAGGCCTAATGCCTGGGCAGTCCGGCGCGGGTCGCGATTGTCCAAGCCAGTCGCTGCCCGGACCGACCTCAAGCGCAAGCCGCGATCGCTTTCGCCGTCGCAAAACCCGATCGTCCGCGCCGGCACCGAGTGCCGAAGTGCGCTTTTCCCGCTGCTGTGGCGCTGCTAGTCTCCTTCCATAGGGAAGACCACAGGGCGGAAAAAATCATGATCAGAAAAATTTGGCTCGGACTGAGCCTCGTCGCCTTTGCCTGCGCGGGGGCGGCCATTGCGCAACAGAGCGGCATCAAGCGCACGCCGCTGCAAAAGCTTGAATTTCCGGCCGGCTACAACATCATCACCGCCATCGCCGAGGTTCCGGCCGGCGGCGCTGCGGGCCGTCATACCCATCCCGGCGCCGAAACCGGTTATGTGCTGGAGGGCGAGCTCGAGCTCGTGATCGACGGCCAGCCGCCGCTCAAGGTCAAGGCCGGCGAATCCTATCAAATCCCGGAAGGCGCGGTTCACGACGCCAAGGCCGGCGACAAACCCTTCAAAGTGCTCGGGGTTTACGTCATCAAGGCGGGCGAGCCGCTCGCCAAACCCGCGCCATAAAGGCAGAACCATCTGGCGTCAGGTCGGCCGGTTCGTGCTAGATCGGGGCTGGCGGGACACGGCTGTCCTGCTTGTCGGCTTGTTATTGCGGGAACTTGAGTGGAACAATGCGCGGAACGGTTCGAAAAATCTCAATGCCGCGCCGCCTCGTCGCCGACCTCATGCATGCCTCGATCCGCATTCCCTTTGTGTCGCTGCACCGGCCGCTGAATATCCGCCCGCTGCTGGAGGCCCGCGCGGTTGCCGCGCAGCCGCCCGGCTGGGCCGCGATTTTCGTCAAGGCGTTTTCGCTGGTGGCGAAAGACGAACCCGTTCTGCGGACGCTCTACTCGAAATGGCCGTGGCCCAGTTTCTATGAACTGCCGCGCAGCATCGCGATGGTGGCAATCGCGCGCGTCGAGGACGGCCAGGATTGCGTACTGCCGCAAAAAGTCCCGGCGGCTGACACGGTGCCGTTGAGCGAGGTCGACGCGCTGATTCGCCATGCCAAGGATGCGCCGGTCAGCGAGGTGCCCGCCTTTCGCAAAATATTGCGGGTGACAAGGCTGCCGCTGCCGCTTCGTCGCTTGATGTGGCTGGTCGGGCTGAATTTCGGACGCCAGCGCGCCAACTGGTTCGGCAGTTTCGGGGTGACCTCGGTGGCCGCCTATGGCGCCGGCGAACTCCATGCGCTCAGCCCGGGGCCGTTTATTCTCAGCTATGGCGTGGTGGCAGCGGACCAGACCATCGACGTCGTGATCCGCTGGGATCACCGCATTACCGACGCCGCCCTGATCGCCAAGGCCCTGAACCGGCTGGAACAGGTGCTGAACACCGAAATCGCTGCCGAATTGCGCGGCCAACGGCTGCAGGCCGAGCCAAAGCCGGTGCTGGCGGTCGCGACCTGAGCGCCAAAGCGCCCGTTTAGGCCGGTTTGCCAGGTTAAACCGCCGTCTTTCGATTGGGCTCCTTTTGATTGACAGAACAGCGGTTTCTCCCTAGAAACCGCCTGCTCGCGGGCCGGTTTCGGCCCGCGATGCGTTTCGCGACCCGTGGTCCATCCCTTCTGCTTTGAGGGGCGGACCTGTCGGCACCGGGAATATCCCGGTGCACAGGAGGGCGCGTTTCCTCAAAACTCAAACCTTCAAGAGGACGCGATGACTAAGCGCAGTGAGGCGAAATACAAGATCGATCGCCGTATGGGCCAGAACATCTGGGGCCGCCCGAAGAGCCCCGTCAACCGCCGGGAATATGGCCCCGGCCAGCACGGCCAGCGCCGCAAGGGAAAACTCTCCGATTTCGGCGTGCAGTTGCGTGCCAAGCAGAAGCTGAAGGGCTACTACGCCAATATCAGCGAGCGCCAGTTCCACGGCATCTATGTCGAAGCCGGCCGGATGAAGGGCGACACCGGTGAGAACCTGATCGGCCTGCTCGAGCGCCGTCTCGACACCGTGGTCTATCGCGCCAAATTCGTCGCCACCATGTTCGCCGCGCGCCAGTTCATCAACCACGGCCACGTCAAGGTGAACGGCCGCCGCGTCAATATCTCGAGCTACAAGCTCAAGGTCGGCGACCTCGTCGAGGTCAAGGAATCCTCCAAGCAGCTCACCGTCGTGCTGGAAGCGAGCCAGCTCTCCGAGCGCGACGTGCCCGACTTTCTCGAAGTCGATCACGGCAAGATGACAGCAAAATTCGCCCGTATCCCCGCTTTGTCCGACGTGCCGTTCGCGGTGCAGATGGAGCCGCATCTGATCGTCGAATTCTATTCGCGCTGATTTGTTCGGCGTTTTCACGAAATCGAAGGCCCCGGTTTTGCCGGGGCCTTTTTGTTTGGGTAAGATCCCCGATCCTCTGAAAGAGACCTTGCCATGACTTATTACACCCCAGCCCCGCGCGATCCGAAGGCCATACCGGTCCGCATCAATCTTCTTTCGGACACCCAGACCCGTCCGACGGCCGCGATGCGCGAGGCGATCGCGCGGGCCGAGGTTGGTGACGAGCAGATCGGCGACGACCCGACCGTCAATGTGCTGTGCGAGCGCGTGGCCGAACTCATGGGCAAGCAGGCCGCCGTGTTCATGCCCTCCGGCACCATGTGCAACGTCGCGGCGACGCTGGTGCATTGCCGGCCCGGCGACGAGATCCTGGCGCATGAGACCGCGCACATCATCGCCCGCGAAGGCGGCGCGCATGCAGCCCTCGGCGGCTTCCAGATCATGCCGCTGGCCGGCGCCGATGGACAATTTTCGCCCGAGACGTTTCGCGCCGCACTTCACCCGCGCACGCGCTATCAGCCGCCGCAAACCGTGGTCAGCGTCGAGCAGACCGCCAATATCGGCGGTGGCACCATCTGGAAGAAGGCCGCGCTCGACGAGGTCGTGAAGATCGCGAAGTTGAATGGCATGGCCACCCACATGGACGGCGCCCGGCTGTTGAACGCCTGCGTCGCCACCGGGATCACTGCCCGCGACATGGCGGCGGGTTGGGATTCCGCATGGCTCGATTTCTCGAAAGGCCTCGGCGCGCCCGTAGGCGCCGTGATCGCCGGCTCGCGCGATTTCATCGACGAGGTCTGGCGCTGGAAGCAGCGGCTGGGCGGCTCGATGCGCCAGGCCGGTATCTGCGCGGCCGCGTGCGTCTACGCGCTCGACCACCATGTCGACCGGCTGGCCGATGACCACGCCAACGCCCGCGCGCTGGCGCGGGGGCTTTCGCAGATCAATGGCGTCGAGGTGCAGCAGCCCGAGACCAATCTGGTGTTCTTCAATCCCGGCGACGCCGGCGTCAGCGGCGACAAGATGGTCGAAGCCCTGCGTCAGCGCGGCGTGCTGCTCGCGATGATGGATGGCCGTATCCGGGCCTGCACCCATCTCGATGTCACAGCCAGCATGATCGACGAAACGGTCGGACTGGTGCGCGAGATTGCACGGGAGGCGTAGCCAGGGATGATGGCCTGAGAGGCTCGTCATTGCGAACGCGCTCAATTCATCGCATGTGCGCGATGTTTCTGGATTGCTTCGTCGCTTTGCTCCTCGCAATGACGAGAAGCACCGACGACTAATGTCCGCCGGGCTTTCGCGCCGCGATCAAATTCCAGCGGTGGAAAAACCGGATCGCCTCGCCGTCCAGCGCCAATCCCATTCCGGCCGACGCCCCAGCGCTCGCCAGGGCCCTGACCACCGCGCGAAGCGGCGGGACCCGTGAGGCGTCGTTGACGATGCCCATCCATTCCCCGAATTCACGCGGCTTGTCCCATGTCGCGAGTTGCTCGATCTCGAAGCCGGCGTCCTTCACCAGCGCGGTCAGTTCGGAGCCCGGCAGCATCCGCACATGGGACGGATCGCGCAGGATTTCGATCGCGTTCTGCAGTTCCGACTCCGCTGGCATTTCCGAAGAGATGACGTCGGCGACGACAAAACGGCCGCCCGGCCGCAGCACCCGGAATATTTCGGAGATTACGCGAGCCGGCCGGTCGAAATGGTGCACCGAGAGCCGCGTCACCACCGCATCGAAAGCCTCATTCGCAAATGACAGCTCGGCGGCATTGCCTTCGCGGAAGGTGACGTTGCCGACGCCAGCCTCGGCACAGCACTGTGCCGCCTTCTTCAGCATCTGCGGGGTGAGATCGAAAGCCACCACGTCGCGGGCGGACTTCGCGATCGCGGCACTCAGGATGCCCGGACCGCAGGCGACGTCGAGCACCGATCCGCGGATGGCCTCGCCGAGCGCTGCGACGAAACGTTCCGTCAGCGCTTTGTCGGTGATCGCCGCTGAGGCCGAGAACGTTTCGGCCTGGCGGGTGAATTCGTCCCGCACGCGACTTTCATGATCCAGCATGACCGCTGCCTCCGGCAGAATTATTTGCTGAGCGCCTCGTAGATCAGCGTCTTCAGCTCAAATTGAATTCGTCCGCCCTCCGACGGTGCCTGCACCATGATGCCGGATCGAGGACGGCAAGCTCAGGCTTGACGACCCGGTTAGATCGTTCGCATGGGCCGAGATCACCGCCGTGATCGTCAGCAGCGCTGCTGAGATCAGCGAGCGCAACACGCAGCGTGAATTCATTGCTCCTCCCGAATTCGTGTCGCGAGTGTAACGGCCGGGTTAGTCGGCACAAGGGCTGCCCAGACCAGCCAATGCCCGGGCATGCAGGGCGGCGCTGCCATCGGAGAAGCAGCAGAAGATAATCCGCCCGATCCCCGGCGCCGCAATCAGCGCATCCGCGGTCACGGACACCGCGATATCAGCTGCGCGATCGGCGGGAAAACGATAGACGCCGGTTGAAATCGCGGGAAAAGCTACCGAAACAAGGCCGTGGGCCTGGCTGAGTTCGACGGCACGGCGATAGCACGATGCCAGCGCCTCGTCTTCGCCCTCGCCGCCGCCGTGCCAGACCGGGCCGACGGCATGGATCACATGCCGTGCGGGCAACCGGTATCCATAGGTGATCTTGGCATCGCCGGTCTTGCAGCCGTGGAGCGTACGGCATTCGGCCAGAAGTTCAGGTCCCGCCGCGCGATGGATCGCACCGTCGACACCGCCCCCGCCGAGCAGGGAGGTATTCGCCGCGTTGACGATGGCGTCAACGCGAAGCGCGGTGATGTCGGCGACGATGACTTCCAGCCGCGCGGAACCGAGCTGGCGGGCCGCCAGGCTCAGGCGGAGGCAGCCGCGTTGATGGTGACGCCCTTGTCGGCCAGCAGCTGCTGCAATTCGCCGGCCTGGAACATCTCACGGATGATGTCGCAACCGCCGACGAACTCGCCCTTGACGTAGAGCTGCGGAATGGTCGGCCAGTTGGAATAGGTCTTGATGCCGTTGCGCAGATCGGCGGATTCCAGCACGTTGAGGCCTTTGTAGCCGACGCCTACGTGATCGAGGATCTGCACCACCTGCCCGGAGAAACCGCACTGCGGAAACTGCGGCGTCCCCTTCATGAACAGCACGACGTCGTTCGACTTCACTTCGTTATCGATAAATTGCTCGATGCTCATATTCGCGTCCTTTTGCGGCGTAGCCATCGGGCCGGTATCAGCCCGTCTCACCCGAACCTGTCATATATGTACCCCAAACTATTGTGCATCCAAAGTAAAATGCCAAGGAGCAGGCATGCGTCACCCGACACGCTCACGTAACCGGGGGCCGGATCGGCCATAGGCTGAAGGTACCAATATGATAGCCAGGGGAGGCTTTTATCCCTGACGGAAGCCCCTATCTAGGACAGACTATTTCCGGGGAACCCCTTTACCGCAGCCACGTTCTCCCCCAAACCGGAGACCATCGTGACGAAACCAGCATCCGCTGCGGCCCCGTTGGCTGCCCCTTGCCCGTCATTGTTCTCCGATTCCGGCAGCCTCGCTCAGGATCTGGTGGAAGCCTATCTGACGGTGCGAAACGAGACCGAGCGCCGCGCCGCGCCCCTTAGCCCCGAGGATCAGCTGATCCAGTCGATGCCGGACGCGAGCCCGGCGAAATGGCACCGCGCCCATACCACCTGGTTCTTCGAGCAATTCCTGCTCGGCGAACATTGCCAGGGCTACACGCCGTTTCACCCGGATTATGCGTATCTGTTCAATTCCTATTACGTCAGCGCGGGACCGCGGCACGCCCGTCACCAGCGCGGCCATCTGACCCGTCCCGGCACCGAGGAAATCACCGCCTACCGCCGGCATGTCGACGCGGCGGTGGTGAAATTCTTCCAGACCGCCAGTGAGGACACTCTCGCCGTCCTCGCCCCGCTGGTGGACGTCGGACTCAATCATGAGCAGCAGCATCAGGAATTGATGCTGACCGACATCCTGCACGCGTTCGCGCAAAACCCGATTCCTCCGGCCTACGATCCGGCCTGGCGCTTCCCGGCTTCGACCCGCGAAACTCGTCACGGCGAGCAATGGGTCACGCTCAACGAAGGCATCCACACCGTCGGCCACACCGACGACACCTTTCATTTTGACAACGAAAAACCCGCGCACCGCGCGCTGGTCGGCCCGGTCAGGCTGGCGCGAAACCTCGTCACCAACGCCGAGTGGCTCGCATTCATGAAGGACGGTGGCTATTCGACGCCGACACTGTGGCTGATGGACGGTTTTGCCGCCGCCGGCAACGAGGCTTGGCAGGCGCCCGGCCACTGGCGCCAGCTCGACGGCGAATGGCGGATCATGACCCTTGGCGGCCTGAAGCCGATCGATCCCGAGGCGCCGGTCTGCCATGTCAGCTATTACGAGGCCGATGCGTTTGCACGCTGGAGCGGCAAGCATCTGCCGACCGAGATGGAGTGGGAAGTCGCCGCGCGCGCCGGCCAGCTCAACGACGCCTTCGGCATTGTGTGGCAATGGACCCGCAGCGCCTACGCGCCCTATCCGGGCTACCGCGCCATCGAGGGCGCGCTCGGCGAGTACAACGGCAAGTTCATGATCAATCAACTGGTGCTGCGCGGCTCTTCGCTTGCAACTCCCGACGGGCACAGCCGTATAACCTATCGCAACTTCTTCTATCCCCACCATCGCTGGCAATTCACGGGACTACGCCTCGCCGACTACACCACCTGATTTCCGACATATAACCGCGCCCGGACGCGCGTTCTGGAGAGTATCATGAATGTGCATGCCGCCGCTTTGGCCAAAGCCCATCGTTTCGACGAACAAACCACGGCATTCGCCGGCGACGTGATCGACGGTTTGTCGCAGCATCCGAAACGCTTGCCGCCCAAATATTTCTATGACGCGACAGGCTCGGAGCTGTTCGAGCAGATCACGCTGCTGCCGGAATATTATCCGACCCGCACCGAACTCTCGATTTTGCGCGACCGGGCCGGCGAGATATCGGCGATCATTCCGGAAGGCGCAGCCCTGGTGGAATTCGGCGCCGGCGCCACCACCAAGGTCCGGCTGCTGTTGAGCGAATGCAAATTCAGCGCCTACGTGCCGGTGGATATTTCCGGCGACTTCCTGAAAGCCCAGGCCGACGCGCTACGCAAGGATTTCCCCGCGCTCGACGTCTATCCGGTCGCGGCGGATTTTACTACGCCCTTCGCCCTGCCCGATCAGGTCAAGGCGATGCCGAAGGTCGGCTTCTTCCCGGGATCGACGCTCGGAAATTTCGAGCCGCATGAGGCATGCAGCTTCATGCGCAGCTCACGCGAGATTCTCGGCGAAGGCGCGCAGATGGTGATCGGCGTCGATCTCGAAAAGGACGAGCGCGTGCTGTATCACGCTTATAATGATTCAGCCGGCGTCACCGCGCGTTTTAATCTCAACGTGCTGGTCCGCATCAACCGCGAACTCGGCGGCAATTTCGACCTGTCCGCCTTCATGCATCGGGCGATCTACAACCGCGAGCGTCACCGCATCGAAATGCATTTGATCAGCAAGAAAGCGCAAACCGTGCGCGTGCTTGGCCGCAGTTTTCCATTCCGCACCGGCGAAAGCATCCATACCGAGAGCAGCTATAAATACAGCCTTGACCGCTTCACCGCGCTGGCGCGCGGTTCGGGCTGGAGCCCGCGCTCCTCATGGACCGACAAGGACGGCATGTTTTCGGTTCACGCTCTGGTCGCCTCGGACTAAGACTCTACGGTCTCGGATTTGGCCGAGCCTGTCTTCAGCGAGATCGATTCCCACAACGCGACAATGACCATGATCGCGGTGGTGAGGATCGACAGCATCAGCGGCGACAGGCCCCCAGCGAACCAGGCGAGGATCAAAAGCGAAACGATGCCGACGCCGTGCGAGAGCTGAAGAAATCCGCGAATGCTGTGCTTGAACAGGATCGTTCCGACCAGAAACAACAGGGGTCCGCCGATCGCGCTCAAAACCGTCTTCAGGTCGGAATGGTCGGCAGGATGTTTCAGCACCAGTTCGTCGGCGACCGCCGAAAGAATGATGCCGGCGATAATCGGCATATGCAGGTAGGTATAGGCGAGCCGTGCCAGCCGCCCCGGCTCGCTGGATCTTGAAATCAGTTCGGAGCCCGCCTCGGCCCCCCGGTGGAAATAGATCCACCACATCGCCAGCGCGCCAATGAAGGCCGAGACGAAGGCGCCGACGGTCGCGGTGGTCCAGGCCAGATCGGCAAACGTCGCGCCTGTCACGACGATGGATTCGCCAAGCGCGATGATGATGAACCCGGCGCAGCGTTCGGCCATGTGGCCGCCCTCGACGACCCAGTCCGCCACCGCCGACGCGCCGTATTTCGGGATCCAGAACCGTACCGCCGGTGAGAGATACTCGATGGCGAGCGCAACGGCCCAAAGCGCCAGCCGCGAATGTCCTTGCGCAAAACCGCCCTCAATCCAGAAGATTGCCGACATCGACAGCCAGGCCGTGATGCGCACCGCATTCATGCGCGCCAACGATCGATCCGGGGGCGTCGATACCCACAGAAAGACCGTCTTGCCTACCTGCATCGCCGCATAGGCCAGCGCGAACCACAATCCGCGCGCTTCGAAGGCCTGTGGAATTGACGTCGAGAGCACGAGCCCGCCGAGCATCAGGAGAAACAGCAGCACCCGGACCGGTGTCAGCTCCGGATTGAGCCAATTGGTGATCCAGGAGGTGTAGACCCACACCCACCAGACGGCCAGGAACAGCATCGTCGTCTGGATCGCCCCAAGCGGGGTGAACCGGCCGAGCAGCGTGTGCGAAATCTGCGTGACCGCGAAAACGAACACCAGGTCGAAGAACAGTTCCGCATAAGTGACACGGCTGTGCTGGTTAGGCACCGACGGGCGAAACAGCGCGCCGCGTGCATTGTCCCCAGCCATCATGGCGACCCCTGCTCGCCGGGCTAGCCTTCCGGCACCCCGGTCTGCAGCGCCAGCGCGTGCAGCACCCCGCCCATCTGGCCCTTGAGCGATTGATAGACGATCTGGTGCTGCTGGACCCGGGATTTGCCGCGGAACGACTCGGAAATCACCGTCGCCGCATAATGATCGCCATCGCCGGCCAGATCACGGATCGTCACCTCGGCGTCGGGAATAGCTGCCTTGATCATCGATTCGATATCGTGGGCGTCCATGGGCATCCAGAGTTCTCCAATCCGGCGTCTCGAATCCCGGCCGGCCACTGGCCGCGGGGTTGCCGGAACTTAGCGCGGGCACCCTTCTAGGTCACGCTCCCTCGCACTATATTCCCGATCCAATCCTTGCAAAGCGCCGGATCGCACCGCGCGATCACAACGGGCTGACCTGACAAAGGGCTCAAGACCATGAAACTCCCCGGTCCCGACCATCCCATCACCATCACGGCGAACCCCAAGCGCGTCCGCATCTCCGCAGGCGGCGTCGTGATCGCCGACACCACCCATGCCCTGACGCTGAAGGAGGCGAGCTACCCCGCGGTGCAATATGTGCCGCGGAAGGACGCCAACATGGCGCTTTTGGCGCGCACCGACCGCACCACGCACTGCCCATACAAGGGTGATGCCAATTATTTCAGCATCAACGCCAACGGCAAGACCATCGAAAATTCGATCTGGACCTATGAGACGCCGTTCCCGGCGATGGCCGAAATCTCCGGCCATCTGGCGTTTTATCCGGACAAGGTCACGATCGAAGAGGTCGTTTGACGTCATCGCGAGCGCCAGCGAAGCAATCCGGAATCACGGGGACGGCTGGATTGCTTCGTCGCGGAGCCTGTCATCGGGCGCGCCAGGCTCGCCGGCCGGCGTGTTTCACTCGATAATTGGGCCTTGCTGAATCGAGTTCCCGGCGGCAACATTCGGCACAAACAGCCTGGGTGGGAGGCGCGCATGACATCGATTTCCGCCGTGGGGCATGCGGACGTGGGCGCAGTGCCCAAGGCCAAATCGCGAAACCTTTCGCTCGATCGCGCCCGCACCTTCCTGACCCTGGTGGTGCTCACCCACCATGCCGTCATCCCCTATACCTATTTCGGTCACACCGATCCGAAGTACTTCTTCGGCTTCGACATGATCGTGCTCGCCACCGACAGTTTCTTCATGGCGATGTTCTTTTTCCTGTCGGGACTGTTCGCCTGGTCCGGTATCGCCCGGAAGGGAGCGTCGAACTATCTGGCGGACCGCCTGCTCCGGCTTGGCCTGCCGTTCGTGATCTGCGCGTTCACGGTCATTCCGCTCGCCTATTACGCGATCTCCCTGCGGCACCATCCCGAAATCGGCTTTTCGGATTACTGGTGGAATATGGTCACGAAGGGTCCGTGGCCGAGCGGGCCGATCTGGTTTCTCTGGGTCTTGTTCGCCTTCGACCTGATTGCCTGCCTGCTGTACCGGCTGTCGCCCCATCTGCTCGATCCGATCAATCGCCTCTCGCTGCACGGTCGCCGTCGGCCGGCCGTGTTCTTCGCGGTCATGCTTGCGGTCACCGCGGCGTTCTACATTCCCGGGCTGGTTTACTTCGGACCAAGCAGTTGGTTCGAGTTCGGGCCGTTCTCCGTGCAGCACGGGCGCGTGATGCTCTATGCGAGCTACTTCTTTTTCGGTGCCGGCATCGGCGTTGCGCAAATGGATCGCGGGCTGCTCGCTGCAGACGGCCGGATGGCGAAGGTCAGCTGGGACTGGCTGGTGCTGACGATCGTTCCGTATTGCCTGCTGTGGGTGCTGATCTTCATCAAGCGCGAAATACTGGGGAACCCGTCGCCGTTGCCGAACTGGTATGAAGCGCTCTATGCCATCTGCTTCACCATCTTCAGCGTGGCCATCATGTTTCTGATCCTGGCTTTTTTCCAGAGGTTCAAGCAATCAGGCTCAGCCAGGCTACTCGATCCGATGCAGGCGGACGCCTACGGCATGTTCCTGGTGCACTATCCGATAGCACTGTGGCTGCAATACTGGCTGTTCGACTACGACCTGCCGGCGGTCGTCAAGGTCGCGATCGGGTTGGTGCTGACAGTCGCATTGAGCTGGGCGCTGACGCGAGCGTTGCGGAAGATTCCGGGCGCGACAAAGGTGCTCTGACCGTCGTTGCGTATCTTGAAGCCCCTTACGACGCCTTGGCGTTCATGTAAGCCGGGAACCAGTTCTCGAATCCCACCTTGAGCGACTTGACCGCAACCGGCGCCTCGCCCGAGATCGCGATCACATCGCCGCCGGTGGTGCCGATACGTGCGCACGGCACGCCCGCGCCTCTCATCTTCGCCAGCACCAGACCGGCCTGTTCGGCGGGCACCGTCACGACGTAACGGGCCTGATCTTCGCCGAACCACCAGGCATGCGGCACGATCGCCCCCGGCGCCGCCAATAGCTGCGCGCCGATGCCGCTTGATATCGCCATCTCCGCCAGCGCGATCAGCAGTCCGCCATCGGAAACATCATGCGCTGATGTCGCGGTGCCGGCATGGATCATGCCGCGCACCACATCGCCGTTTCGTTTCTCAGCCGTGAGATCGACCGGCGGCGGTGCGCCCTCTTCGCGGCCGCAGATATCGCGCAAATACACGGACTGCCCGAGCCAGCCGTGGGTTTCGCCGATCAAAAGGATCGCTTCGTCCTCGGCCTTGAACGAAAGCGTCGCGGATTTGGTGAAATCGTCGAGCAGCCCGACGCCGCCGATCGACGGCGTCGGCAGGATGCCGCGACCATTGGTCTCGTTGTAGAGCGAGACGTTGCCCGACACGACCGGGAAATCGAGCGCGCGACAGGCCTCGGAAATACCTTTCAGGCAGCCGACGAACTGGCCCATGATCTCCGGCCGCTCCGGATTGCCGAAATTGAGATTGTCGGTGATCGCCAGCGGCCGTCCGCCGACGGCGGTGATATTGCGCCAGGCCTCGGCCACCGCCTGCTTGCCGCCCTCGAACGGATCGGCTTCGCAATAGCGTGGCGTCACATCCACCGTCAGCGCCAGCCCCTTCGGCCCGTCCTGCACCCGCACCACCGCGGCGTCGCCGCCGGGGCGCTGCACGGTATTGCCGAGAATGACGTGATCGTACTGCTCCCATACCCAGCGCTTCGAGCAGAGCTCAGGGGTTGCAATCAGTTTCTCCAGCGCCGGCACAATGCCGACCGGTGGCTCGATGTCGCGGGCATGGATCACCGGCTGCAGTGGCGAGGCCACATGCGGGCGATCGTATAGCGGCGCCTCGTCGCCCAATTCCTTGATCGGCAGATCCGCCATGACGTCGCCGCCATGCTTGACGACGAAGCGCTTGCTCGGCGTGGTGTAGCCGACCACGGCGAAATCGAGCCCCCACTTCTTGAAGATCGCCTCGGCTTCTTTTTCTTTTTCGGGCTTGAGCACCATGAGCATGCGCTCCTGGCTTTCCGACAGCATCATCTCGTAGGCGCTCATCCCGGTCTCGCGGGTCGGCACCGCATCGAGATCGAGATCGACGCCGAGATCGCCCTTGGCGCCCATCTCCACCGCCGAACAGGTCAGGCCCGCCGCGCCCATGTCCTGGATCGCGATCACGCAATCGGCTTCCATGATCTCGAGGCAGGCTTCCAGCAGCAGCTTTTCCGCGAAGGGATCGCCGACCTGCACGGTCGGGCGCTTCTCGGCGGAATCGTCGTCGAATTCGGCCGACGCCATCGAGGCGCCGTGAATGCCGTCGCGGCCGGTCTTGGAACCCAGATAGACGATCGGCATGTTCACGCCGGAGGCCGCCGCGTAGAAAATCTTGTCGGTATCGGCGAGACCGACCGCCATCGCATTGACCAGGATATTGCCGTCATAGCGGGTGTGGAAACGCACCTGCCCGCCGACGGTCGGCACCCCGAACGAATTGCCGTAACCGCCGACGCCGGCAACGACGCCGGACACCAGATGGCGCGTCTTGGGATGCTCCGGCGCACCGAAACTCAGCGCATTGAGACAGGCGATCGGGCGCGCGCCCATCGTGAACACATCGCGCAGGATGCCGCCGACACCTGTGGTCGCGCCCTGATAGGGCTCGATGTAGCTCGGATGGTTGTGGCTCTCCATCTTGAACACGACCGCCTGGCCGTCGCCGATGTCGATGACGCCGGCGTTCTCGCCCGGCCCCTGGATCACCCATGGCGCCTTGGTCGGCAGGCCCCTGAGATGCAGCCGGGAGGATTTGTACGAGCAGTGCTCGTTCCACATCGCCGAGAAGATCCCGAGTTCGGTGAAACTCGGCACCCGGCCGATCAGCTTGAGAATGCGCTCATACTCGTCCGGCTTCAGCCCATGGCTGGCGACGAGTTCGGGGGTGATCTGCGGCTGGTTCATGAGGCTTCTTAAGGCAATTAAGGCTTCTTATTAGGGAGATCGGAGGGGGTGGAAAAGGCCTTTTATGACGCATTTTCCTGCTGTCCAGAGCTTTGCAGGCGCCCCATGCAACGTGGGGGTTTGCACATCCGGTACGGATCGGATTTAAGGGCCTAAATCCCTCAAACCAAGGCCAAATCGCTTGGACGACCTGACCAAATCCGCATTCCTCAACCGCCCCGATCTGCACGTCGAAACCGAAGGCGAGTTCGCCGGCTGGCGGACCTGGAGCCGCGACAATTTCGAATCCCATAACGGGCCGTTCTGGCACCGGATGGAGGACGACGGCCGAGATCCGCTGCGCCTTCCGGGTCGAGAAGAAACACCTCAACGGCATGCGTAACGTCCATGGCGGCGCCTTCATGGCGTTCGCGGATTATTGCCTGTTCGCGATGGCCGCGCCGGTGCTGCAGGGACCGGGCGTGACGGTATCGTTCGGCTGCGAGTTTCTCGACGCCGCGCGCGAGGGCGAACTGGTGGAGGGGTCAGGCGAGATCATGCGCGCCGGCGGCTCGATGATCTTCATGCGCGGCCTGTTGAAATCCGGCGACCGGCCGCTATTCACCTTCTCCGGCACCATCAAGCGGGTGAAGCGGCGAACGCCGAGCACGGCAAGCGCCGTTGCCACCTGATTCGAAGAGTGAGACCACTGCCACGCCGCCGCCCGATCCGGGCGGAACTCCGCAGGTCCGCCACAGCTGGCGCGATTATGCGCTGCTGCTGGCGCTGGCGTGCTGCTGGAGTTCGACCTATCCGCTAACCAAGATCGGCCTCGGTTCGATCCCGCCGGTCACCTTCATCTCGGCGCGCTCGCTGATCGCCGCACTGTTTCTTATTGCGGTCTTACGCATCCGCGGACTTCGCCTGCCGACCGACGCAAAGGCCTGGAAGCTGTTCGCGTTCCAGCAGACCATCAATTCGACCATTCCGTTTCTGATGATCACCTGGGCGCAGCAATATGTGCCGGCGGCAAGCACCGTGGTGCTGGCCTCGACGACGCCGATCTTTGCCTTCGTCATCACCTGGGGAATTACGCGGCACGAGCCGGCGACGCTGCTCAGGCTTGCCGGCGCCATTTTGGGACTTGCCGGAACCGCCGTGATCATCGGCCTCGACGCGCTCGGTGGGCTGAGCGCCGACATCTTTGCCGAGATCGTCATCCTGCTGGCGACGATCTCGTTTGCCTGCGCCACGATATTCGGCCTGCGGCTGTCCGACTATGACCCGATGGTGGTGGCGGCGGGCTCGCTGCTGTTCGGCGGTCTTCTCCTGCTGCCGGCGGCGCTGATCCTGGACCACCCCTGGACCCTGCGTCCGACGACGGAAGCGCTCGTCGCCACCGTCGGCATCGGGATTTTCTCGAGCGCGCTCGGGCTGATGCTGTTCTACATGTGCCTGACACGGCTCGGCACGCTCACCACCAACGCGCAAGGCTATTTGCGCATTCCCATCGGCGTCGGCCTGTCGGTCGTGCTGCTCGGCGAATCCGTGCCGTCCAACCTAGCGCTCGGACTGGTGCTGGTCATGACGGGTGTCGCCGCCATGACCATTCCGCGCGGCCTCTCCCTCTGGAAGAGGTGATCGCGCATCCAGCCTATTGCACGCTCACCAGCGTCAGATCGACGAACCATGACTGTGGTGAGACGAAACCCTTGACCTTCGGGCTCATCGCGCGCGGGTTGAGGTCGTGGACGATGTAGAGCCACGGCGGATTGTCGACGAGGCGTTCATGCGCCTTGCGATAGGCGGCCGAGATGGTGGCCGGGTCGGTCGCCTCCGAAATCGTCTTCAGCGCGCCTTCGAATTCATCGTCCTTCCATTGCTCGAAATTGAAGCCGTTCGGCGAAAAATTGGCGGCCGAGAAATAGCGCGCCATCACGCCGGCATCCGACGACGGCGAACTGATATTGAGAGCCATGGCGCCACGCAAATTGGGGCTGTCGGGTGTGGCGCGGGCTGCCGTCAAGAGCACCTGCCATTCGATGACGTCGAATTCGACGTTCACACCGCAGGCCTCCTTGAGGTTTTGCTGCAAATATTCGTTCATCGGCAGCGGCAACATCTGCCCTGAACCGGAATTCGAGATCAGCACCTTGAACGACAGAGGTTTGGCCGCAGTGTATCCTGCTTCCGTGAGCAGCGCTTTGCCTTTGGCGGAATCGAATTTGTAGCGATTGGTGGGCGTACCGAAATCGGGATCGCTGGTCTTGAGCCAGCCGGCCGAAGGCTCGGCGGTGCCATTGAGCAGCGACACCAGCCCTTCCCGGTCGATGCAATAATTCAGCGCCTGGCGAACTCTGACGTCTTTGAAGGGGCTGTCGGCGGCGCCGATGTTATAGAACCAGGGCCAGACATGCGGATAGGAGCCGGTGGTGATGGCAAACCCCGCCGATTTCAGCGAGGCGATGCCATCGGCCGGCGGCACTTCGATCCAATCGACCTGACCCGAGCGCAAGGCGGCGAGACGCGAGTTCGCCTCGGGGATCGGCATCAGCACGACGTTGTCGACTTTTGCCTTTCTTGCGGCGTCCCAGTAGCTATCCCAGCGCGCCAGATCCGCCTCCTGCCGCGGCACGATCTTGGTGAGCTTGAAAGGCCCGGTCCCGGCGGCCGGCAAGGTCGCGACCTTGGCCCAGTCCCCTTCGGCTTTTGCGAACGAGGCGGGCGAGGTGAACAGAAGATAGACCGCCATATAGGGGAAATAGGAGGCCGGCTTGGTCGTGGTGATCGCGACGGTTTCGTCGTCGATCTTCTTGTAGCTGCCCATCACGGGAACGCGCGCCCGCGACATCGCCGAACTCGGCGGCTCGAATTGCGGGCTGGTGCTGCTGAAATAGCGATCGAGATTCCAGATCACGGCGTCAGCATTGAAATCGGTGCCGTCGTGGAATTTCACGCCATGGCGCAGATGGAAGATCCAGGTCTTGTTATCGGCAGGGTCCTGCTCCCATTTCTCCGCGAGCCCAGGCCGCAACGCCGCCAACTTGTCGGTCTTGGTCAGGTCCCACAGCACCAATCCCTCGAAGATCGGGTAGCCGAGGAAGCGCATGCCCTCAAAGCCGTTATTCGGCAGCCCGGTGGCGGTGGGGATATCGGATGCCGTCATGGCGATGCGCAGCGTGGTCTCGGCCAATGCCGGTTTGAACGGCAGCAGAATTGCCGCGAGCGCGAGCGTGCAGAATGCCTTACGATTGAGCATGGTGTTTCCCTGTCCGGCGATCGGGTGATCGGCGTTCGAATTACAGGGAATGGAGGAGCAAATTTCAGGCCAGCCCACGCGGGGGCGCCTCGCGTTCAATGCCTATTATTACGGCGTTGCCAGCAGCTTGCGATATTTCTCGACGTCGCGGGTCACCAATTGCTGCAGCACCTCCGGCGTCTGCTCGTTGGCGTCGGGTGCGACCGTCGAGAGCTCCGCAAAGCGCTTTTTGACAATGTCGCTTTCTACCGCCGCGCGGGCTGCGGCGTTCAGCTTCGCGATGATCTCCGGTGGCGTGCCCTTCGGCGCGAACAATCCGTTCCAGCCTTGCGCCTCGAATTCGGGAAGCCCTGCTTCCGCCGACGTCGGCAGATCCGGCAGCGTCGCCAGCCGCACATTGGAGCCGACGACCAGTCCCCTCACCAGTTTGTCGCCAATCGCCTGCGAGACCGACGCAGCCGCGTCGCAGACGCCGTCGATCTGGCCGCCGATCGCATCGGTCAGCGCCGGCGCCGCGCCGCGATAGCCGACCAGCGTGACGTCGATTCCCGCCGCATGCACGAAGCTCTTGCAGATCAGGAAGTTCGAGGAGCCGACGCCGGCGTGGCCGAGGTTGATGGTGCCGGGATGGCTTTTGGTGTAGGCGATGAATTCCTTCACGGTGCTGGCGGGAAAATCCTTGCGCAGTGCGACGATGCCGAACGTCTTTGCCACCACCGCGATCGGTGCGAACGAGTCGGGCGTGAACGGCAGACTTGGGATAGATCGTGTAGGTGGCGGCATTGGTGCCGGCATTGCCGATCGTGATGGTATAGCCGTCAGGCTCCGCGCGCGCGGCGCGGGTGAGCGCGGTCGAGCCGCCGGCGCCGCCGATATTCTCGATCACGATGGTCTGCTTGAGCGCCGTGCCCATCTGCTCGGCGACGGTGCGCGCGATCACGTCCGAATTGCCGCCGGCCGCGAACGGCACGATCAGGGTGATGGGCCGTTTTGGGAAATCCTGGGCGTGGGCGGTGCCGGCTAGGAACGACAATGCCGCAACCACCGAAAGCCATCGCACTGCTGGAGAAATCACGCCGCGCGTTCCAGATGCGCGACAAGGCCTGCAAACAGGCCGCGGCCGTCGGTGCAGCCCATGATGTCTTCGACGTGGTTTTCGGGATGCGGCATCATGCCGAGCACATTGCCGCGCTCGTTGACGATGCCGGCGATCGATTGCGCCGCGCCGTTGATGTTGGAATTCTCGTCAACCACGCCGTCGGCGGAGCAATAGCGATAGAGCACCCGCCCCTCGCCCTCCAGCCGCTTCACCGTCTCTTCGTCGGCCTCGTAGTTGCCTTCGCCATGGGCGACCGGCACGCGGATAATCTGGCCGGCGTTGTAGCCGCGGGTAAATGGCGTATCGGAGCGCTCGACCCGCAAATGCACGTCGCGGCAGATGAACTTCAGCCGCGCGTTGCGCATGAGCACGCCGGGCAGCAGCCCGGCCTCGCAGAGGATCTGGAAACCGTTGCAGACCCCGAGCACCAGGCCGCCCTGCGCAGCAAACGCGCGCACCGCATCCATGATCGGCGCCCGCGCGGCGATGGCGCCGCAACGCAGATAATCGCCATAGGAAAATCCGCCGGGCACCACCACGAGGTCGGTTCCTTCAGGCAGCGCCGTCTCGGCGTGCCAGACCATCTGAGGCGGATGACCGGAGATCAGTTTCAGCGCGCGCGCCATGTCGCGCTCGCGATTGATGCCGGGAAAGACGAGAACGGCGGATTTCATCTAGCTCGCGTGCCCTAGCTCAGAACTTCAACCCGGTAATTCTCGATCACGGTATTGGCCAAAAGCTTGTCGGCGGCGTCTTTCAGCGCCGCTTCGGCCTTGGCCTTGTCGGAACCTGCGATCTCGATGTCGAACACCTTGCCCTGGCGCACGCTGGCGACGCCATCGACGCCGAGCGATTTGAGCGCGCCTTCGATAGCCTTGCCTTGCGGATCGAGAATGCCCGATTTCAGTGTAACGGTGACGCGCGCTTTCACGAAACTAACCTCAGCTCTTCACCAGCACCGGACCGGAGCCCGCGGGCCGCTCGTTCTCCATCAGGATGCCCAGCCGCTTGGCGACTTCGGTGTAGGCCTCCAGCAAGCCGCCGAGATCGCGCCGAAAACGGTCCTTGTCGAGCTTCTCGTTCGACTTGACGTCCCACAGCCGGCACGAATCGGGGGATATCTCGTCGGCGACGATAATTCGCATCATCTCGTTCTCGAACAGGCGGCCGCATTCCATCTTGAAATCGACCAGCCGGATGCCGATACCCAGAAACAGCCCTGTGAGGAAGTCGTTGACGCGGATGGCCAGCGCCATGATGTCGTCGATTTCCTGCGGCGTCGCCCAGCCGAACGCGGTGATGTGCTCCTCGGAGACCATGGGGTCGTTGAGCTGGTCGTTTTTGTAGTAGAATTCGATGATCGAGCGCGGCAACTGGGTGCCTTCCTCGATACCCAGGCGCTGCGACAGCGATCCCGCCGCCACATTCCGTACCACCACCTCCAGCGGCACGATCTCAACTTCGCGAATCAGTTGCTCGCGCATGTTAAGGCGTCGGATGAAGTGGGTCGGCACCCCGATGTCGTTCAGGTGCTGAAACAGATATTCCGAAATCCGGTTGTTGAGGACACCCTTGCCCTCGATCACCTGGTGCTTCTTGGCATTGAACGCGGTCGCATCGTCCTTGAAGTGCTGGATTAGGGTTCCCGGCTCCGGCCCTTCATAAAGTACCTTGGCCTTGCCTTCATAAATGCGGCGTCGACGGCTCATTGGGATGTACCGTGTGTTGTTGAAATCCATGAAGTTGGTGTGCTCCGGATGACCTAGGGATTACGACCCACGACGGAGCTGCCGTGAAGGCCTGGGACAGGAAACAGAACAAGAACCGGGCCTGCAGGCAACCTATCCGATTGGCCTATCCAGCACAATCGATCCAGCCGCCTTTGGGCGAGTTTTACCGTGCTGCCTGCGGCTTAAAAGCCGTTGTTTTAACTATTTTCTCCAGTTATCTAGGCGCCCGAGCAAGCTGCCGCAACGAGGCCGCTTTCACCAATTCGGCATAGGATCGGAACCTTAACCATGACCACATTCGACAAGCGCGAGGAAGGTTTCGAGAAGAAATTCGCCCTCGACGAGGAGAAGAAGTTCAAGGCCGAAGCCCGCCGCAACAGGCTGCTCGGCCTGTGGGCGGCTGAAAAGCTCGGAATGACCGGCGACGCCGCCGCCACCTATGCCAAGGAAGTCGTCGCCTCCGATTTCGAGGAAGCCGGCGACGGTGACGTGGTCCGCAAGGTGCTGGGCGATCTTGCCGCCAAGGGCGTGGCCATGACCGAGCCGCAGCTTCGCGTGAAGATGGACGAACTGATGGCGGCTGCCGTCGCGCAGCTCAGGTCGGGAACGTAGTCCCCTCCCTCGTCGCAGGGACTGCGAGCGGCAAACCAGATCAGCCCTTCTTGTTCCCGCCGGCTGATTTCGATCTGGCTGTGCCGATTTTGCGTTGCGGTTTCGGCGCGCTGTAATGAGCCTTAATCGTCTCCAGCAAGCGGCGCGACGCCGCGCTGAGAAAGCCGCCGCGCCGCGTCACGGCGACGACGTCGTGTGTCGCAGTGAGGTCACCGACGCCGATCGTTGAGATCGCAGACGACCCAAGTTCCTCGGCCGCGTTACTTTGGGAAAGCAGCGCGATGCCAAAACCGGCTTCGACCAGACGTTTCTGGGCGGTCAGGCTGTCGACAGGTGTCCAGTCGACTTCACCCAATCCGAGGGTCTGAAACAGCGCGAACACATGCGACGCCGTCATCTCGCGGCGTCCCGGCACTTCCGGGAAAGCGATCCAGCGCTCGTCGCGCAAGTCGGCCAGTCTTGCGACGCGGCGGCCGGCGCGCGCGTGGTCCAGGGCGCACACCACTTGAAGCGGTTCGGTAAAAAGCAGTTCGCAGTCGAGATCGCGTGAACGGTCATGGTCATAACGCAGGCCGATCGTCGCTTCGCCGCGCCGGATCAGATCGCTGATCTCGGCGCTGGTCGCGGTGCGCAAGGTCAGATTGACGTCCGGGTGCTCGGTTGCGAAGCGCTTCATGACGGCCGACAGGCGGCCACCTGCGAGGGTGCCGACCACCGCAAGCGCGACGGGCCCCGAATTCGGCCGCGCCAATGCCCGAACCGCATTCTCTGCGTCCTGGGCGGCCGCCACCGCCCGCTCCGCGTAAGGCACCATCACCCGGCCGGCATCGCTCAGCAACGTCCGGCCCGCGACACGGTCGAACAGCGGCACGCCGAGTTCCCGTTCCAAAAGCGCGATACGCCGCGAGATCGCAGGCTGCGTGCGGTGCAAGGCCTTCGCGGCATTCGAGATCCCGCCGCGACGGTGAACCATCAGGAAGGTATTGAGGGCATCGCTATCCATGTTCAGACCATGCAAAAAACTGATGATATCAGAAAGAATAACAAATTTGTCTGATATCCTGAAGACCTCTATGTCTCACCGGCGAAGTGAAACCCGCGGCCGATTTTGAGCAGGAGCCGAGATGCGCACCCAGATGGACAAAGCAAAGCTATTTCGCGCGCTGCATGAGAGGCCCGGCGCCTTCATCATCCCAAATCCATGGGATGCCGGTACGGCCAAGCTGCTCGCCGCCCTCGGCTTCGAGGCGCTCGCGACCACCAGTCTGGGTCTTGCCAATACGCTGGGCAGCGCGACCGTGAGCCGGGACGCCATCATCGAGAATTGCCGGATCATCGCCGGCGCGACCGACCTGCCGGTCAGCGCCGATCTGGAGAACTGCGGCGCGGATGAACCAAAGGCCGCGGCCGAGGCCATCAGACTTGCCGCCGAGGCCGGGGCCGTCGGCGGATCGATCGAGGATTCGACCGGCGACCCGCGCCAACCGATTTACGAGTTCGCGCTCGCGGTGGAGCGGGTGCATGCGGCGGTCGAGGTCGCGCGATCGCTGCCGTTTCCCTTCATGCTGACGGCCAGAGCCGAGAACCTCCTGCACAGCCGAACCGACCTCGACGACACCATTCGGCGGCTACAGGCCTTCGAAGCCGTCGGCGCCGACGTACTGTATGCGCCCGGCGTTCGCGATCTCCCGACCATCCGGACGGTGGTGTCGTCGCTCGGCAAGCCGTTCAATCTGGTGATGGGGTTTGCCGACCCGACGCTGACCGTCAACCAACTATCCGCCGCGGGCGTCAAGCGCATCAGCGTCGGCGGTGCGATGTCGCGCTTTGCTCTCGCGGCATTTCTGCAAAGCGCCCGCGAGATGAAGGACAAGGGTTCGTTCACCTATGTCCGCGAAATGGCGCCGATTAAGCAGCTTCGCGACGCGTTCGCCGCTGCGCGGGATTGATGGCGAGACCGCCCTGCAGGTGAAGGCGAAGATGTAAGGCGAGTCCCCTCCCACCGTCATTGCGAGGAGCGTAGCGACGAAGCAATCCAGTCTTCCTTCCTGGCTGTGGATTGCTTCGCTTCGCTCGCAATGACGAAGAAGGTCTGCGCGCCGGCTCACCCCTCCTTGAAGCCATACTCCGGCACGTTGCCGCTGGCGCCGTAATATTTGTAGGGCAGGAATTTGCCCGACATCGTGATCTTGACGCGATCGCCCTTGGGATTGGGCAGGCGTTCCATCACCATGTCGAAATCGATCGCCGACATGATGCCGTCGCCATATTCTTCCTCGATCAGCGCCTTCCAGGCCGGGCCATTGACCATCACCAGCTCATAGAAGCGATAGATCAACGGATCGGTCGGCGGCATCGGCGTGCCCTCCCCGCGCATCGGCACCTCGTTGAGCATCGCGACCTCGGATTTGGACAATCCGAACAGCTCGCCGGCATTCGCCGCCTGCGGCTTGGTCAGCTTCATCTGGCCAAGAATGGCGCCGACGATCAGCACTTCGGAATAGCCGCCGATCTTTTCGCAGATGTGTTTCCAGCTCCAGCCCTTGTCGCGCTTGATGTCGAGCAGCTTTTCGGTGAGGTCGGATCGTTTCATGTGTCGTCTCCCTGTTGGATGTTCGTGTTGCTATCGCACGGCCGCCTGCGCGGAGCCGCTTTCGACGAGCTTTGGCGCCGCAACGATAGTCGGCTCGGCCAGGCCGATCCGCACCATCGGCACGTTACGCGGATCGTGATCGGGCACATCGGTCGCAAACGTCTTGCTGCGGCTGACCAGAAAATCGACAATGTGATTGCGCAGAGCATAATAATAGGGGTGCCGGTGCAGGTCGATCCGGCCGCGATCCTTTGGCAGCGGATTTTCCACGATCTCGGCCAGCACCGCGCCGGGGCCGTTGGTCATCAGGAAAATCTTGTCGGCCAGATAAATTGCTTCATCGACGTCATGGGTGATCATGAACGCGGTCTGCCCGGTCTCCAGACAAATCCGTCGCACTTCGTCCTGCAGCGTGCCACGGGTCAATGCGTCCAGCGCCGAGAACGGCTCGTCCATCAGCATGATCTTCGGCGTGATCGAGAGCGCCCGCGCGATGCCGACGCGCTGCTTCATGCCGCCTGAAAGTTCCGACGGACGCTTGTGCTCGGCGCCGGTCAAGCCGACGAGATCGATGAAGGTCTGCGCGTGAGCCCTGACCCTGGCGCGATCCCAGTTGCGCCATTTCGACGTCACGGCATAGGCGACGTTGCCCATCACCGTGCGCCACGGCAGCAGCGCGTGGCTCTGGAAAATCACGGCGCGGTCGAGGCTGGTGCCCTCGATCGCCTGCCCGTCGACGATCACCGCGCCCTCGCTTGGCCGGTCGAGACCCGCGAGGATGTTGAGCACCGTGGTCTTGCCGCAGCCGGAATGACCGATCACGCAGCCGAATTCACCGCGCGCCATCGACAGCCAGAGATCCTCGAACACCGCGATCTCGCCGCCCGCGGCGCCTGGATAGCGTTTGGCGATCGCCTCGATAGAAATAAATTTGTCGGTCATCGTCTCATTCCGGGAAGGTGACCATGCGCGTAAACCGCGCGAGAACCTGATCAAGCAGCATGCCGACCAGGCCGATCAGGAAAATCGCGATGATGACGTTGGTGATCGAAAGGTTGTTCCACTCATTCCAGACGAAGTAGCCGATGCCGGTACCGCCGACCAGCATCTCGGCGGCGACGATCACCAGCCAGGCGATACCGATCGAGATCCGCATGCCCGTCAGGATCGTCGGCGCCGCCGCCGGCAGGATCACCGTGAAGGCGCGCCTGACGGTGCCGACCTCGAGCGTACGCGCGACGTTGATCCATTCCTTGCGCACGGCGGCAACGCCGAACGCAGTGTTGAGCAGCATCGGCCACACCGAGCAGATGAAGATGACGAAGATCGCCGACAGCCCGGAATCCTTGATGGTGTAGAGCGCGAGCGGCATCCAGGCCAGCGGCGAGATCGGTTTGAGAATCTGGATGAACGGGTCGAGCGCCTTGTTGATCAGGGGCGACATGCCGATCAGGAAGCCGAGCGGGATCGCGACAAGAACGGCGAGAAGATAACCGAGCCCGACGCGCGCGATCGAATAGCCGAGCTGGATGCCGAGCCCCTTGTCGTTCGGCCCATTATCGTAGAACGGCCGCTTCACATGCTCCCACAGCTTCGCGCCGACATCGAGCGGTCCGGGCATCACCGATTTGCCCTGCGTCGCGGTCAGGCCCATCAGCTTGGCGTATTCCGGCGACATGTTGGCAACCGTGCCCGTGCCGCGCGTGGCGAGATGCCAGATGCCGACGAACGCGAGAAACAGCGCGACCGACACGATCGCCGCGCGAAGCCGGAGTGAAGAAGTCATATAGAGCGACCTCTCAGCCAGTCGTCCCGGCGAACGCCGGGACCCATAACCACGGATGCCAGTTGTGGCCAAGCCGATCGGCGGCGCCTTCTATCCGCAGCACCACGACGCATCGGTCCCGGCGTTCGCCGGGATGACGGATGCAACTGTGTTCGCGCCGTAGCGCTCACGACGCCTTCCTGATCTTGAAGCTCGCGAGATAATCCTCCGGCTTGGCGGGGTCGAAGGTCTTGCCCATCACCGCAAACGATTTGTAGGACGTTGCCGGCGGCGTCAGCCCCATCTCGGTCATCACCTTGGCGGTGTCGGTCGCGAGATAAACCTGTTCGGCCACCTGCTTGTAGTCCACATCGCCCTTGATCTGACCCCAGCGCTTCATCTGCGTCAGCATCCAGACCGCAAAGGACTGCCAGGGGAACGGATCGAAATCGACCCGCTTGGCGTCGGTCTTCACGCCGCCCAGCCCGTCCGCATAGGTCCCGGTGAGAACCTGCTCCAGCACAGTGACCGGCGCGTTGATATAGTTCGCCGGCGCAATGGCCTCGGCGATCTGTTTGCGGTTCTCCGCCTTCGCGGCGTAGGCGGTGGCATCGACGATCGCCCGCGTCAGCGCCGCAAAGCTGTTCGGCGATGCCGTGATGAATTCCCGGCTCGCGGCGAAGGTGCAGCAGGGATGCCCGTCCCAAATCTCCTTGGACAGGATGTGCAGGAAGCCGACGCCGTCATAGATCGCGCGCTGGCAGATATTGTCGGGCGCGAGGAAGCCGTCGATGTTGTCGGCGCGGAGATTGGCGACCATTTCCGGCGGCGGCACCGAACGCAGTTGCACGTCGGTATCGGGATCGAGGCCGTGCTCGGCGAGATAATAGCGCAGCAGATAATTGTGCATCGAATAGTCGAACGGAATGGCGAACTTCATGCCCTTCCAGTCCTTGGGGTCGCGCTTGTCCTTGTGCTTGATCGCAAGCGTAATGCCCTGCCCGTTGATGTTTTCGATTGCGGGAACCGTGAACGGGACCGCGGTCGCACCGAGGCCGAGCGAGATCGCGATCGGCATCGGCGCCAGCATATGGGCGGCGTCGTATTCCTTGTTCATGGTCTTGTCGCGGATCACAGCCCATCCGGCCGTCTTGACGACTTCGACGTTGAGGCCATGCTTGGCGTAAAATCCCAGCGGCGCCGCCATGATGATGGGCGTTGCGCAGGTGATCGGGATGAAGCCGACCTTCAGATCCTTTTTCTCCGGCGTGCCGCCTTCCGCGAAAACCTCGGTCGCGGTCTTGATCGGGAAGAATTGCGAGATCGCGGCGAGCGCGGTCGAGGCCCCGACCGATTTCAGGAAAGCTCTTCGCGCGGCATCCTTCGGAAACATCGCGCGCACGACCGCCGATGCAACGACGCCCTCATAGCGCTCCTGCTCGGTCGGCACCTGCTCGCAGCGTAGCGCCAATGCCGCCTGATCGTGCTCGGCTGCGGATCGATGTTGGCCGCAGACGCAGCCTGACCGGGACAATTGGCGGTCGGCATCAAACGGATCGTCGAAAGTGGACATGCCCCATTCCTCTGCGAGTTGGCGAAACGGCAAACCCGCCGCTTTCAGCGGATTCATCGCCCGGCCGCTTCAGCACGGCCGGGCGATGAAAAAACATGCACGTTCTATGCCGCCTTGCCGGTCAGCTTGGTCGCGGTGGGCAGACCTGCGTCAATTGGCAGCGATGGATCGCGCGACCATTCGTTCCAGGACCCGAAATACATCCGGACATCCTTCACCCCGGCATTCTTCAGCGCGAGGAAGGTATTCGATGCCCGCGCGCCCTTGAAGCAATAGAGATAGACCGGTGTAGTCTCGGAAATGCCGACGGTGGCGCATTCCGCCAAAATCTCGTCCTTGGACTTGAAACGCTGCCCTTCCGGCGTCGGCTTCATCATCCGGTACCATTCGAGCCAGACCGCGCCGGGGATACGGCCCTTCCGCGGGCAAAAGTCCTTGCCGTAAGGCGACGAGCTTTCGCCGATCCACTCGTCGACGTCGCGGACATCGAGCAGCGCAATGCCGGGCTTGCCGACCGCAGCCAGCATGGTCTTGGCGTCGATCAGAATGTCGGCGGCTTCCGGCACGATCGCGAACGAAGCTGGCGCCGGGTTCGGCAATTCGGTAGTGACGGGCAGGCCCTTGGCGGCCCAGGCGTCGAAGCCGCCATCGAGCACCTTGATCTTGGGATAGCCGAGCATGGTCAGCAAGTAATAACCGCGGCAGGACTGGCCGAAGCCGGAGTTCATCGACTGCTCGTAGATAACGGCGGTTTCCTTGCCCGACAGCCCGGCCTTGCCGAACGCGTCGGCGAATTTGGTCTTGAGTTCGTGAATGCCTTCCGGCGTCGAGGTGGCGAGATAGGTGAAGATCTCATGCACGTTCACGGCGTTCGGGAGATGCCCGGCGCCGTAGGCATCCGGATTGCGCGTGTCGATGATGACACACGGCTCTTTGGTGACGAGATCGGCAAGTTCGCCGGGAGAAATCAGAACGTCCGTCATGGCAGCCTCTCCTGTTCTGTGGTTAGGAAGTTGGGGTCGATCCGAAATCCTTTTTGACCGCTCAGCCATCTGCGAGCATTTTGCGGAGTTGTTTGGTGGCCGGCGTCACGATGGCGACAAAGTAGGCTTCGCGCAGCCGGCGCTGGGCGCGATGGCTCTTCAGATATCCGCGTGCTCCGCAGTGAAGCATCGCCGCATGTGCGGCCGCGACGCTGGCATCGCCTGCCCGCAGGCGAAGTGCCACGACGCGACGCCAATAGACGTCGTCCGCGTTGAACGGATCGCGCGCAAGCTGCATCGTTTCCGCTTCGAGTTCGGCGGCCAATTCGCGGAAGTCGGTCGGCTGCTGCGGCAGATAGCGATTGATGTGACCGAGCGGCGCGGTCACTTCATTCATGATGGCGATGCAATCCTTGATCAGGCCAAGCGCCATGCCGGCCTGCAGCAGGATAAAGCCGGCGCGGATTTTCTTGACGAACGGCCCGGCCGGCTCCGCGAGAATGAATTCATCGGGCACGAAGACATCGCGGAACTGCACGCCATAGGTGCCGGTGCCATCCATGGCGAGGAACGGCTTGCACGGTTGCAGCGTGATCGCGGCATCGGAACAATCGGCGAGGAACATCACGATCTCCCCGGGCCGGTCCTCGATTTCGAAAATCGTGCCGAAGAAATGATCGGGGCCGAGATTGGAGACCCAGGGCAGCGCGCCGCGCACGACATAGCCGCCCTCGACCCTGCGGCCCTTCAATTTCAGCTTCTCGATTCCGAAGAAGGTCTTCATCGGATTGGAAAGCCCGGTGCCGCCGAGAATCTTTCCGGCGGAAACGGCGTCGCCAAACCTCGCGATCAGCGCGGGGTTGCCGGAGTTCGTGACGTACCAGGCCAGCGTATTCTGGCACCACGCCATGAAGGCGGTGGCGCCGCAGACTTCGCCCAGTGCCGCGATCGACTGAATGGCGCAGCGCAAGTCGGCCGAGCCATGGCTCGGCCGATGACTGCCCCATGCGCCGACGTCGCCGAGGCGCCGCAGCAGGTCCGCCGGATAGACGGTGCCTTCGTCGATGCCGGCCGCAAGCGGCGCGAGGTCTTTGCGTGCAATCGCCGCAACCTGATCGGTGATCGATGACCGATCGAGATCGGCATCTTCATCGATCGGCAGACGCGACACGGCGACTGAACTCATCGGACTCTCCAGGCTGCGGGCACTTCGAAAGGGCTTTCGGCGACGGCGGAAACAACCGCCGCTACACACTGACTTCGAGATTTACCGGGCGGGTAAAGGTGTTGGCCACCGGCGACCACTTCTTGACGTGGCTGACCAGCGCGTCGATCTCGGCCTGCGAAATGCCCTCGCACTCCATGTCGACCTTGACCCGCACGTCGGTGAAGCCGACCGGCTTCTCGCTGACGTCGCCGGTTCCCCACACCGCGGTGATGTTGAGGTCGCCTTCGAGCTGCAGCTCGAGCTTGTTGACGATCCAGCCGCGATGCACCGCGTTGGCGTGCAGCCCGACCGCCAGGCATGAACCCAGCGCGGCGAGCGAGGCTTCCGACGGATTGGGCGCGGTGTCATCGCCCAGAAGGCCCGGCGGCTCGTCGACGATGTAGGGCGCGAGGTTGCGGATGTAGTTGGCGTGGCGGAACTTGCCCTCGGCCACCGTCTTGCATTTCAAGGTCTTGATGACCTGCGGGTTGGCCTTGCCGTTGGCGATGAGCTGTTCCAGCCCGTTTTTGTCGATCGGGGCAAGGCATCCCGTAAGCACTGTTTTTTGGGCGACCGCGGTCATTATTTTCTCTCCCTGGGGGGTGGATACCGAACGGTCTGTTTCCTGCATGAAGCGTGCCAGAGGTGACCGAAATGAAAACGCGAAGTGTTGAAGCCGCTTAGCGGGGCTGCCTGCGAATTGATCAGCCGCGAACTGCTCAAACGAAATGCAGTTGCCGGCGATCGAGATTATTTTGGACGCAGAAAGATGCGGCTTGATGATCGCGGCACAGTTGGATTAACTGCGCGGATGGGCAAATCATCTGCGAAGAAGCGTTCCGTCGCGGTCAGTCCCGCAGGCGGCGATGATGAGTCCGCGCGCGGGCGCCTGCTCAATGCCGCGACGCGGCTGTTCTGCAAGAACGGAATCAACGCCACCGGCATCGACGCCATCATCAACGAGGCCGGCACCGCCAAGACCACGCTCTACAAATTATTCGGGTCGAAAACCAATCTGGTGCATGTGGTGCTGGAGACCGAGGGCAAGCAGTGGCGCGAATGGTTCGTCGACGCGCTTGAGTCCGGCGGCGGCGATGCACAGACCAAACTCAAGAGAATATTTCCGGCGCTGAAGGACTGGTTTGGCCAGGAACGTTTTTACGGCTGCCCGTTCATCAATGCCGTCGGCGAACACGACAAGGATCAGAAACAGCTTCGCGCCATCGCGATGCGGCACAAGAAGGTGGTGCTGGCGTATATCGAGAAACTGGCCAGTGAGATGGGCGCGGCGGAGCCGGAAGTTCTCGCCCATCAGCTCGCGCTGTTGATGGATGGCGCCATCGTCGCCGCGATGGTCTCGCGCAATCCCGGCGTCGCCGACACCGCCGCGCTCGCCGCGGGCTCGCTGTTCGTGCCTTCGAAGCTGAAGAAGCCTAAACGCACCAGCAGCACGCCGCCGCAGCTTATGGCCGTCTGATCGGTTACAGCCGCGCGACGTCCGCCGCGCGGCTGTAGTTGGCTCAACGCGCTTTACTTAAGCGCGGCCTCGACCTTGGCGATGCCGGCATTGGCGCAGACTTCGTCCTTCTCGCCGCCGGGTGCACCGGATACGCCAACGCCGCCGATCGTCTCGGTGCCCGCCTTGATCGGGACGCCGCCGCCGATGCCGACCACATTGGGGATCTGCCGGAGAAAGGCAAACGCAGGGTCTTCCATCTGCTTCATGGTCTGCTGCGAGGTCTGGTTGCGGGTACGCGCGGTGTAGGCCTTCATCCGCGCGAATTCCATGGTATGCGGACTGGTGCCGTCACCGCGAACCGAGGCCGCGACATTGCCGCCCTTGTCGACGATGACGACGGAGACCTTGTAGCCGTCCTTGGTGCACTGATCGAGCGCGCCCTGCATAACGGCCATAGCCATTACCATCGAGACGTTCTTTTCGATCTGAGGCGCCTGCGCCAAGGCCGGACCGGCGACGAGAACAGACACAGAAGCGAGTAACGCAACACTGGCAAGACGCATGCTTTAATCTCCCTGGGATTTGTGGTTATGCGCCTTGTTGAACCCTCGTTGGGGCAGATTAATCCCGCGCGGCCAAGGTAAATTCATGATCGGCGGCGCTGCGAAGGTCCCAGACTAGCTTTGGCGGCGCTCCAGAACGCTGGATTCCAGCAGGTCGAGTTGCCCGGGCAGATCGCCCTCGACGTCGGCTGCCCGCATGCTGATGACCCGGTAGCCGCGCGCTTCCAGCCAGGCCTGCCGCGCGGCGCGGTCTTTGGCGATGACTTCCGTCTCGTCGGCATTGATCAGCTCGATCGCCGCCCGGTGCACGAAGGAGACAAAATCCGGAATGTGGCGGCCGACCGGGGTCTGGCGTTTGAACTGACCGGCGAAGCGGCGGTCAGACGTCAGGGCTTGCCACAGGATACGTTCGGCATCGGTCGGATTTCGCCGCAGCAGCCGCGCAAGGCCGCGTACGGTGCTGCTTTCGGAAGGCAATGTCCCCTGCCCGTGCTCGGCGAGCAGCGCGCGCAGCCGGGTCGCCTGCTCGCCGTCAAGCACGCCGCCCTTGGCCGGACCCTTGCGTCCTTCGGCGATTGCCATGACCACGCCGTGCAGTGTGTGCATGTCCTGCTTGGTCGGGTCCATCCGGGCAAAAATGTTGCGCAGATTGACCAGCATGGTCTCGCGCTTCTCCGCCGGGCGCAGGAATTCGACCCGGTCGAGTTCACGCACCAGATTGTCGAAGAACGCCTGCATCTGATGTTGCGAGGCGCGCTCGGAGCGCTCCGGCATCGCGAACGGCAGCGCGCCCTGCGTCGCAAGCTTGAACCATTCATAGCCGATCAAGAGCACCGCCTGTGCCAGATTGAGCGAGGCAAACCCGGGATTGACCGGGAAGGTGATGATGCGGTTGGCGAGCGCGACCTCTTCGTTCTGCAGGCCGTAACGCTCGCGGCCAAACAGGATGCCGGCCTTGCCGCCGCCCGCGATCTCGGCCGCGATCTCGCCGGCCGCGGCCGGCGCGGCGACCACGGGCTTGGCCTGATCGTGGGCGCGCGCGGTGGTGGCGAACAGCAGGGTGAGGTCGGCAACCGCCCGCTCGACACTGTCGAACAGCTCGACCCTATCGAGGATATGATCGGCGCCGGCGGCCGCGCGCTGCGCGCTGACGTTGGGCCAGCCGTCGCGCGGATTGACGATCCGCAGCCGCGTCAGCGCGAAATTACCCATCGCGCGCGCGGCCATGCCAATATTCTCGCCGAGCTGCGGCTCGACCAGAATGACGATGGGCCCCGCCAGTTCGACGCCTGTTTTGGTTTTGTCGGTGCCCGATCCAGACATCTCACTCCACTTTCCAATTCAACGTCCGAGGTCCCGGCCCCCGCTTTGCGCGCGTTCGCCTTTCGGATACGGTTATCAATCACAACCAAAGCGAACCTGCAAAACCAACCCAAAAAGCCGTTTCAACGGCGGGAAAAGGGAGGCCTCGATGCGCAGCCGATGGTCATTGGCGATTGCTGGACTCGTTCTGATTGTCGCCGGCGGGTATCTCGCCCATCTGACGCAGACCGCTGGCGGCATCCGGATCCAGGATGTGCGCTTTAAGGGAGCCAAGGGCAACACCATGAGCGCCCTGCTCTACATTCCGCCCAACGCCACCGCGCAGAGCCCCGCTCCCGGCATCCTCGCGGTCCATGGCTACATCAATTCGCGCGAAACCCAGGATGGCTTTGCCATCGAGTTCGCCCGCAGGGGTTACGTGGTGCTGGCACTGGACCAGACCGGCCACGGCTACAGCGATCCGCCGGCCTTCGCCAACGGGTTTGGCGGCCCCGATGGGCTGGCCTATCTGCGCGGCCTCGACATCGTCGACAAGAACAATATCGGCCTCGAGGGTCATTCGATGGGCGGCTGGACCGTGCTCGCGGCCGCGATCGCGATGCCGAACGACTACAAGTCGATGGTGCTGGAGGGTTCCTCCACCGGAAAGCCGTTCGCCGCCGACGGCACGCCGGGCTGGCCGCGCAATACCGCGTTGGTGTTCGCGCAATACGAAGAATTCCCCAATTTGATGTGGGGCGTCGATCGGGCGCGCGACGTCACCCAAAGCCCGAAACTCCAGGCGCTATTCGGCACCCACGACGCGGTCGAGCCCGGCAAGCTCTATGGCGACATCGCCCAGGGCACCGCACGGGTGCTCTACACGCCCGCGATCACCCATCCGGCCGAACATATTTCGCACCAGGCGATCGGCTACAGCCTCGACTGGTTCGACAAGACCTTGCAGGGCGGCACGCCGCGCCCGGCCAACGACCAGATCTGGTTCCGCAAGGAGATCGGCACGCTGATCGCGTTGATTGGCTTTGTCGCGCTCCTGATCGGCGTGTTCGACGGCCTGCTCGGATCGCCTGTTTTCTCGCGGCTGCGGCTGCCCGAAATCGCCGACGGCACCATGCCCGACCATGTCGCGGCCTCCGGCCGCCGCTGGACCGCGGCGTTCATCCTTTCCGCCTTCATTCCGGCGCTGACCTATTATCCGGCGCTGGCGCTGGCCGGCACCTTCGTCAAGCCGTCCGCCTTCCTGCCCCAGGGCATTACCAACCAGATCATGGTCTGGGCGGTCATCAATGCGCTGATCGCACTGGCGCTGATGCCGTTCGCTCCTAAACGCGCCAGCCGAACCGGAATCATCGGGCCTTCGATCGCAATCGCAATTCTGAGCGTCATCGCCGGTTATGCCGCGCTGTGGCTGGCCGATCTCGCCTTCAAGATCGATTTCCGGTTCTGGATCGTCGCGCTGAAGCTGATGAGCGCCAAGCAATTTCTGATGTTCCTGATCTATCTCATTCCATTCACAGCGTTCTTCGTGATCGCGCTACATGTGCTGCATCGGAATTTCTCGACCATGAAGGCCGGACGCGGCGCGCTGTACCTGACCAATATTTTCGCCCTGACGCTGGGCTTCATCGTGCTGCTCGGCCTGCAATACGGTACGCTGTGGATCGGCGGAAGACTGTTCAATCCGCTGCCCGATCCCGGTTTCGTGCCGCTCTCCACGATCGTAGCCATCCAGTTCGTGCCGTTGCTGACCATCGCGGCCATTATCGCGACCTTCACCTGGCGGCGGACCGGATCGAGCCTGCCGGGGGCGCTGATCTGCGGGATCTTCGTCACCTGGTATGTGGTGGCAGGCACGGCAACCCAGGCGGCGTTCTAACCTAAAAGATGGGCTGAAACTGCATAACGGCTTGGCTTTCGCCAACGCGTCGGCAGTGCTATAGCGCGGATGCAATCACGCCCACCGCATCCCTACCCGCCCGAAAAGCGCTGTTTTCCAAAAAAGGCCCGATCCCCCATGGCAAAAATCAAGGTGACCAACCCCGTCGTCGAACTCGATGGCGACGAGATGACCCGGATCATCTGGCAGTACATCAAGGACAAGCTGATCAACCCGTTCCTCGATATCGAGCTGATGTATTTCGACCTGGGGATGGAGTACCGCGACAAGACCAACGATCAGGTCACCATCGACGCCGCCAACGCCATCAAGAAGGTCGGCGTCGGCGTCAAATGCGCCACCATCACCCCGGACGAAGGCCGGGTGAAGGAATTCGGCCTGAAGGAAATGTGGAAATCGCCGAACGGCACCATTCGAAACATCCTGGGCGGTGTGGTGTTCCGCGAGCCGATCATCTGCAAGAACGTGCCGCGGCTGGTGCCGGGCTGGACCAAGCCGATCATCATCGGCCGCCACGCCTTCGGCGACCAGTACCGCGCCACCGACTTCAAGTTCCCCGGCAAGGGCGTGCTGTCGATGAAATTCGTCGGCGAGGACGGCAAGGTGATCGAGCGGGAAGTCTACAAGTCGCCCAGCGCTGGCGTTGCGCTCGCAATGTACAATCTCGATGACTCGATCGCCGATTTCGCCCGCGCCTCGTTCAATCAGGGCCTGTCGAAGGGTTATTCGGTCTATCTCTCGACCAAGAACACCATCCTCAAGGTCTATGACGGCCGGTTCAAGGACATCTTCCAGGAGATCTTCGACAAGGAGTTCAAGGCGAAGTTCGACGAGAAGAAGATCGTCTACGAACATCGTCTGATCGACGACATGGTCGCCGCGGCCATGAAGTGGTCTGGCGGCTACGTCTGGGCCTGCAAGAATTACGACGGCGACGTGCAGTCCGACACCATCGCACAGGGCTACGGCTCGCTCGGCCTGATGACCTCGGTGCTGATGACGCCGGATGGCAACACGGTGGAAGCCGAGGCCGCCCACGGCACGGTGACGCGGCATTACCGCGAGCATCAGAAGGGCAAGGAGACCTCGACCAATTCGATCGCCTCGATCTTCGCCTGGACTCGCGGACTGTCGCACCGCGCCAAGCTCGACAACAACGAGGCGCTGGCGAAATTCGCGCTCACACTGGAAAAGGTCTGCGTCGATACCGTCGAAGCCGGCTTCATGACCAAGGATCTCGCGCTCCTGGTCGGCGCCGACCAGCGCTGGCTGTCGACCACGGGCTTCCTCGACAAGGTCGCGGAAAACCTGACCAAGGCGATGGCGGCATAAACCACCAGGGATGGGGTTGGTTGTTCGGGGCTCAATTTGAGAAAGTACAACCATGCCGTTTGCTAACAAATCCGCGCTCGCATTGCTGTTGCTGGCGGGCTCGCTCGCGACCGCGCGTGCGGAGACACCGCTTCCCGAGGCCATCGCGGCGCCGGGCGAAGCCACCGTGCTCAGCGTGCACGCCGAAGGCGCGCAGGTGTACGAATGCAAGGCCGGCGCCGACGGCAAGCTCGCCTGGGCGTTCCGCGAACCGGTCGCGACCTTGCTGGCCGATGGCAAGACCGTCGGCCGGCATTATGCCGGTCCGAACTGGGAGCACAGCGACGGCAGCGCGGTCGTCGGCAAGGCCGCCGGCAACGCGCCCGGTGCGACGACCAACGATATTCCCTGGCTCAAGCTCACCGTGGTTTCCAGCCGCGGCAGCGGCACGCTCACCGGGGTCACGACAGTGCAGCGGATCAACACGCAGGGCGGCAAGCTCGACGGCGCCTGCGACAAGGCCGGCAGCTTCAAGAGTGCGCCCTATTCCGCGGAATATGTGTTCCTGCGCAAGGGCTGAACTCGCCGATGCTGTTCATGGTGATCGAGCGTTTCAAAGACCGCGACCCGATCCCGGTCTACAGGCGCGTCCGCGATCCCGGCATCAAATTCCCGGAAGGACTGACCTATGTCGGAAGCTGGATCGAACCCAATTTCGATCGCTGCTTTCAGCTGATGGAATGCGACGATCTGCGGCTGCTGCAGCAGTGGATTCTCAGCAACAATGCCGATCTCGGCATGACCTTCGAAATCGTCCCGGTCGTGCCGAGCAAGGAAACCCGGGAAGTCATAGCGCCGTTCCTGGATTCGAAATGAAACTGCTGCCGGCCGATTGATTTTTCCGTCCCCGTTGAACCTTGCTGGCCCCTTGCAGACCAATCATTGCCGGGGGATTGCAATTTCCGGATTTAACCGACGCCGCCAAGCATCAATTCAGCTTGGCGGCGTCGTGCGTTTGAGGGGCCCATTGAACGGGTCGCGCGATTTTGTTCTTGATTTGTTCTTTTCCTTTGCTAGGTTTGCCGCCCTCTGAAGGGAGCGAACCATGATCGGCTACATCACCATCGGGGCTGTCGACATCGAACAGGCCAAAACTTTCTACGATTCCGTGCTCGGGACCATCGGCTGGCAGCCATTCGCCGATTACGGCGACCCCATCGGCTATGCGCAGAATGGAACGGGGGACGGCCAGACGATCTGGATCTGCAAGCCGTTCGATGGCGAGGCGGCGCGCGCCGGCAATGGCATCATGGTCGGCTTCGATGCGAAGACCAAGGATCAGGTTCACGCGTTTCATGCCGCCGCGATGAAAGCCGGCGGCCGCGACGAAGGCGGGCCCGGGCCGCGGCCGGATTATGGCCCGAACTGGTATGCCGCCTATCTGCGCGATCCCACCGGCAACAAGCTCGCGATCGTGTGCCGGAATCCGGCGTGACCGCTATTTTGGCTTTCTGTGCTGCTGGATGGATTTGAGGTAATTGACCGCCGCCTCGGCATCGGTCCGGCTAAACCGGAACGTCGGCATGTCCGGGTGGATGGTGCTCAGGCCATCCTGCAGTCGTGCTCCGAAATCACTGTCGTAAAGCTTAGCCTCGCCAAACGTTCGAAATGGCGGTGCTTCCGCGTGTGGGCTCTGCCCCGTCCTGCTCACGGCATGACAGCGTCCGCAGAGCGTTTCCAGCAGCGCTTGTCCCCGTTGCTGCTCGCGGTCGAGGGCATGACCGGCCTCACTCCAGGCGCACATCATGAAGAGAGTGAGGTAAAATTTCTTCATGGCCAGCCGCTGTCCGCGTGTTCGCGGCCCCTGTTTGCACCACACGTATTTCCACCACAGGCCTGTGCACCGCAAGGCAATGTAGCGCCCTCTGCCGAAGCGCTGCTTCGATGGGTCCGGAGCGATCCTTACGAAATGGACCTGATTTTTCCCTCAAGCTGTCGGCCGTCGTGATCCCTGTGCAGTTGGCTCAGGGATGCCTCGTCGAACTCGTGCAGGATATCGCTGAGCTTTTCCTCATCCCGGCATCCGGGGGCGAAACCGGCGCCGTAGATCTTTCGCAGCGTCCGCACCAGCGTGTTGCCGTGCTTGTGGCTGATTTCACCATTCTTGTCGCGGTGCCGATGATCGAGTCCCGGCTCCTTCATGACGTCCTCCTCCCGAACGATCCTGCGTTCGAACAGGCTGCCGCGGCCGCTGATCAACCGCACGCCGCCAGTCAAAGGGGAAGACCTGTCGAGCGCATTGACCTCCATCAAATGCCGACGGCTGCGCGCCGTGCCCGCCCGCGCTATTCTTCCGCAGGCTGCTCGTCGTTCTGCGCAGCCTGCGCGATCTCGGCGGCGGCGATATCGCCCTTCTGCGCCTCCTCGGTCTCAGCGAGCCGCGCCTTGACGACTTCCTGGACATGCGCGGCGAGCTTTGGCGCGCGCGCGATCAGCGCATGGAAATCCTGCGCATCCAGCGCCAGCAGGTTGGACCGGCGCATCGCGGTCACCGTGCCGCTGCGCTGGGTCCGGTGTAGCAGCGCGATCTCGCCAAAGAAACTGCCGTCTGCCAGACGCACCCGCTGGGCCGGCAAATCGATCTCGACCTCACCTGCGGCGATGAAATACATCGAGGTGGCGGGCTCGCCCCGCCGCACCAGGATCTCGCCGGTCTCGATGGTCTGGGCGCGCAACAGCCGCATGATATCAGCGATCTCCACGGCGCGCAGATGCGCGAACAGCGGCACCCGCGCCAGCATGCCCCAGGTCACGATAAAGTCGTGCCGGCGGACTTCATTGGCGAAGGCGCTGGAAATGATCGCGACCGGCAGTGCGATCATCATCAGCCCGCCGACGATGGCAAAGCTGGCGACCGCCTTGCCCATCGGCGTCACCGGAATCACGTCGCCGTAACCGACGGTGCCCAGCGTCACGATCGCCCACCACATCGCCAGCGGTATGGTGCCGAACTTGTCGGGCTGGGCCTCATGCTCGATCGCGTACTCCAGGGTGGCAAAGGTGAGCACCGCGCCGATCAGGATCACCAGGCATCCGAACAGCGTGCGCCGCTCCGCATGCACCGCCTCCAGCAACGCGCGCATCGCCGTCGAATAGCGGACCAGCTTGAAGAACGGCAGCATGCCGAACACCACCAGCATCGGACGCTCGCCGCCGAACAGCGCCAGGCCCGGCGGCAGCACCGACAGCAGGTCGATGATTCCAAGGCCCGAAGTCGCGTAGTCGTATCGGGCGCGCCAGGGGCTCACCTCCCGATACGTCGCATGTCCGGCAACGCTCCAGAGCCGGGCTGCGTATTCTAGGGCAAAGAACCAGAGCGACCCGGCTTCGATCGCGTCAAGCAGCCGGCCGAAACGCGCATCGATGTCCGGAACCGACGCCAGCACCATCGCCGCGACATTGATGATGACGATAGCGATGATCGCATGCGCCAGGCGGGCGCTCGGCGTGTGCGGCAGGTTGTCATGCTCGAGGAGGTCGTAAATCCGGTGGCGCAGATCGTGCTCTTGCATCGCGCCCTCCCCTCAATCGACGCGCTCAGGCGCCGCCCATCGCTTTTTCGATCGCCGATAGCGCCGCATTTGCTTTCGCACCGTCGGGCCCGCCGGCCTGCGCCATGTCGGGCCGCCCGCCGCCGCCCTTGCCGCCGAGCGCCTCGGAGGCCACGCGCACCAATTCGACCGCGTTGAAGCGGGAAGTGAGATCGGAGGTCACGCCGACGACGACACCCGCCTTGCCATCCTCGGTGACGCCAACGATGGCGACCACGCCTGAGCCGAGCTGCTTCTTGCCATCGTCCGCAAGGCTCTTGAGATCCTTCATCTCGATGCCTTCAACCGCGCGCGCCATCAGCTTGATGCCTCCGACCTCGCGCATGCCGGCCGCGCCAGCCTCCGCTCCGTTGGAAGCCGACGCCCCGCCGCCCATCGCCAGCTTCTTGCGCGCATCCGACAGATCGCGCTCCAGTTTCTTGCGTTCTTCCATCAACGCCGCGATGCGGGCCGGCATCTCGTCGACCGAGGTGCGCAATTCCTGCGCGGCCGTCCTGGCGAGCGCCATGGCGTCGTTGGCATGCTTTCGCGCATGGTTGCCGGTCAGCGCCTCGATGCGGCGAACGCCGGAGGCGACCGCGCTCTCGCCGGTCACCGAGATCAACCCGATATCGCCCGTCCTGCGCACATGGGTGCCGCCGCACAGTTCCACCGACCAGCCGAGCGCGTTGCTGCCGTGCTCGCGGGCGGTCTTGCCCATCGACACCACGCGCACCTCGTCGCCGTATTTTTCGCCGAAAAGCGCCCTCGCGCCCGCGTCGCGCGCCTCGTCCACCGCCATCAGCCGTGTGGTGACCTCGTCATTCTCCAGCACAACCTGGTTGGCGATATCCTCGATCCGGCTCAGCTCTTCCGGCGTGATCGGCTTTTGATGCACGAAGTCGAACCGCAGCCGGTCCGGCGCCACCAGCGAGCCGCGCTGCGCGATGTGATCGCCGAGCACCTGCCGCAGCGCCTCATGCAGCAGATGCGTCGCGGAGTGATGGGCGCGGATCGACGCGCGTCTTGAATGATCGACTTCGAGTTGCAGCGGCGTGCCCATCTTCAGCGTGCCCTGCTCCACATGGCCTAGATGCACAAACAGATCTCCGGCCTTCTTCTGGGTATCGGTGACGCGGAATTTCACGCCCTCGCCGGTCATCAGACCTGTGTCGCCGACCTGGCCGCCGGACTCCGCGTAAAACGGCGTCTGGTTCAGGACGATGGCGCCGCTCTCGCCGGCTTTGAGGCTGTCTACCTCCTTGCCGTCCTTGACCAGCGCCCCGACCACGCCCTCGGCACTCTCGGTCTCATAGCCAAGGAATTCAGTGGCGCCGAGTTTTTCGCGCAACGGAAACCAGACGTTTTCGCTTGCTGTATCGCCGGAGCCTGCCCAGGCCGCGCGCGCCTTGTCGCGCTGGCGGTCCATCGCATCGGTGAACGACGCGATGTCGACGCTGATGCCGCGCGATTTCAGCGCGTCCTGCGTCAGGTCGAGCGGAAAACCATAGGTGTCGTACAGCGTGAACGCGGTATCGCCGTCGAACATGTCGCCCTTCTTGAGCGAACTGCTTTTCTCGTCGAGAATGGAAAGTCCGCGCTCCAGCGTCTTGCGAAACCGCGTCTCTTCCAGCCGCAGCGTTTCCTCGATCAGGTTTTCGGCCCGCACCAGTTCGGGATAGGCCTGGCCCATCTCGCGCACCAGCGCCCACACCAGCCGGTGCATCAACGGGTCCCTGGCGCCGAGTAGCTGCGCATGGCGCATGGCGCGGCGCATGATCCGGCGCAGCACATAGCCACGGCCCTCGTTCGACGGCAGCACGCCGTCGGAAATCAGGAATGACGACGCCCGCAAATGATCGGCGATCACGCGTAGCGACGCCTTCTGCTCGCCGTTCGGATCGGCGCCGGTCAGTTCGGAGATGGCGCGGATCAGGGCGACGAACAGGTCGATGTCGTAATTGTCGTGCTTGCCCTGCAGCACCGCCGCGACCCGCTCCAGCCCCGCGCCGGTATCGATCGAGGGTTTTGGCAGCGGGTTGCGCACGCCGCCTTCAAGCTGCTCGAACTGCATGAACACGAGATTCCAGATCTCGATGAAGCGGTCGCCATCCTGCTCGGGCGATCCCGGCGGCCCGCCCCAGATCTTGTCGCCATGGTCGTAGAAGATCTCCGAACACGGCCCGCACGGACCGGTGTCGCCCATCTGCCAGAAATTGTCCGATCCGGCGATGCGGATGATGCGCGACTCGGGCAGGCCCGCGATCTTCTTCCAAAGGCCGAACGCCTCGTCGTCGTCGATATAGACGGTGGCGGTGAGCTTGTCCTTGGGTAGGCCGAATTCCTTGGTCACCAGGTTCCACGCAAGCTCGATGGCGCGGTCCTTGAAGTAGTCGCCGAACGAGAAATTGCCGAGCATCTCGAAAAACGTGTGATGCCGCGCGGTGTAGCCGACATTGTCGAGATCGTTGTGCTTGCCGCCGGCGCGCACGCATTTCTGCGAGGTGGTGGCGCGCTGATAGGGCCGTTTCTCGACACCGGTGAAGACGTTCTTGAACTGCACCATGCCGGCATTGGTGAACATCAAGGTCGGGTCGTTGCGCGGCACCAGCGGCGACGACGGCACGATCGCGTGACCGTTCTCCGCAAAATAGTCCAGGAATTTCGACCTGATTTCGTTAACGCCGCTCATGTCAGTCCAATCGCAAAAACATCAGGGATTCGCCGCGAACGGGCTATTTATCCCGGCGCAATGCTTTTAGACAGGGGCAGTGTCGCTGTCCAGAAAGTGTGCACGGGATCAGGAGCTTGCCGCAGCAGCACAGGAACCGTTGATAGCTTTCGCAGTTGCGTTGACAGCCTTGGCGGAGCTGTGTTTTCTTCCTATCTGTTCAAGACAGCCACGTCGGGAGAGATCGGCCTTGTGCCGGCGCCGAAGGAGCAACCGCCCCGGAAACTCTCAGGCAAACGGACCGCGTGGCTTGCTAGCATCTGGAAAGAGACGCCGAAGGGTTTTGACCGCCCTGACGTGTCCGCCGACGGGATAATACTCTCAGGCACAGCGACAGATGGGGCTTCGACTGGTTTTGCGAGGAATCATCCTCGGAAACCGCGAGGGCCCTGTGATGCTTGCGCGCGAACCCGAAACAACGCTGAAACGCACCCCGTTGCACGCGCTGCATGTCGCAAGCGGCGGCAAGATGGTGCCCTTTGCGGGCTATGACATGCCGGTGCAATACGCGACCGGCGTGCTAAGGGAGCACCTGCATACCCGCGCCTCTGCCGGCCTGTTCGACGTCTCGCATATGGGCCAGATCGCGCTGCGGGCGAAATCCGGCAAGGTCGAGGACGCAGCGCTGGCGCTGGAGCGGCTGGTGCCGCAGGACATCCTTGGCGTCGCCCCGGGCCGGCAGCGCTACGCGCAGTTCACCAGCGAGACCGGCGGCATCCTCGACGACCTGATGGTGGCGAATTTCGGCAGCCATCTGTTTCTCGTGGTCAACGCCGCCTGCAAGGCCGAGGACGAGGCGCATTTGCGCGCTCACCTCTCCGAGACCTGCATCATCGAGCCGCTCGTCGATCGCGCCCTGATCGCGCTGCAGGGGCCGAAAGCCGAATCAATGCTGGCGAAATATTGTGCAGACATTGCTTCGATGCGATTTATGGATGCCGGTCCACGCCGTCTCGACAGCATCGATTGCTTCGTCTCCCGCTCCGGCTACACCGGCGAAGACGGTTTTGAGATTTCGGTGCCGGCTGAAAAGGCCGAGGCGCTCGCAACCACACTGCTCGGGGGTGGCGACGTGCTGCCGATCGGACTGGGCGCCCGCGACAGCCTGCGGCTCGAAGCCGGGCTTTGCCTGTACGGCCACGACATCGACAGCACGACGACGCCGGTCGAAGGCGCGTTGGAATGGTCGATCCAGAAGAGCCGCCGCCATGGCGGCGCCCGCGCCGGCGGCTTTCCCGGGGCGGATAAGATTCTGCTTCAGCTAGAGAAAGGCGCACCGCGCCGCCGCGTCGGATTGAGGCCGGAGGGTCGCGCGCCCGTGCGCGAGGGCGCGCCATTATTCGCTGACGCCACGTCATCAGAACAGATCGGCGCGGTCACTTCGGGCGGCTTCGGCCCCAGCATCAATGCGCCCGTCGCGATGGGCTATTTGCCCGCCTCGCACGCGGCAATGGGCGGCCTGGTATTTGCAGAATTGCGTGGGCAGCAGCTGCCGCTACGGGTGGCCGCCACCCCCTTCGTTCCCAACACCTATAAACGCTGAAGGATCTGCAATGACGACGCTCTATACCGCCGACCACGAATGGCTCCGCATCGAGGGCGACGTCGCCACCATCGGCGTCACGGATTATGCGCAGTCGCAGCTCGGCGATGTCGTGTTCGTCGAACTGCCCAAGGTCGGCCGCAGCCTGAAGAAGGCGGAAGCCGCCGCCGTGGTCGAATCAGTCAAGGCGGCGTCCGACGTCTATGCGCCGATTTCCGGCGAGGTAATGGAAGTCAACGATGCGCTCACGGCCGAACCGGCTCTGGTCAATTCCGATGCGAGCGGCAAGGCGTGGTTCTTCAAAATGAAGATCGCGGACAAGAGCGAACTCGACGGCCTGATGGACGAGGCCGCCTATGCCAAGCACACGGCGTGAGATGACGAAGCAGGTCGCGCCAACAAGTTCAGTGTCATCGTCCGCGAAGGCGGACGATTCAGTACGCCGCGAGGTTTCGGTTCCATCACGGATGTCACGGCGTACCGGATACCCCGCTTTCGCGGGGTATGACGAGGGCGGCACGACGCCAAACAAGAGGAACACCCCATGACCGCGCACCGCAAACCCAGCGATGAAGCCGCGACCACTTTCGTCGGCCGCCATATCGGCCCCTCGCCGCGCGACATCTCGGCGATGCTGGAAACCGTGGGCGCCAAAAGCCTCGATACGCTGATGGCCGAAACCCTGCCGTCGTCGATCCGGCAGCAGGCGCCGCTCGATCTCGGCAAGGCTTTGAGCGAAACCGAAGCGCTGGCGCATATGGGCGAGCTGGCGTCACGCAACCAGATGTTCACCTCGCTGATCGGTCAAGGCTATTCCGGCACGATCTTGCCGGCCGTGATCCAGCGCAACATCCTGGAAAATCCGGCCTGGTACACGGCCTACACACCGTATCAGCCCGAGATCAGCCAGGGCAGGCTGGAAGCGCTGTTTAATTTCCAGACCATGATCTGCGACCTGACCGACCTCGACATCGCCAACGCCTCGCTGCTCGACGAGGCGACCGCGGCGGCGGAAGCGATGGCGCTCGCCGAACGATCGGCACCTTCGAAAACCCGCGCGTTCTTTGTCGATCGCGAGGTGCATCCGCAGACGCTGGCGGTGCTGCGCACCCGCGCCGAACCGCTGGGCTGGAATCTGGTCATCGGCGATCCCGCAACCGATCTCGAGCGAGCGGACGTGTTCGGCGGCTTGCTGCAATATCCGGGCACCACGGGCGTGGTACGCGACCTGCGTCCGGCCATAGCTGTGCTGCACGCCAAGGGCGCGCTCGCCATTGTCGCCGCCGACCTGTTGGCATTGACGCTGATCGCCTCGCCCGGCGATCTCGGCGCTGACATCGCGATCGGATCGGCGCAGCGCTTTGGCGTTCCCATGGGATATGGCGGGCCGCATGCCGCCTACATCGCGGTTCGCGACGCGCTGAAGCGCGCGCTGCCGGGCCGTATCGTCGGCCTGTCGATCGATTCGCGCGGGCAGCCCGCCTATCGGCTGGCGCTGCAGACCCGCGAACAACATATCCGCCGCGAAAAGGCGACCTCCAACATCTGCACCGCGCAGGTCTTGCTGGCGGTGATCGCCTCGATGTACGCGGTCTATCATGGCCCGGAGGGGCTGATCCACATCGCCCGCGGCGTGCACCGCCGCGCCGCGGTGCTGGCGGCCGGGCTGCGCAAGCTCGGATTCGCGCTTCAGTCCGAAGCGTTCTTCGATACGGTGACGGTTGACGGCGGCATCCGGCGCAACGAGATCGCCGCCCGCGCCAGGACGGAAAAAATCAATTTGCGGGTGATCGGCCCGCGCGCGATCGGCATCGCGCTGGACGAGACCACCACAATTGCGACCATCGAGGCGGTATGGCGCGCATTCGGCGGCAAGCTCAAATACGCCGACATGGAGGCTGAGGTGCGCGATGGTCTACCGGCGGACCTGGCGCGCAACAGCGCGTTCCTGACCCATCCCGTGTTTCATGCCCATCGCTCCGAGACCGAGCTCTTGCGCTACATGCGCAAACTCGCGGACCGCGACCTCGCGCTCGACCGCGCCATGATTCCGCTGGGCTCCTGCACCATGAAGCTCAACGCCACCTCGGAGATGATCCCGCTGACCTGGCCCGAATTCGGCGCGCTGCATCCATTTGCGCCGCCGCAGCAGGCGGCAGGCTACCACGCGCTGTTCGCGCGGCTGGAGAAATGGCTATGCGACATCACCGGCTATGACGCGATCTCGTTGCAGCCCAATTCAGGCGCGCAGGGCGAATATGCCGGTCTGCTGGCGATCCGCGGTTATCACGCGGCGCGCGGCGAACCGCATCGCAAGGTGTGCCTGATCCCGTCGTCGGCGCATGGCACCAATCCAGCCTCCGCCAGCATGGCCGGCATGGAGGTGGTGGTGGTCGCCTGCGACGCGCGCGGCGACGTCGACGTCGAGGATCTGCGCGCCAAGGCGGAGAAACATTCGAACCATCTCGCGGCGATCATGATCACCTATCCCTCCACCCATGGCGTGTTCGAGGAACATATCAGCGAGATCTGCGACATCGTGCACGGCCACGGTGGACAGGTCTATCTCGACGGCGCCAACATGAACGCGCAGGTCGGGCTGTCGCGGCCCGGCGATTACGGCGCCGATGTCAGCCATCTCAATCTGCACAAGACGTTCTGCATTCCCCATGGCGGCGGCGGCCCCGGCATGGGCCCGATCGGCGTCAAGGCGCATCTGGAACCGTTCCTGCCCGGACATCCCGCCACCGACGGGACCGCGGCTCGGGCCGTCGGACCGGTGTCGGCGGCGCCGTTCGGCTCGGCGTCGATCCTGACCATCTCCTATATCTACATGATGATGATGGGGGGCGAAGGCCTGAAGTGCGCGACCGAGATCGCGATTCTCAACGCCAACTACATTGCGACCAAACTCGACCCGCATTTTCCGGTGCTGTACCGCAATGCGCGGGGCCGCATCGCCCATGAATGCATCGTCGATCCGCGCCCGCTTAAAGTCTCGAGCGGCGTCACAGTCGACGATATCGCCAAGCGGCTGATCGATTACGGCTTCCATGCGCCGACCATGAGCTTTCCGGTGCCGGGCACGCTGATGATCGAACCGACCGAATCCGAATCGAAGGCGGAGCTGGATCGTTTTTGCGACGCCATGATCGCGATCAGGCGGGAGATCGCCGAGGTCGAGTCCGGACGCTGGAAAATCGAGGCCTCGCCGCTGCGCCACGCCCCGCACACGGTGCACGATATCGCCGACGATGGCTGGACGCGCCCCTATGGCCGCGCCGAGGGCTGTTTCCCGGCGGGCAGCTCACGCACGGACAAATACTGGTCGCCGGTCGGACGCGTAGACAATGTCTATGGCGACCGCAATCTGGTCTGCTCGTGCCCGCCGGTTGAGGATTACGCACAGGCGGCGGAGTGATTGACGGCGACAATATCGTGTCCCGGGCGTGGTGCAGCGTTCTTCACGAAGCATCGCAGCCGTCCTAGGAGCGCAGCGATACCCATCACTGCACGGCATGTGCGATCCAATGGCGCGCCGCTGCGCTCAATCCATCCTACCAGCGATCAGACGAAGCAAACAAAACGGGCGCTTAAGAACGTCGGCAACTCAACGTCCTCAGCGCCCGCCTGTGTCGAAACTCAGCTCACGCGAACCAGGTTTCAGAAAAGCTCACTCCTCCGCCGGCTCCTCGCCTTCGGTATCGCGCTCGGGGGAGCCGGCCAGGATCTGCTCGGCGATCAGGCCGGAGTTCTGGCGGATCGCCGCCTCGATCTTGGCAACCATGTCGGGATTGGCCTTGAGGAAGGCTTTTGAGTTCTCGCGGCCCTGCCCCAGCCTCTGGCTGTCATAGGAGAACCAGGCGCCGGATTTTTCCACGATGCCGGCCTTGACCCCGAGATCGAGAATTTCGCCCATCTTGGAGACGCCCTCGCCATACATGATGTCGAATTCGACCTGCTTGAACGGCGGCGCCAGCTTGTTCTTCACCACCTTGACGCGGGTCTGGTTGCCGACCACCTCGTCGCGCTCCTTGATCGCGCCGATGCGGCGGATGTCGAGGCGGACCGAGGCATAGAATTTCAGCGCGTTGCCGCCGGTGGTGGTCTCCGGCGAACCGTACATCACGCCGATCTTCATCCGGATCTGGTTGATGAAGATCACCATGGTGTTGGATTTGTTGATCGAGGCGGTGAGCTTGCGCAGCGCCTGGCTCATCAGCCGCGCCTGCAGGCCCGGCAGCGCATCGCCCATCTCGCCTTCAAGCTCGGCGCGCGGCACCAGCGCCGCCACCGAATCCACCACCAGCACGTCGACCGCGCCGGAGCGCACCAGCGTGTCGCAGATTTCCAGCGCCTGTTCGCCGGTGTCGGGCTGAGAGATCAGGAGCTCGTCGATATTGACGCCAAGCTTTCTGGCATAGACCGGATCGAGCGCATGTTCGGCGTCGATGAAGGCGCAGATGCCGCCCTTCTTCTGGCCCTCGGCGACGGTGTGCAGCGCCAGCGTGGTCTTGCCCGAGGATTCCGGCCCGTAGATTTCAACCACCCGGCCGCGCGGCAGGCCGCCGACGCCGAGCGCGATGTCGAGCCCGAGCGAGCCCGAGGAAATGGTCTCGATATCCATCGAGCGGTCGTTCTTGCCCAGCTTCATCACCGAGCCCTTGCCGAACTGACGCTCGATCTGGGAGAGCGCGGCGGACAGGGCCTTGGTCTTGTCCATGGAAGATCCTTCGACGATACGCAGGGCGGTGGCGGACATTGGTCGTGCTCCTTATGGCGGGGATTCGCTAGCGGGACAAACGGGCGGCCAGAACTGAGGAGCCGAAGGCTGTGGAGAGTGGCTAATCAGCGACTGTAGGAACAATGTACCTCATTTGTTCTTTGTTCGCAATATGTTCCTTTCGCGATTGTGGGTAATTCTAACTTCTACTTTTAGTGGCGTAATTTGAACGTGTTAGCGGCCTTCTATTCGTTAACAAGAGGCTAATCTCAGCCCGCCCGATCTCCGTAGAATTACGGAGTGTTCCGGAGATGGAACGCCGGCCGAGCCCTCGATCTTCCCGGCACCCGGTCAGATTGACGCCGATCAATACGCCGCACCGCATAGTCGTCAGACTAACCGCCCATATGGCGAATCTCGTTTTTAAGTGTCCCCGGACCGGCATGAACGTGCAGCACTGGCTTGCGGAGGAATCCGCGCCGGGCGATCCGTCCTGCACCTACGAAACCGTGCATTGCCAAGCCTGCAGCGGGCTCCATTTCATCAACCGATCGAGCCGCAAGCTGCTCGGAGACAAGGGGGAATAGTCCGCGCCGCCGTCATTGGCTCCTGTCCACTCCGCATCATCAAGCGAAACCGGCCGCCACGTCGCCCGCGCGGCCCGGCGAATCTGGTGCTACCAATCGGGAAACAGGGGTGGCCGTCATGGCGTGCGGGGACGCAAATCCGGCGGACCAGAATGACGTCAAGCGCATTTGCGAAAAATGCGGCGCCGAAATGAAGCAGCTGGGCGTGCTGCCCGCCGTTTCCGACCGCGCCGCCCTGAAGGTTTTCCGATGCTACATCTGCAGTAACGTGGTCACCGAGTAGCATTCGGGCTTTGCCGGGCCTGACTTGCCAAGTCGGACTTTGCCAAGCCTCTCATCCGCCAACCGAGAGCCTGAACCAAACTCGTGGCGACGTCTCGGATTTTTCAGGGCCCGACCAGCCATTCGCTGACAGTTGTGCGGCCGAACAACCGGCTTCGCATTGAAAACATTAGTCGGCGCTGCGCAGCCGCCGCATCGTGAATTCGATTTCACCGCCGGGCAGTTCGCGCCAGCTTTCGACGCCGCTCATATAGGCCGCCTTGGGATAGCGGGTGAGGAAATCGCGGGCCTTGGTCCGCGCCTGGTCGCGCGGCAGCGAGTAGGTCTCACGCAGATAGCCGTCGTCCGGCTTCCGCCGGCCGGCCATCCGCTCAGCAAGATCGCGGGGACGAGACCCCATGTCGCAACTCCAGCACGCATGACGACCAGGTGAATATAGCGCTGGCCGCAACCAATCCGAGTCCCCCCGATAGGCCGGAACCCCATCCGGAATTGAGTCGTGTACCGGACATAATCCTGATATCCTTTCTCGTATCACCGGCAGGGAACCCTAGGCGCCGGCGACTGAGAGCCCCGCAGGGACTCCCGCCATGTCGCGAGTGAGTCCGATGGCGCAATCCCCAGAGCTTCGCGAACAGGCCGAACGCTGCCGCCGTCTCGCCCGCGATTGCACCGATCCGGAATTGCGCGACAGCCTGATGAAGCTTGCCGAGGAATTCACCGCCCGGGCCGGCGCTCAGGCAGACGACGAAACCGGGGCCTGACTGGCCGGCCTGGATAACCGAGTAGCCTGTCGCCCTTGACGCAGCCTCAACCATGAGACCGGGCATGCCCGACCGACGGACCAATCGGCTCCTCTCGCTCCTCTCGGATGCCGACTACGAGCGGCTGCGCCCGCATTTGTCGCAGGTCGTTTTTGAGTACAAGAAAAGTCTCTACGAGGCGTCACGCCCGATCGAACATGTGTATTTCCCCATCGACGGCGTCGCTTCGCTGGTGATCACGACGGCCGACGGCTCCGGTGCGGAGGTTGGCACGATCGGCAGCGAGGGAATGGTTGGCTTGCCGATCTGCCTCGGCGACCGCGATGCGCCGTCGTCGGTCTACGTGCAGGTGCCGGGGACCGCGCTTCGGATGGACGCCGGCCTTTTCCGCGCCGAACTCAAGCGCAGTCCGACATTGAACCTGATCATGCTCCGCTATACCCATGCCTTCTTCAACCAGGTGGCGCAGTCGGCGGCCTGTGCCCACCTCCACCTCGTGGAGCAGCGTTGTTGCCGATGGCTTTTGATGACTCGCGACCGGATGCCGTCCGGCGACTTCTTGCTCACCCATGAATTCCTGGGGATGATGCTCGGCGTGCGGCGAACCACCGTCACCGACGTGATGGGCGAGTTGCAAAAGGCCGGGCTTGTCCGCTACCGGCGGGGCCACGTCACGATCCTCGATCCTGAGGCGCTGCACCGGCGAAGCTGCGAATGCTACGACGTCTCGAAGCTGGAATTCGACCGGCTGCTCGGCGATACGCCGGCCACGCCGCGGACCGACAAGAAACATCGACTGGTCAGCGAAGTCGGATAGAGCATGATCCGGAAAAGTGGACGCCGGTTTTCCCTCGGGACAAACGCGAAGCGTTTGCCCGGAGTTCACGCTTAAACAAAGAGATCAGATCACGATCCGATTCACACCAAATCGGATCATGATCTTGTCCCGAAACATCCATCCCACGCCGCTTCCGTTTTCCGACAATATTTTGCGACCGACGGCAGCACGGCAATTGCCGCTGCCATAGCGTCCCCGCGGCCGATCGGGCGGCATCGCGTGGTCCCCAACCAGCGCTATGACGGCTACCGGACCGACAGGGCCCCGGCTTGTTCTATACAAGGGTCTCCCGCGGTGCGCCCTCTCGGAGCGCCCTTCTCAACCCCTGCGGTAAATCGGCCCGACCGAACGGGCGGGATATCGCAGTGACAAAGTCGATTTCAAACACCAGTGTCCCCTTGGACAACAAGCTGCTCGCTTCGCTGCCGCGCGATCAATTCGACCGGCTGCTGCCGCATCTGTCGACCGTCAACCTGCCGCAGGGAGATGTATTGACCGAAGCCGGCGACGAGGTCGATCAGGTCTACTTCCCGCATTACGGCATGTTGTCGCTGCTTGCCGTGCTGCGGGACGGCAAGGCGATCGAGACCGCGACCGTGGGCCGTGAAGGCGTGGTCGGCGCCATGGCCGGGCTTGGCCTGTACCGGTCGCTGGTTCGGGTCGTCGTGCAGATGCCTTTGGCCTGCAGCAAGATCGCCGCTCCCCATTTCAGGACGGCCACAACCTCCAGCGAAGCCGTGCGCAATCTCTGCATTCGCTACAATGAAGTGCTGCTGTCGCAGGCACGGGTGACGGCCGCTTGCAATGCGCTCCACTCGATCGAGGCACGGTTCTGCCGCTGGCTGCTGCAGAGCGCGGACCGGGCCGCAGGCGATACGGTCGCATTGACGCAGGAGTTCCTCGCCGAAATGCTCGGCGTCAGGCGTACATCGGTGACGGAAGTCGCGAGCAAGGTGCAGGCGGCGGGCGCCATCACCTATTCACGCGGCGTGATCAAGATCCTGGATCGCCACATATTGATGCGGATGTCGTGCGAATGCTACCAGACGCTGCTCGATCAATCCGCCCTGCTGGCCTGATGCCCAGCGCCTGCCCGGTGTTTGGCTCAAACCTTCCGCTTAGTTCGCGGTGCTGCCGGTCTTGGTCCGCGGCTTCGCGGGAGCCGAAGCCTTGGGCGCTTCCGTGCTGCGCACATTGCCCCATGGATCGGAAGAGCCCTTGGCATCCGGAATTTTCTTGAGCAATTCCTTGTAGGCCTTTTGCTGGGCTGCCTCCTGCTCCTTTTCCTCCGGCGTCTTGGATTGTAACTCCGGCATCAAATTGATGTTTGGAGTTTGCATTTGCGCGTAGGCCGGCCCTGTCAGCAACGCGATGGCAGCCGCAATGCGGAAAACTCTCATGGGAACGCTCCGTGGACTTTCTTAGGGACCCTATATCACCGCGCGGACTTCGACGCCAAGCCAACCTCCACATCAGGCCGACCGCGCGATCGCGCCCCGAATCAGCGCCAATCGCCCGAACAGGGTCTCCCCGCGTCCCCGATCCTAGGATCGCAAGTCTGGCATTTTCAAGCCGCGCGGTTGGAATGTCCCTTTCCACCAAGGCATTCTGGAATGATGATGGTGCTTTCGACTGGGAGCCACGACTGATGCCAGGGCAACAACGCGCGGCGGAATTCCATCTCGAGGAGGCCAGGCGGGTCCTTGGCGAGGTGTTTGCGCCATGGGTGCAGGATCTCGGCCTGACGGTCGCCGCCATTGAATGCGATCCGCCACCCGGCGCCGCGGCCGAGTGGCAGCCGGGTGCGGTTCTGCGCATGGCCTTCTCCGAACGGCTGTGCCGGCACGGCGGCATCGTCTGCGGCCAGGCGCTGATGGCGCTGGCCGACACCGCGATGGTGATCGCGATCCAAACCGCGATCCGTGGCTACCGGCCGATGACGACTGTCGATCAGACCACGCATTTCATGCGCGCGGTCGCGTCCTCGGACGTACTGGCAGATGCGCGCGTAGTTCGGCTCGGGCGCACCATGAGCTTTGGCCGCGTCACCCTGTCCAGCGCCGCCGACAACAAGCCGGTGGCGATGGTCAGCAGCGCCTTCGCGATGCTGTGAGCGTAGCCGCGAAAGATCGATGGATGCCCAAGGGGCTTTCCCACGCGTTATCGTCAACAAAACCTGAAGCGGAACCGAAATAGCCGGGATATTCGATTCAATTGCCTGTAATCCCGCTGATCTATTTTGAACCTAGAATGATCGACGGTATTCGGCTCAGCGACGATGGACGAGAAACGGGAAGCGCCCCGACACAGAGTGCTCAAGCACGGCGTGCTCGCCTTTGACGACGGCGGCTCGGTCGACTGCGTCGTCCGAAACATCTCGCCAAACGGCGCACGGCTCGATGTCGCCAGTCCGATCGGCCTGCCGGAAGCCTTTACCCTCCTGATAGAGGTGGATCACGTCAAGCGCCATTGCCACATGGTCTGGAGCCACGACAAGCTTATCGGCGTCGCGTTCGACTAGAGCACGATCCGGAAAAGTGGATCCGGTTTCCCTCGGGACAAACGCGAAGCGTCTGCCCGTAGATCATGCTCAAACAAAGGGATGAGATCATGATCCGATTCAAGCTAATCGGATCATGATCTAGCTCGGCGATCAGTATCCGCCCCGCGATCGGCCCATTTGACCGCGTCCGCCGTAACCGCCTCCTCCGAAACCGCCGATGCCGATGCCAATGCCAATCCCGGGTACTGGCGCCGGCTCGTAATAGTCGCGCGGCGGACGGCGATAGACCACGACGTCGTCGTCGACTTCGCGCACCCGTCGTGGCGGCTGCGCGCTGGCGCGCTTCGGCGGCTCCGGCTCGGCGCGCTTCTTCGGCGGCAGATCGACTTTCTTCAACGGCAAGGGTGGCGCGCCACAGGGACATGTCGGCGCGGCCAGCGATACGTTGGTTGGCGCAGCGGGTCCGCCCGGCGAGGCCGGCGCGGGCGCGCTTGACGCGTTCGGTGCGCCTCCGACCACGGCGGCGACGCTCGCCAACGTGTTCGGACGGTTGCGCAGCCGATCCTCCAGCTTGCGCGCTGTCACTGTGAGATCGCTGTCGGGGTATTGCAGCAAGAATGCGCGATACGCCGTGGCGGAATTGACGATCACGGCATTATTCCACGCCACCATCCGGCGATGGCGATCCAGCCATTCGCGCGCCTGCGGGCCAAACGGCGGCTGCGCGAACAGCCCGACGAATGCCTCATAGGCCTCCTCGGTGCCATCCGCCACGATCAATTCATTCGCGGCCTCGACCGGCTTGCCTTGCAATTCCCTGCGCCATTCCTCGACGGTGCGCTTCTTTTCAACCGGTTTCGCGGCAACGGCGCCGGTGCCCGGGAAGAACCTGAAATCGTCGGTCAGCGAGGAACTGTCCCACGGGGTCTGGCGCCCCTCGGTCGCCTTGTTGACGGAAACGCGGACGCGCTTGAACGTGTCTTCGATCGAAAGCCCCGGCTCCTTGGCCGCCGCCAACAGCGCCACGGTGTATGGACTGTCGGCGCCGCTACCGTCTTCGGCTTCGGCGCCCGGCGAAGTCGAAAACGACATGAAGGTGCCGGGAGATCCGGTCTTGGCGTCGACGATCGCGAGCCCATGGCCCGCGCTCTTGTTGATCGCCGGGAATGGATTGTTGCGGCAGGCATCCAGCAGCAGGATTCGCGTCTTGCTCGGCACCGATGTCAGCGTGTTCAGAACGTCGTTGAGACGCACCGCCTGCAGCGGCACGTCGGCTTCCCGCTTCGGGTCGACATCCACAGGCACGAGATAATTCTCGCCGTCGATCTGCAGGCCATGGCCCGCGTAGAACACCAGCGCAACGGTGTCGGAGCCTTTCGCCGCCACCTTGGCTGCGAACTCGCCGACCTGTTCACGCATATCGTTCTGCGACAAATCGGCCGCACTCGTGACGTCGAATCCGGCCTCGCCCAGCAGTCTGGACATCGCCTTGGCGTCATTCGCGGGATTGGGCAGAGGCACCACGGAGCGATAGGCCGATTGGCCGATCACCAGCGCCAGCCGGCTCTCGGCAAGCGCGGCATGTGTTCCCAAAACGTGTGTTCCCAGGAGGAGAGAGGTGGCGGCAATCCCGTTCAACAGCGAATAGCGCGACATGAAGCAAACTCCGGCAATACACACTGTTAGATTGGTCGCGAAATTCGAAAGGCGGTTCAAACTCGCCGCCCAAGCGCGGCGAGAAATGGGCCCCATCCAACGATCAATTTGTCGCAGGCTGCAATTCCCGGAGGATTGTGGCGGCTATTTCGGTTTTTTTGCCGATTCCGCAGGCCGTGCGATGCCCCACGGATCATATTTTTCCTTGGACTTCGGGATTCTTTCGAGCGCGGCCTTGTAGGCCTTCTCGTCAATTTTCTGTGCCTTCGGTTCGTCCTTCTTTGCGTCGCCTTGATGCCGCTTGGCATTCAGCTGGGCCTGAGCAGGCATCGCGATCAGCGCCAGCGCGACAGCCGCAACCGTGAAGATTTTCATCGCCGATGGCCTCCTCGATATGCTGATCCTGAAAAAGGATAGCCCTTCTGCAATCGGTTTTCAGCAACTGTTGATGGCTCAGGCCTGTGAAATCCGCCGGGCCCGCGCGCAATCCACGCAGACGCGGCGTAATATCAGTGGATGCAGCGGCAAATTGTGCATTCGGTGTTGATGGCGGCCACGGCGCTGGCGCTCGCGGGTTGCGGTTTCGCCGACAGCCGCTCGCCGGTGCCGGAATTCATGCGTGTCAAAGCCAGCGAGCCGCCGCCGCCCGAACCGCAACCCGACGTCAAGCGATTGGTCCGCGAAAAACTGGATTCGGTTTTCACCGCCGCGTCATACCCGCACGCGGTCCGCGTCTCGCCACCGCACCACGAGCCGCAAGGCACGGGCTGGACCGCATGCGTCCGGGCCGAGCTCACCTCCGTCATGGGCCAGCCGCTGGGCACCGAGACCTACCGCATCACGATCAGTGGCGGCGTCATCGACGACCGGCGGCGCGCAGAGGCCGACGACAACTGCGTGTCCGAGACTTACGAGCCAATTTGATAGCTATGATATGCCGTCGGCGCTCCCTGGCTCGCGGGATCGTCCGGGATGAGAAAAAACCACGAAATTGGCACGGTAACGTTGAGGTCGGTTCTGGACACCGGGTTCCGTCTGGCCCATTTACCCCCTGAGCCAATCGGGGGTCGCGCGTAAATGGATGTCGGGACTTGGCTAAGCGGGCTGGGCTTGGGTCAGTACGAAGCGATCTTTCGCGAGAGCGAGATCGACGCTGACGTTTTGACGGAGCTGACCGAGCAACATCTCAAAGACCTGGGCGTCTCGCTCGGGCACAGGCTGAAGATGCTGCGCGCGATCCGCGAGCTTGCCGGCGATGCCGCGATCAGGGCGCCGGAACCGCCGAAACAGCAAGATGCGGCGGACCGGCGCCAGTTGACGGTGATGTTCTGCGATCTCGTCGATTCAACGGCGTTGACCACGCAGCTCGATCCGGAAGACATGGGCGACCTGCTTCGTGCATTTCAGCGCGTGGTCGCAACGTCGGTCGCGCGCTTCGACGGTCACGTCGCCAAGTGGACGGGCGACGGCGCGAGCGTCTATTTCGGCTATCCCCGCGCCCATGAGGATGATGCCGAACGCGCGACACGCGCAAGCATCACGCTGATCGAAGGCGTGGCGAGACTTCGGCGCGAGCGCCGCGTCGCCCTCGAGGTGCGGGTCGGCATTTCAACCGGCCTCGTCGTGGTGGGCGAACTCATCGGCGAGGGCGAGGCGCGCGAACGCGGCGTCGTCGGCGACACCCCGAATCTCGCCTCGCGACTGCAGAATCTGGCCGAGCCCGGCACGGTCGTGGTGTCCGAATCGACGCGAAGATTGCTCCGCAGAACCTTCGAGTTGAAGGGGCTCGGACCGCTGGAACTCAAAGGATTCAAGGCTCCGGTTCTGGCCTGGTCGGTGATCCGCGAGATCGAGAACGTGATGCGGTTCGAGGCGTCGCGTTCGGAGGCGATGACGCCGTTCGTTGGCCGCGAACAAGAGGTCGCCCTGCTGGTCAACCGCTGGCGCCGCGCGGCCAAGGGCGAAGGTCAGGTCGTGCTGTTGTCGGGAGAGGCCGGCATCGGCAAGTCGCGTATCCTGGCGGCGCTGCGCGAACGCATCGGCGGCGAACAGCGTCTTACCTTCCGCTATCAATGCTCGCCGCATCACGTCAACGATGCGTTCTATCCGGTGATTGGCCAGATCTGGCGGGGCGCGGGTTTTGTCGGCGGCGAGCCGGCCGCCGTCCGGCTCGACAAATTGGAGGCGATGATCGTGCGCGCGGGCTGCGAGAGCAGCGAGATCGTGCCGTATCTGGCGTCGCTGCTGGCGATCCCGACCGAAGGGCGTTATCCGGTGCTCGAAATGGCCCCGAGCGAGGTGAAGGAGCGGACCATCGCCGCGATGATCGCGCTGGTGGTGGGATTCGCGAGAACCACGCCGCTGCTGATGCTGATTGAAGACGCGCACTGGATCGATCCGACCTCGCTCGACCTGCTCGGCCGCATCGTCGAGAAAGTGCAGGATCTGGCCGTGCTTTATGTGGTGACGGCCCGGCCCGAGTTCACCGCGCCCTGGCCCAGCCGCCCGCATATTACAACTCTCGCCCTCAACCGCTTCGAGCGGAGTCAGGCGGTGACGATGATCGATCGCATCATGTCGCACAAGGCGTTGCCCGCGGAAGTGCTCGATCAGATCGTCGCCAAGACCGACGGCGTGCCGCTGTTCGTGGAAGAACTGACCAAGAGCGTGCTCGAATTGGGCCTGTTGCGCGAAGAGAACGGCGCCTACGTGCTCGCTGCCGCGCTGACGCCGCTGGCGATCCCCTCGACCTTGCACGATTCGCTGACGGCGCGGCTCGATCGTCTGTCGCCGATCAAGGAGATCGCGCAGATCGGGTCGGTGATCGGACGCGAGTTCTCCTACCGCCTGCTGGAAGCCGTAGCGCCGACCCGGGGCGAGGCCTTGCTGGACGCCCTGCAGCAGCTCATGGAAGCCGAACTGATCTATGGTCGCGGTACGCCACCCACGGCCACCTATATTTTCAAGCATGCGCTGGTGCAGGACACGGCCTACATTTCGCTGTTGCGCGGCCGGCGTCAACGCATCCACGCCGATATCGCGCAGGCGCTGATTGAACGTTTCGCCGACGAGGAACATCCAGCGGCCCTCATTGCCCATCATTTCACCGAGGCTGGCCTTGCCGAAGAGGCCGCGCCGCACTGGCTGGCCGCCGCCGAACTGGCGCTCTCACAGTCGGCGCCGGCGGAAGCCGAACATCATGCCAGCGCAGGCATCGCGCTGATCCCGCGCATCGCCGAAGGGCCCGCACGCGACGCGCTCGAACTTGGGCTGCTGGTCGCCCGCGCCAACGCCATGGTGCCCTTGAAGAGCATTTCCGCGCCGGAGACATTCGCGGCGCTGGCGGCGGCAAAACAGCTTTTGGACCGCGGCATCGGCACGGATCTGCAGCGCGTCTCCATTCTGTACGGGCTGTGCTCCGCCTCCACCCTCACCGCGCGGCTGAAGCAAGCGCTCGATTTCTCCCGCCACATCATCGACGTCGCGGACCGCCAGGACGATCCGACCTACCGGGTCGTCGGATATCGTCAGCTCGGGACACTTCAATTTTATGCCGGGCAGAACCGCGAGGCGTTGCAGAGCCTGCAGAAGGGCAACCAATACCGCGACCCGCGCCGCCAGCGCGCGGTCGGCTATCGGTTCGGCTGGGACCAGGGCATAGCCACCCTCGCCTTTGAAGTACTGGTGCGTTTGTCGCTCGGCCTTCTCGACAGCGCCGCGCGACTTGGCGAACGGTTGCGAATTGAACTGCTCGATCACGATCACGCCACGACGATCGCGTCCGCGAGATTCACTTCGCAAACCTGGCCCAAGCTGGTGTTGGGAGATCTCGACGGGCTGGAGCGCGAGAGCGCTGCGCTCGCGGCCTATTGCGCCGAAAAAAAGGTGGAACAAATCCGCCTGTTGACCAGCATGCATCAGGCCTACGCCCGCGCGATGCGTGAACCGATCGCGACCAACCTCGATGCCTATCGCGCTACACTGAGCGCGTTGCGCAAATCAGGTGGAAATGCCGGAAACTCGATCACCCTATGCAATCTCGCCGAAGCCTTGTTGGCGGCGGGAGACCTTGCCGGCGCAGAAGCTGCGCTGCAAGAGGGTTTTGCCTTTGTCGAGCAATCCGGCGAGCGTTACTGGCTTGCCGGATTGCATCTGTTGAACGGACATATCGCGCTCAAGCGGCGCGAGCCGGATCGGCCGCGCGCGGAAGCCTGTTTCAGGAAAGCCATCGAGGTCGCCCGCGGCCAGGAGGCGCGCCTGCTCGAACTGCGCGTCGCCGTCGACCTCGCCCGGCTGTGGCGCGAATCCGGGTCAGACCATGATCCCCGCGCACTGCTGGAACCAATCCTTGCCGCGATCGAGGGCGGCGAGACCACCCGCGACGTCCGAGCCGCCCGCGCCTTGCTCGCCTAGTCCATGCGAATGAGAATGATTCGCAGGCTCGCCAGCTATGCTGGCATCAGATCGTCGTGCTGTTGCGGCGCAAGTTGATCTAACGCAATACGTGTGCGGGTTGAAGGCACCAACATTGCATTAGCACAACACCAGCTTTCTTCTCTTTCCGCGCGAAAAATGGCGAGATGGAGCGTACGGCAGAACCAATCAAAGATCGTGTTCTGCCGAGGTCCTGGTCGGACGCCGCCATGCCAGATTCAGTATTCAAAAGTTTGAAAGCGCAATTTGATCCCAAGGCGTTCCTTGGCAAAATTGGTGTCGGAATAACCTTAGAAAAATTTCAGAAAAATCAGCAAATTCATGTTCAAGGCGAGCCAGCCAGCACGGTCGGCTACATTCGAAAGGGACGAGTCAAGGCGACGACCCTCTCGGACCATGGCAAGGAAGCAATTGTCGGAATTTTTCACAAGGATCAGTTCTTCGGTGAAGCCTGCCTGGGCAATGCGAAGTTGCGGACCGCGACCATTGTGGCGCTGGACGAATGCCTGATTACCTCAATCACAAAGGAAGTGATGCTTTCGACACTTCATTCCGAGCCAAACTTTTCTGCATTTTTCGTAACCCATCTGCTGTCGCGGATTACCCGACTTGAAGAAGACCTGATCGACCAGTTGCTTAATTCGAGCGAAAGACGACTTGCACGCCTTCTCCTGCTTCTCGCAAACTTTGGTCAAGAAGGCGAGGAGCCGGTTACGATAACCCTCAGTCAGGAAGCCTTGGCAGATATGATTGGCACTACCCGCCCCCGGGTCAGCACTTTCATGAACAAATTCCGCGAAAAGGGATTCATCAGCTACGAAAGCCACAGCGGGAAAATAGAGGTCTACACTGCGCTATTGCTTTCGGTGCTGGCGGGCTAGTTTCGAGCAGACCCGCGTCTTTCTCCGCCAGCATCACTGCAGATAGCTGAGATAGGCCGCGACGGCCTTGACCTCTGCTTCCGTCAAGTTGTGCGCAATCGGGGCCATGATTTCTGACGTGTCTGGCTTTGCCTTGTCCTGACCGCGTTCCTTGCTCCAGTTCACCAATTTCCTGAAGACGTAGTCATGCAGTTGGCCTGCCAGGCGAGGAAATGCGTCGGCGCCTTTGGCTTCGGGGCCGTGACAGGAGGCGCATGCAGGAACATCGGCGGTGGGAACGCCGTCCTGGTAGATCTTTCTCCCTTCCGCCACGAGCTCCTTTGAAGCTCCGCCTAGCGGCTTCGGATCGAGATCCCTGAAATGCGCAGCCAGCGCCTTCAGCATCGACGGGCTCAGCACATGCGCCACGTTAAACATCACCGGATTCGTTCGCCTGCGATCGATAAACGCCTGCAATTGATTCTCGAGATACTCGGGTTGCTGCCCTGCCAGTCGCGGCATCGGAAAGGATCCACGAAAGCCTTGCCCTGACAGTCCGTGACAGGTCTTGCAGTAAGCGATCTTGGCCTCGAGCTCTGGTCTTCGAAAAATCGGCTCTGGCCCTGTCCTCCGCGTGACCCGGCGCGGCAAAACAGACCACCAGGATTGCTGCTTGCGATGCCCGCTTCAGTTTGTTGGCCTTCATGACCCGCCCTCCGATGACAAAAAACATGACGCCCCGTCGGCACTGCGGCCGCATGCGTTGAAGCGTTGACTACACAACTCAACCATCGTCCACGACAAACGTCGCGTGCAACGTATGCTTTGTCTACGCTCATTCCTTGTTGCAGAAACGCCGCACACAGGTGAAATCCGATTCATTGTTCTTTTTTGAACAATCGCTTTTGCCGTCTCGGATTTAGCTCGCAAGCGTCTTTAGGATTCTCGTGCGTGCTTCGCACGGTGTGCCGCGAGCAGATGGGATGGCGCTCGATGCGAACCGTTGGCAGTCGTTTTTTGCAGTCCCCTGAAAGTTGCAGGCTGCTCTTTGTTGGTGGGCTTGTTGTCCTTCTGGCTGGCTTCTTCGCAGCCAGCTTCGCCCCGCCTGCGCAAGCGCTTCCGAGTTTCGCGCGCCAGACCGGGCAACCCTGCGGTACATGCCATACCGATTTTCCGGCACTCACGCCGTACGGCCGAAGGTTCAAGCTGCTTGGATATACCGCCGGTGGCGGCGAATTCCGGACCACGCCGTTCTCGTCCAACGCCGGCAGCAACGCACGCGCCGAGCTCGATAAACTGCGCGGCTATGCGAAGTCGATCGAGGCGCCGGCGACCGGCGGCGACAAGGAGTACGTCCCGCCGATCTCGATGATGGCCATCGTCGGCTATACGCATACACAGGGGCCGACGGTGGCGCCGCCGACCGATCCCTACAAGGCAAACGACAACGTGGTGTTGTCGCCGTTCAGCGCATTCTGGGGCGGCGCGATCACCGACAATGTCGGCGCGTTCGCCCAGGTGACCTATAGCGCGCCAGACCCATTGTCTGCCCTGTCCGGCACGCCGGCGGATCAATTCAAGCACACCTGGTCGTGGGACAATGCCGACGTCCGCTTTGCCAGGACCGCGAGCATCGGCCCGCTCGACCTGGTCTACGGCATCACCGCCAACAACAATCCGACCGTTCAGGATCTGTGGAACACCACGCCGGCCTGGTCCTTCCCCTACGCGGTATCGTCGCTTGCGGGCACGCCCGGCGCCAGCACGATGATCGAGGGCGCGTTTGCCGCGCGTGTCGCCGGAATCGGCGGCTACACGATGATCAATGACCTGCTTTATCTCGAACTGACCGGCTACCGCACGCTCGGGTTCAGCCAGCAGAACGCGCTCGGCATCAATCCGTTCGACGGGCCCGGGCTGTTCGGCGGCGTTGCGCCTTATTGGCGTGTCGCGCTCGAACCGCATTGGGGCAGACATTCGTTCATGGTCGGCACGTTTGGAATGCATTTCGACGTGCATCCGTGGCTCGATTCAAGTTTCGCGACGGGAACCACCGCCACGATTCCCCAATCGGACAAATTCACCGACTTCGGCTTCGATACACAATATCAGTATCAAGGCGACAATTACTGGGTGACTTTACGCGGCAGCTATATTCGCGAGTTTCAGCGGCTCGACGCGAGCTTTGCCACTTTTGCTTCGGCCAACCCAACCAACATGCTCAACAGCATGAAGCTGCAGGCGTCGTTTGCCTACGGCGCCGACAACCGCGTCGTTCTGACCGGACAATATTTCGATATCCGAGGCACCTCCGACGCCAACCTGTACGGACTCGATATCAACGGGGATGCGCTGACGCCGAACAGCAATGGCTGGATGGCCGAGCTTGCGTACATCCCATTCGGGGCCAGCAAGGCGTTCGGCTGGCCGTGGTTCAATGCCCGCATCGGCCTGCAATACACCTACTACAACAAGTTCAACGGCACCACGATCGGCGCCCACGACAACAACACCCTGTTCCTCCACGCCTGGTTTGCCATGTAGGCGGGCGCCCGCACACGGAGATTGTCCGATGAAGAAATTTCTGTTCGCAACCGCCGCAGCGCTGGCCGTGACCATCGCGGCACCCGCGCGCGCCGCTGATCTGCCGCTCAAGGCAGAGACGCCGTTCGCGGCACGCTTCACTTGGACCGGGTGCTATCTCGGCGGCCATCTCGGTGGCGGCTTTGCCCACAAGGATGTTACCGATCCGGTACAGCTGGTGCAGGATTCGTTTGCTGCCGCCGCCGTGACAAACGGCATCACCACGGTCAGCCCGGCGCCGAGCGGCGTCGTGATCGGCGGACAGATCGGCTGCGATTACCAGTTCGCCCCCTCCTGGGTGGTCGGCATCGAGGGCGCCGCCTCCGGCGCGACCATGAAAGCCTCCAGGACCGTCGGACTTCCGCTCGGCAATCCCGACACTGCATTCGTGCAGGCCAAGACCGATTTCCTGACCAGCGTGACCGGACGGATCGGCTACGCGTTCGACAACGTGCTGCTCTACGCCAAAGGCGGCTTCGCCATGGCGGGAGACCGATACGACGTCACCGGCTCATTCGCCGGCACTCCGTTTGGTTTTACCGGGTTGGAAAATCGCATCGGCTGGACCGCGGGCGGCGGCGTGGAATGGGCGTTCTCCCAGCATTGGTCCGCCAGCGTTGAATATGATTATTATCAATTCGGCCACAGCACCATTGCGATGTCCGATCCGACCAACGTTCTCCTGGGAAATGTCGACGTCAGGCAGAACATCCAGGTCGTCAAGGTCGGAGCGAACTTTCACATCTGGGGGGCCGGCTGGTGATGATCGGAGCCCGATCAATCTTGCGGCTGACATTGCGGACGGCAATGCTGGCGGTTGCTTGCTCCGTAGCAGCTAGTGCGGATGAAGGGGCCCCGGTCGTGAAGCAAGGCCTTCAGGCCAAGCTGGAATATTGCAAAACCTGCCACGGGCTGTCGGGGCAAGGCTATCTCGGATATTTTCCGATGCCGCGGCTTGCGGGACAGCAGCCCGAATACATCGAAGCTCAGTTGCGGGCCTTCATTGAGCGACGGCGAACGAACCCGATCATGTTCAACGTCGCGCATGTCCTTAGCCCATCGATGCTGACGGCTTTGGCTACGCATTTCAGGGGTCTCAATCCGAAACCGTTCGGCGGAGCACCAAGAGGATCGATTTCTACCGGCAAGAAGATTTACGATGAAGGGCTTCCCGAAGCCAACGTTCCTGCGTGTTCCGCCTGTCATGGCACGGACGGCAAAGGCCAAAATGAAATTCCTCGGCTGGCAGGTCAGCTCTACCCCTACACCGTGGGTCAATTGACGAGCTGGAAGACGGTGCGAGGTCAGGGGTCAACGGTTGACACTTCCGCCATCATGGCGCCGACGGCGCACAATTTGACGAGGTCACAGGTTGAAGCCGTCGCGGCCTATGTGAGTTATCTGCAATGAGTTGCGCCATTTTCATTTGTCGCCGTTTCGATGAAACCATAAGGCGCGAAAGCTCGAGATCATGAAGCGCATCTGGCTGAAAATAGCGATCCTGGCGATTGTCGCTGTAACCGCTTCCGCGCGGGCGGGTGAAGCGGACAGCCCCGGCGTCCGCAACTGCACCTGGTGCCACGGAACATCGGGGCAAGGTTACATGGTCGCGCCGCGATTGGCCGGACAAAGGCCGCAATACATCGAGAGCCAGCTTCGGAGCTTTGCCGAGCACACGCGAGACAATCCGTTTTCGAAGCAATATATGTGGGATGCCGTGGCGGCCCTGCGTCCCCACGAGGCGCGCGATCTGGCGATCTATTTTGCGACGCTCGCTCCCAAAGCCGCCAATGACGGCGACAGGAATCTCGCGGCAAGGGGAAGAACGATCTACATCGAGGGAATTCCGGAATCCAATATCGTGTCCTGCTATGCCTGTCATGGCCCGAACGCCGAGGGCGTGAGAGACATTCCCCGCTTGGGAGGACTGGCCTATTTCTATTTGAAAGGCCGGCTCGAGCAATGGGGCAAAGGATATCATTCGGGCACAGCGTCTCCGATGCCTATGGTTGCGAGCACATTGGGCCCGAATGAGATCGAGGCGCTCGCTTCATACCTCAGCTTTGTCAGGTAGACGCTTGGTCAGGCAGAGGCTTGCCGCCGGCGATAGGCACCACTCGCCTGGCCGGCTTAAAGGCAGCGCGCCTGTGCTCTTTCCGGGCAGAGCTTGAAGGCGTTCGAGAGCGAAAACAAAAGCCTGGCGCTGCGGCTTGAATTGTCGGGCGCGCGGTAGCCCAACGGCACGGCCACGCCGATGTCGGCGCGCAGGTCGCCGCCTAAAAACAACCGCACGCCGGCGCCCGCAGATGTAAGGGCAAGGCCGTCGGTGTAGCTGTATCCGTCGTTCCAGGCCACGCCGGCGTCGGCAAAACCGTAGAGCTGATAGCCGGTCAGGTACTGGAAGCTCAGCCTCTGATCGAAGCGCAATTCAAGCGAGCCGGCGACGCCATTGTCGCCGCTGATCTCGGCGCTGCCATAGCCTCGCCCGAAAGCCGCGCCGCCCAGATAGAATTGCTGCGAGGTGAAAACCGGGCCCGACGCGATCTGCCCGGCCCCCGAGATTTTCACCGACCACGCGTCGGACAGCGTTTGATAGCGCGTAAACCAGAAATCCATCACCGAGAATTTAGGCGAAGCGCCGTCGCGCGACAGAAAATCGTCGCCCCGCCGCGAAGCGCCGAAGATATCGAGACCCTGCCGCCACATCAGCGTGAAATAGTTGTTGCCGCCGAAATTGTCCTGCAGCCGGTAATCGGAGGTCAGGCTCAAGGTGCGGATGTGATCCTGGTAGAACGGGCCGAACATATCGCGCTCGGAGACGTTGCTGAAATTCACCGCCGAGGTAAGCGCCAGCGTCGCGCTTTGCGATTGCAGCGGAACGATGCTGCCCCGCATCTCGAAGGACTCGGTCGTGGTGATGTCGTTGAACAGGCGCCTGAAGTCGCCGGGCCGAACTTCGCTATAGAGCGCGGACGCGCCGAGCCGGATCCCGTCGGTGCCGACCGGCACATCATAGGACAGCCGGCCGAATGCGAGTTCGCGCGGATCGGTCGCTATGGTCGACAAATTGACCGCCAGCGTGTCGCCCGGCAGCAGATAGGAATTGAATGCACCGGTGGCATAGCTCTGCCAGGGGCCGACCGCCGATGAGCCGAGATTGTCCACCCCGAACGAGGTGTAGACGTGCCAGGTCTTCAGATCGACGACGAGGCGGAAGCGACCGGTCGAGGCGCCGATCTCTTCGAGCGCGGTATCGGCGATACGCACTCCCGGCCGGCCGTTGATCAACAGCAATTGCCGCTCCAGCGTCGCCAGTCGCGACGGCTGTTCCGCGATAACAGGGTCGAGCAGCGGCCGCACTCCGAACCGTTCTGCGGCGTCGCCGGTTAGCGCGACTTCCGTGATGCTGCCCTCGATCACCTCAATGCGGATCTGGCCATCCCTGATATCCTGCGGGGGAACGATCGCACGGCTCAAGTGAAAACCGGCCGCGCGATAGAGGTCGCCGATGGCGGTGGCGATGGCGGCAAGGTCGGCCTGCGAGACCTTTTTGCCGAGATAGGGTTGATACGCTGTTGCGAGCTGATCGGCTGCAATGGCGCGGGCACCGCTCAACGAAACCCGGCGCAGGTCGAACAGCGGCCTGGAATCCGCTGGCGCTTCCTGCCGCGCCAGCCGCGGCATCCGTAGCGCGGATCGCGATACCGGCGCCTGCGGCGACTGCAAAGCGTCGAAACGTCTTTCTGTCTGCCGCGGATCAAAACCCGGTTGGCCTGACTGCTGCGCGGTTGCCGACGTTGCGATCGCTGAAATCAGCAGCATGGTACCTGCGAACACGCATCTGACGGTATGCAAATGCCATCCCGCAACAGCGTGCAACACCGCGCATCCGTAGTTCCACGTACGACCGTGGGTATGTGCTGGGCGAGCCGTTAGCCGCATGATTTTTCTTAGATTTTTATGGTCAACGAACCGTTAAGGCGCGCGTTGTGCTGGCCGAACTCCGACTCATTCAATGTTGAAACATTTTCGATAGACCTTCGGATCAGTTGCAAGCTGACGGAGGTTTCCATGTTCAGGGCTGATCGATATGCGCGCATCATGGGCGTGGCACTCGCGCTCGCTGCGTTCTCCGACGCACACGCCGGCGAAGACGGCACCTGGTCGGTCAGCAAGTCGTCAGGCGAAGTATGGATGACGACGACCGGTGCGCAGCCGGTTTCGCTCGGCCAGGAAGAGAGCTTGAAACCGGGCGACAGCATCCGAACCGGGCGCAACGGCCGCGTGCTTCTGGTGCGCGGAGAGGAAACAATTCTGGTCGCGCCGAACTCAGTGATCGGATTGCCGGTCGAGAAGAAAGACGGACTATCGACCACGATCGTTCAGCAGGCCGGCTCGATCCTGCTCGAAGTGGAAAAGCGCAACGTCAAGCATTTCGAGGTCGAGACCCCCTATCTCGCCGCGGTCGTCAAGGGCACGCAGTTTCGCGTCTCCATCAGCGGTGCCAGCACCAGCGTCGACGTGATAAGGGGACAGGTCGAGGTCGCCGACTTCCGGTCGGGTCAGATCGCTCAGGTGATGCCGGGACAGGCCGCGACCGCTTTCGCTCATGGCAAGCCCGGTCTTTCCCTGAGCGGATCGGGCACGTTCAGCCCGATCGAACAAGGCCGGCCGCGTGCATCGTCCATCGAGCGCATCATGGTGCCTAAGACGGGACTTTCGGCACCGCGCCACGCCGCGAACGGGCCATCGATCCGCGCGCTGGGACACGGCGCGTCCCCCGTCAATTCGCGCGCTTCGGACCAGCCGCAGCGGAATGCGGGCAATCCGGGGCATGGCGTGACGCGGATATCTTCTTCGCTCGGTGAAGTCAGGCTGAACGTCCACAAAGTCACCCACGGCCTCGCCCACGGCGCGATTTCGACGCACGGTTCGGCGCGCAACGTCGTCAACAAGGATAACAGGGAAACGGTCTGGGCCTCCCGCAACTCCGCCACGACGTCCGGCACGGGATACGGCTCCAGCGCCAATTCAATCGACGGCAGCAGTGCCAGTGCTGCAACGGGCAGCACCGCGGCCGCCATTGCAGGCGTAACGGGGCCCGCGGTAGCCGCCGTCAGCGCACCCGGAAACGACAATGGCAACGGGAATGGCAATGGGAATGGCAATGGCAACGGCAATGGCAATGGCAACGCTAACGGGAACGGCAATGCCAACGGAAATGGCAATGGCAATGGCAATGGAAACGGCCACGCCTACGGCCGTTACAAATAGGCCAGGCAATTTTTGAAACCGGCGCACCGGGCACGGCTGCGGGGTTGCGGGGTGTAACGATGGGGAACAATTTGAAACGCTATCGGCCGCATGTCTTCGTGGCTGCTGCGCTGGCGATCGTGCTGTCGTCGGGCTGGCACGGCACCTTCCGCAATGCGTTGACCGATTTGCGGTTCGCCTGGATGCCACGTCAGGCCACCGGCGACGTCGTGGTGATCGCGATCGATGCCCCCTCCATCGAAAAAATCGGCATCTGGCCTTGGCCCCGCCGCCTCCACGCCGACTTGCTGCGGCGGCTGCAAGCAGCAGACGTCCGCGACATCGTATTCGACGTCGATTTCAGCGCGCCGTCTGACCCGGCGACGGACCGGGTATTTGCCGAAGCGCTTCAGAGCACCGGCGGATCCGTGGTCTTGCCGGCCTTCAAGCAGCCGGGCGCAAAGGGCGGCGATGAAACGGCAATTCATATCAATCGGCCGCTGAAACAATTCGGCGATCACGCCTGGACGGCCGTCGTGAACGTCGCCGTCGAACCGGATGGCCTGGTCCGGCGCTACCCGTTCGGCGAGAAGCTCGACGGCCAGTTTCTGCCTTCGATGGCCGCCGTATTGGCCGGCCAACACGCCGCGAAACGCGAACCGTTCCTGATCGATTTCAGTATCCGTGTCGCGTCTATCCCCAGAATGTCCTACATCGATGTGCTGCGCGGCGACGATGCGACGCTGGCCAAGCTCCACGACAAGAAGGTCATCATCGGCGGCACCGCGCTCGAACTCGGCGATCGCTTCAGCATTCCGAACGGCGGCGTCGTTTCCGGGCCGTTGCTGCAGGCGCTGGCAGCCGAATCGATCCTGCAGAACCGCACGCTGAGTTGCACCTCGGATATCGTCACCCTCGTTGGGCTGGGCATCGTGTCCCTGATCATGATGCTGTCCTGGCGCCGCCTGGGCGCTAGCCGGAGGGCAGTCGTACTCATCGCAATGGCGGCCGCTCTCGAGACAATCGCCGTTCTGTTGCAGGCAAACCTGCCTCTCATTCTCGATACTTCACCGTTCTACATCGCGATCGCCGTCTACATGGCCGCCATCGCGCTGGATGAGATCGACTTCCGTGGCTTGCTTGGCCGCGTCGCCGAGAGCCGCTTTCAGCGCATCGCGATGTCGCTCGGCGACGGCCTGGTATGCACCGACTCAAAGCACCGGATCACGGTGTGGAATCCCGGCGCGGCTGCCATTTTCGGCTACGACCCTGCAGAAATGATCGGCCAGCCGTTTGAACGGATTTGCGCCGCCCACACCAAGGCCTCGCCTGAATCGATTTCAGCCTGCGAGGAAGCGCGCGCCCGGTCACAGCAGCCGGGCGGCCTGGTCCTGGAGTTCGACGGCCTGCGCAAGAACGGCGATGTGTTTCCGGTCGAGGCTTGTTTGTCTGGCTGGCTGGGCACCGACGGCATTCAATATGGCGCGATCCTGCGCGACATATCGGTGCGAAAGCGCGAAGCTGAACGGATCAGATATCTGGCGGAATACGATTCGCTGACCGGCCTTGCCAACCGCAACACGCTTCATACGGAACTGGACGCGATGATCGCCACCGCCGAAAAGACTTCGGGCGAAGTGGCGCTGCTGGTCGTGGGCCTCGACGACTTCCAGCAAACCAACGACATGCTGGGCCACGCCTGCGGCGACCAGGTGCTTTGCGCCGTCTCCAAGCGATTGAGCGCGGAGATCGACGGCGCAGGGATCGTTGCGCGGTTGAGCGGCGATGAATTCGCCATCGCGATCCCCTGCGACAACATGAGCGAAACCGTCGCGCAATTGTCCGAACGTATCTCGCTCACGTTCAAGACGCCGCTCTTGACCGGGACGCGTCTGCACCGCGTCAAGGTCAGTATCGGCGCGGCCACCTATCCATTGGGCGGCGGCACGGCCGACGAACTGTTGAGCAACAGCCATCTGGCGTTTTGCCGCGCCAAGGCCACGAGACGCGGCGGTCATGTCCTGTTCGAGAAGACGATCAGGGAGGAAATGGAATCCCGCCTGACGCTCGAGGCCGAATTGGTGCGCGCCGTCGAGCGCAATGAATTCGAATTGTTCTATCAGCCGCAGGTCCGTCTGAAGGACGGCGGCTTGATCGGCGCCGAAGCCCTCATTCGCTGGCATCACCCGGTCCGCGGCCTGGTGTCGCCGGCGGAATTCATGCCGGTCGCCAATGCTTCGGCCCTTTCAGACCGGATTGCGGCCTGGGTGCTGCAGACCGCCTGCCGGCAGGCGCGGGAGTGGGAACAAGCCGGACACAAGGTCCGCGTCAGCATCAATCTTTCGCCTTCGCAACTTCGATCGGACCTTGCCGCCTCGGTCGCGGATATGCTCGGCGCTACCGGTCTGACGCCTTCCCTGCTCGAACTCGAAGTGACCGAAGACATCCTGCTGGTCGACGAGGACGGAGTACTCGACACTTTCCGGAGAATCCAGAAACTCGGTGCACGCATCGTGTTCGACGATTTCGGCACCGGCTATGGCAGCCTGAGCTATCTGAAGAAATTCCCGCTCGACGGGCTGAAGATCGACCGGTCATTCGTGCTCGGGCTGCTCGCCGATTCCGACGATGCGGCAATTGTCGGTTCGACCATCGGTCTTTCCAAGCAACTGGGCTTGTCGGTGATCGCTGAGGGTATCGAGAACCGGGCAACCGCCGATCTGCTGGCGAGCATGGGATGCGAACAGGGCCAGGGCTATTTCTTCGGCCGGCCGATGCCCGCGGGGGCCCTCGAAAGCCAATTCCTGACGGCGCCGGAAAGCACGGCCGACCTTCTCGAAAGCGGCGAGGCCGCCTGAGGCCACTGCCTTTTCCTCGTTCCGGCGGGATCGCTCAGTGGACTTGGCCGAGACGATAAACGATCCGTTAACAGTTCGGCTCGAATTCGAACTCCGCGCCAACGGTATTTTCCAATCTTTCCACTAGCATCCTGCCGATAACGCGGTGGGAGCGGCGGGCGCGATGCGTGCGCCGCTCTTCCCATCGCGAACGGGGAACCGGGGACGTGGCCGAGATTACGAATTCAGCGGTGGTCGATCGCGCAGCGGCGACGGATCCCGGTGCGAAGCGCCCGCAAGCGGCGGCTTCGTCCGATGGCGAACCGTTAACGCCGCTCGCGGCGGTGGCCCCTGGTCGATGGCGCGCGCTCGCCGCGCGTGCCGCCGAGCCGAACGGCTATTATTTGCCCGATTGGGAATTGGCGGTGAATGCCTCGGCGCAGGGCCGGACCGGCGTGTCCGCGCTGAGCGCGTGGAGCGATGCCTCGTTGGCGCCGGCGGGCCCGGCTGGCCTGATCGGCCTCATGCCGGTGATTTCGCTGTGGCGTGCCTACAAAATTCCCCTGCCCGCGCTGGTGAGCGCCGATCCCTACGGCACGCTGTGCACACCGCTGGTCGATCGCGATGTGCCGGACGATGCCGTTTCCAGACTGATGCAAGCGGCGCGCGAAACCGGCGCCCATGCGCTGATCCTGCGCGACGTCACGCTGGATGGCGCCGTCATGAGGGCGTTCACCGAAATATCGCAGCAAGACGGCATGCGTCCAAGACTGCTGCAATCCCACGTTCGCGCCTGCCTTGATGCGACCCGCGATGCCGATGAATTGCTGCGCGACGCTCTGGGTGCCAAGAAGCTGAAGGAATTGCGCCGCCAGCGCAACCGGCTGGCCGAACAGGGCGCCGTCCGCTTTGACGTGGCGTGCACCCCCGAAGACGTCGCGTCCGCCATCGAAACGTTCCTCCGCCTCGAAGCCTCCGGCTGGAAAGCCCGGCGCGGCACCGCGCTGCTGCAGCACGATGGCAATGCCGGTTTTGTCCGCCGCGCGGCGAAAGCGCTCGCGGAAACCGGCCAATGCGAGATCGTGACGTTGCGTGCCGGCCACATGCCGGTCGCCGCCGCCATCCTGCTGCGGCATCGGGACCGCGCCTTCTACTTCAAGCTCGGCGTCGATGAGCGTTTTGCAAAATTCTCGCCCGGGGTGCAACTGACGCTGGATCTGACGCGGTATCTCTGCTCCGATCCAGCAATTGTCATGGTCGATTCCACCGCGAGCGCCGATCATCCGATGATCAACCCGATCTGGCGCGACCGTCTGGCAATCGGCGACGTGCTGGTTCCGCTGCGGCCCCATGATCCCATCGTTTCGCTGGTGGATACCGCGCTGACGCTGCGCCGATGGGTCCGCGAGCCGTTGCGCCGCGCGGTTCATTTCATCCGCCAACGCCAGGAGAAATCGTCATGAACACCGTCGGCAAGATCGCGCTGGTGATCTTGGCCGCCAATGAAGCGTTGCGAGCATCTTCCCGCAAAAACCGTTCGCGATCAGACCGCAGCGCGCCTCGTTGCGCAGGAACGCGCTCGGCAAGCGCGCGAATTATTATCTGAAACGGGCGTAGCGCTGCCCGATTTCACGATTGCCGCGGATCGTCGATTGGACCAGCGTCACTTCAACGGTGAGTGGGGCGCGGGCAGCATGATGGTCGAGTGCATCTCTTCCAGGAATCCCGGTCCTTTGCCGAGAAACGCCTGCCATTCCGGATCTTTCATCGCATTGCCACGCGCCTCGGCGCGGGCGTTCAGGTCGGGATAGGCCCAGATGTGGCAGGCCTCGTTGGGCTGGCCGGCCTCGGTCTGCCAGAGGCCCACGATCTTTGAATACTTCTCGCGGGCGGGCAGCACGGCAGTGAACGCATCGAGCCACTGCTTGAGCCCGCCGGCCGCCTTGGCGCGGTAATTGCGGAGTTCATAAATATTGCCGGTCGATGCCGGGGCCACCGGCGGCTTGATGGCGTTGAGCAGGCGGACATCCTGGCGCACCAGCAGCGGACGGATCAGCGGAATATACTCGCCGGTCCAGCGCGGGTTCTTGGCGAGTTCGGCGCGCATTCTCGCACGTTCGTCGAAACTGTCGTAGCTCCACATGTGCATGACCTGATTGAGGGGGCCGATCTCGGTCGACCAGTAACCTTGCAATTTGCCGTAGTCATCCTTGCGGATGTCGCGCGACACGGTGCTCGCCGCCTTCACCATGTCACCGATCGTGCCGGGCTTCACGGTGTAGGTTCTCAACTCATAGATCATGATGTTTCCCCAAGTTTCTAGTTGCTGGTCCTGTAGGTGGCGTTGCGTTCCCCGGATGCTGCGCAGCGCGTCAACGGTGCGCTGCTGATCCGGGGTCCATCAAGCGCCGCTGTGGGTCCCGGCTCTGCGGAGCAGCGTGAAGAACGCTAGACCGCGTCCGGGACACAAAATATATCGCTTACTCCGCCGCTTGCGCGTTGATCTCGCCGGACACCTGCCGGATGGCGCGGGCGAGCTGCTCGGCCGGCTGCGCGCCGGAGACCGCGTATTTCTGCGCGAACACAAACGTCGGCACGCCGGAGATGCCCTTGTCGGAGGCGTCCTTGGCCTGCGCCGAGATCAGGTCGACATCCTCATCGGTCGCCAGACGCGCGCGGATATCGTCGGCATCGAGCCCGCAATCGGCGGCCGCCTGCACCAGCACGTTGATGTCGGTGAGATCGCCGCCATCCCGGAAATACAATTCCATCAGCCGCTGTTTCATCTCAGCCGATTTGCCGTGGGGCTCCGCCCAGTGAATCAGGCGATGGCAGTCGATCGTGTTCGGCTGCCGCTTGACCAGATCAGGACGGTACAACAGGCCCTCTTCGTCAGCGGCGGCGACGACGCGTCCCGCGATGCCCTTGTAGGCCTCGGGCGAGCCGAACTTCGCGGTCAAGTATTCGTCGCGGCTGATGCCCTCACGCGGCACCCAATTATTGAGAAAGAACGGCCGCCAGTTGATCTCGACCGGCACATCCGGCACCAGCGCCAGCGCGTTCTCGATACGACGCTTGCCGATGTAGCACCATGGGCACACCACGTCGGAGACGATGTCGATCTGAAGCGGTTTTAGGGTGCTCATCGGAACCTCCTGACGGCTAAGTTCCAAGAGATAATCAGCATCCGCAGCGCAGGCAAGGCGCTATTTCAGGTTGGCCGCCATGCTCCGCATCCGTTCGGCGGTCTGGTCATCGGCCGGGAAAAACGTCTCCAGCGCCAGTTCCGACAGGGTGATATCGACCGGCGTACCGAAGATCATCGTGGTGGAAATGAAGCTCAGCACCTCGCCGTTGAGCCGCATCTTGAAGGGGATGGCGACATTGTCGGATGACAGCGGCGCGGAGCGCGCCGGGATCGGATAGGCCTTCAGCTCGTGATAGAGCTTGATCAGTTCCGGATCGGCGGTGGCCTCGCACTGGCGGTGCAGCCGCTCCAGCAGATGACTGCACCATTCGGCGAGGTTGACGGTGCGCGCCGCCAGCGCCTCGGGGTGAAAGGCCAGACGCAGAATGTTGAAGGGCTGGCCGAGCAGCCGCGCCGGCACGCCTTCCAGTAGCGGCATCACCATCCGGTTGGCCGAGACCAGATTCCAGTGCCGGTCATAGGCCAGCGCCGGATTTGGCTCATGCGCCTTCAGAACGAGATCGATCGCCGCGCGCGCCGATTTCAACGCGGGATCGTCCAGCGAGCGCTGCGGAAACGCCGGCGCGTATCCGGCCGCCACCAAAAGCACGTTGCGATCGCGCAAGGGAACCTCCAGCCGTTCTGCCAGCTTCAAGACCATCTCGCGCGACGGCGTCGCGCGGCCGGTTTCCACGAAGCTCAAATGACGCGCTGATATCTCGGCGTCGCCGGCGAGATCGAGCTGGCTGAGATGGCGGCGCTGCCGCCATTCGCGCAGGTGATCGCCGATATGGACCGGCTGGGTTTTCTCGGCGCGTGCCGTAGCGGTGTGTGCGTTCATGGTGGAAAACCTACCATGCGAATTTCACCCGTTCCATTACCTCCGACGTAATCGAATTCCCTCTTCGCAGCGGTCATCTTCGCCATCACAGGAGATGACCATGAGCCCGCGTTCCCGACCCAGCACTTTCCCGACAACCGACATTATGCGGTGGCTGCTTAACCTCGCCACCCGGATGCTGGCGTGTTCGCTTCAGTTGCCCGAGCCGCTGGTGCACGAGACGGGTGTCTTCGTGTTCGCACAGGTGCAGGCGGTCGAGACCAGGGCCATAAGGACGCTCTGCCCGATCCGACTGTGGCGTCTCCTGCAGAACTGGCGCCGGCGCCAGGTGCGCTGACCGTCAAACCGCCCCCCAAACCAGAAGGAGAACTGCCGTGATCAACCCATCCACGTTCCTGCGTCGCGCCATCCAGGCCGATGCTATCTTCAGCGGCGCATCCGCCGTGCTGCTGACCCTGGGCGCCGGCACGCTCGCGCCCGTGCTCAATCTGCCCGAGGCCTTGCTGCTCGAAACCGGGTTGTTTTTAATTGCCTATGCCGCGCTGGTCGGCTGGCTCGGAACAAGGCCAGCCATGCCGAAGGCGCTGGTGCTGATTGTCATCTTAGGCAACGCGGCGTGGACGCTGGCCAGCATCGCGCTGTTGTTCTCCGGCGCGGTGACACCGAACCTGCTCGGCGAACTGTTCGTCGCAGCCCAGGCGATTGTGGTCGGCGCTTTGGCGGAGTTGCAATATATCGGACTGCGCAAGAGCGGCGGCGAAGTCGCGGCCTGAGCAATTAAGCTCGATATCGTCATTGCGAGGAGCAAAGCGACGAAGCAATCTAGCCTCTAGACCGTGCTATGGATTGCTTCGCTGCGCTCGCAATGACGTTGTTGTGGGACCCGCCCCCTCAGGCCGGAGCGCCGGCTTCCTGGTCCTGCCCACGCTTGGGCTTGGCGACTATCCCCGATTTCGCGGCGATCAATTTGCCCGCAGCTGATTTTCCGTTATGCCCGTTCAAATGCTTGCCGTTGACCTTGACGCCATTCGCCTTCTCGCCATTGGCGTTGCCGTTCAGCTTACGCTTTTCGGCAGCCCTTTCGCTGGCCTTTTCCCTCGCCTTGGCGGCCAGCTTTTCGGCCTTCCGCAACGCCTTCTTCTCCGCCTTGGCTTTCAGGCGCGCCTTTTCTGCCCGCGCCTCCGCGCGCTTCTTCTTGCGCTTCTTTTCGCAGGCGTCGCATTTGCAGCCGATCGGCTTCAGATAGGCTTTGAAATAGTCGGTGCCGTAATCGTAGTTGATCTCTTCGCCCGGCTCGATGTTCTTGATGGCGCGGATCACGACCTTGCGCTTGCGCGGGCGAACGTCGGACTCCGCGTTCGGCTTGCAGGCATGGTTGATATAGCGCGCGATGTTCTCGCGCACCGAGCCGTCGATGGTCCATCGGTTGTTGAGCTCGAACAGATATTTGTTCTCGATCGCGTCGTCTTTCTTCTTCCGGCAATCCAGCAACGGCCCGAAATAACGGACGATCTTGGCGCCTTTCTTGATCGGCTTGGTGGCGAAGAGGCCGAGTCCGGTGCGGGAACGGCCAACGCGATAGGGTTTGTTCGACGAAATGGAAGGCATGGGGATTAGGGCACTGACACGCTATTGAAGATTGAGGGAAACGCGAAGCCGCCGTTCTAAAGCAATTCCGGGCCAATGTCAGTTGTTTCGCACATTTCGCATGAACCTTCCCCAGATTGCGGATGTCGAAGATGGCGACGAGTTCCGCCACGAAAGGCCGCCAGATGAAGCCCATCCCTCACCCCGATATCGCCACCGGCCTGCGGGTCCCCCTTGCGGTGGCCTTGGCGGCGGTGCTTGGCGTCAGCGGCGGCCTGATTGTACCAGCCAACGCCCAAACATTCAGCAGCAGCTACACCTCCACCGCACCCAAGGACTGCCGCGTCGTCGGCGCCGGCAATGGCGTCGACGACTCGACGACCCGAGTTTGTCCGGGCAAGGAGGGACTGGTGGTGCTGGTCAGCGAGGACGATCTGCGCGAGACGGTTTCGGTCGGCCGCAACCGCGCCGCGGCCGCCAAGGAACCCGCCGCGCAGGCCTGGTTCGGCCCATTCAACTCGACCACCACGACCGTCGAATGGCGCGCGCTCGACGGCAAACCCTTCGCCATCATTCAGCGCTGGCACATCGCCGACAACAGCGACCAGGACAAGGACCAGCGGCCGATCGTCAAGCCGATGCTGGCAGTGACTCGGCTGCCGCCGGGCGCTGTGTGCCATGTCGCCTATATCGACGTGAAGGCCAATCCCAACGCCAATGAGCTTGCCCGCAAGGCGGCCGACGAAAATGCCCGCGATTTCAAATGTGGAACAGACGAAGTGAAGGTGATCGGTGAGAGCGGCCGCGCGGTGGAACTGACGCGCCGCTAGCTTAAGGCCCCGGCGGCCGGCCGACGGTGGAGCGCAGCATCGCATCCAGCAATGTTTCCGCGTCGGTGCCTTTGGGGAGCCGCCGCAGGATGTCGCGGAGCCGGTCGTCGAGCAGAAGCATGGTGAAGCCGTGGACCAGCGACCAGGCCCGCGCGATGGCGGCGGCCTGGTCGAGCGACAGCGCCCGCTCAGAGATTTGCTCCTGGCGGCTGGCGCCAATCGCGCCGGCCAGCCCGGCGAACGAGGCCTCGGCGGCCTCGTGCAGCGATGGCCGCGACATATCGAGGCGCTCGGTGCGGAACATCAGCCCGTACATGCCGGGATGCGCCTGGGCATAGGCGACATAGGCCTTGGCGCGGGCCAGTGCCTTTTCCATTAGCGCGCTGCCCGCGGCGGCGCCCGCCGCCACCATCGCCGCGTTGAATTGCCGGAACCCGATCGCGGCGAGTTCGCTGACGAGGCCGGTGAGATCGCCGAAATGATGGGTCGGCGCAGCGTGCGACACGCCGGCTTCGCGCGCCACCGCACGCAGCGTCAGTCCCGCGAGCCCGTCACGTTCGAGTACCGTTTCCGCCGCCTTGAGCAAGGCATCGCGCAACGCGCCGTGATGATAGGGTGCGTCTTCGCTGGCTGCGGCCGCGCTCCGTTTCCGCCCGCGGCGCGCCAGGGCGGCTTTGCCGGAGGCAGGCCGGACGCGGGTCGGGGTCTTGCGCGGGGATCTTTTGCTTGGGGCTCTTGCCATGTCCGCCTTATAGGTCACGATTTTGACACTGTAAAGATTTCGCTTGACCTTTTCGGTCATGGCCCCTACCGATATCTTTACGATGTAAAGATAACCTTAAGGGAGCGACCGATGCTTGCGGATGTGGCCAACCAGGCGGCCCGGACCAATCTGGCGCCAATTCCGATGGAATGCGACGCACCGCACCTGACGGTGATCGGCGAGCTGCCGCGCGAACTCAACGGCACGCTCTATCGCAACGGCCCCAACCCGCAATTCGAGGCGCCGGGCGCGCACTGGTTCGTCGGCGACGGCATGCTGCACGCCTTCCATCTCGAGAACGGCCGCGCCAGCTACCGCAACCGCTGGGTTCGCACCCCGAAATGGCAGGCCGAGCATGACGCCGGCCGCGCCTTGTTCGGCGGCTTCGGCCGCAAGCTGCCGGATGCGCCCGCCTCGGTGACGCCGGATGGCGGCGTCGCCAACACCAACATCATCTTTCACGGCGGACGCCTGCTGGCGCTCGAGGAAGGCCATCTGCCGACCGAGATCGAGCCCGGCACGCTCAATAGGCTTGGCTATTGCGACTACAATGGCGGCATCGCAGGGCCCTTCACGGCGCATCCCAAGATCGATCCCGTCACCGGCGAGATGGTGTTCTTCGGCTACAACGCCGCCGGGCCGCTGACCCCCGCCCTCTCCTTCGGATCGGTCGACGCCGCCGGCGTGGTGACGCGCTTCGATCGTTTTGAGGCGCCCTATGCCAGCATGGTGCACGACTTCATCGTCACCGAAAATCACCTGCTGTTTCCGATCCTGCCCATCACCGGCAGCCTGGAGCGCGCGATGCGCGGCCAGCCGCCTTACGCCTGGGAGCCCGACAAGGGCGCCTATGTCGGCGTCATGAAGCGCCACGGCGAGGTCAGCGACATCGTCTGGTTTCGCGCCGAAAACTGCTACGTATTCCACGTGATGAATGCGTGGGAACAAGGTGACCGCATCATCGCCGATGTCATGCAGTTCGAGGAGGCGCCATTGTTCAACCATCCCAATGGCTTGCCGACCGACCCGAAGAAGTCGCGTGCACGTTTGTGCCGCTGGAGCTTCGATCTCGCCGGCAATACCGACCGCTTCACGCAAACCTATCTCGACGATCTCACCGGCGAATTTCCGCGCATCGACGACCGCCGCGCCGGCCTCGTCAGCCGTCACGGCTGGTACGCCTGCGCCAATCCCGATCTGCCGATGTTCGGCGCGCTCTCCGGCATCGTCCATGTCGATGGCAAGGGATCGCGGTTGGGCCAATATCTGCTGCCGGCCGGCGACACCATCTCGGAGCCCGTGTTCGTTGCCCGCAACGACAACGCCGCGGAAGCCGACGGCTGGCTGCTGGCGGTGGTCTGGCGCGCCCGGGAAAATCGCAGCGACCTCGCGGTGTTCAATGCCACTGATGTCGAGCAAGGTCCGGTCGCGCTGGTGCAGTTGGGCCATCGGGTGCCCGACGGCTTTCACGGCAACTGGGTGGGGGCTGTGTGACTCACCCTCGTCGTCATTCCGGGGCGCGCGTGAGCGCGAACCCGGAATCTCCGAGAGTCCTGATCGCTCGAGATTTCGGGTTCATCGCGGAGCGATGCCCCGGAATGACGACGCGCATCTGGGAGGAAGTCATGCAACTACCATCCATCACCGCCGCCTATCTCGGCATCCTTGCCCTGCTCTATGCGGTGCTCGGCCTGCAGGTCTCGCGCCTGCGGCGAGGAAATCAGGTCCTGTTCGGCGACGGCGGAAACATCAAGCTGCGCAGCGCGATCCGCGCGCACGCCAACTTTGCAGAATACGTTCCCCTTATCGTGCTGATGGTCGCGATGCTGGAGATGTCCGGCATGCCGGCCGCGCGGGTGCACCTGCTGATGGGGGCGCTCCTGGTCGCGCGGCTGCTGCATCCGCTCGGCATGTATGTGGGGCCGCGAACCCTGCAGTTTCAAATCTGCCGGGTCGGCGGCATTCTGCTCACCATCCTGGTCCTGATCGCATCTGCCGTGCTGCTTCTGCGGCGGTTCTTGGCGGGCGCCATCTAGCCAGAAGATTCCGCCATAAGTAATTGTAAAATAATGACTATTATCGCACCACTCACTTTATTTTGACACTGTAAAGATTTCGCTTGACGACGCCCGCCGGCTCCCCTAGTTTATCTTTACGATGTAAAGATAAGCCCCCATGAGGCTGCCATGACGATCTTCCTGATCCTTGCCCCCTACGGCGCCTTCTCCCTGCTGATGCTGGTGACCTCGGCCACCGCGAGCGTGCTGGCCGCAGCTGCAATCTGCCTGATGGTGATCGCGTTCGACGTGGTGCGCGGCCGCTCGATCAAGATCCTCGGCGCGGGCTCCGTGGTCGTGTTCGCCGCGATCGGCGGCTACCTCGCGTTTATCGATCCGGCCTTGAGCGCGTCGGCGGTGAAGTTTTCGGTCGACACCGGCATTTTCCTGGTCTCGCTGCTGTCGATCGTGATCCGCCATCCGTTCACGCTGCAATATGCGCTGGAGGTGGTCGATGCCGAGACCGCGAAGGTGCCCGGTTTCATGCGCGCGAACTACATCATCACCTGGGCCTGGACCGCTGCGGCGCTCCTGATGATGATCGGCAACATTGCGATGATCTATGTGCCGAACCTGCCGCTGTGGTCCGGACTTCTGATTGCGTTTGCCGCCCGCAACAGCGCGGTCTATTTTACCAAATGGTATCCGGAATACCGCAAGGCGAAGTACGGGACTCCCCCGGCCAACGCGCTGCCTGGAATTCACTAACAACACGCATCCGACAGGGAGAGCCCGACGATGAAGGACGTATTCGCGAAACTCGGCGAGGATTTCTTCTCCACCATCGTGTTCCTGGTGCTGTACTTCGCGACCGACAATGTTGCGCTGGCGACATCAGTGGCGATCGCAGGCGCGGTGGCACAGGTCATCTATGCCCGCCTCAAGGGCAAGCCGCTCGGCTACATGACCTATGCCAGCGTTGGCCTCGTGATCGTGCTCGGCGGCGCGACGCTCCTGACCCACGATCCGCGCTTCGTGCTGGCCAAGCCGGCCGTCGGGCATTTCGCGGTCGGCGTCATCATGCTCAAGCGCGGCTGGCTGCTGCGCTACATGCCGCCGCTCGTGTCCGAGACCATTCCGGAATACGTCACCATGGCGGGCTACGCCTGGGCGGCGCTGATGTTCGTGCTCGGCTTGGGCGTGATCGCGGTCGCCTCGACCGGCGATATCAAGCTGTGGGCGTTCTATGTCTCGGTGGTCGCGTTCGGTGCGAAGATCGCTGCCTTCGTCGTGCAATATGTCGTATTTCGCCTTCTCGTCACCAGCCGGATCCGCGCGGCGCGGGCCTGACTTCCCATACCCAGGGGATTGGGCATTGGCCGCGGGATGCGCTATACCGCCGCCGGCGCCTAAGCCAGGATCCCAGAGCCATTCCGGTTTTGCGAGCAAAGATGGAGGAGAAATTAGATGGCGGTCGACGGAAACTGGAATCTCACCATGTCCACGCCGATGGGCGAGCGCAATGCGACCCTGACCCTGAAGAACGCCGGCGGCACGCTGACGGGCACGCAAGGCGCCGACGGCAATTCCACCGAGATCTTCGAGGGCACCGCCAACGGCGACGACGTCGCCTGGAAAGTCTCCATCACCAACCCGATGCCGCTGACGCTGGCGTTCTCCGGCAAGGTTTCCGGCGACAGCATTTCCGGCGAAATGGGCATCGGCCCGATGGGCAATTTCCCGTTCACGGGGACGCGGGCTTAAGGCTTGGTCGCCCCCGCGAAAGCCGCCTCAACACACTTGGTCGTCATACGCGGGCTTGACCCGCGTATCCATCATATTTGAAGAGTGATGGATGGCCGGGTCATCTAGCGCGAAGACGCGCTTCGCGCTTTTGCCCGGCCATGACGAGGGGCTTATTGCCGCCCCCTCACCCCAGATTCAATTCCTTGAAGAAGTCGTTGCCTTTATCATCGATGATAATGAAGGCCGGGAAATCCTCGACCTCGATGCGCCAGATTGCTTCCATGCCGAGTTCGGGATATTCCACCACCTCGACCTTCTTGATGCAGTGCTCGGCGAGATTCGCCGCAGCACCTCCGATCGAGCCCAGATAAAAGCCGCCGTGCTTCTTGCAGGCCTCGCGCACCGCGACCGCGCGATTGCCTTTTGCGACCATCACCATCGATCCGCCGGCGGCCTGGAACTGGTCGACGAACGAGTCCATCCGTCCCGCCGTGGTCGGACCGAACGCGCCGGAGGCGTAACCGTCCGGCGTCTTGGCCGGGCCGGCGTAATACACCGGATGATTTTTGAAATATTCCGGCAGCGGCTCACCCTTCTCCAGCCGCTCGCGCAATTTGGCATGCGCGGAATCGCGCGCGACGATCATGGTGCCGGTCAGCGACAGCCGGGTCTTGATCGGATGCTTTGAAAGCGTCGAAAGAATTTCCTTCATCGGCCGGTTGAGATCGATTTTTACCACCTCGCCGCCGAGCGATTGCTCCACCGCCGGCAGATACTGCGCCGGGTTGTGTTCCAGTTCTTCGAGATAGACGCCATCCTTGGTGATCTTGCCGAGCACCTGGCGATCCGCCGAACACGACACGCCAAGCCCGATGGGCAGCGAGGCGCCATGGCGCGGCAGCCGGATCACCCGCACATCGTGACAGAAATATTTGCCGCCGAACTGCGCGCCGACGCCGAGCGACTGCGTCATCTTCAGGATTTCCTGCTCCATCTCGAGGTCACGGAAGGCGTTGCCGTCGGCCGATCCATGCGTGGGCAGCGCATCGAGATAGCGCGCCGAGGCGAGTTTTACCGTTTTCATGCAGAGTTCGGCGGAAGTGCCGCCGATGACAATGGCCAGGTGATACGGCGGGCACGCCGCGGTACCCAGCGTGAGCACCTTCTCCTTCAGGAACGCCAGCATGCGATCCCTTGTGAGCACCGAAGGCGTCGCCTGGAACAGAAAGCTCTTGTTGGCGGACCCACCGCCCTTGGCCATGAACATGAACTTGTAGGCGTCATCGCCCTCGGCATAGATCTCACACTGCGCCGGCATGTTGTTGGCGGTATTTTTCTCTTCATACATCGACAGCGGCGCCACCTGCGAATAGCGCAAATTACGGCGCAGATACGCGTCGCGCGCGCCCTCGCTCAATGCGGCCTCATCGTCGCCGTCGGTGATGACGCGAAAACCCTTCTTGCCCATGATGATCGCGGTGCCGGTGTCCTGGCACATCGGCAACACGCCGCCGGCGGCAATGTTGGCGTTCTTGAGGAAGTCGAAGGCGACGAACTTGTCGTTGTCGCTGGCTTCCTTGTCGTCGAGGATCGAGCGCAGCTGCTTCAGATGCCCCGGCCGCAAATAATGGTTGATGTCGCCGAACGCCGCCTCCGACAGCGCCCGCAGCGCCTCGCGCGACACCACCAGCATGTCCTTGCCCAGGACCTTCTCGACCCGGACGCCTTCGGTGGTGATCTTCTTGTACGGGGTCGTGTCCGGCCCCAGCGGAAACAGCGGCGTGTGCTTGTAGGGCGGAACGGGCTTCGGCTCGGGAAAAGCGGTAGGGGCGTTCATGGTTTGCTCGCAGGTTCAGGAGCCGAAGGTGCCTGTTTTTAAGACACCGCACCGGCGGTTGATCCGTTCTAAGCATTTTTAGGAGAAAAGGAAGGTTCGGGATGCTCCCCCAGCGACCGCCGCCGCGTCAGGCTTCGCGATTCCTCGCGCCGTGTACGGCGGAATAGCGGTCCGTATTCCACCGGCACCGGTCACGGCCGCGGGGGGCGGGACACCACGCAGAAATCCAGGAAAAGGCAAAACGTGTAGACCAGCGCGAGGATCGTCGTTTTCACCAGAACGTCGCAGCTTGTGAAGATCAGCAGCAGCGTGATGCCGAGCTGGAACATATCGATCCACCACCAGCGCTCGGCGACGGCCCGGTCCGCTGGCCGGCAAAACAGCGCGATCACACTCCAGATCAGCCCCAGGGAAATGAAATAGCCCGAACGCAACATGAATTCTCCGAAATTCGCAGAATAGATGATCCACACCGCGAGCACGCCGAACACGACCAGCATCAAAATGTCGAAAAACAGCCAAGGCAATGAGTTCAGTTTCGGCGGCTGCTTTTCTTCCACGAGAACGCGCCTGGACGTCGCGGTGTCGAGCTTAAGGGTCGTGGAGACCTGGACCACATAGGTCGCCGTCAGATGCACTGCGCTGCCAACGATGTAGCGCAGCAATAGCGCGATGACCGACAGCGCGACGAGGGTTCTGGCCCACGCGGGAAATTGCGCGAAGCCGGGCGGTATCCTGTCGCCGAACAGGAAGTCCTTGATGTAGAACGACAGCGTGACGCCGGTGAAAACTCCGAACAGCGCGAGCGATTTTTCAACGATCTGCTTGAAGTCGGGCGCGGCGCCCCAGTCGCAGAGATTTCTGACGATCGGCATCGTTCTGATGTCCGGCATGCTCGTCCCCTCGGCCCTCTCCTGTTGATTGTAGCATGTTTTTCGACAACCGCGCCGGCCACGACCGGGCCGCCGCGGCGTGATCGTCTTCGCGATCGTATCACGTTCCGCATCTTCCGCCCGGTCTGCGGTTGCGACGGCAAGACCTATTGGCAACGACTATACCGCCGCGCGCCGGCTGAGGTGCGGCGCAGGGGCGCGCTCCTGTCCCGCGGCAAATGTCCCCGCTTCATCGCGGTTACGGTCACGGCACGTATTGACGCGGTCTGACAGACCTTGCATGAACCTCCCGCGCGCGCTTCAATGGCGCGGGGGTGTTTTCATGACAAAAGAATTACCGAGATACGGAACATCGAAGGTTTGGTCGGCTCTCCTTGCGGCCACGCTGGCGCTATTGACCGTATCGGCCGCCTCGCCCGCGCATGCGGACCGTTGCGACGATCTCGCCGCCCAGCTCAAGGGCCAGATCGACGGTCTCAAGGTCGGCATCACGGCCGCCAACATCATCTATCTGTCGCATCCGGCGGCGAAGGAGCTGTCGCTCGGCTGCCGGGGCCGCAACTACTCCAACGAGCTCTATGCCAAGACGGACCGAAAGCCGAAACCGGAATTCTACGAGCTGGTCGGCTCGGCAGCCGCGCTCATCTTCACCTTGCCGAAGGACGATATGCTGACCGGCGCCACGCGGTGCCTCAAGCGCATGGGCCTGCTCCGCGGCGACAATGTCAAGATGCGCTATCGCCGCCTCAATATGGAATGCACCCGCACCAAGACCGACGCGGCGATCGCGATTTCGCGCGCCAAGGATGAGTGAGCGGGCCCGTTTCGGTTAACGGAATCTGCTGCAGTCCCCGATAATTGAAGGTTTTCCCTGAGCGTCCGGTTCATCCTGTGGCGGGAATAGCCCCGATCGCGCGCGATCCGCGGGTTGGATTCATAAAGCTTTCGTCTCCGCCCGGTCACAGTCGGGCACAACGAAGCCCAAAGATCTGATCTGACCAGGATCCCGCAAAGGATATTGCCATGAGTGTTTCGAGTGTCGCCCCGTCGCTCGTCGTGAAAGCGCCCGACCCCATTCAATCGAAGGCGCCCGAACCGAAGACCGACCGCGACGCCGACACGCGCGGAACCGAGCCCACGGTTCGGGCTCCCCTGCCCCCGGGACAGGGAACGCGGGTCGACCAGCTCGCCTGAGGGCGGCGCCTGCGCGGAGCGTCGAGACGCGCGCCGCAAGTTTGCCGAAAACGGCGTGATCATGGATTCCCCCGAGGCGCGGGGAGCTGTCGCATGATCGCAAAATTGCTGCTGCAGAATTTGATCTGGATCGTCGCGATGGGCGCGCTGTTGTTCGCGCCCGCGGGTACGCTGCACTGGCCGGCGGCCTGGGTGTTCCTGGCCACGACCGCGATTTTCGGCGTCGCCGGCGGATTGTGGCTCGCCAAAACCGATCCGGCGCTGCTCGCTGAGCGGATGCATCCGATGATGCAGAACGATCAGCCGGCCGCCGACAAGAAATTCATGGTCGTGTTCGGCTTCGCCGCGCTGATGTGGTTCGTCGTGATCGGACTGGATGCGCGCTATCGTGCATCCCATATCCCCTTCGCGCTGCAGGCGCTGGGCTTCCTGATGCTGGTACTCTCCGCCGGTTTCATCATGTGGGTGATGCGCGAAAATTCGTTCGCCGTACCCGTGGTCAAGCTGCAAACCGAGCGCGGTCACCGCGTAATCTCTACCGGCCCCTACGCCTTTGTGCGGCACCCGATGTACAGCGGCACCGTGCTGTTTTTCATCGGCGCGCCGCTGCTTTTGGGCTCGTGGTGGGGCGTCGCGATCGCGCCGCTGTTTGCGGTGCTGTTCGCCATTCGCTCCGGCATCGAGGAGCAAACGCTGATCAAGGGCCTGCCGGACTACGCCGACTATACCGAACGGGTGCGCTACCGGCTGATCCCCGGCCTTTGGTAAGGATCGAACCGCCTGCCGAAAAATGCTTTATAGTGGCGACCACAGCCCTTCACGGAGCGGACCATGCCTGACACCAAGACCTTTACCGGCGGCTGCCATTGCGGCCAGGTACGCTTCGAATGCACCAGCGATCTGGCGATGGTGACCGACTGCAACTGCTCGATCTGCACCAAGAAGGGACTGCATTTCGCGTTCCTGCCGCCGACGAGTTTTCAGCTCCGCGCCGGCGAGGACAATCTGAAGGAATATCTGTTCAACAAGCACGCGATCCGGCATCAGCTCTGCATCGACTGCGGCGTCGACGTATTCGCGCGCGGCACCAAGCCCGACGGCACCGAAGTGGTGGCGCTGAACGTCAGCTGCATCGACGGCATCGAACTGGCAAAACTCGCGATGACGCCGATCGACGGCCGCAATCGATGAGGCCGTGGCTAGGCGATGGACGCGCGGCGAGTTCAATTCCACCTCTCCCATCGGGAGAGGTAGGATCGCCCTTGCGATCCGGGTGAGGGTTACAAGTCTCACGATAGACCCTAGGTGGTGTGGACTCTAAGGATTCCCTTTTAGGAGCAAATCAGAATTCTAAGGCTGCTTTTTGGGAGGCAGTCTTGGGTGTGCTGGAGCGGTTGGTTTTGAGCGACGCGGCGTGGGAGCGGATGGCGCCGCTGATCATAGGCCGACCTGACCAGAAAGGTTCCACCGGGCGCGACAATCGGATGTTCGTGGAAGGTGTGCTGTGGATCGTGCGTACGGGCTCTCCTTGGCGTGATCTTCCGGAAGCGTTTGGGGATTGGAACAGCGTGTTCCGGCGCTTCAGTCGATGGAGCATCAAGGGTGTTTGGTGGCGGATCTTCGAGGCGATGTCCGATGATCCGGACTTCGAATATCTGATCGTCGACTCCACCATCGTTCGGTCGTCATTTACGGCCTATGCGCCGTCACGCGCAAGCCCGAATCCTCTCCCGATCGAGGGTTCTCAACTTCCGCCGCGTCCCCTTCGAAAAGACCGCCCGAAATTACGGGCCGTCGTCACTCCGGATATGTCCGACTTCGACAATTGAAGACCCAATTCGGGTAAACCCGAGTTGGGTGGAGAGGGAGCGCACCATCGTTTTGCAAAGCCGACACAAACTACCGGACGGTCATAGGTCCAGCGCCTTGTAATGCCGGAAGATGCCGTCTTCGTTGAAGGCAATCCGGCGCTCGCTTGCAAGATAGGCCTTGATGTTCGGCCTGATGGCAACGCGGTCGTGCAGATCGACCAGGCCCGGGATCCTGCGCTCGAAGGCTTTCATCCGCCTCGGAAATGCGTAGCGCAGCCCTTCCACGATCTGGAACAGCGAGAGATCGACGTAAGTGAGCCTGCGGCCGGTGAGATAGGCCCCGCCATGGCTCTTCAACAGGCCCTCGAAATAATCAAGATATTTCGGCACGCGCGCTTTCCAGAATTCCTCGGTGCGTTTTTTCGCAGGCCCGCGCTGGTCCTCATAATACAGCGACGGTCCGAGCGGATGGTGGGTGTCGTGAATTTCCAGCACGAAATCGGTGACCGTGAGCTGCAGCTGATGCACCCACAGCTTGCCGGCTTCCGCCTTTGGCGCCAGAGCATGCCGCGAGCCGAGATAAAGCAGGATGTTGGCGGTCTGCCCGATCACGAGTTGGCCGGCCTTGAGGAATGGCGGCGCGAATGGCGGCGTGCCCTTGCGCGCTTCCATCATCCGCGACATCGCCGCCATGCCGCGATCGCTGCGCGCGACGTCGGCGTAATCGGCGCCGGCCTCTTCCAGCGCCAGCCGTACGTACTCGCCGCGGCCCTGAATGTCAGGCCAATAGTAGAGTTCGTAACGCATTGACGGTTCCTTCCCGGGTTCCACCACAGCCTTAAGCAATCATTCCACGTTGCGTTCGCCACGCGGCAAGGGAACCCTAGTCGCGCATCAAAAAACTTACAAAATTTCAATCCTGATTCGCGAAGCGCGGACCCTTCGCGCCGGCAACATGAACCCTTTTAACTTCCGATCCCGTAACTTGGATACACGGGGAAAACTCCGCGAAGCAATCCACGCTTTTCAAGCAAAGAATGAATTGCTTCGTCGCTTCGCTCCTCGCAATGTCGTTTCCTCAATTCGCCGCGAAACAATACATCAGGCCGTCGCCGCCGGTGCTCTTGAGATCGGCCTGCGAGCAGCCGCCATCCGGTCCGCGCGAGGGATGCGAGCTGTTCCAGGATTTCGACGCGTCATCGTCGCGCAGTCCGATGCGGTCGGAATGACCGACGAATGCCGAGCCCTGCGTGCTGCTCGTCCAGTTCTTGCAGGTGCGATCGTCGCCCGCCGCAAAGGCCGTACCGTCGGGCTGCGATCCCGTCAGCACGTCGTGCCGGTTCGGCGTATCGCCACGGCCGTTGATGACATCGCCTTTCTCGGAAAGCGCGGTCTGTTTGGTCAAATTGTTGGCGCCGTGCAGCTCGGCGACATCCTTGGCGACCACGACGCCCTTCGAATTCTGCCACGGTCCCTTGCCGATGCGGTCGCGCGCATTCACGGCGGGTGCTCCATCGGCGGCCTGGGTCGAAAGATAAGCGCGCCAGGTTTTGGCGCCCGCGCCGGCCGCCTGCGCCAAGGTCTGGCAGTAATTGTCGGCGCCGGCGAGGCCGCCGAGATTGCCGCCATTGCCGATGCCGGTCGATGTGAGGAAGAACGTGGTGTTGGCTCCCTGCGCCCGCGCGGGCCCGTCCGCAACAACGGCAAACGACACCGCCGCGACAAAGCCAAGGCACGCGCGCGAGAAGATGTTGGCGAGAGTGGGCATCGATTCCTCCGGTTTTCTTGTTTCAACCGGCGCCTTGATCGGCGCCGCTATCCTGACTTCAACACATTGTCGCAGACATTATTCCGGTTCCAGGACAACCCGGCGAACACGGCAACGGGCGATCGAAAATGAAAAGGGGCGCCGCGACATGCATCGCGGCGCCCCTGAATACTCATGGTCGCGGTGCCGGCGATCAGGTCTGCTGGATCGCCGAGAGTTCCCAATTGGCGCCGCGCGGCCGCAGGAAGGTCCACACTTCCGTGGCCTCGGTCGGCTGCTCGCTGCCTTCGACCATGCGGCCGGTGGTGCGGTCGATGGTCTTGTCGATCATCGAGAACCGCAACGCCACGCTGGCGAAGTCGGTATCGCCCTCGCGCCACGCTTCCGCGAGGTCGCCCTGCAGCAGCTTGGTATCGGAAACCTTGTTGACGACGTTGCGCGCCTTGTTCGCATCGAGATCGCCCGTGAAATACGACACCATTTCGGGCGTGGCCAGCGTATGCAGTTTGGCGACATCCTCGTTCGACCACGCGGCCTGAATCTCGCTGAGCAACCGCTCGAAGGCTTCGTAATCGGCCGGCAGGATCTCAAGTGGCGCGCTGCCCGATCCCAGTCCGAACCCGCCTCCGGTGCGGAAGCTCGATGGCGCAGCGGGGCCCGCGGCCGGACCGCCGGCATAGGCTGACGCCGGGGTGTGACGGCGTTGCCACCACGACATCGCCAGCCGGACCACAATGACGATCAAGCCGATCTGCAGGATCAGCCCCAGGATCGACGACAAGCCGCCGAGGCCCGAGAACATTCCGCCGCCGAACAGCATGCCGAGCAGGCCGGCGCCGAGGAAGCCCGCGGCGAGGCCGCCGAGCAGGCCTCGGCTGCCGGGCCGGTTGAAGAAGCCGCCGCCGCTGGTCGCGGGCGCACCCATGGTCGGGCTGCCCGGCTGGGTGATGGTGCGGTTGAACGGTTGCGCCGTACCGGGCGCCGTCGAGGTGCTGGGCGGCGCGGAAAACGTGCGCGAACCCCGGGATCCGGAGCTGCCGCCGCCGCCGATCCGGGCGTCGGCCGACGAGATCGCCAACATTACCGGTAACGCCAACGATAGAACGACGGCAATCGCCTTAACGATGCCGCGCGTGCGCTGCGTGAATTTCATGTCTGTTTCCTCAGTCCCCGGCAGGGGGAAGCGCCACTAAGATGGGCAGCCCTGCCCAAAAGTGAAGCCGTAAACGGGAACCGCGGCTGCGGCCCTCGGTCGCGGGGATGTGACAATCAGGCTGATTGGCGGCCCTTGCTTTCAGCCCAACTCCCCTCGTCCCAACTCCCCTCGTCCCAAGTCTTTCGTCCCAAGTCCTTGGTCCCAAGTCCGTCCTCCGCTTGGCGCGAAGGTCAACTGACCGGTTGGGCCGGCAGGCAATCAACCGACGAGAATTTCGATTTCGCCGCCTGGCAAAGCGGCCTACAATCTCTAATTTAGTCTCTCGCTTGGCGCTCGTTCGATTCAGTTCAAATCGCGGAAGCCTGCCGATGTTCGCTCAATCCGACAAACCGTCCGCTGCAACCTCGCGCCGATCCCTCGTGAAAGGAGGCGCGGCGCTGCTTGGCGTCAGCGTGCTGGGTCTGGCACCGGGATCCGGTTATGCCCAGTCCCCGCGCACGCGCATGGACATTTTTACGTTCGCCCAGGACTCGGCCCGGCTCGCCAAGTTCGAGGGCGCGGTCAAGGAGATGCAGGACCGTTCGGCGCAAAATCCGGATGATCCCAAGGGATGGCTCGCGAACGCGAACACGCATCGCGATTTCTGTTCAACTCCGGGTCCGCTTGATTCCGCGCAAATTCACTTCTGCTGGTGGTTTCTGGCCTGGCACCGGGCCTATATTTCGGTAACCGAGCGCAAGATCCGCGAGATTTCAGGCGACGACAGCTTTTCCTATCCATTCTGGAACTGGAGCAGCGACCGCCGCATCCCGCAAGCCTTCGCAAGGCCAGGCTCGCCGCTGGCGAAGGCCGTCCGCTTCCCGAGAACCAACCCGCCCGGCTTGACGGACAGCGAGGTCGGCCTCTTCCACGATGATCCCGATATCGAAAAGCTGGGAGTTGCGGCACTGGGAGCCACGTTCTTTGAGGCCACCACTGCTGACGACATACCCTTCAGTTTTGGCGGAATTGCCCGGCCGAATCTGGAAAACGCGTTCAACAATAACGCGATCGAGGGAACGCCTCATGGTCCCGTGCACAATTTTTCCGGCGGACGAAGGGGCTCGAAGCTTGGCGATATGACCGATTTCGAAACCGCGGGGCGCGATCCGATTTTCTTTGCCCACCACGGCAATCTGGACCGTCTGTGGGAGACCTGGCGGCAGGATCCCGCGCACAAAATGTCCGAACCGACGCGGGACGAATTCCTGAACCACAGTTTTGTGTTCAAATGGCTCGACGGCGCATCGATCGAAGTGCCGATGAGCGACCTCCTCGACACCACAAAACTCGGCTATACTTACCAATATCTGGACGTCCTGCGACCGAACGGGCCCATCATCATGGCAGAACAGGCGGCGCCGGATCGCCTTGCACCAATCGCCACGCAAAAACTCAGCGTTCCGCTCGCGGCGCAGGGCGTCGCCGACGGCTCGCGGAAATATCTCGAGATCACGGGGGTCGCCAATCCCAACGAACCTCTGACCGTGAGCGTGTACCTGAAAGCCGCCAACGCCCCTGCAACCGACGCCGGCATCGCGGTCGGCACCTTCGCCGCGGTGAAGAACGGCGAGAAAATCGGCTGGCCGAGCGGCCGTCTGGTGTTCGACATTACAAAAGCGGCTCAAAGGTTCGGCGGCCAGGAGATGACCGTCGAACTGATTCCGCATCGCATAGGCGACGACCCCGATCAGAAATTTGCTCCACTCAAATATGAAAAAATGCAAATCATCACGCGGCGTCCCTAGCGCCTTTTCCGTTTCGATGGGATCGAAGCGGGGGCTCTAAATTCTTGAATTGACGCATTTCTCAAAGGGAGCCGGTCTCCAGCCCGCATCAGGTGCGGTGCAGGCTTTGGCTGGAAAACGCTCGTGGAGTCGGCGGTCAGCATGAAGCTGCAATCGGTCCGTGATCTCAAGCTGGAAGTTGCCCTGGAGGTGTTTGCACCTCACTTGAACGATTTGATCGCACGTTCCACGTCACCCAGTTTCGATCACTTCCAGCTTCCGATACGTCCCCCCACGATCGGGATCGGCATCGGGATCGGACAGCGACCGGAAGAATTCTCGCTGGCGATCCGCTTCAAGGAACACCTTCCCGATCTCGACGTGCTGTTGCGAAAGATCGCCGCCCTTGCCAACAACGAGGTCGATATCGTTGCAACAGGGGCTATCGGCGCTTTCGCCCCGCCTGTCGATGTTGCGACGCTTCGGTCGCTGTGCCGGCCGCTCGTGATTGGCTGCTCGGTCGCGCATGTCACGTCGACCGCGGGCACGCTCGGCCTGATCGCCCAGCACACCAAGACCAACCGCGCGGTTCTGGTCAGCAACAGCCACGTGTTCGCGCATGGCGGTACTGCCAACATCGGAGACGGCATCACCCAGCCCGGACGGGCCGACGGCGGCGCCGCACCTATCGGCTCACTACTGGATTTCGTACCGTTGAAGGCCAGCGGCTCCAATCAGGTCGACGCCGCGATCGCCTTGCCGGACGCCGCGATCGCGCTAAAGCCAAATGAAATTCCCGGGATAGGCATCTTCAGCATCGCGCCAGCGGATGTGCTTCGACCAAACCTGAGCGTGCGCAAGCTTGGCAGGACCTCCGGACTGACCCGCGGGATCGTGACCGCGGTGGAGATTGACAATATCGTCATGGATTCCGAGATTGGAAATGTGACGTTCGACGATCAGATCGAGGTCAAAGGCATCGATCGCGCGTTCAGCCAGCTCGGCGACAGCGGTTCCCTGGTTGTCACCGATCAAAACCAGGCCATTGGCATGGTATTTTGCGGCAATGAATTCGCCAATGGCGGCCTCGGGGTGACCTACGCCAATCCATTGCCCAAGGTGATGGATGCCTTCAATCTCAAGTCGTTGTGACCATCTGGATCTGCCATGGACGGTCCCACACTCGATCAAATACGAACCGTGAAGACCGAGATCGTGCGGCAATTCAAGGACGTCAAGGAATTCGCCGGCGCCGGCATCGGCGAAAGCGGCGGACGCCTGTCGGTCAGGGTGAACTGGCGTGTTCTTCCGAAGAACCTAGCGCTACCTTCGTCCATGGGGGATGTGGAAATCACCCACCATGAGGTCGGAAATATCGCGCCGCAATACGAGTAAACGCGCTCACGACGGCGTCATGGTTTCCTTCACCGCGGCCACCAGCTGGCTCAGCGTGAACGGTTTCGGCAGGAACGCGAACTGCTGATTCTCCGGCAGGCTCTTCTCGAACGCGTCTTCCGCGTAACCCGAGACGAAGATGATCTTGAGGTCTGGATTGCGGCCGCGCATCTCCTTGAGCAGCGTCGGGCCATCCATTTCCGGCATCACCACGTCGGACACCACGAGATCGACGGCGCCGTTCTTCTCCTCCAGCGCCTCCATCGCCTCGATGCCGTTCGAAGCTTCGATCACGCTGTAGCCGCGCGAGCGCAAGCCGCGCGCATTCAGCGAGCGCAGGCCCTCTTCGTCTTCGACCAGAAGAATGGTGCCCTGCCCGGTGAGATCGGCCCGCGGCTTCGCCTCGGCCGGCGTCTCCCTGGCAGCGCCGTTGGCGGCCGCGGCCTCCGGATGAACGTCCAATTCGGGATGATGCCGCGGCAGAAAGATGTGGAACGAGGTGCCCTTGTTGGACTCGGAATCCACATAGATGAAGCCGCCGGTCTGCTTGACGATGCCATAGACCGTCGACAGGCCAAGGCCGGTGCCCTTGCCGACTTCCTTGGTGGAGAAGAACGGCTCGAAGATCTTGTCGACGATCTCGGCCGGAATGCCGGTGCCGGTGTCGGTGATGTCGATGCGGACATAGTCCGCCGCCGGCATGCCCTTGTGAGTGAGCGCGGCGGCTTCCTCCGACGTCACATTGCCGGTTCGCACCGTCAGCTTGCCGCCGTCGGGCATCGCGTCGCGGGCGTTGACGGCCAGATTGACGATCACCTGCTCAAATTGCGAGACGTCGACCTTCACCGGCCAGAGATCGCGGCCATGCACCAGATCGAGTTTCACCTTTTCGCCGATCAGGCGGCGCAGCAGCATGGTGAGATCGCTCAAGGCGTCGCCGAGATCGAGCACCTGCGGCCGCAGGGTCTGGCGGCGCGAGAACGCCAATAGCTGCCGCACCAGCGTCGCCGCGCGGGTCGCGTTCTGCTTGATTTGCATGATGTCCTGGAACGACGGATCGGTGGGCTTGTGCGCGTTCAGCAGGAAGTCGTTCGCCATCATGATGGCGGAGAGCACGTTGTTGAAGTCGTGAGCGATGCCGCCGGCGAGCTGGCCGACCATGTCCATCTTCTGCGACTGGTTGATCTGGTTCTCGAGCGCGCGGCGCTCGGTGGTTTCCAGCATATAGACGATGGCGGCCTCGGTCTCGCGCTCGTCTTCCTCGACCGCGGTGACGAAGAACTGCCCCCACCGTTCCTTGGCGCCGTCGAGCATCGCTTCGACCGGCGGGATATCGCCCTGCCCCGCGGCGGCCTGGTTGATCGCCGCGATCAACAGATTGCGGTCGCGCGCGTTGACGGCGGCGAAAATCGACTTGCCGGGCGCGGCGTCGGCGCCGAGGCTCTGCGCCAGCTTGGCGAAGCGGGCATTGGCGCGGACCACCGCGCCGGAGCGATCCACGGTCGCAATCGCCATCGGGGTATGATCGAAGAAGCGCATGAAGCGGACTTCGGCGGCGCGCTGCGGGTCGGAACGCTCGTCGCGGGCGCGGCTGATCACCAGCGTCCGTGACGCGCCGGGCACGCCGTCGGCGCCGAACGCCAGCTTGTGATAGAGCCGCACCGGCATGGTCTTGCCGCCGCGCATCCGCAGGTCGATGTCGAATACTTCGGTTTTGACTTCGCCGGGCACCGCCACGATCGAGGTCAAAAGCGACGCGCCGTCGCCGGACACGATGTCGGTCAGCTTCAGCCCGCCGGAGCCGATTTCCGCGAGGTCGTGATCCAGCCAGTTCGCCAGCGTGGCATTGACGTAGACGAGGTCGCCGGCCGGATTGACCGAGAAGAACCCGCACGGCGCATGATCGAGATATTCGATGGCGTGCTGCAGTTCCTGAAACACGTCCTCCTGACGTTGCCGGTCGCGGGTGATGTCGGCGATCGACCACACCGCATATTTCAACTGGCGCTTGTTCTGGCCGAGCGGCCGGACCCGCATCCGCAGCCAGCGGCCATGGGCCCCGTCATGACCGGCGATGCGGACTTCCTCCTGCTGCCGCTTGCCCTCGCGCGCGGCCTTGAGCAGGCGAAACACCGCCTCCGACACATCGGGATTGCCGATAAAGACCCGCTCCACCGGACGCGCGTCGAGCGCGGTCGCAGCGCCCGTCAGCACCAGATAGGCCGCATTGGAATAGACCACATGGCCGCGGGGGTCGGTGACCGCCAGCCCGTCATGGGCATGATCGGCGATGCTCCCCAACACCGGGTCGTCGGCGGCCTGATCGGCGAAGCGCAGGATACCGGCGGCGAAAGCGAACAGGTTGAACAGCCCGACCATCGCCAATAGCGCCAGCAATCCGAGGATATAGGGCTGGGCCTGCGAACGCCCGATGGTCATCAGCGCGATGGCGACGGCGACAATCCCGCCGGCCACCAAAAGCACCAGGACGATGCTGCCGCTCCGCCGCGCCGGCTCCTGCGCGGGAATCGGCTCTCGTGACAGATCGTGGTCGGTATCGGCGGTCATAAGACGGGACAAAGCCTGTCGAAATGGATTTGACGCGCTTTAACTTGCGCGGGATGGTGACGCACTAACGCACGCTTGGCTCCTGAGTGCCTGAATCGGACCCGCAAGCGCAAGTCCATTAGGCCGGCTCTTTCAGCGGCTCCGCCCGCGTCCCGCCGGTCGCTTTACGGCAAACTCTTGCCGGTACGGTTTGAGTTACCCCGGCAGTTGCTCCGGCAACAGAGATTTTCGACCTAACCCACCCCGGAATCACAGGTTTCCAGCGTCGGGGGCCAGCTCAACACGCCGCCGCGAGGCTCGCGGCGGCGCCATCGGGGATCGGGCGTCAGGCCTGCCGGCGGGAAAGCCCGCGCTTGAGACCCATCACGTAGCCGATAATTTCGGCGACCGCATGGTAGTGTTCCACCGGAATCTCTTCGTCGATATCCACGGTCGCATGCAGCGCCCGCGCCAGCGGCACGTTCTCGACGATCGGGATATCGTGTTTCTTCGCGATCTCCCGGATCTTGAGCGCGATGGTATCGATGCCCTTGGCGACGCAGACCGGCGCCGGCATGCCGCGCTCATAGCTCAGCGCCACCGCGTAATGGGTCGGGTTGGTGATGATCACGGAGGCCTTCGGCACCGCGGCCATCATCCGCTTCTTCATGCGCGCGTGCCGCAACTGCCGGATCCGGCCCTTGATATGCGGGTCGCCTTCGGATTGCTTGAACTCTTCCTTCATTTCCTGCAGCGACATCTTCTGCCTCTCGTACCATTGCCGGTACTGGAAGAAATAGTCGGCAATCGCAACCACCGCGAGCATCGCCACCACGGCGCCCATCAGTTGCAGCGTCAGGGTTGTGGTCGCGCCCAGCACCGCCGCCGGGTCGAACTGCACCATCGATTCCAGCCGGTGCCGCTCCGGCCAAAGCACCGCCATCATGACCGCGCCGAGCGCGATCAGCTTGAAGATGCCCTTGCCGAAATTCGCCGCCGCCTGCTTGCCGAAAATCCGCTTGGCGCCCGCCCCCGGCGAGATCTTGCTGAATTTCGGCTTCAGCGACTCGCCCGACCACACCAGCCGGTGCTGCATCATGTTGCCGGCGATCGCCGCCAGCGCCAGCATCAACAGCGGCACGCCGAGCGCTGCGATCAGCGCATAGGCGAGCGACTGCGCCAGTTCCATCAGGCCGGGCCCGTCGGTGTGGATCATCCAGGAATTGGCGATCAGATTGCGCATCGGCATCAGAATTCCGCCGCCGACCGACCCGGAAAAGGTCGACAGCACCAGCGTGCCGCCGGCGATCACGAACCAGGTGTTGATTTCCTGGCTTTTGGCGACGTCGCCGCGGTCATGGGCGTCATCCAGACGTTTTTGAGTCGGGTCCTCTGTTTTGTCTGAAGAATCATTCTCGTCGGCCATGTTTTTAAGCTCTCAGCTCAAAGGAATCAGATCGTGGAGGACGCCGGTGAAATAATTCAGGAACGTCCCCATCATCGCCGTGATGACGAGGGCGAAAATGAGGAAGCCGGCCAAGATCGACAGCGGCACGCCGACGAAATAAACTTGCATCTGCGGCATCAACCGCGCCAGCACGCCAAGCCCGATATTGAAGACCAGGCCGAACACCAGAAACGGCGCCGAAAGCTGAATGCCGATCTTGAACGCGGCGGCGAAGGCGCGAGTGGCGAGCGCCGCGACGTCGCCGCTCGGCAAAAGCTCTCCCGGCGAAAAAATCGAATAGCTGTCGTTGAGCGCGGCGATGACCAGATGATGGCTGTCGGTGGCAAACAGCAGCGTCAGGCCCAGAATGGTCAGGAAATTTCCGATCAGCAGGCCCTGCTGACCCTGGGTCGGATCGATAGCGGTGACGAATCCGAGGCCGAGTTGCTGGGCGATCACGGAACCCGCCACCTGCAGCGCCGAGAGCGTCACCCGCGCGGTGGCGCCGAGCACGATGCCGATCACGATCTCATGCAACATCAATACCAGAAGCGGCGTCAGCGACCCCATGTCGATATGATAGGCGGCGCGGTGCAGCGGCAGAATGATCAGCGTCAGCAACAGCGCGATCGCAAGCTTGACGCGCACCGGAATATTGGTCTCGCCCAGCCCCGGCAACAGCATCACCATGGCGCCGATGCGGGCGAACACCAGCATGAAGGCGGCGGCGAGCGCGGGCAGCAGGGAAACATCAATGCGCATGATCTAAGCATCATGCATCAACCGCCTATGATTCGCGACGAGATCCGCATCATGTGGCTATGCAGCGAATCCGCCATGAACGGCAGCGCCAGCAGCAGCGTGACGAAGATCGCCAGGATTTTAGGCACGAACACCAGGGTCTGTTCCTGGATCTGGGTCAATGCCTGAAACAGCGACACCACGACGCCGACCACGAGGCCGACGACCATCAAAGGCGACGACACCACGACGATGGTCCAGATTGCATCGCGCGCCACGTCGAGGGTTTCAGCACCGGTCATTTCATTTTCCAATCGGGTCATTCGTCATTCCGGGGCGATGCGAAGCATCGAGCCCCGATTTTCGAGATTCCGGGCTAGCCCTTCGGTCCATCCCGGAATGACAGCATTAAAAATCTCAGATCGGCATCTTCATGATGTCTTCGTAGGACTGGATGACGCGGTCGCGCACCGAGACCAGCGTGGAGACCGCGACGTCGGTCTCCGCCACCGCCGTCACCACATCCATGACGTTGGCCTTGCCGGACGCCATCGCCACCGTCTGCGCATCGGATTTCCTGCCGGCGTCCATCACGCTGCCGAGCGCGTCCTTGAGCAGCGCGCTGAAAGATTGACCGCCGCCGGTTTCGGAGCCTTTCCCGGCGCCCCCGGCGCTGTCCATGATGCGGGCGAGGCTGGCATAGGCATTGGCAGCGACTGTGGGTGAAGCCATGATTTAGGTTTCCTGTTCAGGCCTTGAGGATATCGAGCGTGCGTTGGATCATCCGGCGGGTGGCGCTGATGATGTTGAGGTTGGCCTCGTAGGACCGCTGCGCCTCGCGCATGTCGGTCATTTCCACCAGCGAATTCACGTTGGGGTATTTGACGTTGCCGGCGGCGTCCGCGGCCGGATTGGAGGGCTCGTATTTGACCCGGAACGCCGACTGATCGGGCCTGACTCGGCCGAGCGAGACCACCCTTGCATCGAGGCTGCGATCGAGCTCGGAGGAAAACGTCGGAACCTTGCGGCGATAGGGATCGCCGCCGGCGGTTTGCGCGGTGGAATCCGCATTGGCGATGTTTTCCGAAAGCACCCGCATGCGCCCGGCCTGCGCGCGCAGGCCCGAGGTCGCGATGCTCATCGAGCGGGCGAAATCGCTGCCATCATTGGCCATGATCCGGTCTCCTTAATAGACGTCAGCGCTTTCCAATGGCGGTCTTGAGAAGTCCGAGGCTGCGGCTGTAGAGCGAGGTCGCGGCGGCGTAGTCCATCTGGTTGGCGGAAACCTTGAGCATCTGGTCCTCCAGATTGACGGCGTTGCCGGCGGGCCGGGTCTGGAAACCGCTCTTGCTGTCCTGCGCGAAGCTTGGCGCGGCACCGGAGGTGGCGATATGGCTGGAGCTCGTGCGCATCATCGCCAGCGATCCCATCGAACCGGCGGCGCTTGACCCGTTTCGGTCGAATTTCGGTTCCACCAGATCGCGCGGCCTGAAATTCGGGGTGTCGGAGTTGGAGATATTCTCGGCCAGGACGCGCTGACGCTCCTGGTGCCATTGCATCTTGGTGCGCAGCGCCGACAGGACCGGAAGATCGTTGATGGACATCGTTGCCGCCCTCGCCTTCGGCCATCGGGCCGCCTCAGCTGGGCAGAATTTGCCGTGTGTATGGTTAACAGCGGGTTAAGATTTACCGCCGCCGAAGACTTGGCGCGGCGGCGCCAACTCAACTACAAGATCAATGATGCGCATTTTCGCCACGAAAGCTGCGTTAACCAGCCTCCTTCCCGGGCTCAGGCGCGCTCAGAAGTCGTTTTGGCCACAGCGATTCTTGGTTTATTAAGGATATGGGGCGCGGCAAATCCTGCCGTGGGAAGTTAAGACATAGGGCCAATCTCACGCTTTAATTCGGCGTTTACTGTTTCGTATCCAGCGCAGGTCCTTATCCGATCGAGGGCCCTTCCGACCCAGGTCCTTACCGGTTCAGATCCGGTCCGGGTCGACGAAACAGGAATTCGAATCAGGCGTTATTCGGCGGGAACAAAGCATGCAGGGACCACTCACATTCGTTTTCGCATTCGTGGCCGTTCTGGCGTTGATTGGCGTGGCCGCCTGGCTGGTTCGCCGATTTGCCGGCAACCGCCTCGGCGCCAACACCAATCGCGGGCGGATGCCGCGATTGGCTGTGATCGACGCTGCCGCCGTCGACGGCCGCAGACGTCTGGTGCTGGTGCGGCGCGACAACATCGAACATCTGCTGATGATCGGCGGACCGACCGATATCGTCGTCGAAGCCAATATCGTGCGTGCCACCGCGGCACGGGATCAGATTCCGCAACGGCCTGCCGTGGCTGGCGCCGAACAGCAACCTCCCCGGATCGCGCCGTTGCCCGATGCGCCCAACTGGGCCGATAGCGATAGCGCGCCACCCGAACCGCAAATGCCCGAACCGCCGCCGCCGCGCACGCTGCGTCCTTCCTTTGCCGACGAATTGCGCCGTCCGGTGACGGCGCTGCCGGAGCGGCGCAGCGACCCACTGACCGGCTTCACGCCGGAGCCACTGAGCGGCCGCCCTGATCCGCACCCGGAACCGATGCCGTTACGGATGCCGTCGCGAACCGAACCGATGATGCCGCGGATGCCGCGTCCCGACACGCCGAAACCGCCGCCGCTTCGCGCGGCTGAACGCGCCGCGGCGCCTCCGCCCCCGCCGCCGCCTCTTCCCACTCCTGCTCCTGCGCCTGCGCCGCCACCCCCGCCGCCGGTCCCGGCTCAGCCGACCGCCGAGCAAAATCTCGCCGAGATGGCGCAGCGGCTGGAAGCCGCCTTGCGCCGACCGCCCGGCGAGACCGGCGAACCGCGCGTCGGTGCGCCGCCGGTGGCGCCCGAGCCCGCGGCGCCAAGCCGCGGCGCGGCCCCTCGCACCGAGCCGCCGCCGGTCGCACCGGTGATCACGCCTTCGCCGAAGAGCGGCTTTGAGAATCTCGAAGACGAGATGGCGTCACTGCTGGGCCGCCCAAAGAACCCTTCGTGAGGCCGCCGACAGTCCCGCGTAGAGTTTTATTCCTTGCCACGCTGATCGCCGCCGGATCGCTGACAGATCCGGCGTTGGCGCAGGATATCAGCATCAATCTCGGCCAAGGCAATGGCGGCGTCACCGAACGCGCGATCCAGCTGATCGCATTGTTAACGGTGCTGTCGATCGCGCCGTCGATCCTGGTCATGATGACGTCGTTCACGCGGATCGTCGTGGTGCTGTCGCTGCTGCGCACCGCGCTGGGCACCGCGACCGCGCCGCCGAATTCCGTGATCATTGCGCTGGCGATGTTCCTGACCGCGTTCGTGATGGGCCCGGTGCTGCAGAAATCCTACGACGACGGCATCAAGCCTCTGGTCGCCAACCAGATCGGCGTCGAAGACGCGCTCCAGAAGGCGTCGGTGCCACTGCGCGGATTCATGCAAAGGAACGTGCGGGAAAAAGATCTAAAGCTGTTCATGGATCTCTCCGGCGAGCCGCCGCCGGCGACACCGGAAGAGATGTCGCTGCGCATCCTGGTGCCGGCATTCATGATCTCCGAACTGAAGCGCGCCTTCGAGATCGGCTTCCTGCTGTTCCTGCCGTTTCTGATCATCGACCTCGTGGTCGCCTCGGTGCTGATGTCGATGGGCATGATGATGCTGCCGCCGGTGGTGGTGTCATTGCCGTTCAAGCTGATCTTCTTCGTGCTGGTCGACGGCTGGTCGCTGGTGGCGGGGAGCCTGGTGCAGAGCTACGGGGGATAGGCCGGCGGACTCACTCTTCGCGGGTCACGAAGTGCGTCAGGTTTCGAATCGCCGGTGCCGCGAACAGCACGATCGGCAGCATCATGATCCAGGCGACCAGCCAGGATCGGAACCAATGCGACATGAAGGTCTCCGTCGCCATGAAGGGGAAGCTCGCGATCCCCGCCGCTATCGCGCAGGTAAGACCCGACTGAATAACGCCATACACAAAGTGGCTGAACCGGCGCGGGATTCCCAGCATGGAGACCTCGGAAAAGACCATCCCGATCAAGCAAGAGCTGTGCCCACTGGCCTCGGTCCTGGCTGAATCAAATCGGGATCGTCGACTTCCCTGATTTTTTCACGGTCGCGGCCCGGCCTGTTGCGGGGATAGCGCCGGCCATGACCCACGCGCTACGCTGATGATGACGCCGGCGAGACTTCGGCTTGCTCTCCTCCAAGGGTCGCGCTATTTTGGCGCTACATTCAAATCGAGAAAGGAGGGCTGCGCCATGAAGTCGTTTTTCTTCCGGCACCATCGTCAGCGTGGCCCCGTCAACGCCCTGCAAATGCGATTGCAGGGCTGATCAAGAGACCTTTTTCCAACCTCCTCCTGGTCTGCCCCCGTGGCAATGCGGCGTCGAGCGATTAGCGCTCGCGCCTGCATTTTTAATCAATCGCCGCGATTCCACGAGCTCCGATGATGGCTGCGTGCCTCGGATGTCGTGATCGCCGGCAAGACCAGAGCATGATCATGACCCTCATCAACATCCGCAATCTCGGCGTGACGCTGAACGCGCCGCTGTTTTCTCAATTGAACCTTGTCGTCAATGCCGGCGACCGCATCGGGCTCGTCGCCGCCAATGGCCGCGGAAAATCCACCCTGCTGCGCTGCATGGCGGGGACGATGGAGGCGAGCGAAGGCGAGATCACCCGGTCGCGCGGGCTGAGCGTTGGTTACGTCGAGCAGAATGTGCCCCCTGCTCTTTTGGACAAATCCTTCCATGGGGCCGTGCTCGAGACACTTTCCGTTGAGCAGCAGGCAAGCGAACGCTGGCGGGTCGACGTCGCCCTGGAATTGCTCGATGTGCCCGAGGCGCTGCGGCAGCGGCCACTGAAACAACTGAGCGGCGGCTGGCAGCGGCTTGCCATGCTGGCCCGGGCGCTGGTGACCGAGACCGATATATTGTTGCTCGACGAGCCGACCAACCATCTCGACCTGGCAAGGATAGGCCAGCTTGAGGATTGGTTGAACTCGCTGCCGCGCGATATGCCGGTCGTCATAGCCAGCCACGACCGCGCCTTTCTCGACACGGTCACGAACCGGACGGTGTTTTTGCGGCCGGAACGGTCGCAGGTGTTTTCGTTGTCCTATACGCGGGCCCGCGCCGCGCTTCGCGAAGCGGATGCCTCGGACGAGCGGCGCTATCAACGTGACCTCAAGGCTGCCCAGCAGCTTCGCCAGCATGCGGCGAAGCTCAGCAACATCGGCATCAACTCCGGTAGCGATCTGCTTTTGACAAAAACCCGGCAACTAAAGCAACGCGCCGAGAAACTGGAGGATGCGGCCAAGCCCGCGCACCTGGAACGGTCCGCGGGAACGATCAGGCTCGCCAACAGCGGAACACATGCCAGGGTTCTGGTAACCTTGGACCACGCCACGGTCGCGACACCAGACGGCAGGTTGCTGTTCAAGACCGGCAAGCAGTTCATCTGCGGGGGAGACCGGATCGTGCTGCTGGGGCCGAACGGCGCCGGTAAGACCCGGCTTGTGGCGATGCTGCGCCAGGCGATCGAAAACCCGGAAACAGCGCAAGCCGGCATCAAGGCCGCACAGTCACTCGTTCTCGGCTATTGCGACCAGGCGTTGGCCAATCTTGCGGATACGGACACTCCGATGCGCATGACCACCCGCCGATTCGACGTCGGGGAACAGCGGGCGCGCGCGTTACTTGCCGGTTCCGGCTTGTCGATCGAGATGCAGAGCCGTCCGATCGGCCAGCTTTCCGGTGGGCAGAAAGCCCGTCTCGGCATGCTCCTGCTGCGACTTGCGCAACCGAACTTCTATTTGCTCGATGAGCCCACCAACCACCTGGACATCGAGGGGCAGGAAGCGCTGGAGGACGAATTGATGGGCCATCAGGCAAGCTGCCTGCTGGTTTCACATGATCGCAGCTTCGTGCGAACGGTGGGAAATCGATTCTGGCTCATCGACAAGAAAAAGCTGGTGGAACTGGAAGGACCGGAGGGCTTCTTTGCTTCGGTCCATGCAACACGCTAGAGCCGCGACGCGATGACGCCGCCGCGGGCGGTGGCGTCATCGCCGTTCAGGCTGAGCTTCTTCGTGGTCCGCGTTTGGACCATAGGCACCCATCACGACATCGGCGCGGTTTGACCCGAGGCCGGCCTTTCGCCCGGCGGCTTCAGCTGCTCGAATTCATCGTCGCTGATCTCCGTCTGAGCAACCAGGACGCTGCAGCGCAGACGCTTGACCAGGTAGCTGCCGACCGAGCCGAACCACCATCGCGCCAGCGACCCCTGCGGGCGATGACCAACGATGACGAGGTGTGCCCCGATTTCTTCGGCGACTTCCGCAATTTTTTTCCCGGCATCGCCAATTTCCAATCTTGAGGTAGGAGAAAAGCCCAGCGCCTTAAGACGCTCCACGCCTTCCGCAAGGATGGCTTCGTAATTTGCCGTTTGCTCGTCTATTGGAACCGCAAGCCCGGCCTCAGGGGCCATGATGGAAGATAGTTCGACAACAGCCAGCAGGAAAACCTCGGCGCCGCAGAGCTGCGCGAGCTTGGCTCCCTCCCGCAACGCGCGCCGTCCTTCAATCGAGCCGTCATAGGCGAGAAGAACCTTCTTATACATGAGGCGCCCCCATCGATTGCCGCGAAGGTAAAGAATAGCACCAATCAGCCACTCCCCCTTGAAATATTCATCGATTTGAGGCTTTCCGGCCGCAGGGCGTACGATGATCTGATCGTTTGCTGGAGCGGCTCGCGACCAGGATGGCCGACGCGGGGCGTTGGCTTGTGCCGATTTCACGGCGGAGGCCGGAGGCTTAGCCGCCTGATGGGCAGTGAAGAATTGGGCGAGCTGCGGAATCTGATCGCGCGGAGGAATGCAGAGGTTGGACAGCTTCTGCCGCGGCGCCCCTGGCCCTGAGCGATCTGGAGCGGCTAGGCTAAATTGCCTTGGGTATGGCACTGCCCTTTTCATAGGCGCGGCGTGCTTCCGGAAGTGGCAATAGCCCAATCTGCTACGCGCGTGTGATCTGGAATCGATTGCAATTCAGCAGGTTGCCAGAACTTTGGCGATGGCATGAATTTTGATTGAAAAGACTAAAAATTGGATGCGGGAAACGTCATCGGCATTGTCCGACCCTGGCTAAGCGCCGGGGAAAGGCCGGTAAGCCATGTGGCTGGTCGCTGCCAATCTTCAGTCATCTAACCTCGGCGAATGTACCACGGCGCCGGGTGTGGCGTCGGCTTTGTGCCGATGGTCAGGACCGATCTTGTCGTCGTCCCCGGGCAGCGGGACGACGAGGTCATGGCGACGATTCAAACCAATCGCGAGAACGAAACAGGCGGACGAGGACGATAACCTCGTTTCGCGCCGTTCGCGCTTGCGAGATAAAGGAAATGGCTGGGCAGGACTTAACCGAAATCTGTGGCGACGACGGGGAGAAAGACAATGGGATCCTGGACATATGCGCGGCAACGACTCGTACCTCTGGTGGCTGTTCTCCTGGGGACTGCGCTGCTCTGCTTTCTGCTCAGCGACATAGCACTGGCGGAAGACGCGGCCCCGCCGGTCTGCGGCGGCAAGATTCTCGAGAAGTGCACCCCCAATCCCGGCGACACCGCATGGATGCTGACGTCGGTTGCGCTGGTCTTGATGATGACGATCCCCGGGCTTGGACTGTTCTACGGCGGCATGGTGCGCAAGAAGAACGTCGGCGACACGGTGATGACCAGCTTCGCCGTTACCTGCCTCGTCACAATTCTTTTTGCCCTGCTCACCTACAGCATGGCGTTTCGCGCCGGAACGCCCTTTGTCGGCGGCCTGGATCGCATGTTTCTCAAGGACATCCTGAGCGACATCGGCAAGGGAGGTATCGGCAATCCCAACCCGCTCGCCGCCACCATCCCCGAAAGCGTGTACATCTGCTTCCAGATGACATTTGCCATCATCACGCCGGCGCTGATTGCCGGCGCGTTCGCCGAGCGCATGAAATTCTCGGCGATGCTGTGGTTCATCGGGCTGTGGGCGATTTTCGTCTATGCGCCGGTTGCGCACTGGGTCTGGGGACCTGACGGGTTCCTGGCTGCCGGCAACGACGCCGCCTTTGTCAAAGTACTCGATTTCGCGGGCGGTACCGTCGTGCACATCAACGCCGGCGTCGCCGGGCTGATGTGCGCCATCATGCTCGGCAAGCGCAGCGAGACCGGGCCGGCGCACAATGTGGTGCTCACCTTCATCGGCGCCTCGCTGCTTTGGGTCGGCTGGTTCGGCTTCAATGCCGGCTCTGCTGTTACGGCCGGCATGCAGGCCGGCATGGCCATGCTGGTGACCCAGATTGCCACGGCTGTCGCCGGTTTCACCTGGATGCTGGTGGAATGGGCGCTCAAGGGCAAGCCGACCGTCGTTGGCATCTGCTCCGGTGCGGTCGCCGGCCTTGTGGCCATTACGCCGGCTTCCGGTTTCGTGGGACCCGTCGGTGCCTTTGCCATCGGAATTGCCGCTGGAGTCTGCTGCTACTGGGGATGCACCGGCTTGAAGCGGATGTTCGGCTATGACGATGCGCTGGATTGCTTCGGCGTACATGCGGTTGGCGGCATTGCCGGCGCGTTGCTGACCGGGGTGTTCGCGGTCGAGCAATACGGCGGAACGGCGGGCGTTCTGGAGGGAAATGTCGGCCAGTTCTTCAATCAGTGCATCGGGGTTGCCATCGTCTTCGTTTATGATGCCGTGGCCAGCCTGATCATCCTCACCGTGGTCAAGATTTTTGTCGGCCTGCGTGTGACACAGGATACCGAGCGCGACGGTCTCGATCTCGCACTGCACGGAGAAGTCGTACAGTAATCCAGCGCGGGGCAGCGTCCCGGGGCGCCGGTATTCGCGGTGATTGCCGCGCGGCGATCACCGCCATGCGATCCGGGACGCGCGCCCGCGTTGGCGACCGCGGCCGCATGCGCGAAAAGGTCGCGGATGAGCAACTCGAAGTCGCCAACCATTTTCGCCAAATCAACCTGGATCCTGATAACCTTCCTGCTCTCGACGGTGTTTCGGCGAGGTAATCACATGAACTGGTTCTATTGGGACACGGCATGGTCGCTGTTCTTCAGCCTGGTTTGGTTCATGACCATCACGCACAATCCAGACGCGCAGATCGCGGATGCGCATTCGCGTGATGAAGCATTCGGCGGCTGAATGAAGTTCCGCGTTACCGATCGGATCGGGCCAAGCCAAACATACGCCCGAAGGCTTCCGTCGTGCCGGGACGTCCCGGCGCACAGCGCCGGCCGTTAGCTCCGATAATAGCGCCACATCCTGAGAAACGTTCGATGGATCACATCGGCCGGCTGGTCGAACGGTTCCAGGTTGATGCGCACCGCGCCGCTGTGGTCCATGGACCACGGCAAGCGCATCAGCAAGCGATAGACCGGCTGCCTGCGCCAGTCGGCGACCAGAGCGCTGCCGAGCGGTGCGTTGAGCACAATATTCAGCTCGTGGACGGTCATCGCGCGTTCCGCGATCTGAACGAGATCGATATGCTCGATGGCCCGCCAGCGGATCAGCCCGAAGGCCTGAATAAAAATGCCGTATTGATTGGCGCCGATGGTGGGCCGCCCCGTCTCCAGCATGGGAATGTTGTAATAAGTGAAGGCGGCCGCTATGACCGCGAGCGCCAGCCAATAGGCGGCGCCGGTGATCCAGGCGGCCGTGAAGAACATCGCGGCCAACGCCGCCGTAACATACACGGGAAAGTGGCTGTCATCGCGCCTGTAGGCGACCGAGTAGCCCCCAACATTCCGTTCGTCCAGGTTCGCGCTCATATGAGCCTCATGCCCCGGCCAGCCCGGGACGCACAAGCCATGACGTTCGATATCAGATGCGACGGCTATGGCTGTCGCGAGCTATAAAGGCGACTTCGCGCCCTCGATTGGTACATCGTCTGGACCGGTGTCGCCACGGCTTCCTGACCAGGACGTTGAATGCGCGGATATGCCCGAAGGGAGAGAGCTGGACCTGTGCCTTGCGGCGGTGCGTGGGCGGCATCCGTTCATTTCGATAAAGCGGATGCCGCGGAGGCTTAAGGAAGCACCGCGCCGCCGTTGGTTACAATCGGACTGTCGGTCGGCGCCGGCGCGAGTTCGCTGCTGCTGCCTTTGCTCAGGAACTCATCGAGCGTCGCCTGGATCCGTTCCCTGACGGAGTAAGGACCGCGGTCGCTCATGTCGGTGTGCTGGAATTGGGTGTCGACGATATTGATCCCGTCCGCCTTGGCCCGCTCGGGGCTCGGCAGCACGCCCGGATCGGTCTTGAAGTTCGGGTCCTTTGAGCGAAACGACAGGATCTTCAATTTGTCGCTGAGCACGAACGGCACGCGCAGATTGTCGAGTGTGATCACCTTCGATACCAGTTCGGGATGTTGCTTGGCGCAGAACATCGCGATGTCCCCGCCATTGGAATGTCCGACCAGCGTCAGATGATCGTAATCGGCATTGGGTTGCAGTTGCTTCAGCTTGCCCAGCACGAACAGGATGTTGGCTTCGCCTTTCTTGTAGACGTCGAGCCGGCCGACATAAGGCAGCCCGACCTTGGTGACCAATGGCGGGTCGGTCGGCAGGTCCTGCTGGATACTGGCGACCAGGTATCCCCGCGCCGCAAGCACGTTGGCCAGGAATGAGTATTCCGTGTTCTTGACGGTGTTGCCGTTGCTGACAATGGCGACGGGAAGCTTCCAGTAGCCGGCATTCGCCTTCATCTCATAGTCGGCGCGCACGGCAAGGTCGACGGCGACCGGCCGCTGCCGCGCCTCGTCAAACAGATTGAGCGTCTCGTGCCGAATGCCCCATTTGCTGACGGCAAAATAGGCGGCGCCCGCCAGCACGCACATGCACGCCAGAACGGTAAATCCCCTCTTCATGGCTTCCATCCCAATCACGCTTCGTTCACTAGATAGTGTGGGAACGCGCGAGCGGCGAGGCTGACGCCATGGAACCTGAATTAAATTTAGGAAAGCAGACGAAGGGCCGTCGCCCGCCGATCTTGATTACTTACGCAACGTCGGCCTGGGCGGTCTCCTTCTGTTCCGTGGCGAGCGCATCGAGATCAAAGAGTTGATCGTCCTGCGGGGGGTCGCTGATGAACCCTTCGCTGCCGTGAACATGGATCAGGGTCTGCACGCGCCGGGCATTCAGATAGTCGACGTGCTGATGCTGCAGCGCAACCGGCAGCAATTTTTTTGGCAGCCCGACCAGCGCGAACGCCGGAACCCTGCGCACCTCGCTGCCTTCCCGCCAAAGCAGCGGACTGAGCGTGTAGATCAATTGCCGCTCGATCTCCGCAGGCGTGGGCTGCTCGGGCTCGGGTGCCGCGCGCAGTGTCATGTTGGCGTTGCCCGCGCGCGTGCGCACCGCGGCGGATCGCAGTTCCCAGCAGATCAGGTCCGCCGCCGAGAGAACCTCGCGACGCACCGCATCCACGCTGGCCGAGAACCTGGTCGCTTCCGGGATCGACGCCGCGCCTTTGGTGACGGCGTCCACGAGCGCGGCAGCACCGGCGCCAAATCCCGGGGCCGCCCGCTCGATGGCCGCAGCCATCGCCTCGATCTCGTCCGCCACCATGTCACGGTCGCGCTGCGCCTTGGCGTCGGCCAGGGCGCGCTCGGTCGAGGCGACCTGTTCGTCGAGTTCAACCAATGCGGCGCGCAGCGTCTTGGCGCGTTCCTCGACGGCGCGCATGTTGGTCTCGGCCCGCTCGAGCTGGGCATTGGCGGCGCCGGCTACCGCCAGCCGTTCGGCTGCAGCCCGCTTTTCGCCAAGTACCGTTTCGGCGACGCTCAACCGGTCGGCCAGCTTCAGCCGTGCCGCTTGCTTGTCCTTCAGCGCACTCTCGAAGCGCTCGACCGGGGTTAGCTCACGCTTGAAGAACGCCATGCAATATCCTCGCGAATCGAGTTCATCCGCCGAATCACCTTAAATGTGTTCAGAAGCTAGTCGGAAATGTGGATAACATTGCGGCTGAAGTCGGCGGATCGGTTTAACCGATCCGCCATTCGATCCCGCATCCATCAGAACCAACGAGACGGAGACTCGATCACGCAGCTGTCGGGGCTAACGCGCCGGCACCGGGGCGGGCGGACGGATCGAGGACCGTGATGCGCTGGTCGAAGACGACAGCTTCGCCGCGCCCGATCGCGACCGGCCGCGCTGCGGGCTATCGACGGACTCCAGATAAGAAGAAAGCGCCCAGGCCGAGGTCGCGTTGGCCGCATAGTGCTTTTGCAGGTACAAATAGAGCGTCAGGCGGAAGCGGCCCTTGGCAAGACCGCGCGGGCTGCGATGACAGGTCGCGCAGCTATCCGCAAACAGCCTCGGAGCCGGCTTGCCCTGATCCAGATTTTGGGCGTATGCCGCGCCGCCGGTCAGTGCGGAAATGGCGGCAACGGCGAATAGGCTGCGCCGCAGTTTCTGCCGCGACATCACTTCCAACGCTACTTGCATGCCGCGATCGTCCTTCGCCCAACCCTGTTCCCTCCGAGCAGGGTTATGGTCGAACAACGTCAAAAAGGCGGCGGCGTGCCGGGCGCTTTCGGCCCTACTCCGGTTTGATGCCGGCGGCGCGGACCACCCTGCCCCATTTCTCGGTTTCCTCCGCGATCAGCTTGCCGAACTCGGCGGGCGAGCCCGGCAGCGGCTCGCCGCCGAGGGCGGCCAGCCGTGCCCTCATCCCGGGGTCGGCGATCGCCGCATTGATTTCCTTGTTGAGCTTGTCGACGATGTCGGCCGGCGTGTTCTTTGGCGCGCAGATGCCATACCACTGGCTGGTTTCGTAACCCGGCACGAAATCCGCCACCGTCGGCAGCTCCGGCAGCACTTCCGCGCGCGAGGCTGATGTCACCGCGAGCGCGCGCAGCTTGCCGGTCGAGATGTAGTCGGTGGTGCCGGGCGCGGTGGCGAACAGCACCTGCACCTCGCCGCCCAGCAAATCCGTCAGCGCCGGACCCTGGCCGCGATAGGGCACATGGACCAGGTTGACGCCAGCCATCATCTTGAACAGCTCGCCGGCCATGTGGGGCGCGCTGCCATTGCCGGCCGATGCCATATTGATCTTGCCGGGATTGGCCTTGGCATAGTCGATGAACTCGGGAACCGTTTTGGCCGGTACCGATGGATTGAGCAGGATCACCATCGGCACGCGAATGATGCCGGCGACCGGCGCGATGTCGCGGATAAAATTGAAATTGAGTTTTTCGTACAGCGAGGCGTTGACCGCGTTGGGAACGGTGGCCAGCAGCAGCGTGTAGCCGTCGGGCGCCGCGCTCACGACCGCCTCGGTGCCGATATTGCCGCCGGCTCCGGCGCGGTTCTCGGTGACGAAGGACTGGCCCAGCCGCTCGGTCAGCCACTGACCGATCAGCCGCGCCGTGATGTCGACCCCGCCGCCGGCGGCAAAACCGGCGACGATGCGCACCGGCCGCGTCGGATAATCGAGCGCCGCCGCAAGCCGCGGAAGCACTGGAGTGGCGGCAATCGCGCCGGCGAGTTGAAGGAATTGACGGCGGAGAAATTTCATGGCGCGGCCCCCTGTTGGGGCCGAACCTATCTCAATTCCCTGGGCCGCAGTAGGGCCGCGACGCGGTGCTCAATGCAGGCGAAGGACCAGTCTTTCTTCGTTGAAGAACTGGAGCGCGCCATAGCCCTCCATGTCGACCGCGTATCTGAAATTGCCTTCGACGGTTGGAAACACGCCGACGACCGTGCCGCTCTGATGGTCGTCGGCTCCATTGTCGACCTGCTCGCCGATTACAAATTTCGACATCGAGACCTCCTTGCCTTGTTCCTCGCAAGATCACCGGTGCGGCCAATCTTGATGGTGTCAGCATGAGCTGCAGGCCCCGCTGGGGCTGTGACGCCGGTCACTCAGGTGCATGGTCTGGGCCAACGTCGACGCGGCCGCTCGACCGTTGAATGCGCGGACACACTGCCGAAGCGAAAGCCGTCCAGGTCCGGAAATGACGGGACCCATTTCAGACATTGGCCGCCCAACGCATAGTTAAGGCGCGTAACCCCGTGTATTTACGGTGTAACTCCGTAGTTACAGTGACGAAAAAGACTCGCGTCCGCCGGGAATTATTCAGTCTGGAATCCCTGCGGATGCTATGGATGGTTTCCACAGCTCGACTGCTCCAGCTCGCGAGGCCTTCATGTTGCGTTTTGCCCGCGTCGTTTTGCTTTGCACGGCGAGCGTTTTCAGTCTGTCCGCGATGGCTGCCGACCTTCCTGCCCGAATAGAGCCAGTCGCACCGGTTGCCTATGTACCCGCGTTTTCATGGACAGGCTTTTATCTCGGCGGTGAGCTTGGGTGGATACAAACGAACCCCAGATACACCACCGGCGCGCTTTTGCTGGGGACGCCTTTCGTCGTCACGTCCGGGTCCGACAAGAATGGCCTGACCTACGGGATTCTGGCTGGCTATAACTACCAGGTTGGCCAGGTGGTGCTCGGCGTCGAAGGCGACTTCGCAGGCTGGACCGTTGGTACGATACGCTACACGGCGATCACCGGAGATTTCCTTACCGCGCACAGCAAATGGGGCGGCTCGATCCGCGGGCGGCTCGGCTACGCGGCCGATCGCGCTCTGTTCTATGTGACAGGCGGCGCCGCGTTCGTCTCCAATCAGACCTCTATCCCCACCACCGGCATCTCAATCGGCGGCGACGGCACGCGCGTGGGATGGACGGTCGGGGGCGGTGTTGATTACGCCTTCACGAACAACTGGTTCACTGGGCATCGAATACCGCTACTCGCAGTACGAGGCCAGGACCTTCACCTATCCGATACCCATCCTGAATCTCGGCTTCGTCGGGTTCAAGCAGGAGCTGAGCAGCAATCAGGTTACTGCGCGGATCGGTTATAAGTTCTGACATCTGCCGAAATTGCATCGTCGTCTCGATGCCTGATCAGTATGGTTGCGCCGCCAGCGAATAACTCCAGAAAACGGGAAGTTTAGTCATGTTCAAACATCTCATTGCGCTGGTGCTTGTTGCGTTCGCTGCGGCGTTCGTCTCGCCAGCAATTGCCCAGCAACCGCCGGGAACCAGCGTGGGTACGCTCACTTGCAAGATGGCGCCTTCGATCGGCTTGATCTTTGGGTCCCGGCAGCGGATGGCCTGCCGTTTCGCTCCCAATGGTCCCAATCCACCTGAGGCCTATGTCGGTGTGATGGGCACAATTGGTCTCGATGTCGGAATCACGGCAGGCGGGGTGATGGCGTGGGGCGTATTTGCGCCCACCGCAGGTCCGATGCGCGGAGCGCTTGCCGGCACCTATGTGGGTGCGAGCGGCGCGATCGGCGTTGGCGTCGGCGTGGGCGCCAACCTCCTGTTCGGCGGAACGGGGCGTTCGATCGCCTTGCAACCACTTTCTGTCGAGGGGTCGGTTGGGGTCAACCTGTCCCTTGGAGTTTCAAGTCTTACGCTTTCCCTGGCACAATGAGCATAGAGCGAAAAACATCCCTCAGCCTAGATCGCGACCCTGCGGCGACTTCGACGAAGCTGCTCGGTTCGGCGCCAGTCATCAGAGGACGTTCGATGAAAATCACAGTGAAATTGCTTGTCAGGCTTGGACTGTTGCCCTTGCTGACCGTTTTGTCAGTTGGCTCCGTTTCCGCTCAGACGGATCTCGGAAAGACGATTCTGGAGAAACTGACGGCCAGGGTTACCAAGCTAGAGAGCGCCTGCGCCAAAGACATCAAGAAGTACTGCCGTACGGTGACGCCCGGCGAAGGCCGCATGATCTACTGCATGCAAGCTCACGAGGACAAGATCAGCACCAAGTGCGCATTCGAACTGGGAGAGGCCGCAACAAGTGTGCAAACCGCGGCTGACGCCCTGAAAGATGCGGTGATTGCGTGTAAAGCCGAGATAAGCGGCGTGTGCGGAAAGGTACTGCCGGGCCAGGGTCGAATCGCTGCGTGTCTGCTGTCGAACAAATCGACTGCTTCAGCCGGTTGTGCGGAAGCTATTCAGAAAATCGAATCCATGGCCGCTAAATGACGGCGAGAGGGCCGATGGGTGTCCGGTGATTAGAGTAAGCCCCGGCCGACCGCTATCGACGCTCGCCCTTCTCGCCGCCCTGGGGCTCTTGGCGGCATGCGCGACGCGGCCTGAAACCGGCTTTCTGCTTCCTGTTGCCGAGACGGCAGCGGGTGCCACCGATCGCACGTTGCTTGTGGCAACGACACGTGAGCGGGATGCGCGGCCTGGAACGCTTTACAACGGCGAGAGAGGCCAACCATTGGGCTATGCGGCAGTGACGGTTTCGATTCCGCAAACCCACACCGCCGGCGAGATCGAATGGCCATCGACTCCTCCTGGAAATCCAGGATCGGATTTCGTCGTGCGCCAGGCAGCATATCTGGAAGGCGAAAAGGAATTTGTTCGAACCTTGAATGCGCAATTGGCGAAGCGCCCGCGTGGCAGCCGCAACGTGTTCCTGTTCATTCACGGCTACAACACGATGTTTGCCGAGGGACTTTATCGCTTTGCACAGGTTGTCCACGATTCGGAATCTGCGTCTGTCCCCGTGCTGTTCACCTGGGCGTCGCGTGGAAAAGTCGGCGCTTATATCTATGATACCAATAGCGCTACCACGGCCCGCGACGACCTCGAGCACACACTGCGATTGCTGTTTGCAAGCGATGCCGACCAGATCAATATTCTGGCCCATTCGATGGGTAACTGGGTCGCGGTCGAGGCGATGCGACAGATCAAGATTTCAGGGCAGCGTCTGCCGACTGATAAAATTGGATCGGTATTTCTCGCGGACGCGGACATCGATATGGATGTCTTCAGATCGCAGATGCGTCGATTTGGAAAGCCGAAGAAACCATTCTACGTCGTCGTTTCCAAAGATGATCGGGCGCTTCGGTTCTCAAGCATGATCGCAGGCGGCAGGAGCCGATTGGGCGATGACGCAAACATCGAGGAACTGGCAGCGCTGGGAGCAACCGTAATCGACCTCACGGATGTAAAGGCGACCGATCCTTCCAATCATAGCAAGTACGCTCAACTCGCCGACGTGGCCCCGAAGTTGACGGCTGTCCTGGCCAGGGGCGTCGGCGCCAGTCCTGACTCCAAAGGAAATCTGCCGGAAGGCGGGGCTCTCGGGGCTATCGTGGAATTGCCGACGACGCCTCTCAACGCTCCGATCAGGATCATTTCCGCGCAATAGTTCGACGCCCTCAGTTTCGCTACCTTGAGGGCTTTATCGGACAGTCCGCTTGATGCCACGCAGCGGCGGGCTCACCGTCGCCCTGCTTGAGGCTCGTGCCGGGCGGCCTGAACGGTGCGAGCTCCCTATCGAAGCCAGAAATGTCGAAATGGCAAGAAATACCGATTGTCGCCGGTATCAATTGTTCGGTATCTTGGTCTGTCTCGTATGCCGTCTCTTGCAGACGAACGTCGGACAGGTTTTCACATTGGAGGACCGTCATGACCAACGCTTCAGACACCCTCACTCAAGCCGGTTCGGATATGGCGCCGCTGCGCGCCAAGTCGGGCTGGATCATCGCACTCGGGGTCGTCTATCTGATCGCCGGGTTTATCGCGCTTGGCAGTGTGGCGATGGCCACCGTGGTGAGCGTCCTCGTCGTCGGCGTGATGATGATCATCGCCGGCGTCGCCGAAGTATTTAGCGCCTTCCAGATCAAGAGCTGGGGCAAATTCCTGCTCTGGGCCCTGCTCGGCGTGCTCTACATCATCGCCGGCTTTGTCACATTCGAAAATCCGCTGCTCGCCGCCGCGCTGCTCACCCTTATTCTCGGCGCGTCGCTGGTGGCCTCGGGCGTCATGCGGATCATCCTGGGCTTCAGCATGAAACGGGAAACGCCCTGGATCTGGGTGGTGCTATCAGGCGCGATCACGCTGCTGCTCGGCCTGCTGATTTTGGCCCGCTGGCCGGTCTCCAGCCTCTATATCCTCGGCCTGTTCCTTGGCATCGATCTCATCATGGCCGGCGCGGGCTGGATCGGCCTCGGCTTCGGCCTGCGCCGCGCGCGTTGAGGTACAGTTGGCGGACCGCGTGCTGCGCGGTCCCTCGATCAATGAGAAGGAGGCGCCGATGCGCTGGATCTATCTCGCCGTCATCCTCCTGTTCGCGGCAGCAACGATCACCTTCGCGCTGCAGAACTTCGAGACCGTCACCGTCTCCTTCGTCGGCTCTAATGCCCGTGTGCCGCTCGCGCTGCTGGTCGCCATCGTCTATCTCCTGGGCGCGGCGACGGGCGGCGGCCTGCTTGCGTTGCTGCGTCGGTCCTACGAAGGGTCGAGACGAAGCGTTATGGGCTCGTCCTGAACGGAGCTTCGTTTTATCTCCGATCAAAAAGGCCGGCGGGAACGCGTCGATCATTGCGTGCGCGATAGCCGAGGCCGTTACCTGCGGACACAATGACAAGCGACATCCGGTCCTCGCCGGGCGGCCTCATCACGCCGGCCGGCTGCCGAAATCCGCCAAACGACCAGCGGACGACGGTTACGCGGGGCGACTGAACCGTCTTCAACACGAATTCGCCTGCCGGAGCGGACATGATCGCATGGCGCGGTTGTTTCCAAACATGACCCGGAACGGACTTCGCATCACCCTATTGGCCTGTTAGTGATCTACTTCGAAGTACCCGATGGCCTGATTGAGGAAATGTGGATGCGGCTCTTGATCGTTACACTCGTTGCAACCTTTCAGTTCTTGCGGCCCGCTTTGGCCAACGATCCACCGCCCGGCTGGGGACCCGGCAAGGAAGCCGCCTATGCTGCGTTCAGGGTGGTGACCAAATGCGCGGTGACAACGGCGGCCAAGGAAAAAGATGCCCTGACGCTGCAAAGCTTCCGCACGCTCTATATAAAACTGTGCAGCGAACCCGAGCGAGACTTCCTTTCAAAATTCGTAGGAAGCCCGGCAGACAAGAACGTCCGGGTTGCCAACACGGCTCAGGGCGCCAGGATGATCAACGAAATGGTCAAGCAAGCCTTCGAAAAAACCCGAAAGCTTCGTGGCGGCTGAGGGCGCGTCAGTTCGCGGCCTTGGCTTGTTTTTGATGTCGCACGGTTGGCGCTACGTCGATCATGCCCAGATCCACGAGTGTGCGGTGGAAACGGCGTTTCCGTTCCGAGGACGATGCGAAGTAGGCTTCGCCGCAATGCTCGAGGAGGCTTGCGCGCGTGGCAAAGATCTGATCGAGCGGCAGGCCAGCCTGCTGCAAAGCGACGGTCCCAAGAAAAGCAATATCCAGGTCCGGCCCCCGCCCGGAAATAAGTCGATCAGAGCAGTCATTCAACGTTTCGATGGCATAGAACGTGCGGAACTGGCGCCGCGCGTCGATCGGGAGTTTGAGTTTTGCCTCGATCCGCCGTGTCATGACGGGCTGATGATCTCCGTAATGTACAATCAGCGTCGGCCGTCCGGGAAAACGGGCGGAAAGCTCTGACTTGAGCCTGGTCCAGGTCACGGCGGTCTCCACCAGCCGGGCGTAGTACTCGGCATAGCAAGCATCGGGAAGGCTTGCGGCCGCAAAGGCACGTTCGCGCTCAAAGTGTCCAGGCGCGACCAGTCTTCGGTTGTGAGGGCCGTGATTGAAATTAGTCAGCGCATACAGAAAGCGAGGCGCTGCATCGCCAGCAATCCCTTTCATGTGCGCGCCGAGTGCTGCTCCCAGAAACAACGCATCGGAATTTGTCGTTTCGAATCGACCGACATCGAAGGGCGGCTGAAAATCATCTGTGAAAATTCGTTCGCCGATACCAATTGAACGGTAAAATTCATCATAATTGAGAAAGCTGCGACGACAGCTCGACGTGAGCATCGTTCGATACCCCAGCGCAGTCAGCGCATTTGGAAGACTGTTGCGGAATCGGCCGACGCCTCTCTTGAAGAGAAAATAGGCGTTTGAACCGAAGCTTGCGCTTGAAAGGCCGGTCAGCACGCTAAATTCGGATTGCCACGATCCTCCGCCAAAAATATCGACGTTCAGGCATCCATGGATTCCATCTTTCGGGGACAGAAATGCTTCGACAATTGGCTCAACCGGGAGCCCAAACACCCGCGGATCGAAGATTGATTCGTGCTGGATGACGATAATGTCGGGGTAGTCGAGGGTGCGCGCCGGTACGGCCGGCATCAGCGGCAACGGCTCCTTGGCGATGTCGCTCAGGGCGAGCTTGCCGAACTGCCGCCAGGAAAGTGGGTTGAGAAGGGAGGCGATGAATGTCGAAAAAAAACATCGTCGCAGAGCCGCGATGCGCTGGAAGGAAACGGCCCCGCCAGTTGCCATGTAGGCTGCCACTAAACCAATAAATGCAATACTGAATGCAAGAACCTGGAGTTCCAGCGAAACTGGCGGCCCGGGTAGGTAGAGCACAGCCGCGACAGCAGCCAGGATAAGTGCGGCGCCTCCGGTGATGACAGCCAGGACGGCGAGCGGGTATTGCGCGACAAGAAACGGAACTGTTCCCGCAAACGCCAGCGGCAAATCCGTCACGGTCAATTTCAGCCCGCTGTGATTGTACTTCACGATCGACGCTCCGAAGATTGCCGTTGCCAGGATCGACGACAGCAGAATCGCCCTTTCGAAATCGGCAACCACGAACAGCAGCACCGCGGCATTGAAGCACAGCCCGGCAATGGCCAGCTTAAGGTGCTCGACGCTGCGCTCTGCACACCAGATGCAGGCGACGGCGGCCGCTATTGTCAAGATCAGCGTCATATGGATCGGATGGCCAGGTAGCGGATGAAATTCTACTACACCATCAAGGCAGGCTCGCAAATGAGCAGTGCGGTGCAGCGAACCGCTGGCAATCGTTCAAAAATGAGCGGCAACCAGATCATAGGAACCTCTGCTACCGCGGACATAGACCTTGGCTGCGGCAGCGCATATCAAATCGCGGTTCGAATCGAACGCTTTCAGAAAGCCCAACTCATCGAGGCGGGCATCCGGTTGAAGCCGCCTCAGTGCATCTTCGTTGATAAAAAATGACGCTTCCATAGCACTATCATGTCCCCAAAATCGCACGGCTCGTCGCGTTGGGTCGTAGGAGCGACTATGATTTGGAAAATCAATCACGGGGCCGGCACCGATCAAGGCGTCGCCGGTTCGCGACCGTTCTGACCGGAATCGGAATCAGCGAACCGTCATTGTTGAATACGCGTTGGAACGTTCGCTCGATCGCAACAATAACTTGGCCGTAGATCTGTCTTGGCGACTTCATGCGCTCAGCCAACTGCCGTTCAGTGCGGCGATGGAACAATAAATCTACGGTTCTCATTAGGTCAACCTCGCTGACACGCTTCTACTCTCGCATCGAAACCATCGCATTCGTTAGATAGGCGCTGATTTCGCTTTTGCGAGCCATGGTGGAAACGCAATCGCTGTATGGCATCACCGCCCGCTTTCCTGGCCTCAAAACAATTCAGCCGTTTTGAGCTACATCAAGGCCGTCAGGATCAGGAGGGCCAACATATCTTTCGAAATTTTATCTCACCGATGGAGAGAACAGATGAGCCTTCCGAGATTGTGGACCATGAGCCAAGAACTGGAGCCGTTCCGCGTGATGCGGCGCGAAATGGAAAACGCGTTTCGTGCTCTCGATCAGAAACCGGCTTCTCCCTACATTGGCGCTGGTGCGCCGGCGATCAATGTGGCGGAAACAGATGATGCCTTCGAAGTCACGGCCGAACTTCCCGGCGTGGACGAGAAAGACATCAAGGTCAGCCTTGACGACAACCAGCTGGTGATCTCCGGCGAGAAAAAGGCGGAGAGCACAAGAGACGAAAAGGACTGGCATGTCGAGGAGCGGAGCTTCGGTTCCTTCTACCGATCCATGCTCCTGCCGTTCGAGCCAGAAGAGGGAGCCGTCGAAGCTCATTTCGACAAGGGCGTGCTGCATCTCAAGGTCAAGAAGCCCGCCAAGGCTACAAAGACCACCAAGACCATTGATATCAAGCCGGGCGCTCCGCCGAGCACGAGCCCTGTATCGAACAAGGCCGACGCACCGAGCAAGGCGGCTTAGTCCTGAACCATCGTCGCAAGACCCCGGAGACCCGGACAAGTTGGTTCTGGTCTCCGGATTCTGTCCTTTGCCTTTTCGATGCAGTGAGTTTCCGATGAAGGAGCCGGCTGGCGACAATGCCGGCTTGACCAAATTGGTCTGAACAGGAGCCAGGGAATGTTGGTGCAAACTGCATGTGCAGCCCTTCGCTCAGGGCACGTTCTCGAACTCCAATATGATCACTATTCCCGCTTGGTCGAAGTTCACGCTGTCGGCTTCACGGAGGAAGACAACCCCATCATGCGCGTCTGGCAAATTGGCGGCGGCATCGTCAACATGGAACCAATCGGATGGAAGCTGTTGCGCGTTGACGAAGCCACGGGGGCCGTCGTCACAGAGCAAAAATCCCTTGCTCCGCGTCCCGAGTACCAGGCCGGCGACAAGGAGATGCAGGTGATTACCTGCCAGCTCTAAAATCGGTCACCTCACCTCTCATCACCGGCCTCCATTTTTTCGGCTTCCCTCGGCGATAAAAAGGACGCAATCCTCGTCCGCTATGGAACATCGAGTGATTTTGGGGAAATTACGATGCGTACACGATGGTCAGTAGCCATCCACCATGAGACCCGCGGCGAAGATTCCTTGATCGCGCAGGACCACTTCGTCCATTTCGCAGACGTTCACCAGAGAATGAAGCGGGACAAGGACAAGATCTTCGTTGTCGGAATTCCCGCGACCGCCAAACCCATGGAGGTTCAAGCCTTCAACAATCTTCGACGGCTGGGCTACCGCGTAGAGACCATTTAGCGGTTTGATCGGAAGCCGGACAGAAAAACCCGCCGCCGGTTGAGCAACGCATTTATTGCCGAGCCGGCCGTGCGTCGCCCTACCTCACCGCGTCAGCCCGTGTCAGTCCGATGATCCGCGGCAACGCGCCGGTGTGGACCGGATCGGCCTTCGCGGTGTCCGGCGACGCCGGTGCCCTCGCCGTTGCGTCGGGAAAACGCGTCCGCATCTCGCGCAAGAACCCTTCCAGCGTATCGACGCTCGCCGCCATCTTGGCGATCGCTGCGAATTCGGCGCTGTTGGCGTTGACCGGCTGGCTTGCGGTCTCGAAGGCGACGCGGTCGGTATCGCCGCTCATCAGCGGCGCGTATTTTTCGCGGAACCGCGCCAGACCGATGGCATCCTCGGCCAGCGCGTAGCCGACCACGGCGCGGATGATGTCGCTTTTCTCCACCGGGTTCAGCGGCCTGAAATCGCGCCAGCGATCGGCGTAGTACAATTCGATCTGCTCGGACGCCTCGCGCCAGCGCCGCCCCGCCCAGTAGATGTCGGAGCGCAGCCGGATCGCCTCGCGTCCGACGATGTTGCTGATGATATCGAGGCCCAGGTCGTGGCGTCCGATGTCGCTTTGGGCGCGCGCCTCCAATAGCAGCCGCTGCTGGCGCAGTTCGCCCGACAGGTCGGCGATCCGCGTGGTGTGAAGCGCTGCGATCGCCTTGTCCGGCTTGCGATTGGCGAGGTAGACCATTGCGAGCCGCGCCGCGACCTGCGCGCGCGCCGCACCTTCGAGCCGGCGATCGATCTGATATTGCAGGAGTTCGCTGGCCTGATCGAGCAGATCGACCGCGACCAGCCGGTCCGCGAGCCGGCGGATCATTTCGTCGCCGCGCCGCCCGATCGGCGTCAATTCGCGATATTCGTAGAACATCCCGAGCGCGTCGATCGGGGGCAGATCGTCGCCCTTCGGGCTGAGATAGAGTTGCGCGAACAGCTCGGACGCGGCGTCCTGGGCCTGGCGCGACGTTTCCGAATTCGGCTCCAGCCGGGTCGCGGTCTTTGCCGCCGCGAGCGACTCGTTGTAACGCCCGGTCTCGGCATAGATGCCCGCCATCAATTGCAGCACCTTGACCTCGACGGCGTCGCCGCGCCACGTCACCGCGAGCGTTTCGAGTTCACGCAAGGCATCGGCCTGGCCGACCTCGTCGCGCTTCTGCCGCAGCATGATGTCGAGCAGCGTGGCTTCGGACGCCGCGGCCCGGTCCGGCGATTCCATCGCGAACTTGTACTGGGCCTGCGCGTCCTTGTCGTGTCCGAGGCCCTCGGCCAGCCGTCCGCGCAACACCGCCACCGTGGGCTTCAGGCCGGGCGGAATGCCGACGGCTTCCAGATCGCTGCCGCGTTTGGCCGCACCGGAATAATCCCTGACCTCGAGCGAGGCGCGCATCGCCTCCGTGATCACGATGCGCTGCAGTTCGACCGGCAGCGTCGTGATGGCGAATTCGACGTTCTTGAATTTCTCGCGCGCCTCCGCCCATTTGGCCTGACGCGCCAGCGCCAGCGCTTTCCAGATCTGCGAATCGTAATTGGTTCCGATCGCCGGATTGGCGAAGTCCTTCAATCCCTGCGCGGTGCGGCCGAGCACGACGTTCACGGCCCCATGCAGCATCAGCACCATCGGGTCCTCGAAGCCCGGCTTGGAGTCCGAGAGCGCGAGATCGAGAACGCCCTTGGCTTCCGGATACATTTCGCGCGCCATGTAGAAGTTGGCGAGATTGACGCGGGCCGACGCACGCCGGCTGGGCGCGGCCGCTCCCGCCAGCACGACCAGCGCGTCCTGCCGCGCGAAAAAGTTCTCGGTCTGATTTCTGCGCCAATTCTCGGGATCGAACAGCGGTCGCACCGCGAGCGGGGCGCGTTCCACCCCGACGTCGGCCGGCGACAGCGTCAAGCCGCCGGGCCTGCCGAGGATGATCTTGTCGGATGCGACTTCGGCGATGACATCCTCCGAATTCGGACGAACCGCAACCCCGTGCATCGATTCCAGCAGCGACAGCTCGACGAAATCCTGCCGCTTGATGAAGCCGCGGATCGGCGGCGGCGCTGTGATCACCAGCAGCATATCGCCGGCATCGGGATCGACGAGGCGGTGCAGAAGGCCGGGCTTGACCAATGGCACGACCACATTGGCAAGCGTTGGCTCGGTGATGTTTCGCACCACCGTCAAAGGCTGCGGCGGCGCCTGCATCGTGTCGGCGAAGGTCAGCGTCCAGTTCGTGCCGCCGGACTGGGTGTCGCCGGTCAGCGAGGGGATCTGCGGGCGGTTGAGGCGAATGCGGATCGCCTGCCCGGTTTCCAGCGGCACCTGGCTGACGTCGGCGATCACAGCGCCGGCCTTGGCGCGGATCGGCTCGATATCGACGGGCTTTGGCGAATCAAACACCAGCCACACAGCGTCGGCGCGGCGAAACAGCGCCGCCGGGCTCGCGGTGGCAAAGGAGAATTTCAGCCGCAGGCCGTCGCTGTCCCGGGTGGCGACCACTGAAGCGGCGCTGTCGCCCGCCTTGGCTTCCGGCGGCGGTTCGGACATTGCAGCGGTGGCCTTTGGCGGAGGCCCGGCCGCGGCCGCCTTCGCCGGGACCTCCGTCGCCGGAGCCATCGTCTCCTTTGTCTCTTTTGACGATGTCTCGCTTGGCGATGCAGCGGCCATCGCCGGTTCCGGTGCCGGTGTAATTTTCGGCGCTGTTGCGGGTTTGATCTCGATGTTGGCCTGCTCGGCGATGGTTTCCGATGTCGGCGGCGCGATCCCGCCGGATTTCGATAATTGCGAACCCTCAGGTGCGGGTTTTGCGGACGCGGCCGCAGCGGCTGGCGGCGCCGTCACCGGAACCGGGACGGCTCGGGCCGGCGCTGGCGCAGCTTGCGCATGAGCGGCTGGCGCCGCAGCGCGCGAGGCGTCGGCGGCGGGCGATGGCTTCGCCGCCGGTTTTTCCGTTTGCGGGAAGGCAACATCGATGACGTAGTTCTTCTCCTCGCGGAAGGAGTGAACATCGACTTCGCCGATCAACGTGACTTCCACCGCCGAGGTTTCGCCGTCTATCTTCTGGTTGATCGAGGCGATGTTCGATGGCGCCGCGAGCTTGGCGTCGGCCAGATCGAAGGTGAGCGCGGCGTTGAACAGCAGCGTGAGTTTCTGCTCGTTCAGCACCGACGAGGCGTTGACGCCATCCGGCAACTCAAACACGAAGCGGACAAAGGTCGGCTGCACCGAGGCGCGAATCCTGACCGGCGGACGCTTCATCGCCGCGGCCGTCGCGCGCTGCTGGCGTAACGCGCGTTCGGCGGCGCGCGCGCGCTCGGCCAGTTCGCGGACCACTTCGGGCGGAAGGCCCGGCGGGTCGCCCTTCCAGCCGTCGGGCAGCATATCGATGAACACCCGTTCGCCGGCGGTCATGGTGTTGATGGTCACCTTGCGCGCCAGCGACAGCCGGATCGCCGAGCCGTCCGGGTCGCGCCGCGCCGAGGCGACATAATCGGGCGCGCCCTCGGTCAGCTTCTCGACCGCGATATCCACCGGGCGCTTGAAGCGGATCACGAGGATGGTGCCGGCCGTGGTCACATCGGACTCGACATCCTCGGCGAGCTTGAGCACCAGCCGCGCGTAGCTGCCGCTCGCCGAGAAGCTGGCCTCGCCCTTCACCGGCGGGCTCTGGCAGTTACCGGAAACCGTCGAGCCGATCAGGACCAGCGCGGCTGCGAGCCATGGTCGCGTGGCGGCGAGCGGGCCGCCGAGGCAACGCCGCGCCGTCCGCGCGCCTGCGCGGAATAGCGACCCAATTCCAGCGGCAGCCGTTCGCGGCATTCCAGCGTGTCTTCCAACTCTAGCGATCTAACCGGCAACCGGGAGGCGCTTGCCTCGCGCCACCCGAATCTAGGATTGGCGATTTAACGAGCTCCTACCGCCAACTCCTTGATTTTATTGAACATGACGCAACCGAACCGAATTCCTCTTACGCCACAGATTCGAGTGTTGTTTGCCGGATTGAGGCACAAAACGCGTTAAATATTGCTTAACCATTCGACCAATTTCGCAACCCGGCGGACAGTCGATCATCGAGGCCGGCCTGCTGTCCGAACCTGATGAGAGTCCAGTTCTTCGCAAAAGCGATCACATCGCCTGTTTGGACATGCAGGAGACGCAAAGCCCTGCCGCACCCGTCGGCAACAGCGGGCTTTCTGTAAGCTTGCGTAGTACCAACTCGAGCTCAAACCGGCTTCATTGGACGAGTGGCCGTCGTAGCGGCGGAATAACAAAATCCACGACTTTCTTCGGGGGCGGCAAACCTCGAAACGCTCTGTCCCTGGCTGTTGCCGGGATATCGCATTCCTTGGGGCCGGGCGGACTATCCCAGATGTCGCGAGCGTACTTCGTTTGGATGGCCCAAACGATCTCCTCAAGCTTGTTGTTCTTGACGAGGTTGTGTTCGATCAGTGACTTGCCCACTTCGGCAAGGATTTGAGCTGATTGCTCGAACGTAATCGCTGTTACTTCCGGGGGCGCGGTCCTATGACATCGGTGCACCAGAAATAGCCAATCGTGAATGATATACGCCGGCCCAAGGCCCCACGGCGAAAGTCCTGGAATGCTCCAAAAAATACGCGGTATGCTACCGCCATCGGTGTACATCACCTCAGGAACGATGGGGATTTTCAGAAACGACGGCTGAAAGCTCAAGCGTTTTGATCGATCCGGATCCGGCCGGTAAATGAATTCGTCTTCGCCCGACCATTCGATAACGACGTGGCCTCTAAGGTCCCCGTCACCGTAGGTTATCCAGGAAACGCATCCAGCTAAGGTTGTGGCGAAAAGCAAGCCGAGCACCAAGAGGCGCTGGCCGCGTGTTCTAAAATTCATGGCGACCCCAAAAAGCACGTCGCCCGCCATCCCCACGCGCCACGATACAAGGGGTCCCTTAACGTACATCTAAGCGGTTACCGTTGCCGTCAGCTCGATGTCGGCTGCGGTGAATTGGGTGGAGATACCGAAGCACCACCGGAACTCCTGGGCCCGGCCGAACTTAACCGAGTGGGCCAGCCGACAATTTTCTGGCCTGCGAGGCCCCTGCCCCGACAGCCTTATCGCCAGGGGCAAGGCCGTGCTTCCAGGGAGGAAACAGACATGGACGATCTGAACAAGAAAGGTTCGCAAGACCGCAGCAAGATCAACATGCACGAGCCCTACGAGGTCAAGTATTGGACCAAGGAGCTCGGCGTCAACAAACAGCAGCTGCAAAAGTTAGTCGACAAGGTCGGAAATTCGGCCGCTGCCGTCCGCAAGGAATTGGCAGCGTAGCCGCGTGGCGGGCGACAACTTCGGTGCCACACCACTGATACATCCTGCGCAGCTTTGATGTCGGTCAATGCTGGGGCGGTCGCTCCCCGCGCATGTTAGGTAATGGACAATTTCATTTTTCAATGTCCGCGAACCGGTTTGAATGTCCCGCATACATGGCTGGACGAGGACAAGCCCGTTGACAGCACGGTTTATGAGATCGTGGTTTGCCCGGCTTGTACGGGAGTGCATCTCATCAACAGATCCACCGGCAAAGTGTTGGGCGCAAAGGACTAAGAGCGTGTGGGGACGACCCAAAGCTGACGTCGCATACGTCGAGCGGCGGCCGATATACTGGATAGAACTCTATTGGGCCACCGCATTGCCGATGCCGTGCCAGATTTGATCCTTGAGGGCTATCAGCGGTGGCGGCGGCAATATCTCGGGCGGCTCGCTTCGCTTGACGCCATCGACGACAAGACTGGCGATGTCGATTTCTCCGTCCGTGTAATAAGGATCGCCTTCGCCATTTCGGCCGAGCAATGTCGGGCCGGTTCCGGAAATCTGGAACAGAGCCTGGACCATTCCCGCCTGTTGCAAGTCGCGCATCAGCAGGTCGCGATCCGCATCGATGTCGGGCCCGATATGGTGGGTGACCTGTCCGGTGTCGTGGCTCAGACCTACCCCACGATCGAACGTGACCGAGCCGAGCCAGACCGGACGGCCATCCGTTCCTTTTTCAAGAACCAGCCAGAACCGGACGTGGTGACGCTTGTCAGCGCTTCTGCCATCCGGTTTTTCGAAGGCCAGCTGTTGCTTCTTCCCTTCGTAATAAAGCGGGCTGACAGGCGCATCATGATACGGCCGGTCAAGCACCACGCTGCCGACGATCTCGATGCTGGTGCGCAACGTGATCGGATCGGCAGGAAACCAGCCCGCCGCGTGCATGGCGCGAAGCACATCTTCCTTGACGCCAACGAGCCCGACGTTGAGCGCATCCCCCGGGATGCCCGCGCCGGTGCGTGTAACCATCGGCAGGGTAGCGAGCCCCGGTTCACGCTCATGATGGGTCCACAAGACGGGAAGCACGACGTAGGCCAGCATGAGATAGGCGATCGCGATAGCCGCGAGAGCGAGGAGCCATCGTCGTCTGATCGGGAGCAGCTTCATTTTGATCGCTCCCGCGCTGGCGCTACTCTATCTCGGCCTTCGCAAAGGAAAGTGCCACAAGCATACGACATAGCAGCATCGAGTAAATCATGTTGGCGCCGGCGGATACCGGATGCGCAATGTCTTTGCGGCAGGAACCGGCTTGAGCAACCGGAATGCTCGCGCAGCGCACCGCGCAGACGATTGGCCCCGTTGCTCCTCGAAGTCTTGACATCAGATGCGCGCCCTCAACTGCTCGACCGGCATCTTTATCGGTCCCGGCTATCATAGTCCAAACGCGGCCGCCTGCGCCAGAGAGCTACCTCGATGTCGCCTTGCTGGCAGGACGTGACGAGACGTCCGGCAGATGTGAGGCCGACACCTCAAAGTCAAAGCCGTGACGATTAAACGGCTCATTGGAAAGTTCGAAGTGCCACCACTCCCTGGCATAGGGACGAAAGCCCGCTCCCTTCATGTACGATTTTAGTGTTTGACGATTGTGTCGCGCTGTCCTGCCTACAAGGGCGTTTGATGTATTTCCGAGTACGTCCAAACAGTCGTAGCCCGTGCCAAAATCGATCGTTCCATCTTCAAATCTTTCGCCTTTTGGCGAAGTGCATGCCTTGGGAGACCGCGAGGGATTCGGCGGCGGCGCCAATGAAAAAGCGATCGGGACTATCCCCAGGTCCACCGTGCTCCCCCGCGAGTGAGCCGATGGTTTTGCGAGATACCCGAGCGCGAACAGCTTTTGCTTATCGGTGCGTGGATAGAATTCGGTCTTCATTTCGTAGCGAGCTGGATCCTTGCTCCACTGAAGAAAATCATCGACAGCCCGCTTCGGCCGATAGCAATCCCAGACGATGAGCGAGAGCTTTTTCTCGGCCAACTTTCTCTGCACCCTTTGAAGGGCATTTGCGGCGGGCTCGCTGAGGATGCACTCGGCGGCGAGGTAGCCCCTTATCGGTCGGCCCACAAAGTTATGAGATCCTGCATAGCGAATGTCTTGAACGATCGTGGGATCTATATCCCGCAAATAAACGAAACCCCTGGGCAAGGCAGAGCCTGACCACGCTGGCGCAGGCAGCATCATGATGATCAAGACAAGGCCAGCACGGATGAGCATCCCAGATGTGCCTCCTCTGACCAGGGGATCGCCGGTATCAATGCTAAAATCCGGAAAGCGGGTGCGACGTGGTGTTTTCACCGCACCATCAGAGCGGACCGAGGATGCCCCATCGACGATCACAGAATTCCTTCACGGACGCCGTGACACCACTGCTGATGATGTCCCGGGTTTCAGGCGAGTCCATCTTGAGCTCTTCGTCCCGGTTGATGATCGAGCCCGCTTCCAGCAGGACGGCAGCCATCCGGGTCGTTCTCAGGACGACGAGTTCATCGTAGCTATAGATACCGGTGTCCTTGTCCAGCAGTGGGTGGCGATACCGGCCCATGATGGGCTGGGCATATTGCTGGGCGTATTGCAGGCCCTGGGCCTTCATTTCCTTGCCGAGCAGTTTGGCGAACGAAAGGCTCGTCCTGAAGTCCGGATTGTCGCGGGAGACGAAGACCGAATAACCCCTGAAGCGGTCGCTGAAATGGCTCTTCTTGCCCTCGAATTCCCAACTCTCGAGGAACGAGTTGGGCACGGAGTCATGGTGGATCGACAGGAACAGATTCGCGGGCAGATTGTTGGCGGCGGCGACACGCCTGACGAGGCTGGCCCTCGCCTTGCCTTTGGTCAGGAGTAACCTCGTCTCAGCAAAGCCTTCCGCCTTCAATTTCTCCTCGATCCGCTGCGCAAGACGCAGATTGAAGACGAACTCGGCGACGTTGCGGGCGCTGATCGCGCCTTCTGATTCGGCGGTATGTCCCACATCCAGAACGATCCGGAATTTCGAGGGATCGCACTTTGGCGCGACTGGCTCCAAAGCGGACAGGTTCAAACCGGCCGTCCCCAGCGCGGCAACTCTTACAGTGCGGTGCTTTGGCGGCGCGGCACGCCTCGCCAGGGTGGCCCGCTTTGGCGAGGCGACGCGCTTTGACGATTTGCCCTGCTTTGACGAGCTTTTGAAGACATCCGACAGCCAGCCGGCATCGCTGACCTCGATCGGCAGGAGCACCAATGCGGCCATCGCGGCGATGATGGTGCGGCGGCGGAGCCGAACGCCAAAGCCTGACCCGGCGAATTTTCTGCCTGACGACAGCAATCCTTACTCCCCCAGAGTGATTTCTATTCGTGCCTCATGACAGCTTGGGACAGCATTCATGGAGATTATGAACCATGGGTTACCAGGCTGTGAACCCATAAAATCAAAGTGGTCGACGGATTTCTGCTTTGGTGCGCATTCCGGACTCATGTCGGACATTACCGCTTATTTGCGAAAAGTGCCAACAGGCGACGCCAAGCTGCTACGACGGCGCCACGACCCCCGCGCTCTGCTCCGGGAGCGTGCCGCCCTTCAGGGGAAGCGGCTGGTCGCCGAGCAGCACCTTGACCACCACGTCACGCGCATTGCCGGGATCAAGCGAGTGCTTTGCGATCAGGTCGCTACAGTCAGCGACGATCTGGTCGGCGTCCTGCATGATCTTGAGTTCCTTGTAGCGATCGTGCCGATGCAGCCCCATGCTTTCGCCAACCACTTCAAGGATATTCATGATGCGGAACGGCCAGTCGCGCTCGTGCGCGCACAGTTCGCGATGATCGGAATGATATACCGCAACCAGTGCATCGACACCTGCATCGCGCGCCGCTTCAAGTTCCCTGAGCTGCAATTCGCGCTTGAACTTTGGAAGCACGCCAACATTCACGCTCTGCAAACCTACCGCCGGCTGGTTCAGATCGACGAGTTCGATACCGGGGACCATCTTCAGGATTTCAGCGGCGGCTTCCACGACGCCGGCCACGCCGGGATGCTTGTGCAGCGCGACCCGCATTTCGACCCTGCGCTGAAGGTGCGGCTTTAGCTGCGCCAGCCGGTCACCGAGAAAGCGCATGAACGGGTTCATCTCGAACGGGCGAGAGCCACGCTGTCGCTCCACCGTCGGCAGGATGGTTTCTGTGTACTGGACGTAGCACGTCGGGCACCAGGAGATCACCTGACCCGAGTTGGAGTGCGACAGCTTTTCCATGGTATTCGAGCCCATGCGACCGGCCATCTCGGCGTCGCCCGACCTGAGTTGCGCGATGCCGCAACAATGGCTCGGTCCGCCCATCACCTGGTAACTGACGCCGAGCGCATCCATGATATCGAGGGCAAGCAAGGCAATGTGCGGGGTCTTGAGCACATTGCAGCCGGTGTAAAACACGAAGTCCGGCGCCTCGACGGGCGCGGAAACCGACGCCGATTTTTGACCCAGTCGTTCGAGCACTTCCGTATCGAGTTGCAGGCGCGAAAGCACCGTCACTCCGCGACTACCGTCGCGGTACCTCTCCACGCCCTGTCGGCGTCGTTCGGCAAGCTCATTGTCCGACTTCGCGATGCCAAGCCGCGCCATGGTAAGCAAGAAACGCGGATTGACGCCGTAATCGCACGCCTTGATGCATTCCCCGCTCTGCATGCAGGACTTCGCCCATTTGCGCGATGCTTCCGGACCGTTGCCGGTACGTACCAGTTCGAGGATGCCGCCGATGATGTCTTCGGACCTTGTATCCGAGATGCCGGCCGGCTCAACACTCGGACAAACCTCGACGCACTTGCCGCATCGCGTGCAGGCGTCGAGCATTTCTTCGACATGTCCGATCAGAGCCGTCTCGAATGGGACCTCGTTCATCGGCCGCATGACCAGCTCCGGGCCTGCTGACAGATCAGCTGCGTGTGGCACATGATAGCTTCGGAACTTAGCGCACAAATGGCAAGGTGTATACGAGCAAGCCGCAACTCGCCTTGGGGTCATTTGCGTCGATTTCGGCATGTCCGCATCATGTCCGGTAAGGGACCAGCTCAACCGTCGACGCCGCACAGGCGTTAAATCTCTCTGCTGGGGTTTCAAATTGCAAGGTCTCATGTGGTCGTTCGTTGAGCTGACGAGCCACTTTGTTCAGATAGGCTCGCGAGTGCATCGACAAGTCGGTGTCCTTCGGAAAGTCGGAACGCGGTCGGATTGGCACCTGCCGACTTCAATCCTTTTTACCGCGCTTGATCTCGTCGAATTTGGAAAGCGCCTGTTCGAATTTTGGATTGAATAACCACATCGCATCAAGAATTTCGCGGAAGGTTGCAGATGTCCTTGCCCTGTCAGCTTGTCCAAACGCGAAAATGCTGTTGTTTCGCAGATATCGGATGATCGTCGGGTCCGAAACTCTGTAATTTACCAGGCTGCTTGAACCGAGTGCGGACCTGGTCGGCGTGGGAACGATCTGGATGAGCTCAAAGAGCTTCATTTGATCGATCGGGTCTGGCAGTGTTTTTACGATCGCCGTTACTTGCGGGAAAATATCTGCGTGTGCATTCATGAGGCCATCCCGCACGGCGGTCCAGTGGTTGAACCGATGATCCAGTCTGCCGACCCGTGCCTCTTCCTTGTCGTCGCGAAGGCGCAGTGCGGGATCAAAGGCTGCTATCGATTTCTTGATGGCTGCCCATTTCCTTCGGCCATTTTGATCTTCGGATGGGCCGGTTTGAAAACTTCCCTTGTATTTGTTCGAGCGCGCATTTCCCATGTTTTGATTGCCATTGGTCTCGGCAAAGAAGAGTCCCAAACTGATGCGGCCTGCCGTCTCAGCATCCGTCGCATCAAGGCCCTTGGCTCGCGCAATGGCAATTGCCAAATCGACAACGTCCTTGAATGGAGTATCTGATTTTTGCGCGTCGATGGGCGGCGCCTGCATGAGATCGAAAAGCTTTCTGTACTCGTCGAGCAGCGGCTCATTGTCGACGTCAAAATACGCCGGAGGGATTCCGAATCTATTGGGCCCGCCGATTTTGGACGCGAGAGCGTCGGTAAGATCCTTGTAGGCGCTCAACATGTTGTTGCGTGCAAGGTAAAGTGCTTGTCCCGGCAAGTTCGGCAGCGGTTGATTTGAATTGATCTGCGCGCGCCGCTGGCCCAGGATCGACTTGAAGGTGCTTACAGCATCGTTGTACGTCTTCAGTGCATCCGATTGTCTCTTGGTGAGTGTGCCCGGCTGCCCCATCGCAGGGGACATGAAGCTGAGATAGCCGATGTCCGCCGAGACAAGCGATGCGGCCGCGCCGGTGATCGCATCGATGGCGATGGAAAACGGCGGCGTGAAGAAAAGCCCGAGAACAAGAGCTGCCGTGGGCGCAGCGGTATGACTTCTTATCCCCATTGCAGTTTCCCAATGCCCAGTTTCACTGGATACGACTCATTGGATCGTAAACAAGAAAGGCGCCGCTTGGCGAGACGGTGGCCCGAAATCCGATGCAATGTCATCCTTAGGCAAATCCGGCTCAATCCGTAACCACGGCTCATCGCTCAGCCTAAACAGATGCCTGCTTATGTATTTTTCCCACAACCCGAATCATCTTGCTATTGTCTAAGTAACAACGTCGACGAGTTGTGATACCAATACGGGTGGGAATGGCGGAATTTCGTTCAGTCTGCGGAGACCATCATGGGCCTGACATTACCGGCTGAAAGGGCTTCACTCTGGAATACGATCCACCGTGAGGCGGTTGCGATCGCTGCCGCTGAACCGGCTTTGGCCGCGTGGATGCACGAGGTCGTCGTTAATCAGGGCAATCTTGCCAGCGCGCTGGCACAATTGATCGCTGTGGCGGTCAGTGGCAGCCGCGACGAGAGGTCCGTAACCCGGCGAATTGCCGAGCGGGCCTATCGCGACGATCCCTCTTTGGTCGAGTTCGCGACCCTCGATTTGAGGGCACCACTTGACCGTGATCCAGCGTGTCCCGGCCCTCTTCACGTGCTGCTGCATTTCAAGGGCTACATCGCGCTGCAGGCTTACCGCATCTCGCATCGGCTCTGGGAAAGCGGCCGAACCGAATTCGCCCGCGAGCTGCACGGCCGCATCACTCAGGCGTTGCATGTCAGCATCCATCCGTCCGCGACTATCGGAAGTGCCCTATTTATCGACCATGGCACCGGTATCACCATTGGTGAAGGCGTGGTCATCGGCGAAGACGTATCGATGCTGCAGGAGGTCACGCTCAGCAGCTTGCCAGAAGGCCAAGCTGGCGCACCGCGGATCGGCCGTGGCGTGCTGCTATCAGCCGGGGCGACGGTGTTAGGCAACGTTGACATCGGCGACTTTGCGAAGATCGGCGCCGGCTCGCTGGTTCTTGCGTCGGTGCCGTCGGGGTACACTGCAGTCGGCGTGCCGGCGCGGTTGGTCAGCCGCGCATCCGACGCGCGGCCCGCGTTAAACATGGATCAGTCTCTGCCGTGATCCTAATGAGTTTTGACCCTGGTCAGCGGCTCTCGGCAGCCCACGAGGAGCCGGTCCGGGAAGCCCTTCCATTATTGATTGGAGACTGCCCGCCTCACCACCGCCGATGCGCCAGTTCTATCGATCGTTGAAATCTTCTTCGTCGTCGTCCCGCGGCGTCATCGTGGTCGCACGCTGCGGGGATTGCGGCGGGTAATGACGCGGTTCGCGCGGAGCTGCGCGCGCGGACGGATCGCGGCCGAGCTTGGGCTGTAATTCCACGAGGTCGGTGAAGACGTCGGCCTGGCGCCGCAGCTCGTCGGCAACCATCGGCGGCTGGCTGGAAATGGTCGAGACCACGGTGACACGGACGCCGCGGCGCTGCACCGCCTCCACCAGCGAGCGGAAGTTGCCGTCGCCCGAGAACAGCACCATCTGGTCGATGTGTTCGGCGAGTTCCATGGCGTCGACCGCAAGCTCGATGTCCATGTTACCCTTCACCTTGCGCCGGCCGCCGGCGTCGATGAATTCCTTGGTCGCCTTGGTGACGACGGTGAAGCCGTTGTAGTCCAGCCAGTCGATCAAGGGGCGGATCGACGAGTATTCCTGATCTTCGATGATTGCGGTGTAGTAGAACGCGCGCAACAGCGTTCCCCGGCTCTGGAATTCCTTGAGCAGGCGCCTGTAATCGATGTCGAAACCGAGCGTCTTGGCTGTCGCGTAGAGGTTGGCGCCATCGATGAACAAGGCAATCTTGTTGGAGGAAGATGGCATCTAGCTACTGACCTCTCACAAATGGACAGGCAACGGTGATTCAAACTCCGCCTGGATATTGCGAGAAACAAGAAAGTCGCGATTGAGGCGGTCTCTCAAGTGACGCTCGACAACCAGATCGCAGGCGGAGAGTGTCGTAATTGCGAGCAAGTAAAGGCAAAATGGTGCAACCGCAACACTCACGCCTGCCCTTCCAGCGACCGTGGGGATCCAGCCAGTCCAATCCGAACCTGGTTCCGCTTTCAAGACGGGAACCGGTCTACAGCCAAATGTTTTAGGTTTCAAATATTTTATTCAGGACTCCGGAGCCGCGCCGTGGCCGGGTCGATCGATACGGCGCGGACAGCAGCAGCTGGAAGAGTGCCCTGTCAGCTTTGTATTTGGCAGCGGATCGGCTGCTTTCCGAACCCTGCATGACGACGTTACCTTCGGTTGTGCACACGTGCCAACGCCAGGTCCGGCGCCGCTTCTTCAAGACCTCTTCAAAAATCGGAAATTGATCAGGCATCGCGACCGTACCTTGCGAAGCGCTTTTCAAGGGGACCCCGAAACCGGGGAAAATCACTTACACAATTGGTCGGTGGAAATGCCATCGCTTTTTTATGTAGTGAGCCGGGAATTTCCATCGCGCTGCGGTGTCAGGAACTTTTTTTGAGCCTGGCGGGCTAATTGGGCCTTGGCGGCATCGCCTTGCCTTCGATTTTGGGCAGTTCGGCCGCCGCGGCCGATTTGTCGGAGCCGGCGCGGCGGGCCATTTCGACCGTCAGCCGCTCGGCGGCGTCGGCCTGCATCAGGCCGAGGATATCGGACATCTTCCGTGGTGCGATCTGGGTGGCGATTTCCAGCAGCACCGACATCTCCAACCGGTCGAACACCTTGGCGGCGTCCTTTGGCTTCATGCCCTCATACATGGTGATGATGCCCTTGAAGCGCGCGGCATCGGTTTCGGCCTTCTGCCCGGTCGCGGTCGCGATCCGGGTTTCGACCGCCTTCAACTCCTCGACCCGCGATTCGATGCGTTTTTCGGCGGCCTTGAGCAGGCTCTCGCGAATGTCGACCTCACGCGCGCGGGCGTCGAGTTCCTGCCGCCGCGCCTGCAGCCGCTCCAGGATCGCGCGCTCGGACGCCGACACGGGCTGCTGGTTCTGTTCGGGAAAAACCACGACGCCGTCCGGCTTCGCCACTTCCGGGGGAGCGGCGGCGGGTTTGGCGGCCTCCTCCTTGGGTTTCTCGTGGGTGGAGCCCGTGATATCGGCGGGATCGAACCTGCCCCCGGTCGGAAAATTCAGGGTTTCCTGGGCCCAGGACTTCTTGTTCGACTGCGGCTGATAGTCGAAAACATAGCCGCCATCGATCACCAGGCCGGCGACCTTCAGCACGGCAAGGCCGGCGATCGCCACCAGCACCACCGGAAGCACCCTGATATCGCGGAAGGATTTCATGCGGCGAGACCGTTGGCCCTTTTGCGTTCGGAAAATGCCTGGGCCGCCGCGGCGATGGCCCTGGCCGCCGGCGGCCTGACCGGCACGGGCACGGGCTCGGATTCGGGTTCCGCCTCGCCGCCGGGCCTGGCCGCGATCGCGATCCGCGACAGCCGCCGAACGATACCGTCGCCTTCGGCGAGCTGCTTCTTCAGCTGCTGCGACAGCTGCGCCGCGGCGGCGAGCTGGTCGCCGAGATTCTCGTTGACGTCGCGAACGGTGTGCTTGAGGCCGCCGATGGCGCGTTCGGCGATTTCGGTCGCCGTGATCAGCTCCGCGATCGTCGCCTTCAACGAATGCTCGTCCGCCTTGAGACGCTTCAGCCGGCTGTTGAGCAGCATGCAATAACCGATCGTGAGCATCAGCAATGCCGCCACCAGGCTCTCGATCACAATTCCGAATGCATGACTTATTGGGCCTCCATCAACTTGGTCTGCTCGTCTGCCTTCTCGAACATCGCGAAGGTGGTATTGGGCTTGCGCAACTGCTTGGTGACGCGAATGGCGACGCGATCGCCCACCCGCCCCATCCGCCCTTCGGTCAACAGCACGTTGCCGCAGCGCACCGCGACCAGGGCGTCGGAACGCATTTCCAGCGGCAGGGTGTCGCCGACTTTCAGCTTCATCAGCTGTTTGAGCGGAATTTCGGCCTCGTACAGCACCGCATCGACCGCGATCTGCGCCTGCGATACTTCGGTGGCGAAATGCCCCTCCCAGATCGGATCGCGGCCGAATTTCTCGCCCATGAACATCTGCAACAGCACCGGGCGGATCGGCTCGATGGTGGCATAAGGCAGCAGCAATTCGATATTGCCGCCGCGATCTTCCATGTCGATGCGCAGCCGCACCAGGATGGCGGCGTTGGCGGGCCGGCTGATGGCGGCGAAGCGCGGATTGGTTTCCAGCCGGTCGATCGAGAACGTCACCGGCGACAGCGGCCGGAACGCCTGCTCGGCATCGGCCATCACGACCTCCACCAGCCGCTTGACCAGGTTGGTTTCGATGGTGGTGTAGGGCCGGCCCTCGATGCGCAGCGCGCTGGCGCCGCGGCGGCCGCCCAGGAGCACGTCGATCATCGAATAGATCAGGCTGGAATCGACCGTGGCGAGACCGAAATTCTCCCACTCCTCGGCCTTGAACACGCAGAGCACCGCGGGCAGCGGGATCGAATTCATGTAGTCGCCGAACCGCACCGAAGTGATGCGATCGAGCGATACTTCGACGTTGTCGGAGGTGAAATTGCGCAGGCTGGTGGTCAACAGCCGCACCAGCCGGTCGAACACGATTTCGAGCATCGGCAGACGCTCGTAGGACACCATCGCCGAATTGATGATGGCGCGAATGCCGGAATTGTCGTCGAGATTGACTTCGCCGACATTGAAGCCGAGCAGGTTGTCGATTTCCTCCTGCGACAGGACCCGCTCGCCGCCGTTCTTGCCGCCGCCGAAGTCGCGGCTGCCGTCCTCGACCATGGCGGCCCATTGCAGCGCCATGGTGCCGGAAAGTTCATTGGCCGCGGCCGCGGCCGCGGCTTCCGCCGGATCCTCGGAATCCAGCGACGCTTCCCATTGGGCTGCGATTGCATCCTGGTCGTCTAGATTGTTGCCCGCCATGATCTAGATCCGTCTCGTCACTGAACGACGATTTCCTTGAACAGCACCGCGTTGACCTGTTGCGGCGCGATCGTGGTGTTGACGCGCCGCGTCAGCTCTTCGCGCAGGCGAAACAGGCCGGCGGAGCCATTGAGATCGATCGGCCGCAGCTCGCGCATATAGGTCTGGAAGATGTCGGTGACGCGCGGCATGGTCGGCTTGATCGCCTCGACCTGCTTTTCCTCCTTCACCTCGAGCACGATCTTGGCCTTGAGGTACAGCACGCGCTCGCCGGGCTGGCCGACCAGGTTGACCAGCATTTCCGGCACGTCGATATAGACAGGCGGTTTCGGCGGCGGCGCTTCCGCATGCACCTCTTCGCCGTGCCCCCTGAAGAACAGAAACCAGGTCGCGGCGGCGCAGACCACGACGAAGCCGCCCACCGCGGCGATGATGACCTTGAGTTTGCTGTTGGGAGCCGCCGCTGTCTCGGCGCCGCCTTCTGCCTGTTCGTCGTCCGCCATTGCCCGCCCGATCGGTTTGGGAATGAACTCGATGCCCTGGGGCTAGCCAATGACGCGATACAAATGCCGCCGGCGCACGCGCGCTCTCTTGAATGTGGACGCTAAGGTAGCAATGGTTAATGGAACCTTTCTTTTGCGTGGCGAGTAGGAAAAAGTTGCCGGGCAAACATGGTCAACAAGACCTTATTGCCGCCCACCCGGCATTCGGTAAAACGCATAACCCCTTATAATTTCGAGACTTTCTCAACTGGCACGGCTTTCGCTGAGGTGTCGGTGAGCCGCGGCTTGGGAGAGCTTGGCGGTTCGCACGATCCGAGTGCCGGCCTGGGAGGGCCTGAGGCTCGCGGATCATCCAAAAGGGGAGCACGACCGATGCAGAATACGCTTCTCGTCGGACTTTCGCGGCAAGTGACGCTGGAACGACAGATGGATGTCGTCGCCAACAACATCGCGAACGTCAACACCACGGGTTTCAAGGCCGACCGCTCGGTGTTTCAGGAATACCTGATGCCGGGCGCGCACGAAGACAATTTCGTCGGACGCGACCGCCGCCTGAGCTACGTCCAGGACCGCGCCACCTTCCACGATTTCGCCAGCGGCCCGAGCGAGCAGACCAAGAATCCGCTGGATGTCGCCATCGAGGGCGGCGGCTTCCTGGTGGTGCAGACGCCGGCCGGCGAACGCTACACCCGCGACGGCGGCCTGCAGATCAACAATCAAGGCCAGCTCGTGACCGCGTCGGGCAATCAGGTGCTCGGCACCTCCGGCCCGATCGTGTTCCAGCCGACCGACCATGACATCGCGATTGCCGCCGACGGCAACGTCACCGTCGTCGAAGGCACCGGCCGGGTGGACTCGGTGCGCGGCAAGCTGCGGCTGGTGTCGTTCGCGCAGGCGCAGCAGCTCCTGAAGGAAGGCTCCAACCTTTATTCCGGCGGCGGGGCGCAGGCCGACACCGCCTCAAAGGTGCGCCAGGGCTATATCGAGAAATCCAACGTCAATTCCGTCAGCGAAATGAGTCGGATGATCGAGGTGACGCGCACCTACACCCAGATCTCCGCCCTGCTGCAACAGCAGAGCGATCTGCACCGCACCGCCATCGAGAAGCTCGCCGACGTTCCGGCATAAGGACCTGACCCATGCGCGCGCTCTATACAGCTTCGACCGGAATGGCGGCACAGGAACTCAACGTTCAGGTGATCTCCAACAACATCGCCAACATGCGCACCACCGGCTACAAGAAGCAGCGCGCCGCGTTCCAGGACCTGATCTACGACCATGTCCGAAGGGTCGGCGCGCAGGCCTCCGATCAGGGCACCGTCCTGCCCGTCGGCGTCGACATCGGCGGCGGCGTCAAGACCGTCGGCACGCCGCGGCTGATGAGCCAGGGCACGCTGACGCCGACCGGCAACGACCTCGATATCGCGGTGCGCGGCGAAGGCTTCTTCAAGATCCAGATGCCCGACGGCAGCTTCACCTACACCCGTGACGGCTCGTTCCAGATGGATGCGCAGGGCCGCATCGTGACCCTGCAGGGCAATCCGGTGCAGCCGACCATCACCATCCCGCAGAATTCGTCCGGCCTCGCCATCAACGCGCAGGGCCAGGTGTCGGTGACCCTGCCAGGATCGACGACGCCGACCACGGTCGGGCAGATCGGACTGACCCGCTTCGTCAACAAGGCCGGCCTGCAGCCGATCGGCGACAATCTGTTCACGGATACGCCGGCCTCCGGCACGCCGCAGGACGGCATCGCCAACACCGACGGCTATGGCGACATGCAGCAGGCCAATCTGGAAGCGGCCAATGTCGAAGTGGTCACCGAGATCTCCGACCTGATCGCGGCGCAGCGCGCCTATGAGATGAACGCCAAGGTGATCAGCGCCGCCGACCAGATGCTGCAATCCACCTCCAACATGTTCCGCTGAGGGAGCTGATCATGATCGCCCGTTCGCTTCTCCTCGCCACCGCGCTGCTCGCGGCCACCTCGTCCGCGGCCCTGGCCCAGAGCCGCGAGGATTTCATCATCGCAGCCCCCACGCTGCGCGCCAATGTCACCGTTTCCTCCGATCTGGTGCGGATCGGCGACGTCATCGACAATGCCGGCCCGGCCGCCCAGATCGCGATCTATCGCGCGCCGGATCTCGGCACCACCGGCTCGCTGCCGGTGGCGCAGGTGATCAACACATTGCGGTCGCATCAGGTGATCGGGGTCGTCACCGGCGATATCAGGGAGATTTCGGTGACCCGGCTGGCCCGCACGCTGGAGGGCAAGGACATCGAGGCGCAGGTCGCCCGCGCGCTGGAGCACAGACAAGGCCTCGGCGATGCCGCCAATCTCAGCCTGACCTTCGACCGCGACGTCGGGGATCTCAGGATCGACGCCTCCAACACCGGCGCGATGCAGCCGGCGACCGTGCGATTCGACCCGCGCAATGGCCGCTTCGACATCACCTTCGAAATCGCCAACGAGACGACCTCGGCGCCCGCCAAACTGCGCTTCACCGGCAGCGCGGTCGAGACCGTCGAGACCGCGGTGCTCACGCGCGGCGTCGAACGCAACGAGGTGCTGAAAGGCTCCGACGTGGTCGTCGAGCGGCGTCCCAAGGCCGAAGTCGGCCCTGACGTCACCGGCCGCGACCGCGCGGTCGGCATGCAGGCGCGCAAGCAGCTCCGCGCCGGCCAGCCACTGAAATCGGCCGATCTCGGCAAGCCCGATCTGGTGCAGCGCGACCAGAGCGTGACGCTGATCTACGAATCCGTCGGGCTCTATCTCACCATTCGCGGCAAGGCGCTGGAGAACGGCACCGAAGGCGACGCCGTCAGCGTCATGAACCTGCAGTCCAAGCGCACCATCTCCGGCGTCGTCACCGGCCGCGGCCAGGTGACGATTTCCGGCCCGACGCCCCGCCTGCCGGCGCCCGAGACCACTTCCTCGATCGAGACCAGCGAGACCGCCAAGCCGGTTTCGCTTGCCGCCAACACCGCTTCGCAGGCCATCCCGCCATCCCTTCAGCAAGCCGCTGCCAAAACCGAGTAATGGTAATGTTCACGTCTGGTATGTCTAACCGCATCGTTCTGACCGGCGCGCTACTGGCGACCGGGATCATCGCCAGCGGCTGCTCGTCGATCGATCGACTCTCGCAGATCGGCGAAACCCCGAAATTGAACGCGATAGAAAATCCGACGACACAGCCCGGCTACAAGCCGGTGCAGATGCCGATGCCGAAGCCGGAAGTGGCGTCCTACAACGCCAACTCGCTGTGGCGGAACGGCAGCCGCGCCTTCTTCAAGGACCAGCGCGCGCGCCGATCGGCGACCTTCTCACCGTCACCGTGAATTTCACCGACAAGGCCAACATCGCCAACGAAAGCCAGCGCAGCCGTGCCTCCAAGGAGGATTCCGGGATTACCGATTTCGTCGGCGCCAAGACGCTCGGCGCGCAGGCGCAAAAGGTATTGCCGGGCCGGCTGTTGACGACCGATTCCACCTCTTCCTACGACGGCAAGGGCTCGGTCGCACGCCAGGAAAACCTGCAGACCAACGTTGCCGCCGTCGTGACACAACTTCTGCCGAACGGCAATCTCGTGGTCGAGGGCAGAGCAGGAAATCCGTGTCAATTTCGAAATCCGCGAATTAATCGTGGCCGGCATCGTGCGGCCGGAGGACATCCAGAGCGACAACACCATCGATTCGAGCAAGATCGCGCAGGCCCGCATCGCCTATGGCGGCCGCGGCCAGATTTCCGACTTCCAGCAGCCTCGTTACGGCCAACAGGTCACGGATATCCTGCTGCCGTTCTAGCGTTGCTTTAACCAGCTCCCACACTCCATTGCGAACCTAGGCGCGATGAAGTGTTCCAACGCGGCCTCCGTCAGCTCCCCTGGCGGAGGCCGCGGTCGTTTGGGGGGGTCGTCGCCTCGCTGCCCGGCGCCGGTCAATTCAACCCATGGTTTTTCGGGTGAACCACTTCCTTGGCTTCTTCTTCCATCAGCAGCTTCAACAGCACTTGGTGCGTGGCCTCGTCATGAGGCTCCGTGAGCCGCTTCCTGAGCAGGGCCAGGTTTTCCCGGTGAATGTATTTTTCCACGCTCGCCTCCCCAGGCTGGGACAGTCGACGTAGGTACAGTGGAACCTGATGTCTCCAAAGTCGTGGTCAATATTGCACAGTCACGACAATATCTTTTGCGCGAACAGTAGCTCGCATGGCCGCAAAATTCATTTCTGCTGGATTCGGCCGAGATACGCGACGATATCCGCTATCCGTTTGTGAATGACCGCCTCGGGGTCACAAGGCAGATCCAGCAAGGTGTCGATCGGTTGGGGCTGATGTGCTCTTCTGTTCGGGCCGGGCGGAGGTCCGTGCCGGCATCCCCAAATCGGCATTTCGCTGCCGCGGTGCGGCCTGGCCGCGCGCCGTCCGTCGATGGACTCCGCGACAGCGTCCGGTGAAAACACGCCGTTGTTTTTCCTGGCGAGCAGCGTCAGATCGGCGGGCCGCATCTTGAGCTTGCTGCTCCTGGCGCCCTCACCCCTGCCGTCGACGCCGTGGCACTCCGCGCATTTCGACAGAAACTCGGCCTGCCCGTTATCGAGATCCTGAGCCCACACGCAAGTGTTCGCGGCGATCGCGATGGCGCCCGTCAATAACGGCCTCCACACAACCTGTCGCACGGCTGGCGACACGCCGCACCATCGGCGCTCAGCGTCGGCCGACGCGATCGACCGGCCCGCCACGGTTCATCGGCGTTCCCGGCCGTACCGCTTCTCGCGCCACAGCGCCCGCCACCGGCCGCGGACGCAGCACCACGCCGGCCCTGGCCACGCAGCCGACAGGATACTCAACATATTGGCAGTACACCACGGCACTGGCCTTCTCGGTGCTCGCGGCGACGAAACCAGTTATCAGCAGCGCCGATAACGCGATCGAGAGCTTCATGACGGTCTTTCTCCATTTCGAAGTTTCCGGATGGTCGGCGCTTGACTGACCCGTTGGGCCAGCACCCGTAGCAACAAAAACATTGTCGCTGACGGAGTGCTCATCGTTGATTCAGATCAACTCCGCACGGAGACGACCGCAACCGCAGCGCGTTCGATTTTCAGATTCCGTCAACATCACTGACGGTATTCACACGGTGACCTCTCTCTGACCAAAGGGGATAGAGATCAAAGGGGCTGACGCGATGACCGATGCGGATCGATCTTCGTTAGCTCAATTCTCGGCGCCCGCAGAAAGTTGATGGAGCGCGCCGCTGGCCATCCGTGACAATAACAATCATGCCGATCGAGGCGCTGTATCCGTTGCGGAAGCAGGAAAGCTCTTGCATCATCAGATGCCTGATCACGGTCTGGCGATCTCGGCGCTGAGGGACGGTCGTTGGCACGCAAGCGACGGAAATCAGGCAACAACGACGGATTGCGGAAGCGGCCTGCCGGGGTACCCTCGCCGGCCGCGCCCCCGCCCGCCGCAGCTTTACCCGCAACCGGCCTATCGCAACGCAGGATCTGGATCGCGGCGGCAATCGCAGCAGTGATCCTCGCTATTGCCGGTATTGGTTTCCAACTGCGCAGCAGCGAGGTCAAGACGCAAGAGTCCTCCGCAGCGACATTCGTCGGCAGCGATACCTGTGCGGGCTGCCACCAGGCCGAAGCGAAACTGTGGAGCGCATCGCAGCACAAAGCCGCGATGCAGCACGCCACCGACAAGACCGTGCTCGGCAATTTCAACGACGCCAGCTTCGACCATTATGGCGTGCATTCCCGCTTCTTCCGGAAAGACGGGAAATTTCTCGTTGAGACGGATGGGCCCGACGGCAAGCTTGCCGTGTTCGAAGTCAAATACACTTTTGGTCTCGATCCGCTGCAGCAATATCTCGTCGAATTCCCGGACGGTCGCATTCAGGCACTATCGCTCGCCTGGGATAGCCGGCCGCGCGACAAGGGTGGCCAACACTGGTTTCATATTTATCCGAACGAGCAGATCAAGCACGACGATATCCTGCACTGGACCAAATTGAACCAGAACTGGAATTTCATGTGCGCGGAGTGCCACTCGACTGGCCTGCGCAAGAACTATGACGCCAAAGCGGATCGCTTCGCGACGTCATGGGCGGAAATCAGCGTCGGGTGCGAGGCCTGTCATGGACAGGGCTCGCGTCACACCGCCTGGGCGCAGGCTCAGCAGAGCTGGTGGCCGTTTGGCAAACGCGACGATCCGAGCAAGGGATTGCCGGTGCGTTTTGACGAGCGTCTCGATGTCGCCTGGCCGATCGATCCGCAGACCGGAACGGCAAGACGCTCCGTGGCGCCGGCTGCGCTTCGCAAGGAGGTCGAGACCTGCGGGCTCTGCCACGCGCGGCGCGCCGGTTTCAGCGAGGATTGGGTCCCCGGCCAGTGGTTATCGCAGACGCATGTGGTCGAGGCGCTGTCGCGCAATACCTATCATCCGGATGGCCAGATCCGCGATGTGGAAGAGCCGTATAATTACACGCCGTTCAAGCAGGGCAGGATGTTTGCCGCGGGCGTCACCTGCAGCGATTGCCACGAGCCGCACAGCGCGAAACTTCGAGCTTCAGGAGAAGGCGTGTGCCTGCAATGCCATGCCTCCGACAAATACGCTGATGCAAAACACCGTCACCACGCCAGCGCCGATCCGCCACCGGCGTGCACGTCGTGCCACATGCAGACCCGCACCTACATGATCGTCGATCCCCGCCACGATCATACCTTCCGCGTCCCGCGGCCCGACCTTTCGGTCAAGCTTGGAACACCGAACGCTTGCAACGACTGCCATGGCGACAAGTCCGCGCAATGGGCCGCCGCTGCCGTCGAAGATTGGTTCGGCCCCAATCGTCGGGGTTTTCAGACCTATGGGACCGCGTTCCACGCTGCCCGCTCCGACCAGGCCGACGCCGCCGCGCTTCTTGCCGTCATTGCCGGGGATCGAAATGCGCCGGCGGTTGCGCGTGCAAGCGCGCTTACCGAACTTGGGTCTCGCCTTTCACCCGCGAACATCGGCGCGGCGCAGGCCGGGCTTGCCGATCCCGATCCAATGGTACGGATCGGTGCGCTCGACGCGTTGGAGAATTTACCGGCCGCCCGGGTCTGGCCGGTGGTGTCTCCGCTTCTGTCCGATCCGGTGCGCGGCGTGCGTATCAGGGCAGCGTCGCTGCTCGCCGCGGTTCCAACCGCAAGCCAGCCGCCGGCCGACCGCGAGCGCTTCGATCAAGCGGCAAGGGAGTTTGTCGCCTCGCAACGCTCCAACGCCGAGAGGCCCGAAGCCCGTGCAACCCTGGGGAATTTCCTCGCGCGGCGCGGATCGACAGCCGACGCCGAGAGCGAATACAAAGCCGCCCTGCAGCTAAGCCCCCAATATGTGATGGCGGCGATCAATCTGGCCGATCTCTATCGGCAACTCGGCCGCGATGCCGAAGGAGAACGCGCCTTGCGCGGCGCAATCGAGGTTTCACCGCGCGACGCTGCGGCCCACCACGCGCTCGGCCTTGCATTGACGAGGCTGAAGCAACCGGACGCGGCGCTCGCCGAGTTTCGGCGGGCGACCGAACTGGAGCCGGATCGTGCGCGGTACGCCTATGTCTACGCGATCGCGCTGCATTCGGGCGGCCGCAGCGACGAAGCCATCGCGGTGCTCAAGGAAACCCTGAAGAGCCATCCCGGCGATCGCGAGATTCTGCAGGCGCTGGTCTCGTTCAGCCGCACGGCCGGGGATGCAAGAGCCGCGCTCGGTTACGCGGAACAACTCAGCGTCATCACGCCGGGCGACCGGAGTTTAGCCGCGCTTATTGAGGAACTTCGGCGTCAAACCGCCAAACCGAACTAGTACTGACTATGAGAGACCGCTGAGTCGCTTGCTGCCCATGCTTCGAGACGCTCGCGTTGCTCGCTCCTCAGCATGAGGTTGTTGTGTTTCAACAAGTTAGACCTCATCCTGAGGAGGCCGCGAAGTGGCCGTCTCGAAGGATGGGCTGTAATACCTGTTTGTGATTCCAGGTACTAGGGCCAGCCGGCCCTTGGCGTCGACCACGAGATCCATCGACATCAGACGAGCGATTTAACGTGGTGGTTCACGGAGAGTGAGCATCATCCTGTTCGGGCAGCACAAAGACCGCCTCGCGCGAACTACGCAGCTGTCGTAGCGGCACGCTGATCGAGCTTCGTCACAACAGCGCTATCGCCTTGGACCCCCGTCGCCTCGATGCACAGCTTCACGGCCTCGCCGAGGCTCGCGGCCACCAGATCGGCCTTGGCGCCGTCGCGCAGCCGTTCCAGCGCGTCGGCGTCGATATCCCTCATCCAGCAGCCCAGGATGATGGTCGCCTGCGGCAATTTGCGGCGCAGCCGCCGAACCGCGTAGCGCATGTGGGCGGGCGCGACGGCATCCAGATAGACCAGGCAGACGATCGCAACGCCTGACGTCTCGAGCCGGAAGATGTTGGTGGTCGAGAGCGCCTCGGCCGGCTCGACCCGCGCGCTCAGACCATGCGCCGTCGACAATTGGCCGAGCATGATCGCGGCCGCCTCGTCGATGGCGCTTCGTCCGGCGATGCAGAGCACGGGGTGCTCGCCCTGCCAGTGCGGCGGCAGATCGCTTTTGGCAAGCACCGGCAAATTCTCATAAGGCGCATTCTCGGCGACGCTCTCGACCGCGGAAGAGGCTTCCGCATCGGTGGTCGCGCTGAGTTTCGGCGGTGGCCGGTCGTCCTGATCGGCAAGGTCGCCCGCGAATTCCGCCACCGCGTCCCTGATCTTGGTCAGGCGCTCCGCGTTGAGCGCGCCGCGCGCGCTATCTGCCTGGGCCAGCTGCAATCCCTTCAAGGCAACTTCATCATAATAGGAAGAAAGCGAGCGTTCCTTCAGAAACTCCTCGGCTTTTTCAGCCGCCTCGGTGGGATCGCCGGCCAGCATCCGCTGGTAGAAGATCTCGGGCGGCGAAAGCGCCGGCCGGTCCCCGAACATCACGTCCAGAAATTCCAGGCGTTCGACATGACGGCCGAGCACGACAAGGCAAACCGTCAGGGGAGTCGCCAGCACGAGGCCGATCGGACCCCAGAGCGCGGTCCAGAACGTCGCCGAGGCCACCACCGCGACCGGCGACAGCCCGGTGCTGTGCCCGTAGACCATCGGCTCGATGACGTGGCCGACGAGCGGCTCCACCACCAAAAACAGCGCCAGCGTCCACAGCAGCATCGACCAGCCAGGATCGACGGCAACCGCGAGCGCGAGCGGGAACGCCGCCGCGATCACCGCGCCGATATAGGGCACGAAGCGCAGCACCGCCGCCAGGATGCCCCACAGGATGGCGCTGGGAATACCGATCAGCCACAGGCCGATCCCGATCACCACGCCAAACGTGCCGTTGACCAGCAGCTGGATCAGGAACAGCCGGCTGAGGCGGCTGGCGGCGTCGTCGAGGGCTGCGGTGGTGCGCTGCAGGTCGTGCGACCCCGCCAGCCGGATCAGCCGGTTACGGAGATCCTCCCGCTGCAGCAGGATGAAGATGACGAAGATGATGATGATGCCGGTGGTCGCCAGCGGATGCAGCAGCGGCGAGATCAGCGCCCGCAGGCTTTCCAGCGCCCCCGGATCGGGCTGGCGCACTTCGACCGGAACCGGCATCAGCGGCGCCGGCGCCTTGGCGCCCAGCCGCGAACCCAGGGACGGCGGAGTTTCGCCGTCCTTCGGCTTGTCCAGTTCCTTGCTCAAATCCTTCAGCATGCCCGAGGCGCGTTCCAGCGTGCCTCGTCCCGCCGAGGTATCGCGAAACGACTGGATCTTCTCGCTGATCGTGGACTGGTAGCGCGGCAAATCGCCGGCCAGTTGCGTGAGTTGCGAAGCCAGCAGACTTCCCAGCGCGAACAGCAGTCCGAACGCGAGGATGACCATGCTCACCACCGCGATCGCCCGCGGCACGTGAAGGCGTTGCAACAATCCCACCAGCGGCGCCAGCACAAAGCTGAGCAGGATCGCCATCGCGATCGGGATGAAGATCTCACGGCCGAAATACAGCGTGGCGATGATGATGCCCGCCAGCACCGCCGTCGCCACCGCGCCCAGCAGCGCCACCAGTTCTTCGGACGTGCGAGCTTTGAACGGCTGAGGGATCACAGGCCTCTTTGGTGCTTGGGGGACATCCGCGCAGGTGCGGGGGTGATGAACATAACCGGGGAAGGTTCAAAGGGTTCCGGTGCCGGGGTGTCATTCAGCGTTATATCGTCCAACAGCACAGAGCCGGTGGCACCACGCCATCTGCTGTTCAGCGAAAATGAAACGGTGGGTTACGCCTTCGGCTAACTCCACCCCACGAAGCCTCTGTGATTTGTGGCGTCGACCCAGTCTGGTGATTTGCCCGTCGGGCGTTTTGCTGACGGGGCTGTCTATACCCCTTTCAAAAATATTTCGCTTAACCCGTCGGGCAAATCATCTCTACAAGCTCGTGCCATCCCGCCCACAAAGGGGCGTATCGCGATCGTCACGGACGCGGCGCGGGTTGCGGTGGACGCGGCAGCGTTTTGCGCGCAAGGCGATCGCAGGGCGGGTGATGAGCCTGTGAGCGATCAACAGCACGCGGACGAGAGACGATTGCTGCGGACGGCGAAGTCGTGTGGTCCTGACGCCCCGACGCTGGCGTCAAGGTTGCGGATGTTGTGTCGGCCCTACCGGGTGCGGATGCAACGTTAGTCCGCAAACGACGGTGGCAAGAGAGCCCGGTCACCGAGGAGAGCGCGAAGGAAACCGTTAAAACCATTGCGTGCGGGAATGCCGGGCGATTCCGGTGTACTCGTTGTTACTCGTGTGCGTTTTACTACACCAAGTGCACACGAGGCTGCGGGTGCAGCGGGCACCCGGCATTCCCCACGCCCTCTTTGGGGCGGGAGATTCAGCAACGCCTCGGGCGCTTCGCGCAGCGAGAACGAAGCCGTATGCGAAACTACATCAACTACATCAACGTCATTGCGAGCGGAGCGAAGCAATCCATTCTTTCTTTGCGCGGCGAGATGGATTGCTTCGTCGCTCCGCTCCTCGCAATGACGGTTTGGTTGTTTGATGATTGATCCTCTTGCGTCGTCCCTGCGAAAGCAGGGACCCATAACCACCGGTGTTCAATGAAAGAGAAGGTTGTGGCCACTGCGCCCAAAACAAAACTGCACGGCGTATGGGTTCCGGCGTTCGCCGGAACGACGAGGGAGTGGAGTGAGCGCGTTCGCTCGACCCGTTGGCTCGCAATGACGATGAAGCAACCGCGCTACGCGAATGGCCAAGCTCAGGAAAATGTCGCGCTCACCGTCCCCAGCCCGGACAATTCCATGCTCACTTTATCACCCGCCTTGAGCCACACCGTCTTGACGAGACTCCCGGTCAGCACGATTTCGCCGGCGCGCAGGCCGTTGCCGTCGCTAGCGAGGTGGTTGGCGAGCCAGGCCAGCGCGTGATGGGGATGGCCGAGCACGTCGGCGCCGGTGCCCCGCCCGACCTCGACGCCGTTGATGACGGCGCGGCCGATCACATCGAGCAGATCGGGTGCGGCAGCGCGCGCCACCGGTTGGCCGAGCACGCAGCCGGCGGCGAAGAAATCGTCGGCCACGAGCGTCGGCGCGCCCAGCGTCTGCCAGTTGGCGTAGCGATCGTCGACGATCTCGATCGCCGGCAGATAGGCCTCGATGGCCTGCACCACCGCATCCGTCGTGAATGGCGCGTCGATGGCCGGAAGATCGCGCGCGAGCCGGACCGCGATTTCACATTCGACGCCGACGTGGATGAAATCTGTTGTCTTCAACGTCACGCCGCTATCGTGAACGCCCTTGGCAAACACGCCGCCGCTGCAGGGATGGGGAATGCCGAGATATTGCTGCATCACCTCGCTGGTGCAGCCGATCTTGTGACCGGCCATCTCGCCGAAATCGGGGATCAGGATTTCATGCAGCGCTTCCTGGATGCGGTAGCCGTCCAGTTCGGTCTGCGGCGCGGCATCGCCGGCCAGCGGTACGACCTGGGTGCGGTTGCGGCGGGCAGCGGCAAGAGCTTCTGCGGCCGCGAGCATGCTGTTCATCCGCGGCCCTCACAAAGATACAAACACAAAAACAACACGATAGGCCCGCGAATTGCGGCCTTACGTCAATTGCCGGACGCCCTATTCGTCCCGATAGACCTTCTCGCGCTTCTCGTGGCGCTCCTGCGCCTCCACCGACAGCGTCGCGATCGGGCGGGCTTCCAGTCGCTTCAGCGCGATCGGCTCGCCGGTCTCCTCGCAATAGCCGTAGGTGTTGTCCTCGATGCGCTGCAGCGCCGCGTCGATCTTGGAGATCAGCTTGCGCTGGCGGTCGCGGGCACGCAGTTCGATCGCGCGGTCGGTTTCCGACGAGGCGCGGTCGGCCAGATCAGGATGATTGACGTTCTCTTCCTGAAGGGTCTGCAGCGTGATCCGCGATTCGCGGAGGATCTCGTCCTTCCACGCCAGGAGCTTGGCGCGAAAATAATCGCGCTGCCGGTCGTTCATGAAAGGCTCTTTTTCGGAGGGTCGATAGTTCTTCAACTTTTCCAAGTTCAGCCCGTCTGTGATGCAAGGCGGCCGAAAAACGTCGGTCCGCGCGGGCCTTATATAGCGACGTGTTGTGACAGACAATATCGCGCCAGCCCCGGAATCCCTGCCCTGCGGGGTTTCCGCCGCAGGAACCTGTGTGCAACGCGAAAGCCCGGCGCGGACCCACCCAGGCGACGCCTAGAACTGGCCGGCCTTGGCCAATTCGACTTCGACCCGAAGCTCGATTTCGGACAGCACCGAATCAAGGCCGGGGTCGCCGGAACTGGATTTGAGGTTGGCGGCGGCCTCGCGCAGCCGACTCACCGTGGAAGCATCGAAATTGCCGGACAATAGCCCGATCTTGAGGTCATCCAGCACGTCGAGCGCGCCCCTGCCGCGCTGTACCGAGCGCTTGCGGCGTTCGACCGGGTCCTCCTCGACGCCCTGCAGCGCCAGCAGCGCGTCGATATTGGCGGTCGCCTTTGGCGCGATGGAGGAGCGGGTTTCGGGGGCCGATGTCGTGTCCGGCAGCGAAAAGCCGGTGGAACTGGTGCGTCTCGCGTTCCCCGAGGGGGTGCCGAGAGTGGTTCCGTTCGGTCCGTAGATGCGCATCGTGTGAATCTCGCGGGTTCGGCGGCAGATTCACTCGCCAATGGTTAAGGGAGCGTAAATGGCCCGGCAAAAATTGCCGGTATCCGGCATTTTCGCCGCTGCGGCGGCCGCGCCCGGGGGATCGGACATTATAATTTGTACAGATATATCAACGGTTTATTCAAAACTTCGGGTGTGGCATGGCGTTCGCATCGTCTGTTGCGGATCGCCGTCATGGGAGTGATGCGCGGGTCCGGCCCAAAACCTCAGCGGGGAGCAGAGGATGTCCAGCGTCACTTCGGCACGAGTTTTTCAGGTGGCCTGCGCGGCGCTGATGGCGCTGGCGCTGTCCGCGCTGCCCGTGGGCGCGACGTCGCGAATCAAGGACCTCGCCAACATCGAAGGCGTGCGGCAGAACCAGCTGATCGGCTACGGCCTCGTCGTCGGCCTCAACGGCACTGGCGACACCCTCAACAACATTCCCTTCACCAAGCAGTCGCTGCAGGCGATGCTCGAGCGCATGGGCGTCAACATCCGCGGCGCTACCATCCGCACCGGCAACGTCGCCGCCGTGATGGTCACCGGTAATTTGCCCGCCTTCGGCACCCAGGGCACGCGGATGGACGTCACGGTTTCCGCGCTCGGCGATTCCAAGAATCTTCAAGGCGGCACCCTGCTCGTCACCCCCCTGCTCGGCGCCGACGGCAATGTCTATGCGGTGGCGCAGGGCTCGGTCGCGGTCGCAGGCTTTGCCGCCGAGGGTGCTGCCGCCAGCGTCACCCGCGGCGTGCCGACGGTCGGCCGCATCGCCAACGGCGCCATCATCGAACGCGAGATCGAGTTCGCGCTCAACCGCCTGCCCAACGTGCGGCTGGCGCTGCGCAACGCCGATTTCACCACCGCCAAGCGCATCGCCGCCGCGGTCAATGATTTCCTCGGCGTCAAGACCGCCGAACCGATCGACCCCTCCACCGTGCAGCTTTCGATCCCCCCGGAGTTCAAGGGCAATGTGGTCGCCTTCCTGACCGAGATCGAACAGCTGCAGGTCGATCCTGATCTGGCCGCGCAAATCGTGATCGACGAACGCTCGGGGATCATCGTGATGGGCCGCGATGTCCGCGTCGCCACCGTCGCCGTGGCGCAGGGCAATCTCACCGTCTCGATTTCCGAAAGCCCGCAAGTCAGCCAGCCCAATCCGCAGTCGCGCGGACGAACCGTGGTGACGCCGAATTCCAGCGTCAAGGTTTCCGAAGACGGCAAGAAATTCGCGCTGGTGAAAGACGGCGTCTCGCTGCAGCAACTGGTCGACGGCCTCAACGGGCTCGGCATCGGCCCGCGCGATCTGATCAGCATCCTGCAGGCGATCAAGGCCGCGGGCGCGATCCAGGCCGACATCGAGGTGATGTGATGCCAAGCAGTCTGATTCAGGGCAGCAACAGCAGCATGCCCGCCAAGGCGGTCATGCCGATGCTCAACGGCCGGCCGGATTATCTCCTCGCCGATGCGCTGAAAAAAGTTTCGCCGCAGGCGCAGGCCAAGGCCAAGGGCGCGGCGCAGGACTTCGAGGCGGTGTTCCTGAATTCGATGTTTTCGCAGATGACCAGCGGCATCAAGGGCGAAGGCCCGTTCGGCGACACCACCGGCACCGGCGTATGGCGCTCGATGCTGACGGACCAATATTCGAAATCCTTCGCCAAGGCCGGCGGCATCGGCATCTCCAACGACGTCTATCGCACGCTGATTCTGCAGCAAGCCAACCGCGCCGGCTAGACTTTCAGGAAAAACAGACATGAACCAGCATTCTCAACGGCAGCCGGCGCCCGCACCGATCCCGGTCGCATCGAGCGCGACCGATGCCCGCAAGCTCGCCGAAGACCTGCTGGATGTCATGAGCACGCTCCTCGGCGTGATCGAACGCGAAACCGAGCTGATCCGCGCCGGCAAGGTCCGCGACGCGATGACGCTGGAGACCGAGAAAGCGGAGCTGTCGCGCCGCTATGTCAGCGCGGTCACGCAGTTCAAAGCGAGCCAGAAATATCTGTCGCAATCGGCGCCGGAGTTGTTGACGACGCTGCATCGTCACCACGAATTGTTTCGCGCCATGCTGCAGGTCAACCTCACCGTGCTGGCCACGGCGCATGCGGTGTCCGAAGGCATCGTGCGCGGCGTCAACACCGAGATCCAGCGCAAAAATATCCCGAACACCTACACCGCCGCCGGCCAGCGCGCCACGCCCGGCCCTCGCAACATCACGCCGCTGTCGGTCAGCCGCTCGCTCTGACGGTTGCGGTGCTTTTAAAAAATAGAAACAATTTTAATTAAAAACTTGCGCGGATTTGAGCGCGAAATTCAGCGCATTCTCTAACATTGTATTGAGGGGTGTTGGGGCATAGTTGCGATTCGAGAGGGGTTGGGATTTGACTCGAAGCAAGCCAGGAGGCTGCCGTGAGTACAGATTTCAGCATCAAGCCGGTGGGGGCACCGGTTGCCACGCCGATTGTGCAGCCCGTGAGGGAAGCGGCGCATAATGCGGTCACGACGGAACTGCCGGCGGCGCAAAGCGTCACGGCGGCAGATGCGAGCGCACGCGCGCGCTCGGAGTCCGATGCGGTCACTGTTTCGATATCGCGTCAGGTGGTTTTCGATCGCGCCGCCGCCTCGATCGTCTATCAGGTCGTCGATAGCCGGACCAGCGTGGTGGTGCAGCAGTTCCCCGATGAAGCCGTGCTGCGCCGTCGCGCCTATTTCCACGCCCTCGACCTGACCAAGGGCGCGCCTATGCGTGCCCTCGCCACCGACCGCAAGGCTTGACGCGCCAACCGTCAGGCCTTGCCTGACAGGCCCGCGGCGAGGTTGCAGTTGATGTCGATCAGCGAGTTCAGTTTCGCCGGATCCGGATTGAGCTGCATGTCGACGGTCTGCTTCATCACGAACACGCCGATATTGGCGATGTTCTGACGAATTTCGAGCGGCTGCGGATTGTCGTTGGTCTCCATCGCGCTCATGAAAATCGACCACAGCCGGCGATTGAAGAGCAGCGCGTTGTGCATGTTCTTGTCGGGACCAGTCCAGTTGGCCTGGACATCCAGAAGCTGTCTCGCAGCCTTCAGCAGCGCCTGCGCCTCGATTTCACGGGGGGATGCCGTCGTATGTGACGTACGCGAGTAGGCTTGGGCTGCATTGGACATTCACGACCTCAATGGAAGCGGTTTGCAGGACCGCTGGGGACTTCAAAACTGCCCAACTTTCATACAGTCCGTGCCTTTAAATATGGTTAGCAACGGTTACCAAATGTGACGGAGTTTGGGCAGTTCGGGACCTTGCTCGCGCGCTGCATGCGCACCACGAAAGAACGGCGGAGTTCCCCCCGCCGCGGCTGATTTCCCTTGTCTTGCTCACGCCGATCGTCGATCGGGCTGCATCGTCGGTGGTCGTGATGTCGATCGCGCCGACGCAAAGTTCTCGACAATCAGACTCTATCGACCGGCGCCGAGTTCAGGGCCTGCTGCCCGGTGGCGGGATTGGTGACCACGGTCTTGATCGTGCCGTGGCCGATCTTCGACATCAAGAATTTAGAATCGCCCATCCTGAAGGCGTTGTCCTTGATCAGGATGTCCTGGAATTTGATCGGACCGTTGCCGCTCTGATATCGCACCTTCGCGCGAAATCCCTCCACGTTGGTCACCGTGAAGGAAAACTTCTCGCCAGTCGAATAGGTCCCCTTCCAGGTCCCTTCCCATTGCGTGGCATCGACAGGGACATACTTCGTATGCGACGGAGGCGTCGGGGGTTTGGACGTGTAGCCGGCTGCAAGAACGCTGAAGATGTCACCCATAGCTGAACCTTCCTGCCTGATGCCCGTCGCTGTTCAGGCGCGGCCGCTGAGGCCGGCCGCGAGATTGCGGTTGATCTCGATCAGCGGCTTGATGTGCTCGACCTGCGGGCTGATCTGCAGCGCCATGGTCTGGGTCAAAACGAAGATACCGATGTTGGCGATGTTCTGTCGCACCTCCAACGGTTGCTGGTTTTCGTCGCGCAAGACGTCGCCGAGAAAGATGGCCCACAGCTTGCGGTTGAACATCAGCGCTTCCGAGGTCTGCTCGATCGTCGCATTTTCGTTGGTGACGATAGCCTGTAACTTGTTTGCCGCCTTCAGCAGGGCCTGGGCTTCGATGTCACGGGGGGAGGAGGTGGTGTTGGCAACACGTGCGTAAGCGTGGGCGGCAGCACTAGACATTCGTCACCTCAGCAACTCCTCTTCCAGTTTGATAAGCTTACGGATTTCCTTTAACGAATTGTAGAGCGAGCCGCTTAAAATTAGCTTACTTGCGGCCTCGATCTGCGGCCTGAAGCTCGGCACCGCCTCCAGCAAATCCTTGACGAAGCCCATATAAAGCTCCTGGTATTTCGGGATGTCCTTCTCCAGGTACATCATCTGCACGCAGAGATAGATCCGCTTCACAGGGGAATTAGCCGTCTCCGCCGTCAGGATATCCTTCTCGCGCAGGATCGACGCTTCGCCCTCGATCAAAAAGTGGGTTCGCGTCTCCGAATTGGTGATGACGCTTTCACCGATGATTATCCGCTCGAACGGCTTCAATTCAACCTTCAGCGCCATCGCCCCATCCCTTGCAAACCGCCGCGTCGCGGCGCGCGTGTCCGGAAACAATTCCACGAATCATCATGAACAATACCCGAACATTTGAATGCAAAACTGCATCAAAAAAAAGGCTTTTGCTGCATCAACGAAGCAAGTTTTGGGCGTGGTCCGTCGGCTTCATCGCGACTCCAATGAAAAACGGCGAGGCCCTGCCCCGCCGTTTGATGGCTCGAACGTTGCTCCGCTTTACTGCAGGAGCTTGAGCACGCTCTGCTGCGACTGGTTGGCGAGCGCGAGCGCGGAGACCGCGATCGACTGGCGGGTCGACAGCGCCTGGCTGTTGGCCGCCTCCTCGTTGGAGTCGGCCAGGGTCAGGTTGGCCGACCCGGTCTGCAGCACGTTGATGATGTTCTTCGCGAAATCCTGACGGATCTGCACGATCGAGAGATTGGCGCCGAATGCCGAAGCCTGCGAGCGCAGCGTGCTGCTGGCGTTGTTGAGCGCCGTCAGCACCTTGCCGGTCGCCACGTTGTCGATGAAATCAGTGCCGGCGGCCAGCGATGCGAGGCCAAGGCCATTCGGGTCGAAGCTGACCCCCGCAATCGTCAACGTCGACTTGCCGGTTTCATTGAAGATCAGCTTCAGCGAGTTGCCGTCCAGCAGGTTGATACCGTTGAACGATGCATCCTGCGCCGTGGTCTTGATCTGCTGAATGACCTGGTTGTACTGGCTGACCAGCGTGGCGCGCGCGGTTTGCGACACCGCATCGGGAACCGCCGCAACGACTGTACCGCCGGCGCCGCCACCGAGCGCGTTGGCGCTGATGTTGATCGCGTCGAGCGCCGTCGGCGCAGTTGCAGCCGCAGTGCCGGTGATCACCTGGGCTGCACCGTCGTTGGTCGACGTGAAGGTCAGGTTATCGGTTCCTGTGATCGAGGCCGACAGGTTGACGCCCGCCACTGCCAGCGCCGTATTGAGCTGGTCGAGGGTTTTGACGGTCGCCGTCTTGGCTATGGGATCGAAGGCCGCGGCAGCCGTGCCGACCGTGATTGTCACAGCCGTGCCCGCGGAATTGGTGAACGTGAAAACACCGCCGTTGAGCTTGCTGGTCGTGAGGTCGGCGGCGGTCGCCGGACCTGCGGGGGCGACCCCGGTGCCCGTACCGACGAACTGAATGCTGGACTTGGTGCCGTAGCCTGTCGGCTGCTGCAGCGCCTGGTTGGCGATCGACTTGGCGGTATCGACCAGTTTCTGCAGCGAGGTGATGCCGGTGTTGGCGGCCTGCAGCACCTGCACGCCGTTACCGATGCTGTCGAGCAGATTGCTGATATCGCCGGCGCGGGCATCGAGGCCGGCCGCGGTGAAGTAGTTGGTCGGGTTGTCGAGCGCGCTGTTGACCTTCTTTCCGGTGGCGAGGCGGGTCTGCGTGGTCGAGAGCAGTTCGGCGGTGCCCTGCAGGGAGAGCAAGTTCTGGCGGACTGCCGCCGTCAGGACGATATCGGACATATTCAACGCCTTCCTCAAGTGTGCATCGCCGGCACCTTCTCCCGCGCCGACGGGCTACATGACTTCACCCGAGTACGTTATGAACAAAAGCTTTTAAAATGTGGTTAACGGTACCTTATTAGGCATGGTTAAATATCTGATACGCCCACGCGACGGTTTTGGGCGCTGTTTTCGAGCGATTTGATAGCTCTTGTTGCGATGCCAGTTCCGGGCCTCAGACACAAAAAAACGGCGGGGCCGAAGCCCCGCCGCCGTAATGGATCGAGTGGTTCGCCGAAATCAGCGCAGGAGCTGGAGAACGCTCTGGTTCGACTGGTTGGCGAGCGCCAGCGCGGAGACCGCGATCGACTGGCGGGTCGACAGCGCCTGGCTGTTGGCCGCTTCCTCGTTGGCATCGGCCAGGGTCAGGTTGGACGACCCGGTCTGCAGCACGTTGATCAGGTTCTTCGAGAAGTCCTGACGAATCTGCACGATCGAGAGGTTGGCACCGAAGGCCGAAGCCTGCGAGCGCAGCGTGGTGCTGGCGGTGTTGAGCGCCGTCAGAACCGTGTTGGTCTGCGCGTTGTCCGTGAAGTCGGTGCCGACGGTGAGCGACTTCAGGCCAAGACCGTTCGGATCGAAGGTCACGCCTGCAATCGTCGACGTCGACTTGCCGGTTTCGTTGAACACCAGCTTCAGCGTATCGCCATTCAGCAGGTTGACGCCGTTGAAGGACGAGTCCTGCGCCGTCGTGGTGATCTGCTGGATGATCTGGTTGTACTGGGCAACGAGACTTGCACGGGCGGTCTGCGACACGGTGTCCGCAACCGCAGCGACGACCGTACCGCCAGTGGCCGGATTGCTGGCCGTGGTGCTGGTGATGTCAACCGCATCGAGCGTCGTCGGCGCGGTACCGCTCTTCGTAATGACCTGGCCGGCACCGTCGTTGGTCGAGGTGAAGGTCAGCTTGTCGGTGTTGGTGATCGACACCGCCAGGTTGACGCCAGCCGAGGCCAGCGCCTGGTTGAACTGATCCAGTGACTGAACCGTCGCAGCACCGCCGCTCAGGGCCGAAGGTGTCGAGCCCAGCGTGATGGTGGTCGTGCCAGCGGACGTCTTGAAGACGAACTTCTGGCCGGCCAGCACGCCTTCGTTCAGGTCGGTAGCGCTGACGGTGCCGGTCGGAGACGCAGTCGCACCGGTGAACTCAACGCTGCTCTTCGTGCTGTAGCCACCGGGCTGCTGCAGTGCCTGGTTGGCGATCGACTTCGCGGTATCGACCAGCTTTGACAGCGAGGTGATGCCGGTGTTGGCAGCCTGCAGCACCTGCACGCCGTTGCCGATGCTATCGAGCAAGTTGCCGATGTCGCTGGCGCGGGCGTCGAGGCCGGAGGCGGTGAAGAAGTTGGTCGGGTTGTCGAGCGCGCTGTTGACCTTCTTGCCGGTGGCGAGGCGGGTCTGCGTGGTCGAGAGGAGGCTCGCGGTATCCTGCAGCGAGAGCAGGTTCTGGCGAACCGAAGATGAGAGGGTGATGTTGGAGAGAGACATGAACAGTACCTTTCTGGTGTTACGCAACAGCTCAGCCTTCTTGGCCGAACCCGGGGGCACCCTGAAAGCAAATCATCAATGAGAAATGAATTTGACCGACAGATGCGGTGCTACCGCGCCGGTTTCAAAATCATGGTTAAAAAGGAGTGAAGAGGATGGGAGTATCCGAAGCGATCGGGCGGGCGAGCCGGCGTCCAGGTCTTAAGCAAAGCCGAACATTGCGCATGGGCGCCGTTTCCAAGGGCTTGCCTCGCACTTCGGCGCCGGTTGGAAACGTGTCGTGCTTTTTCAATCCGCGGCAAAGCGCGAGACGATCTTTTTCTTCGTCATCAGCGGGCTTGAGGCCCAAGTCCGATTTATCCGACTTGGGCCTCCCAAGAATTGGATCTCTTAATAGGGCTTGGGTCTCTTAAGAAGAACGCAATTCGGCCTGCCTGCCATTGAAATGCGGAAAGAGCTGGATGCGCGGGTCAGCGCGCCGACACGCAACGGCCAGACTAACGCGTTGAACAGATTCAAACCGGGCCGCGCGCCTTACAGGAATTTCAGCAGCGTGGTTTGATACAGCATCGCCGTCGTCTGGTACGATGCATTGAGGCTGTTCTGCACGGCGAGGATTTTCGCCGTGACCTCGGCGTCGGTAACGCCTTCGATCGATTGCAGCATGGTCTCCGCGGTGTTCTTGGTCTGGGTTTGGCGATCGGTTGCCGATTTCATCGCGGCCTGCGCGCCGGCGAAATCCGCCTCAATATCCTGCACGCTCTGCTGGCCGGTCTGCGCCAGAAGTTTTGTCGCCACCCGCTGGTAGAGCGCGCCGACCTGGGCGCTGGCGTTCGGGTCCCCGGGCGTGGTGCTCATGGCGGCCATGGCTGCGATGGTCTGCAACTGCGCCGTCAGCGCCGGTTCGTTGGCGCGGGCGCCATATTGCACGGTGATGCCGTCGTCGACGCGTGCCACCGCGGTGCCGCGCGCGGGGTCGGTGCCGGTTTCGCCATTATACCAGGAGAGCGTATTTGCAGCCGTGCCGGGCACCTGCGTCGTCGCGGTGGCGAACGGCGGACCGCCGACGCGCGGCACCGGGCTGCCGCTGAAGAATTCGCTGGACGCCTTCATCGCGGACGCCGCGACCAGGGCGCCGTTGGCGAGACCGCTGACGGCGGTGGTCAACGCGGCGTTGATGTTGGCGGCGGTCGCCGTCGAGTTGGCGCCGATCAGGAACTGGCCGGCCTGCGGCGGTATCGTGGTGGTCGCGGTCAATTGCACGTTTTCGCTGGTGCCGTCCGGCAGATTGAACGCCAGCGTGATGCTGTCGCCGGTGTTCAGGTTGGTCGCGCCGAGATCGAGCGACTCGGTGGCCGGCGAGCCGGTCGGCCCGGTGGTGGTGACGCTTGCGGCCGACGAGGTGATCGAGGCGAGCTTCAGACCAAACGGACCTGTGTCCTCGGTCAATGAAATCGACGTCGCCGTCGGCGTCGCCTGTGTCAGCCGGCCGGTGCCGGAGCCGACATCGGCCTGCTTGCGCTCCGCGATCAGCTGCTTCAGGCCCGCCTGCGCGCCGACGCCGTTGAGAATGTCGTCGGTCGCCGCCGTCGCCGCCGTGTCGGTGGCGCGTCCGGAAAACAGATAGCGATCGCCCGACTGGCTGTTCAGCAGGCTAAGCATCTCGTCGAGCGAACTGCGCGCCGTGCCCTGGGCAATGGTCTGGCCGTTGCTGGTGATCTGGGTCGAGGACGTCGTCGCCGCGCCCTGCACCGTGGTTCCGATCGCGACGATCCGCGTCAATGCCGCGTTGGCGACGTTGATGCGCGTGGTAACGTTGGTCATCGTGTCAGAGAAGGCGTCGATACTGCTGATCTGCGCGCGCAGCGCGACGGCAAAGCCGCGGTTAACGCCCATGCCGGCATAGGTGTTCGATTTCTTGCCGGTGGCAAGCTGGGTCTGCAGACTGTCGAACTGGCTTTGCAAGTCCAGAATTCGCGATCCCAGAATCGATGTCTTGATGCCTACACCGCTAAGCGCCATGATGACCTACTCCAAAACTTTCGGGCCAAACCGAAACGTCAGACCTGCATCAACGTGTCGAACATCTGCTTGACGGTCGACATCACCCGCGCGTTGGCCGCATATGCATTCTGCAGCGACAGCAAATGCGCCATCTCTTCGTCGATGTTGACGCCGGACTGGCTGTTGAACTTCTGCTGCAGCGTGCTGAGCACCACGTCCTGACCGTCGGCGATCTGCTTGGCAGTGTCCGCCGCCTGGCCCTGGGCGCTGGCGATCTGCTGCGAAAAATTCGACAGCGTCGCCTGGAACGGCAACGTCGAGGTACCGAAGCCGGTCGACGGCGAATACAGCGACTTGCCGGCGGTGAGCTGCTGGTAAAGGAAATCCGGTCGCGTGGTGTCGCCGGACGGCGTCGTCGCGTTGTACTGCACCAGCTTCGCCGGATCACCGACGATCTGGCTGTTCACCCGGATGCGCGCAGCGAGCCCCACCGACTGCTGGCCCGCCGTGGTGATCGCGCCGGTATAAAAGCCGTTGCCGTCGGTGAACAACGGCACCTCGCCGCTGCCGCCCAGCAGCGATGATGTGGTCGACGTCACGGAGGCGGCGTTCACGGTCGCGGTCCCGACGCCGTTGTCGAGCACCCGCAGCGTCGAGCCGGCGTTGGAGAACTGCAAGCCGGCCGAGCCGAGCGCCGCATTAAGCTGGCTTGTCACCGAAGCCATGCCGGCGGAGAAATCAACACCGATCACCTGATCGTTGGGATCGGTGGTGGCGTTATTGGACAAGGGCAGCACCGACGGATCGTCGACCCGCACCAGCGACAGCTGATGCTGGACGTTGCCGACATCCGTATAGGTGAGGTGGATTACATTGCCGCTCTGCAGGCCGGACAGATCGAGATCGAAGCCGTTCGACGGCCCCGAGCTCACCGCAGTTCCCGCCGTGGTCTTGTCGGACAACAGGCTCGACATGTTGGCGGCGAACTGGTCAAGCTGGGTTTGCGCCTGCACCAGCGTTTTGTCGCGCAGCTCGAGATAGCCGGCGATGGTGCCGGAGCGGATCGAATTGGTCTGAATCAGGTTGAGCGAACCGCCGTTCGGGAAATGGAGCGTGAGGGTGCCGAGCGTGCTCTTGGTCGGATCGGCGTCCCACTGGGTGTTCGGCGTCACCGTGCCTTGCGGATTGAACGACAGCGTCGAGGCCTCGGCACCGACCAGTTGCACGCCGGAATTGGTGAAGACCTGGATCTGATTGTTGCCGTTGTCGATGACGCGGATGTCCATCAGTTGCGACAACTGATCGACATACTGGTCGCGCTGGTCCTTCAGAGCCGCGGCCGCAGCATCGGTGGTGTTGCCGCTCTGAAGCTGGACGTTGAGATTGGCGATCTGCTGCATCGCTGTGTTGGCGGTGTTGACCGCCGAATTCAGCCCGGATTCCGCCTGGCTGCGCAGCGACTGGATGCCCGCCGACATGCTGTTGAGCTGCGTCGTCAGCGACTGCGCAGCATTGAGCACGCCGATCCGCGCCGACTGGCTGTCGGAGCTGGTCGACAGCCCCTGCACCGCAGTGACCAGACCATTGAACGCGGTTTCCAGCGTTCCGGTGCCGCCAGGGGTGCCGTAGATCGACTGCAGACTGCTCAGGATCGAGGAGCGCAGATCGGCGTACGACGCGCCGGACTGCTCGGTGCGGATCTGCTGCTGCAGATACAGGTCGAGTTCGCGATTGACGCCGGTGACGCTTACGCCGGCGCCGATCGAACCGGAGGACGTCTGGATCTGGTTGACGGTCTTGCGGATGTAACCCGGCGTGTCGGAATTGGCGACATTCGACGAGGTCAGCGACAGCCCGAGCTGGTTGGCGCGCAGCCCCGACATGGCAATTGAGAGGGCTTGACTGAGACTCATGACAAACTGCTCGTTTCAATTTCCTGTCGGATCAGACCGTCCACGTGCGCGACCTATCGCAGCACGTTCAGCAGATCCTGAACCATCGAGTTGGATGTGGTGATCACCTTTGTGTTGGCCGAATAGGCCTGCTGGGTGACGATCAGCTTGGTGAACTCGTCGGCGATGTCGGTGTTGGAGCTTTCCAGCGACGAGCCGACGATCGTCCCGCCGCTGCCGAACAGCGCCTGGCCGGACTGGTCCGTCGCCTGGAACGCGCCGCCGTCGATGCGCTTGAGAAAGTTGGTGCCGTTGAAGGTTGCGACCGAGATCTGCGCAAGGTCGATGTTGCGGCCGTTGGAATAGTTGCCGACCACCCGGCCGTTCTGACCGATCGCCACGGTCTGCAGCGATCCGGCCGGAAAGCCATCCTGCTGGATCTGGTTGACCTTCACGTTGCCGTTGGCATCGGCGAATTGGGTCACGCCGCCGGCGCCGAAGTTGATCGCGACATTGCCGAGCGGCACGCCGCCGATGGTCGGCGCGGTCAGGGTGATGCCGGCGATCGCCGGTGTCATCTGGCCGTTCGGCGAGAAGGTGAAGTCAGTGTTGACGTTCTGCCAGGCGACGTCGGTGCCGGTGGCGGCGGAGTTGACCTGGTAGAACATGTTCCAGGTGTCGGTGTGGCCGGCGCCGAGGGACGAACTGTCGACCTTGGCCCAGCGCAGTTGCAGGCTGACCGGCGAGCCGGAGATGTCGTAGGCCGTCACCGCTCCGCCGCTGATGGATTCGTTGATAAAGGCCTGAAGATCGCTGCCGAGCACCTGTCCGGTGCCGGCAGTGCCGCCGCCGGTGCGCGGCACGTTCACGGGAGCGGTCAGGCCGAGCGCCCCAAATGCAGTAGAATTGGTGGTGAGGATCTGGAGGTCGTTGGCAGTGCCGCTATGCAGCGTGATCGCGCCGCCGGTGATCGTCGGCGCCACACCGGTGATCGCACCGATATTTGTCAACAGATCCTGGATGGTGCCGGTGGTGACATTGATCTGGTTGGCCGCAAGGTTCGTGGGGGTATTTACGATGGTGATAGCGGTGCCATCCACCGTGATGGTGTCTCCGGCGACGAAATTGGTAGTCAGCGAATTCGTGCCGACGCCGCCGTTCAACAGGGTCGATGCCGAGATCTGCGCCGGTATCGTCGCCTTGTTATTTTTGCTGGCGCCCGCGAGCGTCGAGTCGCCAAAAGGCGTCGCAGGCGTGCCGAGCGAGCGCGGATTGCCGGACGCGAAATCCACCGGCTGCAGCAGTTCCGACCCCGGAACCGAATTGTCGTGCTTGGTGGTCAGCGGATAGCTCGCCAGGTTGGCGCGATAGCTCACCACCGATGTCGGCACCGCCGGCAGGAAGTCGTTGGCGAATTTCAGCACCTGCGGCACGCTGCCGGTCATGTTGCCGGTCGCCGGATCGATCGGAACGCCTTCGACATAATAGCCCGCGCCGTTGACCAGGTAGCCGCTCTTGTCGAGCGCAAAGTCGCCGCGGCGGGTGTAATTGTCGACGCCCGAAAACACCGGCAGGTTGTCGCTGAAGCTGCCGGGCTTTTGCACCACGAAGAAGCCGTTGCCGTTGATCGCCATGTAGGTGGAGACCGACGCAGTCTGCACATCGCCCTGCACCGTGTTGGTCTCACGCGATGCGGTGGTAACGCTGCCGGCCAGCTGATTGTTGACGCCGGTGTCCGGGATCAGATCGAGGAAGCTGGTATCGATCCGCTTGAAGGCGGTGGTCTGCGAGTTGGCGATGTTGCCGGAGATGTTTTCCAGCGCATAGGACTGCGCGCGTAGGCCCGCGACGGAGGTCGTAAGAGCGCCGAAGATACCCATGACATGTTCTCCACATTCGATCCGGGCGGCCCGCCGGTCTTGCCAACCCATGGCCGCAGTCGAGGGAGATGTCGCAAGCGCTGTGCCAAACTACGAAATACAGCTATTTCAATGACTTAAAGAAAAAGCCCCGGTCCAGGGACCGGGGCACAATTGCCGGGCGGGCAACAATTGCCGGGCGCGGACGGTCAGGTCGCCGACGGCGCGGCCGGGTGAAACACCAGCGCGAAGCCGTCCATGCAGTAGCGCAGGCCGGTCGGCTTTGGCCCATCGTCGAAGACGTGACCGAGATGGCCGCCGCAGCGCCGGCAGTGAATTTCGGTCCGCAGCATCCCGTAGGCACGGTCCTCGGTCTTGCCGACGGCGTTCTCGAGCGGCTGATAGAAACTCGGCCAGCCGGTGCCGCTCTCGAATTTCGTCTCCGAGGAGAACAGCGGCAGATCGCAGCCGGCGCAGGCGAAGATGCCCTTGCGATGCTCCTTGAGCAGCGGGCTCGATCCCGGCCGCTCGGTACCCTGCTTGCGCAGGATTTCATATTGCTGCGGCGTCAACTGGGCGCGCCACTCCGCATCGGTCTTTTCGATCTCGAACTTTTCCGCGGCGTTGGCGGGCGAAGCTCGCAACCAGCGGAAGGCGGCAAGGCCGAGCAGACTGGCGACAGACGCGAGCAGGATACGGCGGTCAATCATGATGGTCTCCGTGCGAAGCGAAATACGAGGTGTTCGCTGTGAGATACGGGGCGCGGACCCGGAAGTTACACGGAACGGGAGCGAATTTTCTCACTTTCTTGCGAGATGCCTGCCGCGAAATGCCAAGAGCACCAAGCCTGCGCTACGCGCCCTCGCCTTCGCCGGAGTTGGCCGGCTCCGGCGGCCTCGGGCGTTCGGGAAAAGGCCGCTCGGGATACGGACGGCCCGGCGGCGGCCGGCGGCGTGGCGGTCTGGTTCCGGCCTGGCGATTGGCCTCGAGCAGCCGCGCCTCGCGAATGCGTTCCCGCGACTGGGCCTTTTCACGATAGCGGGCCAGCGCGCCGGCGGCGGCCGAGGCTCCGCGCGACCACATCCCGACCAGATGTCCGGCCACCCGGCCGGTCGGGCCGCCGGCCCATACCAGTTCGAACGGCGAAAACAGCCGCCAGCGCTCGTCGCCCCACAGAATGCTGCGCGCGATCAACTGCCCGGCCATCGCCGAGGTGTTCAAACCTTGCCGGCCGAAGCCGCTTGCGACCCACAGGCCGCGACGCAACTGGCCGATCTGCGGCATGCCGTGCACGGTCTGTCCGACCGCGCCGCTCCAGGTCTCCGCGATCTCGACCTTCCCGAGCCTCGGAAAGATCGTCTGGATCCTGCGCGCAATGGCGGGCGCGAAGCGCTGCGGCCGCGCCGACCAGGTGGTTTCCGGACTGGACCACATCAGGCGGTCGCCCTCCACGATTCGGAAATGATCGATGCCGTCGGTATCGGTCACCGATCCCCGAAAGCTTATCACCTCGGCAAGGCGGTCGCCGAGCGGCGCGGTCACCGCGGCATAGCGCCAGACCGGCAGCAGCGTTTCCGACAGCCGCCGCAATGGCGCGCCGAGATGGATATTGCCGGCGAGCACGATGTGCGACGCGCGCAGCCGCGCCGACGGCGTGACGATGCGCTTGCGAATGCCCGACGGATCGATGCTGACCACCGGTGTGTCCTCGAAGATCCGGGCGCCCGCCCGCCTTGCCAGCGCGGCGAGGCCATGGACATATTTGCGGCCGTCGATCTGGAACGCCTTCGGATAATACACGCCGTGGAAGTAACGATCGGTCTTCAGTTCCTCGCGGACGCGATCGACCTGCCAGCCTTCCACCTCCGTTTCGAAATCCTCGCCAAGCATCTGCAGGCGGCTGATTAATTGATCGCCGGCCTCGACATTGGAGACCTCCAGCGCGCCCTCGCTCAGCGCCAGACCGGGTATGGATTCTTCCGACGCGGTGGTCCGGACATATTCCGCGCCTTCCTTCGACAGCGACCACAATTCGCGGGTGTCTTCGAAGCCGACGCGGGCGATCAATTCGTCGATCGGAAGACTGTAACCTGGCATCACCGTGCCGAGATGATGGCCGGATGCGTTCCAGCCGACGCGCCGGCCCTCCAGCACGGCAACGCTGGCGCCAAGCCGGGCGGCCTCCAGCGCCACCGTGAGGCCGGCGAGCCCCGCCCCGACCACACAGATGTCGACATCGAGATCGAACGTGAGTCGCGCCCGCTCGCGGATGGGTCCGGCATCCGTTCCGTCGATTGCGCTTGTGGAAGTCTCGCTCATATCGTTTTCTTACGGGCCGATCAGGCGCTTGTCACCTTGTCCTGAACGTCCGCATGTACATTAATCCAAAGCCTTGAAACGAATCGAGATCGCGCCATGCGCCGTTTGATGCTGCTGCGTCACGCCAAGACCGAGAACGACGCGCCCTCCGGCCGCGACCAGGACCGCCAATTGGACAAGCGTGGCCGCGCGGACGCCGCCGAGATCGGCGGCTGGATCGGCCGCCACCCGCCTTTTCCCGACTCCGTGCTGGTTTCGCCGGCGGTACGAGCCCGTCAGACCTGGGAGATCGCCTGGCAGGCGATGGAAGGCCGGACTTCGCAGCCGCAGATTGAACTTCTGCCGGAACTCTATGGCGCCGAGCCGTCACAGCTTCTGCAAATCATCCGTGACGCCGCGTCAGCCGATCCTCGGCGGCTGATGGTTGTCGGGCATAATCCCGGGATGCATGAACTGGCGCTGGCGCTTGCCGGCAGCGGCGACGCCGCCGGACGCAAGGCGCTTGTCAACAATCTGCCGACGTCGGGCCTTGCGATCTTCGACTTCGCGATCGACGACTGGGCCGACGTGGCGTTCCGAGGCGGAAAACTCGTGCTGTTCGTCAGCCCGAAGCTCTTGAAGCAGAGCCCTGACGCGTAAGCGCGTCGCAGCGTCGCCAAAACTGCATTTTATGCTACGCTGGCGCCACACAGGGAGGCGCAGATGTTCAAATCCATTCTCGTGCCGATTGATCTGGCCGACACCGATCTGGCGAAACCCGCGATCGCGACCGCCGCGACCCTGTCGCAGACCTGGAACAGCGCGGTGCGGCTTCTCAACGTGCTGCCGATGACCCCGGTGATGCTGGCCGAATATGTGCCGGCGGATTTCGATGCCCAGCAGCGCCAGACCTCGGAGGAAGCGCTCGCCATCGTGGCGCGGGAATCCGGCATCGACGCCTCGCGCATCTCCAGCGTGGTGCGGCAAGGCGGCATCTATCATGAGATTCTCGAGGAGGCCGCGGCTGTCAAGGCCGACCTGATCGTGATGACATCGCATCGGCCGGCGATGCGGACCTATTTTCTCGGCTCCAATGCCGGCCATGTGGTGCGCTACGCCAAATGCTCGGTGCTGGTGGTGCGGCACTAGCTTCTCGGCTCGGCCGTCATCGGCATCGCGAGCGCCGCAAACCGAACGATCGCCGCAAGCCCTGCCTGCCGGATGGCCCGATCTCGACACACAATCGGTCCAATCGAGACCCAATGTTGGCGGGTAGTGCCGCAACTCTATCCCATGTTGTTGGGAGCGACGCTGACGAAAAGCGCGCGAGTCCCCGCACAATTGGGGGGCGACGATGCGGACCACGATCGACATTGTTGGGCGTGCGTTGAAACCGGGATTGCCGCTGGCCGGTCGACCCGTTCGTCGGCTGCGCGCCGGGAGGTGGCGTCGCCTCGCCACCGCCCTGATCCTCGCGTGCATGGCGGGTCCGACGGCGACGCAGCGGGTTGCTGCCGCAGGCCCCGGCGACAACGAGATCCGGATCGGCAACACCATGCCGTATAGCGGTCCGGCGGCCTCCTACGGCACCATCGGCAAGGTGATCGCGGCCTATTTCGACAAGGTCAACGCCGAGGGCGGCATCAATGGCCGCAAGGTCAACTTCATCACCTATGACGATGCCTACAACCCGGTCAAGACCGTGGAGCTGACCCGCAAGCTTGTCGAGGAGGATCGGGTGCTCTTGACCTTCGCGAGCCTCGGCACAGCGCCAAGCGCTGCGGTCCAACCTTATTTGAACTCAAAAAAGATCCCGCAGTTGTTTGTCGCGTCGGGCGCGTCGATGTGGGATCAGCCGCGCGAGTTCCCCTGGACCATGGGCTGGCAGCCGAGCTATCAGACCGAAGCCCACATCTATGCGCAGTATTTGCTGGAGAACTATCCGCGCGGCAAGATCGCAGTGCTTTATCAGGACGATGGGTTCGGCAAGGACTACGTCAAAGGCCTGAAGGACGGGTTGGGCGGCAAGATCCAGATCGTGGCCGAGGCTCCGTACAATGTGACGGACACCACCATCGATGCGCAGATCGCCAAACTCAAGGCCTCGGGCGCCGACATTTTCTTCGACGTGACGACCCCGAAATTCGCCGTCATGGCGATCCGGCGAACCGTCGACCTCGGATGGAAGCCGGTACATGTCATCCCGACGGTATCCTTGTCGATCGCGGCGATGATGCAGTCGGCGGGTATGCAGAACACGGAAGGGCTTGTGTCGGCTGGATACACTCTGGAGGGTGACGATCCGGCGGCCGCCGCCGATCCGGCTTTCCGTGAGTGGAGCGCATTCATGGACCGATATGCTCCAAGCGTCAGCAAGTCCAACAGCCTGACGGTGTTTGGTTACACGGTCGCCAAGGCGATGGTCGAAGTCCTGACGAGATGTGGCGATGATCTATCCCGGGACAATGTGATGAAGCAGGCGGCCTCGCTCAAGGGTCTGCAGCTTCCCATGCTGCTGCCCGGAATCGTGGTCAACACGAGCGCCAGCGATTACGCGCCGCTTGAACAGATGCAAATGATGCGGTTCGCAGCCGGACGATGGGAACGCTTCGGCGCGGTGCGCAGCGGGATTGACGCGGGCAGCGTCAGCGAATCCTTCAAGACGATATTCCGTTACGGGACGGCCAAGCGCGACATGGCGGCCCAAATGAACGCCAACACCGTCACGCTGATGACCGGCTCGTTCGGCAGTACCTATGCCCAGATCGGCGCCGATCTCTCTTCGGTGCTCGACAATGGCGCAAATCTCCGGGTGCTGCCCATTCTCGGCCGCGGGTCCGTTCAGGCCGTGGCGGATATTCTGCTGTTGAAGGGGGTCGACGCCGGAATCGTGCGCAAGGACACCCTCGCCTATCTCGAACGCAAGGACTTCGCCAACAACATCCGCAATCAATTTGTCTACGTGACCAAGATGTTCAACGAGGAAATGCACGTGCTGGCGCCGCGGACGATCCGCAGCCTGAAGGACCTCGACGGCAAGACGGTGGTCGTCGACTTGCCGGATGCCAGCACCTTCGTGACCTCGATCAATGTCTTCGAGCGTCTCGGGATCAAGCCGCATCTGCTCTATATCGAACCGCGGCTTGCGCTCGACATGTTGCGCAAGGGCGAGATCGATGCGATCGTGGCGGTCGAGGGCAAACCGCTGCAGTGGCTCAGCCAGGTGGTGGATCCCAACCTGCATCTGGTGCCGGTCGGATATGAGAAACCTCTCCAGGACGAGTATCTGCCGTCCAAGCTTACATCGGCTGATTACCCCAACCTGATTTCGGACGCAGCTCCGGTCGATACGATCGCCGCCGAGGCGGTTCTGGCCTCGTATAATTGGCCGCAGACCAGCGACCGCTATCGCCGTCTGTCGCTGCTGGTCGAATCCTTCTTTACGCGGGTTGCGCAATTGCAGCGGCCGCCGTTCCATCCAAAGTGGAAGGAGGTGGCGCTGAAGGCGCCCATCGCGGGCTGGACCCGATTCCAGGTCGCACAGGAGTGGGTCGACCGGAAATTCCCCGCGGCCGAGACGGCTGCGGCATCGGCAGCAGCCGAGGTGCCGCGCGGCGGCAAACCGGCCTATCGCGACGATCCGCTGTTTCGCGAATTCATGGAGTGGCGCGCCAGCCGCTCAAACAGCCAATCGGACCAGTCGTTGACGAAAGTTTCCTGGACGAAAGATTTCCGGCGACGCGGCGGGCGCTGCCATGCGGGTAGTGTTTCCCGTCAGCGCGAATAGCTGGCAAGCGCGTCGAGCTGGCGCTGCGCGTCGGGCGCGCCCCATTCATCGGCTTTCTGGTACCAGCGCCGCGCTTGCGCCAGATCGGGCTCCGGGTCCGCCCCGCCGAACTGCTTCGACATGATCGGATCGAAGGTCTTCGCCAGGATCAGCGCGGCGCGGGAATCGTGCGCTTCGGCGGCGCGAAGCAGCAGCAGACGGGCCGCCTGCAGATCGCCGGTCGTCAGCAGATCCTGCGCCCGTCGGATGAAACCTGCGACTTCATTGGGATCGATGTCCCGCGCCGGCGGCTCCGCCGACGCCGCCGCGGCTGGTGCCGGGGGTACCACGAGCTGTTGCTGTTGCGGCGCGGCAGGTCCAGGCGACACCGCGGGGGCGCTGGCCGACATCCCGGCGGTGCTGCCGGTCCCTGGGGCGGTCCAGCTCAGCCGGAACAGGCTGCTGACCAGCGAAGTCCCGCCGGAATCGCGAAGCTCGGCGGTCAAATTCATTGTGCCGACGAAGTCGGCCGGCGGCACCATCGCCGCGTTGGAAATCTCTTGCGCCGGCACGCGCCATTCGCTGTCGTTAACCCGCCTGCCTACCGTCAGCCTGGCGCCATCAGGCATTTTGCCGATGGTGATCGTCGCGCCGCGACCGGGAGGGTTGATGCGGACCCCCAGCGACAGCGGCTCATTGACGGGGCCGCTGCCATCGCGGACCGCCAGCATCGGCGCCGGCTTGCCCTGCGGCGCCGGAAACAACGATGACTTTAACGATTGCCAGGTTGGCAGGGCCGACAAGGCACCCTCTTCCGCTGATTCTTGCGACACAACAACGAAAGCCAGCGCGATCAGCGCGGCCACGCCCGCGGCAGCCGCAGATTTGCCGGCAGCGCCGACTTGATGGCGGTTCTTGAGCACAGAGGGCGCTTCGACGAACTCCGGCTCCAGCTGTTCCTGCATCGCCTTCGCGACCGCCTCCGCAAAGATATCGGGCTGTCGCTGCGCTCGCGCCTCCCGGTCTTCGACGGTTCGCAAATGCACGACGGTCTCATAAGGCTCGCGCTGCGACCCGTCCGGCCCATCCTCTGCGCGCCCTGAAGGGTTCGGATTCCAGTCGTTGCGTTCGTGCAGCCCGGTCGGGGCAAGACCAATGGAATCGAGTTCCTGGCGTCCTGGATCGCTCACCGCTAATCCTCGCTCTACTCAAACCGGTCGCGCCTGCTCGGCGGGGCCCACGCAGCGATCATCAGAATTCTCGGTCTGACGTTTCGCCGAACCGGCGTCGTTTCCTGTGACGATGCTCACTCGCCAGAGTGGCATTCGTGAGTTCCATTCTGGCCCAAAGTATGAGCGGATCGGTGCCGGCATCCATGAATTGACAAAGTCGGCACCGGCGCCACGATGCCCGTCGGCAGCATCGGTTGGCACGAAGGCCCAACAGTCAGCCGGCCAAGGCCGCGTCCGATCTCGGAAACATCATGCGCAAACAAACCGATAAGCGACTACCCTGAATTTCGCCATTCGATGCAACGACGGAGTTCTGCCGTGAGGAATTGGCGGCGGAAGTGGAGTTACGAGATCCCGCTGGCGTTCGGCGATGCGCTTTGGGAAGTATTGGTGGTGCAGTTCGCGGCGCTGCTCAGCCGGCTGACCATCCGCCGCGTCCTGGAATTTCTGGTCATTGCCATGCTGGCGATGGCCTTTGCGCAAACATTTCCGATCGACCTCGCGATCCTGTTTGCGGGCGACACGCTGATGTATCTGGAGTTCGCGATCGCCGTCCGGCTCGCCGCCGGAAAGGTGCATTTTCGGGAAATGCTCCGGCTCGCGGCAACGCTGGCCCGGTTTGCGATGCTGTTATCGAGAGGCGCGATCCATTATTCAGCTTCGCGCCTCAACCGGTTGCGCCGGCAGCGCAATCCGGCCCGCCCGGCGAAGCCTCGCGGCGTTTCCGATCCATCCGACGACGGCCGAGGTTACGGGATTGTGTGGGGCCGGCTGGCGCCGGCGTGACGCCGGCGGCGGCTCCTGTCAGAATCGCGCCATGTCCGGATTTGCGGCTCCGCCGAGCACGGCCCGTTCGATGTGACAACGGGCGAGCCCGATATCGCGCAATTGCCGATCGTCCAGTTCGCGCAGCGCTTTGATCGCGGCCCGGCGCTCCCAAAAGGTCGCCAGCGCGTAAATCCCAATTCCGATCCGGCGGATCAATCCGCCCACCAGGTTGGGAAACGCGGGTTGCGCGGGGCTTTGGGATATCGTCGTCATCTTCCTTCTCCAGTTGGCTTCCGCACGGCAAAGCAATGCCGTCGGCGCAAACACCGATCGACAGCGGCTGCGCGCCTGAGCGACTTCGGATGGCTTTCGCGCTCCTCAGTACAATGGCGGTCTTGATGGAACCTAAATGATCCGGTAATTGTATCGGTGCAAGTAAAACATTGCTCTCGGTGCAATAATGTCGAAATTCGAATACGCCAAGCTGGCAGACGCCGTTGCCGCCGAGATCGCGAGCGGCGCGCTCAAGCCCGGCGACCGCCTGCCGCCCCAGCGTACGTTCGCCTATGAGCGCAACATCGCCGCCTCGACGGCAAGCCGGGTCTACACCGAGTTGTTGCGGCGCGGCCTCGTTGTCGGCGAGGTCGGACGCGGCACGTTCATTTCCGGAGAAGCCCGCCGCGGAATTGCCGCGTCGACCGAGCCACGCGGCGCCCGCATCGATCTGGAATTCAATTATCCGCTGTTGCCGAAGCAATCGGCCCTGATCGCAAAAAGCCTGGAGGGGCTGAACCGGCCGGAAGCGCTCGATACCGCGCTGAGACAGGCAACCAGCATCGGCACCCAAACTGCGCGAAACATCGCCGCCGATTATCTCACCCGCCAGAATCGGGACTGGTCGCCCAAACCGGAGCAGATGGTGTTCACCGCCAATGGCCGACAATGCATCGCAGCAGCGCTTGCCGCCGCGGTGCCAACCGGCGGACGCTGCGGCGTCGAGGCCTTGACCTATCCCTTCATCAAGGGCATCGCCGCCCGGCTCGGCGTGACGCTGGTGCCGCTGGCCATGGACGAGCACGGCGTGCGGCCGGACGCCGTGCAAAAGGCCCACCGCGAAGCCCACCTGTCGGCGCTGTACCTTCAACCCGTCATTCAGAACCCGCTGGGCATGACGATGCCGCCATCGCGCCGCGCCGATCTCATACGCGTGGTCGAGAAACTCGATCTCACCATCATCGAAGACATGGTCTACGGATTTCTGGACGACGAGCCGCCGCTGGCCGCGCTCGCCCCCGACCGCTGTATCGTCCTCGACAGCCTTTCCAAGAAAGTAGCGCCGGGGCTGTCGCTCGGCTTCATCGTGCCGCCGCTTCGATTGCGCGAGAATGTCATCGCTGCCGTGCGCTCGGGCGGCTGGACCGCGTCGGGATTCGCGTTCGCGGCCACGCAGCAGTTGATGAGCGACGGCACCGCTTCCGAACTTGCAAGACTGAAACGGCTGGATGCCGAGCAGCGCCAGAAGATCGCCTTCGACCGCCTTGCCGGTTTCGAACTCCAGACCAACCGCAAATCGTATCATCTATGGCTGATTTTGCCGTCGCATTGGCGGTCGCAAACATTTGTCGCCGCCGCCGCCCGGCGCGACATCGCCTTGACGCCCTCGACCACCTTCGCGGTGAGCCCGGGCCACGCACCCAATGCCATCAGACTGGCATTGGCCGCGCCCGCGATCGAGCAACTGGATGCGGGCCTGCGCACGCTGTCGGGAATCCTGAATGCGAAGGAAGAGGATTTCGATTCGACTGAATAGATCGAATTCGGCCGCGATGGCGCCCCGCCCTCGTGTGGCTCACGCCTCCGGCCATTCCGCGATAAAACCCTTCGCCTTGTAGGGCTCGATCTTGTCCCATTCGCGGATGATCCGGGTTCTGAATTCGGGATCGGTGTGCCAAAGCTCACGCGGCGTCTCGAAAGTGTCCACCGTGATCAGCATCTTCTCCACCTCCGGCCAGTGCCGGTGCAGCGTCATCGGGTAACGGCGCGCCGTCCAGGTGTTGCCGAGGCAGATCACGCTTCGGATATTCGCAAGCCCGATCGCGGCGTCGATGATCGGCAGCGAGAAGATCACGTTCTCGCCGGTGTTCACCGCGCGGTGCTCCTCGAGGATTTTTTCGGCCGGAATGCCCCGTTCCACCATCGCCGATTTGATGATCTGGCATTCCGAAAGCGGCGGGCCCGGCGTCAAGCCGCCGCTCACGATCGACCAGCGAAACAGGCCCCCGCGCCAAAGCCGGTGCGCTTCTTCCACGCGCCGGTCCACATCTTCGCGGGTGCCGAACACGAACAGCAAATCGGCTGGCTTGATCGGCGTGCGGATCAGATGCGTGGCATTGATCTCGGCGATTTCGGCATCGGTCGGCCACCGCCTGGTTCGATCGTCCACAATCCGCCTCGCATGCGCGCTGGAACAAGCGGCGCCACGATGCCGCGCGCGGGCTCCATCGCGAAGTCACGTTTCATTGCGTTTGGTTGCAGCGGAAGATCACGGCAGCAACGCCTCCGGCAGATGATCGAAGCTGTACGCCTGCGGCCGGTTGCGCCAGACAAAACCGCCGATCTGCCAGCCAAACAGCGCGGCAAAGCCGACCAGGAACAACGCGCCGGAAAATTCGCCGGTGGCGATGGCGCGAGCCAGCAGTCCGGTCATGGCGATTGCGACCAGCGCCAGCAGCACGATGCCGGCGGCGTAGGTTTTCGGCCCGATACCGCCGATCAGCCGGACCTTGCTGCCAGCCGTCTGCATGCGCCGATGCAACTGCGTGACGAAGGCGCGGTAATCGCGATCCTGCGGCGTCATCAGGGTTACGGTCTGCCAACTGGTCGAGAGGATCGCCAGGCGCTGGCCGCCAATCTTTTCAATATCGGCGCGAAAGCGCCGCGACTGCATCGACACCGGCCGGTACGACAGCCGGATCGCCGCGATATCGGAGTAAGCCCAGACGCCGGACTTGCTGCCGACCTGCCACGATAACCCGCCATCCGTGAGTTCGAACTGATGCGCCGATCCGACCAATGACGCCTTGTAGGCGTATTGTACGGCGGACGCGCCCTCCACCGCTTCCGTTGCGCGGTCCTGCACCAGCTTTGCCAATTGAAAAAATCCCGGTTCACGGCCAACAGCGCCGGCTTGCGCGTATCGCCCGCTTTACCTTACAAGCGCAGCATGGCCGAGACGACCTATTTTCCACGCCGCCTGATCCTCGCCGGCGCCATGATTTCGGGCGTGCTGCTGGCGCTCGCCGTGCACATGCTGGGCGCGCGCTATGGCCTCGATCTCGGCGGCCTGTGGCGCTCCGATACGCACGAATTCATGCCCGCAGGCGCGGCCATCGCATGGTGGCTGATCGCAACAGTCGGGTTCTGCGGCGGCTATTTCACCGCGACGCTGATGGACAGCGCCGTGTCAGGACAAATTCCGCAGCGGATGCGGCAATTCCTGATCGGTGTCGGCGTGCTGGTGCTGGCGGGCGCGGGTCAGGCGGCTTCCGCGCCAAGTCCGATCCCGACGATTTCAGGCGTTCTCGCGGGCCTTGCGGCGCTGTGCCTCGGCGCAGTGGTGGCATTTTGCGGCGCGCATTTTGCGCTTCGCGAGGCGTGACACCCTGCGGCGGTCGGCTTGAGGCGCAGCGCCACTCCTTGCAGCCGATCAGTCAGCCGCCGATGCGAAACGCCGCGCGGAGCATTTCCGCGCGGCGTTCTTCTCAAACCTGCTTTACGGCGAATTAGCTCGCCGCGCGCAGATTGATCTTGCTCTCGGCGAGCGTCGTCAGCTTCTTGTCGGTCGCCCGTTCCTCGTCGAGCGTCTTCTGCAGCACGCTGGCGCAATCGTTGCGGCCAAGCTGTTTCGCCCACGCGATCAGGCTGCCATAGCGCGTGATCTCGTAATGCTCGGCCGCTTGCGCCGCGTTGATCAGGGCCGCGTCCAGCACCGATTTGTCGTCGACTTCGCCGGCCACTTCGTCGGCTTCCTCGATGATGCCGTCGATCGCGGGACAATCGACCGCCTTCACCTCCGCGCCATGCATCTTGAACACCTGCTCGAGGCGCTGCACATGCGTCTTGGTCTCATCGAGATGGGTCAGAAAGCCCTGTTTGAGCTGCTTGTCCGTGGCCTTCTCGGCCATCTTCGGAAGCGCTTTCAAGAGCTGCTTTTCGGCATAGTAGATATCCTGCAATTGATGAATGAACAGATCGTTCATGGTCTTGATGTCTTTGGTGAAGAGTCCCATCGCTCGCGCCTTCTTTGGTTCGGGAACACCACAGCGCGGCGTTTTGTCGCCGTTACGCCGATATGTTCGGTTGCTGATACCCGCGCTAACCGGCGGTGCGCTTGGTTGTTCCTCCGCGCCGCGAAAACGTCGCGATGGAACAGCAGTATCGGAAGCCATGGAACGGCGGCGAACCGCGCGGGCCACGATTCGCATTTTCTGCGACAGAACATATGTACGGGATGTGACAGCGGTCCCGATCAGGGATGGAAGCTGTCGTTGTCAAGGGCTGCACAACGCGACGTTTTTGCCTTATGGGTCTTTCGCATATGAAGCGATTGCGGCGGCTCATCACTGATCGCTGCGATGGGCCTTCAATTTGGTGCCGCCCCGCCGGGAGGAAGAATGTATCGGCTGCTGACCACGCTCGGGCGTGGCTTCAAGGAACGGATCGGCTGGAAACGGCTCGGAATCGCCGCGAGCCTTCTCATCATCGCCTTTGCGATCACGACCTTGGTCCGAACCCTGAAGGGTGTCGATACCGGCGTGATCCTGATTGCGCTGACGGAGATACCGCCCGGCCATATCGCGCTCGCAGCGCTATGCGTGGTCGGCGCGTTCTGCACGCTGACCTTCTATGATTTCTTCGCGCTGCGGACCATCGGCAAAAAAAATGTACCCTACCGCATCGCCGCGCTGTCGAGTTTCACCAGCTATTCGATCGGCCACAACATCGGCGCCACCGTGTTCACCGGAGGCGCGATCCGTTTCCGGATCTATTCCGACTATGGCCTGAGCGCCATCGACGTCGCCAAGATCTGCTTCCTCTCCGGCCTGACATTCTGGCTCGGCAATACCTTCGTGCTCGGCATCGGCATGGCGTGGCACCCGTGGGCGGCCTCCGCGATGGATCAGCTGCCGCCGGCCATCAACCGGCTGATCGCGCTGGGCGGCCTCGCCGCGATCGTCAGCTATCTGGTCTGGCTCACCCTCGGCGATCAAAGGCGCGAACTCGGGCAGCACGGCTGGAAAGTGGTGCTGCCCTCGGCGCGGCTGACGCTGCTGCAGATCCTGATCGGCGTGGTCGATCTCGGGTTCTGCGCGCTGGCAATGTATCTGCTGATGCCGGCGCAGCCTGACATCGATTTCGTGTCGCTGGCGGTGGTGTTCATCCTGGCGACATTGCTCGGCTTCGCCAGCCATGCGCCGGGCTCGATCGGCGTGTTCGACGCCGCGATGCTGGTGGCGCTGCCCGAATTCGGCCGGGAACAATTGGTGGCCACGCTGGTGGTGTTTCGAATCCTGTATTTCCTGATCCCGTTCGGAATCGCGATTTCGGTGATGGGAATGCGTGAATTGTGGCTCAGTGTCGTGCTGCCCTGGCAGGAACGCCGCCGGCTTCAGGAGCCCTGCCCGGCGCCCGCCGCCGTGCAGCCGGTGACGCATCTGAAGTCCGTGCCGCAGCCGGTCAAACGGCTTAAGTCGAAGGGCTAAGGGCCGCGCCAGCGCGGTTCACCTTCCGATTCGATTGGCTTTTCGGCGATCCCTCTCCTATCTCCGCCCTATCCGTATTTCCGCCCCATCCGTAACGTCAAACGCGCGCCATGATCCGAATTCGCATCCGTTCCATTATCGCCTGTGCGTTGCTCGCAGGGTCCCTCGGCGCGCTGCCGACGCAGCCGGCGGCAGCGCAAACCGCGCCGGACGGTCAATTGCAGATCTCGTGGGAGGTCCGCAACCGGTTCCGGCTGTTCCGCGAGGAGCGCGATTTCCAGCTCCACACCGAAAGCGCGCGCGGCCGCAGCATTCTCGCCTCGGAACAGGCGCTGGAACTGCAGAGCGACGGCCGCGGCTGGGCGCGCAATACGGTCAACCGCCTCTGCATCGATCTGGCGGGCCGCGTCAGCGAGCCCTGCACTCGGGACAACGTCAAGGAAAGCTATCTGACGCCGGTCGATCATCCCGTCATCGTCCGGCTGACCGGACCGATTCCGGTAGGCGCGACCTGCGCCTGGTCGTTCGACGACGGCGAAGGTCCGCCGCGGCAATCGACGCTCGATTGTGCCGAGCCGATCAATTTCCGGGCGCGCTATGGCCGTCCCACCGTCACCACCGTGGAGGTCTCCAGCGGACCCGAAGCGCCGCAGCGCATCGCCACCGAGATTATGGTTCGCGATATCTTCATCGCCGGCCTCGGCGACAGCATCGCCTCGGGCGAAGGCAATCCGGACCGGCCGATCGCTTTGTCCGACGAGGGCTTCTGCTTCCGCTCCTATCTCGGAACCGCGAGCGCCCAATATTATCGTCCGAGCCGCGCCGGTTACAAAGGCGGACGGGCCTGCGAGGCTCCGGATACGTTGCAGGTATGGCAGCGCCAGAGCGCACTCTGGCTCAATTCCGCCTGCCATCGCTCGCTGTACAGCTACCAGACCCGCACCGCGCTCGCGCTCGCGGTGCGCTATCCGCACATCGCGGTGACCTATCTGCCGCTGGCCTGCACCGGCGCCACCATCGCCGACGGCCTGTTCGGCTCGCAGCGCGCGCGGGAATGCCTGCCGACCAAGTCCGGGGCCAGCTGCCAGGGCACGGTGAACGCGCAGCTTGCCGAATTGCGTGAAGCCGTCACCGCTGCGAGGCGCCGCCAGCCCGACCGCAGGCTCGATCTGGTTCTGCTGTCGATCGGCGCCAACGACATCAATTTTTCAGGACTGGTCGCGGACGTCATCGTCGACACCCCGACCGAACGCGTGCTGTTCCGGCGCACCGGCGTCATCGGATCGGTGGACGATTCCCGCTCCGCGCTGGCGCGGGACCTGCCGCAGGGTTTCGGCAAATTGCGCGAAGCGCTGAAGCCCCTGGTCGGCGATCTCCAGCGCGTCGTCTATGTCTCCTACGCCAATCCGACGCTCGCCGATGGCGCGCCCTGCCCCGGCGGACGCGCCGGCTTCGATATTCATCCTTCCTTCAACGCGCAGCCGCAGCGGCTCGCCAACGTGTCGAACTATGTGGAGAGCGAATTCCTTCCGCAGTTGAAGGCGCTGGCGCTGTGTCAATCGGGCATCTTGTGCCGCGATCCCGCCGCCGACCGCATGACCTTCGTCGACGCCCATCAGACGGCGTTCGCGGGCCACGGTTTTTGCGCACGCGCGCAGACCGATCCGGAATTCGACCGCGAGTGCTTTTCGGCCAAAGGCGAGAGCTTCGATCCCGATATCGTCACCGCCGCCAACCAGCCGATGCTGTGCGGCCGCAGCGCCGGCGAATATCGCGCCTACCTGCCGCGTGCGCGCTGGATCCGCGACGCCAACGACAGTTACTTCGCGGCGATGACCTATCCGCAGGGGTTGCCGTCCTCCAGCCAGCCCGCCGATATCCACGACGCGACCTGGGGCGTTCTTTCTGCGGTGTATGGCGGCGCGGTGCATCCGTCCGCGGAAGGCCATGCGGTGATGGCCGATGCGGCCTTGGCCGCCGCGGCTTCGGTGCTGCAGCTCGACGCCGGCGTGCCTGAGGTGATTTCGGAGCCGGAGGCGCCCGTGGTTGCGCCGCGCGCGCGCTAGGTGGTGTGGACTCTAAGGATTCCCTTTTAGGAGCAAATCAGATTCAAGGCTGCTTTTTGGGAGGCAGTCTTGGGTGTGCTGGAGCGGTTGGTTTTGAGCGACGCGGCGTGGGAGCGGATGGCGCCGCTGATCATAGGCCGACCTGACCAGAAAGGTTCCACCGGGCGCGACAATCGGATGTTCGTGGAAGGTGTGCTGTGGATCGTGCGTACGGGCTCTCCTTGGCGTGATCTTCCGGAAGCGTTTGGGGATTGGAACAGCGTGTTCCGGCGCTTCAGTCGATGGAGCATCAAGGGTGTTTGGTGGCGGATCTTCGAGGCGATGTCCGATGATCCGGACTTCGAATATCTGATCGTCGATTCCACCATCGTTCGGGCGCATCAGCACGCCGCCGGGGCGAAAAAAGGGGGTCTCAAGATCAAGCGCTCGGCCGCTCGCGCGGCGGCCTGAGCACCAAGATACATATGGCCGTTCGCGGCTTGGGATGTCCTGTGCGGTTCACGCTTACCGCAGGTCAGAAGGGCGATGCACCGCAAGCCGCCGCATTGATCGAGGGATTACCTGCCGAGGTCGTCATGGCTGATACGGCCTATGACGCCGATCACTTGCGCCAAGCCATCGCCGCCAAGGGGGCGCTCGCCGTCATCCCCAACAACCCGTCACGTGCGTTCAAATATCCGCTCGACAAGCATCTCTATGCCCAGCGCCATCTCGTGGAATGCTGCTTCTCAAAACTCAAGCAGTTCCGCCGCGTCGCAACCCGCTTCGAAAAGACCGCCCGAAATTACCGGGCCGTCGTCACTCTCGCGGCCATCATCTTATGGATGAGATAAGTGTCCACACCACCTAGAGCATGATCCGGAAAAGTGGGAACCGGTTTTCCGAAAAGATCATGCTCAAACTAACAGATGAGCTCTTGATCAACGCGCGGGCGCAGGTGCCGGCGCGGCGGTCTTCTTCGCGGCGGCCGGGGCCTTGGCCATTCCTACCGGCGCTGGTTTGCTCGCTGCCGCCTGGGCCGCGGCCTGCGCCGGCAGGTATTTCGCAACAATGCCGGGATCGAGCTGGGCTATCGACGTATCCGGCAACCGGAACCAGGTCTCGTCCTTGCCGAGCAGCGAAATTCCCCAATAGCCGCGCATCGTCAGCGACTGGCCGTCGGCACTGACACTCATCTTCGCTTTGTAAATCTTGCCGTCGCGCGGATCGAGGACGTTGCCGTCCTCATATTTCAGGCCATCGCGCTTCATGTTCCTGATGAAGGAAATTCCGAGCACCGGCGCATTCTTGCGGTCATCGGTGCACTTTGTGCAGACTTCGTTGATATCTTCGCCAGGCGCTGGAAACGTCTTGGCGATCACGCCTTCGAAGATGCCGTCATGATCGACCACGAGCACCCACACCACCGGCTTGCCGTCCTCGATCTTCTGCCACAGCCCCGCAGCCGACGGCTCGGCGGCCTGCGCCGCAACCGTGACGGCGAGTAACATGACCAATCCGGTCAGGACCGGTAGCGCCAGCCAAAGCCTGGATCGTGCGTTCCGCTTCATCATCATCACCTGACCAGCCTAATCGCGCGACGGCCTCAGACTACGGCCATTTCGAGCAGCGCACCAGTAGATCAATTGACTCCGAGCTTCTTCTGCAGGCTCGACGACGACGTCGTGTACTGGAACACCAGCCGCTTGTCCGGATAGACATACCGGTGCGCCTTCTGCGCCATCAGCGAGCCCTCGTGGAATCCGCACAGGATCAGCTTGAGTTTGCCGGGATAGGTATTGATGTCGCCGATCGCGAAAATGCCAGGCACGTTGGTCTCGAATGCCGAGGTCTCGACCGGCACCAGATTGTTTTCAAGCGCGATGCCCCAGTTCGCCACCGGACCCAACTTCATGGTCAGGCCGAAGAACGGCAGAATGGTATCGCACGCGACCCTGGTGACCGCGTTGTCGTTGCCTTTCACGGTGGCGCCGGTAAGCATGCCGCCCTCGCCTTCGAGCCCCGTGACCTGGCCGATCTTGAGCTCCAGTTTTCCGGAAGCCACCAGCGCGCGCATCTGCTCGACGCTATGGGGCGCTGCGCGAAAATCGTCGCGACGGTGCAGCAGCGTCACGCGCTTGGCGATCGGATGCAGATTGAGTGTCCAGTCCAGCGCCGAGTTGCCGCCGCCGACGATCAAGAGATCCTTGTCGCGGAACTGCTCCATCTTGCGCACGGAGTAGAACACCGATGTGCCCTCATAGGCCTCGATGCCAGGCACCGGCGGGCGTTTTGGCTGGAATGACCCGCCGCCGGCGGAGATCACCACCACCTTGCATTCGAACACCTGGCCGCCGTCGGTGGTGACGCGAAAGCCGGGGTCGCCGATTTTTTCGATCGTCTCCACCATCTCGTTGAGATGAAAGGTCGGATGGAACGGCTTGATCTGCTCCATCAGCGCGTCGGTCAGGCCCTGGCCGGTGACGAAGGGAATGCCGGGAATGTCGTAGATCGGTTTTTCCGGATAGAGCTCGGCGCACTGGCCGCCGATCTTGTCGAGAATGTCGACGAGATGCGTCTTCATGTCGAGCAAGCCCAGTTCGAAAACGGCAAACAGGCCGCACGGGCCCGCGCCAATGATCAGCACATCGGTTTTGATCGCTTCGCTCATATCGCTTCTTTTCGGTTGAACCCCGCCGGCAGGCCGGGACTCCTGTTGGCTGTGCCTTTTGGCTGCGCCTGTCTAGCCAACACGGAGGGGCGAGGAAAGCCATAAATAGCCCGCCATGCGTCCGGGCAACCCCTTGCCGGAGCAGGATAACTGGGCTGTAAGAGCATGATACATCTGGAGATCACCCCCGTGAACGCACCCGCCCGTCGCGATTCAACGCCGCGCCTGGAAGATTTTCCCTACCGGCTGTCCGACAATGTGCGTTATGCCGATCTCGATCCCAATCAGCACGTCAACAACGCGGTCTATGCGACCTACTTCGAAACCGGCCGCGTCACGCTGATGAAGGACCGCAGTTTCGGGTTGATGCCCGAGGGGCTCTCCTGGATCATGGTGCGGCTCGACATCCATTTCCGCGCCGAACTGCGCTGGCCGGGCACCATCCAAATGGGCCTCGGCGTCACCAAGTTCGGCCGGACATCGGTGACGTTCGATCAGGTGGTGTTTTCGGAAGGCAAATGCGTAGCATCGGCGCAATCGGTCTCGGTGCTGATCGACGAGGCCACGCGCAAGCCGACGGCGCTGACCAAGGACATCCTCGCCAATTTCCAGCGCTGGATTCGTCGCGGAACCAACGGAATGTAGCGCACACTTCTGCGACGGTCAGGCCTGCCGCTCTGGCGTCGACACCACGAGACCGTCGAGCGCGTCGCTGACCTTGATCTGGCACGACAGCCGCGAATTCGGCCGCACGTCGAAGCCGAAGTCCAGCATGTCCTCTTCCATCGGCGAAGGCGCGCCGACTTTCTCGCGCCAGGCCTCGTCGACATAGACGTGGCACGTCGCGCAGGCGCAGGCGCCGCCGCATTCGGCTTCGATGCCCGGAATGGCGTTGCGGATCGCCGCTTCCATCACCGTCGCGCCGTTCTCGACTTCAATGGTACGGGTTTCGCCGGTGTGGTCGACAAAGTGGATCTTGGCCATGATTGCTCGTGCTACCGGATGAGAGAGGTCCGGGCAGTCCTATAACGGGTCGATCCGCTCTGCGCCAGCGGCCCGGGCGAAAACCTGCGGCGCTGTTTGGCAAGGGCTTTTGTGGCCCCAAGGGCTTTTGCGAGATCAGGAACGGCGCAGGATCGCGTCGATGGCCGATCGCGCCTGCGCCACGGCATCGTCGAGCTCGGCAAGCGCCCGGGCCGGATCTTCGCCGTTCCGGATTGCGGTTTCCACATCCGCGGCGGCTTCGGCCACCCGAAACGCACCGATGGCACGCGCCGACCCCTTCAGCGTATGCGCCAGTGCAGTTGAGTTGGCTGGCAAGCTGGCAAGGATGGCGATCAGGCCGACCGCCTGGGCCGAAAACATCGCCAGCACCTCGTGCTCGAGGACGGCGTCGCCCAGCGTCATGCGCCCGAGATGTTCGATGTCGATCGGACCGTCGTCCGGAGCAAGCGGCGGCGATGGCATCCAGTCAATCCGTTCCAGATGGTGCGCCACGGCATAACCCACTTCAGCCGCCACAAGCGATTCGGCAGCGGTATTTTCGGCAGCCAAGCATGGAAATAGTTAAGGGGACGTTGCACCTGCAGGCCGCAAGTTCGCCTTGTTTTGGGCGAAGAGTCGCCCCATTGGCGACTCGCGAAAAAATTTTTGTGGACTACCAAGACCTTACGGCGCGGCGCTGTTAACGATGATTAAGATTGTATTAATCGGAGCCATTTCATTCGCATCGCCCAGCCAATAGGATGGTTAGCGGGGCATGACAACCGGTTTCGAGCTTGCGAGGGACGTTCGCGAGGCTCTCTGGACGCGTGAAGTAAAACGAGGGGCGTGGACTGAACATGGCGAATAATCCCAAGAAGGTCAAAGACCCCACGGAAGTCGCGCTTTCTGCGATTCAGGAAGCGCTGAACATCAGTGACGTGGCGGGTGACGGCAGGGGTTCGGTTCGCAGCGACGGCATGCCCGCGAGTCCTTCATCCACACCCGAATACAACGAGAGCGTGTTCGACACCCGGCCCAACGCCGATCGGACGATGTTTGGCCCGGCCGAGGAACCGCGCCCGGCGCGCCGCGCCGCCAATGACGACCGCGAAACCATCGGACAGATCCTGCAGGCCATCCAGAAAGGCCGGCCCGCCCGCAACGTCTATACCATCGCCACGGTCTTTGCCGCGGTCTGGGTAGTCGGTGCAGCGCTGCTGACCATCGCCTTCCTGCCCTCGCTGCAGGCCGCTGCCGGTCAGGGCAGCGGCACCGTGGTGCTGGGCGGTCTGACGGCGTTGATGTTCGCGCCGGTACTGCTGTTCTATTTTATGGCGAGCCTGTCCTGGCGCGGCCAGGAATTGCGGATGATCGCGCAGTCGATGGCGCAGGTCGCGATTCGTTTTTCCGAACCCGAGGGCGCGGCCAGCGACTTCATGGTCACCGTCGGCCAGGCGATCCGCCGCGAAGTCGCCGCGATGGGAGATGGCGTCGAGCGCGCCATCGCGCGCGCCGGCGAACTCGAAACGCTGGTTGCCAATGAAGTCGCAGCACTGGAGCGCGCCTACAGCGACAACGAGGTGCGGATCCGCGCGCTGCTGCAGGACATCGCCCATCAGCGCGACAATCTGGTCGGACAGGCCGAGCAGGTCCGCAGCGCGATTTCCGGCGTGCAGATCGATCTGCGCCACGACATCGCGCTGATCTCGGATGCGATCGCCTCCCGTGTCGACGAGGTCGCAAAAAGCATCACCGGCGCATTGGAAGAGCGCGGCGCCCACATCACCAGCGCGCTGAGCAACGCCGGCGACAACATGATCCTGGCGCTCGGCGAGCGCGGCGGCGACCTGCTCGACCGTCTGGAGGAAGCCAGCGCCGAGACCACGCGCGCGGTGCTCGACGCCAGCGAGCGCCTCACCACCAGCCTCAATTTCAAGACCGGCCACGTCCATGACGAGTTCGTCGATCTCGCCGACCGCGTGCATGAGATGCTGAACGAGCGGATCGATCGCATCACCAGCGAATTCGAGCAGCGCTCCTCCACCATCGTCGACGGGATTTCCGACCGCACCGAACAGGTCCACGACTCCCTGAAGAATTCCAGCGACTCGCTGCTGCTCGAACTCGAGCTGCGCAGCGGCGATCTCGTCAGCAAGATCGACGACGCCGGCAACCGGCTTGCGACCAACATCCTCTCGAGCGGCGACAAGGCCAGCGAGGCGCTGGATGCGACGGTGAATTCGCTGGTGGCGAAGGTGGTCAGCCAGACCGAGACCGCGCACGACACGCTCAGCCTGCAGATGAACGCCTTCGACGAACTGGTGAAGAACCAGGGCGGCGAGCTGTCGGAAAAATTCGCGCGCGACAGCGGCACGCTGGGCGCCCTCATCACCCGCCACATCTCGGAGTTCGATCGCACCGTCAAAACCTTCGGCGGCGAAATCGTCGATCGCATGGGGCAGCGTACCCAGGATATCGCCGACAGCCTCAAGACCTATGTCGACACTTTCGACGCCCGCCTGACCTCGAACGGCGGCGAGATCACCGCCTCGCTCGACCAGCGCCTGCTGCAATTCGAGACCACGCTGGAAACCCGCGTGGCCGGTCTCGATACCTCGCTCGACAGCAAGATCAAATCCTTCGATGAATCCGTCGACGGCCGTCTCAAGACGCTGGAAGAGACCTTCGACACCCGGGCCAAGTCGGTGACCGAGACCATCGACAACCGTCTCGGCACGCTGGCGACCTCGCTGACCGATGGCGCGGCGCAGGCGATCTACTCGATCGACGCGCGCCTCAACCAGCTCACATCCACGCTGACCGATGGCACCGCGCAGGCGATCGAAGCCGTCGACCGGCGCATCTCGAACGTGACCGAAACCATTGACGGCCGCAGTGCCCAATTGACCGACACCATCACGGCGCGGTTCCAGGAAATTCATCAGGGCATCGAGACCCGGGTCGGCGCGGTGGCCGGTGACATCGACGTGCGCGTCGCGCAGTTCGAGGACCTGCTGGGTTCGCGCATCGAGGCCGTGGCCGGCCGCATCGAGAGCAGCGGACGGCAGGCCAGCGATGACCTGATGGCCCGCGCCGAGGAATTGTCGCTCGGGATCAAGTCCCACGTCGAAGACGCGGAACGCTCGCTGACCAACCTCGTGGTCAATACCAGCGAGACCATCCAGACCGGCGCCCGCGCCGCGCAACAATCATTGCTTTCGGTGTCCTCCGACGTCGGCGCCCAGTTGAAGCTGACCTCGGCGGAAGTCGAGCGCGCCCTCACCTCCGTGGGTACCGGTGCTGCCGGTTCGATCGTGACCAGTGCCCGCGAGGCGCAATCCTCCCTGTTGACGGCTTCCGGCGATGCCGCGAGCCAGATCAAGTCCCTGTCCGCCGACATCGAACGAACCCTATCCGCCGCCGGTACCGCGACCGCCAGTTCGGTCGTCGCCGGCGCGCGCGAGGCCCAGACCACGCTGGTTACGGCCTCGGCGGATGCCGCCAGCCAGGTCAAGTCGCTGGCCGCCGACGTCGAACGGTCGCTTTTGGCCGCCGGCACCGCGACCGCCAGTTCGGTCGTTGCCGGCGCGCGCGAGGCGCAGAGCACACTGGTCGCGGCGTCGTCCGAAGCCGCCAATCACGTCAAGGCGCTTGCGACCGACGTGGAGCGCACCTTGACGGCGGTCGGGGCAGAAACCGCCGCTTCGATCCTGGGCAGCGCGCGTGAGGCGCAACTTTCACTGACGGCGACATCCGGCGAGGCAGCGACCCAGATCAAGGCGATCGCAGCCGACATCGAGCGGTCGCTGAGCACGGTCACCGCCAATACCACCGACAATATCCAGACCAGTGCGCTCAACGCGCAGACCGCCCTGGTGGCGGCCTCCAACGAAGTCAGCGCGAGGGTCAAGTCCACCTCCACCGAAGTCGAACGCACGGTTCTCGCCGCCAGCGGCGCACTCGGCTCGACCGTGACCGGCAAGACCGACGAAATCGTCACATACGTCCAGCAGCAGACCGATCGTCTGGCGCAGATGATCGATGGCAAGCGCGGATCGCTGGTCGAGGCGATCGGCGCCAAGACCAACCAGTTGACCGCCGACATCGACCGCGTCACCGCCGAGGCGCTGAAATCGATCGAAACCAGGGGACAGACCTTCTCGCAATCGATGTCGGCCAACGGCTCCGACGTCGCGCGCAGCATTACGTCGGCCGGCGAACTCGCCTCGGGCGCCGTCAGCAAGTCGCTGAAGGAACTGGAGCAGGCTTCGCGGGTGGCGATCGACCAGTCGCGTCAGGTCTCGATCGCGGCGGTGACCGAGATGCAGGAAACCAGCAAGATCCTGCGCACCGACACGGTCGCGCTGTTCGAGCGCCTGCGCGAAGGCAATATCCTGCTGCAGGAAGTGCTCACCGGCGCCCACGACAATCTCAATTCGCTCGAGCGCGCCTTGGTCACGCGCGTCGCCGACTTCGTGTCCGCCATGAACGACGTCACCTCGCGCAACGGCGTCGCCACCCAGACGCTGGAAGACCAGTTGTCGATCTTCAACGCCAAGACTTCGAGGGCGCTGGAAGATTTAGGCTCCCTCTCCGGCCAGTTCGAGACCCACGGCAAGGCGCTTGTCGACGCCGCCGCCATGGTCGAGCACGCCAACCGCAGCACCACCGTTTCCGTCGACGAGCGCAAATCGGCGCTTGAATCGTTGATCACCACGATCGATCTGCGAACCACCGATCTCGATCAGCGGCTGTCGCGGTTCACCGGCCTGCTCGATGAATTGCTGGCGGCGGCCGAAGAGCGCGCGCGCGATATCGCGCGCGTGGTCGCGGAAACCGCCGGCGCCGGCTCCGCCGCAATCAGCCGCCAGTTTGAATTGGTGCGGGCGGCGGCCGAAGAGGAACGCCGGCTGACCGCCGACACCATGGCGGAAGTCTACCAGCAATCGACCCACGACGCGGAAGCCATGTTCAAGCAGTCGGCCGACAAGTTCGCCGCGATGGTCGGCAGCATGAAGCAGATGGCGTCCGAAATGCATCAGGAGCTCGAAGCCACGCGCAACGACCTTCGCCGCGGCGTTTTGGAAATGCCGCAGGAAGCCGCCGAAAGCACCTCGCAGATGCGCAAGGTCATTGTCGACCAGATCGAGGCGCTCGCCGAACTGAACCGGATCGTGGCCCGCCACGGCCGCGGGATGGACGTGGTGACCGCAGGCCGTCCGAGCGCGCAGCGCGACGAGGAGATGCTGATCGCCGCGGGCGGTGGTGGGCGCAGCGAGACGCCATCGCGGCCGCCAGTCGCGCCGCGCCCGCCGGCCAGCAGCGCATCCAGTCTGCCGCCGCCGGACCTGGGCGCGCCGGCCGCGCGCCGCACCGAAGCGCCACCGGTCAGCCCCGCCGCCGCGGCCGACCAGGGACGCGATGGATGGCTTTCCGACCTGTTGAGCCGCGCCGACACCGGCGGCAGCAGCCGCGAAGCGCCGCGTGGCCGCACCGCCCAGCCGGCAGCCGCGGTTAATCCGCTGGAGTCGCTATCGCTCGACATCGGCCGCCTGATGGATCGCAATCTCGCCGCCGAGATGTGGGATCGCTATCAGCGCGGCGAGAGCAAGGCGTTCACCAAGCGGCTCTACACCCCCGCCGGCCAGAAGGCGTTCGACGAAGTCGCCCGCAAATACCGCGCCGACCGCACCTTCAAGCAGACGGTCGACCGCTACATCGCCGAATTCGAACGGTTGCTCGACGAAGTCGCCCGCGACGACCGCGGCCCCGCGGCGCTGCGCAGCCATCTCGTCTCCGAAACCGGCCTCGTCTACACCCTGCTCGCGCATGCGGCGGGACGGCTGGGGTAAGGTTCAAGCGGATCACCAAATGAAAAACGGAGGCAGCGATGCCTCCGTTTTGTTTTGGTAGAGCTTCGTCCACGATGAATTCCTGGAGCGACGGCCGCCATGCCGCCGGAGCAGACCTTGCAACCGCTGCAATATCTGGATATATATCCAGATACGGTCTCGAGCTTTGGGGGAATTGGCAATGGTCAATACCGCACAAAAGAGAGCGCTGCGGAATTATCGTGCCCGGCTGGTCAAACGCGGCATGGCGCGATTTGAGGTTCTCGGCTTGGATGCCGATCGCGACCTGATCCGGTCCTTGGCGAAGCGGCTTGCCGAAGACGACCCCGATGCCCTGCGGATTCGGGCAGCGCTGAGCCGGACGATATCAGGCGAACCGCCAAGGAAGGGCGGGATCCTTGCCGCGTTGCGCCGTTCGCCGCTGGTCGGGGCCGATCTCGATCTTGCCCGCTCGCATGAAGGTGGCCGCAAGGTCGACTTGTGACACGCTATCTCCTCGACACCACCATCATCAGCAATGTCACGAAGCCTAGTCCATCTGCGGCTCTTCTCGCCTGGCTGGCAGAACGGGCTGACAATGACCTGTTTATCTCCGCGCTGACCGTTGGAGAGATCCGGCGCGGACTGCTGGAGAAGTCTGCTGGAAAGAAACGCGCGCTGTCGGAAGACTGGTTCAGCGGTCCGGAAGGACCGCAAGCACTTTTCGCACGCCGCGCACTCCCTTTCGATGAGAAGGCGAGCCTCATCTGGGCGCGGCTGATGGCCGACGGTTCGGCCAAAGGGCGGCCACGGAGTGGGCTCGACATGATCATCGCCGCCATAGCTGAGGCCAACGGTTGCCTGGTCGTGACTGACAATGAGAAGGATTTCACGGGAGTGAAATTTGTTAATCCGCTGCGCGTTCGCAGCTCGGACTAATCCACAAAGGTCGCTGGTCGGCCGATGCGGCGCAATACGTATTACGATTGCACGCCACGCCTCCTACTGCCGCTTCCGCTCCGCCGCCGCGGCGGGCGCAGCGGCCGCCGGCGGTGGGGCCTGAGCGGCGTTGCTGTTGCCGGCGCCGAACAACAGCCGGGTCGGGTTGCGGTCGAGATTGTTCACCGCGCGGCTGATGTCGCCGAGGGTGCGGCGGCCATCGGCCATCAGCAGACCCGATCGCTTGTCGAAATCCTCCGCCAGTTCGCGGATCGATTTCACCGCCTGGAACAGTTCGCCGCCCTCCTTGCCGCCTGCCAGCGTGTTGAGGCCGAGCATGAGGTTGTCGGCCTTGCCCATCACGCCGTCGACTTTCAGCATCACGTTGTCGATCTTCTCGGAATTGCGCGCCAGCGACGCCGTGAACGTCTCCAGATTCCGCAGCGAGTTCTTGACCGCTTCCTGGTTGTCGGCGACCACCCGGTTGATGTTCTGCAGCGTACCGCGGATCGCTTCCGTGACGTCCTGCAGGGAGTTCGGATCGGCGGTCAGCACCGGCACGCCATCCTCATCGAGGGGAACGCTGGGCGCGGCCTCCGCGCCGCCCTTCAGTGAGATTGCGGCGACCCCGGTCAGGCCCTGGAACTCGAGCCCGACCAGCGTGTCCTTGCGGATCGGGGCGTTGTTCTCGATCATCGCGAGTGCGACAACTCGACGCGGGTTGTCCAGCTTCACTGACATCACCTCTCCGATCCGGATGCCGTTGAAGTTCACACTGCCGCCATTGCGCAGGCCGCTCGCCGGGCCTTCAAAGACGACGCGGAGCGGGCTGCGCGCCTTGGTGGTGTGCAGCGACTGGAACCACAGCACAAAGCCGAACGCCGCGGCAATCACGGCCAGCGTGAACGATCCGATCAGGACGAAATTCGCCCGCGTTTCCATCAACCAACTCCGATCGTACTAGATCATGATCCACTCGAATTGGATCGGATCATCACTTCATCTCTTTGTTTGAGCATGATCTTTTCGGAAACCGGTTCCCGTCTTTCCGGATCATGTTCTAACCCATGACAGCGCGGGCGCGCTTGCCGTGGAAATACGCCCTCAACCAGGGATGCTGCGAGGCCTGCATGTCGGCCATCGATCCCGCGGCAATGATCTTGCCGTTCCCTAACACGGCAATGCGGTCACAGGCCGTATAAAGGCTGTCGAGATCGTGGGTTACCATGAAAACCGTCAGGCCCAAAGTGCGCTGCAGGGTCCGGACCAGTTCGTCGAAATCGCCCGCGCCGATCGGATCGAGACCCGAAGTCGGCTCATCCAGGAACACCAGTTCGGGATCGAGCGCCAGCGCGCGCGCCAGCGCCACGCGCTTGATCATGCCGCCGGAAAGCTCTGACGGAAAACGATCGACAACTTCGGGCCGCAATCCGACCATGCCGAGCTTGGCCACCGTGATCTCGTCGAGCAGCCGCTGCGAGACGTTGAGATATTCGCGCACCGGGAACTGGATGTTCTGCCGCACCGTCAGCGATGAAAACAGCGCGCCCTGCTGGAACAGGATTCCCCAGCGCCGCTCGACGCCGCGACGCTCGTGTGCGTCCGCGGCATCGAGATCGATCCCGAATACCTCGATGCTTCCCGAGATCTTCGGCACGAGGCCGATGATGGTCCGGGTCAGCACCGACTTTCCCGCGCCGGAAGGGCCGACGAAACCCAGGATCTCGCCGCGCTTCACGTCGAGATTGAGCCGGTCCAGCACCTTGGTCGAGCCGAACTGCACCGAGATATCGCGGACCCGGATGATGGCGTCGTTGATTTCGCCCGCCATCGCTACATTCCGATCGATGCGAAGAAGATCGCGAACACGCCATCCATGACAATGACGAAGAAGATGCCCTTTACCACCGAGGATGTGGTGTGCTGGCCAAGCGATTCCGCGCTGCCCTCGACCGCGAGCCCCTCGACGCAGGCGACGATCCCGATCACCGCCGCCATCACCGGCGCCTTGATGATGCCGACAATGAAATGATCGATCGAGATGGCGTCGCGCAAACGAAGCAGGAACGCCTCCGGATCGACGCCGCCATAGAGCCACGCCACCAGCCCGCCGCCATAGAGGGCGGCCATGGCGCCGAGGAAGGCCAGGATCGGCAGCGCGATGACCAGCGCCAACAGCCGCGGCAGCACCAGGACCTCGATCGGATCGAAGCCCATGGTGCGCAGCGCGTCGATCTCCTCGCGCATTTTCATCGAACCGAGTTCGGCGGTGTAGGCGCTGCCGGAGCGGCCCGCCACCATGATCGCCACCAGCAGCACGCCGATTTCGCGCAGCACCAGCACGCCCAGCATGTCGACCACGAAGATATCCGCGCCGAATTTGCGGAAATGGAAAATGCCCTGCTGGGAAATGATGCAACCGATCAGGAAGGTGATCAGCACCACGATCGGCACCGCACGCCAGCACACCTGCTCGAGATGGTGCACGGTCGAGGTCAGCCGAAAGCCCGACGGGTGAATCAGGACCCGGCCGCCGGCGGCGAGAACGGCGCCGAGCATGTCGATCAGGCTGATAATGGTTCCGCCGATGCCGACCATGGTGCGGCCGACCTGGTCCAGCATGCCGGTCACGGTCACCGAATCGGTGTCGAGCGCGGGGGTGGCCTTCACCCGGCGGACTTCGTCGACCAGGCTTGAATAATTCGCCGACAGTCCGGCGATCTGGGGCTCAACGCCGCCCTGGGTCAGGCTGCGGCGAAGCCGCTCGATCAGCCAGGCCCCGAACGTGTCGAGCTTGGAGACCTGCGACACGTCGATGAAGATATTGGGCCTGCTCCCGGTCAGCTTTTCGGCGTCCGCGACCATCTGTTCGAGCAGCGGCGCAAAGCGCGCGGTCCACGCCCCCGCGGCGCGCAACGCAAGTGCGTTGCCCTGCGCAATCCGCTCCAATGTCGGGTCGCCCTTCACGTGGCCGCCTCCTGCGCCAATTCTCCGCTATGCATGGAAGAAGAAAGATCCAACACGCCGGCGCCTTGTAAAATGCGTCCCTAACCAGCCATACTTGGTAGCGCCGGGCAACCCCGCGGTTCAGAAATTGCCAGATTTTAAAATGACTTCCACCAAATTCCCAAAGCTTGCCGGCAGGATCGAGCGCTGGCCGATCGCAGGCAGCTTTACCATCAGCCGCGGCGCCAAGACCGAGGCGGTGACGGTGTTAGCAGAAGTCAGCCGCGACGGCCTTATCGGGCGCGGCGAATGCGTTCCCTATCCGCGCTATGGCGAGACGCCGGAAGCTACCCTGGCCGCCCTGTTGTCGATGCAGGAGCCGATAAGCCGCGGACTCGACCGGGAAGCGCTGCAGTCCGCGCTGCCTGCGGGCGCGGCCCGCAACGCGCTGGACTGCGCGCTATTGGACCTCGAGGCCAAAGCCAGCGGCCAGCGCGTCTGGACCCTGCTCGGACGTCCCGCCCCGCTGGCCTGCATCACCGCCTACACCATCTCGCTGGCGTCGCCGGAGGCGATGGCGGCCGCAACCGCCAAGGCCGCGCACCGGCCGCTGCTCAAGATCAAGCTCGGCGGTGATGGCGACGGCGCGCGGATCAGGGCCGTGCGCAAGGCGGCCCCCGAATCGGAACTCATCGTGGACGCGAACGAGGCATGGACATCTGATAATCTCGAGCAAAATCTCGCGGTTTGCGCCGAAATGGGTGTCACGCTGGTCGAGCAGCCGCTTCCGGCCGGCCGGGATCAGGCGCTGGCGAGCATCCGCAGGCCGCTCGCGGTGTGCGCCGACGAAAGCGTGCACGACCGCGGCTCGCTCGAGGGACTTCGCGAGCGTTATGACGCCGTCAACATCAAGCTCGACAAGACCGGTGGCTGTACCGAGGCACTGGCGATGGCCGACGCGGCCCATGCGTTCGGATTTGAGATCATGATCGGCTGCATGGTCGCGACCTCGCTGGCGATGGCACCGGCGATGCTGCTGGCGCAAGCGGCCCGCTACGTCGACCTCGACGGCCCGTTGTTGCTTGAGCGCGACCGCGACGGCGGATTGCGTTACGACGGCAGCCTGATCTATCCGCCGGACGCGGCCTTGTGGGGGTGATCTGCCAGCCGGTGCCGCGCCAGCCACATGATCGTGGCACCGGACAGCGCCATCGCCGCCATCGCGTAATAGACGCCCTGCCCGTACCGGGCATAGATCGCACCCGACAAGATCGACACGCTGCTCGAAACAATGCCGCTGCAGGCCGCGAGGTAGCCCTGCCCGCGCGCCATCACTTGGCCGGGCACGTAGCCGACCAGCAAGACCATGGTGCCGACCTGGGTCAGCCCGAAGGTCAGGCCATGCGCGAGTTGAACAACAGCCAGGATCGCGAGCGGCGGTTCCTGCGCGGTGATCACCCAGCGCGCAACCGCGCTCAATGCGGCGATCACCACCAGCATGACCGGCGGCAGCGTAAAGCGCGGCGAGGCCGCAAACACCACGATCTCGGCGATCACTCCCAATGACCACAGCCCGGCGATGGTCAACCCGCCGAGACCGGCTTGCTGCCAGGCAATGGAGGCAAAGATGTAATAGGCGGCGTGGCTGCCCTGAATCAGCGCCGAGGTGACGATGATGGCGAGGAAACCGGGATCGCGCAGCAGCGCGCTGGCGCCGTGATGCGCGGCCGGGGTGGAAATTGGAGGGCCGAGCGGCTGAAGTCCGAGGCTGACGAAAGCCCCGAGCCCCGCCACCGACGCGATCACCCAGATCAGGTTTTGGGCCGCGATGACATCGACCAGCAGCCCGCAGGCCAGCGCGCCCGCCACGAACGCGGCCGAGCCCCACAGCCGCAACGGCCCGTAATTGAGGCCGTAACGCGCCACGCCGCGTAGCGCATACGCGTCCGTCAGCGGCACCATCGGCGTCCACAGGCAGCAGGTGATGGCGTAGGCCAGAAACACCAGGACGGGCGCGTGCTGGGTGCCGAGAACCGAAAACCCGAGCGCGGTCGCGAAGCTGGTGAGGATGATGGCGCCGCGCAACGCCTGGCGCTTTTCGGCAAACCCCGTCACGAATGGAAGAAATGTGAACCGCGTTACCGGCGGGACCGCGGTGATGACCCCGATCCAGAACGCGTCGATCCCGACCGCCTTCAGCCAAACCGTGAAAAACGGCAGGTGGGTGCCCACCATCCCGAACATCGTGCCGTAGAACAGCGCCAGCCGAGTCGCGAATCGCCGGGGGGTCTGTTGAGAAGCGATGGGGATTGTTGATTCGCTCGGCATCAATTCAATTGCAATTCGGTCAATATCGTGGTGATCGTTAGCCTACTGCGCGGTGATTTGCGCGATGAGTTTAAGATGGCCGACGAAGCATTTGCCTTATCACCGATCGCCGCCCGCGCCGCGCAGCCCAGCGAAGAGGATTATGACGCCATCCGCGAAGCGTTCATGGAGACCTCGCGGGGACGCTGGTTCCTCAGCGAGTATGCCAAGCGCAACCGCAATGCCGACACCCGCATGGTGCTCGACGCGGTGGCCCGGATCGAAGAAAACATTGCGGCTCAGCGACAACAGGCTGCCGCAGGCGAACTCGCCGAGGCCTTGGCCGCCATCCGCAAGGCGGTCGATGAAGCGAGAGCCTCCGCATCCTTAGCCGTCGATGGCCTCGCGCTGGAGCAAACCCTGACGCCGATCCGCAAGGGCGCCCGGGTGGTCCGGGAAATCGCCTGGCGATGGCGCGAAATCGGCACCGACAGCCGGATCTGCGATCTGCTCGATTCGCAGGCCGGCGCCATCGAGGCTGGCTGCGGACAAATCGCTGTCAATCGACCCCAAGGCGGCCATGGGGGCTGCGTTCGACCTGATCGCCCGACGGATCGCGGAGTTTGGCGACGGCGACACGACGTCGCCACAGGTCGCCGAAGAAGCCGGCCCGCGCTCCCGGTCCGTCTCCCCTGTCCCGTCAGACGAGACGCCCGCCGCTACGCCGGCGACAATGCCGGCCAAGGCAATGACGCCCCCCGTGGCCGCGGCAGGCACGCCGGCGATGGCGGCCGAAGCGGCCGTCGCCACGGAAGAAATGGAACTCTCCGCTGAGGCGGCCGATGCCCATGACGAGGCGGTGCTCGATCTGATCGCGATGGAAATGGCGGCGCCGGATCCCTTCGACACCGAACCCGACGAAGCCCAGCCTGCGATGCCCGAGCCGGCCGATTCCAGGATCATGGATCCCAAGGCTATGGATCGCAAGGCCGTGGCGCGGCAGCCCGAACCGGCGGTCGCCGCACCCGTCATAAGACCTTCAGCGCCGCCTTCTGTTAAACCTTCACCTCAGCATTCACTTCAACCGTCCCTTGAACCCCCTCCTCAGCCCGCGCCTGAACCATCCCCCGAACCGTCGCTTGAACCGTCTCTTGGCTCGACGCTGATCGCGAGCGGGATCCTGTCGAAACCCAAAATCCTCGGGCCCGATCCGCTGGCGCCGATCCGGCGCATGAGCCAGGCCGAGAAGATCGCGTTTTTCTCGTGAGCCGCTGGCAGTATCGCGCATAAGCGATTGATTGAACGCGTCTTCCTGCCGGCAAGGAGGCCCGGATCAGGCGATCAGCTTGGCGAACAGATCCGCATCTACGTTGCCGCCGGACAGCACGAGGACGACGTTCTTGCCGCGCGCGTCGATGCGGCCGGCGAGCAGGGCTGCGAGGCCGACCGCGCCGCCCGGCTCGACCACGAGCTTCAATTCCCGGAATGCAAAGCCGACAGCTGCCCCCACCTCCGTATCGGAAGCGGTGAGCCCCTGGGTGAGCAGACGGCCATTGATGGCGAAGGTGAGCTCACCGGGAATCGAGGCCATCAGGGCATCGCAGATGGTGCGGCCTTCGGCGCGATGCGGTTCGCGTTTTCCGGCGCGGAGCGAGCGGGCATGATCGTCAAACCCCTCCGGTTCGCCGGACATCAGCATGGCCTGCGGATAGCGCGCCTTGACCGCGGTCGCGACCCCCGCGATCAGGCCGCCGCCCGACGCCGGCGCCACCACGATGTCAGGCGCGATGCCGAGCGCGGCCATATCCTCGGCGATCTCCCGCCCGACCGTGCCCTGCCCTGCGATGACCAGGGGATCGTCATAGGGGCGGACCAAGGTGGCACCGCGCTTGGCGGCGATGCCGTTGGCGATGGCTTCGCGGTCCTCGCGGTCGCGATCGTACAGCACCACTTCGGCGCCATAGGCCTTGGTGCGCTCGCGCTTGGAGAGCGGCGCATCCGCCGGCATCACGATGGTCGCCTGCATGTTCAGGATTTGCGCCGCTGCGGCCACGCCCTGGGCGTGGTTGCCCGAGGAGAACGCGACCACGCCGCCGCCGCGCGCGGCTTGCGGAATCGACGACAGCTTGTTGAAGGCGCCGCGAAACTTGAACGATCCGGTCCGCTGCAGCATCTCCGGTTTCAGAAAGACCCTGGTTCCGGCGCGGTCGTTGAGAACCGGCAACGACAGCAGCGGCGTTCGTACCGCATAGGGCGCCAACACGCGCGCGGCGGCGTCGATGTCAATGGAACTGACCGGCAGGGCCGAGGGAACTGAGGACGGGTTTGCCATCTGCGCGTTGTATCGCGGACCACGACAGGCGGGCAAGACACCTAAACGTCAGATCAGGCCACGAAACCCGGCTGCTCGGCCGCGAATTCCGCCGCATCGCTTTGCGGGCTTTCCGGCTCGGCGGTGCGGACATTGGCGACGGTATCGACAAACGCCCGGGCCGAAGCCTCCCAGGTATATCCCGCGGCAAACTCGAGGCAGTCTTGCGGCGAAATGGTCACGGCGGCCAGGCAGGCGATCCGCAGATCCTCATTCAATACGCCGACCGGCGCGGCGCCGATCACATCGCGCGGACCGGTCACCGGGAACGCCGCGACCGGCAGGCCGCTGGCGAGCGCCTCCAGCAGCACGAGGCCGAACGTATCGGTCTTGCTCGGGAACACGAAGACGTCGGCCGCCGCATAGGCCTGCGCCAGAGCTTCGCCCTGCTTGGCGCCGAGAAACACCGCTTGCGGATATTTTCGCTCCAGCGCGGTGCGCGCCGGTCCGTCGCCGACAATCACCTTGGTGCCCGGCAGATCGAGGCCGAGAAACGCCTCGAGATTCTTTTCGACCGCAACCCGGCCGACGCACAGGAACACCGGGCGAGGCAGGCAAAAGTCGATGGCGCGCGGATGGAACAGCCGGGTATCGACGCCGCGCGGCCATAACACGACATTGCGAAAGCCGCGCGCACGCAATTCATTGGCCAGCGCAGGCGTCGCCGCCATCACCGCCTGGCTCGGCCCGTGGAAGGCGCGCAGCGCCGCCCAGATCCAGCTCTCGGGAATCGGCAGACGCGCGGAGATATATTCCGGAAAGCGGGTGTGAAAGCTGGTGCTGAACGGCAACCGGTGTTTGCGGCAATAGCGCCGCACCATCAGACCGATCGGTCCCTCGGTCGCGATGTGAATGCTGTCGGGCCGCGCCTCGGCGATCAGCCGGGCTATCTTCTCCGGTCCCGGCAGCGCCAGCCGCAAATCCGGATAGCTCGGCATCGCGAAGGTGCGGAATGACTGCGGGTTGAGAAAACTGATATCGACGCCAAGCGTCTTGGCCGCCTCTGCCATGTGGGTCAGCGTCCGCACCACCCCGTTGACCTGGGGATGCCATGCATCGGTTGCGACCAGGATGCGCATCAGGCCGCCGCGCGCGCCCTGACCGAGGCGACCGGCACCGACCGGCGCAGCGGATCGGTCCAGGTGATGATCTCGAACCGGCCGTCCTCGTGCTCGGCGAGCGCGGTGCAGCTTTCGACCCAGTCGCCGCAGTTCATGTAGCGGATGCCATGCTCGTCGCGGATGGTGGCATAGTGGATGTGGCCGCAGATCACGCCATCGGCGCCATGGCGCCGCGCCTCGCCCGCAAGCGTCTGCTCGAAGGCGCCGATATAATTGACCGCGTTCTTGACCTTCAGCTTGGCCCATTGCGACAGCGACCAATAGGGCACGCCGAACCAGCGCCGGAACATGTTGACAAGCCGGTTCATCTGGATCGCGAAGTCGTAGGCCTTGTCGCCGAGATGGGCGAGCCAGCGCGCGTTCTGCACCACCAGATCGAAGATGTCGCCGTGAATCACCAGATAGCGCCGACCGTCGGCGCCATCATGGATGGTGTTTTCCACCACGTCGATGCCGCCGAAATGGGTGCCGTAATAATTCCTGAGGAACTCGTCGTGATTGCCGGGCACATAGATGACCTTGGCGCCCTTGCGCGCCTTGCGCAGCATCTTCTGCACGAAGTCGTTGTGCGATTGCGGCCAGTACCAGTTGGATTTCAGTGCCCATCCGTCGACGATATCGCCGACCAGATAGATGGTGTCGGCATCATGGCTGCGGAGGAAGTCCAGCAACCGGTCGGCTTGCGAGCCGCGTGCGCCGAGGTGGACGTCGGAGATAAACAAAGTGCGAAAGCGTCGTTCGGGACACTCTTCACTCATAGCGTCACTTCCCATACAGGAGCAGTTAACAGGTCCCCGTGACAGCGCGATGACGGTTCACGCCGCCGCAGGCACCACACGTTCGAAGCAGACCAGGGTATAGATTCCGAACGGCGCGACCTTGCGCCGCTCGACCAGATGGGTGCCCTTGCTGGCCTTGGCCCACGCCTGCAACCGCGCAAACGGGAATTCCGGCCGCAGCCCCAGTCTCCTGGTGCGCTGCGCGGCCCATCGCTCGAGCGCCGCGGCAACGCCTGTTTCCGAATAGAGATGGTTGACGAGAATGATCCGTCCGCCGGGCTTGACCACGCGGTGGCATTCCGAAAGCACCTGCTCGGGATTGGCCACCAGCGTGATGACGAATTGCGCGACCACGCAATCGAAGCTCGCGTCGGCAAAGCTCATCTGATGGGCGTCCATCAGTTGCACATCCCTGACGAAAGGATAGCGCCCGCTCGCCATTTTCTCGCGCGCCTTCGCCAGCATCGGCGCGGAGAGATCGATGCCGGTGATGTCGGTGGTGGCATCGTAATCGTCGAACGACAAGCCGGTGCCGACGCCGACTTCGAGAATCCTGCCGCCGATCGCGCGCGCCGCCGCAGCCGCCGCGCGCCGGCCCTGCACCATCACCGGTCCACACACCGCGTCATAGATCGGCGCCCATCGGGCGTAGGCGGTTTCGACAATATTTCGGTCGAGATCGGATGTGTTCATTTCGCCGCCGTTCGCGAATCAGGCGCATCAATTTCCAAATGGCGAATAGCAGCGCCATGCGACAATCAGGCGACATGTCTCGGTGTCGTCCCGGCGAAGGCCGGGATCCATACGCCATGCCAAGCACGATTGAAAGACGGTGTTGGGAGATCTCGCTACTTAACCATCGCTGGTGGTTATGGGTCCCGGCCTTCGCCGGGACGACGATCTGGGGTGCGTGAAGACACAGCTTCGCGATCTCGCGGCTCCATTCGCCCGAGGTTTGCCATCGAATTTCCTTACCCTCCCATCAGAGGGCGCAGGGAATGCCGGGCGCCGATGCGCCCGCAGCCGCGCGTGTAGTGTAGGTAACACGCGCGTTAGTCACCACGGTCACACCGGAAACACCCGGCATTCCCCGCGCAATGGTTTTAACGGTTTCCTTCGTGATCTCCCCGGTGATCGGGCTTGTTTGTCACCGTCATCCCTGAGAAACTTGTTTCTCAAGAACTTGACACCAGCGTCGAGGCGTCAGGACCACACGACTTCGCCGTCCGCAGCAAGCGCGTCGTCAGCGCGCCGCTACGTCCACCGCATCCCGCCCCTACGTCCGTGACGTTCGCGAAACGCCCCTCTGTGTGGGACGGGATGGGGCGAGCTTGTAGAGATGATTTGCCCGACGGCGAAAGCGGAATATTTTTGCGCAAAGGGCTGGACAGGAAATTCAGTGATTTGCCCGTCGGGCCAATCAGTCGACATGCACGACCGGTTCGTGATGAGATTGCAGCAATGTCGGCTCGTCCGGGGAGTCCAGCAAGACCCTCGACTGGCGGCGCCGTCAACCCTGCTGAGTATCGATCGCCTTATCGCATGGACGCTTCGATCTCCGACATATCGGAGATTCTCCAACATATCGGAGCGCATCTGCCGGCTCCAACGCGAAACGGCTACCTGCCTGATTTGTTACTGGCATGTTCTTGCAAGCATTTCCGTTCGAACCCGCGCGCGCCGCGTGCTTGGCCCGCTTTTTGCGAAGTGACGAATGAAATTGTCGCTCGCGGCGCAGACGGGCGACAGAAAGAAGTCGACTTTGATCGTGTTCTCAATCGAGATCGTGGTGGCGGACCAGGTGCGAACCGCATTGCTGCGAACGCTGGGATCAATTCTTGAGCCGACGCGGGTAGCGGCTGGCTGTCTCTCGGTCCGTCTCTACTCGGACCTCGATAAACGAAAAGCTCTCGTGCTCGTTGAAGAATGGGAATCGCGCGATCAGTTCGAGCGCAATCTCGATACCGCAAAGCTTAACGCGATTGTCGGGGCGATCGAACTCTCCAGCGAAGCGCCGGTGGTTCACCTTGACACGGTCGAGCGACAGGAAGGCGTCGACACGTTGGCACTTCATCGGTCCGTCATCGAGGGCACAAGCCGATGAACGCGGTGTCAGCCGCAAAAATACAAAAACGCAGCGTCGAAGCTTAACAGGGAGAAGACAATGGAGCTTTGATTACGCCGAACCGAATTACGACGGCTCTTCGAGAACGGGCTGTCGGCCGTGACGCTTGCGATCGGGCTGGCAACGATCTCACAACCGTCTGCCGCTTAACCAAGCTTTTCCAACCCATAAGGAATTCAGCCCATGAGGAAGACAAGGAATATTTTGCTCGGCTCGCTGGCAGCGCTCGCTGCGGCGACCGCGATATGCGCTCCGGCAGCCGCTCAGCAGCCGCAAAAGCCCAACATCGTCATCATCTGGGGTGACGACGTCGGTCAATCCAATGTCAGCGCCTACTCGCGCGGCCTGATGGGCTACCAGACGCCCAATATCGACCGCGTCGCCAATGAAGGCGTGATGTTCACCGACTATTATGCGGAGCAGAGCTGCACCGCGGGCCGCGCCTCGTTCATCACCGGGCAGTCGGGCCTGCGCACCGGCCTGACCAAGGTCGGTCTGCCCGGCGCCACACTCGGACTGCAGAAGGAAGATCCGACGACCGCGGAGTTGCTCAAGCCGCTCGGTTATGCGACCGGCCAGTTCGGCAAGAATCATCTTGGCGATCGCAACGAATTCCTGCCCACCGTGCATGGCTTCGACGAGTTCTACGGCAACCTCTACCACCTGAATGCCGAAGAGGAGCCGGAACTGCCAGATTATCCGAAAGACCCGGCGTTCCGCGCCAAGTATGGACCGCGCGGCGTTATGGACTGCAAGGCCTCGGCCACGGACGACCCGACAATCGATCCGCGCTTCGGAAAGGTCGGCAAGCAGGTCTGCACGGACACCGGCCCGCTGACCAGGAAGCGGATGGAGACAACCGACGACGACATCGCTAACCGCGCAGTCGATTTCATGAAGCGGCAGAAGGCCGCCAACAAGCCGATGTTCGTCTGGGTGAACTTCACCCACATGCATTTCCGCACCCACACCAAGCCGGAAAGCATCGGCCAGTCCGGCCGCTGGCAGAGTCCTTACCATGACGCCATGATCGACCATGACAAGAATGTCGGCACGGTCCTCAAGGCGCTGGATGACCTAGGCATCGCTGACAACACCTTGGTGATGTACTCGACCGACAACGGTCCGCACATGAACTCATGGCCGGATGGCGCGATGACGCCGTTCCGCAACGAGAAGAACTCGAACTGGGAAGGCGCCTACCGGGTGCCGGCGATGTTCCGCTGGCCGGGCAAGATCAAGCCGGCCCAGGTGTCCAATGAGATCGTCGCCCACCTCGACCTGCTGCCGACCATTTTGGCGGTGGCCGGCGACACCGAGGTCAAAGACAAGTTGGCCAAGGGCTACAAGGTCGGCGACATGACCTACAAGGTCCATCTCGATGGCGACAACCTGGTGCCGTATCTGACCGGGCAGGCCAAGAAGGGCCCGCGCGAATCGTTTCTCTACGTCAACGACGACCAGCAACTGACCGGCCTGCGTTACGACAATTGGAAGATGGCCTTCATGGAGCAGCGCGCTACCGGAACGTTGCGCATCTGGGCGGAGCCATTCACGAACTCTGCGGGTCCCGAAGATTTTCAATCTTCGCCTCGATCCGTACGAGCGGGCGGATGTCACCTCGAACACCTACTACGACTGGCTGATTGATCACATCTTCCTGCTGGTCCCCGCGCAGGACTACGTCGGCGAGTTCCTGGCGTCGTTCAAGGAATATCCGCAGCGGCAGAAGGCAGCGAGCTTCAACCTGAACGAAGTGATGGAGAAGCTGAAGGAATTGCCGGCGAAGTAGCATCGCTGTCCGACACCAACGATCTGCGGCCGGCCATGTTCAGCGGCCGGCCGCAGCAACTACCGACTTGGACCGACTGGTCCGAGCCGGCTCAACAGCACCGTTTTGACCGCCGGCCGGTCACGCCCGGTCTACTTCGATGAGCAGGCATTATCTGGGTCCGCCGGCATATGACGCGCGTTCGGTAAAACGTCGTATTGGGAGATTGACAATGCTTATGCGTCACATCCGGAGAACGGCGTTCAAGCCGGCTCTGATGGTCGCCGCGTTGATTTGCGCTTTGGCATTTACGACGGCCGCTTCAGAAGCCGCCGATCCCCTGCCATCGTGGAATGACGGCCCGACGAAGCAGTCCATCGTCTCCTTTGTCGAGAAGGTCACCAAACCCGGCTCGCCGGATTTCGTGCCCACGTCTGAGCGCATAGCAACCTTCGACAACGACGGCACGCTATGGTGTGAACAGCCGGTGCCTGTACAATTGTATTTTGCGCTCGACCGCGTCAAGACGCTTGCACCGCAGCATCCGGAGTGGAGCACCAAGGAACCGTTCGCTTCGCTGCTCAAAGGTGATTTGCAGGGAGCCCTTGCCGGCGGCGACCACGCGCTCCTCGAAGTCATTATGGCTACGCATGCGGGCATGACGACGGCGGAATTCGAGCAGATCGTGAGGGACTGGATCGCCACGGCGAAGCATCCGAAAACTGGCCAGCTCTTCACTGACATGACTTATCAGCCGATGCTCGAAGTGCTCTCCTACCTGCGCGCAAACGGCTTCAAGAACTTCATCGTTTCCGGCGGCGGCATCGAATTCATGCGCCCGTGGGCGGAGCGAGTTTATGCTATTCCACCGGAGCAGGTTGTCGGCAGCAGCATCAAGACGCAGTTTGAAATGCGCGATGGCAAACCTGTCCTCGTGCGTTTGCCGGAACTGAACTTCAACGATGATAAAAGCGATAAGCCAGTTGGCATCAACCAGCATATCGGCCGTCGCCCCATCGCCTCGTTCGGCAATTCGCGTGGCGACCAGGAAATGCTGGAATACACCCAGGGCGGCGGCGGCGCACGGTTCGAACTCCTGGTGCTGCATGACGATGCGGCGCGCGAATACGCCTACGGTCCGGCGTTGGGATTGCCCGAACCCAAGCTCGGAGCCTTCACGCAGCCACTTTACGAGGAGGCGAAGAAGGCAGGCTGGACCGTCGCGAGCATGAAGAGCGATTGGAGCCAGGTCTTCCCGTTTGAACCGTCCCCGGTCACCGCTATTGACATCCTGCTGGAGCCGGACAGCACAATGCTCCGACATGCCGAAGCCGTGAACGCCAGCCACCTGAAGGTATTCCCGCAAGGGTTTGCCTTGGATGCGACGCACCGCCCTCACGTCACGATGATCCAGCGCTTTGTCCGGACGGCAGATCTCGATAAGGTCTATGCCGCCACCGGCAAGGTTTTCGCTACGTCCAATGTGGCTGGGATGAAGCTGGAGGCCTTTAAATACTACTACATCCCGACCAAGGACTTGGGTCTTTCGGGCATTGTAGCGAAGCCGACGCCTGAATTGTTAAAACTGCAAGCTGACCTGATCGCCGCCGTAGCCCCGTTTACGGTGCCGAGTGGAAACTCCGGCGCGTTCGTGACAACGCCCGATGACCGCGTGATTGATCCTTTTCTGATCGAATACATTTCGACGTTCGTTCCAAAAGGATCCGGCGAGCGGTTCAATCCGCACGTCAGCACTGGCCTCGCACCAAAGACCTACCTCGACAAGCTGCTAGCCGAACCGTTTGAGCCGTTCACTTTCTCGCCTGCGGGCGCAGCCGTCTACCAGCTGGGCCAGTTCGGCACAGCGGCGAAGAAACTCAAAGAATTTGTTTTGAAACCGTGAGGCCGAGCGAACTGGCAGCGATCACGGACGTCGCGTTCAAGCATGTGCCAACACACAGAGGAGGAAATTGTCATGCGTCGCTTTTTCGTTACTGCCGCGATTCTTTTGGGCGCCGGGTCGGCCGCTCAGGCTCAGGTCGAACTGAAGAACTATGCCGATGCCAACGGCTATATCGATGTTCAGAAACTGACCTGCGCGCAACTCGCGGGCACATTCCAGGAAGACGCCGACTTTCTCGGGGTCTGGTACAGCGGCTGGTACAACGGCCTTGCAAAAAAGCACGCGCTCAATGTGCCACGCACCAGAGCAGGGATTCACAACGTGATCGTCTACTGCAAGGCAAATCCCGCCAGAACGGTCATTCAGGCGATCGACGTCATACTGAAGGAAGAGAAGCAGTAACGGCAGGCGGCGCTTGATCTGGATCAATTTGCCGCATTACGGGCTGCTATTATGGCGCGTGAGGATTTGACGTGGGACGAAGCTAGGAACACTGTCCAACAGCTCTAAAGGGGCGCCGCCCCGCATCGATGCGCCCAGACCGAGTTGCCCATGGCGGACCCCATACCTTTCAACAAGGCGGCGAAGTCGAGGGCCGGACCCGATGTGTCGGCCGATGAGTTCCTGTCGTTCGAGCGCTTGCTCGTCGAGCTTTCTTCGAAATTCGCGAACCTTGCCGCCGAAGAGTTTGAGGTCGAGACCCAAAGTGCGCTCCTTCGGATCCGGGAGTTTCTCGGATTCGACCGAAGCACCTTCGCCGAATTCATGGCAGATGGCTCGCTCAACGTTCTGTGTTCGAACGCGGTTGAGGGGGTCGATCCGGTGCCGCCTGGAACACTTCTGCCGCAACTCAAATGGTATCACGGCAAGCTTCTTGCCGGCGAGATGGTCATACTTCAATCATTGCCTGATGATCTTCCGCCGGAGGCGGTCGCCGAAGCCGCCTATGTTCGGAGCGTTAACATTCGTTCACAAGTAAGCATTCCGTTTCGCATCAGTGGTCGCATTGTCGGAATGATTGCCTTTGGAGCCTTCCGCGAAACCCGAATTTGGCCGGTCGATTTGATCGCCCGGATCAGGCTGATAGGCAAGATATTTGCGGATGCACTCGCACGTAAACGCTCAGACGAAAAGCTCGCAGCCGCGATGGCTGAGGTCAGAGGCCTTAAAGAACGCCTCGAGCTGGAGAATGCTTATCTGCGGCAGGCCGCACAGGTAAAGTTGTCGCACGGGCTTACCAGTCATTCACCGCGCTTCAAGACCGTGATCGAGGAAATTGGCCAAGTCGCGCAAACCAATACTGCGGTTCTCTTGCTCGGTGAAACCGGCAGCGGCAAGGAAGTTTTGGCACAAGCCATCCACGATGCAAGTACCCGGAAGGTCCGCCCGATGGTCAAGGTCAACTGCGCGGCCCTTCCCGCGACCTTGATCGAATCCGAATTGTTCGGCCGCGAAAAGGGAGCCTTTACCGGCGCGATCGCGCGGCAAGCGGGCCGCTTCGAGATTGCCGACGGTTCGACCATTTTCCTCGACGAAATCGGCGAACTGCCGCTTGAATTGCAGCCGAAACTTTTGCGCGTGCTCCAGGAGGGCGCGTTCGAACGCTTGGGTGGCTCACGGACAATCAAGGTCGATGTGCGTGTCATCGCCGCGACCAACCGGAACCTCGCGCAAGCGGTTAGCGAAGGAAAATTTCGGGAAGATCTGTTCTATCGGCTTGACGTGTTCCCGATCCAATTGCCGGCTCTGCGCGAGCGCCCGGAGGACATTCCGTTTTTGTCGTGGACCTTCGTCAAGGAATTCAGTAACTCGATGGGCAAGCCGATCGAGAAAATTGCCAGCGGCTCGATGGCCGCACTGCTGGCCTATCCGTGGCCGGGCAATATCCGTGAACTTCGCAATGTGATCGAGCGCGCGATGATTCTGGCGCACGGGCCAATATTGCATGTCAAGATCGGCCACAAGACGCCGCAAACGCCCGTCGCCAAACCAACCGGGGGCACCCTTGAAGAAGCCGAACGTGCCCACATCGTTCGGGCGCTCCAGCGATGCAACTGGCGTATTCGCGGTACCCACGGCGCGGCTGCGCAGCTTGATATCAAGCCCACGACGCTTGAATCTCGCATGAAAAAACTCGGGATCGCGCAGACGTTCTGATTTCCGACATGTCTGAGGCCATTGTGCCCAGCCGGTCGCCTCAAACACCTCCTTTTGGCCGCGCCCGGCTTCCGCGAGGCCTGCCCGCAGCCGCGCGTGGTGTGTAGGTAACACGCGCGTTAGTCACCACGGTCACACCGGAAACACCCGGCATTCCCCGCGCAATGGTTTTAACGGCTTCCTTCGTGATCTCCCCGGTGATCGGGCTTGTTTGTCACCGTCATCAGCGGATACCGCCAACTTGACACCAGCGTCCGAGGCGTCAGGACCACACAACTTCGCCGTCCGCGGCAAGCGCGTCGTCAGCGCGCCGCTACGTCCACCGCATCCCGCCCCTACGTCCGTGACGTTCGCGAAACGCCCCTCTATGTGGGACGGGATGGGGCGAGCTTGTAGAGATGATTTGCCCGACGGCGAAAGCGGAATATTTTTTGCGCAAAGGGCTGGACAGGAAATTCCGTGATTTGCCCGTCGGGCCAATCAGTCGACATGTCCGACCCGTTCGCGATGGGATTGCAGCAATGTCGGCTACCGGCGTCTCGATCGTCAAGTCTGCCTGTGGCGGCGTTTTCTAATCTGGCGGCGTTTCCTCCCTGAGAAGCGGTCACCTCCGTGCAGCTATCGTCATCGAGATGGACGTGTAACTAATGCAGAAAAGCCCGGCAGCGATGCCGGGCCTTTCTTTTCCTTTTGAGCGTTGAACGGTTGGACTTAGAAATCCATACCGCCCATGCCGCCGCCACCCGCAGGCATGCCGGCGCCGCCGGCGCCCTTCTTCGGCAGTTCGGCCACCATGGCTTCGGTCGTGATCAGAAGAGCCGCGACGGACGCTGCGTTCTGGATCGCCACACGAACCACCTTGGTCGGGTCGATGATGCCCTTGGAGACAAGGTTGCCGTATTCGCCGGTCTGCGAGTCGAAACCGTAGGCATACTGATCCTTCTCGAGGATCTTGCCGACGATCACCGAACCATCCTCACCTGCGTTGACCGCGATCTGGCGGGCCGGCGCGGACAGCGCCTTGCGCACGATATCGACGCCGGTCTTCTGGTCGTCGTTCTTGGTGCGTAGCCCCTTGAGATGCTCGGAGGCACGCAGCAAGGCGACGCCGCCACCCGGCACGATGCCTTCTTCAACCGCCGCACGGGTCGCATGCATCGCGTCATCAACGCGATCCTTGCGCTCCCTTACCTCGACCTCGGTCGCGCCACCGACGCGGATCACCGCGACGCCGCCTGCGAGCTTGGCCAGACGCTCCTGCAGCTTCTCACGGTCGTAGTCCGAGGTGGTTTCCTCGATCTGCGCCTTGATCTGATGGACGCGCGCCTCGATGTCGGCCTTCTTGCCGGCGCCGTTGACGATGGTGGTGTTCTCCTTGTCGATCATCACTTTCTTGGCGCGACCGAGCATCGCGAGCGTGACGTTCTCCAGTTTAATGCCGAGATCCTCCGAGATCGCCTGACCACCAGTCAGCACCGCGATGTCCTGCAGCATCGCCTTGCGGCGATCGCCGAAGCCCGGAGCCTTCACGGCCGCAACCTTGAGGCCGCCGCGCAGACGGTTGACGACGAGGGTGGCGAGAGCTTCGCCTTCGACATCTTCAGCGACGATGACGAGCGGCTTGCCGGTCTGCACGATGGCTTCCAGCAGCGGAAGCAATTCGTTCAGGTTGGAGAGCTTCTTCTCGTAGATCAGGATATAGGCGTCGTCGAATTCGACGCGCATCTTGTCGGCGTTGGTGACGAAGTAAGGCGAGATATAGCCGCGGTCGAACTGCATGCCTTCGACGACTTCGAGTTCGGTCTCGAGCGACTTGGCTTCTTCAACCGTGATGACGCCCTCATTGCCGACCTTCTTCATGGCGTCGGCGAGAAACTTGCCGATTTCGGCGTCGCCGTTGGAGGAGATAGTGCCGACCTGGGCGATTTCCTCGTTCGAGGTGACCTTCTTGGAGTTCTTGACGAGGTCGGCGACCACGGCTTCGACGGCCAGATCGATACCGCGTTTGAGATCCATCGGGTTCATGCCGGCGGCAACCGACTTGGCGCCTTCACGGACGATGGCTGCGGCCAGCACGGTCGCGGTGGTGGTGCCGTCGCCGGCCGCGTCGGCCGCCTTGGAGGCCACTTCGCGCACCATCTGGGCGCCCATGTTCTCGAACTTGTCCTCAAGCTCGATCTCCTTGGCGACGGTGACGCCGTCCTTGGTGATGCGGGGAGCGCCGAACGACTTGTCGAGCACGACATTGCGCCCCTTGGGGCCGAGCGTCACCTTCACCGCGTTGTTGAGGATTTCGACACCGCGCAGCATGCGATCGCGGGCATCGACGCCGAATTTGACTTCTTTGGCTGACATAATGATCTCCGTTTTCAACTGTCCCAATCCCAAAGGCGGCGCAACTGCGCGAGTTATTGAGGGATGAGATTTTTAGCTTGCGGCCTCACCCTTCGAGACGCCGGCTGCGCCGGCTCCTCAGGATAAGGAAAACTGGCTGGCGCTTACGCGGCCCTCTTCTTGGCGGCGGGCAGATCGGTGAGAACGCCCATGATGTCGCTCTCCTTCATGATCAGCAGTTCTTCGCCGTCGAGCTTGACCTCGGTGCCGGACCACTTGCCGAACAACACGCGGTCGCCGACCTTGAGGTCGATCGGGATCAGCTTGCCGGATTCGTCGCGGCCGCCTGGGCCGACCGCCCTGATTTCGCCCTGCGAGGGCTTTTCCTTGGCGCTGTCCGGAATGATGATGCCGCCGGTGGTCTTCGCTTCGGCATCAATGCGTTTGACCACGACACGGTCGTGGAGCGGACGGAATTTCATGCGATCCTCCTTGGCTTTCTTGATTATTTCTGGATTGGCAGTCGCAATGAGCGAGTGCCAGCCACTCCGCACATAAGCCTGTGCCACTGGGACGCAAGGGCTTCGGCCCAAGATGTTTGACTACAACTCGAGTTTCCCGAGGAGGAACGCTTCCGGCAATTGCTAGCAGGCGAAGTAACATGCTGCTAGCGCATTGATTGCTATGACCTATTGAACGTTTTCTTTTTTTGCGAATTGAGAATCGTGCAATTGTTTTAGTTGGGCTGGAGGTTGGCATGGTCGAGAAAGATGCGGTTTCCAAGGATTTCAGAAAGCAGGTCTTAGGCTACGGACTGACAACAGCGGAAATCGTTTATCGCCGTCCGGATCGTCGCTGGTTGCTGCAAACTTATGTCTGGCAGGACTACGATCTGTTTCCGAATTTCCCGGCGTTAAAGGATTTCCTCTCGTTCTGGGAAACAAAGCTCGATGGCCCGCTCTTCGCCGTCACCGTCGCGCACTCCAAACTGATCAAGCCTGCCGAACTGCGCGCCGTGGACGGAGTCTTCCGGCTGCATTAACCGGAGGGCGCAGAGCTTTGGGATGTCGCTCGTGCCGCAAATTGGTCGCGGATACGCGCCCGCGCTGACGGATCCGGACATCGCGAAGGCGCACGAGATGCGGCGCTGACTGCGATCATCCACATCGCGGGGATCAGGCAAACCTCCTTGTCGGCCAATGAGATTTAGCGCACGGCCACCATCACCGGCATCATCGATAGGACAGCAACGCTGGCTTGATCAGCATCATCGCGCATGACATATGCAAATGATCGGGGATCGTTGGCCCGACACACTGGCAACGCACCGCGCCTCATTTCATTGAGACCGTGCGTCCCATGGCAAGGCAGGCACGGCTACGTTCGACACCGCTCGACGCAGCACACCTCCAAGCAAACGCAACGCAACGGCAAGCCGTCGGGGTTATCTCTGGCGGCTTTTGCGTGTGCGCATCACCTACTTCGTAGCGAAGGATGGTCGCATCGACACCACGCAGTTGAAGCTCGACTCTGGAGAGGCAGCAAATGACCTACTTCTTGTGCAAAATGATCCCGCCGCGCTCGGATTTCGCACAAACGATGACCGACAGCGAGAAGAACATCATGAAGGCTCACGGCGACTACCTTCAGAGCCTGGCCGAAATTGGTTCGATCGTGTGTCACGGTCCTGTAGATGATCCAAAAGGTGGGTGGGGGCTGTCGATCTTTTCTGCAAAGGACCAAACGGAGGTTGAGCGTCTGACAGCCGCCGACCCGATAATTCTGGACGATGTCGGTGCGAGGTATGAAATTCTTCCGATGAAACAACTTCGGATGAAGGGAGCGAGCTGAGCAAGCCGAGCCCCGCTGAAGTTCCCTACATGCGCGTCATCGGTGATGCCAGCAGTAAATTCACTGCACAGTCGATGTTGTCTATTGGGACTTAGCGGACGTGGCGTGCCTGCCGCTTGATGTCCGCTGTCAGGGATAAAGCGGCGTCGGGCGGACGTTTTGCCGGGTACGCTGATGGACCCGGAGCGAATATCCTGCTCTGACAGGAAATTCAGTGATTTGCCCGTCGGGCCAATCAGTCGACGTGCGCGACCAGTTCGTGACGGGATTGCAGCAATGTCGGCTCGTCCGGAGATTGTGTTGCAAAACTCGAAAGTTGCAGCGGTCAAAATTTTTGGCGAAAACCTGAAGCGCAAAGAGGTCGATGCTTCGCACAGCTTCAGTCGCGCTACCGAAGTCGCCCATGAATTTGGCGCAAGGCGATGAGGTCCCTCGGATCATTACACGAAGAACGCGCCAGCGGCCCTCAGAATTTTTGACACTTCCTGCAAACGACTTTTGCAACACAATCCCGGATAAAGCGGACATCCGGCTTGCGCGCCTCGAGGCCCGTTGATGACCCAAACCGGACTTCCTTCTCAATGCAGCTAGCCGCAATAAGTCCCTCGTGGTTTGAGTGTGAATAAGCCTCGAACATTGACCCCTCTATCGTTCGTTGGATCAATACTTTAACGCGTAGATCGGCCTTGAGACCCCGCGCCGATTTACACTCACCGTCGAGTTGATGACCTGCAAACCACCGAGGCTTTGCCCAAAAGTCTTGATTTATGCACCACTCAAAACCCATTGACGGATGAAGAGTATCGGCACTATAGGGCGTTGTCATGAGCATGCGTTTAGACCGCAAACCGCAGGTACGCCGGACGACGCCGCCATCGGAAAGTGTCGTGGCGAGCTGGTACAAGAACGCCAGTTTACTCGATAGCTACAGCATTGATTTGAGTGCATCGGAACAGTCCACCATGCGCGTGCTGGCGACCCTGACAGTCGGCAATCCACCCGCGTGGCAAAAGGCGTTGATCGCGATGCGCGACGCCATGGTTACGCCCTTTGGCATCAAGACCTCCGGTACGGTCAGGGCGTCCCGGGACAGCAATGAACGCGTGGACTTCTTCCCGGTGCAGTGGGAGAGCAGGGACGAAATTGTGCTGGGTGCGGATGACCGACACCTGGACTTCCGGTTATCTCTGCTGCGACGCCTTTCTCCAACAGGCACGTTGCTCATCGCGACAACCGTCGTGCATACCCACAATGCCTTAGGCTTCACCTATCTCAACGCGATCAGGCCCTTTCATCACCTGGTGGTCAGGGCTAACCTGGCACGCTGTGCACAAACACAACTGTAGTAGAGCTGCAGCAATCTCGAATTTCGAACGGTAAAACACGGCGGGGCGAACCCGCCCCGTGCTTCTTCTCACACAGTCCGGCCCTCTCAAAAGCCCTGCCATTCCAGGTCAACCGCATGGGGCAGAATTCTTGATTTTTGCACGATACCGTCAAACCCCCTTATCAGTTTGGCGACGGTTGGGAGAGCCGCAACACCGGTTTCTAGCACCCAAGGCTGCCTCCGTCGCGCGTGTGGTGATCCGTCCGGGAAACGACGACCGGCGTTGACGATGCCTGGCTTAGTAGCAGTGGCTGGTTCGGCATAGCACCAAAGCATTTCATTGGACGGCCTATGTCGTTCGGCGTTCCGTCTGCTTCTCTAATCGGCCGATCAGGGTCAAGCGCTTTCAGACTAACCACGACTGCGGTGTCGATGTCGCTCGCGGGCTCGTGCTTCTCTCCGGAATCGGCACCAAGGCCCTTCCATCATGGGATTCGAGAACGAGGTGGAACAATCTTTTGGGCGGCCTTGCCGTCAAGCGACGGTAGGTCCAAGCAGACATACGAACTCACCTCATCCATCGTCCCGCAAGGGACATCATTCCACCGCTCGGTGGATCTCGATGTTTCTCCTATCGTATTTGATCCTGTCGGGCTCTCATGTCGCTGCCACTTCCCTGGTCCAGCGGAAGTCGGTGCCGTCAATCCAGATGCGATGCATGATCACGGCCAGCCGACGCGCCAGGGCCACGATCGCCTTTTTCATCCCGCGCTGCCTGGCGACCTTCATCGCCCAAGCCTTCAGCCAGGACCATTTTGACGAGTGGAACAGCATGCTCTGGGCCGCCTCGTAGAGCATCATTCGCATCATGTCGTCTCCGCACCTTGATATCCCACCGGTTCGGTCGCTCTCGCCCGACTGATACTTGGAAGGTGTCAGCCCAAACGCCGCCCCGACCGCCTTGGAGTTCCTAAACCGAGCGGGCACGTCGACGGTGACACGATAGGTCAACGCGACCACGGGGCCGACACCGGGAACCGTCATCAGGCGCCGGCACACCTCATCGTCCCGGACGATGGCCAGCAAGCGGCGGTGCAGGATACCGATCTGCTCGCGAACCACCCGCCGGACAAGCAAAAGCGGTTCGACCAGAATGACCAGGTCGGGCAGGTTCTCGACGAGTTCCTTGATGCGCGCCTCGAACTTCACCGTCCCCACTACACCCACCTTGAGTCCGAAGTTGCGTAAGGTGGCGCGCAGGTCATTCTCGATCGCGATGGCCTTCGACTGCAGCAGCTTGCGATGGGTCAGCAACATCCGCAGCTTCTGACTGCGCAACGTCTTCACGTGCACCGGACGATAAAGCCCCGCCCGCATCATCTGCGCGATGCCACGCGCATCGTTGCGGTCGGTCTTGTTGATCTGCGCCTTCAACACCGCGTGCATGTGCCGCGTCTCAACGCAGATCACTGGCAAGCCCGCTTCGGCAAGAGCACTGAAAAGCCATTGCGACAGCGGCCCGGCTTCCAGTCCAATTCGCTTGAAGTGGTAGTCGGGATTCACCAGTACCTGCAGCAGAGCTCCAGGTTCGCTCGCCACCTTCACTTCCCGCACGACCTTGCCCGCATCATCCACAATGCAGACGCTCGTCTCCTTGACCGACACGTCAAGTCCGGCAGAATGGTCCATGCTGCGCTTCTCCTTCTGATGTTTGAGGCCGTCCACACGGACCTCGTTCCACCATCAGCCTGAAGCGCAGCACCCTAATTCTTCAGATATCCACAACAACGCCGGCCGATTACCCCATCTTTTGGCACTTTTCGGACATGCTGCCGCTGGCCCCGCATGTCCGTTGTTGAAGGATGACCGGACCTAGCTCAAACGCGCGCTGACTTCCGTTGATGACCCCAACCCGACCTGTTCCCCGCGCCAGATCCCTGTTAAATGTGGACGTAGCTACATGGCAGCTGGCCAATGCGGTCGGATGTCCTGGCTTGAACTCCGGATGCACTACGCAAGTTCAGGAGGTCCGCAGTTTTGCGCTATTTCTTCGAGGAGTACGCGTTCGACACTGCCCGTCGCGAACTATGTTGCGGACCGGATGTGATTGCTATCACCCCACAGGTGTTTGATCTTCTTGCTTATCTGATCCGTCACCGGGAGCGTGTCGTCACCAAGGACGATCTGATCGACGCCATCTGGAATGGACGCATCGTGTCCGATGCGGCACTGACGACCCGCCTGAACGCCGCCCGCTGCGCCATCGGCGATTCCGGCGAGGAGCAACGCCTGATCAAGACGTTACCGCGTAAGGGATTCCGTTTCGTCGGACAGGTGCGGGAGGCGCGAGAAGTTGCGGGCCCAAATCCGGGCGATGCGCCCGAGAGCGCTCCTGCAGTTCCCGACAAGCCCTCCATCGCCGTGCTGCCGTTCGCGAACATGTCTGGCGATCCTGAGCAGGAGTACTTCGCGGACGGGATGGTCGAGGAGATCACTACCGCGCTTTCGCGGTTCAAAGGGTTGTTCGTGATCGCTCGAAATTCGAGTTTCACCTTCAAGGGCAAAGCGGTCGACATCAAGGAAGTCGGGCGCAGGCTTGGCGTGCGCTATGTTCTTGAGGGGGCGGTGCGCAAGGCGTCGGGGAAAGTTCGCATCACGAGCCAGTTGATTGAAGCGGCTACGGGCACGCACATTTGGGCGGACAGATTCGAGCGAGACATGACAGGCATTTTCGCGTTGCAGGACGACGTCACGCTCGCCGTTGTCTCAGCTATTCAGCCAAAGCTGTTTCAAGCAGAAATTGCACTGGCGACGCGGCGGCGACCGGAAGACCTCACCGCGTATGATTTTTTTCTCCGGGCTATACAGCAGGCGATTCTTGCGACCCGCGAAGGGTTGGCCGAGGCACTCCGACTGGTCCACCGCGCCTTGGAGCTTGACCCTGGGTTTGCTGGGGCAGCTGCTCTGGCAGGTGCCTGTCACACGGAAAACGTCGTTAGGGGCTATGCTATCGATCTTCAATTCGAGCGCAAGGAAGCAGTTCGGCTTATGCGCTTGGCATTGAGCCTCGACGAAGGTGATCCAGACACGTTGGCAACAGCTGCCTTGATCTCGGCACTTCTGGTCGGCGATTGTGAGACTGAGATCGAGATGTCCGACCGGGCGGTTAAGCTCAACCCAAATTCCTATCGCGCATGGAACTGCAGAGGCTGGGTCTATAAGATTGCAGGGCAGCCAGAGGAAGCGATCCGGAGCTTTGAACGTGCCATGCGAATGAGCCCGGTAGACCCTCAACAATTCACAGCGTTAACCGGGATGGGATTTGCCCTTATTGAGCTTCGTCGCTTTGACGAGGCCATCATTGCAGCGAAGAAAGCCCGGCGTCACAACCCCTGCTATCCAGGACCATACCGCTGCCTCGCGTCCGCTTTCGCCCATCTCGGACGGGACGCTGAAGCCCGTGAAGCGGCAGCTGGTGTGCTTGAGTTGGACCCCGCTTTCACAATATCGGCGTGGATCGCTCGGAGCCAGCTATCAATAAATGCGAAGCTGATGATTGAGGGTTTTCGCAAAGCGGGGCTGCCCGAGTAGCTCTCCAATGTCCACGAGGTGATCGAATAGCGGCACTCTTCGAAGCCGAAGTCGAGCCTGCTCGCTTACATCAAGGGACTTCTCGGCTGTGTCCGCCTCGAATGAACTCGCTCCAACTCTTCGAGACCGGGCGTCACACGTCTTCCTCGAGTGGCCATGTTACTCGATCAGCAACATGCCACGTTTTTTATCCCCGTCCCAAGTATTCATTGCATCGAACAAGCGCGTGCGCTCCACAAGCCATGGACGGTAATCGCGATTGACATCCAGCACGAAAGCCAGATCCTCGTTTTCGAGATATCCGCCTATCGGAGAGTGATGGCCAGCCCCGGCTCCAAAGATCATCTTCCGATCGAAATTAATGATGTAACGGTGGGCTCAATCATTGGAGCGCTTCAGATGTTCTCGGAATTCTTCTGCACTCATGTCCCGAAGTACGGTCACGCTGCGACGTGTCTTAGCGCGCGCAAGACCAGCAAGCTCATTTAATGTCAGGCCCATTATGCAGAAGCCAGTCCAGCAAAGGCCCGTTCCGGCCAAAACGGATCTTTCGCTTGCGGCCTCCTCGCCGAACGAACGAAATACGTTGGCTAGACTGGACGGGCCGCAAAGAGAAGCGTTGGACTGCCAGGAAACCTCATGCCCAAATGATACGGCAGCCGGCAACTTCCACGCGCGTTCGACAGCGTCATCTGCGTGGATCACCGAGACCTCAATTGCCTCTGGGCTAACCTTTGTTCGGCTTACGACAAGTTCCGCACCGCCCATGGCGAGGACAACGAGACCATGGTGGCGGCGAAGGCGGCCGTCCAAACCTTGGTTTTCAACTTCATTGCGGCGTGACCTCTTGATAACGGATAGTTTCCGGCCTGAAACAATTGGCCTCAATTCTGGTAAGACTTCGGCACCTCCTGATAGGCAACTCACGTACACGGTACATCATTTGGGATGCCCCGTCCGTTTCGTCCTCACTGCCGATCAGAAAGGCGACGCCCCACAGGCTGGCCCGACGTGGCCTGCTTATTGGCGTAGACCGGAAGTGACTGGCTCAAGGGCTAAAGTGACGCGAATGACCCGAACTGACCTTGGCAGGTGATTGACTATCACGCAGCGGATCGGCGGGGGCAATGACCGGAGCTTCCTATGGGACCTTGCAATCCATTTCAGGTCGCAGGACGACGCTTTCCTGAGCCGTGGCTTCGTTACGGCAGCGGATGAAGACGGCAGGTTGCGCACTTCGGTTCACCGCAACGTGCAACATGTTTGCGGGAACGAACATATAATCCCCCGGTCGCACAATGTCGCGATACTGAAGTTGATCGCCGGTCCACAATTCCATTTCATCGCCGCTGAGCATGTAGAGCGCGGTTTCGTGATGCTCGTGCACGTGTGCTCGGGTTCGTTTCCCGGCTGGAAGCGTGATTTTCCCGAGCCAGAGCGAGCTTGAGCCGACGGTTTCAGCGCGGTAATGGTCGTAATCCAGATCGTTCAAATGATCCGGTAATTTGCTGTCCGACGCCTTGAACGGTTTGCCGGCTGCATCCCGAGCCATCTGCCGAACGATCGATCGGTCGAACGGCGCCGATGCGCCTGCGCGGGCGTGAAGAGCCCGCGAGCGGTAGACGCCACCAGCGGCAAAGCAGCTGAGACCTAAGGAAAATCCCGACGGTTCAAGAAGCCTCCACGAACTGGATGAGTGACGGGAAGCAACTCCGCTGGGCGCGTCGAGTTCCATTGCCGGAACGCGGGCTCGATGGCGCCTGGCGGAGGCAGGAAGATGGTCAGATCTGGTTGAAAAATCTGGGGCCGTAACGCCCGCGCCATTTAGCGCTTTGGCGACTGGTCCTAATCCGAAAGGGGTAGGTGAGGGTCCTCCATTCGAGGATGGGATTCGCGCGTAGGCGAAGTGCATAATGACGCATCAGAACAGGCCGTGTCACCATGCGACAGGTGATTGCAGATGGGTCGCGAATGCCAGATCGCGGCGGCAGTGCCGGCATTCGCCGGGTTGGAGACGATGCAAGATGGCTGACGCGTGCAAATGGCCACCTGCCGTCGCGAAACCCAACAAGTGATGGTGTCCGATAAGGTCTCTTCGACAGGAGAAGCACGATGAGCATGTTTCAACATATTGCGAGGGCAGCCACCATGGGAGCCATCGCGGTCCTGGTCGCTGCGTCGTTGGCTGCGGCGGAGGAAGGCGGACGATACTGGGTGCCGACAACAACGAACGCCGCCACATACTGGGCGCCGTCAACGACGAGCCCCGCCACGCGTCAGCCGAGCCTTGCGGCAAGGTCCACAAAACGGTTCGCCACCACGCACATGCGGAAGCGATCCCCTCTTGCTGCCATGGCTCGTTCTGCACCCGACCCCAAAGCGCACCGTTTGATCCTGCAGGTGAACACGAATGACCCTGCCGCGATGAATCTCGCGCTCAACAACGCAACCAACGTTACGCAACACTTTAAGGAGCTCGGCGAGAAAGTGAAAATTGAGGTGGTCACCTTTGGGCCCGGCCTGCATATGCTGCGCGACGACACCTCGCCAGTAAAGGCTCGTATCGAGGAGATGGCGCTGAGTACGCCGGAGGTATCGTTCAAGGCCTGCGGCAACACCCAGGAAAAAATGCACAAGACCGAGAACAAAGACATACCGATTGTTCCTCAAGCGAAGATAGTGAAGTCAGGCGTGGTGCGCGTGATGGAGCTGCAGGAGAAGGGTTGGACCTACGTAAAACCGTGAGCGAGGCACCGGCTCCCGACAGAATGACGGCCCCAGGCCTTTTCCCACTTCGAGAAACTCGGCAGCGGCTCGTCAGGGACAAGTCGGCGATTCTCGCTCGTGACACACCACGCCAGTTCACCCGCCCAAGGCCTTCGGGGGCGGGTGATCGGCACGCGCCAGCGCAAGCGCCCTGTTGGTGCGCGATGCTCGGACGTGCCAAAGCGGGCGTGTTGCCGCTATCAGTCTTTGGTGCTCTATTTGCTAGTGCAGCGCGGATGATTCCTCATCATCCCGGTTTCGCTGCGTTCCGGAAATCCGCGAAGAAGGACGCGTTCTGGAAGGCTCGTGAGCGGGGTTGTTGGAGGACCCATCGTGGAGCGCAGGCTTGCAGCAATTCTGCTGCGGATGTGGCCGGCTACAGCCGTCTCATGGGCAAGACGTCGGCGGTAGTGGCTTGGAATACTCTCCGAAGGCTTACTCGGCACCGACGTAACTGGAGGCGGCGATTTCGCTGCGCCGCCTCCAGTGTTCGCTTACACTGCCCGCTTGCGTCCCGTCCACATCGCTTTGACCAAATTCTCACGATGCAGCAGGCTTGAGGCCGCGACGCCCAGAACGTGCAGACCGGCCAGCGCCAGCTTGCGTGCGATAGGCGAGCGCCTCGTGAACCTCCTCTACCCATTTGACTCCCCAATAGGCATCGATTGTCATTATGTAGCCGGTGACAGCCGTGCCGATCAGTGCTGCCATTAGCCCGACAATCATCGCACCGCCAGCAGGGTTGTGGCCGAGATATCGCCGCGTCCTGAGGTTCGCGACATCCAGCAAGTAAGCCAGCACGACGTGTGGCGATCGCACACAGGCGGAAAACCGTGCATTGCGCGGACCGACAACGTCCCAGGAAGTCGCAGCGCCAGCAATATCGCGATGCCGTAACCGCAGCGATATGTACCCTTTCGCTCTCGTCGCCGGTGACGAACGCGATGACGAACAGTGTCAATAGTGTCCAGTGACATGCAGGGTCCCACACTTTGACCGTTGCCGACGGCGTTGCGCCGCCGGCTTTGATCCCCTCATGCGTGAATGCCATGGCCGATCCGTCACTGTTGGCCGACGATGGCGCCGGAGGTGGGATCGACAAACACGGCACCGTCGTCCTCAACCGTAATCCGCAAGCCGTCCGCTGCGGCTGCGATCCGGACCCGGCGATGAGCATGGCGAGTTGCATCTCAAGCAGATTGCCCAGCGCCTCGGCGAGATCGGAGCGGTCGAACGGCACCATCACCTTATCGTGGGTCTCGGGGCATGACCGGATAACAACTAAAAAGGCCCGCATCGCTGGGCCGGATACTGGTGTCCCGCCCTGGCATGCAGTGCCTCCACTCGTCTGTTTGTTCGAGCCTTCTCCGTCAGTCCGGTTTAATATTCGCCAACTTTATCACTTTGCTCCACTTCTCGGGTCTCGCCGGCGATGAGCTTTCCGAAATCGGCAGGCGAGCCGCAGAAGCACTGTACCGCCGGCGTCGGCCAGCCGCGCCTTGACACTTCGGGATCGGCGAGGCCGGCGTTGATCTCCTTGTTGAGCTTCTCGACGATCTCGGTGGGCGTGTTCCTGGGCGCGCCGATGACCAGAGACCGATGCACTTGCCTCGTAGCCCGGGCACGAACTCGGCCTATGGCCGGGACGTCCGGCAGCGCCTCCGAGCGCGCCGCCGTGGTCACAGCGAGCGCGCGCAGCTTGCCGGTCCCGATGTACCCGATCAGATGAGGGCGAGGTTAGTCGAGAGGCCACCTGCACCTGCCCGCCCAGCAAATCGGTCAGCGCGGGCGCCACGCCGCGATAGGGCACGTGCACAATGTCGACCCCGGCCTCATGCATCTCGAACAGCTCGCCGGACAGATGTGGCGAGGTCCCGCCGACGCCGCCCGACGCCGTAGGTAGGGCGTGCCCGGGATTCGCCTTCGCGTAGGCGATGAACTCGGGAACCGGTCTTCGCCGGCACCCACGGACTGGCCACCATGACTGAGGGCACCGCGGATGATGGCCCGCGACCGGCGCGATGTCGCGAATGAAGTTGAAATTGCGGCTGTCTGGTACAGAGTGTCGCGTTGATCGCGTTCGCCGTGCCGGCCAGACAGCAGCGTGTACCCGTCCGCGAGCGGCGCGACTACGGCCGCCTCCGCGCCGATGCTTGCTGCCTGCGCTCCGGCGCGGTTCTCGATGACGAATTGTCTGGCCGAGCCGCTCCGACAACCACTGACCGATCAGACGCGCGAGAATGTCGTTCGGCCGCCGGCGGCAAAGCCGACGATGATGCGCACCGGTCGCGATGAGTAGGCTTCGGCGCCAGGCGAAGCGCGATCCGCCAGTGAACGCGGCAGCAACCGCTGCAACATGTAGAAGTCGACGACGGGAAACTTCAAAGGTTGCTCCTCCGGTCGCGACTTTGCGAGGCGCCCGGTTTTGCGCTCACCATGCCCCAGCCTTAGCTTCGAACGATAACTAATGCAGCCATAAGCGCATAATATTATTGTATGATGGCATCATATCTATCTGGATATGGTGAGTGTAATGCAATTGAGCGATCGTATCGGCCGCCGGATCAAGCTGCAGGACCTGCACATCCTCATGGCCGTCGTGCAGGACGGCAGCATGGGGAAGGCAGCGCGACGCCTGCACACTTCACAGCCTAACATTTCGAGATCGATTGCGGACCTAGAGAACGCACTCGGCGTGCGCCTGCTCGACCGCCACCGGCAAGGCATCGAGCCGACCAACTACGGCCGCGCGTTGCTCGATGGCGGAGTAGCGGTATTTGATGACTTGCGCCAAGCAGTGAAGAACATCGAGCTTCTCGCCAACCCTGCCGCCGGGGAAGTGCGGATCGGATGCAACCCGTTGGTGGCTACGAGCTTTGTTTCTGCCATCATTGAGCATCTCTCCCGGCGCTGTCCGGGCATCGCGTTTCATCTCGTAACCGCCCAGGTGGCGACGCTGCACCATGAACTCAGCGAGCGTAATGTCGATCTCCTGATCGCACGGAGATTGCCCCTTGCCGACGAACGACTGGACTTCGAATTTCTCTTCGACAACTCGCTTGTCGTCGTGGCGGGCGCACAAAGTCCATGGGTGCGGCGGCGCAGGATCGAGCTTTCCGAACTAGTGGGTCAGTCGTGGATACTGCCTCCGCCCGAAACCACGACTGGGTCGGTAGCACTCGATGCGTTTCGCGCAAGCGGGCTGGATTATCCTCGCGCGACTTTGGTCACTAATTCACTTGAGGTGCGGATCGGTCTCATGGCGACCGGGCGCTTTATCACGATTGTCCCGAAGTCCATATTGAGGTTTCCCGCCAAGCGTTCGGAACTCAAGGTCTTGCCGGTCGAACTGCCAACGGCTCCCTTTCCCGTCGGCATCGTCACCTTGAAAAATCGCACACTCAGTCCGGTCGCGCAGCTTTTCATCCAGCACGCCCGCGAGGTCGCGAAGCCGTTGGCGAGGAAATCCCGGTAGACGCCATGTCGGGTTGTGGGCACGTTTGAGACGTCCAGCGACGTCTGCTATTTGGTCACTAACCGGGCAAAGCAGACATCAATCCGATCGTAATGCTGAGGGCGTCGACTCAGACGATGCGCCTAAGGGCGGGGAAGCATGAGATTAAGATCAGTGGTGCGTCTGATAGTCAGTTTGTTGATGTGTCTCGGCGTAGGCGTATTGGAATCGTTCGTGACGAGACCTGAGATCCCGACCTGGTATGCCTCCCTTACCAAACCGTCTTGGACACCTCTTCCCGTGGTATTCCCGATCGCCTGGACGGCCCTCTACATCTTGATGGCCGTCAGCTTCTGGAGGCTTTGGGAGACGGAGCCGCGATCTGCAGCGCGCTCAAAGGCGATGGTTTGGTTCCTGGTACAACTTGCCCTCAACGGCGTGGTCGCAGTATTCTACGGTTGGCACGACACCAAAACGGCACTTGTCATAATAGGGGCATTGCTGATCGCTATCGGCGCGACGATCGTGTTTGCGTCACGCGTCGATCGGGTCGCGGCTTGGCTTTTGGCGCCCTATCTCGCGTGGGTGGCTTACGCGACCACGATCAATGCTGGCGTGGTGGTCCTGAATTAGCTCCCCCGGCCTTCGTAGGTCTTGTGAGAATCGACCAGGAACAGGGCGGAACTGAAGGCGTTTGTCTTTCACGATCGAGACGCTGCCAAGATTGATCGAGAATTCCTTTCAAATAGCCTGGGACTACCTGGAGGAAACAGGAGAACTCGGGGCACCCTGACAGGGCCGCCAATCACGCGCTCGATACGATCGAGATCATGGTCCGACAGGGCGAGCGGCGTCGACTGCTTCTCTCCAACACGGCCATTGCCACCTACCAACGGTTTAGGGCCGAGCAAAGGCTGTACCTAGTCTCGTGAGGAACAGGGCGCGCTCAAAGGCGTTTCGCTTCTATTGAGTAGGAGTAAGCGTATGAAGCCAGAAGCGTCGCAACCGCGGTCGAGAAGGCTCAGGACATACCGGCGCACTACGTCGAGCCGGGCCCTCGATGGACGATTTGAAATAGAAGGGATCGCAGGACCGGAGCAAGATCAACATGCACGAGCCTCACGAGATCAAGTACTGGACCAGGTAGCCGGGCGTGGACAAGGAACAGCTGCAAAAACTGGTCGATAAGGTGGGGAATTCGGCCGCTGCCGTCCGCAAGGAATTGGCAGCGTAACTGGGTGCCGCGCCTATCACGCGATGATTGATCGGCCGAATTATCGTTCGTTCGAGGCGTTCAAGGGCGTCGTCACCGATCAATGGCTGCGAACAGACTTTGGCTATCGCCAGACCGACATTCAGGATGAAGCATCGCCCGGATGGACCGACGACATGCTCAAATTTCGACAGAAGATATCGCTTCTGGACTTCATAGACTGGGCCAACTGCCAACTGATTGCTGAGTGGCTTCCTCCCTTCCGCACCCGTCGTTTTATCGTTACCGAGCGGAGCACTCCGCCGAGATGCTTTAATCAGTTTCCGCCACCTAAAAGCTGCAAACGAGCCAAATCAGCATTGATTCTGCATATGCAACAATCAGTCAGCGAACCGTAAGTTGCCTAGAGGAGCATTCGTGCTAGAAGGCCGAGCGAATTGAATGGAGATCGAAGTGGCCAAGAAAGCAAAAACGAAAATCATTCGCCGTGAATATACCAAGGCGGACGTGAAAGAGTTGCGAGCCCATTCGAAAGCGAGAACACCGATAGCCAAGATAGTAAAGCTGACCAAACGGACGGAAGGTTCGTTGCGTCAGAAGGCGTTGAAGCTTGGATCGGCTTAGGCCATCAACGATAGCACTGCGGTTCCGCCACCAGAATTCCAGCGGTAACCACGTTCAGTTACGATCTGTCAGTGATTACGGCGTTCGCCCGCCATGTGTATGGCGACGAGAGATGGTTATGCCTATCGGAAGATACATAGCCTGGGTTGGCGCATCGCTTCTTGCATTACTGTTCGCGGCAGACTGGTACCTGCCCCAACCTTTGCCGGAACCAGCGCGTGACGCAATCAACAGGCCGGTCATTCGGATAGCCTCCGTTCAGCAGCCCCCCGAACGCGTTGTCATTGACACCAGCCAGCGCACGATGGTGCCGCAACCAACGCTGTTCACAGACGCCGCTCTAACCCAGCCATCACCGCCACTGCAATCGCACGCTTCAACCGCGCCGCCTTCTACGGTAGCCAAGGTTGATCAAAAAAGCGGAAAGTCACTAGACGGTTGCTGCCTAAGCTTGCGCCCAACCAACCAGCATTCGTGAGCACCCCTGCTGCCGCGAGTGCCGGCTCTGCGACCGTTCCGCAGACCAAACTATCCTTCATGGATTATATTTCGGGGGTGAGAAGAAAGCTATTCAACCTGAATTGAAGCATCGCTTTGTCGACGTGTGGTGGGTGGCCACGCCAATCCGTCCGATTATCGCCATTGGTGCTTGAGAGAGAGTGCCAAACAAAGCGAACTACGTGTCGCATCCTGGCGAGAGGTTCAATACCCTTAACAAGCCGGTAAAGCCTTCTGGGCGTCGACAGGGCCTGAGTTCGACCGGCAGTAGCTTGGCACGTTCGATATTCTGACTTTCTTCGGCGGCCTTTGATGCGTCGGCCGAGGAGGCACCGTTGCGACTTTCTTGCCGTTGGGATCGTGCGAATGCCGGCTCACAATCGTCGGGGTCGCTGGTGGGCTAAGAGGTTGTGGTGGAGTTTCGTCGCGCGCCTTGGTAACCGGCTTAGCTAGCTCTACGGCGATCGGGTCACGAACGTACGCAACTTCCAGCTTGTCTGCCTTGGTCAACGTATCCTGCGCAAAGCCTGTACCAACAGTCGTTTGTTCCGGAGAAGCTCCCGCGTCTGGCGGAGGCGTCGGAGTTCCGGCCTTAATAGCGACCGTTGCACCTAGGCCAATCAACAAAGAACCGCAAGCCCCACTGTCCTGATCACGGCGAAACCCCGCATGGTTCGAATATGCGAATTGATCGTGAAGCGTAATACGATTTCAGGCACTTTAAGTGGCGGTCGGGCAGAAAGCTCGTGACATCGCAGAAGAGTTTCGCAGTAGAGTTAACGAGGTGCCGTTCCCCCCTTAACTCCCCCCGTACAATCACAAACGGCTGTTCTGCTTTGGATCAAGCAAGTTTTGCGATCGGCCCTAACCTTGAGAAGGGTATGCTCTCATGCGGGGGTGTCTGGTTGGCCCCCGGAACCGAACCGCGTGTCCACCCTGGTGTGGCTCCATTTGCACCAAATATTTCCGCCATTGGGGTATGTTGTAGCACCTTGAGCCTGCGCGAGGATCAGCAACACATCAATCGGCCATTGTAAGAGCCGGGATCGCCGCGCAACCAATCCTTGGAGATCACCATACATGCGAGACGTATTGGTAATAATCCTTTGAATTATTTTTTCGCGTTTTGCCCGGCGCGGTTTTGGCCCCACAAGTTTTGCTGAAGGACGATTTGCAAGTGTTAGATCCTAAAGAATTTCTTAATTCCAGCAGAAAATTTGGTCGAGTTGCACGATAGCGATGCATCTTCGCATACGTCATCTGATTGAACCACCGAGCTACGTGGTTTCGGGAGCGG
>CAVVEA010000005.1:0-1411737 GCA_963747165.1 uncultured Alphaproteobacteria bacterium | reverse complement strand
GCACGTCGGTCCGGTTCATCTCGAGCATGGTTGCAAGATCGGGACGCGAGCCGCCATCGCCAACAATGTGACGGTGGGCCGCGGCACCTGGATCACTCCGCTGACCCCCATCCTCGCAAACGTGGGCTCGCAGGAGATCTGGGAAGGAGCTCCCGCGCGCCTCAACGGCCGCTGCACGGAGCTGAAGCGCACGGCGATCGCCTGTCAGTACGCGTATCCGATCTGGCTACTGGAGACCCTCAACCTCCTTATGCAGATCTTCCTATCCTTCTGGCTCATTGTGGTCCCCACCGCCGCGATCTTCTGGCTCGCCCGCGCCTTGGTACCCACCGGAGAAGCTGGACTTTCCGACGAATATTTCAGGGTGACGCCGCTGTTCGAGATCGTCTGGCACCTGGCTCTTTACTCGTTTATCGTCAGCTGGGTCACCATCGTCGTGACCTCTCTGCTGGGCTGCCTCTTCATACGCTGGACGGCCGTTTCGCCGGGTCTGTATCCCTCGCGCGGGCTCAAAGGCGCTCTCCTCATGTACAGAATGAAGAGGTTGAACGGCATCCAGAGACTGTGGACCTGGAGCATCACCGGGCAGTACCTGAGGGCTCTCGCCGGCATGCACTTCCCGCGGTCTGGCGCCTCCGAGTGCGACGTCATGTTCAACCTCGTCCCGGAGGTTGCTGCCGCCGACTCCCAGATTTTCTTCTCCAATGGATGTTTCACGAGCATGCTCGATTATGGCGCCGAGCACTTCAAGCTGCGCCGCCTCGATATGCCCCGGAATTTCTTCGGCGGTAACAATTGCGTAGCGGAGTACGGGAATTTCCCGTCCAACTTCCTGCTAGGCGTCTCCACGCCGGGCAATGACATACAGTTCCGACGACAAATGCGGTCCCGGCTTGGCGATCCAATCACGGTGGCGGGAAATCCGCCGGTGAAATTCGCGAGCGCGTCGTTTGAGGCGGAGAATGAAACCCAGAGACTGCCGGACTTTCCCCTCTTCCTGACCCGGGTCTTCCTGTTCGACTTCCTGAGCATCGGCATGCTGCCCATCACCGAGATGATCGTCTTCCCGGTTCTGTACGTTTGTTTGCTGAGACTGGGCGGACCCCCAATCGCCAGCGCGCTGATTGCTCTGATCCTCGTAGAATTCAATCTGGTCCTGTTCAGCGTCGCGATCAAGAAGTCCCTCATCGGCAGCGAATGGGGAGCCAATCACTCGACCCCCTTCTGGTCCTGGCGCCACTTCGCCTACTTCTTCGCGCAGGACTGCTTCTTCGTCTGGTGCAGGAGTCCTCTTATGTTCGGCGCCGGGACTGTTCTTCCGAATTCCATCCTACGATGGATGGGATGTCATATTGGCCACGGGACAATCGTGACCCGGCCAATGCAGTGCTCAGACTGGAACGCCGTGAGCTTCGGCAATGATTGTGTTATCGACGGCTTCCTGCAGTTTCACGCCTTCGAGCACATGATGCTGAAGGTGAAGCGAACTCACATCCATGATGGCTGCACCGTCGCCTTCGGGGCCACGGTGATGGGTGGCGCGGTCATCGAGCGGGACACGACCCTTTTGCCGTTGTCGCTCGTCCTCAAGGAAATGAACATGATCACAGCTACCTACGAAGGGAGCCCCGCGGAGCCTGTGAGCGGTTCAACCCTTCTTCCACGATCGCTCTGCGACGAGGAGGCGGTGAGCCTTTCGAACTCCCCGGAGAAAGCGGCTATCGACGAGAAGGATCGCGATTTACGAAGCTCACATGGCCTCAGATGACGCGAGACGATAGCGAATGGGTGAACGGTCTGTTCGCCGCCAGCGCGGCCGACCGGACGCCGCCGCCAGCCAGTCATGCGGCTCGCGTTCTGTATGCGCCGGTTTCACGCGATCCCGAGGCATCATGGCGTTGCGCGTCAGTCCTGTCGGATATCGAGTTGCAAAGGGCGGAGCGCTTTGTAACGGAAGACGGCAAGGCTCATTTCAAACAACGGCGTGCGTTTCGTCGCTATTGCGGAGCCTTCGCGCTCGGATCACAGCAGCCCTTATCGCAGATAGTATTCCAGGAGACAAAGAAAGGGCGTCCCTACCTTCCCGATTTGCCAAATGTCTGGTTTAGTTTTTCCTCCTGCCGGTTCGGCTTTCTCGGCGCGTGGTCCTCGACACACAGGATCGGTGTTGACCTCGAAGATCAGACGAGGAACCTGGAGGCGGCAGAACTCGCTCAACAGTTCTTTTCGCAAGCTGAGGTGAAGGCTGTTAAAGTGGTAGGCGGTCTGGCGCGCCTGCGAACTTTCTGCCAACTCTGGAGCCTCAAGGAAGCAGCACTGAAATCCATTGGAGAGGGATTGCCCTTCGGCCTCGACGCGTTCGAATTCGAATTAGCTCCAACTCTACGTGTCGTTCATGCGCCACCTGATTGTGGAGGACCAGAGCGATTTAATGCGCAGATTATCGAGGGAACTGATATCTGCGCTGCAATTGTCATTCGAAGCGTGGCCTGATGCAGCGGCAAGATTGACCGTTTGCATCGCGCTTGGATGGCGATGGAATTGTTTGACGGCTCGTACCCCAGACGCCTCGCCTGTTGAACGCTCGCCTTCACGCCTTCATGCGAATCCTGCTTGCGAACGGCCCATAGCTCTCCCGCATAAAGCGAGGTGGTGCAATATTGAGGGAAATATCCCCTGGACGGCAAAGCGAGCTATCCGGTCTTCCGCGCAGTTTGTGAAGGTCGTGTATGGATTGATTGGTGAATTGGCCAGCCAACGGCTCAGCATCAACATAGGGCTATGCAGGCAGGCGTCGAGCCCCCTAAATCAAGCAGGGGCATTACGGCCGCCTCAAGAGCGGGGAATTCCTCTTCGAATACTGGTTAAAATCCACAAGTTCTCCACGAGGAACACGCAGGACCAGTAAACGGTTCGGCGCTTCGTCTCGCATTTGCGACCGGCCTTCCGATCATGATTGAGGACTCATCCCATTCGATCATGGATATCGACAATCTCGACCCCCATTACGAGGTCGTTCCTGCCGAACACGCCGCGCGGCATTCCCCGTGTTGACGAACGGTGCGTCCTGAACGGTATCTTTTGGGTCTTGCGCTCAGGTGCTCCCTGGCGCGATCTGCCGGAGGCCTAAGGTCCCCGTACCACTTGCCATGATCGCTTCGTTCTGGCGACCGGATCAGCTCAATAGACGCGGCGATGCCGCCGGTCTCGTTGTCCCGGCGACGCTTTTGCGCCCCCGTAATATGGATTGATGATGCACTGGGCAGCGCGGCCCGATGCCGACGCATTGCACTGTGCCAGGGAGGTATAGCCGCATTCGAAGTAATAGTCGTTCCAGCCTTGGTAGATTTGCAGGCAGACCGGATAGTTCGGATCATACGTCTGGGCGCGAGCCGGGGCCGCCGTCAAAACCGTTGCGATTGCGAAAATCGCCAGAGCCAGAATACGCATCAAAGTCTCCCCCGGATTGACACCATCCGGCTACGCTTCCTCCGCAGAACTCGCGAAGGTCGAGAAGGTCAACGATTCTACCTTAACCACATTCTCCCACTGACTCTGATCGCATCAAACATCGTTGCCATTCTTGCCGGACGCCAGCCCGGCAGACTTCAGCTTGATGATTGGCTCAAACCATTGCCGGTGGCATCGGTACTGCAGCGTTCCAAGCTATTTGATCGTTAGTAGCGGAGTTTGTCGACTGCTCCGTTCTCCGAAATAAACCCTCCATTCCGCCCGCCCCATCCGACCGCTCAATCATCGAAGCCGTCGTCGTTACCCCGGGGCGCGCCAACGTGGCCGCGCGCGGAAGGAACTGCGGCGCGTGACGACGCGGCTCGCGCGGGGGACGCGCGCTCGTCCGAATCGCGATTGAGCGTGGACCTTAGCTCTACGAGATCGATGAAAACGTCGGCCTGCCGACGCAGCTCGTCGGCAATCATTGGCGGCTGGCTTGAAATGCTCGAGATCACGGTGACCCGGACGCCGCGACGTTGCACTGCCTCGACCAGCGAGCGGAAATCGCCATCACCGGAAAACAACACCATCTGATCGATATGCTCCGCAAGCTCCATAGCATCGACCGCAAGCTCGACATCCATGTTGCCTTTGACCTTGCGCCGGCCGCTGGCGTCGATGAACTCCTTGGTCGCTTTGGTGACAACGGTATAGCCATTGTAGGCGAGCCAGTCGATCAAGGGACGAATAGACGAAAACTGCTGATCTTCGATGACAGCAGTGTAGTAAAAGGCGCGCAACAGCGCCCCGTGGCTCTGGAATTCTTTGAGCATGCGCTTGTAGTCGATATCGAAGCCAAGCGTCTTAGCGGTCGCGTAGAGGTTAGGACCATCGATGAACAGCGCAATGTTGCTAAGGGTTGACGACATCTATTAGCCAAACAATGAATTAGGTACCGAGGCAGACAACCGTCGCTTCAAGCACTGATTGGATTGAAAAAGACCTTAAAGTTATAGTTGTGAAGAATACATCCGAATGCCTTAAGCTCCAAATGACTTCTTAGAAGATGCGTGCATCGCTTCACGGTACCAGCCGATCGACAAGGCCCAAATCCCAAACAGACCCTGCCAATTTGTTGAGTTTTTTGTCTCCCTTGCGCTGAATTTTGAACCTGCGACGGGTTGGAACGACCCAGATATGGGACACTGTTTTTGAAACGATTCTAATGCCCGATCAATTTCCGGCCTTTGAGGTGACCTTGAAGAAGCGCGGCCGGGCTTGGAGGTGGTGCGTGTGCACGACCGAAGGGCGCGTTGTGATGCAGGGTTCGGAACGCCGCCGGCTCGCTGCCAGATACAAGGCTGACAGAGCACTCTTCCTACTGCTGTTGGGGGCGCCGTACCGGTGGTTGGACCACCGATTCATTGCGGACGACAAAATATACTGATCCATCGCCGTGGAGCACACGGCTTGCGCTAGACGTCGGCGTCTTTCGGACCAACAAACTTGCGGCCAGGAAGCGGGACGAGCATGGCCGCTTGCTGGCGATAGCGGCGATACTGGTCGCCGAACTGCTGGACCAGATCGCGCTCTTCTAACTGGATGCCGATCAGAATGTAGGCGGTGATCACCACCGAGAACAGCAGATGACCGACGGTCATCGTGGGCGTGGCCCAGACGGCGAGCAAGACGCCGAGATAGATCGGGTGACGGACATGCCGGTAGAGCAACGGAGCGCGGAACTTCGCATCCGATAGCTGTTTGCCGAACAAGCGGGCGAATACCTGGCTGAGGCCAAACAATTCGAAGTGACTGAGCAGAAACGTGCTGGCCACCAGCACGACCCAGCCCAGCCAGAAAGTGCCGTCGAGCACCGCCGCGGCGACCGGATTTTGCACGGTCCAAACAAGCGTGGGGATAGGCTGCCACAGCCAGTATAGGATCAACAGCGCAAAACTGGCGAACAGCACATAGGTGCTGCGCTCGACGGAGGGAGGCACGATCCGCGTCCACCAACGCTTGAAGCCCTGGCGCGCCATCACGCTGTGCTGGATTGCAAACAGTCCGATCAGCATCGTATTCACAATCACGCTCTGGAGAAGCGGTCCAGCCGCCCCTGAATCGATCGACTTCGGAACGATGAAGTTGCCGACGAAACCGATGAGATACAGGAGCGCAACGAGAGTGAAACCGTAAGCGATGACGCCGTATACGACCGCAACAAGACCTGCCATGAATATTCTCCTGGTTATTCAAAAAAATCAGCATTCGCCGTATGAAGCGGACGTGCCCGCCTTCGGCATCAGCGGTTGAAGCGAGGAAATCGATCGCGCTCTCGATTAAGGGAGTGTCCTCAAGCGAATTCGAGAGGCGGCGATCGGCGCGGGTCGCGTCACTCTCCGTGCGCGAGCAACAACCCGGGATTTTGCGTAGTCAATGTCTTGGTGCTCGAATTCATCAACACACCTTCGGCGTGGACGGGATCGTGTCCGTCCCCCGCCAGTGCAATTGTCCAGTGAGTGACGAGAGGCAGCTGTTTGGTTGGCACTTCATCCATACGCACCGTATATGCGACGGGCGGTGTTTGGGCGAATGATCGCACGGCCGGATCACTTGACCATTCGTCCAAATCCAAGAGTAGCCACCATGGTTGACACGATTTCGGAAGTGCTTCGGTCGGCTCACCCGACGAGAGCCATTTTCCTCGACGCGCACTTCACGGCACCGTGGTTCGTGCACACGGAGATCCTCGCACGGACTACCGGGCCTTCTGGTCAATTCATCTGGACGTCGACGCTGATCTGACGAATGTCGCTTTGCGCCAAAAGGGGCATTCCGCGCATCCATTGTTATGGAACATCGCTTTCCGCTTTGCCCCATCAGCGGTCGGCTGGACTGCCTATTAATTTCATCAACTCAATCCCGATCGGCCGCCGGGCCCAGCTCGGTGCAGACCTTCACATGAAGGTTCATCTCGATATCAAGAATGGCAAGCGTTCGGGCTTAGTGGCGCTAGCGGTGAAGTAGATAAGTCCATCGGCATCGCGCTGATCAGCGCAGGCGTCCCCTTGACGATTTGGCACCAGACCTCGTGTCTACGGCGTTAGGATTTGCGGGTCGCTCGGCGAGCCGACGTCCTGACGTCGGAAACCACTTCCGCGCATTGTCGAACAAATTGGCCGTGCGTTGTCCCGATGCCGGCATTGTCGGCATTTTGTCGCCCGTAGAGATATCCGGCATGGGAACTTCGACGACGCCCACATGTTCGAACCAGATCGTTCTCAAAGCCGATCGAAAAGTCCCAATATCTTGAACCCACGATGAACCCACGGCTTCCCGCGCCCTCTGTATGGCATAGCTATGCCGAGGACGGGTTGTCCCCGTCATTCAATTTCATTTCAGTCTGGACCGCAAGGCGCCGCCCTGCTTCGGTCGAAGATAAAGCCTCGCAGAAACGCGGCGCTTACTCTTAGGGCCTGTAGGTACCGGCGTCCAATCCGCCTACCAATCCGCCTCGATTGTTCGGGTTGCCGTAGTACTGATTGTAGCCGCCAGTACCGGCGTTCGAGCCGCCTACCCATCCGCCTCGATTGTTCGGGCTGCCGTAGTACTGACCGTAGCCGCCAATACCGGCGTCCGCGCCGCCTACCAATCCGCCTCGATTGTTCGGGTTGCCGTAGTACTGACCGTAGCTGTCGTAGTACCGACCGTAGTTCATCGAATGCGCCGCGGAGTGGGTTCTGACGCCCGACCTGTACTTATGATGACTTGTGTATGCGTGTGCGAACGTGCTTGAGAGCGCGAACGCAGAGGCTAGTGCTATGCTGGTAAGTTTCATGGTCGTTCTCCCTTGGTTTAGTAAACTCATAACCAGCAACTCCACCCTCTCGGACCCCCGCGCCAAGCGAACGCATCCGAGACGGCCTAGCAAAAAGCTAGCAGAAAATTGCATGCCCCGCCCATGCGCTTTCGGCCAATCGCGGACTCGTGAGACGGAGGCGATCGAGGTCGCGGCTATATCGAGGTCGCGGCTATACAGATTCGGCCGTTCGCACGACCGCGAACCTGAGAAGCGGTCGCTCACTGCCTGCGATGTCCGCGTCGGGTCAATTGCTGATTTGGCGTGCGCGGTCGCTAGGTCCGCCTTGAACTCAAGAACGGACATCGAAAGCGGATCTCTTGCCTTTTTGCCAAACAGGCGTCGACAGACTCCGCGCCTTTAGTTTTGAGAAACTTTTATCCTCAAAAGGTTGCCAGTTGAACTCACGGAGTAAATCATCTTAGTTGGCGATGCCGGCAGCGGCCGGTGACGAGGCTTCAGCGTTTCCGTCTTTTATCGGCGCCTACTTGGGATCCCTATACAGGTTGTCGTTCCGTCTGTTTCGTGAGCCGCTACGCCACACGGCCGCGCCCGCACTATTACCGTCGACACCCCGTCTGATCCGGGCCTAGCTAGTCCGGTCGTCGGCAATGGCGCCTGCTCTGCAATGCCTTGGACAGCGTTCGGCGCCGTTGGATCAGTGGTTGAGCGTTGATTGCTCAAGGCCTCTGGCGAGGCACCACCACCCGGCACGTCGGATGCGGGCGCAACGCCCGTAGAACCGCCATAGCCACCGATGTTGCTTCCAGTGGTCCTGGCGTTTGGAATTCCCGGTGTATTGGTGCCATTTCCGCCTGGGCCGCCACCGACGGCATTCAAACTGGGGTTGCCCGTTCCAGCCGCTCCATTGCCGGCCGGGTTGTTCGAATTCGGCGATCCGCCGCCCACCAAACCCGCCGGGGGGCCACCGCCCACTTGACCCGCCGGCGCTCCGCCGCCAACGCCGGCACTCCCCATGCCTGCCGCACCCACTCCGGCGCCGATTGCACCACCACGGCCGCCGCTACCGCCGGCGAACGCAAATCCAACGGGCAGTGCAGCTATCAGCATTGCGAAAGCCAAACTTCTCGGATTGCAAATTATCATGACGCTCTCCCTTGAGTTTCTTGGGCGCCCTTCTGCATCTGTCCCGAGTCTCTTAGCTTCAGCCACATCGACGCAGTCGGCGCTCAGCCTGCATGCGATCTCGTCGTTCCACTGCGATCAGTCTGGATAGGGGATGTAATGAAGCGCGACCACAACGCGCAGGCGGTCGCCAACGCGAAGATCCCAATCGCAACGATTGATTGCAGCAGCATCGGCCCCCTCCTGTCTGAATGAGGCCGCTCGGTCAGTATGCGCCGTTCCTACTTCCCCGCAATCGGGGCGGAGCGGGTCTCCGTAGCATCAACCATCAAAGCTTGCATTGGTGGAGAAAAGTCGAAGAAGCGTCGTCAGTGCAGAACTCGAGAATGCAGCCTGGCATGGAATCGGACCTCTGTTGCAGCCTTGATGGAGCAAAAGTTTTCCGTCCCGAATGGCATATTTCCGTGCAGTCGTTGGTCGCGCGACGTGAGGTGCATCGCTCCGTCTACCATTGCCCCGAAAAGTCGGGGGCGAGTAGTTTTTTGGGCCGTTCGACGGGAGACCCACTGGCTCAATTTTGAACCCACATGCGGCCCCACCAGAGAATCCTGCATGAACTCCCAAATATTTTTTTGTTCTACTTCAGATAGTTATTGGTCGGAGCGAGAGGATTTGAACCTCCGACCCCTAGTCTCCCAGAGCTGTACTCTCGATCAATCATTCTTTCATATTACCAATTGGTTAGCCGACTTTTCTTGTAGGACTTCGGGACTTTCTTCGGGACTTTTGTACGCGATCCAGCGCGGCTGCCACCTCTTCATCCAATACATGGGCGTATTTCGTGGTGGTCTTGATGTTGGAGTGATTCATCGCCTTCTGCACCAGCTTCAGGTTGCCAGTCTCTCTCAGGAGCTTGGTCCCGTAGTCGTGCCGGTGGTCGTGAAATCGGAAGTCGGTAACCTTCGCCTTAGCCCGGAGGCGCTTCCATGCCGATTTGAGACCACTATAGGTGATCGGATAGCGTTGGCCTTTGACTAGGCACTGAGTCTTCCGGGTTCGGGCGGCTATATAGGTGAATACCATCGTTCCGTGATGGCCGCGAAGCGCCCAGAGAATTTCCCGAATTGTGTCCGTGATCGGAATGCAAACCCGTTTGCCGCCCTTCCCTAGTTTTACGATCTGCTTGGTGTCCCAGTTAACCTCTGACCATTTCAGCAGACATTCTTCCAGGCGCAGCCCGGAGGAACTCGTGAACCCTAGAATCGGCCTGTAGTCATCTCTGGCTGCTTGGGTCCAAACTTGGGTCCAAAATAAGCGGGAGGCTCTACTGGCACTTATCGGCCTGACCTGAGGCGGACCTGATCCGGCTGCAACATGACCCGCGCGATCTTCTTTAGCTCCTCGGGCCTGCCGCTGCTTAGCAGTCGCCCGAATTTGGCAAGGTAGAACTCGGGCTCCCGGCCGCCTGCTGTCTCTGGCACCGCCGGCTGCTGAATGGGCTGCTGCCGCTCAATCCGAAACCAAGCTATCGGGCGACGAAGGATCATGGACGTATTACGACGGGTTGTCTCCCTGCAGGACCATGCGCACTGGGTTTTGCTGACCCGCGGCCGCGACTGGGCGGTACACGGTTTTGCAGTTCGCTTGAGACTGTACCAATTAGTGGACCCTAATCCCGAAATGATTGATCCTGTTTGATTCGAGGGTACGTCTCAGACTGGCTGATAACTTCCGATCCCGATCAATACTCGGAAGTTGGGTAGCAAAATGGTAGCAAGGGAGGCGCGGAGCAAACGCTGCCTCGAAAACACCAGTTACCGAAAAAGTGCCTGCACCAGTCACTGGCCCAAAATTGGAACCGCTGTCTTTTAATCATGGGTTCCAGGGTTCGAGTCCCTAAGCGCTCACCATAGCAAAATCAATAGCTTAGTGGAGATTTGCGCCCCAAATCCCGATGCAACAAAACCGTCCCGCACGCACTCTGCACACAGCGGAGTGAGGTTATGGGCATAGTCGAGGCAGTTCTGTTCGCAGCCTTCTAGTTGGCGGCTCGCCTTGCTACCGATCGAAGGCCAATAAAACCCGCCCGCAACGCACGGAATGAAGCGCGCCCCGGCCCGCTTTACTCATTCGTCGCGTTGTCCGGTCGGCGATCTCGCGAGGGCCGACGGCTCCAGTGTTTCACGGGCACGGGGGCCGTCACTTTTCGCTGCTGAGCCCAATAAAAAAACCCGCTGGCGCGGACCAACGGGTTCACGACGAGCCCTTCAGAGCGCGCTCCCAAGGGCTCTCCAACTCACATCGCTGCATTCCGTGGCCCCGTAGCATATGGTGGAACCTTTATACGTCCGTGTGAGTTGCCATTGGGGCGCGACCGCGAGTCGGGAACCTAGCCATGAGCGCCATTCCTCTTGATCTTCAAAGACGTTTCGAGAAGCGATGGGCTTCTCGTTTCACCCTGCTTGATCCGTCGAGCGCGCCTAAGAATGTTGGCTCGAAAGCCGCGCCTTTAACGGGTCGCCGTACCGCCAGCAAAGAAAAAACCGCCGGGTTGAGGCGGGCTCTGCGTGCTTTCGCGGGCCTGAGCGAGCTCCGCGATTGCTAGACGTTATGCCCTTAACCTGACGTGTGGGTGTGCAAGGTGAAGAAATGACGAAGGCACCGAGCGAAGTTGAACCATTCAAGCCGATCACCAAAGCGGAGCGAGAGGCACGGAAGGCCTTCCGGGAAGTCGAAGCTGGGGCTGCTATGACTGACCACAAGAAAGCGCAAATGGCCTTCCACGAGAACCGCGAGCGTTTGAAGGCAGAGCGGCTGGCGCGGGAAGCCGCCGGGACGCCGGTCGCAGCGAACAAAGCCAAGCCCAAAAAGAAGGTCAATTAGCACCGCGTTAGAGGGAGCGTCCAATGCTCAATCCTGCGCCAGAGCTTCCGGACGACACACCTATCGGAAACGTCCGATTTCCGACTAGGATCCGGAACGCATTGAATGCCGCGGGCATGAAAACGATTGGCGAGGTGCGTGAGACGTCCGACGATAACCTCCTTAGCTTGCAGGATCTTGGACCGAGTTCGATTTCCCATCTTCGTGAAGCCCTGGGCCTTCCCTCAACCGATGGGGTCAGGTCCTTGGACATAAAGCCCACCTGATTTGCGGTCGGCACAGCGAGGGCCAATGGCTCAGTCGCCGCAACCTTATGACCTTGTAACCCGGCCCTGCACGATTCACGCGGGTCGCTTTCGCTGGGATATCAGAGAGCACGGAAGCCCTATTCAATCTTCCATAAAATCGTTCGCCACCGAGCAGGAAGCTCACGCGGACGGTCGCCATGAGCTCGAAAAAATAATCCAAGTCTCGAGGTTGTGACTGGCAAGGATTTTCGACGCGAGGAGCACCAACATGACCCCACACAACCCCCGGGAATTTTCCACCAAGTTGATCGACGGGAGTCCCTTCGTGATCCTGGGCAACACGATGCCGCCCCGAGATCCTGATGAAGACGAAGAGAACGGGGACGAAGAGGAAGAGGAAGAGGAAGACGAATACGAAGTGGACCGCGCCGACGAACCGCCGGTCGTGCGCGAGCCGGACGAAGATTAGAGCATGATGCAATTAGGATTGGGCATGGCCTGGTAGTTGGCGCATTCGGTGGGCGTAAGTAAACAACCACGGAAGGCCGCGGCGGGACAAAAGGAAATGCTATTGCCCATCAGCGGAAAGTGCGCTGCCAAAGCTGAGGCAAAGAAAGAGAAGCTTGCAGCCAAGGGCCCGCAAACGAGCATGAACGTGGAGACACTGTTACGAAGAAGCCAAACAACTGCAAGGCATGGACTTCAGACGAGGATGAGCGACTTCGGCAGCTCGTCGTCTCCAATGCCTCGCTCTCCGACATCGCGGCAGACTTGGGGCGAAGCGTTCCTGCGGTAAGAGCGCGCGCTCATGCAATTCGAATCGCGCTCGGGCGCTCGCGATTTACGATAAAGGCGAAGGCAAAATGATCCGGCCACGTCCAGGCATCTAGGCGAAGGGGAAATGATTAGTGATTGAGCTCGACACTGAAGCGCCTGATTTGACGATCGATATTGTGAGCGCAGCCGCTCGCCGCACGAGCGCTGCTAAAGCTATGACCCTGCCAAGACAGGGTAAGTCGTGGGGAGAAACTGACCGCCTTCGGGCGGTTTTCGTTTGACGGCGGCACTCATGCTTAGTTTCTCAAAACGTAAATCTCTCGAAGCTGCTTCTGAATACCTTCAACGCGCGTCACCCAATGAGGATTTTGGGTTTTGCCCAATAATGCTGTCCAACCGACGCCTGGCGTCGGCACGATAGCGATAGGCATCCCCCGTGAGGCGTCGTCGAATGCTTGCAGCCTTTCGTGGAAAACCCAAACGAGGTCGGTGCTCGAAATCCCGATTTTAGCCATGGTGACCTCCCGGTCGGCGCCGAACCTAGCACGTCCCGAGTCGCTTGGCCGACTTATAACCACTGCCCAAAGGAAGCCCTTACGCGAGAAAGGCCCCGCCAGGATAATGGCGGAGCCCTCCCGCCGCGCGGTTAGTCTCGGGATGAAACGCGCCGCGGCATTTCAATAGCCTTCGGCGCAAGTGGTTCCGGCCACATCGCGGGATCGTGATATTTGATCCAAACAACCAGTAGTAGAGTATCTTTCGGCGCTTGCGCGGCGGCGCCATTGTCCCCTTCTCGGGGCTTGCCCCGAACCAGCCTTCGGGCGGGGTTTGCTTTTAGCCGAGTGATCCAAAGGCAGGACTTACCCCTGGGTTATGCAAGCTAATTCTATTTGACGGGCGTTGGAAGCGGCGCGAAAATTCTAGCCATGGGCGAGGCCAAGCGACCGACTTGCCCCAATTGCGGGGCTGATTTGATTCTAGCGCTACCTCCCGGCGGCAAGGGACAGCGCACCATGCAATGCTTTGATTGCGACGGCCCCGATCCACTGAAAGCCGACAGAACTACGGGCTGGCTCAAGAGTGAGCTACAGCCGCCGAAGTAAGGGTCTAGTGTCCTTGCGCGAGAAAGGCCCCGCCATAGGTAGCGCTGAAGGCGGGGCCCTCCCACGTCGTCGCGCCGGTCTAGTAACAGCGCCGCGGCCTTTCAACGGCCATCAGGTAAAGACTGTTCCATCAACAATGCGCGCTACGCGGCATAACGATGCTCCAATCCTATCCCAACCCAAGCCATGGTCCGCCGGCTTGTCGAGCTAAGGCTGAAGGCGAAATAGCGCCCTTGCGCGAGAAAGGCCCAGCCCCGGTGGCGATGGGGCGGAGCCCTCCCACGGCGCGCGGTTAATCTCGGAATGAACGCGCCGCAGCATTCCAACAGCACTCGGAACACTCCGTTCCCGGAAGTGCTCCCCGATTAGCAACAAGTGGCAAGGGCGGGACTTCCCTCGGCCTCAGCAGGTCCACCCGCTGAGGCCGTTCTTTCAAAGAGCGAGAACGTTCGACTGGGCATTCCACAGGCAAGACACCCCTAGGTTACGTAAGCTGATTTCATTTGACGGACGTTGGAAATCGGCTGCAAAAACTTGCCCATGGGCCAGTCTGAACGACCGGCGTTATAGTTCGCTTCCGCAAGTCGGTGACATCGCTGGGCTATTGATCGTTTCGAGGGGGTGCCAGAACGGTTGATCGAGATCAACGCCATGCCACCAAGAATGGCGCATGGTACTTGATCCTAGACGGGCTTCCATCATCGAAGCAGCCGAGATTGCGACTGCCGTCTGTGTTTGTCTGTCGCCGTTGGATTGGAGGCGGCACATGAGAAACATCGTGGACGAAGCCGGCAAGATCATCGCCATAGTAACGGATGACCATACGCTGATCGGCGGCCACCACCGCCTCGCGGTGGCGGCCAGCCTCGGTCAAAAACTGTTCTGGAAAGATACCGGCGAACCTGTGGAGCTTGATCCCTTCTTCAAGGGAAGTTCTCATCGACATACAGCCTGATGCGCAGGCAACGTGACGCGACTGGCCGAGCGTCTGATCGAAGTGCATCGCGTCGATGCTGCCAACCGCCAAAGTGAGCGGGACCGTCTCAGTTGGCTCACCAGCCCATCAGGTAGAGCCCATACAAGAAAGCGAGTATTCCCGCCGTCACCAGAAGCGCGCCGAAAGCTATCCAACCATAATCTTTGATCGAGAGCTTGGTCATTGCTTGGGGCCCGCTCCGAGAGCTGGGATTGACACCCCACGGGCGAGATGGCCCCGCTCGGATTTCCAACAGCCGCCCACGCACGCAGTTCCCTCAGCGCTCCGGAACAAATGGCTATGCTGAGAGTTGCGGGGTTGTTGAGTTTGGCATGAACCTTTCCCCCGGCCTCAGTGTACTCTGCACTGAGGCCGTTTCTTTAGGTCATTCGGGAGGGCCGTTTCGGACACGCCAAACTGCAACGCCGCGCCAGCGCAATATAATCGCTAGGGCGGCGTTGGTCGGTGCCGAGCCTCTAATCCCCGGCGTTGTTTCGTCTGCACAGGTCATGCCAAGAGCAGGCCGTAAAACTACGGGATTTTCTCTCCGCAGGGGGCGCGCTTCAATGAGGCATGCCCACCCTCACCCGCCGACGCTACCCCGAACGGCCAGATTGCTGGCACATCTACTACGGCGATGTTCGCGTCGGGACGATCGCGCGGCGCGTTGGCAATCCGCATGACACTGATCCGTGGGAATGGAATAGCGGATTCTATCCCGGCAGTCATCCCCGCGAATGTACCCGCGGCAGGTTTCGCCTCACTCGCACTTCAGCTCGCGCCATGCACTAACTAGGCCGCCCTGGCGAGACCGACCTCCGCCCAGATCTCCGCCAGCGCCTGAACCAGATGCTCGATATCAGCGTCGGTGTGATGCGGCGATGGCGTGATGCGCAGCCGCTCGGTGCCGCGCGGCACCGTCGGATAGTTGATCGGCTGGACATAGATGCCGTAGCGATCGATCAAGACGTCGCTGATCTGCTTGCACAGCACCGGGTCGCACACCATGACCGGCACGATGTGGCTGGGGTTGTCGAGATGCGCCACACCCGCCTGATTGAGCCGCGAGCGCAGCCGGGCCACGCGGTCCTGGTGCCGTTCGCGCTCTTCCGAGCTCAGCTTCAGATGGCGAATGCTGGTCAGCGCGCCCGCGGCCACCGCCGGCGGCAACGATGTGGTGAAGATAAAGCCGGACGCAAAACTGCGGATGAAATCGCAGATCGTGGCCGACGCTGCCACATAGCCGCCGATCACACCGAAGGCCTTCGCCAGCGTGCCTTCGATCACGGTCAAGCGATGGCTCAATCCTTCGCGGTCGGCGATGCCCCCGCCCCTCGGGCCGTACAGCCCGACGCCGTGCACTTCATCGAGATAGGTCATGGCATTGTGGGCGTCCGCGACATCGCAGAGTTCCGCGATCGGCGCGATATCGCCATCCATCGAATAAACCGATTCGAAAGCCACCAGTTTTGGCGCATGCGGATCTAGATCCCCGAGCTTGCGTTCGAGATCGCGCGGGTCATTGTGCGCGAAGATGCGCGTTTCACTGCGGCTGTGCCTGATGCCCTCAATCATCGAGGCGTGATTGAGCTCGTCCGACAGGATCGTGCATCCAGGCATCCGCGACGCCAGCGTGCTGATCGCGGCCATATTCGAGACATAGCCCGACGTGAACAACAGCGCGGCTTCCTTGCCGTGCAGATCGGCGAGCTCCCGTTCCAGCAACACGTGATAGTGGTTGGTGCCTGCGATGTTACGGGTGCCGCCCGCGCCGGCGCCGCAGCTGTCGAGCGCCTCGTGCATCGCGGCAAGCACCGCGGGATGCTGGCCCATGCCGAGGTAGTCGTTGGAGCACCACACCGTCACCTCGCCGGTACCGCCCGGATTGTAATGCTTGGCACGGGGAAAGGCGCCGGCCTTGCGTTCGAGATCGGCAAAGACGCGATAGCGGCCTTCGCGATGAAGGCCTTCAAGTTGCCGGCGGAAATAAGCCTCGTAGTTCATGATGTCCTCCCGTTAAGCGTAGCCGCCGGCTCAGTACCGACACTGAGCGCCGTCGCCAGATCGTTCCTCGCGTGCTGCTCGGCAAACCTCTGCCGAAACTGGTCTTCAAGCCGCTGCCGCGCGCAAGCCGATTGAGATTTCGCGGGCGCGGCGTCAGGCCGCACGCTCGACAACACGACGAGATTGGGCGGCGCAATCGTAGCCTTGGGGTCTGGACCTTGTTCCATGATGTTGTCCTCCGGCGAAAAAGGCGAACGCATGCCCCAGCCCCACAGCGTGATTGCGGGCAACGGCAGCAGCATGAACCAATGCTCGACGACGCCGAGCGCGAACAGCGTCGAAACCAGCGTCAGGCTGACGACGTCAAATGGCGTCGCGGCGACTTCGACGATTCGCTGAACCATGATCACGAGAATCGCGGTCGCAAGCGTGACCGAGATCGGGAAGAACGCGCCAACGGCCTTGCGGGCAAAGAACGTCTTCAGGAACTGTACCGCGTCCGGCATCAACTCATCGTTCGTGACGGGCACACCGAGGAAGAGATTGATCTTGGCGCTTTGCCTGAGCACCCAGAGCGCCGCAAACGTCCAGAGCCCGACCTGGTTCGGTCCATTCCACGTCAGCGCGACAATGGCCGCGCCGCAGGCCAGCAGCGCAAGCTCATGATAAAGGATCGCCTGCAGCGCGAAACCGAGACGTTTCCAGCCTTTGACATCAACGGGGCACGACTGCGGACGCGGCCCCGTCACCCATCCCGCCAGAAACGCGATCTCCTGCGCGCCCCATAACAGGATGGTGCAGGTGAAGGCCATATAAGCGCCACCGACGCTCAGATCGCCGGAGGTAAGCACAAGACCAGACAGCGACCCCATCAGCAGGCTTACAGAGCTGACAACCCGCAGGCCATCGAACTGCCCCGAACGCCCAACGAGCAAAAGCACGGCTCCGGTGCTGAACCACCATACGAACGCTGCGTAGATCGGTGGGATGATGTACGAGGCCATGAACCCGCTTTCTCACCACGCCGGCTGCAAACAGATTTCGCGGGGCAACACGTTCGGCTTCGGCGACAGCAGGAACAGCCGCGCGAATGTCAGCGCCGCCGCGGCCGCGAGCCCTGCCCGCTTCAGCTTTGACAGCAGACCGCCCCTTGCGCGGACATCCGCAATCCTTTCCGAAATGGCCCGGAGCCGTTCGAGTCCCGCCAGGAAACGCGGATCGTCGATATCAAGCACGACCGGAAATACCTGTTTGGATATTTCCGAGGTAATGCGGAACACCTGCATGTCGTAGTCGGTCGGATGCATGCCGAGCGCGTCGTGGAACGCCGGCCGCATATGATCACGCACATACATGGTGGCGAACACGGCGAGCAGGAAGAACCGGATCCAGAGCTTGTTCAGTCCGCGCAGCAGCGATGGATCGGCGCGCATCAGCAACGCAAAGGCTTCGCCATGGCGGAACTCGTCGTTGCACCAGAGTTCGAACCAGCGAAAGATCGGATGAAACTGGCGTTCGGGATGGCGCTCCATCTGCCGGAAGATCGTGATGTAGCGGGCATAACCGATCTTCTCCGACAGATAGGTCGCGTAGAAGATGAACTTCGGCCGGAAGTAGGTGTATTTCTTCACCTTCGTGAGGAAGCTGAGATCAACGCCGATGCCGTGATCCTTGAGGATTTCATTGATAAAGCCGGCATGCCGCGCCTCGTCGCGGCTCATATAGCCGAACAATTCCTGGATATCCCTGTTCTTGATACGCTTCTTGATTTCCGCGTAGAGCACGCAGCCCGAGAACTCAGCGGTAAGCGAGCTGACCAGGAAATCCTTGAATTCCTTGCGCAGTTCCGGCGGCAGACTTTCGAGGTCGTTCTTGAACTCGTCGGTCTTGACGAAATGCGACTTGTTGTAATCGGCGCGCAATTCCTTGATCACCGCATTCCATTCGGAGCGCACCAGGCCGACATCAAGCCGATCCATCGCCTCGAAATCGGTGGTGTAGAAGCGCGGGCTGAGGATGGTGTCTTCGCGCGCCAGATCAGTGCTTTCGGCATTGCCTTTGATGCCCGCGCGCATACTTCCCTGCGTGCCGCCTTCCATGGGGATCATGACACCCTCCCGTCCGAGAAACTGACTTCGTAGAGTTCGGTCAATTCAAGATATCCTTCGACGCGTGCGCGCAGACGATCCAGCGGACCACCGCGGATCACCGTCGCGGTCCGCCGCACCACCAGCCGCTCCCCAAATTCAACGCCGGTCGGCGCATCGTGGACCATGACTTCGTCGCCAGCCCTGATCTGGATATCGCCGTCGAGCATCACATGCGCATGCAGCGTCTCCGAGGTCTGCTCGATCTCCACCGTGCATGGCACATCGAAGGTCTTGCGCGCACCCATCCAGACCCTGGTCATTTTGCTCCGCCTCGCAGGTTCATTAGCCGCGCAAACGCCTCGGTGTTGCTCGAACCGAATGCATCGAGGTCGATCTGCTTATTGGTGGAAGTGTCCGTCAGCGTGATCTGACCGTTGACAAAGCGCGTGAGCCGGAACGGTGGCTGCGCCCCGATATCGCCAAGTTTCCGCTCGCGAGCGAGGCCGCGCAGCACGACGCGGATGAAACCGTTAGTGCCGGGCGCCAGTGTATCCACCAATTGATGGTTGCTGGCATCGTACACCAGCACCGCTCCGTTCTTGCCGTCCTCGAATTGGAGCTCGCGGCTTTCGACCGCCGCCGGAAGCGTCATGCGGACGCTACCGACGCCGGTTAAGCGCACCGTGGTCACGGCTGCGAGTGCAAACAGCACGAGCGCCGCCGCGGCTAACACACCTCCACTGGGCACGACAGGTTCATGAATGGCCTGGCTCATGAGTTTCCTCCGCTTCAGGCTGCCACGATGTTGGGTGAATGTGGGATCGACGCAGAATCGTTCGCGCCGGACTGCACCAGCGAGATCGCGGACGGCCCCGGCTGTCCCGTTAGCGCTTCCGCCAGTTTTGCGGCGACCCTGGCCGCGTCTGGAACGGCATTCAGCATCGGCTCCGTCACGCGCATCCGCCACGGGCGGATATGCGGCCACAGCAGCAGGTAGGATACCCGGCCACTGTCGGACAATTTCAACGGAATATTGCCCGAGCCATCGGCATAAATTTTCAAGGCCGCGTTGGCGATCTTGCTGAGCGGAATGTTCATCGTCATCGGCAGCGCGACGCCAAACTGAAACAACACCCGCTTGCTGGTGATGGTGTAGCAGGCCGCGCGCTGGAACGCCCAGGCGAGACCGGCCAGCACGGCAATTCCAAGGATCGCCGGAACGATGAGCCACAATGCGGACGTGACCGCTTCCCCCACCGGCATGCCGTGGGACCAGCTCGACCACAGTCGCCAGATCAGAAGGAGGCCGAAATAGATGGCGACCTCCCGGATGTGAAACGACCGGAGTGCCAATCCTTTGAAGGAGGGTTTGCCTTGCCAGATCACGCGCTCGCCCACTGGCAGCGGCGCTGGGAGCTCCTTGAACTGCAAATTCTTGAACTGACCATGATCCTGTTTCACAGCAGCGGCTCCTGTCGTGCGGGCGTGGCGTAGAGCGTGCCCGCGCCGTAATAACCGACGATGCGGTCTTCCTCGCGTTTCGTCACCTGGTTCGGGCTGGCCGTGGTCGGTACATCGGCGAACTGGCTGCCGAGGATGGCGTTGACCGTGACCCGTCCGCGTTTGTGGTTGACCAGGGCGAACGGCAGAGGCAGCAGCACGCGCTTGGCACCGCCTGGCGTCGTGACCTCGACCTCAAGGTATCGGATCAAGGCCTCGGCGCGATCGACCCAGACGTCCGTTACGACGCCACCCGTCTCGCTGTCGGCGCCGAGCACCTTCATGCCGCGTGGATCGGGGTCGCGCGATTCAAGGAAGGTACCCGCGGCGAGCCGCATCGGAATAATGCAGGGAACGTTATCGATGTTGAGTTCGGGAACGTCCTCACGATCTGCGTAGGATCCCGGCCCGACACCGTCGAGCATCGGATTTCCGGTCGGCTCCATCGGCGCACCCGGCCATCGCGCGCTGGGGGCAATCGCGACATCCCGGCGATCGTTCTTGTGGTTCGGGAGCGTTGCGACGTGTCCATCGCGCAGCAGATAATTCTTCGGCTCCGGCATCCGCGGAAAGCCGTGCACGATCCCGCCGCCGAGCGCGGTGGAATCGAGCGGATAGCCTTCGCGCTTGTCTTCTCGGCGAAGATAGTAAATCAGGCACGCAAAGAAGATCCAGAAAACATAAAGTGTGACCTGAGCCACGTCGATATAGGCGCCGGGTTGCATGGGACGACCTCCCTCTCGTTGATTAACCTGGAAATTCGGCCAGGCCGAATTTGGATGATGGTTGCGAGAAGCCCGTTCGTGCCGTGCGCACGAGCGGGCCGATCGCGACCAGCGTGGCGAACAGCAAGGCAATTTCGATGTGGTAGACGAAGCTGTATCCTGTCGACGGATCGGTAAGCGCTCGACCGAGCGCGCCGTTGGAAGCCAGCGAAGACACGAGATCGCGAATGCCGCCGCCAAGCGCGATGCCGCCGCCGGCCGCAGTCGCCTGCACGGCGCCCCAGGTGCCCAGCGCCAATCCGCTCTCGCCGTCCCTGGCAATCGCCATTGCCGCAGTCAGCGTTCCCGCTGCAAACAGTCCGCCGCCAAATCCGATCAGTGCCGTGCCGATCCGGAACAGCAGTACCGAATTTAAGGGAGCCGCAAAGATCACTGCGGAAAACGCGAACACACCGGCCACCGCACCGAAGCCAGCGATCCGATAAGGGTCCGCGTTTCGCCCGAGCGTCCGCGCCGCGAGACCGAAACCCGCCAGCGTGCCGAGCGCGAAGAAAGCGGTCAGCGCGGTGGTCTGGCCGACCGTAAGCTTGAGAATTTCGGCACCGTACGGCTCCAGCAGAATGTCCTGCATGGAGAAGGCCGACGTACCGAGCGCCAAGGCGACCAGCACACGAGCCGAGCCGCCGGATTTGCGGAACTTGGCCCAGGAGTGCTGAAATTCGGGTCGCTCGCGGGTTGCCGATGTCAGCGAAGGATTGCGGGCTTCCTGCTTCCAGAGCGCGCAGATGTTCAGCAGCATTTGCGTGACCGCGACGCCCTGGATCACCTGGATCAAGCGGATCTCGTTGAAGTTACGCAGGAGTTCACTGAAGATCAGCGCGCTGCCGGCCATACCGAACAGCAGCATCACATAGAGGAACGCGACCACCCGGGGCCGGGCTTCCGGCGGCGCAAGGTCAGTGGCGAGCGCCAGTCCGGCGGTCTGCGTCGTATGCATGCCCGCGCCAACCAGCAGGAACGCCAGTGCCGCACCGAACTGTCCGTAAATGGCGGGATACTCCCCGGTGCCGGACAACACGAGAAGCGCAAAGGGAAGAATGGCAAAACCGCCAAACTGCACCAGCGTGCCCATCCAGATATAGGGCACGCGCCGCCAGCCCAACACCGAACGGTGATTGTCGGACTTGAATCCGATCAGCACCCGGAACGGCGCGAACACCAGCGGGATCGAGACCATCAACGATACCAGCAGCGTCGAGACATCGAGTTCGACAATCATCACCCGGTTCAGCGTGCCGTTCAGCAGCACGATGGAAATGCCGGTCGAGACCTGAAACAGCGACAGCCGCAACAGACGTCCGAGCGGCAGCTCTTTCGTCGCCGCATCCGCAAACGGAAGGAAGCGCGTGCCAAGATGCATCCAGCCTTTAGCCAATGTCGACGAAATCGGGGTCATCGGGGAACCATCTCCAATGCCTGCGATTTGTAGAATCCGCTCGCCACGCGGTGACTGCGGCCGGGTTCCCAGCGCTCCAGCCCTTCATCGGACAGCAGCAGCCGACGCAATTTCTGTTCGGCCACCGGCTCGATCGCCGGCGCCCGATCGCCGCGCGGAAACAGACGGCCCACCGCATGCATCAGCGCCAGCGCGGGCGTTTTTGGTGCAAATGTCACCAGCAGCGCATCATTGGTGCGTGCAGCCAGCCCGCCCATGATCCGGCAGGTATCGGCCGGGCGATAATGGATCAGGGAATCCATCGCAACCACGAAGTCAAACCGGCCGAGTTTTGGGTCGAGCATGTCACCCGCCTTGAATTCGATCGCGGATGAATTGAGATCGGCGGGAATGCGCTCGCGCGCAACCGACACCAAGGTCGGCGACAGGTCGATGGCCACCACGCGCGCGCCACGGCGTGCTGCCTCGATCGACAATGCGCCGGTGCCGCAGCCCGCGTCCAGCAAACGAGCGCCGTTCATGTTTGTGGGCAGCCACGACAACAATGTGTTGCGCATCTCGGCGCGGCCGGCGCGCACCGTGGCGCGGATCCGCCCCACCGGCGCGTCCGAAGTGAGCCGGGCCCAGGCATCGACCGCGGTGCGATCGAAATAGGTCTTCAGCTCTCCACGGCGTTCAAGATAGGTGGCGACAGACATCAGTCGAACCCCAACAGATCGAAGATTTCACGGTCCTTCAGCGACTTGCCCGGCAACGGCTCCGTCTTACCTTCCCAGAGTTCGGTCGCGAGCCGCATATATTCGTCGGTGACGGCCTTCAATTCCGGCGTCTCGTCCATCTCGAACAGCGTCGATTTCTTCAGGCGGCTCTTGCGGATGATGTCGAGGTCCGGGAAATGCGCGACGCGCTTCAGACCGGCTTTTTCGTTGTAGCGATCGATCTGGTCGGTCGCGACGCTGCGATTGGCGATCACGCCGCCGAGCCGCACGCCATAATTTTTCGACTTGGCCTCGATGGCGGCGACGATACGATTCATCGCGAAGATCGAATCAAAGTCGTTCGCCGCAACGATCAGCGCGCGGTCGGAATGTTGCAGTGGCGCCGCAAATCCTCCGCATACGACGTCGCCGAGCACGTCGAAGATCACGACATCGGTGTCCTCGAGCAGATGGTGCTCCTTCAGCAGCTTTACGGTCTGGCCGACCACGTAACCGCCACAACCGGTACCCGCCGGCGGGCCGCCCGCCTCCAGACACATCACGCCGTTGTAGCCTTCGAACACGAAATCTTCCGGACGCAGTTCCTCGGCGTGGAAGTTTACGGATTCCAGGACATCGATCACCGTCGGCACGAGCCGCTTGGTCAGCGTAAACGTGGAATCGTGCTTCGGGTCGCAACCAATCTGCAACACGCGCTTGCCGAGCCTGGAGAACGCCACCGACAGGTTCGACGACGTCGTGCTCTTGCCGATGCCACCCTTGCCATAGACCGAGAACACTTTTGCGGTGCCGATCTTGAGTTTGGGATCGAGCTGGACCTGAACGCTGCCCTCACCGTCGCCGCAACACGACGGGCTCTTGAGGGACGATGGTTTGGTCTGGATGTTCATGCGGCAACTCCCACGCCTTCAAGGCGGTCTTCGAGCTCTTCGCCTGCCTTGCGCAAGACATCGAGCATCTCAGGATCGGGTGACCAGTATCTGCGCTCGTGCGCTTCGATCAGCCGGTTAGCGACTTTTGCCGAGGCGACCGGATTGAGCGCCGCAAGGCGCTCACGCATCGCGGGATCGAGCACGAAGGTCTCGGTAAGCTGCCGGTACACCCACGGCGCCACCTCGCCTGTCGTGGCCGACCAGCCCATAGTGTTGGTGACGTGCTCTTCGATCTGGCGCACGCCCTCATAACCGTGCTTGAGCATGCCCTCGTACCATTTCGGATTGAGCATCCGTGTGCGCGTCTCGAGGGCGACCTGCTCCGACAGCGTGCGGACGGTGCCAGCACCACGGGTCTGATCGCCAATATAGACCGGTGCCGACGCGCCGCCTTTCGCTCGCCGCACCGCGCGGCTGATGCCGCCGAGCGTGTCAAAGTAATGATCGACGGTGGTGACCCCGAGTTCAACCGAGTCGAGGTTCTGGTAAGCCAGATCGACAGTTGCGAGCGCGCTCTTGAGCAATGCGGTCTGCTGCGCCGGCTGGCCCTTGAGGCCGTAGGCAAAGCTCTTGCGGCGCGTATAGGTCTCCGCGAGTTCGTCCTCGTCGTCCCAGCGGCCGTTCTCGACCAGATGGTTGACGTTGGAGCCGTAGGCGCCGTCGGCATTGCCGAACACCCGCAGAGCCGCGGTTTCAAGATCGCAATGGTTGGCGGTCTGGTAAGCGAGCGCATGCTTGCGGACGAAATTAAGCTCAGCCGGTTCATCCGCGGATGCCGCCAGGAAGCAGGCTTCGGCGAGCAGCTTGATCTGAAGCGGCAGCAGATCGCGGAAGATACCGGACATCGTGATAATGACATCGATGCGCGGACGGCTGAGCTGATCGAGCGGGATCAACTCCGCACCGATCAAACGACCATAGCCGTCGAAGCGCGGCCTGGCACCGAGCAATGCCAGCGCCTGCGCAATCGGCGCGCCCTCGTTCTTGAGATTGTCGGTGCCCCAGAGCACGATGGCGACCGACTCGGGGCAACCGTTTCCTTCCGTGACATGCTTGTCGATCAACCGCTGCGCCTGCAGGCCGCCGTCCTGAATGGCATAGGCGCTGGGAATCCGGAACGGATCGAAACCGTGAAGATTGCGCCCGGTCGGCAGGATCGCCGGCGTGCGCAGGAGATCGCCGCCCGGCGCCGGTCGTACGAACTTGCCGTCGAGCGCATGCAGGATGCCTGGGATTTCGTGATCCTGCCCCAGCAAGACATCTGTCGCGGCAAGTTCCTTGTAGAGCGCAAGCTGGTCTTCGCCGTCCGCCGTCCCATGCGCGGCGGCCAGAATCTCCGGCGCGTCGCCACGGACAATGGCTTCCAATACGCCGCGCTCCAGACGAACGCCGTGGGAGGCGTCGGCGACCGCCTGCAACATCTCGATGCGCTGCTCGACCGACGGCGCCTCGCCGACGACATGAAGGCCGTGCGGGATCAACGTGTATTCGAGTTCCAGCACCGCCTCCGACAATCTGCCGATGGCCCTCACCTGATCCGCCCAGGCCGGCTCGGCCTCCGCCAGTTCCAGTGTGCTGGCCTGCGCCTGAATCAACGTTGCCAGCGCGGCGCGTTCCGTATCGTCGCCGGGCGGCAGGGTGCGCCAGCGCTCGATCGATGCCTTCAGCTCGACGAGACCTTTATAGAGCCCGGCATGCGCGACCGGTGGGGTCAGGTAACTGATCAGCGTCGCCGCCGAGCGCCTTTTGGCGATGGTGCCCTCGGAGGGATTGTTCGATGCGTAGAGATAGAGATTCGGCAGATCGCCGATCATGCGATCCGGCCAGCACGCGCCGGAGAGGCCCGCCTGCTTGCCCGGCATGAATTCGAGCGCGCCATGGGTGCCGAAATGCAGCACTGCGCTGGCGCCGAAATCCTCGCGCAGCCAGCGATAGAATGCGGAGAACGCATGGGTCGGCGCAAAACCCTTCTCGAACAACAGCCGCATCGGATCGCCCTCGTAGCCGAAGGCCGGCTGGATCCCGACAAAGACATTTCCGAAACGCTCGCCGAGCACGAAGATCGAACTGCCGTCGCTTTGCTGCTTGCCCGGCGCGGGCCCCCACTGCGCCTCGATCTGGCGCAACCATGTTTCGCGGCGGACATGATCGCCGGCCAAAACACGCGCATGGACGTTGGCATCAGCGCCAAAGCGAGCCGCGTTCCCGGCAACGACGCGCTCGCGAAGCGCATCCACACTTGAGGGCACGTCGACCTGATAACCCTCGCGCTTCATGGCGCCGAGCGTCCGGTGCAGCGATTCGAACACCGAAAGAAATGCAGCGGTGCCGGTATTGCCGGCGTTGGGTGGGAAATTGAACAGGACGATCGCGACCTTGCGGTCCCTTCGCTCCAAGCGCCGCATCGCCACCAGCCGGGCGGTCCGCGATGCCAGCATTGCCGCGCGCTCACTGCACGCGTGCATCTCGCCGCCGATGTCGGAGCGGGCGAAGCTGCAGGCACGCTCGCAACCGGTGCAGGGAACCCCCGCCCCATCCGAACGTCCGCCATAGACCATCGGCCCGGCAGCGCCGTCGAGCTCCGGGATCGCGACCATGATGGTGCTTTCCACCGGCATCAGGCCACGATCCGACGCCCCCCATTGTTCGAGCGTCTGGAATTCGACGGGATGCGCGGAGAGATAAGGCACGTCGAGCCTGGCCAGCATATCCTCGGCGGCCTTGGAGTCGTTGTAGGCGGGACCGCCGACGAGGGAGAATCCTGTCAGCGACACCACGGCATCGACGGTGCTGCGGCCATCCTTCATGAAGAAGCGTTCGATCGCGGGACGCTGGTCGAGGCCGCTGGCGAACGCCGGAATGACACGGAGGCCCTTCGCCTCGAATGCGGCGATGACACCATCATAATGGCCGGAATTGCCGGCCAGCAAATACGAGCGCAACAGCAGGACGCCGACCGTGCCTTGTTCATTCGGAATCGCCGGCAGCTTCTCGGCCGTGTCGGCGATGCGCCCCTTCATGCGCGGGTGATAGACGCCGATATCGGCGTATTCGACCGGTGGCGCTGCCTTGGCGATGCCGCGCAAGCCGCGACGCGGGCCATCGGCGTAGCGATCCACCAGCAGGCGGACCATGCTGGCGATGTTCTGTTCGGAACCGGCGAGCCAATATTGCAGTGTCAGGAAATAGGCACGCATGTCCTGCGCCGTGCCAGGAATGAAGCGAAGCAGCTTCGGCAATTGCCGCAGCATCTTCATCTCGCCCTTGCCGCCGGGGCTCGCTCCCTTTCGGTTGCCGCGCAGCTTTTTCAGCCAGGCGATCGCGCCAAGCGCCTCGCCCGACATGTCGAACTTTCCGACCCGCGTCAGCTTGACGATCTCGGCGGCCGACATGCAGCAGATCATCGCGTCGCAATCGTTGCGCCGCGCGACCAGCGCCGGCATTACGGCGCGGACGTGATCGTCGAGAAACAGCATGGTGGCGATGACGATGTCGCCGCGCGCGATGTCGGTCTTGCAGCGGGCCAGCGCTGCCTCGTCAGTGCCCCATTCGTCGGCGGCATGAACCGTCAACTCAATTCCGGAAAAATCGCGCTTCAGAAGGTTACGCGCACGCGCGGCCGCGCCGGACAGATGGCTGTCCATGGTCACGACAACGACGCGCATAGGCGTCGTGTCAACGGGCGTAGTGCGCTTTGGCATCGTAAAGCGTCTCGATGGTGATGGTGGACACGCCGTTTTCGTTGGCGAAGCGTTCGGTGTTGCGGCGGGCTTTACCGCGAACGAAAAATGGAATTTTGTGCAGCTCTTTTTCCGCATCGGCCGCCCAGCTAACGGTGATCTGTGACGCCGTGATCGCGGGCTGGACCGACGTTGCAAGGACAACCGGCGTTTGGTTCACGGGCGCGGCATGGCCCGCGCCCAGATGCGACGGCACGGCGCCGTCCTTGAATTCAAAGTCGTCCTTGAACATCGCCAGCAGATGCTCTTCGAGACCCATCATCAGCGGATGCACCCAGGTGTCGAAGATGACGTTGGCGCCTTCGAAACCCATCTGCGGCGCGTATCGCGCCGGAAAATCCTGGACGTGTACCGGCGCGGAGATCACCGCGCAGGGAACGCCGAGGCGTTTGGCGATGTGGCGCTCCATCTGCGTGCCCAGCACGAGCTCCGGCTGCAGCTCCGCGACTCTGGCCTCAACCTCGAGATAATCGTCCGAGATCAGCGGATCGACACCGTAAAGCCTTGCGGCCTCGCGAATTTCGCGGCCAAACTCGCGGCTATAGGTGCCGATGCCGACCACCTTGAAGCCAAGCTCATCCGACGCGATGCGGGCGGCGGCGACGACATGGGTCGCGTCACCAAAGATGAAGACGCGTTTTCCGGTAAGGTAGGTGGAATCGACCGAGCGTGAATACCACGGCAGCCGGGTCGAGCATGCGGCCAGGACCGGGGTGGGATCGACACCGGCAAGCTTGGCGACCTCGTCAACGAACTCCCGTGTGGCAGACACGCCGATCGGAATGGTCCTGGTCGATGGCTGCCCAAATGTTCTTTGCAGCCAGGACGCCGCCTGCGCCGCGATCTCCGGATACAGCACGACGTTGAAATCGGCTTCGCCGAGGCGCGCCAGATCCGCCGGCGTAGCGCCCATCGGCGCGGTGACGTTGACATCGATGCCGAGCTTGGCGAGCAGGCCCGTGATCTCGGTAATGTCGTCGCGATGTCGGAAGCCGAGCGCGGTCGGCCCGAGCAGATTACAACCCGGGCGCACGCCGGCCGGCCGTCCAGGCCGCTTGGCACCCGGTGCCGGCGCCGACGGCCCAGCCAGCGAGCGCACCAACTGATAAAATGTCTCGGCAGCGCCCCAGTTTTCCTTGCGCTGATAGGCCGGCAGATCGACCGATACCACCGGGATTGGCAAGTTCAGGGCCCGCGCAAGGCCGCCGGGATCGTCCTGGATCAGCGACCCCGTGCAGGAAGCGCCGACGATCATCGCCTGCGGCAGGAAGCGATCATAGGCATTGCGCGCCGCAGTCTTGAAAAGCTCCGCAGTATCGCCGCCAAGGTCGCGCGCGGAGAATGTCGTGTAGGTCACTGGCGGGCGGCGGTCGCGCCGCTCGATCATCGTGAACAGGAGGTCCGCGTAGGTGTCGCCCTGCGGCGCGTGCAGCACATAATGAAGGCCTTCCATTCCGGTCGCGACGCGCATCGCCCCGACATGGGGAGGTCCTTCATATGTCCACACCGTGAGCTGCATGGTCACGCCACCAGTTTCACGCGGCGTACCAGCGGACGCGCAAACAGTTCGGCAAGATCGCCGGCCTGCTCGTAGCCCTGGATCGGCGTGAACACGAGTTCGATCGACCATTTGGTGCTGATGCCCTCGGCCTCGAGTGGATTGGCGAGACCAAGCCCGCACACCACAAGGTCGGGCCGCGCGGCGCGGCAGCGATCGAGTTGCAGATCGACGTCCTGCCCTTCGGTCAGTGAGACATCGACCGGCAGCAGCTTGAGCTCCTCGGCGAGATGCTCGCGATGCAGATACGGCGTTCCCACTTCGATGAGCCGCATCGACAATTCGCGCGACAGAAACCGCGCCAGCGGAATTTCGAGCTGGGAGTCCGGGAACAGGAAAATGCTGCGGCCCACGAGCTGATCGCGATACGGCGCGAGTGCACGTGTCGCCCGGGCGCGATTGGGCCGCGTCACCTCCACGAATACTTCGTCCCTGACGCCAAAGGCGTCCGCCGCCGCCCGCAGCCATGCCGTTGTTCCTTCGGCGCCCAGCGGGAACGGGGCTGCCAATCGCGTCGCACCTCGATCCTCAAGGGCGCGCGCGGTGTCGGCAAGGAACGGCTGCGCCAGAAGGAATTTGGTGTTAGGTCCGACCGCCGGAAGCGCGGTCGAGTTGCGCGGCGGCAAGAACTTTACCGGCCCGATGCCGAGCACATCGAACATGCGGACGAACTGGTCTTCCACGACATCGGCCAGCGACCCCACAATCAAAAGTTGGTCCTCGCTCGTTCCAAGCGGGGGTAGTGCGGGAACGAGCGAGGCGAGACATGCATCCTCGCCTTGCGTGAATGTTGTCTCGATTCCACTACCCGAGTAATTCAGAATACGCACCGCCGGCGCGAAGGTCCGCGACAGCCGAAGCGCGGCGCGCGAAAGATCGAGCTTGATCACCTCGGACGGACAAGAACCGACCAGAAACAGCAGCCGAATATCCGGGCGCCGCGCGATCAGCTGCGTCACGATCCGGTCGAGTTCGTCGTTGGCATCGGTGAGCCCGGCGAGGTCCTTTTCTTCCATGATTGCGGTGGCGAAGCGCGGCTCGGCAAAGATCATGACGCCGGCCGCGGACTGAATCAGATGCGCGCAAGTGCGCGACCCCACCACGAGAAAGAACGCGTCCTGGATTTTCCGATGCAGCCAGACAATGCCGGTCAGCCCGCAAAATACCTCGCGCTGGCCATTCTCGCGGCGAACCGGATTGGGCGCGACCTCTTGCGCGGCACCGACAGTGCAACCCTGCACATCCACGTTCATATGCGCGTTCATGCGCGGCCCCCGGAACCGGAGGGAACCGTTGACAGCGCCATGCGCTCATCGCGGCGCGCGGCACGAAGCTTGAGGATAAATTGCGTGGCGTTGACAAAGTAGGAAGCGTAGGCGGCCAGCGCGAGCAGCATCTGCTGGCGCGCATCACCCAACCCCGCGAACAGCGCGACGAGGTAGGCGCTGTGGAGCGCCAGCACCAGAAAGCTGAACACGTCCTCCCAGAAGAACGCCGGCGCGAACAGGTAGCAGCCGAAAACTTCCCGTTCCCAGATCGAGCCGGTGATCATGATGGCGTAGAGCAGCAGCGTCTTGATAACGACCGAGGCAGTGGCGATGAAAAATCCGTCGCCCAATGTCAGGTAGCGGACAACAAGCGTGAGGCTGATCAGGAAGGCTGCGAACTGGACCGGCGCCAATATCCCCTGCACCAGCGTCCACTTTGTTGCGTCGCGGCGAATGCGCTGTTCCGGTGTGTAGAGCGTCCTAAGTCTTTGCGGACTCGAAGAGACCGCGAGTTTCGCCTCGCTCGCAACCAGTGCGGCATTCGCAACTGCAGCGACGGATTCATCGGATTGACTGTAAAGATTGTTTGACAGTTCATTGTCCCGATGATGCGATACCGGCCGGGGATAACGGGAAACACGCGGCATTTCGTTGCCGTCTGGGGTGAAATCCCGTTTTTCAGCTGCTCGAGAATGCACCGCGCCACTCCCTATGTGCGGGCTAGATGACAGGAAGGCTAAACTTCGTTCGAACGACTGTCAACTAAACCATACGTAAATTCCACTTGACGGTCTAAGGAAGCGGAGACTTAATGTGCGGGGGAGCGAAAAATGATCGACGTGAACGAGCAATCATTCTCGGCCGGCGTCACGACAGACAGCGCAGCGGCGCGTCTTCCCAAATTGCCGCAACAGCGAATCCCGGCGCCGATCTGGCGATTTCGCACCGCTCTGAGGCCGGTCGGCGTCGTCAGAACCATCAAGACGCAGATCATTCCCAAGATTGTCCTTGCGCTTCGTAGCCTGCCGGCGCCGAAATCCGCGGAAATTACCGAGCAACCGAATCCGAGCCCGGTCGAGAACTTCGCAGCCCTGGCACTTGGCAACGAAGATGGCGCGGCATTCGCTTATGTCGAAGGTCTGATGACACAAGGCACGTCAGTCGAGGCGATCTTTCTGGATCTGCTGGCACCCGCAGCGCGGCAACTCGGCACCCTCTGGGAAGCGGACGCGACCGACTTTGCAAATGTAACGCTGGGCGTCAGCCGCCTACAGCGAATCATGCGCGTACTCGGCGAGCATTTTTGCAACGAAGGCGGCCACGGCCGCGGCGGCGAGTCGGTTCTGCTGACTATTATTCCAGGCGAGCAGCACAGCTTTGGCTTGTCGATGGTGGCGGAGTTCTTCCGGCGCGCGGGCTGGAATCTCTGTACCGGCCCATTTTCATCGCATCAGGAGCTGACCGCTCTTGTGCATAACCACTGGTTCGACGTGGTCGGCTTCTCGGTCAGCAGCGACCGCCGGCTCGAAGAGCTGAAAAAGGACATTCGCGACATCCGCCGGGATTCGCGCAACCGGCACGTCGGAATCATGCTCGGCGGCCCCATGATGATGACGCATCCTGAGCTTGTGGCATCCATGGGAGCCGATATGATGTCGCTTGATGCGGCGACCGCGCCGCGTCAGGCGCGAGGCTTGATCGAACAGATGAAGAGGCAAGATTAGGGGCTTCATCCGCCTCGGACAATAAAGATAATCCGGCAAACAATGCCGCTGAACAATTCGGGAGTGAACAGGAATGACGGTTGCTGTGGCGGACAATCCCTTGCCGGTCAGCGTCGTCACTGGGCTTTATCTCCGAACCAAGACCCTCCATGTCGAGGCGGAGCGGACCGGGATCATCCGCGACCTGCTGCGCGGAGAGGCCAGCCTCGAAGGCTATCTTCTCCTGCTGCGTAACCTGCTTCCCGCCTACCAGGCTTTGGAACAAGGGCTTGAACGTCATCGCAGCTCGCGGAGCCTCGCGGCACTTGTGAATTTCAGGCTCGATCGCGCATCCGCCATCGACTCCGATCTCGTTGCGCTTTGCGGGCCGGATTGGCGACGCGACATTCCCCTGCTCAATGCCGGCAAGATTTACGCACGACGCGTCGTTAACGCGGCGGAAGGCGATGGCATGCGGCTCATTGCACATGCTTACACACGATATCTCGGCGATCTCAGCGGTGGGCAAATTCTGCAACGATTGCTGGCACGATCGCTCGACCTGAAGCCGAATGAATTGACGTTCTATGATTTTCCGCAATATTCGGAGCTTGCGGCGTTGAAAACGGACTATCGCAGTGCACTCGATCAGGCCGGCGCGCTTGCGACCGATCCGCAAGTCGTGATCGAGGAAGGCGCTATCGCATTCTCGCTCAACATCGATCTGTCATGTGCTGTACAGGCGATGTTGTCGTCGGGCCCGGTCGCCGCGGCCGAATAACGGTCGGCAAAAGCGGCGGAGACTATCTCTCGTTCTTGTCGCCACTCGACGTGCGCGACGAATGCCAGATCAAATGCTCCAGCACCTCGGCGGTGCGCAGCGTGGAATTGCGGACGCTTTCGAGCATTTCCGCGATCCGGCCGGTTTCAACGCCGTAGGTTATTTCCAGCGCCGCGAGCTGCGCATTCTCGACTACGGACGACAACAGGTTCTGATAGACAAGGTCGGTCCTGGAATCCAGGCGCACGCTGTTGATGCGATGGCTTTGGATAATGCCTTCCTGGAAACGGCTGCGGGCCGTCTCGGCGGCCTTACGGTCGGTGATATCAGAGAAAATCAGGACGAAACCAAGCACCCTTTCCCGCGAAGGCTGCACCGGATCGGCCCGCACCGTCAGCGGCTTTTCCCGATTACCCTCACTGCGCAACAGCAATTCGCCACGCCAGGATCGATGATGATTGACCAACCCACCGACACCGCGCAGAAAATCGTCCGGCTGCTGAAACGCATCAGCCAGATCGTCGAGCCGGGAGATCGCCCCATGATCCCTTGGCAGCAGAGCCTTGAAGGCTTCGTTCATCAACAGAACCTTGCCGTCGATATCGGCAATGATCACAGGCTGTTCCGAGATACGAACGTGACGGCTGAATTGCTCCAGTTGATCCTGGGCGATGAGCGTGCGAACCGCGCGAAACTGCAGAACGATATCGGTCACCGACTGGCCGATCAGGCGCGCCGCGGCAATGTCGGCGGCCGTCCAGGGTTCGGACGTGCCTTCGACCAGCTGATGCCACTGCGCGAAGGACCGGCGCGGCGAAAGATCGCTCGGATCGTCGCCGATCACGAATGGCTTGAGCGGATCGCCGCCCCAGGTCACGGTCCGGATACGCTCGGGGCGAAACCAGATCAGATACTCCCCGGGGTTGTTCGAAATCGTTGCCACGGCGACCCCGCTCGCAACTTTCGTGATGCCCGCGAACTCTGGGAACTCCAGCCCGAGCGATGCGGTGGACAGCACGGGTCCGCCGCGCCTTGCATCCAGCCACTCGCCAATCTCGCGGATCTCCTGTGTCCCCGGCACCTCGCCGGATGAAATGATCTGGCCTTCATAAATGAGTGCGCTCCCGCTGGCCCCGAGAGGCTGCAGAATCGATTGCGAACTGTCGAAGATCGCCGCGCGCCAATCGCCTTCGCGCGACACCGCCTCGATCATTCGCTGCTCGAGCCGTTGCACGAAAATCTCGGACTGGCTCTGCGCAAAACTCTCAAGAGCCGCGATACGCGTCGCGATTGCCTCGGCGAGAAGCTCACAGACGGCGCGCAACTCGAAATGAATGAAGCGCGGTTCGTAATGATGGCAAGCCACCAGTCCCCAGAGCTTGCCTCCGACCACCAGGGAGACCACCAAGGTGGCGCCGACACCCATGTTTTTCAGATACTGCAAATGGATCGGTGACATGCTGCGCAGGAAACACAGCGACATGTCGAGGTCACGGCCGGTCAGCGGCGAAAGTCGCGGCTGCAGCGGCACGGGCTGATAGTTCACGTCAACGAGGACACGAACGCGGGTTCGTTCGTACAGGCGTCGCGCCATTTGCGGAATGTCGGATGCCGGGTAGCGATTGCCGAGATAAGCCTCGAGGTCCGACTTGCGGCGTTCCGAGAACACCTCGCCATGTCCTTCGTCGTCGAACCGATAGACCATGACACGATCGTAGCCGGTGCGGTCCTGAAACAGCGCTGCCGCCTCGTCGCATAATGCGCGGAGCGAGGATGCCGTGCGGATTTTCTCGAGCGCACTCGCGATCTGCCGCGAGAGCTCCACCGAAGGCCCGGCCCGCTCAAGTTCGATGATCAGCCCGCCGGCGGGTGGCCGGTGCAACAGACCATCGAATTCCGCGCTCGGGGTGCCAATGCGGCAGCGGACGCCGATCGGCATGCCCTGCGACGTCGGATCAAGATGTGGAAGAATGCGCATCAAGAGGTCGCCGTCGAGATCGGCGAGCGGCATTCCGATGACCTGCTTCAGATTGAGAAATTCGGCGGCGTTTGCACTGGCCTGGATCACGCGATGATCGGGTTCACTGACAACCAACAGAGCGCCATGCGGCTGAATGGAGCCCGCGAGATGAATCTCTTCCCGTTCGCAATTCGAAAGATCGGCTTTTCCGAACGCTGGGGTAGCGATGGAATGCAGCGCCAATTCAATCCTCTGGGGTTTCCTCGGTGTCCGGCCCCTTGTCGTCGAGGCCGTAACGACTGAGCTTTGCATAAAGGCTCTGCCGGCTCAATCCCAGTAGTTCGGCCGTGGCTGTCCTGTTTCCGCCCGCGAGTTCCAACGCTTCCTTCACATAATGCTGCTCGACGATGCTGACGGTGTTCTTGACGAGTTTGCGCAAGGAAGACTTGCCGATCTGCTCGCTCATGGAGCCCAGCGCCGTCCGCAGCAGGTCACTTTCTCCGTTGGACGGAAGGCGGCGGGCGACGTTGCGGAGCAAAACGCCGATATGGTTCTGTTCGCTGCCTTCGCCGGCACCCGCTGAAATCTCGATCTCGGTATCGGTGCCAAGTTCGCCGCGGATGCTTGTCGTAAAGAGCCGCACGGTTTTGTGCCGCTGAATATTGGCAAGCAGCGCGTTCAAGTCCGCGCCAGGCTGCCAAAGCCAGCGCCCCAGCGATTCGCCGATCGCCGACCCCTTTGAACCGACTTGCACGAGATCGAGAAAGGCCTGGTTGGCATGGCGGATGATGCCGGTCGCATCCAGCGCCACGAAACCGTCGGGCAAATAGTCGACCAGATCTTCGACGGTCGAATGCTCGGCTTTTTCTGCCCGAGCCGACAGATCGGTCGCCGCGGTAAACTGCAGCAGGAACACGTGCCCGGGCTCGGCTGTAATCAGCGACCCGCGCAACATCCAGGGTTTTGCCTCGGCGCCGAGATGCACGAGGATGCTCAGCGCCTTGCCGCGCTCGCGGATACGCGCGAGCATGTCGCGCACGGCTTCGCGATCTTCGGCAGCCACGTCATGGAGCAATTCTCGTCCGGCCAAATCTTCGTTGCGGCGGCGCGAGGAATTCAACGCCTCGATGGCGGTGCGGTTGGCTTCGATGATCCTCAAATTGGCCGTGGACACGATCATGACGGCTTCGTTTGAGGCGTCGAATACCAGCCGGTAACGCGTCTCTATTTCGCGAAGCTTCCAGTAGTCCCGCTCCATGGTCTGCTGCGCGGCGATCAGCCGCGACTGCAGTTCAGCTACTGCCTGCAGATTTTTGCCGATCGCAAGCATGCCGGCTCGGCCGCCAAGCAGCACCGTTGTAAATTCCATCGGAATTTCCAGGCCGCTTGGAAAACGCTGATTGATCTGCCGGAAAGCCGAGATGCCGCTGACACGTGCATCGTCGACCATTCGCTTGACCTTGTCGCCTCCGATTTCGCCGGCGATTTCGACCCAGGGGCGGCCAAGCCAGCCGTCCACCTTTTCCGCGCTCATGGCCGGCGACAAGGTCGCTTCACGGATCACGCCGTCCATGTCCAGGAGCAGCGTGATGTCAGGCTGTACAGTCGGTAAAGCGGCCATTTTTGTCTGCCGATCATTTTTCCACGAAGCGGATGCTCCGCGAAACTGTCGAAACAACGACAGTCAACGCAAGGCACGGAATGTGCCAATCCTACCTGACACTTGAAGCATCGAACAAGCGGATGACTCCCTAGGATTGCGCAGAATCTGACGCCCAAGTCAAGAAACACCTTAGTTTTGAGGGTTTTAGTTGTCATATATACTTTACAGGCGGCCGGAACTCAGGGAGGGGTATCTGGTTATTACCGCTCTCGCCGGCCGCCTCGCCGAACAAATCCTATCGTTTCTGCCCAAGAACACGCCAAGAATGACAGGACGATTTGATATTATAAACTGTCAATGTATCTTAACATTCGAATCCGTCCAATACCGATAATTATGTCAGGGAGAAAGCAAAGTGGTCAGTAAACGCCTTCTGGTTTTAGCCTCCATCGCAGCAACCATCGCTCTGTCGAGCGCTGAAGCCACCGCCCAGGACGCCGCCAAGGGCGAGCAAATTTTTAAACAGTGCATGACCTGTCACCGCATTGGGCCGGATGCCAAGAATCTGGTGGGGCCGGTACTCACCGGCGTTATCGGCCGGCAGTCCGGAACGGCGCCCGGCTTTGCATATTCTCCCCTCAACAAGGCGGCGGGCGAGAACGGCCTCGTCTGGTCCGACGACCTCATCATGCAGTATCTGCCGGATCCCAACGCTTTCCTGAAGAAGTTCCTGACCGACAAGGGCAAGCCCGACCTCGCGACCGGCTCCACCAAGATGGCGTTCAAACTTGCCGACGAACAGCAGCGCAAGGACGTGATCGCCTACATCAACAAATTCTCTGAAAATAAATAACGCCGCCAAAAAGCGCGGATGTCGCCGGTCGGTGCTATTTGCGCCATCGCCGGTAGACATCGGTCAGATGCGCCAGTCCGGCTGCCACAAGGCAGCCGCTGGCCATCATCCAGCCGCCGCCTGCGAGCGTCGCTCGAAGTGCCAGCAGCAGAAACGCGCCGGCGCACAAATTCGGTAGTAGATCGAAGGGTGCGATACCTCGCCGGGCGAGCCGCCAATACAAAAGCAAAGCGGCGGCCTCGAGAACGACCAGGATGAGAATCAGATCGACGAGCCATCCGCTCGCAAACAGGTCAGCCATATCTGAGGATCACATGACCGCTCGTTGCAGGCAACACGATCCTTTGGGCTATGCGAACGGCCCATTGAGACGGACAACGGTCAGATTGAGAAAGGCCGCGAATGATACCCATAAGAGGTAGGGCGGCAGATAGAGGCTGGCCGTTTTCGCAAAACGCCAGAACACAATTATCGGCAGCAGGATCGAGAGCCAGAGAAATGCCACCTCGATCAGCGCCCAGTCCGGACGTCTCAGGGCAAAGAACAAGGTGCTCCAGAGCACATTGAGGAACCCATTGAGCGCGAACAGGCCAATCACCCATTCGCGCTGTGCGGGCTCCTGCGCATGGCGCCAGGCATAAACCGCCGACACCGTGGCGAGCGCAAAGATCAGTGTCCAAGCCGGACCGAACAACCAGTCCGGCGGTTGCCATGACGGTTTGCGCAGGTTCTGATACCACGGTCCGGTGTCCGTCAGCGTCCCACCGAGCACGGCGATGAAGATGGCGACAGCCGCCGCAATCACGACCGGCTTCCAGAAGCTCCGCTGCGCCGCCATTACGCCGAGGCCAGCCCGGCCATATGGGCGAGGTTCTTGAAGAAGATCCGCACATGCGCAATCGGTTTGGCGCGCACCAGCTCCTTGTTCATGTAGGCATCCCAGGTCAACTTCTGAACATCGCGGTCGCGGCAGATGCTGACAAAGCGCTCGCGGCGACGATCGTTCGAGTACCAGTACCATTGCATCACACCGAGGATCCAGAACACCATGCCATGCATCCGCATAAAACGCTTGCGCGCGGTGCGCAGAGCCTTGGCATCGCCGGTTTCCAGGAACATGTCGACGGCATCAGCCGATAGCCGCCCACCGATCATCGCGTAGTAGATGCCCTCACCCGACGCTGGCGCGACGACACCCGCGGCGTCCCCCGCGAGCAAGACGCTGCGGCCATCGTCCCATCGCGGCAGCGGGTGCAGCGGGATTGGCGCGCCTTCACGGCGGATCGTCTCTACCGATCCAAGTCCCGCGGCGTCGCGCAAGCCGCCGACGGAATCGCGCAGTGAAAATCCCTTGCGGGCCGATCCGGTGCCGATGCTGACGGTGTCACCGTGCGGAAACACCCAGCCATAGAAGTCCGGAGATACCGTGCCGCGATAATAGACATCGCAGCGCGAGCCGTCGAAATCGGATTCCGGCCGCGGCGAGCGGACGATCTCATGATAGGCGAACACATAGGGCAAGCGTTCGGCGCCCGGAAGGCACTGGCGCGCAACCGCGGACAGCGCCCCATCCGCACCGATCAGCGCGCGGGTCCGCACGGCCGTTTCGGTCGTCGTTCCGTCCGACCTGCGCTCTTCGTAATACACGACGGTTCTTCGAGCTCCGTCGCGCTCGAAGCGCTTGAACAGGCCGGTTCGCCGCTTCGCGCCCGCTTGAGCGGCCCTTTGTCTCAGCCATTCATCGAAAACGTCGCGGTCGACCATTCCGACAAAGCCGCCGTCGATCGGCATATCGACCTGCTTGTCGGACGGCGACACCATCCGCGCGGAGTTGACCCTGGCCACCAGTAAATGATCGGGAATGTCGAAATCGCGGATCAGCCTGGGCGGGATCGCGCCACCGCATGGCTTGATACGTCCGGCGCGGTCGAGCAGCAGTACCTTGCGTCCAAGGTTGGCAAGGTCGTGGGCCGCCGTGGCCCCGGACGGTCCGCCGCCGACAACCACGACATCGAACGTTTCGGAAATTGCCGGCATTTCATCCTCCCGCGACTGCGACGGCCCGCAGTTCTCGCTGCACCGTGCCCCGCACTGGCGCACGGTGAACCCAAACCGCCATGAACGCTGCGACAACGAACAAGCCTGCTTCGGCAGCGAACACCACGGCGTAGGACGTCGCTGGCGACGACAGCAGATATCGCGCGATATCGCTTGCCAGGGTTCCAAGAAAGCCGCCGGTGCCGAACGCAAACGCCTGCGCTGCCCCCCATAGGCCCATCCGGACGCCCTCGCGTTTTTCGCCGCCGGCGCTGACGAGCGCCATCATCGACCCGATGGCGGCCACCGCATAAGCACCATTGGTCACACCCAGCATGAACACGGTTTCGCGCAACGGCCATGCCGGCCCGACGACGGCCGCCGCCGCCAGGCCTAACAATGCGACCGCCGAAGCCAGGCATCCACCGATGGTCCAGATCTGCAGGTTGCCGCGCGACCGCGGATGAACCGCTCCCATCAGCGGCACCAGCGCCATTCCGATCAGCGTGCCGCCATGCTGGACTCCTGACAGTTTTGTGGTCTCGCCGGGTGTGAAGAAGAACACCACGCCCGCAAAGGGCTCGAGAATGAGATCCTGCGCGCTGTAGGCCAGCATCGAGACGAATACGAAGATCGCAAACCGTCGCGCCTTCGGTTCGGCCCAGACTTCCGTGAATGCTTCACGAAACGAGGATTTGCGGGGCGCCACTGTTTGCGACGCCATACTCAATGGCGCGCCACCGCGGCCTTCGACACCCCATACACCCGCAATGGTAAGGATCATCGCGGCGGCCGAAACGCATCCGGAGACCACAATCAGCCGCAGTGGCGAAAACGGATCCAGCATGTGACCGGCCACGCCGGTGGTCACAATAAATCCGGCGATCATCATGACCCAGACGATCGTCGCCGCCGCCGCACGGCGCTTGTCGTCGGCGCGCTTGGCAAGCAGCACGAGCAGCGACGTGCCGGCGGCGCCGACGCCTGCGCCAATCAGGCAGAACGCGATAACCGCCAAGGCAACGCCGAACACAGGATGCGTCTTCATCCACGCGGTCGCGACCGAAGCCAACAGGCCTCCGGTTGCGAGGACCGCCATGCCGCCGACAATCCACGGCGTTCGCCGTGCGCCGATATCGGAACCGTGCCCCCATGCCGGCCGGAACGCCTGAAGCGCATAATGAATGGCGACCAGCGCACCCGGCAGCATTGCGGGCATCGCCAGTTCGACAACCATGACCCGGTTGAGGGTCGATGTGGTGAGTACGACGACCGCGCCGAGACCGGTCTGTACCAGACCCAGCCGGAAGATACCGAACCACGAAAGCACGGAATTGTTCATGGTCACCCTGCCCTGATCGCCGCCAGCGCAAACGCACTGATCAGCATGCCGACCACGTAGCAACTGATCCCGGTCCCGTTGTACCAGGGTGCGCGCTCACGCGGACTCTTGAGGAAATGCGCCATCAGGAAGAATTGCGCGACCAGCAATGCGCCGACCGCTGCCGCGTAAAATGGCCGCTGCCAGCCCAGCAGCAACCCAACAACAGCCATTTGCGGCACCGCCATCACCAGACAGGCGAACCGCGCGGCATTGCCGACACCGAGCAGCACCGGCAGCGAATCGATCCCCATCCGTCTATCGCCTTCGACGGACTTGAAATCATTGAGGGTCATGATGCCGTGGGCGCCGGCACTATACAGCAGCGCAATCACGACGATGCGCCAGTCGGGGCTGGATGCGGTCATCACCGCAGCGCCGGTGAACCATGGCAGGCCTTCATAACAAAGCCCGCACGCGGCATTGCCCCACCAGCCGTTCTGCTTCAGCCGGATTGGCGGCGCACTGTAGGCCCAGGCCAGCACAAGCCCGACAATCGCGGCGACGAAGCCCCAGGTGCCGAGCGCTGTGGCAAGCAACAGCGAAAGTAGGGTCCAGCCGACCGCGATATAGAGGCCCCAGCGGCCCGGAATGCGGCCTGACGGAATCGGACGGTCGGGCTCGTTCAGCGCATCGACGTGTCGATCATACCAATCGTTTACGGCCTGGCTGGTGCCGCACACCATCGGCCCCGCCAACAAAATGCCGGCAATGATCAGCGGCCATCGTTGCCCCGGCGAAACGCCCGACGAAACGATCCCGCAGCCCAAGGCCCACATCGGTGGAAACCAGGTGATTGGCTTTAGCAATTCGAGAACCACCAAGGGCGAAGGACGATGAGCGACGGCGCTATTCATCTTCGCCCTCTTCATCTGGCGCATGCTCGGCAAGCCCGAACCGCCGAAGTTTGACGTATAGGCTCTGCCGGCTGAGACCGAGCATCTCGGCGGCCGAGGCGCGGTTATCGCCCGTCAGTTCCAGCGCGGCCTCGATCGAAAGCTTCTCGATCACGTCGGTGGTCTCGCGCACCAGGTCGCGCAGTGGAACCCGGCCGATCAGCTCGGTCAGTTGCGCCATCGAGCGGGGAAGCTCCCGGGCCGACGGCGCCGCCGCCGCCGGCAGCCGCTTCTCGATATTTCTGATCGCAAAACCGAAACTCGGCTTGTCGTCGCCGTCTGGCAGAGACACGGCGGAGACCTCAACGTCGGCGGTCGCGCCGTATTCGCCGCGTATTGCCGTGGCAAACAATTTGATTGACTCGTTCTGACGAAGATTGGCAAGCGCCACGTTGAAATCGACGCCGGCGCGACCGAGCCATCGATCCAGACCTTCTCCCCGCGCCTGCTCAGCGCTGGTGAGTTGCGCCATCTCCAGAAACGCCGCGTTCGACCTGGCCACGCGGCCGTCGAATTGCGTGATGACCAGCCCGTCGGGAGCCGCCTCAAAATATTTCAGCAACATCGCTGTTGCCTTCAACGTGCTGCTTTCGGGTGCCGATGCATCCGACAACAGCCTGATGAGAAACAGCGACGCGTTCTCCTGGCGAAACAGCGACGCGACCACACTACATTCACGCGACCCTTTGGCCAGTTGCGCGCGCGTCCTGCTATCGCGGCCGGTGGCGCGGACATCCGCCAGAAGCATCTCGACCGCCTGTGAGCCCGCCGCATCGAAACGGTCTGGAAATCCGGCCTTGAGCAGTTTCGGCGCGCTCTCATCAAGCAACGCCAGCGCGGCCGGATTGGCGTCGAGGATCGCGTAGTTGCCGGAATCAACGATCATGACCGCTTCCGACGAGAGGTGAAACAACAGCCGGTAGCGGGTTTCGGCGTGACGTAACCGGGCGTAATCCCGTTCCATCGACTGCTGGGCATTGATAAGTCGTTGCTGCATCGTCGCAAGCGGCCGCAGATCGCGGCCGACCACCACGAAACGATCCTTGCGTCCAATATTTATCGCCGAATAGAGGATCGGAATGTCCTCGCCGCCGGCCGACGGATGGTTGACCTGACGCCAACTCGAGGACTTGAGCGTAGCCGCGTCCTGAAGCAATTCCCTTACCTTCCCCTGGGTGTCCGGGCTTACGACCTCCAGCAATTTTGATCCGAGCCACCGCCCCTGAGCGTCCAGTTCGAGCGACAACTCTTCCTTGTTGAACGCGACATCGCGGATAAGACCTCGCCCGTCGACCACCAGCGCGACATCGGTCGCGGCGGCGATCAATTTCGCGGCCGACTGTGCACCGAGATCGCCCAGCGACTCCTTCGGAGATTTGAACACTTGCACCAGGGCAAATATCCTCCACCAAACAGTGCTCCTCCATTCCGCGTCCTTCCAGGTGCAGTCTTCTTGTTTGTTAACGGACAGGTGCCGCACGGAAATCAATCGTTCCGATCGCCGCTGCGTCGTCCGCACAAATCAAGCTTGCTGGACCGGCAAGACGAGGGAGGTATGCGCGCGCCTGAATGGCATTTTGCAATTTTCGGACGCGCGCGTTCGGAGTTCGCAGCTATCGATCCATCGTTACCTTGGCATCGCCAGTCCGTGTTTCACGCCCCAGTCGAACCAATTGTCAACCACGGTCCCGGAAAGAAGTATTCCGATGCCGCCGGTCAATGGGCAGAGTACGGCGAACCACCAGGCCCAACGGTGAATCGACTCCGCCGTTGCGTTAAAGCCCATGGTCCAGCGCCAGAACAAAGCGGCCCGCTCCAGCGCCGTGCCGCGATCGACGATCTGTTCAATCTCGCGCTCGCCGCCGTAGCGGCTCACGGCGAGAATGGTCGCGCCGTGCATGGCAAACAGCAGCGCCGAACCATAGAGGAACGCGATCGAAAGCATGTGGAACGGATTGTAGAACAGGTTGCCATGGGTGATGGAGAAGTTGTTGGTCCAATCGAGATGCGGGAAGATCCCGAACGGCACAGCTTCACTGAAATGGCCCATCAGCAGCGGGCGGATGAAACCCAGCACCAGATAGAGCCAGATCGCCGAGGCAAACGCCCAGGAGACGTGAGTCCCCATGCCGAGCGCACGGGCGCGTCGGTAGGTGCGCGTCCACCACAGCAGGATCGACGTCGTCAGTGAAAACCCGGCCATCAGCCACCAGCCGCCCTCCTGCAGCGGCGGAATGCTGATGCCGTATTCAGGCTTCGGCGGATCGAGCGAGAGCCAGGGCAATTGCCTGATGAACTCGATCGGGCTCCAGTTGACCGAAGCCAGCATGTTGAGACCGATGATCTCGATTGCAACAATGCCGCATATGATGGAAGCGATGCCGGTGAAACCGAGATAGATCGGGCCGACCTGGGCATCGCCGATTTTCCCGAGCCAGTAATTGAACCGGCCCTCCCCGGTGCGAACCCAGGTTCCCGGCTGCAGGGGAACGCCTGGATAAATGGTGCTGCGAACCTGCACCTGGGTGAAGAAATTCTGGTAGTTGGCCATGGCGGGACTCTTTCTGATACCGGAATTAGTTGGAGGACCAGATCGGAAGATTACGCCACCAGTTCCACCATTCGGACCAGGCGTTTCCCTCCGACCACAACGGGCCGCTGATGACGATGCAGACGGCGCTGAAGAACACCGCCGACAACGCCACGAACAAGCCGAGGCGGTGGATGCCGATGGTCCCGACCGAATACCCGATCAGGTCGCGGAAGATGGTGTTCTCGTGCTCCGGCGACTTTACGGGCTCACCCCTGTCGGGATTGGTCGATGACAGGATCAGGCCACCATGCAGCGCCAATGCGAGACACGTCGTAAAGAAGAACGTGATCGCGATCATATGCGCGGGGTTGTAGTGGAAATTGCCGTACTGGTAGCCGGTGTTCGACACCCAATCGAGATGGGTGATGATGCCGTAGGGAAAGCCGTAGCTCCAGGATCCCATTAAAACGGGGCGGATCACCACCAGCGTGAAATAGGCGAAGATTGCGAAGCTGAACGCGAACGGCACATGGTAGCCGATACCAAGCTTGCGGCAGATTTCGACTTCGCGCAACGCCCACGAGACGAAAGCGCCCAGCGCACAAATGGTGACGATCTGCCAGATGCCGCCCTCCTGCAGCGGCGCAAAGGACAGCCCGTATTTGACGTCAGGTGGATTGACGCTGATCTGCCAGAGATTCCAGGTCGGACCGAGCGCGGTGTTCCAGAGGATCATCGCTATGCCGACCAGTGCAAAGAACACCGTCGTGACGCCGAAAAACCCGACGTAAAACGGACCAGCCCAGAAATCGAACAGATCGCCTCCGATAAGCGTTCCGCCGCGAACACGATATTTTCTTTCAAAGCTGAGCATTGCCATCGATCGTTCCTCCGCGTGCGAATTCCTGGAATCGTTATCGCCACTACTTGCCTGTTAGCTACCGGAAGCGGACGAGTCCGGCCGCTCTATCCGGCCTCGTCCGTTCCGGTAGGCAGTATCTCATGCCATCAGGACGGCATGCTTGGTGGTGTGTACGGCAGAGAAATCTCTGACGTCTTCGCCTTACGGGGACCGTCCAGCCAGTTGAACCGGTCGGTGCTGAGCAGGATGAAGTGGATCACGATCGCTAGTCCGAACAGGAACGTGAAGAGCATGACCAACGCACGCCGCGGATCGAACAGAAGCCAAATTCGCCACATATGCGCCTCCCGCTATGTCAGGTAAGAGATGGAAAGGCTGGCGAAGTGCTGGATGCTGTCCAACGCCGTCTTGTAGCCGCCGGGGCCCGGCAGCCAAGGACGCCACATCCAGGCAAGGATGTGAGCAACCACCGCGACAGCCACGAAGAGAAAGAAACTCGTCATGAATATCGTGTGGAATTCCTTGGCTTCAGCTTCGGATAGCCCCGAGATGGAACCGTCCTTCATTTGGTATTCCTCCTAGTGATGGCCTTGCGGCCGTTCGCCGCCCGAGCGAGGGCGACAGCGAATGCCGGATCTCCTTTGACACGGCAGTTATCCGCCCGGAACCGCCGGACGAAATCCTTCACTCACAAACCCATGAACGACGACGTCACGATCGTGCCCGCCCCGCTGCGGGCTTCATTAAAGATCGACTCGTGATTGCCGGACGGACCGAACGACGTCTGCTTGCGCCAAGGCATCAATCGCATCGCCACGGCCCGGATCAGGCAGAGCATGTAGAAGAGCCCGAACAGCAGACGCGACTCGATCGTCTTGCTCTCCGCGACCATTTTTGAGCGAGAGCCCGTCTGGACATAATCGGACATCGACATCATCCCTTCGTTGTGATCTTGCACGTGCAGATGCGGAATCACCGGAAACAGATTTGCTTCGAGCATTCTCATGCCGGCTGCCCATCCATCAGTGCCGCCCGCGCCTTGGTGACGAAATCCCTGGTGACGCGATCCTCTCCGGCGCGACGCGCACCGCGCTCGGCTGCATCGCGCAGGCGCTTGGCCGCCGAGATGCGCACCAGAACCGGATGCGCTTCAAGCACCTCGTCAAGCAGCGCCTTGGCTTCGTCGCTCCATAGGATTTCTTCGTGCAGCCGCGCCGGCGTCGGATCGATGCGATCGAGATCTGCGGCCAAGGGAAGAATGTTGAACAATGCATCGAACAGCGCATTGCAGACTTCCTGGACCAGATAGGTCGCGCCGGAATAACCCATGAAGGGTGTACCGGTATGGCGCCGGATCACCGCCCCGGGAAAAGACGCCGGTATGTAGATCGCTCGGCCGCCAGCTTCGGCGAGATACATGCGCTCATTGTAGCTGCCGAACACGATGAGCGGCGGCTTCTCACGCACCGCGGCGCGGACGGCATCGTTGTCGGGCTTCACGCCGGCCTTGCGGGCGAACGAGAAGGTACAAGGCAAACCCATTTCCGTTTCGAGGAACTTTCTCACACCGCGCGCATAGGTCTCGTTGGCCACGATCGCAAAGCTCGCGGTGCCGAAGAAATCCTGCGTCACCGAGCGCCAGAGATCCCATAGCGGTTTGATGGTGGTGTGCTTCTCGCGCTCGATGAACGGTTCGGGATCGATGCCAAGCAGTTCGCCCAGTTTGCGCAGGAATTTCGTGGTGCTGTGCAAACCGATCGGCGCCTGCAGGTAGGGGCGCTCCAGCGTTTCGCACAGCATGCGGCCGAACTCGCGATACATGCAGACGTTGACATCGGCGTTCACCAGCTTGGGGATGTCAGCCAGGTGGCTGCCCAGCGGGAACACCATATTGACGTCGGCGCCGATGCCTTCGATCAGCCGCCGCATTTCGGCAAGATCGCTCGGCATGTTGAAGGTGCCGTAGATCGGCCCGATGATATTGACCCGCGGCTTGATGTCGGGGGCCCGCGGCTTGCGCTCGGCGATTTTCTTGACGCCATATTCCTTCCACAGCCAGACGATGGCACGGTCGGCGCTTTGCCATTGATCCTCGTCGATGGTCCGGGGCAGGAACCGTTTGATGTTGGTTCCCTCCGGCGTGACACCGCCGCCGATCATCTCCGCGATCGAACCGGTGACCACGACCGCCGGCAGATATGGATCGAGTACCCGGTGCGCGCGCTTCATGGCGCCTTCGGTACCGGTCTGCCCGAGTTCCTCTTCACCTAACCCCGTCACCACGATCGGCAGTTCATGTGGAGGCAGCGCGTCGGTATAATGCAGCACGGAGGTGACCGGTAGATTCTCGCAACCGACCGGGCCGTCGATGATGACTTGCAGGCCCTTTACCGCGGTGAAGGCGTAAACCGCACCCCAGTAGCCGCCCGCGCGATCATGGTCGAGGACGAGCATCAGATCATCTCCTCGGCTTTGCGCTTCTTGGCCTGGGCCTCGATCTGCTTCTTGTACTTCTCCCGGAACGCGAAATTGTCCTTTGGCGTGTCTTCCCAGACCCCGGCGGCATGGCCTGCGCCAACCTCACCAAAGAAGTCCTTCATTTCATCGAAACGGCTTTGATTGGCGAGCGCAGCATTGACGACCTGCGCCAGCGAACCGGCGCCGGCGACGCCGAACAGCGGCCGCGCCGAGATCAGATTGGTGAAATACAGCGACGGGATTGCGAGTTGCTTGGCCTTCTGCACGACGGGCGTGGTGCCGATGGCAAGATCAGGCTTGAATTCGCCGACGGCGGCCAGATCCATTTCCAGCGACGCGCGATATTGGACGCGGGTGCCTTTGGCCTCCAGCCATTCACGGTCAGCATAGGACCATTGAGTCCGTGGGCAGGCGGTACCGACATAGGGCACATCGGCGCCGCTCTCAATCAGAAGCCGCGCGACCAGCAATTCCGACCCCTCATAGCCGGACACCGTGATGCGGGCGTTGATGGGCTTGGAAGCAAGCGCCGCCTTGATGGCAGGCAGAAAGCGGTTCTTGGCGGCATCGATCCTGTCACGCGCCACGTTGCAGGCTGTGCCGACCGATTCGAGCCAGGCTTCGGTGCCGTCGTGACCGACCGGCGCGGAGCCAACGATCTTTCGTCCAGCGAGGTCGAACTGACGGAAACTCGCGGTGTAGAAGGGATGGATGGCGGCAACCACCGAGCAGTCAAGCGCGGCGTAGAGCTCGCGCCATTCGCGGGTCGGTACCACCGGCCCCGCCGCCAGCCCGAGCGGCTCCAGCATCATGCCGATGCCGACGGGATCGGCTGGGAACATTTCGCCGATCAACGTGACGGTCGGCCGTTCGCTCTTTCCGCCGCGCGGTGCCTGCACCGGCCCCTGCTCTACTTCCTTGCGGGCGTATTCGAGCATCGCCGCCGCGAGCACGTCCTTGGCCTCGGCATGGGTCGGCACGCCAAAGCCCGGCACGTCGATGCCGATGATGCGGACGCCGTTGATTTCATCCGGCAGCAAATCGAGCGGTACGCCCGACGCCGTCGGCACGCAAAGATTGGTGATGATGATGGTGTCGTAAAGCGCAGGATCGGCGAGTTTGAACACGGCTTCGCGGATATCCTCGAACAATTTTCCGGTGACGAGGGTTTCCGAATTGAACGGCACATATCCGACCGTCCGCCGCGCGCCGTAGAAATGCGAGGTAAACGTCAGGCCATAGACGCAGCAGGCCGAGCCTGAGAGAATCGTCGCGGTGCGGCGCATCCGCAAACCCACCCGCAAGGATCCGAAAGCCGGGCACATGCTCTGTGGCTGGTCATGCGGCCCCTTCGGATAGTCGGCGGCGTAACGATCGAGAATGTCGCTCTTGCCCGCGGCGCTTGCCGCAGCCTTCAATTCGGCGGCGCCGGCGTGACACCCGAGGCCGTCGCTCTTCGTCGCCGCAGCATTGATCGCGGGGCGGGCGACGGCAGCGTCCGTCGTTGGCGTCTCAAGGCCGGCATCCACCTCGACAGGGTCGTTCACGACCGACTCCGCGATCGCGCCGGCATATCGAGGCAGGATAACGTTCATGTTGCGCTCCGCATCATGCCCACGTTCACGCCGCGTCGTAGACGACTTCGAGCGACGGCTTGTCGATAACGGACTTGCCGCACATGTCTTCCATGGTGGCGGGATCGAGCACTACGCCGCGACCGACCACCTCGCCCTTGAACAGTCCGAGCAGACCGTCCTGCGTCAGCGGCGTCGGACGAACCGGCGGCGCAAGGCCGACATTCCTGGCCAGCTCCTCGAACAGGGAACTCCACTGCCCGCCCGGCAGGCCGATGATCTCGTAATTCGCGCTCTTTTTGCGGATATCGTCGTCGGCCGGGATCGCCGCGAGCACCGGAATGCCCACCGTCTGCGCAAACGCCGCGGCCTCGCCGGTGCCGTCGTCCTTGTTGATGACCATGCCGGCGACGCCGACATTGCCGCCGAGCTTGCGGAAATACTCCACCGCCGAACAGACGTTGTTGGCGACGTAAAGCGACTGAAGGTCGTTGGATCCGACGACGATGACCTTCTGGCACATGTCCCGCGCGATCGGCAGGCCGAACCCGCCGCAGACGACGTCGCCCAGGAAGTCGAGCAGCACGTAGTCAAAACCCCATTCATGGAAGCCAAGCTTCTCCAAAAGCTCGAAGCCGTGGATGATGCCGCGGCCACCACAGCCGCGGCCGACTTCGGGGCCGCCGAGCTCCATCGCAAAGACGCCGTCGCGCTTGAAGCAGACGTCGCCGATCTTCACTTCCTCGCCGGCGAGCTTTTTCTTCGACGACGTCTCGATGATGGTGGGACAGGCACGGCCGCCGAACAGCAGCGATGTCGTGTCGCTCTTGGGATCGCAGCCGATCAGCAGCACCTTCTTGCCTTGCTGCGCCATCATGTACGACAGGTTGGCCAGCGTAAAACTCTTGCCGATGCCGCCCTTGCCGTAGATCGCGATGATCTGGGTTTCCTTGGTGACGGGGGTCGTCACCGGCGCGTCCGGCTCGATCGCGGCTTCCGCCCGCAGAGCGTCCTTCATGCTGATTTGAGGCACAACATTCATGAGAGCGAACTCCAGTTCAGAACCATTTTGAGGCAGGCGGGATCTTCGAATGCGACGCGGTAAGCGTCCGGCGCGGCCTTGGCGTCGTGGCGATGGGTGATGAGGCCATCAAGCGAAAGCCGGCCGGATTCGATCAGCGTCTTGGTCGCGATCAGATCAGACGGTTGCCATTCGGCGGCGACGCGAATGCGCGCCTCGCGCATGAACGCCGGCGGAAATGCAAAGGACAGCGGCTCGCTGTAGAATCCGGCCAGCACGATCTCTCCGCCAGGCGCGATGCGGCCGATCAGAGAATCCAACAGTCTGGCATCGCCGCTGACGTCGTAGATGTTCCTGTAATCGCGCCGCGTATCGTGCTCGGGATCGAGCACACCGTAGCCGACGGCGCCGCCGACGCGCGCCGGATTTTTCTCCCACACGACAGGCGGATCATTGCGGACCGCGATCGAAATCCGCGCCAGCAGCCGCCCCAAAACGCCGTGACCGACAATGCAATCCGGGGCGGCGGCCCCTCGCGCGGCGATCGCATGATAGGCTGTCGCGGCGAGCGCGAGCAGGATTGCCCGATCGCCAAGATTTTGATCGAGCGGCACCACCCGCTTCGCCGGCACGACGAGTCGCGATGCAGACGCGCCGAACAGGCCACGCACTTCGCCAAAGCATTTCGCGCCGGGAACGAACACGCGCTGGCCGGGATGGACATCGGTTGCAGATCCCGCTTCGACTACGCGTCCGACCAACTCGTAGCCGGGCACGAGCGGGTATCCCATGCCGGGAAACGGCGGCATGCGTCCCGACCAGAGCAAACGTTCGGTGCCGGTGCTCACCCCGCTCCAGTCAACGTCGACGACGACGTCATCAGCGGTCGGAGCGCTCAAGGCGAGCCTGTTGAGCTCGACGTGCTCCGGCTGCTTCAGCACCACCGCGATGGTTTCCATCGCTCACTCCGATCTTCGAGGCACGGAGCCTTGCTCCATAATTGTCATGCTAACGTTACGTTTAAGACTGTCAAGTTGGATTAACATAAATCTTAATTGCTTCGGGCGGTGATGACGCTGGTCAGCATCGGCATCGCCGACGGCCGCAGCGCGATATCGGCAAAGCCGGTTTCCCTGAGCATGTCCCGCAGCCGCTCGAAGGTCCGGGGACGGCCGCTGCCCATCGCCAGCAGGTAAAAGGCGAAATAGGCGTCACCGATCGGTTCGGCACCGCGAACGCCCGAGATCGGCTCAGCGATCAACAGCGTTCCATTGCCGGGCAGTGCACGGTGAACCGCCCGCAGCAGCGTCATCACGCTGGCGTCGTCGTGATCATGGATCACCCGCACCAGCGAGACGATATCGGCACCATCGGGCAGCCGGTTGGTGAGAAAGCTGCCGCCGATCGCAACCGCGCGGGACGCCAGCCCGACGTCGCGGAACCGTTTGCTGGCCTGGTCGGCGACGGCAGGAAGATCGAACAGCACGCAGCGCAGCCTTGGCGTTCGCGCAGCCACTTCGGCGATGAATGAACCGTCTCCGCCCCCGATATCCAGCAGGCAGCGATGTCCACGGAAGGAATAGGCCGACAGCACCTGCTGCGCGATCATCGGCTGCGAGGCCGACATCAAGGCGGTGTAGGGCGCGATCGCTTCGCAAGAAAGCTCGGCGGGCTTGCCATTCCCCGCATAAGGCCAGTAGCCCGCGAGCCGCCCTGCCTCCGCTTCGCCCCGCAACAATGCGACCGGATCCTTCAGATCGCCATAGAGCATCGCGTGATGCTCGATCATCGCGATGACGCCGGGATTGCCCATCAAGGCCGCCCCAAGCGGACCGAGACCATAGCGGCCACCGCTGCGGCGTTGCACCAGTTTGAGAGAAGCCGCCGCGTCGAGCAGCAGCACGGTCGCGTCAGTTGGCAGCGACAGCGGCGACGAAAGTTCGCCGGCGCTTAGCGGACCATCGGCCAACTGATCGAATAATTTCAGGCGGACGCAGGCGAGCAATACTTGCGAATAGACAAAGCCGGCGCAGAGATCGAACAGAGCGGCTGCCCGCTTACGCGCAATCGGCCGCGTCAGCGCAAAAGTGCCTGCAAATCGCTGGAAACCGGGATTGGCGAGAATCGAATCACGTACGCCCAACAGCCGGTCATGCAGCGACAGAGGCGATGCGGCATGCTCCGCTGGCCCGACCCGCCCCGTCTGTACATTCCGCACAGCGTCGGGTTCTTCACTTGCCACCCCGCGATGCGCGATCGTGGCCACGACGGCTACGCCGCGAACTGCGCGAGCTTGGCCGGTACCAGACGCTTGGCCTCCGAGAGCATGAGCGAGCGCAGTTCGGCGCCATTCGGACACGGCGGCATCGCGTCGATCGCGCCCCGGACCAATTCATGCAGCCGACCGAGCGCGCCGTCGAGACCGAGTTCGATCACAGCACTCGGGCGTCCCAGTGCGAGATCGCGCCCGACCGGCTTGCCGAGCTCTTCTTCGTCAGACGCGGCATCGCGGATATCATCGGCAACCTGATAGGCCTCTCCGAGTTTTTCGCCAACCATGCGCCAGGGCTCGGCATCGGCGCCGGCGGACGCCGCGCCCGCCACCGTCGCTGCGGCAAACAGCGCGCCGGTCTTGGAGCGGTGGTAGTGCGCCAGATCGATCTGCGGTTCGCATTCCCAGGCCTGGCCTGCGACGATGCCCGAAGGCACGCCGACCGATTGGGCGACGGTGAGCGTCAGAGTCGCAAGCCGCTCCGGCTTGCATTGGACGCGCGCGAGCGTCTGGAACGCCAGCACGATCAGCGCATCGCCCGTCAAAACCGCGAGCGGTTCACCGAATGCCTTGTGCACCGAAGGGCGCCCACGTCGCATATCCGCCGCATCGAAGCAGGGCAGATCGTCATGGACGAGCGAGGCGCAGTGCAGCAGTTCGAGGGCTGCTCCCGCAGCCTCAGTCGCGGCCGGATGATCCTCGCCGCACGCCGCCGCAACGCTGTGACAAAGCCTTGGCCGAACCCGGGCCCCCCTCGGGAAAACCGCGTAACGCATCGCCGCCGCCAACCGCGGTGGGCACCCCGGAACCTCCGCACGGGCCACGGCATCATTGAGGGCGCGCTCGATTCGGCTGGTGACATCCATGGCAAGCTCCCGCATTGGACACGAAGGAATGTCAATTTGACTTGTCGTTCCAGAGTGTAAATAATTATTTACAGATGTCAATCGACAAACCGGAGCCGGCGCTGGCATGCCCAGAGATCGTGTTGTCATCGTCGGCGCGGGAGTGGCGGGGCTGGTTTCCGCCTTCGCACTCGCAGCACGCGGCCTTGAGGTCACGGTGCTAGAGCGCGACGCCTTGCCCGGCGGCAAGATGCGGGAGATCGGCGTAGGCGCATCGCAGATCGACAGCGGGCCAACCGTTTTCACCATGCGCTGGGTGTTCGACGAACTGTTCTCCGCAGTAGGCGAGAACTTTTCGGACCATGTCCGGCTGCGGCCGCTTGAGATATTGGCCCGCCACGCCTGGGATGAGCACGCCCGACTCGATCTGTTCGCCGATGAAGAACGCTCGGTCGATGCGATCGGCGATTTTGCAGGCGCGGCCGAGGCCGCACGCTATCGCGCTTTCTGCCGGGATACCAAGCGCATCTACGACATTCTCGAAAAGCCCTTCCTGCGCGCGCCGCAGCCCAGCATGACGGGGTTAATCGGCGCCGACGGCTTTCGCGGGCTGACGCGGTTGCCGCAGATCAAGCCGTTTTCGTCGATGTGGTCGGCGCTATCGCGGTATTTCCATGATCCAAGGCTGCGCCAACTGTTCGGACGCTACGCCACTTATTGTGGCTCTTCGCCTTTCAAGGCCCCCGCAACATTGATGCTGGTCGCGCATGTGGAACGCGAGGGCGTCTGGAGCATCGAGCGCGGCATGCACGGCCTTGCCCGGGCGCTGGCGGATGGGGCCAAATCTTTCGGCGCTACAATTCGTTATGGTCAGGAAGTGAGCGAGGTTCTCATTTCCTGCGGACGCGCCAATGGCGTCAAGCTTTCGAGCGGCGAGCGCATCTCGGCCGATGCCGTGATCATGAATGGCGATGTCGGGGCCGTCGCGAACGGTTTGTTCGGCATCCCTGCCCGCCGCGCCGCTACGGCGATCCCCGCACGCGCGCGATCGCTGTCGGCGATTACCTGGAGCCTGGTCGCAAAATCCAACGGCTTTCCGTTGCGCCGGCACAACGTGTTTTTCTCGCGGGGTTATGCGGCTGAATTCGACGACATCTTTAATCGCGGCGCGTTGCCGCACGAGCCGACTGTCTATGTCTGCGCGCAGGATCGAGACAACAGCGACAGCATGGGCGACGGCGGGGAAAAGTTGTTCGTTCTCGTCAATGCGCCTGCCAATGGCGACCGGCATTTCTACGATGCAGCGGAGGTAGAACAATGCGCGCAGCGGACATTTGGCGTGCTGCAGCGATGCGGCCTGCAGATTCAGCGACAACCGGACGCAACGCGGGTGACCACGCCGTCGGATTTCAACCACCTTTTTCCGGCGACCGGTGGCGCGCTCTACGGCCGCAGCTCGCACGGATGGACGGCCTCATTTCAGCGACCGGGAGCGCGGACCAAAGTTCCGGGCCTGTATCTGGCGGGTGGCAGCACGCATCCGGGACCGGGCGTGCCGATGGCGGCACTGTCGGGTCGTTCGGCGGCGGCCAGCCTGATGGCGGATTTGGGTTCGATCAGCCGGTCGCGAAAAACGGCTATGCGTGGTGGTATGTCGACGGCTTAAGCGACGACGGCGAAAGCGGCATCACCGTCATCGCCCTCATCGGCAGCGTGTTCTCGCCCTACTATGCCTACGCGCGGCGTAAGGGCCCAGCCGATCCGCTCAATCATTGCGCCGTCAATGTCGCGGTTTATCGCAACAGCGGCAATCGGTGGGCAATGACGGAACGGCCGCGCGGCGCACTGAGCCGCACGATAACTTCGCTCACCGTCGGCCCAAGCCATCTTTCATGGGACGGCAAGTCGTTGACGATCCACCTCGACGAGATCGCGGCGCCGATCCCCGGGCGCATCCGTGGCACGGTGCGCGTGGTTCCAACCGCGATCACGCAAAACGCATTCACGCTCAATGAGACCTTCAATCATCAGTGGTGGCCGATCGCACCTTGCGCGCGTGTTCAGGTCGCGCTCGACCATCCGCATCTGCGTTGGCAGGGAGACGGTTACTTCGACATGAATCGCGGCGACGCGCCGCTGGAACACGGTTTTGCCGATTGGCAATGGGCGCGCGGCGCCACCCGAGATGGCACGATAATCCTCTATGAAGCGCAGCGCCGCGATGGCAGCCGCATCGATCTTGCGATGACGTTCGATCCGCAGGGCAAGATGCGCACTTTCGAGCCACCACCTGCAATCGGACTGAAGCGAACGGGATGGCGGGTCAACCGCAGCGTTCGCAGCGATGATCGCGCGAATGTCGTTAAAACCCTGGAAGACGCGCCGTTCTACGCACGCTCCGTGGTATCGGCCAAATTGCTTGGCAAGCCCGTGACGCTGATGCACGAGAGCCTGTCGCTAGATCGCTTTGCGATGCCCGTGGTGCAGGCCATGCTGCCGTTCCGGATGCCACGGGCGCGGAAATAACCGGGCGCCTCACGCCGACGGAGCAGAATTCTGCTTCCTTGCACGCTCGGCTTCCTTTTTCTTGTCGAGCCGTCTGCCGACCAGTTCGAGCACGCCCCACGCCATGGCGAACAGCGCCACGACAAAGAATTCGATAAATCCGAGATAACTGTCCAAGACCTGTCCTCGTAACAACAGCCGGCGATTCAAGGCAACCTCGGTTTCAAGCCTCTCTAGGCCCAGCTAACCAGCGGCGGCATCGAACTCAAGATGGTTTCGATATTGCCGCCAGTCTGCAGGCCGAACATGGTGCCGCGGTCATACAGCAGGTTGAATTCGACATAGAGCCCCCGGCAGGCAAGCTGCTGCTCCCGTTCCGCTTCAGTCCAGGATTCCCTCATCCGCCGCCGCACAATCCGCGGATAGACATCCAGCAACGCCAGCCCGACATCGCGCGTGAAGGCAAAATCCTTCGCGAAATCGCCGCTGTTGAGATGATCGTAGAAGATGCCGCCGACGCCGCGCGCCTGGCCACGGTGTGGCAGGAAGAAATACGTATCCGCCCACGGCTTGAACTTGTCGTAATAGGCCGGATCATGCGCGTCGCAAGCGCGCTTCATGGCCGCATGAAACGTCACGGCATCCGGCGCATCCTGCTGTCGCTGCTCCGGCAGCATCGGCGTGAGATCTGCGCCGCCGCCGAACCAGCCCCGCTCGGTCGACAGAAACCGCGTGTTCATGTGCACGGTCGGCACGCGCGGACTGCGCGGATGCATGATCAGGCTGATGCTGGTGGAGACGTAGTCGAGCTGCAGGCCATCGCCGGGCATTGTCTTCGCCATCTCCGGCGTCAGCTTGCCGTTAGCCGATGAGGTGTGAATGCCGATTTTCTCGAACAACCGGCCGCCGCTGAGAAAACCGCCGACACCACCGCCGCTGCCGGCGGCGCGTTTCCACGGCCTATAGACGAACGTGGCAGGCACCCCGGGAAACAGCTCCGCCGGGGCTTCGCGCTCCAGGGATTCGACTTCGGCACAAATCTTGTCACGCAGGTATTCGAACCAGAACCTGGCCTGCGCGCGCTGTTGTTCGGCGAGGCAGGTCCTATCGTCGCTGAGGGCCTCGGCTTCGGACATCTCCATCGCTTCTTATCGCAACGATCCGCTGCGCAGCAGCTGATCGCGGCGCTCCAGCCGCGCGAACAGGTCGATCACCCAGACGACGCGATCCTCGATCGGTTTCGCCCTCGCCTTCGGAGCACGCTCGCGCAACGGCGTCGCCGCGACCGCCTCGATCAAGAACCGAGTTTCATCCAGTTGAGTGATCAGCGCAAGCTTCCTGGCCGGCGCCCAGTCGGTCTCGAGCAAGGCCAGTGTTCGCACCAGCACGCTGAGCTTGCGGTTAGTCGAGACCACGGCGCGCCGCGAAATCGAATCGAGGCCGCCGCGTTCAAGCTCGCGGCCGATCTCGGCGTAGAGCGCGCGTGCCGCATAGATACCCGGCCGGCACGACAGCGGCAGGTTTTCGATGCCGAACGTCGCGCGGCCATACAGGGCGTCGGCGGCATCCAGCAGGCCCTGAACGAGCGCGGCGATCTCGCTGCCGAAGACCGGGTTTGCCAGCCACGCATCCGGATCGATGCCGGCGTCGCGCAGCCAGGACAGCGGCAGGTAGAGCCGGCCGGCGCGGGCATCCTCGCCGACGTCGCGGGCGATGTTGGTCAACTGCATGGCGACGCCAAGATCGCAAGCCCGCGCCACGATCTCGGGGGCGCGTTGCCCCATCACCAGGGTCATCATCGCGCCGACCGCGCCGGCCACCCGCGCAGCGTAGGCGTAGAGTTCCGACAGCGTATCGTAACGGCGTCCTTCAGCGTCCCATGACAATCCCTCGAGAAGCGCCTCCGGCAATTCGCGAGGGATCGAGAACCGCGCGACCACGTCGGCAAAGGCGCGATCGGCGGCGAGATTCATCGGCATTCCGCGATAGGCGCGGTCGAGCCTTTCCTTCAAGCGTTCGACCGCAGCCGCGCGGTCGCCGCCGAGGTCGACCGCATCGTCGGCCAGCCTGCAAAACGCATACAGGGCGATCGCGGGATCGCTGACCCGCCTGGGCAGCACCTTCGAGGCCGCGTGGAAGGTACGGGAGCCGCCTTTCAGCAGCGCGCGGCAGGCCACCATGTCGGCAGGATCGAGACGTGTCGTCATGCGGTCACCAGGTCTAAGCGCGCCGGACTTTGGGCATCGGGCACAAGGGAATCGAGAACGCGGGCGGATGAGAGCACGCCGGGCAATCCCGCGCCCGGATGGGTGCCGGCGCCGACGAGGTAGAGGCGGTCGATATCCTCACTGCGATTGTGCGGCCGAAACCACGCGCTTTGGGTCAGAACCGGCTCGAGTCCGAACGCGGCGCCGCGGAAGGATGACAGCCGGTCCTGAAAATCCTGCGGCGTCAGCAGGCGTGAACTGACGACCTGGTTTTCCAGATCGGGCAGCATGGTGTTTTCGAGTTCACGCGATATCGCCCGGCGATATTTTTCGGCCCGGACGCTCCAGTCGGTGCCGCTCTGCAGATGTGGCACCGGTGACAGTACATAGAACGCATCGCAACCATCGGGAGCGAGCGAAGGATCGGTCGCGGTCGGGCGATGCAGATATAGGCTGAAATCATCGGCAAGAATCTTGCGTTCGAAGATATCCGTCAGCAATTCCTTGTAGCGCGGCCCGAGCAGGATGGTGTGATGCGGCACATCAGGGTATTTGCGCCGTGTGCCGAAATACCAGACGAACAGGCTCATGGAGTAGCGCGCCCGCTCGATGCGTTTGTCAGTCCATCGCGAACGGGCGGAGGCCGGCAGCAGGTGGCGATAGGTCCACGCGGAATTGGCGTTGGACACCACGATGTTGGCAGCGACCGCTTGGCCTGAGGCGAGGCGGACGCCGCACGCCGCGCGGTCCTTGACGATGATCTCGCGAACCTCTTGGGCGCAGCGTAGCGATCCGCCCTGCCCTTCGATCAACTTGACCAGGCCATCGACCAATCGGCTGGTACCGCCCATTGCAAAATGCACACCCCAGCGCCGCTCCAGGAACGCGATCAGGCAATAGATCGAGCTTGCCGTGAACGGATTGCCGCCGATCAAAAGCGGATGGAAGCTGAATACGACGCGCAGGCGGGAATCGCGGAAGAACTTCGAAACCAGACTGAAGACGCTGCGATAGCTCGACAACCGGAGCATCTCCGGCGCGATCCTCGCCATGTCGGTCCATTTGCTGAAGGCAACGTCACCAAGCTGTTCGAAGCCGACCTTGAAGATCTCTTCGCTGGCTTTCATGTAGGCGTCGTAGCCGCCGACATCGTCAGGCGAAAACCGCGCGATCTCCGCGCGCATCGCGGCCGGGTCGCCGGAGTAATCGAAATGCGAGCCGTCCTGAAAACGGATGTGATAGAACGGCGACACCGGTACCAGCGTTACGTCGTCAGACAGCTTGCGCCCGCACAACTTCCACAATTCCTCAAATAGAAACGGCGCGGTGACGATGGTCGGCCCGGCATCGAACGTAAAACCGTCCTGCCGGTAGACATAGGCGCGGCCGCCGGGCGCATCGAGCTTTTCGAATACAGTGACCCTATAGCCCTTGGCGCCGAGCCGGACCGCGGCGGCCAATCCGCCAAAGCCGCTGCCGATCACCACCGCATGCGGTTGGCGATCAGGCGAGATTGGCTGCGTCGACCTGACATAGGCGGGATCAAGCATAGCGGCACTGTAACTAATTATTGACAGTTGCCTAGTCTCTCGGTGTAAGATTCAATTTACAGCGCTGGCGTGCTTTCGCCGGCACCGTTGGCCTGAGCTGCGTATCTCAAAATGAGATCCGCCATCAGTTGCGGCTGCTCTTCGTGCGCGAGGTGTCCGAGGCCGGGCACGCGTTCGATCACCGCCTGCGGGTAGATTTCACGGACCTGGCGCGTGACATCGGGCGAAATCGATCGGTCGTTAGCGGCAGCCACCAGCAACAGCGCCGTCTCCAGCCGCGGCAAATCATGCAGCAACGGTTCAAGTCGCCAGTTCGCCATCATCCGCAGCGCCGCCGCGACATGGGCGGGACTGCTCACCAGTTTGCGGTACAGGGCGATCCCCTGAGCGTCGATGCTGGAACCGGTGTTTTGAATCACGCGCTCGACCGCGCCGGCGTGCGACGCCTGCCACGCGAACACGCGTGGCACCAGGGGGTTCATGACCAGCAGTTTCGCCAGCGGCGAAAACAAATGATTGGCCATGCCGCCGAACGGCAGGAACGCGCCATTGAGACTTGCCAATAGCCGCGGCGCAATTTTTCCATCGACGCACATCCGCGCCAGGATTGCCGCGCCCGCGGAATGTCCGACGGCGATTTCGGGCTCCACGGCGAGCAAACGAAGAAGCTGGCTTACATCGGAAGCCATGCCCGGGAGCGACAAACGATGCGCTGATGGCGATTTGGTGAAGCCATGCCCGGGCAGATCCGGCGCCACCACAGTGAAATGCTGCGCCAGGATCGGCATCAATCCGCGCCACGAATGCGTAGCTGCGCCGGTACCGTGGATCAGGAGCAGCGGGGTCCCTTCCCCCATCGTCTGCACATGCCAGCGAAGTCCCGCTGCCTCGACAAATTTGCTGGCTTCCCGATTGGGCCAGTCCGCGCCATCCCTGCTCCAGACAAGATCGGACATGCGACACGCGAGCTAGGCAGGCGAAACGAGCGGGACACCGGCGAGAAATGCGTCATAGGCCCGTAGGAAAGCGTCTTTCGCTTCGAAGTGCGGCATCGCGCCGGTCGGAAAGACCTCGATGGTCCAGTTGGCGCGGTCCTGCACCACCGACTTGTTGGTGTAATCGACGAAATCGCCGCGCACGCCGTGCGCCATCCATACCGGCAATGTCAGCGAATGATAGATCCGGATCATGTTCTCGCTAAACAGGTAGCCCGAGACGAAATAATACGGCGCATGCTGTGCGCCCGGCTGATGGGTGGTGAGGTAATCGTATTCGGCGAGGCCTTCGTCGATGTCTAGCCCGCCCCAGGTCTTCCTCAAGAAATAGCGAATGCCGGCACGGCTCGTCAGCAGCCGAAAGAACGCCTCGCTCCACAGCGGAAGCTCAAACAAGGCGTGCAGCCACGGCATCGCCCGGGTGCCGTTGCGCCATTTCGTGGCCGCGTCACGGCTTCGAAAACCGGTGGGGCTGACCAGCGCAACTGTACGAAAGTTCAGCGGTGTCTCGGTCACCGCACGGGCAAGAAATTCCGACGACAGCGATATCGCAAGTGCATCGATCGGACCGCGGCCATGCACATCCTGGATTTGGCTGACCATGATCAGGATCGCGTCTGTCATCATGCGCACACTGTATTCGCGCCAGCCGCGCTCGGAGTGGCCGAAGCCGGGTAGTTCCAGCGCATAAATGGTGCGGGTTTGGCGGTAATGTTCGTACAGCGGCTTGACCTCGTAGGCCGAGCCGGCGGCGTTGATGCTGTGAATCAATAGCAGCGGCGGAAGCTTGCCGTCGGTGTCGGGACCGGCGGAATAGTAGGTCAGCCGGCCGACCGGACTCCTGATCTCGTGGCGCTGGCCAGACACTGGCGCCGGCAGTTCCTCGCCGGCCCGAAGCGTTACCGGATGGCTGTTCAGTGCGGCTGCGCTCATGGCGATATCCTTTTTCAAGCTCGTATCCATCCCGCCGTGGCCAAGATCGCTTCGACAGTGTATCAGAAACGACAAACAAGCTTGTCAATAAACCATGGAAACGCCGCTTGACACACAACACTACCGTCAAACCCCTTGTTGAAGTCCTTTCGGGTCGCCGCCAGCGCGTGCCGCCACTCTGGATGATGCGCCAGGCCGGCCGCTATTTGCCGGAATACCGGGAAGTTCGCGCCAAAGCCGGCGGTTTTCTCGATCTGTGCTTCATTCCGGAGTTTGCCGCCGAAGTCACGTTGCAGCCGATCCGGCGCTTCAACTTCGATGCCGCGATCATCTTCTCGGATATTTTGGTCATTCCCTACGCCCTCGGTCGTTCGGTGCGGTTCGAGGTCGGCGAAGGCCCCCGGCTGGATCCGCTGGATTCACCCGACAAGGTCGGCACCCTGTCGGCGAAAGCTGATTTTACCAAACTCGAACCGGTGTTCGAAGCGCTGCGACGCGTTCGGCGCGAACTCGATCCGAAGATTGCGCTGATCGGCTTTTGTGGTGCGCCGTGGACGGTGGCCACTTACATGGTGGCAGGTCGTGGCACGCCGGATCAGGCGCCGGCGCGGATGATGGCCTACCGGCATCCCGATGCATTCGCAGAGATCATCGATACCATTGTCGAAAATTCGATTACATACTTGCTCGGGCAACTCGCCGCCGGCGCTGACGTGCTGCAAATCTTCGACACCTGGGCCGGTGTGTTGCCGCCGCGCGAATTCCAGCGCTGGTCGGTTGAGCCGACAAAGCGCATCGTCGCGGGCGTTCGAGCCGAGGCGCCGGATGCGAAGATCATCGGTTTTCCCCGCGGCGCAGGTGCATTGCTGCCGGGATATGTCGAGGCGACCGGCGTCAACGCCGTCAGCATCGACTGGGCGACCGAACCGTCATTGATCCGCGAACGTGTACAGAGCCGCGTCGCGGTGCAAGGCAATCTCGATCCGCTGGTGTTGATCGCCGGTGGCGACGCGCTTGATCGCTCAATCGACGACGTGCTGGCGAACTACGCGCAAGGACGGCTGATTTTCAACCTCGGCCACGGAATTCAGCCGGAAACACCGATCGCGCATGTCGAGCAGATGGTGAATCGGGTGCGAGCGCATAAGGGTTGAGTCAGCGCACGCTCGCCTGTACCGCCTTCGATAATGTCGTCGCATCGGCGTGGGGCAAGGGCAGGTAACGCGCGCCCATTTCCTTTGCGAACGTACCGCCCGAGGGGCTCGGACGCGGCGAGGTATCGACCAGCACGCTGGTGATACCGGCGGCACGCAGTTGCCGCGCGGCGCTGATCGCATCCTCCTCGGCACGCGGGCGTCCTTGCCCACCGTCCCGCGCGATGTTGGCCCGGCCGTCGGTCAGCAAAATCACCGTAGGGGTCTGTCCTTTGCGGCGGATTATATCCGAAAGCGCGAATGCCGCGTCGAGCCCGGCGGCCAGCGGCGTCCCGCCGCCGCCCGGCAAACCCGCGAGGCTGCGCTTCGCACGCGCCAGCGAACGCGTCGGCGGCAGCAACAATTCCGCGATGCTGCCGCGAAATGCGATCAGCGCCACTTGATCTCGCCGGATATAGCAATCGGCCAGCAGCAGCTCGACCGCGCCCTTGGCCTCCGCGAGCCGGTGCAGTGCTGCAGAGCCGGAGGCATCGACAACGAAAATTGTTGTGGTTTCGGAGCGCTGCTTGAATCGCGTGATGCGGAAATCGTCCTTTCGAATCAAAATGCGAGGACGCACGGGCGTTTCGCCTGACATGGCCGCCTCACGTTGCCGAAGCGGCTGCCATGGCGCGGCGGCACGCAACGTCTCGATCACATTGAGTTTGGCTCCGCAACGCAAATCGCCGCGCAGCACGCCGGCCGGACGGCCTCGTGCGTTGGATCTTTGCAACGCGCCGGCTTTGCCTTGAGAACGCGCATGTGAACGGCCCGAGGATGCGCGCAGCGCCGCCAGCACATCTGGCGGAAGCGCCGCCTTGACCGCGGCAAGAATGACTTCATCCAGCCCACGGTCTTTGCCGGGCTTGTCGCTGTCCTCGCCGTTGTCCTCGTCACCTGAACGATCGTCCGGCGATGTCTCGGGCGGTTGCTCCGGCTCTTCTGCCTGTGGAAACACCAGCGCTCGCGGCGCCAGTACCAGTCGCGCAGCCAAGGCGACGTCGTCCTGTTCGACTTCAGCATGTCCCGTCAGGGCGGCGCTTGCGACGGCAACCCGCAACGTCAGTAACGGCGCGCGCAACGAGACGATGCCGAGTGCACCGGCCGCGGTGCAAATCGCTTCGATCGCTTCTTCGCTTGCTGTGACGGAGGCCAACCGCTCACACGCCGCCAAACTCTCCTCGATGACAACTTCATCGGCCTCACGAATTGAAATCCCGTTCAGGTCGACATGAAACGCCAGACGATCGCGCAGCGCGGCCGGAGAGAATTCATCGTCGAGCCCCTCATCCAGCGCCACGACGCCGAATCGGGCTGGCATGCGTAGCGAAAGTCCGTCACGTTCGACAATCGTCTCCTTCGCGTCCATCGCTGACGTGATGTGCACCGTGGTCGCCGACGGCAACCGTTCCGCCATGGCCAGGACAAGCACGCCACCGTCAACTTCCGCGAGCAGCCCGTGCTCGGCGACGGGACGTCCTGCCAGCAAGGTCGCATTGAGATCGAGGCCACCCAGCAGCCGGCTATCGGCGATATGCAGCGGCGAATGCCTGAGCGGTTGCGAGGATGGCAACTTCCCCCGCATGATCGAGAGCCAGCGATCGCGAACCGGTCCAGCACGAGACCGCAGCAGCACCCCCCCTGTCCCGACCGGGTCGACGGCGAACAATCGCGCCGCAGTCACCGCATCGGACCAAGTGAGCGCGGCGTTCATCCGAATATCTCTGCGATGGCACGATCGACGCGCACCGTGGAACCGGCGTCGTCGAGTGGGTTGCGGCGCAGGCGATGCCGCAACGAAGGCGGTGCGATACGGCGCAGGTGGTCGTCAGCAACGGTTTTGGCGTTTTCGAGCGCTGCCAACGCACGTGCCGCACGCATCAGGGTCAGCTCCCCACGCAGGCCGTCGGTGCCAAGAGTCATACAGAGTTTTGCCGCGCGCTCCAGCGCCATGTCTGAAACGGCGACGGACGGCAATCGCTCGCGCGCTGCGGTGATCTTCTTGCGCAATTTTGTCTCTTCCTTCGACCACGTCTTGCTGAAAGCAGCACTATCGCGTTCGAAGGCGTCGCGGCGGCGCACGACTTCGATACGGCTCGGCAGATCTTCCGGCGTCTTCACTTCGACCGACATGCCGAACCGATCCAGCAATTGCGGACGCAGTTCGCCCTCCTCGGGATTACCGGTCCCGACCAGCACGAACCGCGCGGGATGGCGGATACTCAGTCCTTCGCGTTCAACGACGTTTTCGCCTGATGCCGCGACATCGAGCAGCAGATCGACCAGATGATCTTCCAGCAGATTGGCCTCATCGATGTAAAGGAAGCCGCGATGCGCCCGGGCCAGCAATCCCGGCTCGAATGCCTTCTCGCCGCGCGCCAGCGCACGCTCCAGATCGAGCGCACCAACCACGCGATCTTCGGTGGCGCCGAGGGGCAGATCGACCACCGGCACCGGCACTTGAGCCGATTTCAGCGCACCCTTGGCAGCGAGGGTGCGGCACTCGTTGCAAAATTCGGCCTTGTTGCCCGGATCGCAATTGTATCGACAACCGATCACGACCTTCATCTTCGGAAGCAGGGCAGCAAGAGCGCGAATCGCGGTGGATTTGCCGGAGCCGCGATCGCCAAACGCCAGGACTCCGCCGATCTTGGGATCGACGGCTGCAATCAGCAGCGCAAGCTTCATCTTGTCCTGGCCGACGATGGCTGAAAATGGAAATGCTGTCGCCATACTATGCCTTCATGACTCAGGCCGCGTGCGAGCGATGACCGCGGCCGCGCCCTTGTCCAATAATTCCAGCCCAACAGCACGGCCAAGCTCCCGCGGCCTATCGGCGGGACCCCGGCGCGAGACTTCGATGAACCCGTCGGCCTCATCCAATACGGAGGCGGTCAGCGACATCTGCGCCCCTTCGATTGTCGAATAGCCAGCGATCGGCGAATTGCAGTGGCCGTTGAGCACCCACAACACCTCGCGTTCAGCGTCGCTGCTCAGACGCGCGGCGGGATCGTCGACCAAGGAAAGATACCCTCGTGTTTGCCAGTCCCTGGCGGCGCACTCCACCGCGACAATGCCCTGCCCGACCGCCGGCAGCATTTCCCGCGGCGAGAAATCATAGGCAATACGATTTGCGAGCCCGACGCGCTCCAGGCCGGAGCGTGCCATGATCAATGCATCGGCAGGCCCAGTTTCCCCGCCGCCCCCCAGGCGCTGCATTTCGCAATTATCGAGCTTGCGTACCCTGGTATCGGCCGCGCCGCGAAAATGAATCACCTCGATCTTGGGAAACAGCCGCCGCGCGTAGGCGGCACGGCGCACGGCGTTGGTGCCGATCTTGAACCCTTTACCGTGCGAACGCTTGATATCCTCGATGGAAATTCCGGCGCGCAGCACCAGTGCGTCGGTGGGCGGGTCCCGCGCCAAGGTCGCACCGATCACAAGCCCCGGCGTGTCCTCGTTGCCCGGCATGTCCTTTAGCGAATGCATCGCGGCGTGCAGTTTTCCAGATCTGACAGCGGCGCGAATTTCAGCCACGAAGGCGCCGCCCTTGCCGCCATGAGTGAGCAACTTGCTGGTCTGGTCGGTGTCACCGACCGTTTCGAACTTGACGATTTCGACATCGAGATCAATCGCCGCTACTGACAGACGCCGTGCAATGTCCTCGGCCTGGGCAAGCGCCATGGTGCTCTTGCGTGTGCCGATACACATCGAGACTGCCACCACCGGCGCTCCATCCAACCACCGCATAAAAGGACCACGGCTACATCCTGGGCGGCAGATTAAGACCAGCCATCGCCCGAATGCAAACGGATGTCTTGCGTTGCGGTGCAAACAGCTCGCGTCAAGTGGATCCCTCACTCTATATATGCGCGAAAATTTTTCGACGACTTGCGCTCCCGTTTCGCATGTGGAACTTGCGCCGCCCGAACGTTTTCAGCTTCTGTCCGGCGCAGTGAGGTGCTAGGCGTGATAGACGGGCGTATTCAAGATTGAGAAGACGCAATGAGTGCCGAGGTCCTGATTGGCGACGGCGATGCCGCACGGCTTGTGCCGCACACGCTACGCGCCGCGATCCTCGGCGAAGTCCATGCCCGGCCATTTACACCGCTCCCGGTGCCTTCGCGGATCCTGCATTTCGCGTTCGACACGTCAGGCGTTCGCGCGCAAACAGACCGCGCCAATCTTGTCGCCTTCTGCGAGTCGCGCGGTATGCCGCCCCCACCCTCCACCGAAAAACATCACCGGGTACCATTCGGCACCACGGCTCTGCGCTGGGAGCAGCATTCCGAATTCACCACCTACACCTGGGAGATGCTGTCCGATCCCGCTGCCATCCCGTTTCATCCGGATGCCGCATCGCTGGCATCACCGATGCGCCTCGTGCCACAGCCCGGACCGTTACTGGTCGCGGTCGATCTTCATCTTCTGGCCGAAGATGCACCCCGGACTTCGCCGGAACGCCTGTTCGACAATGCCAGCCTTGCCGTTGCCGAGAATTCCGATGGCGCCGCAGTTTACGCTACTGATTTCCAGCCTGGGCCCTCCGGCTTCGTGCGTATCCTTGTCGCCGATCGCAAGATGTCCGCGGAGCGGGCCGGCGCGCTAGTGCAGCGCGTAATCGAGCTGGAAACCTATCGAACACTGGCGTTGCTCGGCCTGCCAGAAGCGCAGCGCCTCTCTCCTTCGATCGCCGCCTCAGAGCGGCGTCTTGTCGAAGTCACCGAGCAGATGCGGCGGCCCGGCGACCTCGCTGACAATCATCGGCTGCTCGACGAATTGACGGCACTCGCGGCCGAGGTGGAAGCCGGTGCCGCAGCCAGCGTCTTTCGCTTCGGCGCCAGCCGTGCCTACGAGGAAATCGTCGAGCAGCGCTTGCAGACCATCGGCGAACGCAAGGTCGGCGGGCTGCCGACATGGTCGTCATTCCTCGCGCGCCGGATGAAGCCGGCGTTGCGCACCTGTGTCACGATCGAGGCGCGGCAGTCGAGCCTTTCGCTCAAGCTGGCGCGTGCCGCCAACCTGTTGCGCACGCGCGTCGATGTCGAGCTCGAGCAGCAAAACCAGGAACTTCTGAAATCCATGAACGCCCGGACGCGGCTGCAATTGCGGCTGCAGGCCACCGTGGAAGGCCTCTCCGTCGCGGCGATCACCTATTACGTGGTGGGGCTGTTCGGATATCTGGTGAAGGCCGCCCATGACAGTGAGCGAATGGAAATCGAGCCGAGCATCGTTACGGCCGGGTTCGTTCCTATCGCCGCATTTGCGATCTGGTGGACGGTCCGGAGCATTCGCAAGAAGCACATCGCGGGTGAGGATTGATGTTGCCACGACTTATTGTCGCGATCGCTGCGGTCGTCGCAATTGCGGTCGGACTTCTTGAACTGCACGGAGATATCAGAGGATTACGGATCCTCAACACAAGAGTGGGTAAAACTCCAGTTACGATTTTCCGACCGGAAGCGGACGCGCCAGCCCCGGTTGTTGTCATCGCGCACGGTTTTACCGGCTCGCAACAATTGATGCAGCCGTTCGCCACGACGTTGGCACGCAATGGTTATATCGCCGTCACCTTCGATTTCCTCGGGCATGGTCGGAATCCGATTCCGATGCGCGGCGACATCACCGAGGGCGAAACGATCGCTTCGGAACTGTTGCGAGAACTGGGTCAGGTCGCCTCCACCGCACGCAAATTGCCTGGCAGCGACGGCCGGCTCGCCCTGCTCGGCCATTCAATGGCGTCTGACATCGTGATCCGATTTGCGCAAGCGGATCCAGAGGTTCAGACCACCGTTGCGGTGTCGGTGTTTTCACCGGGGGCAACGGCGATGAGCCCGCGCAACCTCCTCGTGATCGTCGGAGCACTTGAGGCCTCGATGTTGCAGAACGAGGGACTGCGCATCGTCAACCTGACCGCCGGTGGCAACGCCGTCGCCGGTGAGACCTATGGCAGCTTCGCCGACGGTACCGCGCGGCGGCTGGCGCTGGCGCGCGGCGTCGAACACATCGGCGTGCTCTACAGCCATGACAGCATGGAGCAATCGCTGCGTTGGATGAACGAGGCCTTCGGTCGGCAACAGGCCGATTTCATCGACAGCCGCGGAATCTGGCTGGCGCTCGTTTTTCTGGGCATCATCGCGCTGGCTTGGCCTTTGTCTGCGCTCTTAGCGATCGCGAGCGCTGCGCCGGTTGGTGCAAACCTGACGTGGAAGCCTCTGCTGGTGGCGGCATTTGGGCCGGCGCTGTTAACACCATTGATGCTTTGGAGGGTGCCGACTGAATTCCTGCCGATCTTGCTCGGTGATTATCTGGCGCTGCACTTCCTGCTTTATGGCGCGTTGACCGCAGCTTTCCTGCTTTATCTGCGTAGCAGAGCGCCTAAACCTTACACAACAACCCGGGCTTCATGGAGAAACATTGCCCTCGCGGCTATGGCGGTCGGAGCCTACAACATCATCGCTTTCGGCCTGCCGATCAACGCCTACATCTTCTCGTTCCTGCCGATCCCACCGCGGATTCCGCTCATGGCCGCCATCGCTTGCGGTACCCTGCCGTATTTCATCGCCGACGAGTGGCTGACACGCGGCGCGCAGGTCCGCCTCGGCGCTTACGCGTTGACGAAAATCTGCTTCCTGCTATCGCTTGCCATTGCGGTGGCGCTTAACCCAATGAAACTGTTCTTCCTGGTCATCATCGTACCGGCGATCCTGTTGCTATTTCTAGCATTTGGACTTATCAGCCGCTGGAGTTACAGGGCCACTCGCCATCCATTGCCGGGCGCACTTGCCAATGCCGGAGTATTTGCGTGGGCGATCGCGGTCACTTTTCCGATGATTGTACGATGAGCGTTGCGCGCGATACTCTTTATTGATCTGCTGAGTCAAGAAGCGGGAAGATCGCCGGTGATGTGGAGCCCAAGCGCATGGAACCCGCCGCTGGACAGGAGTCGGTCTGGAACTATCCCCGGCCGCCGCGTCTTGAAAAGGTCGGCGAGCGGCTGCGCGTGATGTTCAACGGCAAAACGATCGCCGACACCGTCGCCGGCTATCGCGTGCTCGAAACCAGTCATCCGCCGGTCTATTACATCCCGCCCGCCGACATCGGCCAACATTACCTGCTGACAGCGGCGGGAAGTTCATGGTGCGAATTCAAGGGCCACGCGAAATACTGGTCGCTCGATGTCGAGGGTAGACGCAGCGAGAATGCCGCGTGGAGCTATCCCACACCAACGCTGGCATTTGCCGATATCGCGGGATATCTTGCCTTCTACGCTTCGCGCGTCGACGAATGCTGGGTGGGCGAAGAGCGCGTACAGCCGCAGGAAGGCGATTTCTACGGAGGCTGGATCACCTCACGCGTTGTCGGGCCGTTCAAGGGTGCCGCCGGGACACGTGGATGGTAGATCGCGGCGATCCGTCATCGGTGGTGTGGGCGCCGCCGGTTGCCGAGGCCGCGCCGTGCGGTCTCTGCACCGATTGCGGCCTCTCGCGTTCCAGCGACCCCAAGCAGTGCGGCCACGCTTGCCAGTTCATCAAGCCGGATTATCCCGCGCTCGAAACGCGCGTTCACGGCCGTCCCCGCGATACCACGCGTCCGGATGAGATCTTCTTCGGCCCGTTTCGGCGCATGGTGCGCGCATCGTTGGTGCATCCGCGTGAAGGCTCGCAATGGACCGGGATCGCGACGCGCATTGGCGAACACCTGCTGGAAACCGGCACGGTCGATGCGGTGCTGACAATGGCTCCCGACCCGAACGACAAATGGAAGCCGATGCCGGTGCTGGTGACATCGGCGGAAGGCATGGCGCAGTGTCGCGGCATGCGGATGGGGTACGCGCCACTACTGGCTTTGCTCGAACCAGCGCGGGCGCGCGGTTTCAAACGCCTTGCCGTGATCGGTATCCCCTGCCAAGCTTATGCCCTGCGCGCGCTAGAGAAAAAGCTCGGCTTCGAGAAGATCTTTGTCATCGGCACGCCCTGCTCTGACAACACCACCACCGCGAATTTTCATCAATTCCTCGATCTGCTCGCCGACGATCCCGACACGATTATTTATCTCGAATTCCGCGCCGACTATCATGTCGAATCGCGGTTCAGCGATGGCTGCGTCAAAGAGATTCCGTTCCTGCAACTGCCGATCTCGAAACTGCCGCCGGATTTCTTCCCCATGACCTGCCGCACGTGTGTGGGTTATACCGATGTGCTGGCCGATATCACCGTCGGCTATATGGGCGGCCAGGGCGAACAATGGCTGCTGATCCGCAACGAACGCGGCGAGGAATTGCTCGGTCTGCTGGGCGACGAGGTCCGAACCTCCTTACCCGGAAGCGCCGGCAAGCGTGCCAAGCCAGTCAAAGGTCTTCTCAAGAATGTCACGCTTGCTGCGGGCGGCGTGCCCCTGCGCAGCATGCCGAACTGGTTGCGGCCGATCGTCGGCTGGCTGATGCCGAAGATCGGACCGCGCGGCGACAAGGGCTCGTTCATGACCTTGGTCCACCAAACCATCATGGATGTGCGGTCGCTGTTCAACGGCCTGGACGAAAGCGTCCTGCCTGGATTGATCGACGGCGAGAAACGAAACGCCTCGAAATACGATGACGCTCTCGAGAACACGAAGACACCGGCTGATATCGCCGCTCTGTTGACCGCGCAACGCGGCAAGCTCGTGCAAAAGATCGCTGTGATGGACACGCAAAAAGCCGCGTCCGAGCGCGCGGCCTCATAACGGGGTGCTGGATATGAGAACGATCGGGAGTTGGTTACTCCCGATCATGATGAGAACGATCCGCTGCCGTTTTTATTTGGGCTGTCCGGTCGATCCGTTTTCGGGATCGACGCCCGTATCGGACGATGTCGGACCTGAACGTGTATCAGGTGCTGGATTGGCCGGTTGATACAACTTCGGCTGATTCGCGGTCCCCGCTGGTTGGGCCATGCCGGTCGTAGCACCGCCGACCGGCGTCGGCATCTGAGCTGTTTCGGTTCGCGATTTGCCGTTGTACCCGGCGGCCAGCAAACCCATCGCGGCGACGGCGAGCACCGCAAACCCGATCAATTCAGCGCCCGCGCCATTCGGCGTAGCGCGGGTTCTGGACCCGTTACCCTCCAGCGCTTCCGCAGCAATCTCTCGGTTCGTAAGGGAACGCAGAAAGTAGATAAACGCGCCCGCGATGATGAAAACGGTCGCCGCCAGCGTAAAAAACATCAGCCAACTAATGGGATTATCGCCCTGCATTTCAGCCTCCAAGTGTCAAACACGAATGACAATGCCGGGCAATCTGGATGGTTCCGGTCACCAAAGGGCCGATTTATGGCCTTCCTTCAGCTGGAATCCGGGGAAAGTTCGGAATTGCATTTTTGAACATGTAAGGTAAGATTGACACTCTAGATGTCATAAGGAGACGCTGATGTCGCAGTGTCCAGTGCCGCGACAACCGCGGTTTTCAACCCTGGGGTGCCTCATGGACGACAATGAATCGCTTCTCAAAAAGATCGGAGACGGCGTCAAAGACGCTGCGAAAGCGGTCGAAGACTTTGCCGACGAAGTTGCGGCTCCCCAGGCACCCGTCATCCTCATCTCGGATGATGACGAACCGACACCTGAGCCTTCCATTGGCGGCAAAAGGAGCGGCTAGGAAAAATGTCCGAAGCGTCTCCAATGGTGTCCGGATCCGAACAGCTCGAACGACTTCTGTCGCGGATGTCAGGCAAAGACGAAGCGGCGTTTGAAAAGCTTTATTTGGTAACCAAGCGGAAGCTTTTCTCGACCGTGCTGCCGATCGTCAAGCGCCGACACCTCGCGGAGGAAGTCGTTCAGGAAACCTATGTACGCATTTGGCTGAACGCGGCGCTCTACAAACCGTCATTGGGTTCACCGATGATATGGATGATCACGATTGCCCGAAACCTTGCGATCGACATGGCGCGCAAACCCGTTCGTGAAATTCAGTCAGATGACTCAATCTTGTTTGGTTTTCCGGCCGAGGGCCCCACTGCCCTCGAAGCCATCGAGATCCTGGAAGACCAAGGGAACGCCTTTAATCAGCGGCTTAATGTTTTGTATGCGCTGCTGGCACTGGACCCCACACGACGTCATCTCATCATCGCCGCCTACATTCGCGGTGAAAGCAGGAAGCAACTTTCGGAACGCTACGGCGTGCCGGTCAACACTATCAAGACCTGGATCAGACGCGCGCTGCTGGAGACACGGGCATGCCTCTTGAATTCGGTTTCCCCGACGCCTTCGGAAGGCGGAGGGTAATTTGTGCTTGTTTTTTTGAGTCCGCTCTATCAGCTGGAACTCCAACGAGTTCTTTTCAGCAGCGCATGGCAGCCTTCACCGACGTCAGATCGGTTCTTGTTGCTCAGCTGGGCGAGTTGAAGCAACTACGAAAAGCAGACCGGGCCTGAGGATCGCCGCAGTTAGACCGCAGAAAAACAACGCGCATTCGGCGGCTTGAACCTGAAATCCGCTTAAGCCGCCGCTACCGAAAATCGTCGATCCGCCAACACCGAGCTTCACAGATGCCGAAGGTCGAAGTGAAACGAGTCCTCGCATCGTTGACTATAGGCGACATGGAGCCGCACTGGATAGCGGATGTCGATTACGGCGCGTTCGAGGTGCAGATTCCGCTGCCTGCCCGGTGTCTGATCGACGATGACTTTGAAACGCAAACGCGTGATTATGTCGAAGCGATGGAAAATCTCGCGGAAGCTCTGATTCGCTTTGCTGATCAAACTCGAAAACGATGGCCGCGTGATTGGGGTTGATCTCGTAACGGATTGTATAGCCCTTTATTTTGTGTCCTCAGAGTTTAGCGCTGTGCAGCGCTACGAATCCTTACTCGCCATGCCCATCGCACTACCGCGATTTATTCTCACTTTCCTCGAGGGCTGACGTGCGCGATCTCCGCGCGGTGCTTGTCCGACTCTCATCCTTCTGACGTTCAGCGCTGAACGGCAGGTAAGGATCTTCATTGATGCACTCCCTTTGGTTCTGCTGCTGACAGGGGTCAGGTAAACCTATGACTTGATAGTGGCTGGTATTTCGCGGTCTCCCAATGACTGTCCGGCTTCCATTTATCCATGATCACCTGCGGGCGGAAGCCGACGTTCGCACCTTCGTGTTGATGCCGACCAGCACCCGCCTCAAGTAGCGCCTCGATATTTGCTTTTGACCGCACAGAAGCTCCGCAAAAAATGCGTTGGCAGAGTGGGTAAAAATTAATAACCGGGCCGCAATTTCACTGGCTTTGATGCAAGAAACCGTTTTGATTCAGTGCGATCCGGTCAGGTGATCGGGAAAAAGGGCGGGGCAGTTTTCGTGCTCATCTCGCGTAACGGTGATGAATTTTTTTGCTGACGCGAGGTGTTTTTACACTCGCCTCGTGCGCGAGGAACTATTTTTGCAGATGCGTTCGTATGCACGATCTTGCAACGCTGAGCTCCGTTGAGGCCAGCCATGGGCCGCCACGGCACAGCGCGGGCCGGTGGTGGATTGAAAGTGGTCAGGACTATCATGAGCCCGCCGCGGCAACGACCCGCTGGACGACGCTGGTGCCGATGCCGAGCTTCCGGCCAATCTTGAGGATGCCGTCGCCCTTGGCACGAAGCTGGCGTATGCGCGCCTCAACAGCTGGCTTCACCGGACGCCGGCCTAGCTTGATGCCATTCGCTTTGGCCCTCGCAAGCCCGGCATTGACCCGCTCACGTATAATGCCGCGTTCGAACTCCGCGAAAACGGAAAGCATTTGAAACATGGCACGGCCCGCGGTGGTCGATGTGTCGAGACCTTGCTGATGCAGGAAGAGATCGACACCCTTGTCCCGCAGGCATTGCAGGATACTTAGTAGGTCCGTTAGGGATCTTCCGAGCCGATCCACCGACCAAGTGGCCACTAGGTCGAATTCCTTAGAATTGACCGCCTTGAGCATGGCATCGAGGCCAGGACGCTGGTCTCTGCCTTTGGCACCGGAGATCCCGGCATCCTCATAGACCTTGATGATCTCCCAGCCCGAGCGCAAAGCGACAGCCTCCAGTTCACGACGCTGGTTGCTGGTCTCCTGTTTCGACGTGCTGACCCTGAGATAGATGGCAACGCGCTTCATGAAGATTCTCCCTACCCGGCGAGGCCAGCTTCACGCTAATCCATACTGAAATCAAGTGATTTACGTATTAGTGAGGACGGCCCGAAAAGGTGAGGAACGTCAGGATTGTAGAAAGCCTAAGCGTTGAGGGATTATACTTGGAACGCAGGGGTCGCGACGGCCGCCTGCTGGCGAGAATGTTACGGCGGACAAGCTAACGGTCCGGCCCGAACCTTAGACTCGGTGTGTCAAACGTGATGCGCAGCTTTTTTGAAGTCCGTGAACCCAAAATGTGCGCGAAATTACCCGAGCCGTCGCCCCGTCGCGGGACAAAAAAATTGAAAAAAATGGGCCGGCTCGACCCTACGCCGGGACGCCGCCAGAACGAATGGCGGCCCAGATCTTGAACTTTCCATGCGAAGATGTGCGACGGGCGGCCGAACGGTGTCGCGTGGACGAGGCGGCGGTCACGGGGGTCGGCGCTAGGCCGAAATGTTTTGATCTTCAAACATGTTTGACTGTACTCGCAGGAATTTGGCAGATCAGCGAGCCCCAGATCGCCCCTCGTCGAGGCGACCCACAAGGGGGTCTGAAGGGGTCTCAGGGGGTCTATTTCGGCTCTTATGTGGCTGAATGTCAGATTTCTACATCTATCTGCCGCCGCGCGTTGCCATTCGGTGTAGCCGTGGCCAAAACACCACCTTCCAGACCTCCCAGGCCCCCCATTGATCAGAACCGGGTATTCGAAAGCGCTGGCTCGGCCACCGACGCGGTCGGGTCTGCCCTGACCTCTACCCACCATTCCGCTCCCTTCTTATGCGGCAGGTTCGCGAAACGCTTGCCGTCGATCACCTGGCCCTTGCGTCGCTGCAACAACAGCCCGAGCATGGCAGCGTCCGGCTGTTGGCCTCGCTTGCCCGTGGCCCGTTGCGCCATGGCATGCAAGAAAGAGTGGAACTCGGGATATGTCGGCTCCAGCTCCGAAAGCCCATCAGGCCGGGTCATCTCCAGGCCCTTCGAGACAGCCGCCGAAAGCTTCAGCCGATTATCTTTACCGAGACCGAACGTGCTGCTCCACGCTGTGATGAGTTCGCTCAGTTCGATGCGCTCCGGATTCTCAGCTTGCGCCGCTTCCATCGATTTGACGGGGTCCGCCTTGCCCAGCCAAATCAATGCCGAGCGCACCGTGTCGCTCCAGCCTTCGAACGACGCCAGCCTCTTGGCTTTGTTCGGTTGCCCAGCAACGAAGTAGGCGCGGCAGATGATGAGGGCCGCGGCAATGTAGGCGCCGCGGTTCTCAAGTATCTTCTGGACTGGATCACTCTTGAACTCGCGAAACTCAGGGCGTTCCATCGCCGGATCGAGCGCTGCCGAAATCACGCGCCGGCAGACGTCTCCGATGATCACAAAGTTATTGCCAGTCGCGAACAGCGAAGTCCCGCGGGCTTCAATGCGCACGCTCTCAGATGAGCCAAGAATACGAATATCGACCATGGGTCTCTCGATGATCTGGCACAACGCGTCGCCGCCAAGCTCGCCGGAGATGTTGTCGATTGAGATCAGCGGTTGCCCCTTCATCAGGGCGGAGCCCAGTCGCTTCTCTGTCTCTTCCTTGTTGGCGCCAGTTGACATCACCGGCATCGGTTGGCCGATAGCGATGGCTGCGACGGTGTCCATCAGGTATGATTTGCCGGATCCCGCGTCGGGTGCCCGGCTGGCGTGTAGCGGGGTGACCGAGAATGCGCCACGCACCACCGGGGTAATCATCGCCGATAATGCGCACGCCGTCGCCACGTCGTCGACAAGAGGAAATTCGAACAGTAGGTCTTCGAGCAACGCCAACGCTGCCTCTGCATCCTTTCGCGTCGGCTGATCGGGTATCGGCGGCATGGGTGGCGGCTCGACGAGTAACAGTCCTGTGGCCTTGTCATATCCTTGCTCGGTGAGGAGTGAGCCGTCGGGGCGCATGGTTGGCGTAGTTATCACACCGGAAATCGCATCGAACCCCCAATCGCCGACGCGCGCCAGGATAGTGGCGGCCACCGCGATGGGCGGATTGATGCGCATCATCTTCTTGCTGCGGGAGTTGTACTTTTCCCACCTGGCATGCCTACACAGCAAGTCCCTCAAGTAGGTTTCGTCTAGGACTTTGAGCTGCGCGACCTTCGTTTTCCGGCCTCGCGTCGCGTCGACCGTTTCAATGATCGGTCGCACCAATCTTCCGCTACGTTGATAAATCGAAACACCTGCGGCGATCAGCACCTCTTCAGCCTTGGTAGCGAGCAAGGATAGCTCGCCATCCTTGATCTGAATGATGGGCAGATTGTTGGAGGGTGCAACTTCGTTAGCAGGCCGATCGCCTTCGGTAGTGGTCGCCTCCGACGGCCCGGCATCATCATCGCCGCTATTGCGCGGCAGCGGACGCGGGTTCGCCTTCCCGGACTTCATGCCGCTCGCGATCGTATTCATACATGCGGTGTGGCCCTTGTCGCGCCGGAGACCGCAGGCAATGGCGGCGCCAAGCATCGCGTCCTCCACCTCACCTTCGGTAAGGGCGCCGGCACCGACTAGCGTGGCAAGATTGAATGTGGATTTGTTGAGTTGCTCGTTGCGACCAACCTTCGCCGTGTTCGAGAGAATGTCAACCTCGCCATTCAGCACGGCATCGAGATACGCGCGGCTGAGTCCGCCATTGTTTTTTGAATGGGCCTCGTCGGCGAGGTCATCGAACCCGTCACGCGGCTGCTTGATGGTGTCCAGAGCTTGCTGAGTTATCGAAGCCGGTGCTGTGGATGGCTCTTCTATCTTGGTGGCGACCAGATCAAGCAACCATTGCGGAGCATCTGCAATGGGCAGATCGTTGCGCCAGCTGTAAACGCCCTTGCCTGGCTTCACACTGGGCGGCGCGACCACCATCCCGCCATCGCCACGGACATCGACGCCGAGCGCGACCTCAGAAGCTGAGTTCTTGACCTTGAAGTTGGGACCAGGATGCCTGAAGTAGCGATGGATCGATCCGCTCGGACTCTCGGCCTGAAGAGTTGGCGGTAGCTCACCCTGCTCCGCCTCCAGCGCCGCCAGTGATGCTATGCCATCAACGTCGTGGCCTTCCTTGGTGTCAGCCTCGACAACAAAGATGCCGGACACGTCACCGGTTACAACGCCAACATTGGCATCGGGCCACCGCTTGAAGTCCCGTCGAATTTCAGCTGCATCAGTTGTCGCGCCCCATGGCCGGCCATTACTGTGCTCGGCCGATTTGTGCGACATCTTCGTGCCGAGCGGTACAGGGAATACGTGCCAACCGCGGCTCGCGTAATTAACCCCATGGTCCCTGACCGTGTTGTCTAGGACCAGTCTGGGTTTATCGCGAAACTCAGCGATCCATTGGCTGATGATGTGCCAATTGGCCTCGGTGAGATCGTTCATGCGCTCTTCTTCGCGCTCGTAATCGTTAGAGGTCTGCTTGCATTCTGCAACTGGTTTCACTGTGTTCGTCACGTCGAAATGGTCCTTCTTCGGCCGCGCCCAGGCTCGTTTGCAGCGAGTGCTGGGCATCCATCTTGAATTCACCACGGGCGAGCGCCCGCACTGTTTGCGATAATCAGATTTTGATTTTGCTGAATCGGTTTAATAGGGCTGGGCCTCACAAACCCACTCGCCCCTCAATGGTGGCACGGTTCGACGCGCCGTCGCGTATTGCGATGACGTTGAGCCGGTCAACTTCGCCGCCGGTGAAAATCCGCAGAACGACTTCGGGATTATTTCGGGACTTTTCGCGCCAGTTCCTGCACTCTGGCGCCGTTTCGTTCTCATTTCATGATCGCCGTCCGAGCGATCGATGTCGAAAAACCCCTTTCTTACAAGGGGTTTGTTGGTCGGAGCGAGAGGATTTGAACCTCCGACCCCTAGTCTCCCAGACTAGTGCGCTAACCGGGCTGCGCCACGCTCCGATGCCGTTCCATTAGCTTCGATCAGCCCTGCGCGCAAGGCGCGCGATGGGGGCTGGAGGACGCCCGGCGGCAGTTATTCTGCCGGTTAGCCTTCCTTCATCGCGGAATCCAGCAATTGCCGGCAGGCGATCAGGTCCTGCAGCACGGCTTTCAGGCGCTCGGCGTCGAGCGGGCGCGTCAGGCTCTCGACGCCGGGGATCGGGCCGCCCCCGAACGCCGCCACGAGGTCTTCGTCTTCTTCTTCGTCGCTGTCGTCTTCGAGCAGACGAAAATCGATGCCGTCCGCCCCCTCGTAATCATCGTCATCGGCGTCGATGCCGGGTGCGGGCTCGTGATCGTCTTCCAGAATGACACGGCCGACCGTCTCTTCGATCGCGCCGAACGAGGCGATCGCCGTTCCATCCGCCAGGCGCTGGACCGAGCCGATGCCATGCTCCTTCAGGATCCGCTGCACACCGCGGATGGTGTAGCCCTCGCCGTACAGCAGACGGCGGATGCCCCGGAGCAGATCGACATCGTCGGGGCGATAATAGCGGCGGCCGCCGCTGCGCTTCATCGGCTTGATCTGGGTGAACCGCGTCTCCCAAAACCGCAACACGTGCTGGGGGATGTCGAGATCGGCGGCGACCTCGCTGATGGTTCGGAACGCATCCGGCGCCTTGTCCAAATGATCGCTCCTATCGGCTCGCGCGGTTGATGGAAGGATTGGGCGGGCTTGGTTCAGTCGGCGTTGTCTGGTCGGCCTTGCTTCTATTCAGTCTTGTTCGTCAGCCTTCTTGTTCAGCTTTATGAAGCAGCGTTGTTATTCAGCCTTGTCATTCAGCCTTGGCATCGCCGCTGGCGCTGCCGTTGCCGTTGATGCGCTGCTTCAGAATGGCCGACGGCTTGAACACCATCACGCGACGCGGAGAGATCGGCACCTCGGTACCGGTTTTTGGGTTACGGCCGATACGCTGGCCCTTCTTGCGCACCATGAACGAGCCGAACGACGACAGCTTCACCGTCTCGCCCTTTTCCAGACAGTCAGTGATCTCTTTCAAGACCAGTTCGACAAAGGCGGACGACTCCGTGCGCGACAAGCCCACCTTTTGGTAGACGGCTTCGCACAGATCGACGCGTGTCACTGTCTTTCCGGTTCCGGTCATCGTCATCGCCTGCCCCATCACGGCGAACAATATGCATCTGAAATTAAGAGGTTAACGAGCGACGGTCAACAGCGCTCATCAATGCACTCGCATGGAACAAGTTTGCAAAGCCGGCAGGTTCTTGACGCGACCTACCAGCGCAGCAGCGCCGAGCCCCAGGTGAAACCGCCGCCCATGGCTTCCAGCAGCACCAAATCCCCCTTCTTGACGCGTCCGTCCGCGACTGCAACCGACAGCGCCAGGGGGATCGACGCCGCGGAGGTATTGCCGTGCAGGTCGACCGTCAGCACCACCTTCTGCGGTGCAATATGCAGCTTGTGCGCTGAAGCGTCGATGATTCGCTTGTTGGCCTGGTGGGGCACGAACCAGTCGATATCGTCGGCCGTGGTTCCAGTGGCCTCGAAAGCGTCCTCGATCACGTCGGTGATCATGCCGACCGCGTGCTTGAACACTTCGCGGCCTTCCATCCTGAGACAGCCCACGGTGCCGGTCGAGGATGGACCGCCATCGACGTACAGTTTCGACTTGTGCCGGCCATCGGAGCGCAGATGTGTCGTCAGTATCCCGCGATCGGTGGACTTGCCGGGTTGCGGCTGCGCTTCGAGCACGACCGCGCCGGCGCCGTCGCCGAACAGCACGCAGGTGCCACGGTCGGTCCAGTCGAGGATGCGGGAGAAGGTCTCGGAGCCGATCACCAACGCGCGCTTGAACGCGCCGGTACGCAGGAAATTATCCGCCGTGGCGAGCGCGAACACAAACCCGGAGCACACCGCCTGCAGGTCGAACGCCGCACCGTGACTGATGCCAAGTTCGTGCTGCACAGCGACCGCTGTGGCGGGAAAGGTATTATCCGGCGTCGAGGTCGCCAGCACGATCAGGTCGATCGACTGCGCATCGATGCCGGCATGGGCCAGCGCGGCGCGGGCGGCATGGACCGCCAGATGCGAGGTGAACTCGCCCTCGGCAGCGATGTGGCGCTGCCGGATGCCGGTGCGTTGCACGATCCATTCGTCGGACGTGTCGATCCGCGCCGCCAATTCGGCGTTGGTCAGGATCTGCCGCGGCAGATAGGAGCCGCAGCCGAGCACCACCGAACGGATCGCAGTCACGAGACAGCCTCCTGCGCGGTCGGCGCGAACGCGCTGCCGTCGCGGTTGAGCATCTGATTGATCTTGGTCAGGAGATCGTAGCGGACCATCTCATAGCCAACATCGACCGCGTAAGCAAAGCCTTCGGCATCGGTTCCGCCGTGGCTCTTGACCACGATGCCGTTCAATCCGAGCACCACGCTGCCATTGGACTTGGAGGGATCCAGCTTGTCACGCAGCGACTTGAAGGCGTTTCGGGCGAACAGATAGCCGATCCGGGAACGCCAGGTCCGCGCCATGGCGCTCCGCAGATATTCGGTGATTTGCCGCGCGGTGCCTTCGGCAGCCTTCAACGCGATATTGCCGCTAAAGCCCTCGGCGACGATGACGTCGGCGGCACCCTTGCCGATGCCGTCGCCCTCGACGAAACCGATATATTCGAGCTGGGGAAGGTTCATCGCGCGCAGCAACTCGGCCGCCTCGCGGATTTCCTCGCGGCCCTTGATCTCCTCGACCCCGATGTTGAGCAGGCCAACGGTCGGGCGCTCCAGACCGAACAATACGCTCGCCATCGCGCTGCCCATCACCGCCAGCGCCATCAGATGATGCGCGTCGCCGCCGATGGTGGCGCCGAGGTCGAGCACCACCGAATTGCCGCGGGCCGTCGGCCATATCGCCGCCAGCGCCGGCCGGTCGATGCCGGGCAGCATCCGCAGACAGAACCGCGCCATCGCCGCCAGCGCGCCGGTGTTGCCCGCGGATATCGCGACGTCGGCCTCGCCCTTCTTGACCGCATCGATCGCCAGCCACATCGACGACGTCTTGCGGCCGCGGCGCAACGCCTGGCTCGGCTTGTCGTGCATGCTGACGGCCACATCGGTATGGATCACGCGCGATACAGCTTTCATCGCCGGATGCTTGGCCAATTCCGGTTCGATCAGCGCCTTGTCGCCGAACAGCAGGAATTCGGTGTCGGGGTGTCGGGACAGCGAAATCGCGGCGCCGGGAATGACGACCGATGCGCCGACATCGCCACCCATGGCGTCAAGCGCGATTCGAACCTTTTGCGGCATGAACGTCCCGGAAACCTGATCTCTTGCGGTCTTGAAGCGCTCGGCCGCGGACTGGAAATCGCCACGATGGCGGCGATCGGCGAAGCGCAAACGCTGCACCCCGACCGGGCCGCGACAATAGCGTGTCCCCATCCCGACACAACCTCTTGACCGCGCTGTTTTGGCTATCGAACCGCGGCGAGGCGGAATTGGTTCATACAGAGATATTGAGCCAATTCAACGTTTTATGGAGAATTACAGCACCGGCTCCACAACCATCTATGTTGCAAACCGGGCACAATGACCGTTTCAGCAGCTATTTGGCGCTGCTTCAGCGCTTTTTGGGCTTCTTCGCGCCAGCCGGTTTCGCGTCGAGCCGGAGTGCCTTGAGTGCGGCAAAGGGGTGATCCTCGGGGTCCGCAGCCACCACCGGCGGCTCGAAAACCGCGTCCGGCCGGCGCGGATAAGGATCGAGGCCCAGGAGCAATGCATCGGTCGCGAGACGGCCGAGATCGATCGCGCCGCTTTCGATCGGCTCCGGCGGATCCGGAATTTCCGTGTCGCTTTCGGCGGCATCATCGACGAGATCGGCGAGCTGCGGAATTTGCTCAGGCGGCGCGAAGATCAGATCGATCGGCTCATCGACATCGTTCTCGATCGGATCGAGCGTCACCACACAGGTCTGCCCGACACGTGCCCGCACCCGGCCCAGGACATGGAAACGGCCGCCGCCTTTCGGCGTCACATCGAGCGACGCGCGCGCGAACAGGATTTCGCGCAAGCCGGCGAGTTCGGCCATTCCTGCGCGCGCGGCAGGACCCGCTTCGATGTCGCGATGCAGGCCGGTGTCGGGAATCTGCGCCACGACGATCGGAACGCTCCAGGGATCGGCCTTGTCCGTCATGCTGCCCGTTCTGTTCATTGCTGTACGCCCACGCGCGCCGGCGATGGAAACCGCCACGACCCGCTCTGCACGGTCCTATCGCTCAATCCGGCCAGCGTCGCGATGGCCGCCTCGGCATAGAAAGCGAGCTGCCGGGCTTTTTCGAGCTGCTCGCCATTGAGGATATTCTTGCACAGCGCCTGCGCCAGCGGTTCCCTGCCATCCGCCAAGGCGAGATCATAGGCGGCTGCCCGGCCATAAAAGGCCTCTCCAAAGCTCCGCATGCGCTTGGGGACGGTGAGATCGCCGACCCCCATTTCCCGCAAATTGGCGTCCATGTCGCTGCAGAAATGGTCGAACAGCGCCTGCGACAGGCCCGTTCCCTCCTGCATCGACTTCAGGCGGTTCAAGACCATCCACAAATGCAGCACCAGCAGGTCAAAACGGCCGTTAACCGTGTCCGGTACCCCCAGGTCCCGATAAAACAACGGTTCTCGCGCCTGCGTCACGATCATGCCATAGATGGCCTCAATGGTGCCGCGCGAAGCTACCCGGGACTTGCTGAAGTGATTGAACGGCCAAGGCATTGTGGGTTCCGCGAGCTTCCGGCCAGCGCCTGTTGCAATCCGGCGTGATGCCCGGTACGTCAACGCCTCGCGCGATGCAAGGGGACGGGACAAGTTCCGGAATGATTCAAACCAGCCAGACCCGCCCACGCCTGCGCGCCCTGACCGCGCCCTGGCGCGGCATGCGCGCCGCGGCAGCTATCGCCCTGGTGTGCGCGGCGCTTGTCGGCTGCACCGGCGAGCAGTTCCAGAAGGGCTATATCCTGCCGCCGGGCGCGCTGGAGCAAATCCCGATCGGGGCGAGCCAGGACCAGGTGCTGATCGTGATGGGAACGCCATCCACGGTCGCGACCCTCAACGGCGAAGTATTTTACTACATCTCGCAGCGCTCCGAGCGCAAAGTGGCGTTCATGAACCAGCAGGTCGTAGACCAGCGGGTGATAGCGATCTATTTCGACAAGAACCGACAGGTGCAGCGGCTTGCCAATTACGGGCTGCAGGACGGCAAGATCTTCGACTTCATCAGCCGCACCACGCCTACCTCAGGCCAGGAGCTCAGCTACCTGACGCCGCTGTTCAAGCTGCTCGCCTTCTAACAGGTTCAACAAATTGCCGACGTGCAAATCGCTTGGTAGCTTTGCGCTGCCGGGCAACGCATGCCGCAGATCGCATCTCGGCAAGTCAGCAGGAGAGGAGCGCTACGGTGCAACCCGTTAATTTCCGCAAGGCACTTGAAGGCGTCACCGAATACTGGTCCCCCAAGGTCGTGGGGCGGGTCAATGATCAATATGTCAAGGTTGCGAAGTTGAAGGGCGAATTGGCGTGGCACAAGCATGACGACGAGGACGAACTGTTTCAGGTGATCACGGGCCGGTTGATCATTCAATTCGAGGGCAATGAACAAGTTCTGCTAGAACCGGGGGACGCGTTCGTCGTGCCAAGGGGGACCATGCATAATCCGGTCGCTGAAGAAGAATGTGGCATCGTCCTGATCGAGACCGTCACCACCAAACATACTGGCGATGTAGTGACACCGGTGACCAAGACGATCGAACAGCAGCTCGCTTAGGTTGCACCAAACCTCATCCCCGAGGCCACGCGCCTTTCCGCCGGTCCGACCGTGCATGCAAGCGCGAAACTGCGGCCACACGACAGCTTGCCGCTGGCGCCTCCATTCCCTACCCTGCCCGCAATGACGACAAATGGCAGGGAGAATGAAGTGACTCAATTGCTTTCGCGCCGCCGCGTGCTGTCCACAGCCGCCGCGTTTTCCGCAACGGCGGCGATGCCGCGCCTCGGCCATGCCGCCGACTGGCGGCCGACCGAGACCGTGCGCCTGATCGTGCCGGCGGCGGCGGGCGGCAGCACCGACGTGATGGGGCGAATGCTGGCGGCGCATCTGCAGACCGCGTGGGGCCAGTCGGCGATCGTGGAAAACCGCTCCGGCGGGGGCGGCACGATCGGCACGACGGAAGTCGTGCGCAACAAGGGCGACGGACACACCATCCTGGTCGGCAATCCCGGGCCCAACGCGATCGCCTACAGCATCTTCCGCAACCTGAACTACAAGCCGGATCAGTTGCAGGCGGTCTCCAACATGATCCGGATCCCCAACATCATCTCGGCGCATCCCTCGGTGCCGATCAAATCGATCGCGGACATGATTGCCTACATCAAGGCCAATCCGGACAAACTGAACTATGGCTCGTCAGGCGTCGGACAGAGCCCTCATCTGACGATGGCCTGGCTGCTGCAACTCACAGGCCTGAAGATGGTGCATGTGCCATTCCGCGGCGCCGGACCGGCGCTGCAGGCGGCGCTGGCAGGAGACATCCAGATCCTGTCCGACAACCTGTTTCCGTCGCTGCCGCAGGTTCAGGCCGGCAAGCTCAACGCGCTGGCGGTGACCACACCGGAACGCAGCGCCTCGGCGCCCGAGATTCCCACTGTGCGCGAGACCGGACCGGAGCTTGCCAAATTCGACGTATCCTCCTGGTTCGGAATTTTCCTGCCCAAGGGCGCACCCGCCCCCGTTGTCGACGCCCTCAACAAGGAGATCAAGGTGTTCCTCGAGCGCGAGGATACCAGGAAGAACATCGCGGCAATGGGCGCCAGAACCGACTACGGCACGCCGCAGCAATTTTCCGATTTTGTGGAGGCCGAAACCGCGAAGTTCGCCGGCATCATCAAGCAGGAAGGCCTGCAGATGGACGTGAACTGAGGCTTCCGCGCGCACCTGACATGCACCGAGCTTCATCCTTCGAGGCGCGCTAGAGCAGGATGTTTTTTGATTGAATCGGTCTGTCCGCGGGTTGAGTTCACCTCTCCCGCTTGCGGGGGAGGTCGCCGCGCTCGATAGAGCGCGGCGGGTGGGGCTCTCACCACGCACACCGAACTCTCAGTATGCACCCCCACCCCAACCCTCCCCCGCAAGCGGGAGAGGGAGCGTACTTCCGATGCCGTTACAGCTCAATCCAATCTCATCCCGCACAAGTCAGCGGCGCAATTGCGCGGCCGAGCGCACCTCCCGAGCGAGCGCAAATGCGCTCATCCGGGAATGACGACCACCCGGTGCAAACGAAAAACCCCGCGGCTCACACCGCGGGGTTTTGTTTTCAGCGAACCTTCGAAAGCTCAGTGCGCCAGGATCGCCAACAGCAGCAGCGCCACGATGTTGGTGATCTTGATCATCGGGTTCACGGCGGGACCTGCCGTGTCCTTGTAGGGATCGCCGACGGTGTCGCCGGTCACCGCCGCCTTGTGGGCGTCGGAGCCCTTGCCGCCGTAATGGCCGTCCTCGATGTACTTCTTGGCGTTATCCCAGGCGCCGCCGCCCGAGGTCATGGAGATCGCGACGAACAGACCGGTCACGATCACGCCGAGCAGCATGGCGCCGACCGCGGAGAACGCCGCCGACTTGCCGGCCGCGCCGCCGCCGGCAATCGCGAAGATCGCGAAATAGACGAAGATCGGCGACAGCACCGGCAGCAGCGACGGAATGATCATTTCCTTGATCGCGGCCTTGGTGAGCAGATCGACCGCCTTGCCGTAGTCCGGCTTGTCGGTGCCCTGCATGATGCCGGGCTTTTCGCGGAACTGACGCCGCACTTCCTCGACGATGGCGCCGGCGGCGCGGCCGACCGCGGTCATGCCCATCGCGCCGAACAGATAGGGCAGCAGGCCGCCGAACAGGAGGCCGACCACGACGTAAGGATTGTTCAGCGAGAAGTCGGGCACCACGCCCTGGAAGTACGGAAACTTCGCGGCGTTGCCGATGAAGAATTTGAGGTCTTCATTATAGGCCGCGAACAGCACCAGCGCGCCGAGACCGGCCGAGCCGATCGCGTAGCCCTTGGTGACTGCCTTGGTGGTGTTGCCTACCGCATCGAGCGCGTCGGTGGCCTTGCGGACTTCCTTCGGCAGGCCGGCCATTTCGGCAATGCCGCCGGCATTATCGGTGACCGGGCCGAAGGCGTCGAGCGCCACGATCATGCCGGCCAGCGCCAGCATCGTCGTGGTGGCGATCGCAATGCCGAACAGGCCGGCAAGGCTGTAGGTGACGAGGATGCCGGCGATGATGACCAGCGCCGGACCGGCGGTGGCTTCCATCGAGATCGCCAGACCCTGGATCACGTTGGTGCCGTGGCCGGTGACCGACGAGGCCGCGATCGACTTCACCGGGCGATATTCGGTGCCGGTGTAGTATTCGGTAATCCAGATGATCAGCGCGGTGACGACGAGACCGACGACGCCGCATTCGAACAGCGCCATGCCGGTATATTTCACACCCGCCAGCGGTCCGAAACCGATCAGCCAGTAGATCACGGCGGCGACGCCTATGAGCGACAGGACGCCGGTGGCGATCAGGCCCTTGTACAGCGCGCCCATGATCGACTGGTTGGCGCCGAGCTTGACGAAGAAGGTGCCGGCGATCGAGGTGAGGATGCAGACGCCGCCGATCGCGAGCGGCAGCGTCATCATGTTGACGAGCAGCGGCGAGGTCGCAAAGAAGATCGCGGCCAGCACCATGGTGGCGACCGCGGTCACCGCATAGGTCTCGAACAGGTCGGCGGCCATGCCGGCGCAATCGCCGACATTGTCGCCGACGTTATCGGCGATGGTGGCGGGGTTGCGCGGATCGTCTTCGGGAATGCCGGCCTCGACCTTGCCGACGAGATCGCCGCCGACGTCGGCGCCCTTGGTGAAGATGCCGCCGCCGAGACGCGCGAAGATCGAAATCAGCGAGGCGCCGAAACCGAGCGCCACCAGCGCATCGACCACGGTGCGGCTGTTGGCGGTCAGCCCCATGAACTGGGTGAGGTAGCCGAAATAGATGGTGACCCCGAGCAGCGCCAGACCCGCCACCAGCATGCCGGTGATGGCGCCGGCCTTGAAGGCGAGTTCAAGTCCGCCGGCCAGCGAGGTGGTCGCAGCCTGCGCGGTACGCACATTGGCGCGAACCGAGACGTTCATGCCGATGAAGCCGGCGGCGCCCGACAGCACCGCGCCGATCAGGAAACCGACCGCGACCAGCATGCCGAGGAAGTAGGCCAGCAGCGCGAAGATCACGATGCCGACCAGACCGATCGTCATGTATTGGCGCTTGAGATAGGCCTGCGCGCCCTCGCGCACGGCGGCGGCGATTTCCTGCATCCGCGGATTGCCTGCATCGGCCTTCATGACCGATGCCGTCGCCCAGATGGCGTAAACGATGGAAAGCACTCCGCAGAGCACGATCACCCATAATGCTGTCATTGAATTTGCCTTTGGATCGTTGGTCTACCCCACACCATCACCGCGGGAGCGGCCGGCGCATAAAAACAAGGCCCGCCCTGCCCAAAAGGGCGGCCTTAAATCGGGCGGGACCATGCCAAAATCATATCCCCGGCGCAACGCCACGGAGGCCACAAACCGTCGATTTCGGCAGGTATTTGCGTCGTCGCCGGCACGATGCGCGGCTTTCGCAACACCTCAGAAATGGCTGTAGGACAGCCGCGGCAGCGCTATCTCCCTGCCCGCGCTGTCCAAAAACCTCGGAACCGGGGATCCTGCGATCACGGTGCCGATCGAGGTCACGGCGACCCCGGCGAGATCGGCGGCCTGCGCGAACGCGTCCAGGCGATTCTCCGGTATCGCGCACAGGATCTCGTAGTCGTCGCCACCGGAAACGATGGCCTCGATGCCGACCACTCCGCGGGCATGCAGCGCCGCAGCGCCAGCGGACAAGGGAACGCTCGGTGCATCGATCACGGCGGAGACGCCTGACGCCGCGCATAGTTTGGCGAGGTCTCCGGCCAGGCCGTCCGACACGTCCATCGCGGCATGGGCATGATCACGCACCGCGCCGGCGAGCGCATTGCGCGGCTGCGGCAGGCGATAGCGGCCGACCAGCCTGTCTCGCACTTCCGCGTCGCCCGCCAGCGCCGCTGCGGCCGCGCCACCTTTCAGGATATCCAGCCCCAGCGCCGCATCGCCGATGCTGCCGGTTACCACCACGCGGTCGCCGGGCTTCGCGCCGCTGCGGTGGACCATCTGGCCCGCCGGCACGCGGCCGAACGCGGTGATCGAGATCATCAGGGGACCCGGCGTCGACACCGTATCGCCGCCCAGCAGCGGACAGCCGAAGTGCAAGGCGTCCTCGCCCAGCCCGCGCGCGAACGGCCGGAGCCACATATCGTCAGCGCTGCGCAACGCCAGCGTCAGCACGAAGCCCGCCGGTGTGGCGCCCTTGGCGGCGAGGTCCGAGAGGTTCACCCGCAGCGCCTTGCGGGCGATCGTGTCGGGCGGATCATCGGACAGAAAATGCACGCCCTCGACAATGGCGTCCGTCGTCACCACGACATCGTCGCCGGATGCCTTCAGGATCGCGGCGTCGTCGGTGAGACCGAAGGCGCCGGGATCGGTGGCGAGCGGCTTGAAATAGCGGGAGATCAGGGCGTCCTCGCCGGATGGACCATTTTGGCGATCTGTCATCAGGCGCCATCCATTCCATCGCCGTCATCGCCCGGCCTCACTGGGCGATCCAGTATTCCGTGGCGCCGGTGACTAAACATGACCGCCGCGGAGTACTGGATCATCCGCTTTCGCGGATGATGACAGCTGGGCAGACCGCCGGCCACGCTCAGCTTCCCGCGCGCACGAATTCGTCGGCGCGAAACTGGCGGGCGATCTGGTCGAGCACCGCGTTCACCATGCCGGTCTCCTCGGCCTCGACAAAGGCATGCGCGACATCGACATATTCCGACACCACGACGCGGCCGGGCACATCCTTGCGATGCTCCAGTTCGTAGGCGCCGGCGCGCAGCACCGCGCGCAAGATCGCATCGATCCGCTTCAGCGGCCAGCCCTTCGACAGCGCATCGTCGATCAGGGGATCGAGCTTGGTCTGGTCACGCACCACGCCGGCCACCACGTCCTTGAAAAATGCCGCTTCGGCCGGCAGATATTTGTCGCCCTCGACCTCGCCGCCGAGCCAATGGCTCTCGAACTCGGCGAAGATGTCGTTGATCCCGGCGCCGCCGATATCCATCTGATAGAGCGCCTGCACCGCGGCGAGCCGCGCCGCGCCGCGCCGGTTGGCTTTCCTGTCTTTGCCCTTGTCCTGGATCTTTTTGTTCTCTGCCATGATCAGATCCGCGTCAGCCGACGCTTGATCCGCAGCATCGCCAGCGCCGCGCGTGCCGCGTCGCCGCCCTTGTTGAGCTCGCTGGCGCGCGCCCGCGCCCAGGCCTGCGCGTCGGTGTTGACGGTGATGATGCCGTTGCCGAGCGGAACCCGCCTCGCCACCGCAAGATCCATCAGCGCGCGCGAGGATTCGATCGACACGATCTCGAAATGGATGGTATCGCCCCTGACCACGCATCCGAGCGCGATCACAGCGTCGTAGGGCTTGCCGACACTCTCGGCGGCATCGAGCGCGATCGCGATCGCCGCAGGGATTTCCAGCGCGCCGGGCACCGTGATGATGTCATGGGTGACTTCAGCGGCCTTCAGTTCCGCGACCGCGCCCTCCAGCAGCGCATCCTGGATATCGTCATAAAAGCGCGCCTCGACGATCAGCGTCCGCGCGCCGGATATGTCGGTTTTATCTTTCAGTTCTGCGCGCCGCGCGTCTGCCATTTTATCTCACGATCTGAATGCTGTGCGAGGGTTTTAGTCGCCGCGCCGCAGGAAGCCAAGCACTATACTTTCAGAAGTCTCGCCCGGATCAGCCCGCCGTGACGACCTTGCTGTCAAATAGATACCCTTCCAGCGCGGCCTCTACTGCCGATCGTTTGGCCGAATGTGCAGCAGGCAGCGTCACCGTGACATCGACCCCACGCTTTCCGCCGGCCGCAACGTCCACATTGACATCGTCAATGCCGGCACTCCTGGCGATCTCTTCGACGACGACCCGCCGCACCGCGTCGGTACGAAGCTGGGGCTTGAATATCTTGCCGACGCTGGTCATCGGAATGGCGTCGATGACAATGATGTGCTTAGGCCACGCCGGCCGTTCGGCGATCAATGGCTCGGCGAAGGCTTTCAGTTCTTCGACTGTTGCCTGTGCGCCCGGCCGCAATGCGACGTAGCAGACCGGCAGCTCGCCCGCATACCGGTCCGGCTGCCCCACGGCAGCCGCCATCGCCACCGCCGGATGCGCTTCCAGCGCGCTTTCGATCAGCACCGGATCGATATTGTGGCCGCTGCGGATGATCAGGTCTTTCGACCGGCCCGCGATGAAAATCCGCCCTGCTTCATCCGTATACGCAAGATCGCCGCTGTCGAGATAGCCGTCGCGAAGCGAGTTCGCATTGTGGCTGGGATCGCGATAGCCCGGCGTGACGTGAGGTCCGGAAATCGTCAGCACGCCGATCTCATGCGGCGCGCACGGCCCGTCCAGAGCCCCGTCCGCGCCGAGCCTGCGGATGGTGACATCGGTATAGGGAATGCGATAGCCGACCGTTCCCGGCACCGCCTCCCCGGCCGCAGGCGCGACCGCCAACACCCCGGCGGTTTCCGTCATGCCGATGATCTCGTAGATCCCGGTGCCGGTCATGGCCTGGATCTTCTCGCCGACGGCACGTGGCAGCATCGACGCACCGGTGATGGTGCAACGCGCCGACGAGATATCCGCGTCCACGGGAATATTGACCAGCGCGGCCAACGCGGTCGGCACGCCGCCGATCACGGTGGCCCTGGTGCGCTCGACGATACGCCAGAAATTCTTCACCATCGACGGGTTACGCATCCCTCCAGGTGACATCACGATCACGTTCGCACCGGCCAGGAAACAGGCCAGGCCAACCGAGACCGCGCCGCCGACATGGAACAACGGCAAGCTGTTGGTCACCCTGTCGGTCTCGCCGAGGTCGTACATGAGTGCCGCGCCGAACGCCGCGACGATCTGGTTGCGGTGGGTATGCACGACGAGCTTCGGCGAACCGGTGGTGCCTCCGGTGTGAAAATATGCCGCGACATCGTCGTCGCGCCTGATGTTGCCCGAGACGAGCGTTGTTCCGTCCTGTGCCGCCAGCGCCGATGCGAACTCGACCACGCCTTCCGGCAACGGCGCATCCGCCACCGATATCCGGACCAGCCTGAGATCCGGCATCAACGCCTTGACCGCGAGCGCCTTCTGCCAGATGTCGAGTTGCGGGTGAGGTCCGAGCGCCACCAGAATGGTCGCGCCCGACGCCTGGATCAATTCGGCGATGTTCTGCGCCTGCAGCAGGAAATTGATGGGTACCGCATAGCCCGCGGTCTCCGCGCCCCACAGCGTGAAATGCGTTTCGACCAGGCTCGGCAGGATATAGGCCACGCCCGGCGCGGTTCCGCCGATGGAGGTGAACAGGTTCGCCGCCCTGGTGATCCCTTCCTGCAGTTGACGGTAGGAAACCAGGCGCGGCTTCTCGCCATCCTCTCCCGTCATCACCATGGTCAGCGCCGTATGGTCCGGGTGCCGCGCGGCGCTTTTGACGAAGATGTCATAGATGCTGCGGGCGTCGTAACGCTGCTCGAACGGCTTTTCGTTTTCGAACCGGATTACGTCCGCGAGGGTTGCGATCGGATAGTCACTGAATGCCGGCATGGGAGTTCTCCGGATGGTTTCAACCGCTGACCATGACCTGTCCGGCGAATGCGCCGCTACGATGACATCTCGCTCAGCCGCGCGGCGTAACGCGCCATCAGATCAACCTCGAGATTGACCTCGCTTCCTGCGCGCCAGCCGCCGAGCGTGGTGACGTTGAGGGTGTGCGGAATGATCAGCACCGAAAATTCCACGTCCTGCACGGTATTCACCGTCAACGACACGCCATCCAGCGTCACCGAACCCTTGGCCGCGATGAAGCGCGCCAATTCGCGCGTGGTGCGCAATTCGAACCGCGCCATATCGGGCAGATCGTCGCGCCTGACGATGGTGGCGATGCCGTCGGCATGGCCCGCGACAATATGGCCGCCGAGTTCGTCGCCGATCTTCAGCGCGCGTTCCAAATTGAGTTTTGTTCCGGCGACCCAATGTTTCGCCGTGGTCATCCCTAGCGTTTCGGCGGCGGCATCGACATCGAACCAGGTTTTGTCGCCCGCGACGCCCGAGGCGACCACGGTCAGGCAGACGCCGTTGCAGGCGATCGAGGCGCCGTCGGCGATGGTGGCACGATCGTAGCTGCAGGTGATCCGCAGCCGATGCAACTGGCCCTGCGCCGTTGGCGTCAGGGCTGTGATCTCGCCGATATCGGTGACAATGCCGGTGAACATCAGATCGTGATCCGTCGAGATGTTAGTATCGGTGCCGCAGGGGCGGAGATCGAACTCCCTCTCCCGTAGCGACAGGGTTGAGGTGAACGGTCTATCGTTGGACCGTAACCCCTCACCCGGATCGCTAACGCGATCCGACCTCTCCCCACGGGAGAGGTGAAACGGAGATCGCGTCGAGCGTCGATTTCCCATTGACGGATCATATCTGCGTACGCTCGTAGATCGTTAGTGTGTCTTTTTCCAGCATTTCGCTAGCACGGACTTTGAATGTCGGCGACTGCGTAATGGCGGTCAGCGGCATCTGCTCCAGCGCGGCGATGCCGTTGGCGCCGACCGGATCGGGGCCGCGCAGCAGCCAGACTTCGTCGACGAGATCGGCTGCAACAAAGGACGAGGCGACGCGGGAACCGCCTTCCACCAAGAGCCGGGTGATACCCTTCTCCGCCAACGCCCGCACCACAGTCGACAGATCCAGTCCCGGCGCCGGCGCCAAGGTGGTGGCAACGCGGATCACCTGGGCGCCGGCCGCGCCGAGCTTCATCGCGGCGGGCGCTTCCGCGAGGTTCGATGTCATCACCCACAGCGGAGTCTCGCGCCCGGAATGAACCAGCCGGCTGGTGCCGGATATCCGCAAGCTCCGATCCAGCACCACCCGCACTGGCGAGCGCGCCTCCATACCCGGCAACCGGCAGGTCAAGCGCGGATCGTCCGCCTGCACGGTGCCGATCCCGACCAGGATGGCGTCGCATTGCGCGCGCAACAGATGCACCCGCGCTTTCGCGGCCTCGCCCGTAATCGCGATCGGCTTGCGGCCGGCGGCCCCGATCTTGTCGTCGGACGACACCGCGAGTTTCAGGATCACGTGAGGCCGCTGGTCGCGAACGCGCCGAAAATGCCCGGCATGGTCGTGCGCGGCTTCCGCGGCGCATAGTCCGACATCGACCGTGATGCCGGCGGCGCGAAGTCTGGCGTGGCCCTGGCCCGCGACCTCCGGATTGGGATCCTCAATCGCCGACACCACCCGCGCAATTCCGGCGCCAATGATGGCATCGGCGCAGGGCGGCGACTTGCCGACATGCGAGCACGGCTCCAGTGTCACATAGAGCGTGGCGCCGCGCGTGGCCTCGCCGGCGCGGCTCAGCGCCTCGGGCTCGGCGTGGGGGCGGCCGCCTACTTGCGTCCAGCCGCGGCCGACAATGACGCCGTCTTTCACCACGACCGCGCCGACGGCGGGATTGGGCCAGGTGCGCCCCTGCCCACGCCGGCCGAGCGTCAGCGCCAGCTGCATGAAGCGGACGTCGGCGGCCTTCGATTCCCGGGATTTCTGCGCGTACTGGTCTTCCAGAATGCGGAAGATCATTTGCGTAACAGGGCGAGCCGCGTGTCGTCGTCGCCGGAGAGTTCGCCGAGCACGGCTTCGAAATCCTTGGCCTCGCGAAAGTTGCGGTAGACCGAGGCGAAGCGGACATAGGCGACGTCGTCGAGCTGGCGCAGATGCTCCATCACGATTTCACCGATGGCTTCCGATGAAATCTCCGCCTCGCCGCCGCTTTCGAGCTCGCGGACGATGGCCGAAACCATCTTCTCGACCCGCTCCGGATCGACCGGTCGCTTGCGTAGCGAGATCTGCAGCGAACGCACCAGCTTGTCGCGGTCGAACGGCACCCGGCGGCCATTGCGCTTGATCACCGTGAGCTCGCGCAGCTGCACCCGCTCGAACGTGGTGAAGCGGAAATTGCAGGCGACGCAGACCCGCCGCCGCCGGATCACGGCGGAATCCTCGGTCGGACGCGAGTCCTTCACCTGCGTATCGAGACTGTTGCAGCTGGGACAACGCATTCAATGGGACCTTACTGATAGATCGGGAAGCGATCGGTGAGCGCCTTGACCCGTTCCTTGATCGCGACTTCCACAAGCGGCGCCTTGCCGTCCGGCGACTGCGCCAGCGCATTGAGCACTTCGGCAATCATCCCGGCGACCTGCTTGAACTCCGCGACGCCAAAACCGCGCGTGGTCGCCGCCGGCGTGCCCAGACGAAGGCCCGAGGTGACGAACGGCGTTTCCGGATCGAAGGGAATGCCGTTCTTGTTGCAGGTGATCGCCGCGCGCACCAGCGCCTTTTCCGAGACGTTGCCCTTGAGACCCTTGGGCCTGAGGTCGACCAGCATCAGATGGTTGTCGGTACCGCCCGAGACGATATCAAATCCCTGGGCGTGCAGCGCCTCCGCCAGCGCCTTGGCATTCTCGACCACGTTCCTGGCGTAGATCTTGAAGTCCGGCCGCAGCGCTTCGCCGAACGCCACCGCTTTCGCCGCGATCACATGCATCAAGGGACCGCCCTGCAGGCCCGGGAAGATCGCCGAGTTGAGCTTCTTGGTCAGCGCCTCATCGTTCCACAACATCAACCCGCCGCGCGGGCCGCGCAGCGACTTGTGTGTGGTCGTGGTCGTGACATGCGCATGGGGCACCGGCGAAGCATGCACGCCACCGGCCACGAGGCCGGCGAAATGCGCCATGTCCACCATCAGATAGGCGCCGATGCTGTCGGCGATCTCGCGAAAACGCTTGAAGTCCCACGACCGCGAATAGGCCGATCCGCCGGCGATGATCAGTTTCGGCTTAACCTGCTCGGCCTGTTTTGCGACCGCATCCATGTCGATGATCTGGTCCTCGCGCCGCACGGTATAGTGCGAGGCCTTGAACCATTTGCCGGACATGTTGACGGGAGAGCCATGGGTGAGATGGCCACCGGCGGCGAGATCGAGCCCCATGAAGGTATCGCCGGGCTGCAGCAGCGCCAGAAATACCGCCTGGTTCATCTGGCTGCCGGAGTTCGGCTGCACGTTCGCAAAACCTGCACCGAACAGCTTCTTGGCGCGGTCGATCGCCAGCGTTTCCGCGACGTCGACCCATTCGCAGCCGCCGTAATACCGATTGCCCGGATAGCCTTCGGCATATTTGTTGGTCATCACCGAGCCCTGCGCTTCCAGCACCGCCCGGCTGACGATGTTCTCCGACGCGATCAACTCGATCTCGTGGCGCTGCCGGCCGAGTTCGCCCCGGATCGCGGCGGCGATCTCCGGATCGGCCTCGGTCAGAGGGGCAGTGAAGAACGAGTCGGGCGCGGAGGCGGTTTTGGCGCTGGTCGGGGATGGGCTCATGGGCGAAATATCTCCACCGCCGCAACCTGTTAGGTAAGGTGCGGCCGGTCAGGGGTGGCGGTCGGAAGCGGCGCTTGCGGGATACCATATCGGGCCCCAATGGCCAAGCGCTTGCGGTGCAGGCCTGTTATTTCTGCAAGATATGGTGGGGATGGGGTGGGTGCCAGCCTGCCCGGCCGGCGCGCGGTCGGCCACCCGGCCGTCATACGCGGGCTTGACCCGCGTATCCATCCACCTTCGTAAAAAAGGCCTCCTCCAGGGGGATGGGTTGCCGGGTCAAGCCCGGCAACGACGCTGGGAAGTTCCTACTTCGCAAACCGGTACGCCCCGCCCTTCTCCACGCTGCGCTGGAACGCCGGCCGGGCGTGCATCCGCGACAGCCACGCCGCCAGGTCGGGATACGGCCCGAGCCTGTCGAACACCTTTGCCATCTCTCCGACAAAGCTCATCTGGACATCCGCGCCGGTCAGCGACTTGCCCACGAAGAACTCGCGGCCCTTCAGCGCGCGATCGACATAGCCGAGATGGTTGGCCATCTCGCTGTCGATGCGCGGATGCAGGGGCGCGCCGGCCTCCTTCAGCCTGGAGACATAGAGGTTCAGCATCAGCGGCAGCATCGCCGAGCCTTCCGAGTAATGCAGCCACTCATTATAGGCCTCATAGTCGTTGCTGCCGGGCGGCGGCATCAGTCGGCCCGCGCCGTATTTGCGGATGATGTAATCGACGATCGCGCCGGATTCGGCGACGGTGATCCCGCCGTCGGTGATGACAGGCGACTTGCCGAGCGGATGCACGGCCTCAAGCTCCGGCGGCGCCAGCCGCGTCTGCGCATTGCGCTGATAGCGCTTCATCTCATAGGGCACCCCGAGTTCTTCCAGCAGCCACAGGATCCGCTGCGAGCGGGAGTCGTTGAGATGATGCACGGTGAGCATGGGGTTTCCTTCCGGGTTCTTGTTGTCTGGAGAGGGTTGTATCACCGTCATTGCGAGCGAAGCGAAGCAATCCATCTCACCGCGCAAAGAAAGAATGGATTGCTTCGTCGCTTCCACCTTCGCTCGTTGAGCTACGGCGGACAAGTCGCTCCTCGCAATGACGTTGATGCGGTTGTGTGAAATACAATTGACGGGCATCGCGTCGCTCGACCCATCGCGCTACGCTCCATCCGGGCTACACTGCTGCGATGGTCGCATTGCGTACGTCGATTCATGGAGACAATCCCTGGGCTTCCTCTTCGTCCTCGCGGTCGGGCTCGTCGCCGGCACCATCTCGGGCATCGTCGGCACCGGCTCGTCGATCATGCTGATGCCGGTGCTGGTCTATCAATACGGGCCGAAGCAGGCGGTGCCGATCATGGCGATCGCGGCCGTGATGGCCAACCTGTCGCGGATCCTCGCCTGGTGGCGCGAGGTCGACTGGCGGGCCTGCGCCGCCTACTCCATCCCCGGCATTCCGGCGGCGGCGCTCGGCGCCCGCACGCTGCTGGCGCTGCCGTCGCGCGCGGTCGATATCGCGATCGGTCTGTTTCTGATCGCGATGGTGCCGGTGCGGCACTGGCTCACGCGACATCAACTGAAAACCTCGCTCTGGCAGCTCGCGGTCGGCGGCGCCGTGATCGGCTACATCACCGGCATCGTGGTTTCGACCGGGCCGTTGAGCGTGCCGCTGTTTCTGTTCTACGGCCTCACCAAAGGCGCGTTTCTGGCCACTGAAGCGGCGAGTTCGCTCGGTCTCTATCTCTCGAAATCGGTGACCTTCCAGCAATTCGGCGCGCTGACGCCCGATGTCGCGCTGAAGGGCCTGATCGCCGGCTCGTCGCTGATGTCGGGCGCCTTCATCGCCAAGCGTTTTGTGTTGCGGCTCGACGCCGATGTCTTCCGGCTGGTCATGGACGGCATCATGCTCGCGGCCGGGTTAACGATGCTGGCCAACGCGTTCTGGGGCGCGCCGCCCGCTTGAGGTCCAGGATGTTGGCGGGCCGACAATGGGCCAAAATGGCGGATTTCCGCCGCTAATTTAACCTTCGATTAGTCGCGCCGAACTAGCTTCATGCCGTTCCCGGATTGAACGTCACGCGGGCGACCTGACAGGCGATTTGAGGCATGCCGGACATCGACACCGACGAACGGCAGGCTCTCCTCGATACCGGCCGCGCCATCTGGGCGATCGCCGCGGTGATGCTGATCGCCGTTTGCATCGGCTTCCGGGTTGCCAACCTTTCCTTCGATCTCTTCAGCGGCGTCCGGGAAATCCTGGTGGTCGGCGCCTGCGTCGTGATCGCGTTCTGCTATCGCCGAGTGCGGCCCGATCCGTGGATCTCGATCGGCGCCGAGACGTCGGCCCAGCTCGCCATCATCCTGACGCTGGGCATGCTGCTCAGTTACCCGCTGGCGGCGGCGGCGTTTCCCTATCGGGACGCGGAATTGCACGCCGTCGACCTCTGGCTTGGACTCGACTGGCGCGCCTATCTGCATTTCCTCAACGAGCATCCCCTGGTCGGGCTGGTGAGCAAAATCGCCTACGTCTCGATGCGGCCGCAATTTCTGCTCGTGATCGGCGCGCTGATCGTGACGTCGCGTTTCGCGCGGCTGCAGCAATACATCGTCGCCACCGCGTTCGCGCTCATCATCACCTTGCTGATCTTTACGTTCACGCCGGCCGTCGCCTCCTATGCGTTCCTGCATATCCCCCAGAGTGCCTACGCCAACCTGACGCCGTCGGTACCCTTTGAGCACATCCGCCATCTGGAGGCGATGCGAACCGGCGCCAACTTCCTGATCAGCGAAAACAACCTCGAAGGCCTGATTACGTTTCCGAGCTTTCACACCGTTTGTGGCCTGCTCTTCATCTGGGCGCTGTTTCCGCTGCGGCGGTTGCGGTGGTGGGTGGTCGGGCTCAACGCGCTGATGATCCTGTCGACCCCGATCGAGGGCGCACATTATTTCATCGACTTGATCGGCGGCGGCGTGGTCGCGACGCTTTCGGTGTATGCTGCTAAACTGACGATGCCTGCATTGCGATCGGCCGCCGCCTCGCGTCAGGCCTATGCGCTCGCCCTCAAGAAAGCCGCATGACGGCGCCGGGCCTTCCCGGCCGACAGCACTATTCCCACCGCCGCAAGCCAGCCACCGCTGATGCCAGCCGGCTCCAACCGGACGTATTTCAGCCGGTGACGGATGGTCATGCCGGCGGCCAGCCTTTTCAGCCGTGGTCGGCGGCAATTTCATAAAATCCAGCGGTAGCGGCTAGCGGCCTGAACCAATCACGGGGAATGGCCGACGAAGTGATGCGTGTCACATCCAATTTCGTAACGGGCCCTAGATCAATGGTTGGCCTGAAGACGGATCCCCCCCAACGCCCGGAGAAGCACAAGTGAACAAGGGAATCATTGGCGCCGCTATCGTCGCCGTCGCCGCTCTTGTCGTTCTCATTATCGCATCAGGAAGCTGGTACACGGTCGATCAGACCGAGCGCGGCGTATTGCTGCGCAATGGCGCTGTCATCGGCACCGCGCAGCCGGGCCTCGGCTTCAAGATCCCCCTGATCGACGGGGTCGAGAAGGTCAGCGTCAAGACCGCGACCTATTCGTGGGACAAGATGAACTCCTACTCCTATGACCAGCAACCGGCCGATCTGAAGATCAGCGTGACCTTGCGGGCCTCGCCGGACAAGGTCTCCGATCTCTACGCCAAGTTCGGACGGCTGGACACGGCGGTGAACCAGGTTGTCAGCCCGGTCGTGAACCAGCAGGTCAAGGTGGTGTTCGGCCGCTACACCGCGGTCAAGGCGATCCAGGAACGCGGCGCGCTCAATGGCGCGATCAAGGACGCCATCACCGAGTCGCTGAAATACGATCCGATGATCGTCATCGAGAGCGTTCAACTCGAGAACATCGAGTTCAGCGCCAACTATCTGCACTCGATCGAACAGCGCATGCTGGCGGAGGTCGAGGTGCAGAAGCTGCAACAGAATGCCGAACGCGAAAAAGTGCAGGCCCAGATCACGGTCACCCAGGCGATGGCGAAAGCCAACGCCGTTCGCGCGGAAGCCCAGGCCAGCGCCGATGCCCTGAGGTTGAACGGCGAAGCCAGGGCCACGAACATCAAGCTGACCGGCGAGGCCGAAGCCGCCGCCATCGAAGCCCGCGCCAAGGCGCTCGGCACCAATCCCAACCTGGTCACGCTGGTGCAGGCCGAACGCTGGAACGGGGTCTTGCCGACGACGATGGTGCCGGGTTCTTCGGTGCCGTTCGTGTCGGTCAAATAGGAATTTGAACAGGCGGCACGCCATGATGCCCTGAGGCGGTTACCTCAGGCATTGTCGCCGCGACGCTACGCCACGGACGCCGCGCACCCAACGCAGCCGTCGCGGATACCCGCATTCTGGTATCTCCCTCCGCGACTCCCTATCTTCGTTCTGATACCCGACCGGCGAAATCTGGGGCGCGGGTCGTATTGGATTGAAAAGGTTGAAGCTTGCTCTATCTGGAACTCGGGATCGTGACGGTCCTGATCGTCGTCAATGGCCTTCTTTCAATGTCGGAATTGGCGATCGTGTCGGCGCGGCCGGCGCGGCTGACCGGTCTGGTTGAGAAAGGCGTCACGGGATCTCGCCGCGCGCTCGCGCTGGCTTCCGATCCCGGCAAGTTCCTCTCCACCGTTCAGATCGGAATTACCCTGATCGGCGTTTTGTCAGGCGCCTTCTCCGGCGCGACGCTCGGGCAACGCCTCACTCTGTGGCTGACTGAAATCGGACTGTCGCAGGGTCTCGCCGACACCATCGGCGTCGGCATCGTTGTCGGCGTCATCACCTACGCTTCGCTGATCGTCGGCGAACTGGTGCCGAAGCAGATCGCGCTGCGCGATCCCGAGGCCGTCGCGGTCAGGGTCGCGCCGGCGATGATGCTGCTGGCGAAAGCCTCGCTGCCGCTGGTGTGGCTGCTGGATCGATCCGGCAAGCTGCTGCTGTGGCTGCTCGGACAACGCGGCGATGCGGAGGAAAAAGTCAGCGAGGATGAAATTCGCACCCTCGTGGTCGAGGCGGAGAATGCCGGCGTGCTGGAGCCCGGCGAAAAAGAGATGATCGCGGGCGTGATGCGGCTCGGCGACCTGCCGGTCGGGGCCGTGATGACGCCGCGGCATGAAGTGAGCCTGATCGACCTGACCGATCCCGAACCCGCAATCCTGACCGCGCTGCTGGGCAGCAATCACTCACGCTTCCCGGTGTTCGATGGCAACCGCGACAGCGCGCTCGGCATCGTCAACGCCAAGGACATGCTCGACGTCTATCTGGCGGGAAAGACACCGGACGTGCGGAAACTTGTTCTCGAGGTGCCGATCATTCCGGAGACGGTCGATGCGCGGGACGTCGTGGCGATCCTGCGCGACTCACCGGTGCATATGGGCCTCGTCCACGATGAATACGGCACCTTCCAGGGCGTCGTGACCAGCGCCGATATCCTGGAGGCGATCGTCGGCGCCTTCCACACCGAGGAAGGACCCGCCGAGCCCGCGTTCGTGAAGCGCGATGACGGTTCCTACTTGATATCCGGCTGGATGCCGGTGCTCGAATTCGCCGAACTGCTTGGCATCGCGCTGCCGGCTTCGCGCCCCTATCAAACCTGCGCCGGCTTCCTGCTGCAGGAACTCGGGACGATTCCGGGCGTCGGCGACAAAATCGAGACCGGCGGCTGGCGGTTCGAAATCGTCGATCTGGATGGGCGGCGAATCGATAAGGTGCTCGCAAGCCGGTTGGAGGCCTCATAAGGCAACGGCGGTGCGGCCTTTCCATGCTATGCAACGCGACACGCTCACCTTGAACCGCGACTCACTCCCTTCATGGCCAAGAATACGCTCTCCTTTGTCTGCCAGAACTGCGGCGCGGCGTATAACCGCTGGCAGGGCAAGTGCGAATCCTGCGGCGAGTGGAACACGCTGGCCGAGGAGGATTTAACCGGCGCCACCACCATGCCGGTCTCGATCCGCTCAAAGCGCAAGGGCCGGCTGTTCGCGCTGGAAAGCCTCACCGGCAAGAGCAACGACGCCCCTCGCCTGCCCTCGGGCATGACCGAACTCGACCGCGTCACCGGCGGCGGGTTTGTCCGGGGCTCGGTGCTTCTGGTCGGCGGCGATCCCGGCATCGGCAAATCAACGCTGCTGACGCAGGCCACCAGCCTCCTGGCGCGGGCCGGCCATCGCGCGGTGTATATTTCAGGCGAAGAGGCCGTGGCGCAGGTGCGGCTGCGCGCCGAGCGGCTGGGCCTCGCCGACGCTCCGGTGCAACTCGCCGCGGAAACCTCGGTCGAGGACATCGTCTCGACCCTGTCGGAGGGCGCGGTGCCGCGCCTGATCGTGATCAATTCGATCCAGACCATGTGGACCGATACGGTAGAATCCGCGCCGGGCACCGTCACGCAAGTGCGTGCCTCGGCGCAGGCGCTGATCCGATTCGCCAAGAAATCCGGGGCGGCCATCATCCTCGTCGGCCATGTGACCAAGGACGGCCAGATCGCGGGGCCGCGCGTGGTCGAACACATGGTTGACGCGGTGCTGTCGTTCGAGGGCGAAGGCTCGCAGCAATTCCGCATCCTGCGCGCGGTGAAGAACCGGTTTGGGCCAACCGACGAGATCGGCGTGTTCGAGATGACGGGCTTGGGCTTGCGCGAGGTCTCCAACCCCTCCGAATTGTTCCTGTCCGAACGCGATCTCGGCAGCCCCGGCACGGCGGTGTTCGCCGGCATCGAGGGCACCCGCCCGGTGCTGGTGGAACTGCAGGCGCTGGTGGCGCCGACCTCGCTGGGCACCCCGCGCCGCGCCGTGGTGGGCTGGGACCCGAGCCGGCTGTCGATGGTGCTGGCGGTGCTGGAGGCCCATTGCGGCGTGAAACTCTCCGGCCATGACGTTTATTTGAACGTCGCAGGCGGCCTGCGCATCCAGGAACCCGCCGCCGACCTTGCTGCCGCTGCCGCGCTGGTGTCGTCGCTGGTCAATGCGCCTCTGCCGACCGACGCGGTGTATTTTGGCGAGATTTCGTTGTCGGGCGCGGTGCGGCCGGTGGCGCAGACCTCCGCCCGGCTGAAGGAAGCCGCCAAACTCGGTTTCGGCCGCGCCGTGCTGCCCGAATCGGCTCGTGGCGACATTGGCGGCGATGCAGGCCTGGTGCTCAACACCGTTGGTGGGTTGACCAGCCTGGTCGCGGATATAGCTGCGCGCGGAACACCCAGACAAAACCGGCAGGAAAGCCGTCAAGAGAGCCGAGAAACCGCGGCAGCGGAGAAAAATGCCACACCTGCGAGATTCCGGCGCCAGGAAGGCTAGCCGAGCGTGACCTTGCCCGCCCTCGCCGCTATACAACCCGCGCAAGCCTTCGGTCGGTATTTGGGGGTCAGTATTTGGCGGTCAGTGGTCACCATTTCCGGCCTTGCGGGAGGCACCCTATCACCGTCACTTGGGGCGGCACCGACACGCCGATTCGCGAAATTTGTGCTTACGAGCGGACCTGACTAGCCGATGCCAATAACGATACTCGATCTCGTCCTGCTCGCCGTGATGCTGATTTCCGGCCTGCTCGCGATGGTCCGCGGATTCATGCGCGAGATCCTCTCGATCGCGGCCTGGGGCGCGGCGGCGCTGGTCACGCTTTATGCATTTTCCAAGCTGCTGCCGACCGCCAAGACCTATTTCAACAACGACACGGTCGCGAGCGTGGTCGTGGTGGCCGGCACCTTCATCGGTACCCTGATCGTGGTGTCCGTAATCACGGTGCGGATCTCCGACATGATCCTGGATTCCCGAATCGGGGCGCTCGACCGCACCCTTGGGTTCCTGTTCGGGCTCGGCCGGGGCCTCCTGATCGTCGTCGTCGCCTTCCTGTTCTTCAGCTGGCTGGTTCCGGACAAGCAGCGGCCCGATTGGGTGAGCGGGGCGAAGTCCCGGCTGGTGCTGCAAGGAACAGGGGATTGGCTGATGTCGCTCTTGCCGGATGACCCCGAGAACACCATCTTAAAGAGATTCAAGAAGAATAAACCAGACGATGAGCAAACTGACACCGACCCGGCGGCGCCGGCTTCCGGTGATGGCTATACCAAGCCTGCCCGCGACAGCCTGAAAAAGCTGATCGAGAAACCGGCGGCGCGTTGATATCAGGCCCAAAGAGAGGCGCGATGGACTGTAAACAGAGCCCTTCCGATCAAGCCGCGCAACACAATCTTAACCCTGATCAACCTCCCCTGGAATTGCTCGATTCCGATCTGGAAGGCGACACGCTGCGCGAGGAATGCGGCGTGTTCGGCATCTTCGGCCACCCCGAAGCCGCCGCCATCACGGCGCTCGGATTGCACGCCCTGCAGCATCGCGGCCAGGAGGCCGCCGGCATCGTCTCCTTCGACGGCAGCCGGTTTCACTCCGAAAGGCGGCTCGGCCTTGTCGGCGACACCTTCTCCCGCCGCGAGGTGATCGAGCGCCTGCCCGGCACCACAGCGGTCGGCCACGTCCGCTATTCGACCACCGGCGGCACCATCCTGCGCAACGTGCAGCCCTTGTTCGCCGAGCTCAACGCCGGCGGATTTGCGGTCGCGCATAACGGCAATCTGACCAATGGCCTGACGCTGCGCCGCGAGCTCGTGCGCAACGGCGCCATGATGCAGTCCACCACCGACACCGAAGTGATCCTGCATCTCGTCGCCCAATCCAAGCGCAACCGCTTCATCGAGCGCTTCATCGAGTCGCTGCGCGCGATCGAGGGTGCCTACGCGCTGGTATCGCTCACCAACAAGAAGCTGATCGGCGCCCGCGACCCCCGCGGCATCCGGCCGCTGGTATTGGGCGAACTCGACGGCTGCCCGATCCTCACTTCAGAGACCTGCGCGCTCGACATCATCGGCGCGAAATATGTCCGCGACATCCAGCCCGGCGAAGTCATCGTGTTTGACCAGAAGGGCGAGGAGGTCCACAAGCCGTTCCCGCCGATGGCGCCGCGGCCCTGCATCTTCGAATACATCTATTTTTCGCGGCCTGATTCCATCGTCGGCGGCCGCTCGGTCTACGAAGTCCGCAAGAATTTCGGCGCCCAGCTCGCGCGCGAAAGCCATGTCGAGGTCGATGTGGTGGTGCCGGTGCCGGATTCCGGCGTGCCCGCCGCGGTCGGCTACAGCCAGCATTCCGGCGTTCCGTTCGAGCTCGGCATCATCCGCAACCACTATGTCGGCCGCACCTTCATCCAGCCGACCCAGAGCGTGCGCGAACTCGGCGTGCGCATGAAGCATTCGGCCAACCGCGCCGCGATCGAGGGCAAGCGCATCATCCTGATCGACAACTCGCTGGTGCGCGGCACCACCTCGAAGAAGATCGTCCGCATGATGCGCGACGCCGGCGCACGCGAGGTGCATTTCCGCCTTGCCTCGCCGCCGATCCTCCACCCCGACTACTACGGTATCGACCTGCCGGACCGTGGCGGTCTGCTGGCGGCCACCCACAGCCTGGAAGAAATGCGCGAGATCATCGGCGCGGACTCGCTGGCGTTCCTCTCTATCGACGGCATGTATCGCGCGATGGGCGAACCCGGCCGCGATCCGGCGAATCCAAAATTCTCCGACCATTGCTTCACCGGCGTCTATCCCACCCATCTCACCGATCAGACCCAGGTCGAGCCGCAGCCGCGGCAATTGTCGCTGCTGGCTGAGGCGAGCTAGCTTGTCGTCCCCGCGAACGCGGGGACCCATAGCCACCGGAGTTCGTGGTTAGCACCGGGCTGGCAACCAGCGCCTCATCCTATTATAGCCGTCACGGCGTATGGGCCCCTGCTTCCGCAGGGACGACGCGCTGATAGAGTTGCTTCGATGACAAAACCCCTCGCCTCCCGCATCGCTCTCGTCACCGGCGCCTCGCGCGGCATCGGCTATGAAACCGCGCGCGCGCTGGCAAAAGCCGGCGCGCATGTCGTGGCGGTGGCGCGAACGCAAGGCGGCCTCGAGGAACTCGACGACGAGATCCGTAAAGCAGGCGGCAGCACCACCCTGGTGCCGCTCAATCTGACCGATTTCGACGGCATCGCGCGGCTTGGCGCGGCGCTGCACGAGCGCCATGGCAAGCTCGACATTCTCGTCGGCAATGCCGGCGTCGCCGGCCCGTCCTCGCCGCTTGGCCATATCGAGCTGAAGCCCTGGAACGACGTGATGGCGGTCAATGTCACCGCGAACTTCCAGTTGATCCGCTGCATGGAGCCGCTCCTGAAGCAATCCGACGCCGGCCGCGCGGTGTTCGTCACCTCAGGTGCCGCCAACAAGGCCGCCGCCTATGTCGGCCCGTACGCGGCCTCGAAGGCCGCACTGGAGACGCTGGTGCGGGTGTGGGCGCATGAAACCGCCAGCACGCCGATCCGCGTCAATTTGTTCAACCCGGGCCCGATCCGGACCCGCATGCGCGCCACGGTGTTTCCCGGCGAGGACCCGCTGACGCTGGATACGCCGGAACAGGCCGCGGAATACATCGTGCCGATGTGCGCGCCGGAGTGGACCGAGACCGGCAAGTTCTATGATTACAAGACCCGCACGCTGATGAATTTTCACGCGCCGGCGTGAGTGCCCGCGAACGCGTGCTACGTACTCCCGTCATTGCGAGGAGCGAAGCGACGAAGCAATCCATCGACCTCAAGCGCAAGTTATGGGCTGCTTCGCTCCGCTCGCAATGACGGCGTCAGACCGTTGACTCCCGCTCCTCCCCGCGATTGACTGCGCCCGCAAAGCGGGAAAACCCGCTGTGAAAATAACGGGAGGATGCCATGATGGCGACGCAGAATCGCGGGCACTCGAACAACGCCCTCACAAATCTCTCCAGGAAAGCTTCGATCGTCATCGCCACCATCGCGCTGATCGGCGCAACAGCGTTGCCGCGCACAGCTGTTGCCGGCGAGATCCCGACCTTCGCGGTCGATGCGTCCTGGCCAAAGCCGCTGCCGAACAACTGGATCCTCGGCCAGGTCGGCGGCATCACCGTCGACGCCCAGGGACACATCTGGGTCATCCACCGCCCGCGCTCGCTGACCGACGACGAGAAAGGTGCCGCGCTGACGCCGCCACGGTCAAAATGCTGCGTCTCGGCGCCGCCGGTCCTGGAGTTCGACACCGACGGCAATCTGCTGCGCTCCTGGGGCGGGCCCGGCGAAGGCTATGAATGGGTCGGGCGCGAACACGGCATCGAAGTCGACGAGAAAGGTTTTGTGTGGGTCGGCGGCAATGCCGACAATGACAACGCCATTCTCAAGTTCACGCTCGACGGCAAGTTCGTGATGCAGATCGGCAAGATCGCGCCGAGCAAGGGCAGCAACGATACCACCCAGCTCGGCAAACCCGCCGAGACCGCGATCGACAAGGACGCCAACGAGATCTACGTCGCCGACGGCTACGGCAACCGCCGCGTCATCGTGTTCGATGCCACCTCAGGCGCCTACAAGCGGCATTGGGGCGCCTACGGCAATCCGCCCAACGATGACAAGCAGCCGCCTTACGACCCCAAGGCGCCAGCACCACAGCAATTCGCCAATCCCGTGCATTGCGTGAAGCTCGCCAATGACGGGCTGGTCTATGTCTGTGACCGCATCAATGACCGCATCCAAGTGTTCAAGAAGGACGGCACCTTCGTCAAGGAGTGGTTCTACGAGAAGAACACGCTCGGAAATGGTGCCGTGTGGGATATCGCGATCTGGCCCGATCCGAAGCAGACCTATCTGCTCAGCGCCGACGGCGAGAACAACGAAATCCGGGTGCTGAAGCGGGACGACGGCACCGTGGTCGGCAGCTTTGGGCGCAACGGCCGCCAGGCCGGGCAGTTCCACTGGATCCACGCCATGGCGGTGGACGCCAAAGGCAATGTTTATACCGCCGAGGTCGACACCGGGAAGCGTATCCAGAAATTCAGGTTAACCTCGGATGCGCTACAATAAGCGCATTGCCGGGTCGCCCGAGACGGGCTATCGGGGAACCAGGATCAACGGGTCCATCAAACCCCTGACAAGGCTCCGGAAAGAGAGCCGTTCGGGCATCAATATCTGGAGGAATTCAATGAAGAAAACGCTCGCGCGGCACACCGCCGCGCTCATCGCCTGTGCCGGACTGGGTCTCGCGGCCCCCGCGCTGGCTCAGGACAAGACCGTCAAGATCGGCGTGTTGAACGACATGTCGAGCCTTTATGCCGACATCGGCGGCCCCAATTCGGTGGTCGCGATCAAGATGGCGGTTGAGGATTCCGGCCTGACCAAGAAGGGCTGGAAGATCGACGTCGTGAGCGGCGATCACCAGAACAAGCCCGATGTCGGCGTCAACATCGCGCGGCAATGGATCGACAGCGACAAGGTCGATGCCATCGCCGATACGCCGAATTCCGGCGTCGCGCTGGCGGTGAGCAACCTCGTCAAGGAAAAGAACGCGGTGCTGCTCAATTCCGGCGCCGCCACCGCCGACCTCACCGGCAAGGCCTGCACGCCGAACACGGTCTCCTTCACCTACGACACCTACATGCTCGCCAACGGCACCGGCAAGGCGCTGACCAAGGCCGGCGGCGACAGCTGGTTCTTCCTGACCGCCGATTACGCCTTCGGCCACGCGCTGGAGCGCGACACCTCGGCGGTGGTCACCGCCAATGGCGGCAAGGTGCTCGGCGGCGTCAAGCATCCGATCAACTCGTCGGACTTCTCGTCATTCCTGCTGCAGGCGCAGGCCTCCAAGGCCAAGGTGGTCGGCCTCGCCAATGCCGGCGGCGACACCACCAACTCGATCAAGCAGGCCGCCGAATTCGGCATCGTCGCCGGCGGCCAGAAGCTCGCCGCGCTGCTGCTGTTCATCAACGACGTGCATTCGCTTGGGCTGAAGACCGCGCAGGGCCTGACCTTCACGGAATCCTTCTACTGGGACCAGAACGATGCCACCCGCGCCTGGTCGAAGCGGTTCTCCGCATTGGCGAGCAAGAACCCGATGCCGTCGATGACCCAGGCCGGCAACTACGCCATGGTGCTGCATTATCTGAAGGCCATGGAAGCGCTCGGCGGCAATCCGCATGACGGCGCCAAGGTCGTCGCCAAGATGAAGGAACTGCCGACCGACGATCCCCTGTTCGGCAAGGGCCCGCTGCGCATCGACGGCCGCCGCATCATTCCGGCCTATCTGTTCGAGGTGAAGAAGCCGGACGAGTCGAAATATCCGTGGGACTATTACAAGCATGATCGCGACCATCTCGCCGGAAGACGCCGCCAAGCCGCTCGAGGCGAGCGAGTGCCCGCTGGTGAAGAAGTAAGACACTGGCCGCCGGCCGAACCTCCAACGTCCGGCCGGCGGCCCACTGCAAGATGTGCTGACCGGACCCCAGCTTCCCTGCGGTTTTTATTTTGCCAACGGGTCCGGGCGGACCTGAATGTGAACGGCGCGCGGTCTTGAACCTTTGCCGCCCTCCATCAACCACGGCACGCGATCGCCGCTGGTGCTCCACAGCCCGCGGCCCTTCCAGCCGGCGTTCGCATCGTCGATGCGGCCGTCGAGGCCCTTGGCGAAGAAGCCCAGCGGATACGGAATCCGCAGCATCACCATCTGCCCGTCCTTGAACGCAACGAAGCCGTCATTGAGGTTGGCGGTGGAGATCGGGATGTTCTCGCCCAGGCCGACCGTGTTGTGATGATCGACCCAGGTGTAGTAGCTCGCCTCGGCGCTGCTGTTTTCGAAACCCTCGAAACCGGGTCCCGGATATTTGTGGAATGCAAACCCTTCCGGACAATGGTTGCCGGTCGCATTCGGCCCGTTCAGCGGATTCTTGCATTTGCTGCGGTCGAAACTGATCAGCGTCCCATTTGAGCCGGAGCCCCACAGCACGCCATTCCTGTCAATGTCGCCGCCGCGCACGCCAATGCCTTCCTTCGGGATAGCGTAGAACTCCGACAGTTTGGTCTTGGGATCGAAACGCATGAAACCGGGCTGACCCGCGAACACGTTGACGGCGTACCAGATCGAGCCATCGGTCGGATGCGGCATCACCGCGTAGGGGCCGGAGCCGCCAATCCGCATATCCTTGTCGGCCTGCGCCGGCGCGCCGGGCTCGGTGTACTCGTCCACCTTGCCATTGCCATTGGTGTCGAGAACCCAGGGCGCCCAGCCCTGAGCCTTCACGGCATCGCCGGTTTCGTCCCATATCCGCGTGTTGACCCAGCCGGCCACCGGACCGCTGCCGGAGAACCACAAGGTGTTGTCGGCGTCGTAACCGAATTGCGGATGATGGGTGCCGAAGCAGGTGTCGATGAAGCTGTACTTCATGGTTTTGGGATCGAGCATCGATACTTGCCGCGGCGAGCGCTCCAGCGGAAACGCCTTGGCCGAGGGATGGTCGGAGCCCTTCTTGCAGACGTCCGGGTTTTCGATGCCCCGCACGGCGGCGGCGAACCACACCCTGCCCTTGCCGTCAAACATGCCATTATGGTTGTTCGCCTTCTGGCTCCAGATCTTCTCCTCGCCCCAATAGGCCGACGCGCCGATCGGCTTGGCGGTGGCATTGGGATGCAGCGGCGGTCCGAACGATTCCGGGGCGTTCGGATCGGCGACCGGCATTTTGAAGAACGTCACCTTGCCGGTCTTGGGATCGAGGATCGGCATGTCGTCCGACGAATATTCGTTCGACCCGTACAGCGGGCCATAGGCGTTAACGGTCGGGTTGCGCCGATCCGAGGAAATCAGATCGTGGACGAAGTGTTTCTCGGTGGCCCACTCCCATGAGGAGATCACGACGTTGCGCTCGATGCCAGTCGGCCGCGGCGGCTTGGCCCTGGGCAGTTCGCCCTTGGCCACGCGGTCGGTCCAGTCGCCGAAATATTTGAACGGCACGCCGCCGAGTTGCCCGGCCAGCCGGTTCACCATCCACTCGCCGGTTTGTCCCGAGGCAACTCGGCGCATCCATGCCTCCTCGCCCGATTTGAATTCGCCAAACGCAGCCGGAATCGTCCGCGTCGATTCCTGGCCAAGCTGATGGCAGCCGACGCAGTCGACGTTGTTCATGCGCTGGCGCCAGATGTCCTGCGTGATCTCCTTCGGGATGTCGGTGCTGCCGCCGAAATCCTTGGCCGGCGGAATCTTCAACAGCGTGAACCAGTAGATCGCGGGATAATAATGCGCTGCGGCCGCCTCGTCCGGCGCCGGCACCGCCGCTAGATTGACCTGCTGGCCGGGCTTCGCGCGCATCTTCGGCGAATCCACCAGGCCGTAGCCGCGCACCCAAACCTGGTAGTTCACATTCGGCGGGAGATCGGGGATCACATAGCGGCCGTGGTCGTCGGTGACGACGATCTTGGCGAATTTCGTTGGCAATTCGGTCGTCTCGGCGATGACCCATACGCCGGCTTCCGGCCCGGCCGGACCCCGCACCACGCCACCGATGTCGTCACTATCGATCGCGACCGCCGCTTGCTGGGCCATGGCTGGCGCCGCCGCCAAGGCGAGCAGTGCTGCGGCCGGTGCAAAGCCGGTCACGGCAAAGCTGAAACAGCACAGGATATGTCTGAGATTCATGTTCGCTCCCCTCCAACGTCCGGGCTTGCCGCCCGTTGTATGGCGTGAGCCTACATCAACCTGTTGCCGACGCCAACGCGGAGGCGTTGTCGGCGCCTTGTTGCACGAAATTGCGGCCCCTCGCGAGGCCCCATGCTTGTCCGGCGACTATGGCGGCTTTACAATCCGTGTCAGGGCTGCGGCCACTCACGGGTGGAGCGCGCGCTCTCCAACCTTAACTGCCAATCTCCGGACGCGATGGGCTCGTTAGCGCTGCGACGGTCGCGGTTGCGGCGCAACCAGCCGATGCCAATTCGGCCCGGCGATGCCCAATAAGAAAGAGCAAGTAATGAACCCGCTCAGTCAGATCAGACAAATCGACTACACCGTCATCTTCGCCCGCGACATGGATGCGATGCGCCACTTCTATGGAGAAGTGATGGGATTTTCCGTCGATCGCACGCTCGGCGACAACTGGATCGAGTACCGCGTCGGCTCCAATACCCTGGCGCTGACGGCCCATGGCTCGCGCTTCAACGATGCGCCTCCGCCACCGGGAGCGCTGTCCATCCAGATGGCGTTCCGTGTCGCACCGGACATGGTCGCCAAATGTGCGTCGGCGCTCGACGCAAAAGGCATCCGCCTCACGCATCCGCTCACAGATCACCCTTTTGGCCACCGCACCATCTTCTTCCGCGATCCGGACGGCAACGTGATCGAGATTTTCGCCGAGATCTAAGCATGTAGCGGCGGTTCAATCCGAAGTGTGACCGACGCTCCTGCCGTATAGCGGAGACGCGCGCGTCACGGCGGCGAATTCCGGAGACGACGCTGGACAGGAAGCCGGCATTCAGTAGGCGCCGCGATGCCGCCCATAATAGGGTCCCGCGGGTGCACGCGCGCTGGCAAAATATGGATTGATGATGCACTGGGCGGCGCGCCCCGATGCGGACTGAGCGCACTGCGCCAGCGAAGTGTAGCCGCACTCGATGTAGTTCCCATCTATGCCGTAGGTCTGCAGGCAGAGCGGATAGTCCGGATTATACGTCTGGGCGGGAGCCCGATCCGTCATCAAAATCGTCGCGATCGTCAGAATGGCCAAGGCCGGAATGCGCATCAAAATCTCCTTCGGGGGATAAGCACCAAGTGCAAGCCGTGCGTTAGCAGACTTCCCCTCACCAGACTTGAGATGGGAGCCATGCCAAATTCGGCGTTCTAAGCCGCGTAATATCCGCCGTCGACGACCTGCGATGCCCCTGTCATGAACGACGCCTTATCGGAACACATCCAGACGACGGCTTCCGCGATCTCGTCGGGGAGCCCCATGCGGTTCATCGGCACCTTCGCCATGACAGCATCAAGGCGCGTTTGCACCACTTCCTCGGTCATCGGCGTGGTGACATAACCGGGATTGACGCAGTTCACACGGATACCGTCCTGCGCGTATTCGATAGAAGCGGTCTTCGTCAGTCCGACCACGCCGTGTTTCGCCGCCACGTAGTGCCCGGATGTCGCCAGACCTATCAGGCCGGCGATCGAGGCGGTGTTGACAATCGCTCCGCCGCCGCCTTGTCCCAGCATTTGGGCAATCTCGTGCTTCATGCACAGGAATACGCCCGTGAGATTGATGGCCAGCATGGCGTCGAATGAGGCCCGACTGAGTTCGTGCAGGCGCTGGCGCCCCGGACCAACCGATCCTCCGGCAACGCCGGCATTGTTGAACGCACAGTCGATCCGCCCATAAGCGGCGACGGTACGCGCCACCATCGCGGCCACATCATCTTCCGCGGTGACGTCACCACCGATCGCAATCGCCTGACCGCCGGCCGCGTTGATCAAGGCAACGGTCCCAGCCGCGCGCTCCTCGGTACGGTCGGCCACCGCCACACGCGCGCCCTCGCGAGCCATCGCAAGCGCGGTCGCACGTCCAATGCCCGAGGCGCCACCGGTCACCAGCGCCACCTTGCGATCGAGAATGCCTGTCATGTCCGATTTTTCTCCTGCATCGCAAAAAAGAGCGCCCGCAGGACACCCCAAGGCACCCTACGACTCCGCGCTCCCTTGGCAAGCAGGACCGATGCAGATTCCAGAGGGGTGGTCGGCAGATGTCGCTGTGGGTCGTTTTCCGGGAGTGACGGCAACACAGTCGTCATTAAATCTGCTGGAGATCGCTTTGGCCTTGTTCCGAAGGGTGCCCTCGTCGATGATGACCCCACAAGAATGTCCAGGGAGCGCCACGATGCCCGTTTTGCAGGGGATTCTCGCAGCATTGTTGCTGCTGACCGGTGTCACGCCATCACTGGCGCAGGGTTATCCGAACCGGCCCGTGCGCGTGGTGGTAGGGTTTCCGGCCGGCGGCCCTACCGACGTCATCGCTCGCCTCGTGGCGCAAAAACTTTCCGACAGTCTCGGCCAACAGTTCTTTGTCGAGAACATCGGTGGCGCGGGCGGCAACACCGCGGCCGGTCAGGTCGCGCGCGTGACGCCCGACGGCTACACCATCATGGCGATCAGTACGGGCTTCATGGTGAACCCCAGCCTCTACGCCAAGGTGCCGTATGATCCGATCAAGGATTTCTCGGCTGTGACTTTGGTCGCGGTTTCGCCAAACGTCGTGGTGGTCAACCCGTCGGTGCCGGCCAGGACGCTGCCGGAGCTTGTGCAGCTGATCCGGGATAATCCCGGCAAATACAGCTATGCCGGTCCCGGCGTCGGTTCCACGCCACATCTCGGCGGCGAGCTGTTTCGCCTGACCTACAAGCTCGATATGGTCCACGTCCCCTTCACTGGCGCGGCACCGGCCGTGCAGTCTACCGTCGGTGGCCACACGCCCATCGCCTTCACCGCGTTGCCGTCCTCCCTTGCAGCGATACAGAGCGGTCAAGTGCGTGCGATCGGCGTTGCGGCGGCAGAGCGCGCCGAGGGAATACCCGACGTGCCGACCTTCGCCGAACAGGGCGTGAAGGATCAGGAAGCCGATACGCTGACCGGCATCGTTGCACCGGCGGGTACGCCAAAAGAGATCGTTGAGCTGCTTGCTCGCGAGATCGCCAAAAGCGTTGCGCGGCCCGACATCAGGGAGCGGCTCGCTATACTGGGCTTCAAACCGGTCGCCAATACGCCCGACGAGTTCACCGCGCGCATCAAGCTGGAGATGGAAAAGTGGGGCAAGGTGGTGCGCGACGCAAATCTGAGGATCGAATGAGCGGCCGGAAGCAGCGGCGAGAACGCTCGGGTCAAGAACGGCCGTGCCGCGCTCGCGGCGGTACGTCCTGATTGCCTTCGAACACGGATATCGGTGAACTTCACCTGATCATCGAGCTGGGGCCGCTGATTATGGGACGTCTCTCATTCAACGCGTTTAGCCGCCAGCGTGCGCATCGCGATCAGGAACGCCAGCACCATCAACGCCGCCGCCAGCAGGAACGGCGCGCCCGGCAACTTCACGGGAGCTTGGGCGCCGATGAAATAGGCAAAGGTCAGCGTGAACAGAAACGGCCCGACCATTTGCGAGACGCTTTGCACGCTGTTGGTCGCGCCCTGCAATTGGCCCTGCTGGTCCGGCGCGACCAGCTGCGTGGTCAGCGCCTGGCTCGCCGCGCCCGCGATGCCCCACAGCGCCATCACGGGAATGCCGAGCCAGAACAGCGTCCCGGTCGGTGCCGCGCCATAGATCAGAAAGCCGGCGGCGCCGCAGCCGAGGCCCAGCAGCAGCGCACGGCGCTCGCCGAAACGCCGCACCAGCGGCCCGATCGCCGCCCCCTGCACCACCATCGAGCAGACGCCGACCATGGCGAGCGTCAGACCGACCGTCGTCGTATCCCAGCCATATCGATAATTGGCGTACAGCACGAAGGTCGAGGGCAGCACCACATGGGCGACCTGCGCCAGGAAATTTACCACCGACAATCCGGCCAGCACACGGTCGGAACGCAGCAGATGCAGCGCGCCCAAAGGATTGGCGCTTTTCCAGCGGAACGGCGAATGGCGATCGCGCGGCAGCGACTCCGGCAGGATCAGCAAGCCATAGAGCGTATTGGCGAAGCTCAGGCCGGCAGCTACCCAGAACGGCAACCGCGGATCCATGCCGCCGAGCAGCCCGCCGACCGCCGGGCCAAGAATGAATCCGGCGCCGAAGGCGACGCCGATCTTGCCGAACACCGCTGCGCGCTGTTCCGGCGCGGTCACATCCGCGATGTAGGCGAATGCGGTGGAGATGCTGGCCGAGGTGATCCCCGAAATCACCCTGCCGATGAACAGCCAGGTCAGCGACGGCGCCAGCGCCATCAGCACGTAATCCAGCGCCAGACCCAGGTTCGACAATAGCACCACCGGCCGACGGCCGAACCGGTCCGACAGGCTGCCGAGGATCGGCGAGAACAAGAACTGCATCACCGCCCATGCGGTGCCGAACAGGCCGAAGATGCGCGCGGCGCTGGCGGTGTCGTTGTCGACAAAGCTTTCCACCAGCTTGGGCAGGATCGGCAGGATCAGGCCGAGCGCGAACATGTCCAGGAGAATGGTGACGAAAATAAACAGCGCCGCGGCGGGGCGCGGCGTGGTTGCCATTGGCGCGCCGACGCTATCGGCGGGCGGTTCGTCGGACATGATTTGCGCGTGGGTTTTCGGGCGGATGAATGGGCGAGCGTCGCGCAAATTAACGCATGCAGCCGCTTGGATGGCAATGCAGGGGAATTCGGGTTCCCGCTGCAAGCCCGGCGCGCCACCGAAAACGCGTGACGGCCCTTGTTCATCCGGCCTGCGGTCGCCCGCAGGCCGGCTGTTATTTCGCCGCCGCCCGGATATCCATCGGCGTGGCGCCATAAAGCCGTCGAAAACAGCGGTTGAAGTAGGAGAGATCGCCGAAGCCGACATCGTAGGCGATGGCGCTGACCTGTTTTGACGCGGACTGCGGCTCGCACAGCAGTCGATGCGCGCGCGAAAGGCGACGGCCAAGCAGAAACGCGGAAAACGTCGTGCCGTCGTTCTCGAACAGCCGTTGCAGATAGCGCGGCGTCACCCCGAGATGCGAGGCGACGCTGCCGATCGAAATATCCCGGCAGCCGATATTTTCGATGACGTAGATCTTTGCGGCCCGCAATCGGGCGGCGCCCATTCCCCGGCTTTTGGCGATGTCCTGGGCTTCGCGGGTGGCGCCCAGCGTCAGCGCCACCAGATCGTGCATGTGGGTGGCGACGTGATGCCCGAGCGCCACCGTCTCCACCGCGTCATCATCGCCCAGCAAGGCGTCGGAATAGCTCGTCAGCAGCCGGAGCGCGGCGGTACTCCCCGGGATGCGCTGCATGATCGCATCGTCGACATCGACGACCGACGGCAACAGCGTCGCGTAGGGAATCCTGATAGCGACCGATTCGCCGAATGAGCGCCGATCGAACACCACGGGCTCGCCGCTGGAGATCAGAACCGCGTCGTTCTCGCACAGGTCGACCCGGCGGCCGCGCGCGGAAACCGTGACGTTGCCCGTCTGGTTGACAAGCAGCGAGAGGTCGTCGTTGCCGTCGGCGGTCATCTCGCGGGTTCTGATGATGCGGGCGGCCGTGAACCGGCCCGACACCAGTTGCAGTCCCGGCAGCACCCGCGAGGTAACGGTGGCATCGAACGCCGCGTCGTCACCGGGATCGATCTCGGCCCGCAGCACGGTCTGGCCATAATGTTCGCGCCAGGTGGCGACGCGCATATGTTCTGGAAGATCGGATGTCGAGAAACGAACGGTCGCAGTGCTGACTGGCTGGTGCATGCGGGTTACTTCCGGTAGGAGCCGCTCAAGATTGCTACGATATCAGGCGCTATTCCACGATTCTGGCCGCTCGGACCGGTGCGCGTAGATAATTCACGGGGGTAATCGCCGCTTCCATCGTTTGGGGGACAGCGGCTTCATTGTTGCAGTGCAGCGATCAAAATAACTTGAGTGCGGGCCCTGGGAATACAGGTCCTGGTCTGGTGTTTCTGGACCGCCGGCGGACGTGCTCCAAATCGACTGCCCTGCTATTGGCGGCGTATCGCCGACATCGATCAACCCTGTGCGATACCTGTGGCTGGCTTGCATCATTTGCCGTCGAAATCTCTCACCTGCGTTTTTGTCCAGTTCAAGGGCGCATCGGTCCAAGTCGCAAATTCCCGTCGCACTTAAAGCTCTGCACGCATCGAATCTCGCTTGTGAGATTGATGTCGTTTGCTGGAGCCGCTTGCGCGGCGGACAAATTCGAGGATTGCAATGAAGCGGCTTCTGGACGGAATGGTTGTGGCTGCGGCGCTATCTGGTTCGGCTTTAGCCGCCGATCTTCCGTCGCGCACGTATACGAAAGCACCTGCAATGGCCGCTCCCGCGTACAATTGGAGTGGCTGGTACGGCGGCTTGAATGCGGGTTGGGTTGGCGGGTCTGGCAGCGTGAGCAACGATGCCAGCATTGTTTCGACCAGTTCGGCTCCCGCAAACGCGGACGCTATGGCCCTTGGCGCAACGAACAAGGCCGGCGCATCAAGCAGTTTCATCGGCGGCGGCCAGTTCGGATATAATTATCAGTTCTCGGGCTCGTTCATCGCCGGCTTCGAGGCGGATATTCAGGGCCTGACCGGAGCGCACCAACGATCGTCGTCGGCCGTATTCCTCGTGGATAACAACGACACCACCGCTTCGGTCGTCACGAACTCAGCGACCACGCGCGATCTGTCCTACCTTGGAACGTTGCGCGCCCGTGTTGGTGTCTTGGCCGCTCCGGAGCTTTTGCTGTATGTAACAGGCGGTGTGGCTTATGGCGGAGCCAGATCCGACACGACGATCGCTCAATCCGTAACCAATACGGACAATCCTCCTCCCCCCACCCTGACATCGGGGTCGTTTTCAGGAACGCGTGTTGGATATGCCGTGGGTGTCGGCGGCGAGTGGATGCTTTCCTCCAACTGGGGCGCAAAGCTTGAATACCTTTACTACGATTTGGGATCCGCAACCTACGCCACCGGAGGCCTCGCAAACGACGTTGGACCGACATCCCTTCAGGGCGGCGGTACGGCCGCTGTCGCGACTTCTTCGAAGGTCCGCTTCAACGACAACATCGTGCGCGTCGGCGTGAACTATCATTTCGGCAGCCCGGCGGTTTCGCAATACTGACTGGTCTTGCTATTATTGGCTCAGAGCCCGGCCTCGCGCCGGGCGCGCTAAAGCATGATCCGGAAAAGTGGGAACCGGTTTTCCGAAAAGATTATGCTCAAACAAAAAGATAGAGCGGGATGACAATTCGAAGAAAAGTCATCTCGCTTTAGCCGATCAGCGGCGTCGCAAATCCCGCGACGATCTTGACCAGATCGGCCTGGCGGCCGGCGCCGGTTTTCTCGAACAGATGATTGAGATGCGTCTTGATGGTGCTTTCCGCGACGCCGAGCGCGACCGCCGTTTCCGGCACGCCGCCGACCTCGACAATGGCGAGCAGCACCCGCAATTCGGTCGGCGTCAGCCGGTAGGCGCGGGCGATGATCTCCGGCGCGGACGGAGTTTCCGTCGCCACCTTGCAGATGAACAAGGCCGCAGCCGCCGAGTAAGCCATCCCGGCAAGACGGCGGGTGCCGGATGTCAGGGGCAAGACATGGGCGAGATAATGCGAGCCGTCCTGCGCCTGCAGTGGCAGGGCAATGCCACGGGTTCCGATCGCGGCGTCGCCGCTGCCGGCGGCTGCAAACATCTCTTGAAAAGCCTGGTCGATCCTCTCGTCGCGCGCGACGATCCGCCCCGCGACCGTGGACAGGAAGTCGCCGGCGTCGAGAATGATGTGACAGGCGGTATTGGCGTGGACGATGCGACCGCCCGCATCGACCAGGCATATGCCCGCGCTGAGACCGTCGAGGGTGGCGGCGAGGTTCGCAGCGTCGGCGGCCCTGAGATCGATCAGCCTGTTGACCAGCACCGCTCGCCGGATATGCGGAACGATCAACCGCATGCGCCGGCGGGCTTCATCGTCGACGACCCCATCGGGTTCACAGCGGAACACCCCGAACAGCGCCGCGCTGGTGACGGATTTATCGAGCACCGCGGACAGGAAATCCACTAGGCCCTGCGGTTGGGCCCATTCCCGATAGAACTGCGTTTCCAGGAACTCCTGGTAAGGCATTAGATCCGCCACCGCGATCGGCTGCTCGACGTCGGCGAAATAATGACCGGTGGTCGAAGGGTCGAGCTTGATGTACTTGCTGAAATAGAGCTCGCGATAATACGGGTCAGTGCCGTGCTCGTAATAGACATGGCCGTTCATGGCTGTCGGGCTCTTGGAAAAGATCGCGGCCGCCGAGCCGCCGACGAAACGTCCGGCCTTGCCGACGACGTCATGCCATAGCGAGGCATCCAGCGCGGCGTCATAGATCTCCGCGATCAGTTCAGAAAGCTTCTTTGCCTGGTCCATCACCATCCCCGAAGACGGGCATCCGCACCGTCGATCGCCGGCATCGTTGCCGCCGAATTACTTGCGCCGCCAGTGGTATTGGCAAACCGCAAACGGAGGTTCTGTGACCAAGCTCACACAGCTCCAGCTCACGATGGGCGCTCGCGACTGTGGGCGAACGGTTTGGCCTTCTCGCGCTGCGCGATCCGTATCGGCGTGCCCGGGAGTTCGAACAATCCACGGAGCGAGTTGACGAGATAACGAAGGTCGGATTGCGGCACGGCGTCGGCGCGCAAGCAGAACAGCACGAAACTCGGCGGCCGCGAAGGTGGTTCAATTTCAGCCGCCCGACACCGCCGGGGTTGGCATCCACCGCCTGATCCAACCAGCGGTTGAGCGAAACGGAGCGTATCCCACGGATAGGCCCAATACGCACCATCGACGCTCTGCCTGGGCGTAAGCGACAGCGGATTGGTGAAGAGCCAAATTGCGGCTGTCCTGGCAGGCGCTGAAAAGCCCCGGGCTATGCCGGGGCTCTTCGTGTTGTGCAAGAAAACGGATCAGTAACCGAAACGATAGTTCAAACCCAGACGGACCACCTGCAGGGAATCCGTCGCCGCGAATTGGTTGAAGGTGGCGGTTTTGTTCGGATTAAGGTCATGCGCGCGCGCGGTGGGCGTGACGATATACAGATACTCGGCTTTCATGGTCCAAGGTCCGGAAAGCGCATATTCCGCGCCAACGCCGCCGACAGCACCTACCGCGGTTTCCTTGATCGAGAAACAATCGGAAGCACAGGTCCCGGCAATATCGTTTCCGGTAACATTGCGGTCAACAAACGCGACGCCACCCGTCCCGTAAATAAGCACACGATCAACCGCGAGGCCGAAGCGGCCACGAACCGTTGAAAACCAGTCCGACTTCGTTGAATGGGCCGTCCCATTTGGCTGGTTCCAGTCCGGATCGGTAAGTGTGTCCTTGAAGCTCGACCAGTTGATGTCACCTTCAATACCGACGACACCGGCGCCAAACTGATAATTATAGCCGACTGTGCCGCCAACGGTTGCAAAGCCCCTGCTGAAGGCCAAGGAAGAACAGGAGAGATTGCAGTCCTTGTCGTCGACCGTGGTGTTGTGGAGACCCCCGCCGGCAGTCGCGCCAATATAGAAGCCGGTCCAGTTGTAGGCCGGATCCACGGCCTTGAACTGGGAACGAGAAGCGAGATCAGCGGCGAACACGCTGCTGGCGCCGAGGGCGGTGAATGCCGCAACGACAATCAATTTTTTGAACATTTGCTTTCTGGTCTCCAGTCGCGAATCTGAGGGGTATTCCGACTGGGACAAAACCACCGGAAGCCATCATGGAACTTGGACAGACGCGACTGCCATGAGGACCAAAGCGAACTCAATCAACATTGCGGCCGCGCGATACAAATTTGCAACGGATTGACGCGCGTGCTCGAATTGCTTTTTCTTCTTCACTTGTCTGCGGCCTCCTCCGAACAGAAGAGTCAAGTGCGCTGCTGGCCTGCCATCGACTCACTCTCATGAACTCGCCATGACGATGCTGTCCAATCCTGGATTACATCGCACGGAGCGGCCAACGATGCTGTCGGCGCCGACCAGACCGAAGATCGCGACAAACTGCGAATCCTATCTACTCGGCGGCATGACGCGGGCGACGGGGTGTTAAACTCCCGGACCGACCTGATGCCAAAGCGGAAGCGGTGAATTCAGGATGGCCGCTTGCGCTTGTGGGCGAACGGATTGGCTTTCTCGCGGAGCGCGATCCGGATCGGGGTGCCCGGGAGTTCGAAGAATTCACGGAGCGAGTTGACGAGATAACGAAGGTAGGATTGCGGCACGGCGTCGGCGCGCGAGCAGAACAGCACGAAACTCGGCGGCCGCGCCTTGGCTTGCGTAATGTAATTCAGTTTAAGCCGCCGGCCCGACACCGCCGGCGGCGGGTTGGCATCGACAGCCTGTTCGAACCAGCGGTTGAGGGAAGCGGTCGGCACGCGCCGATTCCACACCGCATAAGCCTGCTCGATCGCGCTCATCAGGCGGTCGATGCCCTCGCCCATCAGACCCGACACCGCCACGATCGGCATGCCCTTGACCTGCGGCAGCAGGTGGTCGGCATCGGTGCGCAGCGCGGAGATCAGGCTCGACTGCTGCTCCATCAAATCCCATTTGTTGACCGCGATCACCAGCGCCCTTCCCTCGCGCTCGATCAGGTCGGCGATGCGCAAATCCTGTTCCTCGAACCTGTTCTTTGCATCCATCATCAGCACCACGACTTCGGCAAAGCGCACCGCGCGCAGTGCGTCCGCCACCGACAGCTTTTCCAGCTTCTCCTCGATCCGCGAGCGCCGCCGCAGGCCTGCGGTATCGAATACCCGGAAATCCCGTCCCTGCCAGTTGATCTCGACGGAAATCGAATCGCGGGTGGTGCCGGCCTCGGGGCTGGTCAGCAGGCGCTCCTCGCCGAGCAGATGGTTGATCAGCGTCGACTTGCCGGCATTGGGGCGGCCGACAATGGCCACGCGGATTGGCCGCTTCGCCAGCTCTTCATCCGATACGATGATGTCGTCATCGTCGAATTCTTGCGGTTCCTCGGCGGGCTCCGGCATCAGCGCGCGTAGCGCATCGTAGAGATCGCTCAGGCCCTCGCCGTGCTCGGCCGAAATCTGGATGGGGTCACCGAGCCCCAGCGCATAGGATTCCATCGCACCGGCGTCGCCCTGCTTGCCCTCGCTCTTGTTGGCAACCAGCACCACCGGCTTGTTGGCGCGGCGGGCGAAATCGGCGAAGGCGCGATCGTTCGGCGTCAGGCCGGCGCGCGCGTCGACCACGAACATCAAGGCGTCGGCCAGCCCGATCGCGGCTTCGGTTTGCTCCTGCATCCGCGCGGTCAGCGAGCCCTTGGCGCCCTCGTCGAGACCCGCGGTGTCGACGACGGTGAATTCGAGGTCGCCGAGACGCCCCTCGCCTTCGCGGCGGTCGCGCGTCACGCCGGGTTCGTCATCGACCAGCGCGAGCTTCTGCCCGACCAGCCGATTGAACAGCGTCGATTTTCCGACATTGGGCCGGCCGATAATAGCGATCGTGAAAGACATAAGCGATCCGTGCGCTGTTACGCGCGTATTCCGCAAAAGTGCGTAGCGGTTTTGCGACAAGAAAACGCGCAGATTATCAAACCAACGCGCGTGTCAATGAGATGAAGCAGCCGAATTTAGCGCGTAAAAGTGCCGCTCGGCACGGGTGCCGGAAAAGCGGATTGCTGCGGCGACGACGCGGATTGATCGGGCGGCGGCGCGGTGGTGCTGCGCCTGCGGGCGACGTTCTTGGCCTTGGGAGCCGGCGGCGCCGCAGCGGTGCTGCCGTCGTCCTCGGGCGCGGCGTCGGGATCTGGCGCCGCAGCCGTATCCTGCGCCGGGGTCCTGCCGGCCGAGGCGGGCTGCTTGCCCTTGCCCTTTGCGGAGCGCTTGGATTTCGGGTCCTCGGCAGGCGGCGCAGCGGCTGCCGCGGCCTGGGCGTTCTGCTGGTCGATCTGTTCCTGCCGCGAGCCCTTGTACAAGTCTTTCGGCACGCCCTGCTCGAGGCCCGGCACGCCGTCCGGGAACACCGGCTTGCGCTCGCCCGGCAGCTTCTTCTTGGTGTCGAGGAAATCGAGCAGATCGCTCGGATCGAAATTGCTCATGCCAGTGCTGCAGCCGCCCAGCACGCCCGACAGCGCGATGACGACAGCGGCGGCAATCAAACGTTGCGAGCGGCCCATGGTCGATCTCTCATTCAACTTTTGTGCCACGTCAGCTCTTGGCGACCGGCGGAAGCAATGCCTGCAGCGCTTCGGCGCGCGAGCGCAGGCTCGGCGGCGTGTCGCCGTCATTTGCAATCATATCCAGCCATTGCCGCGCCGCCGCCGTATCGTTGACGCGCCAGGCCGACAGCGCCAGCAGTTCGCGCGCGGTATGGCGAAAGGTCGCGGCCGGCGCCGCGGCAGGCTCAAGCCGCGCCAGCATGTTGGGATAGCTCGATGTCTCCAGCAGCAAGGCGGCAGCGCGGACCTTGGCCAGGTCCTGCTCCGGGGCGCCGATGCTGCGATCGGCGGCGAGTTCGTCGTAGAGCTTGACCGCCGCCTGCGGATCGCGCTGGCCGAGTTCGGCCGCGGCGCGCAACCGCGCCAGCATGCGATAGCCCGACGGCGCCTTCGCGGCGAGTTCGGTAAAGGCCGCCTCGGCCTCGGTATGTTTGCCCTGTTCGGCGAGTTCCGAGGCCTTGTCGAAGAGAGCCCCCGCCTCGGCCGCCCTCTTGGCTTCCAGGTACTGGTAGCCGCGCCAGCCGCCGACCGCGGCGATGATCAGGAAGGCGCCGGCGACGATATAGATCGAGTACTGGTCCCACAGCTTCTTGAGCTGATCGCGACGGACGTCCTCGTCAACTTCGTCAAATAATTCAGACACTTAAAGCAATCCCATCCCGGATGAACGTTGCGAATCCGCAAACTGCCCAATGCGCCTGACCCTGCGTGGCGCGGCGATACCCTAGCGATATGGCGGTGGCAAGGCAAAGCCAGCCGGATCAAAGCGTTAACACTGTTGACCACAGCCTGAGCTGGTTCCCCAAGGCCGTGCTCCCGCCGCTCGATCAGCTTCCGCGGCTCTTATTGCGCCGCCGCCCATGCCTCGCGCAACTGCTTTTTCATCACCTTGCCGTTGGCGTTGCGCGGCAGCGGTTCTGCGGTCAGATCCATGGTCTCCGGCACCTTGTAGTCGGAAAGCCGCAGGGCGCACCAGGCTCGCAGCGCCTCGGAGCTGACATCGCCATGCCGGGTCACGATCACGGCGTGCACGCGTTCCCCCAGCACCGGGCAGGGTTTCGCGATGATGGCGCTCTCGACCACGTCGGGATGGCTGGCGAGCACGGATTCGACCTCGGCGGAATAGATCTTCAGCCCGCCACGGTTGATCATGTCTTTCTGCCGGTCAAACACACGAACGAAATTCTCCGGGTCGATCGACCCGAGGTCGCCGGAATGCCAGAAGCCGCCGGTAAAACTCTCGGCCGTCGCCTTCGGATTGTTCCAGTAGCCCTTGATGACGGAAGCGCTGCGGATCCAGATTTCGCCGATCTCGCCGCGCGGCAGTTCGCGGCCATGGGCATCCACCACGATGGTATCAGCGCCCGGACATGGCAGGCCGACGCTGTCGATATGTTCGGCGGTCAACTCCCCCGGCATGATGGTCGAAGGCGACGTGGTTTCGGTCGAGCCATAGCAATTCATCAACACCAGACCGGGGATCTTGGCGTTGAGCTTCTCGATCGTCGCGACTGGCATCGGAGCGCCGCCAAAACCTCCGACGCGCCAGCTCGATAGATCGAAGCTGTCGAATTCCGGCTGCAGGAGGCAGAGATTATACATCGCCGGCACCATGACCGTGTAGGTGACGCGCTCGCGCGCGGCGACCTTCAGATATTCCGCGGCCTTGAACTCGGCCATGATGATCAACGCGCCCGCGCAACAGACCATGGTCATGATGTTGGCGACCACGCCCGTCACATGCGCGAGCGGCACGGCGGCGATCGAACGATCCGCTACGGTAAGCTGCAGACAGGAAGCGAAGATCATGGACGAATGCACGACGTTGCAATGCGCGAGCATCGCGCCCTTGGGCCGGCCGGTGGTGCCCGAGGTGTAGAGGATCATGGCAGTGTCTTGTTCGCCGACCGAAGCGGGCCGTGGCGAAGGCGCGTTGTCGAGCAAGCCGTTGAACCGCGACGTGCTGCCGTCGTCGACGGAGATCCGGTGCTTCAGGTCGGGAACGTCGCCGGCGTCGGGCAGGCGATCGGCCAGCGTCGTCTCATGGATCAGCAGTTTTGCGCCGCTGTCGGTCAGCACATAGGCAATTTCCGGCTTCTGCTGCCGGGTACTGAGGACGACCGTCACCAGCCCGAGATGCGCCGCGCCGAACATCGCCAGCACGAATTCGATACGGTTGCCGACCAAGAGCGCGATGCGGTCGCCGCGCTGCAGGCCGAGCTTCTCAAATCCCGCCGCGATAGCAGCGGATTGCTGCACCACCTCGCGCCAGTTCATTCGCCTTGCGCCGCAGACCAGCGCCTCGCCATCCGGATTCCTGGAGGCTGCGTCTGCGACCATCGCCCAGATGCCTTTCGGCCGTTCGCGGAACGCCGGCACCACGCGGTCGCCGAACCGTGCCTCGAGTTGCATCGGGGGAATCGGATAGCGTGACCAGTCCATCGCAGCCTCGTTCAGCCTTTGGCCTTCATGCCATAGACATGCTCCGGCCCCGGGAAGGCACGGGAGCGCACGTCGGTGGCGTAGCCCTCGATCGCGGCCTCGATCATCGGGCCAAGATTGCCATAGCGGCGGACGAATTTCGGGGTCCGCGCCGACAGGCCCAGCATATCCTCCAGCACCAGCACCTGGCCATCGCAGGCCGCACTGGCGCCGATGCCGATGGTCGGGATGGCGATGGTCTCGGTGATCTTGCGCGCCAGCGGTTCCGCGACCGCCTCGATCACCACCGAGAACGCGCCGGCCTCCGCAATTGCGCGGGCATCGTTCTCGATCGGCTCCCAGCTCCCCTCCTCGCGGCCCTGGGCGCGAAACGAGCCGAGCGTGTTGATCGACTGCGGCGTCAGTCCGATATGGCCCATCACGGGAATGCCGCGCTCGGACAGAAACGCGACGGTCTCGGCCATCCGCGCGCCGCCCTCGAGTTTGACGGCGCCGCAATGGGTCTCCTTCAGGATCCGCACCGCGGAATGGAAGGCCTGCTCCTTCGAGGCCTCATAGGAGCCGAAGGGCATATCGACCACCACCAGCGCCTGCTGCGAGCCGCGCATCACAGCATGGCCCTGCAGGATCATCATCTCCAGCGTCACCGGCACCGTGGTCTCGAAGCCGTGCATGACATTGCCGAGGGAATCGCCGACCAGAATGACATCGCAATGGCGATCGACCAGCGCCGCGGTGTGGGCGTGATAGGAGGTCAGCATCACGATCGGATCGCCGTTCTTGCGGGCGCGAATATCCGGCGCGGTCTTGCGCTTGATGGTTGATTGCACTGACATCTAGCTAAACTCCAACGACGGCAACGCCGAGCACGACGGGATGGAACGCGAAAGCCAGCGCCAGATAGGCCACGATCCCGACCGCGATCGCGATCAGATCGTTGCCGGGGCCACCGACCGGGATCGGCGGCGCGCCGCGGTCGGTTCGATGTTTCAGCGAGATCCGGTCGAACACCGCCCAGCCGAGGAACGACCCGAACAGAATGATCGAGCCGAGATCGCCATTGGCAAGCAGATGCGCCACCGCCCACAATTTGACGCCGGTGAGCATCGGATGCTTCAGCGTGGTGTAGATGCGGCCGCGGATGTAGGACGCCACCACCAGGATGACGGCGGGCAGCATCAGCGCCACGGCGAGGTGTTTTAGTCCGGCAAGCGCCTTGGGCGGAACGAAGTGCTCCCAGACATCGATCATTCCGCTTGAGCGATAGTGAGCAAATCCCCAGACGATCAGCGCCAGGCCCAGCAACGATGCCAGCGCATAGCCGACCTTGTAGCCCCCCTCGCCCGCGGTCCCGATCACCCGCGCCCGCACCTCGCGCTGCGTGGTGAGCGTATGCACGCCGAGGAACAGCACCAGCCCCAGGATCATCACCGATAGTCCCATGACGTTCTCCCGCGGGTTGGTTTTGCGTGAGCCTCGCGTATCACTTTAGGGGCTCGGGCCGCAATGCGCTAGAATGCGCGGCGCGCTGTCAAAATCAGGGTGGTTCGGCATATTCCGCCGTCGTCCGTGGGTTGGACCCGCGTATCCATCGTCCGCGCAGCGGACATTTTCGTGAAAGAGATGGATTGCCGGGTCATCTAGCGCGAAGACGCGCTTCGCGCTTTTGCCCGGCAATGACGAATGTACTGTTGAGGTAAAGCAAGCCTCACGGCGTCCGCGACGGCCTGCCCAAGTCGCGGTTATCGACATAGCGGATTGCGATCGGCCGGCCGGCCAGGGCGCCGCCGAGGCCGTCGGTTAATTTCAGCGGCACGCAGGCCTCAAGCGAGGCATTGATCGCCTTCAGATAGTTGGTGCGGGTGTCCGCGGGCACGCCCGCGGTTGCATAGGTCACCCGCGGGGCGCCGATGATCTCGCCGGTTCGCTTGAAGCTGAAGCGCACCGACATCTGCATGCCCTCGCGCGCGGTATCGGCCGGCGGCGGCGACCAGCAGGACCGCAACGCCGCAAACAGGTCGCCGAGGGTGTCTAGGTCGTGATCCGGCTTCTGGTACTTCGCGGCATCGTCGCGCGGCGGCACGCTTTCGATCGTCAGTTGTAGGTTTTCGCCATAGGGATAAAAGATCTCGGGAATGCACGGACCGTGATTGAACACGCTGCAGAACGTCGGCGTGCAGGGCCTGCCATCCAATACGCTGCAGGGCTCGTGGGAAAACGGTATTGGATTGATTTGATGCCGCGGCCGCGCTTCGGCGACCGTCATGCCCACGATGACGATGGTGAAACAGGAGACGATGCGCGGCAGCATGGAGCGAGCCCTCGAACGTGGACCACTTGACCGGTCTCACGCAAAATGATGCGTTCGTTAGCCGGCATCAAGTCCGGTCCAGTTCACAACCCCGCGTTCATGGCCGAGAGTTCCGCGATCAGCGCCTTCTCACTGGGCTGGTCGAGCACGCCGGCGGCATATAGCGAAATGCCGCCATAGAGCGTGATGTAAATCTTCATGACAGCGCGGCGGCGCGCTGTCGGCGTTTCGATGTCGCGGCAGAAAATCCGCATCGCCTCGGTGATGACCTTGTGAACCGCGGTCTGCAATGGCGGATTGTGTTTCATGGTGGCATGCGGCCGGCTGCTCATCAGCGCGTAGATCGCGCGGTTGGCGAGCGCGAAGCGCACATAGGTCGCGGTGTAGTCCTGCGGCGTCTCTGCCTTCACCAGCCGGGCTGCGAGCTTGGTGTAGGCCTCGGTGGCGACCGCGTCCAGCAGCGCCTCCCGGTCCTCGAAATGATTGTAGAGCGAGCGATGGGTGACGCCGACGGCATCGGCGACCTCACGCAGGCTCAGTTGCTCATGACCGGCCTTCGCCACCAGGCCGAAGGCCGCCTTCAGCGCGGCGGCTTTGAGGTTGCCATGGCGATAGGTGGCCCGGTGCGGTTTTGTCGTCATGCGCCTTCATACAAAGCCATTTCAGGCAAAGCCATATCTCCTGCAAAGCCTTCTCTCCTGCAAAGCTTTGGGCCAAACGCCCCCGCGGGGAAGGGACCGGCCCATTCCCTCAAGCTGACGCGCGGCTGGCGACACGGTCCTCGCCATATTGCGGGGTGATGTCCTCGTCGATCATGGCGCGGATCATCTGGATCACGGCTCCGCGCGCCCGCGCCTTGGTGGCGGCATGGGCGGCCATGTTGAGAGTGCTCAGCGCCCGGGCGGCCTCTTCGGCGCTCTGCTCAAGCTGATCCGCCGGGACAACCCGATCGAAGAAACCGGCGGCCACCGCCTCCGCCGGACCGAACATCTCCGCTGTCATCACCACCCGGCTGAAATAGGCCGGCGTCAGCCGCTGCCGCGCGATCTCGATGGCAAAACGCGGCACGGTGAGCCCGATCGCGACCTCGTTCATGCCAATCCTGTAACTGCCTTCGGCCGCGATACGGTGGTCGGCCGACATGATCAGGAACGCCCCCATCGGAAAGGCGTTGCCCTGGCAGGCCGCGACCACCGGCATCGGAAACGACAGGATCCGCAACGCCAATTCGGCGCCGGCCTTCAGCATCAGATACTGATCCTCGGCACTGCCCCTGGCGAAGACGTTGAGGTCAAAACCGCCGGAAAAATGCTTGCCGCGGGCTTGCAGGATCGGGACCGTCTTGTCCCTCTCGGCCGCGTCGAACGCCGCGTGCAGCGCGTTGAGCATCGCGAGCGACATCACATTGGCCTTGCCGTCGTCCATCGCGATGGTGGCGATGGCACCGGAGCGGGAATAGGTGACGAGATCTGTCATAGCGGCCTCCCTTCGTTCGTTAAAGCATCCACTGGATACTTTCGTAACATCACGGGAGGTTTTGGGGAAATGGCTACGCATGGCGGCATCCACGCCGCGCATGGGAGGGGCATGGGCTCGCCGACGGGCCACTGCGCAGCAGTCATCGTCCGCGAAAGCGGACGATCCAGTATTCCAGAGCATTTGCGATAGAACCGAGACGTCGCGGCGCCCCCGCCTTCGCGGGCGACAACGATCCGATGCGGAGCGGCACCGCAGTGCGCCCGCACCTCACGCCTTCTTTTTCACGTCCTTGATGCTGGAAAACGTGATGCCTTCGGCGCGCTCGCTGACGTAACCGAGGTAGAACTCGTTCTTGGCCAGAAACACCGGATCGCCGTCGACGTCGTCGGCGACGCCGGAGCCGTTGGCGGCAATGAAAGTGTCGAGCTTCTTGCGGTCATCGGACGAAATCCAGCGCGCGAGCTGAAATTCCGAGACCTCGAATTCGACCGGCAGCGAATATTCGGCATCGAGCCGGGCTTTCAGCACGTCGAGCTGCAGCGGACCGACCACTCCGACCAGAGCGGGGGCGCCGTCGCGCGGGCGGAACACCTGCACCACGCCCTCCTCCGACATCTGCTGCAAGGCCTCCTTCAGCTTCTTCGCCTTCATCGCGTCGGTCAGCCGGACCCGGCGGACGATTTCCGGCGCAAAGCTCGGCACGCCGACGAAGGTGAGGTCCTCGCCTTCGGTCAGCGTATCGCCGATCCGCAGGGTGCCGTGATTGGGGATGCCGACCACGTCGCCGGCGAAGGCTTCATCGGCCAGCGCGCGATCCTGCGCGAAGAAGAACTGCGGGCTCGACAGGCTCATGTTCTTGCCGGTGCGCACCAGTTTCGCCTTCATGCCACGCGTCAACTTGCCGGAACACAGCCGGGCAAAGGCGATGCGGTCGCGGTGGTTCGGATCCATGTTGGCCTGGATCTTGAACACAAAGGCGCTCATGCGCGGCTCCGCCGCCTCGACCTTGCGCAAGTTGGACTCCTGCGCGCGCGGCGGCGGCGCAAAACGCCCGAGCCCTTCGAGGAGATCGCCGACGCCGAAATTGCGCAGCGCGCTGCCGAAATAGACCGGCGTCAGATGGCCCTCGCGAAACGCATCGAGTTCGAACGGCTTGCAGGCTTCCGACACCAGCGCCAGTTCATGCTTGATCGCGGCAACGTCGAGATTGGCGTTGCGGCCGGCGAGATCGGCGATGTCGATCTGTTGCGCCGCACCGGTCTTGGCGCCGCCGCCCTCCAGCAGGCGGACGCCGCCGGTGGCGAGATCATAGGTGCCGAGGAAATCGCGGCCGCGCCCGACCGGCCAGGTCATCGGCGTGGTGTCGAGCGCGAGCGTCTTTTCGATCTCGTCCAAGAGATCGAAAGTGTCGCGGCTCTCGCGGTCCATCTTGTTGATGAAGGTGATGATGGGAATGTCGCGGAGCCGGCAGACCTCGAACAGCTTTCGGGTCCGCGCCTCGATACCCTTGGCGGCGTCGATCACCATCACGGCGGAATTGACCGCGGTCAGGGTGCGGTAAGTATCCTCGGAGAAATCCTCATGGCCCGGCGTGTCCAGGAGGTTGAACACGAGGCCCTCGAATTCGAAGGTCATCACGGACGTGACGACCGAGATGCCGCGGTCGCGCTCGATCTTCATCCAGTCGGAACGGGTGTTGCGCCGCTCGCCCTTGGCCTTGACCTGGCCGGCGAGATTGATGGCGCCGCCGAACAGCAGCAGTTTCTCGGTCAGCGTGGTCTTGCCGGCGTCCGGATGCGAGATGATCGCAAAGGTCCGCCGCCGCGCCACTTCGGTGGCGAGCGGGGAACGGGACGGCGATTCGGCTGAGAGGGCGAGGTCGGTCATGGGGCTGAGCGTTTGGCAGGGAAAACGGGCCGGATCAAGCGGGAACAGCCCCCGCTTCATATGGGATTCGCGGCGCGAGATGCCAGCTTGTGCGAATTAGAACGGTACTCGCAGCAGCGCCACCGCCCAATAGGCCAGCGCAGCCACGCCGGCCGACGCCGGGATCGTGATCACCCAGGCATAGACGATCGAACTGGCGACATTCCAGCGCACCGCCGAGACCCGCCGCGCGGCGCCGACGCCGACAATCGCGCCGGTAATGGTGTGGGTGGTGGAGACGGGAACCCCGAGCCAGGTCGCGATGAACAGCGTCGCGGCGCCGCCGGTCTCCGCGCAAAATCCCTGCATCGGCGTCAGCTTGGTGATGCGCAATCCCATGGTGCGGACGATCCGCCAGCCGCCCATCAGGGTGCCCATGGCCATCGCCGCCTGGCAGGCCAGCACCACCCAGAACGGCACTGAAAATTCGTGGCCGAGATGGCCTTCCGAGTAGAGCAGCACGGCGATGATACCCATGGTCTTCTGCGCGTCATTGCCGCCATGGCCGAGCGAATACAGCGAGGCGGAGGCGAATTGCAGAATGCGGAAGGCGCGGTCGACCGCGAACGGCGTCGAGCGCACCGACGCCCAGGAGACGATCGCAACCAGCACCAGCGCCAGCAGAAAACCAACCAGCGGCGACAGCACGATCGCGAGCAGCGTCTTCGACAATCCACTCCACACCGCGGCCGAAATCCCGGCCTTGGCCATGCCGCCGCCGACCAGTCCGCCGATCAAGGCGTGGGAACTGGAGGAAGGGATCCCCAGCCCCCAGGTGATCAGGTTCCAGACGATGGCGCCGATCAGCGCGGCGAAAATTACCGTCGCGTCGATGACGCTGGGCTCGATAATGCCGGTGCCGATGGTATTGGCGACGTGAAGCCCGAACACCAGGAAGGCGACGAAATTGAAGAACGCCGCCCACAGCACCGCATATTGCGGCCGCAACACCCGGGTCGACACGATCGTGGCGATCGAATTGGCAGCGTCGTGCAACCCGTTAAGGAAGTCGAACAGCAGCGCGACTGCGATTAATCCGACCAGAATCGGAAGACCAAGCGTGGGATCCACTGCGCGGCCCTGCCCTATACCTGTTCGATCACGATACTGTTGATCTCGTTGGCGACGTCGTCGAAGCGATCGGCGACTTTCTCAAGATGGTCGTAGATCTCCGCGCCGACGATGAAATCCATGGTGTTGGCGCTGCGATGCTTGAGGAAGAGTTCCTTCAGACCGATGTCATGGAGATCGTCGACGCGGCCTTCCAGCTTGGTCAATTCCTCGGTGATCGACGTCAGCATGGAAACGTTGTCGCCGATCGACTGCATCAGCGGCAGCGCGCGGCCGACCAGATTGGCGCACTCGACCAGCAGCGTTCCCATTTCGCGCATCGGCGGCTCGAAGCTGCGGACCTCGAACAGAATGACGGCCTTGGCGGTCTGCTGCATCTGGTCGATGGCATCGTCCATCGCTGTGATCAGGTTCTTGATGTCGCCGCGGTCGAACGGGGTGATGAAGGTCCGGCGCACCGCGGTGAGGACCTCGCGGGTGATATTGTCGGCGTCATTTTCGAACTGATTGACTCGCTGGCAGAAAACCGGCGTCTCCTCGCCGCCGCGCAGCATGCCCTGCAACGCCTGCGCGCCCTGCACGACCGTCTGCGAATGCCGGGCAAACAGGTCGAAAAACCGCTCCTCCTTGGGAAGAAAGGCGCGAAACCAACGCATCAACATCTGACATGTCCATAGTTTACGGAAATCGTCGGTCGGCCGGACGGCCTGTCACAGGAGTGTCATAAACCAATTTCCGGGGAAAGGCGGTAGCCGGCCGGTAGGGAAACGGGTCATCCACCGCTTTGTACGGCCTGAAAAACCCGGAAAACGCCGGGTTTGGAGCCGTTTAGAGCGATCGCCGGAAGTAATGCGCGATCTCGCCGATGACGCCGCGCCGGAACGTCAGCACGCAGACCACGAAGATCACGCCTTGGATCACCGTCACCCACTGGCCGAAGCCGGCCAGATATTGCTGCATGGCGATGATGACGAAGGCGCCGACCACCGGCCCGAACACGGTGCCGAGACCGCCGACCAGCGTCATCAGCACGATTTCACCCGACATGGTCCAGTGCACATCGGTGAGCGAGGCATTCTGCGCCACGAACACTTTGAGCGAACCGGCAAAGCCCGCCAGCGTGCCGGAGAGGATGTAGGCGAGCAGCTTGTACTGGTCGGTCTTGTAGCCGAGCGAGATCGCCCGCGGCTCGTTTTCCCGGATCGATTTCAGCACCTCGCCGAACGGCGAATTGATGGTGCGATAGATCAGCAGGAAACCGGCCAAGAAGCCGACGAGGATGACGTAATACAGCACCGTCGGATTGGCGAGGTTGAAAATGCCGAACAGATGCCCTTGCGGAATACCCTGGATGCCGTCTTCGCCATGGGTGAACGGTGTCTGCAGATAGATGAAATACAACAGCTGCGACAGCGCCAGCGTGATCATCGAAAAGTAGATGCCTTGGCGGCGAATGGCGACGACGCCGGTGATCACGCCAAGTCCGGCGGCGCCGGCGGTGCCGATCACGATTCCAAGTTCGGGCGTCAGACCCCACACCTTCAGCGCATGCGCGGTGATATACCCCGCGGTGCCCAGGAACATCGCGTGGCCGAACGACAACAGCCCGCCATAGCCGATCAAGAGATTGAAGGCGCAGGCCAACAGCGCAAAACACAAGGCCTGCATCACGAAGAACGGATAGATGCCGGTCAAGGGCACGATCGCCAGCAGCACGGCCATCAGGCCGAACGCCACCATTTCATCGCGGATCGTGCGCGGGGTTACCGGTAAGGTATCGTCGGTCAAAGCCGTCATGTCAGGTCGCCCGTCCCGTCAGTCCCGAGGGTTTCACAAGCAACACCAGCACCATCAGCACAAATACCACGGTGTTAGAGGCCTCGGGATAAAAGTATTTGGTCAGTCCCTCGATCACGCCGAGCGCAAAGCCGGTGATGATCGATCCCATGATGGATCCCATGCCGCCGATTACCACCACCGCGAACACGACGATGATGAGGTCGGCCCCCATCAGCGGCCGCACCTGGTTGATCGGCGCCGACAACACCCCGGCCAGCGCCGCGAGGCCGACGCCGAGCCCGTAGGTCAGCGTGATCATCCTGGGCACGTTGATGCCGAAGGCGCGCACCAGGGTCGGATTTTCGGTGGCGGCGCGCAGATTGGCGCCGAGCCGGGTCCGCTCGATCAGATACCAGGTCCCAAGGCACACGATCAGCGAAAACACCACCACCCAGCCGCGATAGATCGGCAGAAACATGAAGCCGAGATTCATGCCGCCCTTCAGCTCATCCGGGATCGCGTAAGGCAGACCCGAGGAGCCGAAATAATTCTGGAACACGCCCTGGATGATCAGCGCCATGCCGAAGGTCAGCAGCAGTCCGTAGAGATGGTCGAGGCCGGAAAGCCATTGCAGCATGGTCCGCTCCAGGATCATGCCGAAAATCCCGACCGCGATGGGCGCGATGATCAGCGCCGGCCAGTATCCGATGTTAAACAGGCTCAGCAGGAAATAGGCGCAGAACGCGCCCATCATGTAGAGCGCGCCGTGGGCGAAATTGATGATGTTGAGCATGCCGAAGATGACCGCGAGCCCAAGGCTGAGCAGCGCGTAGAACGAGCCGTTGATCAGTCCCACCAGAAGCTGTGCGTAGAGAGCTTGCATCTATCGATCTTTCGAACTCAATCCTGGATATCACCGGATGGAAACGCGCCGGCGCAAGGCCGGCAGGTGGCGTTGTTACTTCTTTACCAACGGACAGGCACTTTCCGAAAGCGGCCTGAAGGCCTGGTCTCCCGGGGTCGTGCCGATCAGCTTGTAATAATCCCAAGGTCCCTTGGATTCCTCCGGCTTCTTGACCTCGAACAGATAGGCCGGATGAATCTTGCGGCCGTCGGCGCGAATTGACCCCTTGCCGAACAAGGGATCGTCGGTCGGCATTTCCTTCATTTTCGCCACCACCTTGGCGCCGTCATGCGGATTGCCGCCGATCGCTTCGAGTGCCTTGAAATAGTGGACCAATCCCGAATAAACCCCGGCCTGAACCATGGATGGCTGCGCCTTGTTCTTCATGCGTTCGGAAAACCGCTTTGAAAATGCCCGGGTCCCGTCGTTCAGATCCCAGTAAAAGGTTTCGGTGAAACTCAGCCCCTGCGCCACGTTCAGGCCGAGCGAGTGAACATCGGTGATGAACAGCAAGAGACCGGCGAGCTTCTGGCCACCCTTGACGATGCCGAATTCCGACGCCTGCTTGATGGTATTTGTGGTGTCGCCTCCGGCATTCGCCATGCCGACAATCTTGGCTTTGGAGGCCTGCGCCTGCAGCAGGAACGAGGAGAAATCCGACGAGTTAAGCGGATGCTTGACGGTGCCGAGCACCTTTCCGCCCGACTTCACCACGACCGCCGTGGTGTCGCGCTCGAGTGCCGCGCCGAACGCATAGTCCGCCGTGAGGAAATACCAGGTGTCGCCACCGGCCTTCACCAGCGCCTGACCGGTGCTGTTGGCAAGCATATAGGTATCGTAGACCCAGTGAATCGTGTTTGGCGAGCATTGGGCATTGGTGAGATCCGAGGTCGCCGCCCCGGTATTGATCATGATGGAGTTCTTTTCCTTCACCAGATTGTTGACCGCCAGCGCAACACCGGAGTTCAACACATCCATGAAGATGTCGACCTTCTCGACGTCGATCCATTGCCGCGCAATGGTGGTGGCGATGTCGGGCTTGTTCTGATGATCAGCGGAAATCAGATCGACCTTCCAGCCCTTGGCCGAAAGCCCGGAATCCTCGATCGCCATCTGGGCCGCCAAGGTGGAACCGGCGCCGCCGAGGTCGGAGTAAAGACCCGAATTATCGGTGAGAACTCCGATCTTGATTGTCTTGTCCTGCGCGAAGGCGACAGCGTTTCCCGCAAAAGCCAATGCGGTGGCAAGTAAAAGCGCGGAGATTTTGTTTTTCATGTCTTCTCCATGAATCCTGTTGAAGACCTTGTTCAGACGCCAAGATAGGTGTGAAGCTTGTCCATGTTGGCCTGCAGCTCCGAATTGGCGAAGCCGTCGATGATCTTGCCGTGTTCGACGATGTAGAATCGATCCGCCACCGTCGAGGCAAAGCGGAAATTCTGCTCCACCAGGAGGATGGTGAACCCTTCCGACTTCAGCCGCGCGATGGTGTGACCGATCTGCTGGATGATGACAGGGGCAAGGCCCTCGGTCGGCTCATCCAGCATCAGGAAACGGGCGCCGGTGCGCAGGATTCGCGCGATCGCCAGCATCTGCTGCTCACCGCCAGACAATTTCGTGCCCTGGCTGTTGAGCCGCTCCTTGAGGTTGGGAAACAATTCGAAGATCTGGTCCAGCGACAGCCCGCCGCTACGCACCACCGGCGGCAACAGCAGATTCTCGCGCACGTCGAGGCTGGCGAAAATACCCCGTTCCTCGGGACAAAACGCGACGCCCATGCGCGCGATCTTGTCCGACGACGCGCGGATGATGTCCTGATCGTTGAAACGGATCGAGCCGGTGCGCTTGCCGATGATTCCCATCACCGATTTCAGCGTCGTGGTCTTGCCGGCGCCGTTGCGGCCAAGCAGGGTGACCACCTCACCGGCGTTCACATCGAAATTGATGCCGTGAAGGATGTGGGACTCGCCGTACCAGGCTTCGAGATCCTTCACCGACAGCACCGGCGTCGTTGCGCCGGATTTGGCCGCCGATTTGGACGCAGCTTCGGCCATTTTCAGATCAGGCATGACCGGCCCCCAGATAGGCTTCCTTGACCCGCTCGTCCTTGGACAAGTCGGCATAATTGCCTTCCGCCAGCACGTGGCCGCGCGTGAGAACGGTGATGATGTCGGACAGGTTGGCCACGACATTGAGATTATGTTCGACCATCAGGATGGTGTATTTCGCCGAGATACGCTTGATCAAGGCCGCGATCTTGTCGATGTCTTCATGGCCCATCCCGGCCATCGGCTCGTCGAGCAACATCATCTCCGGATCGAGCGCCAGCGTGGTGGCAATTTCGAGCGCGCGCTTGCGGCCATAGGGCATCTCGACCGCCGGCGTCTTTGCAAATTCGCTTAAGCCGACGTCCTCCAGCAACTCATGGGCGCGGCCGTTGAAGCGATCGAGCACCGATTTCGAGCGCCAGAAATCGAAGGAATGACCGTGCTGGCGCTGCAGCGCCACCCGGACATTTTCCAGCGCCGTGAGGTGCGGAAACACCGCTGAAATCTGGAACGAGCGCACCAGGCCAAGGCGCGCCACATCGGCCGGCGCCATCGCCGTGATGTCCTGTCCCTTGTACAGGATCTGGCCGGCCGAAGGCTTCAGGAACTTGGTCAGAAGATTAAAACAGGTGGTCTTGCCGGCCCCGTTCGGTCCGATCAGCGCATGGATACTGCCACGGCGGACCTTGAGATCGACATCGCGAACGGCAAAGAAACCCGCAAATTCCTTGGTCAATCCATGGGTTTCGAGAATGAACTCATCGGCCAATCAAATTTCCCCCATCAGCCCATCATCGCGATTTGCCATCGCGCGTGGCCAATTCTTAGACACCCGGCAGGTTTCTCCCAGACGTCCTGGAAATCCATCCCGGACCGGCCGCCTCCGGCCGGAATATGCCGTCAACGGCGGTCTCCGCGCAAGGCGGAAAGCAGGGCACGTCGCCGCGCGGATGACGGGGGCGGATTCGCCAATAGTCGAATTGCCCGAGGCCAGGATCGAATGGTTGCCCGGATCGACCGGACGCCGGTCCCGACCGCGCGGCAAGCCGCCATTAACGGTGTTTCGATACAATGTGACGCTTTCACATAATATTTGCGCCTCGAGCCGATGCTTCGGCGCTTTGCATCGAGAACGGACGCCGCCGTGGAATTCGAAAGCGCCAACCCCACCATCATCAAATCGATCAGGCAGCGTGATCTCTTGAACACGTGGTTGCGGCTGTACGCCCGTGGCAAGTCGACGCCGCGCATCGAGGATTACCAGCCCGAACGGCTTGCCGACGAACTTCCGGACCTGGTTTTTTATATCGTGGATGCGGCGCAGCAGCCTCCCCGCCTGTTGATCGAGAGCGACGGCACGCGGATGTCGAGCGCCTATGGCAACAGCGGCAAGGGCCGCTATCTCGACGACTATCTCGGGCCGCGGCTGGCGCCGGTGGTGATGCCGATCTATTACGAATGCGTGAAGCGCGCCCTTCCCGTCTATACCATCTCCAACATCGATGATATCTACGGGCGCATCGTCGCCTATGAGCGGATGCTGCTGCCGTTCGCGCAAGCTGGCCATGTTACCCATATGATTGCATCCCTGAAGACCATTAGCGAAGACGGTGGCTTTGAAATCAGGAATCTGATGCGGGGAAATGATGCGCTGCCCACCGCGAAGCTGTGCGCCGTGATCGATCGCGACCTGTTTCATCGCGCGCCCGGCCGCATTGCAGCCGGCGACGTGATCGAGTTCGGCTAACCCGTCGAATGGATTTCGAGAGTGCCAGTCCCGCGGTAGTCAAATCCGTGAAGCAGCGCGATCTGCTCAACGCATGGCTGCGCGCACGCGGCCAATACCGCGAACTGCCTCGCATCGAAGACTACCAGTGCGACCGCATCGGCGATGAATTGCCGGACATGATGAGATTCAACGTCGAAGGCCGCGGCGAGCGCGCGCGTTTTCTGATCACCCAGGAAGGTTCGAGACTGACCGCGACCTATGGCAGCGAGCACATCGATCCCGAGAAGAGGATCAACCGCTATCTCGACGATGCGATCGGGCTGGATCGATATGCGCGCGTCGTGCCCTCCTACCGCGCCTGCCTGGCGCGAAAGCGGCCGACCTATTCGATTGCGATGGTGCAGGACCCTGACGGCAAGGACGTTTTCTATGAGCGTCTGCTGCTGCCGTTCGGCAGTGGCGACAGGATCGAGCAGATCGTCGGCTCCTACAAGTCCATCAGCCTTGAAGGCGGCTTCAAGATCACCAACCTGATGGGCCTGAAGCCCAAGGCGACGCCGGTTTGCCTCGTCAAGGCGGTGATCGAACTCGACCTCGTGCCGGCGCCCGCGACCCACCCCTCATCAGGCGATCCCATCGAGATCAACTAGGTGGTGTGGACACTTATCTCATCCATAAGATGATGGCCGCGAGAGTGACGACGGCCCGGTAATTTCGGGCGGTCTTTTCGAAGCGGGTTGCGACGCGGCGGAACTGCTTGAGTTTTGAGAAGCAGCATTCCACGAGATGGCGCTGGGCATAGAGATGCTTGTCGAGCGGATATTTGAACGCACGTGACGGGTTGTTGGGGATGACGGCGAGCGCCCCCTTGGCGGCGATGGCTTGGCGCAAGTGATCGGCGTCATAGGCCGTATCAGCCATGACGACCTCGGCAGGTAATCCCTCGATCAATGCGGCGGCTTGCGGTGCATCGCCCTTCTGACCTGCGGTAAGCGTGAACCGCACAGGACATCCCAAGCCGCGAACGGCCATATGTATCTTGGTGCTCAGGCCGCCGCGCGAGCGACCGAGCGCTTGATCTTCAGACCCCCTTTTTTCGCCCCGGCGGCGTGCTGATGCGCCCGAACGATGGTGGAATCGACGATCAGATATTCGAAGTCCGGATCATCGGACATCGCCTCGAAGATCCGCCACCAAACACCCTTGATGCTCCATCGACTGAAGCGCCGGAACACGCTGTTCCAATCCCCAAACGCTTCCGGAAGATCACGCCAAGGAGAGCCCGTACGCACGATCCACAGCACACCTTCCACGAACATCCGATTGTCGCGCCCGGTGGAACCTTTCTGGTCAGGTCGGCCTATGATCAGCGGCGCCATCCGCTCCCACGCCGCGTCGCTCAAAACCAACCGCTCCAGCACACCCAAGACTGCCTCCCAAAAAGCAGCCTTGAATCTGATTTGCTCCTAAAAGGGAATCCTTAAAGTCCACACCACCTAGGGCGTGAGCCCGTGCGAGCCATGGGGCCTGGAGAGCGTCGCTTCCGGTCGACCTAGTTGCGCCAACCGAAGCTTTGCAGGAGCGATGGCGCCTGCGCATCTTGTGCCGACTGGTCCTGTGCTCGGGCGTCTGGTGCCGGCGGAACCTGTACCCGTGCATTTTGCTCCCTCCGGACCTTTGGTCGGGGATTTCGCTGGGGCCGGATCTCTGCCCGCGCACTTTGCACGGGCCGGACCTGTCGGTGCTTCTTCATGGGCCGGACCTGTGCCGGGGCATCTTGCGCAACCTGTGCCGGGGGATCTTGCATAACCTGTACCGGGGTATCTTGCACGGGCTGAACGGACCCGACCTGTGCCCGTGCATCTTCCTCGGCCGCCGCCCAAGCCTGGAATTGCTTCAACAAGCCTTCAACCGGCGGCTGACGGATTTCGGTTTGACTCTGATCGGCAGGTTCAACAGCCGCAGCAGTTTCGTCGCGCGTCGATGCGTCCCTTGCAGTCGGCGGCAAATCCTGAGTGCCGGCGATTGATTGGATTGTTGACGTCGACGGATCCGTGCCAGGCTGAAGCGCCGATTTGTCGGCCCGCGAAGCCGTAACGTTCGCAAGGAGCGCGACTGGATTTTCCACCGATAGAATCGCGATACCGATCGCCGTCGCCGCTACCGCCAAAATACTCGTCTTGAGGATTCGCGACGAGATGACCGCTCTGTCCCGAGCCTTCCCGATCGTCGGCTGCTCGGTGTTTTCGGCATGTTCGGAGAGAAAGAGAGGAAAAAGATCGTCCGGAGAGAACCCGTCTTTTGTCGCCATTTGGATGATGCCGCCTCTGATTGTTCGTCTGTAGCAGTACCCTGCCAGCGAGGTCTAAAAGCGACCATCACCGCCACGATTTAGGAGAAATCTTGATTTCACTGGGGTTCGGGAACCGCAGGATCAGGCGGGAGCCCGGATTGCTTTGAGGATTCCTGGCCATGCCCGCTGTTGATCACTTTTCGGACGCAAGTAAGACATCGCGCCCTTGAATCGTGCGGCATGAAATGGACGTTGAAGGGGCGCCATCAGATCGTTCCTTCCGAACAAGCCGCGTGGCATTCCCCGTGTTGGCGACCGGTGCGTCCTGGCGCAGTTTGGTCCGACTTGTTCAGCCCCGATAGCCGCGCCGCGATCCGCCCGACGGCGCCACTTCCTTGGCGTAGATGTCCGGCTTGAACCCGACCAGCAGTTTGCCGCCGAATTCGAGCACCGGCCGCTTGATCATCGATGGCTGCGCCAGCATCAAGGCGAGCGCCTTGCGCTCGTTGAGACCTTCCTTGTCGCCATCGGGCAGCTTGCGAAACGTGGTGCCGGCGCGGTTGAGCAGTATCTCCCAGCCGAGTTGGTCACTCCAATGCTTGAGCTTTTCCTTGGCGATGCCTTCGCTCTTGTAATCATGGAAATCGTAGGCCACGCCGTGGCTGTCGAGCCAGGCGCGCGCCTTCTTCATGGTGTCACAATTCTTGATGCCGTAGATGACGGGGGTCGATTTGGCGGGCATTGGTGTGCTCTGATCCACTTCCAAAGGCGTGTTGCCTAACGCATCCATCGCTGGCTGGTCAAATCCGTTCGCATTCCCAGCCAGAAAATGCTACCTGCGCTTGTATCGGCGAGACGCGGGAGCGAACCACATGCGGGTCAGCGGCGGCGACGGCGATTTCAAGGCGAAGGCCATTGCCGGCACCCACACCGTCCTGATCGCGCTCGATTGCCCGGAAGCGCGGCGCCAGGGCCTGAAGGGCTTTGCCTTTCAGCGTGAGATCGTCGGTGCCGGCAGCCAGGGACCAAAATTCCTGCGGTCGCAGAAAGTTTTCAAGTCGGTAGTGCCCGACCCGAAGAATGCCCACGACCCGGCGGACCCGAGCAAGCCCGCGAAATTCTTCACCGACAAATTCCCGGTGCAGAGCTTTCTGTGGGGCGACTATGCGGCGTCACCGGGAACGCACTATCGTTTTTTGGTGCAGCCGATGTTTGGCGCCCCCGGTGCGCTGACCACCGACCCCAGGGACGAGATCAAGTTCGAGATCGCGACCGAGAAGGAATGGAGCGCGGGCGAGACGCACGGCGTGTGGTTCAACCGCGGCGCCATCGCCAGCCAGAGATTCGCCGAGGAGTTCGGCAACAAGCCGCCCGAGGACATCAACAATCCCGGGGATCCCGAAGTCATCTGGCTGTCACGCGGCCTGCTCGAGGCCTGTCTCGGCTACATCAACGAGACCGCGCCGGGCGATGCGCTGCGTGTCGCGGCCTATGAGTTCACCTACCCGCCGATCCTCAATGCGCTGAAAGCCCTGATCGACAGGGGCATCGACGTTCAGATCGTGTATCACGATACCATCGACCCCAAGACGGGCGCAGACGGGCCGAACGAGACCGCCATGAAAGCGGCGGGACTCCCGATCAACGACCAGAAGAACACCTATCGGCGCTCCAAGACCAAAATTCCGCACAACAAATTCATCGTGCGGCTGAAAGGCGGGACCGATCCGGTCGAGGTGTGGACGGGGTCGACCAACTTCACGCCATCGGGCTTTCTCGGCCAGACCAATGTGGGACATCGGGTTGCCGACGTGGACACCGCGAAGAATTATCTGGCGTTCTGGGAACTGGTAAAGATCGACCCGGCGCTCAAGGATGCGCGCGCAAGAACCGCCGTCCTGACCGCGGACCCGATCGAGGTAATCGCGGAGAAGAGCATTGCGCGGCTGTTCTCGCCGCGCGCGAATTCGGAGATGCTGGGCTGGTACGGCCGCCGCATGGTCGACGCCGCCAACTCGGTGTGGTTCACCGCGGCGTTCGGCATCAGCGAGGAGCTGATCGATCCGATCGCCAGGAAGCGCGACCAGATGCGCTTCGTGCTGCTGGAAAAGCCATTGTCTGCGGCGCAGAAGAAGACGCTGACCGCCGACTTCAACCGCGTCATCCTCTCCTATGGCACCCCGCTCGGCCAGATCTACGAGATGAAGAATGGCAAGGTAACCGCGCGGGTGCCGATCAAGGAATTTGAACTCGATAAATGGTTTTTCGAGGAAGAGCATTTCCGGCCCAGCAATGACGGCTTCGTGTTTTTCGTGCACACCAAATTCCTGCTGATCGATCCCTTGTCCGACGATCCCCTGGTGTGTTCCGGATCGGCCAATTTCTCGTCTGGTTCATTGTTGCAGAACGACGAGAACATGCTGCTGGTGCGCGGCAATACCCGCATCGCCGACATCTACATGACCGAGTTCGACCGCATCTTCCGGCATTTCTACTTCCGCGACATCGCCAACGAGCTAGCCGCCGCCAAGACCAGCGACGATGCGCAGGCGATCTTCCTCGACGAGACTGATGGCTGGAGCACCAATTATTTCAAGCCGGGCACGCTGAAGAACAACCGGCGCATCATGTTCTTCGAGCAGCCCAAGACCACCTGGTTCGCCAACGCAGCCGCCGCGCCGTCCGCGCCCGCCAAACCCAAGCAGCCTAAGCAGCCACGTAAGCCCAGCAGCGAGAAAACGGCGAAAAACGCAACAGCCAAGAAATCAAAAGCTGCGAAGAAAAAGCCTGTGAAGAAGACCAGCAAAAAGGCTGAGCCGAAGAAAGCGAAAAAGGCAGCGAAGAAGAAAGCGGCAAAGCCATCGAAAAAAGCCTCCTCGAAGAAAAAGACGACGGTCAAGAAATCATCGAGGAAAAAAGCCGCAAAGCGCGGGGCCGGCAGGAAATCGAAGGCGAAGCGCTAGGTCACGGGTTTGGGACGACGTCTGGCCCTCGCACCACTGCATCAGGTGCGCTTCTGCAGCACCGTCACGCACAGGCGGCGGCGGATCTCCATGCCCTGCCGCCGGTACAGCGCTATCGCGGAAGCGTTGCTGGAAAAGACGTGCAGGAACGGAATCTTGCCCTGCGCCAGAATCTGGCGGGAAATCGCGGCGAGCAGCAATTGCCCGTAACCGCGGCCGCGATGGGACGGATGCACGCAAACGGCCGTCATCTCGGTGTAATCGGCGGGTTTCATCCGCTCGCCCGCCATCGCGACCAGCTGCCCGTCGACCCGAATTCCCAGAAAAACGCCAAGCTCGTGCGTTCGCGCGCTGAAGGGGCCGGGTTTTGTCAGTTCGGTCAAGGCCATCATCGCCGGAACATCATCGACGCCGAGCCTGACGGGCTCGACGCCGGGAATCGAGCTTTCCGCAGGCGTGCCGACCATCTGCTCTCCTGTCTCGGCAAGCAGAAGCTTGAACTCAGGCGGCGCGGTGACGGGATCGGGCGTAAACAGCACGGCCAGTTCAGACCCTAGCACTCCGAGCGCCGCGAAGCTTGGCGCCGACATATCCTGCATCGCCGCAAACGGCGCGATGGCCGGAGGATAGCGCCGCGCCAGATCTCCGCCTTCGGCCAACGCCTGTTGCCGGGTCGTCAGTGCGGTCCAGATCGGATGATCGAGCGGATGGATCGACGGCGACACGTCCGGCATCACAACTCACAACTGGCAACGGCGCGTTTCGGACAACCGCGGCCGAAACGGTCCTCGCATCTATCGTCCATCCGGCTTTGCTTCACCCGGACCTCACGGCTAATGTACGGTTGTCGCCGCATGTAGCAAGGGGCCGACGCCGCTCATGGATGATCATCAAGCGCAGGCGAAGGCTGGGCTCACCGACCCGGAGCTGGCAACCCATCCGACTGTTTTCGCAACCGATGCCCTCAAGGGGCAGGTCGTGGTGGTGTCGGGCGGCGCTGGCGGCATCGGGCGCGCGACGGCTTGGCTGTTTGCGAGGCTGGGCGCCCATGTCGTCGTGGCCGGGCGCCATCAAGACAGGCTCGACGCCCTTGTCGCCGACTTGACCGGCCGGGACCTGAGCGCCTCCGCTTATGTCGCCGATATCAGGGAGCCGGACGCGGTCAATGCGCTGTTCGATGCGGTCTGGCGCGCACAGGGCCGCATCGACAGTCTCATCAACAGCGCCGGCGGACAGTTTCCGCAGGCCGCGATCGATTTCTCGATCAAGGGCTGGAACGCGGTCATCGACACCAATCTGAACGGCACCTGGTACATGATGCAGGCCGCCGCACAACGCTGGCGCGACCACAAGCACCCCGGCAGCATCGTCAATATCGTGGTGGTCACCACGCACGGGCTCTACGGCATCGCGCATACGATCGCGGCGCGATCCGGCGTCATCGGATTGTCGCGAGCGGTCGCGGTCGAATGGGCGCCGCTGAACATCAGGGTGAATTGCGTGGCGCCGGGCGCGGTCGAGACCGAAGGCTGGAAGGTCTATACGCCGCAGGCCCGCGCGGCCTACCCGCGCTCGAACCCGATGATGCGCGCCGGCTCGCCCTGGGATATCGCGGAGGCCTGCGTCTATCTCGCCGGGCCCTCGGGAAGATTTGTGACCGGCGAAACGCTGACCGTGGACGGCGGCGGCCAGCTCTGGGGCGAGACGTGGACCACGGGGAAGCCGGATTATTTTGGCGGTGGGGAGAAGTAGGTAACCCTTCCGCACGAAAGTGTGCCGCGGCCGGTTTTCACGGCAAATATTGCAAGGAGTACAGGCATGACAGGGAAGGCACGGCAGATCGTCCGGAACGGGATTTTGGCGCCGACGATGGAGCGCCCCGTCCCCCGGCCGCGCGCAGGCGAAGTGTTGCTGAAAATACACGCCACGAGCCTCAACTTTCATGATCTGATCGGCATCGATGGCGGCATCCGCGGACTGCCTGTTCCGCGCGTGCCATGCTCCGATGCGTCGGCAACGGTGCTGGCGGCGGGAGACGGAGTTGAACATATCGCCGGCGGCGATGCGGTGATCCCGAACTTTTTCCTGAACTGGATCAGCGGTCCGATCTCGCGCGATGTGATGTCTCCCGTCCTTGGCGACCAGATCGATGGCGCTCTGCAAACCCATCTCTGCCTGCCGGCGAAGTCGGTCGTGCGCGCGCCTGCCGGACTGAACCATGATGAGATCGCAACGCTCGGCTGTGCTGCCCTCACCGCCTGGCGCAGCGTCGTCGTCGAGGCGCAGCTGCAGCCCGGACAGACGGTCGTGCTGCAGGGCACCGGCGGCGTCTCGCTCGCCGCACTCGCATTCGCAAGGATGCTCGGCGCCCGCGTCATCATCACCTCCTCATCCGACGAGAAGCTTGCCCGCGCCAAGACACTCGGCGCCGATGTGCTGATCAACTATCGCACCACGCCGGACTGGTCCGCAGCCGTTCTGGACGCCACCGCCGGAGAAGGCGCCAATCTCGTCGTGGAAGTGGGCGGCGGCGAAACACTCGCCCGGGCGGTCAACGCCACGAAGATCGGCGGCCATATCTCGGTGATCGGTGTTCTCTCCGGCTACCAAGCGGCCAGTTTCCCCCTTGCTAAGGTGATGGGCAAGAACCTCACCGTCAGGGGCATCACCGTCGGCAGCGTAGCGAACCTGGACGCGATGTGCCGGGCGATCGAGGTCAACGGCTACAGGCCGGTGATCGACGGAATATTCGATCTCGATAGCGCGCATGAAGCGGTCGCCACGATGAAGAAGCAGGGTCATTTCGGCAAGATCGTCATCCGGATCGCCGAAGCGGACTGACAGGCGGGCGCCTACCCGGTCTTGCCGTCGTCGAGGTTCACAATGACAGCGGCATTGGCGATGATGATGGCGTCGCTGCCCTGCTCGGCAGGGATTTCGAGCCCGCCCTTGACCGCGGTGACGGTCACCGTTCCGTAAGGCAGCTCTTTCGCGACCGCTGCCGTGTCGACCGCGCCGGGGTCCGGCACGCCGATGGTGACATCGACGAACATGTCGTTTGCCGTCTTGCCCAGCATCCGAAAGAACCCGAGGCTGGAGTGGCGGATGGCGTCCGAGACCGCGCGCTTTGCCGCCTTGGTGGCATCTTTTCCATGAACATCAACGCCCATGCCCATTTCGGTGATACAGCGCACGCGTGCCATCGGTTTCCTGCTTTCGTTAGGGTGCGGGGAAGCGGGTAATCTTGCTCGATTCTCACCGTGCGCGCCAAAGCTGGCGCTATCAGGTGCATCACGCCACCTTAGCCGGGCTCATCGATCACAGGCAACGCCTTGCCGTCGATGATGCCGATTTCGAGGGCAAGCGCGTCAAGACCTTCGACGCAGCCGAGATTGACACGGTAGCCATCTTTTGCGTTCTCACCGTCGCCGATATACGTAAAGATTCCACAGGACTTGCAGAAGTAATTGCTCAAGACCTTCTCGTTCCAGAGGTAGAGGCCAAGGTCGCTCGGCTCGTGATGCGGCGTGAAGTCGGCCGCCGGAATGTAAGTCGACGACAGCACCGCGCCCCTGCGGACACAGAGCGAACAGTTACAGCGTCTGCCGGTCTTGATCTCGGGGGCGCGGAACGAGAAACGGACGCATCCGCAATTACAGCGGGCCTTGTACTCGATCATCTCACCTCCAGCACTTCAAGGCGAGGACGAATGAGATCGTCCTCAACGCGGAGTTTCGAACATCTGATTTAATTTCCAAACTGCCACAACAATCAATCGTAAAGCCGTCATTGCGAGCGAAGCGAAGCAATCCATCGCGCCGGGCAAAGAAAGAATGGATTGCTTCGCTTCGCTCGCAATGACGTTGATATAGTTTCGCATACGACTTCGCCCTCGCGGCGCGAGGCGCCCGAGGCGTCGATGAGCCTTCCGTCCGGAGAGGTCTTGTCTGCGCCGGTAGAACCGACATCACATCCGCAAACTTATAAAAGGGGCTGACCCAAACTAACATCAGATGAACCACACCGGTCGAGAAACTATAGTGCGATCGGTCGGCGGGTTTGTAATAGTCTCAGGATTGCAAAGCTGGCGGCGGCCGCTGCGAGGTGCTTGAGCGTATGTCCGCTCACAATTGAGCCGAGCGAAAAGATTTTCTCGTCAAGGAATTCCAGCAATTTGGCGAGCGCGTACAGCGCCGCAGCGATCACCCAATAGCGTGTGCCGGTATATTTCGGAGGAAACAGCCGGAGGATCAGGACCAGGGCGAGAAAAGGAAAGAACTGCGCCCAGGCATAGAGCCGCAAATCGTCGGTCCAGCGCCAAAGCAAAAGGCTGAAGATGCCGATGGCCAGCAACGGCCGCAACAGCATCGCGCCCGCTCTCGCATCGATGCGCTCCTCGACCACGGCCGAAAGGATGGCGGCGAAGCAGATGGTCATGGGCAACCGATCCCAAAACAGGGTGCTGTCGTTCGGATTCAGATGATAGTAGGACGAACCAAAGCCGGTCAGAAATATTCCGGCAAAAAGCACGGTGGTCGTTGCGTCGCGATGAAATCGCAGCAGACCGACTGCGCCCACCGCGACGAATGGCAGATTTGAAACAACATTCCAGAAATTCGGGATACCGAACAATTCGCGCTGGTCGGCGAATTGATGGTAGGCCTGATCCTGCAGCAGCGGTGGAAGCGGCAGCAATGCCACGAGCGAGGCAATCATCAATCCATACAGAACCGGTACGGGACGGGTTCGGACGATGCTTCCGATGGTCATTTAATAATTTGCCTTCTAAGATCGCCCTTCGAAACGAACGGACCGCACGAGACTTCCGCGGATCCCGCCATACCGATCGATGCCAAGGACTGAAAAAGTTATCCCGGATAGGCATGAACGAGCCCAGATCTACCCGAACGCCCTTAACAAGAGAAGTCCGGTCGGTATACCCTTCCCGCCATTCCGTCCATCGTGACATGGCGCACGCCTTGGCGCCCTTCCAAGCGGCGACTCGTTGGTACAACAAGCCGGAGAAGCAATGAGTTCGTCCCGCAGATACCTCTCCAGACCTTTCCGCTGGCTGATCGCGGTCGCCGGCTTCTTGTGCCTGGCCGTGCCTCTCGTCTGGGCTACCCTGGCCATCTACTATTCGAATTTGCCATGGGCCGGCGTGCGCATCGGGTTGGCGGCCGCCTTCGCGGCGTTCGCCATCTGGGCGCTCTGGTTCTCCCGCCAGCGTCGCATGTCCGTGTTGGCCGTCATGCTGTTTTTCGGGGTTGTGGCCTGGTGGATATCGATCCGTCCTTCGCACGATCGCAACTGGCGGCCGGAAGTCGCCGTCATGCCCCGCGCCACGATCAATGGCGATCACGTCCACCTGAGCGGCGTCCGCGACTTCCAGTACCGCTCCCGGAATGACTTCACGGTCGGTTACCAGGAACGCGACGTGCTGCTGTCGCACCTGGTCGCGCTCGATTTCTACGTGTCTTACTTTACCGAAGGGCCGGTCGGCCATACTTTCGTGAGCTTCATCTTCGACAACGCGCCGCCGCTGAGCATTTCCATCGAGACCCGGCCCGAGGTCGGCGAGGGCTTCGCGCCGGTCGCCTCCCTCTTCAAGCAGTTTGAACTGATCTACGTGGTAGGTGACGAGCGCGACCTCGTGGGCGTCCGCGCCAATCACCGCGGCGAGCCGGTGTATCTCTATCGCCTCAATACCTCGGCCGACGACGCGCGCCGGCTGCTCCTGGTCTACCTGGCGCGCATCAACGAACTCGCCGATCATCCCGAATTCTATCATTTGCTGACCAACAGCTGCACCATCAACATCGTGCGTTACGCGAACGCCGCCGGCCGGGGGGGCGGGTTCGAGCTGCGCCATCTGCTCAACGGCCTCGTCGATGGCTACCTCTATGATTCCGGCCGTATCGACGCCACGTTGCCGTTTGACGAACTCCGGCGACGCTCCCTGATCAATGAGGCGGCGCGGGCGGCCGATGGCGCCCCCGATTTCTCGCAGAGAATACGGGCGTCGTTGCCGAACATGCCTCACTGAGGCATCGGACCTTGAAACCAAGCCCAAGAGAATTGGTGCCGCATCCTGTATTCCTGAACCCTATCCTGCAGATCGGCCTCGTCGGCTACGTGTATCGGCAATTGTCATGCGACAGCGGCAGCCGCGACCGCGTCGGTTGCTTCGGGTCGCGCGTCCTCGGGATCGGACCGCAGATCCGCTACGTCATTCCGATGGGCAAGCTGCAGTTCAGAACCTTCAACAGCGGACAGGGACGTGGCCCAGCCCCACGTGACGATGCCAGCGCACGACTCCCCAGCGTGGAACCCGCCCCCGCACACACGCGCGGTGGGTACCGTGCGCCTGCTCTACCAGGTTTAATGTCGCGTTGGCCTCAATCATGGCGCCCGCTCCATGGCCGAGCGGCGCCGCGCCGCTGACATTTGCGGCAAAGGCGAGTGCGATCGCAGCGCCAGAGGTCGCCAATTGATTCAATTTCGTCATCGCACATCCTCCCTTGTTTCTGAACTGCACCCAGCCTTCGACTTACAATCACTCCGGGAGCCCTGCTTTGCGGAGACCGTTGGCGAACATGGCGAGGTCCTCCGCTCGGCGAAATGGTGTCAAATCTCCGAGATTGGCGGCGCGCAAATCGGCATTAAGTTCGAGTGCCCGCACCATGTCTTTCCGTGCTGGCTCAAGCCGCCCGGCGAGCGCATTGCTGGCCGCGGAAATGGATATTGTCAGCAGGAAAGTCGGATTTTCGCGCCTTGCCTTTTCGGCGCATGACGACGCCATGTCATAGCGGCCCGCGAGAAAATGGGCATACGCCATGGCTCCATGCATGGCGTACATGGCCGGATCGAGCGGGCTCAGGCGCATGGCACGCGCAGAATGCTGAAGTGCGAGGTCGGGCTCACCTCTCCAGACCCTCAACCAGGCGCTGAACGTCCAGGCTCGCGCCAAGTTGGGATTGACCGCCAGTCCCCGATCCATGAAAGCCACGGCGTCGTCGAACTCGTGCGCTAAAAAGCCGAATGTATATCCACCCGCATACAGCGCTACCGGGTCATCTCCACCCAGATGCACCGCTTTCCGGGCCATCCGCATAGCTTCGGCACTCTCCTGCACAGGCTCGATCATCCAGCCACGCGCCTTGCGCTGCACGTAGCAATACGCGGCCATGCCATACGCGCAGGCCAGACGAGGGTCGAGTTCGATCGCCTTATAAAAAAGCTGGAGTGCCTCGCTGTTCGCGTTCTTGGACCAACGAGCTTTCGCCAGCCCACGCAGGTAATAGTCGTAGGCATCCAGATTTTCGGTTGGTTTGCGCCTGGCCCGCTTGATTTCTTCGTGCTGCAGTTTTGGGGCGATTGCACCCACGACGCTGGATGTCACATGGTCCTGTAGATCGAACATATCTTCGAAGCCACCCTCGAAACGGTCCGCCCAGAGATGTGCTCCGGTTTCGGCATCGATAAGCTGACCCGCGATACGAAGGCGGTTTCCGGCCTTGCGCACGCTACCTTCGAGTACGTAGCGCACGCCAAGCTCGCGGCCGACCTGTTTAACGTCGACAGCCTTGCCCTTGTAGGTGAAACTCGAATTGCGAGCGATCACAAACAGCCAGTGAAAGCGTGACAGCGCCATCGTGATATCCTCCACGACGCCATCTGCGAAATACTCCTGCTCCGGGTCGGCACTGAGGTTCTGGAAAGGCAGCACGGCAATCGAGGGCTTGTCCGGGAGCGCCAAAGCGGGCTTTTTTTTCACTGCCGCTACACGATCCACCACTCTGAAGACGCGAACGGGCCGCTCAATATTCTTGAGGTTCTGCTCCCCGGCATCATCAAATGCAACGTCGAGTTTATTGCGGAGTTGTCGGTGGGCATCATCGGAAATGCAAATGCCGCCAGGCTCCGCAATGGCTTCGAGGCGTGCTGCTATGTTGACCCCGTCACCGAATATGTCCCCGTTATCTTCGATAACATCGCCGACGTTGATACCGATCCGGAACTCAATTCGATTGTCCGGCGGGACGTCAAAATTGCGTTCCGCCATACCGCGCTGAACGTCGACCGCGCAGCGCATCGCGTCCACAACGCTGTTGAACTCGGCCAGGAACCCATCGCCGGTATTCTTGACGAGATGTCCGCGATAGGCGGCAACCTTTGGATCAATCAGAACCCGCAAATGCTCCTTCAGCCGGACGTGCGTGTCCTCCTCATCCACACCTGTCAAGCGGCTATAACCGGCGACATCGGCGGCGAATATGGCTGTAAGCCGTCGCACTAAATGTTCGCGGGTCAAGGCTATTCTCCCGCCAAGGCGTGAAGCGTTCAACCCAGCCGGGCTGACCCGGCATCTGTTTGAAAATCTTAGCTCCATTACGTCTCAAATACTACGGACCCCAGCCACCTCAACCGGTCCAATCCCTTGTCCCCGAAGGACGTTGATCCACCGATCCTACGGTCGCAGGCTTCGTTGAAGGAACCGAACCGCGTTTGTGATCGATTGGGCGCGAACCGCCGCATGCCCTGTCCACCGCATCCCGCCTCGCGCCGGTGACGATCGCGAGCCGCCGCTCCGATTGAGGCGGGACGGTTGGAATCCATAAAGCTGTTTCTAGCAACCGACGAAGCGAAATATTTTTCGGATCGGGGCTGGACACTGATTTGCCCGACGCGCTGTTTTGCAAGCAAATGGTCCTTATTGCGCGTAAAGACCCTGCCCTCTTGCGGTGATGTGTTTCGTCATCGTTGTTCTCCGTTGGTTTGCCTGGTCTGTTGGCCTGGGCCGATGGCCATCGCGGTCACAACGGCTCCAGCCCATTCGACTACAGCCGTGAGAAACGTTGGGGAAAGGATCGTCCAATCAACCATGACAGTGCTGGCCTTTTCGCTACGACGCACGGGTTCGTGGTCGTGTGATAGACTAGGACCGGATATCGAACGGTGAGAGTGACAAGGGTGACGGGATTCCGATGGACTCGCTGATCACAGCCGCGGCGCGCGCACTCGCGGTAGGCGATCCCCTCGGCGCATTGAACCGGGTCGCCCTGCGCAACGACGCGCCCGCGCTCGCGCTGCGAGGCATCGCGATGGCGCAGCTCGGCGATCTCGGTCGCGCAAAGGCTCTGCTGCGAAGTGCTGCGCGTGCCTTCGGTCCGAAGGAGGCGGTGGCGCGCGCGAGGTGTGTCGTCGCCGAGGCCGAGATCGCACTGGTCTCGCGCGATTTGGGCTGGCCGGCCAAGGCGCTCGACGCCGCGCGCGAGACACTCGAAGCGCATGGCGACCGCGTCAATGCCGCGCATGCGCGCAATCTCGAAATCAGGCGCCTGCTGCTGATCGGCCGCCTCGACGAGGCCGAACACGCCCTCGCCGATTTCGACCCCGCGCCCCTGCCCCCCGCGCTGAAGGCCGCCCACGAGTTGGCCGTCGCGGGGATCGCGATGCGACGCATCAGGACGCAGACGGCGCGCGCGGCGCTCGCTTCCGCCGGGCGCGCCGCGCGCGACGCCAATATTCCTGCGCTGACGGCGGAGGTCGAAAGCGCATCGCTCGTGCTGAACACGCCCGCGGCGCGCCTGATCGTGCGTGGCGAGGAGCGCCTGCTGCTGCTCGGAGAGGTGGAGGCGCTGCTGGCGTCGAAGGCGCTGGTCGTGGACGCGTGCCGTTATGTCGTGCGTAACGCAGGCACGGTGGTCTCGCTGGCGACGCGCCCGGTATTGTTCGCGCTTGTCCGCGCGCTGGGCGAAGCCTGGCCCGGAGACGTGCCGCGGAACACGCTGGTGGCGCGCGCCTTCCGGGGCAAGCACGCCGATGAATCGCATCGCGCACGGTTGCGGGTGGAAATCGGCCGGCTTCGCGCCGAGCTTCGGACGCTGGCCGACGTGAGCGCGACCGCGCGAGGCTTTGCGCTGGCGCCGCGCCGCGCCAGCGAGGTCGTGGTGTTGGCGCCGCCGGTCGAAGAGCAGTATGCGGCGGTGCTCGCGTTCCTGGCCGACGGCGAATCGTGGTCGAGCTCGGCGCTGGCGATCGCGCTTGGCGCCAGCCCGCGGACCGTGCAGCGCGCGCTCGACCAGCTTGCGGCGGCCGGCAAGGTACAGCGGTTCGGTCGCGGGCGGGCGCGCCGCTGGATGACCCCGCTGGTGCCGGGATTCCCGACAATCTTGTTACTCCCCGGCCCGCTGCCGAGTGACTAGTTTATTGCTTGAGCATGATTTCCCGGCCAACGCATTCCGCGCTTGTCCCGAGGGAAACCGGTATCCACATTTCGGATCATGCCTTGGGATGGAAACATGAAACGATCCGCAGCCGAAATCATCCGTGAATATGGCCCCTTTCCGGGTGTCGACCGCGTCGGTGGCGTTACCTATGATGGCCAGCAGGTCTGGATTGCCGCCGGAGACAGGCTGAACGCCTTCGATCCGTCGAGTGGGAAAACGCTGCGCTCGATCGATGTCGCCGCGCATGCCGGAACCGCCTTCGATGGAAAACACCTGTTCCAGATCGCCGAGGATCGCATCCAGAAGATCGATCCGGAGACCGGCCGTGTGCTCGCGACGATTCCGGCGCCCGGCGGCGGCGGCGACTCCGGCCTCGCCTGGGCCGAAGGGACGCTCTGGGTGGGACAGCATCGGGACCGCAAGATCCATCAAATCGATCCCGAAACTGGCGCTGTTCTTCGCACCATCGACTCCAACCGCTTCGTCACCGGGGTCACCTGGATCGACGGCGAGCTCTGGCACGGCACTTGGGAAAACGACGAGAGCGAGTTGAGGCGACTGGATCCTCGAACCGGAGAGGTTTTGGAGAGCCTCGAGATGCCGCCCGGCATCGGCCTGTCGGGGCTCGAATCCGACGGCGGCGATCAGTTCTTCTGCGGCGGCGGAAGCAGCGGAAAGGTGAGAACCGTGCGCCGGCCCAGGTGAAGTAGGGCTAAGGTCCAACTCGATCCAACCGCGTTTTCGGTGTTGCATCGACCGGCGATCCCGGAATTTCCGGGCGCAGGTCGTTTGGTCGCAAAGGCGCTCTTGTTTGCTGTGGAGCCCCAATGATGGGAGGAACGACATCGAAAAACGAAACTTGCGACGGTACTTACAGCACTCCTTTTGATTTCAGGATTCCTAGCCGTAAGCACTGAGGAAACTAGCGCTGTTGTCGACTGCCAGTACGTTAGTTACCCCGCCGGCTGCATTGTAAGGCCCGGCGTCGTACTGCGGCCGAGGCCGGTTGCGCAAACTGCCGCGCGGAAGGCTGTACGCCCTGGAACATGAACCGGGGCGGCCCAGTCAATCGCGTCGGCAGATACTGACATTTCAAAATCTGGCATTGCGCGACCGCTGTCGGATTCAAGCGTGGAATGAACCAGTAACGGAGAGAAACTATGAAAATGACTTTGAGAACGTTGGCAATTGCAACCTCTGCCTTTGCGTGTGCGGCGTTATTGTCCCCCGGCTGGTCCCAGCAAGGCGGCGTATCGCTGTCGATCGACAAGGCTCAGGCACAGCCGCGGGTCTATATCAGGTCTGGCTACTACACCGGTGGCTATGTCGACCCGACTGGTCTCCCTTGGTACGCCGTGAGGGCCTACTACTACGGTGGCCCCTGGAGTGGCCTTGGGTACTCCTACGCCGGCTGGGAGGACTACGCGACGCGCAACGGCATTGGCTGCCGGCCCGGTACTGCGATCAAGGGCGGGGACGGCATCATGTACAACTGCCAGTAGAAATCATTTCATTGATCATGTCGGGCCAAGTAGCGGTATTCGCCACTTGGCCCGACACTGCGGCTGCCCGTCGCCGCCGAAATCAACTTCGATCATTCCTGACTGATTCACATTTCAAACAGCCAAACCGTCATTGCGAGCCAACGGGTCGCGCGAACGCGCGCTCGATGACAGGCTCCGCGAAGCAATCCATCTCGCGGCGAAACGAAAGAATGGATTGCTTCGCTGCGCCCGCAATGACGTTGATATAATTTCGCATACGTCTTCGACCTCGCGACGCCAAGCGTCCGAGTTGTTGCTCTACTTTCCGCCCAAAGAGGGCGTGGGGAACGCCGGATGCCCGCTGCACCCGCAGCCTCGTGTGCGCTTGATATTGGCAAGAAGCACACGAGTAAACGAGCACACCGGAATCACCCGGCGTTCCCGCACGCAATGGTTTTACGACTTACTTCGCGCTCTCCCCGGTGACCGGGCTCTTTTGCCACCGTCGCTTGCGGACTTAAGTTGTGTCCGCACCCGGTTGGGCCGACACAATATCCGCGAACTTGACGCCAGCGTCGGGGCGTCAGGACCACACGACTTCGCCGTACGCTGCAATCGTCTCTCGTCCGCGTGCTGTCGATCGCTCACAGATCTTTCGACCTGCCCTGCAATCCCGTCGCACGCAAAACGCTGCCGCGTCCACCGCATCCGCACCCCGCGTCCGTGACGATCGCGATACGCCCCTGTGTGGGGTGGGACGGTTGGAATCCATAAAGCTGTTTCTACCAAACAGCGAAGCGAAATATTTTTTGAATCGGGGGTGGACACTGATTTGCTGATTTGCCCGACAGGCAGTTTGCGAAGGCGATGCCGGTGATCCTAACGACGTTGGAAGGCAGCGCCGTGATCCAAACGGCTAACCGATGTCCGCTTTGCCGCGCATGACGGACTCAGCTCGGACATCGAGCCAGGTCCGAAATGTGCCCAGTAGGCGACTTTAACGTGCTTCAGGCGGGCGCGCCTCGACCTCCAGGGTACTGGGTCTGCCCGGCCAAGTTAATTTTGAGATAGTGAAGCTACTTACATTTGTCTGGTTTTGGAGGGGTTAGCATCAGCTCAGCTTCTTACTTTTAAGGAGGCGCGTGATGCTAACGGCGATCAACAACCGAAACCCCGAACATAACGCTCGCGACTGGATGTCAACGCTTTTGGGTCGTGCCGGCCTTCCAACATTGAATGTGTTGCGAGGGAGGCGCGGTGAAAGCATACCGAAGCCGCTCTGGAAACAATTCGACGATACACATCATTGGGATTCAATCGCGGAGGAATGGGTCCCCAACGATCCGACGTGATCGCTTCGCTCGACATGCACAGGTGCCCGTCATCGAGAAGGCGGATGAACTGCGGGTTGCTGATTTGCCCGACAGGCAGTTTGCGAAGCGATGCCGGTGATCCCGACGACGTTGAAAGGCAGCGCCGTGATCCGAACGGCTAACCGATGTCCGGTTTGCCGTGCACTACGGACTCAACTCGGACATCGGGCCAGGTCCGAAAAGTACCAATAAGCGACCTCACAGCTTCACTCGATCACCTCATCGGCGCAGCCCGGCGGTGGTGACGCATGGCAGCCTTGTCGACATGACGGTCACAAATCCAGGCTGAGATAACGTAAACAACCATAATCTTGTTCGCCGCTGATGCTCATTCCCGACGAGGAATAATGATCGTCATCAGAAAGGTGCTTTCTTACTTCGGCAGACAAGGTGCGACCGGTATGGGTGTCAGCTTACTCGTTGCCGCCGTCGTTCCTTTAATTGTCCCCGGTTTGGGCGTGGCTCTACGGCCATGGCTTCCTGCTATGATAATGATATTTCTTGTCAACGCTTTCGCCCGAGTTGACCTTAGCCATGCACAGCGAATTGTTGCCCGTCCCTACCAGCTCCTGTGTGGTTTAGGCTGGACGGTGCTGATCGTCCCAAGTGTTTTTTGGCTGGCGCTTTCACTTGTGGGCCGGGACAGTCTCGACCCGGGTCTCGTTCTGGCGCTCAGCCTTCAGGCTGCAGCCGCACCCATTATGGCTATGCCTGCGGTAGCGATGGTGCTGGAGCTTGAAGTAACGTTCCCGGTCCTCCTGCTTTTGGCGACGATGGCGGTACAACCATTTACCGCTCCATTTGTCGCGCCTTGGGTTGCGGGGACTTTGGTACCAATTGATGGCTTTTTGCTCGGCCGTAATCTGCTCTTGATGATTGGAGGTTCGACAGTCCTCTCCGTCGCCCTAAGACGGCTAGTAGGTCTCCCGAGGCTTGAGGAATACCGGTTTGAGATAACAGGTGCCAATCTGATCGTGTTCACGCTTTTTGGTCTCACGATGTTTGACGGCGTGGTCCTTCGTGTTTTCACTCAGCCTTTGCTGTTGCTGAGCTTGTCAGCGCTGGCTTTTCTGATCGCTCTTGGCAGCATTGGAGCTGCTTTTGTTTTCCTCCGACCAATTGGCAGTGATAGCGCCTTCATGACTGGATTTGCAGCGGGACACCGCAACGTGGGGCTGATGGCCGCTGCGCAGTCCGGCTCGCTGCCGGACTTAACCTGGCTATACTTTGCTCTGGTGCAACTGCCGATCTATTTGACGCCGCTGTTGCTTCGCCGGACGATAAGCTTCCAACAGCAGAAAAGCGGTATTACGGGAAGCAAGCCGCTCCGGCCGGAGGAACAGTGATGCTCGCGGCAGCCTCGCATTTCCAGATGAAACGAGGCGATCTGCAATAGAGTAAGGGAGGCTGCCATGTGGGCAGCCTCTCTCCATAACCTTGATGCTACCCCGACCCCCCCGCCTGCCCCGTCATGGGGACTCATCCCAACGTGGAGATGAAACGACAAGGCTCACGCCCATCCCCAACTCGCGTGTGGGCTTCCGATCGGTCTTGAACAACCGTTGTGCGGCCTCGACGTTCGTGGCGCAACGCTCGAGCCAGCGAGCCACGAGAAAATCAACCCGCGCGGCAAATCGCAGTCGAGCCGCTGCCAGCACAAGCCTCGCGTCCAAGCTCTGATCGGATGGTCTCTTGACGTCGTTGCGGGCGTTCATCTTGCCCTCCTGCCGGTTCGGCGGAGGGAGCGGCCCTGCGCCGAGAGTTACACTCTTGCTTTGCGGATCAGCCCCGCTTTGAGCTGAAAATTTGGACCCCGTGTCATCAGGGACATGCACGACCAATCGGCCAGCCGAATAAGCGGCCTGACGACGGCGGCAGTCTCTGCGACGTGGGTGCGTGCGTTGCGCATTACGGTCCTCAAGAGTGCGGGCAATTTCACCCGCGACGAATGTCATGATCTAAGCGCAGAGAAAATTCAGCGCGTCAAATGTTTTATGTTCACGAGGTGTGGAATTTGTTGCGTGCCAGCAATTTTCGAACGCCGGCGCGGCCGGCTGGGTTCGAAAATTTCAGGCTGTGGTCAATTGGCGGAAGTGGCGGTTTACTTCGCCATGTCCGGTCTACCCCCGGACGCAGACACCAAGCGGAAGGGTCGGCACGTCCGCTGGGTGCCTGCCAATAGCGGACATTCGCCAAACGACCGCGATGAGCTTGGCTCCCTCCTTCGCTCGACGAACCAAGGAGGAAGCTCCACCCATCCTGCCAACTCACTGCCTGTCAGGGATTTCCAACTTCGAAGGCCAACAAGACGTTGCCGGGCAGACCGCCCCATTGAGCGTAGCCTGAATTCACGTAGAGCATGCCATCGACGATGCTCGGGCCCGGCCCGTCCATGGCGCCGCCACTGGCCGAACCGCCATTGACGACGGAATAGTCGCGTGCCGTGTCGACCTCCCACAGCAGCCGCGCGTCCTCAGTCGAATAAGCGCGCAGATATCCGCTCATGCCGCCCGAAAAAACAACGCCGGGAATTGCGGTGACCGCTGCGGCGAGGGCCGGGCTGCAACGCTTGCGATCACCACACGGGACCGGCGGCACCTGCATCGAAATTTTCCCGGTGGCAAGCTCGAGCGCGAACAGGCCACCGCCTGCATTCGGATCCAGCGCCTGGTATCCGTCGGTAAACCGCACGTCGGAGTTCGCGACATAGACATGGTCCTGATCCGCGGCTGAGCCCCACATGATCCCTCCCAGCGGCCCACCCTTGCCGACCCGCGTCTGCCAGAGGATTTTGCCCTCCTGGTCAGGATCCAGCGCGTGGACGACGCCGGATTTCTGCCCGGCAATCAGGACACGCTGTCCGCTGCGCATCGTCACCAGGATCGGCGATTGACCAAAGTCGTGGTCCGGACCGCTGCTTTCCGGACAGTTGGTGCTGTCGCCAACGAGGCAAGACGTGATGAAGGCGTCGTTTGCGGTAACCTGCCGATGCCAGAGCAACCGGCCGGTCGCGAGCTCGAACGCAAGAATCGCATCGCTGGTTTCCGAGGGCGGTTCGGAATAATTGTCCCCTGTCGCGACATAGAGCACCTGGCGCTGCACGTCGATGGTGGGCGCCGACCACACCGCCGCGCCGGACGGGCCATAAAGTTGGGTCCCCATGGCATTGCGCTTTGTCGGACGCGGCGCCTCGGGAACGGTGAAGCCCTTCCAGATCTGCTTGCCCGTCGCGCTATCCAGCGCGACGACACTGCCGCGAAAGGTGCAGCATTGGTAGGCGGACGATGTGCCGGTGGCTTCCTCCATCGACGAAACCGGCACATACAGGACGCCGGAATACAGGGTTGGCGCACCGGTGATCACGGCCGCCAGATGATCCTCCACCCTCGTCTTCCAGATCAACGCGCCGGTGATCGCGTTCACGGCGTAGGCATTGGCAAGCAGATCGCCGAAGAACACGGCAAACTGGTCGGTACCGGAGATCGGGGCAAAACTGATCGCGGTTCGAACGACCGCCTGCGTCTTGAACGCCCAGCGGGCGCATCCGGTTTTTGCGTCAAGCGCGTAGACCTCGCGATCACCGCCTCCCACAAACAGCAGGCCGCCGACAATGGTTGGCTGGGCCACTGCGGAAGATCTACCCGAAAATCCGAACGCCCATTTCAGCCGCAACGATGGCACCTGGTCTCGCGTCAACCCGGCCATCGCTGTCGGCTGAAACCGGCTATTGCCAAGATCCGCTCCCCAGCCATTCCAGCGCGGCCCATCCAGCCGCTGGGGAAAACCGGCCGAATTTGGCACACACCCTGAAATGTCGGTCGAGGCCGCCAGCGCGGTCGAGGGAACGGCCTGCTGCGCGTGCGCCGCGAGTGGCAAAGCTGCGATGCCGGCAATTATCGCAATGAAGCGTCGCCTGCGCATCGGTCCGTACCTTTGCTGGGTATCCGCAGTAAGTTGCCACATAGTGGTTGTGACGAAGGGATTTCTTCCCTACGACGATGGCCTCGTCAAAGCGACGAAGCTCAATAAGGGCCAGCCCAATGCCAGTAAGCGTGAGTTGCAGCAGCGGGTCTACCGGGCTCACGCGGATGGCACGTTCAAAGCTCCGGATTACTTCCTCCTGCAGCCCCGCAATTCTATAGACATGGCCTCTGCTGTTCCATGCGTATCACGAATTTGGGTTGAGCGCGACCGCCCGGTCAGCCATTTCGATCTCGGCTTTACTATCGCCGACCATATACGCCGAGATTACGGAAGCCGTTGCTAACCTTTCCGGATCACCATCATCGATGCTCAATGCCAAACGAGCAAGCCGAACTGCTTCCTTGCGGTCGAACCGGGGATCGTTGGCATAGCCCAAAACGACGTTGAGCATGTGGCAGACACCTGCCAAAGCCGCGACACAGCCGAACCGAGGGTCAAGCTCCAAGGCGCGGTGGAACAGTCGGAAAGAGCGACTTGAAGCGCGACAGCGCGGTGATGATGTGTTCGACGATACCGTCGGCAGTATTCCTGCTCGGGATCGCCTGACATGTTCTGGAACGGCAGAACGGCGATGGAAGGCTTGTCGGGCAGCGCGAGGGGCTGCGCAGTCTCGGTCAGCGTTTTGTTGCCGGCGAAGAGCTTGGGCCGATGCGCACGCGCCAAGCCCGCATCGGTTCGGCGATATTCTTGAGAGTTTGAGTGCCCATATCCTCTAAGGTGCTCTCAACCTTGCCACGATGAAATAGATAGTGGTGGACCAGGTGGTCAACGCCCACCCGGCCCAACACTTTCGACCCTACTGGCAGTTGTACATGATGCCGTCCCCGCCCTTGATCGCAGTACCGGGTCGACAGCCAATGCCGTTGCGCGCCGCGTAGTCCTCCCAGCCGGCGTAGGAGTACCCAAGGCCACTCCAGGGGCCACCGTAGTAGTAGGCCCTCACGGCGTACCAAGGGAGACCAGTCGGGTCGACATAGCCACCGGTGTAGTAGCCATATCTGATATAGACCCGCGGCTGTGCCTCAGCCTTGCTGACCGACAGCGATACGCCACCTTGCTCAGACCAGCCGGGTGAAAATAACGCCGCGCATGCGAAGGTTGATGCAGCAATTGCGGCCTTTCTGATAGTCACTTTCATGCCTCAGTCCTCCATTGCTAGCCCCCCGTTCGCAAGACTGTATTCTGCCGGTGGGCACACGTTGACCTAGATCAACCGATTTGGGTAGTGAGGTTTCGCTGAAGGACGCCAAATGCCCCGGCCTGACCTTGGCGACCCCTGAAACGAACTTGGCACGCCTGCGCATCCCGAGCGGATTGCCAGACTGGGCACGCGGCATCGCGTCGTTCAAGGTGACGCTCGAATTTGACGAAGCGGCTGCATTGCGGGTTTTCGTGCGCGCGCGTATTGCAGCGCGGGAGAAGTGGTTTCAGGTAACTAGTTAGTCTTCGTCCCGGCGACTTATCCGCCGTAGCTCAATCGCGTGGCGCAGCGCTGATCGAGTTGCGGAGATCATCCGCCGCTCCTTTTCCGCCAAGGGCAGCGTAGATGTGCGGCATCCGCAGGGACTAGCTCAGCAGACACGGCGATGACGCCGATCGTTTCGTTTCGGCGACGCCGTCGCACCGGCTTAAAACGGGTTGGGGCTGCACGTCGCAGCGCGACCGGAAGCCGACTTTGCGCATTGGGCCATCGTACAGTAGGTGCATTCTTCAAAAAGGCCGCCTCCCTAGTCGGAAACTGATTGATTGATATAGATCAACGCCCCTCTCTGGGACTGGCGTTTGCATTCGCCTTCGTAACGCTCCCAACGGTACTCATGGCACCAAATGCGGAAGCTGAGACCGCCCACATCGAGCGGCGTCGAGAGCGACGCACCGGACGCTAGGGGCGACGGGAGGAGCGGTGCGTTCTTCAAAGGGGCAGCAGTAATGGAGAAAGCCATGAAGCAGATGAGTCTGAGCAAAGCTGCCATTGCGACCTCGGCCTTCGCGTGTGCGGCACTGTTCTCCTTCGGTTGGTCTGAGCAAACCGGCGTCTCGCTCTCGATCGAGAGCGCCCAGGCAAGGGTCGGTCGCCCACTGACTCCCGTGAGCGTTGCGGGGGTTGCGCGTCGACAAGACCGGCGGGCTGCGTATGGTGCCGGCGTAGTTGGCGCCGGCGTCGCAGGCGCCGCCGCGGTCGGTACGGCAGCCGCTGTCGCCGCCACCCAACCTTGGGGTTGGGGTGGTGGCCCTTACGCAGGTACTGGTTACTATGGTGGTCGCCCTTATGTTGGCACTGGTGCTCTCGGAGCGAGGGCGGCTTATTATGGTGGCTATGGTGGCGGCCCTAACTGCACTCCCGGCGCCCTCTACACAGCCGCTGACGGTCTGGTGCAGATCTGTAAGTAACATTGCAGGAGCGAGAGCAAAAGGCGGCTCAATAAGCCGCCTTTCGTGCGCTTAGACGGATGATCGTAGTTCGTGCGGCGATCGTTTGCGCGATTGAAGGTCCTATATTCGCTCCCACCTGAGCGGGTCGCAGACCATGCGACCGCCGGCGAGTCAGCCTCCAAGTGGACCTGCGACGCTTCAGCCACTTCCGCAATGGGTCCAATCGCGTCATATTGGTCGTCGACCGACATTACGCACCAGATTCCATATTCACCAAAACTTCCCCGGCGATGATTTCTGGGTCTCCAAGATCAAGGTCATGCAGGCTCGCTTGAACAAACTCCAGTACTCTATCGTTCGCCGCATTGGCGCTTTCGCGGTCCTCGAATATCATCACAGCGACACCCACGCCTTCGCCCCCATCCAGTACATAATAAGATCTGAATCCGTGCGATTCCCTTAGGATCTGACCGATGCCACTTTTCGCGCGGCGGGCGGCATCCGCAACCGAACGAACCTTGGTGTACTTTCGAATGAACATGTACATGAGGTCACCATGCGTCCAGTTCCAGCCAAGTCCGAAATGTGCCAAGAGCCGGCATGGAAATGCCACTCACCGAGATAAACCGCAGGCCGCACGCAGGTTGCGTTTCGACCGCTACCCAACGATGTCAGTGCGCGAGCGCGACCTCTCCCGATGACTGCTCACGCTTCGCATCAATGCGCAGGCTCACAACGACGGCTGCGCCAATTACCGCGCACCCGGCGAGCAGGAGCAGACCTACCGTAAAGTTGCCGGTCATATCCTTCAGATAACCCATGGCAAACGGACCGGCGAACCCGGAAAGATTGCCCAGTGAGTTAATCGCCGCGATCCCGGCAGCGGCCGATGCTCCGGTCAGAAAGCTTGCCGGCAAGGGCCAGAACATCGCCGGTACTGCGGAGACGCCGATCTGCGCGAAGCAGAGCAATGCCATGACGATGATGGGACTGGAAACAAGCCCGGAAAATCCGATCCCGATCGCTGCCATTAGCAGCGCCACGGCGACGTGGCCTTTTCGCTCCATGGTGCGGTCGGAGTGCCGACCGAGCAGCACCATGCCGATGCCACCGAAGATGAAGGGCAGAGCGGCCAGCAATCCGGTCTGGGTGTCACTCACGCCAAAGTTCTTGATGATGGTTGGCAAGAAGAAGGCAACTCCGTAGCTCGCCGCATTGAGGCAGAAATAGACCAAAGCGCAGAGCAAGATGCGGATGTCCGTGAGTGCCTGAAACAGAGAAAGATGCTCGACCCGCTCCTTGTTTCTTTTCTCGGTTGCTTGCACGTTCTCAAGCCAAGCGATCTCGTCTTGCTGCAGCCAGCGGGCCTGGCGCGGAAAGTCGGTCAGATAGAACAACACGCAGAGTCCCACCAGAATCGATGGCAATGCCTCCAGGATGAACAGCCATTGCCAGCCCTCCAGCCCCCAGCCAGTCACGTTCAGCAACAGCCCGGAGATCGGCGCTCCAACGATCGATGAAATCGGGATCGCCAGCATGAAAAAGCTGATCACCCGAGCGCGGTATACCGCCGGAAACCACAAGGTCAGATAAAAGATGATGCCAGGAAAGAAGCCCGCCTCGCACGCGCCGAGCAACAAACGAAGGGTGTAGAAAACCGTTTCGTTCGAGGCTCCGGTCGCTCCGGCTATTGACGGGATAAAGGCGAACGCAGATGAAACGATCCCCCAGGAGATCATGATGCGGGCGATCCACACCCGCGCTCCAACCCGCTCCAGAAAGAGATTGGAAGGCACCTCAAACAGAAAATAGGCAATGAAGAAAAGTCCGGCTCCCAGTCCAAAAGCCGCCTCGCTGAAACCGAGCGCCTGGTTCATGTGAAGTTTGGCGAAGCTGACGTTAACGCGATCGAGATAGGCAACGAAGTAGCACAGGATCAAAAACGGAATCAGCCGCCGCATCACCTTGCCGATTGCACGCCTTTCCACGTCTTCCATGGGCGTTCTCCTCGCGCTCTTGCACCTTTCGGTTCCTTACGGAACTTCAGATCAGTTTTTTGAGCCTAACTGTGACGCTCTCTGGCCAGGAACGCTAATCATATTTCTGGAGGTCCATGCCGAGAGTGGCGTGGCGCATTGCACGCGATCGCGAACATTGCGACAGCAGGACTGCCATGCTTCGCAGCCTGAAGACGTGGCAACTGTTTGCTTCGGATGACTGCGATAAGTTCCAACCGGCCGCGATCGACCAGTTGGCCTTCGGCGACTGATGATTGGGAGGTGTTGCGCTAAAGCTTCTTCACGCAGTTTGTTCCACGACAGCTTGCCAGCCCCTCAGCCGATGATTTCGCCAAAGAGGAGCCTCACGATGACCATCATCATTACCGCCTTTGAACGGTCACCCGATGGCGGCAAGGGACTGGCGCGTGATACGCGCGTTCGCTGGGCGCTTGAAGAAGTGGGCCAACCCTACGAGGTTCGCCTTGTTTCGTTCCGTGCGATGAAGGAACCCGCACATCTGGCGCTTCATCCTTTCGGGCAGATTCCGACCTACGAAGAAGGCGATCTCGGCTTGTTCGAGACGGGGGCGATCGTGTTCCACATCGCGCAGCGCCATGCGGGCCTGCTGCCGGACGATGTCAATGCCCGGGCGCGCGCGACCACATGGATGTTCGCTGCGCTCAGCACGGTGGAGCCGCCGATCCTTGAACTCGGAACCGCCAGGCTGCTGGAGGGCGACAAGTCCTGGTCCGCGCAACGCCTGCCTCTGGTCGAGGATCGCGTCCGCGACCGGCTCGACCAACTTTCCGGTCGCATGGGCGATGCCGATTGGCTCGATGGTGCGTTCAGCGCGGGCGACCTGATGATGGTGTCGGTGCTGCTCAGGTTGAAATCATCGGGCATCCTGGACGAATATCCGAACCTGGCCGCCTATGTCGCCCGCGGCGAAGCGCGGCCCGCCTACAAGCGGGCCTTCGACGCTCAATTGGCCGTTTACACCGGCAAGCCACCGACCGGCTGATTGAGGTCCGTCCTGCGTCGGCCGCCTTATCAAGGCTGCCAACGCCGCTCACTCCCACTCAATCGTCCCCGGCGGTTTTGACGTAATGTCATACACCACCCGATTAACGCCCTTGACCTCGTTGATGATGCGGGTCGCGGTTTCGCCCAAAAACTTCATCTCGAACGAATAAAAATCCGCGGTCATGCCGTCGGTCGAGGTCACCGCGCGCAAGCCCACGACGTATTCGTAGGTGCGGCCGTCGCCCATCACGCCGACGGTCTTGACCGGCAGCAGCACGGCAAAGGCCTGCCAGATCTTGTCGTAGAGGCCCGCTTTCCGGATCTGGTCGATATAGACGGCGTCGGCGTTGCGCAGGATCTCGAGTTTTTCGGGCGTGATGTCGCCGGGGCAACGGATCGCAAGGCCCGGGCCGGGGAACGGATGCCGGCCCACAAAAATTTCCGGCAGGCCGAGTTCGCGCCCCAGCACGCGCACCTCGTCCTTGAACAGTTCGCGCAATGGCTCCACCAGCTTCATGTTCATGCGCGCGGGCAGACCGCCGACATTGTGGTGCGATTTGATCGTCACCGAGGGACCGCCGGTGAACGACACGCTCTCGATCACGTCGGGATAGAGCGTGCCCTGCGCCAGGAAATCGGCGCCGCCGATTTTTTTTGCCTCGGCATCGAACACGTCGATGAACAGCCGGCCGATGGTCTTGCGCTTCTGTTCGGGATCGCTGACGCCAGCGAGCTCGCCCAGGAAAAGTTTTGAGGCATCCACATGCACCAAGGGGATGTTGTAGTGGTGCCGGAACAGGTCGACCACGGTCTCGGCCTCGTTGAGCCGCAACAGGCCGTGATCGACGAACACGCAGGTGAGCTGGTCGCCGATCGCCTCATGGATCAGCACCGCGGCAACGGCGGAATCGACGCCGCCTGAGAGCCCGCAGATCACCCTGCCCTTGCCTACCTGGGCGCGGATCTTCTCGATCGCTTCCTCGCGGAAGGCGCGCATGGTCCAGTCGCCGGTCAGCCCCGCAACCTTGCGGACGAAGTTGCGGATCAGTTTGGCGCCATCGGGCGTATGCACCACTTCGGGGTGGAACATCAGCCCGTAATATCTGCGCTTCTCGTCCTGGATCACGGCGAACGGCGCATTCGGCGAGACGCCGGCGACGACAAAGCCCGGCGGCATCTTGGTGATGCGGTCGCCATGGCTCATCCACACCGGATGCTTTTCGCCCATGCCCCAGGTGGAATCGAACAACTGGCTTGATGCCTTGACCTCGACATCGGCGCGGCCGAATTCCCTGGCGTGGCCGCCCTCGACATCGCCGCCGAGTTGCGCGGCCATGGTCATCTGGCCGTAGCAGATGCCGAGCACGGGGACGCCGGAATCGAAGATCAGTTGCGGCGCGCGCGGCGAGCCTGCCTCATGCACCGATTCCGGCCCGCCGGAGAGGATCACGGCCTTGGGCTTCATCTCCCTGAAGGCGGCCTCCGCCTTCTGGAACGGCACGATTTCGGAGTAGACGCCCTCCTCGCGCACCCGGCGCGCGATGAGTTGCGTCACCTGGCTGCCGAAATCGACGATCAGAATCTTGTCATGCGCCGAGGCCACCGAAGGCGTCGACGACTCGCGGGCTGGCTGTGCTGCTGTCATGGCAAGCAATTACGCGACCGGGGCTGGGCTCGCAACTGCACAAAATAGCTGGCCCACATCCTTCTGCAGGCATGCTTCCAAAGGCTGGACAAACGCATATAGGTCAGTATTATTGACCTATCAATCCAAAGGAGGAAAACATGCCGGGTCACCACGAAAGCGCGGATCTGGCCGCCCTGGGCCGGAAATGGATCGCGGCCTGGAATTCCCACGATCTGGAGCGCGTGCTGGCGCTCTATGCCGAGGACAGCGAGATGACGTCGGACAAGATCCCGGCGCTCGGTTTTGATCCCAGCGGAACGCTGCGCGGCAAACCCAAACTCCGCGCCTATTGGGGCAAAGCGCTGCAGCTGCTGCCCAATCTGCATTTCACCCTGATCGACATTTATGTCAGCCCTGACAGCCTCGTCGTGTTCTATCAGAACGAGCGCGGAGCGAAGATTTGCGAATATCTGCGGCTCAATGCGGAGGGCAAGATCATCCAGGGCTCCGCCAACCATCTGGCGCATTAGAGCAGGACGTTTTTTTGATCGAAGCGGTCTGTCCGCGGATTCAGTTCACCTCTCCCGCTTGCGGGGGAGGTCGACGCGCTCAATAGAGCGCGGCGGGTGGGGGCTCTCACCACGCACACCGAATTTTCGTCGGGCACCCCCACCCCAACCCTCCCCCGCTAGCGGGAGAGGGAGCGCACTTGCCGTGCCGTTACAGCTCAATCCAATCTCATCCCGCATCAGCGAAATCCCGCCGCGATCCCGACGACCTGACCGTCGATGCCATTGAAACCATGATGGCCCGCGGCTTCACAGGGGTCTCCTTCGCTGGCGCCGCCGCTGAGCCAGGTCACTCGCGCCCGCCCGGCAGACCACTTGATGAAGGGCTCAACACCGGCCGGCAAGGTCGCGCGGCAGCTATCCTGGCGGTGATGGATGACCAGCGTGCGCGGCAGCGATGCCGGCGAGCCCAGGATCGACATCACATTCTGCCCGCTGCCGGAATCGGCGCTGAGAAATCCTGATGTCAGCACCAGCGCGTCCGGCCGGGCCCCGCCCGCAATCCCCTGCGCGGCGCGGATGGTGCCGCGGCTGGTGGCAATGACGGTCACCGGCCGCTTGATCGCGGCCATATACTGAATCGCGCCATCGAGCGGCGTATTGGCATCGACCACCAGCACGGCGAGCCCCCGCGCCGCATAGGCGTGCCGGGTACGAACCAGCTGATTGAATTTCAGCGCGCCGATATCGCCATTGTCGCCCGCATTGATCGCGCCACTGCCGCCCGGCATCAGGATCACGCTGGCCCGCGGCGCCTTCGGCTTGATCAATACGGCGCGGCTGCCGCCGATGCTGACGGTCTCATCGGCCAAAGCCGAGCCAGCAATGCCGACAAGGACTGCCGCAGCGCACAAAGCGCCGATCCATTGGTGTCGTTTCATCATGCTCCCCATTCAAATCCGGACTAATGCAAATCTTCAAATGTACAATCAGTGGCTCGCGCCTCAGGACGAGGAACGCGTGCCCCGGATGCTGCGCAGCGCGAGCTTCACAGACTCTCAGGAGGACGAATTATTCCTCAATATCGATACAAAAAAACCATCCGTTCGGGTGAGGCGCGGCGTCATCAACAGGCCTTCCGCCGATTGCCGCGTGGCCGCGGCGAAATCCTCCGCTTTCTCCCACAGCACAGTCGTGGTCTGCGATGGCGGCACGATGACAAATTCCGGATGGCGGGCGACAAAGCCGCGGATCTGATCGCCGTTTTCCGGCGGCAATACCGAGCAGGTGATATAGGCGATCCGCCCCCCCGGTTTTGTCAATGCCGCGGCGCGATCCAGCACGGCGACCTGATCCTTCAGCCGCACCTCGAGCGCGCCCGGTCGCATCCGCCATTTGGCGTCGGGGTTGCGGCGCCAGGTGCCGGTGCCGGTGCAGGGCGCGTCGATCAGCACAAGGTCTGCGGAGGCGTGAATATCGCTCAAGGTGTCGGTATCGCCCTTGGGCGTGCGGACGTCGCAATTGTGGACGCCGGCGCGGGACAGCCGCTCGTGGATCGGGGCGAGCTGCCGCTTGTCGTTGTCGGTGGCGATCAGCCGGCCCTTGCCCTGCATCATCGCCGCCAGCGCCAGCGTCTTGCCGCCGGCCCCGGCGCAGAGGTCGATCACCTGCTCGCCCGGCTTGGCGGCCGACAATAGCGCCGCCAACTGCGAGCCTTCGTCCTGAACCTCGATGGCGCCCTTGATGAAATCTTCCTCGGCATGGATGCCGGGATTGCGCGCGTCGGCGCCAAGCTCGATGCGCAGGCCGATCGGCGACCACGGCGTCGGCTGCGCCCCCAAATGCTTCAGCGAGGGCAGGATCTTTTCCCGTTTGGCCTTCAACGTGTTGACGCGCAAATCGAGCGGCGCCCGGCTCGCCATCGCGGTCGCCTCGGCGACGCGGTCATCGCCGAACACCTGCGCCAGATAGCCATCGAGCCATTCCGGGTAATCGCCGGCGATGGGCGCCGGCGCCTCGTCGAGGGTTCGCGATGTCAGCGCGGCGCGTTCGCGCTCGTTCAACGGCTCCGGCGCAAAACGGCCGCCGTCGCACAGTGCTGCGATGGCGTCGACATCCATGCCGCGCTCGAGCTTCAGCATGCCCAGCGCGCGCGCCCGTGCCGTATCGTCGTCCATGATCCAGGCGCTCGAGGCTCGCCGCCGCAGCACGTCCCAGATCAGTCCGGAGATCGCGGCGCGATCGCCCGAGCCGGCATAGCGGTGCGCGGTGCCCCATTCCTTCAGCGCCTTCGCCGCCGGAACGCGCTGCGCGTCGATGGTGTCGATCAGTTCGATGGCCGCGGAGAGCCGCGCTGCGGGAGTCATTGAAAACTTTCAGTTCAAGGGCGAGGCGCGATCAGATCAACAGCAGCGTCTTCAGCGCGAAATAGAGCCACATCGCAAACAGCACCAACACGCCGGCGAACCACGCCAGCGAGCGCTGCCGGACATTGTTGGAGGTGACGAAAATCCCGGCATGGGCGAACCGCGTCACCACGAACACCCAGGACAGCAGCACGATCACGAGGTCGGCATGGCGGAGCGGCAGCGCCAGCGCGATCAGGATGTAAAACAGAACAGGCACTTCGAACTGGTTGCTGAAGCAATTGCCGATCTGGGCGGTGCGGGTCGGCCAGTTCGGCTGCCCCAGCGCGATCTCCTTGAGGCTGGTCTCCCGCCCCGCGATCGCCCGGCCCCGCGCCGAGGCCATCCCCAAAAGGAGCGCAAAAGCCAGCCCGACCAGGACGAAGACCGGCAGCAAAACCATTTGGACGGACATCGGAATTCTCCCCAGACAGCGCTCGCGAGCCCCCGCTATAGCGGCAGCCCGTCCCCCTTACAATAAATCCCGGCCCGCCGCGTTGAACCGGAACAGGCGTTGCCATGACCAACTTGCGATAGTTCCAGCGATTTCAATCTCGAATTGGCTCATTGCCCCGCGAGACATTGCGATGAATATCACCTCCCCCTTGCTGAAGGCCGCCGCCCATGCGGCCGAAATCCCCGGCGATTCCCTGACCTCGCTGCTCCAGATGGCCGCCAACAGCGTAGGCTTCCGGGCCGACGACAGCCCGGACGGCTGGCTCGGCATGCTGATGTCGGGGCTGTCAGGCGTCGCCACCGCACTCGCGGTGGCTATCATGCCGACGGTCTATTTCCGCAGCGGCTACCGCAGCCGGCGCGACATCTTCAAGCACGGCCTCGCCGCCATCGCAGCGCTCGCCTTGCTGGCGTTTGTCGTCTCCGACATGCGGCATGCCGCGCTGGCGTTTCTCGGCATCAATCCCTCCAAGCCCGCGGTCGAGTTTGAGATCCGCCTGCCCAAGGCAGCCGCGGCGGCGGCGACCGACAGCCAGATCGAACTGCACACCGACCACAACCAGACGCTCGCCCAGGTGCAGGGGCTGCTGGCGTCCGACGAGGACGGCCGCAGCATCCTCAGGGGCTCGGTGCCGCTCGAATTTCGTACCACCGAGCGCGTGGTGGTGCTGAACCTGCCCGGCAAGGCCCAGTGCCGGTTCAAGCTGCGCCTCGCTGCCAGCCCCACCCACTCCGATCAGTTCGGGCCGTGGCATCTGGCCGACCGCGTCGCCTCGCCGGTCAGTGGCGAAGAAACGCGCACCGAACCGACTGACGCGTTCCAGATCCGCTATCGCGTGCTGTGAGGTTGAAAAACTCTGCTGTCGTCATGCGCCGCCACCGGGTCTCGCCTTCGGCGAGCCCGATGACAGGCTCCAGCGGGGCATCCAGTACGCCGCAGCCTCTCGGTTTCCATCACAACTGCTCTGGAATACTGGATCGCCCGCTTTCGCTGGCGATGACGGCTATGGTTTGTGTATGGCTTTCCGGAAATTTGTCATCGTTTCGACTTCCGTCGAAATATATAATCGCGGCCGGAAGGAACCGCGCATGCCCGAATTTCGACTCACCCAGATTTCCGATACCCACCTCGCCCGCCGTCTCCCGACGCTGACTGATAATTTTCATCGCGTCAGCGATTACATCGATACGACGCGCCCGGATCTTGTCGTCAACAGCGGCGACCTCGCCTTCGACGGACCGACCAGCCGCGACGATCTGGAATTCGCTCACACGCTGCACCGCGCCCTGCCCGTCGACTGCCGCTATTTGCCCGGCAATCACGACATCGGCGATAACCCGACGGCGCTTGGCCCAGTGCCATCATCACCGGCCACCGAACAGGACCGACAGACTTTCCTTTCGATCTTCGGCGACGACCGCTGGCGCTTCGAGGCCGCCGGCTGGTGCTTCATTGGCCTCAATTCGCTGGTCATGAATACTGGACTGGCTTGCGAAGCCGAGCAGCGCGAATGGCTTGCGTCGCAACTCTCCAGTGCCAACGGCAAGCCGATAGCGCTGTTTCTTCACAAACCGCTTTACCTGAATTCGCCCGACGATCCCGAAACTCCGGCGACCTCGATACGCTACGTTCCGATGCCGGTGCGGAGAGACCTGGTCGAAATGCTGCGCGCGGTCGATCTGCGGCTGGTTGCCAGCGGCCATGTTCATCAGCGCCGGGATTTTACTTATTCCCACGTGCGGCAGGTGTGGGCACCGTCCGCCGGCTTTGTCATTCCCGACAGGATGCAGGAAGTAATCGGCCGCAAGGAAGTCGGCCTGGTGGAATACCGCTTCCAGCCCGACAGCTTTGAAGTCCGTCACGTCAAGGCGCCGGGCCAGATCGATATCGATCTGGATTCACTGCTCGGCGAGGCTTGAAAAATGAGTAGCGCGAAATCATTCACCGTGCCGACCATAGCGCAACGCCATAGCAGCCGCCGCAAAATGCGGGCGCCATCAAACGGACCTGGCCCGTCCTAGTTCGATATCGCGCCGGTGATTTGTGGACCGGAAACCGGCCGAAGCGGCGGCAGCGGCTTGCGCCGCTCGGCTCCGGAAACAACCCGCTTGCGCCGCTCGGAGGTCTGGCCCGTTGTCGCCATTTCCTTCTCGGCGGGAGCCGCGATGACCGGGGTCGCGATCACCGGGGCCTCCTGCTGAGATCGTGGCTCCTGCTGAGATCGCTGATCCGGCACTGGCAGTTGCTGGTCCGGCACGGGGCCGCGCTCCCGCTCGATCAACTCCCGGCACTGCATTGGAAAAACCAAATCGCCCCGCGCGGTCAGGCCGATCGGCATGCATCCGCCGGGTGGCACATTGTCCGTCTTGCGGATCTCGGCTTGCGCGATACGCAAATCCGTTCCGATTGCCGGCTTGTTATCCGACTGTGCAAATGCCGCGCCGGCGAGCAGCGAGACCAAGCCTGCAAGCAACACCCTCATCACGCTTTCCCCAGCCCAGGCGGCTTTCTGCCAGCACGAGCGGATTTCCACTAACACAGCGCCGGACGCGCTATCAATCGCCGGATGCCCCAATTGTGGGCATTTGAAGCAACTCGCGCCGCAGTGATGCTTCCAAGCCACGCTGCAACATTGCGCCATGGAGATGAGGGCGGACCATTCAAAGCGTGCTTTGGTCACGGCGACGGCTCGCAATAACTCCACAATGGCTTCCCGAACCCGCCACAAAGGCGTCTTGATGCCCGTGGTGCATGGCGAACATTCGACGCGCCTTCAGGTCCGCCATCGGAGATGTTTCATGTTCAAAACAGCAATCACGCTGACGGCACTTCTGTACGCAACCGCCTCGCACGCGCAAACCGTGATTGAAAAATTGTGCATCATCACTGCGGCGCAGGATTTGCCGCGCATCCCCGGCCTCGAGATCAAGGCCAGCCGCATCACGCCGGCGCCGGCCGAATATCTCGGCAACCAGGACATGAAATATTTCGGCGCCGAGATCGACATCGTGGCCGCCGGCCAAAGCATGACCTTCGCCTTTGCCTGCGGCACCTCCCCGCAGAAGCAGATCTTCACACGCTCGATCGGGATCGTGCGCTAGACCACAGTGGCGAGGAATGACCGTTCCTGCTGAAGCGAATCCGGTCTTATGCGAACTTACGTTCAGTGCTAGGATAAACAAGTAAATCACTTCATGTGCGACTGGACGGCCAAGGTTGGCGCCAGATGGCTCTGCAACAGTCGAAGATCTGCAAGGGATGCTGGCAGCAGATGCACCTGCCGGTGCCGCTGCGCGGAATGCTCTCGATGCCGTTTCGGGCGTTCGGCATTCGTCCGAGCAAAATGAACCCGAATACCTGCACGATCTGCGAGTTGATGTTCACGACGGTCATGAAGGCCCGCAAGGTCACGATCGACGCGACCGTGCTGTTTGCCGATCTGCGGGGCTACACCGGCCTGTCGCAGTCGCTGTCGCCGGACGCGATTTCAGGACTGCTCGACGCGTTCTACGATGAATGCGCCAACGCCATCTGGGAGTTTGACGGGCTTCTCAACAAGACCCTCGGAGACGCCGTCATGGCGGTCTTCAATTTTCCGATCAGGGGTGAAGATCACGCCAGCCGTGCGGTGCGCGCGGCACGCGAGATCCAGATGCGTTGGAGTGCCGAGCGCGAGAGGCTCGCCGAGAAACTGGGCGTCGATGGCAGCCAGTTAGGCGTGGGCATTGGCATTCATTCCGGCGAACTGAGTTTTGGCGAATTCGGCCGGTCGCACCGCGACCTGACCGCGATCGGCACGGTGGTGAACACCGCCTCGCGGGCGCAATCGGTCGCCGATGCCGGCCAGATCCTCGTCACCGAGGAAGTCTACCAGCGCGCACGCTCGGATTTGCCGGGCAGCCAGGCAAAAGCTTACCGCCTCAAAGGCTTTGAGGCGCCGATCGAGCTTTATGCGGCATAGCGCCAGATCGATCGGCGTCCGCGCCTCACGCTTTGTCCGGCCCGACCCGCACCAATTGCTTGCCGAAATTGGCGCCCTTCAAAAGCCCCATGAACGCGCCGGGCGCGCTGTCCAGCCCCTCGGTGACGAACTCGCGGTGCTTGACCTTGCCCTCGCGCACCCAGCCCGACATGTCGCGCAGGAAGTCGCCATGGCGCGCGGCGAAATCGCTGACGATGAAACCCCTGATGTTCAGCCGCTTGGTCAGCACCGCGCGCATCAGGGATGACGCCCATCTCGGCGCGGTTGCTTCGGTGTCGTTGTAATGCGCGATCAGGCCGCACACGGGAATGCGCGCGAACGCATTGAGCAGCGGGAACACCGCCTCGAACACCGCGCCGCCGACATTTTCAAAGTAGACGTCGATGCCTTTCGGGCAGGCTTCCTTCAGCTTGGCGGCGAGATTGGGATCGCGATGGTCGAGGCAATCGTCGAAGCCGAGTTCTTTCTTCACATAGTCGCATTTGTCCTTGCCGCCCGCGATGCCGACGGCGCGCGCGCCCTTGATTTTTGCGATCTGCCCGACCGCCGAGCCGACGGCGCCGGAAGCCGCCGCCACCACGACGGTCTCGCCCGGCTGCGGCTTGCCGATATCGAGCAGGCCGGTATAGGCGGTCATGCCGGGCATGCCGAGCACGCCCACGGCGGTCGAAATCGACCCGAGTTTCGGATCGATCTTGGCAAGGCCCTTGCCATCGGAAATCGCATGCGTCTGCCAGCCGGCGCGCGAAAGCACGATGTCGCCCTTGGCAAAACCCGGATTGTCCGAGGCGATCACCTCGCTCACCGTGCCGCCCTCCATCACCCCGCCGATCGGCACCGGCGCTGCATAGGACGGCCCGTCGCTCATGCGACCGCGCATATAGGGATCGAGCGACAGCCAGATGGTGCGCAGCAGCACCTCGCCCGGGCCAGGCGTCGGCGCCGTGTAATCCTCGATGCGGAAGTCCGACGACTTGGGCTCACCGACGGGGCGAGAGACGAGAACGACGCGTTTTGCTTGTTGGGACATGTTTTGTTTCCTCTAATTTTTGTTGAACGATAGAACTAGCGGCAGCGGAGGTGCGCCCCCTCTCCCATCGGGAGAGGGTTGGGGTGAGGGGTTACGGTCTATCGTTAGGCTGTAACCCCTCACCCGGCGCTACGCGCCGACCTCTCCCGACGGGAGAGGTGACCAAACTCGCACATTCCGTTTCCTTATTCATAGAACTGATGCGGCGCTCAAGCCGTGATCTTCGCCAGCGCCGCGTCGAATGCAGCCGCGGCGCTCGGCAAATCCTTGAACGCGAGCCCACCGTCGGCCGATTGCTTCTGCGCTTCGGTCGCGGTCGGGCGAATCTCGGCCACCGGCTTGGCGCCATCGAGCAGGGCTTTTGGCGCGATCACGTGAAACTCATGGGCTTCGACCGGCTGATCCTTCAAGAGGAACACGCTCAGCGAAACGATATCCTTGCCGCGCCGATAGGAGATGTAGCGATCGACCGCGACCGAGCCGTCGCGCTGCATGCCGCCGAGCTTGGCATAGCCCTTGGCGTCCAGCAGCTTGTGCGCCTTGAAGCCCTTCACGCCCACCGACTTCGCCTTCGCGGTCTCCTCGGAAAGATCATATTTTTCCGCCATCTCCTTGCCGACGACGGCGAGCTGGGCGGACATGTCGTGCTCGAACTCCTTCAATTCGGTGCGCGGCTTCGATGCCTTGCGCGGCCTGGCCGCGTCGCGCTTTTCCAGCTCGGCCTTGCATTGGGCGACGAGTGCGTCCGCGGATTTGCGCTCGGCGTTGCCCAGTAGCGTCTTCAGATCCTTGTCTGAAAGCGCGGCAATTCTGTCGTCCGACCAATCGACCATAATGTTCAACTTCTCTTTTCGAATGATATTGAGATGAATCTCTTGAAAACCGCGTCACAATCGTGCGCGCGGACTTCCCACAGCACGCGGCAATCCGTGGCGCGAATAATACCGCGTTTCGCCGCCCTTGTGGGGGTCAATTTGGCTCGGTCAAACTAGGTCAAACTAGGCCCCGCCGGGGTAATTCGGGCTCTCGCGGGTGATGGTGACGTCGTGGACGTGGCTTTCGCGCAGGCCCGCACCGGTGATGCGCACGAATTGCGCCTTCTCGTGGAACTCGGCGAGGTTGCGGGCGCCGACATATCCCATCGCCGCGCGCAAGCCGCCGGCGAGCTGATGCATGACGTTGGCGACGGGACCCTTGTAGGGCACCTGTCCCTCGATCCCCTCCGGCACCAGTTTCAGCGTGTCCTTGATGTCCTGCTGGAAGTAGCGATCGGCGGAGCCGCGCGCCATCGCCCCCACCGAGCCCATCCCGCGATAGGCCTTGTAGGAGCGGCCCTGCCACAAGAACACTTCGCCCGGGGTTTCGTCGGTGCCCGCCAGCAGCGAGCCGACCATGGCGATATCGGCGCCGGCTGCGAGCGCCTTGGCAAGATCGCCGGAATATTTGATGCCGCCATCGGCGATCACGGGGATGCCGGCTTTCTTCGCGGCTTCGACCGCATCCATGATCGCGGTGAGTTGCGGCACGCCAACGCCGGCGACAATGCGGGTGGTGCAGATCGAGCCGGGACCAATGCCGACCTTGATCGCGTCGGCGCCGGCATCGATCAGCGCCTGCGCGCCCTCCATGGTGGCGATATTGCCGGCGATCACCTGCACGGCATTGGAGAGCCGCTTGATGCGGTTGACGGCAGCCAGCACCCGCGAGGAATGACCATGCGCGGTATCGACCACGATCAGGTCGACGCCGGCGTCGATCAGCCGTTCGGTGCGCTCGAACCCATCCTCGCCGACCGTGGTCGCGGCAGCGACGCGCAACCGGCCCTGCGCATCCTTGCAGGCCAGCGGATGCGCTACCGCCTTTTCCATGTCCTTCACAGTGATGAGGCCGACGCAGCGATACTGCTCGTCGACCACCAATAGCTTCTCGATGCGATGCTTGTGCAGCATCCGCTTCGCCTCGTCCTGGCTGACGCCCTCGCGCACCGTGACGAGGTTTTCATGCGTCATCAATTCCGAGATTTTTTGTCGCGGATCGGTCGCGAAGCGCACGTCGCGGTTGGTGAGAATGCCGACCAGCTTGCCCGGCACGCCCTTGCCCGCACCGGTGACCACCGGAATGCCGGAAAAGCCATGATCGTTCATCAGCGCCAGCGCGTCCGACAGCATCGCGTCCGGACCGATCGTCAGCGGATTCACCACCATTCCGGATTCGTACTTCTTCACCTGCCGTACCTGGGCGGCCTGCCCCTCGACGTCGAAATTGCGGTGGATCACGCCGACGCCGCCGGACTGCGCCATGGCAATCGCCATCCGCGCCTCGGTGACGGTATCCATGGCGGAGGCGATGATCGGGATGTTGAGCGGGATGGCGCGGGTGACGTGGGAGCGGATATCGGCCTCGGAGGGCAGGATATCCGAAAGGCCAGGTTTCAGAAGCACGTCGTCGAACGTATAGGCTTCGCGGATCCCCTGAAGTCCCTGTACCATCGCCATTGCCAACTCCATTCGGCGGCCTGTCTGCCGCGATATGACCTGAGGGATGAACAGGACCTCCGGCGAAGCAATTGGCATCGCCGTCGAATCGTAGCCCATCGGTAGGGTTGGCGGTGGTCGATAGCATGGCAGATCGCCGAATCAAAGCGTTTGCCAGCCATGCACAGGCTTTTGTGAGCCCGCCCCTCGCCTGCGTCAGCGAGGATTAACCCAGTTTCCGCCGTGCCCGCGCGGATAACCCGGTTTCCGCAGCATAAGCGAGGATAACCCGGTTTCCGCGGGCGTCAGCGCGGATAGCCCCGCGGCGGGCCGTATTGGCGGATCGCCTCGACCACCTCCCGGTGCCGGCGCTCCTCCCGCTTCATGTGAACCGCGATCAGCGCGTGCGCCGACGGCACCAGCAGCAGGACGTGAAAAAACAGCCCGAAAATCACGCAAAACACGATCAGGATCAGGTTGAAAATCGCCGAAAACGGCTGCCCGTTCAGGAGCAGCCCGATCGGCGGCAACAAAGCTGACAGCAGATAGATCATGGTCGGTTCTCCGGCGGCGTCACGCAGGATTTAGGTGGTATGCGGGGTTCCGCAATAGCCTCTGTGACAACGGGGTGATACAGCCCCCTTGCCCGTCCTTTTCCAGTCCCTCTCCCCCGATATCGATGACCAAAGAACGCCTGATCCCGCTCATCGTGGCCACCGCCCTGTTCATGGAGAACATGGATTCGACCGTGATCGCGACCTCGCTTCCGGCAATCGCGGCCGATATCGGCACCAGCCCGCTGACGCTGAAGCTTGCGATCACCTCGTACCTGCTGTCGCTCGCGGTGTTCATTCCGGCGAGCGGCTGGACCGCGGATCGTTTTGGCGCTCGCATGGTGTTCTCCATCGCCATCGCCGTCTTCATGGTGGGATCGATCGGCTGCGCGCTGTCTTCTTCGGTCACGCATTTCGTGATCGCGCGGATTTTGCAAGGCATCGGCGGCGCGATGATGACGCCGGTGGGGCGGCTGGTGCTGCTGCGTTCGATCGACAAGAGCGCGCTGGTCAATGCGATGGCCTGGGTCACGGTGCCGGCGCTGATCGGTCCGGTGATCGGCCCGCCACTCGGCGGCTTCATCACGACCTATTTCTCCTGGCACTGGATCTTCCTGATCAACATCCCGATCGGCCTGCTCGGCATCGTGCTGGCGATGCGCTACATCGATCCGATCCGCAGCGAAGACCCCGAGCGCTTCGATCTCTATGGACTGGTGCTGGCGGGAATTGGCCTCGCCGGCATCGCATTCGGGCTCTCGGTCGCGGGTCTCAATTTGCTGCCGTGGACCTTGGTCGCGGCCCTGGTGGCAATCGGCTCGATTTCGATGACGCTCTACGTCATTCATGCCCGGCGAACCGGATCGCCGGTGCTGGATTTTTCGATGCTGCGGCTGCCGACCTTGCGCGCCGCCATCATCGGCGGCTTCCTGTTTCGTCTCGGCATCGGCGCACTGCCGTTCCTGCTGCCGCTGTTGATGCAGGTCGGCTTCGGCCTGTCGCCTTTCCAATCGGGCCTGGTGACCTTCTCATCGGCGGTCGGCGCCATGGGCATGAAGACACTGGCCGCGCGCATCATCCGGACCTTCGGCTTCCGTAACATGATGACCATCAACGCTGTCGTCAGCACGGTCTTTCTTGCCGCCTGCGCGCTGTTCACGGTAACGACGCCACTGCTGTTGATCATGATCATTCTCGTGGTCGGCGGCTTCTTCCGCTCGCTGCAATTCACCGCCATCAACACTGTCGCCTATGCCGAGGTCGAACCGGCGCAGATGAGCCGCGCCACCACCCTGGTCAGCGTCAACCAGCAACTGGCGGTTTCAGCCGGCGTCGCGGTCGGCGCGTTCTCGGTGGAATCCACCATGGCGCTACGCCATGTCAGCGAATTGAGCGCGGCCGATTTCGCGCCAGCGTTCATCGTGGTCTCGATCATTTCGGTGATCTCGGCCTATTTCTTCTGGCAGATGCCCGACGACGCCGGCCACGAAATCTCCGGCCGCAAGGCGATCGAGATCTCCAGCCGCAAGGGCGCCGCCAAGGCCGTGGCCAAGGCCGCCAGCGAAACCACCGAAGACGCCCGGGATCAGCGGCTGGGGTGACGCTCTCGAGTGAGCTGGGCGAAGGAATCCTGCACAGGTTGGTCTCGGCAGTTTTGCGACTCCCGAGTTCGACCGAAGAAGTATCGGCAGATCAAATCGCTACAGCACGCGCAAACGGCCGCGACGACACTTATGGCAGTTCGAGAACTCGATGGCTCGCTCGCAAGAGCCCTCACTTCGGTCCAGGAAGCGAAGAAAGGGCTCTATCGATTGATTGCGCGACGATCACCGCAGATCGCTCGTCCAGATGAACGCCATCTGCCCAACGCAAGTCGCCTCTGCTGGAATCGATGCCCAACCACCGATCAGGATCGGAAAATTTGGCGTGGGCGATTTCGCGAGTGATATTTGCAGATCGAGACCCTTTAAGCTCTTCGGAATAGGGAAGCTCATAAAGCAGCACGCGCGCCCCTCTCTGCTCGAGCGCTGCGATCAACTTTTCGATTCTCGTTACGCTCGCCTGCACAGCAGCCGTCGGGTCTTCCGCGTTCGATTGCTGGAGCGCGCGATCGGCGTAAATGCGGTTGTCGAAATCGCTGGGCGGTTGCTTGAGCAATCGGCCAAGGGCCAAAGAGACCTGGATGTGGGTGAGCGGCGCATGAAGCCAATTCTCATAAGCCGCCACGGCAGTCCTGATCGGACGAAAAAACACCGGCTCGGCGCTTCCGCTCCTCGAATATTTCTCGACCAAAGCCATATCTGCCGGCCTGGATAAAACATTCGCTTCTACCAGAACGAGCCTGGGAAGGCGCGGTTGGTTCAATACGATCTCCAACCCTGTGATGGGGGAACCTCCGGCAAGCCCCAGATTTCGCATTCGCGGGGTCGCGAAGTATTCCTCCTTGAGCCGGAAAGTGACAGAGCTTCCTACCAGGACAACGTCGGGAATAGGCTCCTTTGCGTACCGGTTCAAGGTGATGAGGGTGCCGTCCCGAGTTGTCGTCGATGGCAGCTGTAGCGCATTGCCGAACCAGGCGGTAGCCAATCCGCAAGCAAGCAACAGCACCACGGCACCAAGACCGCATTTTAAGAACCAGCGAACGGCGGATCTGAGTTGCATGCTTTGACTCAAAACTGAAAATAAATGAACGAGGTTTCGGGACCTGCTTCAAGATACATCAGCGCCGCCATCGCACCGTACAAATACGGCTCTGTGCGGCGCAGCGCGCGCTCATACAACGGTTGAGGGACAAGATGCTGAATCATGACCGGTAGCGAATACAGCAGCGCGAGACTGTAGAATATTTTCGGCGGGCTGGGGTTCGTGCTCGGCGTAAACATTCCGAATAGATAGCTCGTGGCATGATCAAAGTTCGGCAACTTGAAGAAAATCCATAGCGCGGTGACGCAAACAAAAACAAAACCCGTGCGGACCCCGCGAAAAATGGTCGAGTTGATCAGTTTCAGGCGTGCCAGGAACGGCCGCTCGATCACGAGCAAGCCTCCATGGAATAGCCCCCATACAAGATAGCCCAGCCCGGCGCCGTGCCAGAGACCACCTAGCCCCATCACGATCATGAGATTGAGATAGGTTCTCGACGCGCCATGGCGGCTCCCGCCGAGCGGGACATAAAGATACGTCCGTAACCAATTCGACAGCGAGATATGCCAGCGCTTCCAAAAATCGGAAAACGACACGGAAATGTATGGGTAATTGAAGTTGACAGGCAAACGATAGCCGAAGAGCAACGCGAGACCGATGGCGATCGCCGAATAGCCGAAGAAGTCGGCGTAGATTTGATAGCTGTACAGGAAAACCAGCAGCCACCGATCCTGCGTCTGCAGCGTCTCATAGAGCGGAAAATTCATATAGGATGTCATCTCATTGAGGTTGTTCGCGACGTAGAGCTTGAAAAAGAAGCCGACTAAAATCCACTTCGCGGCCTCGACGAATGGAATATCGGAAAAATATTTCGGCTTGATCTGCGGCATGAACATTTCGGCGCGCGTGATCGGTCCCGAAACAAGCTGCGGAAAGAAGATGATGTAGAGAAAGACGCTCGTCAGATTCGGCGGTGGCGCTTCTTGCCTGGTCAGATCGACCAGCAAACTTATGTTGTGGAATACGAAAAACGAAATCCCGATCGGCAGCGGCAACTTCAGGAGGAAGTCCATTGCCGCGACACCAGTCAAATCGCCCGATGACGGTTCGATGAGCAGGAACTTATATTTAAAGAACGCCAACAGCGCGAGATTGAAGGCAATGCCAAGCGGCAGCCAAATGCGGCGATTTCTCAAGGCCAAAATCAAAAATAGATAGGTTCCGAAAACGGCGACGGCCAAAAGCGGCAAAAGCGCGGGCTGGCCGTAACCGTAAAAAAACAAACTCGCGATGACCAGCAATTGGATCTGAAGCGTTCTAAGCGCCGGGAAATAATAGGCGCCGAATACGGTTCCAACGAATATGCCGAATTGCCAAGATGTGAAAGTCATGCCGCACCGTTGGTAATCAGTGAGAATCCAACATTCACAATCCCGGAAGATACAGCCAAAACCAGAGCGCTGCAGGTGGCCGAAAGGATGAATTATTCGCTGGGAAGATCCGGGTTCCGGTACCTACGAGAGATGCCGACGGATTCTGAGAATGGCGGCTTATCGGGGCAAAGCGGAGGCGATGGTCGCACGGTCAAATTCGATGGGAATGACGCGGAACAGACATCGCCGTGGCAGCACTTGACCTGCAAGAAGCGTTCCCTCAGCAACTACCAGATAATCAGCGGCCCTACGGACTCACGACGCTCTTGATTAGAGCTGTATCAGCAAATTCCAGCAGCTCAATGATCCTTCCGTCTTCGAATCTAAATGTATCGAGCACTTCTGTTGTGAAGACAAAGTCCTTTGGAACAAATCTCACCTTAACGCGTGAGTGAACGGCGGCGCGGTCACCCTCGACCGTTGTGTTGACGATGTCACGGTCCAAAAATTCGAAGGTTTCGATGAACCCGGTTAGTGCCGCCCGGACATTTGGGTGACCTTGCACCGCGCCCGCGACTTCAAGCACATCTTTTTCGCCTTTGAGCTCGAATACCGCATCTGGGTGAAATGTGGCCATAAGGCCTTCGATATCGCCTTTCCCACGCGCGTCGTAAGCGCGATTTATAGTGTCCATCAGGCTGGCCCTTTCAGGCCACCGCGAAATCCCATCGCCAGCACGTAGCGCTCTGAAGAGTCCTTCCGGCTCGAGGCCGGTTTGACGTGCTTGACGGTCGCAAAATCCTGCTTGAGTTGGGTCATCAGCGCCGCATCGGCGCCGCTCTGAAACACCTTGGCGACGAAGGTTCCGCCGGGGTTGAGCACGTCGGCGGCGAACGCGGCGGCGCCTTCGACCAGGCCGAGGATGCGGAGCTGATCGGTCTTGCGATGGCCTGTGGTGTTGGCCGCCATGTCGGACAAAACCACGTCGGCGCGGCCGCCCATCATGGCCAGCAGTTTATCCGGCGCGTCGGGTTTGAGGAAATCGAGCTGGGCGAAAGTAACGCCGGCGATCTCAGGCATCTCCAGAAGATCGATCGCAACGACCTTGCCCTTGCCATCGGCGGCGCCGACCCGTTTGGCCGCGATCTGGCTCCAGCCGCCGGGCGCGGCGCCGAGATCGACCACGGTGATACCGCGCTTGAGAAAGTGATGCTTGTCGTCGATTTCGATCAGCTTATAGGCCGCGCGCGAGCGCAACCCGTCCCGCTTGGCCTGCGCCACATAGGGATCGTTGAGCTGCCGCTCCAGCCATAGTTTCGAGGACAGCTTGCGCTTGCCGCCGCTCTTGACGGTGACGTGCAGCCGCCCGGTGGTGTCTTTTGCCATCCCTGAGGCTCTAGCACAGCGCGGACCGGCGCGCCTACCGGCATCCGCCGATAACGCCATCCTCGCGCATCATCTCCACCAGCATGCCCTCGCGCAGGCCGCGGTCGGCGACCCGCAATCGCGGCAGCGGAAACGCCTGGCGGATCGCATCGAGGATGGCGCAGCCCGCCAGCACCAGGTCGGCGCGCTCGACGCTGATGCAGTTGTTGTTGGCGCGCTCCTGATAGCTCATGCCAAGCAGACGCGAGACCGTCGCCGTGACATCGGCGTCATCCATCCAGACCCCGTCGATCCGGCGGCGATCGTATCGCGCCAGATTGAGATGGATACCGGCCAGCGTCGTCACCGTGCCGGAAGTGCCGAGCAAATGCATGTCGCGCAGATCGGCGCCATGATCGGCCGCAAACGGCGCGACGTGCTGCGCGACATCCTGCACCATCAGCGCATAGGAATGCGCGGTGACCTCGCGGCCGCCGTAATGCTCGGCCAGCGTGACGACCCCGAGCGGGATCGACATCCATGCCTTGATGCGGGGGGCTTCATTGGGCTGGTCCGGATCGCGCTCGATCCGGACCAGTTCGGTCGACCCGCCGCCGATATCGAACAGAATGGCGCCGCGGCCTTTGGGATCGAGCAGCGGCGAGCAGCCGATCACGGCAAGCGCGGCCTCGGTCTCGCGATCGATCACCTCCAGATGGATGCCGGTTTCGGCGGCGACGCGATGGCGAAAACCGTCGGCGTTCGACGCCGCACGGCAGGCCTCGGTTGCGATCAGCCGCAGCCGTTTAGCCTTCTTGGAGTGGATCTTGTCGCGGCAGATGCTCAACGCGGCGATGGCGCGCCCGATCGCGGCGTCGCTGATGGTGCCGGTCGCCGAGATGCCCTCCCCTAACCGGATGATCCGCGAAAATGAATCGACCACGCGAAACCCGTCGCCGGTCGGACAGGCGATCAGCAGCCGGCAATTATTGGTCCCGAGATCGAGCGCGGCATAGACGCTGGAGCCCGGCGCAGGCCCCGCTTGCGCGCTCTCTCCCGCCACAGCCGATCCAACCGGGCTTGCACGCGGCTCCAGGCCGTCGCGAAGCCGCGCATCATCGTTCATCAAAAATGTCTTTCCGCGGCCAGCTCCAGCCGACGAGGAATTCCCGTTCACGGAAACTTTAGCAGCGCCGCCCGGGGGTGCAACAGGCTCGGAACAAGCCCGCACTGCAACAGGACTGCACTGCAACAGGCTTGGGCATGAGACCATGCCCAATCAGGCGTTGTCGTCAGGGTGCAGGTGCGTTATCTCAGGGCAGCCCGCGAAACCGCGCAAAAGCCCGACATTTCAGGTACTTTTCAATGCAAGATCAACCATCTTCCGCTTCCCTGGAAAACGCTATCGCACTGCAAAAATTCGGCGTTGGACAGCCGGTCCGCCGCAAGGAAGACGACACGCTGGTGCGCGGCAAGGGCAAATATACCGACGACTTCAATCTGCCGGGACAGGCCTATGCCTGGATCGTGCGCTCCAGCCATGCCCATGGAATCATCCGCGGCATCGACACCTCAACGGCCAAGGGGATGCCCGGCGTGCTCGGCGTCTGGACCGGAACTGATCTTGCCGCCGCCGGCTACGGACCGTTCACCTGCGGCCTGCCGCTGAAGAGTCGCGACGGCACGCCGCTTTTGCAGACCAACCGCACCGCGCTGATGACCGACAAGGTGCGCTATGTCGGCGACCCCGTCGCTTTCGTGGTGGCCGAGACGCTGGCGCAGGCGCGCGATGCCGGCGAAGCCGTGGAGCTCGATATCGATCCGCTTCCCGCGGTCACCAGCGCCGAGGAAGCCGCAAAACCCGGCGCGCCGCAGCTCTACGATCACATCCCCAACAATGTGGCGCTGGATTATCACTATGGCGACGCCGCCAAGGTCGAAGCCGCCTTCGCTGCCGCCGCGCACGTGACCAAACTCGATATCACCAACACGCGGGTGGCGGTGGTGGCGATGGAGCCACGGGCGGCGCTCGCCTCCTACGACAGGAAAAGCGAGCGCTACACGATCCAGGTTCCGACCCAGGGTGTCGCCGGTAACCGGCAGAACCTCGCCAAGAACCTGCTGAAGGTGCCGAACGAGAAGGTGCATCTGCTCACCGCCAATGTCGGCGGCTCCTTCGGCATGAAGAACATCAACTATCCCGAATATATCTGCATCCTGCATGCGGCGAAGGCGCTGGGCCGCCCGGTGAAATGGACCGACGAGCGCTCGACCAGCTTCCTCTCCGACAGCCACGGCCGCGCGCAGCAGATCCATTGCGAGCTCGCGCTCGACAGCGAGGGCAAATTCCTCGCGGTCAAGGTTTCCGGCTACGGCAATCTCGGCGCCTACATCACTGGCGTCGCGCCGAGCCCGCTTTCGCTCAACGTTGGCAAGAACCTCGCCAGCGTCTATCGCACGCCGCTGATGAGCGTCGACATCAAGACGGTGCTGACCAACACCACGCTGATGGGCGCCTACCGCGGCGCCGGGCGCCCCGAAGCCAACTATTTCATGGAACGGCTGATCGATCGCGCCGCCGACGAGATGGGCATCAACCGGCTGACCTTGCGCAAGCGCAATTTCATCAAGCCGGCGCAGATGCCGTTCGCGGCGTCCTCCGGCGTCACCTATGACAGTGGCGATTTCCAGGGCGTGTTCAGCAAGGCGCTCGAGTTCTCCGACCATGAAGGCTTTGCCAAGCGCAAGAAGGAAAGCCGCAAGCGCGGCAAGCTGCGCGGCATCGCGGTCGGCTCCTATCTCGAGGTCACCGCCCCTCCCGGCGTCGAACTGGGCAAGATCGTGTTCGAGGACGACGGCGGGGTGAAGCTGATCACCGGCACGCTCGATTACGGTCAGGGCCATGCGACGCCGTTTGCGCAGGTGCTGTGCGCGCAACTCGGCGTGCCCTTCGAAAGCGTCAGACTGGAACAGGGCGACAGCCACATCGTGCATACCGGCAACGGCACCGGCGGCTCACGCTCCATCACCGCCAGCGGCATGGCGATCGTCGAGGCCTCGAAACTCGTGATCGAGAAGGGCAAGCGCGCCGCCGCGCATCTGATGGAGGCCGCCGAAGGCGACATCGAATTCGGCAATGGCCGTTTCACCATCGCCGGCACCGACCGCTCGATCGACATCATCGAGCTGGCGCGCCGGATGCGCGAAGGCAAGATGCCGGAAGGCGTGCCGTCGTCGCTCGACGTCGACCACACCACCGAGGCCGTGCCGTCGACCTTTCCCAATGGCTGTCATGTCGCCGAAGTCGAGATCGATCCGGAAACCGGCATTGTGCAGATCGTGCGCTACACCGGCGTCAACGATTTCGGCACCATCGTCAACCCGATGCTGGTCGCCGGCCAACTGCATGGCGGCGTCGCGCAAGGCATCGGCCAGGCCTTGATGGAATGCGTCAGCTATGACGAGAGCGGCCAGCCCATCACCGGCTCGTTCATGGACTATGCGATGCCGCGCGCCGAAGACATTCCGATGATGGCGGTCGGCGATCATCCGGTGCCCGCCAAATCCAATCCGCTGGGCACCAAGGGCTGCGGCGAAGCCGGCTGCGCCGGCAGCCTCTCCACCATCGTCAACGCGGTGGTCGACGCGCTCTCCGAATACGGCATCGCCCATATCGACATGCCGCTGACCCCGGAGCGGGTCTGGCGCGCGATCAGGGATGCGAAGACGAAGGTAGCGTGAGTTTTTGACGAAGCGCACCATACCCCCCCGCATCGTCATGCCCGGGCTTGACCCGGGCATCCATCAAACTTCATGAGAGTCTTGCGAAGCGGGTGGATGGCCGGGTCAAGCCCGGCCATGACGAGCTAAGGGACAACGCCTACCAACGCTAACGCTGGCGTATTGCCGGACTCGTTGCCTCTACGCCTCAGCCCTTCTCGACCGCGCCGCCGCTGTCGGCCCAACCCTTGAAGCCACCGAGGTTGCGCACGTCCTTGTAGCCGAGATCCTGCAGGGTCTTGCCCGCCAGCGCGGATCGTCCGCCGGAGGCGCAATAGACGATCACGGTCTTGTCGCGATCGAACGTCTTGTCGTAAGACGCGCTCTCCGGGTCGGCGCGGAACTCGATCATGCCGCGTGCGACATGCATCGCACCCTTGACTTTGCCGGTGCTCTGGATCTCAAGGCCATCGCGCACGTCCACCACCAGCGCCTTGCCGCTCTCGATCAGCGCTTTCGCATCCTGCGGGCTAATGGCTGGAACCGAAGCGTTGGCCGCTGCCATCAATTCTTTCACGGAAGTCGACATAATACTCTCCTTTATGCTGTTATCGTCAGGTGCTGATAATGCCGCACCTTGTGGCGAAGCTGGGCCGATGATGCAATGATCACGGCTCCAGGATATTTTGCCGCGACGCTTTGGCGCTTGACTGGAAGCCGCGTTCTGAAGAGTTTTCAGTTCGATAGATCGTGCACTGATTGCAGGAATTCAGGGTCATTTTGTGAACGTTTTGTCGGAAGTACTGCGCGTCGTCCGCCTGTCCGGCGCCATCCATTTTCGCGCGGAATTCACCCAACCATGGGCGATCCTGTCATCCCCGCCCGTGATGCTTGCGGCCCGTCTCAAGGTCTCCGAAGGCTCGGCCACTCCCTTTCATGTGGTCACCGAAGGCAGTTGCCTGGTGACTTCAGGTACGCTTCCGCCGATCCATATCGAGGCGGGAGACGTGATCATATTTCCGCGCGGCGACCAGCACGTCATGGCCAGCGATCCTGGCGTGGCGCCGATCCCGATCCAGAACATATATTCGCAGCCGTCCGCGGGGCAAATCACGACCGTGAAACATGGCGGCGGCGGCCCGCCTGCGCACTTCATCTGCGGCTTTCTGCACTCCGACCAGCGGTTCGATCCGCTGCTGAAATCGCTACCGGCGGTACTTTGCGTCCGCTCCCGCGATGACACCCTGACATTGGAGACGCTGGACAGCACAGGGCGGCGCGTGCAGCCGATCCTGCAGCCGCAGGAAAAAGAGTGGTGGCGAGCCTCGGTGCGCTATTTGATGAGCGAAACGGCGTCGCCGGGTCCGGGCAACCGCGCCGTGCTGGCGCGACTGGCGGAGTCACTCTTTCTCGAACTGTTGCGCTGGCAGTTGCAACATGCGGCGCAAGGCCATGGCGGCGGCTGGCTGGCCGGCCTGCATGACGCCCAGGTCGGCCCCGCGCTCACCTTGCTTCACGCGCAACCGGATCGGCCGTGGACCGTCGAGACGCTGGCGAGGGAAGTCGGGGTATCGCGCGCGGGGCTTGCAAAGCGCTTTGTCGAGCTGGTCGGCGTCTCGCCCATGCAATATCTCGCGGGCTGGCGCATGCATCTGGCGCAGCATCTGTTGCAGGAGAGCACGCTGGGCGTCGGCGAGATCGCCGGACGCGTCGGATACGACTCCGATGCCGCGTTCAATCGGGCGTTCCGGCGGGTAGTGGGTTCACCGCCCGCGACGTGGCGGCAAGCCAAGGAATTTGCGCCAGACGGACTCAATGCGACCGGCTCTGATCGCAAGCGACTGCAGGCAACAACCTCGCGCGGGCCGCAGCGCCTTTCCTGAGGCGATCACCGCGTATCCTTACGCCGCGGCCTGCTCGCGCGGCTGGTAGATCGCGATATGATGGCAATGCGCCAGCGGCGTGCGGCCATTGGCGACCACCAGCGCGTCGAGCTCGACGAAACGGTGGCCTTTCTTCTCATAATTGCCGGTCACTTTGGCGCGCGCCCTCAATTCGTCGCCGCTCCTGGCCGCGGACAGCAGCTGCATCCGGCTGCCGACATGAATCCATGGGCCGAGGATGGCGTTGTCGACCAGCACCTTGTTCATGACCCGCTGCAGCAGGCCGGGATGGCCAAGCCCTTCGGCACCGTAAATCGGATCACGCTCGCGCACATCGGTCAGATATTCCTTGGCCGCATCGCCGGCCCATGTGCGAGGAATTGTGCCCAACCATTTGCCGACTTCATATGACGTCGCATCCACCGGCCTGCGCTCAGCGACCGCCGCGGTCCCGGTGAAATCGGCGATCGAAATCACAGGCGCGGATGCCGGCAATGATGCACTGCCGGTCGCGCAAAGCTGGCCGCGGCTTGTGACCGCGATCGACAATCGGCCATCGTTCTCCTCAGCCGTCACATCGGCGATCTCGCCGTCATACACCGGCTTGACGAAGCGCGCCTCGATCAACCCGCGCTCAAGGAACGCCCGGCCCCATTTTGCGACCGGCAAATGGACCATATAGGCAAACACGTCGACGCCCGGCACCAGTCCGCCGGAAAAGCCAAAACGACGCGCCACGGCATCGTCATGGATCTTGTTTTCGGATTGCTTTGAGGTGTTGTAGGCCGAGACGCGGTACGGCTCGATTGTCATCCCCTGGTTTCCCCTGATTTGGCCGGTTTTCTGGCCATAATGGTACGCGAACAAAGCGCCGTGGCAAGCGTGTTCCGCCCCCCGCGTTTTGCTCGCAATTGCCGCCGCGATGGGGTACCACGCCCATCTTGAACGCGCCCGCCGCGTTGCCCAGCTACTCCCCAACCGATGAAGCCGAATTTGAACACCACCCGTATCTATGTCGACGCCGACGCCTGCCCGGTCAAAGACGAAATCTACCGCGTCGCCATCAGGCATGGGCTGCCCGTCAGCGTGGTCGCCGGCCAATTCATTCGGGTGCCGCAGGATCCCCTGATCGAGCGTATCGCGGCCGGTTCCGGGATGGACGCCGCCGACGACTGGATCGCGGAACGCGCGGCAAAGGGCGATATCGTCATCACCGCCGATATCCCGCTGGCCAGCCGCTGTGTCAAAGCAGGCGCCGAGGTGATCGCGCCGAACGGCAAGCCGTTCACCGAACAATCGATCGGGATGACGCTGGCGGTGCGCAATTTGATGACCGATTTGCGTTCATCCGGCGAGGTGACCGGCGGACCCAAATCGTTCGCGCCGCGCGACCGCTCCACGTTCCTCTCGGCGCTCGACCAAGCCATCCGCCGCATCCAGCGCCAGCGGGCCGATCAGGGCGAATTAAAGCAAGGTTGAATTGAGAAGATATGGCGCCTCCCCTGATCCAGTTGAAAGACATCAAGCTAACCTTCGGTGGCACGCCGCTGTTGTCCGGTGTCGAATTGTCGGTGTCTTCGGGCGAGCGCGTCTGTCTGATCGGCCGTAACGGCTCCGGCAAATCGACGCTGTTGAAGATCGCCGCTGGCCTGGTCGAACCCGACAGCGGCAGCCGCTTCGTGCAGCCCGGTGCAACCATCCGCTACCTGCCGCAGGAGCCGGATTTTGATGGTTTTGCCACGACGCTGGCCTATGTCGAAGCAGGGCTCGGCCCCGGCGACGACCATTATCAGGCCCGCTACGTTCTGGAGCAGCTCGGGCTGCACGGCGACGAAGACCCCGCCAATGTCTCTGGCGGCGAAGCCCGGCGCGCGGCGCTGGCGCGGGTGTTGGCGCCCTCACCCGATATCCTGCTGCTGGACGAGCCGACCAACCATCTCGATCTCACCACCATCGAATGGCTGGAAAGCGAACTCGGCGGCCGCCGCAGCGCGCTGGTCATGATCAGCCATGACCGGCGCTTCCTATCCAATCTCTCGCGCTCCACCGCCTGGCTCGATCGCGGCCAGATCCGGCAGATCGATCGCGGTTTTGGCGCGTTCGAGGCCTGGCGCGACGAGGTGCTGGCGGAGGAAGAACGCGACCAGCACAAGCTCGACCGCAAGATCGTCAACGAGGAGCACTGGCTGCGTTATGGCGTCTCCGGCCGCCGCAAGCGCAACGTCAAGCGGCTCGGCAATCTCTACGCGCTGCGCGAGCAGCGGCGCGACTATCGCGGCGCCGCTGGCAATGCCAACCTCGCCGCGTCGGAAGCGGACAAATCCGGCAAGCTGGTCATCGAGGCCAGGAACATCGGCCGGACCTATGGCGATCGCAAGATCGTTGACGGCTTCTCGATCCGCGTTCAGCGCGGCGACCGCATCGGCATTGTCGGTCCGAACGGCGTCGGCAAGACCACGCTGATCGACATGCTGACCGGAGCCAATCCGCCCGACAGCGGCACCATCCGGTTCGGCGCCAACATCGAGATGGCGACGCTCGACCAGCACCGCGAAAGCCTCGATCCCAAATCGACGCTGGCCGACGCTCTCACCGGCGGCGGCAGCGACAATGTGATGGTCGGCGGCAAACCCAAGCACGTGGTCAGCTACATGAAGGATTTTCTGTTCGCGCAGGAGCAGATGCGCACGCCGCTGGAAGTGCTCTCCGGCGGCGAACGCGGCCGGCTGATGCTGGCGCGGGCGCTGGCAAAACCTTCCAATCTGCTGGTGCTGGACGAGCCGACCAACGACCTCGATCTCGAAACCCTCGATGTGCTGGAGGAAATGCTCGGCGATTACGAGGGCACGGTGATCCTGATCAGCCATGACCGCGATTTCCTCGATCGCGTCGTGACGTCGGTGATTGCACCGGAAGGCGATGGCCGCTGGATCGAATATGCTGGCGGCTATACCGACATGCTGGCGCAGCGTGGCGCAGATCTGAAGCGCGAGGCGGCGAAGGCAGCCGCCGAAGATAGACGGGAATCGAAGGCGAGCGCGCCGGCGGGCGCGGCAAAACGCCGGCTCAATTTCAACGAAAAGCATGCGCTGGAAACGCTGCCCAAGACCATCGCCACGCTGCAGGCCGAGATTGCCAAGCAGCAGCGGCACCTTGACGATCCCAATCTGTTCCAGAAGGATCGCAAGAAGTTCGATCAAGCCTCTGATGCGCTTACAAAAGCGCAAAGGGAATTGCAGGAGGCCGAGGACAAATGGCTAGAACTTGAAGTGTTGCGTGAAGAGATCGAACAGGCGTAATCGTAAAACATTTTCTGCCGTCATTGCGAGCGAAGCGAAGCAATCCATCTCTCCGCGCAAAGAAAGAATGGATTGCTTCACGGAGCCTGTCATCGGGCGGCGCTTCGCGCCGACCCGTTGGCTCGCAATGACGAGGATGTACATCTGGAGCCTGCCCCCATGACCACACCCCTCGCCGCCAAAATCGCCCGCGAATATGGCACGCCCGCAGCCGTCATCGACATGGACCGCGTCGAGCGCAACATCGCGCGGATCCAGGCGGCCTGTGACGCCGCCGGCGTCGCCAACCGCCCGCACATCAAAACCCACAAGAGCCCGATGCTGGCGAAGCTGCAGATCGAAGCCGGCGCCAGGGGCATCACCTGCCAGAAACTCGGCGAAGCCGAGGTGATGGCGGAGGCCGGGATCGACGACATCCTGATCAGCTACAATCTGATCGGCGAGGAGAAAATGGCGCGGCTCGGCGCGCTGCAGGCCAAGGCCAACATGACGGTGGCCGCCGACAATTCGGTTGTGATCGCCGGCCTGCCGCAGGCGGCCGCAGCTTCGGGCCGGCCGCTTTCGGTGGTGGTCGAATGCGACACCGGCCGCAAGCGCGCCGGCGTCGAGACACCCGCAGAGGCCATTGCACTGGCGCGCGAGATCGCAGCGTCAAAGGGATTGATGTTCGCGGGGTTCATGCTGTACCCGACCGAGACCGGCTGGACGGAGGCGCAGAAGTTTTTCGACGAGGCGCTGGCTGGCGTGCGCGAACATGGGCTCTGTGCGGCGATCGTTTCAACCGGCGGCACACCAAACCTGAAGAACGTCGGCAAGCTCAAGGGCGCCACCGAGCATCGGCCGGGGACCTATATCTACAACGACCGCATGCAGGTCGGAGCCGGCGTCGCCAGCTGGGACGATTGCGCATTGAACATCTATGCGACGGTCGTGAGCCGGGCCGGCCCGGACCGCGGCATTCTCGATGCCGGCTCGAAGACGCTGACCTCCGATACCGGCGGCGGGCTCGACGGCCACGGGCTGATCCTCGAGCATCCCGAGGCCAGGATCGCGCGTTTTGCCGAGGAGCATGGTTTCCTCGATCTCACCCGCAGCAACACCCGCCCTAATGTCGGCGACGTCGTGCGGATCGTGCCCAATCATGTCTGCGTCGTCGTCAACATGATGGACGAGGTGGTGATGGTGCGCGGCGAAGAGATCATCGGCACGCTGCCGGTGGCGGCAAGGGGGAAGTTGCGGTGACTTGATCTCAGCCCGGTATCTACGACCGTCATTGTGAGGAGCGTAGCGACGAAGCAATCCATATCTTGCTCGCAGCCATGGATTGCTTCGCTTCGCTCGCAATGACGGTTTAGCGTCTATTTGGTAGCATCACTCCACTAAGCCATTTCGACGCCCCCCTGCCCGCCGCCGCGCCCGTCGCCAACGACGCCTGCAGCAGATAGCCGCCGGTCGGCGCTTCCCAGTCGAGCATTTCGCCGGCGGCGAATATTCCGGGCATGCGGCGGACCATCAAGTCAGCGTCGAGCTCGTCGAACGAGATCCCGCCGGCGGTCGAAATCGCACGCGCGAGCGGGGCGACGCCGGTGAGTTTGACCGGCACGGCGTTGATCAATCCGGCGAGGCCTGGCGATGGCAGAGAGGATAACGACACACCTGAAGCGATCGCGGCCTCCTGCAACAGGCCGATAGCAACCGGCGAGAGGTGCGCCGCTTTGCGTAACCAGTTCGAGAACGATTGTTTGCCCTTCGGCGCCGACAGCCGCGCCACCAACTCGCCCAGTTCGATATCCGCGCGCAGGGCGACGGTCAGGGTCGCCTGCCCTGAACTGGCGATGGCTTCGCGCAAACGAGCCGACAGCGCATAGATCGCGCCGCCCTCGATGCCGGTGCGTGTAATGGTAGCTTCGCCACGCGCGGTGTGCGAGCCAAACGACAACGCGACGCCCTTGAGCGGCTGGCCCTCAAACCGATCGCGAAAAATCCCGGACCAGGCGACCGTAAACCCGCAATTGGCGGGCTGGAGCTTTGATATCGCCACGCCTTTGGCGGCAAGCGTCGCCACCCATCCACCATCTGAGCCGAGCCGCGGCCAGCTTGCGCCGCCGAGCGCGAGCACCGTGGCGCTGGCATCGACAACCTGTTCTCCGGTGGGCGCTTGAAACAACAGCCGGCCGTTCTCGTCCCAGCCGGTCCAGCGATGCCGCATCGCAAATTGCACGCCCACGGAGTCCAGCCGCCGCAGCCACGCGCGCAGCAATGGCGAGGCCTTGAACGCTTTTGGGAATACCCGGCCGCTGGACCCGACGAAGGTCGGCTGCCCCAGCGCGTTGCTCCATTCACGCAAAGCGTTCGGCGGGAACGCGGCGATCGCGGTCGCAAGCTGCGGCGGCGTCACGCCATATCGCTTCATGAATTCAGGCAGCGCTTCGCTATGCGTGAGGTTGAGCCCGCCCCGTCCCGCCATCAGCAACTTGCGCCCCGCCGACGGCATCGCGTCATAGACCGTGACGCCGGCACCGCCCTGCGCCAGCACCTCGGCCGCCATCAGCCCGGCCGGACCGGCGCCGATGACGGCAATTTGGGATTGGGAACTCGGCATCGCGGCGGGCACGGCGAACTTCCTCTCAGCGGCGGAAATCCTCATCCCTGCGTAACGGCTTTGCCGTTATCGCTGGAGGAGCGCGCACAGCGCGCGTCTCGAAGGATGGCCGCGAGTCCATTCGTTGCCGCCATCCTTCGAGACGCTTGCTTCGCAAGCTCCTCAGGATGAGGTCATCACAAGCATCTACAACTTGATCCCCGCCCGCGCCGCGGCCTGGCCGACATATTTCTGGGTCTGCTCGAACGCGCCCTGCAGCGCCTTGGCCCTGGACATGTCGCTGATCTCGGCAAAATGCGCGGCGACCGCGTCGGGGGTCCAGTCGGATTGGGCCAGGTTGATGCCCTCGGTTTCCAAAATCCTGATCACCGCGAAGGAGCCGGCGCCGGCGCCCATGATGGTGCGGGTCGGCGCGTCCTCGGCCAAGAGATACAGCACCGCGGGCGTGATCGCCTCCGGCTTCATCAGCGCCAGCGCCTGCGGCGGCAGCAGTTCCTCGGTCATGCGTGTCGCCGCCGTCGGCGAGATGGTATTGACGCGGATGTTGTTCTTGCGGCCTTCCTCGGCCAGCACATTCATCAGCCCGACCATGCCGGTTTTCGCCGCGCCGTAATTGGCCTGGCCGAAATTGCCGAACAGGCCCGACGACGAGGTGGTGAGAACGATGCGGCCATAATTGCGCTCGCGCATGCCGTCCCACACCGCCTTGCAGCAAAAGAACGTGCCGGTGAGATGCACGTCGAGCACCTTGGCGAAATCGGCCACCTCCATCTTGCCAAACGACTTGTCGCGCAGGATGCCGGCATTGGCGCAGAGCAGATCGACGCTGCCCCATTCCCGGGTGGCGCGCGCCACCATCGCCGTGACCTGCTCGAAGTTCGAGACGTCGGCGCCATCGGACATCGCCACGCCGCCGGCTTTGCGGATTTCCTCGACCACGGCTTCTGCAGGGGTCAGCGACCCGCCGGTGCCGTCGCGCGCGCCGCCGAAATCATTGACGACGACTTTTGCGCCGCGGCTCGCCAATCCCAGCGCATGCGCCCGTCCAAGACCATTACCCGCGCCGGTGACGATGGCGACGCGGCCGTCAAACCTGATTGTCATGCTTGCAGTCCCTGAATTCTTGTTCTCTCGTCATGCCCTGGCCTGACCCGGGCATCCATCAAAAGAAAAACCATTTTTGAGCAGCGATGGATTGCCGGGTCAAGCCCGGCCATGACGGGTGGTGGTTACGCAAAATAAATCAGACCGATCCAGTCAGCCACCAGCGCGGGCTTTTCCTCGCCCTCGATCTCGACGGTGACATTGGTGCGCGACTGCAGCTCCTTTGGCTTGCGCAGCCTGGCTTCGGCCAGGGTAAACCGGCCGCGCACGCGCGAGCCCGCGCGAACCGGCGAGATGAAGCGCAGCTTGTCGAACCCGTAGTTCACCCCCATCGTCGTGCCTTCGATCACCGGCATCACCTCGTAGGACATGATGCTGAGCAGCGACATCGTCAGGAAGCCGTGCGCGACGGTGTTGCCGAACGCGGTTTCGCGTTTGGCGCGCTCGGGATCGACATGGATGAACTGGTGATCCTCGATCACGTCGGCATAGACGTTGATGCGGTTCTGATCGACCAGATGCCATGATGACACGCCGACCTCGTGTCCGACCATGTTCTGATAGGCCTCAAGCGAGATCGGCGGTTTCTTCCACACTTCATTCATGCATCAATTCCATTGCTCAATTCTCGGTCGATCCGGCCGACCGCAGCTTCTGCAACTCAGGAAACTCCTCTTCGCGGAATTCGTCGCCGCGCAGCTTGTCGTCGCGATCGTCGTCGTGTTCGAGCCGGCGTAACTGCACGCGGCGGATTTTTCCGGAAATCGTCTTCGGCAGCTCGGTCACCAGTTCGATCCGCCGGATGCGCTTGAATGGCGCGAGCCGCGTATGCAGATGTTCGAAGATCGACAGCGCGGTTGCCGGCGAACGTGCCACCCCCGACACCAGCAGAATATAGGCCTTGGGGACCGCGAGGCGAATGGGATCGGGGCTGGGCACGACCGCGGCTTCCGCGACCGCCTCGTGCTCGAGCAGGATGCTTTCCAGCTCGAACGGGCTGATGCGATAATCGGATGATTTGAAGACGTCGTCCGAACGGCCGACGAAGGTCAAATAGCCCTCGTCATCGGCGAACACCACGTCGCCGCTGCGATAGAGATCGCCGTCGGCGCCGCTCACTTTTCCGTCGTCGCCCTGGTAGCCCTGCATCAATCCTGCCGGCCGGTCGGCGCCGAGCAGCAGACTGACCTCGCCCTCCTTGGTCACATGTCCGTCGACATCGGTGATTTGTACCCGATATCCCGGCAGCGGACGGCCCATCGATCCGACCTTCACCTTCTGCCCCGGCGAATTCCCGCACAGGGCGGTGGTCTCGGTCTGGCCATAGCCGTCGCGGATGGTCAGGCCCCACGCCGCCTTCACCTGATCGATCACTTCCGGATTGAGCGGCTCGCCGGCGCCGCACACCTCGCGCAGCGACACTTTGAAAGACGCCAGCTTCTCCTGGATGAACAGCCGCCACACCGTCGGCGGCGCGCACAATGTCGTCACGCCACACCGCCCGATGATCGCAAGCAATCCCTTGGCGTCGAAGCGCGGTTGATTGACCACGAACACCGTGGCGCCGGCATTCCAGGGCGCGAAAAAGCAACTCCAGGCATGCTTGGCCCAGCCCGGCGAGGAAATGTTGAGATGGATATCGCCGGGCTGCAGTCCGAGCCAATACATCGTCGACAGCCCGCCGACGGGATAGCTGCGCTGGCTGTGCCGCACCAGCTTTGGTTTGGCTGTGGTACCCGAGGTGAAATAGAGCAGCATCGGATCGTCGGCCCTGGTGGGCCCGTCCGGCTTGAAGATTTCCGGCGCACCCGCGGCCTGCTCGTAGGGCAGCCACCCCTCATGCTGCGAGGACGCGCCGACCACGATGCGGATCAGTTGATCGCCGCCAAGCCCCTTGAATTTCGCGACCTGGTCCTCGGACGCCACCACCACCTTGGCGCGGCCGCGATCGAGCCGGTCGCGCAATTCGTCCGGAGTCAGCAGCGTGGTGGCGGGGATCACCACCACGCCAAGTTTCATGGCGGCCAGCATGGTTTCCCAGAGCGGGACGACATTGCCAAGCAGCAGCAACAGATGGTCGCCGCGCTTGAGCCCCTGCGCGCGCAAACAGTTCGCGACCTGGTTGGAGCGGCGCGACAGCGCCTCGAACGACAATTTGGTTTCGCGGTTGCTGCCGGCGTCGACGATCCACAGCGCCTGATGATCCTTGCTGGCGGGATCGCGCGCGAGTTCGGCGTCGAACCAGTCCAGCGCCCAGTTGAACGGTACCGGCTCCGGCCAGCGGAATCCCTTTACCGCGGCATCGTAGTCGGTGCGGTGTTTGAGGAGGAAGGCGCGGGCGTCCTGAAATGTCGTCATTGGCTATTTTCCGGCAAGGCTGCGGACATGCTGGATGATCCCCGAGAAATCCACCCCGCCATGGCCGGCGGCGTCGAACGCCTTGTAGATTTCCTGCGCATGCTTTCCAAGCGGCGTCGAGGCGCCAGCGGCCTTGGCCGCGTCCTGAGCCAGCGTCAGGTCCTTCACCATCAAGGTCGACGCAAAACCCGGCTTGTAATCATTGTTCGCGGGCGAGGTCGGCACCGGGCCCGGCACCGGGCAGTAGGACGTCAAAGCCCAGCATTGCCCCGACGAGGTCGAGGCGACGTCGAACAGCGCCTGATGCGACAGACCGAGCTTTTCGGCGAGTGCAAAGGCTTCGCCGACCGCGATCATGGACACGCCGAGGATCATGTTGTTGCAGATTTTCGCCGCTTGGCCAGCGCCGGCGCCGCCGCAATGCACGATCTTCTTGCCTATGTTTTCCAGCACGGGCTTGGCCGCCGCGAAGGCTTTGTCCTCGCCGCCGCACATGAAGGTCAGCGTCGCGCCCCTGGCGCCGCCGGTGCCGCCGGACACCGGCGCATCGACCGAGGCGACGCCGTGCTTGGTCGCCAGCGCATGAGCCTGTTTGGCGCTTTCGACATCGATGGTGGAGCAATCGATGATCAGCGCGCCTTTTGCCATCGCCGGAACCACATCGGTCCAGACTGAGATGACATGCTTGCCCGCAGGCAGCATCGTGATCACGACGTCGGCGCCCTTCACGGAAGCAACCGCGCTGTCGGCGATGTCGGCACCGTCGGCCTTGGCCTGGTTGCGCGAGGCCTCCACCAGATCGAACGCAATCACCTTGTGGCCGGCCTTGACCAGATTGGCCGCCATCGGCCCACCCATATTGCCGAGACCGATGAATGCGATGCTTGCCATGTTGATTCCTCCGCGCAGATTTTTCTAGTTTGATGGATCGAACACCAGTTCGTCGGCGCCAATTTCCGCGAAATAAGGTGCTACCATCTCTGGCGTCACCTCGTCGATTGCGGGCGGCGACCAGCGCGGATTGCGGTCCTTGTCGATCACGGCCGCGCGCACGCCCTCACGGAAATCATCGCTGGCAAACACTTGCAGCGCGGCGCGATATTCCCGTACCAGACACGTTTCCAGCGAGGACGACGCGCGCGCCAGCCGCAGCAGTTTTAGCGTCACCACCATGCCGCGCGGCGACTTCTCGTTCAATGTCTTCATCGTCGACTGCGCCAGTTCGGAACCGTCCCGCTGCAGGGCCGCGACGATATCCTGCATCCGGTCATGGGCGAACCAGCCGTCGATGCGCGATTGCATCGCCGCGACAGGGCCTGCGGTCTCGCCGGTCGCGAAGCCATCGATCAGCAGCTTGATTTCGTCCGACGTCGTTCCCGACCGAACATTGGTGAGGACGTCGCGCAACGCCGCCAATTTGCCCGACGGCACCACCGCGTCGGCAAACCGGGCATGAATGGCATCAGGACCATTCATGGTCTGGCCGGTCAGCCCAAAATAGGTACCGATCTCGCCGGGCGCACGCGACAGCAGCCAGGTGCCGCCGACATCGGGAAAGAAGCCGAGGCCGACTTCGGGCATCGCGAGTTTTGTCTTTTCGGTCACAACGCGATGCCGGCTATGCGCGGAAAGCCCGACGCCGCCGCCCATCACGATGCCGTCCATAAACGCGACATAGGGCTTGTTGAATTCGGCGATGCGTGCGTTGAGAATGTACTCCTCGCGCCACAGGATCTTGCCGAGATCGCCTTTGACCTTCGAGCTTTCATAAAGCGCCCTGATATCGCCGCCGGCGCAAAGCCCGCGCTCGCCGGCGCCTTCCAGCACGATCACGCTGACGGCGGGATCGGCTTCGAACGCGTCGAGCGCCTTGTCGATGTCGCGAAACATCTCCAGCGTCACGGCGTTGATCGCCTTTGGGCGGTTAAGCCGGATGATCCCGGCCGCGCCCTCGCGCCGTGCGATCAGGTCGGGCTCATGGCCCGCAGCAGCGGCAGCCTGAGCAGTCATCGCGCCCCCTCGATCAGCTTGCGCGAAACGATCAGCCGCATGATTTCGTTGGTGCCTTCGAGGATCTGATGCACGCGCAGATCGCGCACAATTTTTTCGATGCCGTATTCGCTGAGATAGCCATAGCCGCCGTGCAATTGCAGCGCCTGATTGGCAACCTCGAAGCCGACATCGGTACCGAAGCGTTTCGCCATCGCGCACAGCATGGCGGCGTCGGCGTCCTTGCGGTCGAGCGCCGCCGCCGCGCGCCAGACGAAGGTCCGGGCGGCTTCAAGCTCGGTCGCCATGTCGGCGAGACGAAACTGCAGCGCCTGAAATTCGTCGAGGCGCTTTCCGAACGCCTTGCGCTCCTTCATATAGGCCAGCGACTTGTCGAGCGCGTTCTGGGCGCCGCCGAGCGAACAGGCCGCGATATTGATGCGTCCGCCGTCGAGCCCGGCCATCGCGATCTTGAAGCCGATGCCTTCGTCGCCCAAGCGGTTGGCGACAGGCACAAGCGCATTCTCGAAAATCACCGCGCGGGTCGGCTGCGCGTTCCAGCCCATCTTGCGTTCGTTGGCGCCGAACGAGAGGCCCGGCGTATCGCCGGGTATCACCAGCGTCGAGATGCCGCCGGGGCCGTCGCCGCCGGTCCGCACCATCACCACATAGAGGTCGCCCTTGCCGGCGCCGGAAATGAACTGTTTTTGGCCGTTGAGCACATAATGGTCGCCATCGCGGACGGCGCGGGTGCGCAGCGCCGCCGCATCCGATCCGGAGCCGGGCTCGGTCAGGCAGTAGCTCGCCAACAGCTCCATGGTGCAAAGCTTCGGCAACCATTGCTGCCGCTGCGCGTCGTTACCATAGGCGTCGATCATCCAGGCCGCCATGTTGTGGATCGAGATGAACGCCGACACCGTCGGGCAACCCTGCGCCAGCGCCTCGAAAATCAGCGCCGCATCGAACCGCGTCAGCGCCGAGCCGCCGACATCGTCGCGGATATAGATCCCGCCGATGCCGAGCGTTGCCGCCTCGCGCATCACGTCGACCGGAAAATGCTTTTCCTCATCCCAACGGATCGCATGCGGCGCGATTTTCTCCGCGGCAAACTCCCGCGCCATATCGCGAACCGCAATCTGGTCCTCGTTGAGAGCGAAGTGCATCCGATGCCTGCGTTATTTGTTGTCATTGCGAGGAGCGAAGCGACGAAGCAATCCATGGGGCGGCAAAGTAAGGCTGGATTGCTTCGCGGAGTTTATCATCGGGCGCGCGTTCGCGCGATCCGTTGGCTCGCAATGACGGCTCTAAGCCCCTGCGATTCTCACCCGCCGGTCAATTCATGGTCGGAATCGAAAACTCCGCGCCTTCCTTGACGCCGGAGGGCCAGCGCGCCGTCACCGTCTTGGTCTTGGTGTAGAAGCGGATCGAATCCGGGCCGTGCTGGTTGAGATCGCCGAAGCCGGACTTCTTCCAGCCGCCGAAGGTGTAATAGGCGATCGGCACCGGGATGGGCACGTTGATGCCGACCATGCCGACATTGACCTTGGCGGCGAAATCGCGCGCGGCGTCGCCGTCGCGGGTAAAGATCGCAACGCCATTGCCGTAATCGTGGTCGGAGGGAAGCGCGAGCGCTTCGTTGTAATCATGCGCGCGCACCACCGAGAGCACGGGACCAAAGATCTCTTCCTTGTAGATCCGCATGTCTTTTGTCACGTTGTCGAACAGGCAGCCGCCCATATAAAAACCGTTCTCGTAGCCCTGCATCTTGAAGCCGCGCCCATCAACCGCGAGCTTGGCGCCTTCCTTGATGCCGATATCGACGTAATTCCTGACGCGATTGAGCGCGTCCCGGGTCACCAGCGGACCGTAATCCGCCGACGGATCGATCGAGGTACCGATCTTCAGGGATTCCACCCGCGGGATCAGCTTCTCCATCAGCCGGTCCGCCGTGGTCTTGCCGACGGGCACCGCGACCGAGATCGCCATGCAGCGCTCACCGGCCGAACCATAGCCGGCGCCGATCAAGGCATCGACGGTCTGGTCCATGTCGGCGTCCGGCATGACGATGGCGTGGTTCTTGGCGCCGCCAAAGCATTGCGCGCGTTTTCCGGTGGCTGCCGCCCGCTCATAGATGTATTGCGCGATCGGGGAAGAGCCCACAAAGCCGACGGCGCGGATATCGGGATCGTCGAGGATGGCGTCGACCGCCTCCTTGTCGCCGTTGACGACGTTGAGGATGCCCGGCGGCAGGCCAGCCTCGATCATCAGCGCCGCCAGCGCCATCGGCACCCCGGGATCGCGCTCCGACGGTTTCAGCACGAAGGCATTGCCGCAGGCGATCGCGGGCGCGAATTTCCACATCGGAATCATGGCCGGGAAATTGAACGGCGTGATGCCGGCGACGACACCCAAGGGCTGGCGCATCGAATAGATGTCGATGCCGGGGCCGGCGCCTTCGGTGTATTCGCCCTTCATCAGATGCGGAATACCGCAGGCGAACTCGACCACCTCGAGGCCGCGCTGGATGTCGCCCTTGGCATCGGGAACGGTCTTGCCATGTTCGCGCGCCAGCAAATCGGCGAGTTTGTCGTAGTCGCGTTGCGCCAGTTCGAGGAACTTCATCATTACCCGCGCCCGGCGCTGCGGATTGGTCGCGCCCCACTCGGCTTGCGCGGATTTGGCGTTTTCGACCGCGGCGCGCAGTTCGGCCTTGGAGGCCAGCGCCACCTTGGCCTGGACGTCGCCGGTCATTGGCTCGAATACGTCGGCGAACCGACCCGAAATGCCCGCGACTTCGCGGCCGCCGATGAAATGTCCGATTGTGCGCATGGGTTCCTCCAACAAGGCCGGCAAGGGGGCCGGTTTTGGCGGCATCTTGCAGTCTTTGCGGCGTTTGGAAAGGGTCTCAATGCGCGGCGGATTTGCGAAAATGCGGGCTTTGCGCCCTTTTTCCGGCCTACGACCAATGTCGAAGGCGCGACCCCATCAGTGCCGTGCGGACTTGGCTACCGACCTGGGTGCCTTCTTCGCCGCGGGCTTCCTGGCCCCCGGTTTCGGCGGAACGGCGCGGTCGAGCACGGCGTCGCGGCCGGCGCCGAGAATCTCGTCGGAAAACTCGCCATTGCCGGCGATCCGGGCCAGCACCAGCGTTCCCATCATGGTCGCGACCGCCGCCATCGCCTGTTTGCGCGCGGCCTTGCGCGGGACGTCAGGGATCTGCTCGGCCAGCATGTCGACCATCTGCTCCAGCTTGGCCGCGAACGCCCTGCGGGTGCGCGGGCTCTCGCGGGCAATCTCCGCGCCGAGCGTCGGAACAGCGCAGCCGTGACCGGGATCGTCGCGATGGACCGGCGTCAGGTAGGAATTCACGATGGTCGCCAGCCGCTTTTCCGGCGGGATCTCTTCGGCGAGCTTGCGCCAGCGCTCCGTCGAGCGGTCCATCGCATAGGCAAAGGCCTCGATGACCAGCGCTTCCCGCGAATCGAAATGCGCGTAGAACCCGCCATGGGTCAGCCCCGCCTCCTTCATCAGATCGGCGACGCCGACGCCATGCGCGCCCTTCTCGCGAAGCCGCACCGAGGCCTTCTTCACGATCCGTGCGTGGGTCTCGAGCTTGTGTTCCCTGGAGTAGCGCATCGGTGGTCCCGTCAGATGTTCGCCCATTGCATGTTTGCAGTCATATAATAGCAGTTGCCGGCCCAAAAAGCTGCATCTATTTCGATGGTGGCGCCTCGCCCACCATCGAAAAGGTCGCGGTTGCGTGCACTGCAAGATTTCCCGCGCCGTCGCGCACAAAACCTTCCGTATAACTAGTCTGGCGGCCGAGTTTGATCAGCTTTCCCTCGGCCGAAATCGTGCCTGACTTGACCGACAGCGGCCGCAGATAGGTGAGCTTGAGGTCGAGCGTGACCGCGCCCTGCCCGGCCGGCAGCATGGTCGAAATCGCGCAACCCATGGCGGTGTCGAGCAAGGCCGCGGCGGTGGCGCCGTGCAGCAGGCCGATGGTGTTCTCCAGTCCCTCATGCGGCTCAAGTTCCATCACGATCCGGCCCGGCTCGGCCACCCGCAGGCGGAAATCGATCAAACGCGCCATCGGCAGTTCCGGCAGGATGCCGTCGCGGATCGCGCGCATGGCGTCGAGGCCGGACATCCCGGCGGCGGCTCTGGCGGCGGGTCCCGGCGCCTGCCAATCCACCACCCGCTCGCGCCGCGACGCCGGCGAGAACAAGTCGGCGGTATCGATGGTCGTCATGGCCAATTACTCTGATAGATGATGTTCATCATATTATTACAGCGCCCGACGGCACTGCGCAACGCCCGCGCGCCCGGCCCTTGACAAGCCGGCGGTTTGCCCGGGAAGTGGCGCGATCGGCCCCCTGCTCCCGAGACCAAGCCATGGACATGCTCAATCCCTATTGTGGCGTCGACCGCGACTCGCGCGGCGTCGTTCGCCTGACCATCTGCAACGCCGGCTCGCTCAATATCCTGGGAACGCCCGCGATCAGCGGCGTTCGCGAGGGATTGGAGTGCCTGGCGGCCGACCGGGCCATTCGCGCCCTCGTCATCGCCGGCCAGAGCGAAAAGAGCATGATCGGCGGCGCCGATATCAAGGAAATGGCCAAACTCGATCAGGCCTCGGCGGAAAAATTCATCACCGGTCTGCGCGATCTCTGCGAGGCCGCGCGCGCGTTTCCGGCGCCCGTGATCGCGCGGATGCCCGGCTGGTGCCTCGGCGGTGGCCTCGAATTCGCCGCCGCCTGCGATTTCCGGATCGCCACGCATGACGCCCGTTTCGGCATGCCCGAGGTCAGGGTCGGGATTCCCTCCGTGATCCACGCAGCGCTGCTGCCGCGGCTGATCGGCTGGGGCCGCGCCCGCTGGCTGGTGATGACGGCGGAGAATATCGACGCACGCACCGCGCTGGCCTGGGGCTTGATCGACGTCATCGCGCCAGAAGGTGGCCTCGATGCCGCGGTCGAGGAGACGGTGGTGGCGCTGCTGGAGTGCGGCCCGGAAGCGTTGCGTGCGCAGAAGGCCCTGCTCCGGCAATGGGAGGAATTGCCACTGAAGCAATCCATCGACCTCTCGATCGGCGTGTTCGGGCAATCGTTCCTGACCGGCGAGCCGCAGCGGCTGATGCAGGGCTTTATCGACCGCAAGCGGTAGCCGGCGACGCCGCCTTCAGCGGCCTTCGAATTTCGGCGCGCGCTTTTCCATGAAGGCCTGGATGCCCTCCCGCATATCCTGCGTCTTGAACAGCGGCAGTAGCTGCAGGTAGACGTGGTGCACGTGGTCGGGAAAGGTCTCGTTGAGACCCATCCGCATCATCCGCTTGGCGGCCTGAACCGCCAGCGGCGCATTGGCCGCGATCTCGCGGGCCACCTCGCGCGCCCGCCGCATCAGTTCCCCGTCCGGCACCACCTCGTTGGCGAGGCCCCAGTCGAGGCATTCCCGCGCCCCGAGCGTGCGTCCGGTGAAGATCAATTCGGAGGCCTTGGCCCATCCGATCATGCGCGGCAAGAACCAGGTGCCGCCGGATTCCGGCACCACGCCGCGCTTGACGAAGGCGGCCGCGAGCTTGGCCGATTCCGCCATGATGCGGATGTCGCAGCCGAGCGCCGTATCCATGCCGTAGCCGGCCGCCCCGCCATTGACGGCGCAGATCGTCGGCTTGTCCATTGCCTGCAGCACGGTCGGCGGCGTGTTGCGCAGATCGAGCGTGGTCGTCGAGGAAGCCGCGCTCAGCCCATCGCCGCTCCTCTCCTTGCGCAGATCGAGCCCTGCGCAAAACGCGCGGCCGTTGCCGGTGAGGATCACGCAGCGCACCGCCGGATCCTCGTTGGCACGGATCAGCAGCCGCGTCAGGTCGTTCAGCATCGGGCCGGAGATCGTGTTCATGCGCTCCGGCGCGTTCAGCGTGATGACCGCGATATGATCGGTCACGTCGTAGAGGACTTCATTGGACTCGGTCTCAAGCGCGCGCGCGGCGTGATCCATCTCGGGGGTCCTTCTCGGTCGTTCGCCAGAGGTCCATCGGTATTCTTTACCGGCCCGTTCATGCTGCCTTGCCATCAAACTTCTTTCAAGCTGTAGTCGGCCCGATGGCGGCCACGAAATAAAGCGCCGAGATCAAGACAAAACGGGAAACGCATGAGACCTGCCGGTAAAGGGCCGCTGGATTCGCTCTATTTCACCTATCCGAATTTTCCGGCGCGACGCGTTCCCGAGCTTGACGGTATTGCGGCACGGCACCCGGTCGCGATCGTCGGCGCCGGCCCGATCGGCATGACCGCGGCACTGGTGCTGGCACGGTACGGCGTCCGAAGCGTGCTCATCGAACGCAAGGACACTTTCAACGACGGCAGCCGCGCCATCTGCATTGCGCGGCCGAGCATGCATATCCTGGAGCGGATCGGGGCGGTCGCGCCCTTCGTCGCAAAGGCGCTCGGCTGGCGTTTTGGCCGCAGCTATTACCGCGGCGAGCACATTTTCCGGCTCGAGATGCCGCATCCGCGGAGCGAAAAATATCTGCCGATGTATAATCTCCAGCAGCAATATATCGAGCAGTTCCTGCACGACGCGGTTGCCGCCTGCGACCTGATCGACATGCGCTGGCAGAGCGAACTCACCGGAATCGAATGCCGCAACGACGGTGTTGCGCTCGATGTCTCGTCGCCGGCCGGCGATTATCGCCTCGATGCCGACTATGTGCTTGCCGCCGACGGCGCGCGCTCGCCGGTTCGTTCGATGCTGGGCCTGCGGCTTAAAGGCGAGAATTACGAAGGCAAATACGTGATCGCCGATATCCGGATGGATCACGACTTTCCGACCGAACGCCGCGCCTTCTTCGCGCCGAGCGGCAATCCGGGCGGCACCGTGCTGATCCACAAGCAACCCGATGATATCTGGCGTGTCGACTACCAGCTCCGCGAAGGCGAGAGCGAGGAAGCGGCACTGCGCGAAGAAAACATCCGCGCCCGCGTCGGCGCCATCCTCGCCGATATCGGTCACACCAAGCCGTGGGAACTGGAATGGTGGAGCATCTATTCCGCCAATACGCTGTGCCTCGACGACTATCGCCTCGGCCGGGTGTTCTTCATCGGCGATGCCGCCCATATCGTGCCGATCTTCGGCGTGCGCGGCCTCAATAACGGTCTCGCCGACGCGGATAATATCGGCTGGAAGCTCGGTCTGGTCCTCAATGGCGAGGCGGACGAAAAACTGCTCGACAGCTATTCGCCGGAGCGGCGCGGCGCCACCCTCGATGTGTTCGCCAATGCCACCAAGAGCACCCGCTTCATGACCCCGCCGACACGCGGCTTCCGGCTGGCGCGGGAGGCCGCGCTCTCGCTCAGCCTGAGGCACGAATTTCCGCGCGGCCTCGCCAACCCGCGCCAGATGCAGCCCTATACCTATTCCGAAAGCCCGCTGACACCCTATGCCGGCCGCGATGCCGACTTTGCGTCCGGACCGCTGAGCGGCAGCGCCTCGCCGAATGCCAAGCTGGCCGACGGCAGCCATCTGCTGGATCGCGCCGGGGACGGCATCACGGCGATGCTGTTTTGCGACCGTCCGCCGGACGCCACGCAGACCGCGCTTATGATGCAACTGGGCCAGTTCGACAAGCGCTTCGTCGCGCTGCTGATCCAAGGCCGGGGCGCGGTCCCCGAAGCCGGAGCGATAGTAGACGGCGACGGCGAAATAGCACGGCTGTTCGGCGCGGAGCCCGGCACGCTCTATCTGCTGCGTCCCGACCTACACATTGCCGGGCGCTGGAAGACCGTCAATCCCGCCGAGATCGTCCGGACCGCAAATATCTGCCTGGGGAGAGCCGCGCCATGACCACGATGCCCTTTGAAGACCTTGAAACCGCTTACGAAACGCTGGCGACGGCGATCGATACGGCTGGCGCGCAACGCGAAGCGCTGTTCCTGACCCGGCTCGCGCTCGTGCTCGGCCATGAACTCGGTGATATCAGCGCCTTCAAGAAGTCCGTGGGCGCCGCGCTCGAGGGCCTTGCCGAGTAGATCCGGCCTTCATCCCGCCCGCGAAACAATATCCACTTCACGACAATTTATCCCCGATCGCCGTTGCAAATTTTGCAGCGCATCATATGATGTTCATCATTCAACGGTCATCCCCGAGTTGAGGAAACCCCGTCATGGCTGCACCTTCCGATCCGGTCGTCATCGTTTCCGCCGCCCGCACCCCACTTGGCCGGTTCATGGGCGACCTTTCGTCGTTCAGCGCGCATCAGCTCGGCGCTCACGTGATCGGGGCCGCGCTCGAACGCGCCACGCTTCCGGCGGAGCGGATCGACGAGGTGTTCATGGGCTGCGTGCTGCCGGCCGGACAGGGCCAGGCTCCGGCGCGGCAGGCGGCGCGCGGCGCCAAATTGCCGGACGCGACCGGCGCCACCACCATCAACAAGGTCTGCGGCTCCGGTATGAAGGCGACGATGCTGGCGCACGACATCATCCATGCCGGATCAGCCGATATTGTCGTCTCCGGGGGCATGGAGAGCATGAGCAACGCACCCTATCTGCTGGCCAAGGCGCGCGGCGGTTATCGTGCCGGTCATGACCGCATCATCGACCACATGTTCATGGACGGCCTCGAAGACGCCTACGAGACCGGCCGCTCGATGGGCGATTTCGGCGAGGCCACCGCCGAGACCTATCAGTTCACCCGCGCCGATCAGGACGCCTATGCCATGGAAACGCTGACCCGCGCGCGCCGGGCGGTGGAAGGCGGCGCCTTCAAGGCCGAGATCGTGCCGATCACGGTGAAGGAAAAGACCGGGCCGCGCATGATCGCCAATGACGAGCATCCGCTGAAGGTCGATCCCGCCAAGATCCCCGGACTGAAGCCGGCGTTCCGCGCCAACGGCACCATTACCCCGGCCGCCTCCTCCGCGAATGCCGACGGCGCGGCGGCGCTGATCCTGGCAAAGCGATCGCTCTGCGATCGCGACGGCCTGCCGGCTCTCGCCGAGATCAAGGGCCACGCCACCCATAGCCAGGAGCCGCAATGGTTCACGACAGCGCCGATCCCGGCGATCCACAAGCTGCTCGACAAGGTCGGCTGGAGCACCAGTGATGTCGATCTGTTCGAGATCAACGAAGCCTTCGCCGTCGTGGCGATGGCGGCGCAGCGCGACCTCGGCATATCGCGCAAAAAACTCAACATCAATGGCGGCGCCTGCGCGCTCGGCCATCCCATCGGCGCCACCGGCGCACGCCTGATCGTCACGCTGCTGCATGCGCTCGAGGCGCAAAATCTGAGACGCGGCGTCGCTGCCCTCTGCATCGGCGGCGGCGAAGCCACCGCCATCGCCGTGGAGCGGATTATTCATTGACGTCCGTATCGCGATTGCTGCGAAAAATTTCTCGCTCGGGACAGCCCTGTCGCAAATTGGACAGGGGACAGGATCCGGCCCAATCTAGCCTTCAGCGGCGAAACCACCGCCATTGCCCGAACGACTGGCGCTCAACACCAAGGAAGTTTGAAATTTCATGATCTCCCATTGGCTGTCAGGCGCCCTCGCCCGCCGCAACATCCACTACGGCTGGGTGATGGTCGGCGTCACCTTTCTTACCGCCTTGATCAGCGCCGGCACGGTCGGCGCGCCCGGCGTGTTCATCGTGCCGCTGCAAAAGGAGTTCGGCTGGACTACCGCGGAGATTTCCTCGGCGCTGTCGATCCGTTTTATCCTCTTTGGATTGATGGCGCCGTTCGCGGCCGCGCTGCTGAACCGCTACGGGTTGCGCAACGTGACGCTGTCGGCCTTGCTGGTCGTGGCCTCCGGACTGCTGATGTCGCTGCTGATGACCAAGGTCTGGCACTTGATGCTGCTGTGGGGCGTCGTGATCGGCATCGGTACCGGCATGACCGCGTTGGTGCTCGGCGCCACCGTCGCCGCGCGCTGGTTCGGGGCGCGGCGCGGGCTGGTGGTCGGAATTCTCACCGCGAGCGTCGCAACCGGACAATTGGTGTTCCTGCCGCTGCTGGCGAGCCTCACCGAACGGCTGGGCTGGCGGATCGCGCTGACGCTGATCTGCGTGATGCTGGGGGTCGCGGCTTTCGCCGTGCTCATGATCATGCGCGATCGTCCGAGTGACGTCGGCCTGCGGCCCTATGGCGACGAAGGCACCGAGCCCTTGCCGGCGCCGCCTGCCAATAGCGCGCCGATCATGGCGGCGGCGCTGGGCGCGCTGCGCGATGCGGCGAAGACGCGGGTGTTCTGGATCCTGTTCGCGACCTTCTTCATCTGCGGCGCCAGCACCAACGGCCTGATCCAGGTGCATCTGATTCCGATGTGCCTCGACTACGGCATTCCGCAGGTGCAGGCCGCGAGCCTGCTCGCCGCCATGGGCGTGTTCGATTTCGTCGGCACCATCGGCTCGGGCTGGCTGTCGGACCGTTATGACAACCGCTATCTGCTGTTCTGGTATTACGGCCTGCGCGGCCTGTCGCTGCTGTTCCTGCCCTACACCGATTTTTCGTTCTACGGCCTGTCGCTGTTTGCGATGTTCTACGGCCTCGACTGGATCGCGACGGTGCCGCCGACGGTGCGCCTCACCGCACAACGGTTCGGGCCGGAGCGCGCCAACCTGGTGTTCGGCTGGATCTTTGCCGGTCACCAACTCGGCGCCGCCACCGCCGCCTTCGGCGCGGGCCTGTCGCGGACGGTGCTGGAGACCTATCTGCCGGCGTTCTTTATCGCCGGCGCGCTGTGCATTGTCGCCGCCCTGATCACGTTGACGATCTCGCGGCAGGCGAAGCCTGTGGTGGCGTGAAGGGGGCGAATGGCGAGTAGCGGATAGCAATTCTTCCCTATTCGCTATTCGCCACTCACTATTCGCCTACTAAGGCCTGATCGTCATATTGCTCGCGAGCCCCGGCGTGCGGATCGGCTCGGCGAGCCGGGCGAATTCGCACAGCAGCGAACGGGTCTTGCGCGGATCGATGATCTCCTCGACCCAGAATTTCTCGGCGGAACGGAACGGCGAGCGCAGCTTGTTGAGGCGATCTTCGATCTCCTGCAGCTTGGCTTTCGGATCGTCCGCGGCATCGATGTCGGCGCGATAGGCGGCCTCGATGCCGCCTTCCAGCGGCAGCGAACCCCAATAGGCCGACGGCCAGGCATAGCGCATCGAGAACCGGTCCGCCGGCTGATGCACGACACCGGCGACGCCGAACGCGTTGCGCACGATGATGGTGCACCAGGGAACGGTGGTCTGGTTGACGGCGGCCATGGCGCGCACGCCGTGGCGGATGGTCGCCGCCTTCTCGGCATCGAGCCCGATCATGAAGCCCGGGCAATCCATCAGGTAGACCACCGGCAGATGAAAGGTCTCGGCGAAGTCGGCGTAGCGCACCACCTTCTGGCAGGCCTCCGCCGTCCATGAGCCGCCATAGTGAAAGGGATCGCTGGCCAGCAACAGCACGGCGCGACCTTCGAGCCGCGCCAATCCTGCGATGATCGAGCGGCCGAAATTCGCGCCCATCTCGAAAAACGAGCCCTTGTCGACGACGGCGTTGATAATGGGACGCATCTTGTAGACCTGACGGCGGTTGCGCGGCACCGCCTTCATCAGGGATTCTTCGCCGCGCTCCGGATCGTCGTCGCAGGCAAGCGTCGGCGGCAATTCGTACACCGATGACGGCAGGTAGGACAGGAACCGCCTGGCACAGGCAAACGCCTCTTCCTCCGTATCGACGGCATGATCGACGCCGCCGGCGCGGGTCTGGATGTCGGCACCCCCGAGTTCCTGCTTGGTCAGATCCTGACCAAGCCGCTTCACCACCGGCGGTCCGGCGACGAACATCGCGGAGTCCTTGGTCATGATCGAATAGTGACTGGCCGCCAGCCGCGCCGCGCCGAGCCCCGCGACCGAGCCGAGCCCCAGGCCCACCACCGGCACGCGGGCCATGTTCGCCGTCGTGTACCAGTACGAACGGGTGCCGCCGATGCCGCCGGGCAGATTGGCGGCGCCTCTGGTTTCGATGGTTTTCACCGAGCCGCCGCCGCCGGACCCCTCGATGATGCGGATGATCGGCAGACGGAAATCATGCGCCATCTCCTCGGCCATCAGCGGCTTGGTGGAGATCGAAGCATCCGCCGAGCCGCCGCGCACGGTGAAATCGTCGCCGACGACCACCACGGTCCGGCCATCGATCTTGCCGCGGCCGAACACGCAGTTCGCCGGCGTCAGGTTCTTGAGTTCGCCGCGCTCGTCATATTCGGCGGTTCCGGAAACCGCGCCGACCTCATGAAAACTGTTGTCATCGACCAGTTTGTCGATGCGCTCGCGGACGGTGAGCCGGCCCTGGTCGCGCTGCCGCTTGACCTTGTCAACGCCTCCCATCTCGCGCGCGAACGCTTCGCGCCGGGCGAGGTCGTCGAGCTCCGGCTTCCAGGTCATTCTTGTCCTCCGTCTTGATGATTTTATTATTATGGGCCGCTACCGGAAGCGGCTTTCGCTCCAGCCGATTGCTGAAAAGTTCTCCGTCGGCACCCTCAAGCATGCTGCCGACCGCGGCGCCCAGTTCCAGCATTCGCGGCGCGACCTCCTTGTGCAGGCGCTTCTCGTCAAACATCGCGGACAGAAGACCGATCGTGACCACGACGAAGGTCTGATATTGCGGCGACCACATCGGCACCGCGAGACCATTGATGTGCGGGCTCCACAATCCGCAGGCCACGACATAGCCGTGTTCGCGCAGGAAGCGCCGGTTGGCCTCGATGCGGGGCTGCAGCATCTTGGCGCTATTGGGCAACTCGCGTTCCATTTCCACAAGCAGCGCGTCGCCCACATCCTCGTCGAGCGCCGCGGTGTAGGCATGGCCCGCCGCCGTGCTCGCCATGGCGATACGGCTGCCGGTGCTCTCATGCAGGCCGAGCGCGTTGGCCGCGCGCGCGAACTCGAGATAGACCAGATGAAAGCGGTCCGGAATGACGAAGCCGACGGTGCCCGGCAATTGCTCGGCGACATCCTGCAGCCGCAACCGGATCAGGTTGCGCAATTGCAGCCCGCGCATCATCGAGGTGCTCATCGCTACCGCGCTCGGGCCGATGCGATATTTCTGATCGCGCGGCAGATAGACCAGCTGGCCCATCCGGGTCAGCGTGTGGGTGAGCCGCGACACCGTCGATCGCGGCAGGCCGCAGCGATTGGAAATTTCCAGATTGCCGAGCCGCGCCTCGTGGCCCTCGAAGCAGCGCAAGACATCGAAGGCGCGCGACACCACCTGAATGACATCGCCCTCGCCTGCCAGATCGCTGGCAAGCATTCCCTGTTTACTGAGCCGCTCCGAGCGTCGTCCCATGTGGTGTCCCGCCCTAATTCCGTTTTGCGGAATAAAATTCCACTTGCAGATCAAGCTACCTCAGGCAATCTGTCGCTACAAGCCGAGGGCGCCCGCCCTTTCCATCCCCGCGTCGTGCAATCGACATGCGCAGAGGGCGGCTGTCCCGGAGAGCGGAATGCCAGACATCAAGATAGTGACCGAGGTTGCCGGACGCGTGTGCGCGCTCCCCATCGAGATCGGGGGAAGCGTCGGCGACGGCGACGACATCGCGTTCGTCGAAGCGATGAAGATGGAAATCCCGGTGGCGGCCCCGGCCGCGGGAAAACTTAAATTGATTCTTGTGAATCTCGATGACGTGGTCGCCGAAGGTCAGGTCCTCGCCATCCTCGAAACCTGACGAGATCGGCCTTGGCCGCGACAGCTCCGCGACAATCTGTCCCGCACAGCGAGCACACCGCGAAAAATCGCCGGGGCGTTGCCATCGCGATCAGGCGATGACATGATCCCTCCGGTAAAACAATACTTCGTACGGCGAAACGATTCGGAGAAAAAAATGATCCGTCGATTGGTGGCGCTTGCGCCCTTTGCGCTTGCAGGCATCTCCCTGCTGTCACTGCCGGCGGCTCGCGCCGAAGACGTCAAGCTGCCGCCGACCATGACGTTCACGGCCTACGACACCGGCACCGCCGGATTCAATATCGCGGTCGCCGTCGGCAAAATGATGAAGGACAAATACGGCACCGACCTGCGGGTGCTGCCTGCGGGCAACGACGTGGCGCGGCTCGCGCCGCTGCGCGCCGGCCGGGCGATGTCGTCGGCGATGGGGTCCGGCACCTATTTCGCGCAGGAAGGCGTGTTCGAATTCGGCGCCCGGGAATGGGGACCACAGCCGTTGCAACTGGTGCTGTCCTCGGTCGACTGCAATGCCGGCTCGCTCGGCGTCGCCGCCGATACCGGCGTCAAGGAGATCAAGGACCTGAAGGGCAAGCGCGTCGGTTTCGTCGTCGGCTCGCCGGCGCTGAACCAGAATGCATTGGCAGTCCTGGCCTTCGGCGGCCTGAAGCAGAGCGATGTCAAGGTTGTCGAGTTCTCGAGCTACGGCGCAATGTGGAAAGGCCTCATCAACAACGACACTGACGCCGCCTTCGCCACCACGATCACGGGACCTGCGAAGGAAGCCGAGACCTCGCCGCGCGGCCTGATCTGGCCGCCGCTTCCCCACAAGGACACCGCCGGGTGGGAGCGCGTTCAGAAGGTCGGCTCATTCTTCTTCCGGCATGTCGCCACCTGCGGCGCCGGCATTTCCAAGGAAAAACCGATCGAACTCGGGAACTACCCGTATCCGATTTTCGTGGTGTATGGCACGCAATCGGTCGACCAGGTCTACGCCGTGACCAAGGCCATGATCACCGGCTATGACGCATACAAGGACGCTGCCGCTGGCGCGGCCGGGCTTGGGGCCGACCGGCAGACCAAGAACTGGGTGGTGCCCGTTCATCCCGGTGCGGTGAAGGCGCTCAAGGAGGCAGGCGCGTGGACCGATGAGCAGGACGCGCACAACAAGGCACTGTTAAAGCGGCAGGCGGTACTGACGGCGGCGTGGGCCGATTACGGCAAATCCGGCCCGCCGTCCGACGACAAGGAGTTTCTCGCCGGCTGGATGAAGGCTCGCGCCGCCGCGCTGGCAAAGGCCAACATGCCGAACGGATTCGAGGAGTAGTTTTTCAAGAAACCGCCTTGGCTGCAACCCCAGCGTGGCAACGGCTGGATCACTTGACGGGATAACGCATGTCGTCTGTTTCATCGCCCGCCGACGCAGAAGCGGTGGCGTCAAAACGAGTCGAGTTCGAAGACCCGCACGCCAGTCTCGGCGGCCTGCAGGAGGCCGAAGTCACGCGGGTGCGGACACTGCGCGGCGCCTGGCGCTGGGCACTAATTGTCGCCACTGCCGTGACCATCCTGCTGTGTATCAACCAGCAGTTTTCGTTGCGGTTTTTCATCGGATACACCCAGCTCAACACCGAATATTTCTATTTGCTGATCGCGTTGATGCTGCCGTTCACCTTCCTGATCTTCCCGAGCACTGAGAGCTCGCCGCTCAATCGCATCCCCTGGTACGACATCCTGTTGTTCGTGCTCACTGCCGGCTCCGCCATCGTGTTGATGCGCAGCGTACGCAAGGCCGCTGAGGCCGGCTGGGAATTCGGCGGCGCGCCAACCTATGTGATCGTCGCCGGCCTCGTGATGTGGGTGGTGCTGATGGAAGCGCTGCGCCGCACCGGCGGCTGGAGCCTGCTCCTGAGCGTGCTGCCCTTCACCGTCTATCCGCTGTTTGCCGACGCCACATGGCTCGGACCGTTCCGCGGCACGCAATCGACGCTCGAGCAGGCGACCTCCTATCACGTGCTGTCGGGCGAGAGCCTGCTCGGCATCCCGATCCAGGCCTTCGCCGATACCGTGATCGGCTTCTTGGTGTTCGGCACCGCGCTGATGATGACCGGCGCCGGAAAATTCTTCATCAATCTGGCGTTTGCGATGTGCGGCACCTTTCGCGGCGGCGCCGCCAAGGTCTGCATCTTCGCCAGCGGCCTGCTCGGCATGATGTCCGGGTCGATCATCTCCAACGTGCTGACCGCCGGCACCATGACCATCCCGGTAATGAAGAAGAGCGGTTTCCGCGCCTCCTATGCGGGTGCGATCGAGGCCTGTGCGTCGACCGGCGCGGTGCTGGCGCCGCCGGTAATGGGCGCGACCGCCTTCGTGATCGCGCAATTCCTCAACGTCAGCTACGCCGACGTCGCGGTGGCGGCGATCATCCCGGCCATTTTGTACTATGTCGGCCTGTTCATGCAGGTGGACTCCTACGCCGCCCGGCATGGACTGAAGGGCATTCCGCGGTCGGAGCTGCCGAAGGTCATGGATACCATCAAGGACGGCTGGTATTACGTCTTCGTCATCGCCTTGCTCATCGTGATGCTGCTTTATTTCAAGCGCGAGAGCCATGCGCCGTTCTTTGCGACAGCGCTGCTTCTGGTTCTCAACCAGATGTTCTCCAAGGAGACCCGCTGGACGCTGACGACGATCAACAAGTTCCTCGAGGTCAACGGCCGCACCTTTGTCGAGCTGATCGGCATTCTCGCCGGCTGCGGTCTCCTGATCGGCGCGTTCTCGATGACCGGCGTGGTCTCCAGCCTCGCCAACGACCTGCTGCGGATTGCCGGTGACAACGCCTTCCTGCTGCTGGGGATGTGCGCCTTCACGAGCCTCGTGCTCGGTCTCGGGCTGACCACCACGGCCTGCTATATCTTCCTCGCCATCCTGGTGGCGCCGGCGCTGGAAAAGCTCGGCCTCAACCGCATGGCGGTGCACATGTTCATCTTCTACTGGGGCATGCTGTCATCGATCACGCCGCCGGTCGCCATCGCCTCGTTCGCCGCGGCCGGGATCGCCGGTTCCCCGGCGATGAAAACAGGCTGGGAATCGATGTGGGTCGGCAGCATCATCTATTTCATCCCGTTCTTCTTCGTATTGAACCCGGCGCTGGTGCTGCAGGGCGACAGCCCCTATCTCGCCGCGCTCGGCCTGATGGGGCTAGCGGCGTTCGGCACCTTGTTCATCTGCGGCGGCATCCAGGGCTATCAGGCCTTTGTCGGCGACCTCCGCGGCGCCGGCGCGCTGGAATGGCCGCTGCGGGTGCTGCTGGTGATCGGCGGCTTCGTTGTTGCGACGCCCGGCGGCGGGATCATGCCAATCTCGCAATGGCAGATCACCGCACTCGGTCTGGCCATCCTGATCCCGACCGTTCTGATCGCGCTGATGCTGGTGCGCCGGCAGGCTTTGGTGCCAAGCGAGTTGCGCTTGCCGTGATTGCGCGGCAAAACGGCAGGCGATGAAACCAGCGCCTTCCGCATCGACCGCCGCCCCGGCGGCCTGGGCCAGCTCGAAACCGCCGCTATTGCGGTTTCTCGACACCTGTCACGCGGATTTTTCCGCAGACACCGGCGGCACCGTGGCCGATTACATCCCCGAGCTCGGCAAGGCCGATCCCGATCATTTCGGCATCGGCCTCGCCACCCTCGACGGGCATGTCTACGAGGTCGGCGATACCCGGACCCCCTTCACGATCCAGTCGATGTCGAAGCCGTTCGTGTTCGCGCTGGCGCTGGATACGCTCGGCGCGGCGCGGGTGGAAAGCGCCATCGGCGTCGAACCGTCCGGCGACCCCTTCAACTCGATCCGCCTCAATGCCGACAATCATCCCTTCAATCCGATGGTCAATGCCGGCGCCATCGCTTGCTCGGGACTGATCCAAGAGGCCAAGGGCGACGGCGCTTTCGAATATATCCGCCAGGCGCTGGGCCGGTTTGCCGGACGCGACCTCGATATCGACGAAGCCGTGTTTGCCTCCGAAAGCGTGACCGGCGACCGCAACCGTGCGATCGGCTATCTCTTGCGGACCTCCGCCGTGGTCAGGGACGACGTCGACAAGGTACTGGAGGTCTATTTCCGGCAATGCTCGGTTCTGGTGACCGCGCGCGACATCGCGATCATGGCTGCGACGCTGGCCAATCGCGGCGTCAACCCCGTCACCGGCGAGCAGGTCATGACCCCCTACGCCATCTCACGGTCGCTTTCGGTAATGACCTCTTCCGGCATGTACGACTATGCCGGCGAATGGATCTATCGCGTCGGCATTCCGGCCAAGAGCGGCGTCGGCGGCGGCATCCTGGCGGCGCTGCCGGCGCGGCTCGGGCTAGGCAGCTACTCGCCGCGCCTCGACAAGCACGGCAACAGCGTCCGCGGCATCAAGGTCTGCGAGGCGCTGTCGCGGCACTACGATCTGCACATGCTCAACCGCAGCGACGACGCGCGCAACAGCGTCATCGCCGACTACGATATCGGCAGGAATCCGTCGCGCCGCAGCCGCCGTTCGCATGAGCGAAAGATCCTCGCCGCGCATCACCGGGACGTTCGGGTCATCGAGCTTTTGGGTACGCTGTCCTTTTCGAACGTCGATTACGTTTCACGACAGCTCGCGTCCAGGCCGCGCCCGCAATTCGTCATTTTCGATCTGCGCCGCGTCACCGCCATCACCCGCGCCGGCGCCCGCCTGCTCGCCGAGGAACTTCGCGAACTGGCGGCGTTCGATGTCATCGTGATCCTGTCCGGCATCAAGCGTTCATCGGCTGAATGGAAAACAATCGGACAATGGACCGAGGGCCTCTCCAACATCCGCAACTATTTTCTGCTCGACGCCGCCATTGAATGGGCGGAGGACCAGGTGGTCTACCGTCATGGCGGCGCCATCGATTTTCACGAGACCACTGAACTATCCGAACAGCCGCTGCTGACGGGCCTTGCGGCGGAAGAACTGGCCGACCTTGCTTCCCTGGCCACGATCAGGCGCTATGGCGCGGGCGAGAAGATCGTCGCCGCCGGAGATCCCGCGGTTTCGCTGTTCTTCCTCCGAAGCGGCGTGGTCCATGTCACTCTGCCCGATGGCATCAGGCTGGCAACCCTCACGGCGGGAATGGCGTTTGGCGAGATGGCGCTGTTGGAATCCCACCGATCCGCGGACGTGCTGGCGGATATGGCCGCGACCGCCTACGAAATCCCGCTCCGCGATTTTGAACGGTTCCGCAAGCAGCATCCGCGAGCCAGCGAACGGATCATGCGCAATCTCGCGCAACTGCTCGCCGATCGCCTGATCGTGGCCAATACCAGGGTGGATCTGCTGACGACGAGCTAGCGAATGGCCGGACGTTGCCATTCCATCACGACGAACCAGGGCGCCCGCCGATAAGCTTCCTGGTGAGAGACCTCGCCGGACACCGGTTCAGGCTCCGAGAAGAACGTCAGATGCAGACCGCTTTCAAGCAGGGCCGCCATGTAGGCCCCGAGTGGCCGGTGCCAATTTTCGATGCGTATGCCCGCCCACTCGAACCAGAACGAAAATTCGTCGAGGTAATGGTCAACCGGAAAGTGCAGCCGGCGCCCCTGTTCATCCCTCACCCATCCCTGCGCAGCACAGGCGGAGGTGAATCCGGTGAGGTTTGCAATCAGCAGCGAGCCGCCCGGTTTCAACACCCTAGCCATCTGTCCGATTGCCGTTCTGAAATCATCGATATCGACAAGCGTGAGGTAGCTGACGACCAGGTCGAAGCTTGCCGGCTCGAATTCCAGCCGCCCAGCCTTGCCTAGCCGATAGTCGCCGGAGGGATCACGTAGCCTTGCCGCTTCGACGAGCTGACGGGTGGGATCGATCCCGGTCGCAGCCACGCCGGTTGCCCGGAGCATTCTGCAAAAGCGCCCCTCGCCGCAACCAACGTCCAGTGCGCGCCCAAAGCGACCTGCCGCCACGCGGCCGAGCATGACAGGATCGAGCACATGCTCTCGCGCCCAGTCGCCGCGCTCGCCCATGGAGTCGATCCAGGCTTGCGCTGAGAGCTCCCACCCGTTGCTCATGATGCGATACGCGTGTCCAAACCCATGGCGCAGTTGGATCGAAGCTGAAGAGAACGCGTGGTGGCTCAAACCGCTTCGTTACCGACAGTAGCTTGACGGCGAGGGCTTACGACGCTTCGATGCGATGATGCCGAAACAGACAACGAGTTGCAACTCGCCTGGCGAGCCTTAGGCTCGCAGCTCGGCCGCATCAACTGCGGACTTCACGCAATCGGCTGCTGCGGGACGAACGCTCGTCCTTACGCGGCGGCGTCGGGGCTGTCTTGGCCCGGTTCGCGTTTTCAATCCGCCGGGCCTGGGCGATGTCAGCGAACGCGCGGTCGAATTCGTGCAAGCGATAGAACACGATGCCGCGGTCGATATAGGCATCGGCAAAGTGCGGATCGTGCTGGATCGCCCGATCGAAATCGGCGATCGCGCCGTACAGATCGCCGTCGCGATACGCGAACATCCCCCGCTCCCGGTAGGATTTCGCGTCTTTGACGGTGAGATCGGGAGCCGGGGCTGCGCCGGCTACGGCCGGGCCGATGTCCGTCTTCGCCGCCGGCGCCACGGGGCTTGGTGCGGCCGGAGCGTCGGCGACTTCTGCGCCCTCGGGCTTGTCGCGTGGCTCATCGCGCGCATCGGACTTTGCGGCTGCCGCCGGGAGGTCAGGCGCCGGAACGGCGCTCGAATCGGCCTGGACGCTGTCTGCGGTCGCAACAGGTGCCGTCGCGCCCGGCGCGACCGCCGCGGCGGCGACCCCTAGGCTCTCGAGCTTGTCGCGCGGTTCATCGCGGGCGTCGGATCTTTCAACGACCGCCGCGACGTCGGGAGGTGGGGCAGCACTCGCGCTCGCACTTGCACTGGCATCCGCACTCGCGCTGGTATCGGCCTCCGCGCGGCCTGTCGTCGGCGCCGGTGCAACGGCGTTCGGCGCCGTCGCACCGTCAGCGTTCGCTGCGCGCTCAAGCCTGTCGCGCAGCTCGGCCAGGGCACTCGCCGTTGCCTGCGCAGTGGGCGTGACAGCGGCAATCTCGGCCCGTCCGCCCGCGGCAGCCTGGACCGGCTGTGCCGAAACGGCGGGTGCCTTGGAAAGCTGCTCGAACACAATGTATCCGCCGATCGACACGGCGGAGAGAAAGGCAACCGCGAGCGCGTCGGAGGCGAATTTGCCGATCGTACGCTTTGAAGTGGCGCCCTGCTGCCGGCGCGCCAATGCCAACAGCCGGTCGTAGGTCGCCCGCTGCTCGGCATCGCTGAGGATGTCATTGGCGCGAACGATCTGCCTGAACTTCAGCTGGGCTTCCGGATCGCTTGTGCTGTCAGGGTGGCTGGCTTTGACAGCCTTGCGGAATGCTGACCTGAGGGTTTCAGCATCGTCGTCCGGAAGCGCACCGAGCAGATCGTAGAGAGTCTTCATCGTTGAATAATTACTCTGGCGGCCGCCGCCCCCCGGAAGTTCCACCGAGGGGTCGCCGGCTCAAGGCCACATGTATTCAACACGGCCGTATGCATTCAAACAGACATAACCGTTAAAAGCTCATGTTTCAGTATGGCCAAAACATGTTCGATGTCGGAGCCGGATACCATCCTGCTGCAAATCGGGGATTTACCCCGGATTTTGTGGGGTTTTCGACGATTCCGGACGTTTTGACGGGTAAAATAGCACCTCGACCGTGAAAGGCCGGGTAACCATCGATCATCAAAGTAGAATCGCTGTTGGGAAAGGGCGTCGCGGCTGGCCGGCGCCTCCGGTTGTATCGCGATCCGACTACTACCGGATCGTTGTCAGCGGACGCCGGACCGGCTCAATCTCGCATCTCGCGGCTTGCAGCCGCTGCAGACGATCGCGCGCGACCTTCTCCGCACGCTGATAGCATTGCCGCTCGTAGTCGAGTTTCAGGCGCGCAAATTCCACCTCATCCACGGTGTTGCGGTTGGTTCCGCGAAACTCGCAGTCGGGCGCGGGTTGCGAGACGAGCAGCGCGCGGCTGGGCCGGCGAATTCTAAATTCAGGTTGTCTCTGAACCGGCGGTGCGGCCTGGATCGGTTCGGCCTGGACTTCACGCTGGGCCGGATTGCGCGCGCAACCGGCAACCGCCATCGCGCACGCCATGGCCGAGACGGCCAGGAGCCTTCGCGCACGGATGGGTAAGCGGCCCAAAGCATTGGCGCTTCTGTCTTCCAATTCCAAACAAGACACGTTGGCCGCCTCTTTCGTGCCGCGCCGATCGCAATGCGAACTTCGCGCAGCACCGATGCGTGGCCCCGTGGCCAAGCCTGGCGATCATGAACAGAAAATTTGAACTTCACTCTAACAATCACGATGAATCAAACGTAAATCGGCCTCCGCGCAGACTGGCTCGCCGGCGGGATCGCAAATGCGAAGCGCGGTCAGACCACCTCGTTCACCGGCTGCATGTCGATGCCGAAGGTTTCCAGAAACTTCGAGGTCATGATGTAGAAGCCGACGGAGAGCTGCAATTCGATCAGCGCCGCCGGCGTCAGCTTGGCGGCGATGGCGTTGAAGGTGGCGTCGGTCGGGCGGCGCAGCCTGACAATTTCATCGGTGAAGGCGAGCGCGGCGCGCTGTACCTCGTTAAAGCAGGTGGCGGATTTCCAATCCTCCAGCGCCTCGTTCTGCTCGTCGGTAACTCCCACATTCTTGCCGATGCGTTTGTGGGCCACGATCTCGTAAGGCGCTTCGCACAGGATACCGGTGCGCGTGATCGCGAGTTCGCGCACGACGGGATCGAGTTCGCCCTTGTGCCGGATCGCGCCACCGAGCCGGCAATACTGCTCAAAATAGCTCGGCGAGTGCGCCATCATCCGGAAGATGTTGGCGTTGCGGTTCTTGCCGAGGATCTCCCGGGTGCGCTCGTTTGCCTTGGAGGGATCGGAATATTCGATACGGGCCATGATTCACCTCGGGTTTTTTGCGGCTTTATTGCCGGCTGCTCTGGTCGAACGGCAGCTTCATTCGAAACACTATCGGTCGTCCGATATCGGAGCAACCGCCTGCGCCGTCTCGCAAACCGCCCTGCCGTTGAGGCCCGCGCAGGCCCTGGTCTGCCATTTCATCGGCGAAAATGTACGCAAATCTCGACACGCCCGAGTCAAATTGCCGCCGTATTGCTGTTCGATCTTGGAACTGTCGATATTCGCTGAGTGGGGACTCGTCATAGCGGATACTCGTCGCGGGGTGTTCCGAGTAACAACAATTGAGCCGTCCGGCCGTCGCAGGCAACGATGACTCATGCCCAAGTCTAGGGAGTTTTGGCATGAAGGAAGCCACCAAAAAGTCGGCCTCGGAAGCGTTCGCGCAGACGCTGGCGGTGACGGCAATGCTCGTCATCGCCAGCTTCATCTTCTATGCGCGGTAAAGGGGGATCGTGTCCTTGATCGTTTCGAACAGGACAAAGCGCTACTCCACCCTCTCCTGCAGGGGGGAGAGTCGGTGAGCATCACGCCTGACGTGATGTGACACGGGGTGAGGCGATTTGAGTATGTGAGTCTCGCCTCACCCCGTTCACCGCACCATACCCTGGCCCGCAACTGGCGCAGCGATTCGGATGATCCAGGCGTTGCCTGGGAGGGGGCCTTCGGGCCTCTCATGATTCCTTCTTTTCGAAATACGGAACGAGGCGGCCGGCGAACGGCGCGAATCGCGCGGTGACCTTGTCGCCGATGGACAGATCGTTGTCGCCATGGGCCATCATGCGAAAGCCCTCGGCGGTATCGACCAGAACGATGTTGTAGGGAATGTGCGCCCGGGTTTCCGGCGTGGCGGCGCGGCACACCAGCGAGGTGGCATGGACCGTCCCCTCGCCGCTGGCGCGATTCGTCACCGGATCCGGCGCGCCGCAGGCGCAACAGAAGCTGCGCCGGAAGTATTGCAGGCCCCCGCAGGCCGCGCAGGATTGATAGACGATCGCCTCTGCGCCCGTGGTCCAGTCCGCCAATGCGTCTTTGCCGCCACCGCTCATCGTACCCGCTCCAGAAACATGCTGACATGCGAGGACAACACGCCGCCGTCGCCGTGCAGCAGCGCGACCGAGGCATCGCGCACCTGACGGCTGCCGGCGCGGCCGGTCATCTGCAGATGGGTTTCGACCAGATGCGCCATCGCGCCGCCGACGCCGCAATGACCGTAACTCAACAGCCCGCCATGGGTGTTGAGCGGCATCGCTCCGTCGCGGCTGAAATGTCCTGACCTCACCCGCGCCGCCGCCTCGCCGCGCCCGGCAAGGCCGAGGTCCTCCAGCAGCATCGCTAGCGTAATGGTGAAACTGTCGTAGACCGCCGCATAGCGTACGTCCGAGATCGCCACGCCCGATGCAGCCTTCGCCCGCGCAATCGCGATCTCGGCGCCGAGTTCACTTAAAGCCGGCGCCGCCGTGACGTGCTGATGGGTATGCGCCTGCGCGCAACCACGCACGCGCACGCCGGCGGCCCCGGTAGGTTCGCGGCTAACGACGAACGCCGCGCCGCCGTCCGATACCGGGCAGCAATCCAGCAGTTTTAACGGCATCGCCACCGGCTTCGAGGCCATCACGTCGGCGACAGTGATCGCGTCGTGGAACTGCGCGCCGGGATGGCTAAGCGCATGGGAGCGCATCAGCACCGCGAATTCGGCGAGGTCTTCTTGCGTGACGCCGTATTCGTGCATGTAGCGCGAGGCGACCAGGCCATAATAGGCCGGGATCGTCGGCCCCAGCGGCACCTCGTAGTCGGGATGTCCGACCTGCGCCAGCGCCAAAATCGAAGCGTCGCGGCTCTGTCCGGTCAGGCGATTTTCGCCGCCGACCACCAGCACATGTTTTGCGATGCCTGCCTCCACCAGCTGATGCGCCAGCATGGTCATCGCCAGACCGGTGGCGCCGCCGACCTGCACGGCGTGGGCATAGGCGGGCTTGATGCCGAAATGTTCGGCGAACACGGTGGCGAGCATGATATGCGGCGAGACCGTGGAATAGCCGCAGAGGATGCCGTCGATCTCGACGCGTTTCAGGCCGGCGTCTGATATCGCAAGCTCGGCGGCCTTGCTCATCAGGTCGAGCGAGGACGAGCCTTCGTGTTTGCCATAAGCCGTCAGCCCGACGCCGGTGATGAAGCTCATGTCAGTAGGATTTCGGCAAGCCGAGCACCTTCTCGGCAATGAAGCTGAGAATGAGCTGCGGGCTGATCGGGGCGATGCGCGGGATCAGGGATTCGCGCAGATAACGCTCGACATGAAACTCCTTGGCGTAGCCGAAGCCGCCATGGGTCATCACCGCCTGCTCGCACGCCTGGAAGCCGGCTTCGGCGGCGAGATATTTCGCGGCGTTGGCGGCGGGACCGCATGGCAGGCCCTGATCGTATTGCCAGCCCGCCGAGAGCACCATCAGCCAGGCGGCCTCGAGCTCCATCCAGTTCTTCGCCAGCGGATGCTGGATCGCCTGGTTCTTGCCGATCGGACGGTTGAACACGATGCGGCTCTTGGCGTACGCGCTGGCCCGCGACAACGCCACCTTGCCGAGCCCGACCGCTTCGGCTGCGATCAGGATGCGCTCCGGATTCATGCCGTGCAGGATATACTCGAAGCCGCGCCCCTCCTCGCCGAGACGGTCCTCGACCGGGATTTCGAAATTCTCGAAGAACAGTTCGTTGGAGTCGACGGCCTTGCGGCCCATCTTCTCGATCTCGTGCACGGCGACACGCTGACGGTCGAAATCGGTATAGAACAGGCTGAGTCCGTGGGTCGGGTTCTTGACCTCTTCCAGCGGCGTGGTGCGCGCCAGCAGCAGGATCTTGTTGGCGACCTGGGCGGTGGAGATCCAGACCTTCTGGCCGTTGACGAGGTATTTGTCGCCTGTCCGCACCGCGCGGGTCTTCAACTGGGTCGTATTCAGTCCGGTATTCGGTTCGGTGACGGCGAAGCAGGACTTGTCGGTGCCATCGACGATCGGCGGCAACATCCGCCGGCGCTGCGCGTCATTGCCGAACACCACTACGGGATTTAATCCAAACACGTTCATATGGATGGAGGAAGCCCCGGACATGCCGGCGCCGGATTCGGAGATCGTCCGCATCATGATCGCGGCGTCGGTGATGCCGAGGCCCGATCCGCCATATTCCTCGGGGATGCAGATGCCGAGCCAGCCAGCATCCGCGAGCGCCTTATGGAAATCGGCGGGAAAACCGCCCTCCTTGTCCTTCTTCAGCCAATAGGCATCGTCGAAGCGATCGCAGATCTTGCCGACGGCGTCGCGGATCGATTCCTGGTTGGCGGAGAGTGCGAAATCCATGATCTCAATCCTTTGGCACGGCGGCCGTTTTGGTGACGCCATCGCGCACCAATGCCGCGATCTCATCCCGGGAGAAACCTGCTTCCCGCAGGATTTCCTCGCTGTGTTCGCTCAGCCGCGGCGCCAGCCGCGCCGGCTGCACCGGCGTGTCCGACCATGTCGCCGATACCTTCATGTTGCGAATCCGGCCCTCGGTCGGATGATCGACCACCGGAAAGAAATTGGTTGCGACGATATGCGGATCCTGCAGCAGGCTCTCGAGATCGTGCATCGGCATCACAGGCACATCGGCCTTTTCCAGAATCTCGCTCCACTCGGCGGTGGTCCTGGTTTCGAGGATGCGGGCCAATTCGGCATAGACGGTGTCGATGTTGACCGCACGTCCGGCGAAGGTTGCGAATTTCGGATTGCTGCGCAGATCGTCGCGTCCGGTCGCCTTGAAGAAATTCTCCCACTGTTTGTCGTTGTAGACGATCACGCAGATATAGCCGTCGGACGTCTTGTAGGGCCGGCGGTCCGGCGACAGATGCCGGGCATAGCCGCCCTTGTCGAGCGGCGGCTCGTAGGTAAGACCGCCCATATGATCGCCCATCACAAAACCGGCCATGGTCTCGAACATCGGAATATCGACGCGCTGACCGCTTCCGGTGCGGTCGCGGTTGACAAGGCTGGCGCAGATGGCGCCGACCGCCGTCAGTCCGACAATGCGATCGACCAGCGCATTGGGCACGTAGCGCGGAACGCCGTCGCTGGTCTGCGCCATCAGCGCCGGCAGCGCGGTGGCGCCCTGGATCAGATCGTCATAGGCGGGTTTTGCGGCATAGGGCCCATCCTGACCGAAGCCGAACACGCCGGCATAGATCAGGCGCGGGTTGATCTTCGAGACCACGTCGTAGCCCAGCTGCAGCCGCGCCATCGCCTGCGGACGCACATTGTAGACCAGCACGTCGGCCGAGGCGATCAGGCGCAATACCGCGTCGCGCCCGGCCGGCTTCTTCAGGTCGAGGCAGATACTGCGCTTGCTGCGGTTGGTGTTGAGGAACACCGGGCCCATGCCGGGATGGCGGGTTGGACCGATCTGCCGCGTCACGTCGCCGTCCAGCGACTCGACCTTGATCACGTCGGCGCCGTAGTCGCCGAGCATCTGGGTGGCATAGGGCCCCATCAGCACGGTCGTCATGTCCACGACCTTGATGCCCTCGAGTGGTCCCATGGTGACGCTCGCTCCCGGTGGATGCGCGTTTCAGTCGCGCCGTGAGGTCTAGTAACGGCACCGCGCCGGGAAGATCAAGGGCGTCAGGCGTATGGGCGTATGCGTGAATGCCCGCACCGCTGGCTTCCCGGCGAACGCCGGAATCATACGCTGTGCCCTATCGTTTGGAACCAACATGTCAGACATCTCCCCCGTCATTGCGAGGAGCGCAGCGACGAAGCAATCCATCGCGCAGCGAAAAGAAAGATGGATTGCTTCGCTGCGCTCGCAATGACGTCCTCTAGTTCCGGATACGACTTCGTCCTCGCGACGCGAAGCGCCCGAGGCGTTGATAAATCTTTCGCCCGATGAGGGCGTGGGGAATGCCGGGTGCACGATGCACCCGCGGTCTCGTGTGCAATTTGATTGGTAGAACGCACACGAGTAACAACGAGTACACCGAAATCACCCGGCATTCCCGCACGCAATGGTTTTAACGGTTTCCTTCGAGCTCTCCCCGGTGATCGGCTGCTTTGCCACCGTCGCCTTGCGGATTTAAAGGTTTTGTCCAGCCCGGATGAGCCGAACGAGCCTCCGCAAGACTTGACGCCAGCATCGAGGCGTCAGGACCACACGACTTCACCGTCCGCAAGCAGCGCCGTCGTCCTGCGTGCCGCAAACCGCTCACGGAGAGCAATCCGCCCTGCGCTTCGCATCGCACGCCCAACGCTGCCGCATCCACCGCATCTCATCCCGCGTTCGTGACGATCGCGATACGCCCCTCGTGTGGGACGAGACAGCCGCGCTTATAGAAGCGATTTGGGCCGGCGCGGAACAGGAAAGTTTTTTCCTATGGGACTCGACAGCACCGATCACATCAAATCTGGCCCGTCGGGCAGTCGATTTTCTTACACGACGTCATTCGTCATCGCGATGGAAAGCAAAAATTTGGCACGTCGGGCAAATCACCGGCACGACCGCATCATCGCGGCAAGTGCCCGCATGAGCGAAGCGATCGGTGGGCGTCACAGCAAGGGCGTCAAACCCATGGGCACAGGCATTGAAACCCCACACTTAACGTCGTCCCGACGAACGCCGGGACGACGTTAAGCTGTGTATTCGCGGTGGTGTTAGTGGACTATCTCGACTGGAATCGTGAAGTCGTTGCCGTCTCCGCGAATGGTTACGTCGGTGTAGTCCGGGCTATGTGGCTTATCGAACCTAACAGGAACATGAGTGACTACGTCGCCGGCTGGGCCACTTGGCTTAGCTTTCTTGACCTCCAGGATCAGGATTTTTGGATTGATCCCTTGCGGAACAGCCTCGACGAGTGAAACGTGAAAGCCCGTCGTTGGAACGGTAACTTTGCCTGTTACATACAATGTATTGTTCGGCGGCATCTTGTCGAGCCTGGCCTTGAATTCGCTCTGATCAGAATTGGTTGCCATTTAAAACCTCCCTGAAATTCCTAGCGCAGAGGGAGGGAGTAAAGCTCAAAATTAGACTTATTGCAATTTAAGGTTGTTTACATAAAGAGTGAGCATTACTTCCCATCATCACCCGCAGCTCTGTCTTCAGTACCTTGCCGTAATTGTTCTTCGGCAACCCCTCGAGATAGACGTAACGCTTCGGCCGCTTGAAGCGGGCGATCGAGGCCAGGCAATGGGCGTCGAGCGTGGCATCGTTGGCCGCAGCACCCTCTTCCAGCACCACGCAGGCCACGACGATCTCGCCCCAGTCGGCATCGGGAACGCCGATCGCCGAGACCTCGCGCACATCAGGATGCGTCAGCAGCGCTTCCTCGACCTCGCGCGGATAGATGTTGGTGCCGCCGGAGATGATCACGTCCTTGGAGCGGTCCGACAGCGTCAAAAATCCATCCTGGTCCAGCCGCCCGACATCTCCGGTGCGCAGCCAGCCGTCCTTCAGCGTCTCGGCATTGGCTTTCGGGTTGTTCCAGTAGCCGAGCATGACGGCGGTGCCCTTGGCCTCGACCTCGCCGGTCTCGCCCGCCGGAAGCGGCGTTCCATCCGCACCGGTGATGCGAACCTGCATCACGCTCTGCGCCGTTCCGACCGACGCCAGCCGCTCCAGATAGCGCGGATGATCCGATCGCCTGTGCCAGTCGCGGCCCAGCGAAGTGATCGTCATCGGCGATTCACCCTGGCCGTAGATCTGCACGAAGCGCTGCCCCATGGTCGCGATCGCATCGCGGATATCGGCGAGATACATCGGCCCGCCGCCATAGATGATGGTGCGGAGGCCCTCGCCGTTCTCGCCGCGCTTCTTTGCGGCATCGACCAGCCGCCGCACCATGGTGGGGGCTGCGAACATCACGACATTGTCGAGCTGCCGGCCGAGATTGAGCACTTCGTCCGGATCGAAACCGCGGGACTCTGGAATGACGTGGCGCCCGCCCATGCGGACATGCGGGAAATTATAAAGACCCGCGCCGTGTGAGATCGGCGCCGCATACAGCGACGCATCGTTCGGCGTCGCCGGATCGACATCGGCGAGATAGCACAGCGACATCGCCACCAGATTGCCGTGGCTCAGCATCACACCCTTGGGGCGGCCGGTGGTGCCCGAGGTATAGAACAGCCAGGCGAGATCATCGACCTCGCGCGGCAATGGCGATGGCGTGCCCTCGCCGTCCCGCATCGTCAGATACTCATCGCTATCCATCGACAGCGTTCTCATCGCCGCCGGCCAGTCGCTCTTGGCCTCGGCCAGAGCCGCGATCGTGTCGTCGGAAACCAGCGTCAGCCGGGCGCCGGCATCGCTGCAGATCCAGGCGGCCTCGCGGCCGTGCAGCTTGGCATTGATCGGGATCGCCACCGCGCCGGTCCACCAGATGCCGTAGAGGCATTCGAGATATTGCGTGCAGTTGGTCGCGAACAAGCCGACGCGGTCGCCGGGCGCAATGCCGTAGTCGCGCGACAGCGCAGCACCGATGGCCGCCGCACGCCGCGCAAAGGTGGCGTAATCCGCATCGAGATCGAAGCCGGTGAGCAGCGCCGGCGCGTCGGGACGCGAACGCGCCGTTGCCGCCAGCCACTCGGCGATGTTCATCGCTCAAACCTCAAAGCATTGAGGTCGGTTACTTCGCAGGCTCCAGCACCGAGACATAGTTCGCGACTGCCGCCCCGCCCATGTTGAAGATGCCGGCGAGTTTTGCATTTTTGATCTGCATGCCCTCGGGCGCCTGACCGACGAGCTGCATCGCCGTCATCACATGCATGGAGACGCCGGTGGCGCCGATCGGGTGACCTTTTGCCTTCAATCCGCCGGACGGATTGACCGGCAGCTTGCCGTCCTTCTGGGTCCAGCCTTCCTTGATGGCGCGGGCGCCCTGCCCCCGCGGCGTCAACCCCATAGCCTCATACTCGATCAGTTCGGCGACGGTGAAACAGTCATGGGTTTCGACAAAGGACAGATCGGAGAGCTCCACGCCGGCCGATTGCAGCGCGCGCTGCCACGCCACGGTGCAACCTTCGAATTGCAGGATATCGCGCTTCGACATCGGCAGGAAATCCTGGGCATGCGCGGTGGCGCGGATGTTGACCGCCTTGCCCATGGTCTTCGCGGTCTCGGAATCCATCAGCACCAGGGCTGCGGCGCCGTCCGACACCAGCGAGCAATCGGTGCGCTTCAGGGGCCCCGCCACGAACGGATTCTTCTCGCTCTCGGCGCGGCAGAATTCGTAGCCGAAATCCTTGCGCATCTGCGCATAGGGATTGGCGACGCCGTTCTTGTGGTTCTTGGCGGCGATCATCGCCAGCGCATCGGACTGGTCGCCATATTTCTGGAAATAGGATTGCGCGATCTTGCCGAACACGCCGGCGAAACCGCCGGGGGTGTCGCCGTCTTCGGGAAGATAGGATGCCCGCAGCAAATTGCGGCCGATCTCGGCCGGCGGCGTCCGCGTCATCTGCTCGACGCCGACCACCAGCACAGTCTTCGCCGCCCCCGCCGCGATCGCCCTGATGCCCTGATGCACCGCGGCCGAGCCGGTGGCGCAGGCGTTCTCGACCCGGGTCGCCGGCTTGAAGCGCAGCGCCGGATCGGCCTGCAGCACCAGCGACGCGGTAAAATCCTGCGGCGAGAAGCCGGCATTGAAATGCCCGAGCACGATTTCATCGACATCGCCCGCGGAAATGCCGGCATCGGCCAGCGCTTCGGTGGCGACCTTCACCACCAGGCTCTCGACGGTCTCGGTATCGAACTTGCCGAACGGCGTGTGCGCCCATCCGACGATGCTGGCTGTCATGATCATTCTCCCTGTCTTGTCCGCATCTTGGCCGGACCGCTTTGTAGCCCATTGGCCGGCAGACTTCACTCACGGTTTCAGTGATCTCATAGTCCGATCGCATATGGCAGATATGCCGGCCCAGTTGCCGGACCGGACATCCGCCGCCGGGCACAGCCAGGAACCGCCGACCGCCACCACGTTTGGCTCACTCAGCCACGCAGCCGCATTGGCCTCTCCAATTCCGCCGGTCGGACAAAACCGCGCATCGGGAAACGGCCCCGCCAAAGCGCGAAGTGCCTTGATACCGCCGGACTGTTCAGCCGGAAAGAATTTGACGAGATCGAAGCCGTGGGCCAGCGCCTGCATCAGCTCGGAGGCCGTGGCAACGCCCGGCGCGAATGGCAAGGCGCTTGCGGCGGCCGCCTTCAGCAAATCGGGCGTGGCGCCGGGGCTGATCCCGAAGCGGGCGCCGAGCGCTTCCGCGCGGGCCAGGTCGTTTGCGTTCAGGATCGTGCCGACGCCGACGATGGCCTCCGGCACATCGGCGATGATCGCCTGTGCGGCCGGAATCGCAACCGCCGTGCGCAGCGTGACTTCCAGTACCCGCACGCCGCCGGCAACCAATGCCCTGGCGAGCGGGACCGCGTCTTCAAGCCGTTCGATGGTCAGAACCGGGATGACGACGGCCTGTTTGAACAGCGCGGCGAGCTTTTCCTGTTTTGCCATCATCGTGAGGCCTTACGAGAGGATGCCGGTCCAGGCAAGGTATTTGCCGGCATCGCCGAGCGCGGGATGATGGCACCGGGATGGCACACCACCACGCCGCCAAGGCGATGCCCCGCCTGCGCGGCTTCGACCGGCTCCGCGCCCGCGAGCCGCGCGGCGATGTAGGCCGCCGAGAAACTGTCGCCGGCCGCCGTGGTGTCGACAACAGGCCGCGTTACCGGCTCCGGCCTGACCTCGCGTGAAACTCCTTCAAACCGCACGACGCTGCCGGGCTGGAGCAGTTTCAGCACCGCTTCGTTGCAGGGCATGCGCGCCATCAGCTGCTCGTCACTTTCATTGGGGTAGAGCGGCAGCAAATCCTCCGTCGAGGCCAGCAAAATATCGGATAATGCAAACGCTTCGCCCAGCACGGCGCGCGAGACATCGGGATCGGGCCAGCCGCTGGCGCGGTAGTTGGTGTCGAAGGCGATGCGGGCGCCGCGTTTTCGCGCGCGGTGGAGTGCGGCAAACAATTTCGTCCGACCCTGCGCGCGGTAAATCGACAGCGTGATGGCCGAGAGATAGATGACGTCATAGGTCGCGAGCGAATCCAGGATCTCGTCGGTCTCGGGCAAATCCATCAGGCTGCGTGCGGCCGCACTCTCCCGCCAATGAAAGAAGCGGCGGTCGCCGAACTCGTCGGTCTGGATCATGTAGAGGCCCGGCAATTTGCCTTTCAGCCGCGCCACTCGGCTGGTGCCCACGCCCTCCGCGGTCCAGCCTGCGAGCATCTCGTCGCTCATGGGGTCGTGACCGAGCGCGGTGACGTAGTCGACCTCGACGCCGAGGCGGGCCAGATAGACCGATGTGTTCAGCGTATCGCCGCCATAGCCTCGCGAATACAGGCCACCCCCGGCCTGCTTCAGCTCGATCATGCACTCGCCGATGCAGGCCACCCTGGTCATGACCACACCGTGGCTTCAGTCCACGAACTTGCCGCCAAGTTCGTCCTCGATGTGAATCCGGATGATGTCGTCAAACGTCTTTTCGGCTGTGGTGAAGCCGAGCTGGACCGCCCGCCTGGCCTCGAAATTACGCGGCCAGCCGGCGACAATCCCTACGATGAACGGATCCGGCTCGCGCTTGATCCGCGCCGCCACCTTGTCCCCCGCCACCCGCTTCAGCGCGGCGATCTGTTCGCCGACAGTCGCGGAAAGGCCGGGCATGGTGAGGTTGCGCCGGGCGCCGGCCGCAGCGCTATCCATGGTCGCGGCGTGCAACAGGAACCCGACCGCCGAGCGCGGCGTGGCATGCCAATGCCTGACGTCCTCGGACACCGGCAGCACCGCCTCCTTGCCCGCCAGCGGCTCGCGGAGGATGTTGGAGAAGAACCCGGAGGCCGCCTTGTTGGGCAAGCCGGGCCGGATACAAATGGTCGGCAGCCGGATGCCGATGCCGTCCATGAACCCGCGGCGTGAATAATCGGCGAGCAGCAGTTCGCCGATCGCCTTCTGGGTGCCGTAGCTCAACAGCGGCGTCTGGAAGAACTCGTCGCCGATCGCTTCGGGGAACGGCGCGCCGAACACCGCGATCGACGAGGTGAAGACCACCCGGGGCCTGTAGCCGCTGCCGATCAGCCGGATTGCGTCGAACAGCATCCGGGTGCCGTCGAGATTGATGCGATAGCCCTTGTCGAAATCGAGTTCCGCCTCGCCGGAGACGATCGCCGCCAGATGGAAGATCACATCGGGCCTATCGGCCACCAGCTTCTCGGCGAAACCTGCGACCGCGAAATCGCCGGTCACGGTCTCGACTGGAAATCCCGCCTTGGCTGCCGCCGGCGCAACGACGTCCTGCAGCGTCATCCGCGTGATGTCGCTTTTGCCGAGACGCCCGTCGCGCAACAGCCGCTCGGTCAATTTGCGGCCGACCATGCCGGCCGCGCCCAGAACCAGAATATGCAAGACCCAACTCCCTGTTTTTGTTCTATCGCGTTTTCAAGCGAAGTGGGTACCGGTTCGCGCAGGGAAAACGCGTCAATGCGTCAATGCAAAGAGCATGCGGGCCTGTTGGCTCACTCTTTCACCGCTCCCGTCATGGCCGATACATAATGCTCGACAAAGAACGCGTAAAGGATGACCAGTGGCAGCGAGCCTGCCAGCGCCCCCGCCATCAGCGAACCCCAGCGGTAGATGTCGCCGTCGACGAACTCGTTGACGATTGCCACCGGGACCGTCTTGTTCTGGGTCGATTGCAGGAAGGTCAGCGCGTAGATGAACTCGTTCCAGCATAGCGTGAAGCAGAAGATGAAGGCCGAGATCAGGCCGGGGATCGCCAGCGGCAGCACGATCTTGATCAGAATCTGCCAGCGGCTGGCGCCATCGATCAGCGCGCATTCTTCCAGCTCGAACGGGATGGTCTTGAAATAGCCCATCAACAGCCAGGTCGAGAACGGGATCAGGATGGTCGGATAAGTCAGGATCAGCGCCATCGGCGAGTCGAACAGGCCGTACTGGAACACGACCGTCGCCAGCGGAATGAACAGGATCGAGGGCGGCACCAGATAGGACAGGAAGATCAGCCCGCCGACCCAATGCGCGCCGCGATAGCGCAAGCGAACGATCGCGTAAGCCGCCAACACGCTGGCGGCGATCGACAGAATGGTGGCGCCGACCGCCACATACATCGTGTTCCACAGCCAGTGCGGATAATAGCTTTCGAACAGGAGCTTGTAGATGTGCTTAAAGGTCGGGTTCCAGGTCCAGAACGGATTGTACTTGTCGAGGTCGATCAACTGCTCGTCCGGTTTGATCGCCGTCAAACCCATCCAGTAGAACGGAAACAGCAGGATGAACACGATGATCGCCAGCGGCAGATACAGCGTCACGATGCGGCGCGGCACCGACTCCAGATAGCTCATGCCCTCGCTGTGATCGTCCTTGGCGACCGTCGGCGAAGAGCCCGACAGCACGGCTTTGACATCGACCGGTAAGGTCGGAAGATCAGTCATTGTTCTCTCCCTGCTGCCACTTGCGCCGTTGCAGCCCGAACCAGGAAACCATGATCGCGGCCAGCAGGAACGGGATCATGGCGCTGGAGATCGCGGCGCCCTCGCCGAGCTGGCCCGCGATGATGGCGCGCTGATACGACAGGGTCGCCATCAGATGGGTGGCGTTAACCGGACCGCCCCGCGTCATCGCCCAGATCAACTGGAAGTCGGTGAAGGTGAACAGCACCGAGAACGTCATCACGACCGCGATGATCGGGGTCAGCAAGGGATAGGTGATGAAGCGGAACATCTCCCACTTGCTCGCGCCGTCTAGCGTCGCGGCCTCGTAGAGCGAGGGCTGCACGGTCTGCAGACCCGCGAGCAGCGTGATCGCGACGAAGGGAACGCCACGCCAGATATTGGCGAAGATCACGCATATCCGCGCCCAGGTGACATCGCCGAGAAAATTGATGTTCTCGGTGATCAATCCCATCTGCTTGAGCGACCAGGAGATGATCGAGAACTGCGCATCGAAGATCCACCAGAACGCCAGTGCGGACAGCACCGTCGGCACGATGAAGGGAATCAGCACCAGCGCCCGCAGCATCGCCTTGAACGGCATGTTCTCGTTCAACAGCAGCGCCAGATAGAGCCCGACCGCGAATTTGATCGCGCTCGCGATCGAGGTGTAGAGCAGCGTATTGAACACCGACATCCAGAAGATCGAATTGCCCCACAGCCATTCGTAGTTCTCGACCCCGATGAATTCGCCCGGCCGTCCGATCTTTGCGTCAGTGAACGAGATCCAGATACCGAGACCCAGCGGATAGGCGAGGAAAAATATCAGGAACGCCATCGCCGGCAGCATGAACCAGAAACCGAGCCAGTTGCGGTTGGTCCGGAGCTGATCCCACGCGGTGGCCTCGCGAATCTGCGGCTTGGCAGCCCGGGGTTGCAGTGCAATGTCAGCCATTGGCAAAATCCCGCAAGATCATGGGCGGCGCTACTTCCGTGTCAGAGGTGGATGAGGCGAGCCACAATCGCTTGCGGCTCGCCTCTTTTTTGCTCAGCGATAGATGCGCTTCAACTGCCGCTCAGCAATCGCGATCGAGCCCTTCGCGTCTTCGCGGCCGGTGCAGTAGTTGGCGAACATATCGACCACCAGGAAGTCGGCGATCGCGGTCGCCGCCTTCTCGCCGGGCGTGCCGATGCCGGAAGCGGGAAGCGCGCGCTTGCTGGCCTGGCTGAACACCTGGTTCTTCGGGTCGGCAGTCCACACCGGCGAGGAGTCATAGGCGTTCAGCGTATGGGTCAGATAACCCCGCGCGCCGGACAGCCACTTATCGAAGTTCTCTTTCTCCAGCATGAAGGCGATGAAGGCCTTGGCGGCGTTCGGATACTTCGTGAAGTTGAACGCAAGGATCGGAACCGCGAGCTGCAGTTCGGTCGGCTTGCCGATCGGACCGACCGGCCACAGCGCGTGATAAGTATCGTCTGCCAACTCCTTCTTGGTCGGATCGTCCTTCTCGGCCACATAGATCGAGATGCCGTTGGCCGTGCAGTAGAGTTCGCCCGCCAGGAACGCCTTGTTGTTGGAGCCATCATTCCAGGACGCGGTACCGGAAATGAAGGTGTCGGAAAGCGCTTTGCAATATTCCAGCGCCTTCACGGTTTCCGGCGAATTGATGACAACCTTGTTGTCCTTGTCCACGGTATAGGCGCCGTGACCCCACAATACCCAATGCAGCCAACCGTTGGCGTCGCCGCTCGCGTGCCCGAGCGCGAAGCCGGCCGGCGTGTTGTTCTTCTTGAGCCCCTTGCACATCTCGAGGAAGCCCGGGAAGTCCTTGGGGAATTCCGTGAAGCCGGCCTTTTCCATCGCCGACTTGCGGTAGGTCATATAGCCGCCGATAGTCGCGACGGGAATACCAAGCCAGTCATTGCCTTGCTTGCAGGTTGCGGCGGCCGCGTCGGTCCAGCCGCCGTACTTCTTGCCGAGATAATCGGCAACGTCGTTCATCTTGAGGACCTTGGTCGGGAATAGCTGCGGCAGCGTATGCAGGCCCCAGGCCAGATCGAGCCCCGAGCCGGTGTTCGCCGCGACCGAGGCCTTCGGCTGCACGTCCTCAAAGGACTCGCTGAATACATTCATTTCGGTGCCGGTAGCGGTCTTGAACGCGGCGACCATGGCGTTGAAGGCGTCGTCTTCGGCCGGCACGAACCGCTTCCAGCGCATCACCGTGAGCTTGGCGCCCTTCTCGGCTTTCCACGGCGCGGTCTGTGCCCAGGCCTTGGCGAATTCGAATAGAGCCGGCCCGGTAAGCGCGCCAGTCGCAGCCAGCGCGGTGCCGCCCTGAAGAAGAGTGCGGCGGGTAAAGTCGTGCATAGTCGATCCTCCCTTTAAAAAATTCGTTTTTTTGGACGTCTTGGTTTTTTAGGCGTTCAGTCGTTTTCCGGTCGCGTCATCGAACAGATGCACGAGCCCGGGATCGGGCTTCAACCGGATCTTGTCGCCCGGGTTGAATTGATGGCGCTCGCGGAACACCGCCACCACCTGCTCGCCGCCGAGCTTGGCGAACACTTGCGTTTCCGAGCCGGTCGGTTCGACGACCACGATCTCGGCTTCGGCGCCGTCATCGGCGATGGTAAAATGCTCCGGCCGGACGCCGTAGACCGCGGGCCGCCCTTCCGAATTGGCCGGCGCGGAGGCCAGCGGCAACTTGACGCCGTTCGGGCCTTCGAAACTGGCGCTGCCGTTCGACTTGACCTGGCCCTTGAGGAAATTCATCGCCGGCGAGCCGATGAAGCCTGCGACGAACTGGTTGTCGGGCTTGTCGTAAAGCTCGAGCGGGCTGCCGATCTGCTCGACGATGCCGTCATGCATCACCACGATCTTGTCGGCCATGGTCATGGCCTCGATCTGGTCGTGGGTGACATAGACCGTGGTGGTCTTCAGCCGCTGATGCAACTCCTTGATTTCGGTGCGCATCGCCACCCGCAGCTTGGCGTCGAGGTTGGACAACGGCTCGTCGAACAGGAACACCTGCGGGTCGCGCACGATGGCGCGTCCCATCGCCACACGCTGGCGCTGGCCGCCGGACAATTGCCGGGGGTAGCGATCGAGCAGCGGCGTCAAGGCGAGGATCTCGGCGGCGCGCTTGACGCCTGTCGAGATCTCGTCGGAACTGGCGCCGCGCAGCTTGAGCGAGAACCCCATATTGTCGGCGACCGTCATATGCGGATAGAGCGCATAGTTCTGGAACACCATGGCGATGTCGCGCTCTTTGGGCTGGACATTGTTGACGACGCGATCGCCGATCGAAATCGTCCCGGAGGTGATGTTTTCGAGCCCTGCGAGCATCCGCAGCAAGGTCGATTTGCCGCAGCCGGAGGGGCCGACCAGCACCACGAACGCACCATCCTCGATCGGGACACTTACGCCATGCAGGACTTCAAAGCCGCCAAACGATTTCCGAACGTCCCGAATTTGGACCGACGCCATTCATTCCCTCCAAAAATACCTGCAGCATGACGGGGTTGCCCCGTCGCCGCTCTTTTCATTGGGAGGGGTCTTAGCAGAATTTTTTGCTGATGTCCTTGGATCAAAGTCGTAGGATGGTTACCGCTGCCCCGGCGTTGCGGAGGGGGCATTGACATGCAAACATCCAGCGCCAAAACCAAAACTCCGCACAAAAATAAGGCGTGTGCGCTGCGGGAGAAACAATGAACAAGCCGATCACCGGCGTCACCAGGCGCAAACTCCGCTCCAGCGAATGGTTCAACAACCCGCATAATCCGGGCATGACCGCGCTCTATCTGGAGCGCTACCTCAATTACGGCCTGACCCGGCAGGAGCTGCAGTCCGGCAAGCCGATCATCGGCATCGCCCAGACCGGCAACGACCTTTCGCCATGCAATCGCCATCACCTGGAGCTCGCCCATCGGGTCCGGGAGGGCATCCGCGCCGCCGGCGGCATCGCCATGGAATTTCCGATGCACCCGATCCAGGAGACCGGCAAGCGGCCGACCGCGGCGCTCGACCGCAACCTCGCCTATCTCGGACTGGTCGAGATCCTGTTCGGCTACCCCCTGGACGGCGTGGTCCTGACCACCGGCTGCGACAAGACCACCCCCGCCTGCCTGATGGCGGCGGCAACCGTCAACATGCCGGCAATCGTGCTGTCCGGCGGGCCGATGCTCAACGGCTGGCACAATGGCGAGCGCACCGGGTCCGGCACCGTGGTCTGGAAAGCGCGCGAGCGCATGGCGGCGGGCGAGATCGACTACGAGGAGTTCATGAATATCGTGGCCTCCTCGGCGCCGTCGGTCGGCCATTGCAACACCATGGGCACCGCCTCCACCATGAATTCGCTGGCCGAGGCCCTGGGCATGTCGCTGCCGGGCTGCGCCGCGATCCCCGCTCCCTACCGCGAGCGCGGCCAGATCGCCTATGACACCGGCACCCGCATTGTCGGGATGGTCTGGGAAGACTTAAAACCGTCCGACATCCTGACCCGCGAGGCGTTCGAGAACTGCATCGTCGTCAATTCGGCGATCGGCGGTTCGACCAATGCGCCGATCCATATCAACGCGCTCGCCCGTCATATCGGCGTGGAGCTGTCGATCGAGGACTGGCAGAAATACGGCCACGACATTCCGTTGCTGGTGAACATGCAGCCGGCCGGATTCTACCTCGGCGAGGAATATCATCGCGCCGGCGGCGTGCCTTCGGTGGTGCGCGAATTGATGGCGCACAAGCGCATTCATGAAGGCGCCATGACCGTCAATGGCCACACCATGGGCGACAACTGCCGCGAGGCGCCAAAGCCCGATGGCGACGTAATCTGGAGCTACGACAAGCCGCTGGTGAAGGACGCCGGCTTCCTGGTCCTGCGCGGCAATCTCTTTGACTCCGCGATCATGAAGACCAGCGTGATCTCGAAGGAATTCCGTGACCGCTATCTGATCAATCCCAAGGATTTGAACGCATTCGAGGGCCGCGCCATCGTATTCGAGGGCCCGGAGGATTATCACCACCGGATCGACGATGCCGCGCTCAATATCGACGAGCACTGCATCCTGTTCGTGCGCGGCACCGGACCGATCGGCTATCCCGGCGGCGCCGAGGTCGTGAACATGCAGCCGCCGGCGGCGCTGATCAAACGCGGCATCCTGTCCCTGCCCTGTATCGGCGACGGGCGTCAGTCCGGCACCTCAGGCTCGCCATCGATCCTCAACGCCACCCCGGAAGCCGCCGCCGACGGCGGGCTTGCGATCCTCAAGACCGGCGACATGGTTCGGATCGATCTCAACAAGGGCAGCGCCAATATTTTGATATCGGACGAGGAGCTCAAGAAGCGCCGCGCCGATCTCAAGGCAAAAGGCGGCTTCCCCTACCCGGCCAACCAGACGCCGTGGCAGGAACTCTATCGCTCGACCGTCGGCCAGCAGGCCACTGGCGCCTGCATGGAGCTCGCGACGCGGTATCACAATGTCGCAGGAACCGTCGGCGTGGCGCGGGACAATCATTAGAGCCTGCGAAAGGCTTAACCCGTCATTGCGAGCCACCGGGTCGCGCAGAATGCGCGCCCGCTGATAAACTCCGCGAAGCAATCCATTGCAGCATGGATTGCTTCGTCGCTTCGCTCCTCGCAATGACGTGCCACTCCAACGATTTTGATTGAAAAACAAGGAGAACAACATGTCTGATCGCCTCAAGGGCAAGCGCGCGTTCGTGACCGCGGGCGCAGTGGGGATCGGCCGCGCCTGCGCCATAGCCTTTGCGAGGGAAGGCGCGACGGTGTTTGCCACCGACATCGACGAGAAGGGTCTCGCGCTGCTGGCCAAGGACGGGGTTTCGGAAGTCGCGCGGCTCGACGTGCGTGACTCTGCCGCCGTCGTCGCGATGGCCAAACGTGTCGGCAAGGTCGACATCCTGCTCAACGCCGCGGGCTTCGTGCATCACGGCACCGTGCTGGAATGTTCCGACGACGATTGGGATTTTTCGTTCGACCTCAACGTCAAGTCGATGCACCGGACCATCCGGTCGTTCCTGCCGGACATGCTGGCATCGGGCCACGGCTCGATCGTCAACATCTCCTCTGCCGCTGGCGTGTTCAAGGCCGCGCCCAATCGCTACGTCTACGGCGCGACCAAGGCCGCGGTGGCGGCGTTGACCCGCGCGGTCGCCGCCGATTTCATCACCAAGGGCGTCCGATGTAACTGTATTTGCCCCGGCACCATCGAGACGCCGTCGATGCTGAACCGCGCCGCCGCCGCCGGCCCTGGAGGCCGCGAAATGTTCGTGAGCCGGCAGCCGATGGGACGGCTCGGCACCGCCGAGGAAATCGCCTCGCTTGCGGTCTATCTCGCCAGCGACGAGAGCGCGTTCACGACCGGCGTCGCCCACATCATCGACGGCGGCTGGACGCTTTAGCTTTAGGGAATATCACCATGAACAAGATCGATCTGAACGGCCGCTGCGCCGTCGTCACCGGCGGCGCGCAGGGATTTGGCCGCGCCATCACCGAACGTTTTGTCAGTTCCGGCGCCAAAGTCGCGATCTGGGATCACGACCAGCCGTTCGCGGAGAAGACCGCGAAGGAAATCGGATCGGGCGTCACGGCCGTCAAGGTCGACGTGTCGGATCTGGCCGCAGTGGAGAAGGCGCGAGACGCCACGCTGAAGGCGCTCGGCAAAATCGACATCCTCGTCAACAATGCCGGCATCGCCGGGGTAAACAAGACGGTGTGGGAGACCGACCTCGACGAATGGCGCAAGGTGTTGCGCATCAATCTCGACGGGCCTTTCATTTGCTGCAAGGCGATCGTGCCCGGGATGGTGAAACAGAACTACGGCCGCATCGTCAACATCGCCTCGATCGCCGGCAAGGAAGGCAACCCCAACGCGGCGCACTACTCGGCCTCGAAGGCCGGGCTGATCGCCTTGACAAAATCGCTCGGCAAGGAGCTCGCCGGTTACGAAATCGCCGTCAACGCGGTGACGCCGGCCGCGGCGAAAACCGCGATCTTCGACCAGCTGACGCAGCAGCATATCGACTTCATGCTGTCCAAGATCCCGAAGGGACGTTTTGTACTCGTGGAGGAACTGGCGGCGATGGTGGCGTGGCTGGCGTCGGAGGATTGCGCGTTCTCCACCGGCGCGGTGTTCGACATCTCCGGAGGCCGCGCGACTTACTAGCGTCTCCAGAGTTCTGACCTGAAACATAGCCAGCAGAAGGGCCGTCATTGCTGCCAACGGGTCGGGGCAAAGCGCCGCCCGATGACAGGCTCCGCGAAGCAATCCACACTGCCTGTGCGGTACACAAAACTGGATTGCTTCGTCGCGGAGCCTGTCATCGGGCGCGCATTCGTGCGACCCGTTGGCTCCTCGCAATGACGACAAATCGAGGCAGCGAGACTGCGATGATCAGAGAAGCACTGGGTGAAACTCGATGACGACTTGCCGCAATATAAGGGGACCGTGCTCTGAAGCGGGCCGATGTTGACCCGGCATTTCAGTATTTCGTGGTAGCGTCACCCCATCCGTTGAACCGGTCAGGACATCCAATTGAACATCTCATTTTACGACGTCTCGGTATGGGTATTGCCGCTGGTCATCGCCATTACCTTTCACGAGGCCGCCCACGGTTTTGTCGCACGCCACTTCGGTGACAACACGGCCGCCGAACAAGGCCGCGTCAGCTTCAATCCGCTCCGGCATATCGATCCGTTCGGCACGCTGGTGCTGCCGGGCATGCTGCTGCTGTCGCACGCCCCGTTCCTGTTCGGCTATGCCAAGCCGGTGCCGGTCAATTTCCGCGCGCTGCGCCATCCGCGGCTCGACATGGTGTGGGTGGCGCTGGCCGGGCCGGCCACCAACATCGCCCTTGCCTTGCTCGCGGCGTCGGCGTTTCATGTCCTGAACCTGGTGCCCGCGAATGCCGCGCAATGGGTTGCCGATAACCTTAAAAATGCGTTCGTTATCAATGTCGTTCTTGCGGTCTTCAATATGCTTCCAATCCCGCCGCTGGACGGCGGGCGGGTAGCGGTCGGATTGCTGCCCAGAATGCTTGCGTTCCCGCTTTCACGGCTGGAACCCTACGGAATGTTGATCCTGATCGGGTTTCTGATCATTGTTCCCTTGGTCGGTGCCCAGTTCGGTCTAAATCTTGATGTTATTTCCGCGATACTGCGGACATCGACTGATTTTGTAATGCGTTTACTCCTCGCGTTAACCTGGAACGCGTAATTCGAATCCCGGGGATTTTGCCGAAAAGGCCCGAGGCGATTTTGATCAAAGCTGCTGACATGATGATCGCACGGCGTGCCGATACCAGGGCGCGCGCGGATTTTGCCACCTGGAAAATGATGGCCAAACTGAACGGCGCCTCCGCCCTGCCAGGAGAAGCCCAGAGCTTCCTTGTCAGCTACAAGACGCTGCTCGAGAAGATGCCGGAGCCCGAGGCGACCGACGCCATCATCCATCTCATTTACAAAAGCTATTACGCGGAAATGGGCGGCATCGGCGTACCGCCCGATGTCAAGGCGCATTCGAACGAACCCGTGAAGGATAATGTGACCGCCTTCCGGCGGCCGCCCGCCGCGCGGCAGAAATCGGCGAACCCCGGACCGGATGCAAAGCCCCGGCTTCCGGTTGCCCTGATCTTCGCCTGCCTCGTCGTGGTGTATGTCGGGGTGCGATACTTCCTGCGCTGACACCGGGGCGGCAGCGGTCGAATTCTCCGCACGGTGAAATAAACCCTGTTGCCGCCATTTCGTCGCAGCCGCTAGGCGGCGTGCGCAAGGCCGGGCATAATGGCTGTTCGGTGAATTTATCCCGGCTTTTGGTCAAGACCGTATTTTGGAGGGAAGATGAAACGTTCGATTGCAGCCTTTTCGAGTGTAGCCTTGGCACTGACAACTTGCCTGGTTTTTACAGGCGGCGCGCTCGCGCAGGAAAAGCTCGACAAGGTTGTCAAGGTCGGCAGCCTCGGTGACCAGTCCGGTCTCTATGCCGACATCGGCGGCCCCGGCTCCACCGTTGCCGCGCAGATGGCGATCGAGGATTCCGGATTGGTGGCCAAAGGCTGGAAGATCGACCTGATCTCGGCCGATCACCAGAACAAGCCGGATGTCGGCACCAATATCGGCAAGCAATGGATCGACGTCGAGAAGGTCGATGTGTTCGTCGACCTCGCCAGTTCCGGCGTCGGCCTCGCCATCGCCAATCTCGCCAAGGAGAAGAACGTCGTCAACCTGAACTCCGGTTCGGCGTCGTCCGATCTCACCGGCGCGCAGTGTTCGCCGAACACGGTGCATTGGGTCTACGACACCTACATGCTCGCCAACGGCACCGGCAAGGCGCTGGTCAAATCCGGCGGCGACACCTGGTTCTTCCTGACCGCGGACTACGCGTTCGGTCAGGCGCTCGAGCGCGATACCGCCGCGGTCGTCACCGCCAATGGCGGCAAGGTGCTCGGCGGCGTCAAGCATCCGCTCAACAATGCCGACTTCTCTTCCTTCCTGCTGCAGGCGCAAAGCTCGAAAGCGAAGATCATCGGGCTTGCCAATGCCGGCGGCGACACCACCAATTCGATCAAGCAGGCGGCGGAATTCGGCATCGTCTCCGGCGGGCAGAAACTGGCGGGCATGTTGCTGTTCATCACCGACGTCCATTCGCTCGGGCTCAACGTCGCGCAGGGCCTGAATTTCACCGAGACGTTCTACTGGGACATGAACGACCAGACCCGCGCCTTCACCAAGCGCTTCAACGAGAGGTTCAAGAAGCAGCCGCCGACCATGGTGCAGGCCGGCGTCTATTCCTCGCTGATCCATTACTTCAAGGCGCTCGAGGCGCTGGGCGGCAATCCACATGACGGCCGCGCGGTGGTTGCCAAGATGAAGGAAATGCCGACCGACGACCCGCTATTCGGCAAGGGCTCGATCCGCGCCGACGGCCGCAAGATCCACCCGGCCTATCTGTTCGAGGTGAAGAAGCCCGCGGAGTCCAAATATCCCTGGGACTACTACAAGCTGATCGCCACCATCCCGGCGGATGAAGCGTTCATCCCGCTCGAGAAGAGCGTCTGCACGCTGGTCAAGAAAAGCTGATCGGGATCACTTCTCGACAAGCATGTCATCACGAAAGCCCGGCGAGCGATCGCCGGGCTTTTTCATTCATAGGCCATCCCTGACTCGGCCATTCAGCACGATCAATGACTTAGCTTCGCCCCTTGACGCGAAAGATCACCGGCAAAGTAAAACTCAATCCTTCATCGGCGATCAGCGGCGGGGGCATCGGCACCGGGTCGGATTTTCGAACCATCGCCAGCGCGGCTTCGTCGAAGGCCGTATCGCCCGATCCCTTGACGATGCTGGCCGAGAGAACGTGACCCATCCGGTCGAGCGCGAAGCTGACGACGATCTCGGCGCTCTTCTGCGAGCGCGTCGCCGGATAGCGCTTGTGCTTGTCGAGGTGGGCGACCAGTTCCTTCTGCCAGGTCGCACGCACGCGCCGTGCCGTCTCGCCGGTGCCCAGCGCGGGAGAAATCGACCGTGTCCCTTCCGGAATCGCATCGGAGCTTGGCGTTGCCGTTGCTTCCGCGGCAATCGATTCCGTCGAGGCGGACGTCTGCACCGCCGCGATCTTGGCATCCTCGTCTTTTGGCTTTTTCGACTCGTTCGGCGTCACCACCCGGTCCGGATCGTCGGTTTCGGTCGGCACATCCTTCGGCAGCTCGGTCTCCTTGACCTCCGCCTTCTGTTCGGCAAGCGCCGGCGAGGCCACGGAGGCATCGGTGTCCGGGCCGGCCGGCAGATCGGTGGCTTCACGGCGCAGCGACGTCAATTCCAGCCCGACCTCGATCGCCTCGGAACCTAGCGAGTCATCGGCGTCGTCGGTCTGCAGATGTGCGACCGCGAGCGCCCCGCAGCCGATGTGGAGCGCGAGCGCGCCGACCGCTGCCAGGATCCACAGCCGCCGGGATGGCTTTTGTTCGGTCTCGAGGTCGGACATCTATGGCCGCTCAGGGCTTTTGATTGGCGGGTGCCGGGGCCGGCGTAGCGCTATCGGAAACGCCCTCGAGCGCCACCAGCTTGATCTTCGAATAGCCTCCCGCGCGCAGGATCTCCAGCACGTCCATCATCTCGCCATAGGGCACCGCGCGGTCGGCGCGCAGGAAGATGAAGCGATCCTTGCTGGCATCCGCCATGGCGTCGAGCGAACGAACCAGATCGACCCGCTTGACCGGGGTTTCCCCGATCGCAACCGCGAGATCGGGCTTGATGCTGACATAGGTCGGCTTGTCCGGCTTCTTCTGCGGGGTCGCCGTCGACGACGGCAGATCGATCGGAAGATCGACGGTCGACAGTGGCGCCGCCACCATGAAGATGATCAAGAGAACCAGGATGACGTCGATGAACGGCGTGACGTTGATTTCGTGGGTTTCCCCGAAATCATCGTCGTCGTCGAGATTGCCTTCCGCGATCGAAGCGCCCATCGCCTACTCCGCTGCGCGCGAATGCGCGCCCCCATGGGTGCGATCGAGATCGCGCGACAATAGTCGCCCGGCCGCTCCCGATGCACGGCCGACCAGTTCAAGGTAGCCTTTGGTGACGCGCGCGAAATGATTGTAGATGATGACGGCCGGGATCGCCGCGACCAGGCCGCACGCGGTGGCGAGCAGCGCTTCGGCAATACCCGGCGCCACCACCGCCAGATTGGTGGTCTGCGATTTCGAGATGCCGATAAAGCTGTTCATGATGCCCCACACCGTGCCGAACAGTCCGACGAACGGCGACGTCGCACCGATCGTCGCCAGAAGTCCCATGCCGAGCCGGACCCGGCGGGCCTCGGCGCGCACGATCTCGGCAAAACTCGATGCCGCCCGCTCCTTGATGCCGCTGTCGCTGGAAATACCGGCCGACAATCGCGCTTCGCGCATCGCCGCCGCGAGCAATCCCGACAGCACGCTGTTCTTGGCGCCGAGCGCGAATTGCGCTTCCGCCAGCGACCGCGCATCGCCGATCTTGCGAAGCGCTCCACGCAGCTTGCGCTGGATCACCGACAGCTCGATCATCTTGGCGATGAAGATGGTCCAGGTCACCAGCGATGCGAACGCAAGGCCAACCATCACCGCCTTGACCAGAATATCGGCCGACAGGAACATCGACCAGGGCGACAATTCGCGTAGCGCCACCACCGTCGATTTCGGGAATTTGCCGCCGCCGTCCGCGGGAGCGGCGGTGGTGTCCGACCCGGCCGGCGCTGGAACTGCCGGAGCAAATACCGATGGCGCTACGGCCTGCGACGGAACGGCCGCCGGCTGCGACAAAGCGGGAGCTTGCTGCGGCACGGTAGAAGTGGGCTGTTGCGCAGACGCCAACTGGGCCAGCGACAGCATCGCCAACGCAGAAATCGCAGCAAATGTCGCTCGATAAATTGACATGTTCATAGTTCGGCCCAATAGCGGATAGGTTGCGATAGATGGCGGCCAATTTGGCCGTTTCAGCGTCGTCTCGCCCCAGCCGCTCCACCAGGGCCTGAATCGCAGTGTCGAGATCGAAGATCAGGCTGCGGGCGTGAGCATCTCGTATCACGCTCCGCAACCGGAAAAAAGACGCAACCCGCGCTGCCCCGCATCACCGCGGCGTCACGAAACAGTGTCCGCGACGCCCCAGCGATCGAATAGAAGCAATGCGCATTGCCTGCCGTTTCGTTGGCCTCCTAGAATTTGGCGATGGCGGAAACACGGAAGGTTCGCGGCTGGCCCGGCGAGATGTTGTTGTTGCCGTCGGCCGTCGCCCAGTAACCCTTGTTGAAGATGTTCTCGACGTTGAGCTGCACCTTCCAGGTTTCGTCAATCTTGGCATAAACCGCGGCATCGACGCGGACAAAACCAGGCAACCGGACCGAGTCATCCGACGAGGCGAACGAGTCAGAGAAATAGATCACGCCGAGTGCCGCCGCCCAGGTCGGATTGAACTGGTATTTGTTCCACAGCGAGAACTGGTTGTAGGGAACGAGCTGCACGCGGTTGCCGGCTACGATCGGCGGCGACACGCCCGGCGCGGTCAAATCGTTTGCGATACGCGCATCGGTATAGGCATAGCCGAGCACGGATTGCCATTCCGGCGTGATATAGCCGGTCAGCGCCGTCTCGAAGCCGCGGATATTGTGCATGCCGCCGGGGATAGACACTCCGTTCCCGATATTAATCGGCACGTTGGCGCGAAGGATCTGATAAGCCGCTGCGGTAAACAGCAGCTTTGGATTGATGTTCCATTTGGCGCCGATCTCCGTGCTTTCGAACCTTTGCGGTTCGAGAATCAGGGTGCTGCTATTCAATGCGCTGAACTGATCGCCCGAGGCCGGCAGATACGAGACACTCCAGGCCGTATACAGCGACACGGTATCTATCGGCTTCACGATCACGGCGGCGCGCGGCGAGATAAAGTCGTCGACCCGGTTGCGCAAGGTGTTGGTATTCTGGTCCAGCGCCGACATATCGAAGCTGTCATAACGCGCCCCGACCAGGAACTGCAGCCAGCGCGTCACCTCGATTTGATCCTGCGCATAGCCCGACGCGATGTTGAGCCGGTACTTGCTGTTGGCGTCGCTCGCAATATGATTGAAGGTGACCGGACCGAAATAAGTCGGATTGAACGGATTGACGATGACGTAGGGCAGGCCTCCGTTGGCAGGGAATTGCCCGCTGTTTCTCAGCGACAGGCCGGTCTGGCGGCCAAATTCGGTGCCGAAGGCGACAGTGTGCAGCACCGGCCCGGTCGCCGTCTTGTAGATGAAGTCGGTCTGGTTGAAGGCGTTCTCGCGCGGCGTGTAGTTCTGGTACGCGTTCAGAGAAAGCTGCGTCTGATCCGGCGTCACTGCGCCGCCGCCGGCGGCTGCCGGAGCGCCGGTGCCGCCGGGGTAAACGTTCCGGTATCCTCTGTTGTAATCGGCATAGATCGATCCGTTCCGGACGGTCAGGCCGTTGCCGAAATCATGCTCGATGACGGCCATGCCGGTCTGCACCTCGACCTGGGCATAGTTATAGATCGGACTGCCAAAGAAGGTCGTGAGGTCGCCGTTCGGCGCGAACGGTGCGGTCGGATTGAAGCGCGTCGCTCCGCCCGGAAGCCCTTGCGAGGGGTTGCCGCGATCGGCAAGGCGGAAGTCGTGATAGAATTCGTAGCTCAGCTTGACCTTGGTATCGTCGGTCGGCTTCAGGGTCACCGTCGGATTGAAGCCGTAGCGCTCGAGGTGGCCGTAGTCGCGGAAAGTATCGCTGCCTTCGTAGAAGGCATTGAGACGCACCGCGACGTTTTCATTGACGGCCTGACCGGCGTCCAAAGAAACGCGCCTGTCGTTGTAGGATCCGGTCTGCGCCGTGGCCTCGTAGACCCGCGTGCCATCGGCATCCTTGAGCGTCCGGTTGACCAATCCGCCGCCGGAGCCGCGTCCGAAGATCAGCGCGCTCGGCCCCTTCAGCACCTCGATGCTCTGCGTGTTGTAAAGGTCGCGAAAGTATTGAACGTCGTCGCGGAAACCGTTGACGAAGAAATTGGCGCTGGAGTCGACGCCGCGAATGACGAGTTCGTCACGATTGCCCTCGCCCTGATGGATGGCGACGCCCGGAACGTATCGCGTCACCTCGGTGACGGTCTGAAAGTTTTGATCCCGGATGAAATCCTTTGTCACAACGGTGACCGACTGCGGAATATTCACCAGCGGAGTGTTAGTCTTGGTCGCGCTCGACGTGCTGTTGGCGTAGACACCGACGGTGCCGGTCCTTGCATCCTGTGATCTCCCGAAAGCCTTTGGCGCCGGGGCCTGCTCCGGTCGCCGCGCGGTTTGCGAACTACGCCGCTGGCCGCCGCGCTCGGCGCGCTGCGCGGGCGCGCTGTTGGCGCGGTGTCTTGTTTCTGGCTCCGTGACCTGAATCGGCGGCAGTTGCGATCCGTCCCGCGACTGTTGTGTCGCCGCCGCCGTCTGGGCCTGCGTCGGCGTTGCACAAACCAGCACGCCAAGCGCCGCGTAGCTGACCGAAATCAGAGCTGCCTTGGAGGAGAGGCCCGAGAGTGCGGAAACTTTCCGCGAATTGTCGTTGTACAGTTTTTCGTCGACCGAGTTGATTATCGCGCTTGAACGCAACGATCCCGGTGCTTTTGCCTGACCCATCCAATTCGCCCCTTAAGACCCATTCCAATTCGCTCGTGCGATTCATTTGCAACGAGCGACGAGGCGTTGGTATCGAGCGAAAAAAATCGGGTCAATGCGATTGGGTCATCAGGATGCTTGAATACGTCCAGATCAAAACGATTCTAAATCCGCGATTTGAAATCGTTCTAAATTCAAATTTGAAGCGTTCTAAACTGAAGCGAGGAAATGCCCATAAATCGGGACTTTCTTGCGCTCGCATCGAAATATCGATCAATCGATGCCGGGCGGTTTCATCCGCGAAAATAGCTCATCGACGGGTTGATGCGCGATCAGCCGCAAGCGATCGACGTTGATCCCAGTTGCAATTGAGCCGGACAGCGATGCAATTTGAAAGATGCATGCGCGACACCACGGTGTCTGCGATGCTTGTCCACCAAAAATTGCTAGGTGCCTGCTACTTGGCTGCCACGCTTCCCGGCGGTTCGGCAAAGCCCTTGATCCGCTCCTTGACGTCCCGGAGCGTCTCGAGGCTGGTTTCGATGGCGGTGTCGGGGATATCCTGCAAGACGTCCGTGGCGATGGCATCGTGCAGACTGTCGAGATCATCGACCAGCTGGCGGCCGCCGACGGTGAGAAACAAACGGTTGGCGCGGCGGTCGTTTGGATCGGGCCTGCGCTCGAGCAGACCATGTTCGACCAGACGGTCAAGCAGGCGCACCAGCGAGATCGGTTGCAGCTCGAGAACGTCGGCGAGATCGACCTGCGACAATCCCTCCTGCTGCCGCAACCGAAACAGCACGATCCATTGCGCACGCGTGGTGCCGCGTCCCTTGGCGCGATGGTCGATATAGTTGCGCAACAGACGCGAGCTTTCGACGAGTTGCGCGATCAGCTGGCGTTTCAGATCGAGGGACATGAGCCCGTGAAGTCCTTGAAAGCTTTCCAAAAGTTTAGGATTCTCAAGTTATAGTGTGTGTACACATTAAGTGCACACGTATTATATCTGCAAGGCTCGTTATATCTGTAAGGCCCGTTATATCCGCAAGGCCCTGGAACGGTTTTGACGAGCCGTTACTTATTTTTGAACCGACGAGCGCACATGACCAGATCGCGGGCCATCCGTTGGATTTTGCCGATCGCTGCGGTTGCGGCAGCGGGGTATTTCGGCTGGCAGCGATGGCACGGTGCGGAGCCGGCGACCCAAGCTGAGACCGCCCAGAAATCGGCCGCGCCTTCGCGCGGCGCTGCCGTTCCCGTCACCATTGCGCCGGTCGTGAAGGCCGATTTTCCGGTCTATCTGACTGGACTCGGAACGGTCCAGGGCTTCAATACCGTCGTGGTGCGCACCCGCGTCGACGGTCAGATCGACAGGATCGCATTCAAGGAGGGCCAGCTGGTCAATCAGGGAGACCTGCTGGCGCAGATCGATCCCCGGCCGTTCCAGGCCGCGCTCGATCAGGCCAAGGCCAAGAAGGCGCAGGATGAGGCCAATCTCGCCAACGCCAATCTCGACCTGCAGCGCTACACCAAGCTCGGCGAATTCGCGACAAGGCAGCAGACCGACACCCAGCGTTCCACCGTGGCGCAATTGACGGCGCAGCTCGCGGCCGACGATGCGGCGATCGCCAACGCGCAAACGCAGCTCGACTACACCACGGTCAAGGCGCCGATTTCGGGCGTCGTAGGCCTGCGCCAGGTTGACCAGGGCAACATCGTCAATGCTTCCACACAAACCGGGATCGTGACCATCGCCCAGATCGAGCCGATCGCGGTGATCTTCACCGCGCCGGAAGAGCAGTTGCCCTACATCAACGAAGCGCAATCGGCGCAGCCGCTCAAGGTGATCGCGCTGACCACCGACGGCAAGAAGACGCTGTCGGACGGAACCTTGTCCGTGGTCAACAATCAGGTCGACACCACCAGCGGGACTATTCGGCTCAAGGCGGTGTTCGACAACAAGAACCACGCGTTGTGGCCGGGTCAGTCGGTCTCGACGCGGCTTTTGGTGAAGACACTGAAGGATGCCACGGTGGTACCGGACGACGCAATCCAGCATGGCGCCGACGGCCTCTATGTCTATGCCGTCAATCAGGACAACAAGGCTGAGCTGCGCAAGGTCAGGGTTGGCCAGTCGATCGATGGACGTTCGGTGATCGATGAAGGCCTGTCGCCGGGACAACAGGTAATTACGGCCGGGCAATACCGGGTGCAGCCCGGCGTCCTCGTCAGCACGGCGGTGGCGAGTTCGGACGCAGCCCAGACCAAGGTCAAGCCGGAATGAGCGAGGGCATTTCCGCACCCTTCATCCGCTATCCCATCGGCACCTCGCTGATGATGGCGGGTATTCTGTTCGTCGGCCTGGTGGCCTATCCGCTGCTGCCCGTGGCGCCGCTGCCGCAGGTGGATTTTCCGACCATCCAGGTCGCCGCCAGCCTGCCAGGCGCCAGCCCGGAAACCATGGCATCCTCGGTGGCGCAGCCGCTCGAGCGCCAGTTTGCGCAGATTCCCGGCGTCGCGCAGATGACGTCAACGAGTTATCTCGGAACCGCGGCGGTCACGATCCAGTTCGACCTCAACCGCAACATCGACGGCGCCGCCAACGACGTGCAGGCCGCGATCAACGCCGCCAGCGGCCAACTGCCGAAGAACCTGCCCTCGCCGCCGACCTACCGCAAGGTCAACCCGGCCGACTCCCCGATCCTGCTGCTGTCGGCGACCTCGGACACGCTGCCGCTGACCGAAGTCAGCGACGCCGTCGACGCCCAGCTCGCGCAACAGATCAGCCAGATTTCCGGCGTCGCGCAGGTCACGATCGGCGGCCAGCAGAAACCGGCGATCCGCATTCAGGTCGATCCGGCGAAACTGGTGGCCAAGGGCCTGTCGCTGGAAGATGTGCGCGGCCAGATCGTGATCACCACGGTCGACAGCCCGAAGGGCAATATCGACGGCGCGACCCGCGCCTATACCATCTATGCCAACGACCAGCTGCTGCAGTCCAAGGACTGGAACGACGTCATCATCGCCTACCGCAATGGCGGCCCGTTGCGAATCCGCGATATCGGCCAGGCGGTGACGGGACCGGAAGACGCCAAGCAGGCGGCGTGGGCGAACGGCAAGCGCGGCGTATTCCTCGTCGTCTTCAAGCAACCCGGCGCCAACGTCATCGAAACCGTCGACAAGATCAAGGCGATGCTGCCGCGGCTGGTCGCCGCGATCCCACCCGCCATCAAGATCGAGGTGATCAGCGACCGCACCCAGACCATCCGCGCCGCCGTCGAGGACGTGCAGTTCACGCTGCTGGTGACCATTGCACTGGTGGTCATGGTCATCTTCGTATTCCTGCGCAGTTTCTGGGCGACGGTGATTCCGACCGTGACCGTGCCGCTCGCCTTGCTCGGCGCCTGCGCGCTGATGTGGGTATTCGGCTATACGCTGGATAACCTGTCATTGATGGCGCTGACCATCGCCGTCGGCTTCGTGGTCGACGACGCCATCGTGATGCTGGAAAACATCACCCGCTACATCGAAGAGGGAGAAAAGCCGCTGGCCGCGGCGCTCAAGGGCGCCAGCGAGATCGGTTTCACGATCGTGTCGATCAGCGTCTCGCTGGTGGCGGTGCTGATCCCGTTGCTGCTGATGGGCGGCATCATCGGACGGCTGTTCCGCGAATTCGCGGTGACGCTGACGATGACGATCTTCGTCTCGATGGTGGTGTCACTGACGCTGACGCCGATGATGGCGTCGCGCTTCCTGCGCGCGCATGGCGAGACCAAGCATGGCCGCCTCTATCAATGGAGCGAGCGCGCTTTCGACGCCATGCTTCATGGCTACGAACGCGGCCTGGACCTTGCCATACGCTGGAAATTCACGACGCTGATGATCTTCTTCGCCACGCTGGGAATATCGGTCTATCTGTTCGTCATCATCCCCAAGGGCTTCTTCCCGCAGCAGGACAACGGCCTGATCACCGCCACCTCGGAGGCCAATCAGGATGTTTCCTTTGCCGAAATGAAGCGCCGGCAGGAAGCGCTCGGAGAAATCGTGCGGGCTGACCCGGATGTCGCCAGCGTGGCAATGGCGATTGGCGGCAGCGGCAGGGCCGGCAACAACGGCAATCTGTTCATCACGCTGAAGCCGCGCAATGAGCGCAAGGCGTCGGCGCAGCAGATCATCGCGCGGCTGCGGCCCAAGCTCGAGAAGGTGGAGGGCGCCCGGCTGTTCATGCAGGCGGCGCAGGACGTCCGGCTCGGCGGCCGGCCGACCCGGACGCAGTTCGAATTCACGCTGCAGGACGCCAACCTCGCCGAATTGAACGAATGGGCGCCCAAGATCCTGAGCAAGATGCAGACGCTGCCGCAACTGCGCGACGTCGCGACCGATCAGCAGACCAAGGGCACCACCCTCGAATTGAAGATCAACCGCGATACTGCTTCGCGCTACGGCATCCAGCCGCAATTGATCGACGACACGCTGTATGACGCGTTCGGCCAGCGCCAGGTGACGCAGTATTTCACGCAGCTCAACAGCTATCACGTGATCCTCGAGGTGCTGCCGGAACTGCAAGGCAGCCTCGATACCCTCGACAAGATCTATATCAAGTCGCCGACGACGGGCGATCAGGTGCCGCTATCGACATTTGCGACCTGGACCAGCGTTCCGGTGCGGCCGCTGTCGATCAGCCACCAGGGCCAGTTTCCGGCCATCACCATCAGCTTCAACCTCGCCCAGGGCATCGCGCTGGGTCAGGCCACCGCCGCCGTGCAGAAAGCGATGGTCGAACTCGGCACGCCCGCCACGCTCAGTTCGAGCTTCCAGGGCACCGCACAGGCATTCCAGCAATCGCTCGGCACCATCCCGCTCTTGATCATGGCGGCGCTTGTCGTGGTCTACCTGATCCTCGGCATCCTCTACGAGAGCTACATTCACCCGCTGACGATTTTGTCGACGCTGCCCTCCGCCGGCGTTGGCGCGCTCGCGATCCTGATGATGTTTGGATACGATTTCAGCCTGATCGCGTTGATCGGCATCATTCTCCTGATCGGCATCGTCAAGAAGAACGGCATCATGATGGTCGATTTCGCGATCTCGGCGGAGCGCGACGAGCACCTGTCGCCGGAAGCTTCGATTCGCAAGGCGGCGCTGTTGCGGTTCCGCCCGATCATGATGACGACGATGGCGGCGATGCTCGGCGGCGTGCCGCTGATGCTGGGCACCGGCACCGGATCGGAAATCCGCCAGCCGCTCGGCTATGCCATGGTCGGCGGCCTGATCGTCAGCCAGGCGCTGACGCTGTTCACGACGCCGGTGGTGTATCTCTACCTCGACCGGCTCTCCAACGCCTTCTCAGGCTGGGGACGCTCGGGAAATGCCGATCGCGCGCAGGACGCGGGCGAACGAGACCAGATCAAACAAGCCGCCGAGTGACTTGACTGGAAGTCATTTCGGCATCTCAGCCTTTCCTCATTGCCTCGCCATTTCGGCATTGCCGACGCCCTCGCCGTCGAGCTTCTGATCGTTGTGCATGGCGACGGTCACCCGCTTTAGGCGCCCGGTGAACTCGAACGGCGCCTCGTAATGCGACACCGGGCTGCCGCGATCGCGGCCGATGTCGAGGCCGGACCACGAGATCAGGGTGTGGAATCCGAGCTGGGTCTGCAGCGAGCCCACGGGCTCGCCGTCGATCAAGAGCGTGTAGGCCGTCACTCCGGTACGCGCGCCCTTGGCCGGCGGCTCCGTGCGGACCAGGCGTTCGACGTGGACGCCGAGCCGATGCGCGCCGGCCGGAACCTTGCGATCGGAAGTGACGACCTCATGACCCCCACCGATATTGAGGTCGTGAACCAAATGGCCGTTCTTGAGGTAGAGGCTATAGCCTGAGGTCGCGTCGCCATGCGCGATCAGCACGCCCTCGGCGCCGGCATTGTCGATCTCGACATGCGCCTCGATGGTGTAGCTGCGGCTGCGCACATCGGGCGCGACGTCGGTCGGCACATGACCCATGCCGGCGTGGAACGTGAAGTTGCTTCGCGCGCCCTGAAACCGCGCGGCATTCTCGGCGAAGCGCGCGCCGAAGCGATCGTCGAGCGGCAGCACGTGGTGCTTCTCCGCCTCGCTCCACCATATCTTTATCATGTCGGCCAGACGCTCAGGCTGTTTCGCCGCGAGATCGTCGACTTCCGAAAAATCCTTCTCGAGATGAAACAGCTCCCATTTGTCGTTCTCGAACGGCGTTCCCGGCGGATGATAGGCGACCGCCTTCCATCCCCGATGCCAGAGCCCGCGATGCCCGAACATCTCGAAATATTGCGGCGATGATTTCGATGGCACTGAGACGTCCACGATAGAGCGGGCAAAGCTTTCGCCCTCGATCGGCATTTGCGCTATTCCGGCGATCTCCGCGGGCGCGCTGACGCCGACCAGTTCGAGCAAGGTCGGCGTCAAATCGCTAGCGTGGACGAATTGATGGCGCAACTCGCCCTTCGCGATCCGCTTTGGCCACGAAATCACGAAGGGATCGCGGATGCCGCCGCCATGGGTGTTCTGTTTGTAGCGGCGCAACGGCGTGTTGGAAGCCATCGCCCAGCCGTGCGGAAAATTGGTGTGCGAATCTGGTCCACCAATGTCGTCGAGCCGCCGCAATTTTTTCGGCATGGGTTCCGGCCGGAGATTATACGGCCCCATCGCATTGACGAGGCCGAGTGGTCCACCCTCCTGGCTGGCGCCGTTGTCGGACAGCACCAGGATCAAGGTGTTGTCGCGAATGCCGGCCTTGTCGAGAAACGCGATCAGCCGCGCCAGATGCCGGTCGGCGTGGTCGAGCATGCCGGCGAAGGCCGATTGCAGCCGGGTGAACACCCGCTTCTCGTCGGCGGAGTGCTCGTCCCACGCCTTCACGCCATCGTTGCGCGCCGGCATCTTCGTTTCCGGTGGCACGATGCCCATCGCCTTCTGCCGCGCCATCCGCTGCTCGCGCTCGACATCCCAGCCGTGTGCGAAAACCTCGTCATAGCTTTTGATGATGTCGGCGGGCGCCTGATGCGGCGCGTGACAGGCACCAAGCGCGAGCCAGGTCAGCCAGGGCAGATCGGGCCGGTCGGCAATGTGATCGGCGATGAAGCGGATCGACTGGTCGACCAGGTCCGACGTCAGATGATAGCCGCTGGCATAGGTCCCGGGCGGATCGATGTGGGTATTGTCGGACACCAGTTCCGGCGCGAACTGATCGGTCTCGGCGTCGAGGAAGCCATAGAACCGGTCGAAGCCGCGGCCGAGCGGCCAGCCGTCGAATGGCCCGGTGGCGCCGCTTTCGGTTAGCGGCGTGACGTGCCATTTGCCGACCATGTAATTGCGATAGGCGTGGGCTTTGAGCATTTCCGCCAGCGTGCCGGCCTCGCGCGCGATCTTGCCGCGATAACCGGGGTAGCCGCTGTCGAAATTGGCGAGGCATCCGACGCCGACGGAATGGTGGTTGCGCCCGGTCAAAAGCGCCGCGCGCGTGGTCGAGCACATCGCGGTGGTATGGAAGCCCGAGTAGCGAAGGCCTTCGGAGGCGAGCCGGTCGATGGTCGGCGTCTTGATCGGCGAACCGTAACAGCCGAAGTCGGAAAAGCCGACATCGTCGAACAGCACCACCAGGATGTTGGGCGCGCCCTTGGGCGGTTTGAGCGTCGGCGGCCACCACGGCTTTGAGCCGGCGACGGTCTTGCCGATGGTGCCGCCAAAGGACGTTTCGCTGCCCGCACTCATGATTTCCTCCCTGCGACGGCGACCGCGGTTGATCCGCCGGTTCGCGCTCGATGCGGCTGCCACCGCCTTCGGAGACGGCATTGCCGGGAATGATAATCCGAACTATGATTATGATTAATCCGAACTGGAGATGCAACACCCGATGCGGCCTCAATTGGAGGATTTCGATTTTCCCGGCGTCACCCCGTCGCGGCAGCAGCGCAGCCGCGAGACCACGGCCGCGCTGCTGCAGGCGGGCGCGGACATGCTGCGAAGGCGCAGCCTTGCCGAATTGTCGATCGAGGCGCTGTGCGCCGAGGTCGACGCCACTGTCGGCGCGTTCTACAGCCGGTTCGAAAGCAAGGAGGCCTACTTCAACGCCCTGATCGAACTCGCGGCGCGCGACGGCGAGAGCATGCTGTCAGGGATGGCGCAGAACGATCAGCTGGCGGATGCCGGCCTCGCCGAACTCAGCCGTTTCCTCGTCGGCGGGATCATCGGCTGGATCCGCAAGCACGAAGGCGTCCTGCGCGCCGCGCTCCAGCATGACGATACACGGCCGGATCGCTGGAGCACGTTCAAGGGGTTGGCGCGCACCACCACCGCCCGTGCCACACCTCCCCTGCTCCGCGCCATGGGCAGAGGCCGCGAAGCCGCCAAGACGAGAGGCATCGCGTTTGGTTTTCAGGTGGTTCTGGGAACGCTGGTCAATGCCATCCTCAACGATCCCGGGCCGCTCTCGCTTCACGACGAGGAGATCGAAGCTCGTTTGAGCGGTTGCCTGTTGCTGCTGCTCGAAGCCGAGATGAAACCATCGGCCAAGGCCTCCGATCGCAACGCAGGCAAACGCAAGAGATAGGCAAGTTGGCCTCTCTTCGCGCGTCAGCCGGTGCCGAGATAGGCCTTCTGCACCTGCGGATCTTCGGCCAGCGCTGCCGCTGTGCCGGACAGGACGCTTTTGCCGACCTGCAGCACGGTGGCGAAATCCGCAACCTCGAGCGCCAGCTCGATGGATTGCTCCGCGAGCAGGATGGTCAGCCCTTCCCGGTGCAGCCTGCCAAACGTCTCGTACATCGACTCGACCACGGCGGGCGCCAGCCCGAGCGACGGCTCGTCCAGCATCAGGAGTTTGGGATCGCTCATCAGCGCGCGGCCGACCGCCAGCATCTGCCGCTCGCCGCCGGACATGGTGCCGGCGCGCTGGCTGCGCCGTTCTTTCAGCTTTGGAAAGATCTCGTAGACCCGGTCGAGCAAGGCTGTGGTGCGCGACCTATCGCGCAGCGGGGTCGCGCCCAGCAACAGATTATTCTCGACGCTTTGCTGCACGAACAGCCGCCAGCCTTCCGGTGACAGCGCGAGCCCCTTGCGCACGATCGAAAACGCGCTCTGTCCACCGATCGGTTCGCCCCGCAGCACGATCGATCCGGCATGCACGGGAATGAGACCGGCGATGGCGTTGAGAACGGTGGTCTTGCCGCCGCCATTGGAGCCGAGCAGCGCGACGACGCTGCCCTCGGGCACTTCAAGCGACACATCCGAAACGCCAATCAGGTCGCCGTAACGGACTTCCAGATGCTCGATCCTGAGCAAGGGCGCGGTCATGTCGCGGGCCCGCCCATCAGCTCGATCGGCGTGTGGCCGGCGGCGGCCTTGGCCGCGCGCTTGCCCAGATAGGCTTCGATCACCGCCGGATTACCAGTGACCTCACGCGGACTACCGCGGGCGATCTCCTTGCCCTGGTGAAACACCACCACCCGGCTCGCCAGCGACATGATGACTTCCATGATGTGTTCGACGATCACCAAGGTGATTCCGGAACGATGGATGTCGCGCACGAGATCGATCGCCAGTTGCACCTCACGCTGGGTCAGGCCCGCCATGGCCTCATCGAGCAGCAGCACTTTGGGTTCGGTGGCAAGCGCACGGGCAATCTCCAGCCGCTTGCGGCCGGGCGTGCCGAGCGAGCGCGCCGGCGCGTCGGCCAGCCTGCTCATGCCGACCCGCTCCAGCACCACGCGGGCGCGCGCTTCGGCTTCCGCGCGATGGGAGGTGCGCAAAAACGCGCCGATCATCACGTTCTCCAGCACCGACATGCCCTCGAAGGTCTGCGGCACCTGGAAGGTGCGGGCGAGCCCGAGCTGCGCGCGGGCCTCCGGCGTCATGTCCGAGATATCGTGGCCTTCGAACAAGACCTTGCCCGATGTCTGCAACAGGTCGCCGGTCAGGCAGTTGAAGAAGGTAGACTTGCCGGCGCCGTTCGGCCCGATCAGGCCGAGAATGTCGCCCTGCTCCAGCGTCACCGAGGCCGCATCGACGGCTTTGAAGCTGCCAAAGGCTTTGGTGACATTGCGGGCTTCAAGGAGCATGGGCTGCTCCCGCCGCGACGGGTGTTTCCGCTGTCTTGCGTCGCCGCGCCCAGAGCCGGTTGATCAAGGTCAGGATGCCACCGGGCTGGAAGCGCGCAATCAGGACGATGATGGCGCCATACAGGACAAAGGTCAGGCCCGCGCCCTTGCCGCCCAGCAGATTGTTGGAGATTTCCTCCAGCGGCACCAGGATCGCCGCACCGACCAGCGGGCCGAACAGCAGCCCGGCGCCACCCAGCGCCGCCATGATCAGCATCTTCACCGAAATCAAAATCCCGAGCCCGGATTCCGGATCGACGAAGCCGAACATCATCGCATAGAGCGCGCCGGCGACGCTGGTGAGCCCGGCGCTGAGCATGAAGGCGTAGAGCTTGGTGCGGCTGGCGGGAGCGCCGAGCGAGCGCGCCGCGCGCTCGGAATCCTTGATGGCGCGGAGATAAAATCCCATCCGGCTGTTGGCCATCCACCAGGTGATGCCGAGCGTGATCAGGAGGACCGACAGGAACAGATAGTAGTAAGGCAATGCCGAGGTAAAGGAGAGGTCGAGCACGGTCCGCGGCACGGTCGGGCCGCTCAGGCCCACGGCAGCCCCGAGATATTCGGTATTGGTGACGATCAACCTGACGAGTTCGGCGACCGCGATCGTCGCCATGCTGAAATAATGGCCTGATAGCCGCAACGTCGGCACGCCGATCACGGCGGCGATCAGCACACTGACGACGATGCCGGCGGGTATTCCGACCAACGGCGGCAGCCCGAAGTGCGAATACGCCGCCATCGACGCATAGGCGCCGCAGCCGAAAAACACGACATGACCGACCGATACCTGGCCAGCATAGCCGCCGATGATATTCCACGCCGACGCTGCGATCGCGTAGAGCAGGATCAGCGCGCCCAGCCGTTGCTGGAACGGCGTCGAAAACAACAGCGGATAGGCTATCACCAGCGCGAGCGCCACGAGAGGCCACAGAAAGCGCCGCATCAGGTTTTGCCCATCAAGCCTTGCGGCCGGAACCAGAGGAAACACAGAAACAGCGAATACACCACGATGTCCTTGTAGACCGCGCCAATTTCATAGGCCGACACCGACTCGATGACGCCGATCAGCAGTCCCGCGACCAGCGCGCCCGGCACGCTGCCGAAGCCGCCGAGCGACACCGTGACAAAGGCGACGATGCCGAGCGTCTCGCCGACCGTCGGCGCCACATAGAAGAAGGTCGCGATCAGCGCGCCGGCAATTCCGGTGGCGCCCGCCGCTATCGCCCACGCGATCGCCTGCATGGTGTCGGGACGAATGCCCATCAGTTGCGCCGCGGTGGAATCCTCCGCGACCGCAAGCATCTTCGAGCCGAGCGAGGTACGCGTCAGCAGCAAATGCAGTCCGAGCGTCACAAGCAGCGCGACCACCCCGGCCAACAGGCGCGAGGCCTGGATCCGGATGCCGAACACATCGAAGGTGCCGCCGACGATATTTTCCGGCAGCGTCATGAAGTTGGCGCCAAAGCCCCAGAACACGGAATAGCGCAGCAGCAGCGCCAGCCCGAAGGTGCCGAGGATCTGCGCCAGCATCGGGCCTTTCATCACGCTGCGGATCAGTCCGAAATAGACGATGATGCCGAGCGTCGCCAGCACCAGCGCCGCCACCGGCGCACCGACAAACGGTCCGACGCCGAGCAGCGTCCACACCATAAAGGCCACATACATGCCGAGCATGACGAAATCGCCATGGGCGAAATTGACGATGTTCATCATGCCCCAGATCAGGGTGAGGCCGGACGAGAACAGCGCGTAGACGGCGCCGAGCAACAATCCGCCGACGATCACTTGAACGAGGATGAGGGACATGCCTGCCGTAAACCTTGCCGATGAGGTTTGCTTGATCGCGATGCGACGACAACGACGAAAGCAATGAGGGCGGGACTAACTTCCCGCCCTCGATTGGTTACCAGCCTTTATAAGGAAATGCCGGCGCGGTCCTGGCGCGGTCTTTCGGCCAGACCGGAACGTAGTTCTCGCCATCCTGCAACTGGATCACGAGACCGGAGGCGAGAACGTTCTGGCCCTTGTCATCAAACTTGACGCCCTTGTAACCCATGATCAGCTGATCGGGCTTGAGGTCGGTGGCCTTCAGCGCGGCCTGGATCTTGTCCGGCTCGGTCGAACCGGCGCGGTCGATCGCATCGCAGAGCACGAAGAATCCCTGCATCTGGCGGGCGGAGGTATCGTCGAGATCGTCGCCGCCGCTCTTCTTCTTGTACATCTCGTTGATCAGGAACGATGTCGAACCGGGAGGGCCGACGCCCCATGACGAGCGGTTGAACACGCCCTGCGCGATCTTGCCGACCGCCTTGATGAAGGACGGATCGGAAAAGCCGGAATTGTCGGCGATCATCACCGGCGGCTTGTAGTCGAGCGACTGCATGGTCTTGGCGTACAGGATCGCATCCGAGGTGTAGCTCACCATGATCACGACATCAGGCTTCTTTTCCTTGAGCTGCAGCACCTGGCTCTGCACATCGGTGGTATTGGCGGAGTAGGCAATGTCCTGCGCGATAGCGAGGCCGTTTTCCTTGAACACGGAGGCGATGACGCCCGCGACCGAGGTACCGTATTCGGTGTTCTCGTGAACGATCGCGACATTGTCGGTCTTGATGCCGCCGGCCTTCATGTCCTTGAGGAAGTCGAGATAGATTTTGGCGAAGTCGGCCGCGACCGGCGTCACCCGGAAAAACCATTTGAAGCCGCGCTCGGTCAAATTGGCGGCAACCGACTCGCCGTTGACATAGGGGATGCCGTATTTCTCGGCGATGGCGCTGGTGGTCAGCGTGATGCCGGACTGATAGGCGCCGCTGAGCGCCACCACCTTTTCCTCGGTGATCAGGCGCAGCGCCTGGTTTTGCCCGACCGCGGGACTGCCCTGGTTGTCGGCGAACACCACCTCGACCTTGGCGCCGCCGAGGCCGGCAAGACCGGCATTCTTTGCCAGCGGCAGATTGCCGAGTTCGGGATGCGCGTTGTTGATGATATCGATCGCGGTCTCGATCGCGGCCTTGCCGTGCACGCCGGCGCTGGCGGCGTTGCCGCTCAACGGATAGATGCCGCCGATCTTGACGGTTTTTTCCTGCGCGGACGCGATCCCCGCCAGCGCGACAGAAACCGAGGCGGCGCAAAGCAGCCCGAGGACATGCTTGAATTTCATATTGAATATCTCCGAAACGTTTCCCACGCAGTGCCAAACGTTGAGCTGCGCATGCGCAACGCGCACCCCGCAACTTCCGTTATTTATTGGCCGGTCAGCATTGCATGCCCGGTTCACAGGGGCAAGTTGCGGCCCTTATGGCGCGGCGGCAGCCCCGGCCATTGCTGCCACCGCGGGCAAATCCGCCTTGACCCCGACATAGACGGTATTGCTGGCCACGTGATCGCCTTGCGAATTGTCGAAGGTCACGACATGCGTCGCAGAGGTTGCGAAGGCGCCGGCCAGTACGCGTTCGAAGGCATCGTCCGGCGGATCGTTCGACCAAAGTGCAAAGACGCCGCCGGGATGCAGATGCGAGGTAAGCCTGGCAAGCCCTTCCGGCTGGTACAGCGCAGCGTGGCGCGGATGCAGCAGGTTCTGCGGCGAGTGATCGATATCCACCAGCACCGCATCGAAGTGGCGAACCGGCGCATCGGGATCGAGGCCGTCAGCGGATTGCGCCATCGAAAAGAAGTCGCCATGGATGAGGCGGGAGCGCGGATCTTCCGTCAGCTGCTGACCGAGTGGAAGCAAGCCTTGCTGGTGCCATTCGATCACCTCGGCCAGCGCATCGACCACGATCAGCGATCGCACGCTTGAATGTTCGAGCACGGCCTGCGCGGTGTAGCCGAGCCCGAGGCCGCCGACCACGACATCGAGCTCGGCGCGCCCCAGCGCCGCCAAACCGAGCCGCGCCAGTTCGATCTCGGCGACCGTGAACTGGCTCGACATCAGGAACTCGTCGCCGAGTTTGATCTCGTAGATATCGAGGCCGGAACCAGGATGCCTGCGCCGGCGCAGGGTGAGCACCCCGATCGGCGTCGGGCGAAAATCCAGTTCCTCGAAATTCCGGCTCATGCGCTACCGCCCTGGCTGCGGCGCGACCGGCGGCGCAAATCGCGGCCGGATAGGCCACGCTCCCTGGACAAGAAGCCATTGTCCCGCGCTTGCCAAGGCCGATGGCTAGCGAGTAGAAGAGCGCGACTCCTGACCGGATGTGCCAGGTTTGTCGCGGCCGCTTAAGAAAATCTCTTAAGTATTTGAAATTGCAGTGAATTATTGGGGAATGGTGTAACGGTAGCACAACAGACTCTGACTCTGTTTGTCTAGGTTCGAATCCTAGTTCCCCAGCCATCCATAACAAACTAAAATCGTTGGAAGTTTTTAAATGAGCCCGTCCCGACGGGCTTTTTCATGTTGCGCTTATGTCGCGTAGGCCTCATTGATTCTTAAGGGTTTTTACTGTCTATTGGCATCTCGACGCGATGGTCGCGACATGAGATTCGAGCGGGACGCCCGGCCATGACAGATCAGGAGTGGGATGATCTGACCCGGTATCGACGCCCGTCGAAGGAAGCCCGGGAGCCAATCGAGGCAGAGCTTAATTTGTATAGCCGCTTCGCCAGCGCAGTGGCGCAACCGCCAAGCGATACGAGGAAGAATCTCGAACATGCGGCCGAGCTCGCGAGCAGACTTCTCAAAGCCATCAGTGCGTTTGGCCCTGACGAACACCACGCGCTAGTCGAGTTCGTAAGCGCTACGCCACGCCTCGATGCTCTCGGCCGTCAAGGGCGTCGTGCTCGCAGCCCAAGGCAACCCCGAGAAGGCGTTGGAATTGGCCTCAGTGATGGAATTGCACAAACACCGGTTTGGGCCACAGACCGATTTCAGTATCCAGATCACAGAGATCTTGATTAATGCGGAACGATACGACGCGGCGCTGGGAATCATCGACAGGGCCATCGCTCGCGCGCAGCATCACAACTTCCTGCTGGAGATGCCCGACATGCTGCGGGCAAAGGGAGAGGCGCTGATCTTCGCGAAACGTTCCGACATGTCAGCGGCGGAGAACTGCCTCAGGCAGTCGCTCGATCTGGCCAGACGTCAGGCCGCATTGGGCTTCGAGCTGCGTACCGGCGTCAGCCTCCGGCAGGCTTTGGTTGCAGCAAGGCCGCCGTGAAGACGCGCGCGAAGTCCTTGGCCCGGTCTATGCCCGATTCACCGAAGGCTTCAATACGCGGTTGCTCACGACGGCTAGGGAATTGCTCGACGAGTTGGGTTCTCCGCGTCCGGGTTCGCTCGGCGGCGCCCAGTAGCGGCGCCAGGCCCGCTCACGTCCGACGGCGCGCATGACGATCGCCTTGGCGACCACTTCTGCATATTTCGGCTGCTATTGGTGTTCGTCCCAGCAGCGAACGGCCGAGCGCCTCAGCCAGGGTGCCCTCTTCGCACAACAGGCGGTTGCCGACATGGAGAGGGAGAAAGTCGAACGACGGCGTGATGCACGCCCGCAGATGCTGACTAGCCATGGTGACTAGAATTGTGCCGGGGGCAGGGAGCAAAGAGCGGCGACTGAGCCCCGGGCAATTCAGATAGAACACGGCGAAGTTGAAAGACCTGCTGAAGACGCCGGGGGAAGAGTGCACGTGCAAATTCCGGCGGCATATGGCTGCGGAACGCTCTGGAGCACGGGGGATGCGGCGCTCGCCGAGGCGGCTCGCGTCCGATAGCATGGATCGGACGCTGCCCCCGGGGCATTCTAGCACAGCGCATTTTGCTTGCAACGCGCCTCGTTCATCGGTGACTTAATTTTTGGAAAGGTCGTTTAAGCCCTACCGTAGGCGCATCCTTCGGGGTGGACTCAACTAACAAGCAGCGAAGCTCGTCGATCCGGCGTGCGAAATCTATTGCATTTACCTTCAACACTTCCATCGCGTGACCTCGATGGCCTTCATTTTCCAAATCCGCGATTCGCTCGTTAAAAGCTTTCAGTTCCTCATGCAATTTCTGAATTTCGTGCTGGATCGGGAATTGCCGAGCGGGATATTCATCAACGGCTTGACGCTTTTCTGCTCGCGTTGCTCGCAGGCTTTTCCGCTGTGTGGTCATGGCCCCTCCGAATCGCGACGTGCGGCTACACCACCCTATCCCGGTTTTCGCTTAAGGGCTCGACACCAATCCTGTCAAACCTGTTTGTGGTGGTGGTAGTAGTAATAGTAGAGCGTCGCTGCAAGTATCGCAGACGCGAGCACGTAGAAAATCATTACATCAATGTTTGGGTGTGCTTCCACTAAAGCAAACATTCTCATTCGCTCCTTGGTTGGTGCGGCTTCTTCTTCCCCTCGGGCCAGCCTTAGCGGTTGAAATTTAGACGCGAGCTTGATGCTCCGGTAGTCTACTTTATGCGGACAATACCTCGTTCACGAGCGAAATAACGGGTTGCGCCAAGTTGAACGGCGATTGCCCTAGCCAAGTCACAGCAAAGCAAAACCCCTGCCGGTACAGCCGACAAGCGCCAGCATGTGATGCTCTGAGCTTTGTTGCCGCAAAAGTCGGGAAAGAAACAAAAGCGCGGCACCGGCTGTCGGCGGTCAAAAAAACAACCATTTGCCTTGCTTTTGCGTCATGCTGCGGAGCAACCTCACTCAGCTTTGAAGATCGGGAGATACTGCAGGTGGTATTGCACGGCCGATGGACCCACGCTGTCCGAGATGCAATAGCCCGATGGCCAAAGCAACTTTTGGTCACCAATCGTTTCAATGTGACGACTGCCGCCAGTAATTCAATTCCTGGACGTAAATGATCCCCCGAGCGGCTGCCTTGGCGCGGCAGATACGAACGATAATCTTTCCGCGGTCCTCCGCTTAACTATATGTGGCAACCACTCGTGGACTTTGCACCTGGTCGGTCAGCAAGTCGTCGGGCGAGGTATGGATGACGACGACTGGTGCCCAGCAGGTTTCGCTCGGCCAGGAAGGTGATGCCGAAAAGATCGCGCAGAGCAATCCGTACATATCTAGCATCAGCGTCTATGAAGTGATGTCGAGTAGGCTTCCTACCCGTAATTATTCGGCATCAAGACTATCTCATGATTCGATTCAACCGTTCGGGCGGCCCTTATTGGACTAAGAGTCGCCCTCGCCTTCCTGGCGGCAATCTGCTGGAGTGCCCAACGCGAGTTCTTTCTTACTTCCGGATCCGGGTCGTTAGCGACAAGTGCGAGAAACGGCTCCGCGGTCGGATCGGCAATCTCCCCCAACGCTGCGGCAGCTTCCTTTCGCAAATTTGCCTGCTCGTGGGTGATGCATTTGCCGATCGGACGGACCGCCCGGTCAACTTTCATCTTGCCAAGGCTTCTGATGGCTTTCAGCCGCACCTGCCAAAAGCCGTCTGCCAACGCTGCAATCAACTGATCCGCCGCAACCGAGCCGTGGACGTTCAGGCCAAGCGTCTCCGCCGCCATCTCGCGGACCATCCAGTCGTCATCCCCGAGCGTGCGCGTGATCGATTCCGCCGCGGGCTTCATCTGCGAAAACGCCAGCGCGCTGACCGCCGCCCGTCGGACATGGGCATCGGGATCGCCGGTGGCCGCGGTGAGCGCGGGTATGGACTCCTCAAGCTTCAAAAAGCCGATGACGCCGATGGCCTGCACGCGCACGGCGGCGTCGCTATCCCTTAGCGCTTCGAGCGCCGGCTTGAGCGTGTCCTTGCGCCGCAATTCCTTGAGCGCGCGCAAGGCGCCCATGCGCACGAAGGCATGCCCGTGTTTGACCAGTGGAAGTATCGCGTCGGCACATGCCGCATCCTTGAATTCAGCCATGCTGTGAGCCGCCGCCGATGCGACAGCCTGCTCCGGATCGACCAACAATTTTGCCAGGGCCGCTGCCGATTCCGGACCGTCGAATTCCCCGAGCGCCATCGCCACCTGCTGGCGCACACCGGCGTCCGGGTCTGCGACCATGCCGCTGAGATGTCCGACGGCGGCGGGATCCCCGGAATGGCCGAGCGCGATGATCGCGACACGACGCTCACCCGGATCGGCGGTCTGAAGACGTTCATCCACGTCATCGAGATCGTCGTAGGATTCGAACGGGCCTGACATGACTACCTCAACAGATACGGAATGGTGACGGTAACGGCTCCGGTCGGGCAATCGGCCTCGCATGGCATGCAGTACCAACACTCATCGTAAGCCATATAGGCCTTTCCGGTCATGTCGCTTATACGAAGAACATCGAGTGGACAGACATCGACGCAGACGGTGCATCCCTTATCCGCGATACACTTGGCATCGTCGACGATGACCGGCACCGAGGTCTGATAACTGGCGAGAGGCATTGTTCAATCTCCTGTTGCTTCGGTTGCAAGGACTTTACGCGCTGGCGCGGATGCGTTGCTTGTCGTAGAGATCCTTCTCCTCGTCGGCGATCGGAACCACGTAGGGCTGTACGTCCCGTTTCTCGCTGGTCATCTTGCCATCCTTCTTGCTGAGAAGCGTGTGGCAGAACCAGTTCTCGTTGTCCTTGTCCGGGAAATCGGTCCGAAGGTGATAGAGCCCCCAGCGGCTTTCCTCCCGGTAAAGCGAGGCATGGGCGGCCATATCAGCGCAGTCCAGGATCGATTGGGTCTCGAGCGCGCGCAGCAGTTCGTGCGAATTGCGCGCGATCATGCGCTGCTCCATATCCTCCCGCACCTCCGACAACCGTCGTTTTCCCAGTTCGAACTTGCGCGTGACCTTCGGTGGCTGCAGATAATCGTTCACCAACCGGCGGGCCTTGTACTCGATCTGGTTTGGCGGAATGCCGTCCTCCCGCCTGGTCGGCGCCATCACGCGGTCGCGCTCTTTGGTGACGTCGGCGGGATCGAATTCCGCGTAATCGTGGTTGTCGGCGAACTCCATTGCATCCGCGCCCGCGACCGAGCCGTTGGTAAAGGCGCCGAGCATGTAATTGTGCGGCACGCTCGCCATGTCGCCGGCGGCATAAAGTCCGGGCACCGTGGTTCGCGCAAAATCGTCGACGAACACACCGGAGGCGCTGTGTCCCGAGCAAAATCCGATTTCGGAAATGTGCATCTCGATCGATTCGGTACGATAGTCCGTGCCCCGCCCCTTCTGGAACAGGCCGCGTGTCGGCCGTTCAACTTTGTGGAGTGTGGATTCGATTTCCTCGATGGTCTTCTCGTGAAGATGCTTGAGCTGCAGGAACACCGGACCCTTGCCGGAGAGCAACTCGTTGTAGAACTCGAGCATCATCTGGCCCGACCAGTAGTCGCATTCGATGAAGCGCGATCCTTCGTTGTTGGCGGTGAATGCGCCGAAGGGCCCGGCGACATAGGCGCAAGCCGGCCCGTTGTAGTCCTTGATCAGCGGATTGATCTGGAAGCATTCAAGGTTCGCGAGCGCAGCACCGGCATGATACGCCATCGCATAGCCGTCGCCTGAATTGGCGGCGTTCTCGTAGGTGCCGAACATATAGCCCGAGGTCGGAAGGCCGAGGCGTCCCGCGGCGCCCATGCAGAGGATGACGGCCTTCGCCTTGATGACCAGGATTTCCGCCGTGCGGGTGTTGACGCTGATGGCGCCAGCCACGCGCCCATCATTCGACGTCAGCAGCCGCGTCGCCATGTAGCGGTTCGAGATCAGAATCCGGGCTCGCCTGAGCTGCCGATAGATCGCCTTCTTCACGGTTTCGCCGTTCGGCATCGGAAGCACATAGGTGCCGATGTGATGCACCTTCTTGACGGCGTAGTCGCCGTTTTCGTTCTTCAGGAAGCGGATGCCGAAACTGTCGAGTTCCTCGATGATCTTGTAGCAATTCTGCGCGTACTTATAGACGGCCTTCTGGTCGACGATCCCGTCGTTCGCGATGGTTATTTCCTTGGTGTATTGCTCGGGCGTCGCATAGCCGGGAATAACGGCGTTGTTCAATCCGTCCATTCCCATCGAGATGGCGCCGGAGCGCTTGACGTTCGCCTTCTCGAGCAGAACGACGTTGGCCTTGGGGTTCTTCAGCTTCGCCTTGAGCGCCGCCATCGGCCCGGCGGTACCGCCACCGATGACGAGCACATCGCAGGAAACTTCCGAAAGTCCGTCGACGATCTCATCCATTGCCATTATTCGCTCCTGGTTCGGCGTGCTCGGCGCCGTGACTTCAGATTTGTTCAGTTGGCCCTCGGGCGATAGCAATTAGTTGTCGCCGAGGTGAAAATGCCAATGTTTGGTCCATCTGCCGAAATCGAAGCCAGCCACTTGAACAACAAACAGGCAGGCGTGGGTCAACGTTCGACGAAAGCCTTCTCGATCACGAAGTGGCCGGGCTCGCTGTGGTTGCCTTCGCTAAATCCCCGCGCTTCGAACATCGCATGGAGTTCCTCCAGCATGCCGGGGCTTCCGCACAGCATCACGCGATCGGTTTCCCGATCCAGCACGGGAAGCCCGATGTCAGTGAAAAGCTGGCCGGATGCGATCAGGTCGGTGATCCGGCCGCGATTGCGATAGGGCTCACGGGTCACGGTCGGGTAATAGATCAGCTTGTCTGAGATCATCGGTCCGAACAATTCATCCCGCCGCAGATTCTCGACCAGGCGTTCGCCGTAGGCCAGTTCGGAAACCTGACGGCAGCCATGGGCCAGAATGATCGTCTCGTAGGCGTCGTAGACATCCGGGTCCTTGATCAGGCTTGCGAACGGCGCGAGCCCAGTGCCGGTCGAAAGCAGCAGCAATCGCTTTCCCGGTATCAGGTTTCCGGTAATGAGCGTGCCGGTCGCCTTGCGGCCGACCAGAATCATATCGCCCTCCCTGATCTTCTGAAGGCGGGAGGTCAGCGGTCCATCGGACACCTTGATGCTGAAGAATTCGAGAGCTTCCTCGTGGTTTGCGCTGGCCATGCTGTAGGCGCGGACCAGCGGCCGCCCGTCGACCTCCAGCCCGATCATCGCGAATTGTCCATTCTGAAAACGAAAGCCGGGATCGCGCGTGGCGGTAAAGCTGAACAGGGAATTGGTCCAGTGTTTCACTGAGAGAACCGTTTCCCTCTGAAAAGCGCTCATCGTCCTTCTCCTGCTTCGATGGTTCGATCGCCGCGCTGCATGCGCGATGACCGGACGTTTCGGTGAGGCGCGCAAATCGCGCAACGCTGAACTTCGATTCCCGGTCGATTAGTTTCCAATTTGCGGAAGCGGAAACACGTCAGATCGAGCGATGCATGACGTAGAACAACGACAACCCGATCAGGATCGCGGAGAGGATCAGCAAGAGGATGATCGGCTTCAGACCGAAGGCGCGGATACTTCGCCAAGGCAATGTCAGTCCGATCGCCGCCATCGAGGCGACGAGACAGAAGCGCGAAAGCGGCGCGATTATCTGCGACAATTGCAGCGGGATCAAACCGGATGCATTGAGCACCGCGGCTGCGGCAAAACCCACCAGGAAGAACGGCGGCAACGGCAGCGATGGCTTCGGCGATGCCGTCTTGCCGGCTGAGACAAATGATACCGCGAGGCATGCCGGTGCGAGAAGCGCCACCCGGAGAAGCTTCGCCACGGTCGCGACATCGCCGGTCGCGGGATCGACGCTGTAGCCGGCGGCGACCGCATGCGCCACTTCGTGAATGCTTCCGCCGAGAAAGATACCGCCGGCGGCGGGATCCAACCCCGCCGCGTGAACGAGAACCGGGTAGAGAACCATCGCCACGGACGAGATGATGCTGACGGCCCCGATGGTGCAGGCGACATCCCGGTTGGCCGAATCATCGCGCATCACGACGCAGGCGACCGCCGCCGCCGCCGAGGCCCCGCAAATGGCGACGGATGCCGCCGCCACCAGCGAAAGCTTCCGCTCGATACCGAGCGCCGGGCCCAGGAACCAGCCCGCCGTCAGAACGATCGCCACGTCGATAGCGAGCGCGACGACATCCGAAACGTCGAGTAAATGCAGGGTGGCAAGCGAGATTTGAAATCCAAGCAGCGCCACGCCGATACGCATGACTTGTTTGGCCGCGAACGAGATCCCCGTCCGAAACAATGCCGGCGGCGACCAGATTGCGGCCAGCGTCAGACCAAATGCCAGACCCCAGATGACCGCAGATCCTGCCAGCAGCGCGGTCCACGTCGCAGCACAGGCGATCGACGCGCACAACGCCACACCTGGAATGTCCTTCCAAAGCGAGTTCGGTTCACTTACCCCCCCGGAACGATGCAACATGATTGTTCTGCCCCGCGCGATCTCCGCGCGGTGGTGTTCGCGATACTGATGCGGGGCAAGCAAGTAATTTCCAAAACGGAGCTTAAGCCATCGCCGGCAATTAGTTGCTATTCATGCAATCGACTGCAACGTAGCGTCCGCAGCAAGGGATTTGCCGATACCAATGACAACGCCGATGGCGACAGGATCGTTTGCTTGCGAGGTGAGCGCTGATCTCGCCTCGCTTTCATTGACCGCAACTGGCGGGTCACGCCTCACTTTGACGGCGGAAAAACTTCGGCTGTTCTGCAAATGTGCGCATTGCACCCGCGCGCGCTTCGATGAGCGCTTTCCCGAGCACTTCCCGGGCATCGCGATCGTGGACGTCGCAGACCTCGGCTACGGCCTGAACATTTCCTTTTCCGACGGGCACAATCGGGGAATTTACCCCGGGAGTTACCTGGAAAGCCTGGCCGACCACTGATCTCATTAGGCTTTCAGCTTTGACCCTTGGCGCCCAAGGGTCCAATCTGGCACGAAGATTGCTGCTTTTTGGATCAGATTTGGATGATCTGGAGACCGGCAATGTTGCTGCAGGCTACCAACGTGGTGCGCGGAAGCTCACCTTCGGCCGCGGCGACCACGACGAAATCGAGTTCGTCGCTGCTTCTGACCGAGAACCAGCAATCGATCGGCGGTCCGCCATCCCTGATGGAAAAGCTGACGATACGCGAGCGGGAAATCGTTCTGAAGCAGGGGCGCCGAAAGGTCCTCAATCGGGGGCAGACTCTCTTCAGCCAGGGCGCGAAGCACGACGGTATTTTTCTCATCGAAAGCGGCCGAATCCGCGTGTTCTATTCCTCGCCGCTTGGGCGCGAGATCACGCTCGCCTATTGGCATGCGGGCAATTTCGTCGGCGGACCGGAGGTTTTCGACTACGGCATTCATCAATGGTCCGGCGTTGCCTCCAGCAATTGCAGCGTCGTGCAGCTTCCGGGCAAGGAGCTGCGAACGCTTGCGGGTGAGATTCCGAACCTTGCGATCGGTCTGATCGAGGGGCTTGCATTCAAGGGCAAATGCTATTCGGCGCTGGCCCAGATGCTGGGTACCCGCTCCATCACCCAGCGGCTCGCGCATCTTCTGTTGCACCTGATGGATCTCTACGGCGTCGAGGACCCCGATGGCGTCGTTATCGCCGCGGCGTTCACCCATGCCGATCTGGCGCACATGGTGGGGGCGACGCGGCAATGGGTCACGATCAGCCTCAAACGAATGCAGGAAAAACGGATCGTACTGACGAAGCGGTCGCAGATCGTCGTCTGCCTGCCGAATATCCTGGAGGAGATGCGGGGTCAGGCCTCGGATTAAGTCTGGATGCACACGCAAACGGCTCTGCATGGCAAAACTGCCCAACGAGTATGCAATCGGCTTTTCACGGCAACTAATCGACTATGATGACCAGTCCGCATTTGCCTGGAGCGCTGCCCCACCCAATCATGGGAGCCGCAGCACATCCAACCGAATGAGGATGAAAATGGTCCGCCACGTTCAAGCACTCTCGATCGCGATGTCTATAGCGTCGGCGGCTTTGGCGCTTTCGCAGTCGGCCAACGCGGAAACCGTCACCATCGGTGTCGGCACCCAGGATACCACGACCAACACGGTTACGACCGGGGTCATCATCCGGCAATTGCACCTGCTGGAGAAGTATCTGCCGACCGACGGCAAATATGCCAACATCAAGTTCGAACTCGAATGGCAGAATTTTACTTCCGGCCCTCCCGTCACCAATGGGATGATGGCGAACAAGCTGCAATTCGGCGCCATGGGAGACTACCCTCTGGTCGTGAACGGCTTCACGTTCGAGGGCAATCCCGAAAGCAAGAGCCGTCTGATCGCGGTCGCGGCCTACAGCCTGTCCGGCTCCGGCAACGGCATCGTCGTCCACAAGGACTCGCCGTATTACGAACTGGCGGACCTCAAGGGTAAATTGGTCAGCGTTCCCTTCGGATCGGCGGCGCATGGCATGGTCCTGAAGGCCATGCAGGACCGGGGCTATCCGGCGGATTTCTTCCAACTGGTCAGCCAGAGCCCCGAAGTCGGCTCAACGAATCTTCAGGAAAAGAAGATCGATGCCCACGCCGACTTCGTTCCGTTCGCCGAATTGCTGCCGTTTCGCGGCTTCGCCCGCAAGATCTTCGACGGCGTGGAGACAAACCTCCCGACCTGGCACGGCGTCGTGGTCCGCACCGACTTTGCCGAGAAATATCCGGAGGTCGTGGTCGCCTATATGAAAGCGATCATCGCTGCCAACGCGTGGCTCCGCGCCGATCCGAAACTGGCGGCCGAAAAGATCCAGGAATGGACCGGCATCAGCAAGGAAGTCGTCTACATCTTCCTCGGTCCGAGCGGCAACATGACCACCGATCCCACCATCAAGCCGGCCCTGATCGAGGCTGCGGCGACCGACGTCAAGGTGCTGCAGAATCTCGGACGCATGAAGGAATTCGATCCAAGGAAATGGGTCGACGACAGCTTCATCCGCAAGGCCTATTCCGAAATGAAGCTCGACTATGACGCCCAGCTCGCCAGTGCGAAGAACTACGAGATTTCGGGCGAGGACAAGTTCTGCAAGAAGCCTATCTCGGATTCCCGCAAATCCGGTGAAGTTTGGGTTGATGACGAGGGCATTCTGCCCTTCAGCAGCGCCACCTGCACGCTCGGCGCCTACGCGGATTACAAGGCCAAGGGAAAGAAGATCAACGTCACTTACGTCTTCGATACGGCGCGCGGCATCAAGCTGTTCGCCGACCAGGCCTTCTTCGCGGTCGCCGGCGGCGACATCGCACCTTTCCTGCTGAAAAAGGACGCCGAAGCCTACGCCGCCAAGAACAGCGGCAAGGTCCTCGGATTCGAGGACGCCGTGAAGTCGGCCGTCAGCGGAGGCAAGACATGAGCAGTCCTGCGCTTGTGCGACATCAGACGGAACGCGAAGCCCCCGCGATGATGGCCGAACAGGCGCCCACCCTTGCGCCGGCGCGCCATCCCGTCGCGATCCGAGTGATCGCCGCGCGCTGGTTCCGGCTCAACAAGGACCGTATCCGGGCGGTCCTGATCGGCGCGGTTTCCCTGGTCGCGTTCCTGATCGCCTGGCACTTCCTGACGAAATATCGCGTGGTGTTCTTCATACGATTCACCAACGTTCCCTCGCCGCTCGCCGTCTATGACAGCTTCGCGAAAGCCATCCACGATCCCAAATTCCTGATGCACATCGCGCTCAGTTGCCGCCGAATTCTGTTCGGCTTCTCGCTGGCAACACTTGTCGCGGTCCCGCTCGGCCTGGTGATGGGCCGTTTCAAGCTCATTCACGAAGTGATCTTCCCGGTTTCCGAGGTGCTGCGTCCGATCCCCGCGATCGCCTGGGTGCCGATGGCGATCATGCTCTGGCCGACCAACGAGCAAAGCATCGTCTTCATCACTTTTCTCGGCTCGTTCTTTCCGATCCTCGTCAATACGCTGCACGGCATGTCGCTGGTCGATCCGGTTCTGGTGCGGGCGGCGCGATGCCTCGGTGCCCGGGAAACCTCGATCTTCCGCGAAGTCTATTTTCCGGCCTCGCTGCCTCACATTTTCACCGGGCTTACGGTGGGAATGGGCGTCGCGTGGGTTTCGCTGATCGCGGCCGAGATGATCTCCGGCCAATACGGCATCGGCTATTTCACCTGGGAAGCCTATTCGCTGGTCCAATACGCCGACATCGCGCTCGGCATGATCGCAATCGGCGTGCTCGGCTTGACGTCAAGCATGCTGATCCGGGCCGCCGGACGAATCGCGATGCCATGGGGACGCACATGAACCAGGTCGAAACCAGGGCTCCCCAGGGCCACATCGAGGTCAAGAACTTCGCGCTCAGCTACGAGACCATCGACGGCTCCGTCGCCGCCGTCACCGACACGCAGATCCACGTCAAGCCGGGCGAATTTGTCTCGATCGTCGGTCCGTCCGGCTGCGGAAAATCCACGCTGTTGAATGCGGTCGCGGGCTTTCTGAAACCTACCGCGGGAACCGTTACCGTGGACGGCGAAGAGGTGAAGGGGCCGACCGCGGAACGAGGCATGGTGTTTCAGCAATATTCGCTTTTTCCCTGGAAGACCGTCCGGGAGAACGTCGAATTCGGATTGAAGATGCGGGGCATGGAGCGTTCCCGCCGCGAGCGGGCCGCGCGCACCTTGCTCGGGCTCGCGGGCCTGGAAGCTTTCGAGAAGCATTATCCCGACCGGCTTTCCGGCGGCATGAAACAACGCGTGGGCATCGTACGCGCCCTGGCGACAGGGCCGAAAGTGCTGCTGCTCGATGAGCCCTTCGGCGCGCTCGACGCGCAGACGCGCGTCATCATGCAGCAGATCCTTACCAACATGTGGCAACGGCTGAAAATCTCAGTCCTGTTCGTGACCCACGATATCGACGAAGCGATCTTCCTGTCTGACCGCGTCTACTGCATGACGGCGCGCCCCGGCTCGATCAAGGCAGAGATTCCCATTCCGCTGGAGCGGCCTCGCCAGCAATCCATGATGATGTCGTCGGAATTCCTCGGCCTGCGACGTGGCCTAATGTCATTGATTCGCGAGGAAAGCCTGAAGGCGATGGGAGGTGAAATCACCGATCTCGGCATGCAGGGACTCAATATAGACCTGCACGGGCAATCCCTCGCAGACGTGCTCTGACCAGAAAGTGGCGCCGCGGCGGACATAACTTCTTTGAATTGGCTGCAGAGAGAACGGTCCGGGTAATTCTTGATCAATGCTGCAAATGGCTTTTGCGGTGCCCGCGCAGGGACTCTACTGGAACTCAACATAGCCACTGCTGATGACGTCGGCCGTCGCCCCGGTTAGTCTCTCGTAGAAGCTTGTAAGCTTTTGGACATCGTCGGTGACCAGTCTGGTTTTGTTTGAGATTCATGATATCCTCTGTCCTTCGCTCCATACTTCGGAACGTCGTCAGCCACCGCTGCTCGATTTCGCTCGACCCGCATTCGAGGGAGACAGCAGAACAGTTCCCGGTCGGTTCGGAATTAGGACTCGGGGGCTGTCCGATAATCCAGCCGTATCCGCATGACGCAGTCGGAAAATCCGACCAATCAAGCGATGGAGCTCACCGAACGCATGCGTTTCGCCAGACGATGGCGGCGCCGCACCGGAGTGCTTGCTCGATGCCCGACAGCGGTCTGCTTCGTCGATCAGGCAAGCCTGACCTCGATGCCCTTCAACCCGGGCGACGGGCTCGATCCATCTGTCGGCTGGATCGAGCCTACTGCATCCCAAGCATCGTCGGGAGCCAGAGAGACAGACCCGGCCAATAGGTTACGATGACAAGGAACACCAACATTGTGAGGAGCCACGGCCATACCGCGACAGTCAGCTCGGTGATGCCCATTTTGGCTATTCCGGACGCGACATAGAGGTTCAGTCCGACTGGCGGATGACACAGTCCGACTTCCATGTTGACGGTCATAAGGATGCCGAAGTGGATGGGGTCGATTCCAAGTTTTACCGCAACAGGAAAAAGAATTGGCGCCATGATCAGGATGATGGATGACGGCTCCATCACGTTCCCGGCCATCAATAGCAGTAAGTTGACGACCAGAAGGAAACCGATCCAGCCGAATCCCTGATCGATCATCCATTGTGCCAAGGCGTGCGGGATATTCTCGTAAGTCATCAGGAATGAGAACAGCACCGCGTTGGTGATGATATAGAGAAGCATGGCGCTGAGGTTCGCGGACGACAGTAGCACCCTCGGCACGTCTCGAAGCTTAAGATCCTTGTAGATGAAGACCGCGACGATAAAGGCATAGACGGCGCTCACCGCGGCGGCTTCCGTCGGGGTAAACAGCCCGCTGTAAATGCCGCCGATCACGATCACGATCAGTAACAGGCCCCAGATCGAATTGCGGAAGGCATGGAGGCGCTCGGCAAACGTCGCTTTTGGCAGACGCGGATAGTCGTTGCGCCAGGCGCGGTACCAGGTGGTGGCGCCAAGCATGGTCGCGAGCGCGATACCCGGCACGATGCCGGCGATGAACAGCTTGCCGACGGAGGTATTCGTCGAGACCGCAAACAGCACCATCGGGATCGACGGTGGAATAAGAATGCCAAGCGAACCTGACGTGGTGATGACGCCGGCGCCGAAGCGCTTCGGAAACCCCTGCGCCACCATGGCCGGCAGGATAACCGATCCGATCGCGACCACTGTCGCCGGCGACGAGCCGGAAATCGCAGCAAACAAGGCGCACGCCAGCACGGCGGCGAGCGCGAGACCGCCATACCAATGACCGACCATCGCGGTCGCGAACGCAATCATGCGGCGCGCAACGCCGCCATGGGTCAGGAAATTGCCGGCGAGAATGAAAAACGGGATCGCCATGATCTCGAAACTTTCGATGCCCGTGAACAGCTTCAACGCGACCGATTCAGTTCGCACATCGGTTAGCGTGAACATGAAGCTCAGCACCGTAAGCCCGAGCGCGATCGAGATCGGCATGCCCGTCAGCATCAGCGAAAGCAGCAGGGCGAAGACGATTGCCACCCGCAGCCCCTGCGGCAACGCGATGAGTTCCGCCGGCGTGGGCGAAGCAGACCGCCACGATCAGGATCGGCAACAGGATAAGGATCAAGCCCAGCGGGCTCCTCTTGTCCTCGCGCGAGGCGATTGCGGCGGGATGCAGCGCATCAACATCGGCGTCGACTTCGACGCCATCGATCTGGGCAGCATCGTGATGCGGAAGCTCGCCGGTCCGGTAAAACGACCAAGCCACTTGGAGAAAGCGGAAGCACATCAGCCCCGAGCCGAGCGGGATGGCAAGATAGACGATCCACATCGGCGCTTCGAGGTCGTTGGACTGCTGGCCGGTGAGCCACATCTGGCCGACGAAGGAGGCGCCGAAGCCCGCGACGATGCTGGTAAACAATGCACCGCACAGCAGGCTAAACGTAACCACGCGCCGGCGAGAGCCTGCGGGCAAGATATTGACGAGCACATCGACGCCGACATGGATGCCGGTGCGCACACCATAGGCCGCGCCGAACTTCGCCATCCAGATGAACATGTAGATGCAAAGCTCTTGCGCCCATGACAAATCCAGCGCGGCCAGCCACAGGAATATGCTTTTCAGAAAGGCGGCAAGGAGGGTGAAGCCGTGCGCGGTCGCCCATTTGGAGCCATCGATCGACAGTCCCGTGCCATAGCGATGCAGGACCGCGACAAAGATCAGCGCCGTCGCGGCGGTAATCAGCGTGGCGATCAGCCACTCCTCGATATGGTCGAGCGCGCGCGACAGCAAGTTACCCCCGGGAATCAGTTTTGACCGGGAGCGCGTGCGATCCCGGCGTCTATTGCCGTTCGGTTGGAGCTGATTTCGGTCAATTCATTTCAATGTTGAGCTCTTTGGCCACAAGATCGAGCACCTCTTGCCCGACGCGGCCCTTGGCCCATGCATAGGTCGGACGCATCGCTGCCTGCCAGGCCTTGCGCTGATCGTCGGTCAGATAGTGCAACGTGGTCTTGCCCGACTTCTTGATGTCGGCCAGCGCATCTTCGTTTTCCTTGACCGCGATCGAGTTGGTGTAGTCCGTTGCCTCCGCCATTGCCTTGTCGAGCTGGGTGCGGATATCAGGCGGCAATCCGTTCCAGAATTTCGTGTTGACGATGACAGCGTATTGCAGGTGAGCGTGGTAGGAGACCGTAATGTCCTTCTGCACCTCATAAAACTTCTGCGTTAGATAATTGGAAGGTGTATTTTCGCAGGCGTCGACCACGCCAGTCTGCAGGGCCTGGTACACTTCCGAGAACGCCATGATCTGTGGAATCGACCCGATGTCGCGGAAATACCGATCGGCAATCTTGGAGCCAGAGATGCGGACCTTGAGCCCCTGGAAATCCGCCGGCGTCAGCAGCGGACGGTTGGCCGAAGTCATGTGGAAGCCATTAGTCCAATAAGCGAGGCCGCTGACGCCCTTGGCCTCGAGCTTCTGGAACAGCCACTTGCCGACCGGTCCCTTCATGGCCTTGTCGTAGGTCGCTTCATCCTTGAACAGCCAGGGCAAATCGAGCGCCTCGAACTCCTTGATGCCGAGTGGAGCAAATTTTGCGGTCGACGGCGCAAGAATCTGCACCGAGCCGAGCTGCAGGGCCTCAATCTCTTCCTTGTCCTTGAACAACTGCGAGTTCGGGTAGACTTCGATCTTGACCTTGCCGTCGGTGTACTTCTCGGCAAGCTCCTTGAACTTGAGCGCACCCTTGCCTTTCGGCGTATCGTTGGCGACGACATGGCTGAATTTGATGATGATCGGGCTCTGGGCCATGGCGGCGCCCGGGGCGATGAAAATGGCGGACGCAACCGCCGCGAGAATAAACTTGCGCATGAACTCTCCTCCCAATTAACGCGGAAACCGATTTTTTTGGTTTTCCGATCCCAAGTAGTGGCAGCAAACTACTATTCGAACAACTAGACCTAAGCCGAATTGGAGAGGCCCGGTATTCAGGCTGAATGACCGTTGTATAGGCAGATTTTCGAACGGGCTTCAGTGCGCTCTTTTTGTTAATGACTGACCCCATTTTAGAGCGCTTCGGCGTCAGGCTTTGCGCTGAACCACGATGAACAGCCGCCGGAATGGGAAAAGTGTTTGGCCCGCTGAATTCAGCGGGTAGGCGTTCGCTATGCGTTCGCCGTAAGCCGCCTCGAAGGCTGCTTTATCTTGGCCTTGAAGGGCGTCCAGATACCGCATCAGCCAGGTGCCCTTGGTCCATTCCTTGACCGGATTCTCCCCTTGCAGAACCTGCAGGTATTTCGTCTCCCAAATATCGATGTTTTCGGACTGCGGCGCCAACAGGTCATGATAAAATGCGGGCTCCTGGACCGGTGGCGGCGTTATGAGATGCTCAAGTTTGCTGCGCCATGGCCCGTTCAGGACGGTTTCCGCAATCAACAGATGCGAAGGCGCGCCGAAATTACGCGGCATCTGCACCGCGAGGATGCCGCCCGGTTCGACTCTCTCCATTAGCGATGGAAAGAGCTTGGCGTGGTCGGGTAGCCAGTGCAGCGCAGCATTGGAGTAAATCAGGTCATAACTACCCGCAGGATGCCATGCCCCTAAATCTTGATGCAGCCATTCGACTTCGGGTGCCGCCTTTTGTCCGGCGGCGACCATTTCGGCCGAACCTTCAACTCCGACGACAACGGCGCTCGGCCATCTTTCCTTGATTAATTTAGTGACGTTGCCGGCGCCTGCGCCAAGGTCGGCAACGTTCCGTACCGGCAAATCCGGAATGCGCATCAGAAGGTCGAGCGCAGGTCTTAACCTGTGCCCAGAAAATTTCAGATACTGTTGCGGATTCCATGCCATTGCCGAGACCTTTATTTTTCCCTTGAACAGCCGTAGGGGTACACTCGCGTCCCAGCATTGTAAAACATCGCTACCGAAGAATATCGAGACTGCTGGCAAGACGATACTCAGCGCGTATTGTAACAGGAAGAGAGTCTTCAAACATGGATCTCGATCTCAAGTCCAAGACCGCCGTCGTGACCGGGGCCAGCATCGGGATTGGCCGCGCCATCGCCAAGGGCCTCGCGCTGGAGGGAGTGCGTGTCGTCGCGGTCGCCAGGCGGAAAGATCTACTTGAGACGCTTGTGCAAGAGGTTCAGGCGACGGGGGGCGCCGCCGTGATCCCGGTAACGCAAGACATCATGCAGGAGGATGCGACAAAGAAGTTGGCGGCCGCAGCGATCGCAGAACTCGGTCACGTCGATATCTTGGTCAACAATGCTGGCGGCAGTCGGCCTTTACCGGTGGATGCGCCCGATAGCGATTGGGACGAGGCCATTGCCTTGAATTTTACCAGTTACCGGAAAATCGCCCACGCCCTGTTACCGCAAATGATCGAGCGCCGCTGGGGGCGCATCATCAACATAACCGGGAAATCCGAACCGGAGGGACTGAACGCCGCGTTTGCAGCGAAAGCCGCGGTGCATGCCTGGGCGAAGGGACTATCTCGCGAGATTGGACAGCACGGCATTACGGTCAATTGCATTCCGCCTGGCCAAATCATGAGTGAACAAATTCGCCGCAATTACCCGGAAGATTATCGAAAGCACTTTGCTGAGGAAGAGATTCCGGTTGGCTATTGGGGCGAGCCCGAGGACCTCGCAGCGCTTGTCGTGTTCCTCGCGTCACCGATAGCGCGCTACATTACCGGTACGGTAATTCCGGTCGATGGCGGGCTTCGCCGATATCAATTCTAGAAAGACTTCACTCGAGACACTGATCTTGCGATCAACGGGGCGTTTGTCCGGTAAACCCGAATCCGCCTTTGCTTGTCGTGCTCTAGTGAAGTGTGCCGCGCGCCACCAATTGGGCTGGAACGTCCCGGTGACGTCGTTTGAGCCAACTGCTGCATATCGCGAACTTGCGACCCGCTGAATATCGTCTGATGCTTTGTCATGAGCGCATTGTGACCTGCGTGACCAAAAGTGCCACCGCAAAAGCAGTTGTCGCGGCGAGGGTGACGACTGATCTGATATTTAGCATGGAAAGTCTCCTCATTTTTCGGTCCCTGCGGTGAATCCGCCAGGCGTCATCAGGGACAATGAGGAACGTCTTCTCCAAATGAAAATATAGACCGGCCGTGAATTCAACAGCCTGTCCCTATCGCAACGCTCCGCGCGCGTTCACGATACAGCGGTGCAGATCCCGACCTTCGCGAGATTCTAGGAGCCGCTTGATTTTCGACTTTTTCAACAATATCGACCGATTTCGGACGTGCCGCATCTTCCTGCGAGCCGGGCGGTCAGGTGCACATTTCAGGCGCGGATGAAAAACGGCGACAGGTGTCTGAACAACTGTTCACATTTATTAGCGAGGCAAGGGTCATTCTATTCGAAAGTAGAGTTGTCTCGCAGTTCTACCCTGAACAAAATCGTCGCGTGAAAGAGCAACAGCGACATTGCAGATGCGGAGCCGTATATCATCGCTTTGAGGCTATGGCACCTGTGCGCGAGATTAACAGTTTCGAGTGCTCAGTGTGCGGAGCGACACTGGAGACGTGGAATAGGGCGTGGCTACCCATCTATCGTCTTATTGCCGGACCTGAGCGGTCGCAGTCGGAGTGATCCGTTAGAAGGCCGAGGAAAGAAGAATGCCTGATACGCTTATTCCTATCGAGAGATCCGAATGCAGAACCTTGCGTGAAAGGGCAAATAGATGTCTTCGTTTAGCGCTTGGAGCCGGCGACCTGAGATTCTCACGAATACTCAGAGCACTTGCCGAAGAATACGAAGCAAGAGCCGCGCAGTTAGAGGCTAAAGGGAGCTCCTAATCATCGGATTTGGCTTAAGATCTCTCTGAAAATCGCCGCCGGATGATCTATTCAACGCCCGGCTATCGGAACGCGCCGCCACCGAGCGAGGCGCTACTTGCGGTGAAGTTCACATGGCAAGGTCGGCGAACCGAAAAGTTACAATCCGCCCGAGTTGGGATGCTCAGCAGCGTGTCGATCACCCAACAAGATCCCAAAAGAAAGATTGTGAGGAAGGCGACCGCGGCCAGGTTGGCCCTCATACGCTCGCGATAATCGTCCTCCTATACGGGATTCTCTTTCTTGTTCTTGGAAAATTTATAAGGTTGTTCGACGTGCGGTGATTCGACATTCGAAGAGTCAACAAGGCTGACCAATGTGTTGGTTCATAACCAACACAGACTATCAATCTGCCACAAAAAACGCGATCATTTTGTGCAGTTTCGCAACGTCGGAGCTTCCAGAGGCTCGGAAAAGGAGGGCTTCATGACGCGAACCCTTTTGGTTACCGCAGGAATGCTGATCACGCTCGAGCTGTTATTAGTTGATAAACAGCTCACTTCTGGCACAGATTGGCTCGTGCAAATCAAGCTCTCGCCCGAAGTTGCGTTAGCGGCAGACCCTGCGTTGAAATACATTTCCGAAGACAGCCCTTACATGAGAAGCGAGCGGTAGGAGCGAGGACCACGTTGGCCCATTGCGCCTTTGGTATAACACCAAGCCGCGCATTGCGTTGTTTCCCCCGAAGGATCAAATGCTAGAATATGCCAACTTCGTCACCGTCCCGCTGCTGTCAGCGGGGCGGTTTTTTTGTCTTAGCAAAACGTAAGCCAGCGCAATACGCAGGCGTCACTTACGATTTCCTGATGTATTCGCGAACATTCCTATGACGAGAAAGCCGCCGATAAGCAAAGCCGAAATCATGGCTTCCTCACGGATTATCTGACGGGCGATGCCAAGAGTGTCATGGGCAACGTACCCCCGCGTAACTGCCACCATCCCTGCCGTGCCGACAAAGGTCAGAAAAGCTGCTATCTTGGCAAGTATCGGCTCCATTCTATGATTATTGCGCCCGCGAATAGAACGATCAAGCTCCGGCTCTCGCCGAAGATGCCTCTCGACAAGATACACGGCGCCGCGGCCTCTTCTCTTGATATATCTGAGCTATCGGTGATCCGACGATGCAGCTGCATCGATCCAAGCTTCCGGCTTTACGCTGTCGCCTGGCGCAAATTCTGAAACCCATCCACCACCACGCGGTCGCCCTCCTGGAGACCATCGTTCACCAGCCACATCCCACCCTGTATCTAACCGATGCAGACCGGTTGCACCGCGATACGGCCATCGTCCTTGACCACAAAGAACCTCGCTGCCTCCCCCGCGTTGCGCTGGATCGGCTGTTGCGGCGTCGCATCTCGCGTAACGCGGCAAATGGGTCCGGGATCGAACAAAGCTTCCACGTCATCACCATCACGGGCGCACTGCAGTTTCAGTTCAAAACGTCGTCGAAGCCGACAAATCCAGGCCTCTGCCACCACTCGGCAGTGCCGGGCTGGCGATGTTCCCATCGACGATGAGATGGGTAACTATCGCTCCGGCCCACATTGCGGCGAGCGCGACCCAGGCCGTCAAAGCAAAGATCGATCCGCCAGTGACGCCCGCCCCTACGGCACATCCTCCAGCGAGCATGCCGCCAAAGCCCATCAGCACCGCACCCACCAAGTACCGCCCCATGCTCGGCCCGTCGTGAAATCCCTCTAGCTTCCATTCGCCCCTTATCAGTGCAGCGAACAGCGAACCTGCAAAAACACCGGGAACCAAACCGGTATCGAATCCCAGCGGCAATGATGGAGAGTTCACCAAACCCATGAGCGTGTCTGCCGACGGGCCGATGAAGCTGATGCTCTTGACCTGGATCAGCGAGAACGAAAGTTGGGAAACGCTAAATGTAAACAGCCAGCCTGCCGCCACTGCGATACCTACCCCTGCGGCACTCGCCCCTACCCATTTTCCGATCCGTTCGCGCCGCGCGAGCCATACTGCCCCCGCAAACCATAAAAGGCCTGAAATCAAGCCCGAAACCTGCCCCACATTCAATATCGACAACAGGCTGCGTGATGGGCCCCCTTGGACAATCCACAAATCCGAGAGTTTTTCCCTCATAGGCGACAGGACACCTCGCAGAGAGGCTTGAGCCACAATCGTCAATATCAGTCCGGAAATCAGCGCGCGCAAATTGCCGGTCGCCGACAATACCAAAAGACGGCTGGCGCAGCCTCGTGCCAAGATCATTCCAGCCCCGAACATGAGACCACCAATCAGACTGCCGGAAAGACTGCCACTCGCGGCAAGCTGGCGAGCTCCGGTGACGTCGAGCAAACCAAGAGCGATGAAGGCTTGCGTCGCAGCGACAGCGGCCGAGAACGTCAAGAGCCAGACGGCAACCTTTGGGCCGAGTACACCATGGGAAAATTCGATGACCGCCGAACGCAAACAGAATTTGCTCAACTGCGCGAATGCACCGAAGACAGCGCCAATAGCTAATCCGCCCGCGAGAAGCAGGCCTGCATCACCAAAGCGATCAACGAACGTTTCCAAAATCAAGATATTCCGTCCCGGACAGCGAACTCTCCAAAATCATAGTCGCCTCAACACAAGAACTTCTAAACGCTATTTACATGGTGACCGCTGTCATTGATTTGGCGCAAATCGACGCCAAGTAGGCTCCGATCTGCTGGCTTTACTGACTAGATCTAGATCAGGCTGCGAGCCAACATGTAAATTGCGACCGCGAAGATGAGCCCGGCGAAGACGGTATTAAGTGCACCGCGTTTACTTGAAAGAGTCTTTGCAGAGCGGGCTCCCAGCAATCCCCCAAGCACGCCACCTGCGACGAACACAGCCGCAAGAATCCAGTCAACGTAACCAGAGGATGCGTAGTTGGCGGCCGTCGTTAGTCCGAAGGCAGTCACTGCGACGAGAGACGATCCGACAGCGCTCAAGATCGGCATCCCAGTGGCAAGCATCAAGGCAGGCACAATCAGGAAGCCGCCCCCAATGCCGAAGAACCCTGAAATGGCGCCTGCTGCAAAACCGGACGCCATCAGGGCGGGGAAATTCTCCCGATTCAGCTTAACTGTCGCATCGCCTTCTCCTGAACGCTTGCGGAGCATGAGTGCGCCGACGACGAGCATCAGCAGGGCAAATAGAAAGAGAAGTTTTTGGCCGTCGACCATTTTGCCAAGTGATGAACCGCCGTAAGCTCCAGCTATGCCCGCAGCGGCAAAAACTGTTGCGCAACGCCATTTTACGTTTCCCACGCGACCATGGTTCGCCAGGTTCGCTGCGGCGTTCGCCGCGACCGCGATAGCGCTCGTACCGAGCGCGACATGTGGATCGGCAACCCCGACCAAATAGACCATCAGCGGCACCGCCAGGATCGAGCCGCCGCCGCCGACCAGACCGAGTGAGAAACCAACCAGCGAGCCAGAAAGCAGGCCAAGCCCGATCTGCAATACGGATAGAGCCATCATTTTCATTTCCGAATGTCATCGAGGCCCGTGGTCCCTTTTTGTGGTAGCGGAGACAAAGCGGACGAATTTCGTTCAAATCTGTGGTGCGGACCCGCCACGGCTCACAGCTGGCGAAGAGGAGTCACGCCATAATCTGCGGTTTGGCCAACCATTCTCTGCCCCTCAGCATGGCCATCCAGTAGATCGGGGGAAGCATCCGCTCCTTGAGCAGCCACGCCAGGTGGCTTGGCCGGGTGCCGTCGATCAGCCAGTGCGGGAAACTCGGCAGCAACTTGCCGCCATAGCCGAATTCCGCCAGCACGATCTTGCCGCGCTCCACGGTGAGCGGGCACGAGCCGTAGCCATCATAGATTGCATCACCGCCCGCAATCACTCCGTGGTCCTTCAGCAGGTTGTAGGCGACGATCGGCGCCTGCTTGCGCGCTGCCGCCGCGGTTTTGGCGTTGGGTGCATTGCAGACGTCGCCGAGCGCGTAGACGCCCTCAAATGTCTTGTGACGGAGCGTGGCCTGGTCGACATCAACCCAGCCAGCCTGGTCGGCGAGTGGCGAGACGCGCACAAAATCCGGCGCGACCTGAGGCGGGACCACATGAATCATATCGAAGCTGGTTTCGACCTGAGATTTTTTGCCTTCGGCATCGACCTTCGTAAACCACGCCTTACGTGCCGGCCCGTCGATCCGCGTTAGTGTGTGCCGGAATTGCAGCTTGGCGTGATAGCGCTCGACATAGCTCATCAGTGCCGGAACGTATTCCTTGACGCCGAACAGCACGGCGGCGGCATTGAAGAAATCGATCTCGACATCCTTGAGACGACCAGTTCGATACCAGTGATCCCCCGACAGATAGAGTGCCTTCTGCGGAGCGCCGGCGCACTTGATCGGCATCGGCGGCTGGGTGAAAACGGCCCGGCCCTTTTTAAGACCTTGAACCAGTTCCCAGGTATACGGCGCAAGGTCATAGCGATAGTTGGACGTAACGCCGTTGCGGCCGAGCGTTTCGGACAAACCTTCAATGGCGGCCCAATTGAGTTTGAGGCCTGAAGCAACGATGAGCGACCGGTACTTCACCACCCGGCAGCCATCGAGAATGACAACCTTCTTGTCTGGCTCGAACGCTGCGACGGCCGCCTTGATCCAGCGAACCCCGCCAGGAATCAGGGACGCCATGGTCCTGGCCGTCGTGGCTGGATCAAAAATACCGCCGCCGACCATTGTCCAGCCGGGCTGATAATAGTGAATGTCGGCGGGTTCGATGATGGCGATATCGAGATCAGGCCTCCGAGCCTTGAGGCTCGATGCGACGGCGATGCCTGCCGCGCCACCTCCAACGATCACGACCTCATGGGTGGCATCGGCCACATCGGTTGGCGTTTTACCGCCGTTGGCGATGCGACGCGTCACCCCCGACATATCGTAGCCGGCGGTTTTCGCGGCCCATAATATTTCCGGCAAAGGGCGTCCGCGCGCGCCTTCTGAAAGCGCCCATAATGTCGTTGAGCGGGTTCCGGTCCGGCAATAGGCCAGGACCGGCCTCGGCAACTTGTCCACGAGTAGCCCGAACGCGGTCGCATCGTCGTCGGAAACCTTGCCAGAAACGATAGGCAGATATGCGGCGGTAAGCCCGGCTGCTCTCGCCGCGGTTTCAATCTCGGCGAAGACCGGCTGATCGGCACCTTCGCCGTCCGGTCGATTGCAGATGACCGATTTGAACCCTGCGCTTGCGATTGCGGCGATGTCGTGCGACGCGATCTGCTCGGACACGGAAAGATTTCGATCGATTGCCTTCGGATTCATAGCGCAGTTCCCTTCAAGGTCGTTTTATGATCGGCTGAAAGCGCCAACGTGCGCCTTCAAAGCTCAGAGGCCGTTGATCGGAACCTTCAAGAATTGCTTGCCGCTCTCGTCCGGCGCAGGCAGTTCCCCCGCCTTCATGTTCACCTGGAGCGAGGGAATGATCAGCTTCGGCATCGCGAGAGTCCTGTCGCGCGCCTCGCGAATTGCCACGAACTCATCCTCCGTGATTCCGTCCCTCACGTGAATGTTGTTCGCGCGCTCATCCGCGACCGTCGTTTCCCAACGTATATCGCGGCCGTTCGGACCGTAATCGTGGCACATGAAGAGGCGCGTCACCTCCGGCAGCGAAAGCACGCGCTTGATTGATCGATAGAGCGTGCGCGCGTCACCACCCGGAAAATCGGCGCGAGCCGAACCACCATCCGGCATGAACAGGGTATCGCCGACGAAAGCAGCATCCCCGATCACATGCGTCATGCAAGCGGGCGTATGGCCGGGCGTGTGCATGGCATGGGCGGTCATTGTTCCGATCCGATAGGCGTCGCCATCCTTGAACAAATGGTCGAACTGGCTTCCGTCCCTTTGGAATTCCGTGCCTTCATTGAAAATCTTGCCGAACGTCTCCTGCACGATAGTGATTTTTTCGCCAATGCCGATCTTGCCGCCGAGTTTGCCTTGTATGTAAGGCGCACCGGAAAGATGGTCGGCATGGACGTGGGTCTCGATCAGCCATTCGAGCTTGAGGTCGTTCTTTTGAATGAACGCAATGATGGCGTCCGCAGATTCGTAGGCGATACGGCCCGCCGCGTAGTCGATGTCCATTACGGAGTTGATTATCGCGCAGGCATTTGAATCCCGATCCCTGACGACATAGCTGACCGTATTCGTGAGTTCTTCAAAGAAGGCCGTCACTTCGGGCTTCACTGAAAGATCAACGGCAAAAGGAATAATGGACATGGATATCTCCTGGCGGCGTTAGAATTCAGGACGTGGCATTCCTGTGGCGGCTTGCGCCTGACGGTCTGCGAGCGAGCGAGCGGCAAGCATGCCGGTTAGCATTGCCGCTACGAAGATGATCGCCGCGCTCGTCCCACAGCCCAGCGCGGTGAAGGCAGGACCGGGACAGAATCCCGCCAGCCCCCACCCCACACCGAATATGGCGGGCCCGGAAAGGATGCGGGCATCCAGTTCGCTCGCGATTGGCAAATGGAATTTCTCGCCGAAAATCGGCTGCGGTCTATTAAAGACCAGTCGGAAGCCGACCAGCGTAACCGAAATGGCGCCCGCCATTACGAAGGCAAGGCTCGGATCCCAAGTCCCCGCCGGAATGGCGGCGAGATCCAGAAAATTGAGAACTTTGGCCGGATTCGACATTCCAGCGATGACAAGCCCAAGACCGAATAGCAGTCCGATCGCAAACTGTAGAATGACTGACACGATGAGCCTCACAGCAAGTGGCGGGTGACGAAGACCGTGACGCAGGCCGTCGCCATAAAGATCGCGGTCGCGACGAGAGAACGAATGGACAGTCGGGAAAGCCCGCAAACTCCGTGGCCAGACGTGCAGCCGTTGCCCCAGACCGAGCCAAAGCCCACCAGCAGGCCCGCGACAACTAAGAGTATTCCGCCAGCCTGTATCGTCTGGGGCGGCGCATGCCCGGTCGCGAGCAGCACAACGATCGGCCCCGCAGCGAGTCCAATAATGAAGGCAATCCGTCCCGCGAATCCAGCATCGCTGTAGGGTGGAAACAGCCGGACCGCAATGCCGCTAATACCAGCGATACGCCCTGTGAGGGCCATCAACAGTACGGACGCCATTCCGATAAGTGCGCCGCCAGCAAGCGACGCAATGGGCGTGAATTGGGTGATCGCCACGTCTCATTCCCTCCGTTAGTTATAGCTCTCGGCGGAACCCGATTTTCTGCCGACAATGCCGTTGAGCCATGCCGACCATCGACTTGGCGCCGATAGCTCGGGCGGCATGAACCGGCTAAAAATCCAACTTGTCGCGGATGGCATCGAGACCGGCCTTCGCGCACTTCTCGTCCTTGTCGCCGCCCGGCGCACCTGAGACGCCGATCGCACCAAGCAGCGTTCCACCGGTCTCAATGATCAATGCACCGGCCAGCATAGTCACGCGCGGCAGGCTGGCGAGCCGTGCATCAAGCTGTCCTGTCTGTATCGACTTGGAAAGGTCAGAGGTGTTGGCGCGGAAACCGAGCGCTGTCCATGCTTTGTCGGTTGCCGTCCGGGGGGCAGGAAGTCCGGCAAATCGATCGCGCAACATCACCTGCGCCTCTCCGAAGCGATCTACAACTGCCACGGCGACCTGAAACCCGTCACTACGGCATTGCTTCAGGGCTGCCTGAGCCGCCTCAAGCGCTACGTCCGGGGACAGGGATTTATAGATGACGATCGCATCGTCAGCATGAACCGGCATCGCGGTCGCAAGACAAATGCCCAAGGCCACGCAAATTCCGGCGCTGGCGACACGAAACCCATTCATCACGATCTCCCCCATTGCTTGCAGGTCACGGCTTCAAATAACTCCAACCGTCTTCCTGCAACTCCATCAGCCTGACTGCCCCGGATGGCACGAGACCGGCCTGCGAGACGATGGCGACCGGGTGCCCTTCCCGCTTCTCCATGCCCTCCTTGGTGTTGTTACAGGCGGAAAATTTGATCTGGGAAGGGAAACTGAGTTCCGAAATCTGCTTGAGCCGGTCTTTGACCGGAGACGTATCGTCACGCAGCATATGAAGACCGGGACCGTAGGCGACGACCTCGATCTGCACGTCCTGGCCCTTTGACTTGTACGTCTCCATGATATTCGAGACGTTGTTCAATACCAGATTCATGACGGCGGGATCGTTCTGATCGACCTGGATGGTCACGCGATGTGGCTTTGCGTCGTCGGCAAAGCCGGAAGTAAGCGCTGCGAGCGACATTGCGAGAGCCGCGACCATTTTCGGGAAAATGCGCATGTCATGTCTCCTTTCAGGGACGGACGATCGTGCAATTCTTCTCGGCTAGAGTAAGCACTGAGCCGCGCCCAGCACGACTGCGACTTCGTTGGGATCGAGAGGCGGACGACACGCCGCCGCGAGCACAATCGTCAAACATTCGGTCCAATGACTGCCCACCGCTATTTTCCAACTCGACTTCCACTCATTCGTGACCTGCAAATCCGGGGTTGCTATCGACGCCTTGTAACTCAACGCCGTTTCCCTTCGCTTGAACCGGGTGTGCAGATCCCCGCAGGTAACTGGCGACCGACTCCCAAACCGGTGCACCTTTCTGCTCGTTCACCGAAGCCCATCCCGCAACACGGTAGGATTTGGCTGCTGCGATCTGTTTTCCGTCCGCGAGCTTCAGATCCGATATTCGTCTTCCGATGGCCTCGTTCGGCGCGCAGCTAAATGACATTCCGCCAAGCCGCACCATGTCGCCGCCCTGCTGATGGTAGGGATCCAGGTTGAACAGATTGTCGCAGACGTCCTCCATCACCGCCTTCAACTGGTCTCCCGTCATCGACTGTACGTAGGCTTCAGGATAGGTGATCGCTGTTTCCGACAAGATGTCCTGCATGGTGATGGGTTCTCCGGAAAGCACGGTCGCTCCCCACCGGAAGCCAGGAGAAAGTGCAATTTCCGCGTCAAGCTGTTGCCGCAAAGCGCTGCAAATTAACTGGTCCATCGTGCCATTGAAGTTGCCGCGGCGATAAAGCAGGCGATCGGCCGTGCCGACTTTCTCATCCAGAGTCTTCGCGTGGGGCGCACGAAGCCGCTCGATCAGCGCGATCATATCCGGATCGGCCTTCAATTGATTGCTGAACACCGGCAAAAGCCGATACCGCAAATCCTTCAATTTCCCCTTGGTGAGATCGAGATCTAGAACGCCGAGAAACTTGCCATTAGAGCCGGCATTCGTCACAAACGTCGTGCCACCAGCGTTGATGACGCTAACCGGCTGAGGCACCGCATCATGCGTGTGGCCACCCAGGACGATATCGATTCCCGTTACACGGCTCGCCAGCTTGAGATCGACATCCATGCCATTGTGCGACAGAAGTACGACAGCATCCACTTTCTCCGTCTTGCGAAGTTGGTCGACAATTTTCTGAAGCTCGTCGTCCCTGATGCCAAACGTCCAGTCTGGCACAAAGCGCTTCGGATGCGCGATCGGAACGTAAGGGAACGCCTGCCCGATGACGGCAACGCGAAAATCGCCCATCTCCTTGATGATATAAGGCTTGAAGACGCGGCCCGAGGCTGGATCAAACGCCTTGGCATCGTTGAACGCAGCCTCTTCCGTGAGAAACACGTTCTGCGCCAGGAACTCGCCCTTGAAGTTGCCGAGATTCCTGCGAAGCACCTCTTCTCCATAGGTGAATTCAAAATGTCCCGTCATGGCGTCGATGCCGAGCAGATTGGCTGCCTCGACCATGTCGGCTCCCTGAGTGATGTTGGCCAGTCCGCTGCCTTGCCACAGGTCACCGCCATCCAGCAGAAGCGACCGTCCCGGCGGGACCGCGCTTCTCATCATATCGATTAAAGTCTTGAGATGGGCAAAGCCGCCTAATTTACCGTGACGCCCGGCTTGCAGTTCGAAATCGAGAAACGTGAACGCATAAGCTTCGGCGCTGCCGGGCGCGATCCCGAACTGCTTGAGGAAACGCTCGCCCACCAGATGCGGCGGCTTCCCCGCCATCGAGCCTACGCCGATATTGACGTTGGGTTCCCTGAAATAAAGCGGATGCAATTGTGCGTGCGTGTCGGTCATGTGCAACAGGCGCACATTTCCGAAAGAGTTCAGATTATAAATCTCATTGCTGTCCGCGGCCCAGCCGAAGCGCGGAAGAGTTGCAATCGCGGGAGCCGCCATCGCCAGTTTCAGAACATCCCGTCGACGAATTGGCATTCCGACCTCTTATGCTGTATGAATCAGCGGATCTCTGACTCTTTCCAAAGATTTTTCTCGTGCTCGGTCTGGGCAATGGAGGCGTTAGCCAGCGCTTCGGCTTCCTTTGCCAGCCTGATGGCTGTCTCGTAGTCGCCGCCATTTGCTGCTGTTTTCGCAGCCGCAAGCGAAGCGCTCGTCACGGTCCACTGGTTCCTCAGATCGCCCGCCTTCTTATTCGCGGCCTGCGCCGCCGCGTAGGCGGCCGTAAATCCGTCCGCGGGTGTCTGGGCAACCATCCGTGTTGCGCTGAGGCCAATCAATAAAAGGACGACAGAAGTGACCTTCCTGTTACGCATTATGAATTCCCCTACGGACGAGCACCGGGACCGGAGATCGGTAGCCCGTTGCTGAGATACGACAGATAATATTCAAGATTGCGGTATTCCGGGTCCTGCGGCTCTAGAGGCGTGGCGCGAACCTGACTGTTACAGGTAGTAAGGCGCCTGCTGGTGGTGCCCATCCCGCCCCACTCCGAGCGATAGATCGGCATCGCGTTTAGAATCCCCAATGCTGGCGCGAGCACCTCTGCCCGAATGCGTTCGCCCGGACTCTGGACGTGGCAACTGGCGCAAGAAAAATTCAGCTGGCCGCGCCTCTGATAGAAATATTGCTTTCCGTCCTCATAAGCTCGAAGCGCGTGTGGGTTGTTCGGAATCTTGATGTCGAACAGCTTGCCCCGGGAGGTGAACGCCATATACGCCGTCACCGCTGCCATATCGTCCTTCACATAGGAATAGGGCTTCTCGCCATTGTCCTGAAGACAACGGTTAACCGCGAGTTCAAGGGTAACGACTTCATCCCTTTTCTCATCGAAGTAGGGATAATTCTGGCGAATGCCGATTCCCTTGTTGGGAAAGCAATCCGCAAACGTCTTGCCGTTTTTAAAGGATGTCGAGAACAACTCCTTGCCTCGGTCCAGGGCAAAGTCATAGGGCGGGAAATCCTCCTTCTCGATCCACTGCTTGCGCATGTCCTCATTCATCGAATAGGGACCGTTGACAAAATCGTTCAAGGGCACTTTTGGAAATTTCTTCGTGAAGTATTCACGGAAGCCTTTGAAATCCTTTTCGGGCGTGGGCAGTTCGCCCGCCGGGGCCACTTGCGCTCCGGCCAAGCTCAACATTGTCGCAAGCAAAGCGATCTTATGCACCATCCGCCCCTTCCTGCTCCTCAACACGCTTATTGAATCTTTGCCGTCGTCGTGTCCGTTGCGCCTTTGTTGTCGACCCAGGTGATCTTGAGGTCGTCGCCTTTTTTTGCACCTTTGAAGCTGAATTTCACGAACGGATCCTTGGAAACCGCCGGCCCCCACAGCGCGGTAAAGACCGTCTTGCCGCCTGCTTCAAACTGAACGGTTTCAATGTGGTGGGGAGGAATCAGAGTGCCTTGCGCGTCCTTCACGAATCCCGAATCCATTGGATGCTGAATCAATGCCTGCACTTCAGTGGTCTCGGCGCCAGCGATTGCGCGCACACGAATTGTCGATGCCATGATGTTGTTCCTTGCTCAGCCGCCGCAGCCGCCGACGGTGACTTTGACTTCCTTGGTGGCGCTGTAGAGTTTTCCGTCCGATTCAACGATTGCGACAACGTTGCTGGTCTTCGCCATCTTTAGCCGGTTTGAAACGGCCGCCGTGGTTCCTTCCGGAATTTTGTAGGAGGCAGCGAGCGCAAAGGGGTTTTCCGCAACCATCACGGAGATCGACGTCACATTCGGCAACGTCGTGCTGACGCTGATCGGCACGACCGCGCCGTTCTCCGCGATCTCGGGGGCTTCGAGCTTGACCTTGTCCGAGGTTTCGGCCGCCTTCCCAAAGAGCGATTTGAGTGCGTCCGCCTCGGACTTTTGCTTGAACGCTTCCACAGGCCAACCGGCCGCGTCGGCGGCGAACGCAGCGACGGATCGCAGCGCGTTCAGGCCAACGCCGAACAGGCCGGCCAAGGCCAAACTTTGTAACAGACCACGCCGCGACGGACGCAGAAGGGGATGGAAAGACGTCTCCATTGAAGTTTCTCCAGGTCAGATTTTTCAGAGCGAGTAGAGATAGTCGACGATCGCCGATATCTCCTTGTCGTTCAGGATGAGATTGCGCCCGAATGGCGGCATAACCGTTTGTGGATTTCGCTTGGTCTCGTCAGTAACGATTCCGGCTAACTCGTTGCGGTCCGGAAACCGTGCTTTCATATCGTTAAGCCGTGGACCGATCGTGCCCGGCAGTTCGCCGCCCTTGATGTCGTGACAGGATAAACAGTTCCCCTTGCCACGATCAAAGGCGAGAGTCCTGCCGTCGACCGCCTTGGCATCAGGCCCAGACTGCGCTTGCGCGGCGAATACCGAGGTAAACAGCAGCATCGCGCTGCCAAGAGTTGAAATCATTCCACGCGAGCGAGTACGCATGCGTTTCTCCGGACAACCATTCATTTTGGCCGCATGTCGTCGAGCGCGCCGGTCGTGCGCGGTGTAAGTTCTTGCCCCTCAGCGCTGGAGACGATCTTCAAGTTCGCCGGATCGGCACACTTTGTCATACACGGCGTGTTGGCCGTATCGGGCCGCGGATCCGTCCACATAAAGCTGTCATGATTGGGCATCTTCACCTTCGACAGGCTATCCTTGTTGGCCACGAAGTTGTCCGGCACGATATTGTTGAGGTTCAAAATATAAGCCGTGAGCGCATAGACGTCGTCGGCCGCAAGCGTATGCGGCGCTGGCATTGGCATCGCGCGATTGATGTAGTCCCAAAGGGTCACCGCAAACGGCCAGTAGCTTCCGACGGTGGGCTCCGGCCGGTCGGCCGTCAGGGATCCATTGCCGCCGACAAGCTTGGGGAAACGGCCTTCACCTTCGCCGAAGGTTCCGTGGCACGCCGCACATTGATCGGCATAAACGTCCGTGCCGCGCGCGACATCGCCTTTTCCGGGCGGCAGGCCCTCCCCGTCATCGCCGCGGGCGTCGATGTTCCAGCCTGCGATCTGCTCCGGCGTCGCCGGAGTACCATAGCCGAATGGCTGCTTCTCCGAGGCCGACACATCGACCAGCGTCACGGCCAAGACGGGGAGAACCAAAAAAAGGCCGCGCGACTTAACTCGTCTGAACATCAAAGATGCTCCCGTCCGGCTTCACTTGCCAGGTCTGAATTGAATTGTTGTGGTAGACCGAACTGGTGCCGCGGATCTTTCGCAATTCCGCGATTGTCGGTTGCACGAACCCGGTCTCGTCGATGACCCGCGATTCCAGCAGCGCCGGTTTGCCATCCCATCTCCATGGAAAGGAGAAGCGCGTCAGCGCCTTCGAAAGAATAGGCTCCTTCAATTCCGCTTTCTGCCAGTTCGCGCCGCCGTCCGTCGAGACGTGGACTTCCTTGACCTTGCCGCTGCCGGTCCAGGCCAGCCCGCGAATTTCGTAAAGGCCCGGCCCGCTCAGCGGCTTTTCCGGGCATGGGAAGGTGATAACCGACTTGGCGTCGATCAACCACGTGAAGCCGCGCGATTTGCCGTTCGGCATCAGATCGGTGTACTTTGCGGTTTCTTCTCGCGTGTACCACGGCTTGTCGCCCACTTTGATCCGGCGCAACCATTTTACACTCACGTTGCCTTCCCAACCGGGAACCACGAGACGCAACGGGTAACCCTGCTCCGGACGCAACGCTTCGCCGTTCTGGGCATAGACCACAAGGCAATCGTCAAGGCACTTCTCAATCGGCAGGCTTCTGGTCATGTGCGCGCCGTCGGCGCCCTCGACAAGAATCCACTTCGCTTCCTTTTTGAGACCCACCTCTTCCAGTAAGGTTGACAACTTCACACCAGTCCACTCGGCGCAGCTGATCATGCCGTGTGTGAACTGCAGCGAGTTCAATTGCGCGGAGCGCCACTCCATACCGCCATTGGCTGGACATTCGATAAAATGGATCCGAGATGTCGATGGAAAACGGAGAATGTCCTTCATCGTCAGAACCAGAGGCCGATCAACCAGCCCATGGATCATCAACCGGTGCTTGTCCACGTCTACGTCAGGCCTACCCGCATGGTATCTCTCGAAAAACAGGCCATTCGGCGTGATAATTCCGTGCAGATCCTGCAATGGCGAGAAGCTGATTGATGATTCCGTTCCCGCCGTCAGCCATGGAACGTTTCGTCGTATAACTCCGGCCTGCGCGTCGGCAGGCTTCCCGTAGGGCCGATCGACAACGCCTGCGCCGAGCGATTGGGACCACGAATTATCTGCGGGCGGCGCGGCATCCTCGGCATGAACCCGTCGGCTGTTGAGCAGAATGCCGCCAGCGAGAGCGCCAGTCATCTGCAGCAAAGACCGTCGAGCGACGCGAACCCTGCCGGAATCCTCTTCTCTGGACATTACCTTCATGTACCTCCAGAATTTGGGCTGCACGAATCCTCACACAAAGTTTGGAATTTCTTTATTGTTGCATTACGCCGTATCGGTATCTGCTAAATTAGTCAATGCTAAATCAGAAATGCCTTATTGTTGCGCTGCAAGAGGTTGATAAGTTAAATGAGCGTCATCACGGTTCCAAAAACGACACGACCGGCTCAGCCGCCGGGTGATCAAATTCTCACGGAGCGAGCCGCAGATGTCTCACGCGTGATGAACCTGCTTGGAAACGAAAATCGGCTCCTCATTCTTTGCTATCTGATGATGCACAAAGAGATGAAGGTGGGCGATATTGTTGATGCTGTGAAACTCAGTCAGTCGGCTTTGTCACAGCACCTCACGAAATTGCGCGATGAGGGCTTGGTTGACTTCCGCAGAGAGTCACAGACACTTTATTACCGAATTGCGGATCCCCGCGTGTCCAAACTGATCAAAGTGCTTAAAAAGCTGTATTGCGAGGACGTCGCGTGAGACATCTTGTCCATGTCGTGGTGATGATATGTGCTGCGGCCTTGACGGCCCAGTCGACTAACGCCCAAGGTCAAGCGCAGTATGCCACGCTCGGTCGCCCCCTGATGATCGAACGGATTCCAGACAAGGACATTTTCTACAGTATTGGGAATCCTGGAATTCCTGGCAAGGAAAACGAGGGAAACACCTCGAATGCGGGGTTTGTGATTACCGATGACGGTGTCGTTGTGTTCGACGCGCTCGGAACTCCCAGCCTGGGCTGGGCGCTGCTGCAGGATATCCAGAAGCGGACCGACAAGAAGGTCAGGTTTGTGATCGCGAGCCACTATCATGCCGATCACATCTATGGGCTGCAGGCATTCAAGGATCACACCGCCGCGGAGATCGTCGCCCAGGAGCGCGCCGCGGAGTACAAGGAAAATGAAGAAACGGCGGATGAGCGGGCCGATCAGCGTCTCGACCAGCGGAGAAGCGCACTTTTCCCTTGGGTGAACAAGGACACGCGGGTCGTACCGCCTGACATCACGTTTAAGGAGCGAATGACCATTACCCTCGCGGGCAAGCGACTGTCATTGATCTACGCCGGCCCGGCTCATTCCGGCAGCGACATCATGATGATGGTCCAGCCTGACGGCGTCCTGTTCGCTGGCGACATCGTTCAAAACAGCCGCATCCCCTTCATGAACAGTGACGATGTCAACACCTCGCAATGGCTGAAGGCGCTCGACGAGGTTCTGGCGCTCAACCCAAAATTCATCATTCCCGGGCATGGCAAACCATCCGCAGCCGCAAAGGAGGCCATTGCTTTCACCCGCGATTACATCGCCCACGTTCGCGGCGCGATGGGCAAAGCCGTTGAGAACTGGACCGACTTTGACACGGCTTATGATCAAACCGACTGGACGAAATACAAAACGCTTCCCGCATTCGGCAATAACAACCGCGGGAATGCCTACAGGATCTATCTAGAACTGGAGTCGTCTCAATTCAAAAAGTGAACAAAATGTTGATTCGGTTCCCAGCGTAGACGCCTAAGTGTTCATGGCAAGGTGAGCCCGCGCAATAGACTGCCAGTGCGCATCACGAAGAACCTGATCGTAGCCGCCAGACGACCCCGGCCACAGCGGCAATGGCGAGAATGATCCAGATGACCATGTGAAACTGTCCATATCCGCCGTAGCCCCATGGCTCCATCGTTCCGAACATGATCTCAGTCCTCCGGTTCCTCTGGCACGCGTCACCACTATCCAAGCTAGCTGAAGCGGTCAGGAGGAAGGTCACCACGACATATCTTCATTGCCGATCAGGCCCCTTGGCATCATCTTCCTTGTTTTTCTCGGTGGCCCAATACTCCGCTTCTGACGGTAGTTTATCGAAATCCGGCTTATATCCATTTGCCTCGTACTTTGAGCGCGGGACCGGAATGGTGGTGCCGGTCCCGTAATCGACCTGCACCCACCCTTCTTCGCCGCGAAACAGCCCAACGGGCATAAGCTGTTCTCCCTGCTTTACGCTAAAGCATACCACGGCTTGCGGCAGGGGCGTGACGATCAATAATGAGCGGGGATTTCAAACTGAGAACACACGCAAAAGCCGCCAAGGTCTCCCTCGACGGCCCGTGCCGTTGCGTTTTGCGTGGAGGTGTGCTGCGGTGCTCGAACGCGGCACCTCTTCTTGTTTGGACGCACTGCCTCAATTAGGGCGGCTTGTTGCGTTGCCAGTGTGCCGGGCCAACAATCCCCGGTGTTTGTTAAGTGTGACTTGCGGCGATGCTCTTCAAGCCAGTGGTGCTGTCCTAACGACGCATCGCGCCACAAAACCTGCTGACCCGTCACTTCGCCCGTTACTTTTCAACCCGCGGGCTTTGCGATGGCGACCGGGGAACGCCTTCACCTGGAAATCAGTCCACATCCCTCAGCGCCGGTTGGTCGCTTCCAAGAACTTGAGAACCGATTCCGATACCTCGTCGTACTCAACGTAGCGGCGGCGCAGTTCGTCCGCGATGTCCACGGTCACGTCACGCGACCAGCCTTGGGTGGCGTTGAAGGCGATGATCCTGACCGGATTTTCATATTGCCCGTCGAAGCCGAGGGCGGGTCGTCATAAGTAGTCAGCCAAGAAATCCTCAGCACGCCAGTGAATAGCAAAGGCCGGAGGCGCGAACCATTGCGCCCCGGCCGCCTGGGGCAGTCGTTTCGGGTTATTTGGCCCCCGCGCGAAATAACCCGCAGCCTCTCGTGAGGAGAAATTCGTGAGTCTTTGCGGAAAGTTATTTGGTGGGCGCACCAGGGCTCGAACCTGGGACCCGATGATTAAGAGTCAGCTGCTCTTGCGACTTGGGTTGCGGCCACGCTACTCTTGACTAACGGAATAGTATGCAACATGCTTTCTTTCCCTTCCTCAGAGAGAGTCTCGTGTCAGTTCGGAAGCGCGCTTGGTTCACAAACATTCAAATCCGCTCCAGGGCCGATGAGTTGGCGCAAGAGGCCGGTCAGGCCGGCTGGGTTCAATACCAAGCCGCCGCCAGAGCAGCCTTGGCTGAAGCTTTACGCGTCTCTCAGGACAAGAAGGCCGATAAACGAGCCGCCGCCGCGGCCGCCCTCACCCTCAAGAAATATCCGCCGCAAGAGGCTTGGATCGTCGATTACGCGACGAACGAGGGGCGTCACATTAAAACCTTTGCCAAGAAAAAAGAGGCCGACGAGTTCGCCGCCACCGCGCGCATCGAGGTAAGGCACGGCATCCACACACCCTCCAGCAAGAGCATCACGGTCGCCGAGGCTGGCAAGCTTTGGCTCGCCACCGCTGAGAAAAACAAGCTCGAGCGCACGACGATCGACGGCTACAAGCAGCATCTTGCTCTGCATATCGAGCCACTGATCGGCAGTACAAAGCTTTCCGACTTGAGTACCCCGATGGTGAGGGATTTCGAGGACACGCTGAGCTCCGACAAGGCGACTCCCCGCTCACCGACGTTGATCAAGAAAGTTCGGGGAAGCCTTGGAGCCATCCTTTCGGACGCGCAAGAGCGCGGCTTGGTGGCCCGTAACGTAGTGCGCGAGCTTCGATCGAGGCGGCACCGCGGCAAGGAACGCCGTGCGGATCGACGTCAGAAGGGCAAGCTTAAGGTCGGTATCGACATCCCTGCCCCCGACGAGATCAAGGCCATTATCGAGACTGCAGAGGGCCGGTGGCGGCCGTTCTTCCTTACCGCCATTTTCACCGGATTGCGCGCAAGCGAACTGCGCGGCATCCGATGGGCCGACGTCGATCTGAAAAAAGGGGAACTAAACGTCACCCAGCGTGCCGATGCCTACCAAGAGATCGGCTCCCCAAAGTCGGAAGCCGGTCACCGGACCGTCCCCCTCACCCCAAAGCTTGCGCGGGTCCTGACTGAGTGGAAGCTCGCCTGCCCGAAGGGTGATGCTGGGCTGGTTTTCCCGAACACTGATGGCAACGTCGAGTGGCACGCCAACATCATCAACCGTGCATGGATTCCCCTGCAAATCGCTGCTGGCGTGACTGCGCAGGTCAAGGACTCGAACGGCAAGCTCGTCCGGGACGAGGATGGCAAGCCGGTGCTGCAGGCAAAGTACACCGGCCTGCACGCACTGCGGCACTTCTACGCGTCGTGGTGCATCAACCGTGAGACCGACGGCGGGCTGGAACTGCCGGCCAAGGTCGTCCAGGAGAGGCTCGGCCACTCGTCGATCACAGTCACCCTCGATACCTATGGCCACCTTTTCCCAAGAGGGGATGACACGGCTAAGTTGGCGGAAGCTGAGAGCCGTTTATGGGGCTAAAATCCGCTTTCCCCGAACAGCGGATTTTCGACCTCGCAATGCACGCGATACAAACGCAACATGACGAATTTTTCTATAGCAATATCAATGCGATATCAGAGACTTCTGACTCTGTTTGTCTAGGTTCGAATCCTAGTTCCCCAGCCAGCAAGCCCAAAGCCGGCCAATTTCGCTAAAGCCGAGCGACACGCGAGCGACGTTCCGTACTACAGGACTCGAAGCCAGTGGCTGAAAGGCGCCTGAAGGTTTTTGACGAGCGGATTTACTCAACGCTTTGAGGATCCAGTAATCTCCCGCCGATCCGCATTGTTTCGACAAGCCTGCCACGCCCCACGGCTTTGACCTTGTGGAAAGCCGGACGACACCTGGCCTTGTGCTTCAGGCCACGAGTCCAGCGTGCATGCGACAAATTAGCTCTTCGCGGGCACGTGATTGGCACGTGATCTACTCAGATGAAATCGTCGCACTGCCTCTTCAGAGGCAACTCCAGGTGAACCCCGCCGTTGGACGCCCCCCCGCCTCGGCGGGGTTTTCCTTTGTTGAAGAGGATTCGGAATCTGCGCACTGCCGTCACATCGGGCGATGGAAGACAGCGCATAATATTTGCCATTGGACGGACGTCGAACGCGATTGATTTCTGGAATACCGCTCGTTCCCTCCCCGGACTTAGTTCGCCAACATCCCGGGAATTCCTGGATCAAATTTCAAAGCGCTCTCGATCCATTTCGCCACCCGCAGCGCCCGGTGGTCTTCGCGATAGGCGCCGACAACCTGAACACCCAGCGGAAGGCCCCTGCTGCCGAAGCCCGCCGGCAGCGACAGCGCGGGGACGCCGAGCAGCGTCCAGGGCGCGCAATATTCGGCGTCGCCGGTATAGCCCAGGCCTTCGGGCGCCTCACCGAAGGCCGGTAGCGTCAGGATGGCGTCGAAGCCTGAGATTTGCGCAGTGAGCGCTGCGCGGAGGTTTTCCTGCTGCGCCTTGGCAGAGAGATAATCGTAGGCGGAGTGGGATCTTCCCGACTGCACCAGCCGCTTGAGGGGATCGCTGGTCCGATCCGGGTAGCGTTCGACGAGATCGCCAAAGATCATCGCGGCCTCGCTGGCGAGGATGATGTTGATCGCGTCCCAGTTGGTTCGGTCGAGTTCGGCAAGCTCCAGTTCCTCCAGAACGGCACCTGCCCCGCGCAACGTCTCGATCGCGGCTTGAAAGACCTGCTGCTGCTCGGGCTCGACGCGCGACCATTTTGCGAAGCGCACGACGGCGAGGCGCGGCGCCGTGAGCGGCTGCAGGCCCTTGTCGATGTCGACCGCAAACCTAGGAACCGGCCGGCCATGGAGATCGCGGTCGCTGACGCCCGCGAGCAGCGACAGCGCCAAGGCAACGTCGTCGACGCGTCGCGCAAAGAACCCGACATGGTCAAGGGACGGACTGAGGTGATGCACCCCGCTGCGCGGGATCGCGCCAAAACTCGGCTTGAATCCGACCACGCCATTGAAGGCGGCGGGACGGATGACCGAGCCCAGCGTCTGCGTCCCCAAGGCGAGCGGCACGATGCCGGCGGCCACGGAAGCAGCCGAGCCCGAAGACGAGCCGCCCGGCGTATGCCTGCTATTCCAAGGATTGACGGTCGGCCCGGGATGACGCCAGGCGAACTCGGTCGAGACCGTTTTGCCGAAGATCGTGGCGCCGAGATTGCGAAGCCGCTCGACCACCCAGGCATCCGCAGCCGGCACGTGGTCCCGGTAGATCGGCGAGCCGTTGGTGGTCGGCATGTCCGAAGTGGCGATGATGTCCTTGATCGCCACTGGAATGCCCGACAGCGGTCCCGGCTTTCGAGCGGTATCCACGGGAAGATATTCGAATGCCCGCAGCACAGGTTCAACGGCTCGCGCCCAGCCCAGCCGTCCTGCCGCGTATCGGTCCCCAGCGGCCGGATCGGTATCGAACAGGCGCAGCAATTCAAGCACCCCCGCGCCAGCGTCAACAGCGGAACGTTTGCTCGGAACGGTCATGTCGCAATTCCCCCGTTCGGCCGCCGGCAGACCAGATCGATCTCGATCAGCGCACCATACGCCAAACCGGTCACGCCGACACAGGTGCGGGCCGGCAAGCGGCCTTCCGCGAAGTAGCTGCGATAGGTGTCATTGACAACCGCGTAGTCCTGCTTGAACCGCGTCAGATAGATCCGCGCCATCACGACATGTTCGAAGCCGAGGTCAAGCCCCGCCAGCACCAATCTCAGATTCTCCATAACAGCGCGGGTCTGCGCTTCGATAGTATCAGGTAATTTTCCCGGCGCGTCCGGCGTATCCGGCATCTGTCCGGTGACAAAGACAAAACCGTCGGTTTCGACGGCATGGCTGAATGGCGCTACCGGTTTCGGCCCGCCTGCGATCATGTGGAATTTCAACGGAGGCAACCTCAGCCGTTACGATCGCGGCGCATGTTCGAACAGGCGCTTGCTCAGGATGGCGTGCACGCCCCAATTGCCATCCACCACCTGGGTCACGCCGAAATCCACGGCAGCAGACATCAGCGCGATCGCCTCGTCCTCGCTCAGTCCTTTGACGTTCATCAGGAAGCGGCGCATCTTGCGGAACGCGTCCTTCATCGCGAGATCGAGCGAGGACGTCGCGTAGACCTCGCTCTGCCCCTTGGCGCCGAACTCCGCCAGATAATTGGGGTGGCTGAAGCCGGTCAACACCCAGTCGGTTTCGGTTTCGATCAGCGGATAGGTCAGGTCGGCGAAGACCTGGCCGGCCATGTCCGCCTTCTTGTGCAGGATCAGCTGGAACGTTCCGGTCATCGAACACTCGATGGCGGTGCCGCCCAATTCGCCGTCGCCCTGGGTGGCGTGAGGATCGCCGACCGAGAGCAAGGCGCCCGGCACCGACACCGGCAGATAGACCGTCGATCCCTTGCCAAGCCGCCAATTGTCGAGATTACCGCCGAAATAGGACGGCGGAATCGAGTCGACGAAATCCACCTCGCGCGGCGCCAGCGCGATCACGCCGAAATGCGGACGCAGCGGAATGCGAATGCCGTCGAGCACATTGTGCCGGCGTTTGACGGAACCGGGGATGACCGGCACGCCGGGGTAATCGTAGGTCGAGTGAACGACGCCGAACGGATCGGTCTGCGGCTCCCAGCGATAGGAATAAAGCGCGCGCGCGTAACGTGCTTCAGCATCATCGACGATCTCGTAGATCGTCACGGCCTCGCGCGGTTTTCGCTCGGTGAGCAACTCGTTGTAGTGATAACCCCACCAGGCCGCGACGCTGGAGCCGAACACCTGGCCTTCGAAATCGGGATTGCGGCTTGGGCGCGGCACCACGTCGAGAATGCGGACCTCCAGCACATCGCCGGGCTGCGCATCCTTCACCGCCACCGGACCGGTGCAGATGTGGACCCCGAACCCCTCGCCGGCGCCGCGGCCGTAGACCGATGCATCCATCGGCCCGGCGCCGCGCCGGTCGACATTCTTGGCGCGGGACGTCCAGCGGAACACGCTTTCGGCTCCGGCATCGCCCTTGATCATCCGTTCGGGATCGTCGGACGCATGCTGCGTCAGGGTCTCGATCGTGATGGTCTCGCCGGAATTGATCTCGGTTTGCGGTGGCAGCGACCGGCTGAAATAGCCCCAATGCACGCGCGATGCTTCCACCGCAAGGTAATGGTGACGGTGCTCGCCCTCCATGCCGGGGGGACCGCAATCTGCCCGCAGAGGCGTAGCGCTCTTTCGCGCGCTTGCCGAGGGATGATGGCTGCGCAGCTGCGCCAGCGCCTGTTGCGGCCAGCCGCGCTGGCCGGCCGCCACGAAAGAGACCGTCGCGCGCTCGATTTCCTGCTGGCGAAACTCGCGTGGCGACAGGCCGAACCGGTGCCGGAACACCCGGCTGAAATGCGCGGAATCGTTAAAACCGTTGCGGTAGGCGATTTCCGAGATCGAATGATGCGCCTCGGCCGGGCTGGACAATTCTGCCGAGGTCCGCTGCAGCCGGCGCTCGCGCAGATAATGCGTGAAGCTCGTGCCGGAACCCTCGAACAGCTTTTGCAAATAGCGCTCGGATATGCCCTCAGCCTCCGCCACCCGCGCCGGCGTCAGATCGGGATCGTCGAGCTTGCGTTCGATGGTCTGGCAAAGACGATGCAGGATGGCGGCCTGCGTCGCGGTGCCGCCTGCTTCCGTCGTCGTCGCGGCCTGCCGCATGAATGTCGGCAGCAGGTCAGCGAGGCCCTGAGCGACCGCCGCCCATTCCGGATCGGACAACGTTTCCAGATTCCGCGCCGCCGTCTCCAGCGTACGTGAAAACACCTCGCGTGAAACCGCCCGGCGGCAACACCCGGACCTCGTCGAGGCCGGGCTTGCCGACCTTGCGGCCATGAAATGCATCCGAGGTCACCGACAACACGATCGCGCGCATGTCACGCTGGAAGGCCACGCTCCAGTCGGCCTTGCGCGGCAGCAGCAGCAACTGCCCGGTCGAAATGATTTGGTGGCCGGCCTGTGTCCGCAAGGTGACGCCATCCTCGATCGGCAACAGCACGATGGGCACGTCGTCGGCGAGATGGGACAAAGGCGATACGGCTTGCGATCCCGCCGACAATCTCACCAGCACGACGCCCTCGGCGGAGCGGCGCGAGGCGGTCGCATGCCCGGTGGGAACAGCTTGAGGCCGCCGCTGGCTGCAGGCCGACCGCGCTCAGAACATCCCGCCACGCCTCCGGCCGGTCGTCTTCGGAATAGGATTCGCTGGTGAACGGGCGAAAGCTCATGGATCGACCCCAAACAGGGGAATCGAAGCAACCTCCGTGCCAAAGCAGCGGCACCGACCGCCCCGGCGGCCACCAGATACAACTACCGGATATACTCAAGCGGTCTTCAACCCTACGGGTATTCCACTTCCCCAAACGTCAGTCGCACCGGAAGACGTTCTTCCGGATGGTGCCGTGAACGCCCCAATTGGCATCGACCACCTGCGTCACGCCGAAATCCGCGCCCACTGACATCAGCGAAATCGCCTCATCCTCGCTCAGCCCGTGCACCGTCATCAGGAACCGTCGCAGCTTGCGGAACGCATCGCGCATGGCGCGGTCGAGGCTCGAATGATTGGCGATCTCGGTCTGCGCATTGGCGCCGAGTTCGGCGAGGTAATTCGGATAGGTGAAGCCATAGACCGACCAGGCGTGCTCGGTCTCCAGCATCGGATGGGTAAGTCCCTCCAGCGACGTGCCGCCGAGATCGCGGTGCTTGTGCAGGATGAACTCGAAGTCGCCGGTCAGCGAAGTCTCGATGGCGGTGCCGCCGAGTTCGCTGTCGCCCTGGGCCGCGTGCGGGTCGCCCACCGAGAAGAACGCGCCTGGAACCGCGACCGGATAATACATCCGCGCGCCCTTGCCGATCCGCCAGTCGTCGATATTGCCGCCGGTATAGCTCGGCGGGATCGAACTGACGAAATCCGACTTCCGACGGCGCCAGTCCCATGGTGCCGAAATGCAGCCGCGCCGGCACCTTCACCGATTCGAGGATATTCTCGCGCTTGCGGATGGTGGTGTGATCGACCCGCACGCCGGGATAATCGATGGTGGAATGCACGATGCCATCCGGATCGGTCTGCGGGGTCCAGACATAATTGTAGACCGCCTTCGCGAACGGTTCGCCCGAGGTGTCGAGTTCGAAGATCGTGATGACCTCGCGCGGCTTCGGTTCCTCGATCAGGTCGTGGTAGTGAAAGCCCCAATTCGCTGCGGCGTTGGAACCGAAGCAGCGGCCGGCATGACAGGCGTGGCAGCTCGGCCGCGGCCGGACATCGAGGATGCGAACCTCCAGCACGTCGCCGGGCTCGGCATTCTCGATCGCGACCGGCCCGGTCAGGAGATGAACGCCGACGCCCTCGCCCGAGCCACGAATGAACGGGCCTTCGGTCGGGCCGGCGCCGCGGCGCGCCACCGCCTTGTGCTCGCGGGTCCAGTGGAACACGCTCTCCGCGCCGGGATCGTTGGCGATCATGCGTTCGTAATCGTCATTGGCGTGGTGCGTCAGCGTCTCGATGGTGGCGCGGTCGCCCGAGCGCAGCGTCAAAGCCGGCGCGACCTTCTTGCTGAAATATCCCCAGTGAACAGTGGCCGGCGATACCGGCAGCGTGTGGTGCTTCATGCGAGTGCCTCTTCAGCAAGAAACGGGAATTTGCGTGGTCATGCGGTTTTCTCCGGCGCCTTGTCGGCCTCCATCACGCTGAGGAAGCGCGCCGTGATCGGGTTGCGGGGATTGGTGAGGACCTCGTGCGCGGGTCCTTCCTCGATGATGGAACCGCCGCTGAGAAACGACCACGCGGTCGGCGACCTCATCGGCGAAGCGCAATCTGATGCGTCGAGATGATCATGGTCAGGCCGTCCTCGACCGCGAGCCGCCGGATCACTTCCAGCACCTCATTGACCAGTTCCGGATCGAGCGCCGAGGTCGGCTCGTCGAGCAGCAGCACGCTCGGGATTGGGCGCAATCGCGCGCGCGATCGCGACGCGCTGCTGCTGGCCGCCGGACAAATGCCGCGGCAAGGCGTCGGCGCGGTGGCTGAGGCCGACGCGTTCGAGCAGTTCGCGCGCGCGCGGTCGGCATCCGCCCGCGAAACGCCGTGGACCCAGCGCAGCGGGCCGGCGACGTTCTCCAGCGCGGTCAGGTGACTGAACAGATTGAATTGCTGGAACACCATGCCGACGCCGACGCTGGCGCGTTCGTTCGGCGATGTCGCGCGGCGAAAGCGGCTTGCCGTCCTCCCGAAAACCGATACGGCGGCCGTCGATCTTGACGGTTCCGGCGTCCCAGCCTTCCAGATGATTGATACACCGCAGCAGCGTGCTCTTGCCCGACCCGCTCGGGCCGAGCAATGCGACCACTTCGCCGATGCGCACCGTGAGATCGAGGCCGGCGAGAACGGGCTGGCTGTCATAGGCTCTTATACAATCCGCTGACGTCGACCACGATGTCGTTGCGCGTCAGCGTCGCCGACCGCTTGGTGCGGTCCGCCCGCGAGGTCTTGGCGTCCTTGCGGAAGCGCCGGACAGGGACGGCTTCGCCGGACGCTGTGTCGGCAGGCGCCGTCGGCTCCGCGATCGGCCGGCGTCAGCACCGACGGCGCGCGATACCAGGGCATCAAACGCGCGAAGCGACTGGCGGTCGCGGGCCGGTCGAGATCGAGCGCCCGTTCCACGAACAGCTGGATCACGCTGACCGCGGTGGTGAGCACCAGATAGATCAGCCCGGAAGCAAAGAAGATCGAGAAGAAATCGAAGGTCGAGGACGCAAGCTGGGTGCTTCGCAGCGTCAGCTCCTGCACGGAGATCACGCTCGCGAGCGACGAGTTCTTCAGGGCGCTGACGGTTTCGTTGCCGAACGCCGGAATCATGGTGCGGATCGCCTGCGGCGCGATGATACGCCGCATCAGCAACCGCCGGCGTCATGCCCAGCGCCTGGCCGGCCAGGACCTGTCCGCGGTCGACGCCGAGCACGCCGGCGCGCAGCATCTCGGCGATGAACGGCGCCTCGTTGGCGGCCAGCGCCAGACCGGCCGCGCCGATCGCGCTCAGCTTGAGGCCGATCTGCGGCAGCGCGTCATAGGCGAACACCATCTGCAGGATCAGCGGCGTGCCGCGGAAGATCACGGTATAGCCGCGCGCGAGGGCAGCCAGCATCCAGAACCGGCTGAGCTGCATCGCGGCGAGGACCAGACCCGAGGATCAGCCCGCCGAGCAGCCCGAGGGCGGTCACCGCCAGGGTGAACCAGATGCCCTCGATCAGATACGGCAGGCTGAGATAGTGGACGAAGAGCGACATTACGTTGACCGTCAGAGAATGTCGGGCTCCTTGAAGTTGTTCGCATCGAGATTCCACTTCTTCAGCAGATCCATGTGAATGCCGGCCTTCTGCACCTCGATCAGCGCCGCCATGACGGCGTCGCGGAACTCAGGCTTGTTCTTGGGAACGGCGATGCCGACCGAATAGGGAATGGTGACCGCGATCGCCTTTTCCAGCTTGTCGGGATTGGCCTTCACCGCCTGATCGACGGTGTTGACGTCGTTGACATAGGTGTCGGCGCGGCCGGCGAGGATCGCCTGGATGCAATTGGCATTGTTGTCATAGAGCTGGATCGTCGGCTCCGGCTTGCCCTCGGCCTTGCACTGGGGCATCAGCGCCTGGATCAAGCGGCACCTCGACATAGCCGGTGTTCTCGGCCGCCGCCGCGCCGCACATCGAGGTATTGATGCCGGTGATCTTCTTCGGGTTGCCCTTGGCGACCAGAACGCCGTCGAACACCTTCGAATAGGTGATGAAATCGGCCGCCTTGGCGCGCTCTTCGGTGGCATAGATATCGGAGATCACGATATCGGCCTGCCCGCTCGACAAGGTCGTCAGCAGCGCCGCAAAGGTCACGGCCTTGTAGGTCAGCGTGAAGCCGAGGCACTCGCCGATCTGCTCGCCGAGATCGATGTCGAAGCCGACATATTTGCTGGGATCCTTCGGGTCGATCGCCTCATAACCCGGCGTATGCGGGTTGATCGCGTTGACGAGCTGTCTTGCCCTTCAGATCGCGGATATTTCGCCTGCAAAGCCACGCAGCCCGCCGGCGCGGCTGCTTTGGCCGACATCGGCGCGCAAATGCCCGCGAGCACGAATGCGGCCAGTGCCGCCAAGCGTAATCCGGCAACCGCGGCGGATAACGGCCGCCGCGTCCGGCCTTCGGTGGAAAACCGCTTGAGCATCTGTTTTCTCCTTCGACGTTGTCATGGCGATGCCATGCCCGGGTTCGAAGGGCAGCCTACGGTCACTCGCCCGCGTGATGCTTGTCTCGGGGCGCACAAAAAGTTGGATCAGGTAATCCCAGGATTTAGGCAAACACTGCAAAAATTATGGGCGATGGGGGCAAGAGACGCGCAGACGTCAGCCCGGCGTGCCTGATCGTCGATTTGAATCAACGCAGTTGATCGTGCCGTCTCACCCGGCGACCGGCGGCGTCCCGTGGGTGTGAAACGACTCGATCGTCTTCAGCCCCCACGCCTGGCCCTTCTTGCGTTCCTCTTCGGTCCAGACGATCGGCTTCCAGTCGGGCGCGAGGATGAGACGGGCGCCGGCGTTGGCGACCTCGACGCGGTTGCCGCCGGGTTCGTAGACGTAGAGGAAGAAGGTCTGCTGGATGGCGTGCTTGTGCGGGCCGGTCTCGATGTAGACGCCGTTCTCCAGAAAAATGTCGGCGGCGCGCAGGATCTCCTCGCGGCTGTCGAGCGCATAGGTGACGTGATGGAAACGGCCGGGCTTGCCGAAGTGGTCGCGGGTATAGGCGAAGTCGTAGCTCTTGTTCGACATGGTCATCCACATCGCGGCTTCGGTGCCGTCATTGAGCACGATCTGCTCGGTCAGCCGGCAGCCGAGATAGTTTTCAAAGAAGATGCGGTTGGCCCTGATGTCGACCGCGAGGCAATTGAGGTGATCGAGCCGGCGGACATTGACGCCGCGCGCGGGAAAGCGCTGCGCTTGGTTTTTCAGCGCGGGTTTTAGTTCGGGCGGCGCCTGATACCATTCGGTCTCATAGTAGAGTTCGACGATATGGCCGTCAGGATCGCGGCAACGGAACGCCGGCCCCTGCCCCATGTCGCCATCGATCCAGCCGATCTCGAACCCCGAACCTTTCAGGGCCGCGACGCGGCGTTCCAGCGCCTGCGGGCTCCGCGCCCGCAGTGCCATGTGCTCCATCCCTGAGGTTTTCGAGGCGGTCAGCTTGAGCGAATAACGCTCGTAATCGTCCCAGCCGCGCAGATAGACCGACTCCCCCTTGCGGCCGCTGACGGTCATGCCCATCACGTCGACAAAGAACTTTTCGCTCTCTTCCGGTTTCGGCGTCAGCATTTCCATGTGGCCGAGATGAGCGAGGTCGTAGATCGGCTCGGGGTTCATGTGCTTGCTCCCTCTAGCGCAATGCCCGCGTCAGGTCGTCGAACAATTCGTCGACAGTGAAGGCACGGGGGATCAGCCCCTGCTGTGCGGTGTATTGAATGATCAACTCCAGCGAGCGGCGCATTTCATCGGCACTGAACTTGGGCGCGGCGCCCGGCGGCGCCAGCGCCGCGCTCTCTCGCAGGATTCTAAAAACCTCCCGCACCGCCTCGGGATTTTTGCTGGACAGATTCTCGCTGACCACCACCATGTGGTTGATCGGCACCACCTGGTGTTTCGCGAACCATGATTTTTCTTCTGCGCCGGCATCGGCAAACAAAGGCCTGAGGCCGGGATGCTCCACCTTCTCGCCGAGCACCGCGTCGAGGTCGCCGTCGAGAAGCATCTGGATGATTTGCTTGCCCGCCGGCGCGCGCTGGGTCGTATCCCTGAATTCGGCGACATGGGCGTCCTCGAACGTGACCCAATCGATCGAATTGAGGTCGACGCCATAATCATTGGCGAGGATGCCGCGCAGCCAGGCGCCGGTCGTGGTGGTGAAAGAGCGGATGCCGACGCGCTTGCCGTTCAGATCGGTCGGTTTCAGCGTTCCCTGCTTCGCATTGTAGAGCGCGTAAGCGTGCTGAAACCGCGCCACCACCACATTTGGCAGCAGCACCATCGGCTTGCCAAAGCTTTTCGCCATCAGATAGGTGACGATGGCCATCTCTGAGACGTCGAAGGCCTGTTCGCGCACCATCGGCTTGAAGCCCTTGTTGGTCGGCGAATAGTCCGCGAAATCCAGCGTGACGGAATCGGACTTGACCGACCCGTTCTTCAGCGCCGCCGTGCCGGGATGGTCGCCGAGCAGGGTGCGTAACCGCATCGCCATCTCAGTCGGGCTCGGCTTCGTCGACATAGACGAGGCCCGCCTTCGCGAGGGGCTCGCGCATGTTGTACATGTCGAGCCCGAGCTTGCCGGCGGCGAGTTGCTGGCGCTTGCCCTCCTCGTCAGCCTGACGCTTTTCACCCTTGGCGGCGACTTCGGCGGCATTCTTTTTGCGCACCACCACGACGCCATCGTCATCGGCGATCACGGCATCGCCGGGATGGACATTGATCCCGGCGCAGACCACGGGGACGTTGACGGCGCCGAGCGTCGCCTTGACCGTGCCCTTGGCCGAGATCGCCTTCGACCACACCGGAAAGCCCATTTCACGCAATGATTTCACATCGCGGCAGCCGGCATCGATGACGAGCCCGGTGACGCCGCGCGCCTTCAGCGAGGTCGCCAGGAGATCGCCGAACATCCCGTCGGTATTGTCGGCGCTGCAACCGACCACCAGGATATCGCCCGGCCGGCACTGCTCGACTGCGACGTGAATCATCCAGTTGTCGCCGGGATGCGCCAGAACGGTGACGGCGGTGCCCGCCGCCTCGCCGCCGGCCCATACCGGGCGAAGATAGGGTTTCATCAGCCCGAAGCGGCCATAGGCTTCGTGCACCGTCGAGGTGCCGAGCGCGCCGAGCCGTTTGACGACATCGGCGTCAGTCCTGACGATATTGCGGACAACGATCGTCTTCATACCAGTTCCTCCACCGCCATCGGGAATAGCCGCTGATAGGCCTCGCCATAGGTCATGGCCTTGCCGGAATTGCGCCCGCCCTGCATGCCCCGCTGCAACGCCACCCGCTCGTAATAGGCCCAGAGATGTTTTTGCGCCGCAAGAATCTCGAAAGTCTTGCGCTTGAGATCCCAGACCTCGTCGATGTTGAGGATCACCTGCGGCTTGAAGTTGCACATTTCCGGCTGATGCGGCTCGAACAGAAATACCGGCGGCGCGCTGTAATTATAGTCGGCCTGCGGTTTGTGGCCCATCGCCTGCGCGACGATGCGCGCCTCCTGCGCATAGGCCGTCGCCGCCGGATGGTCGACATTGTAGGGGTCTTCCAGCGAATGCGTCAGCACGAAGCTCGGATTGGTTTCGCGGTAGATGTCGATCAGCCGCTCCTTATGTGCTTCGGTGAGGCGCAGCGGATAATCGCCGGCGTCGAAGAATTCGATCTCGGCGCCGAGCGCCGCTGCCGCCCGCTCCGCCTCGTCCTTGCGACCGGCCTTGACCTTGTCGAGCGTCATGCCGGCCTGCTTCCAGGCGAATTGGGACTCGCCGCGTTCGCCGAATGCCAGGCACACGATCTTGACGCGATAGCCCTTTTTGGCATGCAGCGCGATGGCGCCGCCGGCGCGCCACACGAAATCGCCGGGGTGGGCGCTGATAACAAGTCCGGTCTTCATGGGATATCGACTCCCCTTTTTGGTTGGAATTTCAGAAATTGCGGTTGCGGCAGACCAGGGATCCTACACCCGGGTTGGGGACAAGGCTTCTCCATTCAACACGCTTCAGCCTCTGGTCAGCGTTCCCTGCTTCTTGGCTTGCACCGCAGATCTCCGGCGCGGTACTTCCGGCTGGTCCAGCGCGGGTGCCTGGAAGGAAGCGACCGTCGCGCGCACCAGTTGCTCGATCGCGTTTCCCGCATCCGTTCCATCCGCGCCGCCCCGCGACAGCCGGGACACGCGTTCGGGCGTGACCAGCGTGTAGTAGAGCGCGCCGAGCAGGAAGTGGCTGCGCCAGACGATTTCGGTACGCGGGATGTGCGGCAGACTTTGGTGGATCGCGTCGATGAAGGCATGGCTGGTGTCGTCGAAGGTCTGCGCGATAATCCGGCGTGCGACCTCGTTTCCTTCCGCCGACATAACCGCGCGGAGCCGCGTGAAACGCGCCCCTCCGCCCGCAAGATCGCTGCCTGAGGAAAATGCCGGCAGCACATAGGCGCGGACGATCGCCTCCAGCCGGTCCTGCAGATCCCGCACCCGGCTGGCTGCAGCCAGCAACTCGGACCGCCTGCGGTTCATCGGCCCGCAGTGACGGCGATAAATTTCAAGCAGCAGGCCGTCCTTGGTCTTGAAATGATAGGTCACACTGCCGGGATTGGCGCCGGCGGCGTGCGCGATGTCCCGAACCGAAACGGCGTTGAAGCCATTGGTCGCGAACAACTCTTCCGCCGCGCACAGGATTGCCTCCCGCAGATTAGGCTTGCGGGTCGCGGCTTTCTTGCTGGCGGAGGTACGGACCATTGATTTGTACCATTGTACAAAAGATAAGGTCTGGTCAACAATATCCGTGGGCGTTAGTAGTGACGACTAAAGGGCTCGTCGCAGGGTTTTACTGGCAATCCGGTCAGCAAAACCGGGGCGCGCCGATGAGCCGCAACACGACAAAGCCAAGAGGAGCGAACGGGTATGGTGGGAGTGAAGAAGATCGGCAGTCTGCTGGCAGGTGCGGCCCTGCTCCTGGCCGGCGCCGGCGCGCGGGCTGAAGATTTTCCGAGCAAGCCCGTCCACATCCTGGTGCCTTATGCGGCGGGCGGCGCGGTGGACGTACTTGCGCGCACACTCGGCCAGTCGCTGGCAAAAATCTGGGGCCAGCAACCGGTGATCGACAACCGCCCCGGCGCCGGCGGCATCGTCGCCTCGCAAGCACTTGTTCAGGCACCTCCGGATGGCTACACGTTGATCCTGGTGGCCAGCGGTCACCCGCTCAACCAGTTCATCTATCCCAGCCTGCCCTACGACACCTTCAAAGACTTCACGGCGATCACCGAGATCGCCTCTTCGCCGCTCGCCCTCGTCGTTGCCAAGAAAAGTCCGTATGCAAACCTTCAGGACCTGCTGGCCGGGGCGCGGAAGGATCCGGAAGCCCTGTCCTACGGCATGTCGGGCAACGGGACCTCGGCGCATCTGGCCGGCGAGTTGCTGAAATACATGGCCGGGGTGAAGATTCTCGCCATTCCCTACAAGGGTGGCGCGCCAGCACTCACCGCCGTGATCGCGGGCGACATCCCCATGAGCATCAATCCGCTTGCGGAAGTCGTCGGACAGCTGGATCAAGGTCCGCTGCGTGCCCTGGCGGTGACCTCGGCTGTGCGCTCCAAAACGCTGGCGGACGTCCCGACCGTGGCGGAGTCCGGGGTGTCCGGATACGACGTCTCGGTCTGGTGGGGATTTCTTGGACCGGCGCGCATGGCGCCCGAACTGGTGGCGAAGCTGCAAGCCGACCTCAAGACCGCCTTGCAGGATTCCAATGTGCTGATGACGCTCGACAAGATCGGCGCGACGCCCGTGGGCAGCACGTCAAAAGAATTTGAAGCGTTCATGCATGCGGAGGTCACGAAATGGGAACCGGTGCTCAAGGCGGCAAATATCCGCGCGCAGTGAGCGCAACACCGAGCAAGCGGTCAGCGGGTCTCGTCGCGATGATATTATCCAAAATTTTTTGTCCGATGCTGCCTTCAGGCGGTGCGACGTGGTGTGCCGCTCGAGGCGCGCTGTTCGCCTCCATGCTGGTCAGCGCGCTGGGCGTCCTTTGCGCCAACGCCGGTGGCGAGAAGGAACTGCTGGCTCCAACGGGTCATTTGCGTGTCGGCGTCTATCCGGGCAGCCCGACCTCCATGGTCACCGATGCCGGCAGCGGTCAAACCCATGGCCTCACCTACGATCTCGGCCGGGAGTTTGCTGCGCGCATCGGCGCTACTCCGCAATATGTGACGTTCCCGCGGATTGCCGATGTGATCGGCGCCATGAAGGAAGGTCAGATCGATTTCACGATCACCAACGCGACGCCGGCGCGGGCAAATGATGTCGGCTTCAGCCAACCTCTGTTGTCGATCGAGCTTGGATATCTCGTACCTGCAAATTCATCCGTCGGCCGAGCCGACGAGATCGACCGGCCCGGAATTCGGATAGGCGTCACCAAAGGCGGCACGTCGGAACGGACGCTATCCGCGAAGTTCAAGAATGCGCAAATAATTCCTGCCGAGAGCGTCAAGCTTGCGATCGAGATGATGCGCCGCGGAGAACTCGACGTTTACGCCACCAACAAGGCCATTCTGTTTGAAATGTCGGATTCGATGCCGGGCGCGCGGATTCTCGATGGCAATTGGGGACTGGAACACATGGCGGTCGCAATTCCCCGGGGCCGCGAACAAGGCCTCCCGTTCGTTGAAAGCTTTGTGCAGGAGGTGCAAGGCAACGGGCTCGTCGAGCGGATTCAGCAGGACGCGGGGTTAAGGGGCGCGGTCAAAACCAAGCGTTAGCCAGGCTTCAATTGGGATCTCACTTCGCATTCGCCGGCGCACGCACATGCCACAGATCCTCGCGCCAGTGCAGCACCACCGCCATCATCAGCGCCAGACCGATCGTCGCGTAAAGCACGCCGGTCGCTGCAAAACCCACCAGATCGATCAGGCTGCCCGCCGCCAGCAACCCCAGCGGCAGGCCATAAATGACCATCATGCGCACGCCCATCACCCGGCCGCGGAAATGTTCGCTGGCGGCGCGCATCAGGATCACCGCGATCGAGATCATGCAGAGGCTTTGCGAAAAACCCGCCAGTATCAGGCACGCAATCGCGGCCGGCATCGTCTGCATTTGTGCGAACACCAATAGCGTCGCGTACCACATGACGGTGGCGCCGATCATCAGCCGCGCCACCCGGATGCCGCCGATCAGGCTCAACGCGATGGAGCCGACCAGCGAGCCCACGGCAAAACTGGCGGAGAGATAGCCGAGCCCGGTCTGGTTGGTGCGGTAGATCTCGCGCGCCACATAGGGCAACAATCCGTTGGACAAGGGATATGCGGTGAGATTGGCGAGAAACGCGATCCACATCGCCGCCCGCATCCGCGGCGTGGTCCAGACATAGGCCACGCCCTCCTTGAGGTCGCGCATCGGGGAACGCCGCAGCACGCCGTCCGCCGCTTCATCGGCGGGATGCGGCTTCGACGGCGCCACCACGCACAGGGTCAAGAGCGTGCTGACGATATAGAGGCTGACGATCGCGATATAGGCCGGCCCCATGCCGAGCGCCGCGAACAGTCCGGCGCCGCTGAGCGCGCCGGCGATGCGCGCGGTATCCATCGTGGTCCTGGAAATGCTGATGGCGCCGATCAATTGATGATGCGGCATGATGGTGGCGACCAGCGCGCCGCGCACGCCGAGATCCGACGGTCGCACCAGGCCCATGATGGCCACGATGACCATGACATGGAGCGGCGTCAGATGACCGGTCAGCGCCAGCGTCATCAGCGTGCCCGCGAGCACTGCATAGATCGCGCGCATCATCGCCAGGAGATCGCGGTGACCGATACGATCGCCGACCACGCCGAACATCGGGGCGATCAACGTGCCAATGTAGGTGAGTGATGCAAACAGGGTCAGCAACAGCACCGATCCGGTCTCGACCAGCACGTACCAGCCGAGAATGAGCGTCTCCATCTCGAACGCCCAGGAGGTGAGCAGATCGGCCGGCCACTGGAAACGGTAATTCCGGATACGGAAGGGTGCGAGCGCGGAAGGCCGCGCGAAATCGCTCAAAATTCAATGCCGCGTTTCATCGCGTTCCACCCTGCCCTGTTTCTTATTGAGACAGGATTTACCGCGTCGCGGCGGCTGAAGCCAGCCCCCGGCTGGTCGATTGATGGGGGCAATCGCCGGCGGGCGCCGGCTGCTCAAGCGGCGGACGCGACCGCGCCCGGAGGCGAGACCAGCAGCTTTGCGATTTCCGGAGCAGAGATTGCCGGACTGAAAAGATATCCCTGCATCTCCGTACAGCCAAGCAGACGCAGCAATTCCAGTTGCGGCTCGGTTTCCACGCCTTCCGCTGTGGTCGTCATGTTGCTCGCGGCGGCGATGTTCACCACGGCCTGGACGATGGACGACGATCCGGCCGCCTCACCGAGGTCCTTGACGAAGGAGCGATCGATCTTGATCTTGTCGAAGGGAAACCGATGCAGGTAGCTGAGCGAGGAATAGCCGGTGCCAAAGTCGTCCAGCGCGATCCGCACCCCCAGTTCGCGCAACTGGTGCAGCAACGCGAGCGCGGCTTCATCGTCGCGGATCAGCACCGCCTCGGTGATCTCGAGTTCGAGCCTGCCCGCCGAGAGGCCCGAGGCCGCGAGCGCTGAAGCCACATTGAGCGCCAGGGTCTGGGTCTTGAACTGAACCGGCGAGACGTTGACCGAGACGCGGATATGATCCGGCCAGGTCGCGGCTTCGGCACATGCGGTATTGAGCACCCAGTCGCCGAGCTGATTGATGAGGCCGCTCTCCTCCGCGATCGGGATGAACTCCGCGGGCGATATCATCCCGCGCTCGGGGTGGCGCCAACGCAGCAGCGCTTCGCAACCGCTGATCTTGTTGTCGCCGAGATTCACCAATGGCTGATAGTAGACTTCGAACCCGCCATCCGTGATCGCCCGACGCAGATCCAGCTCCAGCGTTCGCCGCGCCTTGACCCGTTCGTCCATTCCGGACTCGAAGAACCGGTAGGTTCGACGCCCGTCGGCCTTGGCGCCATACATGGCCAAATCGGCATTCTTGAGCAGCTGATCCAGATGCGCGCCGTCTTCCGGCGCGATCGCAATGCCGATGCTGGCGTCCGTGGTGATCACGTGACCGACGCAGCTATAGGGCTGCCGGATCGCCGAATAGATCTTCTCCACAAGATGCGTCGTGTCGGACGGACCCTTCACGCCGGTCTGAATGATGGCGAATTCGTCGCCGCCGAGGCGCGCGGCAATATCGTTTTCTCCGAGGCAACCGCGCAAGCGACCCGCGATCGCCTTCAAGAGCTCATCGCCAACCGGATGCCCCAGGGCATCATTGATACCCTTGAATTCGTCGATGTCGATGTACAGAACCGCCAGCCGTTCGTCGGACTGAACCTTCTTGAGCGCCCGTTCGAGCTGCTCGCGAAACAGCACCCGGTTAGGCAAATCGGTGAGCGCGTCGTAATGCGCCAGATGGACGATCCTCTCGGCCGAGCGCTTGCGCTCCGTGACATCCTCCATCGTGGCCACCCATCCGCCGGCCGCCAGCGGCTGGTTCACAATCTGGATCGCCCTGCCGTCCGCGGTCTCCGTGATCTGATGGGTGACTTTCCCGAGCGACATGTTGCGGGTGACGTCGGAACAGAATTCATCGACATCGCCGTTGAACGATCCGGTCTCTTTCCGATGCGCGATGAGGTCGCGCATGGTGCAGCCCGGCTTGGCCACGTCCGGCGACAACCCGAACATCTCCAGATAACGCTGATTGCAAACCGTGACCCGCGCCGATGTATCGTAAAGAACGAGGCCTTGCGGAATATTGTTCACGGCGATGCCGAGCTGATGCCGTTCCATCACCAGCTTTCGATCGGACCATTGGCGTTTCTTGAGCAGCGCACGGCCCATTGAAATGAGAACAAAGGCGGTGACCAGCAGGCAAAGAACGATCACACCGACCAGCAGTTTGGTCGGCTGCAGCCAAGTTTCGAACATCGGAGATACCCTGTCAGTCACGGGGACCGCGGCCGCGGCAACGCCGCAAAAGGTCAGCCACCCGATCGCCGCCCGGAGTTTCCCCGGCGCCGGTTTGGATTTGCCATCCGATTGATTGGCTTGACCACGTGGCAATCGTTGGCTGCCGTCAGGACCTGGTTTGCTCATGCCTCCCCCTATTCTGACAACGTAACCCATCAGTGATGGAAGCAACGTTAGGAGGGGCAGTTAGCAAACGGTTAAGGCGAGCCTAACAGTTAAGGCGAACCTAATCGTGGCCTCGATCGGCGGACCGCCGGCGGTTCCGTCAATCATCCTAGCGAGCGTTTCCGCAAAAAAAAGCCGAGCGGCGAACGGACCTCCTCCGGCTTTGGTAAACTAGGCGTTAAGCCGGATAGGCGCCGAGGCCGGCAGCCGCGAACTCAAAGTATCGATTTTCCTTGGAATCCGCGGGCGACGGACTCACCAGTGCAACACAGAAATCGCAATCCCGACCGAGATACCGCAGATTTGACCAACCCGGGCGTGTTCCGGCTTAACCGTTTGTCCAATCCGAAGCTGCATAGTCATGCGCAGACCTGAATTCATGACAGACCGGGCAGGACCACTGTGACATCTTTCGGACGCGTGATTTCGGTGCGGGGCTCCCTCGCCCGGGTGGGATTGCTGGCGGCGGGCAAGATGCCCGTCTCGGAAATAAGGGCAACCGTCGGCCGCTTCGTCAGCATCCGCTGCGCCAATTCCGTCATCGTCGCCATGATCACCGAAGTCTCCTGCGAACACTTGCCGACTTCCGACCTTTACATCGCCACCGCCGGGGTCGATCTGCTCGGCGAAATCTTTGGCGAGCCGGATCGTCCCAAATTCCAGCGCGGCGTCACCAACTATCCGACGATCGGCGATGCGGTCGATCTGATCACCAATCAGGAACTGCGCACCGTCTATGCGCCCTCCGGATCGGATCAGATCAATGTCGGCACCCTGCAGCAGGACCCATCCGTCATCGCCTATGTCGATGTCGAGGAAATGCTTTCCAAGCATTTCGCGGTGCTGGGTTCCACCGGCGTCGGCAAGTCGACCGGCGTATCGCTGCTGATGAACGAGATCCTCAAGGCACGGCCGAGCCTGCGGATTTTCCTGCTCGACGTGCATAACGAATATGGCCGCTGCTTCGGCGACCGCGCGCTGGTGCTCAATCCGCGCAATCTGAAGCTGCCGTTCTGGCTGTTCAATTTCGAGGAAATCGTCGACGTGCTGTTCGCCGGCCGGCCCGGCGTGCCGGAGGAGCTGGATATCCTCGCCGAAATCATTCCGATGGCGAAGGGAATCTACACCCAGTACCAGAACTCCGACCGGGTCGGACTGAAACGCGCCGATCCCAAGTCGGTCTTTACCGTCGATACGCCGGTTCCATATCGCCTGACCGACCTGATTTCGCTGATCGACGAGCGCATGGGCAAGCTCGAGAACCGCTCCTCCCGCATCATCTATCACAAGCTGATTTCGCGGGTCGAGACCGTGCGCAACGACCCGCGCTACGCGTTCATGTTCGACAACGCCAATGTCGGCGGCGATACCATGGCGGAAGTCCTCAGCCATCTGTTCCGGCTGCCCGCCAACGGCAGGCCGATGACCATCATGCAACTCGCCGGCTTCCCCGCCGAAGTCGTCGATTCCGTGGTGTCGGTGCTGTGCCGGATGGCGTTCGATTTCGGGCTGTGGAGCGACGGCGTTTCGCCGATGCTGTTCGTCTGCGAAGAAGCCCACCGCTACGCCTCTGCCGACCGCAGCATCGGTTTCGGGCCGACGCGCAAGGCGATCTCGCGTATCGCCAAGGAAGGCCGCAAATACGGTGTCTATCTCGGCCTCATCACCCAGCGTCCCGCCGAGCTCGATGCCACCATCATTTCCCAGTGCAATACGCTGTTCGCGATGCGCCTTGCCAACGAACGCGACCAGACGCTGCTGCGCTCGGCGGTCTCGGACGCCGCGGCCAACCTGCTGTCGTTCGTGCCCTCGCTCGGTACCCGCGAAGTGCTCGCCTTCGGCGAAGGCGTGGCGCTGCCGACCCGGCTGCGCTTCAAGGAAGTGCCGTTGCATCAATTGCCGCGCAGCGAAGCCACGATCGCCACCGTAAACTCGGTTACCGCCGGCCACGACATGCATTTCGTCGGCGCCGTGCTCGAGCGCTGGCGCGGAGCGACCTCGCAGCGCGACATTCCCAACGATCCCGGCGCCAACGAACGCCCGGCGGTGCGCGCGGTGGAAGCGCCGATGCTGCAGCCGTCGATGGGGCTCGATCCCGACCGTTTCTCGCTGTTGAAAAAGCCACTGCGCTGACGGCGAGCCGGCGTCATCTGCCTCCTTGATCGGGCGCGGTCGCGGTCCGAAAAACCGGTACCCATCGTTCCGGATCATGCTCTATGATCGCGGCCGACCGCCTCGCGCGGTGTGAAGCCGGGATACCTCGATGACGCAGCCGATTGCCAAGCGCTTTCCGACCCCCTCGATCGAAAAACTGCCGGACGATATCCGCAGCCGCCTGCTCGCGGTGCAGGAAAAATCCGGCTTCGTCCCCAACGTGTTCCTGACGCTGGCCTACCGCCCCGATGAGTTTCGGGCGTTCTTCGCCTATCACGACGCGCTGATGGACAAGGACGGCGGCCTGACCAAGGCCGAGCGCGAGATGATCGTGGTCGCGACCTCCAGCGCCAACCAATGCCAATACTGCGTCATCGCCCATGGCGCGATCCTGCGCATCCGCGCCAAGAACCCGCTGGTCGCGGACCAGATCGCGGCGAACTACCGCAAGGCGGATATCACGCCGCGCCAGCGCGCCATGCTCGACTTCGCGATGAAGGTGAGCGCGGAGGCGCACAGGATTTCCGAGGAAGATTTTACCGCGATCGCGGCCCACGGTTTCAGCGACGACGACATCTGGGATATTGCCGCGATCTCGGCGTTCTTCGCGCTGTCGAACCGGATGGCGAACGTCACTGCGATGCGTCCGAACGATGAATTCTACCTGATGGGACGCCTGCCGAAATAAGGCGAACCTGAAAGGAGGAAAACGCGTTGCCCGACTGGTTTGAGATTGTGATGCGTCTTGGCGCCGCGACGCTCGCGGGCGGCCTGATCGGTCTAAATCGCGATCTGCACGGCAAGCCGATCGGACTGAAGACGCTGGGTCTGGTCGGGCTTGCCACCGCCATGGTGGTGATGCTGGCCGATCCATCGACGGAAAGCACGAAGATTTCCGATGCCGCCAGCCGCATCATCCAGGGCATCCTCACCGGCATTGGTTTTCTCGGCGCCGGCGTCATCGTCCGCGCCGAGCATCACTTCCGGGTCCGCGGGCTGACCAGCGCCGCCTGCACCTGGCTCGCGGCCTGCGTCGGCATTGCCTGCGGGGTCGGACAATGGCGGATTGTAGGGGTCGCCGTCGCGATCACGTTCGCCATTCTGACCATCGGCGGCCGAACCGAGCGCTGGCTGCATGTTGCGCTCGGCGGCAAGGAACTGCCGGGGCCGAAATCCGGCCCAGGCTCGGCGTCAGACACCCCGCCGGATTAATCGTTCGACGCCAGTCCCCAACAGCCCGGCAAATTGACCGCGTCCTTGCTTTCAATTGATGCCGCAGGCGATTAAATGCCCCTGCCGGCCTCGCCAGATACTCAAAAGAGATCCAAACCAGATGGCCCAAAGCCAAAACGAGCGGACGTCAAAGCCGCGGGTGGTCCGGCTTGCCGGCCGCGAAGTCATCACCGAGGGCCTTCACCTCAACTTCTGGGCCGACATCAGCCATCGCTGCATGACGGCGTCCTGGCCGGCGTTTATTGGCGGCGCGGCGCTGGTGTTCGTCGTCTTCAACGCGGTTTTCGCGCTGTTCTACTGGATCGGAAATCAGCCGATCTCGAACGTCCCCGGCGGCGCCTATATCGACTATCTCTATTTCGGCATTGAGACGCTCTCGACCGCCGGCTACGGCGACATGCATCCGCAAACCCACTACGGACATTTTATCGCGACCGTGGAGCTGTTCACGGGGATCTTTTCGATGTCGCTGATGACCGGGCTGATCTTTGCCCGGTTCTCACGGCCAAGCGCCCGGTTGCTGTTCGCCGACAACCCGGTGATTTCAAGCCACGACGGCAAGCCGACCCTGATGTTTCGCCTCGCCAACGAGCGTCACAACATCATCAGCAATGCCACGGCGCGGGTGTGGTTGTTCAAGAACGGCGTCAGTATGGAAGGCCAGTCGTTTCGAAGGTTCTACGAATTACCATTGGCCCGAAACGAGAGCCCTGCGCTTGCGCTGAGCTGGACCCTCTATCACATCCTCGATGAGGAAAGTCCGCTTTACGGGCTGGACGCCGGCGACCTCGAGACTTCGAATGCTTCGCTGGTCGTGGTGGTGTCCGGATATGATGTCGTTGCGGCGCAAAATGTCCACGCGCAAAAGGCCTACGGCCATCCCGATATCCGTTTCGGGCATCGCTACACCGACATTCTCGACACTTCGGAAGACGGCCGGCTCAGAGTGGACTACGGCAGGTTCCACGAGACGGTTCAGGGATAGCTTATGGCATCGGTGCCATGCCAACATTATCTGTGAGACGTGCGGCGCACGTGCTAAACACCACCACAGGATGTTCCGGAGTTCGCAGACGTGAAAAGCCGGCAGCCCATTGCATCGGATGACGAGCATCGCGTGGTCAAATTCCGGCCGCGCACCTTGGCTCGGCCCCCGGGTCAACGGGGAGAGCTGGGCCGGCAGGCCCCGGCCGAGGACGCCCGAGAACCGAACGACCTGTCACGCTACGAGCGCGACCGGGAGGAGCCGGACGATTTTCGCCATCGCATGCTGGCGAACATTGCCGCCTTCGCCTTTACCGTCGCACTGACGGCGATCGGGATCTGGCTTGCCATGAGCATCGCCGATCTGCGCAAAACCCAGGATTGCGTGCTGATGGGACGGCGCGACTGCGCGCAGATTTCCGCACCGCACATCTAGCATTTTCGGACCGGGATTTTTCAGGCCAGAATTCTCGGGAAAAGTCAGCGCTTTGGCTCAAATCCGGTGCAACCGGCATCGCCCGCCTCCATTGAACTCAGGCGCGGCGCTCCGATATACGGGCACTCAACTCCGGATGGCGGATAGGGCGTTCTGGGGCGCCGCGCCCGCTTCCCCTGCCGTTCAGGAATTTATCTTCAATATATCAAAGGTTTAGTGATGTCCTCAACATTCGATCAGGTCGCCACGATTATCGCTGAAACCTGCGACATCCCGCGCGACACGATCACCCCGGAAAGCCACGCCATCGACGATTTGGGAATCGACAGCCTCGATTTTCTCGACATCGCGTTTGCGATCGACAAGGCGTTCGGAATCAAGCTGCCGCTCGAGAAATGGACGCAGGAAGTCAACGACGGCAAAGCCACAACCGAGCAGTATTTCGTCCTGAAAAACCTCAGCGCGCGCATCGACGAATTGGTCGCGGCCAAGGGCGCGTAGTCGCCCGTCATGCATCTCGAATATTTCCAGCTGATCGACCGCATTCTCGACCTCAACATGGGCGAGAAGACCATCACGGCCGAAGCGCAGGTTCCACAGCACAACACGATCTTCGAGGGACATTTCCCGGGCCACCCGATCATGCCCGGGGTTCTGCTGATTGAATCGATGGCGCAGACCTCGGGCTGGTTATTGCTGGCGCTGATGAAGTTCGAACGGATGCCGTTTCTGGCGGCGGTCAAGGAAGCCAAGATGCGCGGCTTCGTGTCCCCCGGGGAGTTGCTGACCATCGACGCCAACGTCCTTCACGAAGGGTCGGGTTATGCGATGACCGAAGCGAGGGTCAAGGTCGGCGGCAAGCTCCGATGCAACTCGACGATCACATTCAGCCACGTCCCCTTCCCCAATCCGGAGTTGCGCGGATACATGGATGCCGTGGCCCAGCGCATCGGCTTTCCACAACAGGCCATCTCCCATGACTGAGACGAAATCTGCGAGTTCGGAACCGGTGGAGGTCTGGATCACCGGTATCGGTCTGGCCACCTCGCTCGGCGAGGGCCTGGACGCGAATTGGGACGCGCTCAATGCCCGGCGCGTCAACGTCGACGAGAAGGGTTTTGCGCCGTATATCGTCCATCCCTTCGCGCCGGTGAATCTCGACACCCAGATCCCCAAAAAGGGCGATCAGCGTCAGATGGAAGCCTGGCAGCGCATCGGCACCTATGCCGCGGGGCTCGCTTTGGATTCGGCCGGCGTCAAGGGCAACAAGGAAATCCTGGCGCGGATGGACATGATCGTCGCCGCCGGCGGCGGCGAGCGCGATCTCGCGGTGGACTGCAGCATCCTGACCGCGGAAGCCAAGGGAAATGCCGCTCCCGGCTTTCTCAATGAGCGGCTGATGAACGATCTGCGCCCGACGCTATTTTTGGCACAGCTCTCGAACCTGCTCGCCGGCAACATTGCCATCGTGCACGGCGTCACCGGGTCGTCGCGCACTTTCATGGGCGAAGAAGCCGCGGGCGTCGACGCCGCCAGGATCGCGCTGGCACGTATCGCGGCCGGCCAGAGTGACATCGCGCTGATCGGTGGTTCGCAGAACGGCGAGCGCAAGGACCTCCTGGTTCTCTATGAGTTCGGCAATTTCAACCTCAAGGAAAAGTTCACTCCGGTTTGGGCGCGTCAGAACAGCGCCGGTTTCGCGCTGGGGTCTGCCGGCGCCTTCCTCGTCATCGAGTCCAAGGCGCACGCGCAGGCCCGCGGCGCCAAACCCTACGCACGCCTGACCAACGTCGTCGCCGACCTGTCGCACCGCAAGCACCCGGGCGACGTGACGGCGACGCTGGAAAGACTGTGGTCGAAGCTCGGCAAGCTCGGGCGCAAGGGCGCCGTCATCACCGGCGCAACCGGCGCCGAACCCGTTACCTCGGAGGAACGGACGTTCCTGAAGGAGCATCCGGACTTTGCGGTACGGGCGTCCGGGACCTATTTCGGACACACCATGGAAACCCAGTTTCCGCTGGGACTGAGTCTCGCGGCGCTTTCGATTTCGCGCGGAGCGCTGTTTCCGCCCAATGATTCGTCCGGCCTGGAGATTGAAATGTCGGAAGCCCCGACCCAGATTGTCGTGATCGGGGCCGGTCACTGGCGGGGCGAAGGCATGGCGCTGGTCGAAGCGATCAGTTGAGCACGGCGCCGACCGACGGGGGAAAACATGACAGCTAAGCGCGATAGTTTCGGCAGGCCGATCGTCGTCGTCACCGGCATGGGTGTCGTGACATCGCTCGGTTCCGGCAAGGCCGATAACTGGGCAAAGCTCACCGCCGGCGAATCCGGCATTCGCACCATCACGCGCTTCCCCACCGACGGCCTCAAGACCACGATGGCTGGCACGATCGATTTCGTGCCGGTCGAGCCGTTTTCCTCGACCGATCTTTCGGAACGGCTCGCCGATATCGCCACCGAGGAAGCGATCGCGCAATCGGCGATCGGCAGCAAAGGCGATTTTCCCGGACCGCTGTTTCTCGCGGTCGCGCCGGTCGAGGTCGAGTGGCCGCAGCGGTTCGAACTCGGACACGCCTCCGGCGCAAAGGAATTCGATTACGACGTGCTGCTGCGGGCCGGCGGCGGCGGAAAATTCACGCAATATCACCGGCGTTTCCTGTTCGGCTCGGTGGCCGATCATCTCGCCGAGACATTCGGCACCAAGGGCTCGCCGATTTCGCTGTCGACGGCGTGCGCCTCCGGCGCCAGCGCCATCCAGCTCGGCGTCGAGGCCATTCGCCGCGGCGAGGCGGACGCCGCGCTGTGCGTCGCGACCGACGGATCGGTGAATCCGGAAGCACTGGTCCGGTTCTCGTTGCTCTCGGCGCTCTCCACCCACAACGATCCGCCGCAAGCGGCGGTCCGGCCGTTCGCGAAGAACCGCGACGGCTTTGTCATGGCCGAAGGCGCCGGTGCGCTGGTGCTGGAAAGCTATGAAGCCGCCACCGCGCGCGGCGCCAGGATCCTCGGCATCGTCGCCGGCTGCGGCGAACTCGCCGATTCATTCCACCGCACCCGCTCGAGTCCCGATGGCAAACCGATCATCGGATGCGTGCGCAACGCGCTGTCGGATGCCGGCATCGGCCCCGAACAAATCGACTACATCAACGCCCACGGCACCGGCACGCCGGAAAACGACAAGATGGAATATCTGGGCATCTCGACCGTGTTCGGCGACCGCACCGGCCAGGTTCCGGTATCTTCCAACAAGTCGATGGTCGGCCATACTCTGTCGGCGGCAGGTGCGGTCGAAGCGGTGTTCTCGCTGCTGACGCTCGAGCACCAGCGGATTCCGCCGACCATCAACTACGACATTCCGGATCCGGCGATCCCGTTCGACGTCGTTCCCAACAAGGCGCGCGACGCCCGCGTTACCGCCGTGATGTCGAACTCGTTCGGATTCGGCGGCCAGAATGCCGTGCTGATCCTGACGCAGGAACCGGTCTAGCCGGCACCGGGCGTGCATTCGGCGATTGACGTCACCGTATGAACCGGCGATACGCACGCGATCACAATCCCTTTCGTCCTGCCGGAGACACGGCTTCATGCGTGCGCTCACCCTCGTTGCCGATCGTCAGCTGGTGATCGCGGAAATACCGCCGCCGCCGCCTCCGGGCCCTGGCGAGGTGCAGATCGCCGTCAAGGCGGTGGCGCTCAATCACATCGACGTCTGGGGCTATCGCGGCATGGCGTTTGCGAAGCGCAAGCTGCCGCTGGTGGTCGGCGCCGAAGCCTCGGGCGAAATCAGGGCCATCGGCGAAAATGTCACGCGCTTCAGGCCGGGACAGAAAGTCGTGATGTACGGCGCCCTCACCTGCGGGACTTGCCAAGCCTGCCGCGAAGGCCGCGACAATCTCTGCGAAAACGTCGCAGGCATCATGGGCTTCCATGTCGACGGCTTCGCCCGCGAGTTTCTCAATCTGGCCGAAAGATTGGTGATCCCGGTGCCCGACGGCGTCAGCGACCGCGACGCCGCCTGCGCGCCGATCGCATTCTCCACGGTGCAGCACATGCTGTTCGACAATGCGAAACTGCAACCGGGTGAAACCGTGCTGGTGCACGCCGGCGGCTCCGGCATTGGAACCGTCGCCATCATGATGGCCAAGGCGATCGGCTGCACCGTCATCACCACGGTCGGCGACGATTCCAAGATCGACGGCGTGAAAGCGCTCGGCGCCGATCACGTCATCAACTACCGCAAGGACCGGTTCGAGCACGAGACCCGCAAGATCACCAAGAAGAAGGGCGTCGATGTCGTGTTCGAACATGTCGGCGCCGATACGTTCAACGGTTCGTTGCTGTGCATGAAGCGCGGCGGCCGGCTGGTGACCTGCGGCTCCACTTCCGGGCCGACCACGACAATCAACCTGATGCAATTGTTCCAGCAACAATATCGTATCTTCGGCTCGTTCGGCGCGACGATGCGCAATATCGCCGAAAGCCTCGACAAGATGGCCGGCGGCATGCTTCCGATCATCGACACCGAGGTGCCGATCGAGGATGTCGCCACCGCGCTGAAACGCATGGAAAGCCGGCAGGTGTTCGGCAAGATCGTCGTTGGTTTCTGATGCATCCGCTCCTGCTTCGCACCAAGGCCCGCATTCGCGACGCGACCAAGCCGCTCGGCGAAGCCGCGATCGGCGCCTTGATCGTCGGCATGCTGCGCACCACCCGCTATTTCGATCCGATCAAGACCGCCAACCTCTTCGGCCGGATTACCCGCGCAATCGGCCCCCTGCTGCGCGAGCAGCGCATCGGCCGCGCCAATCTCACCGCCGCCTTCCCGGAGAAATCGCCGGAGGAGATCGAAACCATTCTGGCCGGCGTCTGGGACAATCTCGGCCGGGTCGGCGCCGAGTTCGCGCATCTCGATCACATCTGGGAGCACGATCCCGCCCATCCCGAGCAAAGCCGCATCGAGATCCAGACCCGCACGCATGAACTTTTTGCGCAGCTACGGATCGACGGCAAGCCGGCGCTGATCTTTGCCAGCCACCTCGGCAATTGGGAGCTGCCGGCGCTCGCCGCGGTCGCGCATGGGCTCGACGCCGCGATCCTGTATCGCCGGCCCAACATCGCCTCCGCCGACCGCATCATCCAGGATATGCGCGCGGTCAAGATGGGCACGCTGATCCCGGCCGGGCGCGATGCGCCGCTAAAACTCGCGGAGGCGCTGCAAAAAGGCCAGCACGTCGCGATGCTGGTCGACCAATATCTGACCAATGGCGTCGAGGTGACGTTCTTCGGCCGCAAGACCAAGGCCAATCCGATGCTGGCGCGGCTGTTGCGGCAGATCGAATGCCCGATCCACGGCGTCCGCATCATCCGCCTGCCCGGCCATCGTTTTCGCGCCGAATTGTCCGAGGAAGTGAAGCCGGTGCGCGACGCCAACGGGCAGATCGACATCCAGGGAACGATGCAGGCGGTGACCTCGGTGATCGAGGGCTGGATTCGCGAATATCCGGATCAGTGGCTGTGGCTGCACCGCCGCTGGCGGTGAACATCCGTGCCACGGCGTCATTGCGTGAGGCGCCGCTACCTTCCCGTCTTCACCTTGGTCCACAGCCGGTTGATGACGCGCTGGGTCGCGGGATCGCGTGCGGTGATCACGAACAATTTCGCCAGTGTCGCGTCGTCAGGATAGATGTTCTTGTCACCCAGGATTTTCGGATCGACCAGCTTCTGGCTTGCCAGATTGCCGTTGGCGTAGGACAGAAAGTCCGAATTCTTGGCGGCAATCTCGGGCCGGTAGAGATAATTGATCAGCTCATAGGCCTCGGCGACGTTCCTGGCGTCCGCCGGGATCGCCAGATTGTCGAAGAACATCTGCGCGCCTTCCTTCGGAATCGAATAGCCGATCTCGATATCGTTCTTGGCCTCCGCGGCGCGGCTTCGCGCCTGCATGATGTCGCCGGACCAGCCGACCACGAAGCAGATCTCGCCGGTGGCCAGCGCGCTCAGATACTCCGATGAATGAAACTTTCGGACATACGGCCTGATCTTGACAAGAAGGTCGGCGGCCTTTTCCAGATCGGCCTGCCTGGTCGAATTCGGATCGAGCCCGAGATAGCCGAGCGCTGCCGGCAGGATGTCGTCGGCGGAATCCAGCATGTGAATGCCGCAGTCCTTGAATTTTGCAAGATTCTCCGGCTTGAAGACGATGTCCCAGCTGTCGATCCTGGCGTCGGGGCCGAGAATCTTTTGCACGGTTTTGATGTTATAGCCGATGCCCGTGGTGCCCCACATGTAGTTTGCACCATAGCTATTGTCGGGATCGTAAATGGCGAGTCGCTTGGTCACTTCCGGCCAGGCATTGACAAGGTTCGGCAGCTTCGATTTGTCGAGTTTCTGGAAGATATTCGCCGAAACCTGGCGCTGCAGGAAATAAGCGGTCGGAACGACGACGTCGTACCCGGATTTTCCGGCGAGCAACCGCGTCTCCAGCGTCTCGTTGGCGTCGAAGGTGTCGTAGACGACCTTGATGCCGGTTTCCCTGGTAAAGTCCTCGAGCACCCCCGGCGCCATATAGTTCGACCAGTTGTAGAAATTGACGATGCGCTCGTCCGCTTTGGACTCAGCCGCGAGCAGCGCGAGGGCAACGGCCATCGCGGCAACACATCCGATTTGCGTGCGGCTCCAGTCGCGCATCATGGCTACCTCATGGCTATCTCTTATCGGCGGTGCACCGCGTCCGACAATCGCTCCAGCGCGGTGTCGAGGGTCGCATCCTGCTTGGCGAAGCAAAACCGCACCACCGAGGTCACCGCATCCTTTTCATAGAAGGCCGACACCGGAATCGCGGCGACCTTGTAGTCGGTCACGATGCGCTTGCAGAATGCCTCATCGGTCTCGTTGAGGCCGAGCGGCGAAAGATCGACGGTCAGGAAATAGGTGCCCTGCGACCGCAGCACCGGAAAGCCGATGCTCTCCAGTCCGCTGGTGAGACGGTCGCGGCTCCGTGCCAGCTCCTTGCGCATGTCGTAAAAATAATCCGCCGGCTTGCCGAGTCCGTAGGCGACCGCGACCTGGAGATTGGGCGCGGTGGTGAAGGTGAGAAACTGGTGCACCTTGGCTGCAACGCGCAGCAGCGGCGGCGCGGCGCAGACAAAGCCGATCTTCCAGCCGGTCAGCGAAAAGATCTTGCCCGCGGAACCGACCTTGATAGTGCGGTCGCGCATGCCCGGAATCGTGATCAGCGGAATATGCTCGCGGCCGTCGAAGATCACGTGCTCCCAGACCTCGTCGCAGATCGCGATCGTGTCGAACTCCTGACAGAACCGCGCCAGCAATTCGAGGTCCTCGCGCGGATAGACCACCGCGGCGGGGTTGAGCGGATTGTTGAACAGGACCGCCTTGGTCTTGTGGTTGAAGACGCCTCGCAGCGCCTCCTCGGTCAGCCGCCAATGCGGCGGCTCCAGCCGCACGAGGCGCGGGATGCCGCCGGCCTGCCGGATGATCGGGAGGTAGGAGTCATACACCGGCTGGAAGACGATGACCTCGTCGCCGGGTTCGACCACGGCGAGAATGGCCGAGGTCAGCGCCTCGGTGCCGCCCGAGGTCACCATCACCTCGGTCATCGGATCGAGGCTAAGTCCATGCCAGCGGCCGTAATGCGCCGAGATCGCCTGCCGCAACTCGGGAAGTCCCATCATCGAGGGGTATTGGTTGTAGCCGTCCATCACGGCGTCGGCGGCCGCGCGGCGAATGTCTTCCGGGCCGGGATCGTCCGGAAAACCCTGGCCGAGATTGATGGCGTTGTTGTCGCGCGCTAGCTGCGACATCGCCTCGAAGATGGTGACGGGGAGGTCCGCGAAGACCTTGTTCATGGACGTCATGGCAAGGGTCAGCCGCCGGTCCTGGTCGGCAGTCCCGCCGCCTTCCAGCCCAATATGCCGCCGGCAAGATGCTGGTCATAGGCAAGACCCGCGGCCTGCGCCGCCAGCGAGGCCGTTACCGACCGCTTGCCGGAACGGCAGGCGAAAACCACCTGCTTGCCCTGGGGATCGGGAATATCGCGCGGGTCGAAAGTCGAAAGCGGCACCACGACCGCGCCCGGATAGGCTTCCACGGCCACTTCATTCGGCTCGCGGACATCGACCAGAAGATAGCGTCCGTCAGCCATCCCCTTCGATACTTCTTCCGGCGTCAAATCCTTGACCTGATGGCCCGCCACTCAATTCCTCCCAACGATCCACTACTGCCGATAGCTCGCTTTTCAAGGCCAACCTCGCCCCTCGCGCGGCGAAAATCAAGCGCCAGAAGGGAGTTTGAGCGGGCTCCCCCGAGCTCAGATGGTCACCTGCGTTCCCACCTCGACCACGCGCCCGCTCGGGATCTGGAAATAGTCGGTGGCATCATTGGCGGCGCGACTGAGCCTGATGAACAGGAGATCCTGCCAGCGCGGCATGCCGGAATGCGCCGCCGGCTTCAGCGCGCGCCGCGACAGGAAAAACGACGTCGACATGATATCGAATTGCCAGCCGAGTTTTCGCGCGATCGCCAGCGCCTTCGGAACGTTGGGCGATTCCATGAATCCGAACTTCAGCGTCACCTTGGAGAAGGTCGCGCTGATCTGTTCCAGCTTGACTCGCTCGGCCGGGTCGATGCGCGGCGTCGGCGCGGTCTCGATGGTGAGAATGACGTTCTTTTCATGCAGCACTTTATAGTGCTTCAGGCTGTGCATCAGGGCGGTCGGCGCGCTGGCGGGATCGCTGGTCAGGAATACCGCGGTGCCGGAAACCCGCTGCGGCGGCCGCTTCTCCAGCATCGCCACCAGGTCGGCCAGTGGAAATTCCAGCTTGCGCGATTTCTCGAACAGCAGCCGGCTGCCGCGCCGCCAGGTGTACATCAGCATCATCACCACGGCGCCCAGCGCCAGCGGCACCCAGCCGCCCTCGAACACCTTCAACAGGTTGGCCGCAAGGAAGGTGAGATCGAGAAACAGGAACGGCGCGATCAGCGCCGCGGCTGCGAACGGCGACCATTTCCAGACCTTCCAGATCACGACAAAGCCCATCATGGCGGTGACCACCATGGTGCCGGTCACCGAGATGCCGTAGGCCGAGGCCAGCGCGCTGGAGGAACGGAACAGCAAGACCAGCAGCATCACGCTGATCAACAGCAGCATGTTGATGCGCGGGATATAGATCTGGCCCGAATGGGCTTCCGAAGTGTGGCGGATCTCGAAGCGCGGCAGCAGGCCGAGCTGGATGGCCTGGCGCGTCAGCGAATAGGCGCCGGTAATCACGGCCTGGCTCGCAATCACGGTCGCCGCGGTCGCGAGACCCACCATCGGGATCAAGGCCCAATCCGGAAACATCAGGAAGAAGGGATTCTCGATCGCCTTGGGATCGGCAATGATCAGGGCGCCCTGCCCCAGATAGTTCAGCGCCAGCGAGGGCAGCACGATGAACAGCCAGGCGGTCTGGATCGGCCGTTTGCCGAAATGCCCGAGATCGGCATAGAGCGCCTCGGCGCCGGTGACGGCGAGAAACACCGCGCCGAGCGTGACGAAGCCGATCACGCCATGGTGGATCATGAACGAGACGGCGTACAGCGGGTTCAGCCCCAGCAGCACTTCGGGGTGCCGCATAACCTGCGGGATAGCCGCGATCGCGATGACCGCGAACCAGATACACATCACCGGCCCGAAGAAGGCGGCGACCCGCGCCGTGCCGCGCGATTGGACCGCAAACAGCACCAGCAGGATGAGCACGGTCAGCGGCACGACATAGGGCTCGAACGCGGCGGTTACGAGCTTGATGCCTTCGATGGCCGAAAGCACCGACAGCGCCGGCGTGATCACCGCGTCGCCATAGAACAGCGCGCCGCTGATAATCCCGAGCAGCACGATCGCGCCGGCACCGTGGCTGACGGCGCGTTGGGCCAGCGCCATCAGCGCCAGCGTTCCGCCCTCGCCGTGGTTATCCGCGCGAAGCAGGATCACCACATATTTCAGCGTCACCACGATGATCAGGGCCCACAGAATCAGCGATACCACGCCAAGCACTGCCTGCGGGCTGGCGATGGCCGCAGGCCCGCTGGCCGCGATGACGGCCTCGCGCAGCGCGTACAGCGGGCTGGTGCCGATATCGCCGTAGACCACCCCGATGCTGCCCAGCATCAGCGCCTTGAAGCCTGCGGTGGAATGGGCCTCCCCATGCCCATTGGCCGCCGTGGTTTCCGCGGCGGGAACTAAGACATCGCTGGACATGGGAGTCGGGCCTCAAATGCTTCACTGCACAAATAGCGAAGCGAGCGGGCTTATAGTCCCGCGCTCAAAGCATAGCCTACCATGATTTTGGGCCCACGACATGCAAAAATGCATATCTTGGCCCAAATGGTCGGTCATGGCTCAGATCGTTACTTGGGTGCCGACCTCGACCACGCGCCCGGTGGGGATCTGGAAATAGTCGGTGGCGTCGTTGGCCGAGCGGCTCATCGCAATGAACAAATGATCCTGCCATTGCGGCATTCCCGATTGCGTCGACGGCTTCAGCGAGCGCCGCGACACGAAAAACGACGTCGCCATGATGTCGAACTGCCAGCCGAGCTTGCGCGCGATCACCAGCGCCTTGGGCACATTCGGGGATTCCATGAAGCCGAAGCGCAGCCGCACGGTGGCGAATTTGTCGCTGATGGTTTCCATCCGGACCCGCTCGGAGGGATCGACGCGCGGCGTCTGCGCGGTCTCGATGGTGATGATCACATTGTGCTCGTGGAGCACCTTGTTGTGCTTGAGATTGTGCAACAGCGCGGTCGGCACGAAAGCCGGGTCGCTGGTCAGAAAAACCGCGGTACCCTTGACGATGTGAGGCGGACGCTTCTCGAGACTCTTGATCAGATCGGTCAGCGGAACTTCGATGCGGCGAGTCTTCTGGATCAGAATCGCCGCCCCCCGCCGCCAGGTCCAGATCATGACCGCCATCGTGAACCCGAACAGCAGCGGCACCCAGGCGCCTTCAAGCAATTTCAGAAGATTTGCGCTGAAGAAGGTCATGTCGACGACGACAAACGGAACGATCACCGCGGCCGCGGTGGCCGCGCGCCAATTCCACAACTTCCAGATCACGACGAAGCCCATGATGCCGTCGGCAACCATGGTGGTGGAGACGGCGATGCCGTAGGCCGAGGCCAATCCGCTCGAGCTGCGGAACAGCAGCACCAGCAGCAGCACGCCGATCAGCAACAGCCGGTTGACGCGCGGCAGATAGATCTGCCCGGCATGCGTCTCCGAGGTGTAGCGAACCTCGAAGCGCGGCAGCAGGCCGAGCTGCACGGCCTGACGGGTCAGCGAGTAGGCACCGGTGATGACGGCCTGGCTCGCGATCACGGTCGCCGCGGTCGCCAGCACCACCAGCGGCAACAGCAGGATCTCCGGAACCATCCGATAGAAGGAATTCTCGATCGCGGCTGGATTGGAAAGCACCAGCGCGCCCTGGCCGAAATAGTTGATCAGGAGCGACGGCAACACGAAGTAGAGCCACCCGGCCTGGATCGGCTTGCGTCCGAAGTGTCCAAGATCTGCGTAAAGCGCCTCGCCGCCGGTCACCGCCAGGAATACCGCGCCTAGCGTCACCAATCCAATCGTACCGTGGGTGAGCAGGAATTGGATGCCGTACCAGGGATTGATCGCCGCCAGCACCGAGGGATCGTCGCTGATGTGAACGAGGCCCATCACCGCGAGCGTCGCGAACCAGACAATCATGACCGGTCCAAACGCCGACGCGACCCGCGCAGTGCCGCTGCTCTGGACCGAGAACAGCACGACAAGGATGAAAACCGTCAGCGGCACCACATAGTGCTCGAGCGCCGGCGCGGCGAGCTTGAGGCCTTCGACCGCCGACAGCACCGAAATCGCCGGCGTGATCATGGAGTCGCCGATGAACATCGAGGCGCCGATGACGCCGAGCGCCAGCAACGGCCAGCTTCGTCGGCCCAGCGCGCGCTGACCCAGCGCCATCAGCGAAAGCGTCCCGCCCTCGCCATTGTTGTCGGCACGGAGCAGCAGCAGCACGTATTTGGCGGTGACGACGATAAAGAGCGCCCACAGGATCAGCGAGAGCACCCCGAGCACGATGACGCGCGAGATCGGCTGGCCTTGCGCGGCGCCCGACACCGCTTCGCGAAACGCATATAATGGCGAGGTTCCAATATCGCCAAAGACAACGCCGATGCTACCCAGCGTCAGGGCCCAAAAGCCGGTCGTGACCGGCCCTTCATGGGCTTCGGTTGAAGTGACGCTGACAGTCATGATGGTTGCGAAAACACTCTATCGGTTGATTTGATCCGGGCCGGCTATCGACGCTTCTGCAAAGCCTGTCAACCGATCAACCTTAGCACCGCCGACAGCGCCGCACTTGCCCACAAAGCGGATTTATCATAACAGGTCGGGGTATTATAGTAGTAGTATTACGGCTTCAGGTCGGGCGGGAACGCCGGATCCTCGCGCATCAATGTGATGGTCACGCGACGGTTCGCCGATAGCGAGGGATCGTCGGGGAACAACGGCTGGCCGTCCGCCTTTCCCGAGACTGCGAAAATATGCGCGGGCGGCAGCCCTTCCCGCTCGAGAATCTGGCGCACCGCGTTGGCGCGGTCGGCCGAAAGGTCGAACGCGCCGTAATCGCTGCGCGCGGGCACAAAGCCTGCGGCGGTGTGACCGATGATGGAAATCCGCAGTGGTGTCGCCTTCAGCGGCGCGGCAAGTTTCTCGATCAGCCGGCGCGTGCGATCATAAGGCACCTTGGAACCGTCAGCGAACATCGACCTTCCGTCCTGGTCGACGATTTCCAGATTGAGGCCCTGCTTGGTCTCTTCGAACATGACGTGCTTTGAAATTTCAGTCAGTTCCGGCATGTCCTGCAGCGCCTGTCGCAATGACGCCGAGGCGAGCGCAAACTCGCGATCGATTTTCAGCCTGGCGCCGGCGGTGCGGCTCCGTTCCTGTTCGTCCGGAGTCGGTGTGTTGGATGATTCTTCCGGGGAAATGTGGTCGACGTTTTTCAGCTTCGGCCGGGTCGGCAGGCCATCGGATTCGATGATTCCGGAATAGCGCGCCTCGGTCTGCACGCCGAATGCCTCGCGCATCGAGCCGGCAACGATCTTGAGCTTGTTGTTGTCCATGGTGGAGAAGGCGACGAGCATCACGAAGAAGCTCATCATCAGACCCATCAGGTCGGCAAAGGTCACGAACCATCCGTGCCCTCCCCCATGCGCGTCGCCACGTTTCTTCTTGGCCATGGTCGCTCTTCCGAACCGAGGTCAGTCAGCCGTCTAGGCCGGGACCGGCTCGCCTTCCTCATGGCGATGTTTTTCCGGCAGATAGGCCAGCAACATTTCGCGCACCAGCGTCGGGCTCTTGGAATCGCGGATCATCAGGATGCCGTCGATGATCAGCGTCCGGTTGGTTTCCTCGTCGAGCAATTTGCCATGCAGCTTGTCGGCGATCGGCAGGCAGAACAGGTTTGCAACCAGTGCGCCGTAAAGCGTCGCCAATAGCGCGGTCGCCATGAAGGGACCGAGTTTCGAAGGATCGGTCATGTTGGCGAACATCTGCACCATGCCGATCAGCGTGCCGATCATGCCGAACGCCGGTGCACAGTCGCCGATCGCGCGGTAGATCTTGCCGCCCTCGTCGAGATGCATCAGAAAATTGTCGCGATCGCGTTCGAGATTGTCGCGGATGAATTCGAGATCGTAGCCGTCGGCGACGTAGCGGATTCCCTTGGCCAGGAACGGCTCGTTGGTTTCGACTTTTTCCAGACCGACCGGACCCTGCTTGCGGGCGATTTCGGCGATGCGGGCGAGTTCGTCGACCAGATCCCGCGCCGACAGCCGGCTCATGGTGAAAGCGAATTTCGCGCCGAGCGGCAGACCATGCAGGATCGCGCTCAGGGGAAATCTGATCATGGTGGCGGCAATCGAACCGCCGAAGATGATGATGATGGCATGTTCGCTGATGAACATGTGCAGATCGCCGCCCATGAGCACCATCGTCGCCACAACAACGATGCCAGACACGAGCCCAATGCTCGTCATGATATCCATGGGAAACTCCGACCCGTACGCGAACAACCGGCCATCCTGGACGGTCTCGCGGCCCATCCCGAACCGCGCATCACGACCCTACGTCTCGCCACTTAAAGACGCGTAAAGGATAAACCGCCGGGGCCCCGTACTTTGGCCCACCGGCCGATCCATTCGCAGCCAGAGGCGATCAAAGCCGCGCATGCGCGGATCAGGTCGGCGCCTCCACCGATCGCAAGGTTTTGCTAACCATAATGCACCGGCGGCTTGCGCAGCCGGGCCTGTCAGGCGGCCGGCAGGCCGGTGAGTTCGAGACTGAGCGCGCGCAATCGCTTCCGCGCGGCGGCATGATAGGCTTGCGGATTGGCGTCTGCCTGTCGCAGGCCGTTGAAGAACAATCCGGTTTTGCCGGCCACATCGTCGCCGGTTGCGAGATGCAGAATGGCCTCGCCGCCCTGCTCGACCGTGCTGATCGGCGTGATGCCGCCTTCGCGCACCATCGTGGTGTTCATATAGGTGGCCGGATGCAGCGAATTCACAGTGACGCCTGATCCCTTCAGTTGTTCCGCCAGGTCGATGGTGAACATGATCTGCGCCAGTTTGCTCTGCGCATAGGCGCGGGTGCCGCTGTAGCCCTTGGTGATCATCACATCGTCGAAATCGATCGGATGCTGGCCGAGTGAGGCGACATTGACGATGCGCGAAGGCGCGCTGGCCTTCAGTAACGGCAGCAGCAGATGAGCGAGCAAAAATCCTGAGAGATAATTGACCGCAAACCGCAGCTCGTAGCCGTCCGCGCTGGTCCGCCGTTCCGGCCCCGATGTCAGCGATCCGATCCCGGCATTGCTGATGAACAGGTCGAGCCGTTTGTGGTCGGCAAGCACCGCCTCGGCGAGCCGCCTCGCGCCCGCGAGCGACGACAAATCGGCCGCATAGAAGGTCGGCTCGCCATGACCGCCGCCGCGTATCTCGTCGATCAGAGATTTGGCTCGCTTTTCGTCACGGCCGTGGATCAGGACCTTTGCTCCGGCGGCGGCGAGTTTGCCGGCGACGTGGCGGCCGACACCGTCGGTCGACCCCGTGATCAAGACGGTCTTGCCGTTCATCTCCATGGCGAAGTCACTTCCGTCTTTGTCCTCACTGCGCCTGCGCGCCGATGCCGGCCGCCTTGATGATCGGCCACCATTTGTCGATCTCGGCTTTCTGGAACGCCGCCAGCCCTTCCGGGGTCTGCTGCTCGCGCGGCGCGACATCGAGCCCCAATTCCGTAAACCGCTTCTGGATGGCCGGGTCGGCCAGCGCTTCGACGGTCGCGGCGTTCAGCCTGGCGACGATGTCCTTTGGCATCCCTTTCGGCGCGAAGAAGCCGAACCAGCCGGACATATAAAGGCCGGGCACGCCGGTTTCGTCCGCGGTCGGAATATCCGGCATCGAGGCCGAGCGCTGCGGCGAGAGATTGGCGAGCGCCTTGATCTTGCCGGCGCGGATTTGCGGCAGCGCGACCGCGCCTTGCACGACCAGCAGGTCCACCGTGCCGGCGACGAGGTCGGTCATGGCGGGGCCCGCGCCGCGATACGGAATGAACTGCACTTTCTGTTTGGTCAGATTCTCGAACAGCACGCCGCTGACATTGGCCGCCGCGTTCTGGTTGACGAAATTGATCTTGCCGGGATTGGCCTTCATCCAGGCCACAAGTTCGGCGAGGTTTTGCGCCGGAAGGTCGTTCTTGGCGACCATCAGCTGCGGATTGTTGGAGATCAGGCCGATCGGCTCAAAATCCTTTTCGAGATCGTAATCGAGCTTGTAGATGATGCTGCCGACATGGGTATCCCATTGGCCGATGTCGAAGGTGTAGCCATCGGGTGCCGAGCGGGCGACGCGCCCGACCCCGATGCTGCCGCCGGCACCGCCGACATTTTCAATGATGATCGGTTGCCCGAGCGATGCGCGCATGCGCTCGGCCAGGATACGGGCGGCGGCGTCGGTCGATCCGCCCGGCGGGAACGGAACCACCAGCGTGATCTGGCGCGATGGATAGGTTTGCGCCTGCGCATCGGCGAAGCCGGCCAGAAGCATCCATGAAAACGCCGCCAAAAGCCGCATCATCGCTCGCCCCTCCACACCGACGTGCCCGGCCCTTTTCGTCAATGAATTTCGGCGGAACGGGCCAAGGCTTCCTTCAACTTCTCAAGCGTGAAGGACGGGCTGCGGGCGATTTCCAGGATCGGCGTCTCGCGGCGGCCGCAGAGTTCGGCGGCGTCGGGCAGTTTCGCGGCGATATCGATCGGAATGACGATGGCGCCGTGGTTATCTGCATGAATGAGATCATCTGATCGAACCGTCATTCCGGCGACGCGGACTTCGCCGCCAAAGCTTTCGGCGTGGACCCAGGCGTGCGACGGGCCGATCGAGCCTGCCAGCGCCTGGAAACCCGGCGCCCATTGCGGGATGTCGCGGATCGATCCGTCGGTCACGACGCCAAGACAGCCGAGCGCCTTGTGCACCGAACTCTGGACCTCGCCCCAGAACGCGCCGTAGCCAACGTCCGGGCCGTCGATATCCTGGATTACCGAGATGCGCGGACCGTAGCCGGTTCCGACGTACTCGTAATAAGCGATGCGCCGCTTCGACTGCTCCTCGGCAGAGAGACCTGATTTCAACACCGAGCGGATCGTGACCGTGCGGGCATAGCCCACCATCGGCGGCAAATTGGGGAACGGGCAAACCAGCGGTTTCGTCGTGTAGCCGATCAGGCGCCGCTCCGGCGCGACGATTTCCATCGCGTTGCAGATGGTCGGGGTGTCATAGCGCGCCAGCGCTTCGAGGACGGAAGCGGGCAGCGGCGCGGAAGCGGATGTCGTCACGGCGTTTTCTCCAGATTTACAGGCCGGCATTGGGGCCGTCCGTTAATCTGGCTATAGCCGAGATTGCCAGCGAACCCAACTCGGTGGCCGCTCATGGCAGATATCCGGGGGTGAACCAGTTGGTCCCGTCCGCCGCTCAGTTCAGCCGGGCCGGACGGTCATCCGGAGCCGGTTCAGAGGCCGGCGATACGTACGGCGGCGCCGCGGGATTTGACGCGGTGGCATCGGCCGACGCGGTCTGCGCAGCGGTATTGCGCTGGTGGTCGCGATAGGACTTCCATCCGGCCGGCAGGCTCAGGAGATAAAGCACCGATCCCAGCGACAGAATGTGCCAAGGGTAGCCGATCAAGAGCGCCACGAAGAACACCACCGAGACGAATACCGGAAGCACCATTTCCGGCGGCACCCGCATCCGCACGGTCTTGCCTGAAAACACCGGCAGCCGCGACACCATCAGGAATGCGATCAGCAGCGTATAGAACGCGGTGATCATCGCCGGAGGCATCGGCAGCCCCAGGAAGGCGAGATAGATCGGCAGCAGCACGGTGATGGCGCCGGCCGGCGCCGGAACGCCGGTAAAGTAATTCGCCGCGAACGGCGGCTTGTTCGGATCGTCCATGGTGGCGTTGAAGCGCGCCAGCCGCAATCCGCCGCTGATCGCGAAAACCATCGCCGCGATCCAGCCGCCATTGTTCAGTTCGTGCAACTGCCAGAAATACAGGATCAGCCCGGGCGCGACGCCGAAATTGACGAAATCCGCGAGGCTATCGAGTTCGGCGCCGAATTTCGATTGGCCCTTGATCATACGCGCGACGCGGCCATCGAGGCCGTCGAGCACGGCTGCGAACACGATCGCCGCCACCGCCAATTCCATCCGTCCTTCCGTTGAAAGTCGAATGGCGGTCAAGCCTGCGCAGATCGCCAGCAAGGTGATGACGTTGGGCACCAGCATTCGCACCGGGATCGGGCGAAACCGGCGGCGGCGCATCTCCGGATATTTGGGATCGATGGGCATCTGCATGGCTGCCTATATATAGCAAGCGGGAGCCTGCTCCGCCATTGCCGCCGTCAACCGCCCGCCCCGGCCGCGGGGATAGTTAATCGGCCCTATAGGTGCGGCCGCCGTCGCCAAGCCTGAAATCGGCCAGGACGGTCTCCCCGGCCACCGCGGTCTGGCCCTGGGAAACCAGCGATTTGGTGCCTTCGGGCAGATACACGTCGAGACGGGAGCCGAAGCGGATCAGCCCGAAGCGCTCGCCCGCGGCGATCGACTGCCCTTCGCGCACGAACGAGACAATCCGCCGCGCCACCAGGCCTGCGATCTGGACCACGCCGATGCGTCCGTTGGGCGTCGAGATCACCAGCGAGTTGCGCTCATTGTCTTCGCTCGCCTTGTCCAGCTCGGCATTGATGAAGATGCCCGGCCGGTAGGCGATACGATCGATCCGCCCCGCCACCGGACTGCGGTTCACGTGGCAGTTGAACACGCTCATGAAGATCGAGATCCGCGGCAGCGGCTTGTCGCCGAGACCGAGCTCGGCCGGCGGCAGCACCTGCGTCACCATCGAGACCCGCCCGTCCGCCGGCGCCACCACGAGCCCCTCGCGGATCGGCGTCACCCGCACCGGATCGCGAAAGAACAGCGCGCACCAGACCGTCAGCAAGGTGCCGAGCCACCCGAGCGGCGTCCAGATCCAGAACAGTATCAGGCTCACCAGCGCAAAGCCGCCGATGAACGGATAGCCTTCCGGGTGGATCGGCGGAATTTGCGCACGGATGGAATTGGCGATGGACATCAGACTTTACTGCCGTTCTTCCTCTCTCCCCTTGCGGGAGAGGGACTACATTTCGATCATTCCGCCGCAGCCGGGGTGGTCAGGGCGTCGTCGCGCCGGCAACCCGTCGTCGACCGGTGGCGGCACCCGGTTCGGCGCTTCGTTCTCGTCGGCGATCCGCGCCAGCCGCTCCCGCGCCTCCTGGGCCTCGCGCTGCCGGTTCCACATACTGGCATAAAGTCCGCCCGATGCCAAAAGCTGCGCGTGGGTTCCGCGCTCGGCGATACGGCCTTGATCCAGCACGATGATTTCGTCGGCACCGACGATGGTGGACAGCCGATGCGCGATCACCAGCGAGGTGCGATTGCGCGACACCCGCTCCAGCGCGTCCTGAATTTCCTGCTCGGTATGACTGTCGAGTGCGGAGGTCGCCTCGTCGAGCACGAGGATCGGCGGGGCCTTCAGCACCGTGCGCGCGATCGCGACGCGCTGCTTCTCGCCGCCGGATAATTTCAGGCCGCGTTCGCCGACCTGCGTCTCATAACCCTTCGGCGACATCCGGATGAAACTGTCGATTTGCGCAAGCTGTGCCGCCTGCTCCACCTCGGCATCGGTCGCATCCCAGCGGCCGTAACGAATGTTGTAGCGGATGGTGTCGTTGAACAGCACGGTGTCCTGCGGGACCATGCCGATCGATGCCCGCAGCGACGCCTGCGTGACGTTCCTGATATCCTGGCCGTCGATCAGGATCTTGCCGCTGGAGACGTCATAGAGGCGAAACAGCAGCCGCGAAATCGTCGATTTGCCGGCGCCGGACGGCCCGACGATGGCGACCGTCTTGCCCGCCGGCACCTCGAAACTGAGACCCTTGAGGATCGGACGCTCGGCATCGTAGGAAAACCGCACATCGTCGAAGCGCACATTGCCCGAGGTCACGATCAAGGGCTTGGCGCCCGCAACGTCCTTGATCTCCGGATTGCGCGACAGCACGTTGAACATCTTCTCGATGTCGATCACCGCCTGCTTGATCTCGCGATAGACCATGCCCATGAAATTCAACGGCTGGTAAAGCTGGATCATCATGGCGTTGACCATGACGAAATCGCCGACCGTATTGGTTCCGTTGCGAACGCCGATCGCGCACATCAGCATGGTCGCGGTCAGTCCGGCGGTGAAGATCACCGCCTGCCCGGTATTGAGCACCGCCAGCGACGTATAGGTCTTCACGCTGTTGCGCTCATAGCGCTCCATCGAGCGGTCATAGCGCGTCGCTTCGCGCTCCTCGGCGCCGAAATATTTGACGGTCTCGTAGTTCAGAAGCGAGTTGATGGCCTTGGTATTGGCCTCGGTGTCGGACTCGTTCATCTTGCGGCGAATCTCGATCCGCCATTCGGTCGCGATATAGGTGTAATACATGAAGATCACGACGGTGATCATGGTGACCAGCACATAGCGCCAGTCGAACTGCCACAGCAGCACGCCCATCAGCAGCGATACCTCGACGATGGTCGGCGCCAATTGCAGGATCACCATCCGCACGATGACTTCGATGCCGAGCCGGCCGCGCTCCAGCACGCGCGTCAAGCCTCCGGTCTTGCGTTCCAGATGGAAGCGCAACGACAGTTCATGCATGTGCACGAAGGTGAGATAAGCGAGCTTGCGCACCGCGTGCATCGCCACGCGCGCGAAGATGCCGTCACGCCATTGCGTCAGAACCGCCATCAGCACGCGGATGGCGCCGTAGCTCAAGGTCATGATCAGGGGCGACGCGATCAGCCACATCGTCCAGTTCGAGGGCTGCACCGGCGCGCTGCCCGCCCCGGTCAGCGCATCGATCGCCCATTTGAAGGTGAACGGCACCGACAGCGTCGCGAGCTTCGCGATCAGCAGCAGCACCACCGACCAGACCACGCGCATCTTGAGGTCGGCGCGGTCGCCGGGCCAGATATAGGGCCACAGATGCACCAGCGTCCCGATCAGGGTCGCCTGCTCGATCGGTTTATCGGAGGGAGCCGGAGCGTCGCCGGCGCCCCGGTGCGAATCAGTATGAGCCATCAATCAGGGGCCTGGAGCAGAGCGGTGCGCCGGTTGGCTGTCGCGCATGTTTTTCGGTTTATTTGCATTCTTCCCGTCATATAGAGCGTTTAAACGGCGCATGCACCCTCGCTGGCGAATCTTTTCCTTCTTGCCAACTATTCCCGGATGGATTCTGCTACCTTTCGAAAAGGCTCAGCCTTGACGCTTTCGCGCTGCAGTGCCACATGGCCAGCATGAACAAAATTAAAACTGTCTGTGTCTATTGCGGCTCCGGCCCCGGCACCAATCCCCTCTTTGTTGAATCCGCTCACGCGCTCGGAAAGATCTTCGCCGAGAACGGCGTCAGTCTCGTCTATGGCGGCGGCTCGGTTGGCCTGATGGGCGCCGTAGCCAAATCCGTGCGGGACCATGGCGGCAAAGTGATCGGCATCATTCCCGAATTTCTCGTCTCCCGCGAAAACGCGGTGGCGCGCGGCCAGGAACTGGTCGTCACCCCCGACATGCACGAACGCAAACGGCTGATGTTCGAACGCTCCGATGCGTTCGTCGCACTGCCGGGCGGCGTCGGCACGCTGGAGGAACTGGTGGAACAATTGACGTGGCAGCAGCTCGGGCGTCACTCCAAGCCGGTGCTGCTCGCGAACATTGACGGGTTCTGGGAACCGTTGCTGGCGCTGCTCGCGCATATGCGTGAGACGGAATTCATTCGACCGACGCTCGCCGTCGATATTCTTAAAGCCGAACGGGTCCAGGATATCCTGCCGCGACTGCAGGCCGCCGCGGCCGCAGTTCCCGAGGCTGCGAAGGAAATGCCCGCCGAAATCGCGCGCCGCCTGTAGCCGCGCGTGGTTAGGTTGAAGCGCTCGCCGGAAACGTCACCGCCTCGATGCGGTTGCCATCGGGATCGATGACGAACGCTGCGTAGTAACGCACGCGGTCGTGCGGGCGCAGGCCCGGCGCGCCGTCGGAACGGCCTCCGGCATTCAGCGCCGCGCTATGGAAGGCATCCACCTCGCCGGTCGATTTCGCCCGAAGACAGATGTGGGTGCCGCTTTCCGGCACGACCGGCGCCATCGTGGCGCGCAGATTGATCCAGAACTCGGGATAGTTCTTGCCGAAGCCGATCGTTGCCGGCCGCGTCACCAGCCGCGATAGCCCGAGCGGCGCCAGCACCGATTCATAAAAACGCGCGGCGCGTTCGAGGTCGCTGACGCCGACTGAGACGTGGTCGATCATGGACGGTACTCTCAATTCCCGTCATTGCGAGGAGCGAAGCGACGAAGCAATCCATTTTGAAACAGCGGAACAATGAATTGCTTCGCTTCGCTCGCAATGACGACGATTATCAAATGCTCACGCCGGCGCGCCTGACTTCACCAGCTTGTAGATCACCGAATCCATCAGCGCCTGGAACGAGGCGTCGATGATATTGGGCGATACGCCGATCGTGGTCCAGCGTTCGCCGGCCTCGTCCTCGCTCTCGATCAGCACCCGCGTCACCGCTTCAGTACCGCCATTGAGGATACGCACGCGGTAGTCGATCAGCTTCAGGCCCTCGATGTATTTCTGGTATTTGCCGAGATCCTTGCGCAGCGCCACGTCGAGCGCGTTGACGGGGCCGTTGCCTTCGGCCGCCGAGATCAGATGTTCGCCGGCGACATCGACCTTCACCACCGCCATCGCCACCGTGATGCGCTGGCCGTTCGAGTTGTAGCGCTGCTCGACATTGACATCGAACTGCTCGACCCGGAAATATTCCGGCACCCGGCCGAGCGTGCGCCGCGCCAGCAGGTCGAACGAGGCGTTGGCGGACTCATAGGCATAGCCAGCGGCTTCGCGATCCTTCAACTCCTCGACCAGACGCGCCAGTTTCGGATCGTTCTTGTCGTAGGAAATCCCGGCGCGCTCCAGTTCGGCGATGACGTTCGAGCGGCCGGCCTGATCGGACACCAGCACCTTGCGGTGGTTGCCGACCGATTCCGGCGACACATGTTCGTAGGTCTGCGGATCCTTGAGCACGGCGGAGGCGTGAATGCCGGTTTTGGTGACGAAGGCGCTTTCGCCGACATAGGGCGCGTGGCGGTTGGGTGCACGGTTGAGCATATCGTCCAGCGTGCGCGACACCTTCATCAAGGTCGCCATCTTGTCCGGCGACACCCCGATCTCGAACGCATCGGAGAATTCGTGCTTGAGCCGCAGCGTCGGGATCAGCGAGCACAGATTGGCGTTGCCGCAGCGTTCACCCAATCCATTCAGCGTGCCCTGGATCTGCCGCGCGCCGGCCCGCACCGCCGCCAGCGAATTGGCAACTGCCTGCTCGGTGTCGTTATGGGCATGAATGCCGACATGATCGCCCGGAATATGTTTTGTCACTTCACCGACGATGGCTTCGACCTCATGCGGCATGGTGCCGCCATTGGTGTCGCACAACACCACCCAGCGCGCGCCGGAATCGTAAGCCGCTTTCGCACAGGCCAGCGCAAACGCCGGATCTTCCTTGTAGCCGTCGAAAAAATGCTCGCAGTCGAGCATGACTTCGCGGCCCGCCGATTTCGCTGCCTTCACGCTATCTCGGATCGAGGCCAGGTTTTCCTCGTTGGTGGTCTCCAGCGCGACGCGCACCTGGTAGGCCGATGATTTCGCGACAAAACAGATGGCGTCGGCTTTCGCTTCCAGAAGCGCCGCCAGTCCCGGATCGTTCGAGGCCGAGCGGCCGGGACGCCGCGTCATGCCGAACGCCGTGAAGCTCGCGTGATCGAGATCGGGCTTCTTTGCAAAGAACTCGGTATCGGTCGGATTGGCGCCGGGATAGCCGCCCTCGACATAGTCGACGCCGAGTTCGTCGAGCATCTTGGCGATCAGCTGCTTGTCGTGCAGCGTGAAATCGACGCCGTTGGTCTGCGCGCCGTCGCGCAACGTGGTGTCGAACAAATAGAGGCGTTCGCGAGTCATGTCGGAACTCCCGGCGGTTTGCCGTGATCAAGCGTTTTCTGCATCGTGGTATTGGCGAGCCATTCACCGTTCACCGTCACGGTGTTGCGCTGCCTGGGCTCATAGCCGCGCTTGCGGAAGAATCCTTCCGCGTTGTCGCTGGCGTCGACCGTGAGGTTTTTGGCGCCGCGGCCGCCGGCGAGCTTTTCCAGCGCGTCGCACAGCATCGACGCCACGCCCTGCCCGGCGGCACCGGGGTGCACATAGAGCATATCGATATGGTCGGCGCCCCTGAGCGACGCAAACCCGACCGGCGAATTCTGCAGCGTGGCGATCAGCGTCAGTTCGGAGGCGAGGCGCTTGCCGAACTTTTCCTCGTCATCGGCGGCACTGGCCCAGGCTTGCTGCTGCGCCTCGCTGTAATCCTCGCCGGTCAATTGCTCGATGCTGGCGGCGAAGATCGCCGCCAGCACGGGCGTATCGGCGGCGAGAAACGGCCGCAATGCGGGTTTGGGCAGCGTCTGTCCCATCGCACTCACCACATACCGTACAGTTTGAGGACCAGCGCTACGGCGCCGGCAATGAGCAGGATCTTCAGCGCGATATAATAGAGCCAATGCTTCGGAAATGGCGTGTCGGGGCGGTTCATCGCGCAATCTCCCAGGTGGTGCCTTCCTTGGAATCCTTGATGACGACGCCCATAGCGGCGAGTTCGTCACGGATGCGATCGGACTCCTTGAAGTCTTTTCGCGCGCGCGCCGCGGTGCGGGCCGAAATCAAGCCGTCAATTTGCACCGCGTCGACGCCGCTCGCCTGCTGCTTTCGGCCGTTCCATTCCGCCGCACTCTCTGACAAGAAACCGAGAAACCGCAATGAAGCCGCAAACTCACTGCGATCCCGTTCTCCGCCGGACGCCGCACGATTGCGCAGGCTGTGCAACGAAGCGATCATCTGCGGTGTGTTCAGGTCGTCCGACAGCGCGCCGATGACGGCATCGGAGGGCTGCCCGCCGTTCACATCCGCGGCGACCCAATACCAATCGTCCAGCGTCTTCGCGCTCTCTTCCAAGCCGTTCAACGTCCAATCGATTGGCGAGCGGTAGTGGGTTTTCAGCATGTTAAGACGCAATACCTCCCCCGGCCAATCCGCCAGCAATTCCCTGATGGTGACAAAATTGCCGAGGCTCTTCGACATCTTGTCGCCCTCGACCTGCAGGAAGCCGTTGTGCATCCAGACATTTGCCATGCGTTGTTCATGGAAGGCGCAGCAGGATTGCGCGAGTTCGTTCTCGTGATGCGGAAACACCAGATCGATGCCGCCGCCATGAATGTCGAACTGCTCGCCGAGATGCTTCCACGCCATCGCAGAGCACTCGATGTGCCAGCCCGGACGCCCCTCCACCTTGATGCCCGACGGTGACGGCCATGACGGCTCGCCGGGCTTGGCCGGCTTCCACAGCACGAAGTCGGTGGTATCGCGCTTGTAGGGCGCGACGTCGACGCGCGCGCCGGCGATCATCTCGTCCAGCGAGCGGTTGGCCAGCGCGCCATAGCGCGGCAACATCGAATTCGCCGCATTCATCGCCTGCGGCGAGAACAGCACGTGGTCTTCCGCGACATAGGCGAAACCGCCCTGCACCAGCCGCTCGATGAGGGCGCGCATCTCGGCGATATGTTCGGTGGCGCGCGGCTCGACCGTCGGCCGCAGACAGCCGAGCGCATCGACATCGTCGTGAAACTGCTTTTCGGTGACTTCCGTGACCCTGCGGATCGCCTCGTTCAGCGGCAGCCCCGGAAAATCCCGCGCGGCGCGATCGTTGATCTTGTCGTCGACGTCGGTGATGTTGCGGACGTAAGTGACATGATCGGCACCATGGAGATGGCGCAGCAGCCGGAACAGCACGTCGAACACGATGACCGGCCGCGCATTGCCGATATGGGCGAAGTCATAGACCGTCGGCCCGCACACATACATGCGCACGTTCGCCGGGTCGATCGGCACGAATGGCCGCTTTTCCTTGGTCAAGGTATCGTAGAGGCGTAATTCCATGGATATCCCGTCCCTTGCGGCCGGGCGTCCAGTGATCTCGTGTGAGAAAAGACGGCCTCAGCCAGCGAATCGCTAGCTCATAATCTCGCGGCAAATGCTGCAAATGGCGAGGAGGCCGTTCATGAAGATTACCATGGGCCAGGCCGGGGCTTGGCGTCAAGGGCCGTTAAAAAGCCGCTTTCGCCCATCATTCAGCCCGCCCCACCATGGTTAATCATTATTAACGTTTTGAGCTTATCGAGTGCGGGGCGCGATTCCCTTCACTCTTCGGTGCAATATGCGATCCTTTCCCGTGCTTTTGGCCCTGATGTCCGTCCTCGGCGCTTCGGCTGCGTCGGCTGACAGCCGCGTTTTCATCGTCGCCAACCAGGCGGACGGCTACGGCGTCGACCAGTGCCTTGCCCGGGGCGACAAATGCGGCGCGGACGCCGCCCGGTCCTATTGCCAGTCGCGTGACTTCGAACAGGCCCTGTCCTACCGGCGCGTCGATCCCGATGAAGTAACGGGGTCGGTTCCCAAAACACCCGGCGAGAGCTGCAACCGTGCCGGCTGTGCCGAATACGTCGCCATCACTTGCCAGCGCTGACGCGTGGCCAGATCGAATGCATATCTGCCACACCGGCGCCCCGGAAACGACGTGACGGTGCCCCGAGAAGCAGGTATGTGAAGCCGCGCTGTCGGTTTCCACGCGCGGAACAGTTCCAGAGCATGATCCGGAAAGGTGGAAACCCAGTTTTCCGAAAAGATCCCGCTCAAACAAAGAGATGTGATCGTGATCCGATCCAACCTGTTCGGATTATGATGGTATGACCGGATATGCTTGAAAGCCTGATTACTTCCCTTTTTCGATCGATTTTGGCCTGCGCTGCATTGTTCGGCGCGGTCGCGCTGAGCGTCGATGCGTCGGCGCAAGTCAATCCGGGACAGCCAGCCCAGCAAGGCGCGGCCGTCAATCCGATGTGCCCGCGGCTGGAAGCGCAATTGGCGACCATCGACCGCGGCGGCGGCGGCGGGGATCCGGCCAAGGAGGAGCAGATTCGCCGTTACCAGGATGCGGCGGCCAAGCAGCAAAGCGAGCTCGACCGCGTCACCTCGCAGGCCAAGCGCATGGGCTGCGACAGCTCCGGATTTTTCTCGCTGTTCTCCGGCCAGTCGGCGCAATGCGGCCCGGTCAACACCCAGATTCAGCAGATGCGCGCCAATCTGGAGCAGATCACCACCAGCCTCGAAAGGCTGCGCAGCGGCGGTCTCGGCGGCGCCGACCGCGAAAATCAGCGCCGCTCGGTGCTGGCGGCGCTGGCGCAGAACAATTGCGGCCCGCAATATGCCAACGCCGCGCGCGGCCCCGGCAGTTTCCTGGACAACCTGTTCGGCAATAACAACAACAATAATCCAGTGGCGCCGCCCAGCGCCGATCTGGGTGGGCAATCCGGAACCTATCGCACGGTCTGCGTCCGCACCTGCGACGGGTTCTATTTCCCGATCTCGTTCGCGACCGTCCCTGCCCGTTTTCCCGACGACGAGAAGACCTGCAAGAATCTCTGCCCGGCGTCGGAAGCGTCGCTGTACAGCTACCGCAATCCCGGCGAAGACATGAACCAGGCGGTGTCGATCAACGGCCAGTCCTATGCGTCGTCGCCGAATGCGTTTCGCTACCGTCAGGAGTTCAATCCGTCTTGCGCCTGCAAGGCGGCCGGACAGACCTGGTCCGACGCCTTGAAAACCATCGACGACAAAGCCAGCGCCGAACAGCAGGGCGACATCATCGTCACCGAGGAGAGCGCCAAGAAAATGTCGCGCGCGCCGTCGGCGAAAGCTGTTCCCGCGGCCGCCAAGAAGGGCACCGCGCCGGCCGGCACCACGGCAACCGCGCCTGCGCCCGAAGCCACCACGGCCGGCACCGCGCCGGCGACAGCTCCTGCGGCGGACAACAAGTCGATCCGCTCGGTGGGCCCGACCTTTATCCCCGCGCGCTGAACTAGCCCTCGAACGCTTCCGCCGATCCCCGGCCAGCGCGGGAAACCAGCGTCTCGTCGGGTTCGGGCAACGGCTTGCCCGCATCGCGAAACTTGTTGGTGATGGGATAGCGGCGATCGCGGCCGAAATTCTTTTGCGTGACCTTGACGCCGGGCGCCGCCTGACGCCGCTTGTACTCGGCGATGTTGAGCAGCCGGTCGATCCGCGTCACCACGGCGGCATCGAACCCCGCGGCGATGATCGCGGCCAGCGGCTCCTCGCGCTCCACCAGGCGCTCCAGGATCGCATCCAGCATGTCATAAGGCGGCAGCGAATCCTGATCGGTCTGGTTCTCGCGCAATTCCGCGGTCGGCGGCCGGGTGATGATGTTGACCGGAATCACCTCGCCCGACGGGCCCAGCGCGCCGTCAGGCTTCCACGAATTGCGCAGGGACGAGAGCCTGAACACTTCGGTCTTGTAGATATCCTTGATCGGATTGAAGCCGCCGTTCATGTCGCCATAGAGCGTGGCGTAGCCTACCGACATTTCCGACTTGTTGCCGGTCGTGACCACCATCGCGCCGGTCTTGTTGGAGATCGCCATCAGCAGCGTGCCGCGGGTGCGCGCCTGCAGATTCTCCTCGGTGATGTCGCGCGGCAGGCCGGCGAAGGTGCCGGCCAGGATCTCCTCAAAGCCGTTGACCGCCTGCGCGATCGGCAGCACCTCGTAGCGGATGCCGAGCGCTTTCGCGAGTTTCGCGGCATCGTCCAGCGACACCTGCGCGGTGAAGCGAAACGGCAGCATGACGCCGCGGACCCGGTCCGCGCCCAGCGCATCGACCGCGATCGCCGCGCACAGCGCCGAATCGATGCCGCCAGAGACCCCAAGCAGCACGCCGGGAAATCCGTTTTTCCGGACATAGTCGCGCAAGCCGAGCACGCAGGCGGCGTAGTCGCCCTTGTCGCCTTCGATGAGCGGCGCGACCGGCCCGGCACAGCGCCAGCCGGTCTCGGATCTGGTCCAGCGCAAGGTCGTGATGTTTTCCTCGAACGCCGGCAATTGCGCCGCGACCGAGAGATCGGCGTTAAGCGCAAACGAAGCACCGTCGAACACCAGTTCGTCCTGGCCGCAGATCTGATTGAGATAGATCAGCGGCAGCCCGCTTTCGGTGACCCTTGCCACCGCGATCGACAGCCGCAGATCGTTCTTGTCGCGGGCGTAAGGCGAGCCGTTCGGCACCACCAGGATTTCCGCGCCGGTCTCGGCGAGACATTCGACGACGTTCTCGTAGTCCTCGGACTCTTCAAGCCAGATGTCCTCGCAGATGGGCACGCCGACCCGGATGCCGCGAACGGTCACCGGGCCCGCGGCGGGACCGCGCGCGAACAACCGCTTTTCATCGAACACGCCGTAATTGGGCAGATTGGCCTTGAAACGAAGCGCCGCGATGCGCCCCTGATCCAGCAGGGCGCAGGCGTTATAGAGCTTGCCGTCCTCAACCCAGGGACTGCCGATCAGCATTGCCGGCCCGCCATCGGCGGTCTCGCGCGCCAGTTCCTCGACCGCCAGCCGGCAAGCCGCCTGGAATGCGGGTTTCAGCACCAGATCTTCAGGCGGATAGCCTGTGATGAATAATTCCGGCAACACGACGAGATCGGCGCCGTCGGCCTTGGCCTGCGCGCGCGCCGCACGCGCCTTGGCGGCGTTACCGAAGACATCGCCGACCGTCGGGTTCAACTGTGCCAGCGTGATCGAAAATTGAGAGCCGGGTTCGGTCATGGGGCGATGGTGCACTGCGCTGGGGCAAACTGCAATTGCATGCTTTAGAACGCGCCCATGCGCTCGGCGATGGCGAACAGCCAGAACAGGCCGGCCATCACCAGCGCCACACCCACCGCGGCCGAACCCATGTCCTTGACCCGCCCGATCTGCGGATCATGGTCGGTGGTCAGCCGGTCGGCAAGTTTTTCGATTGCGGTATTGAGCAGTTCGACCACCAGCACCAGCACGACCACGGCGACCAGTTCGACCCGGCGCATCGTGGTCGCCCCGATCAGCCACGCCAGCGGCAGAGCGAGCGCCAGCGCCACCAACTCTTCGCGGACGGCCTGCTCCGAGCGGATGGCAAAGGCGAGGCCGTTGCGCGTATTGATGGTGGCCCGCCAGAACCGCAGCAAGTCAGAGGCCCGCCGCCGCCGGCATCGGCCTGGTCTGGCCGCCGCGTTCCTGCTTGAGCAATTCCGCGATCAGGAACGCCATGTCGATCGACTGCTCGGCATTGAGGCGAGGATCGCAGACCGTGTGATAGCGATCGCTGAGATCCTCGTGGGTGATGGCGCGCGCGCCGCCGATGCATTCGGTGACGTCCTGCCCGGTCATTTCCAGATGGACGCCGCCGGCATGGGTGCCCTCCGCCGCATGGATGGTGAAGAACGACTTCACCTCCGACAGGATGCGGTCGAACGGACGGGTCTTGTAGCCGCTGTTCGACGAGATGGTGTTGCCATGCATGGGATCGCAGGACCACACCACCGACCGGCCCTCGCGCTTCACGGCGCGGATCAGCTGCGGCAAATGATCGCCAATTTTATCCGAACCGAAGCGGTTGATCAGCGTCAGCCGGCCGGGCTCATTGTCCGGGTTGAGCACGTCGATCAGCTTCAACAGTTCGTCCGGCTTCAGCGAGGGACCGCATTTCAGGCCGATCGGATTTTTGATGCCGCGGAAATATTCGACATGGCCGTGATCGAGCTGGCGGGTGCGGTCGCCGATCCAGATCATGTGGCCCGAGGTCGCGTACCAGTCGCCGGTGGTTGAATCGACCCGGGTGAAGGCCTGCTCGTAACCGAGCAGCAGCGCCTCGTGGCTGGTGTAGAAGTCGGTGGCGCGGAGCTCGGGGTGGCTTTCGAGATCAAGCCCACAGGCGCGCATGAAATTCAGTGCGTCCGAGATGCGATCCGCCAGCTCCTTGTAGCGGCGCGACTGCGGGGAATCCTTGAGAAATCCCAGCATCCACTGATGCACGCTGCCGAGATTGGCGAAGCCGCCGGTCGCGAACGCGCGCAACAAATTGAGCGTCGCCGCCGACTGGCGATAGGCCATCAACTGGCGCTGCGGATCGGGATTGCGCGCTTCCGCCGTGAACGCGATATCGTTGACGATGTCGCCGCGGTAGCTCGGCAACTCGACGCCATTGATGGTTTCGGTCGGTGACGAGCGCGGCTTGGCGAATTGCCCGGCGATGCGGCCGACCTTCACCACCGGCAGCGCGCCGGCGTAGGTCAGCACCACCGCCATCTGCAGCAGCACGCGGAAGAAATCGCGGATGTTGTTGGCGCCGTGTTCGGCGAAGCTTTCGGCGCAGTCGCCGCCCTGCAGCAGGAAGGCCTCGCCGGCCGCGACACGCGCCAGTGCCTTTTTCAGGTTGCGGGCCTCGCCTGCGAACACCAGCGGCGGAAAGGTGGCAAGCTGCGCCTCGACATCGGCCAATGCCTTGGCATCGGGATAATCGGGGATCTGCTTGACCGGCTTGGCGCGCCAGCTGTCGGGTGTCCATCGCTCGGACATGGGCCTTAACTCCTGAGCAAAAACCGCTACTTACCCGCCTTCGCTAAAGCTTCGGCGGGGCCGACACTGGATAGCCCCGGCGAAGCCTTGGCGTAGCCGGGTCGGCGGTTGTGAAGGGCCGGGTTATACACAGGCTGATGGCGCTCCGCCAGTTGGATTTCCTCGGCCAAAGTCAAGCTCTTGCGGCAAAAGCCGAATTCGCATTTGTTGTCGCGCGTGCAAAAGCTTGGGGGATATCGCGGTGGGTGAGGCTGCGCTGGACGACGTTTTCATCGATGATATCACCTTCCCTGCGATGGACGGCTATCTGCTGGGGGCCACGCTGTATTTGCCGCGCGGCGCCAGGCGTCATGCCGTCCTGATCAATTCGGCGACCGCGGTGCCGCGCAAGATCTATCGCGGGTTCGCCGGCTATCTGGCACAGCGAGGCTGCGCGGTGCTGACCTATGACTATCGCGGCACCGGCGATTCCAGGCAGAAATCGCCCGATGGCCATAACCAGCCCAAACCGCTGACCGGCTTCAAGGCGTCGATGACCGACTGGGCGACGCTCGATGTCACCGCCGCGGTGGCCTGGATGCGCGAGCGTTACCGCAGCCTGCCGCTGAATTATGTCGGCCATTCCTTTGGCGGCCAGGCGCTGGGACTGCTGGCCAACAACAGAGAGGTCTCGCGCGCGCTGTTGATCGCGGCGCAAGCCGGCTACTGGAAGCTGATGGCCTCGCCAGAACGCTATCGCGTCTATGTCATGCTCAATTTCGTCGGCACCCCCCTCACCCGGCTGATGGGCTATGCGCCGGGCTGGAGTGGCCTCGGGCTCGATCTGCCCAAGGGCGTGTTTCAGCAATGGGTCGGCTGGGTCATGAGCGAGCGCTATCTGTTCGACGATCCCACGCTGAAGGCGTTGCCGAATTTTTCGCGCTTTCAAGGCTCGCTGCGCGCGCTCTGCCTTGCCGACGACCCCTGGGCGACGCGGCCCGCGGTCGAACTGCTCTGCTCGGGATTCACCGCGACCACGCCGGAAATCGTGAGCATCGCGCCCACCGATGTCGGCGCCGCCAGGATCGGCCATTTCGGATTCTTCCGCCCCGAGCACCGCGACACGTTGTGGCGGGGTGCCGCGGAATGGCTGCTGCCTGCGGAATAGGCCGATAGTTTCTCTCATCTACGGACTGCACTCCCTCGTCGTCCCGGCGAACGCCGGGACCCATACGCCGTGTCTTATCGTTTCGGACGTGGTGGTCGAGACCTTCCATCTCAACAAACGCCGGCGATTATGGGTCCCGGCCTTCGCCGGGACGACACGAGAGGATTCATTTTCAAACCGCCGCATCGTCATTGCGAGGAGCCAACGGGTCGCGCGAATGCGCGCCCGATGACGGGCTCCGCGAAGCAATCCATCTCGCCGCGCAAAGAAAGAATGGATTGCTTCGCTCCGCTCGCAATGACGTTGATGTAGTTGATGTAGTTTCGCATACCGCTTCGTTCTCGCTGCGCGAAGCGCCCGAGGCGTTGCATTTGTTTCTCCCGCCCAAAGAGGGCGTGGGGAATGCCGGGTGCCCGCTGCACCCGCGGTCTCGTGTGCACTTTGATTGGTAGAACGCACACGAGCAACAACGAGTACACCGGAATCGCCCGGCATTCCCGCACGCAATGGTTTTAACGGGTTCCTTCGTGCTCTCCTCGGTGACCGGGCTCTTTTGCCACCGTCGTTTGCGAACTTGCGTTGTGTCCGCACCCGGTTGGGCCGACATAACATCCGCGAACTTGACGCCAGCGTCGGGGCGTCAGGACCACACGACTTCGCCGTCCGCTGCAATCGTCCCTCGTCCGCTCGCTTGGTAATCGCTCACGGGCTCGTCACCCGCCCTGCAATCATTTCGCGCGCAAAACGCTGCCGCGTCCACCGCATCCCGCCCCGCGTTTCGTGACGATCATGATACGCCCCTCTGGTGGGACGGGATGGCGCGAGCTTGTAGAGATGATTTGCCCGACGGGTTAAGCGAAATATTTTTGCAAAGAGGACTCGACAGCCCTCTCAACAAGCTGCCCCGACGGGCAAATCACTTGGGCCGGTCTTGCTGCCAGCACGTAGGATGGCTGTGCGAAACCCATCACTTCCATGAAATGCAATTGATGGATACCGCTTCGCTGCACCTATCCTACGCGGTCGTGGGTTCCTCCGGCTTTTGCATCGCCTGTCGGTCTCGAAAAATGATCAGAGTCAGGGCGATGCAGCCGCCGATGAGGAGAAGCCAGTCTTGTGGCACCTTGAGGAGAATGGCGGCGCTACCGCCAATCAGCGACCAGACAACAGGAATAACAAGAATCCAGCGCGGCACCGGGCCTGCCGTCAATAGAAGCATTCCGAACGTAAAGATTGTCACCGGGCACGGCGTGACGCCAAACATTGGCATCTCGGGATAACGGTGGTCCGTCGCCACGCCAATCAATGGATATATGATCGCCGCGTAAGCCACGAGCGCCGCGCCACCCCATGCCGCCGCGCCCGGTCGCAAGCCGAAACGCAATTGACGACGAAAAACGCCCGCGTAGATGAAATAGCAGCCCTGGACGATGAATAGCGCAGCAAAAACATATGCTGCCTTGTTGATCATGGAGAAGGAAAGTCCGTGATAGCCAAAGCCTGTCCATAGCCACATCGCGGCTAGAATACCAGCGATGACGCGATCTGCTACTCGTGTTTCCCGAAAAAGTAATGCAACGCCGATGCCGCCGAGCAAATACGCTCCGATCTGCATCGGCCAGATGGCGTTATTGTAACTCACAAACCCCGCAAGGAACTGCTCGGTCGTGAAAGGCAGCATGGCCGGCGCCTGTGTTTCGATTGCTACCTAGGCGCTTTGATGAGCGATACTTTGATTTGGCTCAATCCCCTTTTGCTGCGACAGCAAGCTACGGACCAACTTTCTGGAAATTGTTTCGTGATCCGGCTGGGTCTTTTCAGTTGAGCTTTTTGCTAGAGGGTGATCCCGTTTTTGCTAGAGGGTGATCCCGAATTTCGCCAAAGCCCACGCGGTCGCCAAATACAATACGATTGTAAGCACGCAGCTTGCGCCCATGCTTGACCAAAAACCGACTCCTGCCCGAAGCATCGCCGGAAGAATCAGGAACATCGGCAGCGACGGCAAGACGTACCAGAACGTTGATTCCGCGTGGCTGGCAATCCGCTCCGTATCAGCGGTATCGCGCCAGAGCCACAATATTCCCAACAGCGAGATCAACGGTAACGAAACGATGAGGGCCCCGAAGCTCGGACTACGCTTCGCAACCTCGGACACTATGGCGATGATGATGCCGGACAAAGCGCACTTGATGACGAAGTAAACCATCGGGCGCTACCCTTTTCGCATTCAGTTCTCAAAAATCAAGCTTGCCCTGTATCGCTTCTATACCGGCCCTGGCGCAGAGTTCATCGGCATCGCCTCCCGGTGCTCCCGACACTCCGATTGCCCCAACTAACGAACCGCCGGACTCAACAACCAGCCCGCCTGCAAGAATCACGGCGCCAGGCAGGGTCCTGATACCCGCCTGCATCATGCCGGGTTGGCTGATCGCGAACAGATTGCTCGTGCTGGTACGGAAGGTCGCTGCGGTCCACGCCTTGCCTGAAGCGGTTGCTGGCGTGTGAGGCCCGGCGTAGCGGTCGCGTAGAACCACCTGTATCACGCCGGAGCGGTCAACGACCGCGACTGCGACTTGATAGCCCCGTCGCTGACAGTCCCCGAGCGCAGCCTGCGCCAGATCCATCGCTATGCTGGGAGCCAGGGATTTGTAATTCACGAACGCATCCTCGGCGCCAGCCCGCCTGGAGCTTACGCAAGCGATGATAGCGAGAGCACCTACGAAATATCTCATATTCATGACAAAAATCCGATGGTCGCCAATGTACTCGCGACCAGCATAGCGCATCGCGGCCCAAGTTGTTCGAACCGGTGCGGCCAATATTGCTGACCTCTCACCGGATCAGGTTCCCACCCCGCTCCTGCTTTGCCCTCATGCTATCCCGCCGACACGCCTGTCGACAATCTGCCCGACGGACAAATTACTCGAGCGGGTCTTGTTGGCATTGAGCTTTGGCGGGGCGGCGCAGCAGAGCTGCCAGCCGCCGGCGTGGTTTGGTTGAACAAGTACCGAAGTCAAGACAGCTTCGCTTTATCGAGAAATGGCTTCCAGGAAAGCGCCTCCCTGTTGGCCTCGTTAAAATGTCCATCCTCTAAAAATTTACCGACACATCTGAAGTATTCGCAAAGGAATGACGCATCCGGCAATTGGTAGACGTGGTCATTCGGCACCCACAAATCGAATTTCCTGGCGGAGATAAACGCAGACTGGATTGCAGGTTTAAGATCAGGCACATTCTCCGGCCATCCCGACGACGCAGTCCGAATTTTGATGCTATCTGAGAGATTGCGAAATTTAGTACCCAGGCTTCGGAGTTCACCGGCTTTTTTCTCGTCCGACTTCCGGTTTAGCCACTCCAATGAGACGCCAACTAAAATTCCGGTCAAAAAGACCAGCGCAAATTTATACCAACGCTGTTGGCCCAGTGCGAGCAGGTGGTTAAAAACACTCGTGGCCAGGGCGTTAGGAAAAACCGTCGTGGCCATATTGTTGGGATCAGAGAAGACGTTTTCCTCCAACCATTTTTCTAGGCCAGGCGTCATCAGTGGGATCAGCAGAAGACCCCATATCGCAAACAGAAGCTGTTTAAGCCATTTGGACATGGAGCCTTGTTGTCCACTCTTGGCCGTGGTGGAACTCTGCGAATATCTTGGTCCTTGGTTCATTTCAAACGGGAACTCGACCAGTAGAATACTTTGGCGGCTCGCTAGTTCCGGTTACGGGCGGCCTCGCTATCGTTACCTCTTCGGGCCCGAATCTCGACCGTCGCGTCCCCGACTGGATGCCGAACCTCTGCATGTCCTCTCGATCGTCTCGACCGGAGTCCTGGAAATTGCGGCGGCTTTCTGGATTAGCCCAACGGGTCCACGCAAGGCGCAACCCGACGACAGGCTCCGGCGCAACGCGCCACGCAATCGCCGGTGGCGGACTCATTGCTCCGCTAATCCGCCCAGGCTTTAGGCCACTCGGTGGGGTGCCGATCAAGGGCGAGTTGCTGCCGCCTGGCGCACCGGACCGCGAGAAGATTGGGGAAGCTAGCTTCTCGTGAATCTATGACGCTTTGGATAAGCTCGCGCCGGCGAAATCTTTCTCATCGGATCGTTCGCTCCGGCTCGGCTGGAAAATTCGCTCAAGGTGAACATCGCTCAGACCGAACTGACTTGCGAACAAGGGAACGATGTCGCTCTTGTCGATCGGCTTTCGTGGTTGGTGGATTTGCGTGCTTCGGCCGCTGACGTGGAATTCGTAAGTCGCCGGACCGATGTAATCGACCGACAGATGAACCGGTTGGCCGTCGAAGTCCGTCGCTGTTCCCTGGTAGATGTTCCTCCTCGTGTTGGCCGGAACGCTGTCGGAAGCGAGTATCTTGAAAAACCTTGCGATGGATCCCGGTCTCTCGGTGTCAGCCATGATGCCGCTTCGAAGTTATGAGATAGACTATCCGTAAAATATCAAGAGAAGCGCAAGGGCCGAGGCCTCCCGGCCCTTGCAACTGATCGCGTCGTCAGACGGCAGGCCGTCCGATGGTTTCTCCCTTACATGTGATTGGTGATCGCCATGTTTGCGTGCATCACCGCTTCGTCGTGGTGGCCGCCATCGGTGGCGCCGTTGGGCAGCACCCCGTCGTCCTCCAGTTCGTAGTGCACGCCGGTGGGCAGTTCGCCGACTTTTTCGTAGGCGCCGTACACCGACATGGCGTCCACCTTGATGTCGCTGGCCTTCACCAGGTTGCCGTAGACCTTGATCGTACCCAGCAGATCCTCGTCGTGGGCGCCGGAAGCACCCTGCTGGCTGATGACGGTGATGAGGCTGTAATCCGCCCTGCCGTCGCCATTGCTGTCGAGGTGCTCGATCGACTTGACCTCGGCGGTGTGTGCCGAGATTTCGATCTTGTCGCCCTGGCTCCGGTTGAAGTCGCGGATAGTGTCGTTGCCGAAGCCATCGACCCAATGGTCGTGAACGGCGTTGTTCTCGCCGGTCACGCCATGCCAGTCGATGGTGCCGTCGGCATTGACGTGCTTGGCGACGATCTCATCCTTGGCGTTGACAAGACCTTCGAAGCGGAAGGTATCGGCGCCGCGGCCACCGGTCAGGATATCGTTGACCGACTTGAACGCAGCGGTTTCGTCGGCGAAGATCTGGGTCGTGCCATCCTGGGCCGCCACCATCTCACCGGCGTCGGAACGGCTGAGCAAGACGTCGTTGCCGTCGCCGCCATCCATCCGGTCAGCACCGAAACCGCCGACCAGAAGATCCTTGCCGGAGCCGCCCGTCAGCTGATCGTTACCTGAGCCACCCCAGATCTTGTCGTCGCCACTGCCACCGCTGAGCATGTCGTTGCCAGCCATGCCGGAGACAGCGTCGGCGCCCCGCCCTGCGAACAGGACGTTGCCGCTCTCGGTGCCGTTCAGATGATCATGACCGGAACTTCCGCCAGTCAACATGGCGAGAAAGTCGTCAAAGCGGCTGTCATGGAGCAGCCTATCCATCATATTGAACCTTGGCATTATCAACCCTTTCAGATGAAAACCTCACACGCGACCAGCGGTCACCGCAGCGTCTTTGCATTCCCGGCGAACCGCGCGAGAGAAAACGTGAGGCATAAGCCCTCTCCCGCACAGCCAACGGAATGCGCAAACAAGCCCACAGCCTGACTTATTCGGGGCGGGTGCTGCGACGACGCGTCACAGCTTTTCAGGTTTTTGGAACCGGCGGCGTCATGGTTCCCGCAAACTTCCGCCGCCATCGGAGGACAAATGTGGCACCCTGATCGGTGCCCGGGAATTCGCATGAAGTGTTTCGGGGACGGCGATGCGACCGAATTTTGCCGGCTTGCGTGAAGATTTTTTGTCTGCAGACGACACGAGACCAACGCTTCCCGATCTCGACGCGTTGAAGATGGCCAAGGCCACACAAGGCGTATCATCCGATCGACTGGACAAGTGGATCGCGACCGCGATCTCCGAGTTGAGCGATAAAGAAACGCGGCGTCATAGTTCACGCGAGCGGCGCGCTTGACGATATCGACCGCGCGGATGGATTGTCCTTCTTATAAATAGCCGGTTGACCGCTGGCGAATGCGATCGGTGCGATCGCGTGGAGAGCTGACGCGTCTTCGCATTGAGCCGCCGCACGATGGCTCTGATCTGCGTTGCAGCTGGAGATTCGGGAAATGGCAAGTAGCCCGCATGAGCCCATGCGATATGCGGGTTCAACAAAGATCCCGGATTTGGCTCCGCTCATCCGGGCTACGCTTGCTGCCCTTTTGGTACGCGGCGCCGTTCGTTGCGAGCTCCGAGCCAGGCGTCAATACCGCTCGCCAGATGCGAGCAGAGTTTGGAGTTTTCTGCGGCGGTCCTGCGTCGTGTCGCTGCGATTTAAAACGAATCTAATTCGTGCCGGTCTATGATGGCGGTTCGTGTGCTGTCGAGCTCCGCGACGCAATGACGCAGATGACGCAGGATGGGTTGAGCCCAAGCGAAACCCATCGCCTCCATGAAACGCAAATGATGGGTATCGTGGAGTTTATCATCGGGCCGGCCGAAGGCCGGAGCCGTTGGCTCAATCCATCCTACACAGTTGAAAGCCGGCTACTCCGCCGCCTCGCGCACATAGCGCGCGGTCGGCGTCCGCATCGTCACCAGTTCTTCGGCCGCAGTCGGATGCAGCGCGAAGGTGGCGTCGAAATCGGCCTTTGTGGCTTTCATCTTCACCGCGATGCCGACCGCCTGCACGATCTCGGCGGCGGTGTCGCCGACGATGTGACAGCCGACGACGCGATCGGTGGTGCCGTCGACCACCAGCTTCATCAGGATCCGGGTATCGCGGCCGGACATGGTCGATTTGATCGGCCGGAAATCGGTCTTGTAGATGTCGACGTGGCTGAACTGCGCGCGCGCCTCGGTTTCGGTCAGGCCGACGGTGCCGACCTCGGGCTGGCAGAACACGGCGGTCGGAATATTGGAATGATCGACCTGCACCGGCCGCTTGCCGAACACGGTGTCGGCGAAGGCGTGGCCCTCGCGGATCGCAACCGGCGTCAGATTGATGCGATGGGTGACGTCGCCGATCGCGTAGATGTTGTCCGCTGAAGTCCGCGACCAGCCATCGACGGCGATGCCGCCATTTTTGGGATTGATGGCGACGCCGGCGTTCTCGAGCCCGAGATTGGCGACGTTGGGATGCCGCCCGATCGCGAACATCACGAGCTCGGAGGCGATGCTGGAACCGTTCGACAGATGCGTGGTGAATTCCTTGCCATGCTTGTCGATCTTGTTGACGGTGCAGCCGGTGAGAATGGTGATGCCTTGCCGCTCCATCTCGGCGCGCACATGGGTGCGGACGTCCTCGTCGAAGCCGCGCAGGATGTTGTCGCCGCGATAGATCACGGTGACGTCGGTGCCGAAGCCCGCGAAGATGCCGGCAAACTCCAGCGCGATATAGCCGCCGCCCTGGATGACGATGCGCTTGGGCAGTTCCGGCAGGTGGAAGGCCTGGTCCGACGAGATCACGTGCTCGATGCCCGGGATCGCCGGCCCGTGATTGGGAGCGCTTCCGGTCGCGATCAGCACGTGTTTGGCCTTGACCGTCTTGCCGTCCGAAAGGCGAAGCGTGTGGGCATCTTCGAGCACGGCGCGGGTCTTGAGGATGCGGGCGCCGGATTTTTCCACATTGGTGGTGTAGATACCCTCGAGCCGGGCGATCTCCTTGTCCTTGTTGGCGACCAGGGTCGGCCAGTCGAATGCGACCTGCGGGATCGACCAGCCGAAGCCGGCGGCGTCATCGATCTCGTGGCGGATGTGCGATCCGATCACGAACAGCTTCTTCGGAACGCAGCCGCGGATCACACAGGTGCCGCCCATGCGGTATTCTTCCGCGACCGCCACCTTGGCGCCGTAACCCGCCGCGATCCGGGCGGCGCGAACCCCGCCCGAACCTCCACCGATGACAAACAGATCGACGTCGAACTCAGCCATCTCAACCCCGCCCGAAATCGTGGTTCAGGATCGGCGTGACACGCCGATCCAACCTGGATTTACGCCTGAAGCGGGATGACTCTTCTTCGAATCGTCATCCCGATCCATCTTTTTGTTTGAGCATGATCTCCGGGCAAACGCTTCGCGTTTGTCCCGAGGGAAAACCGGTACCCACTTTTCCGGATCATGCTGTTAGATCTCCTTGCCGCGCTTGCGCATCTCGGCGCGGAACTGGGCGTTGACCGTTTCAGCAAACTGCTGCGCCCACTGGTTCATATAGGACATGCTGAACTGGATCGCCCGCGGCTCGCTCGCCAGCAGCTTCTGGCCGAGCGGCGACTTGTAGAACGTCACCAGGTCTTTCAACTCCTGCTCGGTGAACTCGTTGGCATAGACCTTCGCCATGCCTTCGCCGATCTCCTTCTCGCGGCCGGCCAGGCCCTGGGCGACGATGACGGCAACTTCGTTGAGGTCTTTTTGATAGTTGAGATTGTTCTGCAGCAGCGCATTCTTGGTCTGCTCGACGATGTTGGGCACGGCGTTGGCGTACATCGCGGCGGCGTTCTTCATCGTCAGAATGTCCTTGGCGGCTGCGATCGCGGCCGGAGTAGCCGGCTTGAGCGGCGGCGCGGCCTGCTGCTGCGCAAAGGCAGTAACGCCGGTCAGAGCCAGTCCCAGCGCAAGGCCCGCGGCCGACAAGATTCTAAAAAGGCTCTTCATTCCTAAGTCTCCTCGATTGCGGCGTCACCGCCGTTCAACAACACGAATTCCCTGGGGGCTCGCCAGCACAGCCATGCTGGCAAGACCGATGAACAGCCCATGCTCGACAACGCCCGGTATCGAGTTCAGCGATCGCGCCAGACGCGGCGCATCGCCAATGCGTTCGAGATGGGCATCGACAATCCAGTGGCCGCCATCGGTGACAAAAACGTGACCGTCCTTGCCCTTTCGGACCACCATTTGCCCGGAAACGCCGCATTCCGCAAATGCGCCGGCCATGGCGCGTTGCGTCGCCGCCAGGCCGAACGGAATCACTTCGATCGGCAGCGGAAAACGGCCAAGAATTTCGACCCATTTGGAATCGTCGGCGATCACGATCATGCGATCCGAGGCGCTGGCAACGATCTTCTCGCGCAGCAACGCACCGCCGCCGCCCTTGATGACATTGAGCGCGGAATCGATTTCGTCGGCGCCGTCGACGGTCAGGTCGAGGCGGTCGATATCGTCGAGCGTGGTCAGCGGAATGCCGCATCGCATCGCATCGTTGCGGGTCGCCTCCGAGGTCGGCACGCCCACGACATTAAGTCCGCCGCGCACCCGCTCACCGAGCAGTTCGACAAAATGCTTCGCGGTCGAGCCGGTGCCGAGCCCGAGCTTCATGCCGTCGCGAACCTGCTCGAGCGCACGTGCCGCCGCCTGCCGTTTCAATGCGTCCATGTTCACGTGCAAACTTCTGCCCCGGGAGCCGCCGCCGGCCAGCATCAGGTGCTGTCGGCGGGGCATATCTAGCGTCGTTTTGAGGGGAGGAACAGCGCTCCGGGATGACTTCTGCGGGTCGATTAGGCGCTGTTCAGGCTCGTATTGAGGGTTTTCCCGCCAAAAGGGGGCCATGCCGGACCCGATTGGCCTGTCATACGGGCTGCCGCCGCACCTTGCGCGATGGCGCGAGGCCCGGTAGCGGTTTTGGATGACTTCCTTCCCCACAATAGCATTCGATCTGGACGGCACGCTGGTGGACACGGCGCCCGACCTGATCAACGCGCTAAACTATGTCCTCGACCGCGAAGGCCTGCCGCCGGTGCCGCTGCATTCGGCGCGCAACATGATTGGCGCCGGCGCCCGCAAACTGATCGAACGCGGGCTGGAGCTTGAAGGCCGCACCGCCCTCCTCGCGGACATCGACCGGCTCACCAGCGACTTCATCGACTATTATGCGGCGCACATCGCCGACGCCTCGCGCCCGTTCGACGGGCTGGAAAGCGCGCTCGACGATCTCACCTCGCGCGGCTATCGCTTCGCGGTCTGCACCAACAAGCTCGAATGGCTGTCCAAGCTCTTGCTCGACCGGCTCGGCTTGAGTGCGCGGTTTGCCGCGATCTGCGGCGCAGATACGTTCGGCGTCTCAAAACCCGATCCGGCGATCCTGCAGCAGACCATCGCCCGCGCCGGCGGGCATTTGGCTTCGACGATCATGGTGGGCGATGCCGGCCCGGATATTGGCGTGGCCCGTCGCGCCGGAGTTCCCGTGATTGGCGTCGGATTTGGCTACACTGACATTCCGATCGCCGAACTTAAGCCGGACCTTCTGATCCATCACATGAACGACTTGCCGGAAGCGGTGGAAGCCCTGATGTCTCAGAGGAATATCGTATAAGTTATTGATTTTATATCCATTTTAGAACCGCAATGTCGAGCTATTAACCATTACTTAACTATACGGGTCGGCGCGGTTGCGCGGGTGTGGTGACGCTCTTATGCTCGTGGCGGGACTGTGGCAGTAGCCGCACTGGGGCACCTCACGGCTCCAGCTTCTTGTTTGAGCACGATCTTTTCGGAAGGCGGCGGCCATTTTTCCGGATCATGCTCTTAAGTGGCGGATCGATCATGCGGCGTGTCATCGCGATAGCGATTGCCGGGGTTGCCCTTGCCGGCTGCTCCTCGATGTCCTTCGACGCCTTCAAGGCGACGCCGCCCACCGTGCAGGTCCAACTCGAGTCGACGCCGCCGGGCGCCGATGCCGTCACCTCGCTGGGACCGGCGTGCAAGACCCCCTGCTCGGTCGCGGTAGCCGCCCCCGACAGCGGTTTCTCGGTCACCTACACGCTGAACAAGTTCCAACCGGTGACTATCCCGGTGCAGGTGGTCCGCATTTCAGGCGATTTCTCCGCGCCCGGCTCGACCGCAGTCGATCCCAATCCAGTGGTTGCGGAGCTTCAGCCCGCGGGGCCGCCGCCCAAGGCCGCCCGGAAGAAGGTGTTGAAACCGAAAAAGCCAGCACCGCCGCAGAGCGCGGCGGCGCCGGCGGGATCGGCCTTCCCGGCACCGCCCCCGGCCACCCGCTGATTGCTTGCACCGCACCACGAGCGCTTGCGGATTGTGCGGGGGCCGCAACGTGCCTAGATTGGCGGTGCGGAGGCCTTGTCCATCGTCATGGCAGGCCGCGCTGAAAAGGCAGTTTTTGAATGAACGGATCGCCTGTAACTCCGCTGGCCTCGCTGCACCGTCCGATGACCGATCCGTTCGGCCGGACCATCAGCTATCTGCGGGTATCGGTCACCGACCGCTGCGATCTGCGCTGCTTCTATTGCATGTCGGAAGACATGACATTCCTGCCCAAGGCCGATCTGCTCACGCTCGAAGAGCTGGACCGGCTGTGCTCGGCCTTCATCGCCAAGGGCGTGCGCAAGTTGCGGCTGACCGGCGGCGAACCGCTGGTGCGGCGCAACGTGATGTCGCTGGTGCGCTCGCTGTCGCGCCACCTCGGTACCGGCGCGCTCAATGAGCTGACGCTGACGACCAACGGCTCGCAACTGGCCCGCTTCGCCGGCGAATTGCGCGACTGCGGCGTCCGCCGCATCAACGTCTCGCTGGATACGCTCGACCCGGCCAAATTCCGCGCCATCACCCGCTGGGGCGATCTCGACAAGGTTTTGGCGGGCATCGAGGCCGCGCGATCGGCGGGCCTCGCCGTCAAGATCAACGCGGTGGCGCTGAAGAACATGAACGAGGAAGAGATCCCCGCGCTGATGGAATGGGCGCATGGCAAGGGCATTGCGCTGACGCTGATCGAAGTGATGCCGATGGGGGATATCGGCGAAGGCCGGATCGACCAATATGTGCCGCTGTCGCTGCTGCGCGCGCGGCTCGCCAAACAATACACCCTGACCGACCTCGACGACGATACCGGCGGCCCTGCCCGCTACGTCCGCGTCAGCGAGACCGGCGGCAAACTCGGCTTCATCACGCCGATGACCCACAATTTCTGCGAGTCATGCAACCGGGTGCGGATCACCTGCACCGGCACGCTGCATACCTGCCTCGGCCACGAGGACGCCTCCGATCTGCGCAAGCCGCTGCGGGCCTCCGCCGACAACGAGCTGCTCAGCGCCGCCATCGACCGCGCCATCGGCCTGAAGCCGAAGGGCCACGACTTCATCATCGATCGCCGGCACAACCGCCCGAGCGTCAGCCGCCATATGAGCGTGACCGGCGGCTAAGCCGCCGACGCCGCTCCCCGGCGCCGTAGGCGGTATTAAATTCCCCTTCAATATCAACAAACTTCCAATTGACGGCGACGTTGGGCGCTGGTTTGGTGCGGCTGCTTCATGCTAGCCCGGCTGGATAAGCCGCTGCGCCCAACGGCGCGGTCAAGACAGCAGAGGCACAACTGGGGAGGACCTGTCGTTGCAATCGCTCTTGAAAATGAGCCGTGGAATAGACGCGTTCACGAGGTGGGTGGGCAAGCGCCTGGCGTGGCTGATCCTTGTGGCCGTGGTGGTGTCGGCGCTCAACGCGATCGTCCGCAAGACCTTCGACACCTCGTCGAATTCCTGGCTCGAACTGCAATGGTTGCTGTTCAGCGTCGTCTTCCTGCTGTGCTCATCCTGGACGCTGCTCGACAACGAGCATATCCGCATCGATATCGTCAACAACATGCTGCCGAAGAAGCTGCGCGACAGCATCGATATTGTCGGCCACGCTTTTTTCCTGTTGCCGCTCTGCATTGTCATGATCATCACCGGCGTTCCCTTCTTTTTGCGTTCCGTCGAGATCAACGAACAATCGGGCAATGCGGGCGGCCTGCCGCAATGGCCGGCCAAATCGCTGATCATGATCGGATTCGCCATGCTGCTGGTGCAGGGCATTTCCGAACTGATCAAGCGCATCGCGGTCATGCGCGGCCTTATTCCGGATCCACACGCATCGCAGGTGGATCCGATCGAGGCCGAGGTCGAACATCTCGTCGAGGCGATCAAAAGAGACTGATCGCTACGCGCGGTCGCGGGGGAATCTAGATGGCAGCTTTTCTTATCGCCAACATGGCGCCGATTATGTTCGCGGCGCTGGTTGTGTTCCTGCTGGCGGGTTATCCGGCGGCGTTCTCGCTGGGCGCGGTCGGGCTGATCTTCGCCTTTGTCGGCATCGAGCTCGGCGAATTCCGGCCGGACTTCCTGCAGGCGCTTCCCGAGCGCGTCTACGGCGTGATGAACAACGACACGCTGCTGGCGATCCCGTTCTTCACGTTCATGGGATTGGTGCTGGAACGATCCGGCATGGCGGAGGATCTGCTCGACACCATCGGGCAGTTGTTCGGCACCATCCGCGGCGGCCTCGCCTACGCCGTCGTATTCGTCGGCGCGCTGCTCGCGGCCACCACCGGCGTCGTTGCCGCCTCGGTGATTTCGATGGGCCTGATCTCGCTGCCGATCATGCTGCGCTACGGCTACGACCGCCGAATGGCTTCCGGCATCATCGCGGCCTCCGGCACGCTGGCGCAGATCATCCCGCCGTCGCTGGTGCTGATCGTGATGGCCGACCAGCTCGGCAAGTCGGTCGGCGACATGTATGAGGGCGCCTTCATTCCGGGCCTGGTGCTCGCGGGTCTCTATGCCTTCTACGCATTTATAGTCACGCTGATCTTTCCCAAGGCGGCGCCGGGCCTGCCGGCCGAGGCGATCGGCTTTCGCGAGAAAGACGGCAGCCGCGGATTGCTGTCGCTGGGCGTGCTGTTCCTGGCGAGCTGCGTGTTCGGCTGGTTCATGATGCGGAACTCCGAAACACACGGCGCCGACTTCGTCGTGCTCAGCATGTTCTTCGGCATCCTGTTCGCGTTCTTCGTCGCCGTGGTGAACTGGATCATCGACAAGCTGACGGGATTCCGTTTCCTCTCCGCGATGGCGCAGCAAACCACGTTCGTGATGGTGCCGCCGCTGTTCCTGATCTTCCTGGTGCTGGGCACGATCTTCATCGGTATCGCGACGCCGACCGAGGGCGGCGCCATGGGCGCGTCCGGCGCCATCATCCTCGGCGCCGCCAAGCGCCGCTTGAGCTGGGACCTGATCCGGCAGGCCACGGAATCGACCGCGAAACTATCGGCCTTCGTGGTCTTCATCCTGGTCGGCGCTCGCGTGTTCTCGCTGACCTTCTACGGCGTCAACGGCCACGTCTGGGTCGAGCACCTGCTGACCTCCCTGCCCGGCGGCCAGATCGGCTTCCTCATCTTCGTCAACGCCTTCGTGTTCGTGCTGGCGTTCTTCCTCGATTTCTTCGAACTCGCCTTCATCATCATTCCGCTGCTCGGGCCTGCGGCGGAGAAACTCGGCATCGACCTGATCTGGTTCGGCGTGATCCTTGGCGTCAACATGCAGACCTCGTTCATGCATCCGCCGTTCGGTTTCGCGCTGTTCTATTTGCGCTCGGTGGCGCCGAAGGAACCCTATATCGACCGCGTCACCGGCAAGCGCATGGATGCCGTCACGACCGGGCAAATCTACTGGGGCGCGGTCCCGTTCGTCGTGATCCAGGTGATCATGGTGCTCCTGGTGATCATGTTCCCGGCGATGGTGATGCACTACAAGGGCGCCGCCTCCACGATAGATCCCAACACCATCAAGATCGAGATCCCGCAGATCGAACTGCCGCCGCTCGATTTTGGTCAGCCAAAGCAATAGCGATCGCTATCCTTCGAAAGCAAAAAAACCCGGAGCTTGCGCCCCGGGGTTTTTCGTTGGCGTGAATGCCGGCGGCGATCAGCTCTGCGAGCGACGCGCCATGAAGTTATCGTAACCGACCTCGGCGACCTGGAACCACTGATAGCCGTTATTGGAGAAGGCGGTCAGGGATTCATAGACCTTCTTGAAGTCCGCATTGGTCGCGGAAACCTCGTTGTGCAGTTCCTTTGCCGCCTTGAAGGAGGCATCCATGATCGGCGGCGAGAACGCATGCAGCTTGGTGCCGTTGGCGAGCAGCTTGCGCAGCGCCGGTGGATTGGCCTGATCATACTTCGCCATCATCCAGTTGTTGGCATAATGACCGGCCTGCTCAAGGACGCTTTGATAGTATTTCGGCAGCGCATTCCATTTGTCGAGGTTGACGAATGAAAGCAGCATCGGACCGCCTTCCCACCATCCCGGGAAATAATAGTGAGGCGCGACCTTATAGAATCCGAGCTTCTCGTCATCGTAGGGGCCGACCCATTCCGCGCCATCGATCGTGCCCTTCTCGAGCGCCGGATAGATGTCGCCGCCGGCAATCTGCTGCGGCACCGCGCCGAGCTTCTGCAGCACGCGTCCGGCAAAACCACCGATGCGGAATTTGAGACCCTTGAGATCATCAGGGGTGTTGACCTCCTTGCGGAACCAGCCACCCATCTGACAGCCGGTGTTGCCGGCGAGCAGGGAATGGCAATTGTACTTCTTGTAGAATTCGTTGAGCAGATCCTTGCCGCCGCCCAGCATGTACCAGGCCTGGTTGATGCGCATATTCGGCCCGAACGGCACCGCCGAGCCGAAGGTGAAGGTGGGGTCCTTGCCGAAATAGTAGTAGGAAGCGGTGTGGCCGATCTCGACGGTGCCGTTCTGCACGGCGTCCAGCACCTGCAAACCCGGCACGATTTCGCCCGCGGCGAATGTCTGAATCTGGAACTTGTTGTCGGTGGCTTCGCCCACCACCTTGGCCATCATCTCGGCGCCGCCATACAGCGTATCGAGCGATTTCGGCCAGCTGGTCGGCATCCGCCATTTGATCTCCGGCATCGATTGGGCGATCGCCGGTGCCGCTATGGTGGCGGCGCCAACCGCGCCCATGCCGCTGACCTTGATAAAATCTCGTCGCTTCATTGGTATTCCTCTCCGTGGGTGATGTGTCGTGCAGCCTTCGTGTCGAGGCTTGGGGCCAGCATGGAACATCCGGTTCCCGATTTCCATAACCATGTGGTACCGCAACGCAAAAAGCCCGGCCTTCTCGCGAAGGCCGGGCTTTTAAAGTTACCACTTTAGGTAGGTCAGCCGCGAGTACGCGACCGGATCATGAAGCTGTCGAAGGTGTATTCGGCAACCTGCCACCACAGATACTGGTCGGAGCGATAGGCCTGCATCGCGTCGATCGATTTCTTGAAGTCGGGATTCTTCGCGGAAATCTCGGCCCATAGTTCATTGGTCGCCTTCAGGCAGGCTTCCAGAACCTCGTTGGTGAAGGGACGAAGCTGGGTACCGCCGGCGACCAGACGCTTCAGGGCCGAGGGGTTCTGCATGTCGTAGCGCGCCGCCATCCAGCTGTTGGCGTTCGCGGCCGCGTTGGTAACGATGGCCTGATAGCCCTTCGGCAACTCATTCCACTTGTCGAGGTTGGCGAAGGCGTGAACGGTCGGACCACCCTCCCAGAAACCGGGATAGTAATAGTACTTCGCCACCTTCTGGAATCCGAGCTTCTCGTCGTCATACGGCCCGACCCATTCGGCCGCGTCGATTGTGCCCTTTTCCAGCGACGGATAGATGTCGCCGCCGGCAAGCTGCTGCGGCACGACGCCGACCTTCTGCAACACCTGGCCGGCGATGCCACCGATACGGAACTTCAGGCCGGAGAGATCGGCGACGGTCTTGATCTCCTTGCGGAACCAGCCGCCCATCTGGGTGCCGGTATTGCCGCAGGGAAATGCGATCACGCCGGACTTCTTGAAGAACTCGTTGCCGATCTCCATGCCGCCGCCCTGATACCACCAGGAGTTCTGCTGGCGCGCATTGAGGCCGAACGGCACCGACGCATAGATCGCAAACGTGGGATCCTTGCCGACGTAGTAATACGAGACGGTGTGACACATCTCGACGGTGTTCTTGGCGGTGGCGTCAAGCGCCTGCAATCCCGGAACCAGCTCGCCCGCCTGGAAAACCTGAATCTGAAACTTGTTGTCGGTCATTTCCGCAACCTGTTTCGCAAAGTACTCGGCGCCGCCATAGATGGTATCGAGCGACTTCGGGAAACTCGACGTCATGCGCCACTTGATCTCGGGCGATGATTGCGCGATCGCCGGCGAGGCCACCGCGGTGGCCGCGGCACCGGCCGCAGAAACTTTTAGAAAATCACGACGCTTCATTCAGGCATCTCCTTATTGGGGCGTTTCCCAGATTTCCTGGAGCTGTCGTTCGGCGAGGCGTTTTTTGCCCCTTTGCCGAAGCGCTCTGGCGGGGGCGCTTTAACACGGAAGTTCGGCCGCGAAAACGCGACAAAGGCATGACTGCGCTGATTAAACGAAAGTCGCATGCGGCCCGAGAAACGGCCTCAGGCCGCGGCGATAACGCCCTGGAGCTGGTCGCGGACCTTGGTACCGATCGCCCGGTAGATCGCCGCATGTGGGCCATCGGGCTCGCTCTCCACCACCGGTGTGCCCGAATCGGAGGACGTGCGAATCGACATGTGCAGCGGAATCTCGCCCAGGAACGGCACCGCAAGCCGCTCGGCTTCATGACGGGCGCCGCCGTGACCGAAGATGTCCGATCGCGTGCCGCAATGCGGGCACTGGAAATAGCTCATGTTCTCGACGATGCCGAGCACGGGAACATTGACCTTCTTGAACATCGCGAGCCCGCGCCGTGCATCGATCAGCGACAGGTCCTGCGGCGTCGAGATAATGATCGCGCCCTTCAAGGGCACGTTCTGCGCCAGCGTCAATTGCGCATCGCCGGTACCGGGGGGCATATCGACCACGAGAATATCCAGCGTTCCCCAGGCGACATCGCGCAGCATCTGGGTGATGGCCGACATCACCATCGGCCCGCGCCAGATCATCGCAGTGTCCTCTTCGACCAGAAAACCGATCGACATGATCGCAAGGCCGAAACGCTGCAGCGGAATCATTTTCCTGTCGTCGTTGAGCTGCGGCTTCTCGCGAATGCCGGTCAGCCTCGGCACCGACGGCCCGTAGATATCAGCGTCGAGCAGGCCGACGCGCAAACCGAGATCGCGCAGACCCAAGGCGAGATTGAGCGCCGTCGTCGATTTCCCGACGCCGCCCTTGCCGGAGGCCACCGCGATCACGGCCGCGACACCAGGGATTTCCGACTGCTTCGACATCGGCGACGCCGGACTTTGCGGCGGCTTGTGCGAGGAGACGTGCGGTACGCCCTGCGCGTGCCGATGCGGCGCCGGCGGCACCGCGGAACCCGGCTTGCGCTCGGCGGTCAGGGCGATCATGGCGACGGTGACACCGGGAATGGCGCGCACGGCCGCCTCCGTCTCGGCCCGCACACTTTCCCAGGCGCGGGCCTCAGCGGCATCGACATTGATCGAAAAGAACACCTTGCCGTCATTGGCCGTGATGGCCGACAACACATTGGCGTTGGTCAAAGCGACGCCGCGTGGCGACCTCACCTTGGCCAGAACGTCGAGAACCTGTTGCTGCGTTACGCTCACGGCGCATCTCCTGGAGCCTCATTGGTTCCGATCGCATCGGAACCGGGCTCTATCCTTTGTTTTGACGCGTTTTCTTCACGCGAACCGGAGTCCGCTTCGCTTGAAAACGCTGTGCAATATTCGGATGCGACCCATAGAGCGGGCGCGCTCAAAAAGCTACCTCGCCCCCACGTCATCCCGGCGCTCGACCGGCGCCGATCCTCCACCCTCCTTGGCGGCCTCGTAATTCAATTCGATCATGACGCCATTGGGGTCGTTGACGAAGATCTGCCAGAGATCGCCGCCTGGAACCTGCCGCGAGTCGTATTCCATCCCCTTGGACTCCAGGCGCTGCTTCATGCCGGCAAACCCCCGGCTGGCGAAGGCGACGTGATGGACCACGCCGGAATCCGGCTTCTGGGGCTCGTCGGTCCTGGAAATATCGACCAGATGCACCACCGCCTTGCCCTCGCTGTACATCCACGCGCCGGGGAACGCGAAGTTCGGCCGGGCGCCCTTTTCCAGCCCCAGGATGTCCTCATAGAACCGAACGGTGTCGGCGAGGTTGCGGGTCCGGATGTTGAAATGATCGAGCACGCCTACGCTCATGCGATGTCACTCCCGTTATGTTGAAATCTCAGGGTCTTTGGACCCCTACCCCTACCCTAGCATAGAACCCGGCCCGCCCGCCAAACGCGGGCGTTGCCCTTCATGGCGCAGGGTTTATGGTGCGGCTTCCTCGTCTTCAGGTGGGGTCGGTTCGAAGCCCGAACCAGCCCCCACCCGCTGCTCCAGAACACGGTCCGGCCAGTCAATGCCGGCGAAACCCCAAGGTTGCAAACATGGCTAAAGTCGCTTTTCTCGGTCTCGGCGTGATGGGTTACCCCATGGCAGGACATCTCGTGAAAAAAGGTGGCCACGAGGTAACGGTCTTCAACCGGACGCCGGCCAAGGCGAAGGCCTGGGCCGAGAAGTTCGGGGGCAAGACGGCTACGACGCCCAAGGCCGCCGCCGAAGGCCAGGATTTCGTCATGGCCTGCGTCGGCAACGACAACGACCTGCGGGCGATCACGATCGGCGCCGATGGCGCCTTTGCCGGAATGAAAAAGGGCGCGACCTTCGTCGATCACACCACGGCTTCCGCGGAAGTCGCGCGTGAACTCGACGCCGAGGCGACCAGGCTCGGCTTCAAATTCGTCGATGCCCCGGTGTCCGGCGGACAAGCCGGCGCGGAAAACGGCGTCCTGACCGTGATGTGCGGCGGCGCCGCGGACGCCTATGCGGGCGCCGAACCGGTGATCGCGGCCTATGCGCGGATGTGCAAGCTTTTGGGCGCGGCCGGCTCCGGCCAGTTAACAAAGATGGTCAACCAGATCTGCATCGCAGGCCTGGTCGAAGGTCTTTCGGAAGGCATTCACTTTGCCAAGAAGGCCGGCCTCGACATCAACGCCGTCATCGACACCATCTCAAAAGGCGCCGCGCAGTCCTGGCAGATGGAGAATCGCTACAAGACCATGAACGAAGGCAAATTCGATTTCGGTTTTGCGGTGGAATGGATGCGCAAGGATCTGTCGATTTGCCTGGCCGAGGCGCGGCGCAATGGCGCGAGCCTTCCGGTCACCGCTCTGGTCGATGCGTTCTATTCCGAAGTCGAGAAGATGGGCGGCAAGCGTTGGGACACTTCCAGTCTCCTGGCGCGACTGGAGCGCTGAACTCGGCGGCGCGTAACCGAACCCGGGCTCGGCCCATCGGCCAGCTAACGACGAAGCGATCTCGGCGCCGGCGGCGACGAGAGCGATCCCGATGAAGTAGCGAATTCGAACTCGCTACTTCGATTATGCGTCGGGATTGATGTCTTCCCTGAACAGCGTTCGCAGCAACCGCCAGAGTTCACGGTGTCCGGCGGTCTGACCGCCCTGGGTCAAATATCCCGCGATGTCCATCGTGTCGGTTCGATACTCAATCGCGCCCGGCGCCTTCGCGTCCAGATGCGCCACTTCACGCTCCACGTACAAGTTCTTGACATCCGTATCGAAAACCAGCGTGCAGCGATCCGCGTGGGTGATCTCCGGACCTGTTACCTGACGGTACAATTCGCGCTTGAGGAGAGCCATTTTTCTGCTCCTGTCAGATGCCGACGAGTGGCTTGCCTGGGTTAGTATTGTTCAAGATCAATTGGTTCCATTATCCGGCGAGATAAATTCGCGTTTGCGTAGCACCGGACCGTCCCAAGACGGGCGGTTCCGGCTCTATGCAGGGGCCCGGATGGCCGCTCGTCCGGGCCCCGCTGCACTACCCTTGCCTGCGGCCAGTTTTCCTGGAGCATGATCCGGAAAAGTGGGTACCGGTTTTCCCTCGGGACAAACGCGAAGCGTTTGCCCGGAGATCATGCTCAAACAAAAAGACAGAGCGGGATGATGACTCGAAGAAAAGTCATTTCGCTCTAGCTCAGCAACGTTCGGGTCTTTGTGGCGGCGTCGTAGATCTCGATCTGAAGCATCGGATAGGCCGACTTCAGTTGCCGACCCGATGCCTCGGCAGCCTCGGCCGTATCGAATTCCGATTTGAAATGGCCGTCGACAATCATCACGAACCCTTCGGTCGGAGGCCTGTCGGCTCGCGGTGCTCTCCTCGGCTCTGGCTCGTCAATCGAGCGAACTGGCTTTTTCATCCGATGCGCCGTTCGATGGTTTCCTGTCCCCGGCCGATATTTCTATGACTGCAGCTGAGGTGTTTGCCTTGATTTAGATCACGCCCGGCCGGCCGGAATGCCGACCTTCCGGAGCCCGCCACACAGGTTAATTTAACCGCTCATTAACGTGATTTTTTAGTTGTTTAAGGCACCTCTTAATGATTTCGCGCCAGAGATAGACGGTGCAAAAGCCCGCTTCGTCGGCGGGCAGGATTTGTGTTGTTTGATGAGTAACCCCGCCGATAAGCCTGAAGTCTTCCAGCTTCCGGCTGAGACGCCAGCCGCGCCGCCGGTGAGTAACCGCCGCGCGGCTGCGCAGCGGGTACGCGAGGCGCGCGACCGGTTAACGTCAACCAGTGGAACCCGCCCGGCCTTCGATCGCGAACTGCTTCGGCAATACGCCCAGACCCGGATGTCGGCGTCCTATGTCGTCATGCTGCTGGTGGTCGCGACCGGCCTGCTGTTCGGCCTCTGGATGCACCCGGTTTCGGCAGCGGCATGGACCTGCGGCATGCTCTGCATCCATGCCGTCATCATCCGCAACTGCGCCAGGTTCCTGAGCGAGCCGGCCTCGCTCACCGTCACCCGCATATGGCGAACGCGGTTTGTGCTGCTCGATCTGCTGTACGGCCTGAGCTGGACCGCGATCCTGATTCATCCCGCTGGCCTCGACGTGGTCTCGAACACCCTGATGATGTTCCTGATGCTGCTGGTGATCGCGGTATCGAGCATGCTCGCGGCCAGCCTGCCGATCGCGGCGCTGGCGGCAACCGCGCCGGTCACAGCCGCGATCGCGATGGATTTCGTGCTGAGCGGCACCTTCGACAATTACGCGCTCGCGTTGCTGGCGCTGGCCGCGGAAGGCTATTTCGCGCTGCTTGCCCATCGCCTGCATTCGACGACGCTGGCGACGCTGGAGGCGCGCGCCGAAAAAGACGCGCTGATCGGCGAACTCGAGCAGGCGAAATCGATATCCGACGAGGCGCGTCATCGAGCCGAATCCGCCAACGTCGCCAAGTCTCGGTTCCTGGCGCAAATGAGCCACGAGCTGCGAACGCCGCTGAATGCGATCCTCGGGTTTTCCGAGGTGATGAAGAGCGAGATCTTCGGCGCTCACAGTGTGCCGGTTTACAAGGAGTATTCGGCCGATATCCACAATTCGGGCGTGCATCTGCTCAATCTGATCAACGAAATCCTCGATCTGTCGCGGATCGAAGCCGGAAGATACGAACTCAACGAGGAAGCGGTCTCCCTCGTCCACGTCGTCGGCGATTGCCATCATCTCCTGAAACTGCGTGCGTCGAGCCGCGGCATCACCATTCACGAGGTGTTCGAGCAGGGCATGCCGCGGATCTGGGGCGATGAGCGCGCCACCCGGCAGATCGTGCTCAATCTGCTGTCGAACTCGATCAAGTTCACTCCGCAGGGCGGCGAAATCTGGCTCAAGGTCGGATGGACTGCGTCGGGCGGGCAATATCTCAGCGTCAAGGACACCGGCTCCGGCATCGCCGAGAATGAAATCCCGATCGTGCTGGCCTCGTTCGGCCAGGGCTCCAACTCGATCAAGTCGGCCGAACAGGGCGCGGGCCTCGGACTGCCAATCGCGAAGAGCCTGATCGACATGCATGGCGGCACGTTCACCCTGAAATCGAAGCTCCGGATCGGGACCGAAGTGATCATCACCTTCCCGCCGGAGCGCGTGATGTCCGCGCTGGCGCCGATGACCGATGACGCGCCGCCGCTGCAACCGGAAATCGCCGGCACGCCGACCAGCGACGAGAAAAGCCGGGCCCGCAACAAGCCCATCATGAGCGCCGGTACCGGATTGTAAGGGAGTGCTTGCGCAAATGACCGAAACCATTTCACACTCCGTCAATGAGCCAAGAAACGCCGTGCATCGCAGTCTGTATGATCGATCCCAAAACCAGCCTCTGCTTCGGCTGCGGACGTACCTTGCCGGAGATCGCGCGCTGGCACCGGATGGAAAGTGCCGAGCGGCGGGCGGTGATGGCGCAACTCCCCGCGCGCATGGCCGACGCCGGCCTCGCGCCGCTGGCGACCGGTTCAAGGCCCGAGTAACCCGCCGCACCCATGGCACGGGAGGCGCGCTGTGAGCCGCGTTCTGCTGGTCATTGTCATGCTCGCGGCGACGGCGGGCGCGGTGGTCGCCTATGGCGATCCCGAACGGATCGCGCGCGCGAGCGACACTGTCGCCGAATTTATGCGCAGGCGGACCACATCGGCGACGCGCGCCGTGCAGATTCCGCGCGGGCAGACCGGCGAATTCTCCCTGCGCGCCAAGATCAACGGCGTCAGCGCGCCGATGGTGATCGATACCGGAGCGACCTCGGTCGTGCTGACCTACGAGACCGCCAAAGCCGCCGGACTGCCGCTGGAACTGCTCGAATATGACGTCGACGTCGAAACCGCCGGCGGGCGCACCAGGGCGGCGCGGCTGACGCTCGACCGTCTCGCCATCGGCAAGCTGGTCGAGCGCTCGGTGCCGGCGCTGGTGGTGCCGCGCGGACAAATGAAAACCAACCTGCTCGGCATGAGCTTTCTGGACCGGCTGGAGAGCTGGGAAGTGCGCGCCGACAGGCTGATGCTGCACGGCTATCCCTAGAGCCTTTTCCGTTTTCGATAGAATCGAAACGGGGCTCTAGATTCTTGATTTGACGCGTTTTCTGAACGCGAACCGGCCTCCACTTCGCTTTGCTCAGGCGCTACGCGGCGATCGGGGCCGCCACACGCTCCTCGACCCGCGCGATGGCGTCGCGCAGAACGTTCACGCCGGCGCCCGGCTTGACGCCGTTCTCGGCCAGATGGCGGCGGAACGCGCGCGCCCCCGGCACGCCATGAAATGCGCCGACGAAATGCCTGACAATCGAATGCAGCCGTGTGCCGCGCGCGAGCTGGTCCTCGATGTAAGGCGTCATGGCCTCGAACACGCCCTTCATCGTCGCCTGCGGCGCCGCCTCGCCGAACAGTTCGGGATCGACAGTGAGCAATCGCCAAGGCTCCTGATAGGCGGCGCGCCCCAGCATCACGCCGTCGACGCGGTCGAGGTGCGCCCTCGCCTCGTCGAGACTTGCGATGCCGCCATTGATGATGATGGGCACGCCGGGCATCGACGCCTTCAGCCGATACACCCTCTCATAGTCGAGCGGCGGGATGTCGCGATTTTCCTTCGGCGACAATCCGTTGAGCCAGGCCTTGCGGGCGTGCACGATCAGCGCATCGGCACCGGCTGCGATCACGCCGCGCGCCAGCGCATCAAGCGCGATTTCCGGATCCTGATCGTCGATGCCGATCCGGCATTTCACCGTGACGGGAATGCCGACCGCACGCTTCATGGCCGCGACGCCGCTGGCGACCAGCGCCGGCTCCGCCATCAGGCAAGCGCCGAAACGGCCATCCTTCACCCGATCCGACGGACATCCGACATTAAGATTGATTTCGTCGTAGCCGAAATCCTCGCCGATCTTCGCCGCGGTCGCGAGATCGCCCGGCTCCGAACCGCCGAGCTGCAGCGCCACCGGATGTTCGGACGCGTCGAAGCCGAGCAGGCGCTGGCGATCGCCATGAATTATGGCGCCGGTCGTCAGCATCTCCGTATAGAGCCGGGCACGCCGCGTCATCAAACGATGGAAGACGCGGCAATGCCGGTCGGTCCAGTCCATCATGGGAGCGACGGAAAACAGATAGTCTTTATATTTCAATATCTTATCTTACTTTCTCAATAGGATGAACCACGACCATTTGTACTCCAAACCAGCCGAAATTGCGCCGTTTGTACCCCGTTTTGACCGCCCGGTGCACGCATAGTGCACACGAACTGCCAAGGCGTGTACCAAACTCACATCGGGTCATGGTCGGACCTACTTGCTATGAGCTTACGGGCTCCGCCGTCGCCAGCAGGGTTGCATTACCGCCGGCCGCCGTGGTGTCGATGCAGACGGCGCGTTCATGCACATAGGCACCGGGTTTGATCACTTCCGACACCAACGGCACGATCGGGCCCGGACGCGGCGCAAGGGCGCGCCGGACGACACGCAGCGTGTCAACATCAGCGGAGATCGCGACCACATCGATGTTGAGCTGAACCAGATCGCCGGGGTCGACCATGCCGTCGATGGCATGAATGGGCAGCCCCTTGTCGATCAGCGGTGACAGCGCCACCCGCGCGCGCGGCGCGACCGCCAGCACCGCATTGCCGGCCGCCAGCGCCTGGATGGCCTGCGCGAGAACCGCATTCTCATCCACACCGAGGCACAGGACGCGGCCGCGCGGTGCAAGCCACAGCGTATTGGCTTCGCCGGTCGGCCCCGGAAGGTCCACCGGACCAAAGTCGATAGCCCCCGATGCCGACATGGCTTCGGCGCCCTTGCCGCGCAAATGCTTTCTCAGCACTTCCAGACGATCGGACCTCGTTGACCAGCCATCGCGCGTCGCGTCCGGCATGCGCTCGACGAGCGCGGAAGCCGGCACCGAGGGGGCGGCGGCTTGCCCCACCATGGCCCGACCTTTGCGGAAGCGATGCAGATAATGCGGGCCGCCGGCCTTGGGACCGGTACCCGACAGCCCCTCGCCGCCAAACGGCTGCGAGCCCACCACGGCGCCGATCTGGTTGCGGTTGACGTAGATGTTGCCGGCATGGATGCCATCGACAAAGTGCTTTACCCGCGTATCGATCCGCGTGTGCAATCCGAAGGTCAGACCATATTGCCTGGCGTTGATATCCGCGATGACCTCGTCGATCTCGTCGGCCTCGAAGGTCGCGACATGCAGGATCGGGCCGAACATCTCGCGTTCCATCTCGGCGATGCCCGAAACGCGAAAAATATGCGGTCCGACAAAACACCCCTGGCTCGGCGCATCGAGTTTTGCAACCAGGCGGCCTTTGTCCTCCATCTCCGTGCAATAGGCGAGCAGCGCGTTGCGTGCGTCGTCGTCGATGACGGGGCCGACATCGGTCGAGATCAGCGCGGGATCGCCGACGCTGAGCATGGCAAGCGCCCCTTTCAGCATTTCAAGTATCTTCTGCGCTACATCCTTCTGGATATAGAGGATCCGCAGCGCCGAGCAGCGCTGGCCGGCGCTCTGGAACGCCGAGGCAACGGCGTCACGCACCGCCTGTTCGGGCAGCGCGGTCGAATCGACGATCATGGCGTTGAGCCCCCCGGTCTCGGCGATCAGCATCGCGTCCGGCGCCGCGGTCGCAGCGATCTGCCGTTCGATCAGGCGTGCCACCTCCATCGAGCCGGTGAAACAGACGCCGGCGATGCGTGGGTCCGCAGTCAGCGCCCCGCCCACCGTCCCATCGCCGAGCAGCACCTGCAGCGCGTCCGTTGGAATTCCCGCCTGATGCAACAGCTCGACGGCGCGCGCGGCGATCAGCGGCGTCTGCTCGGCCGGCTTGGCGACAACCGTATTGCCGGTAACAAGCGTCGCGGCGATCTGGCCGGTAAAGATCGCCAGCGGAAAATTCCATGGCGAGATACAGGCGATCACGCCGCGCGCACACGTGTCGTGCTCGGCCCTGGCCGCCTGCCCGGCATAATAGCGCAGGAAATCGACGGCCTCGCGGACTTCCGCAACGGCGTCGGCAAGCGTCTTGCCAGCCTCGCGGGCGCACAGCGCGAAAAATTCCATCGCGTTCTGCTCATAAAGATCCGCGGCCCTGCGCAGCGCGGCGGCGCGCGTCGCTACCGGTATTTGCTCCCATCCGGCCTGCGCCTTGACGGCGGCGTCGACCGCCCGCGTCACATCAGCCGCACTCGCCTCCACTACCCGGCCTATGCTTTCCCCGTCCCGGGCCGGATTGCGCACGTCACGCACCGTGCTTTTAGCAACGGCGCCAACCGCCGCCCGCCCGGCCTGCCAAAGATAGGGCGCCGCGAACGGCTTTCTTTCGGCGTCGATCCGCGCGAGCGTTACGGGATCAGTGAGATCGAACCCGCTCGAGTTGCGTCGCTCTGCGCCAAAAATACCTACGGGCTGGGGGATCGACGGATTGGCGGCGGGGCCCTGCGTCATGACCGTCTCGAACGGATCATGCACGATATCTTCCGCCTCCATGGTCTTGTTGACGATCTGATGCACGAACGACGAGTTGGCGCCGTTCTCAAGCAGGCGGCGAACGAGATAGGCAAGCAGATCGGAATGCGCGCCCACCGGCGCATAGATGCGGCAGCGCGTGCCTTCGCTTGCCCTCACCGCCTCGTGCAGCGCTTCGCCCATGCCGTGCAGCCGCTGGAATTCAAAGTTATCCTTGTTGCCCGCCATCGCCAGGATGGCGGCAATGGTGTGTGCGTTATGGCTGGCAAATTGCGGATAGATGCGATCGGTCATGCCGAGCAGCTTCCTGGCGCAGGCGATATAGGAGACGTCGGTGTTCGGCTTGCGCGTGAACACGGGATAGCCGGCCAGCCCCTGCACCTGCGCGCGTTTGATTTCGGTGTCCCAGTAAGCGCCCTTGACGAGGCGAACCATGATCCGGCGATCGAGCTGTTCGGCGAGCGCGTAGAGCCAGTCGATGACATAAGCCGCGCGCGGGCCATAGGCCTGGACCACCACGCCCATTCCCCTCCAGCCGACAAGCCGGGGATCGGACAGGACCTGTTCAATGACATCCAATGAAAGATCGAGCCGCTCGGATTCCTCGGCATCGATATTCAGCCCGATACGCGCGTCTCGTGCGGCAAGCGCCAGCGACAGCAGGCGCTGGACGATGACCGGGAGCATCGCTTTCTTCTGGCCCGCTTCGTAACGCGGATGCAGCGCGGACAGTTTTACCGAAATTCCATGATTGCCGTCGCTGTCGGCAGCGGTCGCGGCAGCGCCGAGCGAAGCGATCGCGTCAGCATAGGCGCGATGGTAGCGCTGCGCGTCGTTCTCGGTGCGCGCGGCTTCGCCGAGCATGTCAAAGGAATAAAGATAGCCTTTTCGCGCGAAGTCGTCCCCTCGCCGGATCGCCTCGCCGATATTGCGGCCGAGTACGAAGTGCTCGCCCATTTCCCGCATCGCCGCGGCCACCGCCGTGCGGATCAAAGGTTCGCCCAGCCGCCGGATCATCGCGCGCAGGGTTCCCTCGATGCCGTCCTCGCCGTCGTCGAGGACGCGGCCGGTCAGCATCAGCGCCCATGTCGAGGCGTTGACGAACACCGAACTCGAGCTTCCCGAATGCGACGACCAATCGTGCGGCGCGATCTTGTCATGGATCAGGTCGTCCATGGTCTTCGCGTCGGGCACCCGCAGCAGCGCCTCCGCGAGGCACATCAGTGCCACGCCCTCCCGCGTCGACAGCCCGTATTCGGAAAGAAACACCTCCAGCATCTGAACATCGGACCGTTCGCGCACCGTGCGCACCAGGTCGATCGCCCGCATCGAGATCGCAGCACGTTGCTGGGCCGAAAGGCGCGCGATGCCCGCCAGGCGATGGAGCGCCTGAGCCTCATCGGCAAGCGTATTCGCACGAATTTCCGTGCGGATCTTCTCGATCGAGGACGAATGCATGGCCGCGTCATTCATTGGTATCGGTGCCTGCCTATAAGATCATCAATTGAACCTGAACCCAACAAGGCCCATCGCCGTGGGACGGAACTATCGGGATCAGCCTCTGTCCGCCGACTGCGCCTGGAATCGCGTCGACTATCGTCCCCTTGAGGATCTGTTGTCGCGCCCGTGCAATGCCGGCATGATCAACAGGTGCAACGTGGCAGGCTGACATAGGTGCCAATCACAGATCTCGCGACGCCGATGAAATTGACTCAAGCAGGCAATCGCGCAATTCGCTCATATCATTTACAATACGCGACGCACCCGCGCCGTGAAGACGATCGGGGCGATGATAGCCCCACGATACAGCCACTCCACGGACATCCGCGGCGCGCGCCATTTCAATGTCGAATGCCGTATCGCCTATCATGATCGCATCTTCGGCTTTGACGCCAGCTTCCCTCAGCGCCTGAAGTATCATTCCCGGATGTGGCTTGGACGGAGCCTTGTCGGCGGTCTGGACCGTGCAGAAATGCCTCTGCCACCCGAACCGCTCCAAAGCAGGGGCAATTGCATGGGAAACATGCCCGGTGGCGATCCCGAGACGCACGTCATCGTGTTCGGCCAGCATGGCCAACAGGTCCGCCGCACCGCCGAACGGCACTTCCGCGTAGGCCGCGTCGGCACGAAGCAGCGGCAGTACGCGTTGATAAGCCGCAACCATTTTCTCAACCGGCGCGTCCGGTCCAGCCAATTGCGAGAGAACAAGTTCCAGCGACATTCCGACCAGCGAAAAACTCTCGTCTTCGGAAGGCAGAGCAAATCCGAACTGACCAAAAACGATGCGATTTGATTCGATAATCAGTTTGCGGCTGTCGACGAGGGTGCCGTCGAAGTCAAAGATAACGAGCTTCACTGGAATGGTTCCGATGCACCGATGTATTGGATAAATATCTTGTGCTTCCCACCGTCACAAGACAGCGAAACAAGTGAGAGGTCATTGCCCCTTCAGCCTATGCGCCCCGCTGACCCGACCGGCGTGGAACCAGATGCCGGGTAGCGCTTTACAATACCACTGACGCTGGATGGACCGGTAACCCGTTCACCGAGCCGGTCTTTATGAAGCAAGACCTAAAACAAGCAGGAATGCAGCCTTGGCGACCGTCTCGGCCTCGGTCGTGCCCGGCTGGCAGTCCTGTGACCTACCCTGTCGGGCGACCCTCTATCATCGGGCCAATCAGTTCCCCGTTACAAGAATTCGTGCCGCGACAGGGCACCTGACCAGAGCTATGGTCACGACATCGTAACGCGCGCGAGCCGTCGGCTGACATATCAATTCTCATCCATTGGCGCGGCCGGCGAATGCGTTGGAGGCTCATATGCGTATCCTTGCGGTGATTGGCGCGCTGGCAATCGTTGTCGGCATTGGCGCGGCGGCATTCTTTTTCGGGGGCTTTTACAGCGTTGCAGGGATCGCCGAAGACCCCGCAATTGTCACGTGGGCACTGACCCAGGTGCGCACGGCGTCAATCAATCGCCATGCGGACGCCCCCCCGCCAGCTTCCATCGGCGACGCTGCGAGCGTGCAGACCGGTGCCAAGGCGTTCGCAGCACATGGCTGCACCACCTGTCATGGGGGGCCGGGCGTGAGCTGGGCCAAATTCTCGGAAGGGTTGCATCCTGATCCGCCGAATTTGAAGGAAGTCGTCGATCATCGCACGCCGGCCCAATTGTTCTGGGTCGTACGGAACGGCATCAACATGACCGGCATGCCGAGCTTCACGCTGGCCGGTGTCAAGGACGATGAGATCTGGTCGATCGTCGCGTTCCTGAAAAAGCTGCCAAGCGTCTCGGAAGCCGACTACAAGGCCTGGACGGTACCATCGTCGGCCCCTGCCGCCGCCGCAAAGTAGATCGACCAACTTCGGCTGTTCATGATCCGCTCTGGCGCGCGCCGGGAGACCGTTCAGGACACTTGAGGCTCGGGTCGGCGCAGCGTCGCGACGACGCCACCGGCGATACCGGAAAGCACCGCCCAATAACCGAAACGGAAATCCGACGCGACGCCGACCGCAAAATAGGTGAGCATATATAGGGTGGCCGATCCGCAAACAGCGAGGGCGAACGCCCCTTCTGGGGTTTCGCGTCGCCGCCAAGAGAGCCCGCACACGACCATGCAAACCAGCAGCCACGAACCTGCCCGGAACAGCGGCGTCACCTTAAGCCTGTCGTGCACAGAGACCAGCGCAACGAAGCTCGGGCGATCCGGGAATACGGTCTCTGTCCAGTGATCCACGTCGGCAACCCACATGGTGAGGTTGTTACCGACGAGAAAATTCCACATGAACGCCGTGCGATGCCTGAGATAGGCCACCGGATGACGCAATACCGCACGCGCCCAGGCTTCCGTGATCGCCGGCGTGCCGAACAGCCCTTCCTCCCGCTCGACCTTGCGCATCACGAAATCGCAAGGCGCGAGCCGCCAATAAATGTCCCACTCGGTTGGCTGGTAACAGCCGTTCAAGAGCAGCGTGGCTTCGGGCTCGCTCCAGGTAACCGGAAACTGGTTCTGCTTGGTGAAGTGGCTGATGCCACCGAGATCGAACACCATGATCGACTGCAACGGATGCTGCCGCGTCGCGCCGAGCACGCCGTAGTAAACCACCTGCACCAATGCGAAGAAGCCCGCCATGGCCGGGATAAACAGGAGTGCCGTGCGCTTCCAGGAGATCTGCGTGGGCCAGGCGATGTAAGCGCCAAGGATCGGCGCGGCGATCAGCGCATTTGGACGCAGCAGCACGCCGAAGGTGCACAACGCGAAGGCCAGTGCTTGCGCCGGCACGCGGAGGCGCGCGGTACGTTCGACGGTGGCGAAAGCGATGACGGCGGCTAACAGCCAGCTGGTCGCGAACAGCACATCGCGCCAGATGATTCCGACAAAGACGAAGGCCGGCGGCGTCAGTGCCAGCAGCGGCAGCAAGAGCGCGGCGCGCGTTGAGCGGCGTGCCACCGCGAATGCCAGCACGCCAAATGCCAGCCAGTAGGAGGTTGCGATCAGCAGAAACATGCTGCCCGCGCCGGGCGCAATCGGGTCGATCGCTTTCCACAGCACCGTCATGACCGGGGACTGCCAGTCACCAAGTTCACCCTTGGCGATGTACTCGTAGACGAATTTCGCGTCGAAGGTCATGATGCCGGGATAAAAGATCATCAGCGTCAGACCGTAGCCTGCGGCTATCAGGGCGGCGACGACGAGATCTAGCCATCGCCGCTTTGGCGGCCTGCCGTCAGCCGAAAGCGGCATAAATGTCTCCGGAATTGGCCGCGTCCGGCAGCGCGGTCAGCCAGCTCGAGATCTCGTCCCCGCCGACCCAGTCTGCATTCACAAAAATCTGGCTCTCGCCAAGCGCGGCATTGAAGCGCGTGTAGCCGAGCGCGATGCAGCGTTCGATGCAGGCGAGCGCGACGGCGCGCTGGATCATCGTGAATTCGAATGACAATGTCTTGACCGCAAAGGTCAGCCCCTGCAGCGCCTCTTCCTCAAAACCTTCGACGTCAATCTTGATGAACACCGGCGCGCCGTACTTGCCGATCAGCGCATCCAGCGTCGTGACCGGCACCTGCACCGACCCGGTCCAGCGCTGTGTTTCCCAACCGGGCGCATCGCGCGCGGCGCTCACGAAATCGGGGGATGCCGTGGAAACCGTGGGGTTGTCGACATTGATCATCATGCTGGTCGTACCAGCCCTGCGGCCAACTGCCACCGCCTCGATCGCGACATCGTCGCTACGTCCATAGAATGCTTTGAGCAGCTTGACCATGGCGGGCTGCGGTTCGACCGCGACAACCCGCGCGCCGAGCCGGCGGAATGAGGCAACGCGGTCGCCGACATGGGCACCGATATCGAACACCTGATCGCCTTTCCGCACGAAGCCACCATGGAGCCGATCCATCGCCATCGCGCGCGATCTGTCGCCATAGTAGATGAGGAGCGATCGAAAAATACCGCGCGCGGTCCTGAAGCCTTCAAACACAGCCTCAGACCGAACTTGGCCGCGGCAACGGCGCCGCCTGCTCGATCGCCGGAAGCGCCAGGGCCAGCAGCACCTCCGGTCTTGCGGTCTCCTCGGGCAGCCGGCCAATACCGACCCGGGCGGCAAAACTGCCGAGCAAAGGCCACGCGGTCATCATGGCAAACGGGATCGACAACGCCGGGCCGCCGGCAAGCAGCAACATATAGGGAATAGCCGCGGGTTGTGTCATCGCCAAGGTGCCGAGCGCGGCGCATCCGAGCAACGTGTGCGGCCACAGATTGTGCAGCGCCAACGTCAATGGCACCGCGTGATCGTCGCGGGTCTGTCCGATCCAGCCAATTTCACGGCCGAACAACAGTCCGGTGAGGAATATCGTGTGGCCGAACCACAGGATCGGGCAAACCAGGATCGAATAGACGGTCTCGATGACGTAATTGATGATGAACAGTCCTGCGCCGCCAAACCCGCGACGAAGCTCCGGGCGCATCAAGATGTCGATGGCGCTGGCAATCTTGGGCGAGAACCACATCACCAGCACGCACATGAAAAGCGCCGTGCCGGCGTCGGCGCGGATGAAGCTCGCGGGCGTATCGGCAAACGCGATGGCGATGGTGCCCAGCACGAGCAAGCCGATCCATGCCGGGGAACCGATGAACATCAGGATCGCCAGCATCAACTGATAGCGGCTTACCGGCTTGAGGCCCGGAAGCGACAGAAAACGCCAATACTGCATGTTGCCCTGGCACCAGCGCAGATCACGGCGGATGAATTCGAGCAAGGTTGGCGGATTTTCCTCCCAGCCCAAATCCTCCTGCGGCAGCACGCGCACGTCGTAGCCCGCGCCGCGCATCAGTACGGCCTCGATTTGATCGTGACTGAGGATATGGCGATCTTCCGTTCCGTCGCTGGACAGTACCGGAAGAGCGCAATGAGCGATGAACGGCTTGAGCCGCAGCACCGCGTTGTGACCCCAATAGGGTCCACAATCGCCCTGCCACCAGGCACTGCCGATGGTGTAGGAGCGCATGCCGAGCCGCATGCCGAACTGAAAGACGCGCGCGAAGGCACTGGTGGAAGGAAGGCCTACGATCAGCCCCTGGAGAATACCGAGCCTGGGATCGGCCTGCATGATGCGGACGAGACGGAGAACGGCGTCGGCACTCATGAGACTGTCGGCATCGAGCGTCACCGCGAAATCGTGCTCGGCGCCCCAGCGATCGCAGAATTCACGGATGTTGCCTGCCTTGTAACCGGTGTTGACTGTGCGACGCCGGTAGGTGATCGGGATCCGACCGCGCCAGCGCGAGATCAACGCTGCGAAGCACGCCTCCTCGCGACCAGCGATTTCCTCGTCGCTAGTGTCGCTCAGGACATAAAGATGGAACCGCTCGCCGAAGCCGGCGCCGGCAAGACCCGCCAGCATCGGCTCGAGATTGCGGATCATCCGCTCCGGTAACTCGTTGCGGGTGCACAACAGGATCGCAGTCGAGGCAGTCACGGTCTCGTCGCCACGGATGCGCGCCGCCGCCGGCATGACCGTAGCGACGGGATCGGCGGAAAAGCGCATGATCAGAAACCCGATCACGGCGTTCCAGAACCCCGCCACCATCCAGGGCAACGTGGCCGCGAACAGCGCCAGCAGCGTTATGTCGGTCACCCCGAAGCCGCCAGGCGCCAAGGCCAGCGCGGCGAGCGCCAGCGATCCGGCCATCGTGGTCGCAAACAGGACGGCAAACAGCACGCGCCGGCCGAAAATATCGTCTGCGGCGGCGTCGGCCTGCGTGACTTGGGGTGGGGAGCGTTCTAACACGCGGTTACGACTTCTAATCCTTGGACGGACAGTGCAAACTCGACGATATAACACCGCCAACCGTCTCAAAGTCCAATCCGGGGATAAAGTAAAGTGGCGATCAGCCGGCCTGAAGAAGTTGCCCGGGCGCTCTGGTATAGCGGGCCCGGTCGAGCCGAGATTTGTCAGGAGACGCTCGCGCCGCCCGAACTGGGCCAGGTGCGCGTGCGGGCGCTTTGCGGCGCGGTCAGCCGCGGCACCGAGGCGCTCGTGCTTTCCGGGCACGTGCCGGAGAGTGAGTTCGAACGCATGCGGGCGCCCTTCATGGCCGGTCATTTTCCTTTTCCGGTGAAGTACGGGTACGCCACCGTCGGCCGGATTGAAGGCGGAACGGAGGCCCTGCTCGGGCGCACGGTGTTCACGCTCCACCCGCACCAGGACTTCTTCAACATCCCCGCCGGCGCCGCCATAGTCCTGCCGGAAAACCTGCCGCCGCACCGTGCGGTGCTGGCCGCCAATATGGAGACCGCGCTTAATGCGGTCTGGGACGCCGCACCGGGCCCGGCCGACCGCATCGCCATCGTCGGGGCCGGCGTGGTCGGCTCCCTGGTTGCATATTTATGCGGGCGGATTCCCGGCGCGGATGTCACGCTCGTCGACATCAACCCGGCGCGTGCGGAATTAGCACGGAGCCTCGGTGTTAGCTTTGCGAAGCCCGAAACGGCAAAGGGTGAATGCGATCTCGTCGTTCATGCCAGCGGCAATCCGGCCGGACTTGGCACGGCCCTCGCACTCGCCGGCGAAGAGGCAACCGTGCTTGAATTGAGCTGGTACGGTGACGCATCCGTTCCGGCGCCGCTGGGCGGCGCCTTCCATAGCCGCCGGCTGCGGTTGGTGTCGAGCCAGGTTGGACAGATCGCGCTGTCGCACCGGCCGCGCTGGACACACGGCCGGCGGCTCGCCGCCGCGCTGACCCTGTTGGCCGACGCGCGGCTGGACGCTCTGCTGGCGCCGGCAGTTGCGTTTCAGGATTTGCCGCGGCGGCTGCCCGATATTCTTGACGCCAGGAGTGGCGTACTGTGCCAGTCCATTACCTATCCCTGAGGAGGTCGCTTGTTCGCCGTTGAAGTCCGTGATCACATCATGATCGCCCATTCGTTCCGCGGCGCCGTGTTCGGGCCGGCGCAGGCGCTGCATGGCGCGACCTTCGTCATTGACGCCACCTTCATCGCCGAGACGCTCGATAGCAACGGTATCGTCATCGACATCGGCCGCGCGCATGACGCACTCAAGGCCGTAGTGGCGACGCTGAACTATCGCAACCTGGATGACGTGCCTGAATTCAAGGGTAGCAACACCACGACCGAATTTCTCACAAAGCATATTTTCGAACGACTGGCCAAGGACGCCCGCGCCGGCGATCTTGGCCGCGACGGCAGCGAGCTCAAGGCCATACGCGTTACGATCTCCGAATCGCATGTCGCGCGCGCCTGGTACGAAGCGGATCTGTGGTGAAGCGTTTCGCATTCGCCGTGCCCGGGGATCTTGCAACCCCGACCGGCGGATATGCCTATGACCGACGGATGATTGCTGAGCTCGGCGATCTCGGTTGGCAGATCGATCTCCTCGACCTCGGGGAAGGATTCCCGTGGCCCGACGAAACGACACGCGCGACCGCGCGAACGCGATTGTTATCGACGCCCGCCGGCCGTTGCATCGTCGTCGATGGATTGGCACTCGGCGTGTTGCCGGAAGCGGCGTCGCAGCTGGCCGGCCGCAATCCGTTACTGGCGCTGGTGCATCATCCGCTCGCCCTGGAGTTGGGATTGTCGCTGAAGCAGGCCGACGCGCTGCGTGCGAGCGAGCGGGCGGCGCTCGCTGCCGTGCGGGGCGTTATCGTCACCAGCGCGGCCATAGCGCGGCTGGTCACTTCCGAATACGGCGTGCCGGCCGAGCGCATTACCGTGGCGAGGCCGGGCAGCGATCCCGCGCGGCCGGCTCCGGGCAGCCGGGACGGCGTCGTGCGACTGCTGTCGGTCGGCGCGGTGGTGCCGCGCAAGGGCTATGACGTACTGATCGCCGCCATGGCGACGCTCACCGATCTGTCGTGGCGGCTGACGATTGCCGGCGATCGCACGCGCGACCGGAATGCCGCGGCGCAGCTCGATGCCGATATCGCGCGTCACGCGCTCGGGGATCGAATCGTCACGCCGGGCGCCATATCGCCGCAACGCCTCGAGGCGCTCTACGCGGAAGCCGACATGTTCGTGCTGGCATCCCATTTCGAAGGTTACGGCATGGCCTATGCCGAAGCTATCGCGCACGGCCTGCCCGTCATTGGTACCAGGGCGGGCGCGATACCGGACACGGTCCCGCCGGACGCCAGCCTGCTCGTGGAGCCCGGCGATGCTCCAGCGTTGGCAACGGCGCTGCGTCGTATCATCGGCGATGCCGGTCTGCGGCGGCGCCTGGCCGGTGCCGCCGGCGCGGCGGCGGCGCAACTGCCGACCTGGCGGTATTCAGCGGAAATCTTTTCCCGCGCATTGGAGACGCTGGCGTGAGCGGCTTTTCCGCCCAATGGCTGACGCTGCGAGAGCCTTACGACCTGTGCGCGCGCAACCGTGCCGTTCTGGACGCCGTCGCCGCCTCTCTCAAGTCGCAGCCCTCGGCGCGGATCGTCGATCTGGCTTGCGGTACCGGCTCAACCTTGCGCGCGCTGAGCCCGCATCTGCCCGCGCGGCAGAACTGGAAGCTGATCGACAACGATCTCGACCTGCTGGCGCGCGCGACAGCCGCGCCACCGGCCAATGATGCCGCCGTCACCGCCGTTCCGCTCGATCTCAACCGCGATGTTGAAGCGGCCCTCGACGGAACGGTTGATCTGGTCACGACCTCGGCCTTGCTCGATCTGGTCTCCGATAGCTGGCTGGACCGGCTTGCGGTCGCGACGACGGCGCGCTCGATCCCGTTTTACGCGGCGCTGAGCTATGACGGGCGGATCGTGTTCACCCCATCCGATCCATTCGATACCGCCATCACGGCGGCGGTCAACGCGCATCAGCGCACGGACAAAGGCTTCGGGCCTGCGCTCGGACCGGCAGCGGCCGCCTTCGCCATCGCGCGCTTCGAAGCGCAGGGCTATTCGGTGGTGCACGGCACATCGGACTGGACGATCGGACCCGACGATCGCGACGTCCAAACTGAACTACTGTCCGGATGGGCTAGCGCGGCACATGAAATTGGCGCGCTGTCGTTCGCCGACACGACCGCCTGGCTTGCGCGCCGCCAGGGCGCCGTTGCCAACGGACGCTCCTCGCTCGTTGTCGGTCACGTCGATTTCTTCGCCACGCCGAGCGCCACGCGCTGAGCGGACAGATCGCAGTCGAACAGCACATCATCCTCGATTTTATGCACGCGCACGGGCATACGTGGCGCCTGATCGGCGCGGTCGAGGGGTGGCAACATCAGGCCAGGTCCCCCGGCCCCCAGGATGATTGGCGCGACCATCACGTGCAGGCGGTCGAGACAGCCGGCGGCAATAAAACGCGAAACCGTGTCGGCGCCGCCTTCGATCAGCATGCGGCGCATGCCGCGGCCAGCGAGCGCGTCGAGGATCGCCGAGGGGGCAAATTGCCCATTTTCCATGGACAGGGTGACGACTTCGACGCCGGACGGCGGTCGGCAGCGAGTGCCTTGCTCGGTGATCAACAAGCGGCGGACGCCATTGTCGGCGAACAGCCTGGCGTCGGCGCCAAGCCGGCCCTTCGGATCGATAACGACACGCGCCGGCTGAGGCCCCGGGACCCGCCGCACAGTCAATTGAGGATTGTCGGCGATGGCCGTGCCAACGCCTACGACGACGGCGTCCATCAAAGCCCGAAGTCGGTGCAGATGTACCAGTCCAGCCGGCCCGTTGATGTACTTGGAATGACCGGATTTGTCGCGACGCGGCCGTCAAGCGACTGGCCGAGCTGACCGACAATCACGAGATCGTCGATCGTGCCCTTTCGTAGCGGACCGAACACGTCCGCCCAGACCTGCGGAAGAGGCTGGTGTTCTCGGCGGAATATATTGCTAAAGTCTTCCCACGGATCGGAAGACACGGATTTACTCGATGGGAAATTGCTTATCGGCACGCGGAAATCAAAATCCATATGTGGTTGTGCTAACAATACGACTATGTGCCATCACGCCACAAAAATCCATCGGTTTGCGAGCGGAATGAAGTTGGACGCGCGGTGTTCCACGATCAGTGAGAATAGAAAGCCCCGGAATGAGTGAGTTGCAAACGGACGCAAGTTCGGCCTTATTTGGCAATTGGAGGCACACCTGTGTCAGCCGCGGCGTTGGCGAATTCCACGGCCGGCGACCCGTTCTATTCACCGCGACAGGTGAAGCGGTACTTGCCTTGCCGATCGAGGGTCTCAACGGACAGCGGCTCGCCGAGTTCATCGCCCTCTGCGGGCCGGTTGCGCCGCGGCTCGTTATTACGGAACGACGCGCACTCGCCCTCGGCTTTGATGCGTCAACGCCGATGGCGTTGACGCTCTCGGCGGATTACAACCCGACTACCATCCTCGCCCTCGCGACCGACGCGACAAACAACCGCCTGCCAGCCGCCGAACCGGCGAGTTCGACCGCAGCCGCAGCTGTTCAACTCGTCAAGATATCGCAAGGTCTGCCCGCCGTGCTGGCGGCCAATGTTGTTGCCCACGCCATCGCGGGTGACGAGAGGATAGTGAGGGTTGAGGCAGACGCAGTGGCCTGCTTTACGGATGACGCCATTCGCTCGCTTGTCGTGGCGAGCACGGCCTCGGTGCCGCTCAACTCGGGCACGCCCACCCGCTTTGTCGTTTTTCGCGACGCGATCGGCGGCAGTCAAGTTGCGATCATTGTAGGGAATCCCGATTTCGCCAATGCAGTTCCGGTGCGGCTGCATTCTGCTTGCCTGACCGGCGACGTGTTCGGTTCTCGCCGCTGCGACTGCGGCGACCAGCTTCGGCTCGCTCTGACGATGCTCGAAGGCCTCGGCGGCGGCGTCATTCTTTATCTGGCGCAGGAAGGCCGCGGACTCGGTCTCGCCAACAAGATGCGGACATATCAGTTGCAGGACAAAGGCCTCGACACCTTCGACGCCAATACCGCGCTCGGCTTTGATGATGACGAACGCGATTATGGCATCGCCGCACGCATGCTCCAGATGCTGAACTGCACGCGGATCGTGCTGCTCACCAACAATCCGGCCAAACTCGATGGTCTCGCCAAGGCCGGCATCGAAATTGCCAGCCGGATGCCGCTCGACACACCGATCAACGCCGATAACCGCCGTTATATGACGGCGAAGGCAGCCCGTGCCGGACACCAGTTCGATCATCTGATGGCTTCGCTGGCCGATCCCCCCTAGGCGAAACGACCGGAAGGCGCGCCGACCGAACCTGGCCAAAGCATCATCGACCAAGGCTCTCAACGTTCCTTGGCGCTCTCAAGCTTTCGGGCAGCTAGCGCCCTGAGGGCGATTAAAGGAGACGTCGGCATTATGCCGTGGCCTGCCATACGCTCCGACTCCGACGTTTTGCGCACCATAGTAGTCGGAGTCGCGCTGTGCTGGTCGGTCGCGTCTGTCGTTATCGCACTATACTATGACCTCGAGCTTTACGCCGACGGCGCGATGTTTTCCTACGCCGTCGCGGTCCAGGACGTCTGGGCATTTCACTGGCACAACATCTCCGGCCGCCTCTCGGTCTTTTTCCTCAGCTTGTTGCCGGCCGAGTTCTACGTCGGATTGAGCGGGAGCCCACGTGCCGGAATCATCGTCTATGGCCTGCTGTTCTATCTCGCGCCGCTGGCAGGACTGGTCGGCACTTTCGCGGCTGACCGCTCACCCGGCCGCATCATCTTCGTCTACGCCTGTTGTTCGACCGCCCTGCTCTGCCCGCTGATCTTCGGCTTTCCGACAGAAATGTGGCTCGCACACGCCCTGTTTTGGCCAGCGCTCGCCGTCAGCCATTTTGCGAAACCAACCGCCGCCGGGACGGCACTCGTTTTCGTCATGATTCTCACCCTCGCTTTCACACATGAAGGCGCGCTGGTCTTGGCGTCCACCATCGTTGCAATATTGGCACTGCGCGGCTTGCGCGACACCTTATTTCTGCGCGCGGCTGCAGTCCTGATTGTGGTCTTGGCGGTGTCGATCATGGCGAAAATCACGCTCCCACCCGACGAATATTATGCCGGCGTCTTCGCGAGGGCCGCGCTGCACTTCTTCGACCTCACCATCTTTCAGGTAAGCATCGTCTTGTTGTTGTTCGCGACGCTCGCCGGGTATGGTGCTATCCTGTTGGTGCTTGCACGACTGGCGCCAGACAGAGCCTATCTCTATGCCGCCGCAATCGTGATCGCAGTTCTTGCCGCATATTGGCTGTGGCTTGACCAGACGATACATGCGAGCAGCCGGTACTATCTGCGAACTGCGCTGGTGATCATCACGCCGTTGTTCGGCGCACTGGCGGCGCTAAGCGCCGCGCGCGGAGATGGCCGGTTCGGCGCTCCGTTTCCGGGCCTCCAGCGCGCGATGACCGCGCTGCGAGATCATGGAGCCTGTCCGCTTGCGGCCGCGTTCTTGCTCTTGACGCTGGTGCATGTGGTCGAGACCGGAAAATTCGTCGTGGCATGGACAGACTACCGCAACGCGGTCGCTGCTCTCGCATTGGGCGATGAATCCGATCCGACGCTCGGGAACCCGCGCTTCGTGTCGTCGGAGCGCATCCCCGCCAATTTGAACCGGCTATCCTGGTTCTCGACTACACCTTACCTGTCTGTGATTGTTGCGAACTTTATGCCGAACCGACTCGTCATCGATCCGGCCGGAAATTACTTCTGGTTGTCCTGCGACACAGCAACAGCGAATGCCAGAGCTGCCCGCGTGGTTCCAACTGAAGGTCGTGATCTCGTGCGCATTTATTCGTGTCTGCATCGGTAAACCACTACGAGTTTGTGCGCGGGTCGGCGTTAATGGGTTGCACGCTCCGGCTCTTGGACGCGGCGGGCTGGGACAGATAGGCCAGCAGCTTGATCTCGCGGCGGCCGCGCGTCACGGTATCCAGCACCAGCCCCGACGACACCGCAAGCACTGCCAAGATCGTCAGGCCCATCGACAGCACTGCGGTCGGCAGCCGGGGAACGATGCCCTGCTCGAGATAGGTGACGATGACAGGGATGGCGAGGCCGATCGAAACCAGCGCCAGGAAGATCCCGATCCCGGTAAAGAAGCGCAGCGGCTTTTCCGACCGGTAAAGTTTCAGGATGGTGCCGAGAATCCGAAAGCCGTCGCGCCAGGTGTTGAGCTTGCTGAACGAACCCTCCGGCCGGGCGAAATACGGCGTTTCGATCTCGGCGACCGGCAGCGCCAGTTCCAGCGCGTGGACGCTCAATTCGGTTTCGATCTCGAAGCCGTCCGACAGCACCGGAAAGGATTTGACGAAGCGCCGCGAGAACACGCGGTAGCCAGAGAGAATGTCCTTGAAGGCCTGACCGAACACCGACGACAGGAAACTGGTCAGCATCCAGTTGCCGGTACGATGGCCGGGCCGGTAGGCGGCCTCCGCCTGATCGACGCGAAAGCCCACCACCATGTCGAGATGATCGGACAACAGGGTATCGATCATGCGCGGCGCGCTGGCGGCGTCGTAGGTCGCGTCGCCATCGACCAGCACGTAGATGTCGGCATCGATGTCGGCGAACATCCGCCGCACCACATGGCCCTTGCCCTGGCGGCGTTCGCTGCGCACTTCGGCGCCGGCCTCGCGCGCTACCGCGGCGGTTCGGTCCGATGAATTATTGTCGTAGACGAAGATTTCGGCCGTCGGTAACGCCTGACGAAAATCGGCAACCACGGTGGCGACGGCGGCTTCCTCGTTGAAGCACGGCACCAGAACGGCAATCCGCATCATTTGCGCGGCACCGAATTAAGCCAGTCCATATACGTATATACTGCAGTCAGATTATTTTGGGGTGTACGGAAAGTCGGTATCCTGGTCGACATGGCCACCACCGACACGGAAGCGAACGCCCGCACAAATCGCGCAAGAAATTGAGTGGAGTTCAAATCGGAAAGCTTCCTTTGCGGCATTTCGCACCTCACTATCCGATATCAAACGCATTGGCGGCGAGATGAGAAAGGTTGGCGTGCCAATGCTGCGCGATCTGCAGCCGTGTCGGCACCCAGAACTCTCTCATGGCCCATGATGTAGTCAAGAAATCGCATCAGCGAAGCCGCGCGGCCTGGACGGCCAACCACGCGGCAATGCAGGCCTATCGACATCATCTTGGGCGACGTCTCGCCTTCGGCATAAAGCACGTCGAAGCTGTCCTTGAGGTAGGTGAAGAACTGATCGCCGGCGCCGAACCCTTGCGCGTTAACGAAGCGCATGTCGTTGGCATCGAGGCTGTAGGGAATAATCAAATGCGGCCCGACCGGTCCCTTGATCCAGTACGGCAGATCGTCAGCATAGGAATCGCAGGAATACAGAAAACCTCCGGCTTCCATGACCAGTTTCACGGTATTGATGGAGGTCCGCCCCGTATACCAGCCGAGCGGGCGCTGTCCGGTAACCTCGGTATGGACACGGATCGCGTCCGCGATCTCGGCACGCTCCTCCGCCTCCGACATATCCTTGTGCTCGACCCATTTGAGACTGTGGCTGGCGATATCCCAGCCGGCTTCTTTCATCGCGGCGACAACTTCCGGATTGCGTTTCAGCGCCATTGCGACACCAAACACCGTCGTCGGCAGCTTGCGCTCGGTGAACATCCGCCACAGCCGCCAGAAACCGGCGCGCGAACCATATTCGAACATCGACTCGATATTGGCGTGGCGCTGTCCGGGCCAGGGCTGCGTGCCCAATACGTCCGACAGAAACGCCTCCGACGCGCGGTCACCGTGCAGAATGTTATTTTCACCACCCTCTTCGAAATTCACCACGAATTGCACGGCGACGCGCGCGCCGCCCGGCCATTGCGGGTCCGGCGGGTTACGGCCGTAACCGTGGAGATCCCTGGGATATCTGGCGTCGGCCATTACGACGCCTCGAAGCGGACTTCCTGCGCGCCCTTCCACATCACGATCTTGCCGTGCGCAGGCAAATTCTCAAGATTCGAAGTCAGCGTGATGAAGTGATCGCCGGCGACCTGGCCCATTTTGCTGGCGAAGTGCACGCCGCCAAACGCCAACAGAATCTCGGTCTCGCTGATGTCGCCGGGATAAAGGATGATCTGGCCCGGCGCGGAATAGCTGGTGTGCTTCTTGTAAGAGACGCCGAAGTCGAGATCGCCGAGTGGCATCCAGACCCCCTCGCCGCTCCATCGGACATGGATCGCCTGACTCTCGAACGGCGTCGCCTTGCGAAAGGCGGCGCAGGTCTGGGGCGCCAATTGTTCCTCAAAACGCGTCTGGAACGTGAAATCACCGGCGCGAACGATCAGCAGGCTCATTTCGAACTCTCGGAACAGCATGCGAAGGGCTCCAGCTACATCAATTGCAGCCGAAGCGATCATAAGCAAGGAACATTCCAGCCAACGGTCAGTCCCAGGATTGTGCAACTCTTCGCCGAGGCCGGTGCAGCGCTGCGGGTGACGGCGGCAAGATAACCAAGCGTTGTGACGACTAGCGAATGAATGCCTTGAGTGAACAGGACGATCTCGATCCGAACCATGATCTGCACTGTGCACCTTACTGGTCGCGCGACAGATCTGACCCTGACGGAATATAACGTTGACGCAACGTCGAACCCGGGAGCAGACTGACCTTTGGTTTCGTCGGCGAACCATCCAATCATGCCACGAATCCATAACCGCACCCCCTGCTGCTTTCAGGCATGCTTTCGATTGCCGCGGCTGCAGGCGCAGGCACGGGGGGACGACAAGTTCAAGGGGGCGTTTGCCAGACGGACATAGGGCTCAGCCGGCCAACGCTCGCGTTCTCGAACTTAAGTCTCGCGGGCTCGCTCAGCCTTGCCGCTCGCCCTTGACGCGCCAGATCACGTCGCCAACATCGTCCGCCACCAGAAGGGAGCCGTCAGGACCGAGTGTTACCCCTACCGGTCGCCCATAGGACTCCCGCTCGTCCGCTGCGAGGAAACCCGACAGAATATCCCGTGGCGGCCCGGACGGACGTCCGTTCTCGAACGGCACGAAGACGACCTTGTAACCACTCAGCGTGCTGCGATTCCAGGAGCCGTGCTGCCCGATCGCCATGCCTTCCGGAAAGCCCGGAAGCGTGCCGGCCGGCAGCCAGCACAGACCCAACGACGCGGTGTGCCCGCCGAGTGCGTAGTCCGGCGTGATGGCCTTTGCGACCGCGGCCGGATCCTGCGGCACCCGATCGTCCACCGTCTGTCCCCAGTAGCAGTATGGCCAGCCGTAGAACCCACCGTCGCGGACCGAGGTCAGGTAGTCGGGAGGTGTCTCGTCGCCGAGGCCGTCGCGCTCGTTGACCACCGTCCAGAGCACGCCGGTTCGTGGCTCCCATGCGAGCCCCACCGCGTTTCGCAGGCCGTCGGCAAAGATGCGGCTGCTGCCGTCAGCCAGATCGAGCTCGTAGATGGCAGCCCGGCCTTGCTCTGCTTCCATGCCGCTCTCGGCGATATTGCTGAGCGAGCCAACCCCGGCATAGAGCTTCCGGCCATCGGGGCTCGGCAGCAGACTCCGCGTCCAATGCCCGCCAGGCTTGAAAGTGGTGAGCTTCCGCCCCGGTGCGGTGATGCGGTCTGCGCCCGCCGTATACGGGAAGGCCACCACACCGTCGGTGTTGCCGACATAGAAGGTGTTGCCCAGCAGCGCCATGCCGAACGGCTGGTTCAATCCCTCCATGAAAGTTTCGCGTTTTTCGGCAACGCCGTCGCCGTCGGTGTCGCGCAACAACGTGATGCGGTTCGCGCTCTCGCCAAGCGCGGCGGCTCGTCGCATCGTCGCTTGCATCGCGTAGCTAAACACGCTCCTGGTCGGTCCGGCGACCTGGTTCGCTTCGGCAATCAGAACGTCGCCATTGGGCAGCACGTTGATCCAGCGCGGGTGCTTCAGACCGGTCGCAAACGCATTGACCTTGAGCCCCGGCGCGGCCACCGGCTTCTGCCCGTCGGTCCACCCCCTGGCCGTCGGCATCTTGAGCGTCGGGATACTGCCTTGCGGCTTCGCCACTGGCACCACCGGAGCGCTGCCCCAGGCCGGCTCGTGCGAGACACCCTGCAGCCGGCGCCAAAGCAGTGCAGCGGCGCCGATCACCGCGACTATTCGTGCAAAAATGCCGGAAAAGCTCATGTCATTCCCCTGTTGATCGCGCGCACACTATTCGACGCGAGGGTGTGTTAAAAGCTTATCGTCGACGTGTGAACTCGCGGGCCGCCGGAACGCATCCCATAGCGCCGGCGACGCAGAGGTCGGTGGTGGCGGCCAAATCCAGGAGATGGCCCAACGTCAGGAGCGGGCTGGATCATTATCGAACGGCAGTCCTGCCGGGACGCTCGGCACCCAGGCAACGGTCCGGCACGGACCGTCCTCAATTCACGACGCCAGCGCGGTCCGAATCATCCGCGCGAGATCGGAGCTGAGGTAGGGCTTCGGCAGCAGCAGCACGCCGGCGTCGAGCCGGCCATGATGCACGATGGCGTTTTCGGTATAGCCCGACGTGTAAAGGACCTTGAGCCCCGGGCGTCGCGTCTGCGCCTCGATCGCGAGCTGACGGCCGTTCGTGCCCCCGGGGATGATCACGTCGGTGAACAGCAGATCGATGCGTTCAGGACCATTGATAATCGCCAGCGCCTCGACGGCGTTGCTGGCGGCCAGCGTGTCGTAACCGAGACCGCTGATCTGCGTTAGGACGTATTCGCGGACCAGCGCGTCGTCCTCGACAATCAGGATGGATTCGTCGCCGCGTTCGAATTCGGAGATGCCAGCCTCGGCGGGCAGAGCGTCCGCGACGCCCGCGGCCTGCGGCAGGTAAAGCTTCACGGTGGTGCCGTGGCCCTCTTCGCTGTAGATCCTGATATGTCCGTTCGATTGTTTGACGAAGCCGTAGACCATGCTGAGACCGAGTCCCGATCCCTTTCCGATGTCCTTGGTGGTGTAGAACGGTTCAAACACCTTTTCGAGCCGGCTGGCAGGGATTCCCTTGCCGGAGTCACTCACCGCGATCATGACGTAGTTGCCAGGATTAACCTCGCTGTTCATGCCGGCGTAGTTCTCGTCGAGCACGACATTCTTGGTTTCCAGCGTCAGCTTGCCACCGTTCGGCATGGCGTCCCGCGCATTCAGGGCGAGGTTCAGGATCGCCGTCGAGAGCTGACTGGGATCGATCAGGGCCGGCGCGGAATCGTGCGCCAGCATCGATTCGATTTCGATCTGTTCGCCGAGGGTCGGTTTCAGCAACCGCGCTGCTTCGATGACCATGGCGTTGACGTCAACGCAGCGCGGCTGCAGCGGCTGGCGGCGGGCGAAGGCCAGCAGATGCCGGGTGAGATCGGCGCCCCGCGCTGCTGCGGCGCCCATCATGTTGGTGATGTGGGTGAGCTGCGGACGGTCCCTGACCGCCTCGCCAAGGATTTCGATGGTTCCGGTGATTACTGTGAGTATGTTGTTGAAGTCGTGGGCGACGCCACCGGTGAGCTGACCGATGGCTTCCATCTTCTGCGCCTGCCGGACCTGGGACTCGGTGGCCTCGATCTCCCGAAAACGTCGGACCGTGGCCTCGGCGCTGCGGCGCAGCTTGACTTCCTCCTCGAGCGCCGCATAGGCGTGCTGAAGTTGAATGCGTGTCGGCAGCACCAGGATCCGCGGCAGCAACAGCAGCATTCCCGCGGTGATCCCGATCGAGATCAGCGCCAGGAAGCCCTTGGCAAGGCTCTCGATGCCATAGGCCGGTACCCACAAAGTGAAGATCGACAGCAAGCTGGTCACCCCGCAGACCGCAACAAAGATCGCGAATGCCCAGAACACGCTGCGAAACATCAACAACATATCGCGGCGGCGTCGCCACGCGAAGAACGCCAGAACGAACGCTGTAGCAAAGAAGGCGCTGGCGATCAGGGCGTCGGAAATGGCATTCAGCCAGATCAATTCCGGCTTCCACAGCAGGCACGCGCCATGCGGGACGAGCGTCGACATGTCCATAAGATCTCCAATAAGGGTCAGCACGGGCCTCACCGCGACCCTATCCGTCCGCCGGGACGACGGTTCAGATCATTCAGGTTTCCACGAGCCCCGCAAGCGCGCCGCCACCCGGCGAGCGCGCCTTGACCAGGCTTCAGGAATTTTGCGTACACATTGGCCATCGAATATGAAACAGGCATATGGTTACCGAGCCAGTGATGTCAGGGAGGCGATAGTGAAGAGGCAAGGGATTGTGGCGGCTATTCTTCTAATGTTGGCCGGAATGAATGGCGCGCGGGCACAGGATTATCCCACGAGAACGGTCACGATGGTCGTTCCATTCGCCGCTGGCGGGCCGGCCGATATCACCGGCCGGATTGTCGCTGACATTTTTACCCGTCATCTCGGCCAGAAATTTGTGGTGGAAAATGTCGGCGGCGCCGGAGGCACCATTGGAACGCTTCGCGCGGCGCGCGCCGCCGCCGACGGGTACACGATCCTGTCCGGTCACGTCGGCACTAATGCGCTGGCGTCGGCGTTCTACCCCAATCTCGGGTACGATCCGCAAAAGGATTTCGAGCCGATCGGACTGACCGCCGAATATCCCGAACTGCTCGTGGTCCGCAAAGACTTTCCTGCCAATAACCTCAACGAGTTTGTCGCCTATGCCCAAGCCAATGCAAACAAGCTCAATGTTGGGCACGCCGGGCTCGGCTCGGTGTCCTATATCGGCTGTCTCCTTCTCAACGCGGCAATTGGCATCAAGCCGACCATGGTGCCGTTTACCGGCACGGCCCCGGTGTTGAATGCGATGCTCGGGGGTGAGATCGACTATGAATGCGATCCGGTACTCGGAACATTGACTCACGTACGCGCGGGCACCGTCAAGGCGCTCGCAATCGCCGCGAAGAAACGCAGCGCCATGTTGCCGGATGTGCCAACTTCTTACGAGCAAGGCCTGCCCGAATTCGACTGCGCTCCTTTTTACGCGGTGTTCGTGCCGAACGGCACGCCGAAGCCGGTAATTGAGAAGCTCACGGAAGCCTTGAACAAGGGCCTCAGCGAGGAGTCGGTGCAAAAGCGGTTGGCCGATCTTGGCGCCGACATCGTCGAACCAGGCCGCCGCGGACCCAAGGCCCTGGCCGACCTGGTGAGAAGCGAATCCGCGCGGTTGATGCCGATTCTGAAAGCTGCGGCGAACAAGTAGACGCACAAAGGAAGAAGCGTCCGCGGTTGCGGCTATCCATTCCCGGTCAGCAATGGCAGATCAACATCGATCGTTTTCCTGATTCCCGCGATTCCTAATGACGGGAAAGATAGTCGGCGCGAACCGGCGCGGCCCCCGATGGCGGCACGTCGAGGCGCACGGCAAAACCTTCCAGTTGCGGGCTCGGGGCCGGATAAAGCTTCATGACGAGCGGATCGTGCCCCGGGACGATATGGCTTTCGTCCGGCGCCAACGCGAGCAGCTTGTCGAAGCCCTCCAGCATTTCTCCGATATGAAGGGCGGTCGTAAACGGACGTTCGCTCGCCATGTTCTCGTAGAAATGGCTGACGTCGGAGGCGAGCACGACAAATCCGCGACGGGTCCTGACGCGCACGAACTGAAGCCCGGCCGAATGGCCGCTTGCCGCATGGACGGTGAGACCGGGCGCAAGCTCGGCGTCGCCGTTATAGAACATGACGCGGCGCGCATAGTTCAGCCGCACGATCCCGCAGACGTCCTCGACCTCGAAGGAATGCGACAACCTCGGATATCGCATGTAGCGCCCGGTGGCATAAGCCAGTTCGCGCTCCTGAAGATGGAACCGCGCGCTTGGGAAGCGGTCGAAATTGCCGGCATGGTCGTAATGCAGATGGGTGAGGATGACATCCTCGACCGCGTTCGCGTCGATGCCGAGCTCGCCGAGCGTCTCCACCGGACAGCGCAGGAAAGTGCGTTTGCGCTTCTTCGATATCTCCGCGTTGAAGCCGGTGTCGATGATAAAAGTGCGACCTTCACCCCTTGCCACCCACACGAAATAATCCATCGGCATCGGACCGTCGTGCGGGTCGCCGCCAATGAAATGCTCGCTCCGCCGTCCATCGCGGGTGGCATAGCGGATGGCAAAGAGCTCGTAGTCCGGTTCAGCCATGGTATCTCCTGCCTTCGCTCTCCGGACAATCTCTCGGCGCCCACACGCCAATGAGGTCGAAAGCGCCAATCTTCAGATCACACCAGAGGTCCGCAAATCATCGATCTCGGCATGGCTTAATTCGAGCAGACCTTTGAAGATCTCCTCGTTTTGGGCACCCAGCCCTTCACCGAGCCATCGAATCTCTCCGGGCGTCCCTGACAGCCGGGGCACAACGTCGGGGATCGCAATCTTGCCGATGCGCGAGTCCGTCATCCTGATGTTACCCCGCGCGCGATATTGCGGATCTTCGAAAATGTCGGCGATGCTGTAGATCAAGCTGGCCGGCACGCCTCCCCTCGAACAGTGGGCGAGTACCGTTTCAAGATCGAGCGAGGCGACCCAGGCCGCGACGATGCGGTTGACCTCGTCGCGCGCGGCAAGCCGCAACTCCTTTGGGCCATAGCGTTCCGTCGAGGCCAGTTCCGGCTGCCCCATCACCTCCGCCAGCCGCACAAACATCTGGTCGCTGGTGCAGGCGATCGCGATCCACTTGCCGTCGCCGGTCCGGTAGTGGCTGTGCGGGCAGACATTGACCGTATCCGCGCCCATGCGCTCGCGCACATAGCCGAACTTCTGGTAGGCCGGCGCGATCTCGTCGAGCACACGGAACACGGATTCGTAAAGCGCGAGATCGACGCATTGTCCCTCGCCGGTTGCCTCGCGGGCCCGCAGCGCGACCAGTGCGCCGATGGCGCCGTACATGCCGGACATGTAATCGGCAAGCGAGGTCGAACCCGGGACGACCGGAACGCCGCCCGGCTCGCCGGCCAGATAGGTCAGGCCCGAAAACGCATGCGCGATGCGGGCGAAGCCCGGCTGCGACCGCATCGGTCCATCCTGTCCGTAAGCCGAGATGCGCACCAGGATCGCGCCGCGATTGAGTTTCTTGAGTTCGTCATAGCCGAGGCCCCACTTCTCCAGCGTGCCCGGCCGGAAATTCTCGACGATGATGTCGCACTTCGCGGCGAGCTGACGAAGCAGTTCCCGGCCGCGTTCGCTTGCCAGATCCAGCGTCACGCATTTCTTGTTGCGGGCCTCGGAGAGCCACACCAGCGTATCGCCGCATTCGGTGTCGGTGCCGAGCCGCCGAAGCGAGTCACCCGTCTTTGGCGGCTCGACCTTGATGACCTCGGCCCCGAACTCACCGAGAATGGTGGCGCAATGCGGTCCCGCGATGAACGTGCCGAGGTCGAGGACCCGGATTCCCTGAAGTGCGCTCACGACTTTCCCTCGATTCTGGCTGCCCGCTCGAGCAATTTGTTGGCGAGCTTGACATGCATGAGATCGATCATCTCGCCATTCCTGTCCTTCACCGCGCCACGCCCTTCGCGCCCGGCCGCCGCCATGGCTTCGATCACCTCGTTGGCCCAGGCAATCTGGTCGGCGGTCGGCGTCAGCACTTCATGGATGATTTCGATCTGCGACGGATGGATCGCCATCTTGCCTTCGAAACCCAAGGCCCCGGCCCGCTTCGCGGCGGCACGCAATCCTTCGACGTCACGGATACCCGAGAAAGGGCCATCGATCGGGACGAGGCCGAAGGCGCGGCACGCATTGGCGATCCGTGCGGTGGCGAAGTGCCAGAGATCGTTCCAATGCCGCTGCCTTGCGGCTCGGCCGTCATCATCGGTCAACACCACGTAATCGGCAGAAGGCGCGCCGACCGCCCGCTGGAAGCTTCCGAGGTCGAGCTGATAATCGCCGCCGCCGAACACCAGCGCATTGAGTCCGCCGCCGGCCTGCGCGATCGCCTCGACATTGGCGACGCCCCGAGGCGTTTCGATCAGCCCCATGATCCCGACCTTGCGCTCGCGCGAGGCCGCCGCCTCGGCGGACCGGATCATGACTTCGACGGCATGCACGTCACCGGGCGCCTCGCATTTCGGCAGCAGGATATAGTCCAGCCGTGGGCAGGCCTCGACGACGTCGAGAATGTCCCGGCACCCCCACGACGTGCCCAGACCGTTGACGCGGACCGCGACGATGCGGCGTCCCCAATCCAGCCCATTGATCGCCGCAATGGCCTCGCCCCGCGCTTGTGGCTTGAGCGAGTTGATAACCGCATCCTCGAGGTCGATGAAGATCGCGTCGGCAGATGCCTGCGCGGCCTTCTCGAGGAACCGCGGCGACGTGGCGGGAACGGCGAGCAGCGACCGTAATATCGTTTTGGATTTCATGAATATCTCATGTTCGGGCTGTTGGAGGCGAGTTCCGTGACTGATTTCCGCGTTGCGCCGTTGGCGCGATGGCTCTGGGGATCGATCCCCAATATTCCGGCGATCTCCCGCGATGCGGCAACCACCTGTTCCGGATCGATCCCGGTCTCAATTCCCATTTCGGCCAGCATCGTCACCAAATCCTCGGTCGGGAAATTGCCGAGAGAGCCGAGCCTGGTCGGCATCGCGATCCCGCCGCCGATCCCGCAGATGGCACCTTCCAGCCATTGCACGCCGGCATCGAGCGCCGCGAGAATGTTGGCGGTCGCCATGCCCGAGAGATTGTGGATGTGATAGCCGAAGGCGGCTTTCGGAAACAGGCCGCCAAGACGCTCGAACAGCCGGTTGACGTGCGCGGGATCTTCCATGCCGAGCGAGCCTGCGAGATAGAAACGGCGTATGCCGCCGTCATGCAGACGCCGTACCACGGCGATGACGTCAGCTTCCGGGATCAAGCCCTCATAGGCGCACCAGAACGCCATGCCGAGCGCCATCACGAATGGGATTTGGCCCTCTTCGGCGATTCGGAACGATTCGAGATTCTGTTCCATCGCCTGATCGATCGTCATGTTCTGGTTCTTGCGGGTGTAGCTCGCGCTGATCGTGATCAGGCCGAGCATTTCATCGACACGCGCCTGTGCCGCCCGCTGGGCGCCGCGGGCGTTGGGGACCAACGCCCGATAGACCGTTCCCGGCCGGCGCTTGATGCGCTGGAACACCTCTTCGGCGTCGCGCAAATGCGGAACCACCTTCGGATGCGCAAAACTGGAAACTTCGATCACGGGCAAGCTCAAATCGGAGAGCCGATCAATAATGCCTACCTTGGTGTCGGTATCGATCCAGCGCGGGAAACTTTGCAGGCCATCGCGCGGCCCGACTTCAGCAACGACAATGCTTTTGGGGAGACTGAGCGCCATGCTTTCACAGCCCGTCGAACGAGGTGAATTCGTCGAGATTCGCCCGCTCGGTTTGCAAATTGTTCACGGGCGCGTCGGGGTCGATATGGCCGAGCGCCATGCCGCAAATGATGATCTCATTGTCAGGAATGTTGAGAAGCGGTCGGATGATGCGGTGAAAATCGGCAAATGCCGCTTGGGGACAGGTATGGAGGCCATGGCCCCGCGCGGCGATCATGACCGATCCCAGGAAAATGCCGAGATCGAGCCAGCTTCCGATCTCGAGGTCTTCATCGAGCGTGAAGATCATGCCGACGGGCGCGCCGAAGAACTCGTAGTTGCGCATCCTCGCCTGCTGGGTGCCCTCGAAGTCACCCTTGGCGACGCCGAGCAGGCTGTACATGTCCCAGCCGATCCTGCGACGACGGCCGAGGAACGGTTCGCGCCAGCGGACAGGATAGTAGTTCCATTCGCGCTGGTAGGGCCCGAAACCATCGCGGGCGACGGCATCGAAGATGGCCTGCGTCAACCGCGCCTTGGCGTCGCCGGCAATCACCCTGACGCGCCAGGGCTGAATATTACTTCCGCTGGCGCTTCGGCTGGCGAGCCGGAGCAATTCCTCGACCGTGGCCCGCTCGACGGGCGTCGGAAGGAAGGCGCGGACGGATTTGCGGGAGACGATGGCTTCGTCGACGGCGAAAGCCTTTTCGTCGCTGGCGATCTGGTTGGGAGCATCATGCATCGGTGAAGTTCAGCGCTTTCAGGCTCTCCGGGATCTCGCCGAGGAACAGCCGCTTGACGTCGTCGTTGTGAAGCAAGTCGCGCGCCTCGCCCTCATAGGCGACCTGGCCAAGGTGCATTACATAGCCGCGATCCGAAATACCGAGCGCATGCGAGGCCTTTTGTTCGACCATCACCACCGTCATGCCCTGGTCGCGCAGCAACAAAAGCCTCTCAAAGACGATTTCCACATATTTGGGCGAAAGCCCAAGCGACGGCTCGTCCATCATGATGACTTTCGGGCTCGTCATCAGCGCGCGGCCGATCGCAAGCATCTGCTGCTCGCCGCCGCTCATGGTATCGGCGTGTTGCTTCATGCGCGCCTTCAAGGCCGGAAATAGCTGCAGCACCCGCTCCGTCGCCGCCTCGACGGCACGCCGGTCGTTGCCCAGGATATGGGCGCCGATCATGAGATTGTCCCGCACCGTCATCTCCGGAACGACGATACGGCCCTGTGGTACATAGGCGATCCCGCGATACACCCGCCGGTCAGCGGGTTCTCTCGTGATATCCGTGCCATACGTCGAGACGCTGCCGTGCCAGGCGCGCAGCAACCCGGCCGCGACCTTCACCGCGGTCGATTTGCCGGCCCCGTTCGAACCGACGATGGTCGTAATGAGCCGCTCGCGAAATGTCATGGTGGCGCGGCGGATCACCGGGACGTCACCGTAGCCCGATGTCACATCGCGAAGCTCAAGCGGCGCAGCGTCGCCTTTCATGCATCCCTCACCGCTTGTCCCACGCCGGTATCGGCAATTTCGGCTCAGCCGTCTTGTATTCATCCGGCCAGATGACCTCACGCTTGCCGTTCTGGACCTGAACGAGAAGCCCGCGGACGCCGATCTGCATGTACGTAGTGGGGTCGACCTCGTGCTGGCCCATCACGGTTCCCATTTTCAGGGTCGTGAGGACCTCGCGAACCTTTTCGGCGTCGACCGAGCCGGCCTTTTTCACCGCGGCTTCGAGGACCGTGCCCGCGACGAATCCGAACGCCGCGTAATAGCCGGGATCCGACCGGTATTTCTCGCGGTGGGTCTTGACGAACTCCTTGTTGCCTTCGCTCGGCAGCGACGGCTCGTAGAGCGACATGCCAACGGCATATTCGGCATCCTTGCCTGCCGCCGTGATGAAATCGTCCTGCGATACCCCATTGGCGACGAACAATTTCGGCATGTAGTTCATCGAATGAAACTGCCTGACGGTTTCGATGGCTTCGCCGGGATAGAGAAGTCCGATCCACAGATCGGGCTTTAGTTGCTGGCCCTTGGCGATCTGGGAGGAAAAGTCAGCCGTTCCAGCCGGAAAATATTCGTCGATCACAACTTTCACATCCTTGCCGTCGATCGTCTCCTTGATCGCCTTGCTGATGTCGCGCGCCGCCGCGTAGTCCCGGGAGACCAGCGCCATGCTCTTGACGCCGTATTTCTCGATCAGGGGCAGTACACCGTCGGCATAGGAAGAAATCCGGGCGGCCGTCTGGAATACATATTTGAAACCGCGCTGCTGGATGGCTTCCGCGGCGCCACCACCATTGATCATCAGCATCTTGTGCTTTTCCGCCACCGCCGACCCGGTTGCAGCGGTCGCCGAGCCGAGCGAGGAAATCACAAAATCGACCTTATCGTTGGTGATCAGGCGCTCGTAGAGCCGGGCGGCGGTCGCCGGATCGGAGCGATCGTCATAGACGGTGAATTCGATGGGATGGCCGGCCAGCCCACCGCGCGTGTTGGCCTGCTCGCGCCAGAGATCGAGGCCCTTGAAATAGGGCGCCGCCGAATCCGCGAGATTGCCGGTCTGCGACAAGGCCACGCCGATTTTCACGGGCTCGGCCGCCTTGGCGAAATCCGGCAGGATCAGCGCAGCAGCTGCCGCTGCAGCAAGAACCGTTTTTCCAATCATTTTTCCTCCCTTGCGGATTCACTACCGCTTCTATTCAGAAATAGGCTTCGAGGACCCTGGCGTCATTGCGGACGGTTTGCGTGTCACCGCTGGCAATCAGGCGGCCCGCGGCGAGCACATAGACGAGATCGCACTCGGTCAGCACGATCCGCATCTCATGATCGATGAAGAAGACCGTGATGCCTCTGGCGCAGAGGGTTCGCAGATGTTCGACGATCCGGTTCTGGAGCCGCGGATTGATGCCGGCGAACGGCTCGTCGAGCAGCAGGATCTTCGGCTGCAGCATCAGCGCGCGCGCGATCTCGACCAGCTTGCGCTGACCATAGGAAAGCTCCGATCCCCATTTGTCGGCAATCGCAGCGACTTCCAGGAAATCGAGCAGTTCCATCGCGAGTTCGATCGCCGCGCGATCGTCCCTGCCCCTTGCGACGGCAACGAGATTCTCCAGCACGGTCATTTCCGCAAACAACCGGCTGATCTGGAAGGTGCGCGCGACGCCACAGCCGCAGATCTCCGCGGGCGTTGCCCGCGTGATATCGCGTCCGTCGACGATGACGCGTCCGGCATCGGGCCGCAGGGTACCGGCGACGATGTTGAACAGCGTCGATTTGCCGGAACCATTCGGTCCGATCACGCCCGTCATCGACCCGCGCGCCACTTCGATGCTGACGGAATCCAGCGCGATTCGGCCGGCAAACCGCTTGGAGACGTTTTCGACGACGAGCATTTGATCGGTCATGACGGCTGGCTCGCGGGTTGGGTGGGCCGCCGAAACAGCGGCCGGCCTAACGGCAGCCATCCCCCCTTCATGCCGAGATTGACGAGCCCACGCGGCGTGAACAGCACGGCCAGCAGGACGATGACGCCCACCGACGCGAGGTAGATCTGTGGGTAGTTCGCCCACAACACTTCGTTGACGACGGAAAGCACGATGGCCCCGAGCAGCGGCCCCAGCACGGTTCCCATCCCGCCGAGCAGCACCATCGCGATCGTGGTCAGTTCGACGTTGGACGCAAACGCTGTCGGCGGATCGATGAAGCCGAGATAGACGGCATATAACGAGCCCATGGCGGCCGGCGCGACGGCAGAGGCAACAAAAGCCCCGATCTTGAGCCGCGTGGTCGGAATACCGAGCGACTCGGCCGCATTTTCGTCCTCGCGAATCGCCAGCAGTTTGAGGCCGAGCCGCGAATTATCGAGCCGCCACGTCAGGAGCATCATGATCGCAGCACCCGCGGCCACGACGTAATATAGCGGCTTGAGATCGCCAAGCGGCTTCAGATAGATGCCGGTCCCGCCCTGCGTGATGCCGTCGAAGCCGAGCGCAAACGCCTCCAGCACGCGCGCCAGGCCGAACATGCCGATGGCAAAGAATGGCCCCTTGAGCCGCAACATCGCACCGCCAAGCGGCAGCGCGGTGATCGCCCCGGCGAAAGCGGCAGCGATCGCGGCCAGATACCAGGGGACATTCCAGTGAAAGATCAGGAGCGATCCGACATACGCACCAATCCCGAAAAAGCTGACCTGACCGAAATGGGTGTAACCCGTGTAGCCCCCGATCAGGTTCCAGGAATAGGCAAGGACCAGGAAGATCAGCAACTGGATCGAGAATGACACCGCGTAGTCGGACCCGACCAACGGCAGAACAGCGGCGGCGACAAACGCAACGGCGAAGACGCCGAGCGGGCCCAGTTGCTTCATATCCGAACTCCCGCACCGAGCAGCCCGCGCGGCCGGACCAGGAGAACGCCGAGCATCAGCAGAAAAAGAAATGCAGAGCCGATCACGGCGCCTGCGAAATAACTGCCGACGACTTCGATGACCCCGAGCAGCAGTGCAGCCAGAATGGCGCCGGGATAGCTGCCCATTCCGCCAACGATGATGACTGCGAACGCCTTGATCATGAAGCGGGACCCGAGTTGAGGATCGACGGCGAAGGCCGGCGCCACCAGCACGCCGGCAAGTCCCGCCATGGCGGATCCGAGGGCGAACGTCGCAAGCCGGACCTGGTCGACCGCGATGCCGGAAATACTAGCAAGCTCGGGCGCCTGCGACGCCGACCGGATCGCGCGCCCGAAGCGGGTAAACTGCAGCAGCCACCAGACCGCAAGGCTGACGCCGATCGCGCAAACGAACGAGACCAGCCGCGAGACCGAGACATAGACGCCAAGAAGCCGGACCGAGCCGCTCAACACGCCCGGCAGCCCGCTATAGCCGCCGCCCCAGATCAGGATTGCGATATTCACAATGATGGTGGAGAGCGCATAGGTCGCGAGCAGCGACATGATCATCGGCGCGCCCTCGATCCGTCGCAACACAAGCGTGTGGATCAACACCCCGATCAGGGCGCAGCCAAGCGGCACGACGACGACCGCAAGCCAGAACGGCAGCTTGAAGCCGACGACGATCGAAACCGTCGAGAGTGCCGCCACCGCGAGAATATCCCCGTGCGCGAAATTGATCACGCGCATGACGCCGAAAATGAGATTCAGCCCGCACGCCATCAGCGCGTACACGCCGCCGAGCAGAATTCCGCCAATCAGCAACTCCGCTAGCGGCATCGAGCGGCTTCCGTCGCGGCGCGGATCGACGGTTGACGCGAGGACCGCACCGCTTCGTATAACTCCAGGCGTTCGCCTGACATGGCCCCTCTCCCTTCCGCCAAAAGCCGTTCCCTCTTTTGTCCATACAACTACTGAGGACTTTACTTGACGTCAAGGCTAGCAGTATAGAGATATTCGAATGGCATTGGATTATTTGTCCGTACAACTTCTGAGGCATCGTCATGGCTCACGCGGCGCGCAACACGCAGGTCGACACGGAAGAAGAGATCCAGATCCTCGATTTAATCGAGCGTTGGGTCGTGCGTGAGCTGAAGCCGATCGTCCGCGAATACGACCACGCCGACCGCTATCCCATGGAGGTGGTCGAGCAGATGAAAGAACTCGGCCTGTTCGGCGCGATCATCAGCCCCGAATATGGCGGCCTCGGACTGTCCGCAGCCACCTACGCCAAGATCGTCATGAGCATTTCGTCGGTCTGGATGTCGATCACCGGCATCATCAATTCGCATCTGATGCTTGCGCTGGCGATCCAGAAATTCGGTACGGTACAGCAGAAGACCCGATGGTTGCCGAAGCTGTCGACCGGCGAGATCCGCGGCGGTCTAGCCCTGACCGAACCCGACGCAGGCACGGACCTGCAGGGCATTCGCATGGTCGCGCGGCGCGATGGCGACCACTACGTCATCAACGGCATCAAGACGTGGATCACCAACGGCGCCGAAGGCTCCTGCTTCGCCATGCTGGTCAAGACCAATCCCGATGCCAAGCCGCGCTATAACGGCATGAGCCTGTTTATCGCGCCGAAGATGCAGGGCTTCACGGTTGGCCGCAAACTGCCGAAGCTTGGTTACAAGGCGATCGATACCGCGGAGCTGATCCTCGACGACTATCGCGTTCCCGCCGATCACCTGATCGGCGGCGTCGAAGGCCAGGGCTTCTTTCAGGCAACGGGCGGGCTCGAACTCGGGCGCATCAACGTCGCCTCGCGCGGCGTCGGCATCGCCGAAGGCGCGCTCAAGCTCGCCATGGAATACGCCCAGATCCGCAAAACCTTCGGAAAGCCGATCTGCGAGCATCAGGCGATCCAGCTCAAGCTCGGCGAGATGGCGACGCGCGCGCGGGCCGCGCGCCTGCTCACGCTCGATGCCGCGCGCGCTTTCGACAGTGGCGAGCGCTGCGACATGGAAGCCGGCATGGCCAAATATTTCGCAAGCGAAGCCGCGCTGGAGAATTCGATCGAAGGCATGCGTATCCATGGCGCCAACGGCTACTCGCAGGGAGTTCGATATCGAGCGCTTGTATCGCGATGCGCCGCTGACCTGCATCGGCGAAGGCACCAACGAGATGCAGCGCATCATCATTTCCAAGCAGCTGATCAAGAGGAATCCCGCGCTATGAAGCCACTCCAGGGCGTGCGTATCGTCTCGGTCGAGCAGTTCGGTGCGGGCCCCTACGCGACCATGCTGCTCGCCGATCTCGGCGCCGAGGTCATCAAGATCGAAAATACGGCGATCGGCGGCGATCCCTCGCGCAAGACTGGGCCGTTCATGCTGGGCCCGAATGACAGCGAGTATTTTCAGGCCTTCAACATCAACAAGAAGAGCGTCTCCATCGATCTGCGTACCGATGAGGGCAAGGCGACGCTAGGGGCGCTGGTCGCGAGCGCGGACGCCCTGCTCAACAATCTGCGCGGCGACCTGCCCGCCAAGCTCGGTCTCGACTACAAGTCCATGTCGGCGATCAATCCGAAGATCGTGTGCGTGCACCTGTCGGCTTACGGCCGCGACAACGAGCGCGCGTCGTGGCCGGGCTACGATTATCTGATGCAGGCGGAATCCGGCCTGATGCACCTGACCGGCGAACCCGACGGGCCACCTTCGCGGCTCGGCGCGCCCTCGATCATCGACCAAACCACGGGCCTGACCGCAGCCGTCGGACTTGCTGTCAGCAATCATCCAGGCCCGATCGACCGGCAAGGGCTGCGACGTCGATACCTGCCTGCTTGATGTCGCGCTGCATCAGCTCGGATATGTCGCCACCTGGTATCTCAACGAAGGGCACGTCTCGATGCGCCAGCGCCGCAGCGCGCATTATTCGGTGGCGCCGGTTCAGACGTTTCCGACCGCCGACGGCTGGCTGTTCATCATGTGCATGACCGACAAATTCTGGACCGAGTTCGTCGGCGCGATCGGAAGGGCAGATCTCTTGTCCGACCCGCGCTTCGCGTCGATGACCTCCCGCCAGGCCAACCGCGATGCGCTGACCGACATCATCGACGGCGAACTGAGCAAGCAATCCACGGCCTACTGGCTCGGCAAATTCAACGGCGTCCTGCCGATCGCTCCGGTACTCGACCTGGCGCAAGCGCTCGACAATCCCTTCCTCAAGACCACCGAAATGATCAACGTCATCTCGCATCCGGCTCAAGTCGGACATGCGGGTACTTGCCAACCCGATCAAGATCAACGGCGCAGCGCCTCAGCCAGGCGCCCTGCTCGCAATTCGGCGCCGACAATCCGCACTATGTCGGCAAGGAACGCTCGGCTGAACCCGCAGGTTCTCCATGAAACTGGAAGACATCCGCGTCATCGATCTGTCGGTATTCCTGCCGGGACCGTATCTGACGCTGGCGATGGCCGATCATGGCGCCGAGGTCATCAAGATCGAGGCGCCCGGCGAAGGCGATCCCGGCCGGCACATCGGGCTCTCCGATGGACCGAGCACGGTGTTCTTCCGCAACCTCAATCGCGGCAAGAAAAGCGTGGTGCTCGATCTGAAGGATCGCGCCCAGCGCGACGCGCTGCTCACGCTCTGCGAGACGGCGGACGTCTTCGTCGAGTCGTTTCGCCCGGGAGCGGTCGATCGCCTCGGCGTCGGATATGAGGCCGTGCGCGCGCGCAATCCTGGCATCGTCTATTGCTCCATCAGCGCGTTCGGACAGGACGGTGAACTTCGCGGCCGTCCGGCGCACGATCTTGCACTCGAGGCCGAAAGCGGGCTGCTCAGCATGACGCTCGGCGAATGACGGCAAGCCGGCGATGCCGGGCATTCCTGCCGCCGACGTTCTCGCCGGACTTCAGGGGCTGTCCGGCGTCCTGATGGCGCTGCTTCGGCGCGAGCGTACCGGCCTCGGCGACTACATCGATATCAGCATGCACGAGGTGACTGTTGGCGGCATGCTCAACATCCTGGGACCTGCCTTCGCGGAAAATCGTCAACCCAATCCCGGCGCACGAACGCACGACCGGCGGCGCGGCATTCTATCGCCCCTATGAAACGCTGGACGGCCGCTACCTCGTTCTCGCCGGGCAGGAACCGAAATTCATCCATAACCTGCTCGGAGCCTTTGGCCGGCCGGACCTGGCCGAGCTGTGTCTGCGCGGTCCCGGGACCGCACCAGCAGCCGGTGATGGAATTCCTCGCCGCCGAGTTTCGCAAGAAATCGCTGGCCGAGTGGAACGCCTATCTCGCGACGCTCGACGTCTGCTATGGCTGCGTCAACACGCTGCCGGAGGCGCTGGCGCATCCGAACCTGCTTGCCCGCGGGATGATCCGCCGCGACGAACTGGACCGGCGTCACATCGCCTCCCCCGATTCGCTTCCGCCACGAACCGGCGCGCCCGAACCTGCATGAGCCGGGCCTCGGCGAACATACCGGACTATTTCTCAAGAACGCTTCAGCTTCGGAGTGACGCCATGCAAAGCCACGACCAGATCGGCCCGCAACGCTACCGTGAGAGTTTTGGCCGCTACTATGACGACTTCAATGTCGGCGACGTCTACGAACACCGCCCGGGCCGCACGATCACCGAGAGCGACAATACCTGGTTCACGCTGCTGACGATGAACACCCACCCCCTGCACTTCGACAAGGTCTACGCGGCCAAGTCGGAGTTCAAGCAGCCCCTGGTCAATAGCTGCCTGACGCTGTCGATGGTTGTCGGCATGAGCGTGAGCGACATCAGCCAGAAAGCCATCGGCAATCTCGGCTGGAACGACATCAAGCTGACCGCGCCGGTATTCGTCGGCGACACCATCTACGCCGAATCGGAAGTGATCGCGAAGCGCGAATCGGCCTCGCGGCCGGGACAAGGCCTTGTCACCGTCCGCACGATCGGCAAGAAGGGGGACGGCACGCAGTTCATGAGTTTCGAGCGCACTGCGCTGATAGCCAAGAGAGGCCATGGGATCGAAGACTGAGATCAAGGCGCGCAAGCCGAACTCACCGAAGGCGAGGCCGCAGACGCGCGCCCGGGCCGAGGTCAGGTCCGACGATCCGCTCTATCTACAGGTCGTGCGCGCACTGAAGGACGAGATCGTAAGCGGCGTGTACCCCGTCGGATCGCAGCTTCCGACCGAAGAGGAGCTCTGCGACCGGTTTTCGGTCAGCCGCTACACCGTGCGCGAGGCGCTGCGACGATTGCGCGAGGACAATCTGGTCGTCTTCGCGGCAAGGAGCGGGAACGATCGTGGTTCCTCCACGTCCGACCGACTCCTTCGTCCACGAGGTCATGTCGATCAACGACCTGGTTGCCTTCGCGACCGGCGTGCGCTTCGCGATCGACACCATCGAGATGATCGTGATCGACGCCAAGCTCGCATCTCGAATTGGCATCGCGAGCGGCGAAGAGTGGCTAGCGGTGCGCGGCTTTCGCCACACCGAAGGCAGCGACGTTCCGGTCTGTCTGGACAGAGGTCTACATCAACAGGGAATTTGCCGCCGTCGGCCGTCTCCTGCAACGCCACACCGGCCCGATCTTTCACCTGATCGAAGACCTGTTCGGCCAAAGCATCGTCGAGGTTCATCAGGAAATCGCCGCGGCATTGATTTCCCCGGCGCTGGCGGGCGGCCTCAAGGTCAAGGCCGGGACCACGGCGCTCGAGGTGCAACGCACCTACAAACTGGCCACGGGCAAGATCGCCCAGGTCGCGATCAACACGCATCCCGCATCCCGATTCCGCCATTCGATGACGATGCGGCGCGTCAAGGGTTGATCCCACTCGACCTAGCTCGTCGTCACCAGATCAACAGTTCGACGGTGTGCACTCCAAACTGGATGAAATTGCACACGTTTACCCGTATTGATCTCTCGGTGCGCACATAGCGCACACGAAAGTCGGGGTGTGCACGCTTCATGAAGCCCTGCATTCAAAGATACGGTGGCCATTCTCGTCCACTACGAATACGAGATTTGACCTGCAGAACTCGCCCGCCTTCCGCAATTCGGCAGCAAGGAACCTGGCCTGATCTATCGCTTCTTCCGGACTCGAAAGTGGCTTTCCCACTTCATCGGGAAAGACTTTCGGGCCGTCACAGATATGAAAAAAATATCGCATGGTTGCGTCAGTGGGGCTGGAACGAGACGCGTTCCAACCTTTGGGAGGTTCTCACTTCCTGAACGTAACCGCGGACAGCGTGCCGGGCGAGACGCCTCCAGCGCCGAGCGGTCTGCCATGCCTCAGACAATTCCAGCCAATCCCTGGCCGGCAGGTATCTCTCATATGCCCAGGCGAATGCGGGTATCGAGATGAGCTTATCGCGGCTTATGCTAAAGAGGCGCTCGACAAGCACGAGCTTTAGAACTTCGCCGACGACAAGAACGATGATGCCGATGCCGATGTGGCCCGTAGCAGTCAAATAGGCTGCCACCGGTTTGACCGGTTCAAGAACGATCAGAGGCACAGCGAACAGGACCAGCGTGGGATAAGGGCGTAGCGAAACGATCCTGACGCGAAGACTTCCGAATATCCAGTGCGCGGCAATCCGGTTGGCGAGAGGTCGGGCAACAGTCATAAAGACCGCATCCACCAGGAAGTAGATGGTCGCCAACATCAATATTACGGATTTCAAAATTCGGTTCACGTAGAATCTCCAGACAACCACGCGTGAATGAGTTGCGGGTTCGAACGCTTGCTGGAGATAGGTTCCGACGTATTACGCCAGGCTGGCCAGTGGATTAATCTCTTGTAACAATCGTGGTTTCAGCAATAGAAAACGCAAACCACGGAGGGACAAAAAGCCGCATTGAATTTTCCGGCGCGCGCGCAGTCGGCTGCGATGGTGTTCGCGACGGCGTCGTGCAGGCTGTTTGACAGACCAATCATTTCCGCTGCAGGTTTTCGATGGCTGTCTGAATGCTAACCAGGTTTTCGTTGATTGATTTGAGCTCTTCGAATGAAGCGTCAACTTCAAAAGACGGTATCGCGGTTCCTATGAAAATGACGCCGGACAAAACCAGCAAGTCGAAGTACTTGCTGTCGTAACGAAGGAAGGAGATCGCCGCTCCGATAAAGCAAGCGACGCTCAATACGCTCAAACATATCGCCATATCTTCTCTCCTTGTCCGGTCGAGTACATCACACGTAGATCAACGCGCCTCGATCCGATTGTTGTGGCTTGCAACTCGCGCGATGATGCCAGGCGCAAAGCGGGAAAGCATTGTTCAAAATGCCCCGAACAGCTTCCCCAATGCGATAGCAACAGTCAGTGCGATTAACGGCCCCACGAGTCCCACCATCATGATCTCGCGATAGCTCCCGCGCTGGGTGGCGCCGCAGATCGCCAGAAGGGTAACGACCGCGCCGTTGTGCGGCAGCATAGCCAGTGCGCCGGAACTGATGGCGGCCACACGGTGCATCAGTTCCGGTTGGATGCTCGCGGCCGCAGCGAGTTCGGCATAGGTCTGGCCGAGCGCGTTCAGCGCGATAGTCAGCCCGCCCGAAGCCGAGCCGGTGATGCCGCCCATCACGTTGGCGGCAACCGCAATCGACACCAGTGGTCCACCGGGGACGGCCAAAAATCCGTCACGGACGACGGCGAATGCAGGCAATGCCGCCACCACGGCACCGAAGCCCACCAGGCTCGCCGTGTTGAGCGCGGGCAGCACCGAAGCGTTGGCGCCGGCATCGAGGGACTTGCGCAACTCCGGCAGACGCTTGCGGTGGATCAGCACCAGCGCCAGTGAGGCAATCGCCAACGCCGTCACCACGGACCAGACTCCGCTCACCGCGGCGAGCGACGTCTCGCCGAACCGCGGCTCCGCGAGGAAACCGGTATATATCCGCGGCAGCACCAACAGGCTCATGATGAGGTTGACGGCGAGCACGATGAGTATCGGCGCCACGGCCAGCGCAAAGGGTGGCAACTGCTCGCTTCGATGGCCGTGCGGCAGTTCGGCGGGATCGAAATTGTCGGCGTTGGTGGCGCGCTCGCGGACAAACTGCTCATCGGCGGTTGCAAGCGTTCCGGAGCTGTATCCCTCGCCGGCACTTCGCGCGCGCGCCTCTATCAGGCGCAGCCACCACAGGCCAAAGCCCAGGATGGTCGCAGAGGCCAGGATACCGAGACCCGGCGCCGCAAAAAGCGTGGTGCCGAAAGTTGCCATCGGGATGGCGTTCTGGATCGCCGGAGTGCCCGGCAGAGCGGTCATCGTGAAGGTAAAGGCACCGAGCGCAATCGCCGGCGGAATCAGCCGGTGCGGAACCGCGGCCTGCCGGAACAGCGCGTCCGCCACCGGAAATACGGCAAAGGCCACGACAAAGAGGCTGACACCGCCATATGTCAGCACTGCACAGGCCAGCACCACCGCAATCACCGCACGCTGCTCTCCGAGCCGCTCGGTTATGGTGCGAGCGATGGAAAGCGCCGCGCCGCTATCATCCATGAACTTGCCAAATACCCCACCGAGCAGAAACAGCGGAAAGAAATTCGTGATAAAGCCTCCGGTGCCCCGCATAAAGGTAAGCGTCCACTTGGCGAGTATCGGCTCTCCGGAGAAGGCTGCGGCCACCATCGCCGCCGCCGGCGCCGCCAACAGCAGGGTGTAGCCTCGAAAGGCGAGGAAGATGAGCAAACCGAGAGCGATCAGGATGCCGAGCAGTCCGGCGGCGTAAGCGCTCACGACACTCCTCGCCTACCCGGCCGTACGCGAGAAGGCGAACGCGATCGACATCACGATCACAATCGCTCCCGTGGCCAGGACCAGACGGTCGGCAAACAATCTGCGCATCGGAAACCTCCCCTATACAAAACTGTAGCGCTCGGAGTGGTACTTCGACATCGGCACGTTCATCTCGCCGAGAGCCTTTTCGATCGCGTCCATCATCACGTTCGGCCCGCAGATGAAATACTCATGGTCGGCAAAGGGCGGCGGCAAATGACGCTTGAACATCTCGGCGTTGATGAAGCCCTGCTCGCCGGTCCAGCCAGCCGGCGGGTCCGCGAGCACGTGGACAATCGTCAGCTTGAGCCGCGCCTTCAGCGCTTCAAGCTCTTCACGGAAAGTGATCGAATCCCAGTTCTTGCTGCCGTAAAGCAGGACGACGGGTCGCTGGTCGCCCCGGTCGGCGAGCGTTCGGATCATGCTCATCATTGGCGTCACACCGACACCGCCGGCGATCAGCACGTGCATGTCCGCCGGCTTGCCGATCGTGAACGCGCCGTACGGTCCATCAAGGTAGACGCGCTGGCCAACCGGCACCTTGTCAATCCCGCTCGTGAAGTCGCCGAGGTTCCTGATCGACATCTCGACGCGTCCATCCGCGGCCGCGGCGCTGGACGAGAATGAAAACGGGTGCGCGGTAATCTGGAACGGACTGCCCCACAGCGTCAGCCAGCCGAACTGGCCTGGGCTGAACCGGAAGCCGGGGTGACCATCCGGCTGCATCACCAACGTCGAAGTGTCGCCGCGTTCCCTGCGCACTTCCGTCACACGGTACGGTCGGCGCAGCATGAACAGCGGCTTGACGATCCGCACGTAAAGCAGCAGTCCAATCCAGAAGATCGTCAAGCCGATCCACAACATGCGTTTCCAGGGATCGACGAGGTAAAAGCCCGACCCCACCATGTGCACGACTCCTGCGGTGATTGCGACAACCGCGAGCACGACATGGAGGAGATGCCATGTCTCGTACTTGATCTTCAACGCCGCACGCCAAAGGGCTGTCACCACGAGCGCGATCACCGAGAAAATCGACAGCAGGGCGAAGTGGGCAGTCAACGGCGCGTCCAGCATGTTGGACGGCGCGAGCAATTCCGGCTTGACGACGACCAGAATGACCGGATGCGTTACGATCAGGCCGACCGCTATCAGCGAAATCTGCCGGTGGAAATGGTAGATGACGTCTTCGCCCCACGGCTCGGTGACGTACCGGAAGCGCGCCGTGAGGCCGAACTGCAGCCCCATCATCGCCAGGCCGGTATAACCAAGCGCGACCGAGAACTCGGTCCAGAAATCGCGCGGCGGCGGATGCGAGCCGGCAAGGAGCGCGAACAAGGGAGCGAGAATGAACAGCAGGTAGACGAGGATCCAAACCGCCCCGCGCAAACTATAAAGAAGCTGCATAAACCGATCCTTCTGCAGTGGATGCGGTCACATCGCGCGGCGAAATCTAGCAGTATCGCGAACTAAAAGTCCCTCCAAAAAGATTTCTGCAATGACATCGCGGTTAGAAATCCGCAGGCGCCAATAGAATGGTCCATCAGAATTGGAGCGGCTTAAATAATCGGCTGGTTCTGTTGCAACGCGGCATAGCCCGGTTGGCCCACGAACTTCCTTTTCGTCTTTTTCCGGTCTACTCTGCATTTTCTGACTGCAAGAAAACCGCGCGTTATACCCGGCCGCAAACCAGGGACGCCGTATCATGCCAGATTTCGTGATCGCCTACTGCGGTCCCGCGGCCGTCCCTGACGATCTCTGGGCCCGCTGGAATGTGGATCCGCTGCTGATCGCAATGCTCGCTGCCCTGGCGCTTGCGGTTGGTCGCAGCCGATGCTCCGACGCCCGAGCAGGCTGGGGCGCGATCGTGCTGATGCTCGTTATCTTCGTCTCGCCGCTTTGTGCATTGTCGTCAGCGCTGTTTTCGGTGCGGGTACTGCACCATGTCTTGTTGATCGCCGCGGTAGCGCCGCTTCTGGCGCTGGCTTTTCCGCAACGGCGCACGCGCTCACCGCCCCTCTTCATGCTGGTCGCGGCAAATGCGGTCATCCTCTGGCTATGGCACGCACCGGGCCTCTACGCCTGGGGCCTCGCCAGCGTGCCCGCCTACTGGCTGATGCAGACTTCGCTGCTTGGAAGCGCCTGGCTGTTGTGGCGGGCGATCCTGGCGCCGGCGCAGTCCGGTCCGGCGCTGATTGCACTCGTAGCGACGATTGCGCAGATGGGTCTTCTCGGCGCGTTAATCGTGTTTGCACCGAGGCCGCTCTATGCCGCGCATCTCGCAAGCACGGCAGCCTGGGGGCTCGCGCCGCTCACTGACCAGCAACTTGCGGGCCTGCTGATGTGGGTGCCGGCGATGCTGCCTTATCTAGCTGCGGGGCTCTGGATCGCGTGGTCCAGCCTGCGATCGAGCGAACCAGCGCTGTGACGACCTTGCTGAAATTCGTGCATCTTGCCGCGATCGCGCTCTGGTCGGGCGGATTGATCGCGTTGCCCTTTCTGTTCTGGCAGCGCCGGGCGCTCGAGCCGGGGTTGGATCTCGACCGGTTGCACCGCGTCGCCCGCCTGGTCTACGTAGAGCTGACCTCGCCCGCCGCATTCATCGCCATCGGCAGCGGAACGGCGCTGATCTTCCTGCAGGCCACCTTCCAGGAATGGTTCTCGCTGAAGATGCTGCTGGTCGGAATCATGGCGATGCTGCACGTCCTGGCTGGTCTGGTCCTGTTGCAGCTGTTCTTGCCCGAAGGCCGGTTCAGCCGGTTTTCCTACCTGGCCCTGACGAGCGCTTATATCCTGTTGATCACCGCGATTATCTGGGTCGTGCTGGCCAAGCCGCACATTGATGCGAACCAGTTCGCCGCGCATTTGTTCGAGCCCGGCGGGCTCGGGCGCTGGGTGCATCAGTCCTTCGGCGAAATCAGAATGCCCACGCCATGATCGAACACAAGCTTGCCCCCGTGCCAGCCGGCGAAGCCCACCATCACCGACGCGAGGGCCGAGAGGGCGAGGCCGTGCGGCAAGATCGCCGCGGTATCGATCAGGCGCAGGCCCCAGTTGGCGCCTGCGACCGCAACCAGCGTCATCGCCGCCACGGCATGGGACCAGCTTGCTTCAAGAAGCCGGATACCGCGTACCAGCAACAGCTCGCCGGTGCCGACGATGCTCGCGGCGACGCCGCTCCAGAACGCCATGCCGGCCGACCACAGTCCGACCCGCGCCCAGAAGGCGTCTCCCGACCACCAGTAGAATACGTCGACGCCGAGGGTCGCGATCACGAATGCGATCGGGAAATGCACCATCATCACGTGGATCGGGTGCCCGACCAGGGCCACCGCCGAACCGACATCGAGCCGAAGCACTTCCAGCAGGACCTCACTCCGGGGCTGGGTCTTGAGATCGTCTTGCTTTGCCATCGTCCCCCTCCCTCGCGTCGAATACGACATCCCTCAAGCGGGCATCGTAGACTGTTGTGCGTGGCGGTCCAAGTCGGAACGCTCGCCGTACTTCCCGGCTGCAAAGGGCCACTGTCGGCACTCGATCCCTCCGGGCCGGCCGGGGCTTCGATCGCCACGCTGTGGTGGGTGATGCTGGCCGGTGCGGGAGTTCTGTTTGCGCTGGTGATGGCGCTGTTCGCGCTGGTGATCCGGCGTCCGGGCTGGGGATCGAGCGTGTCGCCCGGGCGCTGGATCGTGCTCGGCGGCCTGGTTCTACCGGCCGTCGTCCTGCTGCCGCTTGTCGCCTATGCGTTGATTGCCGGTGAGAGGCTGCTGCCGCTACCTGGACACGCGCCGCCGCGGATCGAGGCCGTGGGTCAGCAATGGGCCTGGACCTTCCGCTATCCCGACCATGGCGGGGTGGAGACCAGGAATGTCCTGCACATGCCCGCGGGCACTGCGGTCGACATCCTGGTCACCAGCCGGGATGTCATCCACGCGTTCTGGATACCCCGCTTCGCCGGCAAGATCGACGCCCTGCCCGGCCACGTCAACCGCCTGCGCATTCAGGCCGATCAACCCGGACGCTACGCAGGTCAGTGCAACGAATTTTGCGGTCTCGGTCACGCGGGGATGCGGTTCGATGTCATCGTCCATCGCCCGGAGGACTTCTCCGCCGCGCTTGCGCGGGCGGCCGCGTCAGGGGAGTCGGAGCGAAAATGAGTGAAACCGTTGAGCCGCTGCCGCAGGGCGGCCCCGCGTTGCGCCTGCACCGGCAGCTCGCCGCGATCTGGGCCACAGGACCAGGGTTGCAGCGCCTCGCGGCGGTAAACCATTCCGTGATCGGCCTGCGCATGATGATCACGTCGTTCGTGTTCTTCGCCATCGCCGGCGTGCTCGGAATGCTGACCCGCGTGCAGCTCGCGACGCCGAAGGGGGACTTCATGGACCCTGAGACCTACAACCAGGTCTTCACCATGCACGGGTCGATGATGTTGTTCCTGTTCGCCATCCCGATGGTGGAGAGCTTCGCGGTCTACCTTACCCCGAAGATTCTCGGCACGCGTGATTTCGCGTTCCCCAGGCTCACCGCCTATGGCTACTGGTGCTACCTGTTCGGCGGCACGATCCTGACCGTGGCCTTGATTGCACAGGTCGCGCCCAATAGCGGCTGGTTCATGTACACGCCGCTGAGCTCCAACGTCTACACGCCGGGCATCAACGCCGATGTCTGGCTTCTCGGGGTGACCTTCGTCGAAATCTCGGCGCTGTCGCTGGCGATGGAGATCGTGGTTTCGATCCTGAAAATGCGTGCGCCCGGCATGTCGCTCGACCGGATGCCGATCTTCGGCTGGTACATCCTGGTGACGGCCATGATGATGATCGTGGCCTTTCCGCCGCTGATCCTCGGCTCGATCCTGCTCGAGACCGAGCGAGCCTTTGGCCTGCCCTTCTTCGATCCGACGCGCGGCGGCGATCCGCTGCTCTGGCAGCACCTGTTCTGGTTGTTCGGCCACCCGGACGTCTACATCATCTTCCTGCCCATGGCCGGCGTGCTGTCGACGATCATCCCGGTCTTCTCCAACCGGCCCCTGGTCGGCTACCGGGCGATCGTCGTCGCGATCGTTGCACTCGCTTTTCTGAGTTTCGGCATTTGGGTGCACCACATGTTCACCGTCGGAATTCCGCATCTCGCGCTCGCCTTCTTCTCTGCGGGCTCGGCGATCGTCGCGGTACCGACCGCGGTGCAGATCTTCGCCTGGCTCGCGACGCTGGCGCATGGCAGGCCGCGCTGGGACGTGCCGATGCTTTACATCTTCGGCTTCTTCTTCGTCTTCGTGATGGGCGGACTGACTGGCGTCATGCTCGCCATCGTGCCGTTCGACTGGCAGGCCCATGACACCTATTTCGTCGTCGCCCACATGCACTATGTGGTGGCTGGCGCCCTCGCCTTCCCCATGCTTGCGGCGTTCTACTACTGGCTGCCGTTGCTGACAGGGCGCACCGCCGTGCACCGGCTATCGGTGCCGGCCTTCTGGCTGGTCTTCGTCGGCTTCAACCTGACCTTCTTCATGATGCACCTGACCGGTCTGCTCGGCATGCCCCGCCGCATCTACACCTATCAGGGCAATGAAGGCTGGAATTGGCTCAACCTGCTATCCTCGGTCGGCGGGTTCGTCATGACGATCGGCTTCGGGCTGGTGGTGATTGACCTTATCGTGCAACTCCGCTACGGGCGTCGTGCGCGGCGCAATCCCTGGGGCTCGGCAACGCTGGAATGGGCGATGTCGATCCCGCCGGCACCGTATGCCTTCGCCTCGATCCCGCATCTGGGCACCACACGGACCGACCCGATCGCCCCCGGCGAACTCGCAACCTCACTGGCGCGAGGCGAAGGCTTTCTCGGCTTTGCACGCAACGGCTGGCAGGAGGCGCTGGGCGTGCACATGACATCCGGCGTGCCGGACCAGCTGATCGTGCTGCCGCGCCCGACCTATCTGCCGTTGTGCACCGCGCTTATGACTGCGGCGGCGGTTCTGGCGATGCTGTTCAAGTTCTATTGGCTGGCGCTCGCGCTGGCGCTGGCGACCTCCGGCCTGTTCGTGTTCGCCGGGCAGAGCGCCGGTCTCGCCCGCGACTACGGTCCGATGCCGGTCGGCCATGGCGTCAGCGTGCCGCCTCATACCGAGGTGGCCGAAGCGCCGGCGTGGTTGGCGTTGATCTGCACGCTGGTCGCCGACGGCACCCTGTTCACGTCGCTGCTGTTCGGGACTTTCTATCTTTGGATCGCAGCGCCGAATTGGCCCGCGGCGATCACACCCGAACCGAGCCGCCTCTTCGCCCTCGCAGCCGTCGCGGCTCTCGCCGTGGCCGCGGCGGCGGCACGCGGATCGCTGCGGGCGGTCGCCGCCGGTGGCAGGGCGAGCGGCTGGATCGGTCTCGCCGTGCTGGCGCTTCTTGCGGCCATCGCCGCGGCCGTCGGGTTGATCGTCGATGTCGCGCCACCTCCGCGCGAGCATGCGCTCGGCGCGACTGCGGCGGCATTGCTCGGCTATGTGGCGCTGCATGCCGGTATCGGCCTTCTGTTCCTCGTCAGCAACTTCCTCCGTCTCGGCGCCGGCTTCATTGCGCCCCGCAGGATGCTGGATCTGCGCCTCACGCGATTATGGCTCGACTACACGCTGGTCACGGGAGTCATTGCCATGGGCCTTGTTCTCGCTCTGCCCGCGCTTGTGACGATGCTGGGGGCTCGACCGTGAACGGTGAGCGCCCGGTCCCACCAAGGCGCTTATGGTGGCTCGCGGCGGGCTTCGCCGTCTGGTGCAGTGCGCTGGTTGCTCTCTACGCTCTCCACGCCATCGGCTGCGCCTTTGCGTGGACGACCGGTTCGCTGCGGTTGGGGCTCGCCGCGGTACTGCTCGCGCATCTGATCGTAATGGGCTGGATGTGGCGCGACATCGCCCGGGTTGGCCCCGACCTCGGCCCGACCGGTACGTTCCTGCACCAGGCCATCATTTGGACGCTGATCGCCGCCCTCGTCGCCACCGCCCTCACCCTCGGCCCGCCGCTTTTGCTCGCGACATGCCTGTGATCGGCGAGTAGACCTTCGCGAAAACCAAGTGCCGCGAGTGTGGTCATTTCGGATGCGTTCATGAGGCCATCACAACGCTGGCGAAGTGTTCTCCGAAACCATGGGACTGAGCGGCCTTGCTCCCCGAACCGCCTGCAAAAGCGCGACACAATTATAGAAAAAGGCCAAGGCCCAGAGCGTGTAAAATTCAGGACCGATGGCGGAGAGTGGCGCCCCGAGTTGCGACAATTTCACGAAGCCGTCGATCGCAGATGTGCTCGGCACAAGGTACGACACGATCCGGATGACAGGCGGGATCGCCTCGCTCGGCCAGGAAAAGCCCGCAATCATAAATAGCGGAAGACCGAGCGCAGCCAAAAACAGCGACACCCTGACCGGCTTTCGAAAGATGCCCGCGACCACAAAACCAAGGCCTGCGACCGAAAGCACGAAAGGGACAGCGAAAATGAGGATCGGCAGGACACCGCCAAGCCGGGGCACGCCGTACAGATAGGGCAACACGATCAGATATACCGGCAGGATTATTGCCTGCAGCGCAAGATAGGCGAGCAACTTGCCCACAATGACGGTAAGCGGCGGAAGTCGCCTGCGGCCTGTAGTCGGTTCGGCGGGATCGGCGCCAGGCAAGGTGCCGAGCAGCGCGACGCCCATCAGCAACGTCTGTTGGAGGATCAACACGAATGCGGCCGGCAGTATGTAGGTCGCATAGCCGCCTTCGGGATTGAACACAGGGACCGCCGTCAGGCGCAACGGGTCCGTCGCGGCGGCGGCGAACACCGGATCGACGCCGAGGCCGATCAGGCGGGCGGTCTCGACTTCCACCCCGATCGTGCGCGCCACAGCGACGACGGCGCCCGCGACGCGCTGATAAATCAGGAAATAGCTGGCGTCGGCATAGAGCGCCACCGGCGACGGCCGACCATGCAAGAGCTCGCGCTCGAAATATTGCGGGATCACCAGGATTCCGTCGATTCGGCGCGCGAAAACCTCCCGCTCCGCACTCGCGAGGTCCGGCAAAACCTCAATGACTGCGACGTCGGGCGTAGCGTCGACGCGGCGTGCAAAATCCCGGCTGCCTTGGGTTCCGTCGCGATCGACGACAGCGATTGGCACGTTGCGGAGCGCCTCATTCAAATATGGCTGCGGGTAGAAGATCGCATAGAAGGCGACGCCCAAGACGAGCACGGAGAAAGCCGGCTTGACGGTAAAGATGCGGCGAAACTCATCGCGGAATATGTCGAAAAGTCCGCTCATGAGGGCACCTCGGCGAGCGGCTGCGGCGCAATTCGGCCGCTACTGCGATCAGTGGATCGGCGGATGCTCTCCAGCCGCCAGGCGGCAAGTCCGGCGAGTCCCACCGTGAAAGCAAGCAGGATCAGCAGCGGCTTCCAGGAGAGGTCGATCGGCGTGCCCCTCACCGTCTGGTCGATGCGAGCGATCAAATACCATGTCCCCGGCAGCAGCGCTCCGTAGCCATAGGCAAAGGCGTTCATGCCGAGGCGCGGAAAACCGATACCCATGAAGCCGAACGCCGGCGCGGTCAGCAACGTGCCGATGCTGACCGCACTGGCTATCGGTTTGAGCAGCAACGCCAGCAAGGCGCCGATAAGCTGACACGACAGAATGTAGAGCAGGCCCGCGATAATCAGCAGCCAGCTGTGTCCATGCCGCGGTAGCCCAAATCCTACAAACAGCAGCGTGTCCGAGAGGCCGAGCACCAGCATGAACAGAATGGTGTAAGGCAGGACCTTGCCCGCCATGGCCGGCCAAAGTCCCCCGCCCAACCGGCGAAGAATACGAAGGCGATGGCGCGTTTCGACATCAAGGCCGACGGAGTAGGACGAGGTTGTCACCATGATGACCTGCAAAATGCTTGGTATCAGCGCTGCCAGCAGAAAATAGACGTAGTTCAGCGTCGGATTGAACAGCGCGTGGGTCTGAACCGGTATCGGCTGCAGATCCGCTTGGGCGAATTCCAGCGGCTGACCTTGGGCGCTGCGCAGTGACAGGCGAATTCCGGCAGCCGCGGTCGGAAGTGCTGCGTTCACGCCCCGGGCCGTGAGACTTCCGGTGGTCAGGGTTTGCGTGTTGTAAAAGAACACCACTTCCGGGCGGCGGCCGGCGAATACGTCACGTTGGAGGTCGCGGGGCAGCATCAAGAGCCCGTGGATTTTGCCGGAGAGGATCAGGCCGCGCCCCTCGGCGAGATCGCCGACACGCACCGCCACCGCGGAGTCGGGAGTTGCATCGACCATCCGGATGACGGTCCGCGACAAATCCGAACTGTCGAGATCGAGAACGCCGATCGGCAGCCGCGTCGCCAGGCCTGCGCTGAAGATGGCGGCGAGGACGGCCATCTGGGCAAGCGGGACGATCGTCGTCAGGGCGAACAGAAAAGGGCGTCGCTGCAGCCAGCCAACTTCCCGCCAGAAAACCAGCCAGAAGCCCGGTCGAATCCGGCTACGCGCCAGCATATCAGCGCCCTCGATTGGCCCAGGAAACGATTGCACTCATGCCGGGACGCAGACCATCGACCGCCTGGATCGGCAAGGCGCGGACTTCAAAGGTGCGCAGATCGAAATCACCGGTAGCACGCGTTGCTCGCCATGCGGCGTATTGCCCCTGCACATTGATCAGGGTGACGTGAACCGGAATGATCTGAGACTTTAGCGCGGGAACGATCACGTCGAACTCGTCGCCGATCTTCAAACCGCCAAGCAAGTCCTCACGCAGGTTGAATGTGAACCAGAGATTGTTCATGTCGATCATCGAGAACAACGGCGCTCCTGCGCTGAAGTTCTCCCCGATCGCGGCAACGCGTGTCGTAACCTGGCCGTTGATCGGCGATCGAATGACGAATTCAGCCACGTCGACATCACGTTGATTCAACGTGGCTTCTGCCTGCTTCACCTGGGCCGCCGCGAGCGCGCGTTCCTCCTTGCTCGCGCCCGTCGTGGCAAACTGCAGCGCCGCTTCCGCGGATTCGCGCTTACGGACCGACAGTTCGAGATTGCGGGTTACCTCATCGACCCGAGCCTGCGGCGCGTTGCCGGTGCGGGCCAATTCAATCTGCCTTTTATAGGTCTCCTGACTGAGCGTCTCATCGGCTTTCGCCGCGTCCAGATCGGCCTGGCGCGCGGCGATTGTCTCGGGACGGGTGCTGTTGGTCCGGTCGAGGTCGGCTCTGGCCACGGTCAGGGCGGCCTGCGCCCCGATCCGGGCTGCGACCAGCTGCGGGCTTTCCAGTTCGGCCATCACCGCTCCCCGCTCCACGGTGTCGCCAACGTCCGCCTTTAACATGACAATCCGGCCTGCAACCCGCGGGCTGATGTCAACTCGATCCGCTGAAACCTCTCCCTGGATCGTCAAGGGTGGCGGCCTCGTCGCAAACCAAAGCATCGCGCCAAACGCCGCAACGACAATCACCCCGATCAGCCAGCGAATCGACGTCTTGCCCATGGTGGGGGTCCTTCGCAGGTACTCCAGGGCCGTGGTGGATTTGCCTCAACCAAGTCACATCGGCAGGCCGAGCGATTCACCGAACGAGACCCATTGCGCCGATCGTACCATAGGCGTCGCAGGTCGCCAGCGAGAACAGCCTATCGGGCCCTGTGTTTATCGGTCCGCACTTGGATTCAGTGCGGTCCTTGAGAATGGCGCTTATCGCGATCGGCTTTCGAACGGCCGCCACTCGTTCCGAAATCCATGTTGCTGCGACAAAGGTCCGAACTTTGTTGAGCTAGAGCATGATCCGGAAAAGTGGGTACCGGTTTTGCGAAGAGATTATGCTCAAACAACAAGATAGAGCGGGATGACGATTCGAAGAAAAGTCATCTCGCTCTGGGCCGGTGTCCATGTTGATGTCAGTGTCACACATTTCTGCGGTGTTGATCGCTTCTCAATCATCCGAATACTCGATGAACTCTTTGTAGGACCAGTGCCGTCCGTTCCTGCGCCGCCATACCGTACCCCAAACCAACCGGCCCGTGATTGATCGCCTCGGGAAAATGACCTTCCAAAGGTGCCAAGCATCAACCCAGGCCGATCTCGGCGGTGAACCGACCGACGAATGAATGTTATGGCTGTTGGCAACCATGAGCCGTCACCCAAGCGAATTCAGGCGAAGCGCAGAGGCAAAAAAGCTGGTCTAAACAATGATCGGCAGCGGCCGTGACAACCGCTGCCGATTTCTTGCGTTCTTAGCCGTTTGCGAGCGGCACCGCGACGTAACGGGACGCGTCGCCGGAGCGGAGGCGCATTAACACGCTGTTCTTCTTATCGATGCGCGCGGCTTCGATCGCTTCGCGAACGTCGCTGGGAGTTGCCACGCTCTTTCCGGCAACCTCCAAAATCACGTCGCCCTTCTTGAACCCGCGATCCGCGGCTGCGCTTTTCGGGTCCACTTTCGTGACAACGACACCCTTCTGGCCCGCCCCCTCAACCTTGCCCGCCGGTGCGACCGTCATGCCCAGCCGCGGGACATCCGTGGTTGAACTTTTGCTATCGGTATCGATGTCAGCTTTCGCTTCCTGAGCATTGGGCAGCTGGCCGAGCGTCAGTTTCACGACTTTGCTTTTTCCCTTGCTCAGCACGTCGAGCTTGACGGCGCTGCCGGGTGCAAGGCCACCGATGAACCGGGCGAGCTCTCGGGCATCCTTGATCGACTGGCCATTTACTGCGGTGATGATGTCACCCGATTCCACGCCGGCCTTGGCTGCAGGCCCGTCCTTCTGAGGATCAGCGACCAGCGCACCCTCCGCCTGCTTTAGACCCATGCTGTCGGCGATATCCTGCGTTACTGGCTGAACCTGGACGCCGATCCAGCCCCGGCTGACGGCTCCCTTGTCCTTCAGCTGAGCGATCACGCTTTTCACTGTCGAGGCCGGGATCGAGAATGCGATGCCGACGCTGCCGCCGGATGGCGAGTAGATCGCGGTGTTCACGCCAACGACTTCGCCCTGCATATTGAAAGCCGGACCACCCGAATTACCCTTGTTGACCGGCGCGTCGATCTGAATGAAATCGTCATACGGACCGCTGCCGATGTCGCGACCGCTGGCCGACACGATACCTGCCGTGACAGTGCCGCCGAGGCCAAACGGGTTACCGACCGCAAGCACCCAATCGCCAATTCTGGCCTTGCCGTCAGACAGTTTGGCGAACGGGAAATCTGAACCGCCCTCGACCTTGATCAAGGCGACGTCGGTCCGCGGATCCGTTCCGATCACCTTCGCGGTGTAGATCTTCCCAGCATCGGTCGTAACTTCAACCTTGTCGGCGCCTTCGACGACATGGTTGTTGGTTACGGCATAACCATCGGAGGAGATGAAGAAGCCTGAACCCTGGCCCATCATTTCTCCGTGCCGGCCATCGCGACCGGGTTTTTGCGGCATCCCATTGGGGCCGCCGAACTGGTGAAAGAAACGCTCCATCGGCGAGCCGGATTCTTCGTCATCGCTTTTTTCGCTGGCGTCGTCCGCCTTCTTCATCGTGACCTTGACCGAGATCACGGAAGGTTTCACCCGATCCACCATATCGGCGAAGCCCGTGGGCTGAGCGACGCTAGAGACGGCTTGATTGACCTCGGCATGGGCGGCGGCGCCAAAAATGTCGAAGGCGCCAGGCGCAGGACTGAAGCCGTAAACGGCGACACCAAGGCCGACAGACGCCATCAATGCCAGCCTGCGCGCGGACAATAATGAAGGTCGCTGCACCTGATGGGGTCGTGAGCTAACAGAATCAGAGGGATGGCCCGTCATAAAACACTCTCCATGGAATCAGCGCGCGGTTGCTCGCTCCTGCGCGCAGTGATGCAGGCCTTCACATTACCGCGCGCTGGCCACGGAATTAATGTTTCGAAATAACTTTCATCATCGTAATGATTGGAATCACGTCATCGCAATGCGTGACGTATGATCGACGCCGACGTTTAGCTCGCCCAATGCTTCCGCGCGGCAATGGCCCTAGCGCCGGTTGCCTGCCAGGCGCAGCATCATCATGAACAGGTTGATGAAGTCGAGGTATAGTGACAGCGCGCCCATCACGGCCTTGCGACCCGCGGAGGTGGCGTCGTCGCTGCTGTCGTACATCCCCTTGATTCGCTGGGTATCGTATGCCGTGAGGCCTGCGAAGACGCCGACGCCGATGATGGAAATCACCCAGTCAAGTCCGCTCGACCTCAAGAAGAGGTTGACCACGCTTGCGATCACAATGCCGATCACGCCCATAATCAGGAACGTGCCGAATGCCGACAGGTCGCGCCGGGTGGTATAACCCCACAGGCTGAGCGCTCCAAAGGTCGCGGCCGAGATGAAGAACACCCGCGCGATCGAAGAACTCGTGTAGATGTGGAAGATAGTCGAAAGCGACAATCCGACCAAGGCTGCATAGATGAAAAACAATCGTCGCGCCGCTTCCGCCGAGAGCGTGTTGATACGGGAGCTGATATAAAACACCAACGCTAGTGGCGCCAGCATGAACACCCACATTAGCGGGCTCTGAAGCAGCGCAGGACCGGTGAACTGATAGGTCAGCATCGCGACAAGGCCGGTTAGGCCAACGCCGGCGGCCATATAATTGTATACGCGCAGCATGTAGGCGCGCAGGCCCGCGTCTACTGCGGTGGCACCGTCGGCGAAGGCGCCGGGGGCGGCTGCATTTCGATCATAATCCGACATGGGTGGTATCCTCTCTGATCCCCCGCGCCGCGCCGGGCACTCGTTCCAGGCTAGTCGTGGACGCGCGCAACGCGGAATTACCTTCCCAATTCACGGGATTTCTCTTGCTGCTCGCGCAATTGAATTTGCCGATCACTTGGCCCCCGTGGCATGGCATGCGTGCGCGGTCGCCGTCTGCTACTTATTCTTTGCCCTCTGTTTGAGGCAGCATTCGTATTCTTGCCAGAACCATCGCCCACGTTCGCACTACCAGGAGCACCTTGCGGGGTCTGCTCGGCAGCCAAGGGATGCGCCGGGATCTGAAGGCGGTTGGTGCGGACATCGTCCCGAATTGCGTCGGTGTCCATCCTCTGACTGCGCTCGACGGAATCGCGCGGCTCCGCTGTGACGGCCGACGCCATGCACAGGAAAGCCACCACTGCACCTGTGACCGCAATGAAGCATGAATGCGCCTCGCCCCGACGTGACCAGAAGGTCATACCAAGGCCGATCAAAAACACCACAGCCAGAAGCAAAAAGAGTGCGGATTGCTTGACCCATGAGATCGCCGGAACTGCCAGAACCATAGCGAAGCCAAGAAAGCAAATTTGAAGCGACAGAAGATTGAGTCCGGCGAGAAACGTGCCCAGCGCCAGCAATATCAACAGCACGAGACTGGTAGCCTGCGTTGGTAAAAGCTGTTGAACACCCGACAGCAGCATGATGTTCATGGCTACCAGAACAGCCGCCCAGTGAAGCGCTTGCGTCCACATCAAGCGAACACGAGCTTGCCTGTCGTCAATCTCCGCCCATCCCGTGACGACGCATACAAGGCCCACCGCAAGGGCTAAAAATTCCCAATAGCCAACCAGCGGCTGCTGCGAAATATTCGTGTAGGCCACGCCCGCAATTGCCAGCGTGAGTATGATGAGGAAGGGCAGCTGCCGACGAAAGAAGCTCACCTTGCTGACGTTATGTTCACCAGCACTCTGGCTCGGCGGCATATTGAGTTCACTCATGGACAATCCAATCGCGATCTTCGTTGGCTTGCCTAACATACTCCGCTATTACTTAAGTTGAATGCCAGCCGCCACTTCGTCTACCCGAACAATGCACTTCTGCCGCACCCCACGATATCGGATGATCACCCTAATGAGCACGGGGGAATCACCCTAAGGACAAACGCGTGGGATTTTGGTCACCCCGCTTAGATTAGACTGTTTCAGCCGCAAGACGACAGACAATGCCCAGGATCCTGGCGCCTGGTTTTTTGCTTTGCCGGCCGCGTTAGCCGTTCGATCCGATCGAGGGTTGCTCCTCGCCCTAGCTCACTGCTTTCCTTTCCAGCGGATCAGGACCGAATTGATTTGGGCCAACGGTGCCGGGAAAAGCACCGACCAGAATTACAGCAATCGGAATTATAACGACAGGGATCGAAAGCCACCCCGTCGCATCCATATCATGCAACCGTTTGACCGTGATGCAAATTGCGATCCAGGCATAAAGAAGCAACGCGATTAACATAAGGATCGGATTGTTGTTGAGCGATGTTTCGATGAACAGAATAAGCGCAGAAATGACTGGGAGAAGAATCAAAAAGACCAGCCAAAATGGTCCCCGCGAAACCCGACCGTAGACAGAAAACAATAGGTTCGCCATTGCTGTCCTCCCGATATTCTTCGAAGGTTACCATAACTGCGTTGAGAACAGAAACGCCGTCAGTTTCGACCATAAATCCCCGCCCGTGTGGCAGCCAAGGAAAGGCTCCAGATCAGGCTCGAGTTCTATTTCGTCGAGGATTTCACTTGCACAGGGTCAGTGCACGCGGAAGCTTCTGGCGGTAAACTGCAGACTGCCGTATACAACAGCCAGGGCGAGGACACCGGGAAGCCATGAAAGTCGGATCGCTTGCGCTCGCTGTTGTTGCGCTTCATGCGATCCTTCTCGGCTACGGGATTAGGTCAGCATTCGCGACCGACTTTTGCGTCGAACTCACCACCACTGAATTCAATCACCGGGCAGAACGACGGGGGGATGATAATGCCTGCGCCGGAAGGCATTCCTCAAATATCAAGGCCATGGCTAGAGATCGGGCCAGAGACAATGCGAATAATGCCATCGCATCACAATGTTTAAGCGACGTCACATCAAGTATCGGGCAGCAGGCGTGTACCCGGGTCGATTTGGTCGTCAATACTTCTGCCAATAGCTCGTGGGCTACCTCTCCTCCTGCACCGAAGCCCGGCGCAGACAAGGTAAAGTACATTGGTCATGGAAATGGGATCGGCAGCGCCGCGGGCGTCAACCTCTGCGCCATGGCGCATGATATTCGCCTCAGGACCCGCAATGTCGTGGACGGACACTGCCCTCATGACGGCGGACTTTTGCCGCACAGAATTTTTGCGACGGCTCGAGCGTGGGCACGTTGCGCGGTGGTATGCAGCACTCCGTAGCGCATGACAGCGGTACCGCACGAATGACCTCGAAGGCAATATTGTTCTTCACGGTCGTTGCTTGTTCGTCTTTTCTCACTGCTTGGCATGGCCGCGCGCAAGCTGTGCCGCTCACCAGGACGGCTATGATCGTCGTTGAAAAGATAACGACTGAAGTTCAGTGGCGGCACCGGCATCATCAATTGCGTCGTCATGGCAGGCAGCAACTAAACGACGACGATCGACCCAAGCATCGTGGTGATCAAGCCGGCACCTCCCGCGCGAGGAAATGACGATGCCCCGCGCAAATCGCAGCATGATGTAAGTTCTTCGTCGCGCGTGCGCACCTTGTCGATACGAGAATGGAAGTATCGGAGCCCGACCTATCCGAGATCCGCGGTGCGGATTTCGGATCTGTCGCGCGCTTCGCTTTGTCGGTCGGCTGTCAACTGTGATATTGGCCCTTTATGATATAGGCGTTCCAAAGCAGCGCGATCTCATCCCAATAGGTCAGAAGCGTTGACAGATCCAGGGGCAAACTTTCTGCGTTTTCCGGTTTAAAGCCGATCGAAAAGACAGCGGCGGCAACCTAGGATTTTTCTGTCTTTTTTGCATATCCGTCAACGAATCCGGGTTCGGCCACATCGAGCCCCGAACCATGGCTTCGTAAATATCATGACACCTTCAGCGAACTCATCCGATCAGAAGCTCTCTCGGGGGGCTCTCATCGCGCTTGTGGTTGGATCGATGGTCGGCTCGGGCATCTTTGCCCTGCCGTCAGCATTTGGCCGCGCCACCGGAGGCCTGGGTGCCTTGATTGCCTGGGCCATCGCGGGCGTCGGAATGCTGATGCTCGCCTTCGTCTTTCAGACATTATCCCGGCGCAGACCCGATCTGGACACAGGCATCTACGCCTACGCCAAGGCAGGATTTGGAGACTACCCCGGCTTTGCGTCCGCGGTGGGATACTGGATCGGGTGTTGTCTCGCTGATGTCGCTTGCCTTGTCTTGATCAAGGCGACGTTGGGACAGTTCTTTCCAATCTTTGGCGATGGGACGACCCCCTTTGCGATCGCTGCGGCGTCGGTGCTGCTGTGGGGCGTGCATTTACTGGTCCTGCGCGGTATCAAGGAGGCCGCGGCGCTCAACACGATTGCGACCTTCGCCAAAATCGTGCCGATACTGCTCTTCGTTGTCGTTGTCATATTTGCATTCAAAACCGACGTTTTCGCGCAGAATTTCTGGGGTGGCGACGAACCGACCTTCGCGAATGTGTCAACTCAAGTCCGCAACACGATGCTGGTCACCGTGTTCGTTTTCGTTGGCATCGAGGGTGCGAGCGTCTACTCGCGCTATGCAAAAGACCGGGACGACGTGGGGATCGCAACGATTTTGGGTTTTCTTGGAGTGCTCGCTCTGCTCGTCCTCGTCACGATGCTGTCGTATGGCATTCTGCTGCGTCCGGAACTGAGGGCGCTCGCTACCCCTTCGATGGCAGGCGTATTGGAGGCCATCGTGGGACCGTGGGGCAAGATCTTCATCAGCGTTGGCCTTCTCATTTCCGTCCTTGGCAACTACCTGTCCTGGTCGCTGCTCGCCGCTGAGGTCCTCCACTCTGCCGCCGCAAATCGCACGATGCCGTCCTTCCTTGCGTACGAGAACGCCAAAAAGGTTCCGGCGGGGGCGCTGTGGCTCACAAATATCGTTATTCAGCTTTTCCTTCTTGTCACCTATTTCGCGGAGTACGCATTCACGCTCGCGCTGAAAATGACGAGCTCAATGACGCTAATTCCCTATCTGTTCGTCGCTGCCTACGGGCTCAAACTTGCGTGGACCGGAGAAACCTACGCGGTGGACCCTCATGGCCGCGCCATCGACTGGATACGCGGCGCAATTGCGACGGTTTACGCGGCTGGCATGATCTACGCCGGCGGCGCAAAGTTTCTGCTGCTGTCAGCGCTTCTCTATGCGCCCGGAACGGTCTTGTTCATTCTTGCCAGACGCGAGCAGAAGAAGACTGCTTTTACGCTTGTCGAGGGGCTTCTGTTCGGAGCTATCCTCGTCGCAGCCGCCGTCGGCCTGTTCAGTCTCGCGATTGGCACTATTTCGATCTAGTGAGTTGTGGCGTACAGTCGGGCATTCCAGTTTGGGGAGGGAGCGACTTCAACCTAACGGAGGTTTCCATGTCTGATCTAGTTGTCATCGTGTATCCGTCCGAGGATAAAGCTGAAGAAGTACGTCAACGTCTGATCAAATTGCAGAAAGAGTATCTGATTACGATCAACGACGCAGTAATAGCCGTCAAGACCGAAGCAGGCGCCGTCAAGCTGAACCAGCTTGTCAACACGACCGCTGTGGGAGCGGCCTCAGGAAGTTTCTGGGGACTTCTGATCGGCGTTCTCTTTCTGAATCCGATCATAGGCGTCGCGTTGGGCGCCGCGTCAGGGGCGCTTGGTGGCGCGCTGACCGATTTTGGCATCAATGACACATTTATGAAGGAGCTCGCAGCGAGCATCCAACCCGGCAATGCCGCTCTGTTTGTTCTTATCAAGAACATGACGGCAGACAAGGTGCTCAAGGAAATCAGCGATGCCGGAGGCGTCGTGCTGAAAACATCTCTTGATGAGACGAAGGAACAGATCTTGCGCGACGCCCTCGCCAAGACAACAGCCACCGAAGCACCACCGCCATCGGCAAAGACGGCCTAGTCCGACATCGCAAGATCGCGGCCGGCTACCGGAATGTAGCCCTGAAATCGTCGCAGCGTTTCGGGGTCTGCATCTTGGTAGCCGACGGAGACCGATGAGTCACGACCGATCGCTCCGCTAACAGATGGGGTCCAGTCGAGCGGTCCTGGGTTGGCTGTCCACAACGACCCGCTCGGGAGCCAGCAGACCGAACCGTCCGCCGTTTTCTACAGCCAAGGTATGGATGTAGAAGTAGGTAGCGGCGTCGTCGGCCGCTTCCATTACCGGAGACGGCGCCGACACGATCGAAAGCCCGGCACATTTTCCAATCCAGTCAATATGGCGATGACCGTACATTAGCACTGCACGGCCTCCCAACGCCTGGAGCCGCCGAACAAACCAATTTCCATTTACCAACGCTGTCCCGATACGCTCAGATAGCACCTTTGCCGCCTTCGGATACTCGATAACATGGTGGTGAAGAGCGACGATCCAACATGCCTGAGGATACTGCGCCGCGGCAATCTCAATCCCTCTCACCTGCTCCGCCGAAATCATCCCCAGAGCGTTGGTGAATGAAAAATGCGTATCGGCATTCGAGTTCAACAGGATAATCCCAAGACCGTTGTTCCGATCCGGTGGCAGCACCATTGGAAAGACCGCCGCCCATAGTTCGTTCAACCTCCTGGACAGCCGCGGCCTTCCGACCTCAGCAAACCCTGCCATTTCTGTCCGATGCGGCTTCAACGCCTCGGAGAGGCTGCCAGCCAGGCAGCGTCCGGTCTGATCAATCAAACGAACGCGTTCACCCTGCAGCGCGTCAACCGCCGACAAAAACCTAAGTCGGCGCAATCTTCTGTTCGGACTTGTCGGAAGATCGAGGCGCGCTGGATTGGCACGGTCGACGATATTGAGGTCATGATTGCCTGGCAAAATCAGAATCCGCTCAGCAAGCCGCGGAAAGGCCGCCAAGGCGTCGAGCAATTCTGACCACTCCGCAGAACGGCCCGCATCCGTGATATCGCCGGTGATGAGAATTGTGTCGAGGGGATTATTGGCGTGGATGACATCCAGCAGCGCGAGCAATCGGTTCAGGCGTTCATTTCCGCGCGGACCCGCTCGACCACTTTCGATCCGAAAGCCATAGCGTTCGCCGACGACGTGAATATCCGACAAGTGCGCGATGCGCCACGTATGATCCGCGTGCGCACCTGCCGGGAACGCGCCGAAATCAAGAGGTCGAGGCATCGTCGCATCGGCGAGGGCCCAGACAAGCGCGGCGATGGCGAGATAGCCAGCGACAAGCACGATGCTGTTGGCCAGGGCAACAGAAGCCAGGTCACGGGGCGACGCAAGATCGGCAACATTTCCCAACCAGCGCGAGCTTGGCCAGCAAGCCACCAGCACTGCCAACGCAACAGTGAAAATTACGATACCGGCCGCCCCTGCAGTCCCGGCGCGCAGCGTGGCAAGCTGAGACTCATTAAGTCGCGATTGCAGAACCTTTTCGACGAGGTGCCGCAGAGCCTCCCTGCAGGCAACGTATATCGGTTCGACAGCAAGCGAATTCAAAGACCAGAAACTGCTCTCCGCCATGCGAAACAGCGATCGTACCCCGAACAATCCAATGGCCAGCACAATTACAAGAAGCAACGCCGGCCAAATGCCAAGGAGAGGATATGTGATCTTGCGCGAGACCATGCCTACCCAGGCGGAAGCAACAAGCGGCGTGAGTCCGAGCAGCAGACCTGGAACAACGAACAGCATGGTCCAGGACAAGATCAGCTTGGGAAGACTGATCTCCGCGAGCAAACTGCCGGCAAGCGACAGCAGCGAGCGGCGTTTGGTGCTTGACGCGTCATCCTCGATATCGCCGCCGCGGGGATCGATGACGGGATTCATGGCAGGCTTCTGAGCATGGCGAACATGGCGGCGTTGCTTTCTTCAGTTTGAAGTCGCGGGACTTACGCTTGTCAGCCGAACGCTCCGCCGGTTTTGGCGCGAGCAGACGTTAGCTGAGGTCATCTCCCAGCCAATCTTCAACATAAAGCCGAAGGACGGCGACCCGACCGATGGCAAATATCGGCATCGCAAGTGCAATGCCCCACACGCCGAACAAGGAACCGAACAAAACGATGGCGACCAGCGCCCAGGCCGGGGGCAACTCTACGGCCTGGCGCTGAATGAGAGGGCCGATCACGTAGCCTTCAATGGATTGTATGACTGTGTAGATCCCGACTGCCCAGATCAGCATCGAGGGACCAAGAGGCATGGCAACCAATCCAACCGGTATAGCCGCCAGAATTGGGCCGAGATAGGGCACGAAATTCGATACGCCGGCCTGCACGCCGAGAAGAAAAGGACCTGGCAGCCCCAATAGATAAAGAGCGAGCCAGACGCACGCAGTCATGAGCACGATTCTGATAAGTTGCCCGACAAGCCACAAGCGCAAGACACTGCCCATCTCATCCAGAACCTCTCGCACACGGTCTCGCGACGAGGGCTTGACTAACAGCAGCGCTCCATCGCGATAGGCTTGCGGATCAAATGAGAAAAGAAGGCCGAGGAACACGATAACGAGGGTATTGGCCAGGAAACTGGCCGCGGTCCCGACCGCCGTCTGAGCATGGCCGAACAGCTTGTCATGATCGGGAAACCAGCGGGAAAAATCGCGGCCACCATCGGGACCAAACAAATCAACGCCAACGGACGACAGGCGATCTTGCAAGATATCAATTTGCGCATCCATGACGCGTATCAAGAGGCGCGCCTGTTCGGGAACTTTCCCTACCCCCCAAATGGCGCTCAGCACAATCAGTGCGGTCAGGATCAGAACCACCAGGGTTAACCGCCACGCACGGCTAATAGGGATGACTGGACCGAGTGCTCGGGCGCAGGCATCGAGAAACGATGCAAACAGGATGCCTGCGAATATGATGAGAAGGCTGGAAGACGTTCGCCAGATCAAGAGAAGGCCGAGGGCGACACCCAACACGATAAGCGCTGCGGCGAGGGTGAACCGCCTCCCCGCCCCCTCCGCTCCTGATGAGACTTCGCGGCGTTGAATGTTCTCGGCAATTCTGCCCAGATCCGCCTTCGGTTCAGTCATTGAGCCCTCGGCTGGGTTGGCTGCTCGCAGCCGGCGTGCGGACTGTTCGCGAGTGCGACGCTTCTTTCACACTTTCCATTTGCTGGTGAACCCGAGCCGGACGTAGTCACGGACTTTTCACTTCTGCTTGCTGGATGTTGCCATGTTGCCATTGCACTCATGACGAAGCCGCTTCGTTCAACCCTAAGACCTAGCGCATTTTCCGTGCCGGAAGATTACGCAGGTTCAACGGACCGAAACACATATTCCCTCAAAGTCCGATCAGTTTTGTGCGGATAGCATACCGGACCAATTCAGCCGTTGATGAAATGCCGAGCTTGCGCATTGCCGATGCGCGATGAGTCTCGACCGTCTTGACGCTAAGACTCAAAACCGCGCTTACGGACTTGTTCGTGTGTCCTTCCGCAATCAGTTGAACGACGCTCTGTTCCCGCGACGATAGCAGGACCTCGGATTTGTTCTTCCTGTTTGACCTGTAGTCATTGAGCAATTTCTCCAACAATACGCTGGTGAAGTAAGGCCGGTGATCAAGTAGTGCCTCGACCGCCGCAATAAGATGGCTCCTCGCATCCGACTTTAGCAGAAATCCCCGTACTCCTGCCAGAAGGACTTCGGTCAGAATTTCTTCGCTTTCATGCATTGTGAGGATTAGTACTTCAGTGCGCAGATGATGAGACTTAATTCGACGACTGACCTCCAGCCCATTCATAACGGGCATTGAATAATCGACGATTGCCACATCCGGCTTCATTTCCAGGGTTAACGCAATGGCGTCCCTACCATTGCTGGCTTCTCCGCACACGATCCAGTCGGCACGAGTTTCGATGATCGCGCGGAGTCCCGACCGCACGACTTCATGGTCGTCCGCAATCAAGATCTGCTTCACAGTGCCGTTCCTATCGGTTGGAACAACCGTCGCTACTGGCGACTGACTAAAACGCGGCAGCAGAACTCATCAATTATACTGATCGGCATCCCCAGGCGTTAATCCCACAAAACCCTGAGATTCAAAGGATGAATGTTCCGATTTCCTGATCGACCACTCATCGGCATTTTAGAGCCGCCGCTGTTCACTGTGTGGCAAGATCCTCCGGAACCCGTAACAAGGTCCAATTCAATCTTGCGATGGTAAGGTGCCCGATTTTACCGAGGACTTTCGAGCGAAATGGGTCCCAAGCACCGAGCGAACTGTCGTTCTCATGCCTGCACGAGTTTGGTACGAACTGCGTATCGAACCAGGCCCGCGGTCGAGTTTATGTTAAGCTTGCGCATAGCGGCCGCTCGATGCGTTTCTGTGGTTTTTATGCTGAGATTCAAGATCGCGCTGACGCCTTTATTGCTGTACCCCTCCGCGACCAACTTGACGATCGTCTTCTCTCGAGGCGAAAGTAACTGGTTAGGGTCACCCTTCCCGGTCGTCATGCCCTTTAGTTCACTCGAAAACGCGCCAGCATAAAATGGCTTATGAACTATCAATGACTCAACGGCCGCCAAGAGCATCTTATTCGCATCGGACTTCAGCAGAAATGCGCGGGCACCTGCCTGGAACGCCTGCAACGCGAGCGCATTCGAGTCGTGCATCGTGAAAATGAGTATTTCTGTCACCAGCTGACGTTCCCTGATGCAACGTGCAACCTCTACGCCGGTCATAAGCGGCATCGAGTAGTCGACGATGGCGACGTCGGGTCGTTTTTCAATAGCCTCGGCGACGGCCTCCTTGCCGTCGCGCGCCTCAGCAACGACCTCCCAGCCGGCACGCCCTTCCAAAAGCGCACGTAGTCCCGACCGCACTGTTTCATGATCGTCAGCAACAAGAATCCGCTTCATGATCACACACAACGCTCCAACGTCGCACCACATTTGGCGTCGACATATTTGCAATCCTTGCCGTCCGTCTCTAAAATTTACTTGGTCTCTACATTGCTTTTATGCTTGAGCGGCTGGCCGGCTTTTAATGTTGTTGTGGAACCAATCTGTGATGGCCCAGATGGTTATGATGCGGTTCTGGCAGTCGCGCTCTCGTGCGCGAGAGGGAGTACGGAATTGCCGCGCACAACGTGGTACCTCGGCATTTCGTTGTTGATGAAGAATGGATTTCGAGAGCGCCCCCCATCTGCTGCACTCTAGCTCTCATGGCGGGAATTCCAACGCCAAACGATATCGCTTTAGGGCCGGATCTCGCCTGGCCGATCGGCATACCGCGGCCATTGTCACTGATCCGAAGCTTGAAATGCGTATCCGTCGCTTCCATTGCGATCTTAACCTGCGTCGCTCTAGCATGACGGAAAATATTGGTAACGGCTTCTTGAATAACTCTCAGCACAGAGCGCTGCCTCTCGTAAGACAACTTATCGACTTCCGGAACGATCTCGATACTGGTCTTCAATGAAGTGCGCGCTGAAAATCCCTCCACGAATTGTTCGATCGTACTCTTCAGCCCATCAGCGAGCAGATTTTGGGGATGCAACAGGTAGGTAAAGGCACGGATTTCCCTAAGCGCTTGATCGATCGACGCATCGATATCATCGCAAAGTCTCTCTGCACTACCGATATCGTTCATCGCGCGCCTCATGCGCATGACGTTCAAGCTCGCGGCAATCAAATGCTGGCAGGTCGAATCGTGAAGGTCGGACGCAATCCGCTGCTGTACTTCTTCCTGAAGCGACAACAGCCGGACGCCGAGATCCGCTGCGGCTCGTCTCGTGCCAGTCCTCTCGACGGCATCGCCGGTCGCCCCTCCTTTCATGGCCCGGTGGCTGCCAACCAGCCTGACGATGCGGCCACTTTCGGGATCACGGACGGGGGTGACGATCGTCTCAAATTTTCGCAGCCGTCCGCCGAGAGCAAGGCGATGCTGGTAACGAACCCGCCTTCCCTCAGCCAGGCATGCGTCGCAGGGCGCGCAAATGGATTTCGCGTCTTCGTCACTCATGCAGTCAGAAACTGCTTTTTCGCGGATGTCTTCGGATGAAATTCCAAGCAAAGCTTCGAAGGCCGGATTTATGCTCTCGTAAACAAATTGTCCCGGATGCGCGGCTCGAACTCCAAAGAGAAGATCAGGAGCATGTATCCAGGAGAGCTCATGGCACGCTTCTTCCGGACCCATCGCTGGCCATTTCCGAATGGGCATTCGGTTCAATCCGTCTCTGCGGGGCTTGTGTGCCTTCATCGTAGGTTCTTGCCCGGTATTTCTCGGATCGAGCGGCGTACCGAATGCTCGATTTCCCCTAGGGCCAAGTGCTGTGGATTAACGCGTTTCGAGCTTTGTTGCCAAGTAAATACCCTCGGGGAAACCCTCGTCAAGCGGGATGTCGAAGCTCGACCTCTGATTGAATCCAACTTCGGGCCTCGTCAGCTCAACTGGACCAGTATTGGAAACGATTTCAGCTAGTTGCGGCGCGTCTTTACGTATCTGCTGCAGCATCAATCGTCCAGCAGCGGATTCAGCGGCTGCGCAACATCTACTTTTGCGGACGGATTTTGCGGGAAGGCTTCTGACCAATATTACATCCTCGCGCTCAGTACATTTGCTGATGGCGGGGCGTGATCTCCCGGTCGAGAGTAACGACGTGATGCATTTGCTGTCGAACCACGACGCTTTCGTAAACGAATGCGGGTTTGCCGCAGGTCGAATTTGGCAAGGATAACCTGCAGGCCGGACGGTCTGCAGCACTCATCGAAGGTTTTGGTCATGCCTGCGCACGTCGGCAAAACGACATCATATCGAATCCTCATGATTGCGCTTATCGCAATACCGGCCGCGTTGCTGACCACGGCCTGCCAGAGAGAGACAGACACAGCTGCCCCGGCAGCCCGTCCGGTTCGGACCACAACCGTCGAGAAGCGCGAGACTGGTCAGCCGCTTACCTTTACTGGCCGCATCGAGGCTGAAGATGAAGTGAGCGTGGCGTTTCGAATATCCGGGCGGCTCCTGGAAAACAGCGGCAAGCTCGGCGACCGGGTACAAACCGGGCAAATAATGGCCCGACTTGAACCACAGAACGAGTTGAACACACTGCGTCAAGCGCAGGCTGCTCTCGCGGCTGCTCAGGGACAATTAACGCAGGCGCGTAATCATTTCGAACGTCAGCAGACGCTTCTTGCACAGGGATGGACAACGCGGGCCAATTACGACGTCGCGACACAGGCGCAACAAACCGCTCAATCACAAGTAGATGCGGCCGAAGCCCAGCTCCATACCGCACACGATCTGGTGAGCTTCACCGAACTCAAGGCCGATGCGCCAGGGGTAATAACAGCAACGGGTCCCGGCGCGGGGGAAGTCGTTCAAGCGGGCCAAATGATCGCCAGGCTTGCGCGGCAAGACGGTCGCGATGCAATCTTTGACGTTCCGGCCCAGTTGATCCGGTCAGCACCCAGCGATCCCCAGATCACAGTCGCTTTGACGGACGATCCGGCGGTAACCGCGCACGGGCGTGTCCGCGAGGTCGCCGCCCAAGCTAATCCCGTGACCCGGACCTTCGAGGTCAAAGTCGGCTTGACTGACCCTCCGCCGGCCATGCGAACTCGGGGCGACCGTCATCGGGCGCCTGGAAACCGACGCCGTACCGATCATCGACATTCCGGCAACGGCATTGACCAGAATCAATCAACAACCTGCGGTATGGATTGTCGATCCAGCGACCAAAACTGTTTCAATCCGAAACGTCGACGTGTTGCGCTTTGACCAGGCGCGGGTGGTCGTTTCCCAGGGACTCGACACCGGCGAAATCGTGGTCACGGCCGGCGTACAGGCGCTTCACCCGGGTCAGAAGATTCGCCTGCTCGGGTCCGAGCCATGATCAATCTTTCCGAATGGGCGCTCAAACACCGCTCGCTCGTCGCCTATATCATGATTGTTGCTGTCATCGCGGGTGTCTTGTCCTACTTCCGGCTTGGCCGCAGCGAGGATCCTGCCTTCATCATCAAGACCATGGTAGTTCAGGCCGCTTGGCCCGGAGCGACCGTTGAAGAGACGCTTAAGCAGGTAACGGAAAGGCTGGAGCGCAAACTTCAGGAAACGCCTCACCTGGATTTTCTGCGCAGCTTCACGCGAGCCGGCGTTACAACAATCTTTGTCAACCTGCAGGGCAGCGCGAGTGCAAAGGAAGTTTCTGACACCTGGTACCAGGTCCGCAAGAATGTCGGCGATATCCGCAGCACGCTGCCGGCGGGAATTGTTGGGCCCGGCTTCAACGACGATTTCGGCGATACGTTCGGGATTATCTATGGCTTTACGAGCGACGGTTTCACACACCGCGAACTGCGTGACCGTGTTGAGGATATCCGCTCGAAACTGCTTCTTGTGCCTGACGTATCAAAAATCGAACTGTTGGGGGCGCAAGACGAGAGGATCTTCGTCGAATTCTCGATGAAGGAACTCGCCAGTTTGGGGATTGACCGATCCGCGCTGATTGCTGCGCTGCAAGCACAGAACATCGTACGGCCGGCCGGCACGATTCAAACGGGCTATGAAAGTCTTTCACTGCGCGTTTCAGGTGCGTTTGTATCCGAACAGGATGTCGCGAACACCAATTTCGTCGCTGGCGGACGCATGCTCCGCCTCAGCGATATCGCGAGAATACGGCGTGATTATTCCGACCCGCCACAGCCGCTATTTCGCGTGAACGGTGAACCGGCCATCGGGCTTGCGATCGCCATGCGAGAAGGCGGTGATATTCTGGCTCTCGGCGCAAACATCAAGCAGTTGATGGCACGGGTCACGGCAGACCTGCCTGTCGGGATCGAGCCCAAACTCATCGCGGACCAAGCCGTTACTGTCGACGGCGCCATCTCCGAATTCATGACGTCGCTCCTACAGGCGATCGCGATCATTCTCGTCGTGAGCTTCATCAGCCTCGGTGTCCGCCCCGGCTTGATCATCGCACTTTCCATTCCGTTGACGCTGGCCATCGTTTTTCCGGTCATGAAAATGGCTGGTATCGATATGCAGCGAATATCTCTCGGCGCGCTCATCATTGCCCTTGCACTGCTCGTCGACGACGCGATGACGACGACCGACGCCACACTCAATCGACTTGCGGAAGGCGACGACAAGGTCGAGGCCGCGACATACGCGTTCCGGACCTACGCATTCGCCATGCTTGCGGGAACGCTGGTAACGATCGCCGGTTTCGTCCCGGTCGGCTTTGCGGCCAGTTCAGCGGGAGAATACACATTCTCGCTGTTCGCGGTGGTCAGCATCGCGCTGATCGTGTCCTGGTTCGTTGCGGTCATCTTTGCGCCGCTGCTGGGCGTCATCATTCTCACCCCACCGAAGGCGGCGAAGACCGCCCAGCCCGGCAGGGTTTTCCGATGGTACCGGAGCTTCCTCACCCTCGCCATGCGAGCGAAATGGCTAACGATTTTTGTTTCGCTGGCGCTTTTCGTCGGGTCCTTTCTCGCGCTACCGCTCATCCCTCGACAATTCTTTCCATCCTCGGACCGTCCGGAATTACTCGTTGACCTCGGTCTGCCCCAGAACGCGTCGATCTATGCCAGCGAAAATGCAGCGCAACGCCTTGATGCTGCTTTGAAGGGCGATCCAGATGTCGCGCGCTGGAGCACTTATGTGGGTCGCGGCGCTATTCGCTTCTATCTGCCACTCAATGTTCAGCTACCGAACAATTTCTTCACCCAGGTGGTGATTGTTGCAAAGGACGTTGCGGCTCGCGAGCGTCTTCGTCTGAAGCTGGAAAAGATCCTGGCAGATCAGTTTCCGAGCGCGATTTCGCGGGTTTACCCGCTTGAACTTGGACCTCCGGTCGGATGGCCCGTGCAATATCGCGTCAGCGGTCCTGACGTAGATCAGGTGCGCACGATTGCTCTCAAGCTCGCCCAGATCATCGCAACCAATCCCAAAGCCGAAAAAGTCAATTTTGACTGGATAGAGCCGGCCCGCCAAGTGCGCATTCGTGTCGACCAGGATGAGGCGCGCCTACTCGGCCTCAGCTCGCAGGCACTAGCCGGTGTTCTGAATACCGTCATATCCGGCACCTCTGTTACCCAAGTGCGCGACGATATCTATCTGATCGACGTCATCGCACGTGCGACGGATGAACAGCGTGTCTCGCTTGCCACCCTGCGCACCCTGCAAGTGCCACTGCCAGGTGGGAGAACAGTTCCGCTCAGCCAGTTCGCCACCTTCGAATATGAGCAGGAATATCCTCTGATCTGGCGGCGCGACCGCGTTCCGACCCTGACGGTGCAGGCCGACATCGTCGCGGGAGCTCTGCCGGAGACGGTCGTCACCTCGCTTTCGCCGGCGGTGGAAACCCTGAGAAAGACCCTTCCGCCATCGTATCATATCGTTGTCGGCGGGACCGTGGAAGAGAGCAAGAAATCGCAGGCTTCTGTTTTAGCCGTTGTACCGGTCATGTTGCTCATCATGCTCACCGTCCTCATGGTCGAGCTCCAGAGCTTCCAGCGATTGCTCCTGGTGCTCAGCGTAGCGCCTCTCGGCCTGGTCGGTGTCGTCGCGGCGCTCCTGCTGTCTGGCAGACCGCTGGGCTTCGTTGCGATTCTGGGCATCCTGGCGCTCCTGGGCATGATCACCAAGAATGCGGTGATCTTGATCGGCCAGATCGAGGCGGAGCGCTCTCAGGGAAAAACTGTCTGGGAAGCTGCCGTCGATGCCAGCAGCTCCCGTTTCCGCCCGATTATGCTAACGGCCGTGTCCACCGTTCTCGGCATGATACCGATCGCTCCGACGGTGTTCTGGGGGCCAATGGCCTTTGCGATCATGGGAGGCCTGTTGGTCGCGACGATCCTGACGCTGATCTTTCTGCCCACATTGTATGTTGCTTGGTTCAGAGGAACAGAAGGATCGTCAGATCGTTCGTCGGTTCCGGCTTAGTCAACATACAACGCAAGCGCGCTCATCGGATCACGCACCGTGCCTTGCATCGAATCCGGACCGTCAAAAGTCGAAGCAGGACAGCGGCTGTCTTCGTTGTCTTGCTGCGGCATTTTAATCCAGAGCCGGGGCAACCTTTCGCATCTGCGGTAAGGGTGTTTCCTCGTCTTCCACTAGGTGATCACCCGATATCGTGGTGCACTCTGGACGTGCATTGTACCAATACTCCAAAAAGGAGGCGAGGATGCAGACCCCGAAGGCGCAATTCGCGTTTGCCTTGCTCGTTCCCCTCCGGGCCATAGCCGAATGACGCAGGTTTTTGCCGGCTGGCATTATCCGGGTTCGATATGACATCACAGCCGCCACAAAAGCTTTCCTTGTTCGCGCTGACCGCGACGGTGGTCGGCGCCTTGGTAGGCGCGGGCATCTTTTCGCTACTGCGGACCTTCGCCGCAGGGACCGGACCGTTTGGCGCCATCATCGCATGGTGCATCGCGGGCGGCGGCATGTACATGCTGGCCCGCGTGTTTCAGGCTCTTGCCGAAAAGGGGCGCCACCATGAGCGCGAATGCGAGCGAACAAAAACTGCCGTTATGGACTCTCACGGCCATGGTGGTCGGCGGCATGGTCGGCGCCGGTGTGTTCTCCATACCGCGTAATTTCGCGCTGGCCACCGGCGTTTACGGGGCGCTGATCGCCTGGGCCGTCGCCGGCGCCGGCATGCTGATGCTGGGGTTCGTGTTCCAGACGCTGGCCAACCGCAAGCCGGATCTCGATGCCGGCGTCTACGCCTATGCGCGGGAGGGGTTCGGGCCCTACGTAGGCTTCTTCTCCGCCTTCGGCTATTGGGCCAGCGCCTGCGTCGGCAACGTATCCTACTGGATCCTGATCAAGTCCACGCTCGGCGCTTTTTTTCCCGTCCTCGGTCAAGGCAATACGGTGACCGCGGTCGCGATATCTTCGGTAGGTGTCTGGGCGTTTTATTTCCTGGTGCTGCGCGGGGTCAAGGAAGCGGCGGCCATCAACAAGGTCGTGACGATTGCCAAGGTCATTCCGCTGCTGCTGTTCGTGGTGCTCGCGATCTTCTTCCTCAAGCCGGATGTGTTCGTGGCCAACCTCTGGGGCGGGTCGGCCGGGGATTACGGAAACCTCTTCGAGCAGGTGAAGGCGACGATGCTGGTGACTGTCTTCGTGTTTCTGGGCATCGAGGGCGCAAGCAATTATTCACGGTTCGCGCAACGGCGCGAGGATGTAGGTATCGCCACCGTGACAGGTTTCCTCGGCGTGCTTGCGCTGTTCGCATCGGTGTCAATCCTCGCCTACGGCGTACTGCCCCGAGCAGAGCTCGCGCAACTGCGCCAGCCCTCGGTCGGTGGCGTGCTTGAAGCCGTCGTCGGCCACTGGGGTGCTGTTTTCATCGGCGCCGGCGTGATCATTTCCGTGCTCGGTGCCTACCTGGCCTGGACGCTGATGGCGGCCGAGGTGCTGTCGATCGCGGCGAAGCGGCAGGATATGCCGGCCTTCCTGGCCCGTGAGAACGCCAACCAGGTGCCGTCAGCGGCGCTGCTGATGAGCACGCTGCTGGTTCAGGCGGTCCTCATCGCCACGCTGTTCTCAGACGACGCTTTCACTTTCGCTCTGTCGCTGTGCAGCCACCTGTCGCTGATCCCTTATTTCCTCTCTGCGGCCTTTGCGCTGATGCTGGTGTACCGCAAGGAGACTTACGAGAAGGATCCGGGCGACCTCGGCAAGGATGCAGTCATCGCGATCCTGGCGACGATCTACACGATCTTCCTGTTGTTTGCCGGCGGCATGAAGTTCCTGCTGCTCGGATTCATCATCTATGCCCCGGGCACAGTCCTCTACTTCATCACCCGCAAGGAGCTGGGCAAACAACTCTTCACCCCGGCGGAGTGGATATTGTTCGCCGTAGCGGTCATCGGATGCATCGTCGGCATCCACGGCCTCGCCACCGGCTACATCACCATCTAGATCAACGCATCGGAGCTCATCATGGCAAGCGCAAAAGATGTCAAATTTGGCGTGCACTCGGAAGTGGGGCAGCTGCGCAAGGTGCTGGTTTGTGCACCTGGCCTGGCCCATTCGCGCCTGACCCCGTCCAATTGCGATCAGCTGCTGTTCGACGATGTGCTGTGGGTGGATAACGCCAAGCGCGACCACTTCGACTTCGTCACCAAGATGCGCGACCGCGGTGTCGACGTGGTGGAAATGCACAACCTGCTGGCCGAGACGGTGGCGGTGCCCGAAGGCAAGAAATGGATCCTCGACAACCAGGTCGTGCCAAATCAGGTCGGCTTGGGCTTTATCGACGAACTGAGAAGCTACCTCTCCGGCCTGGAAAACCGCAAGCTTGCGGAAACCTTGATCGGCGGCCTCTCGACCCATGACTTTCCTGAAACACACGGCGGCGAAGCACTCAAGATGGTCAAGGAGGCGGCGGGCGCCACCGAGTACCTGTTGCCGCCGCTGCCGAACACGCTGTACACGCGCGATACCACCTGCTGGATCTATGGTGGCGTAACGCTCAACGCGCTCTACTGGCCGGCGCGACACGAGGAAACGATCCTCACCACGGCGATCTACAAGTTTCACCCTGATTTTGCGGGCAAGGTCAACGTCTGGTGGGGCGACCCCACGCAAGATCACGGGCTGGCCACGCTGGAGGGTGGCGACGTGATGCCCATTGGCAAGGGAATTGTGCTGATCGGCATGAGCGAACGCACGTCCCGCCAGGCGATCAGCCAGCTCGCGGCGACGCTTTTCGAGAAGAAGGCGGCAGAACGCGTGATCGTCGCGGCAATGCCCAAGATTCGCGCCGCCATGCATCTCGATACCGTGTTCACTTTCGCCGACCGCGACTGCGTGCTGCTCGCTCCCGACTTCATGAACCAGACGCGTACCTACTCCTATCATCCGAGCAATCGCCCGAGCGGCGTTGAGTTGCGCGCGGAAAAGAAGTCGTTTGTCGGCGTCGTCGAGGAAGCGTTGGGCCTCAAAAAGCTTCGCGTGGTCGAGGCCGGCGGCAGCGACTATCAGCGCGAGCGGACTCAATGGGACAGTGGTGCCAACCTCGTTTGTGCTTCGCCAGGTGTCGTCTACGCCTACGACCGCAACACCTACACGAATACTCTGTTGCGCAAGGAAGGCATCGAAGTCATCACGATCGTTGGCGCTGAACTCGGCCGCGGCCGTGGTGGCGGTCACTGCATGACCTGTCCGATCATCCGAGATGCGGTGGACTACTAGGCTGATCGACCATCGTCACCCCAGCAGCGACGACATACCGCTATGATTCCGCCGGCCACAGCATTTTACCTGGGGTCGGCAGTGGCTGCGTTCGATCCGAATCAAACTGTGGGTTCGGCGCGCCGACAGGAATCCGCCCGCCGTGAGGCGAGAGCGTGTGGTTTGTTTGCAACGCAACTCGGCTATTTCTGCCTTGATTGAGCCGTTCCTTGACAAGTCGCAATGGGGGCATAGCCTGAGACGAATTCCGGCGGCCAATGGATGACTCCTTGGAAATTCCAATGCGCGGGTTCAGGCTTCTGTCGCAGGTTTTTGGATTTTTGAGCGCGAGCGGAGCATTTGCCGCCGAGCTGGATCTGGTTGAGCTCGGCAAACCCGAGTTCGCGCCGACTACCCCTTCCTGGAGCGTCGTTGGATCCCTGTCTCCAACATACACCGAGAACGCGCTGTTCAGCCGGGACGAACGGCGCCAGGATTTCTACTACGAGCCTGATGTCAGTTTGAGGTTGGATGGCAATTTGTCGCCTGATCTTTCCTACCGCATCTTTGCCCGAGCACAATTCGAATCGTTTGCAACCGAGCATGATGGCAACGCCGCAGTCGCACGCCTCGGGGCGCGGTTGACGCAGAATCTGTACGGCTGGAGATTTACGGCTCAATACGAAAACAGATATGATTTCGACGGCGTCTACCGCGACCTCGCGTTCATTTCCAACGATGTGACCGGTTCTGTCGGGCGCGACTTCCAGTTTGGCAATGTGACACTCTCGCCGCTGGCGCTGCTCACCTACCGATTTTCTGACCTGGCGGAGGCTCGCCGCTGGCGTTTCGATGCGCTGGTCGGCATCGAAGTCAAGCTCAATCCGAGATGGTCGATTGTCAGTACGCCACTGATCGAAGCATTTTGGTTCACCGACGGCCTTAACACCGGCCGCAAAGATCAAATCTACTCTGCCACGCTTGGACTGAAGTACAATATTGCCAGCAATGTATCGCTCACCACCAACGTGCTTTACGAAGCGCGCACCTCGAATGTTCCCTTGCGTCACTACAGAGATCTGCGGATAGGTCCGAGACTCGACTTCGCCTTTTGAATGACTGGTAGCGGAAAATGCGCATGAAACGCTTCTTTGCGGTGGCCGGTGCAGGAATGGTCTGGTTATGCACGGCATCCGCCGTCACCGCGGAACCACGCGATTCCGTCGAGCGCAGTCAGAGGATGGACACCGATGCAATTCGGGACGATGTCCGCATCAATCGCCTTCAGATTCCCGCGCACCCCATAACTGCAGAACAGCCCTCGCAACCTGCCTCCAGTTCAAGCGGAAAAACCAAATCCAAAAGAAGCGGAGGAAGCAGTCACTAGCGCCGGATCGTTTGATCGCTAGGCCTCTTCATCAGGAGGCAACGGCAAGCTGAGGACCCGACTGCTTATCCTCACCAGTAAGTTAGTGTCGATCTCGTTGGCGGGTGCGCAAAGGTTCGCTGCTGGATTGAGCGATATGGAGGTCAGTAAGGTCTATGATCTCACCGGAGAGGCGAAATAGGCGCTCGGAGCCGGCTGCGAATGGCCGAGGCAGCACGCACTGGGGTGCGATTTCCCGCGCTGCCGGATTTTTCGGTTTTTGGCTGGTGCTAACCGGCGCCGATTCTGCCGATCTTGTGGTCGGGTTGGCCGCTGCTGCGGCCGCAACCTGGGTAAGTCTGCGCCTGATGCCGGCGGAGCAATGGAGCCTGCATCCTATCAAGCTTGCCGGACTGGTGCTGCACTTTCTGCGCCAATCGATTGGCGCCGGGACAGACGTCGCACTACGGGCGCTTGATCCTCGGCTGCCGTTGCGCCCGGGCTTCGTGATCTATCAAGCGCACCTGCCCACCGGCACAAGGAGCAACGCTTTCTGCGCAATCATGAGTTTGCTGCCAGGCACGCTTCCGTGCGGAGCCGCGGAAGGTAACGGGCTAGTCATTCATTGTCTTGATGTGACGCAGCCGGTGGTCGAGCAGCTGGCTGCGGAGGAAACCCTCTACATGCAGACGCTCGGAGGACCGCAATGACGAACTTCCTGTTCGGGACCGCGGGCTTCGTGCTGACGATGGTCGCGCTCGGCTTGTTCGTCATTCTTCGGCGCCCAGCCGCGGTTGACCATATGATGGCGGCACAGTTACTGGGCACGGGCGGCGTCGCTATACTGCTCTTGCTGGCCGTGGCGACAGAAACGTCGGCGATCGTGGATGTTGCATTGTTGTTGGCTCTGTTAGCCGCATTCGCGGCAACCGCGTTCGTCAGAAGCGCGTCCGATTCGGAGAGCGAGGCCCCGAAGGCAATGAGCGACAGATGAAACTCGCGTTTGACATCTTCACCGTTTCCTCAGTCTCGGCAGGTGCGCTGTTCTTTTTGGCGGGCACCGTCGGTTTGCTCCGTTTCCCGGACTCGCTGACGCGTCTGCACGCATTGACCAAAGTGGACAATCTTGGCCTTGGCCTTGTCGTTCTGGGGCTCTTGCCGCAGACGAATGGCCTATTCAGCGCGTTCAAATTGGTCAGCATCTGGCTGCTCGTCCAATTGTCCGGCGCGATTGTTACACAGCTCATCGCAGGCGCCGTTCGACAACATGGATCCCATGGATGACCATTTTGTCTTTCTTCGATATCGGTCTTGTCGTCCTGATCCTGGGGGTCGGTGCTTGGACGATCGCCGCGCGCGAGGCGTTCGCGGCCGTGATCGCATTCGTCGTCTACGGGCTGCTGTTGGCCATCGCCTGGGTCAGGCTCTCTGCCGTCGATGTAGCGCTGACGGAGGCCGCCATCGGCGGTGGAATGACCGGAATGTTGATGCTCGGCGCTGTCGCACGCCTGCGCTCGGCCAAAGGCAACGACACCCGGACCGGTCTTCCGGTTCGTCTTGTAGCGGGCGTATTGTGCGCGCTGATCGCGGTAGGCCTCGCAACCGCCATTCTGTTGCCGCCCGAAGCTATTCCCACACTCGCACCGACGGTGATGGAGAACCTAGCGCAGACTGGCCTCGGCAATCCCGTCGCCGGCGTTTTGTTCGTGTACCGTGCGCTCGACACGCTGCTTGAGAAGGTGGTCTTGCTGCTCGCTTTGCTCGGCGTCTGGTCGTCGGCGCCGGATAGCGTATGGGGCGGAATACCGGGGTTGCGCGTCTATGCACGGCCTAACAGCACGCTGACTTTTCTTGCTCAACTTCTGCCCCCGGTGGGAATCGTGGTGGCGATCTATATGTGCTGGGTCGGAGCAAAAGAACCGGGCGGCGCCTTTCAGGGCGGCACAGTTTTGGCCGCGATGTGGCTCCTTGTCATGATCGCAGGCCTAGAGAGTGTACCTTCGATCAGCCAGCCTTGGTTACATCTGCTACTCGTCGTCGGGCCGGTAATTTTCCTTGTCATCGGACTTGCCGGTTTCGTGTGGGCGACCGCCTTTCTTGCTTATCCATCAGGCTACGCCAAGCCGCTGATTGTCGTGGTTGAGGTCGCTTTGACAGTTTCCATCGGTGTGGCGCTGGGCATGCTCGCCGCAGGGCCGCCTGAACGGGTGCAACAGCAATGAACGCGGCAACATTGTTCGGGTTATGTGGCGCAGCGCTGGTGGGCATCGGATTATACGGGCTCATCACAAATCCCGAGCCGCTACGCAAGATACTGGCGTTCAACCTGCTGGGAAGCGGCGTGTTTGTGCTGTTCGGCGTCATAGCCAGGAGGGCCGCGGCGGCTGGTCTCGGGGGTGATCCCGTCCCTCAGGCGATGGTCATTACCGCGATTGTCGTTGCCTTCGCGGCTACGGCCATGGCTATCGCACTGGTGCTGCGGCTTTTGCAGGAAACCGGCCGTGCCACACTCAGCCCCGATAATCCCGGAGGCACAAGTACGGACAGAGGCAACTCCTGATGCTGAACGCAACCGTCTTGCCCGACGCGACAACGACGGATGGAGCGCTCCTTGTTCTCGCGATCGTATTGCCGGCCGCGGGTGTTCTGTTGTCGTTGACCCTCGGCGGAAGGTACGTCGAAAGGATTGCCTTTGTTCTCCTGCCTTGCGGTCTCGGCGTCGCGTTGGTCATCTTCGCCGAGGTATGGCGAAGCGGCCACTGGCTGATATACATCGTAGGGGATTGGAAACCGCCGCTCGGTATCGCGTTGCGCGCCGACGGACTTTCGGCGGCGATGATGGTGACAATGGCCGTCGTGATCTGCGCCGTCGGCGTGTTTGCCCACGCGGATTTCGGTACCCGCGCGGGATCCGTCGAGACCCGCGCACCGTTCGCGTTCTGGATACTGCTGATGGGTATCTGGGGCGCAATGAACATGGTCTTCCTGGGCGGAGATCTATTCACGCTCTACGTCGCGCTCGAACTCCTGACCTTTGCCGCGGTACCGCTGGTCTGTCTCGATGGCCGCGCCGAGACATTGCAGGCCGCGCTGCGATACCTGCTCTTCGCTCTCCTCGGCTCGATTCTCTACCTGGTTGGAACGGCACTGCTCTACGGCAGCTATGCAACGCTCGACATCGTTTTGTTGTCGCAGCGAGTTCATATGGAGCCCGCGACGCTCGCTGCTGCCGCGCTCATGACGGTCGGACTCTTCGCCAAGACCGCGCTCTTTCCCCTGCATCTTTGGCTTCCGCCGGCCCATGCCGGTGCGCCGGCCGCCGCAAGCGCAGTTCTGTCGGCGGTGGTGGTGAAGGGGTCGTTCTTCCTCGTCGTGCGGCTCTGGTTCGATGTCATGCCGGGGATGCTCGGCCCAGCCGGCGCGCAAACCTTCGGCGCGCTTGGGTCGGCGGCAATCGTATTCGGCAGCGTCGTCGCGCTGCGGCAGCAGCGACTGAAGCTGCTGATCGCCTATTCGACGGTCGCGCAGATCGGCTACCTGTTCCTGATGTTTCCGCTCGCCTTCGACACGGCGTCGGCACAGCTCCAGAGTAGCGGCGCTTTGACCGGCGGCATGCTTCAGGCGATATCGCACGCGACAGCAAAGGCTGCCATGTTCATGGCCGCCGGACTTATCTACGCAGCACTTGGACATGATCGCATCGCTGAACTTGGAGGGATCGCGCGGGCGCTGCCCATGACGATTTTCGCGTTCGCGCTCGGCGGAGTGTCCCTGATCGGGTTACCGCCAAGTGGCGGTTTTCTGGCGAAATGGCTGTTGCTTGAGGCGGCGGTCGCAACCGGTCAATGGTGGTGGGCGATGGTGATGCTCGCGGGAGGCCTGTTCACAAGCGGCTATATGTTCATCGTGCTCGCGCGCACACTCGTACCAGCGCAAGAGCCGCTGAAGCTGCGCATGATCGTGCCACGGTATCAGGAGGCAGCGGCGCTGGCGCTGGCGCTGACGTCGCTGTTGTTGGGCTTGGTTGCACTCGGCCCCATCGATGTGTTCGGGGCTGGCCGCCCGGAGGCCATGATGGTGATGCCGCGATGATCGAGGCCAGGACATTGCTGGCGACCGCCCTCGTCGTCCCGCTCGGCATGCTGCTGGCATGCCTCTGGCCACGGGCGCTGAACCGGATGCCTTCGCTATTGGCGCTGGCCCCGATCCCGGCGCTTGCTGCCGTGTTGCTTGCGGGTCATGATTCCCCGCTGATATTGGGCACAACGCGCCTGCACTTGACTTTCGCCCTCGACCTTCCCGGAGCGCTGCTGCTCGGCGTCGCGGCGCTGCTGTGGATCGCATCGGGTGCTTACGCTTCGCAGTATCTGCAGGGCCGGCCGAACCGCGGACGATTCGTGGTGTGCTGGTTGATGACGCTGACGGGCTGCATCGGCGTATTTCTGGCCGCCGACATGGTGAGTTTTTATTTTCTTCTCGCGCTGCTCTCGCTCGGAGCCTGCGGCCTCGTCATCCATCACGAAACGCCGCGCGCATGGCGCGCCGGCGCGATCTATATTGGACTCGCGCTGCTCGCCGAAGCATTCCTGCTCTTGGCTTTCGTGCTGCTGGCTGCGCAGATCCCGGGCGATAGCCTCCTGATCCGAGACGCCGCGGCAGCGCTGCCGGCCTCACCTCAGCGCGATCTGATACTTGCCCTGTTGATAGCCGGCCTTGGCATGAAGGCGGGCCTCGCACCATTTCACTTCTGGATGCCACTTGCCTATTCGGCGGCGCCGACGCCGGCTTCCGCTGTGCTAAGTGGTGCGGTCGTCAAGGCAAGCATCCTTGGAATGATCCGGTTTCTACCCCTCGAAACTGCGCTGCCCCATTGGGGCACGGCACTCGCAGCCGCGGGACTTCTCGCCGCAATCTACGGCGTTGTGATTGGAATCACGCAAGGAAATCCCAAGGTCGTGCTGGCGTATTCGAGCGTGAGCCAGATGGGATTTATCGTCGCGGTCATTGGCATGGGAATCCTCGCGGGAGATGACCGCGCAGCACTGGCAGCGGCGTTCTATGCCGCGCACCACGTCTTGGTCAAAGGCGCGTTGTTCCTGTCTGTGGGCGTGATCGCCGCGACCGCCAGCCGACGTCTGTGGCCGATGCTGCTGCCCGTTGCCATCATTGCGGTGGGCCTCGGCGGGCTCCCGCTTACTGGCGGCTCATTGGCGAAAATCGTGGTCGACGGACCGTTGGGGGATGGCACCGCAAACAAGATCGCAACGCTGTCGGCGGTTCTCACGACGCTGCTGATGCTGCAATTCCTGCGCAGCCTTGCAAAGACCGCGTCACAAGACCCGCAAGCGACAGCGCCCGCCAGACTTGTCTGGCCGTGGCTGGCGGCCGCCGTTGTTTCGCTCGTCGTGCCGTGGACGCTGTTCCTGGCGGTCCCGAGCGGATCGCTGCCCGACCCGCTCGCCCCTGAGGTGCTCTGGAAAGCGCTTTGGCCGGTTTTGCTGGGCGCCGTGCTGGCGATGGCGCTGTGGCGTTGGTCGCGTTGGCTGCCACACATTCCCGAGGGAGACGTCGTGGTGGCACTGGATGGTGGGGTGCGGGTAGCTCTTGCTTGCGGCAAGACTCTGGAGCGAATGGACAGCGCTCTCCGTCAGTGGCCGGTGGCCGGCGTGTCGTTGCTTATACTGACGGTCGTGTTCGCTGCGGCGGTATTCACGCGGTAAAACGGCTCGCAGACTCCCCGCACGCGGGCGACGCGCTTACGACATGCTTGCATGAGTTGAATGCCCTCAATCACCGGTAACGGCCGAAGATGCCATGACCGGATAGTCGACACATTTTGCTGGAGTTAAGGCTTCCATACCAGCCACAATTCTTTGTCGAAGCTCGACACGCTGCCGTGTAGATACTCCAAGCAAGTCCGCGGCACGCCAAATGATATTTTCCTCAAATTCGTTTACTCTCCGATCCGCATAAACGATTTCCCACATCATTTGAACGATTCGGCGACGTCCTTCATCGTCAAGCACTTCATTGAGCGGCCGGGTGAAGCGATAGAGATCGATCGCGGTCCGGGCGATCGCCTCGGCGTCGCAAATCAACCGGGCGGCCGTGCTATCGTCAAGTCCATAACTCGATCGCATGATGACATGCAGTTTGGCACGCCTGGCTTCGGATAACTCGTGATGGACGGTTGCGACGCGGATAAGCAATGCCGTGATCGCGGTTAAGCGATCCCTTTGCTCAAGATAGCCGCGCCGGCGCGCGTCACCGACAAGATTCGAGATGAAAGCTTTGAATGATCCAAACATCGCCAAGCCAAAATGTTTCACGAACTGTTTCGAGCGCGCCCAAGCGGCCGGCCCTCCCCGGGGCCTCCGATATTCTTCCGTCAACTTCCATTGCGATTGTCGAACCTGGAAATGGCCCTTGTCGACTTCCGTTGCAACGTCGCTTACCAAACTTTAACGTTTCGACATCCAGGCGAAACGAAGGCCGCGCCGGGCCCTCATGGTGTGAGCGCGTTTTTTTGGATTCTTCCGTCCTTCATGATGATGAGAAGATTCTTGGCCGGGTCCTCGATCAGCTTGATGTTGTCGACGGGATTTCCGTCGACCAGCAACAGATCGGCAAACGCGCCCTCCTCCACGACTCCCAGTTTTCCCGGATAAGGATTGCGCGGACCGGACAAGCCGAGCAGTTCGGCATTGGTGGCGGTCGCCATCGTCAGGATTTCGGCGTTCGAGTACCAGCGGGTCAGATGGGTCAGCATCGTGCCCTGGCGTGCTGCCAGCTTTTCGGAGAACAGCATATCCGAGCCGAACGCCGTTCTGATCTTATGCTTTTTCGCCAGATTGTATGCGTTATCCGTCCCGCCGAAGACCTGAAGTTGCGCGATCCGGCTCGGCCCTGTCAAAACACCCGTGTCATCGTCTGTGAGGAAGGGCTGAATGCTCAGCCATACGCCCTTGTCGGCCATGAGCTTCGCCGTCACCTCGTCCATCAGATGAGCATGTTCGATGCACTTGGCCCCTGCAGCGATTGCGCGCTGGACCGTGGCCGGCGCGTATGCATGAACCGTGACGTACGTGTTCCTGTCTTGCGTTGCTTCTATGCCTGCACGCAATTCGGACTCGCTGAAGGTAGACATGTCCAGCGGGCTGCGCGGTGAAGAAACCCCACCGCCTCCCACAAGTTTGATCTGCGACGCGCCCTGAAAAAGCTGCTCGCGCACGCGGAGCCGGACTTCATCCGGGCTATCGGCAATAGCGGAACCGCCCGTCTGCTCCGAGGCGCTCAGCGGCCCCCCAGGGCTCCTCGGCACATCGGTCACCGGACGCAAGTCACCGTGCCCGCCTGTGGATGTTATCATGGCGCCTGATGGATAGATGCGCGGGCCCGATACCAGACCTTGATCGATCGCCTGCTTGAGTGCGAAGGCGGGGCCACCGAGATCCCGGACCGTGGTGAAACCGCGCATCAGGGTGCGCGTCGCCTCTGCGCTTGCAGCCAGATGAATAGAGCCGATATCCGCGGTCAGCAAAGTTGAGAGCGGCAGGCCGGCAAACAGGGAATGCCAGTGCGCGTCGATCAGGCCGGGCATGACAACCCGGCCACCGCAGTCGATCATCAGCGCACCATCCGGAGCCGCCGGATTGCCGCTGACAACCGCTTTGACCCGATTGCCTTCAACGAGCAGACGCAGCCCTTCGCGCAAGGAGCCCGACTTTCCATCAAACAGCCGAAAATTCGTGAACAGGATCGGTCGCGACGGCGGGGCTGGAACCGGCTGCGCGGTGGCGTGTCGCGGCAGTCCGAGCGATGCCATTGAGACGGCCATGCCGGCTACAAAGCCGCGTCGCGAAAGATCCATATTGATACGACGCGTAAGCGCCTGGATTTCCGGCCGGTGGCAAAGGCAGCCGGCGTGCTTCATCAGGTTTGAAGTCATCATCCGAAGTGCAAGTGAACATGGATCACTCCCGAGTTAGCTTGAAATTATCCGCGCAAAGCGCCGGAGCTGGCGGACCTGATCACAGATCGATCTTCCTGTTGGCCTACTGAGCGACATTGCTAAATCCGAAGCACCGTGTCGAGCAATCCGGGTATTAACTTCGATCATCTCAGGGTTTTTTCCGATCAACTCACGCGCAGGACTTTAGCATTATGTGGCAGGCAGCTCTTGTCGCCAGTTCCTGACCGCGGCCCGTGAGTACACTGTGATGCGCATAGATTGCGGACGACAACGGCGCCAGGCACGCAGTTTCACTTTCCAATCCAACTCCGCAGTCAGACGTTTGGATTCATCGATGGGCGTGGCAATGTCCAGCATTCGCGTGTCAGCGATTGTATGTGCATTCCTCGTCGTTCTTGTCGTGTCCGCAACTGCGCAAACACGGCCACCTTTTCGGGTTGGCGGACTGACCTGTAACACCGGTCCGAGGGTCGGACTGGTCCTTGGCTCGCGACAGGATATGCGATGTGTTTTCGTCGCGAGTGCGACGGGACAACAATACGTTTACACAGGTACGATCAGGCGACTTGGTGTCGATCTCGGCGTGACGAGAGGGGGAACGTTATTCTGGGCAGTTTTTGCACGAAACAGCCAAATCGGCCGAGCTACGCTCAGAGGAAGTTATGTGGGTGCCAGCGGCAACGTCGCGTTGGGCTTGGGGTTAGGCGCCAAGGTGTTGATCGGCGGATCCCGTCGCACCATAACCTTGCAGCCGTTGTCGGTCGAAGGCCAGATCGGAATTAATTTGGCGTTGGGCGTGGCGACTCTCGTGCTCCGATAACGAATAAAGTGCCCAAGCCACAAAATTCGCTGATGGCTTCAAGACGCTTGGATTCGAACCGGACCGCGACTTCTCGACGCCACCGTCGGCTTCGGCGACGCGTTCGATCACATCGTCACTCTCGTCATCGGCGTTGGTAATGATTGTGAGGCGATAACGTCGCCCGCCCCCTAACTCCGATGAGCTATGAAAGGCTACCAGAGGCGTTGAGAATCGTCCGCAGATATATCTCTTTCCGGCCCGGGCCCGCATCATATTAGAATGAGCCGAACGTCGAGCCCAGGACAATAACCGCCACGAGGGCGATGAGTGCGCTGACAATCCCAACCATGACGATGTCGAGGTAACTTTCGCGATGCGTCGAGCCACAAACGGCGAGCAGCGTCACGACCGCACCATTGTGCGGCAAGCTGTCAAGGGTACCGGAGCCGATTGCGGCTACCCGGTGCATCAACGCGGGATTGATACCTTGCTCCGCGGCAATGCGCATATAGGTGTCGCCGAGCGCATCGAGCGCGATCGTCATACCACCGGAAGCCGAACCGGTCAGGGCGGCGAGTACGTTAGTTGCCGTCGCAAGCGAGACCAACGGTCCGCCTCCAATTGAAAGCACCCAATCGCGCACCGTCGCAAACGCGGGCAGCATCGCGACGACGGCGCCGAAGCCCACCAGGCTGGCGACGCTGAACGCCGGCAAGACGGAGGCATTGGCGCCGGCATCCATGCTCTCGCGCAACGTCGGTAAGCGCTGACGATTGACAACGATGAGCACAAAGATCGCGGCCGCGAGTGCCACGGCCACCGACCAGACACCAGCAACGGCCGACAGCGAGGTGGCGCCCCAACGCGCCTCCGCCAGGAACGAAAAGTCCAGACGCGGCAGAATGACGAGCGACATCAGGAGATTGACACTCACCACAACAACCAACGGCAGCCCGGCAAGGCCAATCGGCACCGCAGTGTCGCCATGACGGCCGTGGCTGATCTCCGCAGGATCGAATTCACGTGCGGTTGTCGCCCGCTCTCGAATGATCGGATCATCGGCAACCGACCGCGGGGCGATGTCACCACTGCCATAGCCCTCGCCTGTCCGCCGAGCAGCGGCCTCGCAACGAGCGAGCCACCACAATCCAAATCCCAGCATGATTACCGAGGCGATAACGCCGAGGCCTGGCGCGGCGAAAGGCGTGGTGCCGAAAAACGGCATCGGAATCGCGTTCTGAATCGCCGGCGTGCCGGGGAACGCCGTCATCGTGAACGTCGAGGTGCCGAGCGCGATCGCCGCCGGCATCAGCCGCCGCGGAATGTCGGCGGCCTGAAAAAGGGCCTGCGCCATTGGCGCCAATACAAAAAAAGCGACGAACAAGCTTACGCCGCCATATGTCACCATTGCACCCGCGAGCACCACCGCCAGTATCGCGCGGCGCGCGCCCAGTCGCTCGGTCATAAAGCGCGCGATGGCTTCGACCGAACCGCTGTCGTCCATGAGCTTGCCAAACAACGCGCCGAGCAGGAACAGCGGGAAGAATTGCGCGAGAAATTGCGCTGCGCTGCCCATGAAGGTTTGTGTCCAATGAGCGAGCAACGGCTCGCGAGAAACGGCAGCAGCGATGAGCGCGGCCGCGGGAGCCAACAGGAGTACGCTCCAGCCGCGATAAGCCAGCCAGACAAGCAGCCCTAGCGCGAGGAGAATGCCTAGAAGGCCCATGGCATCAGACCTGTTCCAGGAGAACATCCAGATTGAGGGTGGAATGCTTGCCAATACTCGCACGATGCGCCGTCAGAAAGGACTCCGCGCTACGTCGGCCCTCGTCCCGCAGCATGCTCAGAAAATCCCATTCCGCATTGAACTTGGAAGACGCTCCGAGCTTGTCGACGGTTTTACTTGAGATCAGATGAATGCGCATTCCTGCCCATTGAGCCCCCTCGCCGGTGCCGACATCAGCGACCTGCCGCAACAGGGCAATCATACGCAATTCCTTCAGCAGGGTGGCATTGAAGGAAACCTCGTTCAGACGGTCGAGGATCTCGCGCGCCGAACGCGGCGTGCCTTCACGTTCGACGGGGTTGACAGCAATGAGCAGCGTATCGTGTGACGAGCACTCACGCACCAATGGTGTGATGGTCGGATTGCCCGAGTAGCCGCCATCCCAGTAAGGCTCGCCGTCGATCTCGATGGCCTGAAACAGCGTCGGTAGGCAGGCGGACGCGAGCAGCACGTCCGGTGTGAGCTCACCGTTTCGGAATACGCGGCCCCGGCCAGTGTGAACGTTGGTAGCGGTCACGAACAACCGGATTGGAGACTTCGCCGCCCGGCCAAAGTCAACGCAGTCAGCAAGTATATCGCGTAGCGGATTAGCGCCTCTCGGATTTAGATCATAAGGCGAGAACAAACGCGCAGCGAGGTCGAAAGCAACGAAGAATGGCGACGTGTCCAACGTCCACCGGCCCAAGAGAACATCCAGGGGGCTCCGCCGGATAGGGCTGAACCGGGCGGAATGCGAGACACGCCGCCAGAACTCCTCAAGCGCGGCCTGTGCTCCCTTGGGTCCGTCCTTTTCATAGCCATCGACCAACACCACAGCATTCATCGCGCCCGCAGAAGTTCCCGAAATACCATCGATCCGCAGCCACGGCTCCTCGAGGAGCCGGTCGAGCACGCCCCATGTAAAAGCACCGTGAGAACCGCCACCCTGCAGGGCGAGGTCGACCAAAACGGTCTCGCGGTCAATGCTCGCCGAAGGATCGGAAGGGACGGTTTTCATCACACCCTCATGGATTGCTGCGAATGCTAAAACCTAGTGGGATAAAGCCCCAACCGCCATCAGGTTTTACCCTGACTCTCGCCGGCCAATTATGGCGCAGATCGCGTGAGCGGACGTCTGGCCCCTTTAGGCCCGTTTGTCATACGGCCCGACATCCGAAAATGGTGTTACCATTCCGCTTCCGTCCTCATCGCTTTCCGATAATACGGAAGGCGCGGGTATCCAGTGACAATACGTGTGAGAGTTGGACGTAGGCACGGAAATGAGCCACCGGATGGAGCGTCAAGTGAACACAGACCTATGTTTCTGCGGCTGAGGTGATTCCCTTTCGGGCGCTAAGGTAATTACCTGATATCGTGGGTCTGGCGGAGGAGCATTGTGGAAGGCATTCAGCGCTACTCTCAAGGCGAATCCCGCCTGTTGATCCCCGCGGGCGGGGTTCGTTTGGCCGATTTGATGCACAAGTTCAGCTCGCGGACCCTGCTGATTTTCGTCATAGGCTTGTTGCTGGCGGTGATACTGCTTGGGCTGGCGACCGCCTATATGAGCAAGCTCAAGCAACAGCGTCGCCTGCTTTCCGACAGTAGCCGTTTCAATTACGGGGCATCGGCACCGCTACCTGAATCACCCGCCGTCCGGACATAGACACTGATCTTCGCCTGTGGTGCCGCAAATTGGCGTCACTCTCATTCGGGCACAGCAAAAGCGCTGATCGCGGTAGCAGCAGCCACCTGGATTGCTCTCGGGACTCCGCCGCACGCCATCGATTTGAGCCGCCCATGGGCCACGACCTTCAATCGAACGGGACCGTAGAACTACGGCAGTGAGCCGGTTCACATATGCCGCGGGCCGGATGGGTTAACGTCAAGCGTGGCTCAATCAGCGCCACCGTGCGGCCCCTAATCCGGCCGCTTCCTGGTTAGGGGCCATGAAACAATTCTGCGGCGGCGCGAAGCCATTTTTCTCAGCCCACGAAGAAGACCTGAAACAAAGACGTGCTTACAAATCGATAATGATCAGACAACGGAGTATGATCATGTTATCATTCATCAACTTCCTTTACCGCGAATACTGCCGCGCAATGATGATCGATATGCGCAAGCATCATGTCCCTGGCGTGTGAACGCGAAGCGGCGACACTATAAGGCCGCCTCCGTAGCCCGCTCACCTCGGTGATTTCAGACGGCACCAGCGGTCGAGCGGAAAATGATCGCCAAGGCGGCGCTGGTCGGTGCCGAGCACTCAAAATTCCCTGGCGGCGAACAGCTTGTGCCACCGTTCTATTCTTTGACGCCATCGGCGTCTCACGCCACTTCGCCAGATGTTCGAAGCATTTTCATCCGACAATGATGCGAGAGGTCGACAAGGTCGGGAACCGTTAGCCTGGGCGCGCGGCAGAAATCGGACCTCTTGCGCGGCAAACCTGTGTCGGTTTGATGCTTGTAGTATGATGATCGAGTATGATGCTCGCGGAGTGGCCTATTATTTCGATTTATTTTGCCACCACTTGATCTGATACGGGGCACGCCTGGTTTCTCCGACCAGCAAACTGAAATCAGCTTCGCGCTCGAATGCGGGCTACCTGCGCTGGTTATACACGTCGATGCAGACGGCTCCGAGCAACACCAGGCCTTTGATCACCTGCTGGTAGTCGATGCCGATACCAAGAATCGACATTCCGTTGTTCATCACGCCCATGATCATGGCACCGATCACCGCCCCGCCGACCCGGCCGACACCGCCATAGGCCGAGGCACCGCCGATGAAACAGGCAGCGATGACGTCAAGTTCGAAGCCGACGCCCGCCTTGGGCGTTGCGGTGTTGAGGCGAGCAGCGAAGACGAGACCGGCCAGGGCGGCCAGAACGCCCATGTTGACGAAGGTGAGAAAGGTAAGCCGCTCGGTCTTGACGCCTGAAAGCTTGGCCGCCTTTGCGTTACCGCCGACAGCGTAGATCTGTCGACCGATCACCGTTCGCCGCGTGATGAAGCCGTAGAGAGCGATCAGCCCGGTCATGATCACGAGGACGTTCGGGAGCCCGCGATGCGACGCGATCAGGTAAGTGAAGTAGAGTACAGCGCCCGCCAGCACGACGCTCTTCGCGATAAAGAAGGCATGAGGCTCTACCTCGATCCCGTGTAACTGCTCGCGCGCGCGGCCCTTGGCGCTGGCATAGACCAGCACCAGCGCCAGCACGGCGCCGACCAGCAACGAGGTGGGATACAGCGTACCGGTGCCGGGCAGCAGTTCCGGAATGAAGCCTGACGACAATTTCTGGAACGTCGGCGGAAACGGCCCCACCGACTGACCCTGCAGCAGCGCAAGCGCAAGGCCCTTGAAGACCAGCATGCCGGCAAGAGTGACGATAAAGGACGGGATCCCGAAATAAGCCACCCAGTAGCCTTGCGCCGCCCCGATCGCCGCGCCGACCAGCAGACACGCGACGAAGGCGATCGGATAATCAACGTGATAGCGCACCATCAGCACCGCGGCGACGGCGCCGACGAAGCCTGCGACCGAGCCGACCGATAGATCGATATGACCAGTGACAATCACCAGCAGCATGCCGAGTGCCATGATGACGATATAGCTGTTCTGCAGCACGAGATTGGTAAGATTGAGCGGCTGCAACAGCGTACCGTCGGTCATGACCTGAAAGAACAGCATGATCGCGAAGAGCGATAGCAGCATGCCGTAGTTGCGCAGGTTGTTCTTGATGAACCCTGCATGCCGCCGTTCTTCGGGAAGCGAAACCGTCTTGTCGGTCATGGCCGCAATTCTCCCATCGGCACGTCGTTCGCGTCGGTGCCGTTCTTTATTGCGTTGTTGCGCATGATGGCGCGCATGATCTTCTCCTGCGTCGCATCCGCGGCGGCAAATTCGCCGACGAAGGCGCCGTCGTTCATCACGCAGATCCGGTCGCAAATACCGAGCAGTTCCGGCATTTCCGACGAAATTACCACGACGCCCTTGCCGGCTTGCGCCAGTTCGTTGATGATACAATAAATCTCATATTTCGCGCCGACGTCGATGCCGCGGGTCGGCTCGTCGAGGATCAGCACCTTGGGATCGGTCATCAGCCATTTCGACAGCACGACCTTTTGCTGGTTGCCGCCGGACAGATGGCCCGCTTCCTGAAAGACATCCGAACAGCGAATGCGCATCCGGTTCCGGTATTCGCTGGCTGCCTTCAATTCGCTGATGTCGTCGATCACCCACCGGGAGGCCACTTGATCGAGGCTCGCCAGAGTGACGTTCTTGCGCACATCATCGGCAAGGATCAGCCCGAATTGCTTGCGGTCCTCGGTGACATAGGCAAGACCCGCATCGATGGCCGCCGGAACGCTGGAAAGGTCGACCTCGCGGTCGTCGAGCCAGACCCGACCGCTGATGTTGCGGCCCCACGCCTGGCCAAACAGGCTCATGGCGAATTCGGTGCGGCCGGCGCCCATCAGGCCGGCAATGCCCACAACCTCGCCGCGTCGGACGTGAAAGTCGACGTTCTTGATTACCCGGCGATCGGTATGGAGCGGGTGGTGCACGGACCAGTCCCGCACCACCAGAACCGGATTCCCGATCCTGACATCACGCTCCGGAAAGCGGTGAGCGAGATCGCGATCGACCATGCTGCGGATAATCCGGTCCTCTTCCACCGGCTCGGTTCGGCAGTCGATACTGTCAACGGTGCGACCATCGCGCAGCACCGTGATGCGGTCGGCGATGCGGGCGACCTCGTTCAATTTGTGCGATATCAGGACGGAGGCGATGCCCTGCTCTCGGAACGCGACGAGACGATCGAGCAGCGCCGCGCTATCGGCCTCGTTGAGACTGGCGGTGGGTTCGTCCAGGATCAGCAGACGGACCCGCTTGGAAAGCGCCTTGGCGATCTCGACCAGTTGCTGCTTGCCGACGCCGAGATCGGTGACAAGCGCATCCGGATGCTCGCGCAGGCCGACCTGGGCCAGCAGTTCGGTCGTACGTCGATACACCGCGTCACGATCGATGACGCCGAACCGCGCCGGTGGATGCGACAGGAAGATGTTTTCGGCAATCGACATCAGCGGGATCAGCGCCAGTTCCTGGTGAATAATGATGATTCCGAGTGCCTCCGAATCGTTGATGTCGCGAAAGCGCTGCTCCTCGCCGTCGAAGATGATTGTCCCCTCATAGCTGCCGTGGGGATAGACCCCGCTGAGCACTTTCATCAGCGTTGACTTGCCGGCGCCGTTCTCGCCCACAAGGGCGTGGATCTGACCGGTCTCCACGGCGAAACTGACATCTCGCAGCGCCTGCACGCCCGCGAAGCTCTTGCTGACGCCGCGCATTTCCAGCATTGCCGTCATCCGATCTTCTCCCGCAGCGCCGAACCATGTCGGCGAGGTTCGGTCCGGCAGGCACGGATCAGCGCACCTGCCGGATCAGCTGGCTCACTGGAACTGCGAGCGCTTGTAATAGCCGCCGTCAATGAGGATCTTCTCCCAATTGCTCCTGTCGACCACCACGGGCTTGAGCAGATAGGACGGCACCGCCTTGACGCCGTTATTGTAGGTCTTGGTGTCATTGACCGAGACTTCCTTGCCGTTAAGCACCGCATCGACCATGTCCACCGTCACCCTTGCGAGGTCGCGGGTATCCTTGAAGATGGTGGAATATTGCTCGCCGCGCAGCATCGCCTTGACCGACGGCACTTCCGCGTCCTGCCCGCAGACGATCGGCATCGGCTGATCCGCGTTTCCATAGCCGACGCCCTTCATCGAGGAAATGATGCCAATGGAGAGGCCGTCATAGGGTGACAGCACGGCATCAACGCGCCTTTTGCCGTAGAAGGCGCTAAGCAGATTGTCCATGCGAGCCTGGGCGGTCGCGCCGTCCCAGCGCAGGGTGGCAACCTTGTCCATACCCATCTGCCCGCTGGCCACCACCAGCTTGCCGCTATCGATGTAGGGCTTTAGCACCGACATGGCGCCGTCGTAGAAGAAGTAGGCATTGTTGTCGTCGGGCGAGCCCCCGAACAGCTCGATGTTAAACGGTCCTTTTCCTTCCTTCAGTCCAAGCCCCTGTTCGATCGACTGCGCCTGCAAGACGCCGACCTGGAAATTGTCGAAGGTCGCGTAATAATCGACATCAGGTGTGTTGCGGATCAGGCGATCATAGGCGATCACCGTGATGCCCTTAGCCTTGGCCTGCTTGAGCACGTCGGAGAGCGTGGTGCCATCGATTGCCGCGATCACCAGCACCTTGGCCCCCTTGGTCACCATGTTCTCGACCTGGGAGAGCTGGTTGGGGATATCGTCCTCGGCATATTGCAGGTCGGTGCCGTAACCGCGCTCCTTCAGCACCTTGACGATGTTGTTGCCGTCATCGATCCACCGCGCGGACGACTTGGTTGGCATTGCGATGCCGATGGCCGGCTTGCTTTGTGCAAGCGCGCCGCCGCCGGACAGCGTGGCGGCAAGGCTGGCCAGCGCGAGCGTGAATAGTGTGGTCTTCAGCTTGAGCATGCTTCACTCCCTTGGTGTCAGAATTTGACCATGTGGACGACTGATCGGGGATCGCCGTTCTTTATCTCAGATCGCAGTGCAGGACTTGTTTCGGTCACCTCCTATGAGCTTGCGAGCTTGACATCCGCTGGCGCAGCCGCCGACCCTTCGTGCCGCCGCAGACCGTTGTGAATGACCTCGATGATGGCCGCCGCCGCCGCTTCCGCATTCCCTGCCGTGACCGCATCGACGATGCGCTGGTGCCATAGCAGCACCGTCTCGCGATCCTGTGGCTCTACCGGCGCACTGAGCAGGAATGATGCACGTAGCGCCGCCTCGATCACATTTCCGATCGAACGCATGAACAGATTGCCGGAAGCATTGGCGACAGCGATGTGGAGGGCAAGGTCGGCGTCGGCAAAGCCGACCGAGTTCTGACGCTTCTCGCCGCATCCGATCCATGCTGCGCTGAAGCTCCGCGAGATCGGCTTCGGAGCGTCGCACGGCAGCCAGCGCCGCCGCCCGGGGTTCGACGGCGAGACGAATCTCCGCGAGATCTGCGAGGAAACGCTTATCTATGCCGGCGTCGAGGTGCCAGGCCAGCACGTCGGCGTCGAACATGTTCCAGGCACCGCGCTCCCGCACCACCGTGCCGACCCGCGCCTTGGTGCTAAGCAGCCCTTTGGCAACCAGAGTCTTCACGCTTTCCCGCAACACCGGCCGCGACACCCCAAACATCGCGATGAGTACGGCGTCGCCGGGCAGCCGCGTGCCTTCGGCATAGCGGCCGGCGATAATGTCGACACCGAGGCTGCGCGCCACTTCCGCGTGATTGGAATGGGCGCGTCGCGTCGGGATGATGACAAGGTGCGATGTCATGGCTTTGCTCCTGCCTTGCTGACCGCCGAGCGATGGCGATCATCGTCTGCTGCTCGGCGAGGTGAACAGCAGGACGCCGGTCACGATCTCGTCCACCAGTTCGATCGTCCGGGCGCCCCCACCCATTTTATGGTGCCACGGCACCTTCCGACCGCCCGTCGAAGGCAGCATCGGCACTATTGTACGGAAAAATGGCGCTGACTAGTCATATTATTTTACTATTGAGTCTATCCGGCCCGAATACGTCACGATCCCGGAAACCCTCGCGACTCGCCGATAGCGCGGCTCGATCGGGTCGCTCTGGGCAAGGAACTCGCCCAGGTACGTTCGGTAATCGGCCGCAAGTTCAGCTACGAGCTGATCGTCGGCCGCGAACTGATGAGCGAGGAGACCCTCAGCCACGGATTGCAGCATTTGACCTCGTCCGGGCTTGCGGCCTCCGATGGCGAGATTCCGAACGCCGTGTACACGTCCTCCCACACCCTCGTTCAAGACGCCGCCCACGATCTACATGCCGACGTGTCAGGTGAGCCAGACTGTCGCTCGCGAAATCTGACGTGGTTCGAGGTACGTTGCGTCGATGCGCGGCCTTGTCTTAATCGAGCAAGTCGCGATTGAGACCCATATCGGCAACGAACAGCTTTTCGTCTTCAAGCGCCCTTCGATAGCAATCGATCGCGGCGATCTTCCTGAGATATTGACCCGATAGCGCGTCCGTCTGGTGACAGCTGTCTCAAGAAACTCGCCGCCGGATCGCGCCTGGCCGTCTTCGAACAGGCAATCGTCGCAGCGCAGCTATCGAAGATTGAAATTGTGCTGATGACAAACCGGGTGGGTGGCTATAGCCTGCAGCAAAATAAAAGCACGGGAGGAGTGGCATGCCAGACGCAATGGTCGCAGCTTCTGCTTTGGAAGCGACGAGCAGTAAGACGCAACAGGTCGACGTCGCAGTGGTGGGTGCCGGGTTCGCCGGCCTTTACCTTCTGCATCGGTTGCGCAAAGCCGGCTTCACGACGGTGGTGTTGGAAGAGGCCGACGACGTCGGCGGCACCTGGTACTGGAACCGCTATCCCGGCGCACGCTGCGACATTCAGACCATCGACTACAGCTACACCTTCGATCCGGAGCTGGAGAGCGCGTGGAAATGGTCGGAGAAATACGCAACTCAGCCCGAAATCCTGCGTTACCTCGGCTTTGTCACTGACCGCTATGAGTTGCGGCGCGACATCCGCTTTCGCACCAAGGTCACGGCGGCGAATTGGGATCAGGCCACCGAACGCTGGCTGCTCACGACCGACAGCGGTGCCACCGTATCGTGCCGCTATTACATCATGGCCACCGGCTGTCTCTCCTCGCCCAAGCCGCCGGAGATCGATGGTGTCAAAGACTTCAAGGGCGAGGTCTATTTCACCGGCCGCTGGCCGCATGAGGAGGTCAAACTCGCCGGCAAGCGCGCCGCGGTCATCGGCACGGGATCATCAGGCATCCAGTCAATCCCGTTGATCGCCGAGCAGGCGGCCCATCTGACCGTTTTCCAGCGCACGCCGAACTTTGCCCTGCCCGCCCACAATGGGCCCGCGCCGGCGGATCGCGCTGCCTTGCTGGAAGCCGACCGCCCCGCCTACCGTGAGCAGGCCCGGTGGTCGCTGGCTGGTGTACCGTGGCCGCAACAAATGGCGGTGAGTTGGCAATTGAGTGATGCCGAGCGCCGCGAGCGGTTCGAGCAGGCGTGGGCCGCCGGCGATCTTGTGTACATATTGACCCAGCTTTGGGCCGACCAAGCGGTCGACGTCGAAGGCAACGCGCTGCTCTCCGAGTTGATCCGCGAGAAAATCCGCGAGACCGTCAAAGACGCTGAGGTAGCGGCCGCGCTAAGCCCTTACGATCATCCGTTTGGGGCCAAGCGTCCCTGCCTCGATACCAATTATTACGCCACCTACAATCGTCCCAACGTCACGCTGGTGAACCTCCGGCAGGAGCCGATCAAGTCGATCACGGCCTCCGGCATCAAGACCGACACGCGCACGTTCGACGTGGATGTCATCGTGTTCGCTACCGGCTTCGACGCCATGACCGGAGCGATCATGGCCGTTCACCCGATCACCGGTCGCGACGGCAAGTCGCTGTCCGATGTCTGGGCCAACGGACCGCAGACCTACCTCGGGCTTACCGTCTCCGGCTTTCCCAACCTGTTCATGATCACCGGCCCGGGCAGCCCGTCGGTGCTATCGAATATGGCTGTATCGATCGAGCAGCATGTTGACTGGGTGGTCGACCGGCTGATTGCGATGCGAGAGAGCGGCTTTACGACAATCGAGGCCACCGAAACGGCGCAGGCCGGCTGGGCGCGGCACATGGCCGATTGTGCAACGCTCACGCTGCATCGGCTGGCGAACACCTGGTACACCGGCGCCAACGTCCCCGGCAAGGCGCAAGGCGTGATGCCCTATACTGGTGGCGTCGGCCCCTATCGCAGCATCTGCAACGAGGTCGCCAGCCGCGGCATGCTGGGCTTCAAACTCAGCGGCCCCAATGGTGCCGAACAATGCAACGACGGCGAGGTCGTTCGTCTGCAACCGGACGTGCGGCTGGTGCTGAACATGCTGGAGGAAATGAAGCTGCCGCCGATCGAGTCATTCGGATTCCAGGGCGCGCGCGACTTCGTGGCTCAATTCAACGCCAGCCGCCCAGCGGGCCGGCCGGTCGGCGAGGTCGTCGACGGCACACTGCCGGGCAGTGACGGTCCGCTGTCCTACCGTCTCTATCGGCCGGCGACGCCGGGGCCACATCCGGTCGTGGTCTATTTCCATGGCGGCGGCTGGGTGTTGGGTGACGAGCAATCCGACGAACCGTTCTGCCGTGACATGTGCCGGCGTACCGGGATGATCTTCGTCAGCGTTGGCTACCGGCATGCGCCCGAACACCGCTTCCCCGCAGCGGCGGAAGACGGCTACGCGGCGACGCGCTGGATTGCCGAGCATGCGGCAGACCTCGGCGGCGAGCCGGGACCGGTGGTGGTCGCGGGCTGGAGCGCAGGCGGCAACATCGCGGCGGTTACCTGCCAGCTGGCGCGCGACCGCGGTGGTCCGCAGATCTCAGGCCAGCTTCTGGTATGCCCAGTCACCGACTCCACGTTCGACCGCCAGTCCTACAACGATAACGCGGCGGGTTACTTCCTGACGCGTTCGCTGATGTACTGGTTCTGGGACCTGTACTGTTCGCCGGGCGACCGAACCGATCCGCGCGTCTCGCCACTGCGCGGCAAGCTCGAGGGCTTGCCTCCGGCGTTCGTGGTGACCTGCGAGTTCGATCCGCTACGCGACGAGGGGGTTGCTTACGCCGAAGCCCTGGCTGCCGCGGGTGTGCCGGTCGAGCAACTTAACGCTCGCGGCCACTTTCACTCGTCCCTCACCATGGTCGACGTCGTGATCACTGGCGTTGGCGGGCGCGTGCAGATGGCCGATGCTTTGCGCCGGTTCGCTGGGCTTCCCCCGGAAAGGAGACAAGGTGACGAGGGTGTCCAATCAGGTCGGACCGCCTCGCCGCACCAAATCGCTGCGGCTGCCGAGTAGCACGCAGGAACAAAGCGGCCATCGTCGCTGACAAGACCCGCGCGCTCAAGCGCCTGAGCGCGGCCCACGAGTCCATGCAATCTAGAAATCATGAGCCTGCCTAAGTCAGCCTTGGTGGGAAGCGTTTGACTCATCGCTAAGCCCAGCACTAAGCCCGCGCGCGGCGCACCGCGAGAAGCCGGCTTCAAGCCGACGTGGTCGGGAGTGTGCAGGGCTTGGCTTGTCACTGACCGATCTACGCGGTTGGCACCCACCGAAGACGCGCTCGCGATCCCCCCACGCACCCACCGCACACATATTTTTGTCGTGACCTGGCCGCGATTTGTGACAGAATTGCTACGATCAAATGTCGGTTCGGTTACGCGCGGAGCGATCGATGAGTTTGAAATACCGGGCTCGGTCAAGTTCCCTGGTCTGGTCAAATCCCCTGGCCTGGTGGTGGGGTCTGCTGACCCTGGTCAGCGGCGCAAACATTGCGATTTGGTTGTTGCTGTACCGCCAGCTCCACGAACAGCCGATAGCCCGTCTCGGCAGCACGTCAAGCATGGAGCTCATGCTCCTCCTATGCGCGGCCTATGTTTTTGGCTGCGCCTTCAGGTCGTTCCTGCCGCGCGCGGATGTTCAGCGGATCTGCTTGTTCGACCATTGGCTGTCGAGTGTCGTGGTCGGCCGGTCGGTGGCAACTGTGGCTGAGATCTGCTTCGCGGCGCAGTGGGCGATTATCCTGCACCAGCTGGGCACGCTGACGGGATCGGACACCACCTTGAACGTCGCGTGGGTGATCGTGCCGTTAATCCTCATCGCGGAATGTTTCTCGTGGTATGCAGTGCTGACCACCCACTATCTGGGCAACGCCATCGAAAATTCGATATGGGCCGTTGCCTTCTTCCTGGTCGGGATCGGCCTTTGCCGGTTGCTGCCGGAGTTCCACGGTCCGGTTCGCGTGGTCCTCGTCATCGCAATCACAGGGATTGCAGCCTATCTGCTGTTTCTGATGACCATCGACGTCCCGATGTATCTGAGCCGATGGCGGGCCGACGCTGCCGTTGGCAGCAAGCGTCTCCGGCCTCTCGAAGGTCTCCGTGACGTGAGCACGCGTTGGGTCGTGACGCACGACCTGGCTGAGTGGAAGGACGAGATTGCCTGGATGTCGCTTTATTTCAGTGCGGCGGTCTGGGCCAGCCTTGCGCTGTGCGTTTGCTGCTCGCTCGAGGGGCATCTCTCGCGCTATCGTACCGAAGCGACGGTCGCGAACTGGTCGTCGAACGTGTTGACAGGCTCCTTGCCGGGGAAAGAGGATTTCCTTTTCGTCGCGAAATAAACGCTTGTCCGGGCCTGACGCCAACAGCGGACATTCGACATTTGAACCCGAAGGGCCCGCCAGTACCTGGGCTGCCAATCCCGAACTCACCCTTCAGTAACGTCCTTACTGCTCATTGGCATGCTTCTACTCATTGCGGGGTCGCGGCGTGAAGGCGCTTCCCCCACCCAGACTTCCCAGTATCTCGTCATTGTGCTGTCCGACGGACGGTCCTTTGGTCGGCGCAATTTTCGTAACACCCTTGATCTCAAACGGACTGTTTACGGTGAGAGCCGATCCATCGCGAAACGGTACGAAGGCCTTGGCCGCGATCATTTGCGGGTCGCGGGCGCTCTCTTCGACCGTGCTGATTGTTCCAAACGTTATCCCCGCCGCATCCAGCACGGTCTTACACTCGACCAGGCTGCGCTTGGAGAAAGCCTGATCGAGAAGCGCAATCAGCGCCTCGGAATTCTGGCTCCGCGCGTTCGGCGTTGCAAAACGGGGATCCCCCGCGACATCTTCCAGCGCGAGCGCGCTCAGCAATGGCTGCCATAGACGCGCCTGGTTTACGATCATCAGCCAGATCCAGCGACCATCTCCCGTTCGATAGGGGTTACTCAACGGATTCACGGACGATCGACGGGGCACGCGCGGGGGAAATTTGCTTTGATACAATTGCGCCTGCAGCGTCATGCAGTTGGCCCAGGCGCCGCTCATCAGCAAGGACGAGGTCACCAGACTTCCCAGACCCGTGCGTTCCCGACGATACAAGGCGCTTACGATCGCGCCATAGATTGTAACGGCGCTGATATGGTCTCCCATGCCTGGGGGCACGCGCGGAGGGCCGGTTTCCTCTTCCTCTCGCATCATGTCGAGGATTCCGGATCGGCCCCAGAATACGGTGGTGTCAAACCCCGCATTGTTCGCCTCGGGCCCTGTCTCGCCATAGGCCGTAAAGGATACGTAGATCAGGCGGGGATTTAGTGGAGCAATGTTTTCGTAATCGATCAGGAGCTTCTTGCGAGCGGGCAACGTATTGTTGGTAATGAAGACATCGGCTGTTTCGACGAGGCGATAAAGCTTGTCCAGATCGCCCTTCAACTTCAAATCAAGGGAAACACTCTTCTTGTTCCGCGCGCCCATGTCCCAGGCATAGTTCCGATCGGAATTTGCCGCTCCTGCCCGCTTGTGAATGGATCTGAAGATAGCATCACCTTCCGGTGGCTCCACCTTGATCACCGTTGCACCGAAGTCGCCGAGTATGGTTGCAGCCATCGGCGCGGCGATGAAGCTGGCGCAGTCGATCACCCGTAACCCGGAAAAAAGACTTTGTGTTTCCATTGAGCACCTGACGATCTCTGCGCAAAACTAACGGATGTTAGTCTTGCATGCTGTTCGTGACTGAAAGAGGTAGCGAGCAATGTCGTTTCATGTTCGCGTGCCCGGACCGTCCGCGGATCCGACATCCCGCCCCGCGCCCGGCCATGCCGGGATCTCCGAAGCCATGCTTGTCGTGATCTCGATCATTGCGATTTCGGCAAACTCGCAATCACCGGCCCGAAATAGGCGGATTCGGCTTCCAGCTGTGCAGAGAATTCCTTGGCGGAAAGAATCCGAATCCGGTTTTGCATCCCCTTCATCAGATCGATGAATTCCGGTTCGGATGCGGCATCCCGGACAGCGTTGGCGATCCTTTCGATAATCGGCCTCGGTGTCCCCTTTGGCGCCAGAAAACCAAAATTGGTGGACACGTCGACGTCGGCCCCGGCCTCTTTGAGGGTAGGAATTTCCGGTGCGAGTTCGAAGCGTTCTCTACTGGAGATGCCGATCGCGATGAGGTTGCCTGAGCGCACTTGCGGCAACACGTTGTTGGGTGCGCCCATAATGGCGTCGATGTGACCGCCCATCGCCGACGTGACGGCCGTCGAGATGCCGGAGAAAGGCACATGGGTGATGCTGACTTTCAGTCTTGCTGCCATTTCTTCCATGGCGAGATGTGGAGCGCTTCCTACGCCCGGCGTGCCATAAGTGAGTTTTCCGGGGCTTGCGCGGGCGAACTCGATCAAGCCCTGGACGGTTTTATAGGGCGCATCTTTTTTGATGGCCAGCACATAGGGAATGGAGATGAGGTCCAGTATCGGACTGAAGTCTTCAATCTTGTAGTCAGCCTTTGCCATCGCAGGAGCAATTGCCAGCGCGCCCGATCCGCAAAACAGCAGAGTGTAGCCGTCCGGATTGCTGCGCTTGACCTGGCCGACACCGATCATGCCACCGGCCCCGACGACGGTCTCAATCACCAGGGTGATGCCGTGCTTCTTTTCCAAACTGCTCACCAAAGGCCTTATAAAGGTATCGGCGCCGCCGGCCGCATGTGGCACGACAACCCGGATTGGCCGCGTCGGATAATCCGCTGCGTCACCTTGACGACCCGCGCAAGTGAAGCCGGCCGCGAGCGCCAGCACCATCAACCAACGCACTCCAATCGGTTTCATCAGGGTTGTCCGATCGATGGTGAAGAAGTGAGGGGGAGCATTTTGGAGAAACCAAAAATCCTGCCGGGGTTGTCGCTGAGGATTTTTCGCCGATCGACTTCGGCAGGCAACCAGCGTCGCAGGGCCTGGAGCAGGCACGCGTGGTCGACGCGATGTCTTGCACGAAGGAATGGCCAGTCCGAACCCCAGACGCAACGGTCGATCGTGAAAGCGTCGATCAACGCCGCGACGTAAGGATCCATGTCGCGATATGGAAAACCTTCGCGGGAAAACCGGAATATGCTCGAGAGCTTGACAACGGCCCCTTCCCTTCCGAGTTCCAGCAACGCCTGAAAACCGGTTTGTCCGACTCCTTGTTCTAAATTTGGACGGCCGCAATGATCGATGACCAACGGGAGGCGCGAACGCTTCAACGGAAGCATGGCGTCGAGTATCGTGTCGCCCTCGTAGTGAATCTGGGCAAACCAGCCCTGCTCACGAGCGATGTGTAACGTACGCTCAGCGCCAGGACCGAACAGCGACGGGCTCTCAGGGAAATTCAGGTTGAATCGAAGCCCGATGATGCCGGCGGCCGACATCCGGGCGAAGTCGCCCTCCTCGGTTTCGTGGGCAACCAGCGCGACGCCCTTCAATCGGTCCTTGAACTTTTGCAAGGCGCCGAGAAGGCAACGGTTATCGGTTCCATATCCTCCCAGCGGGTTGGCGAGCAGGGCGTGCGTGAAGCCGTGGGCCTCCAACACGCAGAGAAATTGCTCAACGCTGCCTACTTCATTTGGCGCCGCATCGAATCCCCTCGTCCGGTCGAAGGGATAGCGCGCAAGGTCATAGACATGCGCATGGCAGTCGACAACGCACGCTACCGGTTGATCCGACGCATTCATTGCACCGCCACCTTCTCGGCAACGGGGCGCCATTTCGTCAGTTCGGACGCCATGAAGTTGGCAAGATCCCCAGCCGTTCCGCCCAGCGGCTCCATACCGAATTTGAGCAGGGCTGACTTGCCCTCGTCGCTGACGAGAAACTCGTTGACGATACGGTTGATCTTTTGGATCGTTTCCGGCGCGAGGCCAGCGGGTCCGACGAGAGCCGTCCAACCGATCGCCTCGAATTTCGGCATGCCTTGTTCGGCCAGCGTTGCAGCTTCCGGAAGTTGCGCCGTACGAGTGAGCGTTGTGACCGCAAGCGCCCTGAGTGTGTTGTTCTTGATATGCTCGGTGTAGGTGGGTAACAGATCGAAGCACAGGTTGACTTTGCCGCCTAGGATATCATTCAGCGCCCCGGCCGAACCGGTGTAGGGCACGTGCGTCATCTGGACGCCAAGGTCCTTCTGAAGCATTTCGGCGGTGAGATGCCCCATGGAACCATTTCCGGGGCTCGCAAAGGTGAGCGTTCCGGGATTGGCTTTCGCGTAAGCGACAAGATCGGAAATATTTTTGGCGGCAACGCTTGCGTTGACTACAACGACCAGAGGTATTGCGCTGACTTTGACGATAGGCGCGAAATCCTTGGCAGGATCAAAGGTCGCCGATTTGTAGATCAATTTGTTGAAGACGAGTGGACCGGTTGAAGTGAACATCAGTGTGTAGCCATCAGGGGGCGCGCTCGCCACGGCCGCAGCACCGATATTGCCGTTGGCCCCACCACGGTTTTCCACGACAAATGGCTTTCCAAGTACGTCGCCTAACCTCTTGGTGACGATTCGCGCCATGGCATCTACCGATCCTCCCGCCGGGTGCGGCACGATCACCCGGACGGCCTTGGCGGGCCAGGGATCGGCCGCAAAGGCGGGAGCGGCGCTCAAAAGGCCGTAAACACCGAACGCCAACGCCATCACGACGCCAGCGCCAAACGGCCATTTCGGGTCCGTTTTCATGATTCCTCCCTGATTGGTCTCAATGGTAGGTGACGATCCACCCTCCCCTCAACTCGTCTCTTTTGACTTTTCAGCCAGCGAAATATCGGGGCTCGAATTGTTGCGGCCGCTCTGAAGGCCGCGCCGCCGGGGATGAAACACGTGTTGAATGCGTTGAGTTACAGAAGCTGACTGATGGCGTCGGTCGGGACGCTGATCAACCGCAATTCTTGCGCATACAGGCGCTTGCGAAATGTCTGCGAGTACGGCTCACAGTTCATGCCGTAAAAGGCGATCTGCAGTGCCGACGCGGGCAACGGATTCTACGCAAGGTCTCGCAGCGCAAAATTTCCGGCTCTAGATCGAGTGCGACGCAGATCTCGGGGAATGACGATCCGCTTGATGACTCCGGCTGGACGGAGCGACCTCTTCCGTCGATCTTCCCGCCAGGCTTGCCAACCGGCGCGTGATGCCGGCCGACAGTTCCACGAGGTCATGGTGATGACGTCTGATGGCCTCGTCTTGCGTCATTGCCGAAGCGATGAATGTCAGTCCGACCGATGCCACAACCCGTGAGCCCTCTAGAATCGGGACAGCGAGTGTGTTCGAGACCGTTCGCACATGCGGATCGCGCGTCGCCAAACCCTGCTCGCGGACTCTTTGCAGCATCGCTGCCATGGCGGCATCATCCCGGGCCGGCAGATCCTCACTATCATTCGACTTTTTTACAATATTGATCAGCGCATCCCGTTCGTCCGCATCGCAAAACGCCAAATACGCGCGGCCCAGCGCCCGACTTACCAGGCTCAGCCGCATCCCAATGCTTGAATGATGAAGGGACAATGGTGAAAGAGGAATCGTGCTGTAGCAGATACTGACCGCGTCCGAGGCAGGAACGGCGATCGCCATCGGCCATTTCACCTGTCGCGTCATGTCATCAAGTTGCGACGCGGATGCTTCGATCAGACGCGGCGCACCGTGATATCCTGACGATAGTTTGTTGACTTCTGCCGTTAGGCAATAAGCGCCGTGTTGCGGCGCATGCCGAACCAGCCCTTGTGCCTCTAACGTTTGAAGCAGCCGGACAATCGTCGATTTGGGTATTTTGGTCTGAACATGAAGTTTGTCGATAGTCGAAACCGGACTATCATTTAACGAGCGCAAAAGATTAAGCGCTCGCACGACCGAATTTACCGGCGGAAACGAAGCCATGGCGCCCTCCCAGGACCGGAAAGCTATAGCAAGATTTTTCCGGGGGTGCGAGCCGCCTTGGAGGCCCCGCGCCGCGGCAGGCAATCGGTGGCCGGGTCCCCTATTCTTGCGGATCAAGATATTCCGAAGAATTCAGCATCCATTTCTTGGCAATGAAATCGCGGCGCGGCGGCGCGAAGACATCGATCAGCAGGTGGCGTCCCGGGCCAACACCTTCGCTGGTGTGAATGAGTGCCGGCGGAATAACCAGGATCGACGGGGAATAGGCGGCCATATGCACGTCATCGCGCCACTCGTCTGCGTCCTTGCCCCAGGTCACCCGCAAATGATGAATGAAATCCCCCGCAACGGCCAAGGACGCCTGCTCGAAATCGTCGTGAAAGTGCGGACTTAGGGATTTGCGATCCCGCGGCCCATCGTAATCGACCCAATTGATGCTCATGGTCGCGCTTTGGAACATCTTCAATCTCGGGTTATCTGCGGGCGCTTTTACCCTGTCTGTTTCGAATATCTGAATTTCCTTGGAACCATTGCGACGTTGCCATGCCTTCCCAAGCGGGGCCACTCTCTCATCTCGCTTCGCGTAAGAGCCCGCATTGAGCGCGCCGGCGGATATCCCCTTCCGGCTGGTCGACAGCACAGCGGCCCGGCCGGGCTTCAGATAGATTTTGAAATCACCGGCCGGCAGCACAACAACCGTCCGACCGGCAACGCTCGTTTCGCCCGCGCCCCCCACAATTCTTGCACTGGCATCGAATGTCAGAAGTATCGTCTCATCGTCGCTGGATAGCAAAAGCGCGGGGGCATTCGCTTTTGCTTCCAACCATTCAATGAGAAAATTTTGTCCGCGAACATAGCGGCTGACGAGCGGAGACTCAGACGCCGTATCGCTCAGCGAAACCAGATCCGCATGACGTTTCACTCCATCCGACCTATCCAACATCGTGATTCCTCATCGTCGGGTTCATTGCTATTCACCGGCGCGCTTGAACGGCGCAGCCATCTCGAAGACATCATCGGGCGCGGCGTATTGGATCCCGCCGAGGCGGCTCAGCGGTCTCGCCCTCGCTGTATCGAAGCGCCCATGGGGCAGGACGTATTCATCGCGAATATGAAGGCCCACGACGCGACCGAAAACAACATGGCTCGCCGTATCTCCTGCCGCTTCCGGGGCAATGGTGACAATGCGGAGGAGTTCACACTCCAGATTGGCCGGCGACGCCGCAACGCGGGGTGGCTTTATATTGATGGACGCAGCCTTCTCCAAATGCGCCAGTTCGAACTCGTCACTGCCGTAGGGGACGGCGGTGGATGTCCGGTTGATAGCCTCTCGAAGATCGTAGGTCGCAAGATTGAAAACAAACTCGCCCGTCGAACGCACGTTGACGAGAGTGTCTTTTTCCTTGCGGTCGGCAGGCGTGTTACAAGAGAAAAGGATCACCGCAGGTGCGGTCGAGACAATCGCAAAATGCGAGAACGGCGCGAGATTGACGCGGCCGTCCGCCGCCTGCGTGCTGATCCAGCCGATCGGTCGTGGCGCAACGATCGCATTGAAGATGCCGCGATTGAGATCTTTGGCCGTTCGAGGATCAACAAACATCTCTCAGCCTGTCGTCGGCGTATCATCACGGAACAGCGGCGTCACCACCCTGGATCTGTAGCGCCAGCGTTGATCGTCACCGCGAACGAGATCGTCACGCACATCGGCCATCATGATGGCCGGCCTGGACGGCAGGATCGGCTTTCCGTCCGCCGCGAACAGGCTCAGAACCCATATCGCGGACGCACGGTTGCGATCGTGTATCGTAATCCTGTGGTTGCTGACGAGATGGCGTGAAACACGCTCGCCCCGGGCTTGGCGCGCATCATAGAAGCGTTCGATTTCAGCGCGTCCCTTACGGGTCGTCATGCTGGTCGTATAGCTGCAGTCCTCCGTGAAATAATTGTGCGCGTTCGCGCCCCAGTTCAGGTCGACGTCGTGCCAGAAATCGACCATCAGCTCCTCTATCTCGCGAACGATCTGCAGTTTTTCGATGATATCCATGCTCTGGTGTCCAGGCTTTGTTCAGGAAAAATAGAAAGCGAGAGCCGTTCGATCGATCGAACGGCGGATCGACGCATCGGGAACATAGCCCCGGTAGTCGGCGATGGCCTTCCAGTAGCTCATCCGATCTTCGAAGGCAGCAAACGGCCAGTCGCTTCCCCACATCAGGCGTTGCGGGCCCACATGCCGAAGCAGCTTCGATGCGATCGTTGCGGCATATCCGTCCGGCTCGATGCGGAAACCGCCGGATATCTTGACCCAGGTCTTGCCGCGTTCAACTGCCCGCAAGACGGCCAGAAAACCTTCCGATTCGCCGCCGCTTGCCGCTTCGGGGCGCGCCATATGATCGATGACAAGCCGCGGCCCGGCGCTTTCAATCGCCGCGATATAGTTCGGCAGCCTTGCCGCATCGTCGTGAAGCTGGACATGCCATCCAAGATCGGCGATCCTTCTCAGAAGGACCTGATACTCGTAAGATTTCAGATCAGGAACATTCGCTACATTGCGAAACTGCAACCGAATGCCGACGACGCCGACGTCGTTCATGCGGCGAAGCTTGTCTACATCGGTCCTTGGATCGACAATGACGGTAGTCCGAAGCCGTTTGCAGCGGCGCACAGCCTCCAGCTGATAGTCATTGTAGTCACCGTAGAGGCTGGCAGCGGCCAAAACCCCAAATGTGACGTTATTTTCGTCGAGCGCCGCGATGTAGTCATCGATGGATGCGTCAGCGGACGGACGATGCCAGGCTTCCGATATCTGGGGCATGTCCAACGTGTACACATGCGCGTGCGTATCGATGATCGGCGCTTCCGAATCCGTCGAGGTCATGGCTGCAATCGGCACTCATGCATAGCGCCGAACCCTTGCACCTCGCGCTTCGAATCGCAATCGACACGGAACGCCTTCGGCGTTCAAAATGCGTACTTTTCATCACGCGAAATATCGTCAGATCTGGTGGGAAGACCTCTTTCCAGGGGTCTGCCGATGACGTCGCCAATCCCCTCACGTGACCGAAGGGATCGATAGGTTTCGTAGCAACTCGCGCCTGCGAGGGCGGGTGACCGTCATGGCGGCGAAGGATGTACCACCTGACGCCCTGCGCGGCACATACAAGGTTACCATGGAGATCGAGGGCGGGAAGCGTCCCGCCTGTGTCGAGGTGACCGGACGGCATTACCGCTAAACTGCCCTCCGACGGAACAGCCGACCTCGCCAGACGAGCGGCCCGTATTCAAATTCAAAAGCAAAGGCCGCCACTGGGGAATGGCGGCCTTTCCTTTGGGGTGCTGCTCGGGTGGGCCCTTAAAGCACCGCTTTCAGCGAGGGGGCGCTGAATTAGACTATCAACTCATAAGACAGACCAATGTTATTGATCCAAATCAACCAAGCTCCGCTCTCAATGCGTTGCAGACATGCTCGAAAGACATAGAGCGCCGCGTCACAACGGCTAGAGCTGCAGCGTGACGTGCAAACTCCCGGACTCGCGCCTGGTGCTCATAGGCAGGCCGCTCTTCTGGAAAACCTTCAACATCTGCCTGTTATCGGGCAGCACGTCGGCAATCAACTCCGTCAGGCCGGCTCCACGCGCGATCGCAACGAGATGGCGCATCAACATCGTACCGATTCCCTGCCCGTGATATTTGTCGACCACGGCGAACGCCACCTCGGCCTGCCCCGGCTTCGCAACGATATAACGCCCGCCGCCGGCGATGACCGGTTTGCCGTCCTCTTCCACCACCGCGATCAGGGCGACATGAATGACAAAATCCACATTCACAAAGAATGCGGTTTCCTTCTCGCTGAATTCTCGCTTCACCGCGAAGAAGCGGCGGTAGAGGGATTCGGTGCCGATACGGTGGACCGCCGCGATGAGATCGTCGCGGTCTTCCGGTCGAAGGGCGCGGATTTCGACCCGGCGTCCATCGCGCAACGCTTCAATTTCAGAATAGCTGGCCAATTCCGCCATGACCGCCTGCCCTTCAGCGCCGCATCCGGGGACCGCCTCTGATGCCGCTTGGTACGCAGCGCGTTCGACGCCGCACCACGTTGCGCCCCACTTTGCCTGCGGCGATATCCTATACCCTTCGTTACCGGCGCCGCAATTGAAAGGCGTTGGCCGTTAGGTGGCCGGCGGCGTTTGGAGATTTATCTCACCCTTTCGACCGGTGTCGCCGGCGCCTGACGTGGCTCATCGAGCGGGCCCCGCGCTTCCGGCAACGCGTTGAGATGACACGCCACCCACTGACCGCCTCCGCTCGACCGAAGCTCGGGCTCGTCGGTCCGGCAGCGATCGAACACGAATGGACATCTGGTGTGGAAGCGGCATCCGCTGGGCGGATTGATCGGGCTCGGCACGTCGCCCTTCAGGATCATTGGGATGCGGGCCGCCCCGGGCTCCGGCACCGGCACGGCTGAGAGCAGCGCCTTGGTGTAAGGATGCTTCGGCGCGGTGAAGATTTGCTGCCTCGGCGCCATCTCGACGATCTTGCCGAGATACATGACCGCCACACGGTGCGTCATGTGCTCGACGATCGCGAGATCGTGGCTGATGAAGAGCAGCGCGAGGCCGAACTGCTGCTGCAGATCCTGCAGCAGGTTGACGATCTGCGCCTTGACCGAGACGTCGAGCGCCGAGACCGCCTCGTCGCAGACGATCAGTTCGGGTTCCGCCGCCAGTGCCCTTGCGATACCGATGCGCTGGCGCTGACCGCCTGAGAATTCGTGAGGCCGGCGGTTCAGGGCGTCGCGCGGCAGGCGAACGGTGTCCATCAGCGCCGCAACCCGCGCCTCCAGTTCGGCGGAAGATTTGGCGAGGCGAAAATTGCGGATTGGCTCAGCCAGGATATCGCGGACGCGCATGCGCGGATTGAGACTGGAAAACGGATCCTGGAAGACCACCTGGACACGGCGGCGCATGCTGTGCAGGCCTCCGGGTGAAAGATCGTCGATACGCTGGCCGTCCAGCACCACCTGGCCGGCAGTGATGTCGAACAGTCGCAGGATGGCTCGGCCGACCGTCGACTTGCCGCAGCCGAACTCGCCGACGAGCGACAGGGTCTCGCCACGCTCGACCTCGAAGGACACGCCATCCACGGCATAGACCCAGCCGGACTTGCGGCTGAACAGGCCGCCGCGGACCGGAAAATGTTTCTTGAGGTCGTTGACCTGGAGCAGCGGGGCCCTCATGCCGCGGCCGCCTCCCTGGGCGCATAATGGCAGGCGACGATATGACGGGGACCCTTCGCTTCGAGACCCGGCGCGATCTCACGACAGAGATCGGTAGCCAGCGAACACCGCCCGGCAAACACGCAGCCCACGATCCGCTGCTTGAGGCTCGGCACTTGCCCGGGAATTTCGACGAGACGCCGCGCCGCGCCGGTGAGGGAGGAGCCGAACCTGGGCAGCGCGCCTAGCAGACCCTGCGTATAGGGATGACGGGGAGAACGGAATAGCTCGGCCACCGGCGCCTCCTCGACCTTGCGGCCGGCATACATGACCATGACGCGCTCGGCGATTTCGGCGACCACGCCGAGATCATGGGTGATCAGAACGATCGCCGCACCGACGCGGCGCTTGAGGTCCAGCATCAAATGCAGGATCTGCGCCTGGATCGTGACGTCCAGCGCCGTAGTCGGCTCGTCGGCGATCAGGAGTTTGGGGTTGCAGGCGAGTGCCATGGCGATCATCACGCGCTGGCGCATGCCGCCGGAGAGCTGATGCGGGTATTCGCGCACGCGCCGCACCGGCTCCGGGATGCCAACCAACGTCAGCATTTCGATGGCGCGCGCCTCTGCGGCTTGCCTGTCTAATCCCTCATGCATCCGCAGCGTCTCGCCGATCTGACGACCGACCGTCAGCACCGGATTGAGGCTCGTCATCGGCTCCTGGAAGATCATCGAAATCTCGTTGCCGCGGATGGCGCGCATCTCGCGATCGGAGAGTTGCAGCAGATCCCTGCCCTGGAAGCGGACAGAGCCCGCGATCTTGCTCGGGGGCTCGGGGATCAGCCGCATCAGCGACATCGAGGTGACCGACTTGCCGCAGCCGGATTCACCGACAATGGCCAGCGTCTCGCCTTCGTCGACATGGAAGGAGACGCCGTCGACGGCGCGGTTGATACCCTCGGGGGTGCGGAAATGGGTCTGCAGATTCTCGACTTCAAGCAATGCCATCGGATCAGAACCTCATTGCTGGAGCTGGTTCACTGACGTGAAATCAGGTCCGTTTCTTGGGCCGCTTCTTGGGCCGCTTCTTGACGGCGAACCGGATCGCTCTACAGGCCTTTGGCCATTCGCGGATCGAGCGCATCACGCAGGCCGTCGCCGAGCAGGTTGACGGCGAGCACGGTGACCGACAGGAACGCGGCCGGAAAGAACACGATGAAGGGCTTGACCTGCCACAACGCCCTGCCCTCGGCCATGATGTTGCCCCAGGACGGAATGGTGGGCGGCGTGCCGGCGCCGATGAAAGAGAGGATGGACTCCACGATCATGGCGCTGGCGCAGATATAGGTGGCCTGCACCAGCATCGGCGCCAGCGTGTTGGGCAGGATGTGGCGGAGGATGATCATCGGCGTTCGCGTGCCGGAGGCGACGGCAGCGTCCACATAGGGCTGCTCGCGCAGCGACAGCACGACACTTCGCACGAGACGCGAGACGCGCGGGATTTCAGCGACCGTGATGGCCAGGATGACGTTGCCGACGCTGCCGCGTGTCAACGCCATCAGCGCGACGGCGAGCAGGATCGGCGGTATCGACATCAGCCCGTCCATGAACCGCATCAGGATGCCGTCCGCCCATCGCACCGAACCCGAGACGAGGCCGATGGCGAGACCGGCGAGCGAGGCCAGTGCCGCCACCGAAAGGCCTACGGTGAGCGAGACCCGTGCCCCATAGAGCACGCGCGAATAGATGTCCCGGCCGAGCACGTCGGTGCCGAACCAGAAGGTGGCGGAGGGCGCGCGCGTGCGCTTGGCGGGCGCGAGCGCAGTCGGGTCGACAGTCCCGAGATAGGGCGCGAAGACCCCGGCCAGCACGAGGCAAAGCAGCAATGCGCCGCCGATCGCGACGGTCGGATGATTGCGCAGGAACCCGAGGACACCGCGCCGGACTTTCACCGGCAACAGCAGATCCGGCAATTGCGGTGCGATGACGAGGCCCGGCGGCACCGGCGCGGCGCTGGTGGTCGAGACGGTCAATAGCGGATCCTCGGGTCGACCAGGGTGTAGGTGACGTCGACCATCAGGTTGACCAGCACATAGAGGAAACTGAACAGCAGGACGATGCCCTGGATGACCGGGTAGTCGCGGCGCAGGATGGCGTCGATCGTCAGCCGGCCAAGGCCCGGGATGGCGAACACGCTTTCGGTCACGACCGCGCCGCCGATCAGCAACGCGATGCCGATGCCGATCACCGTCACGATCGGAACGGCTGCGTTCTTCAGCGCGTGAACGAACAGGATGCTGCGCTGCCCGAGGCCCTTGGCACGGGCGGTGCGGATATAGTCCTGCTGCAGCACCTCGAGCATGGAGGCACGGGTAATGCGCGCGATCAGTGCGATGTAGACGCTGCCGAGGGCAATGGCCGGGAGGATCAGGTTCTGCAGCCATGGCCAGACGCCCTCGGCCAGCGGTGTGTAGCCCTGCACGGGAAGCCATTCGAACTGCAGCGCAAACACGTAAGCCAGGACGTATCCGACGACAAAGACGGGGAGCGAGAAGGCGAATACGGCAAATGCCATGATAGTGCGGTCCACCCAGCTTCCCGCCTTCCACGCCGCCACCACGCCGAGCGGCACGGCAACCAGAATGGTCAGGACGAGGGTCAGCGCCATCAGCGAAAGCGTCGGCTCGATGCGCTGCGCGATCAGCGAAGCGACCGGCAGGTTGGTGAAGATCGAGGTGCCGAGATCGCCATGCAGGATGCGCCAGAGCCAGGTCCCGAACTGGACCAGAAACGGCCGGTCGAGGCCGAGGCCCTGGCGAATCCGCTCAACGTCGGCGGGACTCGCCTGATCGCCCGCGATCACCGCCGCCGGATCGCCCGGCGCGATGTAGAGCAGACTGAAGACGAACAGCGCGACGATTGCCATCACGGGCATGGTCGCGAGGATGCGCCGCAGGATATACGAGACCATGTAGGCTCACCGTGCCGTCATGCGGTCTTCGAAACGCCCCAGAAGAACGGCAACGGCCCCTTCGCAATGCCCGAGATGTTCTTGCGCCACGCCGTGTAGCTAAGGAAGAAGCCGGTCGGCGCATAGACGACGTCCTCGAGCGCCGCTCTGTTGAGGCGACTGACGGCAGCCTTCTCCTCATCGAGATTCTTGGCGTCGAACCATGCGATGACTTCCTTTTCCACAGGCTCGCTCGTGGGCCAGCCGAACCACGCCTTGTCGCCATTGGCGCGAATGGCGTTGTAGGCAGCGGGATTGATGCAATCCGCGCCGGCGTGCCAGGTGTGAAATACCTGCCAGCCGCCCTGCCCCGGAGGGGTCTTCTGGGCGCGGCGGGAACCGACCGTGCCCCAGTCGGTCGCGACGAAGTCGACATTCATGCCCATCTGCTTCAAGAGATCCGCGGTAACATCGCCCTGCGCTTTGGTGATCGGTTGATCCTGCGCCACCACGCAGGTGACCGGCTGGCCCGAATAGCCGCTCTCGGCCAACAGCTTTTTGGCCGCCGCCATATCGCGCTTGCCCTTCAGGATCTCGCCGCCCTCCTCAGTGTAGAGCGGCGTATCCGGTGTGAAGAAACCCGGCAGCGGCTTCCAGAGCGAGGTATCGTCCCCGACCAGCGCACGCATGTAGTCTTCCTGGCTAAGCGCCGCGAGCACGGCACGTCGCGCCTTCACATCGTTGAAGGGCGGGTGCAGGTGGTTCATCCGGAACGAACCGATGTTGCCGAGCGGGTCGGCGATGTCGACGCTGATGTTGCGGTTCGTCCTGAGCGACGGCACCAGATCGGTGATGGGACTTTCCCACCAATCGACCTCGCCGTTCTGCAGAGCGGCCGCCGCCGTGGCAGGATCGGGGATCACCACCCATTCCACGCGGTCGACCAGCATCTGCTTGCCGCCGGCGAGCCAGGACGATTTCTCCTGCCGCGGCATGTAATCGGTAAACTTCTCGAACACAGCCTTGGCGCCAGGCACCCACTCGCTCTTCGCGAACTTCATTGGGCCCGAGCCGATATATTCGGGGATCTGCTTAAACGGGTCGGTCTGGGCAATGCGCTCCGGCATGATGAAGGCGCAAGGCGTACTGTTCTTGCCCAGCGCCAGCAGCATCTTCGGATAAGGCTGTTTCAGCGCCCATTTGAAGGTCTTGTCGTCGACGGCGGTCAGTTCGTTCTGGATCGCCTTGATCATCAGCCCCATGGGATCGCGCGCCGACCAGCGCGCCAGGCTCGCCACCACATCCTTGCTCAGCACCGGCTCGCCGTCGTGGAACTTCAGTCCCGGTCGGAGGCGAAAGGTCCAGATCAAACCGTCATCGGACACCTCTTCGGACAAGACCATCTGGCGCTGCGGCTGCAGCGTGGCGTCGATGCCGTAGAGGGTGTCCCACACCAACGCGGCGGCGTTGCGCACGACATACTGGGTCCCCCAGATCGGATCGAAATTCGCGAGGTTGGCCTGGGGCACGAAACGCAAAGTGCGCGCCGCAGCCCCCTGGGAAAGCGCCGGCATCGAAAGGCCGCCCGTCGCCGCCAGGCTGCCCACCCCTGCAAATCCCTTCAATAGAGTCCTGCGATCCATAGAGCTCTCCCAGTTTCGAGTTTGTTACGGCGGTTCTGCCCATTTCATTGGCGCGGGCTTGCGCGAAATCAGCAGCTGGACCGATGGCGATCTGCCTCCTTTGCTTGCAAGTGGTATGCCAGCGCTGGCCGGCTCGCTCCGCCGCCGGGATCCGGCCGGCCGCGCAGGCTAAAGCATTTTCTAAGCGTTCACATTTGCGAGCGCTCACATCGACTTACGGCCTGGCTTTAGCCTGCGAGCTGCCTGAATTTCGGCGATTGTTTGGGGTGCCACCAACAACCACCAATGACGACGCCTTCGGACACGATCTTGCGGTCGCCGATCAGGTGCTCGCCGACGACGTCGACATAATCGAACTGGCCCTGCTGGATCGAAATGACGGTGGCATCTCCGACGCTGCCCGGTTTGAGGCTACCGAGTTCGGGACGCCGCAGCGCCATCGCCGCATTGGCCGTCGAAGCCGCGACTACATCCGGGAACGGCATGCCCATGCACAGGAACTTGGACATGGTCGTCACCTGATCGAAGGCCGGGCCGTCGATGCACAGGACATGGACGTCCGAGGAGATGGTGTCCGGATAAAAGCCGTTGGCGAGCATCGCCCGCGCGGTCTTGAAGGCAAATGACCCTTTGCCGTGGCCGATGTCGAAAAACACACCGCGTTCGCGCGCCTCCAGCACCACTTTTTTCACCGTGCCCTGGGCGGTGGCGGGCGTATTGGGGAACGGCCGGAATGCGTGGGTGAGAACGTCGCCCGGGCGCAGGCGGCCGACCACCTCCTCGTAGCTCGGCGGAGGATGGTCGATATGCGCCATCAGCGGCATGCCGGTCTCCTCTGCGACTTCAAGTGCGATTTCGAGCGGCACAATCCCCGAGGTGCCCGACGAGTTGCGGCCTACCCGCACCTTGATGCCGATGATGAGGTCGCGGTTCTGCTCGGCCACGCTGACGGCGTCGATCGGATTCATCAGCCGGATCTCCTCGCTCTCGCCGACCATGACCCGGTGCGAGAAGCCGTAGATCCCGGCATGCGAGACGTGCAAATAGGCAAGGATGCGGACCTGGCTCGGCTCGATCACGTGCTTGCGGAAGCCCGCGAAATTACCCGGGCCGGCGCTGCCGGTGTCGACTGCCGTGGTAACGCCTGAGGTGCGGCAGAACTCCTCGGCATCGATGCCGATCGAGGTGCCACCCCAATAGACGTGGGTGTGCAGATCGATAAGGCCCGGGGTGACGATATAACCCGACACGTCGCGCACGTCGGTTCCAGGATCGACGCTGAGCTCGCTTCCGACCTTGACCACTTTGCCGGCAGCAAAGGCGACATCCGTCACGGCGTCGAGTTTCTGGGAGGGATCGATCACCCGACCGCCGCGCAGGACCAAATCGAAAGGCATTGTATTCTCCGAATCTGACAGTGAACAAAGCGGCGGGAGCGCGTCAGTCACGCAGGATCATGCACCGCCACGCCAGGCGCCTCAGGTCGAGCATGCTCTGGACGACACTTGAGCGCTCAGCGCTCCCCAGCGTCGGCCCTAGCTGGACGGCGCGCGCCTCCGGGATCGGAGAGCGCGAACGCCAACATGCCCGATGCTAGCAAGTTTCGCGCCACCAAAGCGAGTATGGAGGACGCTGGCGCGCGGGTCTGCGACGGCCCGCCTTGCCGCCCAAAAGATGGGGTAATCGGCCGGCGTTGTTGTGGATATCTGAAGAATTAGGGTGCTGCGCTTCAGGCTGATGGTGGAACGAGGTCCGTGTGGACGGCCTCAAACATCAGAAGGAGAAGCGCAGCATGGACCATTCTGCCGGACTTGACGTGTCGGTCAAGGAGACGAGCGTCTGCATTGTGGATGATGCGGGCAAGGTCGTGCGGGAAGTGAAGGTGGCGAGCGAACCTGGAGCTCTGCTGCAGGTACTGGTGAATCCCGACTACCACTTCAAGCGAATTGGACTGGAAGCCGGGCCGCTGTCGCAATGGCTTTTCAGTGCTCTTGCCGAAGCGGGCTTGCCAGTGATCTGCGTTGAGACGCGGCACATGCACGCGGTGTTGAAGGCGCAGATCAACAAGACCGACCGCAACGATGCGCGTGGCATCGCGCAGATGATGCGGGCGGGGCTTTATCGTCCGGTGCACGTGAAGACGTTGCGCAGTCAGAAGCTGCGGATGTTGCTGACCCATCGCAAGCTGCTGCAGTCGAAGGCCATCGCGATCGAGAATGACCTGCGCGCCACCTTACGCAACTTCGGACTCAAGGTGGGTGTAGTGGGGACGGTGAAGTTCGAGGCGCGCATCAAGGAACTCGTCGAGAACCTGCCCGACCTGGTCATTCTGGTCGAACCGCTTTTGCTTGTCCGGCGGGTGGTTCGCGAGCAGATCGGTATCCTGCACCGCCGCTTGCTGGCCATCGTCCGGGACGATGAGGTGTGCCGGCGCCTGATGACGGTTCCCGGTGTCGGCCCCGTGGTCGCGTTGACCTATCGTGTCACCGTCGACGTGCCCGCTCGGTTTAGGAACTCCAAGGCGGTCGGGGCGGCGTTTGGGCTGACACCTTCCAAGTATCAGTCGGGCGAGAGCGACCGAACCGGCGGGATATCAAGGTGCGGAGACGACATGATGCGAATGATGCTCTACGAGGCGGCCCAGAGCATGCTGTTCCACTCGTCAAAATGGTCCTGGCTGAAGGCTTGGGCGATGAAGGTCGCCAGGCAGCGCGGGATGAAAAAGGCGATCGTGGCCCTGGCGCGTCGGCTGGCCGTGATCATGCATCGCATCTGGATTGACGGCACCGACTTCCGCTGGACCAGGGAAGTGGCAGCGACATGAGAGCCCGACAGGATCAAATACGATAGGAGAAACATCGAGATCCACCGAGCGGTGGAATGATGTCCCTCGCGGGACGATGGATGAGGTGAGTTCGTATGTCTGCTTGGACCTACCGTCGCTTGACGGCAAGGCCGCCCAAAAGATTGTTCCACCTCGTTCTCGAATCCCATGATGGAAGGGCCTTGGTGCCGATTCCGGAGAGAAGCACGAGCCCGCGAGCGACATCGACACCGCAGTCGTGGTTAGTCTGAAAGCGCTTGACCCTGATCGGCCGATTAGAGAAGCAGACGTCAAGGCGCCCGGCCCGGTTCAGCCGCGACAGGAAGTGGCATCTCCGGAAGGATTCGCTCGCATTTCAGCTGAAACACGCGCCGCGCCAGACTAGAACCCGAACGGCAATTTGAACTTCGGTCGACAATCGCCCTGCGCTTACACCACGCCGTTTGAGTCGAACGAGACGATGGCGAGCAGAGCGTAATAGTGCTGGATGCCATGCGGCTCGACAGCTTTGGCCTTGCCGTTTTCGTGAGGCCAGATGACGCCGCCCTTGGCGACGCGGGCCGGAATCAGCCAGTAGTCGCCAGTGCGGTACCTGTTTGCTGGCGTCGACTTCTGAAACTGAATCCGCACGCCGTTCTCCAGCGACAGCCACGCATTGTTGCCCTCGCCTTCCCTCAGGATCGCGGCGCCGTCACGCAACGCAAGTCCGCCCCGCTTGGGATTCCCACCGGCGCAGGAAATAGCGCCTGCCATCGCTATGGGCCGGCGTTCCGCCGAGCGTCACCCGACGCTGGTTCAAGCCACAAAATATATTGTGGCAGCCGGCGACCTTCGTATCGCGGCTCAGCTTGGCAGTAGCTCGCAAACGCGAAGCCTCGCACCAGCCGAACAAATTTGGGTAGATTGGTCGGAGAACAACTCTATCATTCCCAGTCAGAATTGATCTGGGGCAGTCTCCGCGATAAGGGTTCAAGCGTCCACGCTACGTGTCGCTTGCGAGCGCTTGTCTGACGGACCGAGCAACCAGATTTTCGATCCCGGCCATACCGCCGATCACGCCGGCATACGCGATGTCGTTCCGACTAAGCTCCGCGATCAGCTTCGGAGCATCCCTGGCGCCGTGCATACCCTGGCCAGAGAACAGCCCGACCACGATGGCGGGCCCTTGGATAGCTGCCGCAGCGTCGCCCAGGAACGGGCGTTCCTCTAGCAGGGCGATGCGCACCTTTCGAAATACGTCACGATTTTCGATCTCGCGCGCGACCTGTTCGGTTGCCTCGCGCGAAGCCGAATTGCGCCGGGAACCATGGGCCAGAAGGATAATCGCAGATGCTTCCGGTGCCAAGCCGCGGTTGCGCGCGACCTCAACTGCGCGCGCCAGCACCAAGTCCGACAATCCCGGATCCAGACCAAGCGGCGGGAGCACATCCACGTTACGGCCCTCGCTATTGGCTTCATCCAGCAATTGCACCAGGCGATCACGCGTAAAGTATCCGCTTGACGCAAACATCGGATAGACGATGACCCTGGGTGCGGTCAGCGCGGCGAACGCCTCCCGGATGGTCGGCGCGCCGTTGATGAATCCGACGCCCACCTCCGAAACAAGATTTCGGGCGGCGAGTTCCCGGGCGATTCGACATACGCCTTCGTTGTCCGCGCCCGGCCTCCGCTCGCCGTGAGCTGCGATCAGCAATGCCACCCGTGAAGCATCATCGCCTGTGTTCAATGACTGGTGCCGTCGGAGAAATTGATCTTGTTCCATACATTGTATTTGCCGGACGGCCGGGACATCGGAATCCGTTTGATCTCGGCAAACGTCGCAGCATCGTAAATCACCAGAGCGCCCTTGTCTTCCCAGATCGAGACCAGGGCGTGACGGCCGTCCTTGTCGAATTCGACATGGGCGGCAGTCTTATTGGGCTCTGGCGTCACGGTACGGACGATTTCAAGACTGCGCTTGTCGATAATGGAAAGCGTATCCTTCTTCGCGCCCATCATACTATCGGTCCATGCATACGGCGATTTTTCGTGGCTGCGCATAAAGAAGCCCGGCCCGGGCGTATCGATCACCCTGATCAGTGACCAATCCTGCATATCCAGCACGCTGATCTTGCCTTCCTTCAGATGCGGGGTGGCCATCACCGGCCGGCCGTTCCATATCCACGAAATTCCCGAACCGAGGTGCGGCAGTCCCGGCATGTCCAACTGCTTGATATCGCGCCCGACGGTGAGGTTGAGGACGATCGCCTTGCCGTCCCGGGCAGAGCCAATCAGGTTGCGATAGGGCGGATCAAAGAAGAAGTCGTCCAGCGGCTCGGGCGTTTCGATGCGGCGGAGCGCAAACAGACCCTGCGACGAGGGCAATGCCTCGATCATTCCTTTCTCGTGCGAATGCACGAGGCCGGAATAGACCGGCGGCGCATTGGGGTCGGTGGCGATTTCCCAGATCTCCGGCACGTCCTTCAGCGCGGCGATGAAGCTGTCGCGGGAGGGAGCCTGGTACACCGCGGACACCCGCGAAGTGTTTCCTTTCCTGTCCTTTGCCTCGAAGATCTTCTCAACGGATAGATCTTCGGTGGAGAGAACAACCAGGCTGTGCGGCAGATAGTTCGCGACGGCAATGTGCTTGCCGTCGCGGGAAATGGCGATATTGCGAGAATTGATACCGGCACGCACCTCGGCGAGCATGGTGAGCGTCCAGAGATCGTACTTGCTAACCCAGCCGTCGCGCGACATGAAGAACACGTAGCGCCCGTCGGGCGTGAACTTCGGGCCGCCATGCAGCGCAAACCGGGTCGGAAACCGCGCCAACGGCTCGAAACGATCGCCATCGAGGATTGTCGCGTGGTGGTCGCCGCTCTCGACCACGACGAACAGGTTCAGCGGATCGGCCTCGAAGAGTGGCCGATCGAGCGCCGGTGCGGAGGCATGGATGACGCGGCTCGCGGCGATCTCCGCGCTGCCCCACAGGGGTAACGGCGTCAGGGGGGTCGAAATATAGCCGGCCAGCGCCGCAATCTCGTCCTTGTCCAGCTTCGCGCTGAAGCCGGGCATCTGCGTGGCAACGCGGCCATCCGCGATGACCGCAGCGGCGCGCGGTCCCATCAGCCGGCCGAGGTTTTCCGGCAACAGCGCCGGCCCCTGCCCGCCCAGCCGGTCAGCGCCATGACATGAGGCGCAGTGCTCGGCGAACAATCTGATCGCATCAGGTTCCGCTACCGCCGGCGCCGTGAAGCCAATGACAATCAAAAGCGCGCGGCTGAATTCAGAGAGAGAATGGCGCTTCATGACGGGCTCCCCGGTAAGCGCTAACCGTGACGCGCGGCACCGGCGTGGCGAGGCCGATTTCCGTGTCGGTGAGATAGCAACCGGGATCCTCGGCCCAGGGATCGCCGGTTACACGCATGGCGCGCACCCTCGTGTTACCGCCACATATGTCGAAATAAGCGCACCGGCCGCAGCGTCCGCCGATGCTGCGCGGTTTCTGTTTCAACCCTGCCATGATCGGGTCGGACAGATCGGACCAGATCGCCGAGAACGGCCGCATCTTGACGTTGCCGACGCTGTAATGCCACCACATCGTGTCCGGATGAACATTGCCGAGATTGTCGATATTCGCGACATTGACACCGGACGAGTTGCCTCCCCACTGCAAAAGCCGCGCGCGCAAGCCCTCCATGGCGTGCGGCATCGTCCGCTCAGCCCAATGCAGCAGATACACTGCGTCGGCGTCATTATTCCCCGTCACGATTTCCATCTCACTGCCGCTTTTCGTCCAGCGCCAGGCACGGTCGATCACCATATCCATGGCATCGCGGGTGGTTTGCCACATCGCATCGTCGCCGCGGTTCTTGTTGCCGCGTCCGGCATAAACGAGATGCGACAGATAGAATTTCGGAAAGCCCTCGCGCTCCACCAGGTCGAGCATCTCCGGCAGTTCCGCGGCATTGTCCTCCGTCATCGTGAACCGGACGCCGACCTTGATATCGCGATCGCGCAGCAGCCGAAGACCATTCAACGCTTCCTGATAGGCGCCGGCCTTGCGGCGAAAACGGTCATGGGTGGCGCCGATACCATCGAGCGAAATCCCGACATAGTCGTAACCGATATCGCGGATGCGGTTGGCGAGCGGCGCATCGACCAGCGTGCCATTGCTGGAGAGGCCGACATAGAACTTCATCGCCTTGGCGCGTTCGGAAATCTCGAAAATGTCGCGCCGCATCAGCGGCTCGCCCCCGGACAAGATCAGCACTGGCACCCGGAACGCCTTGAGGTCGTCCATGACGCGGAAGACTTCCGGCGTCGATAATTCATTCGGGAAATCCGCATCCCCAGAAATCGAATAACAGTGCTTGCAGGTTAGATTGCAGCGCCGGATCAAGTTCCAGATCACGACCGGACCGGGCGGCTGGCGAGCCGCGCCTAGCGGCGTCGGCTCACGCAATTCGTGCAGATGATGGCTGAGGCGAAACATCGGGCGGCGCTCCTTGTCGGTTCACGCAGCGATGCGCAACCCGGTCTTTTTCAGAATCCGGGTGGAAAACAGGATGTCATGGGAACGCGCGGCAGGGCCGATCAATTTCGCAATGTGTTCGACCTTGTCCCTGACCTCTTCCCGCGTATGGCCGTGCACCATGGCAAACAAATTATACGGCCACAGCGGCAGATGGCGCGGACGCTCGTAGCAGTGCGTCACCTCCTCGAGCGCGCCGATCTTCGCGCCGATATCGGCAACCGCCCCGTCCGCCACGTCCCACACCGACATGCCGTTCGCCGTAAAGCCAAGCGCGTAATGATTGGGGATCGCGCCGATCCGACGGATGGCACCATCGCCGAGCAACCGCCTCAGGCGGGCGATGACTTCAGCCTCATCGAGGCCGACCTTCTCGGCAATCGCCCGATAAGGCTGGCGCACCAGGGGCAGACCTGCCTGGGTCGCCGTGACGATCCTGCGGTCAATGGCATCAAGCATCTTCACACCTCCACGCGGAAACCGACAAAGAATTCGTTCACCTTCGGCATGGCATGAACCGCAAGGCCGGTTTCGGTTTCGATCTCCGCGATCACCTGCGCGATACGGCGCGGGTCTTCGGCCGATACGACGAACCACATGTTGAGCGCGTGGTTGCGCTCGTAATTATGGGCAATTTCGGGATGAGCATTGATCTGTTCCGCCACGGTGTCGAACCGCTCTTGCGGTACCGCAATGGCTGCGAGGCAGACATCGCCACCGAGCATTTCCGCGTTCCACAACGGGCCGAAGCGGCTCAGTTGCCCTGCCCCCACCAGATCTCGGACACCTTCGATCAGTTCGCCTTCGCTCAATCCAAGCTCCGCTCCGGCATCGCGAAACGGCCGTGGCGTCAGGGGAAAGCCACCTTGCAGGCCGTTGATGATCGCCCTGCCGGTGGGATCGAGCACGGGCATCAGTTCAATCCTTGCCTGACGTCGGAGAATACGGCGCCGCGCTGCTTGAAGCAGCGCGTCGAGAACAGCACCGCCTGCTTGTTCAATCCGGTATCGGCCTGAAGATTGATTTCGTCGATCACCGCATAGGCGTCGCGCCGCGCTTTGGCGTGAATCATGCAAAACATGTTGTAGGGCCAGAGCGGAAGATGTCGCGGCCTGCGGTAACACAGCGTGACGTGCGGATTACGCGTGAAACTGGCCGCGATGGTATCGACCATGTCATCCGGCACATCCCACACTGCCATGGCGTTTGAGTTGTAGCCGAGCTTGTCGTGGCGCACCACGCAGCCGAAGCGCGTCACGATGCCAGCGGCCGTGAGATGGTCGAGCCGGTCAATGATTTCGGCTTGATCGAGATCGAGTTGCTCGGCAACGGCCCGATACGGCTGCTCGACCAGCGGCAGACCATCCTGAATAGCCGCGAGAATGATGCGATCGAGCGGATCGGGCCGATAGTCGCCGCGCGGGCCCGCCGCTTCACGCCTCGAGGGAAGCCCTGTACCCAGCGGAAAGCCCAGGCCGAGATGATAGGCCCTGAGCATCGGCAGATCGATCGCCTCCAGACCGGTCTTCTGCCGGATGCTCTCTATCGTCGCAGCGATCGCGTGGGCATCGGCGCCGGCGATCACGAACCATAAATTCAGCGCATGCGTGCGCTCATAATTATGTGTGACAAGCGGCTCCCGGCTGACGATCGCCGCCACCTGCTCCAGGCGCTCAGCGGGGACCGGTAGCGCCGCGAGCATACTGGCCCCGACGGTATTCGGCCTCACCACTGCCCCGATCCGCGAGATCACCCCGATTTCCCGCAGGCGACGAAAAACCCGGATCGTTTCGCGCTCATTGAGCGCGGCGGCGCGGCCAATGACTTCAAAGGGTTTGTCGACCAGCGGGAAATTGTGTTGCCAGCGATCGACGAGCGTCAGTTCGGCCGGATCCGGGCTCATTGTCCAATCCTCGTTGCACGCGCGGTGAAGAAAATGCCGGATGGCTTTTGCGCCCATATCTGCGCTTTTCGCTCGAAAGTCGCGGTGTCGTAGACATCGATGCGGTCTGCGTCGCGCACCGAGACCCAAACCTCATTGCCGCGCGGCGTGAATTCCATGTGCAGCACCGCGGGTCCCGGCGCAAAGCGGTGAACCACTTTGAGGGTCAGCGTATCGACGACATCGATCGTGTCGTTGAGCGGATGAGCGAAATTGACCCAGACATGGCGGCCATCGGGACGCGCCACCGCGAATACCGGCTGCCCGTAGGTGGCAACGCGGCCCGCTTCCGCGAAGCTTCGCGTATCCACGGCGATCAGTTCATGCCGGCCGACCGCAGGGAGCAAAAGCCTGTCGCCGATCGCCGCCCAGCCTTCGAGGTGCGGCATCTTGTAGACCGGCAGTGGTTCCTCGCCGTGCCCATAGCCATCGAGGATCCGCTCGGCCTTCAATGGCGATTGCCACATGTCGATATGCGCCACGCCATCCTCACCGAACAGGCCCGCCAAATAATGCCGACCATCCGGCGTGACATTGCCGTCATACGGAAGCTTGCCGATCCCTGTCAGCTTGGTGATCGCAGGCGTCTGCACTTTTGAAAAATCGGCGACCCAGATCTCGCCGGCGTTATAGAGCGCAAAGGCAAAGCGACGCCCCGGAAGATCGACGAGGCCCACCGTCTTCGACGCTTTTCCGTCCGCGCCAACGGCCGGAATATCCGCGACCTGCTCCAGCGTTTTGGCATCGAACACGCGCACGCCGCCGGGCTCGTAATTGGAAACGGCGATCAGTTCGCCGTCATCGGAAATAGCGCCGCCGATCGAATTTCCGGCCTGAACAACGCGCCCGGCGATGGTTGCGGTGAGCAAGTCGATCTTGGTCAGCGCTCCGTCGCGTCCGAACAGATAGCCGTAACGCTGATCGGGCGAGAACACCGCCGAAGCATGGGAGAGGTCGCCGATACCCTCGACACGGCCCAGCGCCAGACGACTGCTGGTATCGACGACCAGAACCGAACCTGTCGCGCGCTCAATCACGAGTCCGAGGTTGCCGGTGCCGCGCAGCCCGTCGGCAAGCCCAATGGCCGGGATCGCGAACAACAGCGCCGCCAGCAATCTCGCGCCGATCATCATGGCAAATTTCCTTGCTTCAGCCGGTCGGCGATCCACTGCGCGTCCAATTCGGAGAGCAGCGGGCGCCACGACGGCATCGGTGTGCCCGGAATGCCCTCGAGAATGATGTGGACGAGTTGGTCGCGATCCCACGGACGCAATTGCTCCACGGTCAGAGGTTTTCCGAGTCCTCCCTTCAACGTCAGCCCGTGGCAGGAGCCGCAATCCTGCCGCACCAGGTTGGCAAGCTTGACCGCATCGGGCGCGGCCTCTCCGGCCGTCGCCGGCGCCATCGCCGCGATCAACGCCAACACTGCATTAGGCCACAACTGAGATCGCGCCGGCGTCCGTTGCATCGTTGTGCTCACTGCGCTCCATGGCGATCGCCACGACCCGGCCGATGATGAACAGCACGGGGCCGGCGAAGCCTGCCTGCCTAGCCGCCGCAGGAAGCGCGGCAAGCCAAGTGCATAATCGCTGCTCGTTAGGGGTCGTGCCTTGACACACCGCAAGGACCGGCATGTCTGCCGGCAACCCATGCGCTATGAGTTTTGCGGCGATCTCCTCGATATTGGCCAGTCCCATGTAGACGACGAGCGTCGTCTCGGGATCTGCCAGTGTCGCCCAGTCGAGATCCAGCGGCTCATTCGCCTTGCGATGGCCGGTGACGTAGCGCACGCTCGTCGCGAGCCCGCGATGGGTCAGCGGGATTCGCGCCGACGCGGCGCAGCCTTGCGCGGCCGTTATGCCGGGAATGACCTCATAGGGAATGCCGGCGCGTTCAAGTTCGGCCGCTTCCTCGGAACCCCGTCCAAAGATGAAGGGGTCGCCGCCCTTCAGCCGTACCACGGTTCTGCCGGCCCGGCCGAGCCGCACCAGCATGTCGTTGATTTCCTCCTGCGGCACCGGATGGAAAGTTGCCTGCTTGCCGACATTGATCCGTGCGGCGCCATCGCCGATCGTGGCGAGGATACTGTCCGGCACGAGGCGATCGTAGACGACGACGTCCGCCTCCGCGATGGCCCGCACCGCCTTCAACGTGAGCAGTTCCGGATCGCCAGGCCCGGCCCCGACCAGATAAACTTTTCCGACACCCATGACGCGCTCCGCCCCGTTTGACCTTGCATGGAGGCGGCGCAACAAGCCCCCTTGCCGCGCCGCCTCGTTGTCCACACAACCTCAATAGACGTCGTTGCGCGTGTTATGGACGTTGAACTTGCCGGTCGGAGTCACCAGCCGTTTATCGCGGATCACCGTCTTCAAGGTGAGCGTCTTGTCATCGACCACGACGATCGCCGACTCCTGGGCCTTGTTGTTCCAGACCGAGAACCAGACCTCGTTACCGTCCTTGTTGTACTCGCCCTGCACGACACGGCGCGCGCCTTCCGAAATCCCGGACCACTGACCGATCGGAAGCACCTTGTATTCGGGCTTCTCCTTGGCGAGATCCTTGATCTTGAAGACCGCGACCGAAGAGGAGATTTCGGCGTCGGTATTGAGCGGCGTATCGACGTAGAGATTTTCCGACTTCGGGTGCGTCTTGATGAACAGCGAGCCGCCGCCCTGGCCGTCGACCTTCTGCACGACCTTCCAGGCATTTTCCTTGTGCTTCTCTGGGTCGGTACCGATGAAGGAGATCGTCTCGCTGCCGAGATGACTGGTCGCCCAGACCGGACCGTATTTCGGATGCAGCAGATTGGCGCCGCGTCCGGGATGCGGCGTCTGCCCACCCAACTCGATCACGCCGACGAGCTTGTCTTCCTTGGTATCGACGATCGCGATTTTATGACGGGCGTTCGCCGCCACCAGGAAGTAACGCCCGGTCTTGTCGAAACCGCCGTCATGCAGGAAGCGTTCGGCCTCGATCGCCGTCACCTTCAAATTCTTGATGTCTTTGAAATTGACGAGCAGAATCTGACCGGTCTCCTTGATGTTGACGACGAATTCCGGGTTGTAGTGCGAGGCCACGATCGAGGCAACGCGCGGTTCCGGGTGATATTCCTGGGTGTCGTAGGTCATGCCCCGGGTCGAGACCACCTTGAGCGGCTCCAGCGTCAAACCGTCCATGATCACGTATTGCGGCGGCCAGTAGGCACCGGCGATCGCATATTTATCCTCGTAACCCTTGAACTTGGAGGTCTCGATCGAGCGCGCTTCGGAACCGACCTTCAATTCGGCCACGGTTTGCGGTGGATCCATCCAGAGATCGACGAGGTTGATCTTGGAGTCGCGGCCCACCGTGAACAGATACCGTCCGGAAGCCGACATCCGCGAGATATGCACCGCGTAACCCGACTTCAGAATGAGTTCGATCTTCTTGGTGGTACCGTCGATCAGTGCGACTTCGCCCGCATCGCGCAGCGTCACCGCGAACAAATTATCGATGTCGAGCTTGTTCATTTGCTTGGTCGGCCGCTGCGCGACCGGGATCAGGACCTTCCAGCTCTCCTTGATCTCCTTGAGACCGAATTCCGGCGGCTGCGCCGGGTCGTTGAGAAGATAGCGCGCCATCAACTCGATATCCGCAGGCTGAAGGTCGCCGGAGGTACCCCAGTTCGGCATGCCGCCGGGAGACCCGTAGGTGATGAAGTCGCGCAGATAGTCGAAGCCGAGCTTCTTGGTGAGGTCAGGCGTCAGCGGCTTTCCGGTCGCGCCCTTGCGCAGCACGCCGTGACAGCCCGCGCAGCGTTCGAAATAGATTTGATTGGCCTTGTCGAACTCGGCCTTGGTGAGAACGGGATCGCCGGGCTTCGCGCCCGGCTGTTCGGTGGCCTTTTCACCGAGCGTATCCAAACTCGGCTGGTATTGACCGCCGGGCGTTGTCTTGTGCTGCTGGATATCCGCAGCAGCCGGCTTCGCGGGCTGCTGCTGCGCGTATACCGCCGTCGAGCCCAGGTAAGAGATACCCGCGGCAGCGACGCCGCCCGTGAGCATTGCAAGCACATAAGCATGACGTCGCATCGTATTCCCCCGCGTAAAAACCGATGCTCACTTATGCCCCGCGCAGAGGTCGTCGTGCCTTAACCGCGGTCAAGAGCCCGATTTGACATAGCTCAATGCGGCATTGGCCCGAATCTGCCTGATCCCACCCATGGGAAACGACGCCGGCATGATCAGGCCCTTTCAAACACGCGGGTTGTTCGGCCTTTTCGTGCTACTCATCCTGATGGCGACCGGCGCGCAAGCAGCCGACATCGGGATCGCCAAACAATTTTTTTCCTCCGACAGTTTTTCCACGATCGAACAGACGCAAGGAAACCCTCCAGCCTCGGTCGTACGCGCAACCGATGGCCATATCCTTGGTTACGCCTTCTCGACCTATGACGTTTCCGGCTCGGTAGGATACGCCGGCCGCCCACTCGATATCGTCGCCGCGGTCACGCCCGAGGGTATCATCGCCGGAGCTCAGATCGTCGCCCACGAGGAACCGATCCTGGTGATCGGCATTCCGCGCGAAGCGCTCGCAGCCTATGTGGCAAACTTCAAAGGCTTCGATATCCGCGCGGGTGCTGCGCTCAAGGAAGCTAATCATCTCCCCAGCGGCCCGCACGCCGTGGCGGGCGCGACGATCACGAGCACCGTCATCCGCGATGCGATCGTCCGCTCGGCACGGGTGGTGTGGCGGAGCCGAAGCACCGCACCTGATAACGCTGCGCGGCTCGACCGGGAAACCTTGCGCCGATCCTCCTGGCAATCCCTCGTCGCCGAGGGCGCGGTGCAGCATCTGCTGGTTTCCCGCGCGGACGCGGCGAAGCGGCTCGGTACCCAGGACAATGAGCCGGAAAAACCTTTCATCGATCTCTGGCTTGCACTCGCCACGCCACCGCCGATCGGCGAAAGCCTGCTGGGACAGCGAACCTATGAGAGCGAGCTGGCAAAGATCGGTCCCGACGACGATCTGGTCTTGATCGGCGCGACCGGGCTCTATTCGTTCAAGGGCACCGATTGGCGCCGGTCCGATACGTTCAATCGCATCGAAATCATTCAGGGCGGCCGCACCATCCATCTGAGACCGGCCGACCATACGATCATCGAAGCCCTGCGCGCAGCCGGTGCGCCCGAGCTACGCGAGATCGCGGTGTTTCGATTAGCACGGACAAGCGGCTTTGATTCGACCAAGCCGTTCCGGCTCGATCTCGATCTCGGGACCCCCCTATCCGCCGCCGGGCCGGCCGTGGCGTCGGTGGATTACCGCATCCCCGAGCGATATCTGGTTGCGCCAGTGGCAGCCCTGCCCGACCGAGCGACGCAACCCAAAACCTCGGCGCCAGTCGAGCCGCCGGTATGGCAGGATATCTGGTGGGCCCGGCGCATCGAAATCGCGGTGCTTGGAGCGATGCTCGCCGTCCTCGCCGGTATACTGATCTTCCAGGATGCAGTGACTGCGCACGGGCGCTTCTATTACCGCCTGCGCACCGGATATCTCCTGCTGACTTTTGCCTTCCTGGGTCTCATCGCCAACGCGCAGTTGTCGGTCGTTCACGTCCTGACGTTCATCCATGCATTGCTGTCCGGATTTCGCTGGGAGCTGTTTTTGCTCGATCCAATGGTGTTCCTGCTCTGGAGCTTCGTCGCGATCAGCATGCTGTTCTGGGGGCGTGGCGTTTTCTGTGGCTGGCTCTGCCCGTTCGGGACTTTGCAGGAACTTGCCAACCAGCTCGCGCGGCGGCTCGGCATCAAGCAGATCGAAATTCCCTTCGGGCTGCATGAGCGGCTTTGGATGATCAAGTACGTAGCTTTCGTCGGAATCCTGGCGATCTCGCTGCGCTCGATCATCACAGCGTTCCAGTTCGCCGAGGTGGAACCGTTCAAAACCGCGATCACGATGAAATTCCTGCGCGAGTGGCCGTTCGTGCTGTACGCGGGAATCTTGCTCTTCGCCGGCCTCTTCATTGAACGATTCTACTGCCGTTATCTTTGTCCACTTGGCGCGGCACTGGCCATTCCGGCTCGGATGCGAATGTTCGAATGGCTCAAGCGCTACCGGGAATGCGGTTCGGAATGTCACGTGTGCGCGCGACGCTGCACCGTTCAGGCCATTCATCCACTGGGACAAATCAACCCCAACGAATGCATTTACTGCCTGAAATGTCAGGCAAACTATTTCGACCATGAAATTTGCCTGCATCTGAAGAAGCGCGCGCAGCGGCGGCAGCCGCTACCAGTGAACGTTGCAAGCCGGCCAACACAAGGAGCGAGCGATGCTTCCTGACTATCCAACGCGGCGGCGCGCCATCACGATATTCGCAGCGGCGGCTGCCGGTGCCATGACGGGCGGTCCCGCCCGGTCAGGCGAGTCCGACTACGCGTGGCATGGCGTGGCGATGGGAGCGGACGCGACCATCCTGTTCAGCGGAATTGAATCGAAGACCGCCCAACGCGCCATCGCCACTGTGGAGGCGGAAATCGATCGTCTCGAAGATGCGCTGAGCTTGTTCCGGGCCGACTCCGAATTGCGGCGCCTGAACCGCGAGAAGGTGTTGCATTCACCCAGCAGCGACCTGCGCCGCGCCTTGGCTCTGGCGCTCAATATCGCAGCCCAGACTGGAGGCCTGTTCGATCCGAGTGTTCAGGCCCTGTGGGAAGCGCATATCGACTGGTTTGCCGCAGCCCCTGATGATGCTGTCCTGCCCCCCGATCAGGTCATCGCCAATGCGCGGGCGGCGGTCGACTGGCGCAAAATCCTGCTCGAACCCGACAACATCCACGTCGACGAACGTCAACGCCTCACCCTCAACGGTTTGGGCCAGGGCTATGTTACCGACCGGGTCGCAGACCTGCTGCATTCACTTGGCTTGCGAAATATCCTGGTTGATCTCGGCGAGCAGCGCGCGATCGGGCCGCGTCGAGGCGGAGCGCCGTGGCTCGTCGCGCGCGCCAATGCCACTCCGATCGCGCTAACCTCTGGTGCTCTTGCGACCTCCGAGGGTGCGGGCTGCGTGCTCGGCGCTTCCGGCACCGCGCACCACCTGTTCGATCCGCGCAGCGGCCGCAGCGCCTCGCATTGGAAAACAATCACGGTGCATCATCGCTCCGCGGCGGTCGCCGACGCACTGTCGACGGCCCTCTACGTCGCTTCAGGCGACGAAATCGAAGCTTTGCTGCCGCGCTTTGCAGGAACCGTGATATGGGCCACCGGCCATGACGATCGCGAACGGCAATGGATTTCGCCTCCGGTCGATGCGACCGCAGGCTGAAATCCATCTGCCGCGGCCGGCTTTGAACCGGCTGGCGTCGTCCCCCTACTTCGTCTTGCCGTCTGCGTCGTATTGCTTGAGGTAAGCCCAGAGACTCTTCGCCTCGCTCTCATTTTTGATGCCGGCGAACGTCATCTTGGTGTTCGGGATCTTGGCTTTGGGATCCTTGATATAGTCCAGGAACGACTCCTCGTTCCAGGTGATCCCGGAATTCTTGTTCGCGTCGGAATAACTGTAGGTAGCCACCGTCCCCGACTTGCGCCCATCGAGACCGTTCAACAACGGACCAACCTTGTTCTTCGCGGTCGGCCCCACATCGTGACAAGGGCCGCACTTCTTGAACGAGGTTGCGCCGGCTGCCACGTCCTGCGCGGCCGCGCCGCTTACCGACACGATCGAGATCGCAAGGGCCGTCAATAGTCTCTTCATATTCGCCGTCTCCTTTTGTGGGATGTCGCTATCCGGTTTGAGTGGACCGTAAATCGAAAACTTGCCTTTCACTCGGGATGTCCCCCCAGCGCGCTGTGCAGCCTCGCGTCGTGGGTTTCGAAATGCCGGGAGAACCACGCATCGAGCCTTTGCGCCAGCAACCCTTCGTCCAACTTGGCACTGGCCTCGAAATCCTCCATGAGATCACGCAACTCGTCCAACAGGCGCTCATGATCGTTCTTGTGCTGGACCAGCTGGTCGTAGCTGCGCTCGCGCATAAAGCGCTCCTCGAGCGCGAAATGCGCCGAGATCGCCTTGAACAGATCGCCAAAGAAATTGACGACGGCGTCTTTCGATCCTTGCGATGTCGCCTCATCGTAGAGACGATTGATGAGATCGATCAGCTCCCTGTGCTCGTGATCGACCGCGCCGATTCCGACGCTGTAACGTTTCTCCCAATGCAGCAGGCCCATGATCCTGTCCTCAGCGAAAGATGAACTCGCCGCTCTCCGGCCGGTAGTCGATGACAAACATCTGGCTCGGCGCGAAGTCCACGGTACCGTGACGCTCGTGATCGAAGCCGTCGGCGCGCGAAGTATCGCGCATGCGCACGGCGACATCGTATTTTCCGGCCGGCATTACGAAGCGCTGATAGACGCGCGACGGCCCGTCGCCCGAAAGTCCGGTAGGCGGCAAACTCGCCTGATAGATGTTGCGGCCGCCGATATCGAGCTCGACATAGATCGGCCGGCGCCCGCGCGGACAATCCTGCACCCGGCGCATATTGGGCGGCAACTTGGCAATTTCCTCCGGCGATAGCCTGCGACATTCGCCCTTGCGATCGGCGCCATGCACGAAGGTCAGCATCATGATGCCGGAATCCTGCGGGATCTGCCGGTAGGTCGGTCGGTCGGACAGCCACGCGACGCCCGCGAACAGCGCGGCAATAACGATAAACTGACCTGCCAGCCGCATGATCCCCTTCATGAATCCCCCCTCAGTTCCGCGGTTTCACGATTCTTGCCGGGTCGGGACGAACTGCTCGCCGCCAGCGGAGAACGCAGACGGATTGGCGGCAGGCCGGCAATGTAGGCGGCGAACGACGCAATGGCGGATTCCGCCTTCCGAACCTCCAGTGCGGAGGCCCAGATGGTGGCAATCCGTTCTCGTGGAACCCGTGCACGCAAATAGGGATCGCGCCGTCTGGCAAAGCGCTGCTCCGTCCAATCGATACCGAGGCGGTTGTAGCAGGCGCTCTCCGCGCATCCCGCGACGACCACCCCCTCGGCAAGATCGCGGCTAAGGACAAAATCGATCAGCGACGGCGGCATCATCGCCACACATGGCAGCACCACCGTGCCGTCGAGACGCCCCGCGGCTGCGCCGTGCTCGCAGGCGAGCACCAATACGCGTGATGGCCTTGTCAACGTGGCGGCAGCGGCGATGACCCGCTCGCGCAATTGCCTCAGCGAGTAGTCGGGCAAATCTATTCCGGTCTTGAGCTCTTCCGAGCGGCGGAATGGCGTCGAAGAGGGACAGGCTCCGACACAGATACCGCAGGACACGCACAGCGATGGGTTCACCTCGGCCTGGGTCGGAAACGGCATGCCATCGGTGCGGCGGACCATCCGAATGGCTTCGTATGGACAGTCCTCGGCGCATCTCGCGCAGCCGTTGCAATGCGCCAGATCGATCTCTGCGGCCTTTGCCCTCCGTAGCGGTGGCAGCCAGGGCATCAGCCCGATCATCAGCGAGAAGGCGCCGAGAAATGCCCAGACCGCACCGTTGCCCCAGATGCCGGTCAAGGGATAGAGCGGCAGATAGAACCAGTCGAGGCCGACTTCGGCGGGCACTTTCGCCAAATCGGCCTGCCCCTGGGACAGCGCCGGCTTCCAGATCGACACTGCAACCAGCGCGACGAGCGACAGGATCGCGAGCGTTCGCGGCGGATTCATCTTCGGTCGCGAGATGCGAAGAATATGGATCCACATAATGAAGAGGAGGAACAACGGCACAGCTACATGCATGAACACCATCAGCGAAAAGAAGCGGCTGGTGAGTGTGCCGGTGGAAACGAAGTTGCGAGCGATCGGCTCCCCGAAAATCGGCAGCCAGTCCAGCAATTCCGACGATACGATCGCGACATACTGGGCAAGCTTGTCCCAGACCAGCCAATAGCCGGTGATTCCCGAAGCGTAGAGCAGCCAGATGATTGGCAGCCCGGTGATCCAGGAAAACCATCGGACGCCGCGATAGTGATCGAGCGAAAATTCGCGCAACAGATGGACCACCACCATCACCACCATCAGATCCGAGGCATAGCGGTGAAAGCTGCGCATGACCCCGGCGTGAAACCGGTAATCCCAGGTGAGATGTTCGACCGACTGATAGGCTCGCTCGATGCCGGTGTCGAAGAAGATGAAGAGATAGATCCCGCTGACAGCGACGATCCAGAAGAAGAAGAAGCCGAGGGCGCCGAGTTGGGCAAGCGGATTCAGCGCCGGCGTAAACAGGCGCTCAAATGGCCGTTCGATCGCCGAAAATCCAGATCGAAGCACGCTGCGGATTGCACCGATCAAGTCATCCCCCGTTCATCCGGCTCCGGCGGCTCATGCGTGCGCCGAGCGAATCCACTCTCGAAGAATGAGACCGCCCATGACGAGCAGAGAGAACGCCGCGATCACGCTTCCAAACACCAGCCCGTAATCGATCCTGTAGCGGCCGGCGCCGGGATCGTAGGCCGTACAGATGAACTTGATGCGGTCTATAATTCCGCTGAACGAGAACGACGTCGCAGTGTCGAAAACCACATCCTTTAGCGGCTCCATGAAAACCTGGAGCGGAAAGTCTTCGCCATAGACGTGGCGATACACCTTGCCCTCGCGATCGACGATCGTCGTTTGCGTTAAATGGTCGAACCCGCCGGCCACGGCGCGGTAACTGAAACCGAGGTCGCCGAGCAGCGCCTCGATGGTCGCGGCATCGGCGCTGGCCACCCGCCAGTTCGGCAACTTGATACCTTGAATAGCTGCAAATTGGGTCAGTCGTGCCGGGGTGTCGTTGCGCGCATCGAACCCAACCGTGAGCACGGCGAACCGATCCGGTCCGAACACGCGCCCGGCCTCGGTCACCGCCTCGACAACATGCTGGGTGGTTAGCGGACACACCGAGCTGCACGCCGTATAGACCAGGCTGATGACGAGCGGCTTGCCCCGGTAGTCGCGTAGCGAAAATGACGATCCGCTCATATCGACCAGCGTGTAGTTCCCTACGGTTCGTCCCAACGCCTGCGTTCCCTTGACGATCGCCGCGCCGGGATCGAGCGCCGCCGATGCCGGCGCGGCGACCGCCGGGGCGACGAGCAGACGGACCAGCGCGACCGCCGCGCATAGCGCACCGTGACGCCTGGTCATGACCAATGCCGGACAGCGCTGGCCAGCAGTGCACCGGCGATCAGCAGCGCGAGTTGCACGAGCGAAGCGAAAAAATTCGCCATCGCGTTCTCCTTGGAAGGCGCGCGATACAGCTTTACGCTTTTCCAGACGAAATAACCGCCTCCGATTCCGGCACCCAGCCCATAAAGCGGGCCTTCTCCAAACCAGAGCGGCACCAGCGAAACTGCGACCAGCGCGACAGAATGCACGAGGATGGCCAAGGTCCAGGCATGCGCCGGAACGACCACCGGCAGCATCGGGATGCCGGCCTTGGCGTAATCCTGCCCTTTGGCCGCGGCGAGGCTCCAGAAATGCGGCGGCGTCCACAGAAAAAGGGCAACCGCCAGCACGGTAGGAATGACCTGCGGCGACGGATCGACGGCCGCAGCCCCCGCGAGCACTGCGAAACTTCCGGCAAGGCCGCCGACGACGATGTTCCAGGTGCTGCGGCGCTTCAGCCACACCGTGTAGACGATGCCGTAGGTGAAGGCGCCGAGGAAGACATAAGCCGCCGCCACATTGCCGGCAGTCGCCGAGGCAAGCGCAAGCGATGCTGCGAGCAGTCCCAAAAATCCCGCAGGCCACCACGGGCTCTCCTTGAACGTTCCGCTCGCGAACGGGCGCGTTCGGGTACGCCGCATCAACCGGTCGAGATCGCGCTCGTAGTAGTGATTGAAGGCGCCCGCTGCGCCGGAGGCGCCTAGAACGGCCAAGGCCAGACCCGCGACCTGCCACCACGCCAGACCCGGCCCGTTCGCCACGGCAACGCCGGCCAGCGCGCTCGCGGCAATCGCGACGCCGATCCTGAGCTTCAGGAGCGACACCGTCATCCCGACCGCGGCGCGCATGTGGTTTCCTCCGTATCGACCGACGGCAATCACCGGAACAGCCAGAGTTCCGACAGATATTTCCAGTTGATGAAGTAGTAGAGAACGAAACACACGAAGAAGATCGTGACCAGAATGATCGTGCCAGGAAGCTTCGGGTGGCTCTCGCTGCCATAGTGCGAGGCAGCCGCGGCCCCGCCGGAGTGCAACGGGAAGGTCAACTTGTGGCCGCGCGTTATTTTTTCGCCAAACAATACCGTGCCCACCACGACGAGCACGAAGATGACGCCGCCAATCGCCGCGATAATCGCAAAGATGCCGTTGAGCCCCATCATCAGGAACGCGCCGGCGGAATGCGCGAACGCGATGCTGGCGTCGCTGAAGGTAATGTCCCAGTGCCGGCGCGCGACGCCGAGTGTGCCGGCCCCCATCATGAAGAGCGAGATGCCGGCAGCGCCGATCCCGAACAGATAGGGCTGGATCTTGGCGAGCTTCGGCCAGACGATTTCCCGCTCGAACACCAGGGGCAAGACGAGATACGTCGCGCCCATAAAGGCCAGCGTCGTGCCAGCCACTACGGTGCCGTGAAAGTGTCCGGGCACGTAGATCGTGTTGTGCATCAGCACGTTGAGCTGCTCGGTCCCGAGCACGACGCCGGAAATACCGCCGATGAAGCCGAAGAAGATCAGCGAGAGGAACATCGCGGCGAACGCCGGATGCCCCCACGGCGCCTTGCGCAGCCACTCGAACGCGCCGCGATTAAAGCCGTTCCTGCGCTGCGCCGCTTCGATCGCCCCGGGCACGGTCAGCCCGTGAACCATCGAGCCCAGCACCGCCAGGTACATCATGTAGCTGGTATTGACGATTTTCCAGCTCGCATCCATGCCCGGCTCGGCCAGCAGATGGTGCGCGGAGGCGAGCTGCAGAAACAGGATATACATGAAGAAGGCGGTGCGGCTCACCTTCTCGCTCAAAGGCTTGGCGCCCACCAGGAGTGCCGCGGTCAGATACCAGAGCGAGACATGCGCCGATACGTTGATCTGCTGCGAGGAATGGCCCATCGCCCACCAGACAACTTTGTACATCAAGGGATCGATGTCGGAGATCAGCCCGAGCGACCATAACCAGGTCGGAATCAGAATGATCGCGCCCGAGGCGATCGTGAATACCGCGATGATGGCGGCGGTGAGCGCGCCGAAGGTCACCAGCGGAATTGATCCCTCGTAGGTCTTTTCCTCTTTCGCGATCGCGAGCGTCGCAAAAAACACCGCGCATCCGATCAGAGCGCCGACCGCGAACAGGATGAGGCCGAGATAGAAGTGTGGCTTGGCCTGCATCGGCGGATAGGACGTGAACATCACGCTGGAATCGCCCTGAAGTACCGCCACGTTGGTCGCGATCGCGCCGACGACCATCAGCACAAAGCCCAACCAGGCGAGTTTCGGCGTCGCCAACCGGGAATTGAGCAGGATCGCGGACGCGAAGTAGAGCACCGCGATTTCGAAGAAGATGATCCAGAACAGCAGCACATTGGCGCCGTGCCCGGTCAGCACGAGGTAAAACCAATCGGCCGGAAGCAGATGCACCGCCGGCCAGCGCGTCAAAGCGACGAGCAGACCCATGAGGCCGCCAATCGCCAGAAAAATGACCGCTGCCACAGCATTCGCCTTGATCAATCCCTGCGCCGCGACATCGACCTTGAGGCCGGTATATTGGCAAGTGCGAAACTCGGCCCTCGCCGGGACTGCACCGATAGTGGTTTCTGCGGTCATGAGGCTACCTTCTCTCCGCGGCGCGTTGATCGATCTCAGCCCGCTTTGGCTCCGTGACATAGATCTTGCCGGTCATTGTGTGATGACCTATGCCGCAAAACTCGTTGCAAATGATGCCGAATTCGCCGCTCTGGGTTGGCGTCAGCGAAATCACGTGCTCATAGCCGGGATGAACCTGGATGTTGATGTTGGTGGGCTGCAGCGAGAAGCCATGCAGCCAATCAAGCGAGGAGAGATGGATGCGATAGCTCACTCCCTTCTCCAGTTCGAGAATGGGCCACCATTGCCACAATCGCCCGAGCAGGTAGACGTCGGCGCCGGCTTTCGGGCGCGCGACGGGGACACCCTGCTCCTCGCGAATCTGATATTTCTTCGCGAACTCGTCGACCTTTTGCTCATAGGCCGACGGCGTGATGCGATAGGCTTCCTTGCTCAGATTTTGCTGACCGATGAAATGCCACGCGATCATGAATCCGAACATGAACAGACCCCACAGAAAGGCGATCACGATCCAGACCAGTTCGACTCTCTCGATAGGCTCGTTCCACCAAATTCGTCGTTCGGGCGGCGTGACGGCCATTTCGATTCCCCCTTCTCAAGACCTCGCGCATCAGCGCAGGCGAATGCAGCTTGCTTTGTTCATTTGGCCAGGGGGATCGAGGCCACTTCCATCACACCCCAGATCAAATAAAGCACGGTCGGAAGCGTGACGCCGAGAAACAGCAACAGGAACGGATTGTCGAGAATCCGCTGCATCGTCGGCATGCGCTCGGCACTTGCTGATTCCGGCGGAGGCTGTTCAATAGGTGGCATGGCGGAGTACCCTTCCCATCCAATAACGGACTCAAATCTATCTGACGCTCGCACGCCGCATCCTTGACCACGGTCAAGGATGACCGGACCAGCAACAGAAATAATTCCATCATGTGTGGAATTCCGTCAGTCGCTCAACAGGCGCGCCGTTCTGCGAGCACTCGCCGAATGTTACTTGGCGCAGGCGTCGCCGCCGCGCTAGCGGCCATCGCGATGTCGGTGTGGGCAGGCCATGCCGCGAAGCCGGCGAAGGACTCAAATGTCATGCTGCTTTATGTCGGCGCGGAGGATTGCGCACCATGTCGAGCCTGGCAGAACGGCGACGGCGCCGCCTTCCTTGCCTCCGCGGATTTCACGCGTATCAGCTATCGGGAGGTCAAATCACCGCATCTCCTCGATATCTTGAACGACGAAAACTGGCCGGATGAAATCCGCGATTACCGGATCCACCTCCGCCGCAGTGATGGCGTGCCGCTATGGCTCGTGGTCTCAGATCACAAGATCGTGGAGCAGCGATTCGGTGCGGCGGAGTGGCGGGCCTCCATCTTGCCAACCATCCGATCACTGCTGCGCTGAGATACCTGGCGTCAATGCCTTCCGTTGGTCACGCCACGGGATCCACGGGCCCTGATTCGATCGCTGGCGACGAGACTTCGAAGCTGCGCAATTTCGCTGACGACGACGTGAGATGCACGGACGTTCACTCCCACCGATCGAAGTTTCGCGAAGACGCGCGAGAGCGATTCCGGCTTGAGGCCGAGCCGCCCAGCGATCAACGTCTTGTCGTAAGGCAGCGAAATCGTGCAAGAACCATCCATATCGGGACACAAACCGGCCAGAAACTCCGCCACGCGTTGCAAGCCGCTCTGCGCCGAGAGCTGCTCGACACGTTGAACCAATCGATGAAGATGCTGCGACGTTGACGCGATCATCGCGATCGCGATATCCGGCATCTCGCGGACGCAATTTACCACATGCTGGGCGGGAATGACGACCACTCGCGCATTTGTAGCGGCAGATGCCGTGGCGGGATAGCGACCGCCGACGAAGGCGACCGCCTCGGCAAAACTCTCGCCTTTGGTCAGGACATGCAGAACGGCTTCGTCGCCCGCAGGCGTAATGCGGTATAGCTTGATCCAGCCCTCGATGACGATAAAGAACGCCGCCGCAGGCTCGCCTTGCCGAAACAGGGGGGCACCGGGTTCAAGATCGATCACAGTTGCCTGCGCGAGAAGGGTTTGCACCACTCGCGGATTGAGACCGCTGAACACGGCGATCTGCGAAGCGGCTTTCAAATCACCTGGCGTTGGAGCTGTCATGACTCAATCCCTTGGTGGTGTGTACCTCCGCCTGCGCCGTTGCCTGCGGTTCAAGACTACTCAATGGGGAGAAAGCAAATTGACCTAGATCAATTTGCCTGAACGAAAGGTTCGATTTTTTGGGACAGTGGCCTCTACGGTGATGCGGCAATTTCGCGCAACGCCTTCAGGAAGGCGTAGCGGTCGACGTGATGCTCGTTGCAGGCGTCTTCAACGGTATGGAAGCAAGCGATCGGGCAGCCGACACATCCCATTTTGAAGTCGAGAAAAACGCGAATGGTCGCGGACCAGTCGTTCATGACGTCGTGCACCGAATCGTCAAAGCCAATCGGCATAAACACCTCCCATGATGAATTAAGCCCATGAAGGGCCCGCCCCGTCTTTGCTCAGGCGCAACTTGCACGGCGATTCCGCCCGCAGGCGCCTGACATCAGCCGGGAAATCCGGAATTCCATCGTCGTTCCGCGCTGCAATAGGTGGCGCGGCGACGCGTGCGATTTCGCCGTCCAGGCCGGATCGCCAAAAAAGCGCTTACCCCCGGGTCCGCTCCAATTATCAGATCAGGCAACAATTACCCCAGCGAGGATCGTCCATGACCGCGGCTTCTCCGAACTTTCCAGCGAACGATCTCGATGTGAGCGCCGACATGAGAATCCACTATTTCCATCGACCCGGCGGCGATACCAACCTAGTCTTGCTGCATCCCTCGTCTGGATACGGGCGAATGTGGGAGCTGGCCGCTGACCATCTCGACCAGCGCTTTTCGGTTTATGCGCCGGACCAGCGTGGCCACGGCGATAGCGGCAGGCCCGACGGAGAATATTCCGCGGAGCAATACGCCAAAGAGCTTCGCGCCATCGTCGACAAATGGGGGTTGAAGCGCGTCGTCGTTGGCGGTCATTCGCTCGGTGGACGCGTCGCCCTGATCTTTGCGGCCTGGTATCCCGAGATCACCGCAGGACTGATCATGGTCGCAGGCCCCCACCTCAGCAATTTCTATCAAACCAAGGCCGCAGTGCGGAGCGTCTACACGACGACCTCGTACAAGACGCTGACGTCGCCGACCGAATTCGCGTCACGCGCCGATGCCATGGCGTTCATTCGTCAGCTTCGGCCAAATGACACTGAATTCGCGCTTGAACATCGCCTCGATCACAATATGGATCACGCCGCGGACGGAACCGTCACAGTCAAATACGATCCGGTGCGCGTGGCCCAGGGACTGACGCATCAGCTCGTCGATCTGAAGAGATACGCCGCGGAGGTCGAGTGTCCCACGGCCTTCATTCGTGCCACCGGAAGCGCGGAAATGACACAGGACGCGGCGCACGATGTCGCGAAATTCTGGAAGCGGGTCGAAGTCGATATCCATGCGGTTGAAGCGAAGACCAATCTGCAGCTGGAAAATCCAAAGGGCCTCGCGGCGGCGATTTCGTCTTTCGCGGACAAGCGGCTGTGATTGCTGGTCAGATCGACCCGCGCTGGAGGTGAGTCCTGCCATGCCGCGTCGCACCATGCGCGCCATGTGATAAAAACTCAACGAAGGAAAAGACTGCTGGATGAGCCGCTCAGCAATCTCGATGCCGCCCTGCGAGAGGAGATGCGCAAGGAGCTCAAGAAGCTGCAGGCGCAGATCGGCGTAACGACCGTCTATGTCACCCACGACCAGGCCGAGGCACTGGAAATGTCGGACCGCATAGCCGTCATGCAACAAGGCCATATCGTCCAGCTGGCGAGCCCGCGCGAAATCTATCGAAATCCCGGCAACGCTTTCGTGGCCGGCTTCGTCGGATCGACTAACTGGCTCAAGGGCATTGCCGTGGGCGCCGGGCCGGATACGATCGTCAATCTGCAGAACTCGGCGTCGCGCATCCGGTGTATCCCACGCAAGGTGGAGCTTGACGGGCGGGACGTCCTGGTTTCGGTCAGGCCCGAAAAGATCACGTTGCGAGACCTCCGCTCTGCTGTACCGGACCAAACCAATCGTCTTGTCGGCACGGTTGCATTTGCCGGCTTCTCCGGAGGCTCCATGCGCTATCAGCTCCGCAGCGATGAGTTAAAGATCGAGGCCCATGGATCATCAGACGGCAGCTGGAATGAGGGTGACGACGTCTGCATTGACTTTGCAACCGATGCCGCGTCTATTTTTGAGGCCTAACGTAAATGAGCAGTATGCCGCCATCGTCTCCCATGCGCCTCTATTGGTCGTCCCGGTCGCCGTTCGTGCGCAAGGCCATGATCGCCGCGCACGAAACAGGGGTCGCTTCGCGCATCGAAACCATCAGGGTCGAGGTCGCCGTGTCGAAGCTGAATTCCGACGTGATGGCGCATAACCCGTTGAACAAGATTCCAACGCTGGTGCTCGAAAACGGCGAAGTTCTCTGCAACTCGCGCGTCATTTGCGAATATTTCGATTCGCTGAACACCGGTCCCAGGCTGTTTCCCTCCGACGCCGGCGAGAGATGGGTCGCGCTTCGGCGTGAAGCTATCGGAAGCGGCATCATGGAGAACGGTGTCGCGCGCCTTGGAGAAAATGCCCGACCGGAGGAGGTCCGATCGCAGCTCCATCTCGACGCCTACAAGGCAAAGATCGAGGCCGCCCTCGACTATCTGGACGCCGATGCTGTAGCGCTAACCAAGGATCGCTTCAGCATCGGCCATGTCTCTATCGGAACAGCGCTTGGCTATCTCGACTTCCGCTACGCGAATGAGGATTGGCGAAGGGGTCGCTCCCGATTGGAGGAGTGGCACAAGGAGTTTGCAGAACGCGCCTCCGTCAAACAGACGGCGCACGCAAATGTCTACTGACAGCGTGAGGAGATAGTCCGTGGCATGGCGATTTCCTCCATTGAACAGTTTGAGAGCTTTCGAGGCCGCGGGCCGGCACAAGAGCTTTACCTTGGCCGCCGACGAACTTCACGTCACGCCGGGCGCGGTAAGCCGTCAGATCAAGGCGCTGGAGGAAACGCTCGGCATCCCTGTTTGCGAGAAACAATCGTGAGGTGCGCCTTACGCCGGAAAGCAAGGGATATCTGGATGGCCTGACCGAGGCATTTCGGAGGATCGACAAGTCAACCTCCGATCTGCTGGACTCCCGGCGCGAAAGGCCTTTGCGGATCATGTGCTCCATGATCGTCGCGGCGCGATGGCTGTTTCCGCGGCTTCCCCGCTTCCTTGCGCTGCACCCCAATCGTCACGTATCGCTGACGACGGCGCTGACGCCCGAGAGTCTGCCGATCGATAGCGACGTGACGGACCTCGTGATCCGGCTGGGAACAGGCCAATGGCCTTCGTACGTCCGCAGCCATCTCCTTTTGCCGAGCGAGCAGATCGTCATCTGCAGCCCCAAGCTTCTGGAGCGCGGGTCACCGTTGCGAACGGTTGCCGATCTGAAAAACCATACATTGCTCTATTCGTCGCTACGGCCGAACGCGTGGCCGAGATGGTTCGAGACCGCCGGCATCAAAGCTGCGGAATTTTCAAATTCAATTGCGTTCGAGACATCAGCGCTTGCCTACGAAGCCGCCGTGGAAGGAATGGGCGTAGCGCTGGGCGAAATCGCGCTGATCTCGGAAGATGTGAAAACCGGCCGCCTGATCGCGCCCTTCAAGATTTATCATCCAAATCCCGAAAGCTTCTACCTGCTCTACCCGAAGAAAATCGAAGCGGTGCCGGCCCTCAACGAGTTTTGCGTTTGGGCTTTGGACGAGGCGGCGAAGAATACATCCGAAGCCAAGATGTTGCGAGATGTCGCCTGACGCAGGCCCGCCATTTGAGAAATGCTCAATTGAGCGGGTTGGAATATCGTTTGACCGGAAATTTCCCAGGACAAAGAGTGCCCCGGAGCGACGTTCAACATAACACGAAACGCCGAGGGAGTTACCATGCCACCACGCCAAGCGGTCATGCTTACCTGCGCAGCGACCGGCTCGACCCTGTCACCTTCGATGTCGCCCTATTTGCCGGTGACGCCGGACGAGATTGCAACCCAATCGATTGAAGCCGCAAAAGCCGGCGCCGCCATTATCCATCTGCATGCGCGCGATCCCAACGACGGACGTCCGACCAACGATCCCGGCGTCTGGGAGCAATTCATCCCGCGCATCCGCGAGAACTGCGACGCGATCATCAATATGTCCGCCTCGATGGGCAATACCGCCGAGGATCGTGTCAGTTCGGCCTTGAAACTGCGTCCTGATATTGCCACGGTCATTGTCGGATCCGTGAACTATGGCCGCTTCAAGAAAGCGATCGACCAAGGCATTTCGGACTTCAAATACGATTGGGAGAAAGAGCTCTACGGACCGGCCAGCCATTCGATCGTCACGCAGAACACATTCGCCAAGATCGATCGGATGATCGATATCTTCATCGACAACGACATCCTTATGGAATTCGAATGCTACGATGTCGGCCATCTCTATATTCTTGATCACCATCTCAAGAGGAAGAACATAAAAGGTCCGCTGATCGTTCAGTTCCTGACCGGGATCCTCGGCGGCATTCCTTCCGATATCGATCATCTCTTGCATATGAAACGAACGTCCGAGCGGCTGTTCAGCGACGACGTGGTCCTGTTCACCCATGGCACCGGCCCGGACAATATGCGCGCCGCGGCTTACGGAGGGCTGATGGGCACCAATATCCGGGTCGGTCAGGAAGACAATCTGATGGAACGGCCGGGAAAGCTCTTCAAGTCGAACGCCGAACAGATCGAAAAGATCAAGCGCATTCTGAATGAATTCGACATCGGGATCATGACAGCCTCGGATGCCCGCCAGCGATTGGGGCTTGCAAAGCCCGGAAAATGATCAAGAAATGATCGAGAAATAATGTTGGCCTAATGCGGACTGGGTCAGGTCTGTCATGTGGTGGAGAAGCGGGAACGCGGAATGGATTTCATTGAAGTCAACGGCGTCGGGCTTCGCTACGAGCTGAGTGGCGGGGGTGACCGCGCATTGGTGCTGGTGCACGAAATGGGCGGCTCGCTCGAAAGCTGGGACGACATCGCACCACGGTTCGCGGAATCCCGCCAGGTCTTGCGCTATGACACCCGCGGGGCGGGAATGTCGCAGAAGGCGCGCGGCGAACTTGGCATCGATACGATGGCCGGCGATATCGCTGCGCTGCTCGATGCGCTCGGGATTGCCGGCAAGGTGGCGCTTGCCGGTGTTGCTGTCGGGGGTGCGATCGCATTGTATTTCGCCGCCCGATACCCCGAGCGCGCCAGCGCCGTCGCGGTCGGCAGTCCGGCGACCGGCATCGCGCTGGATCGCCGCGCCGCGGCCCTCGCCCGCGTCGCAAAGGTCGAGGCCGCCGGCATGACATTCGCCGTCGAGGATTCAATGCTGAACGGCTACCCCCCGGAACTGCGCGGCGACCTCAAGCGGTTCCAGCGCTACCGGGCGCGGTGGCTCGGCAACGATCCCGCGAGCTACGCGACGATCTATCGAATGCTGGCAGGCACGGACATGCAGGACGAATTGACCAGGCTGCGCTGTCCTGTGCTGGTGATCGGCGGCAGTCTCGATCGCGTGCGCCCGCCGCCGCTCGCAGAAGCTGTGGCCCGGATCATTCCCGGCTCACGCTACATCGAAGCCCGCACCGGGCATTATATGGCGGTGCAGACGCCCGACCTCATTTTCGACCGCATCGACGCGTTCCTGAGAACCGCAGGCGCCTGATCGAATCCGACCATCCCTCAATCGTACCAGGGCTTTCCCGCATGACATCGCAACCCACACAGCAGATTCCCGGCGTCTATCATCGCAAGATCGGAGATATCGTCGTCACCGCCATCAGCGACGGCTACCTGGACGGCAATCTCGAGGTGATGCGCAATGTCGACCTGGAAAAGGCGCATCAGATCCTTCGCGACGCATTCCGGCCGGCGCGGCGAACCAGCGTCAACACCTTCGTGATCCATTCAAAGGGACTGATCGCGATCATCGACACCGGGTCCGGCAATTATCTCCAGCCCACCGCCGGCTTCGTGCAGCGCAACCTCGCCGCAGCCGGCTTCGATCCGAAGTCGATCGATACGGTGTTGCTGACCCACATGCACCCGGATCATTCCGCCGGGCTGACCGACATGTCGAATGGTCAATTGTTGTTTCCGAACGCCGAACTGGTCATGCACGAGAACGAACTGGCGCACTGGTTCGACGACGGCGCGATGGCGAAGGTCGATGAGCGGTCACAGAAGCTGTATTTTCAGGCTGGCCGCGAGCAGGTCGTGCCCTACAGGAACCGCACGCGATTGTTCCAGCAGGGCGAGGTATTTCCCGGGGTTACCGCGGTGCCGAGCCACGGCCATACGCCGGGCCACACCGCCTATCTCATCGCGTCGGGCGACGATCAGTTGATGATCTGGGGCGACACCGTGCATGTGCCGGAAGTGCAAGCCGCGTTTCCGGAAGCTGGCATGGCCTTCGATACCGACCTCGCCGCGGCCGCGGCCGCGCGCAAACGGATGTTCGACCGCGTCTCCGCCGATCGTGTCCTGATTGCCGGGATGCACCTGCATTTCCCGGCATTCTCGCGGCTGGCACGGCGAGGCGACGCCTACGCCGTTTACCCCGAGGCCTGGGTTCACGCGCTGAACGCGGTCTAGCGAAACCCAAATCCTTCGCAAAACGTCTCAGTAATGCGGGTCGTACATGTACGACTGAACATGTGCCATCAGATCGTTTGGCACCGGCCCAGCCGCAACACCGCGCTTGTACGCCACCTCGGCGACCGCCGCAGCGATGTGAGCCGAGACCTCACGTATCCGCGGCAATGCGGGATAGAGGCTCCCCTGTTCGATGTCGGCTTCGCTCACCAGATGCGCCAACATGCGCGCGGCGGCCATGAACATCTCGTCCGTCACCAGCCGAGCACCGCTCGCGATCGCGCCAAGACCGACGCCCGGGAAGATATAAGAATTATTCCCCTGGCGAGGCACGAACAACCTGCCGTCAAACGCCACCGGGTTGTACGGGCTGCCGCAGGCAAACAGCGCACGGCCGCCGGTGTGGCGATAGGCCTCCTCCGCCGAGCATTCGGCCTTCGAGGTCGGGTTCGAGAGCGCAAACACGATCGGTCGATGGTTGATCCTCGCCATGGTCTGCAGCACCTCGGGCGTGAAGGCGCCGCCAACCGCCGCAACGCCGATGATGGCTGTAGGCTTGAGCGTCTGCATCGCGGTGAGGAAATCGCCGACTGGCGCCTGATCGTGGGCGTATCGAAGCTTGTGCTCGGTGAGATCCGGCCGATTTCTGACGACCAAGCCGCGCGAGTCCACGAGCCAGGTGCGCCGAAGCGCCTCGGCTTCGGACGCCCCCTCCGCCACCATGGCCGAGACCACGAGATCGGCAATCCCGGTCGCAGCCTCCCCTGCTCCCAGGAATAGCAAGGTCTGGTCGGCAAGTTTGCTGCCGGTCACCCGCAACGCCGATAACAGTCCCGCGAGCGCGACTGCGGCCGTTCCCTGAATATCGTCGTTAAAGACGGGTATTTTGTCGCGATATTTGTGCAGCAGCCGGAAGGCCGAATGATTGGCAAAATCCTCGAACTGCATCAGCACGCCCGGGAACGTCTCGCGTGCGGCGGTGACGAATTCGTCCACGAACTCGTCATACGCGGCGCCGCACAGCCGTCTCTGACGCATGCCGACGTAATAGGGATCGTTCAGCAAGGCCTCGTTGTTGGTGCCGACATCCAGCATCACCGGCAGGCAGAGCTCGGGGTGGATCCCGGCGCAGGCCGAATAGAGCGAGAGCTTGCCGACTGGAATGCCCATGCCATTGGAACCGAGATCGCCGAGACCCAGGATGCGTTCGCCGTCGGTGACGACGATCAGCTTCGCCGGATAGGGCCAGTTGCCGAGCAGTTCGGCGATGCGCCCGCGATCGTTGGCGCCGATGAACAGGCCGCGCGGCCGCTGGAAGATATGGCCAAACCGTTGGCAGGCGAGGCCCACCGTCGGTGTGTAGATCAGCGGCTGGATTTCATCGATGTTGTCGCACACCACGCGGAAGAACAGCGCCTCATTGCGATCATGCAGTTCGTTAAGTGCAACATATTTTGCCAAATCGTTGGGCAGCAAGCGCAAATTGGTCAGGACCCGGGCGGCTTGATCCTCCATCGAAAGCACGTTCGCCGGTAACAGGCCTCGCAATCCCAGCGCATCGCGCTCCGCTTCCGTGAATGCGGTACCCTTGTTAAGCAGCGGATCGCGCAATATCGCCAGGCCACGCGGTGCTTCGGAAGCTTGTGAGCTAGCACTCATCCTTTTTGGCAAGCCCATGATATTCCTCCCAAATGTCGGCTGATCAATTGGTCCTCGTGTCAGCCGTATGCGGCAGGATACTTTGATTGAGATCAAAGCCGAAGGAAAATGTTTCTTGGCCAATACCGTCGAAAGCTGCGCTTCGCCCGCTGAGCAGTTGCAGCAAATATTGCAGACCAAGTGTTCTCAAACCTATCCGCACTGAATCTCACAGGCGGCCCCGACATCGCAATCGGAGACCAACTGCAACAGCAGCTACCTGCGACAACCGTCGGTCACCATCCTTCAGTATCTGCCGGCACTAATGTGCCTAGCCGCATGTGCGAAGCACGAAACCGCGTATTGATCCAAGTCAACATAAATCGGGAGGTGCTGACTAGATCTTAAATTGATCAACCTGCGAAAGGAGATCAATCATGTCACGTCGAACCATTATTTCGCTTGCCGCATCCGTGATCATCGGCATCGGCTGTATTGTGACTGTTACGACTGATGCCCTCGCCTACCGGGCGCGCGCCGGCGTCGCTCGCGCCGGTGTTTATCATGGTGGAGCTTATCGCGGCGGTGTCTATCGAGGTGCGGCCGTGCGCCGTGGGGTAGCGGTAGGCGTTGGAGCTGCTGCCGTCGGCGCCGCGGCTTATGGAGCTTACGGAGCTTATGGAGCGGCACGCTGCGGATACTATCCCTACCCAGCCTGCTATTAGAATTCTCCTGATGCTTACCAAGCGCGCGGCATTCATAACGTCGCGCGCTTGGGTCAGATACAACTCAGTCAATATCGCTCCGTAACGAGCGTTTCCCGGCTGGCTCGCTTGAACGCGATCTCTTAGTCGGTGTAAAGGTGCGTGCTCAACGATCGTTGTCCGCTCGACCTATTGATCCGGCCTGGCGCCCCCGAGGAGCGAGCGGCGATGGCCGCTGCCGCAGGCTTCCTCGCGCAAACGAACCTCTCCGTGCTGCCCTGCGCGTAGCGCTTCTGCCGCTTGAGGTAATAGATTCCCTTTCGAAAAATCGGCCAAGCGACCGCCTCGGCAGAGCAAAGCGGTTGCGTTTGAGCTTCATAACGAAAACGGGCTCAACGGCGCCGCGGCCGTCGTCCCGTCCACGGCGACCAACGCCGTCAGCACGCGGATTGCAGGCGCAGGTCACATGGACGATTACACCTTCACCAATGCGGATAAGGCGAGCTTCGCAAAGCGGTCGAGCATGCTCATTCTTGCAAATGAACATAATCGAGTTCCAGCAATTCCATATGCAAATTGGCCGCAAAACACTCTTGCGGAGCGTCTCGGATCCGCGGGCGAGCGTCTCGTCAGACAGGACCGCAGCTCCGGCCGATGGCCAATGTCATCAGCCGAAGCTTGCGCGAAAATTACCTGATCAGGCCGCCTTGGATTTCGCCACATGGGTGGCGATCGCATCCATCAGCGCCGGCGACAGGCAATCATAGGGCTCGAGCCCGAGTTCCTTGAGCCGCGAACGAATGCCGGGCATCTCGTCCGGCTTGACGCCGGACTCGATTACCGACGACACGAACGCCGCAAATCCCGGCGCCGCGGAGCCGGCTTCCTGGAACAGCTCGGGATGAATGAAGTCGAGGCCGTAGAACGGATGGCCCTTGTTCTCGATGCGGCCGTACATATGCGTGCCGCAGACCTTGCAGGCGTGGCGCTGGATCGCCGCCGAGGCGTCGACGATGTGCAGCTTGTCGCCGTTCTCGAGCACGCTGACACTGTCCCGCGGCACCACCGCGACCACCGAGAAGGTGGCCCCGGCCGGCTTCCAGCATTTGGTGCAGCCGCAGGCGTGGTTATGGGCGACATCGCCCTTGATGCCGACCTTGACCGGCTTGCCGTCCGTGCATTTGCAGACCAGGGTGCCGCCGGCAAAGCTGCCCGAACCCTTCTTCACGCCGCTGTCGACCGATGGGTGGATATGAACAGTCATGGGCCATCCTCCTTGTGTTTGACGTTTTGAGTTAGAACACGACGACCGAACGGATCGACTTGCCCTCGTGCATCAGATCGAAGCCCTTGTTGATCTCCTCGAGCTTGAGGACGTGGGTGATCATCGGGTCGATCTCGATCTTTCCGTTCATGTACCAGTCGACGATTTTGGGCACGTCGGTGCGGCCGCGCGCGCCGCCGAACGCGGTGCCCTTCCAGACCCGCCCGGTCACGAGCTGGAACGGCCGGGTGGCGATTTCCTTGCCGGCCTCGGCGACCCCGATCACCACCGAGACCCCCCAGCCGCGGTGGCAGGCCTCCAGCGCCTGGCGCATCACGGTGGTGTTGCCGGTGCAGTCGAAGGTGAAGTCGGCGCCGCCGTCGGTCAGGGTGACCAGATGCTGGACGATGTCGCCACCAAGCTTCGAGGGGTTGACGAAATGGGTCATGCCGAAGCGGCGGCCCCATTCCTCCTTGCCGTCGTTCAAATCAACGCCGATGATCTTGTCGGCACCGACCATCCGCGCGCCCTGGATGACATTGAGCCCGATGCCGCCGAGCCCGAACACCACCACATTGGCCCCCGGCGTGACCTTGGCGGTATTGACCACGGCGCCGACGCCCGTGGTCACGCCGCAGCCGATGTAGCAGCTCTTGTCGAACGGCGCGTCCTCGCGGATTTTTGCCACCGCGATTTCCGGCAGCACGGTGAAATTCGAAAAGGTCGAGCAACCCATATAATGGAAGATCGGCTTGCCCTTGTGGCTGAAGCGCGAGGTGCCGTCCGGCATCACCCCCTTGCCCTGGGTGGCGCGGATCGCGGTGCAAAGGTTGGTCTTCTGGCTCAGGCAGCTTTTGCACTGCCGGCATTCCGGCGTGTAAAGCGGGATCACGTGATCGCCCGGCTTCACCGACATCACGCCCGGTCCGACCTCGCGAACGATGCCGGCGCCCTCATGGCCGAGGATCGAGGGAAAGATTCCCTCGCTGTCGAAGCCGTCGAGCGTGTAGGCGTCGGTGTGGCAGATCCCCGTCGCCTTGATCTCGACCAGGACCTCGCCGGCCTTCGGCCCCTCCAGATCAAGCTCGACGATTTCAAGCGGCTTCTTCGCTTCAAACGCGACAGCAGCGCGTGTCTTCATTCTAAACTCCACTTTCGCTTTTCAAGGTAACGTAAAGCCAACGATGAACTGCACTCCGTTGGCATCGTCACCGCATTTCAAATTCATCGCTTGCCCATGCAGGAATCCTCCGCCTGCTGCGCGGCGGGGGGCTTGTCTTCGTGCCTGGCGGGCCGCACGCGCTCCACGGCATCGTTGGCGCGGGCGCGCAGGTAGATGTAGAGATCGTCCATGTAGCAGGCGACGTTCGGGTTGTCGCCAAACGCCGGCATCACATTGTCCGACGACGCGGAGACATTCTTGCGGCCGCTGGCGACCACGCCGAGGAAGTCGGCATAGCCCATGGTCTTGAGCGAGTCCTTCAGCGCCGGCGCGTAGGTCGATCCCATGCCGTCGGGCCCGTGGCAGACGTGGCATTCCGAATGATAACGGCGGTACCCGGAATAGGTGTACCAGTCGACGGTGCCGTCGGCTGCGACCTTGAACGTCGGATTGCCCTCCTTGTCCAGATATTTGCCGTCCTCGGATTTGACCGCCGTCGGGTCGACCGCGTCTTCGGCGAAAGCCATTCCTCCAGATGCCACGAGGCTCATCGTGGCAACCACGAGCCAGATTTTACGCAAGAGCTGTTCCTTGGCGTTCGGTAAGCGTTCGAGGCAGAACGTTCCGGCGCGTGGGGCATTGCTCCACGCGCCGGAACCATGTTCCGATCAGGTCACTGCGGCAGCGCGAACACCGTCAAATTGCCGCCGAGCGCGGTGTAGTTGCTCAGCGCCGCGTAGCCGCCGACCGCGCCAAGACCCGCGGTCGGATCGGTCAGCCCGGCCGCCAGACCAATGCCGGCCCAGCCGCCGACGCCGGACAGCACCGCCACATACTGCCGGCCGCCCTGCTCATAGGTGGTGACGTTGCCGATGATGCCGGACGGGGTCTTGAACTTGTAGAGCTCCTTGCCCGTCTTGGCGTCGACCGCCTTCAGATAGCCCTCGAGCGTGCCGTAGAACACCACGCCGCCGGCGGTGGCGAGCGCCCCCGACCACACCGAGAACTGCTCCTTGTTCGACCAGGCGATCTTGCCGGTCTTGCCGTCCCAGGCGATGAAGTTGCCCATGTGGGTCTCGCCCGGAGGCGGATACATCGACAGCGTCGCCCCGACATAGGGCTGGCCAGCGGTGTAGCTCACCTTGAACGGCTCGTAGTCCATGCAGACATGGTTGGTCGGCACGTAGAACAGCTGCGTATCCGGCGAATAGGCCGCCGGCTGCTCGTCCTTGGAGCCGAGCGCCGCCGGGCAGATGCCCTTGTTGTTGTGGTCCTCGCCCTGCTTGTCGGTCGAGTATTGATCGACAACCTTGGGCCGGCCATAGGTCGGCGAGCTCTTGTTCATGTCGACGCCGGAGGTCCAGTTGACCTTCGGATCGTACTTCTCGGCGACCAGCAATTCGCCGGTGGCGCGGTCGAGCGTATAGCCGAGGCCGTTGCGGTCGAAATGGGTCAGCAGCTTGCGCGGGGCGCCGCCGATCGTCTGATCGCTGAGGATCATCTCGTTGACGCCGTCATAGTCCCATTCGTCATGCGGCGTCATCTGGTAGACCCACTTGGCCACGCCGGTGTCCGGATTGCGCGCCCAGATCGTCATCGACCATTTGTTGTCGCCGGGACGCTGTTTCGGGTTCCAGGTCGAGGGATTGCCCGAGCCGTAGTAGACCAGGTTGAGTTCGGGATCGTAGGAGATCCAGCCCCAGGTGGCGCCGCCGCCGATCTTCCACTGATCGCCCTGCCAGGTCTTGAGGCTGGAATCCTTGCCGACCGGCTTGCCGAGATCGGTGGTCTTTTCCGGGTCGACCAGAATCTGGTCATCCGGCCCTTCCGAGAACGCCCGCCAGACCTGCTTGCCGGTCTTGATGTCGTAGGCGGTCAAATGAGCCTGGACGCCAAACTCACCGCCGGAAATCCCGATCAGGACCTTGTCCTTGACCACCAGCGGCGCCGAGGTGCCGGTCGAGCCCTTGCTGGGATCGCCGTTCTTGACGCGATCCACTCCACCTTGCCGGTCTTGGCGTCGAGCGCCACCAGCGTGGTGTCGGCCTGGTGCAGGAAGATCTTGCCGTCGCCATAGGCCACGCCACGGTTCACCGTGTCGCAGCACATCACCGGGATGACGTTCGGATCCTGCTTCGGCTCGTATTTCCAGATGATCTTGTTCTCGTTGGATAGGTCAAGAGCATAGACCTTGTTCGGGAACGGGGTGTGCACGTACATCGTGTTGCCGACGATCAGCGGCCCGCCTTCATGGCCGCGCAGCACGCCGGTCGAGAACGTCCACGCCACCTGCAGCTTGCCGACATTGGCCGCGTTGATCTGATTGAGTTTCGAGTAGCGCGTGTTGGCATAGTCCCCCGCCGGCATCACCCAGCCCTTCGGGTCCTGCGACATCTTACTCAGTTCTTCATTGGCATTGGCGGCGCCCGCGGCGAATGCCGCCGTGACACCAAGACAACTTGCGAGTAGCACCTTGCGCATAATCAAGCCTCCCATGTGGTTCAGTTTTTATTGGTCTGTGCGTTGGGCAGATGCCCAGCGTCAGTTCTTGCAGTGGGGGATGTTCTTCCGACAGCGCATCGCAGCTACGGTGGCGTAGCGATGCTGCCGCGACAGTTTTTTCCTCCGGATATGGGCCTTGGGATTCCCTTGGATTTCCGTCGGGACGGTCCACTGGCCCTATTTTTCGTGCATATTCCTATCCGGTTCGGCAAAGGGAAACTTGCCCAAGAGAGAAGCGCGTTTGCTCGAAAGCGAAACCCATCCAATATTTTAGCTGCCCACTGCTGGTTTCGATGGGCGTCACCTTCGACCTTCGTAGTGTCTGTGCCCCGGAGCGCGCTCCGAACGGCATCTTGCGCAGCGCAATAATCAGGTTCCCCTTGACGACGCTGAAACTAAATCGGAGGATCATCAAACGGATGTCGGGAACAACGCTGCTCAGGCTCCGACAACCGCGATAACTTGAGGTAAAAGTCGCTTCATCGTGACCCAACGCCTCTTGCGGCGAGCAGTCACGTTTTGATCTCGAATCAGTGGCTGGTTTGGATAATGTCCAATAGCGTCCGCTCCCTTAGCACCTCCGGATTGGCACCGAAGAAGCAGATCCAGTGCTGGACCGACGCACTGTCGGAACTTTGCGGGCGGTTCGATATAGACCCGATGGAAGCCTCTTCGCTCGAGGGGCATATCAATTATACGACCGTTTCGAAGTTGAAACTTTGCCAGATCGAGGCCAGCCAGCATCGGCTTGCGCATCCCGTGTCGCCGGCAAAATCAGCCGAGCATCCCTATGTCAAGATACTGTTCCAGACTTACGGAATTTCGCATTTCGAGCAGGGCGGTCGCCGCATCGAACTGCTGCCCGGCGATTGTCTCGCCTATGACGTATCCTGCCCGCATACGATCATCAGTCCCGCGCTAACGCGGCACGAAGTCGTCATTGTGCCCAAGGAGCTGCTGCAGGAACGCGGTTTCCAGTTGGCAAAGATGTCGCCATGCAAGCTTTCCGCACGGACCGGCACGGGCCGGATTGCCTATGACTTTGTCCATGCGGCATTTGGCGAGGCCGCGAAACTGTCACCCTACAACGCAACCGGCGTCGCCGATTCGCTGATCGATCTGCTGCTGCTGCCGCTTCGCGAAGCCGGCACGATGTTCGACCGTGGCGGTCCCGTTACAATGTATGTACGGGCTCAGGCCTTCATCCGCGAGCATTTGCGCGATCCGGATCTCAGCATCGACCAGATCTCGGCGGCATTGGGCTGCACCAAACGCTACCTGCACATGCTGTTCAGCGATCGGGGCATCACCGTCAGCGACTATATCTGGCGGGCTCGGTTGCAGAATTGCCGTCAGGAACTGGAGGCCCAGGGCGGAAAGACCATCACGGATGTTGCATTTTCCTGGGGCTTCTCCAGTTCGTCGCATTTCAGCCGTGTCTTCCGGAAGTATTTCGGAATCGTTCCGTCGTCCATCCACAAGACGCAGCACGACAGCCTGTCCCCGGATGTCTCGTAAGGACGGCCGGAGCGATTACGCCGAGAGGCGGACGAACATTGGCCGGACGATGATGCAATGTAAGCGAGCGCAACCAGCCCAACTCGCGAGGATGCTTGGCGCGGCCCAGGACTGCACGAGCACATATCCGATGTGCTCATTTGGGCCTCCAAAGCCGCAGCCGCCAGCCGATCCCGCTTCCCATTCCCGTTGAGAGCGGAAAACGTCACCGGCCCTGCTGCTTCTTCCACTGAAGGAACTGCTGGTAAAGCACGGCGTCGTTTTGTGCAGGGACACCGGGGGCGCCCGAGCGCACGACCCCATCCAATTTCACAGCCTGCGGGAAACCGGGCGCTCTCTCCGCGCTTGCCTGTGTAGCTTGGCTGGCTTGGCTATCAAGCCAGGCCTGTGCCGCCTCGAACCGGGTCCAACCCGGCAATTGCGCAGCGAGGTTGACCTCCCGCCACTTCGAATGCCGCGGCGGCTTCTGGAACTCGGTGATCTTGGGAAAGAAGGCTTCGACGAAGCGTTGAACGCGCCGGTACCGATCGACATTGGTCTTCGGCCAATTATACGCGATCAGGACTGCACCAACCGCAATCGTGTCGACGGATCGACCGGTCGGAATAATGTCCGGGTAATCATCATGCGTGAGCGTGGACGGATAATAGTCGGCGATCAGTTGCGAAGGGTACGGAACTGGAACGAAGCGCAAACCATCTGCCGGGTTCAGCTTGGTCATCGACCGCACCGGTTTGCCCGCAATCAGAACCGTAGCGGCGATCTCGCCGCTCTTGACCTTTTCGAAGGCCTCGGCCTGCGACATACTGACTTCCTGGATCTCGATATTGAGCGCCTTGAAGACGTCGCGCATCGAGTAGCTCGTGCCGCTGCCTTTTGCATCGAGATTGACCTTCTGGCCCCGCAATTGCTCGATCGAGCTGACGTTGGCTCGCGCGACGAGGTGGACCTCCTCGGTGAACAGCTTGGCGATGTAGACGATCTTGTCGTCGGCCTGCCCCATCCGTTCGTTCGAGCGACGGAAATTATTGAGAATGTTGGTTTGCGTGAGACCGATATCGATGCCTCTCAAATAGCGCACGTCGCGAATGTTTTTCGGTCCGCCGATTCCCGCGATCGGGAGAATACGGAGATTGTCGCCGTCATTGAGCACGTCGGCGAGATCGTACGCGATCTGCAGATAGGTATCATCCGAATTTGGGCTGCCCGATATGAGACCGATTGTGTTTTCGTTAGGTTGCTCGTTTTTATACACGCCGACACCGACGAAATAATCGCCCATCCTCTCGATCCAGGCCGACTTGTCCTCGATGGTTTTCGTGACTGGATTGAGCCACCGGTAGTCGACCCAGCCGTGTCCTGGAGCATTGGAGGCAGTCCTGACGAACTCCTGAATCATGAACTTGCCGTCTTGATCCTTCAGATCGAGCAGGTTCTTTCCCCTCACCGCGGGGGTTACGCCGTTGGCGACGCAAAGACCTGTCAGCTCGGTGACAAAAGGATAAAGATCGCGATCGGCAAATCCCGGCGCCTTGTTGTTGATGGCCCGGAAAGCGGCTTCCGCCCCCTCCTTCTTGAATTTCTGCTGCACGCGTCTGACCATCGCCGTCGCCTCGTCTCGGGTCCCGAACTCGGCGGCAGTTGCAGGGAGCGCCGCCATGACCAAAGCGAATACGATCGCCAGAACCGTTACAGCACGAGACATGGGTTTCTCCAGAGGCTGGGCGTGCACGCACATTGAGGTCACAGGGGCGAGGTCAAAGGGGCAAGTTGTCGTGAATACCCGCCGCCTTCTTCGGTTGAAGATGGCAACAAAGTGCTTCATCGGCTCCGTGCAGCCAAAGGTAGATATCAAATGCGGCGATTTTTCGGTTGAATATTACCGCTAAAAATTCCATGTGACAGCAATCAATTACGGGAAAATAAACTAAAAATATGGATAAATAGAACCAATCGGCCGCGCTTCGGTCAACGCGCGAAAGCACGCATTCGCTGCACAATTCTGCGATCCGGAGCGGATCAGATATGAGAGATCGACTGTTAGATCACGCGCCTGACCTCGCGTGCCCGCTGGAAATATTCGGCCGGCGTTCCGCAGATCGATAAAATGCTGCGCCAGATCGGTCGAACCAGCCGAGGGGGCCGATCAAGATTGAGGTCGGCCTCGTCCGGCCGCGCTCACTTGAGCCTCATCACCAAGCTATTTTCGTCGACCGACCGGGTGATTTGGCCAAGGTCCTTCAGCACGCTCACCCAGACAGCGAAGTCCCGCGGGTCGAGCGAAAATCGATACGTCACAAACGGAATCTTCTGGACTACCGCCTCGGGCAGCCTGGTGTATTTGGCAAGGATCGCACGCGCTTCCAAAGGATTTGCGTCGATGAAATGCTTGGCCTCGGTGAGCGAGGCCACCCATGCCTCGATCACTGCATGATTGTCCGCAGCCCATTTGCGTTCCGAAATCCAGAACGTGTAGAGCACCTCATCGCTCACGGAGAGCAGCGGGTCTCCGAGCGACCTGTTGCCGGCTGCAAGCAGCTGTCCGGCGAACGGTTCAAGCGCTTCGACCGCATCGACGTTACCGGCCTTGAGTTGATCGGGCATGTTCGGAAACGGCACTTCGACGGCCCTGATGGAATTCGGATCGATGCCGTTCTTCTTGAGGCCATGGAGCACCGAGACATGGATGATGGCGCCGAGGGTCGGCGTTGCGATCACCTTGCCCTTGAGGTCCTGCATGCCCGTGATCGCGGAGTCCTTGCGAACGATCAAATGCGTGCTCGGATTATCCTTGGTCTCGACGCCCTGCCCGGCCACGGCCACGACATCGATCCCGGCAAGGACAGCCTTGATGAGATCCGGCGGCGTCGACGGCGCAAGATCGAACTGGCGCCCGAGCGTTCCCGGCAGCACGGACAGGTTCTGCGTCACCGAGAGCGTGACGTCGAGGCCGTGCTTCTCAAAGATGCCCTTCTCCTTGGCGACCCATGCCGGGAGCCAGGACACCACCGGAATGTAGGCGGCCCGCACCGGCGTCAATTGCGCGGCGGTGGCTGGTGCGATGCACTCCGCACCGACGCAAAAAACAACCGCCATCAAAACAGCGAGCGAACGAAATGATCTGAGCTTTTGCTTCACCATACCCCCCCTGCGAAACCATCACACGTTACTTTTTCATGGCCATGACGATCTGGAACGGGCACAGCAAACGAGACTGGTATCACCGATGAGCAGGCGAATTTGAGGCAGCACTCTTCGTCGCGTCATTGTCCCGGCGGCGGAATGTCTGGAATTTCGGTCACGCATTCATTCGACCCGGCATTCCAAATCACTAACCGATCAGGCTGACAAATTTCCTGGCAGCCAGTTTGAGTTCGCGAATTGGCGTGCCCTTGCTCGAGACATCAATGCTCCTGGAAGGCCCGACCGCAGCCAGCACCGCCACGAGGTCGTTCTTGAAGTCCAGCACGGGCACCGCCATCGCATCTATTCCGCGGATCAAGTCTCCCCTGACAAGGCTGAAACCGCGCGCGCGAACATCGGCCAGCTTCTGCGCAGCCTCCTCTTCGTTTTTCACGGGGAAGTCCAACCCCGACCTCTTGTGTTCGGCGATCTCCTTCGCGATGCGTCGCTTCGTCAAGTCCGGCGGAAGGTAGGCTGCGCAGACGAGACCGAGCGCCGATGTCAGAAGCGGAAGGATCGAGCCAGGCCTGATGATGACGGATACCGGCCGCGGCACGTCAAGCCAGTAGAGTACGGTTGGCCCCTCATTGCCCCACACGCCCAGGAAGACGGTCTGCTGCAGCACGTTGCGCAGGTCGATCAGCAGCGGAGCGCCGATACGCATGATGTCCAGCCGATTGATCGCGGCCCGACCGATTTCCCGGGCGGCGCCGCCGAAATCGTAGCGGCCGTCGATGGCGCTCTGCTCGATCAGTCCTTCTCGAATGAGACTGACCAGATAGCGATGCGCCTTGGCGGGCGACAGCCCCGCCGCGGCCGAAAAATCCTTGAGCGTTTGAGGTCCCTTGAACTGCGCAAGCGTCTTCAACAGGCGCCCTGCGACCTCAACCGATTGAACGCCGATCTGCCGTCTGCCAGCCTTGCCCAAGCTTTTCACTCACCCTCTGCCCGGACCGTTGCAAGACCGCCCTCGAACCGACCGGTGGCCTTGCCGTGAAATATCAGTTGCGCAATTTCGGAAGCACGTGTTCGCCAAAAAGCTCAACGGTCCGAACCGGGTCCGACGCGAGACTGACCGTGAGCATCAGCCGCTTGGCGCCCGCTTCCTTGGCGGCCAGCGCCTGCTTCAGGCATTCTTCCGGTGTGCCGCAAATTGCCAGACGTCCGGAAAGATAGTCGAACAGACCGAGCTCCCGCACCAGCCTGATGTCCGCGTCGCCCGGACGCGTGCTGTAGCGCCGGCGCAATTCGAGAAGCGGCTCGCGAAGATGTTCGGGCACCCCGCGCGTCTCAAGGTTTTTGTCGCCAATGACATACCCCGCCAAAAACGCCAGCATGGCCCCGACCTTGCCGCGCGCGACGTCGCCATCCACGGCGCAGTCTAGCGCCGCTATTTGCCAGATCTCGACCTCTTCTGCGGACCGGCCGGATTCTGAAATTCCCTTGTCGACGATCGCCGTGGCCTGGGCGATGTTATCCTTGCCCAGGCCAAAATTGAGAAAGACGCCATCCGCGGTCCGCCCGGCCACCGCAAGGCCGAGCGGATGAGAAGCCGCGAGAAACACCTTTGACGGCTTCTTTACCCACGGCAAATGCGCGGTGGCATCGTTGAGCGTTGCGGGCTCGCCCCGCAGCAGCGTCTTGATGAAGATGACGCCCTCACCGAGCTCCTTCGCGGTGGATTTGCTGCGACCGAGGTTCTTGGTTCCGCTGTGACCGGCACCGATGCCGAGAACGGCGCGGCCTTCGATGATCTGATCGATCGATGCGATCGCGGCCGCGCTGACCGCGGCGTCGCGAGTAACAAGGTTAGTCACGCAAAGCGCCACCCGCGCCTTCCTGGTCACGCGCGCGGCGAGCGCCGCGGACACCCAGGGGTCCATCGCATTGCCGGGCGTGTCGGCGATGCCGATCATGTCGTAGCCATATCGGTCGGCGCGATCGGCAAGGTTTTCGACCAGGGCGGGATTGTAGGGCCAGAAGAAGAAACCGACTTCCATATCTTGAACTCCTAGAAATTTTCGCTCTGGGTTTTCGGGGGCCAGCGACGAAGCAGGATAGCCTCACAGACGGCGAAGACGTTATTGACGAGCAATCCAAACAGGCCGATCAGGACAAGAAGTCCATAAACCTGCGGAGATTGAAAGTTACGCTGAGCGCCAATCATGAGCGCACCGATCCCCTCAATCGAGGTCAGGATCTCCACCAGAAGCGTCACGACAATCGCAACTGGCAGCGCAACGCGGATGCCGAGCAGTATCGCAGGAACGACCGACGGCAGGATGATCAGCCTGATGCGATCGACGGCGGACAACCGAAACGATCGCGCGACGTCAAGCAGCAGCGGGTGAACGCGCTCCGCGGCGGATGAGGTATTGAGGAGAATGGGCCAGATCGCGGCGAGCACGACCACGGTCAGCTTCATTCGTTCGTCATAACCGATGAAAAGGATCGCCACGGGGACGACCGCCGGTGGCGGAATGGCCCTCAAGAATTCGAGCAGCGGCCCGACGGCGCGGCTAAGCCGCGGAAAAACGCCAATGACCAGTCCCAATCCGGCTCCGATGACGACCGCGAGTGCCAATCCAAGCAGTAGGGTCATGGTCGTGGCAGACAAGGCCGGAACCAGCCGTCCGCTTTTTGCAAGCTGCGTCAAGCCGTTCCACCATTCCGACGGCGGTGGAAAATAGGGAGAATTGCCGGTTTGCAGCAGCTGCCAGGCGCCGAGAAGAACCACAAGCGGCAGCAATCCTCTCGCCGATGGCAACGCGGCCGCGCTAAGCGTGAAATATTGCCGGAAGGCGCGAGTGTTGCTCATTGCCCGCTCCGCACCTGACGGAAGGACGGAAACAAGGCCTCCGCCAGGGCCAGCATTCCGCCATTCAGAACGATACCAATAAATCCAACCGTCACGATGTAGGCAAACATCAGATCGGGACGCAGCGCCTGCTGCTCGCGGACGATGCCGTAGCCGAGACCTTCCGGATTGCCGACCATTTCGGCGACGACGGCGAGGACAAGCGCCAGGCCAAGAGCGATCCGCGCACCCACGACAATCGGCGGCATCGCCGCCGGCAAGATGATGCGGAGGATCGTATCCTTGCGGCTCAGACGAAAGGTCCGGCCGACGTCATAAAGCCTCTGATGAACTCCGGTGACGCCTCCCATGGTGTTGACGAGCACCGGCCAGAGTACCGGGAGGATGGTGACAACCATTTCGGTTTTCAGCGAGAAGCCGAACAGCAAAAGCCCGACCGGCGCAAACGCAACCCCCGGCATTGGTCGCAAAACCTCGATGCTCGCGAGGCTGTACCGTCGGGCGGTCGCCGATAAACCAAGCAGGAAGCCGAGCGAAATCCCAAACACCATCGCCGCCGTCCATCCGATCGCGACGGAAATCAGCGTGTGCGCAATATCGGGCGCCAGAATTCCTTCCCTGGCGAGTTCGCCCCACCCGAGCGCGATGGCCGATGGGGCCGGCAGATATTCATATTCGAGCCATCCCGACCGGACCGCGGCTTCCCATGCGAGCCCTACGAAAGCCAAAACGGCGGTTCCGGGCCAATTGATCCTGGCAATGAAGCGCCGGCTAACCATGTCCGCGCCCGATCGCCTGGTGCACGGCGTAGCGATACGCGAGAAATTTTGGCAGCTGGCGCGTCGATAGCTGATCGCGCGGCGCCGGCAGGCCTATGTCGAATATCTGCTCAATTCGCCCCGGCGATCCCTTCAGCACGGCGATCCGGTCACCCAGATAGACCGCCTCCTCGATGTCGTGGGTGATGAAGACGAAGCTGGTCCCGGTGCGATCGCGCACCCTGAGAAGTTCGTCCTGCATCGACGCTTTGGTCATGGCATCGAGCGCGGCAAACGGTTCGTCCATCAGCATCACGGCCGGACGCAGCGCCAAAGCGCGCGCGATTTGAACGCGCTGCTGCATGCCTCCCGACAATTGCCACGGATAGTCCTCCGCGTTCTTTTCAAGACCCACCAGGCCCAGCGCGTCGTGCACCCGCTGTTCGATTTCGCGGTGATCGAGCGTCCGCTCTATTCCGAACGCAACGTTCGCAGCGACCGTGCGCCACTGTAACAGCGCGTTGGAATAGTCCTGGAATACGATGACGACGCCGTCGGGAGGACCGTCGAGTTGCTTGCCGTGGACCAGGACTGAACCGCTCGCCGTCGGCGTCAAACCTCCCATCGCCCTCAACAGCGTGGTTTTTCCGGTTCCCGAAGGACCAACGATGGTCAGGAACTCGCCGGATCGAACCAGGAAGGAGATGTCCTCGATGATGCGCTTGCGGCTGAACTTGTGAAGAAATTCGACGGTAACCGATCGGCACTCGAACGCTGGCCCTGCGGCCCTCTCGCCCGGATCAGATCTCTTTTCCGCCGAGCTCATCTATGGCGTCACAACCAATTTAGAGGAATTGACTTCCTTGTCGAGCTGACCAACATCCTTGAGTGCGGCCGCCCACACCTGGATATCAGCCGGCTTGATAGCAAAGCGGTACGTCGGGAATGGCGTCGCCTGCACCACCGCTTCAGGCAGTTTGGTGTACTGCGCCATGATCTTGCGTGCCTCCGCGGGATTTTTCTCGATAAAGCTTTTTGCATCTTCGAGCGCCGCAATCCAGGCCTTGATGGTCGGAAGATTGGCGCGCGCCCACGTTCCTTGCGAGATCCAGAACGGAAACAGCACATCCTTCCCAACCGACAGCAGCGGGGTCGCGATCGATACGTTGCCGTTCGCGCGCAGGGCGCCGGCGAATGGTTCCAGGGATTCGACGGCGTCGACGCGCTTTGCCTTGAGTTGGTCGGGCATATTCGGGAACGGTACTTCCACGGCTCTGACGCTGGCGGGATCGACACCGTTTTTCTTCAGCCAATACAGCACCGAAACGTGGATCACGCCGCCGATCGTGGGGGTTGCTATCAGCTTTCCAGCAAGATCCTTCGGCCCGGCGATCCCAAAGTCTTTCGCCACGATGACATGCGTCGAAGGATTGTCCTCGGTTTCGAAGACCTCAGACGCGACGGCAACGACGTCTAGTCCGGAGGCGACTGATTTGAGCAGATCGGGCGCGGTGCTCGGAACAAATTCAAACTGCTTTCCAACGGTTCCCGGCAATGTCGAAAGGTTTTGCGCGACACTTAACGTTACATCGAGCCCATGCGCCGCAAAAAATCCCTTCTCTTTGGCAACCCACGCAGGAAGCCAGGTCACAACCGGAATATAGGCCGCCCGAACCGCAACCGGCGGCGTTTGTGTCTGAGCGTCACTCCGGAATGCCAGCCCTGTCGTTATCGCTGCCAAAACCACGATGCACGCCGTCCACGCGCGCAGACGGACCTTCGACAACAGAGCATTGTGTTGCACTTCGCGGCCTCCCCAAATCCATAATTGATTTCACATTGCATAATCCTACAATGGAGTTCTCAGATACCGCAAGCGCGAATGCGTCGCACCGCATTTGAAGGAAATACAACATGCATCAACTTCCAACAATTGCGGTTCTCGGAGGTTCGGGCGAACTGGGATCCGCGCTGGCGCGGCGATGGGTGCAAGCTCGTTATCCCGTCATCATAGGTTCACGAACAGCCAATCGCGCGCGCGAGGCCGCCGCAGCGATCGGCGAACAAGTGCGTGGCGCGGAAAATGTGGAGGCTGCGGAAGCGGCCGACATCATCGTTCTCGCGGTGCCCTATTCGAACCACGCGCACACCTTGGATACCATCAGGCACGCCGCATCCGGCAAGATCGTCGTCGATGTCGTCGTTCCCCTTGTTCCACCGAAGGTTTCCGTCGTTCAGCTGCCTCCGGGAGGATCTGCCGCGCTCGAAGCGAAGGCCATCCTCGGCGCTGACGTCAAAGTCGTTTCGGCGTTTCATAATGTCGGGGCCGCCAAGCTGCACGCGGGCGGCACGGTCGATTGTGACGTTCTTGTGTTCGCCGACGATAAGGCTGCTCGGGATTTGGTGATCAAGCTGGTTGAAGCCGCCGCAATGCGCGGCATCGATGGCGGGGGTTTGGCGAACTCTGTTGCGGCCGAGGCCCTGACGTCGGTTCTGATCGGCATCAACAGGCGCTACAAGGTGAATGGTGCTGGCATTCGCATCACCGGCATTCCTCTCGAGCCATCAAACTGACGATGTTTCATCAGCTTACACTGATCGCGGTTCCGGATTTCCCGCTCGTCGAGCCCGGCAACGAACTTGCCCCGATGATAGGCGACGCCTGCCTGAAGGCTGGAATTGCGCTCAACGATGGCGATGTCGTGGTGATCGCGCAGAAAATCGTGTCAAAGGCCGAGGGAAGATACGTCAATTTGAGCGACGTTACTCCGTCTGCGCAAGCCAAAGCGTTGGCCGGTCAGCTTAAAAAGGACCCGCGGCTCGTCGAGCTCATCCTTTCCGAAGTCGACCCAAATCATCCGCGCCCAGAACAGCGTCCTGATTGTCGCGCATCGGCTGGGATACATCATGGCCAATGCCGGGATCGACCAGTCGAACATTTCGCATGCAGGGGGCGAACGCGCCTTGCTGCTCCCGGCCGATCCAGATGGTTCGGCAGCGGACATCAAACAAAAGCTCGATCGCGCGTTCAACATCGAATGCGGGGTGGTGATCAATGACAGTTTCGGCCGGCCGTGGCGCAACGGGGTCGTGGGGGTTGCGATCGGAGCCGCGGGCGTCGATTCGCTACAGAGTTTCGTCAATGCGCCAGATCTGTTCGGACGCCCTCTCCGCGCCACGGAAATCGCGTTAAGCGATGAAATAGCCGCCAGCGCGTCGCTCCTGATGGGACAGGCCGCTGAAGGATATCCCGTGGTCATCTTGAGAGGGCTCAAACGCAGCGCCAATCCGCTGCCCGCGGCAGCGCTGGTTCGCCCTGCAAGCCAGGACCTGTTTCGATGACCGGAGCGGTAACAGCAGCTCGTCACCATCCCGACCATGGAAAAACGATCGTCGCGCTGTGCGGCGGCGTGGGCGGTGCAAAATTGGCCCTGGGGCTGGAGCGGATCGCCGCGCCCGTGGCGGCGACGATCATCGTCAACGTCGGTGACGACTTCGAACATCTGGGTCTGCGGATCTGCCCGGATATCGACACCGTTCTCTATACGCTCGGAAACCTCAGCGATCCTGAGCGCGGATGGGGACGCGCCGGAGAAAGCTGGAACTTTATCGAGAATGTGAAGCTGCTCGGCGCAGACGATTGGTTCCTGCTCGGCGACAAGGACCTCGCCCTTCACGTGACCCGGACCCAGCATCTGCATCGCGGCGGATTGCTCAGCGATTTCGTCGCGCGCGCCGCGAAGCGATTCGGTATCCGATCCAATATCCTGCCGGCCACCAATGCGGCCCTCTCAACCATGATCGATACCGATCAGGGCGTTCTGCCGTTTCAAGAGTACTTTGTGAAACAACGCTGCGCCCCCCGGATCAAATCGATTCAATTTGCCGGCGCAGCAAGTGCCGCGGCTGCGCCCGGCGTTCTGGATGCGCTATCGGACCCGGCCCTGCACGCGATCATCGTTTGTCCTTCCAATCCCTATCTGAGCGTCGATCCGATCCTGGCCGTTCCCGACATCAAGGCCGCATTGCGAAACGCCTCCGCACCGGTCATCGCCGTTTCTCCCATTGTCGGCGGCACGGCGATCAAGGGGCCGACGGCAAAGATCATGACGGAGCTGAACCTTGCTCGGTCACAGCGATCGATCGCCGCCCACTATCAGGGCCTGATCGACGCGCTAGTCGTCGATATCTCGGATGAGAACGAAGCCCGTGACTTGCCCGTCCCGACCTTTGTCGTCCCCACCGTGATGACGACGCTCGAGCAAAAGATCCAACTTGCCCGGGACGTCATCGACGCGGCCGCGTCGCTGCGAACAAACTCCGCATCTCGGGGAGTCTCTCGATGATCAGCTTTCCGATCATTATTCCCGTCAAGACCTTCGATCTCGCCAAACAACGCCTGTCGGGCATTCTTCAACCATCGGAGCGGGCCGACTTGGCCAGGTCCATGCTGATCGATGTGTTGAACGTCGTCGCATCGGCGATCCTGCCGTCAAACGTTATCGTCGTGACCTCCAGCCCGGAAGCATCTGACATTGCGAAGAATGCAGGCATGCGGGTGCTGAGGGAGCAACCTTCCTCGGATCTCAACTCAGCCATCGAAACCGCCTCACGGCACGCGATCGTTGAGAACGCCGACGGCTTTGTCATGCTGCCCGCGGACGTCCCGGAAATCACGATTGCGGCGATCCACCAAGCCTTCGCCGCGCTCAACCAGAATTCACTCGTCGTTGCGCCGGCGACCTGCGACGGCGGCACCAATTTGCTGGCTTGCCGGCCGCCCCAGGCGATCCGGCCGGAATTTGGCTCGAAGAGCTTCGCAAAGCATCTCGCCGCAGGCGAGCGAGCCGGGCTTGCCTGCCATGTCCTGGACTGTCCCGAACTCGGCAGAGACATCGACAGCCCGGAAGACCTTGTCCGGTTTCTCGATCGCCGCACCTCCACATTAACCGATCGGCTGCTGCGAAGGCTGGGGCGTGACCTGAGGGTTGCTGCGCGCGGCGCGCCGCCCGGCCTTGCCACGTATGAAACACCGTTCGTTTCCAGCGGAGACCTCAGCGAGGAGCGACGTGAATATATTCGATGACGAGCGGCTCACGGAGGATGCGTGTTACGCCCTGCTCCAGGTCGATGATCTCGCCTCGCTGCTCCGCGCGGCGGCGCTCAGGCGCGACCGGGCGCATGGCAACGTCGTTTCCTATTCGCGAAAAGTCTTCATCCCGCTGACCCGACTGTGCCGTGACGTTTGTCACTACTGCACCTTTGCCCAATCGCCGCAGCGGCTCGAAAACCCGTTCATGAGCCCGGACGAGGTGTTGCAGGTCGCGCGCGCGGGTCAGGCGGCCGGCTGTCGCGAGGCGCTCTTTACGCTCGGCGACAAACCGGAGCTTCGCTACAGCGCCGCGAAAGCAGCTCTCGACGCCTTGGGTTATCCGACGACGCTAGCCTATCTCGAGGCGATGGCGAAACTGGTGTTTGATGAGACCGGGTTGTTGCCCCATCTCAATCCCGGCCTGCTTCAGCCTGCTGATCTCGCACAGTTGCGAACGGTATCGGTGTCACAGGGAATCATGCTGGAGAGCACCTCCGAACGCCTCATGCAGCGGGGCGGCGCGCATTTCGGAAGTCCGGACAAGAATCCCGCGCTTCGTCTCGCGACGATCGAGGCGGCGGGCGAGTGCCGGGTGCCCTTTACTTCGGGCATTCTGATCGGCATCGGCGAGACCCGCCGGGAGCGCATCGATGCCCTGCTGGCATTGCGCCATCTGCACGATCGCCATGGCCATCTGCAGGAAATCATCATTCAGAACTTTCAGCCGAAACCGGCCACGCGAATGCAGGATTGCGCCGCGCCTGCGCTCGAGGATCATGCCTGGACCATCGCCGTCGCGCGGCTGATCTTCACGTCTGACATGAATATCCAGGCGCCACCCAATCTGAGCCCCGGAAATCTCACCCAATTGATCGATGCGGGCATCAATGATTGGGGCGGTGTCTCTCCAGTGACGCCGGATTGGGTCAATCCCGAAGCGCCCTGGCCGCATTTGCTTGAACTTGAACGCGCCACCGCAGCCGCAGGCAAGCGGCTGGCGCCGCGTCTTACCGTCTATCCGGCCTACGTGCGCAAATCCCACTCGTGGATCGACGGCAAACTTCGATCGGCGGTGCTGAGGTCCGTCGATGCCGACGGATGGCCGGTGGAAGACAACTGGAGGCCGGGCCGGAACGATCCGCTTCCGGCAAAGGATTCAGCACTCGCGATCAACCTCCCCGCCATCATCGGGGACCGGATGTCGCAAGTTCTCAGGAAAGCCCAAAGCGGCGCGACACTGAGTGAAGCCGAAATCGTCACTATGTTTCGTGCGCGCGAGGAGGATTTTTCGGCGATCTGCACGGCGGCCGATGCGCTCCGGCGCGACGTCGTCGGCGACAGCGCCACCTATGTGATCACCCGCAACATCAACTACACCAACATCTGTTCATTCAAATGCCAGTTCTGCGCGTTTTCCAAGGGCAAGACCAGCGAAGCGCTGCGCGGCAAGCCGTATCTGCTGTCGCTTGCCGAGATCGGCCGGCGCGTAATCGAGGCCGAGGCGCGCTCCGCCACCGAAGTTTGCATGCAGGGCGGCATTCATCCCGACTACACCGGCCATACCTATCTCGACATTTGTCGTGCCGTGAAATCGGCAGCGCCGAACCTGCATATTCATGCGTTCTCGCCGCTGGAAATCCACCAGGGGGCGCAGACGCTGGGACTGTCGCTGCACGATTTCCTTGCCACGCTCAGGGATGCCGGCCTTGGCACGTTGCCTGGAACGGCTGCGGAAATCCTCGACGATGAGGTCCGCGCCATTATTTGCCCCGACAAGATCGACACCAAGACCTGGTTCGAGGTGATGCGGACGGCGCACCGGCTGGGCATCCGCAGCACGGCCACGATCATGTTTGGACATGTCGATCGCTATGACCATTGGGCGCGTCATCTGCTTCGCCTGCGCGAGTTGCAAGCCGACACCGGAGGTTTCACCGAACTCGTGCCGTTGCCATTCGTCCATATGGAAGCGCCGATCTTCCTGAAGGGACGGTCCCGCTCGGGTCCGAGCTTCCGCGAGGCGGTCCTGATGCACGCGATCGGGCGGCTGGTGCTGCATCCCATGCTTCCGAATATCCAGACCTCCTGGGTCAAGATGGGTGCTGAAGGCGCACGCATCTGCCTGCAGAGCGGCGCCAATGATCTCGGGGGAACGCTGATGGAAGAGAGTATCACGCGTGCCGCGGGTGCGACCCATGGCCAGGAGATGACGCCTGCGCAGTTGCAGGACATCGCGCATAAGGCGGGTCGCGTGCCCCTGCAGCGAACGACGCTCTACGGGAGGGTTGGCGAGGCTTTTTCAGCGTCTACGTGCGGCCACGCCGGTGACAGCCGCGCGCCCTCGCCCGCTTTACACCGGCTCCATTAAGTCACCTGAACGATGGCAAAAAGTCCATCGGCGCTTTCAATATGCGGTTCGAACAGCACAACACCTCAGGGAGTACGCGATGACGGGGTTTGCCTTTAACGTTCAGGACCGCATTGCCAGGATCGTTTTCGATCGTCCCGACGAACAGAACCTTCTGTCCCGGGATCTGCTGCTGGCGCTGCGGGCAACAGCGAACGACCTCGCCTCGAGCCCCGATATTCAGGTCCTGACGATCACCGGCGAAGGGACTGAATGCTTCTCGACGGGCATTCTGACGCCGGCGTTGCGGGGACAGCTTGCCAAGGACGAGGTTCTGCGATTGATCCGGCTGGCCAACGAGACATTCGATGCGATCGAAGCCCTGCCGCAGATCGTCATCGCCGGTCTCAACGGTTACGTGCGCGCCGGCGCGGTCGAACTCGCCCTTGCCTGCGATATCCGAATCGCCGGCGATCATGTCCGCCTCTGCTCGCCGGAGGCAAAATGGGGCGGATTTCCCGGCGCCGGCGCGCCGGTTCGGCTTCCAAACATCGTAGGCACCGCTCGAACGCTCGAACTGCTTTGCACGGGCCGTGAAGTCGATGCGACTGAAATGGAACGATACGGTCTAGTCGAATGTGTGGTTTCGCGAGACCGCGTTCACGCAGAAATGGGTGCTCTGGCGGAAGCCATCGCCAGCAACGGACCTCTCGCCACGCGTGGAACGAAGCGCATCGTAAAGCTGAGGCAAGCCGTAGGTTCTCGCGCGGCGCGCGAGCTCTCCGACGCACTCCGTTTGGAGCTTGAATATTCGCAGGACGTTGACGAAGGGATTGCCGCCACGCGGGAAGGAAGAAAACCCCGATTTACCGGAAAATAAATCGGGGCCTCGGCGAGCCGCGGGTCGTGCGACCGGGTCCCAAACCAGAGCCGGGACCAGCCTCGCCTCTGCCGCGTTATTCGTTCTCCAGTTCCTTGAACGCCTCGCGCGCGATCCGAAAACTGTCTATGCCCGCCGGAACCCCGCAATAGACCGCAACCTGAAGAAAGATCTCCTTGATCTCATCCTTGGTCAGACCGTTCTTCAGTGCGGCCTTGACGTGCAGCTTCAATTCATGCGGCCGATTGAGCGCGGCGATCATCGATAGATTGACGATGCTGCGGGTGCGCCGGTCGACGCCGGGCCGCGTCCACAACGCCCCCCAGCAATACGCCGTCGACCATTCGGCCATCGTACGCGTGAATTCGTCGGCGCCCGCGATGGACTTGTTGACGTAGTCCTCGCCAAGGACCTCCTTGCGAACCTTGAGACCCTTTTCGAACAAGGTTTCTTCACTCATGACTTAACCTTCCCTCATGCTGCAGTTTAATGAAATTCGTCGGGCTCGCTTCGACGCCGAACGCGTTGCTTCGATCATAGCGGATAGCCGCTGGATGAATTCCCCAAAGGCGCAATATCCGGAAGCGTCTCCAGACGCCAGATGGCCTCGATCAACCGCTCCGGATCCCATTTTGTTTCACCCGACCGCGCGCATTCGCGCAATTTGGCTTCGATATCGGCATCCGAAAGCGGATTGGCGAGGCTTCCCCTTGCAGACATGACTTCCTCGCTGAGAATTTTCCCGGATCGGGTCCGAATGCTGACGCGCGCGGCGCCATCCGGCAAGGAGTTGTCCATTTGCGCTGTTACTTTTTCGCGCAAACCCACGATTTCGGGCTGGAACACGACCGACTCGGCAAACTCCAAAACGCCCGCCGCGCCGCGCTGAAGCACGCAGGCCACGCTGTGGTGAATGCTGACGCGGGCGTCGCGCTCGGTGATCACAGGACGGTCGCCGCGCGCCAGCAGCAGCGGCGAGCCTTGCACGGTGACGGATACGATGTCGTCGACAGTTCCGCCGAGTTGCGCGCGAAGTTTGAAACAGGCGTCGATCACGGCATGGAATACGATGCCGGCCGGATAGGGCTTGTAGGTATTCTTGGCGATTTCCCAGGTCTCGCCGAGACCGCCGGTCAGGGCTTCGATGTCGGGCTCGTCACCCATCGCCCGCGCCCATCCAAGCGGCCCCTCGATCGCGCGGGCGGAGGCGGCATAGCCGCCTTCGGACAACAGCGCCGAGAACAAGCCGTTGCGCGCGGCATTTCCCACGCTGACATTCTTGGCCGCACTTGAAAGATTCTCGACAATGCCGGCCGACTGACTCGCGGCGATCCCGATCGCGTTGGCGATTCCATCCTCGGATAGGCCAAGGAGCTTGGCACAAGCCGCCGCGGCCCCGAAAACGCCGCATGTCGAGGTGATATGCCAGCCGCGCGCATAGTGCCCCGGTGAGACCGCGTTCCCGATGCGGCACTCCACTTCCACGCCGAGGATAAAGGCCGTGAGCACGTCGCGCCCTGATAGCTTGCGGGCCTCCGCCAGCGCGAGAATCGGCGCCGCGACAGGTGCGCTGGGATGAATGATCGTATCGAGATGGGTGTCGTCATAATCGAGCAGATTGGCCGAGATCGCATTGACGAACGCCGCGCCGAGGACATCGAGGCGCTCGGATCGGCCAATGATGCTGGAGGTGTGGCTGCCGCTGAACGGGGTCAAAATGCGCAGCGCGGAGGTCACGGCGGCATCACTCGACGACCCCAGCGCGGTTGCGAAAAAGTTCAAGATCGATCGCTTCGCTTCATGGCTCTCTTTGGAAACATCCTGCCATGAGCTGTTTGCAACGAGATTTGACAGCGCGCCGCTCACGCTCCCGATCTGCTGTTGCGGCATTTCGCGCATTTCCCTGATTTCGTTTCCTAATCCCTATCCGGCCGACCGCGGTCTGTCGACCCGGAATCTTATGCTTGACAGATTAACTGACAATCTGGACATTCGCCGCGACCGAGGCGACGCCGGAGACGGCGTCCGCCGAAACCATAATCAAGAATGCGGCCGCGCATCGCGGTACGGCAGGGAGTGAAATATGCCCGATCAGGTTGTTGGCTTTGTTGGTCTTGGTCGTATGGGCGGTCCGATGGCCGGGCGCCTGCTCGATGCGGGCTATTCTCTCTCGGTCTTTGACACCCAGAGCGAAGCCACCAAGCCTCTGGTGACGCGCGGCGCCCATCTGGCGAAATCTCCCGCCGAAGTCGCCTCCTCGGCCGACATAGTGCTGGCCAGCCTGCCGACCCCCGACATCGTCAAAGCGGTCGCGCTCGGCCCCCAAGGCATTATCGAGGGAACGCGGGCAAAAATTCTGGTCGACTTGTCCACGACAGGGCCAGGTGCCGCCAAGCTGATCGCCGACGGCCTGAAGCCCAAGAATATCACGTTGGTCGATGCGCCGGTCAGTGGCGGAATCAAGGGCGCCGTGGGCGGCACCCTGGCGGTTATGGTGTCGTGTCCGAAAGCGACTTACGAGGCAGTCCAGCCCATTCTCAAGCACTTCGGCAAGCTGTTTTACACGGGCGAGAAGCCTGGCCTGGCGCAGACCGCCAAGCTCGCCAACAATCTGATGGCCGCCGCCGCCGTCGTGATCACTTCCGAGGCGGTCGCGATGGGCGTCAAGGGCGGTCTCGATGCCCGGGTCCTGATCGACATCATCAACGCCAGCAGCGGACGCAACAGTGCTTCGGAGGATAAATTCCCCCGCGCCGTGCTTCCCGGCACCTTCGATTTCGGCTTCACGACCGGCCTTTCCTACAAGGACGTTCGTCTCTGCATCGACGAGGCCGAGGCGATGGGCGTTCCCATGGTCTGCGGCGCGGTGGTCCGGCAAATGCTGGCGATCACCAATGCCAAATACGGCGCATCCTCCGATTTCACATCGATTGCCAAGGTTCTGGAAGACTGGGCCGGGGTTGAGATGCGCGGCTAAACGCCGACCAGCGGAGCGCGGGACATCGATCGAAATGATGCGTGGGCCGGAGACATCGGATGGAGTTTCCGCGGCGCGCCAGATGGCGCGCGCGGCGCTGTCGGCCGATATTCGCGATTTCGACCGGGACGTGACGGCCAAGGCGAAACTTTGCCTGCTGGACTTCCTCTCCTGCGCCTTCGAGGCGAAAGATCACCCCTGGAGCAAGCAAGCCATCGGACTAACCCGCCCCTTCGATAACGGCGCAACCGTGATCGGGACCGACAGACGGATAACGCCGGGCGATGCCGCCTTTGCCAACGCGACACTGGGGCACGGCCTAGTGCGCGAAGACATGCATGCCGGCAGCATTTGCCACCACGGTGTCGTGATTTGGCCGACGCTACTGGCGCTGTCGGAGCGCAGCTCATTCTCCGGCGCTGTCCTTCTTGCCGCTGCCATCGTCGGATATGAAGCGGGCGCGCAGATCGGCAAGAACCTTTTCAACGCGGATCTCGCACGGCTCTACCGGCCGACCGGCGTTGTCGCACCGCTCGGCGCTGCGCTGGCAGGAAGCCGTGCGCTCGGTCTATCGGAAGACGCGGCGATTTCAGCGCTCGCCATCGCGGCCAATACGTCCTCGGGCCTGAACGAATGGCCGCATACCGGAGGTTCCGAGATGTACTTTCATCCGGGCTTCGCCGCGCGCAATGCGATTGCGGCCATTGAACTGGCTGAGGCCGGCGCCTACGCATCCGAGACGATTCTCGAGGGCGAAGCCGGGCTTTTCGCCGCCTATCGGCGCCAACCGATGCCTGACCGCATCAGCCTATTCGCTGGCGAACAGCCCGAGATCATGGCGGTTTACAACAAGCCGGTCCCCGCCTGCAATTTCGCGCAGACTGCAGCGCAAGCGGCGCTGCAGATCGCCCGTGACTTGCGACGGCCCGGTGAAATCGCCGCGGTCGCGGTACGTCTCCCCGCCGCAGCGATCCGCTATCCCGGCTGCGACTCACCAGGGCCTTATCGGCACCCGCTTCAGGCCAAGATGAGTATCCCGTTCAGCGTCGCCGCCACGCTGGTCCGCGGTTCGATCGAAGAAGGCAATTATGCAGATATCGAGGACCCCGAGATCCTGCGCCTGGTCGACATGATCGATCTGGCCGAGGATGCCGGGCTCACGGCTGCTTTTCCGGCAGCGCAAGGCGCCGAGGTGACGGTTCGCCTGCGCAACGGCGAAACCATCCGCCGGCGCCTGGATGATATCATTGCCGCCACTCCCCAGGAAATCCGCGCACGTTTTTGCGAGGCCGCCGCCGCCGTGATCGGTGCGCCGCGCGCGCACGAATTGGAGCAGCTTGTCGACAATTGCGAGCGGCTTTCCGATTGCAGCGGCATCGCGGCTCTCTGCAGGCAGGACTTGTCGCGGGCATCGGAATTCAAGACCAGCGCCGCTTTGAAAACGGCGGGCGTACCCGCGAGAGGTTCGCAGTGACACAGTTTCTGGAAGGCTTTCTGCAGGCATTATTCGCCGGCCTGCTGATCGGCGCGATCTACGGCCTGATGTGTGTCGGGCTTGGGCTGATTTTCGGCGTCATGCGCGTCATCAACTTCGCCCACGGTGATTTCATGATGCTCGGCATGTATGCGGCCTTCTATTGCTTCACGGCGTTCGGCGTCCAGAGCGTGTTCGGCAATACCGCAGGACCGTTCGTGGCCATCCTGATGGCCGGCCCGATTCTGGCCGTGTTCGGCTATTTTGTGCATCGCGCCTTGATCTCGCGTGTATCGGGCACCCGCACCTCGCTGCTTGAGGGAGACGGACACTACGCCCAATTGATTCTGACGCTCGGAATTGCGCTCATCCTGCAGAACGGCGGCCTGATCGTTTTCGGCTCAGTGCTGGCTTCGATCCGCACTCCGCTATCCAGTTCGGCCTGGGAGCTCGGTCCGTTTTTCGACATCAGCATCTTTGTGAACAAGGCACGCGGTATCGACGCCCTGGTTTCGCTGATCACGATGACGCTGCTGACGCTGCTCATCACGCGCTCGCGGCTTGGCAAATCGATGCGCGCTGCGGCCGATAACCCCGTCGCGGCGACCTATATGGGCATCGACGTCGACCGCGCGCACCGTTTCGCCTTCGCGCTCGGCACCGGCGTGACCGCGATTGCGGGCGGCCTGCTCGCCACCAACTATCCGTTCCAGCCCTTCGTCGGCCTCGAATATGTCATCGTCATGTATGCCGGCGTCGTTCTCGGCGGGATGGGAAGCATTACCGGCGCCTTCTGGGGCGGCATGACCATCGGGCTGGTGCAGCAGATGTCGACGATCGTCCTGCCCACGCAATTGCAGAATGCGGCAATCTTCGTCGTGTTCCTTTTGATCATCTTCTTCCGCCCGCAAGGATTTTTCGGGCGCATGGTCGAGAGGACTTGATGATGCCGAGTTTCCGGTCGCTCGCTTCCGTCATCGCTTTTGCGGTGGTCTATGCGGCGGTATCGTTGTCGATCACCAACTCCTACTATCAGCTTGTGATGACGCTGGTGCTGGTGTGGGCGGTCTTCGGCCTGTCCTGGAATCTTCTCAGCGGGTACACCGGGCTGATCTCGTTCGGCCATGCGGCCTTTTTTGGCATCGGCGCCTATACCACCGCGCTTGGCCAGATCTATTTCGACCTGTCGCCCTGGCTCCTGATCCCGATCGCGGCGATGCTGGGAGGGCTGGCGGGATTGCTGGTGGGCTTTCCGACGTTCCGGCTGCAGGGGCATTACTTCGCGCTGGCCATGCTCGCCTACCCCCTCGCCATTCTCTATGTATTCGAATGGCTGGGCTTTCAGGAAGTCACGCTGCCGATCAAGCGCGACAATCCCTTCGCCTATATGCAATTCAGCGACGGGCGCGCCTACACGGTGCTGGCGCTGGGGATGCTGATCGGAACGATCCTGCTCTCGCAATGGATCGAACGGTCGCGATTCGGGATGGCGCTGCTTGCGATCAAGCAGAACGAGGCCGCGGCGGAAGCGGCCGGAATCAATACGCTGGTCTGGAAATTGCGCGCCATCACGCTGAGCGGCGCGATTGCCGGAGCGATCGGCGCCTTCTACGCGATCGTTCTGCTGGTCGTGACCCCGCAATCGGTGTTCGGCATGCTGGTTTCCGCCCAGGCGCTGACGGTCGCCATGTTCGGCGGCGTCGGAACGGTCTGGGGGCCGGTGATCGGCTCCGTCATCCTGATTCCGCTGGCGGAAGGGCTGAACGCCGAAGTCGGCACGCGTTTTCCCGGAATCCAGGGCGTCATCTTTGGCCTTGCGATCATCTGCGTGATCCTTGTCGCGCCGGAAGGGCTGTTCTGGAAGGTGCGCGACCTCCTGCGGAAGCGGCGCGCCGTCGCTTCCCCCGAGCCGGTATCGGTACCAGAGATTTCCGATCAACCACGTCAACCCGCGACTGTTGTGTCGTTTCCGGGCGCTCCGGCGAAAGCAGTGGGGCCGCAGGATATCGCCCTCGAAGTGCGCGGCCTATCGCGCTCCTTCGGTGGATTGCGGGCCGTGCAGGATGTCAGCTTCCGGCTGCACCGAAATTCCATCCTTGGAATCATCGGGCCCAACGGCGCCGGCAAGACCACCCTGTTCAATCTGATGAACGGCTTCCTGCGGCCCGACGCCGGTGAGGTGTTGATCGACGGACAAGACACTGTCGGCCGGAAACCCCACGCGCTATGCGAAGTCGGCATCGGACGGACGTTTCAGATCATGCGGCCGTTTCAGCGGATGTCGATCTCGGACAATGTCGTGGTCGGCGCCTACGTCCGCGCGAGAACCGATACCGAAGCCGGGAAACTGGCGGCCGAGGCCATCGCAAGGGTCGGCCTTTCCGCGATCGCCCACCGCATGGCCGGCGAACTGACCACCAAGGAGCTTCGCCTCATGGAGCTGGCTCGCGCCCTCGCCGGCCAGCCGCGTATTCTGCTGCTCGACGAGACGCTGGCCGGCCTCGGACATGGCGAGGCCGACGAAGTCGTTGCCGTGATCCAACAGCTGGCGAAGCAAGACGTAACGATCGCCATTATCGAACACACCATGCAGGCGATGGTCCGGCTGGTCGACAGCTTCCTGGTCCTCGACCACGGCGCGGTTCTGGTCGAGGGCGAGCCGGAAACCATTACCCGCGATAGCCGCGTCATCGAGGCCTATCTTGGAAAGAAATGGGCGGCCCATGCTCAGCATTGAAGGTCTCAGTGCCGGCTATTCGGCGATCCCGGTTCTGAACGGGGTTTCGGTCAAGGTCGAGGCAGGACAATTCGTCGCCATCGTCGGCCCGAACGGCGCCGGCAAGACCACGCTGTTCAAAACAATTTCCGGCATCGTGAAACCGAACGCGGGGTCGATCACGTTCGAGGGCAAGGATCTGCTGGCGGTCGGAGCCTCCCAGCGCGCGCATCTCGGGATCGCCCATGTGCCGGAAGGACGTCAGGTATTCCCCTCGCTCACCGTGATGGAGAATTTGGAAATAGGCGCGATGACCGAGGCGGGCCGGCGCGACTGGAAGCAGAACATCGAGCGTATCTTCGAATGGCTGCCGGTCCTCGCCGAACGCCGCGACCAGTTCGCTGGCACGATGTCGGGTGGACAGCAGCAGATGCTGGCGGTCGGTCGCGGCCTTGCGTCGTCGCCGAAGCTCTTGATGCTGGACGAACCCTCCATGGGACTTTCGCCCGCGATCGCGGATTTCATTTTCGAGCGGCTGATCGAGATCCGCCGGCAATCCGGCCTGACGATCCTGCTGGTCGAACAGCGCGTCGCGGAGGCGCTTGAATTGGCCGACCATGGCTACGTCCTTGAAGCGGGCCGCGTCGTGCTGGAAGGCAACAATCAGACCCTGCGCGCGGACGATCGCGTGCGCCGGGCCTATCTCGGAATGTAACGCAACCAAAAAGCAGAATTGGAGATCAAGGATATGAGCGAGGAAATGAGCCAGGAGTTAAGCCCAGGCAAGAAGCTGACAGCGTCGCTGACGCGGAGAACGGTGCTTTCGAGCGCCGCGGCGATGGGTCTTTCAACCGTCGTTCGGGCGCAGCAGCCAGCCGAGGTCAAGGTCGGACTGATCGTCCCGCTTTCGGGTATCTACACCCGCCCCGGCCAGGTCATGCGCATGGGCGCCGAGATGGGCATCGAGCGCATCAACTCCCGGGGCGGCATCAAAGCGCTGGGCGGCGCCAAACTGAAACTCGTCGTGATCGATTGCGGCGACACCACCGAGAAAGCCAAGAACGCCGCGCAGCGCATGGTCGCACAGGAGACCGATCTGGTCGCGGCCACCGGCGCCTATCTCAGCTCCTTCACACTCGCTGTGACGGAGGTAACGGAGCGCGCGCAATTGCCGGTGCTGACCCTCTCATATTCCGACCTGCTGACCGAACGCGGATTCAAGTTCATCTTCCAGACCGCCGCTCCCGCCAGTGTGCAATCGCAACTCGGCGTCCCCGAATTGATGAAGCTCGCCGAAACGGCCTCCGGCAAACGTCCCAAGACGGTCGCCATGCTGATGGACAACACCGCCACATCGGTTGCGACCGCCAAGGCGCTCAAGGAAAAAATCTTCGCCCAGCTCGGGCTTGAGCTCGTGGTCGAGGAAGTCTGGACCCCGCCGCTCTCTGATGCCACGCCCCTGATCCAGAAGGTCCGGTCGGCGCGGCCGGATCTCTTGCTGTTCATGCCGAATGCGGTCTCCGACGCGAAGCTCGGACTGGAAAAGATCAGCGAGTTCGGCCTCGGACAGGGCAAGATTCCAACCGTGTCCTTCAGCATCACGATCGCCGAACCGGACATGCTGCAAAGCGTCAGTCCGGATGTCGTCCAGGGCATCATGACCGTCGTCGCCAATTGGGGCGCGAAGGGTCAGGAAGACATCATCGCCGAATTGAAGGCGAAGTACAAGGAACCCTGGATGACGCAGAACGTCATCTCGACCTATGGCGACATGTGGCTGATGAAGGCCGCGCTGGAGAAAGCCGGCAAAGCCGATCGACTCGCCGTCGCGGACGCGTTCCGCACCCTGGATGACGGTCCCTCGAAATATTATCCCGGCGGGCAGTTGAAATTCGACGAGAAAGGTCGCCGCGTCGGCGCCGGCGTTGTCATCGTGCAATGGCAGTCCGGCGTGCCCGTCACCGTCTATCCGCCCGATCTCGCAGTGGCGGCGCCGTTCTGGCCAAAAAAATCCTGACCGAAAACGAAGTCAGAAAATTCAGGGAGGAACAAAAATGAGGCAGACCACGAAGACGACCATCACAAGACGAACTCTGCTGGCGGGAGCCTCGGTTGGGCTGCTCCCGTCCCGGGTTTGGGCGCAGCAGCCCGCGGAGGTCAAAGTCGGCCTGCTGGTGCCGATTTCCGGACTGTATGCACGACCGGGCGCCGTCATGCGCGAAGGCGCAGAGATGGCGGTCGATCACATCAACGCACAGGGCGGCGTCAAGTCGCTCGGCGGCGCCAAGCTGAAACTGGTCGTGCTCGACTCCGGCGATACCACGGAGAAGGCAAAGAATGCGGCGCAGCGCATGGTCGCACAGGAACCCGATCTGGTCGCGGCAAGCGCGGCCTATCTGAGTTCGTTCACCTTGGCTGTCACCGAGGTGACCGAACGTGCCAACCTGCCGGTTCTCACCCTGTCCTATTCGGACCTGATCACCGACCGCGGCTTCAAATATGTCTTCCAGACATCGGCCACCGCGGCGTCGCAGGCCAAGCAGGCGTTGCCGCAGATCATCAACCTCGCGGAAGCCGCGTCCGGAAAGAAACCGAAAACCGTCGCGATCATCACAGACAATACGGGCGCATCGATCGCTTCCGCGAAATCGATGCGGGAAGGCCTGCTGGCGGCCAACGGGCTCAATCTGGTCTCCGACGAGACCTTCACCCCGCCGCTCGCCGACGCGACATCGCTGGTCCAGAAAATCCGCTCCACCAAGCCGGACCTGCTGTTCTTTCTGCCGACCGTGATTTCCGATGCCAAGCTGTTGCTCGAAAAGATGAACGAGTTTGGCCTGGGCCAAGGCAAAGTGCCGACGATTTCGTTTGGCATCGCCATCGCCGAGCCGGACATGCTGCAGACCGTGAGCGCCGAGCTGTTGCAGGGCGTTCTGACATGTGTTGCAAGCTGGGGAGCCAAGGGTCACGAAGCGCTGATCGCTGAACTCAAGACCCGCTACAACGAACCATGGATGACCCAGAACGCCATCTCCACCTATGGCGACATGTGGGTCATCAGGGATGCGCTCGAAAAGGCCGGCAAGGCCGACCGCGTGGCCGTCGCGGATGCGCTGCGCGCGATGGATGCCGGACCATCGAAATATTATCCGCTTGGCGAGATCAAGTTCGACGAAAAAGGCCGCCGCGCCGGCGCCGGCATGACCATCGTGCAGTGGCAATCAGGCGTGCCGGTGACGGTGTTCCCGCCCGAGCTCGCGCTTTCCAAGCCGTTCTGGCCCAAGAGCTAATAAGAGCCAACTCTAGCAAAAGCCGCATTCACTGAAAGGCAGAACCAATGGACAAGGCAACCTACGACCGCGGGCTCAAGATCCGCAAAAGCGTTCTCGGCGATGAATTCGTCGACAAGGCAATCGCCTCTGCCGACGATTTCAACCGGCCGATGCAGGATCTCACCACCGAATATTGCTGGGGTTACGTGTGGGGCCGCGACGGGATTTCGCACAAGACGCGCAGCTTTCTCAACCTCGCCATGCTGTGCGCCCTCAACCGCCCGCACGAACTCAAGACGCATGTGCGCGGTGCGCTGACCAACGGCGCGACGCGCGAGGAGATCCGCGAAGTCTTCATGCAGGTGGCGATCTATTGCGGCGTCCCCGCCGGGGTCGATGCATTCCGCAACGCGCGCGAAGTCTTCGCGGAACTGGACCAAAAGAAATAGCGGATGGCGGACCTCATGCTGAAGAGCAAATGGGCACTCGTGACCGGCGCTACGGCGGGACTGGGCTTCGCCGTGGCCGAAAGCCTGGCCAAGGCCGGCGCCAGCCTTGTCCTTCACGATCTGGTCGAGCCGCAATCGGCAAAGGACACGCTGCAATCCCGTTTTGGCGTGGACGCGCTCAGTGTCGCGGCCGACCTGTCGCAGCGCGCGGCGATCGAGAGCATGATGGACGAGCTGCTCAAACGCATCGGTGCGATCGATATTCTGATCAACAATGCGGTGGTCCGGCACTTTGCGCCGGTGGAGCAGTTCGCCCCGGAGCGATGGGAAGAGGCGCTGGCGGTCAATCTGTCCGCGCCCTTCCATCTGATCCGCCTCGCCCTCCCCGCCATGAAGCAGCGCGGCTGGGGACGCATCGTCAATATGGCGTCGATCTATTCGACGCGCGCGGTGGAAAACCGCATCGACTATGTCACGACCAAAACCGCGATCCTGGGCATGACCCGCGCGGTCGCCCTCGAGACAGCGACAACAGGCGTCACCTGCAACGCGCTCTGCCCGGGCACGTTGCCCACGCCCGCGATAGAGGCAAAGATTGCGGCCGCCGCGGAGCGCGCCAATCTGTCCATCGACGACGCGACGCGCGACTACCTCGCTTCGCGCCAGCCGACCCGGCGTTTCGTCGCGATGGAAAATGTCGGTGCGACAACCGCCTTTCTGTGCAGCCCGGCGGCGCAGGATATCACCGGGGCGACGATCCCGATCGACGGAGGTTGGTCCGCCGCATGAGTAGAAAAGAAATTCCTGCAACGGAGAAACCGCATGGCTGAAATGACCGGCCGCAACGCCCTGATTACCGGCGCCGCCGGCGGCATGGGGCGCGCGATCACGCGGGCGCTGATCGAAAGCGGGCGCCGGGTCGTCGTTGTCGACCGCGATGCAAATTCCCTGCAGGCTTTCGCCGCGGAAATGGGCGATCGCGCGTTTGCCGTCCAGCTCGACATCACCGACGCCAGGAACGTCGACCGGCTGCCGGATCTCATCCCCGACGCCTTCAGGCCGATCGACATTCTCGTCAATAACGCCGGGCACGATATCGGCGGCCGGACGCGCTTCGATATCGGATCGCCGGACGACTGGTCCGACATCATCGCGACCAACCTGATCGGCCTCATGCGCCTCACCCGCGCCATCGTACCGGACATGGTCCAGCGCAACGCCGGCCACATCGTCAACATCAGCTCGATCAATGCGGTACGTATCGTGCCGGACATGGCGGCCTACAGCGCCAGCAAGGCCGGCGTGCACATGTTCACCGAGACGCTCAGGGGTGAATTGGCAGAGACCGCGATCCGGATCACCGAGATGCAACCGGGCCTCGCCCGGACCAATATCATTGTCACGCGCTACCGCGGCGACAGGCAGAAGGAAAAGGACTATTTCGACCAGTTCAAGATCGCGCTGGATCCGGCCGATATCGCCCGCTCCATCATTTTTGCGCTGGACCAGCCGCCCCATGTTCAGATTGCGGAGATGATGATTCTGCCCGTAAATCGCTACTGAACCGGTGCCGACAGCGATCGGCGGCAGCGATTCCCGCAGAATCATTGCAACGAAGGCGACAGACAATGGACAAACGCGCTGAATTGCCGTCCACGCTTCGGATCGAAGACGTTCCAACCGTCCGTTCGATGGTCACGCAAAAATTGCGCGAAGCGATCATGTCCGGAACCTTGAAGCCGGGCCAGCGCCTGATCGAACGCGAACTTTGTGAGATGACGGGTGTCAGCCGGCCATCGATTCGCGAGGCGCTTCGGCTGCTGGAAGCCGACGGCCTCGTCAACACCGTCCCCCATCGCGGTCCCGTCGTCAGCACCATCAGCCTGGAGGAAGCCAGGCAGCTCTACGCCGCGCGTGCCGTTCTCGAAGGATTTGCGGGCCGTGAATGTGCCCGCCTGCGCGATCCTGCCGTCGTACGCAGGATCGGAGATGCTCTCTCCAGGCTGAAGACAGCGTTCGCCGAGGCCGACCTGATGACGGCCCTTGAAGCCAAGACGGAATTCTATGCGGCGCTGATTGGCGGCTGCCAGAATGCCTTCGTTGAGCGAATGCTCCGGCCGCTGCATGACCGCATTACGCTATTGCGGATTACCTCGATGTCCCAGCCAAAACGGATCAACAAGTCCCTGCGCGAGGTGACCGCGATCTGGCGCGCGATCCAGAATGGCGATCCCGATCTCGCCGAACAATGCTGCGTCGATCATGTCAAGGCGGCGGCGGTGGCCGCGCTCAGCATGATCGAACAATCATCCAGGGAAAAGGACACCGCCGATGAATAACCGGTCCTTGCCCTGATCAGGATTTTTCGAAAGCCCGAGTGAACGCCCGCGTGGCGGATAGGAAGACCGCAATGAGGTTCGTCAAGAAAATCCTGCTGTTGCTGTTGCTGCTGCTGTCGCCGGCGCTGCCGGCGTTCGCGCAGGAATATCCGAGCCGGCCGATCACCCTCGTCGTGCCGTTCTCGGCTGGCGGCCCGGGCGACGTCATCGCGCGCCTGCTCGGAACTTCGATGAGCGCTACCCTGAAGCAAGCGATCGTCATCGAAAACGTCGTCGGCGCCGGCGGCACCATTGGCACTAACCGGGTCGCCAAGGCCACCCCCGATGGCTATACGCTGCTGCTGATGCATGTCGGCCAGGCCACCGCGCCGGCGCTCTATGCCAAGCTGCCGTTCGATCCGGTCGGCGATTTCGCCCCGATCGGCCTCGTCACCGATGTGCCGATGATCCTGGTGGCGCGCCCCAACTTTCCCGCCAAGGACCTGAAGGAACTGGTCGCCTATGTGCGCGCCCAGGGCGACAAGATCACCTACGCCAATGTGGGCCTCGGCTCCGCCTCGCATCTTTGCGGGCTGATGTTCATGAACGCGATCGAAGCCAAGCTCACCCCGATCTATTACAAGGGCGGCGGACCGGCGCTCAACGATATTATCGCGGGACATATCGACGTGTATTGCGATCCCGCAACCGGACCGACGCCGCATATCCAGGCCGGCACCATCACGGGTTACGCTATCACCAGCAAGAAACGCGTACCGACCTTGCCGAATGTGCCGACCTCGGCGGAAGCCGGCGTACCTCGCTTTGACGTCACGACCTGGTACGGAATGTATGCGCCGCGCAACACGCCGAAGCCGATCGTCGACGCGCTGGTTGACGCTCTGCAGAAGGCGCTCAAGGACCCGACGGTTGTCAGCCGCTTTGCCGAGCTCAGCATGGAGCCGGTTGCCGAGGAACGTGCGACGCCCGCTGCGCTCGAACAGCTGCTGAAGGCCGAGGTCGGAAAGTGGGACCGCATCATCAAGGAAGCCGGGATCACCCCGCAATAGACCGATTGAGCTCGCGCGCGCGGGCTGTTCAGCCGCCGGCCAGGACGCGATCGACCATGCTGGCCGACAATCCCAGATAATTGACGGGATCGCAGTGACGGCGGATCGCGTCAACACCGCCAAGCGCATCAACGACTTCGGGCACCTCCGCAAGGATGTCGGCGAGTTGGCCGCCGCCTTCGATCGCCCGGCGGCATGCATCATAGACAACGTCGTGGGCGTGCTGTCGTCCGAGTTTGGGCGCGGCCGCCATCATCACGGCTTCCGCAACGATCAGACCGTGGGTCAGGTCGAGATTTTCCCGCATGCGCTGCTCGTGGACGACCAGCCCCCCGAGCATGAATTTGGCGTTGGCGAGCGAAGACGCGGTCAGCAGAAAACTCTCCGGCAGCGATATCCATTCCAGATGCCACGGACCGGTGGCGCGCTCGAAATCGTGAATCATGGCGTCGAGGATGGTGGCCACGTGCTGACGGACGGCCTTGGCCGCCGCCAGCATCAATTCGCTGGATATTGGATTGCGCTTCTGCGGCATCGTCGAGGAGGCGCCCCTGCCCGGCACAAACGGCTCGGATACTTCACCGAACTCGGTCGCGGACATCATCATGATGTCGGTCGCAATCTTGCCGAGCGTACCGGTGATCAGGCCGAGCAGGGTCACGGCCTCGGCTATGCCATCCCGCGCCACGTGCCAGGTCATCGAAGGCTGGCCAAGGCCGAGCTCCTCACAGAACAATTTCTGCATGTCCAGCCCGCCTTCGCCGATCGATGCCAGGGTGCCCGCGGCGCCGGCAAACTCCCCGACCAGGATCCGCGGCAGCGCCTGCTCGCAACGCTCGATATGCCGGTCGACGGAGGAGAGCCAGACCGCGGCCTTGTATCCGAATGTGATCGGAAGCGCTTGCTGCAGATGGGTACGGCCCGCCATCGGCGTGTCGCGATATCTAAGCGCCAGACCCGCAAGGCAATCGCGCAACTCTCTGAGATCGCGAATAACGATCTCCAGCGCGGACCTGATCTGGAGCACATTGGCGGTGTCCATGATGTCCTGCGTCGTGGCGCCCCAATGCACGTAGCCGCCAGCCTCGCCGGCGGCTTCAGATAGCTGATGGACCAGCGGCAATATCGGATAGCCGACGATTTCGGTTTCGCGCCGCAATTTATCGAAATCGATCACGATGGTCCGCGCCGCGGCGCCGATCGCCTCGGCTGCGGACTTCGGAACCACCCCGGCCCGAGCCTGCGCTCGCGCCAGCGCTGCCTCCGTCTCCAGATATCGCCCAACAAGCGCCTCGTCGCTGAAGACGGCGCGCATTTCAGCGGTGCCGAACATGTCGCGAAAAAGCGCTGAATCGAACACCGTACTGGGCAAAGCGGCCTCCTCGTCTTTGGTCTTCAAGTCGCAATGGATAGTTGATCGGGCTGAAAAGCAAGAAGGTCATCGGACGTCCGGCCGTACTGGTCTGCGAGCAAAGTACGCCCGTTAACGCCTGATTATCATGCGTTCGACGTCCAGACGTTCTTGCCAGCGATGGCGGTCGAGCTCCGGGTCCAGATGCTCCTCCTCGGGCCAGCCGATACAGAGATAGGCGACCAGCGTCCAGCTCTCGGGCACGTCCAGTATCCGATGCACAGTTGACGGCTCCAGGATCGAAACCCAGCCCAGCCCCAGTCCCTCAGCGCGGGCTGCGAGCCACAATGTCTGAATCGCAGCCACCACCGAATATCGAAGCGTCTCGGGCATGGTCCCGCGGCCGAGGCCGCTGCCCGCCTGCGTCGCCTCATCCGCGAATACAGCAAGATGCACGGGAGCATCTTCGAGCCCCTCGAGCTTCAGCGTTATATAATGTGTACGCTGTTCGCCCAGGTAGCCTTCGGCCGCCTTCGCGTTGGTCCCGGCAAAACTGGATTTCACCGCTTGCCGGCGTTCCGCAGATTCGACCAGCACAAATCTCCAGGGCTGGCAGTTTCCGACGGATGGCGCGTGGCTGGCGAGTTCAAGCAACGAGTGGATCAGCCCGGGATCGACGGGATCGCGGCGAAACCGGCGGACGTCGCGGCGCCACAGCACCAGGTCGCGCAACAATTCCCGGAAGGCGGCATCAAACCGCCGCGGCAATGGATCGGTCGTCTCAATCAAGTGGCCACCCGGTCGATGACATGGAAAAACGTGCCTGTTGTCGAGCCTTGTCGGATACCTTGCTCGGCAACCTCGGCTCCGGCAGAATCCGTGCAATCGACCAGCGGATCGCCGCTTACCGAAACTGTGCTCGCGTAGTGGAATTCATGGCCGAGCACTTCTGTTCCAACCGGCCCCAAGGCACAGGCCGCGCGAAGTCGCGCGCGCCGATAGCCCAGGTGCAGCCTGCGGTTTGCGAAGGAAGTTTCCAGTCCGAGCAGACCGGTCATTTCGTGCTTGTTGCCATCGGCATCCTCGAGGCCGCGTCCTAATACCATGTAGCCACCGCACTCACCGTGGATGGGAACGGCCCGCCGGGCAAGCTTCTCAAGACCTTCGCGGAAATAGCGCGCGGACGCCAGTGCGCCAGCATGCAGTTCTGGATAACCGCCGGGCAACCAGACGGCGTCGGCGGCACTATCGGGAGCCTCGTCGGCCAGCGGCGAGAACGGAACCATCTCCGCGCCCGCCAACCGCCATTGCCGCAGGAGATGGGGATACATGAAAGAAAATGCCAGGTCCTGCGCCAGCGCAATGCGCTGCCCGGGCGGCGGCAGATGAGGTCGTGCTCCATTAAACGGTTCGCCGCGGCCAAGGATGGCAGTCTTCCCCGGCCTCGCCGATTGCCTGATCGCATCGAGGTCGATGGCCGCATCCATGATATCTGCGAGTATATCCAACCGCTGGTCGATCCCCGGAATCTCCCGGGCCTGGACCAGTCCGAGATGCCTCTCGGGCAGCGCAAGACGATCCTCGCGCAAAATGGCCCCGAACACCGGCATCTTCATCCGGTCGAACGCAGGCGTCACCTGCGACAGATGCCGCTCGCTCGCCACACGATGCAGTATCACGCCGGCGATATCGACATCGTCTCTGTAGCGGGCACAACCGAGTGCCACGGCCGCAGCCGTCTCGGCCTGGCCGGTGACGTCGAGCACGAGCACCACCGGCCACCCGAGAAGCGAAGCCAGGTCGGCGGTTGCGCCCGATCCGGATTGGCCACGCGCCACGGCGCCGTCGAACAGCCCCATCACGCCTTCGGCGATGGAAATGTCCGCGCTCGCCGACGCGCTGGTCGCCATTGTCCTTATCAGATCCTCTCCCATCGCCCAGCTGTCCAGATTGAAACTCGGCCGGCCGGCGGCGATCTCGTGAAAGGCCGGATCGATATAGTCCGGACCACACTTGAAGGGCTGCACAACGCAGCCTCGACGCCCCAGCGCCCGCAACAGCCCAAGCGTCACCGTTGTTTTCCCGGCACCCGAGCGCGGCGCCGCGATAATGAGACCGGGTGCACCGACCGCTGGAATCCTCGCCGTCAAATCCTACTCCTCAGAAGCTGTCTTTCATCGGACGCGACGGTCATTTGACCGTCCAATCGATCACGCGGCACAACTTGCCCGATCCTGCTCCGTTGCTTTGCCCCTCCGTCGCGCCAAGGTCAAACCGGGCTGTTGTGGAGTGAGCTCACGGGATTTGAACTTTCCGCCGCAGTGTGCTTTCTAGTTTTCGTCATCGGTGCCTTCGCAAGAAGGTGAAACGGGAATGCGGTGCGGGAAGTCTCTTCCCAATGCCGCAGCTGCCCCCGCAACTGTAAGCGGCCATTTTCGATCCAACCAAGCCACTGGACTTGTCCGGGAAGGCGGATCGGGAGACGACCGCGAGCCAGGAGACCGGCCGCTGACGTCCATCAACACGTTCGACGGTGGGTCGACGGAAGGGGTAGCTATGGGTTTCCGGAATTCCGCTGCCGGTTTGGCAGCGATTGTTACATTTTCTTGTTGCCATGGCGTCGCAAACGCACAATCAGCTTCACAACAACTTCCTGAGGTGGTGATCACTTCCGATCCCCCACCTCAATTTCGCAGACAGGTTCGCAGGGAAGCCGGCACGGCCAGGACGGCGCCGGCGGCCGCGAACAATCCGGGTTCGCCGCCCGAGCAGCCCGCCGAAACCGTGATTACCGCCGACAGAAAACCCGAGCCGATCAGCCGGACCGGAAGCGCGATCAGCGTGGTCAACAGCGAAACGCTCGCTACCTCCAATCCGGGCTCGCTGGTCGATGCGCTGCGCACCGTTCCCGGCCTTGATATCACCGAGACCGGAGGCCCAGGAGGCACCACCAATATCCGGCTGCGCGGCGGCAACACCGGCCAGACGCTGGTGATGATCGATGGCATCCGGATCAACGATCCGACCGCCGCCAGCGGCGACTTCGATTTCGCGATGTTCGCGCCATCCGCGATCGAACGCATCGAGGTGCTGAAGGGCCCGCAGAGCGCCCTGTACGGATCGGACGCCATGACCGGCGTCGTCAACATCATCACCAAGACCGGATCCGGCCCGGCGCAATTCAATGTCCGGACCGAGGGCGGAAGCTACGGCACTGCCGTCACCAATGGCTCGCTGACCGGCTCGTCCGGGCCGTGGTCGTACGCCTTCACGGGCGGCGGCCAGCACAGCAACGGCTTCTCGCGCTTCGGTTACCGCATTCAGGCGCTCGAAGCCAAATTCGGCCCGCTCGAACGCGACGGCTTCGATCGCGTCGGTGGCTCGGCGCGGGTGAGTTACGATGCGGGCGAAGGCGTGCGGCTGGAATCAGGCGTGCTGTCGTCATTCACACGGTCAGCCTACGATCAGGCCAACGGCGCATTTCCGGATACCCCGTCCAGCGCGACGCGGTTGCTGGAGCAAGTCTGGGGCCGCGCTACAATCGACACCTTCGGCGGAATTCTGATCCACAGCTTCCAGGCGTTCGATACCTATATCGACCGTTCGTTCGACGATGTGACCTACAAGATCAACAAGCTGCCGCAGAACACAACATCGATCCTGTCCGACTTCGTCGGCAACAGCGCCGGTGCGGAATATCAGGGTAACCTCAAGATCGGGCCGCTCGGATCGTTGATCGTCGGTTCCGGGACGCAACACGAAACGGCGGATACCAATACGACAAAATTGCTGCCCGTCCCCGGTCCGACCACGCCGCAGCTTGCGAAAGCGCAGGACACCAATTCGGTGTTTGCGCTGTGGCAAGTACCGATCGGCGACCGGCTGAATCTCACCATGGGCGGACGCATCGACGACGTGGTGAACGTGGCACGGTTCGAGACATGGCGAACGACGGCGGCCTACACGATCGCCGAGACCGGCACCAAATTCCATGCCAGCGCCGGCACCGGCGCCAAGGCGCCGACATTATTCCAGCTCTATGCGCCGACCTTCGGCAATTCCGCGCTCAACCCGGAGGAAAGCATCGGCTATGACGCCGGCATCGATCAGTCGCTGTTCAACGGCCGTGCGGTGATATCGCTGACGGCATTTTCGAACAAGTTCAGCAACCTCATCGACTTCGTCGTCGACCCCGCCCATCCCAACGGCCACTACATCAACGTCACGCGTGCCGAGACCGAGGGACTGGAATTGGGATCGAACATCGACATCGTCCCGGGCTTCCTGAAATTCAACCTGGCTTACACTTTTCTGCGCGCCAGGGATCTGGCGACCAATCTCACCTTGGCGCGCAGACCGGAAAATCTGGCGCGGTTTGCGTTCAGCCTCACGCCGACGTCGCAATGGCTGATCGAACCGCGCGTGCTCGCGGTCTCGAAGCGCTTCAGCGGCGCCAACGAAACCAGCCCGCTAGATCCCTATGTCCGCGTCGATCTCTACACCGAATACAGGATCGACAAGACCTGGAAGGTTTTTGCGCGCGGCGAGAACATCCTGAACGAACATTATCAGGAAGTGCTGAATTACGGCACCACCGGTCCCGCCGCCTATGCGGGGTTCAACGCGACATGGTGAGTTCGGCGACATCTCCTCGACGTCAAATGCTGGTGACGATTTCGCTCGCGGTCCTGGTGGCTTTGCTGGCTCTCCTCTCGCTCGGCACCGGCCCGGTCAAATTGTCGCCGCTCACCGTGCTCGACGCCCTGTTCGGCGGCGGCAGCGACGCGCAACAGATCATTGTGCGGGAAATTCGATTGCCGCGCGCGATCCTGGCGCTGGCGATCGGCGCGATCCTCGGCCTCTCCGGCGCGGCGCTGCAGGGCCTGCTGCGCAATCCCCTCGCCTCGCCGTCGCTGTTCGGCGCGCCGCAATCGGCCGCCTTCGGTGCGGTGTTGATGATCGCGCTGGGGTGGGCCGATGTGCGGTCCTGGGCGCTGCCGGTCGCCGGCATTGCGATGGCGTTCCTGTCGGTATTCGTGCTGCTCGGCATCGCCGGCCGCAACGCCGGCCTGCTGCTGCTGATCCTCGCCGGCCTCGCCATCTCCAGCTTGGCCGGGGCCGCAACGGCATTGGTCATGAACCTGTCGCCCAATCCATTCGCCGCGCTGGAAATTGCGTTCTGGCTGCTGGGATCGCTGGAGGACCGCAGCTTCCGCCACGTCATACTGTCGCTACCCTTCGTACTCGCGGGCGCTGCGATCCTGATCAGCCAGCGCAACGCATTTCGCACCCTCAGCCTTGGCGAGGAGACCGCGCAGAGTCTTGGCGTCGATGTCGGCGGGCTCAGGCTGTCCGTGATCGCAGGCGTGGCGCTCGGCGTCGGCGGCGCAGTCGCCGTCACCGGCACCATCGGGTTCATCGGCCTCGTCGCCCCTCATCTGATGCGGCCGCTGGTCGGCCACGACCCGGCGCGGCTATTGGTGCCGAGCGCGCTTGCCGGCGCGGCGCTGCTTCTGGCGGCCGATATCGCCGTGCGGATCATTCCCTCCACGACCAATATCAAGGTCGGGGTTCTGACTTCGATCATCGGCGTTCCGTTCTTCCTGTATTTGATCGTGCGCGAGCGCCGCGCGCTGGGCGGAAGCGTCGCATGACCGATCAGGCCATGCTCACCGTGGAAAATCTCGGCGTGGTGCTTTCAGGCCGCGTGATCCTGGACAGTGTGCGGCTTGCATTGCCGCGCGGGCGGATGGTCGCGCTGGTCGGACCGAACGGCGCCGGGAAAACCACCCTGCTCCGCGCGTTGGTTGGCCTCGCGCCTTCGAGCGGCGCGATTCATGTCGGCGGCGACGCGTTGTCGTCCTTGTCGCTGCGCGAGCGTGCGGGGCGCCTCAGTTACCTGCCGCAGGGTCACATCGTGCACTGGCCGCTGGAAGTGCAGGACGTCGTCGCGCTCGGGCGCTATCCGCATGGCGCGACCGATCCGGCGCGGCTGTCACCGGGCGATTCAGAAGCCGTCAAGCGCGCGATGCAGGCCACCGACGTGGCCGCCTTCGCCGGCCGGCGCGTCACCGAACTGTCCGGCGGTGAACGCAGCCGCGTCGCGCTCGCCCGCGTGCTGGCCGTCGAGGCTCCCATTGTACTGGCGGACGAGCCGACCGCATCGCTGGACCCACGCCAGCATTTGGACGTCATGCAAAACCTGCGCGGCGCAGCGGACCGCGGCTTGCTGGTGATCGTGGTAACGCACGACCTCGGGCTGGCCGCGCGCTTTGCCGACAGCGTCCTTGTGTTGTCGGATGGCCGGCTGGTTGCGGAGGGAAAGCCTGCCGAGGCGCTTTCGGAGACGGTCATGGCGGAGGTCTTTCGCATCAGCGCCTATCGCGCCGATTACCGCAACGAGGCGGTGATCCTGCCCTGGGCGGGCGTTTGACGGTGATCCGGTCAATCCCCCGAAGCGAGCGCCGCCGCCAGCCTTTCGAGGTCAGCCTCGTCGGGCGGCAGCCCGAACCGCAACAGGTCGCCGGCCCATTCAAACCTGCGGCACCAGATGTGCTGCCGCGCCAAAGCTGTGTGCCGTCGCAGCGCGTCGGGATGTCGGGCGAGCCGAAACAGCGACGTGCCTCCGGCGATCCCAAAGCCAGCTTGCTCGAGAATGGCGTCAAGCCGGCCGGCTTGATTCCGCAATTCACCGCGCATCCGATCGGCCCAGGCTCGATCGTGCAGGGCTGCCGTACCGATATGCAGCGCGGGTCCAGAGCACGGCCAGGGCCCGATCGCGCCGGCCAGACGCCGTGCGATATCGGGCCGACCGATCGCAAAGCCAAGACGAACACCGGCCAGGCCGTGAAATTTTCCGAACGAGCGCAGCACCACCACCGGCCAATCCACCGACAGCGGCACCGCGCCGATGGCCGGGTCAACATCGGCAAAGGCCTCATCGACGACAAGCCAGCCGCCGCGATGCTTCAGACGCGCTGCCACCTGCGCCAGCACCGCCGGTTCGACGATACGGCCATCGGGATTATTGGGATTGACGATAACAGCATGGACAGCATGCTCTGGAAAACCGTCGAGACTGTCGATCGGGATCACCTCATGGCCAGCGCTGCGCCAGGCAAGTTCATGTTCGCTGTAGGTCGGGCCGACGATCGCGACCGCACCGGACGCCGCGAGATAAGGCAGCCATTGGATCGCCATCTGCGTTCCGGCGGTGGCAACGATATCGGCTCCTTCAGGCACGCCATAGGCCGCTCTGGCGGCGGCGATCAGCGCATCGCCGTCGGCGCGCGATGGCAGTCGTTGCCATACCCCTCCCGGCAAATTTTCGGGAACCGGCCACACCCAGGGGTTGATTCCGGTCGAAAGGTCGAGCCAAGTGTCGGGCGTGCCGCCATGGCGCGCCATTGCTTCGGTGAGGTCCCCGCCATGCTTCATCCGCGCTACATGCCATCAACCGCGCCAAAGCGCGAGCGGATTTGGCGCATGCTGGCCACGATCGCGTTGCTCTGCGGCATCGGCTTGCACAATCCGGCCTGGGCTGCCGACCTGCCGCGGATCGCCTCGATCAATCTTTGCACCGATCAACTGCTGATGACGCTGGCTGACCCCGCGCAAATCCTGGGATTGAGCCCCTACTCCCGCGATGCTGAACGCTCCTGGGATGCCGAGAAGGCCCGCCAGTTTCCGCGTTTGTCAGGCGAGGCCGAAGACGTGCTGGTGCTGAAACCGGACATCGTCGTCGCCGGCCGCTTTACCAAGCGCACCACGCGCGAGTTGCTAAAGGAAAAGGGCTTGCGGGTCATCGAGTTCGATGCAACGCGATCCCTGGACGACGTCAAGAAACAAATCCGCCTGATGGGCGATCTGGTGCAGCATCCGGATCGAGCGGCTGCGGAAATCGCCCGGCTGGATGCCGCGATCCAGCGCACGCGCGAGGTGGCGTCACGCAAGCCTTACCGTGTGCTGGCGCTGTCGCGGCGTGGGTGGGTTTCCGGCGGCGACAGCCTGACCACCTCCCTGCTGGCGGCCGCCGGCCTCGGCAATGCCGCAGGCGAACTGGGCAACAAGCTCGGCGGGTTCGCTTCGCTGGAGGCCATCGTAAGCCTGAGACCGGACTTCCTGCTTGTTTCCGAAGGCGGCAACTTTGCCGAGGACGAAGGCAGCGCGTTCATGCTGCACCCTGCACTCGAACGCTTCTATCCCGTGGCCAGGCGCATCGTGATCCCGGAAAAGCTCACCACATGCGGCGGACCGATGCAGTCGGAGGCGCTAGATCGGCTTGCAGCCGAACTCGAACGCCTGGACCGGTGACGTGCTGATCCGGGGCGACGCGCTCTTTATTGTCGTCGCAGCCTTGGCGTTCGACGCCCTGATCGGCGACCCGGACTGGCTGTGGCGGCGATTGCCGCATCCGGTGGTATGGCTCGGACATCTGATCGGATGGCTCGACCGCACGCTCAATCGCGAGAGCTGGTCACAGCAACAGCGCAAGATGGCAGGCGTCGGGGCAACGATCCTGCTTGTCGCCGTGGCCGGATTGACCGGCTGGCTCGTTGAGACGGCGTTGCCGCGAACCATGCTCGGGAACCTGGTATTGGCATTGCTCGCATCGGTGCTGATCGCGCAACGGAGCCTCTATCAGCATGTCGCCGAAGTTCGCTCCGCCTTCGCTGATGAAGGCCTCACCGGCGCACGCGAGGCGGTTGCGATGATTGTCGGCCGCGACCCCGATCGGCTCGACGAGGCCGGTGTTTGCCGCGCGGCGATCGAATCCTGCGCCGAGAATTTCTCCGACGGCGTGGCGGCGCCGGCGTTTTGGCTGGCGCTGTTGGGATTGCCCGGTCTGATCGTCTACAAGGCGATCAACACCGCCGACTCCATGATCGGCCATCGCAGCGCCCGCTACCAATCCTTCGGATGGCCCGCCGCGCGGCTGGACGATCTGGTCAATTATATTCCGGCCCGGCTGTCTGGAGTGCTGCTTGCGATCGCCTCGCCGATCGCGAACGGCACCATCAAGACATCGCTTCAGATCATGTATCGCGACGCGCCAAAACATCGTTCGCCCAACGCCGGCTGGCCGGAGGGCGCGATGGCCGCAGCACTGGGGTTGGCGCTGGCCGGTCCCCGGCGCTACGGCGACCGCGTCGTCGACGACCCGTTTCTCAACGACGAGGGCCGCAGGGACGCTTGGCCCGACGATATCGGCCGCGCCCTCGACCTTTATGCCGCCGCGTGCCTGTTCGAGGCAGCCGCTTACGCCGCACTTGCGCTGGTGGTTTGACGGCTCCGCGCAATCTTCAGGAATCGTTCGACATCGAGATGGGCTTCGAGATGGTCCGCAAGCGCATCCAGCGCGGACTCGATCCGGGCCTCATAGGCCAGCGACGAAGCGATACCGAGATTGGCAAGCCAAGCCTTGCGAAACGCATCGCCACTGAACAAGCCGTGGACATAGGTGCCCTGCACCCGGCCGTCGCCGGAGCAGGCGCCGTCGGCACGGCCCTCTATCGTGACCATAGGCCGGACACAATCGGCGCCTTCGCTGCGGCCAAGGTGAATTTCGTAACCCTGGATCGGCGTTCCGGTGGCGCAATGTTTGCCGGTCACGAGCGTGGTGGATTTGTCTGCGCTCATGACGGTCGCGATATCGAGCAGGCCGAGGCCTTCGACGGTCACGGCATCGCCCTCGATGCCGTCGGGATCGGCAATGGTCTTGCCGAGCATCTGGTAGCCGCCGCACAGGCCGAGGACGTGGCCGCCGCGGCGGACATGCGCCAGGATGTCGATGTCCCAGCCCTGCGCGCGCAGGAAGGCGAGATCGTCGATGGTGGACTTGCTGCCGGGAAGAATGACGACATCGGCGTTGGCAGGAATCGGCTGGCCCGGCCGGACGAAGACGAGCTTCACCTTAGGCTCCATGCCGAGCGGATCGAGATCGTCGAAATTTGCGATCCGCGCCAGCACCGGCACCGCGATCACGCGTTCCGACGAAGTTTCATGCGCGCGGTCGAGATCGATGGCATCCTCGGCCGGCAACCACGCCGCCTGCGGCAGCCACGGCACGACACCGAGCGACGGCCATCCGGTGAGCCGTGTCACGTCGGCAAGACCTTGATCGAACAGGCTGGCATCGCCACGAAACTTGTTGATGATGAAGCCATGGATACGCGCCCGCTCCGCCGGCTCGAGCACCAGATGGGTGCCGGCAAGGCTGGCGATGACACCGCCGCGATCGATATCGCCCAGCATCACCACCGGCACATCGGCCGCGGCGGCAAATCCCATATTGGCGATGTCGCCGGCGCGTAGATTGGTTTCGGCCGGGCTGCCGGCGCCCTCGACCAGAACGATATCCGCCGCGCGCGCGAGATGCGCGAAACTATCCAGCACCGCCGGCAACAGCACGGCCTTCCGCTCCGGATAGTTCCTGGCGTGCAATGTGCCCCAGCGCTTGCCCTGCACGATGATTTGCGCGCCGGTATCGGTCTCCGGCTTCAGCAGCACCGGATTCATATGGATGCTGGGCGACATCCGTGCCGCGCGGGCCTGCACCGCCTGCGCCCGGCCGATCTCGCCACCCTCGACCGCGACCGCCGCATTGTTCGACATGTTCTGCGGCTTGAACGGCGCCACCTTCAAACCGCGCCGGACCAGCGCGCGGCACAGGCCGACGACCATGGTGGACTTGCCGGCATTGGAGCCGGTGGCCTGAATCATCACCGCGGGCGTGGCGCGCGTCATCAGAATTCAATGCCCTTCTGGCCCTTCACCCCGGCCCGGAACGGATGCTTGATCAGGGTCATTTCGGTGACGAGGTCGGCCATCTCGATCAGCGAGGCATGGGCGTTGCGGCCGGTGACGACCACATGCTTGTCGGCGGGCTTTTCGTCACGCAGGAAACTCAACACCGCGTCGATCGGCAGATAGTCGTAGCGCAGCACGATGTTGAGTTCATCCAGCAGGACCATGCGATGGCGATCGTCGCGGATCAACTGCTTGGCACGCTCCCAGCCCTTCGTCGCCGCCGCGATATCGCGTTCGCGGTCCTGCGTTTCCCAGGTGAATCCCTCGCCCATGATGTGCAGCGTCACCAGATCGGGAAACTTCGCCAGCACCCGCGCTTCGCCGGTGTCCCACGACGGCGACTTGGTGAACTGCACGACGCCGACGGGATAGCCATGGCCGATATGGCGAAACACCATCCCGAGCGCTGCGGAGGTCTTTCCCTTGCCGGTGCCAGTATGGACGATCAGGAGGCCCTTTTCGCCGGTCTTGGATGCCATGATCTTGTCGCGCGCCGCCTTGTGCTTGCGCGCCTTCTCCCGATGCCTGATGTTTTCGGCCTCGTCGGTCCCGGCGGGAATTTGGGTCATGCGGTTTCCTTCTGCGTTGTCGCGAGCAATTCCGCGATCAGATCGGCGGCACGGTTGGAGCGCGGCGTCCACAGCCCGCGCCGGATCGCCTCGGCGAAGCGCGCGGCGGTCTCGCTTAGCGCCGCCGGATTGGCCGCCGCCATGAATGTTCGCACCCGCTCGTCCTGCAGATAGGCGGCGAACAACTGATCGAAATGATGGTTCGAGACAGCATTGGTGCTCGCCGCGAACCCGAACAGATAATCCACGGTGGCCGCGATTTCGAATGCGCCCTTGTAGCCGTGGCGCATTACACCGGCGATCCATTTCGGATTGGCGGCGCGCCCGCGCACCACGCGGGAGATCTCCTGCGAAAGCGATCGCGACAGCGGAGCCTCGGGTCGCGAGGTATCGATATGCGCGATGCGCGGCACCTCGCCGCGCATCGTCTGCACCGTCGCCGCCAGGCCGCCGATAAACTGATAATAATCGTCGGAGTCGAGAATATCATGCTCGCGGTTGTCCTGGGTCTGCGCCACAAGATCGATATCCGCTAGGCGGCCGGCAAACGCGTCGCGCGCCCGCTCCCCCTCGACACCACGGCCATAGGCATAGCCGCCCCAGTCGAGATAGACGCCGGCGAGATCGGCCCGCTCCTCCCAGCCGCCTTCGTCGATCAACGCCTGCAATCCCGCACCATAGGCGCCGGGTTTCGAGCCGAACACCCGGTAGCCGGCCTGACGTTGTGCCCGCTCCGGGTCCATGCCGCGGGCTTCCAGCGCTTGCCGGCCGGCGCGGACGTTCGCGGCGATCGGATTGGCGTCGTCAGGCTCATCCAGCAAGGCGATGGCGCTGATGGCGCCGGCGACGATATCCATCTGGGTCGGGAACGCGTCGCGGAACAATCCGGAGACGCGCAGGGTGACGTCGACGCGCGGTCGTTTCAATTCGGAAAGCGGGATGATGGCAAATCCGGTCACGCGACCGGAACTTTCTTCCCACAGCGGCCGCGCCCCGATCAACGCCAATACCTGCGCCACGTCGTCACCGCCGGTGCGCATGTTCGAGGTGCCCCAAGCCGACAACGCGATCGTGCGCGGCCATTCGCCGGCCTCCTGCCAGTAAGCTTCCACCAGCCGCTCCGCGGCCAGCCGCCCGATCCGCCACGCCGATGGCGTCGGCACCGCGCGAACGTCGACGGCGAAGAAATTCCGCCCGGTCGGCAGCACGTCGGGCCGTCCCCGGGTCGGCGCGCCGGACGGACCGGGACGAACAAACCGCCCGTCGAGCCCGCGCAGCAGCGCGTCCATCTCGGCCGCCCCGCAAGCCTCGATCGCCGGACGCAGGCTGGTTGCGATCCAGGCCAGCACGGGCGCCGTGTGCGTCCATGCGCTATCGCACGCTCGCGCGCCGGATACCAGCTGACGCGCCAGCCTCTCGATACGCTCGACCGTATCGCCGGACGTGCGCCACGCGGCCGTACCAAGCTCGGCGAGAACATCGGGACGCGGGCCCGAGAATTCATCTGCGAGATCGCGGGTCAGCGGATCGAAGGCGCCGAGCCCGAGATCGCGTGCCAGGGCGCGCTGTAGCGAAGCGTCCTGCGGCTTGGTCTCCGAACGCGGCAGCCGCGCGATCGACACCAGGAGATCGTCGCGCTGCGCCTCGGCAGGCACGCGGCCAAATATATGCAACCCGTCCCGGATCTGCATTTCCTTGAGATCGCACAGATGCGCATCGAGCGCGCGCAGGGCTTCGTGGGTCGGCGTGTCCTTTGCAACCCCGATATCGGCGTCGAGCTGCTGCGCCCGCGCCAGTGACAGGATGTCTTCGGCGATCGCGCCGGCGCGCTTCGGATCGAGATCGGCGGCCAGCGCATATTCGTCGACCAGCGTTTCCAACCGCGCCAGATCATCATGCAGCTCCGCCCGGCTCATTGGCGGCGTCAAATGGTCGATAATGACAGCGCTCGCCCGGCGCTTGGCCTGGATGCCCTCGCCGGGGTCGTTGACGATGAAGGGATAGAGATGCGGCAGCGGGCCCAGCACCGCGTCCGGCAGGCAATGCGCCGACAAGCCGGTGCTCTTGCCCGGCAGCCATTCGAGATTGCCGTGCTTGCCGAGATGGACGATGGCGTGGCAGTCGAAGGTACGCCTGAGCCACAAATAGAACGCCAGATAATGATGCGGCGGCACCAGATCGGGATCGTGATAGCTGCTTTTCGGATCGATGTTGTAGCCTCGCGCCGGCTGCACGCCGACCACGACATTGCCGAAACGATGCATGCCAAGGCGAAAACAGCCGTCGACCACATGGGGGTCGCGATCCGCACGGCCCCATCGCGCCTCCACCGCTGATCTGACACGGTCGGGCAGCGTCGCCATTGCCGTTTCGTATTCGGCGAGCGGCCACATCACGCCGCCGGATCGCTCCACGCGGCCTTTGAGCGCGTTGGTCGGAGCGTCCCGCAGCAGTTGCATCATCGCAGCCGCATCGGTTGGCGCGCCGTCCAGGGCGTAACCCTCGCTGCGCATCGACTGGAGAACATCGAGCAGGCTTTGCGGCGTGTCGAGACCGACGCCGTTGGCCAATCGTCCATCGCGGTTGGGATAATTGGCCAGCACGATGGCGACGCGGCGGTTGACGCTGTTGGTCCGCCGCAGCCGCACCCATCCGGCCGCGAGATCCGCGGCCGCCTCGACGCGGTCCGTCAGCGGCTGAAAGGCGGTCGGCGCAAAGCCGGTTCCGCTCTCGTCGCGTTGCTTGAAGGCGATGGCATGGGAAAAGATCCGGCCATCGACCTCCGGCAGCACGACATGCATGGCGAGGTCGCGCGGCGTCAGCCCGCGCGCGGAGGCCTCCCAGCTTTCGCGCGAACTGCCGGCCTGCGCCACCTGCAGGATCGGGCAGCCGGAGGCCGCGAGCACGCCGGAATCATCATTGGCGGTGGCGGTGGCAAACGCCGTGGCGTTGACGATGATATCGGGTGGGTAGGCCGCCAGCGCCGCGCGCAGAAATGCCGTCGAACGCGCGTCCTTCAGGCTGGTGACATAGAGACATATCGCGTTGAGGCCCCGCACGGTCAGCGCCAGGCGCAACGCATCTATTGCAGCGGTATCGCCGCCGGAAACCAGCGCGCGGTAAAAGATCACGACGGCGTTGGGACCACCATTCGGGACGATTTCACCCGGCCAAAATCCGGCCGACGGCATCGGCCGCGCCGACGGCGGTGCCTCGGCGCGGCCGATCAGGTGAGCAGCGAAACGCAACGCCAGTCCGGCGTTCTCGACGCCACCCTCGCTGCAATAGCGCCACAACGTGCGGGTGGCGTCGCTATCGACTGTGCCACGGGCAGCGAGCGAAGCATTCCAGCTCATCTCGCCCGGAACACACGCAAACAGAGTGCCACGTCGCAAGGCGTCGCTGCGCAAGGATTCCACCCCATGCGGCCAGTAGCTCTCGCCGCCGAGCATCCTCAGCACCACGATCCTGGCGTCGCGCAGCGTGCGCTCGACGTAGAGATCGACCGAGGCCGGGTGGCCGAGCGCCAGCAAATTGGTCAACCGCACGCTCGGAAAATCCTTCGGCAAACCGCCATAGGCGGCGCCGAAGGCCGCGAGATCGCTGTCTGCCGCCGACAACAGCACGATGTCGGCGCTGTCCTGCCCGAGGTCTCGGGCGACGTCGCCGTCATCAATGCTGCCGCTGCTGTCGAGCTTCAGATGCATCCGCGTCAGTGCCCGCTGCTAGCCCGCCAAAGCGCGCCGTGCGGCCTCAGTGTCGAACCCTTTCAGGCCAATCACCACCAGATGCTCGGATTGATTTCCATCCGGTCGCGCATAAACAAGTTCGACGCGGCTGCCGACGGCCTGCACCACCAGCGGCGCCGCCTTGTCGACGATGCGGGCATGCCCTTTCACCCGCAAAACGCCATTGAGGTTCAGCACGCCGCTGATGCGGGCACGCATCGCATCGACGTCCGCGGCCGCCGACGGCGTCACCACAATACTGTCGAAATCATCGTGATCATGCTCCTCCTCTTCGCCGTGGTGCCCGGCGCGCGCCGCGATATCGTTCTCGGCGGCGGAGTTCAAGCCGATCAGCACCGCCGCCGTCAGATCGCCCTTCGAGCGCACGATCCCGACACCGGGCCGCAGCACAGCCTGCAGCCGCGCCTCGATCTGCGCGAGCGCCGCCTGAGACACCAGATCACTCTTGGAGAGCACGACCAGATCAGCGCACGCCAGCTGATCCTCGAACACTTCCTCGATCGGATCGTCGTGCTCGAGCGAATCGTCAGCGGCGCGCTGTGCTGCGACGGCATCCTCGTCGAGGGTGACGCGACCTTCGGACAATGCGAGCGCATCGACGACGGTGACGACTCCGTCGACGGTAGCGCGCGTCTTCACGGCGGGCCACGCGAACGCTTTCAGCAACGGCTGCGGCAGCGCAAGTCCCGAGGTCTCGATTACGATCGCGTCGAGCGGACGTTCGCGTGACAACAGCCGGTCCATGGTCGGAATGAAGTCGTCGGCCACGGTGCAGCAGATACATCCGTTGGTAAGCTCGACGATATCGCCGGCCGCGCAGGCTTGTGCGGCGCATTCTTCCACCAGACCGCCGTCGAACCCGGCATCCCCGAATTCATTGACGATCACGGCGATGCGGCGGCCATCGGCCTGCGTCAGCAGTGCGCGCAGCAGCGTGGTCTTGCCGGCGCCGAGAAACCCGGTGAGCACGGTGACGGGGACACGGGTCATTTTTTGCCTCTCCTTTAGGACGAATGCTTCAGCCAGAGCGGAAGCCCGGCTGCGATGAAAACGACATTGGGAACGGTGGCGGCGACGATCTGGTTCAGGCGCCCCTGGGCATCGCGAAAGTTGCGGCCGAGCGGGATCTCCGGCACGAGGCCAAGGCCGACCTCGTTCGACACCAGCACGATGGGATACTTCGCCACGCCGAGAAATCGCGCGAGCCGGCGCGCTTCGACCTCGGGGTCGCGCTCCGCGAGCATCAGGTTCGACAACCACAGCGTCAGGCAGTCCACCAGCACGGCACGGCCATGGCTCGCCTCCCGCGTCAGCGCATCGACCAGCGCCAGCGGCTCCTCCACGGTAACCCAGCCCCCGCCGCGCCGCAGGCGATGATGTTCGATGCGCGTTCGCATCTCGTCATCGCCAGCGGCCGCGGTGGCGAGGTAGACGCGCGCCAGTCCGCTGTCGCCGATCATCCCTTCGGCAAAGGCAGACTTGCCGGAACGTGCGCCTCCCAGCACCAGCGTGGTGACAAGGTCCGTCATTTCGGCGCCTGTCCGTCCTCCGGCGACCAGTGCATCGGCGGCACGCGCGCCACCATGCCCTTGCGCAGCACCTCGGCGCGCTCGCGCCACGGCACCAGGCCGTATCCGGAATTCCGATAGGATTTGACAAAGGACACTAGGGCCGCGGTGCCGCTCTCGGTCTGCAGGTCGCCAAATAAAAAGGTGTAGCCGTCCGCGCTGGTCAACGCGACGGTCGCGGGCCGCTTGCAGACGCTGAGACACTGCACCGGCCGCACCTGCACATCTGGATCGAAATCGCCGAGCGCGGCCTTCACGGATGCGAACATGTCCGGGCCAACCACCGCTCCGCCATCGGCGGATTTGCAGGTGGTACACACGCTCACGACGACGGGGCCGATCGGTGCGTTGGCACGCTTAAGCTCGATCAAATTCAGGTCGTCGGGCGCTTGCTTTTCGTCTTTCTTGGCATCTTCCTTGGCGGCTTGGCGATCCATCAACTTGCTCACGACAGGGCCTTTGCGGCCGCGAGCTTTGTTGGGTCGCGCCTACGGCGAATCGCCGTTCAGTTCGCTCCCGTCCGGTGCACCCCGCCCCGACGACGCCTCCAAAGCACTCCAGGTGATGGCAGGTCTCCTGGCTCGCGGGTCGTTGCCTGATCGCCGCCTTCCCGGGGGGATTCCCAGTGGCACCGGCGCAGGCTCGTCGCTTACAGTTGCGGGGGCAGCGCCGGCGTTGAGAACTCTCGCACCGGCTTCCCTTTTCACCTTCCACGCGGAAGGACCATCGCCGGTGACGCTAGCCGCCGGGATCGCCGGGGTCAACCGGACTCGATCAAGGCTCGCAGTCGACGCCGTCGCCGGTCGGGTAATCCGACGGAAACCCTGGAATTATTGCCTTGGTGGTGAGCATGATACGAGTCAATCGTTGAATTGGCCACATGTCGGATCGTATCCTGGGCGACGCGAGACGTCTGGCCGATGGACGAGCCTGTCAAAGAAGATCCGCGGAGAAAAATGCCGACGTGGCGGGACGATATCGACGCGCTGGCATTCCAGCCGACCGATCACAGGGGCGTTTGCATGGTGCACCGTCGCGCGTTCCGGACGCTGTTGCGGACAACGCCCTCGCCGCAACAATGTATGGACTACTACCACCGCCATCGGGATGCATTTCAGGCGGCGGCCCGCGCCAAGGTTCTTCGCGCCAGCGTTGCGAACACCGCGAACTTTCACCTCACCAGCCGCGACGTCATCCGCCAATTGAAAAATTAGGGTCGCGCCGGCCGTTATTCTCGGCTAAATATCGTCATCTTCGACGAGGATCACATGCAACAGCCCCAAGCCGTCCACCTGCCAGCCATCGCCACCGATTCGAGCCTGGTCGTGCAGGCCGTGTTGGCTATGGCCCTTGGCCTCTTCATTGTCGGGGTTGTCGGTTTCTCGCATATCAGCGCCGTTCATAACGCCGCACACGACGTCCGCCATGCCAATGCGTTTCCCTGTCACTGACGGCAGATGCCCGTTTTCCGCTCGATTGTGTTTTCGGCGGCGCTTGCCGGCCTGATTGTCGGCTTGGCGATCTCGGTCGCGCAATTCTTCGGCACGGTGCCGCTGATCCAGAAGAGTGAAGTTTACGAGCGCAAGACTTCGGCCGAGCTTACTTCGGCGGCGCATGTGCAAGATGCCGGCGCCCACAGTCACGATCATGCCGTCGGCCATGACAGCGAATGGGAACCAGCGGAAGGGTTTCAGCGCAATGCCTTCACGATTGCCGCCAATATCCTGACGGCGATTGGCTTTGCACTGCTGCTCACGGGAGCCTATGCGATTCGGCGACGGTCGGTGACATGGCGGGAGGGTCTGCTGTGGGGCCTCGCCGGCTTTGTGGTGTTTACCGCGGCGCCCGGCCTCGGCTTGCCGCCGGAACTGCCGGGCATGCCAGTGGCCGAACTTACCGCACGACAGACCTGGTGGATCGCCACCGCTGCCGCGACAGCCATTGGGCTTGGCCTGCTGGCCTTCCGCCCGGCGGCATGGGCAGCTATCCTTGGCCTCGGGCTGATCGCGCTGCCGCATCTGATCGGCGCGCCCCTTGCACCGGAATCCCATAGCGAGGTTCCGGCGGCACTGTCACACAGGTTTATCGTGGTTGTGACGCTCACCAGCCTGCTGTTCTGGGCGTTGCTCGGCGTCTCCACCAGCATCGTGTTCGAACGTATCTCGCGCCCGTAACTGCATGACGGTCCACCGATGACAGCGAATTGAACACCGTTCAGATCGCCGTCATTCCCTGATATCGCGTGCCTGGCGCGCCAGCGGGGTCGCAAATCCGGCGACGATCTTGACCAGGTCGGCCTGACGACCGGTGCCGGTTTTCACGAACAGGCGGCTCAGGTGAGTCTTGATCGTGCTTTCGGCAACACCGAAGGCCACCGCGACCTCGGGAACGCCACCGACCTCGACGATGGCGAGCAGCACCCGCAGCTCGGTCGGGGTCAGATTGTAGGCACGCGCGATGATTTCCGGAGAGGACGGAATTTCCGTGGCCACCTTGCAAATGAACAGAGCGGCCGTCGCCGCGTAGGTTATCCCGGCGAGACGACGGGCGCCGGACGTCAGCGGCAGGACATGCGCGACATAACGCGGGCCATTCCGCGATTTCAGCGAAAGGGCAGCGCCACGAACGCCCGTTGCCGCATCGGTGCTGCCTGCGGCCGCAAGCAACTCTCGAAGCGCCTGATCGATCTTCGCATCGCGCGCGCCGATCCGTCCCTCGATCGCGGACAGGAAGTCGCCGGCATCGAGAATGGCCTGACAGGCCAGGTTCGCGTGCAAGATACGTCCCGCCGCATCGACAAGACACATCCCTGCATTGATGCCATCGAGCGTGTCGGCGAACGTCGCGGCCTCCACGGACTTGAGCTCGACATGCCTGCCAATCAGCACCGCCCGGCGAATATGCGGCACGATCAGGCGCATGCGCTGGCGTGTATCATCGTCGACCATGCCGTCGCGTTCGTGGCGAAACACCCCGAACAACGCCGCGCCGGTTACCGATCTGTCCAGCACTGCCGATACGCAATCCACCGGACCCTGCGGCTGAGCTCGTTCCCGGTAAAACGGCGTTTCCAGGAACTCGCGGTAAGGCATCAGATCCGCAACCGTGACCAGGTGCCCGGCCTCAGCGGCACAGTCGCCTGTCGCGGAGGGGTCGAGCTTTACATATTCATCGCAATAGAGTTTGCGGTAGTACGGATCGATCGCCGACTCATAGTAGACATTGCCGCTGCCTGCGACCGGGTCCTTGGAAAAGATCGCCGCTGTCGAGCCGCCGACGAAACGTCCGGCCCTGCCGACCACATCACGCCACCGCGACGGGTCAAGCGCGGCATCATAGATCTCGCTAATGAGTTCAGAGAGCTGCTTCGCCTGATCCATGGTCGTCCTCGAAGGCGGACACCCGGGTCGGCGATCTCCGACGTAATCGCGGCCGGGCTGCTCCGAGCGACCCCGCACCTTTTCTGAACTCAAAGCCGCTGCCATTTCCGGCCTCGCAAATCCCTTCAAGAACGGCTCCACCGGAACACGCGTTCTTTCCACATCGACAATTTGAAACGTTTCACAAAATACTTCACCGCTAGGGGGTGCCGCATGGGACAACATAGTTGCGGCCGTCCTGCAAAGCTTGGACGGGTGCGACATCTCGATGGACGACGGCGAACTGCCACAATCCCTGGACGCACCCTATGCGTGCAGACCGGCCTGGCGCCACCGATGGCCACGCCGGCCCCGGCCTTCGCCCTCATTTGCAATTGTCGGAATGGATGCGCGCTACGCGGCTTGGAATTTAGCCCGGCGGGGGGCGTCAGGGCTTCAGGCTCGCCTCAACCCCGGCGGCCGATCCCGTTTCATTTTCCGGCGGCTTCTCGGACGTCTCTTGGCGTGGCGCCATACAGCTTGCGAAAGCAGCGGTTGAAATATGAAAGATCTCCGAAGCCGACATCGTAAGCGATGGCACTCACCGCCTGTTCGGAGAACTGGGACTTGCACAGCAGACGGTGCGCGCGGGCGAGACGCTGATTGAGCAACCATGTCGAGAAGGTCTTGCCATCGGTCTCGAACAGCCGCTGAAGGTAGCGCGGCGTTACGCCGAGATGAGCAGCCACCATTGCGATCGAGAGATCTCTGCGGGCACTATTTTCGGTAATATAAGTCTTGGCAGCCCTTAGCCGAGCGGCCGGTATCCCTCGCGCATTCGCCGCGCACTCGGCGTCGCGCGTCGCTCCGAGCGTCAGCGCGGTGAGATCGGAAACTTGACTGACGACGAGATGCTGAAGCTGGGGTGTGGTCGGCGCCTGCTCGTCGATCCACGCCTTCGCATAGCTGGTCAACAGCTTGAGAGCTCCCGATTCGCGGGGTATCGCGCGCATGGTCGCAGCATCGACATCGACGACGAGCGATGACAGAATCGAACGCGGGATCCGAAGCGTCAGCGTCTCGCCATAGGAAGCGCGCTCGAAGACCGTGACCTCGTCGCTGCTCCTTAGCAGGGCGTCGCCTTCGCGAAGCGCCACCTCACGGCCGCGCGCGGATATCCTTATCCCGCTGGTCCGGCTGATGACGAGAATCAGATCGTCGTTCTCGTCTGCGATAAGCTCGCGGGTACGCGTGAGGCGGACGGCCGACAGACCGCTCACCAGCAAATGCAATCCAGGCAAGATCCGCGAGGTTACGTTGGCCTCGAACGGATGTCGTTCCACCGGTTCGATCTCCACCCTGAGCGCGATGCGCCCAAAATGCTCGCGCCACATCGTAACTCGATCCTTTTCCGGCAGATCATCCGTGGAAAATCTTGTCGTCGAAGACGCGTCGGGTGCGCCTGTGATCGCGGACACGTCCATCAAACGGGCCCGCTTGGATCGGCGACCGCCGTGACCGGGCAAACGACGACCGGGAATACCCGGGATACCGCGCTCGCCAGCGCCTCGCGATGCACATATTTGGCCGTTTTCGAGACTCTTCCTGCGCATCCGGTACCGCGGCTATCGTCCGACAGAGACGGCCAGATTCGATACAGATCGCAGCCATGGACCGCGTCCATCGATCGTAGGACCTGCATTTTTCGGCAGAACCTGCCTGCCTTGTTCCACAGGGAATCGGTCATCGCGGTGAGCCTCCCGCCGCTATCCTTGCTGCTCGCACCACCTGCCGGCCACGCCAGCCGCCGCTCCGCCAAAACATCGTCGTACCCGTGCTCGCTCTCCGGGAGGCGCCCCATCGGACGGCGTCTCGCCATATCGAATGAAACTCGGCGGCCAGATTACCGTGCCCAACGAAACGGCACTGTGCGGCAGAACACACTTCGCTGCGATCATTGCTGATAGCAGTTCACCCTTGTTCACCCTTGGCGCGAATTTACCTTAACGGCCGAGGAAACTTTCCGACTGCGGTATTCTCCAACTAGTGGTCGCGCCAGTCCAAGATGCGAACTGTCGCCGCAGCTAAGATAGCAAGCGTCGATCCGGCCCTTGTGGCGGCCAACATCTCGGACTTGGTGGTGTGTTCGGCGCCGGCACTTTCACCGGCACCTTCCGCGTCATCGCCTGGAATCTTGCAACAAGGGCGCGCTTCGATACGCCCGCCATTGACGCCTCCACACTGGCGAATTCGGCCTCCTCCGGAGGAGGTCTGCTCCGATTTGAGTCACTCTGAATTTGAACCAGTGAGTCCTGTGACGAAGCTATTTGATCTTGTGGCGACAATCCGCACTCCACTGCGCGAATTCTCCAACCCCATTTTTCTTCATCCTGCCGATGCATGGCCGGCGCCGCCGTTTAGCGGGGCACGCTCCGCGCTCAACTCGCCGTTCCACATGATTGAGAGACTTCATACATGACCGTAGCATATCGATCGCTGTCGTGGCTTCCTCGGGTGGATGATGGCGCAACAAACCTTCCAAAGACCGCCAATGGCCTCGGGACGGTGAGCTTTTCGACCGAGGATATTCCCGAAGCGGATCGCGTGACGAGGTGGCGGGAACATCACGCACATATTGCAGTGAACGTGGAAATTCAACCGGCGCCCGATCATCCTTTCGAGGCCTGCGACATTTCCCGGATCCTGCCGGTGCTGCATCTGCTGTCGGTCACGATGTCGCCCTCGCGCATTACACGGACACGCGTCAACGACGGAAATGACGAGTTGTCGCTGTTCATCAACCGGAGTGGCCATGTCATGGTGTCCGCGCGCGGTCGCGAGGTGCCGCTTGCGCCTGGCGATGGCGTATTGATCAGCAGCGACGATGTCATGGTGTGCGATCGGACCTCCTATGGCGAATCGCTGTCGCTTCGGGTGCCGCGCTCAGTGCTCTCATCGATCGTCGTCGGCATCGATGATGCCATCATGCGTCCGATCCCCGGGCAGTCCGAAACCCTGCAACTCCTGACGGGATATTCGATGTCGCTGATGGAAGGGAATGCTCTCGCCGCGCCCTTCCTTCGGAACGTCGCCGTCAATCATGTGCATGATCTGATCGCGCTGGCGCTCGGTGCAACGCACGACGCCGCCGAGGCGGCGAGCGCCGGCGGGTTGCGTTCAGCCCGGCTGCGAACCGCGAAGGTTTACATTGTCGAAAACAGTTACCGGCAGGACCTCTCGGTCGGCAGCGTTGCAGCCCATCTCGGCGTCACGTCACGCTATCTTCAGAGGTTGTTTGAGGCCGACGGCACGACTTTTTCCGCCTTCGTGCTCGGGCAGCGCCTCACGCGCGCCTATCGTATGCTGTGCGACTCGCAATTTTCCGATCGGCCGGTGGGCGTCATCGCCTATGATGTCGGCTTTGGGGATCTCTCATATTTCAACCGGTGTTTCCGGAGACAGTATGGCGTGACACCCACGGAGATCAAGGAAGCAAGCGCAAAATAGCGACCGACGAATTGAGCGGGATGGCGGGATCGCCGGACGCGCGGCATTGATGGCCGCAGGTTGCCACTGTCTAACCGTTTCCGGATCGAAGGATGCAGCCGGGCGCGCGCGAGGATGCCGCTGGAAGCGCCGAATTGGCTGTTGTCTGTCGGAACCCGAACACCCGCCGGCGTGCTTCATCGATCCTCGGCGACACGGGTTTGGTCGCCAGGACCAGGCCATGGGTTACGCCAAAGTTCCGTCGAACTCGATCGATATGCTGAAACGATTGGCATGCCGCTCGACGTTGATAAGGCAGATAAGTTCGATCGCGACGGCAACAGCCAACAAAGCGGACGATAAATTTTTCACGAGATAGCTCCCCTGCGCTGCGTCGATTGACCGTGCGGCTTGCCGCGGCCTTGCGCGATACGACGCCTTCCCCTGACGCCTCGCGCGGAATCAACACGCACAAACTAGACGCTGCGGTGACGCACGGCTTGGGCGGTTGCGACGACACTTGGAGACAAACGCAGCCGCGATCGCTCTTCTGCGGCTGACGCGAATTTGCGACACGCAGGAGACGCGACGCGCCGTCGCTCGCGGCAGCAACAACCAGATGCCGCGCGTTACAAACACGCTGTTGACTGTTTGCTGCCGCCCGTTTCCTCGCCTCTGTTGCCGGAAACGAACTTCACGCCGCAGTTAACGATCTACGCACCAACTCTGCATGCAGCCGGACGAAATGCCTTGAAACCCCTCGATCAGGGGACGCGCCGCGGCACGGAAGCCGTCATATCGCGCGCGGCCATCAAGGCATGAACAGACCAATAACTCACAGAGGCACGTTCGCACAGCCTCCGGCGCCTCATGCCGGCTGCGTGCGAGATGCCTCTGTCATGACAGGATTTATCGTGACAAGTGTTTCCATGCTATTTTGTGCGATCGCTCTGGCAGGGATTGCGATCGGCTTTCTCTTGTTCAAGGCGAAAGCGATCATACTCGCCTCTCCGTTGATCGCGTTACTCGCCGCGGCGTTTGTTTTCCATCATGGCTTCGGGCCGGTGCGTGATGCATTGATCATGGCCGGGTCTCTTACGGCGCTGCAAAGCGCTTATCTCGTGGGCGCAGCTGTGAGGTCCTGACGATGGACGAGCGACACCGATGGCGATCCAGCCCAGAGCAGCGCCGTGAATCTGCGGTGCAGCCGGTCGCGCGTATCGACCGGTCGCGAGCCTCCCCGCAGGTGATCCGTTTGTTACGGAACCACCGTCGCACGCGACGGCAGCCACATCGCAATATCGGGGAATACAACGAGCAGGCCGAGCAACACGAACAGCAGCAGATGGAACGGAACGGTTCCCATCACGACGTCGCTTAGTTTTCCGGTCCAGATGCTCTGAATGACGAACAGGTTGATGCCGATCGGCGGGGAGATCTGCCCCATTTCGATGAACAGCACGAGGATGACGCCGAACCAGATCGGGTCGATGCCATATTGCAGCAGCACCGGATACAATAGCGGCACGGTCACCACGATCATGCCGAGGCTTTCGACCAGGCAGCCCAGCACGGTGTAGAGCACGAACAACGCCAGGAAGAACTCGAGCCTGGACAGTTTGAGGTCGACCAGAAACTGGGTGATCTGTTCGCCGACGCCGGCGTAGCTGATGGCGTAGGAAAACACGAACGCGGCATAGACGATGAACAGGATGTTGCCGCAGACCCGGATCGAGGTCTTCAGCGCAGCCATCAGGACTCGAAAATTGAATTCGCCGCAGATCATGGCGATCACCATCGCCAGCAGGCATCCTACGGCCGCCGCCTCCGTTGGCGTGACCAGACCCGAATAGATGCTGCCCATGGTGCCGCCGATCAGAAACACGAACGGCAGCACGTCGAGAATGGCACTCAACAATTCTCCTGCGGATCGGACGCCGCGCTCGACCGGCGCCACACCCGGTTTCAGCCAGGCGTGCACGGCGATGTAGGCCATGAACATGAAGGTCAGCAGGAAGCCGGGCATGACGCCGGCCATGAACAATTTCGCCACCGAGGTTTCGGTGAAGGTGCCATAGACGATCATGGCGATGCTCGGCGGAAACAGGATTCCGAGCGTCCCGCCGGCCGCCAGCGAGCCCGCGGAAAGCCGCGGGCTATAATTGCGCTTCTGCAGTTCCGGCAGCGCGACGCGGCCGATCGACGCCGCGGTCACCACGCTGGATCCGCTGATGGCGGCGAAGATGGCGCAGCCGGCAATGTTGGTCTGCAATAACCCGCCGGGCATCCAGGACACCAGGGTCGACAGGCCGCGATAGACCCGCTGGCTGAGTTTGCTCTCCTGCAGAATCTCGGCCATCAGGATGAACAAAGGGATCGCCGTCAGCGTAAAGCTGTTCATGCTGCCCCAGCTGACCAGCCCGATGCCCTTCAATCCTGCCAGTCCCGCATGCATGACGAGATAGAGCACGGACGGAACCAGGATGGCGAACGGGATGGTCATGCCCACGGTGAGCAGGCCGAGGAAGACCAGCAGCACCACGATCAATTCGACGCCGGGGCTCATGACCGCTCTCCCCTGCGCAGGATCCTCGCTTTGGCCAGCATGGTCCGCAGCAGCGCAAAGCACAGCAGCAGCATTCCGATCGCCATCGCGCTTTGCGGCAGCCATAGCGGCGTTTGCAAGGGCGTCGGCGCGACGTCTTCGGCGCGCCATGAATTGTGGGCGAGCCGGTACAACTGCCATGTCACCAGCGCGGACGCGATCAAAGAGATGAGGTCAAAAACCATTTGCGAGATCAGTCTCGCGGCAAATGACAACCGGGCCTGGACCAGTTCGACGCGATGGAATGCGCCGTGGGCTTCGGCGACCGACATGCTCAGGAAGGTGAGCGCGACCAGCAGGTAGCCGCAAACTTCATCCGTGATCTGGAACGAGGTCGCGAACACATTGCGCGCAATGGCTTCGGCCGCAATCAGCACGATCGACGCGATCAGGAACAGCGCGCAGATCGTCTCGCTGGCATCCTCGACCGGCGTCGATCCGGCAACGACATTCTCGACGAGATGGGGCGCCACGCCGTCGGCCATCGGCTCGCCTGATGGGGTCATGTTTATCGGCCGATAGCCGCGCGAACCTGCTTCAGCGCGGCGATCGCATCGGGCCCCTAAGTCTTGGCCCATTCCTCCCAGTAAGGTGCAATGAGCTTAGTCCCGGTCTCGATGTCCTGCGGGTCTTCCTTGGTGACGGTCATGCCGCCCTCGGCAAACTTCTTCGTCAGTTCGTCTTCCTCGCCCTGCATCGCCTTGGTGATCAGCGGCATGTTGTCGGCGATGATCTTGCGCACCTTGCCCCGGACATCCGGCGGGAGTTTTGCGAACCGCTCCTTGTTCACGATCAGCACCGAATTGAAGTAGTTGATGCCGAGGCGGTAATTATATTTGAGCAGGTCCTTCCAGGTGTTGCCGCCGCCGCTGCTGGCGGTGAGCACGCCGTCGACGACGCCGCGATCGAGCGCCGAGGGAACCTGCGGAGCGCCGATGGTCACGGGAATGCCGCCCAGTCGCTTGATGAACTCGCTCTGCTCGGGCGAGGTGACGCGGATCTTCTGACCCTTGATGTCGGCGAGCGAGGTCAGCTTCTTGCTCGAAAACGCCACCTGGAACGGATAGAGATACTGCCCGAGAACCAGCAGTCCCTTCTTCTCGAACGCCTTTTCCAGGTAAGGGTTCATGATGGCGGCGGCCTTGTCGTAGTCGGCGAGCGTCCGCAGCAATAACGGCAATCTCAACACCCCGCCGATCGGCACATTGCCGAGAAAGTATCCGTCATCTCCCATCTGCACGACGTCGTCGCTGACGGCCTGGGTGATGGTCGTGGTGTTAATGGGGAGCGAACCTCCGAGATGCAGCCGGATCGACAGTTCGCCGCCGGTCTCCTTTTCGATCTGCTCGATCGCCGTGTTCAGGCCCCTGATGGCTGCAACCGTCGATACCGGATTATAGACGTAGAGATCCCATTTTTCGGCGGCGACAGCCGGCCCAGTCAGCCACGCCGACAACGTGAAGAGTGCCGTCGTCACACGCAAAACGATACTGCGCTTGGCCCCGGACATGGTTTCGCTCCCTTTGATGTTCTGTTTTATTCAATATCCGCTATCGTCACGGGGCCGGCAACCGCCGCTTAAGGTGTGCCCCCATGCGTCCTGGCACTAACATTCCGGCCCGGTCTGTGGCATACGGCTGATATCCGGAGGCGTCGGACCTGCTTTTTCAAGTCACTTCAAGATCATTTGCGAGCTGCGATGCCCACACCCAAGCCGCCCGCTTTCGAGACCTTGAGCCTGCATGCGGGACAACATCCCGATCCCGTCACGGGTGCGCGCGCGGTCCCGATCTATCAGACGACCTCTTATGTGTTTCAGGATTCCGAACACGCCGCGGCCTTGTTCAATCTCGAACGCGCCGGACACATCTACACCCGGATTTCAAATCCGACGACCGCGGTGCTCGAGGAGCGCCTCGCAGCACTCGAGGGTGGCGTCGGCGCCATCTGCACCGCGAGCGGCATGGCCGCACTGCATCTGGCCATTGCGACGCTGCTGAACGCCGGCGACCATATCGTGGCCTCCTCCTCGCTCTACGGCGGAACCATCAACCTGCTGGCGCATACGCTGCCGCGCTTCGGCATCACCACGACCTTCGTCAAGCCGCGTGCGCTGGACGAATTTGCCGCCGCCATAAAACCGAATACACGCCTCGTGATCGGCGAGACCATCGGCAATCCCGGCCTTGAAGTGCTTGATATCCCAGGGGTCGCTCGGATCGCGCATGACGCCAAAATTCCATTGTTGATCGACAACACCTTCGCGACGCCCTATCTCAGCCGCCCGATCGAGCTTGGCGCCGACATCGTCATGAACTCCGCAACCAAATGGATTGGCGGGCACGGCATCGCCATCGGCGGCGTCCTCGTGGACGGCGGCCGGTTTGACTGGCGTGCCTCGGGCAAGTTTCCGGTGCTGACCGAACCCTATGCCGGCTATCACGGCATCGTCTTCGACGAACAGTTCGGCCAGGCCGCGTTCATCATGCGGGCACGCACCGAAGGCCTGCGCGATTTCGGCGCCTGCCTGTCGCCGACCAATGCCTTTCAGCTGCTGCAAGGTGTCGAGACGCTGGGCGTTCGCATGGACCGCCATATCGCCAATACACATGCGGTGCTGCAGTCCCTCGCCGCCAACAAGGCGGTCGAATGGGTGCTGCATCCGTCGCTGGAAAGCCATCCGGACTACGCGCTGGCCAAGCGGCTGCTGCCGCGCGGCGCCGGCTCCATCATCAGCTTCGGGATCAAGGGCGGCCGGCCCGCGGGCAAGAAGTTCATCGAGAGCTTGCGGATGATCAGCCACCTCGCCAATGTCGGCGACGCCAAGACGCTGGTCATTCATCCCGCCAGCACCACCCATCAGCAGATGGATGCCGCGCAGCTCAAGGCCGCCGGGATCGGCGAAGAGTTGGTCCGGCTCTCGGTCGGTATCGAATCCGCCGCCGACATTGTCGACGATCTCGGCCAGGCGCTTCGTATCTCGCAGAAGGCTTGAGCCATGCAGTTGTCCGTCAATGGCGCTGAGACCTTCGTGGCCACCGGCGGCCGGGATTTCGATTCCTCAATGCCGACAATCGTGCTGCTGCACGGCGCCGGCTTCGACCACACCACCTGGGCCCTGCACAGCCGCTGGTTTGCGCATCACGGCTACGGCGTGCTGGCTCCGGATTTGCCGGGACACGGGCGTTCGTCCGGTACACCTCTCGCCACCATCGCCGACATGGCCGACTGGACCGCCGCCCTGCTCGATGCCGCCGGCGCAGCAAAGGCCTGGCTGGTCGGCCATTCCATGGGATCGCTGATCGCGCTGGAGACGTCCGCGCGGCATCCCGCGAAAGTTTCAGCGCTGAGCCTGATCGGAACCGCGGCGGCGATGACCGTGGGCCCGGATCTGCTCAAGGCCGCCGAAGCCAACGATCACGCGGCCATCGACATGGTCTCGATCTGGGGCCTCGGATTTCAGGCCGAACTGGGCGGCAGCCTCGCGCCGGGATTGTGGATGCACTCCGGCGCGCAACGGGTGCTCGAACGTTGCAGGCCCGGCGTGCTGTTCAACGATCTCAACGCCTGCAACGCCTATCAGAACGCGCTTGCCGCGGCCGCGCAGGTGACCGTGCCCTGCACGCTTGTTCTCGGCGAACGCGACATGATGACACCGGCAAAAGCCGGCAAGGCGCTGGCTTCAGCCATGCCGAACTCACGCACCGTGGTGATACCGGGCGCGGGCCACATGATGATGGTCGAACGGCCTGACGAACTGCTCGCGGCCTTGCGGGGCTGATCCCCCGCGATCGGCGGCAACCCGACCTGCATCGGTTATTTCAGGACGGAAAATCAGCGGCCTTGATCTGGATCCGATCGGCGTGCAGCGACCAGTGGCGAAGCGACTCGCATTCGCAGAATTTCTGCTTGGCGAGTTCCACCGCACCGGCCTCGTCCGACGCGTCGACCTCGAGGGAACTCTGACAGATTTCGGTCTGCCGGCCGTTTTCGCCGAGCACGTCCTTCATGAAGCGAACGACAAACCGTGACATGGAACCTCCTGTTGCGCCCCCGGCGGCGAGATACTTCCATATAAATTCATCGTGGCAAAATCGTTTTGACGGAGGTCAAGCCGCGCGGGAATGCCGGCGGCGCCACGCCTGGTGATTAAAGAGGCAGCGTCATGCCGGATGCCGCGCCCCCTAAATTACTGCAGCTTGATATCCGCCGCCTTAATCACGTTACCCCACCGCTCGACTTCTTCCCGCATGTATTTTTCAGCTTTCTCGGCCGAACCGCCGAACGACTCCGCCGAGAGCTTCTTGAGACGTTCCTGCAATTCGGGCTGGCGCAGCGCTTCGTTCACATCGGCATTGATCTTGTCGGTGATGTGTTTCGGCGTGTTGGGCGGCGCCGCAATCGCGTACCAGGCAACCGCCTCGAAACCGGGCAGCTTCTCCGCGAGTGCCGGCACTTCGGGAAGAGACGCCAGCCGCTGGGCCGAGGCCACGGCCAGCAGCTTGAGATGGCCGGCCTCGACCAGCGGCAGCGACACGCCGAGGTTATCGAACATCAGGTCGACATCGCCGGCGAGCAGGCCCTGCAGTGCGGGCGCCGATCCTCGATACGGGATGAAACGCAGCTTTACCTTGGCCATCACCTGGAAAAGTTCGGCGGTGAGATGCGAGGTGGTGCCGATGCCCTGGGTGGCAGCCGTGACCTTATCGGGATTCTTTTGCAGGTAATCGATCAATTCTGGCAGGTTCGATGCTGCGAGGTTTTTCGGATTGACGATCAGCGCATTCGGAACATGGGCCATGACGATGACAGGCTCGAACCTGGCCGGATCGAAGCCGAGCTTCGGATAGAGATTCTGGTTGATCACCAGCGGTGGCGGCGGCGTGGACAGCAGGGTGTAGCCGTCCGGCTCCGAATGATAGACCAGTTCGGCTCCGATATTTCCTGCGGCTCCCGTACGGTTCTCGATCACGACCGGCTGTCCCCACTTGTGCGAGAGCCAGTCCCCGACCAGCCGCGGGATGGCGTCGGCCGTTCCGCCGGCTGCGAAGGGAACGACGATCTTGACCGGATGATCCGGATAATCTGCGGGATGCGCGGAGCCTACGACCGACGCGGAGAGAGCAAACGCAAGCGCCGGCGCCATCATGGATCGGCCGAGCGAGGGCAAGAACTGAGTGTGTACGCTACGCATCCGCTTGTTTCCCCCGCATCTTAACAGCTTTGATCTCTTGGCGGCTTTGATCACGCTTGATGACAAAATGCCTTGGGATGTGTGAAGATACAACGTCATAGCCGATTATATTCGCCCGTTGCATCATGAGGAGTTGATGATGATGTCCCGTCCTCATGTCGTGATCGTCGGTGGCGGAATCGGGGGATTATTCGCGGCCAATGCACTGATCGCACAAGGCCTTGAAGTGTCGATCTACGAGCAGGCGCCGGCCATCGGCGAGGTCGGGGCCGGCGTGTTCCTCACTCCCAACAGCGTCCGTCATCTGCAGCGAGTTGGATTGGGACCCGCGGTGGAACAGTGGGGTGCCCGGGTCGGCCACGACTTCCGCTACTTCCGTCACGATGGCGCGCCGATTGCGCCGGTCCAGGTGACGGATTCCTCGGGCTGGAACGCGACGTTCGGAATGCACCGCGCCGATCTCGTGGCGATGCTGGCCGATGCCCTGCCGGACGGAACAGTCAAGACCGGACACCGCTGCACCGGCTTTGAGCAGGACGGCAATAGGGCGCGCGTGTCGTTCGCCAATGGCGCTTCCGTCGCAGCCGATATTGTGATCGCCGCCGACGGCATCCATTCCGAACTTCGGCCCTATGTTTTTCCAGCGTCGCAACCGGTGTTCTCGGGCTCGGTGGCCTATCGCGGCCTGGTGCCGCGTGAGCGCGTTCAGCACTGGCCGACCGACCGCTGGCAAATGTGGCTCGGCAAGGGAAGGCATTTTTTGGCCTTCCCGGTGCGCGCGGGAAAGCTGATCAACTATGTCGGCTTCGTGCCGACCGACGAGGAGATGAAGGAATCCTGGTCGGCGCCCGGCGATCCCGATGTTCTCCGGCAGGCGTTCGCAGGTTGGGATCCGCGCATCTCCGAACTGCTACAGAAAGTCGAGGTGACGTTCCGATGGGCGCTCTATGATCGCGAGCCGCTGCCGGTCTGGACCAGACAAAGGTTGAGCCTGCTCGGCGATGCCGCGCATCCCATGCTTCCGCATCTCGGGCAAGGCGCCAATCAATCGATCGAAGATGGCATCGCGCTCGCCACCATATTAAAGAGCGCCGACCGGAATACGGCTCCGCTCGCCCTGCTCGCCTATGAACGGCTGCGCCGCGAGCGCGTCGCCGATGTCCAGCGCGGCGCGCGCGAGAACGGGCTGCGCTACGATTCCGCCTATTCGGACCTTGGGGTCAGGGACGCCGAAATCACGGCGCATGCCGCTTTCCGCAAACGGCTCTACGACCATGACGTCGTCCCCGATGCGGAAGCTGCGGCGGCGGCGCTGGCGTAAGTGGCTGGCGAGTGTTGGTTGTCCGTGGGGCTACCTATACGTCGGCAAGGCTGGTGCCCCCGGAATGACTACGGCACGCACACCCTTCATACATATAGGACATGGCGCGGGGCCCCGGCGCGTATTCCACTTGCAGGTTTGTCAGATCGAAGCCGGCCAGACGGATAAGTTCATCTATTTTCCGGTCGAGATGGCAGCCTCCTGCTATGCGGCGCCAGGCCGGAGTGATCCGGTGGCTCAGGCGAAAGTCCATGCTCGACAAAGCAGAGCTTGCCATTCGGCTTGAGGACCCTCCGCATTTCGCGCAACGCGGCAAGAGGATCCGAAATTGAACAAAGTGTCCATGTCATCACCACAGTATCAACCGCATCGTCCGCAAGTGGGATCGCGGTTGCAGAACCCAGAAGAAGTTCAACAGGCACCTCTGACGCTGCGGCTCGCTGACGCGCGACTGCCAGCAACCTGGGTGAAGGATCGATCCCGTAGACGAACTCTACCTGTTTGCCATACAGGGGAAAATTCAACCCCGAACCCACACCAATTTCGAGCACGCGCCCGCGGGCAGAGGCGACTACCGCACGACGATATTTCGTGAGGTGCTTCTGCCGCATGATCAAATCGAGAATGGGCGGCAATATCCAGCGTTCATAGAGATTCATTGTCGTTCTTCTTCGCTTTCCAGCTCGCTACGGCCAAGGCTATGACCTTGAGCGATTCCTCGGCTCCGTCTGCGACACCCTTTTCAAAGTCTCCCTCGATCCGGCCCATCTGGTTGGTTACGTGCGCAAAGCAAAGCACTGCGCAATCGCGGGCCGTCGCAAAAGCGTAGAGCGCTGCCGCCTCCATCTCCACTGCAAGAATGCCGGCGTTCTTTGCTTCGTCGATCGCCTCCTCCGTCTCCCGAAATGGGGCATCTGTGGTCCATGTCGCGCCAAACTGGATCGGAATTCCCGCGGCAGTCAACGCTTCTCTTGCCATTTGCGCCAGATGCGCAGCCGCTTCGCTGTAATCAGAAGGCGGCAGATAGTGGTAGCTTGTTCCTTCATCGCGCAGCGCACGCTCGATAATGATGAAATACGGTGGCGCATGCACGGGGAGAATTTGACCTGAGGAGGTCATGCTCACAAGAAGCTGGCATCCGGACGCGAACAGCTCCTCGGCGACAAGGACCGCAAATGCGGCGCCAACGGCGCAGCCCAAGATGCCATACTGGTTTTGGCCTTCACGATAGACGTAGAGATCGGTGTGGTAGCAAGCCCAACTGGGGTGGCGGTCGGCCAATCCAGCGCTGCATAGATATCGAACCATATCGCCATCGGGGTCGAGAATGCAGATTTCGGGAACGGGGGCTGAGGACAAGCCTTTCTGGCGGCGTGCCTCCCGCAACAGGTTCTCGGGCCTAAAAGCGGACGCGGCGCTGTAGTGCTTATGCGCCAGGATCGGCGGCGTTTCTTCTGTTCTCACTGACGATATCCCTGGAATTTTTCTAGCAACTCATTCGGTAGTCTTGCCCGCAGACATTGTCATGAATGCCGTTCTGGGGAGACCAGCCAGGCGTTCAGCGACGGCGTCGATTTCTTCGCGTGTCGTTCCGCGCCCGAGGCTGAAGCGAATCGCACCCATGCCCAGTTCCGGCGTGACGCCCATCGCCTCAAGCACGGGCGATAGCTCGATGCGCCCGGAATGACACGCTGAGCCTGTGGAGGCCGCGACGCCGTCGATCCCCTTCAATATTTCGGCACCAACGCAATCGACGAAGGAAACACTGAGCGTGTTCGGCAGACGATGCTCGGGGTGCCCATTGAGGGTAACGCGATTACCGAACCGCTCCCGAAGTTCACGCCAGAAGTGATCGCGCAAGGCGCGTACCCGGTCCATCGACGAGAGATCACGCGCCAACTCGCAAGCCTTGCCGAGACCGACCGCCAGCAACGCGCTCTCGGTTCCAGCGCGCCGCCCACTCTCGTGTCCGGCCCCGTGAATGAGCGGCTCCAGTTGGATGCCACGGCGTACGAACAGCGCGCCGACACCCTTGGGCGCGTAAAGCTTGTGTCCGGCGATTGATAGTAGATCGACGCCGAGCCCGTTCACGTCAGTTGCAATCTTGCCGACAGATTGAGCGGCGTCGGTATGGAAGAGCACGCCATATTCGCGGGCGATGCGTGCGCACTCCTCAATCGGCTGGATGGTACCCACCTCGTTGTTGGCGTGCATGATGCTGATGAGGATCGTGCGTGGCGTGATGGCCCGGCTTAAATCATCGGGATCGACACGCCCGAATCCATCCACGGGCAGGTAAGTTATCCGCGCGCCCAAGCGTTCAAGGAACCGGCACGGTGCGGTAATCGCCGGGTGTTCGACCCGGCTCGTGACGATGTGATCGCCAGTGTCGCGCCGTGCAAAGTATACGCCTTTGAGCGCAAGATTATTGGCCTCGCTTCCACCGCTGGTGAAGATAACTTCATCATCTTCACAGCCGAGCAGAGCCGCAATTTGCCCGCGCGCCTTTTCAAGGGCAGCTTTCGCAGGCGCGGCGGCCCAATGCCCGCTCGAGGGGTTGCCGAAGTGATCCGAAAGAAACGGCTTCATCACGACGGCGACCGCGGGATCAATGGGCGTGCTGGCGTTGTAATCGAGATAGATCGGCGCCATACAGGGGAAGCTCCTCTGCGCTGATTCAGAACACCAGCACCTTGTCAGCGGCAAGCGTCTGGGCCGCAAGTTCCGCCATGCTGCTTCGTCGCGCGCCCGCCATCATCTCGGTGTCAGCAAGGCCGCGTGCATCCATACAGGTGCCGCACAACAGAATCTGTCCTTTGCCGACAACCACTCCCTTTAACATTCGCTCGACATTATAGTAGCCGTCGGGGGTCTTCTGGCCCGTCTTCGCGGCAACCACGGCGTCGGCCATCAGGAACACGGTGACGGCGGTCGTAGGCTCGCTCTTGGCGAGAGCGAGGGCGAGACGCAGGCCATTGTAGCACCGCTCGGTGCCATAGGGTGGGTCATTCAGGATGAGCAGGATTTGCACTGGCGTCCTTTCTTCTCTCGATCCAAGCGCGCTTTCGTTCGCAGGCGACTTCCGCAACAACCAACCGGTCGACGAAGATGGTTTATTCGCCGATCACGCGGCGCTGCTCTTCGAACTCGTTCTTGTCGATCTCGCCGCGAGCAAAGCGCTCCTTGAGAATGTCGAGCGCTGTTCGGCTTGGCGGAAAGTGATGCGGTTGCCATGGCCCGCCGATCCAGCGGACGAGAAGGACCACCACAGCGATTAGCGCTGCGAGGAAAAGGATCATGAACAGCGGACCGAGTATCATGGCGTACCAGCCTCCACCCCACCACATCATATGTGGACCATAGACGTATCTGTCGGCGTCTGACGGCGCCTGCGCCCATGCTGCGCTGGACAAAACGGCCAGAGCGAACCCCGTTGCTGCGAGAATCGTGATCGGTACCTTTTGCATTTGCTTGCTCCATCATAAGGCCGCGTCGAATGGCCGATGGTGCGGCGGATGTTGGCGATGCGGTACAACGACTTTTCGCTCAAGCGGTGGACGGGACAACGTCGGTGTGCACCCCACCGCACGAGCTGCGATCGGCCTGCGCACGGTTACTCCCGCATGAAGGCCTGAAACTCCTCAATCGTCACTTTGCCGTCCTTGTTGGCGTCCGCCATATTGAAGATTCGCTTATGGATGGCCGTGACCTCCTCGAAGGAGAGCGCTCCGTCTCCGTCCACGTCGGCGATGGCGAACATGACCTTCATCATGTGTCCGCGCATACTCATCATCGGCATTCCGCCCATCATGCCGGGCTGCGCCATGCCGCCCATCATACCCTGCCCTATCATTCCGGGAGGCATCATGCCGGGTTGACCAGGCTGCGCGCCTTTGCCTTGCGCCGCCGTGTCTCCTGGCCCGGGAGACGGAGCCGCCTGCGCCAGCGTCTTATCGGAATGGTGTGGATCGGCCGCGATCGTCTGGGCGGCTGCGCCCGCCGTCACGCCGACGGTGACCATGGCAACGAGGAACGTCGCGCGTAATGAACTCAACGTCATGAGAACCTCCTTTTGCTGTGGATCAATTGCGCTGACAGAAACAGTTCGCGAATAGGCCAACTCATTCGTTCAATGGTCGGCGCAGCGGGACTGCGCTGACTGGTCTCCACGCGCTTTTTGAACGGCGCGCTTGGTCTATGGGTTCTTCTCGAATAGTTCCCGCTCTGCGAGATGACTCGAATGCGATGCAAGGATCCGAATGAGCCGAGCAACGTTCGTGCAGCCGAATCGCGATCTGCCATTACGGTCATTTCAGCGCCCTTCGGAACGGACGGGGCTCGTCTGGCGCGCCCGGGACATTGGGGACGCGCATCAGGATAGCGACGACCAAGCCTGACAGAGCCGTCAGCGCAGCAATCGTCCCGATGGCCCACGCCATTCCGAAAATGTCGGCTATGATGCCTGCCGAAAGCGCCCCGATGGCGTAACCGAGGTCGCGCCAGAAGCGATAGACGCTGAGCGAGCGGGCGCGCCAGGTCGGATGCGAGGCGTCAGAGACAGCCGCGATTAGACTCGGATAGACCATCGATGTTCCTAGTCCAAGCAGAAGGCTGCCGACCAGCCACCATTCGAACTGGCGCGTTACGGCGGTAAGGAACAGGCCGGCCGACTGGATCCACATGCCGGCGACGATCAGGCCCTTGCGACCCCAGCGATCGCTCAGGGGGCCTGTGGCGACCTGCAGGATTCCCCATGTCGCGGGATAGACCGCCTTCAGAATGCCGATGCGCTCGACGCCGAGACCGAAGGAGGCGAAGAACAGAGGAAAGATGCCCCAGCTCATGCCGTCGTTGAGGTTATTGACGAGGCCGGCCTGCGACGCCGCGAAGAGATTGCGGTCGCCGAACGAGGTGAGCACGAAGATTTCCCGGAAGCTCATCGGAGTTGATTGTGGTGAAGACGCAGCGGCTTCGAGCCGAACGTGATCACGTGTGTCGCGGACGAGCGTGATCGAAAGCAGCGCCCCCAGAACCGCATAGCCAATACCGAGATAGATCGGCACTGGTCGAAGACCGTATCGAGAGGCGAGATAGCCGGTGAGGAATGCCGTGACGCCGACGGCGAGGTAGCCGGCAAACTCGTTGAGGCCAACGGCAAGGCCGCGCGATTTCGGCCCGACCAGATCGACCTTCATGATCACCGTCATCGACCAGGCAAGCCCCTGATTGACGCCTAGCAGCGCATTGGCCGCAATGATCCATCCCCAACTCGGGGCCCATATGATCATGAACGGGACGGGCAGCCCGACCAGCCAGCCGAGGACGAGAACACGCTTCCGGCCCCAGGCATCGGCGAGTTGGCCTGAGACGAGATTGGCAAGGGCTTTGACCACGCCGAAGCTGACGATGAAAGAGACGACGAGCGTCGTCGAGGCAATGCCGAACTCTTCCGATCCGATCAGCGGCACGACCGTTCGTTCCATCCCAACCATGCCGCCGACAAAAGCATTGATCAGGATCAGCAGCGCGAACTGCCGCCAGTTTTCCTTGAGCCCGAGCCTAACCTGCGAGCCGCTTAGCCGGAGAATGGATGCCGCTTCGCTCACCGCTCAGGCTGCCGCGGCCGTCGCACCGGAGTTCGCGGCCCTCAGGGCGGCCGCCTCGGGTGGGGCCGGCGGAATCTCGGCGAGCATGAAGCGGATGAACTCAGCCTCGTCTTCGATCCCGAGCGCTTCGTTGTGGCGTTTCTCGAAGCCGATGGTCGACCAGGGTTTGCCGCTCAAACGCCGGCCGCACACCGAGCCGGCATAGGCGCCGGGCAGAACCTCGACGTAGTCCGGGAGTGCCTTCAGCCGGCGTGCACTCTGGAACAGGTCCATCGCTCCTCGTTCGGCGCTGACGGCGAGCTCCGTGCGACCGAGATCACCGACCATAAGCGTGTGACCAGTCAGCACGAACCAGGGCTCATCCGCCCGGGTGCGATCGCTCACGAGGATACAGATGTGTTCTGGTGTGTGGCCCGGCGTATGCAGCACCTTCGCAGCGACGTTACCAAGCGGGAGCACCTCTTCGTCGCGCACTCCCCTGAATGGAAACGAAACCTGCGCGTGCGCCGCGAGCACATAATCAGCGCCCGCTGCCTTAGCGAGCTGCCGGCCTGCCGAGATATGGTCGGCATGAACGTGGGTGTCGATGACAAAATGGATACGCATGCCGGTGGCCTCTGCGGCGCGCAGATAAGGCTCGATCTCGCCGACCGGATCGACGACCGCACCGGCCGCACGTCCACCGCAGCCGAAAAGATATGAGATACCAACGGGTTCCTGATGCAGCAATTGACGAATGATCATGGCTTGCGCTCCCGAATTTCCCGAGATAAATACATTCAATCATTCTGATGAATGTTTCACTGAGAGGAAGCGGTGTCAAGCGCAGGACCCAAACAAGAAATCTTTACTAGCCTCGCGGAGGTAGCCCAAGCGCTTGGTCACGCACATCGGCTGGAGCTGCTAGAGCACATCGCTCAGGGCGAGCGCAGCGTCGAAGAACTTTCTACGCGGGTCAACCTAAGCTTCGCCAACACGTCGCGACACTTGCAGATCCTCCGGCGCGCACGTCTCGTCGATACCGAACGTCGCGGAAAGCGTGTGATGTACCGGCTCGGCGGCGATGCCGAGGTGGTCGACCTAATGCGGGCGCTCGGACGTGTGGGCGAGCGAAACGTAGCCGAGGTTGGTCGTGTCATGACCGACTACTTCCATGCTCGCGATGCGCTGGAGGCTGTGTCGCGAAAAGACCTGATCTCCCGGCTGCGCGATGGCCTTGTCATGGTCCTCGACGTGCGGCCCGAAGACGAATTTGCGCTCGGGCACCTTCCCGGCGCCCTCAATATCCCGCTTGGCAAACTGGAGCAGCGCCTGGGCGAACTCCCGGCGGACCGCGAGATCATCGCCTATTGCCGCGGTCCTTACTGCATTCTCTCGTTCGAGGCGGTCGCGGCGCTGCGCGCGCGAGGCTATCTCGTCCGGCGGCTTGAGGATGGTTATCCCGAATGGAAGGCTGCGGGATTGCCGATCGAAGCCGTGGCCTGAATACCCTTTTGGCCAAGCAAGGGCTCGGTGACACATGCTAGGGCTCGACGAACAAACTCTCGAAAGACGTTCGCTTGCTCGAAGTGAGGCGCTGTTCCGGCAGGGCGAAAAAGTCACGGCTATCTATTTTGTCGAAGCAGGACGCCTGCGGTTGGAGCGGCGGACGTTTGACGGGCGGATCCTGGTCCTCGGCACGACGCTGTCGGGGAACTTCTTCGTTGAAGCGGCGCTTTTTGCCGACATCTTCCACTGTGACGCTGTGGCAACGGAACCGTCACAAGTGTGCATATATCCCAAGGCCGCCGTGCTCAACGCCCTTCGCGCGGACCCGGCACACGCCATGTCCTTTCTGTCACTTGTGGCGCATCAAGTCATAGAGCTCCGGCACCGTCTTGAGATTATGAAGGTTCGTTCTGCCAAAGAGCGCGTAATGCTCTACCTCGATCTCCACGCTGGGCCTGATGGCCGGACCATAAATCTGCGAAGTCAGCTTCAGGACATCGCCAGCGAGCTTGGCTTGACCCGCGAGGTCCTCTACCGGACGCTCGCCAGCCTTGAGCAAACAGGGGCAGTCGAACGCACCGGTGCCCGCATCCTGCTAAAAAAATCGTTCGGTTCGTGAGCACCGGCTTCAGGACCGAAGAGGCCTGTGAGCTACCCGGGTTCCCTGAAAATCGGAGTCGCCTGGTGAGACACCATGAGCCAGCGACCGTCGTGGTTCTCAAACACGTTCGTCACGAAAGCATCAAAGCTGAGCGTTTCGCCATTCTTGCGCAGCAACTGCACCTTCTCGATTCCGACGGCCCATGCGGCCTTTCCATTGGTGCGAACGTGGGATTCTGTCACCGAGATTGTTACTCGATCAAACTGGCTGAAGCGCATCTCCCAAGCCTTCCTGACGCCGTCCCAGCCAACCACGACAGTCGTGCTCAGGGGTCCCATGAATGTGGCGTAGGGTTCGTGTGCCCAGACATTATCCATTACGCCGATGTCGCGTGCCGATATCGCCGAAATGAAGACCTGGCTCGCAGCGTTGACGCCCTCGACATCCGGAGTCTGTTGAGCGCTTTGTTGGCCCATTGCGCCTCCCACGAATAAGGGAAATGCAAGAATAAGTGACGCAGTCGCAATAGCGATGATGTTTGGCCGGTTCATTGCGCCTCTCCTAACCTCGGACCTTTGATGATCGAAATTAAGCCTGAGCACCGAGGAGACATATGATTGAAATCATGCGCCACGCTTCTCGATTACAAGGGACGCCGATGCCGCGCAGTTCGCCACAGGTTCCATGTCAGGCGCGCGCAACAAGTGGCGCGAGGTGCTCAGCCGCATCACCGAAATCCGCACAGACAAGAAGGTCATCCTGTTCTGCAATACCGGCAGCCTCCCAGCCCAGGCCGCATTCGCGCTGGAGGTCGCAGGACGCGACAACGTGGTCCTGCCGCAAACCGGACTCGATTGATGGAAAAGGATGTTGCCCACAAGCCATGATCGCGAGTGGGAGTGACGGTCCTTAATGGTGCCTGGACCGGCCTACGCCCCCGCCGACGGCAGGCTGGCAGCCGCAATGGCCACGATCAGGGCCAGACGGCGCCGGATCCGGGACGGCGCAAAACGCAGCAATGTACCAACCTGTCGCATATGGTAAATTCCCTTGGCGCTAGAGGCGCATGCAGGGAAGATGGTCCCGCCCGGAGGGCAAGTCGAGGGCGCGGCAAAAATAGCAACGCGCCCGTCGTCCGACCGCTGTTTCACAGTGGATTTATTGCCGCCAGCCGGCCTGCAGCGGTCGAAATCTTCTCCGGCAAATGCCCCGCAACGCCCGATGCGACGGTCCAAAACCGCTACTTCGGCGCAAATCCGAAGGTGCGCTCGAAACGTTTGGCATAGGCGGGCCAGACCTCGGGATTGATGATGCGCGGCGGCCGCTTGCCGTCGAGCGCATCGAGGACCTGCTCGGCGGCGATCTTGCCCATATTCGCCCGCGCCTCCTTGGTCACCCCTGCGGTATGTGGGCTCGCCAACACATTGTCGAATTGCAGCAGCGGATGGTCCGGCGGCGGCGGCTCCTTGGCCCAGACGTCGAGGCCTGCGCCCGCGATCTTTTTGTCGCGCAAGGCCTCGAACAGCGCGGCCTCGTCGTGGATAAAACCCCGCGCGGTCGTGATGAAATAGGCATGCGGCTGCATCAGCGCGAATTGTCTGGCGCCGATCATGCCGCGGCTTTCCCTGGTCAGCGGGCACGAGATCGAGACGTGGTCCGAGCGACGCAGCAGTTCATCCAGCTCGACCTTTTCGCCGCCGCGTGACGCCATCTCGGCCGCCGTGAGATAGGGATCGTAGGCCAGCACCTTCATGCCGAGCAGGCCATTGCTGAGCTGGGCGATGCGGCGGCCGACATTGCCGAGCCCGACGATGCCGATGGTCTTGCCTTCGGCTTCAGTGCCCATCAGCGCGTTGCGGTTGACGTTCGGATCGCGGCGCAGCGCGCGGTCGGCCTCGAGGATTCGTTTCGACAAGGTCAGCAGCATTCCCAACGCATGCTCGGCCACCGAGTGCGCATTGCCGCCGGACTGGTTGACGACGAGCACCCCCGCCTCGGTGCAGGCGTCGACATCGACGGGGTCGTAGCCGGCGCCATTGCTGGAGACAATCAGGAGATTCGGCGCGCGCCGCAACAAGTCGCGATGGACGTGGAAATGGCCAGCGAGTTCATCGCGCGCCGCCCCGATCTGATAGGCGTGCGCCGCCGCCAGAATCGGCGCGAAGACCTCCTCACTGCTTTCATTCTCGAGCCGGTCCAGCCGCACGTCGGGCCGCGCCCGCAGGATCTCGGCATAGATCTCATGCGCCAGGTATTTTACGTAGAACACGCGCTTGTTATTGACAGACATTGACGGACTTTCAGTTCGGGAAACCATAAAGTCTGGCGGGATTGGTGACGAGGATGCGATGCTGCGTCGCCGGGTCGGGCGTCCACATTTGAAATAGTTCGAACAGATGTCCGGCATCGGGCATCGCGCCCTCGACGCGCGGATGCGGCCAGTCGCCGCCCCACACCAGACGTTCGGGATTGGCCCGCACCAGCGCCTCGTGAAACGGCCGCGCGTCGGGATAGTCAGGCGCGTCGCGGCTGATGCGGTGGGCGCCCGACAGCTTGGCCCAGCACCAGCCCTCGCCGACCGCGCGCAACAGGCTCTGGAAACCTTCCGTCGCCGTGCCCGCGCGGGCATCGGTGCGTCCCATGTGGTCGATCACGACCGGCAGCCCCAGCGATTTCAGCACCGGAATTGTTTCGGTCAAATCCTTGACGTCGATCCAGAGCTGAAGATGCCAGCCGAGTTCGGCCATGACAGGCGCGAGCGTCTCGGCCGCCGACAGCGGTACGCCGCCGCGATAATGCAATTGCCCGTCGCGGAAGAAATGATTGAAGCGCAATCCCCTGACACCAAGGCGATTCCATTGGCGCAGATCGGCATGCGGAATATCGACGTCGGCCACCGCGACCCCGCGCAACCGGTCGGGCCGGTGCACCAATGCATCCAGCGTAGCCGAATTGTCGCGGCCGTGGGCACTGCCCTGCACCAGCACGCCGCGTGCAAATCCGATGGCGTCGAGCATATCAAGATATTTTTCGAGCGGCGCATCCGGCGGCGTATAACTGCGATCGGCGGTGTAAGGAAATCGCTGCGCGGGCCCGAACACATGGGCATGCGTATCGCAGGCATCGGGCGGCGGCGGCAGTTTCGGCCGGGTGACGTCGCGCGGCGGCAGGCAGGCGGGGATCATCTCGCTCATTCGGCCTTGATCCCGGCGGCCTCGATGATCGGCCCCCACTTCTTGTAATCGGCACGAATCTTGGCGTCGAACTGCTCGGACGAACTGCCGATTGGCGATGCGCCGAGCTTGGCCAGGCGCTCCTTCACCGGCTCCGTGTTCAACGCCGCAACAAAATCATGCGAGAGCTTTGCAACGAGCTCAGGCGGCATGCCGGCCGGTCCGAGCAAGCCCCACCACACCTCGGTGTCGTAGCCCGGCACGGCCTCGGCCATGCTCGGCACGTTGGGCAGGAACGACGCCCGCGAAGCGGTGGTGACCGCGAGCGCCCGCAGCGTGCCGGCCTCGAGCTGGCCAACTGACTCCGGACCATTGTTGAAGGACAGCGGAATTTGCCCGCCCATGAGATCGTTGATCGCGGGCGCGCCGCCCTTGTAGGGAATGGCGTTGAGATCAACGCGAGCGAGATTCTTCAACAACTCGCCGGCGAGATGCGTCGACGTCCCGGTCCCGGCATGGGCGAACGACAGGCTGCCCGGCTTGGCCCGCGCCTGCGCGATCATGTCGCCCAGCGTCTTGAACGGAGAGTCGGCACGCACCAGCAGGATATTGGGAGACGACGCCAGCAGCAAAATCGGCGTGAAGTCCTTGAAGGTGTCGTAGGGAATTTTGGGATACAGAAGCGGATTGGTGGCATGGCCGCTTGCGACCACAATCAACGTGTAGCCGTCCGGCGCCGACGCCACCAGCGCTTGCGACGCCACCACGCCACCCGCGCCCGGCCGGTTTTCGACCACCACGGTCTGGCCCCACTGCCGGGAGACCACATCGCCCAGCGTACGGGCGAGGATGTCGACCCCACCGCCGGCGGCATAAGGCACGAAAATATGCACCGGTTTGATGGGAAATACCGGCTGGGCGGACGCGGTCCCGGCCGAGACCAACATCGTCACCGCTGTGGCCGCGGTCCGGACCCACCTCATGGCATTTCTCCCGATATTCTTTACTTCTTTTATCGCACGCCGGCAGGCCGACAACATCGCCATCGGGCGCAGATCACGGGTACGATCGGGCATGTTGACAATCCCTGAGATCGCGTCAAGTTTCGGCCCCGTCGAGGCACGGCCGCGATCAGGTCGCGAACGAAAAGTCGTCGCGAAACAAGGGAGAATTTGATGGCCGCTGCCGAGGAATCCACTTCGTCCCAGGGTCTTCACGAGAAGAGCTGGCACGGGGTGGTGCTGCAAACCCTGAAGCGCCACGACATCCGGCTGGTGCCCTACGTGCCCGATCGCGTGCTGACCACGCTGATCAAGAACATCCACGCCGATCCGTTCTTCACCACCTTCCCCACCGCCCGCGAGGAAGAAGCCGTCGGCATCGTCTCCGGCGCCTGGATGGGCGGCATGCGCGGCGCGGTGCTGATGCAGACCTCCGGTTTCGCCACGCTCGCCAATGTGCTGGCCTCGCTGGCGATCCCCTATCAGATTCCGCTGATCATGTTCGTATCCGAACGCGGCACGCTCGGCGAATTCAACTACGGGCAGTCGCTGGTGTGCCGCACCATGCGACCGGTGCTGGATTCGCTGGCGATGGAGCATCACACCGCGACCCGGCTCGATGAATTCGAATTCATCGTCGACCGCTCGATCCGACAGGCCATCACCACGCAGGCGCCGGTGGCGCTGATCCTCTCGCCGCTGTTGACCGGCGGCAAAGTGTTTGAGAAGTGAGCGATCAGATGAATCAGGCAACCAACATCCCTGCCCGCAACACCAAGGTGATGAACCGGTTCGACCTCACTTCGCGGCTGGTCGCGAAGCTGAAGAATGAAGAGGCCGTGATCGGCGGTATCGGCAACACCAATTTCGATCTGTGGGCGGCCGGCCATCGCCCGCAGAATTTCTACATGCTGGGCAGCATGGGCCTCGCCTTCCCGATCGCGCTCGGCGTGGCGCTGGCGCAGCCGGAGCGGCGCGTGTTCGCGCTGGAAGGCGACGGCTCGCTGCTGATGCAGATGGGTTGTCTCTCGACCATCGCGACGCTGTCGCCGAAAAACCTCACCATGATCGTGATGGATAATGGGGTCTACCAGATCACCGGAGCGCAACCGACGCCGGCCGCCGCGGTCGCCGATCTCGTCGCCATCGCCATCGGTTGCGGTCTTTCCAACAGCGCCTGGGCGGCCGACGAGGAGGATTTTGAACGCCTGATCGACCAGTCGCTGTCAGCGACGGAACCGACGCTGATCGGGGTCGGCATCGACGACAAGCCGGGCGTCGGCGCCACGCGCCGCGATCCCGTGCAGATCAGGGAACAATTCATGCTCGGCCTCGGCGTACGGGAAGCGCTTTGAGCCGGCATGAGCGTCATTAACCACGCCCGCATTGCACGTTCACGTGAGCTGGATATCATGGCGATAAATCGTGATATCTGGTCCAGATGACAATCATCCTTCGAATATTCGCCTGGCTTCTCGCCGCTGCCATCACCTTTGCTACCCTTGGGCCACCACGGTTCCGGCCGCACTCCAACTTCGGCCAGGACGGCGAACACGCGTTCGCCTTCGTGTTGCTGGGGCTGGCATTCGGATTGGCTTACGCGCAGCATCGATTGCTGACATGTGCGATTGCCGTAGCCGGGATCGGCGGCCTCGAACTCTTGCAACTCTGGGCGCCGGGAAGGCATGCGAGATTGGAAGATTTTGTCGTCGACGCGGTGACGGCCTGTATCGGCATGGTCATCGCCGCCGGATTCGATTGGGCCGTGCAGCGATCCCGCCGGGCGAGCGCCGGCGCGTCCTGACATGGAAATCCTCGCGGGGAAGCTCCCCACGAGGATTTGCCGATCAACACATGCGCGATCAATCTATGATCTTGATGATCTTGCGCGTCCGCGGCTCGACGATCACCCGCCGGTCGTTGACAACAGCGTAGCGATACTCGCTGTAGCGCGGCACCGGCCGCAGCTCGACCGTCGGCGGCAACGGCTCACCGACCACCACGCGTTCCCGCACGGTCACCGACGGCACGCGCTCGTCCGGGATCGAGGTGATCACGGCGTTCGGAATTTCCACGGCCGCGCCGACCGCCGCACCGACCGTGCCGCCGACGATCTCGCCGACCGGGCCGGCGACTTCGCCGCCTGCCCTGGCGCCGTTCGCTGCGCCGGTCGCGGTAGTGGATTGCGCGAATGCCGCGCTGGACACAAGCAGCGAAGCCGCGACCAGCGAAACAGTAAGACGTTTGTTCATCATGTCCTCCAAGAATTGACGATCCCCATCAACCATCGGACTGCAGCGATGTTCCGAAGCGTGCGCGGTTCCACTTCGAAAAAATTGCCGGTGTCGAGCGGCGAGCAAAGTTCCAGGTCGAGTTCCGCTGGAACAATTCCGCATTCGCCGTCTCAGGCCGGCAGAAGTTGTCCTTGCGAAAGCGGCGGCGCGTCGTCGAGCGGCAAGTCGAGGGTCTGTTCGAATTCGATGATGTTGTCGATCTCGGTGCCCATCGCGATATTGGTCACGCGCTCCAGGATGAACTCGACCACGACCGGTACGCCATACTGCTTCATCCATTGCCGCGCGGTCGCGAAAGCCGACTGCGCATCTTTGGGGTCGGTGACGCGGATCGCCTTGCAGCCGAGACCTTCGGCGACCGCGACGTGATCGACGCCATAGCCGCCAAGTTCGGGCGCGTTGATGTTTTCGAACGACAGCTGCACATGATAATCCATGTCGAAGCCGCGCTGCGCCTGGCGGATCAACCCGAGATAGGCGTTGTTCACGACGACGTGGATATAGGGCAATTTGAATTGCGCCCCCACCGCAAGCTCCTCGATCAGGAATTGAAAATCGTAGTCGCCCGAGAGCGCGACGATCTCGCGGTCCGGATCGGCGGCACGCACGCCGAGCGCCGCGGGAAGCGTCCAGCCCAAGGGACCGGCCTGCCCGGCATTGATCCAGTTGCGCGGACGGTAGACGCCGAGGAATTGCGCGCCGGCGATTTGGGAAAGGCCGATGACGCTGACATAGCAGGTGTCGCGCCCGAACGCCTTGTTCATCTCCTCGTAGACGCGCTGCGGCTTGATTGGAACATTGTCGAAATGACTCTTGCGCAGCATCGAGCGCTTGCGATCGCCGCATGCCGCAGGCCATGCCTGACGTTGCTTCAGCCGGCCGGATTGACGCCGTTCGGTCGCGACCGCGACGAACAATTCAAGCGCGGCCTTGGCGTCGGAGATGATACCGAGATCGGGGTTGAAGACGCGCCCGACCTGGGTTGGTTCGATATCGACATGCACAAAGGTACGCCCCTTGGTGTAGGTTTCGATCGACCCGGTATGCCGGTTGGCCCAGCGGTTGCCGATGCCAAGGACAAAATCGGATTCCAGCATCGTCGCATTGCCGTAGCGATGGCTGGTCTGCAATCCGACCATCCCCGCCATCAGCACGTGATCGTCGGGAATGGCGCCCCAGCCCATTAGCGTCGGCACCACAGGCACATTGACGAGTTCGGCGAATTCCACGAGAAGGTCGCTGGCATCGGCGTTGATAACGCCGCCGCCGGCCACGATCAGCGGACGCTCCGCCGCATCGAGCATGTCGAGCGCCTTCTCGATCTGCTGGCGCGTGGCGGCCGGCTTGTAGACCGGCAACGGTGCATAGGTTTCGTCGTCGAATTCGATTTCCGCCAGTTGCACATCGAGCGGCAGATCGATCAGCACCGGACCGGGACGTCCCGAGCGCATGACGTGAAACGCCTGGCTGAAGACGCGCGGCACCAGCGCCGGTTCACGCACCGTCACCGCCCATTTCGTCACTGGCTTTGCGATCGCCTCGATATCGACGGCCTGAAAATCCTCCTTGTAGAGGCGCGCGCGGGGCGCCTGGCCTGTGATGCACAGGATCGGAATCGAATCCGATATCGCCGAATAAAGCCCCGTGATCATGTCGGTGCCGGCCGGGCCCGAGGTGCCGATGCAAACGCCGATATTGCCCGCGCTGGCGCGGGTGTAGCCTTCGGCCATGTGCGAGGCGCCCTCGACGTGACGCGCCAGAATGTGATCGATCGAGCCGCGCTTCTTCAGCGCCGAATACAGCGGATTGATCGCGGCGCCGGGAACGCCGAACGCGCAAGTGATGCCTTCCCTTTCGAGAACACGCACGGCAGCATCGATCGCTCGCATCTTCGCCATTTTGCATTCCTCGCTCGTTTTGCTCTCGGTACGATCATCGCGGGGATTAACTGACGATCACAACTGAATTGAATTTGTTTCCCGCGATGTGGAACGATTGGTGAAAAGCGCGCCAGATCAGATGGTTGGACCGGCCACGCAGTGAAACAATGCGGTGGCTGGGAGCGCGCCGGCCGATGCGCCGGTCGAGAGAGCCGTCATTGCGAGGAGCGCAAGCGACGTGGCAATCCATTCTTCCTTTGCGCGGCGAAATGGATTGCTTCGCTTCGCTCGCAATGACGGCTGAAAGACATGCCTTCGCGTCCCCGCGGCGCGATGCGCCCGGATTGTGAAAATCGTTCGCCCCAAAAGACAGAGGACGCAGGGAATGCCGGGTGTCCGATGCAGCCCGTGTGCATTGGTAGTACGCACACGGTAGTCACCACAGGTTCACCGGGATCAGCCGGCATTCCCTGCACAATGGTTTTAACGGCTTCCTTCGTACTCTCCCCGGCGACGAATTCCTTTTTGTCACCGTCGCAAGCGGATTAACGGCTTGTCTAAGCCCGGTTGGGCCGACTTAACCTCCGCCAACTTGACATCAGCAACGGATGCCAGGACCACACGACTTCGCCGTACGCAGCAACCTCAGCCAAACGCTCCGACCGGCCATGTGCCGCCAGCCGAAGTTTTAGCGAAGGCGTTGAAGCGCCGTTCGTCCGCGCGCCGGTCGTTCGCTCACGGGAAACCCGCCCTGCGAACCCGTTCACGCGCCCGACGCTGCCGCGTCCACCGCATCCCATCCCGCGTCCGTGACGATCGCGATACGCCCCTCTTTCGGGATTGGACGCGCCAGCTTGTAGAGATGATTTGCCCGACGGGCATAGCGATAAATTTTTTCTGATGGGACTGGACAGGGCAAATCACTTTGAACCGGTTCAACAAATTCACACGAGCAAACCGCTCGCGCGGCAGGGCGCGGCGGCAATCGAGCTTGATTGGTACGGCTTGATCGATGTCCGCTATGCCCCGATAGCGACCTCGCTGCGAAATGACGCGATGTGCCAACAGCGGCGCTCCTGCCGCAAGATTGATCGACGACTACTCCGCCGAAGCGATGTGCTCCTTCGGCTTCGTCGATGGCCTGAGCTTCTCGCGCACCGCCTGAAACGCCACATAAAGTGGTGGGATCATGAAGATCCCGATGAACGAGGCGAAGATCATGCCTCCGAACACTGGCGTGCCGACGTTTCGACGGGCCAGTTGTGAGGCACCTGTTGCCACTACCAGGGGAAGGAGCCCGAGGATAAAGGCAAAGGATGTCATCATCACCGGGCGGAAGCGCTGTCGCGCACCCTCGGTCGCCGCTTCGAGCAAGGGCATTCCGGATTCTCTCTTCTCCTTCGCGAACTCGACGATCAGAATTCCGTTCTTGGCTGCAAGGCCAATCAGCACGACGATGCCGATTTGCGCATAAAGATCGAGCGTCAACCCGCCGAGGACGATTGCGACGAGCGATCCGAGGATTCCGACCGAGACCGAAAGCAGGACCGGGACCGGAATTGTCCAGCTCTCGTAGAGCGCGACCAGAAACAGATAGGCGAACAGGAGGGCGAAGCCGAGGATGATGGCCGTCTTGCCCTCGGCGCGTTTCTCCTGGAACGCCGTATCCGTCCACTCTCCCGCATAGCCTTGCGGGAGGGTCTTCGCGGCGACTTCCTCCATCGCCTTCAGAGCCTGCCCCGAAGAAACGCCGGCTGCCGGCCCGCCCTGCACGGTCACAGCCCGGATATTGTTGTAGCGGATGAGCGCGGGTGGGCCGACCACGACGCGAACCTCCGCCAGGCTGCGAAGGGGAACCATGTTCCCATCCCTGTCCCTCACATTGATCCGGAAAATGTCGTCCACCCTTGATCGATCAGCGGCCTCAGCCTGAACCTGGACCTGCCAGGTTCGACCGAACAGGTTTATGTTATTGACGAAATAACCACCGAGCGATGCTTGTAACGCTTGGAAGACGTCACTTAGTTTGACTCCGAGAATCTGCACCTTGTCCCGATCAATATCGAGATAAACGGACGGGTTCGTGGCGGAAAAGGTGCTGAAGACGTTGTTGAGTTGCGGATCCTGGTTTGCCGCGACCGTCAAGCCGCGCAAGACCTGTGCCAGTTCCTTCGGGTCCGCGCCTCGCAGATCCTTGAGCACATAGGCGAAGCCGCCCCCGCTTCCGAGACCAAGGATAGGCGGGAGCGAAATCGGCACCACCGCGCCCCCTGGCACAGCCCTAAACTTCGGATTCAGACGGGCGATCATCTGGCCCACCCCGAGCGATGGGTCCTTGCGCTCATCGAACGGCTTGAGCGTGACGACCATGAACGCCGAATTCGGCTGCGAATAGCTGTCGATGAAATTCAAGCCGACCACGGATGTCACGTCCGCGACTGCCGGGTCTTCGCGCAGAATGGCCTCAGCACGCTCGACCACCTCAGCCGTCCTCACCACGGAGGCACCGCCGGGCAGCTGAACGACCACAAACAGTGCACCCTGATCGTCTTCAGGCAGGAAGCCGGTCGGCGTGATCTTTCCGAGCGCCAGGATGCCTGCTCCGGAGGCCGCAACCAGCACAAGGCCAATCAGCGAAATCCGCACCAGCCGCGCGACCACGACGCCGTAGGCGTCACGCACCTGGTCGATGGAGCGCATGACGAATCCGATGACGCCGCGGCGTGGACCGTGATGCGGACGCAGCAGGATGGCGCACAGCGCCGGCGAGAGTGTCAGCGCGTTGACCGCAGAAAGGAACATCGCAACGGCCACAGTCACGGCAAATTGCCGGAAGAGCTCGCCGGAGATTCCGGGAATGAAGGCGACCGGTACGAACACCGACATCAGCACCAGCGTAATTGCAATGATCGGCGCCGTAATTTCGCTCATTGCTCGCTTGGTTGCATCAGCGGGCGAAAGCTCCGGATGCTCTTCCATCACCCTCTCGACATTCTCGACCACGACGATGGCGTCATCGACGACAATGCCGATCGCGAGCACGATTGCGAGAAGGGACACGGTGTTGGCGGAATAGCCGACCGCGAGCAGCACAACGAAGGTGCCGATCAGGCTGACCGGCACCGCGAAGGTCGGGATCAAGGTCGCGCGAATGCTCCCGAGGAAGAGAAACACGACAAGCACGACGAGGACAAACGCCTCGAAAAGCGTCTTCTGCACCTCGTGCATTGTGTCCTTGACGAAAGTCGTCGGATCGTAAGTGACTTTCCAGGTCAGGTCTTCGGGAAACCGCTTTTCAAGCTCTGCCAGCCGGGATTTTACGCCATTCAGGGTCGTGATCGCATTGGCCCCCGGAGATTGATAGATCGCGATCGCGGCTGCGGGCACTCCATTCAACCGTGTTTCCCGGTCGAGATTCGCGGCGCCGAGTTCGAGCTTTGCCACATCGCTCAGCCTGAGAATCGAACCGTCGGGATTTGTGCGAATCACAATTTTCTCAAACTCGGCAACCGATGTCAGTCGGCCCTTGGTCTGGATGTTGAGCTGAAGCTGCTGCTCGTCGGATATCGGCCGGGCACCAATGCGTCCGACAGCAGCCTGGACGTTCTGCCCCTGAATCGCGTTGATAATGTCGCCGGTCGTCAAATTAAGCCCGGTCAAGCGATCGGTGTTTATCCAGGCGCGCATGGCATAGTCCTGCGGCCCCCACAACGATGCATCACCTACACCAGGAGTGCTCTTGATCTGATCAAGGATGTTGATGGTCACGTAGTTCGACAGATAGAGCGCGTCATGCGTGAGCTTGGGCGAGGAAATGGCCACCACGCCGAGCAAGGCCGAAGATTTTTTCTTGACGACCACGCCCGCCCGCTGCGCTTCGGTCGGCAGGCTCGAAAGTGCGACCTGGACACGGTTGTTGACATTCACCGTGTTGATGTCGGGGTTGGTTCCAAGCTCGAACGACACTACGAGCGAATAGCTTCCGTCGTCGCCGCTGACGCTTTTCATGTAGAGCATCTTGTCCACGCCGACGACCTGGGCCTCGATCGGCTGGGCAATTGTCGCATCTACAACGGCGGAATTGGCACCCGGGTAGAATGTCGTGACGGAGACCTGCGGCGGAACGATGTCCGGATATTGCGCGATCGGAATCGTAAAAAGAGCCAGTGCGCCTGCAATCGTGGTGACAATCGCGATGACGATTGCCAGACGCGGGCGGTCGACGAACACGGAAGACAACATGAGGTCAGCTCCGGTTCAGCGTCTGCGGCAGCGGCGCCGCCTGCACCGGCGCGCCGGGCCGAACGGCCTGGAGGCCCTGCACGATGACCTGCTCGCCCCCGTTCAGGCCCTGATCCACGACGACATCCGCCCCGACATCGCTTCCGGTCTTGAGGCGTTTGACGACGGCCTTGCCATCCTCGACAACAAAAACATAGATGCCCGCCTGGTCGGCAATGAGTGCGGCTTGCGGCACCAGGACCCTCTCTTCGGGCGCACCGCTATCGAGGACGACCTGTACGAGCTGCCCGTCGATCAGCACTCCGTTCGGGTTCGGCAATGTCGCACGGACAAGGATCGTGTCGGTCGACCGGTTCACCGATACGTCCACGAAATTAATTTCACCTACCTCAGCGTATGTCGTCCCGTCGGAGAACCGGACCCGGACCTTGGCGGTGCCGACATTTGCTTTTCGCTCGCGGGCTGCAAGATACTCCCGCTGGCTGACGGGAAAGCTAACATACATCGGATCCTGGCTGACGATGACGGTCAACACACCACTATTGGGGTCGACGACATTGCCCTTGGTGATGTTAGTCTTGCCGATCTTTCCCGCGATCGGCGAAACGATAGATGTATAGCCGAGATTGATCTTTGCGGTCGCAAGGTTGGCCTGATCGCCCATCACTTGCCCCTCGGCCTGCTGATCGGCGGCCAAGGCCTGATCGCGCGCGACAACGGTGCCGGTATTCTTGTCGAGCAGCTCCTGGGCCCTCCGCAGCTGAAGGTCGGTCAGCACCTTGGCCGCCTTGCTACGCTCGACCGCGGCTTCAGCCAAAGCGACCGCTGCTTCAAATAGGCCTTTTTCGATGCGGTAGAGCGGTGCGCCTTCCTTGACCAGGTCGCCTTCCTTAAAGAGGACCTCTTCGAGATATCCCGTCACGCGCGCCCGGACCTCCACGCGCTGGACGGCCTCCACGCGACCCACAAGCACCCCGGACCTGGCGATGGCCTTGCGCTCCGCTGCGACAGTCCCAACCGCGATCGCCGCTGGCGCAGCCTGCTGCGCATGGGCGGACGTATTGATGCAGGGAAGAACGGCAAACGCACCTGCTAGGTGGAATATCAAGGCGACCACGAAACGATGCATAGCGACTCCGAAGCGTTCGTTTCTCAAACGGAATTGACTTTAACCCGGTAGCATGCCGACATTTGTGATACCAGCGACGCCTCGATTGAGGGACGCTAGTCTTCATTTAAATTAGGCCACTGCAAAAATCAGATTAGGCCACTAGGAGTCGAAATAGGCCAGCGCCCCAGAGTGGACAGAACAGAAAGGTGACCTAGCACCTTTCCTGAACTTGTTCGATGCCGTTGCGATTTTGCCGATGTCCGCTTTGCGTCATTCGCGACCGGGTCGAGCCAGCACCAAGTCCGGCCATGTGCGCTATGCCCGGAAAGCGGAATTAAACTCAGAGCATTGGCGGCACCGCCGCGGGCCATGGCCGGTTGATGGCGCCCGCGTCGACGCGATTCAAGCTCCTAAACTGGAGCCCTCGACTCACGCGCTACGAACTCAGCGATTATGAGTGGAACGCGATTGAGCTGATGCTGCCGAACAAGCCGCGCGGCGTTCGGCCTTGTCCAAGGACAGCATGTCGGCTCGCGATGACAGCCAAATATCCTGGCTCAGCTCGGCAAGACCGTATCGGCCGCAGACCAACGGCAAGATCGAACGATTCTGGCCTACCCTGGACGACGACGTCATCGACGGGGCAACCTTCGACAACCTGGATCACTGCGGCAATCGAGCTTGATTGGTACGGCTTGTTCGACGTCCGCCATGCCCCGATAGCGACCCCTTCCGCATCGCAGCGAAATGACGCGATGTGCCAACAGCAGACGTTTGGCCGTTTCCTACAGCAGCCTTAAGTGCATCCATCTGCAAGCAGCATTCGGCCCGTCGTAGTGTTGTGACGTATCTTGAACAGCTCCTGAGCGTCAGGATCGTTCAGGAGCGCTTCGGCATTCGCACGACCGGGGAATTCAATTATGACAAGTCTCTCGTATCTCCACTCTCCTTCGAGAGGTGTGGGCTCAACTCCTTGAACAATATACTTGCCGCCATGTCTGGCGATGATACCTGGAATCTCGTCGATATATTTCTTGAAGCTCTTGTAGTCGTTCACCGTAATGTCGAGCACAAAATACGCCTTCATTGCCAGCCTCTGCAATTTGCGCGCATGATCGCTATCACGAATGCGCTATTGCTAACCTGCTTTTTGAGTGCCTGTTTGATCTGAGCCACTTCGACCGAGGCGCGGCTCCGTCCCAGCCAGTAACCGTCGAATGTTGGCACGATGGCGCACAATCACGTAAATGCTGCCCGCAATCACCAGCATCCGATAGGGCATCGGTTGCTCCAAACCGCAGATAAGGACAATTGCCGCCAACGCCGCCAGTATCGAGCCAAGGGAAACAATCCGAAAAATGGCCAGCACGACGCCAAAGACGGTCGCGGCACCTAAACCCACTGGCCAAGACAACGCCAGCAACACGCCTAACCCGGTCGCAGCGGATTTGCCCCCCGTCAAGTTCAACCAAATCGAACGGCTATGTCCCAACAGCGCGGCAAGTCCGGCCAAGCAATCAGCCCACGGCACCCACATTTGCAAATCAAACGCTGTCCGTGGCGTGGTGGACAGCACTGTATAGAGCCAAAGATAGAACCAGCGGGCAACGATGATGGCTCCCACACCTTTCAACACATCGACGATGAGCACCACCAACGCCGGCCATTTCCCGAGGGTTCGCAATACGTTCGTTGCCCCGGTGGATTTGGAACCATGGTTTCGGATATCAATGCCCCTGAGCATTTTCCCAGCCAGATAGCCCGTGGGCATGGAGCCAAAGAGATAGGCGATCACCAATCCAACTGCGCTCGCGATCCAGAAAACCATGGGCTTCACTTCGGCGCTCTAAATTTCACGCAAACATCTTTTATCGCCGACCTGCTTTGACCACTATAGGTCAATCGCGTCATTCTGCCTATGCGCCGGCAACTTCCGTTCTTACGCGATAAGCAGACAGTCTCGAGTCGGTAAGCACTTCGTGCGGACGTGGAAACGCGCCATCCTAGCGAGCACTTGTCGCGACATTCGTCGTCCATTAACTGGACAAGTTCAGCGCTTAAACCCTAGACTGCCACATGATCGGCGAGCAGCCGACGACATCAGGGGAGGTCGACATGGCACAGGCACGCGGCATTTTACTGGCGTCTATCGTCCTTGGCCTTTCGGTGGCCATGTATCCTGCGGCGGCGCAGAAGAAATACGACCCCGGCGCCACCGACAGCGAGATCAAGATCGGCAACATCATGCCCTATAGCGGGCCGCTCTCGGCCTACGCGCTAATCGGCCGGACACAGGACGCCTTTTTCAAGAAGCTCAACGCCGAGGGCGGGATCAACGGGCGAAAGATCAACTTCATTTCCTACGACGATAGCTTCAGCCCCGCGAAGACCGTGGAGCAGGCGCGCAAGCTTGTGGAAAGCGACGAGGTATTGCTCATATTCCAGAGCCTCGGCACGCCAACCAACAACGCCATTCAGAAATACCTGAATGAAAAGAAGGTGCCGCAGCTCTTCGTCGCCACCGGCGCGACCAAGTTTGGCGACCCAAAGAACTTCCCCTGGACAATGGGCTGGCAGCCCACCTACCAGACCGAGGGGCGGATCTATGCAAAATACATTCTGGAGAAACTGCCCCAGGGCAAAATCGGAATCCTTTATCAGAATGACGATTCGGGCCGTGACTATCTCAAGGGTCTCAAGGACGGCCTCGGCGCCGAGGCAACACAGCGCATGATCGTTGGCGAAATCCCCTACGAGCCCACTGACCCGACTGTCGATCGTCAGATCGTCACGCTTAAGACTCTTGGCGCCGATGTCTTCTTTAATGAAGCTTCGCCGAAATTTGCTGCGCAGGCGATCAGGAAGGCAGCGGAGATCGGCTGGAAGCCCGTCATGTTCCTTGCCAGCATCTCAAACTCGGTCGGTTCCGTGCTCAAGCCGGCCGGCCTTGAGAACTCCAAGGGCATTCTGTCCACCAACTACCTCAAGGATCCTACTGACCCAACATGGAGGGACGATCCCGCGATCAAGGAATGGGCCGCCTTCATGGATAAGTACTTCCCTGAGGGAGATAAAACGAGCACGTTCAGTGTCTACGGGTATTTGACAGCGCAAACCATGGTTCAGGTACTCAAGCAATGCGGCGACGAACTTACCCGCGAGAACGTCATGCGACAGGCAGCCAACCTCAAGAATTTCGAACTCGGGTTGTTGCTTCCGGGCATCAAGATCAATACCAGCCCGACCGACTATTTTCCTGTCGAGCAGATGCAGATGTCTCGATTCAACGGTGAACACGGTGAACTGTTCGGATCGGCGATCGGCGGAGAAATCGGGACCCAATAGCCGTAACTGTGGGTCTGGATCGGGAGATGTTCGGGTTGGTCATTCGCGACCGGGTCGAGCCAGCCGCAAGTCCGGCCATGTTCGCTATGCCCGGAAAGCGGAATTAAATTCAGAGCATTGGCGGCACCGCCGCGGGCCATGGCCGGTTGATGGCGCCCGCGTCGACGTGATTCAAGCTCCTAAACCGGAGCCCTCAACTCATGCGCTACGAACTCAGCGATTATGAGTGGAACGCGATTGAGCTGATGCTGCCGAACAAGCCGCGCGACGTTCGGCCTTGCCCAAGGACAGCATGTCGGCTCGCGACGACAGCCGAATATCCTGGCTCAGCTCGGAGCCTGACTAACCACCTTGCTTCACTTTCGCCCCGGACGGCGACCAAAATCCGCATCGCAGCGAAATGACGTGCCGATAGGCGACACAGACTCGGTTGGGTGAATCAGTTCGTTTTGACGATTGTGTACGTCCCTTTCTTATGACCAATAACTTGACCTATGCCATCGAAATTGCTCTTGAGCAGGTCGCTGGTGATGACGAGCGCGGCTTGGAGACTTTCGAATTTTCCGGTCCCGCCAGTCAGTTTGCAATTGTTAGGCGCGCCTGGCAGGAAATCGCATTGCTCGAAAATTTGATCGCCTTCCTTGTCGGCGTAAGTGCAGAACCCATGCATTTCTACGGTCTTCGCTGACGGATCCGTGAGACGGGTTAACTGGCACCGACCAGCCATGTTGTGGAGCACCGGGTTTCCAGCATCATTCGACGCTGCCATAGCTTGATTTATGACGACAAACTCTTTGCCGCCGCCGATCGGCATCGGCTTGGGGGGTGAAATTTGGGTGGCAGTGAATGTGACGGCGACGGGTCCTTCCGGCGGCATGCTCTGAGCCTGGACATTACCAGCCGTCAGAACGGCAGCCACCGAGGACAATGCAAGAAGTGCGCGGATTATTGCCATTGTTCCCTCCTGTGCATGGGACAGAGAACTAATTGCAACTGGGAGATTACGCCTCGCCAAACGTCTGAGCAAGGTTAGACCTTCAACCCTGAGAAGCAACGCATGCGGTACGAGTTAACATGGCTTACACATTTGCCGGTCTGCGGATGCGTCAAATGGTACGCGGCGTTCGGCGTTGCCCAAGGACAGCATGTCGGCTCGCGATGACAGCCAAATATCCTGGCTCAGCTCGGAGCCTGACTAACCACCTTGCTTCACTTTCCGTCATGTCCGGCACAACGCCGGGCATGACGACACTCGATAGAATGCCCCATTCGATTGGCTGCATTTGAATCAGACTCTCATGCGGATTTCGCCTCGGGCAGCACGCCGCCAAGCGCAAGGGTCAGGTCGGCGGCTACTTCTCGCACGATCCTGCCGATGGCGGGCAGCCGGTCGTCGGTCACCCTCGAGGTCATTCCGGAGACCGAGATCGCCGCGAGCGGTTCGCTGCAATCGCTGTAGACCACGGCGGCGACGCAGCGCAGTCCGATGATGGCTTCCTCGTCATCGACCGCGTAGCCCTGCCGCCGGATTGTCTCAAGCTCCCGGAACAGTTCGCCCGGCCGCACGATCGACTTTTCCGTCAGTCGCGGCATGCCCTGGCGACGGATGATGGCGTTGACGTCCTGGTCGGAATAGGTCGCGAGCACGGCCTTGCCGACGCCCGACGCCACCATCGCGACGCGCCCGCCGACCTTGGTGAGCGAGCGCATGATCTCGCGGCTTTCCATCCGGGTCAGGACAATGATGCTGCCATCGTCGACCACGGCGAGATTGGCGGTTTCCCGGGTCTGGTCGCGCAGCTTGCGCAGATATGGCATCGCCTGCGCCGTGAAGTTGCGGCGACGGGCGAAGGTGGCGCCGACCGCAAAACTCCGCGCCCCGACATGCCACTTCGATTCATAGCGGTCGAATTGCACGAAGCGGCGCTTCTCCAGCGTCGCCAGCAGCCGATGGGTGGTCGATGTCGACAGGCCGGTGCGGACGGCAAGATCGCTCAGCCGGTAGCCTTCATCATCTTCGGCCAGCGTCTCGATGATCTGCAGCGCGCGATCGACCGACTGCACGCCGCCATCCCTTGCATCAGGCTCGTGGTCCTGACCGGATTTCGGCTCGGCCGCCTTGCGCCGGATCACATTTCGCTTCATCGCGACCTGCCTTCATCCGTAAAGTCAGACTGCTAGCGCGTATTCCGAATAGGTTGGATCAATACCACGTATCCGATGGCCTCGTGGTTCGAGACGCGCGGCCTTGCCGCGCTCCTCACCATGAGGGTCCAAGATTTTACCCTGACAAGACCCTACCCTGACAAGACCTCATCCTGAGGAGCCACGCGCAAGCGTGGCGTCTCGAAGGATGAAGCCACTGAACCGAAAAATCTGCCGTCGAAATGCCGCTTCGGGTGTCTTCCGAAGCGGCACTTTTCGTTGGATTAAAGCAGGCCCGCGCCGCGCGCCCATTTGTACTTGGCGCCCAGTACCTCGACCGGCAGTTCTGTCGAATAGGCATAGGCCGGAATGCCGTTCTGGTAGAGATATTCGGCGGCCTCCTCGACCTCGACGTCGCCGGCGAGCGAGGCGACGATCGGTTTCACGAAGCCCTTGGCCTCCATCTCCTTCTTCACTTCGACCATGTTGCGGGCGAACACCATCGGCGGGGTAACGATGGTGTGCCAGTAGCCGAGGATCAGCGAGTGGATGCGCTCGTCCGACAGGCCGAGCTTGACGGTGTTGACATAGGTGATCGGCGGCTCGCCACCGGTGATGTCGACCGGGTTGCCGGCGGCGCCGAACGGCGGAATGAACTTGCGGAACGCCGCGTCGAGGTCCGGCGGCATCGCCATCAGCGAGAGATCGTTGTCGACCACGGAGTCGGACAACAGCACGCCCGAGCCGCCCGCACCGGTGATGATCAGGATGTTCTCGCCCTTCGGGGTCGGCAGCACCGGCACGCCGCGTGCGAACTCGAGCAATTGCCTCAAGCTCCGGGCGCGGATCACGCCGGACTGCTTGAGCACGTCCTCGTAGATCTTGTCGTTGCCGGCGAGCGCACCGGTGTGCGACGACGCCGCCTTGGCGCCGGCCGAGGTGCGGCCGGCCTTGAGCACGATAACCGGCTTCTTCTTTGAAACCCGCTTGGCGGCTTCAGCAAAAGCGCGGCCATCCTTCAGGTCCTCGCAGTGCTGGGCGATCAGGTTGGTGTTCGGGTCCTGCTCGAAGAAGGCGAGCAGATCGTCCTCGTCGATGTCAGACTTGTTGCCGAGGCCGACGATCGCGGATACGCCCATCTTGGCGGAGCGCGAGAAGCCGATGATGGCCATGCCGATGCCGCCGGATTGCGACGACAATGCCGCGTGGCCCTTGACGTCGTACGCCGTACAGAACGTGGCGCAGAGATTGGCGGGCGTATAGTAGAAGCCGTAGATGTTCGGACCCATCAGGCGGACATTGTACTTCTTGCCGATCTCGACGATTTCGGCCTGCAGTTCGGGCGCGCCCGCTTCGGCAAAGCCCGACGGAATCAGAACCGCGCCGGGAATTTTCTTCTCACCGCATTCGACCAGCGCACCTGCGACGAACTTCGCGGGGATCGCGAACACCGCGGTGTCGATCACACCGGGCACATCCTTGACGCTCTTGTAGGCCTTGTAACCCAGAATCTCGGCTGCCTTCGGGTGGATCGGATAAATGTCGCCCTTGTAACCGCCGTTGATCAGATTCTTCATCACGGAGTTGCCGATCTTGCCGTCCTCGGCGGAAGCGCCGATCACGGCGACCGCCTTCGGCTGCATGATGCGGTTCATCGCCGTGACGATTTCCTCGGTCGGGCGCGGCGCCGGGCGCGGCTTGTAATCGAAATCGACCACGATGCGTACGTCGGCCGCGATCGCGTCGTTCTTGGTGGCGAACACCGGGTTGAGATCGAGCTCGACGATTTCGGGGAAATCGCTGACCAGCTGCGACACTTTCACGATGACATCGGCAAGCGCCTCGCGGTTGACCGGATCGCCGCCACGCACGCCCTTCAGCATGTCATGGGCCTGGATGCCGTCGAGCATCGAGACCGCATCCTGCGTGGTCGCGGGCGCAAGCCGGAACGTAACGTCTTTGAGGACCTCGACCAGCACGCCGCCGAGGCCAAAGGCAACGAGCTTGCCGAACGAGCCGTCGGTGATGGAGCCGACGATGACCTCGGTGCCGCCGGCCAGCATCTGCTGGACCTGGATGCCTTCGATCTTGGCGTCGGATTTGTACTTCTTGGCGTTCGCCAGGATGGTCGCGTAATTCTTCTCGACATCGGCGGCGGTCTTGACGCCAACCATGACGCCGCCGGCTTCGGTCTTGTGCAGGATATCCGGCGACACAATCTTCATCACCACCGGAAAGCCCATGTCGGTCGCGATCTTGGCGGCATCGGTTGCCGATTTGGCGACACCCTCTTTCGGAACCGGAATGCCGTAGGCATCGCATACCAGCTTGCCTTCCGGCGCCGTCAGGCTGGTGCGTTTGTCCGCCTTGACGGAATCGAGGATTTTGCGGACCGCATCTTTGGAATTCGACATTGGGTTCCTCCTGGACGTATTTTTGGCATTTGGTATGCCAGCGATGACATTGTCAAGACTGGCTGAGAAAAGGAAGCCCTGAAAATACGGGCAACTTGACATTCTGGTATTTGGTATGCCAAAAATCTTCCAGGAATTCTTCTGGTAAGAAATGTCTCCCACGGAGGAGACCAGTCGTGCCCGAACGGAAACAAACCAAGGCGCCCCCACCCATGGCTGAGGCAGACATCGCGATTGTCCGGATTGCGCCGGAAACCAGCTTCAAGAACAAGGCCTATGAGGCTTTGAAGGAAGCCATCCTGAAGATGGACATCTACGCCACGCCCGAACAGGTTATGCTCGACGAGCGGGCGCTGTCGGAGCGTCTTGGCGTCAGCCGCACCCCGATCCGCGAAGCGATCGCGATGCTGGAGCAGGACGGGTTTGTCAAAACCGTGCCGCGCCGTGGCATTGTCGTGGTGCGCCGCACCAAGACCGAAATCGTCGACATGATCCGCGCCTGGGCCGCGCTCGAGAGCATGGCGGCGCGCCTGATCACCACCACGGCGCGCAAGAAAGACATTTCGGCGCTGCGCGACTTCTTCAAGAATTTCGGCAAGGACCGCCTGCCGCAGGATCATGTCGAGGAATATTCCAAGGCCAACATCGCCTTTCACCAGGCGCTGATCTCGCTGTCGGAGTCGCCGGTGCTGGTCGACATGACCAACGACATTCTGCTGCACGTTCGCGGCTACCGGCAACTGACGATCGGCCGGGTCGACCGCACCGCGACGTCCCTGCCCGAGCATATGGCCATTATCGAGGCGCTCGAGGAGCGCAACACCGAGCTTGCGGAAAAGCGCGCGCGCGACCACACGCTCGGCCTCGCCGCTTATGTCGAAGCCCATGGCCAGGAACTGTTTTGAGGAGAGCTTTTCTAACGAAAGAGCTGTTCTAAGGAGAGCTGTCTTGACGTGAGCTGTTCTAACGCGAGCTGTTTTTGCGCCAGCTCTTTCAACTAGCCACGACCTTTTTAATTTGGGCGATCCAGAAGACGACGAACTCGTCCACACCAAGAAACGATCAGGGAGAAGCGGGATGTCCGCAGCAGTACAGAGCATTGATGCAAAAGCAGCCGAAGCCGAGCGCGAGCTGACCGACGGCTTCCATCTCATGATCGATGCGCTCAAGCTCAATGGCCTCACCACGATCTACGGTGTGCCGGGCATTCCGATCACCGATTTCGGCCGCATGGCGCAGGCCGCAGGCATCCGCGTCATCTCCTTCCGGCACGAGCAGAACGCCGGCAACGCCGCCGCCATCGCCGGCTTCCTGACCAGGAAACCCGGCATCTGCCTCACGGTGTCGGCGCCGGGCTTCCTCAACGGCCTGACCGCGCTCGCCAATGCCACCACCAATTGTTTTCCGATGATCCTGATTTCGGGCTCGTCGGAGCGCGAGATCGTCGACCTGCAGCAGGGCGACTACGAGGAAATGGACCAGCTCGCCATCGCCAGGCCGCTGTGCAAGGCGGCGTTCCGCGTGCTGCACGCCGCCGACATCGGCATCGGACTGGCGCGGGCGATCCGCGCGGCGGTATCGGGACGTCCCGGCGGCGTTTATCTCGATCTGCCGGCCAAGCTTTTTGGCCAGGTGATGGATGCCGAGGCCGGCGCGAAGTCGCTGGTCAAGGTGATTGACGCAGCTCCGGCCCAGATCCCCGCCCCGGCCGCCGTCAAGCGCGCGCTCGATGTGCTGAAAAGTGCAAAGCGTCCGCTGATCATCCTCGGCAAGGGCGCGGCTTACGCGCAGGCCGACGACGCGATCCGTAACTTCGTCGAGAAGAGCGGCATTCCCTTCCTGCCGATGAGCATGGCCAAGGGCCTGCTGCCCGACACCCATCCGCAATGCGCCGGCGCCGCGCGCTCGACGGTGCTGAAGGATTCCGACGTCGTGATGCTGATCGGCGCGCGCCTCAACTGGCTGTTGTCGCACGGCAAAGGCAAGACCTGGGGCGAAGCGCCGAAGAAATTCATCCAGATCGACATCGAGCCCCGGGAGATGGACTCCAACATCGAGATCGTGGCACCCGTGGTCGGCGACATCGGCTCCTGCGTATCGGCGCTACTGGAGAACATGGGCAGCAACTGGCCCTCCCCGCCGGCCGACTGGACCGGTGCGGTCAAGACCAAGCGCGACGACAACGTCGCCAAGATGGCGCCGCGGCTGATGAACAATGCCTCGCCGATGGATTATCACGGCGCGCTCGGTGCGCTCAGGACCATCGTCAAGGAGCGGCCCGACGCCATCCTGGTCAACGAAGGCGCCAACACGCTCGATCTGGCCCGCGGCGTCATCGACATGTATCAGCCGCGCAAGCGGCTGGATGTCGGCACCTGGGGCGTCATGGGCATCGGCATGGGCTTTGCGATCGCGGCCGCGATCGAGACCGGCAAGCCCGTGCTCGCGGTCGAGGGCGACAGCGCGTTTGGTTTCTCCGGCATGGAGGTCGAGACCATCTGCCGCTACAACCTCCCGGTCTGCGTCGTGATCTTCAACAATGACGGCATCTATCGCGGCACCGACGTCAATCCGACCGGCGGTCCCGACGTGGCGCCGACCGTGTTCGTCAAGGGCTCGCGCTACGACAAGATGATGGAGGCCTTCGGCGGCGTCGGCGTCCATGTGACGACGCCGGACGATCTGAAGCGCGCCGTGAACGCGGCGATGGATTCCGGCAAGCCGACCCTGATCAACGCGGCGATCGATCCGGCCGCCGGCAGCGAGAGCGGCCGCATCGGTAACCTCAACCCGCAAAGCAAACTTCGCAAGAAATAGTCTCATCGGACGGGTCGCAACACGGCCCGTCCCCTAATCCTTCCTGCTGCGCGCAGGAGCAGTTACGATACGGAGCAACACGATGACAAAGGCGCTGAAGGGCGTTCGCATTCTCGATTTCACGCACGTCCAGTCAGGACCGACCTGCACGCAGTTGCTGGCATGGTTCGGCGCCGATGTGATCAAGGTCGAACGCCCGGGCGTCGGCGATATCACGCGTGGCCAGTTGCAGGACGTGCCGAACGTCGACAGCCTGTATTTCACCATGCTCAACCACAACAAGCGCTCGATCACCCTCGACACCAAGAATCCGAAGGGCAAGGAAGTCCTGACCGCGCTGATCAAGAGCTGCGACGTGCTGGTGGAGAATTTCGGCCCCGGCGTACTCGATCGCATGGGATTTCCGTGGGAAAAGATCCACGCCATCAACCCGAAAATGATCGTGGCCTCGATCAAGGGCTTCGGCCCCGGCCCGTACGAAGACTGCAAGGTCTACGAGAACGTCGCGCAGTGCACCGGCGGTGCCGCTTCGACCACCGGCTTCCGCGACGGACTGCCGCTCGTCACCGGCGCGCAGATCGGCGACAGCGGCACCGGCCTGCATCTGGCGCTCGGCATCGTCACCGCGCTGTACCAGCGCACCATGACCGGCCAGGGACAAAAGGTCACCGCCGCCATGCAGGACGGCGTCCTGAACCTCGCGCGCGTCAAGCTGCGCGATCAGCAGCGGCTCGCCCACGGTCCGCTGAAGGAATACAGCCAGTTCGGCGAAGGGATTCCGTTCGGCGATGCGGTGCCGCGCGCCGGCAACGATTCCGGCGGCGGACAACCCGGCCGCATCCTGAAGTGCAAGGGCTGGGAGACCGATCCCAACGCCTACATCTACTTCATCACCCAGGCGCCGGTGTGGGAGAAGATCTGCGACGTCATCGGCGAGCCCGGCTGGAAGACCCATCCCGATTACGCCAAGCCGCCTGCCCGGCTGTCGCGCCTGAACGCAATCTTCGCGCGCATCGAGCAGTGGACCATGACCAAGACCAAGTTCGAGGCGATGGATATCCTCAACAAGGACGACATCCCCTGCGGTCCGATCCTGTCGATGAAGGAATTGATCGAGGATCAATCGCTGCGCGCCACCGGCACCGTGGTCGAGGTCGATCATCCCGAGCGTGGCAAGTACTTTTCGGTCGGCAATCCCATCAAGCTGTCGGACAGCCCGACCGAGGTAACGCGCTCGCCGCTGCTGGGCGAACATACCGACGAGATCCTGCGGCAGGTGCTCGGGTTCAGCGACGGTCAGGTCGCGGAAATCCATGCTTCCGGCGCGCTGGAACCGCCCCGAAAGGTCGCCGCCGAATAGACGGGACTTTCCGAATATTTCAAAAAGCCGCCGGTTTTCGGCGGCTTTTTCGTTATTGGGGAACCCAATTGTCTCATTTATGTTGCGTTGCAATATCTCCAATGCTGCCATGCAAACAAATGGATTGTGGCTGGTATATGGTATGCCTAGATTGGCACCAGATCGAAGCGCAGCCTTGGGCTGCAAGCCAAGAAGGTGACCACGATGTCTGACACTGCCTCCGCCCCGTTCGCCCCGTCCAGCGCTGTATTCGGCCGCCTGATCGCTGCGATCGACCGCCTGCTCATGAGCAGCGCCCGCCTTGCCGCGCGCAACGGCGACCTGCCCTATTTCGGGCTTTGAGGCCTGCAAATCCTGCGTTTTTAGGGTCGCTTCTTTCGTTTCGGCGCCCTGCCTGAAATCATACTTTGGACCAATGGCCCCGGTTTCCGGGGCCATTTTTGTTGTGCGCGCCGGCCGATCGTCTCGACATCGCTGCAACATCTGCGACATATTGTGCCGGTATCGCGGCAACCGAAACTAAACGCTTGCGCTCTGGCATATCACATACCAAAATGCTGAACGGCAACGCTAGCCAGACCAACAATAGAAGCGTGCCTCGGGGAGGAACTATGACAGACACAGTTCACGCAGCCGCTCCAGCGACCACACGTGTCAGCGATGCCTATCGCTGGGCGCAGTTGGCCATTGGCGTCGGCGCCATGGTGATGATCGCCAATTATCAATACGGCTGGACCTTCTTCGTCCCAGACATCCAGAAGAAATTCGGATGGGACCGCGCCTCGATCCAGTGGGCCTTTACGCTGTTCGTGCTGTTCGAAACCTGGCTGGTGCCGGTCGAAGGATGGTTCGTCGACAAATACGGCCCGCGCCTGGTGGTTCTGATCGGCGGCATCCTCTGCGCCATCGGATGGGCGATCAACGCCGAGGCGACCTCGCTCAACGGATATTACCTTGGAATGATCGTCGCGGGCATCGGCGCCGGCGCTGTCTACGGCACCTGCGTCGGCAACGCGCTGAAATGGTTTCCCGACAAGCGCGGCCTCGCCGCCGGCATCACCGCCGCGGGATTCGGCGCGGGCTCCGCGCTGACGGTCGCGCCGATCCAGGCGATGATCAAGGACTTCGGATTCCAGTCCACGTTCCTCTATTTTGGTCTCGGACAAGGGATCATCATCATGATCCTCGCCTTCTTCCTGTTCGCGCCGAAGCCGGGACAGGTCCCCGCGGTGACCCAGAATGCCAACATTATCCAGAGCCGCCGCAACTACCAGCCGACGGAAGTGATCCGTCAGCCCATCTTCTGGCTGATGTACTTCATGTTCGTGATCGTCGGCGCTGGCGGATTGATGGTTACCGCCAATCTCAAGCCGATCGCCGTCGACTGGAAGATCGACAGCGTTCCGGTGACACTAATTGGGATGACAATGACGGCGGTGACGTTCGCAGCGACGCTCGATCGCATTCTCAACGGCCTGACCCGCCCATTCTTTGGCTGGATCTCCGATCAGATCGGCCGCGAGAACACGATGTTTATCGCTTTCGGCCTCGAGGGGATCGGCATCTGGGCGCTTTACATGCTCGGCCACGACCCCGTGTGGTTTGTGATCCTCTCCGGTCTGGTGTTCTTCGCCTGGGGCGAGATCTACTCGCTGTTCCCATCGACTTGCACCGACACTTTTGGCGCGAAATTCGCCACCACCAACGCCGGCCTGCTCTATACGGCCAAAGGCACCGCGGCATTGCTGGTGCCGGTCGCGAATTACATGCAGCAATCGTCCGGCTCATGGGACCGGGTGTTCCTGATTGCGGCGGGCGCCAATATTCTCGCCTCACTGCTGGCGCTCGTGGTTCTAAAACCGTGGCGCAGGGTGGTGGTTGCGAACGCGCAGGCGTCCTGATCCGCACTGCACGCTCCGTCGAAAACAAACGCGCTCATCCCGACGGGATGGGCGCATTTTTTTGCGCGGGCTGACGGCGCTTGCTGGCATACAAGCGGCCTTCTGGCGCGCTTTTGACGATCGGAATGCGTTGCCTGATCGTGGCCACGAGCGCTCAGAACGTCAGTGTTACTGCCACTTTCTTTCGTTCGAGGACGCGCGATTCCAAATTGACAATTGGCATAATGTATACCAATCTAGCGCGCATAAAAACGCCCCCACGGCGAACTCGAAGGAGGCTGCGATGCAAGTTGGAGACATCCTGCGTAAGAAGACCGCGCGCGTTGCAACCGTTCGTATGAACGAGACGGTCGGCATCGCCGCCCAATTGATGCGCGCCAGCAATATCAGCGCGCTTGTGGTCAAGGACGTGGTGCGGACCGAAGGCAATACTGCGGTCGGCATGTTTACCGAACGCGACGTCGTGCGCGCGATTGCCGAACACGGCGCTGCCGGCGTCAACCTGAAGGTTTCGCAATTGGTCTCGGTGCAGCAACTGGTCTCCTGCTCCTCGACCGATACGCTCGAACAGGTTCGTCATGTCATGAACAAGAACCACATCCGCCATCTGCCGGTGATCGACAATTACAGCTTGATCGGCGTCGTCAGCATCCGCGACATTTCAACCGCGTTCGACGACGAAGCCACCGCCGAAGGGCGGTCCGTTCCGGCCTGATCGACCTCCCCCTCTTTCTCCGCCATCGCCGGCCTTGAGCTGTCACTCAAAGCCGGCGAGCGATCCCGATCGGAATATCGTCCCCTTCGTATTCGAAAGCGCTCATGAAAATCTGCATCTACGGCGCCGGCGCGATCGGCGGCTATCTCGGTGTCCAGTTGGCGCGCGCTGGCGCCGATGTCAGCCTGGTGGCGCGCGGCGCGCATCTCGCCGCGATGCGCGAACACGGGCTCAAATTGCTGATCGGCGAGGAAGAGCGCGTGGTGCGGCCGCGCTGCACCGACAATCCCGCCGAGTTCGGCCCGCAGGATTTTGTGATCATCTGCCTGAAGGCGCATTCCATCACCGGCGCGATCGAAGCGATGCAGCCATTGCTTGGGCCGAACACCCGTATCGTCACCGCGGTCAACGGAATCCCCTATTGGTATTTCTACCGGCATGGCGGCCCCTGTCAGGGGTCGACGCTGGAGAGCATCGATCCCGGCGGCCGGCAATGGCGCGAGCTGACGCCGCAGCGTGCGATCGGATGCATCGTTTATCCCGCCACCGAGATCGAGGCGCCGGGCGTGATCCGCCATGTCTATGGCGATCGCTTTCCGCTCGGAGAGCCCTCGGGCGAACGCAGCGCGGATGTCGAGCGGCTGTCCGCCTTGTTCGTCCAGGCGGGAATGCAGGCGCCGGTGCTCGACCGCATCCGTGACGAAATCTGGCTCAAGCTATGGGGCAATGTCTGCCTCAACCCGATCAGCGCCCTGACCCACGCCACCCTCGACGTGATCTGCTCCGATCCGGCCACGCGCGCGCTGTCGAAGGCGATCATGCTGGAAACCCAGGCCATCGCCGAAAGCTTCGGCGTCAAATTCCGGGTCGACGTCGAACGGCGGATCGAGGGCGCGCGCAAGGTCGGCGCCCACAAGACCTCGATGCTGCAGGATCTCGAACGCGGCCGCCCGATGGAGATCGATCCCCTGGTGACGGTGGTGCAGGAAATGGGACGATTGACCGGGATTCCGACCCCGGCGCTGGACACGGTGCTGGCGCTGGTCGCACAGCGCGCCGGGATCGCCGGGCTCTACGACGGAAATGTCCGTCCCGCGGAAGAAACAGCCCCCGCTTTTGCGTGATCACGCTGTCGCGAGCGGTGGCGCGCCATGTGGACAATCGAGGTTCGATCGTGAGCCATTGGGTTGGTTTTCGCCGCCGGGATACGATCGGCTTTGAAACGATCACGCCATCCGGGATCGATGTGCTACCGAAGCGTCAAACGAGAAACGCCCAAGGCCAGATTCACGCCAAACTGACCTTCGACCGAGAGCGGTTGCAAGGAAATCGTGCGATGAGAACCACCGATGAGCACGTTGGCGCCCAGGCCAACCCCTAAAGCGGCGTTGCCGCTGGCGCCCACATAATTTCCAACGAGCGTGCTGCGATGGACGCGCGAGGTTGGTGCGAATACCGCCCAGAACATTCTTCCGCCTCCGGTAACTCCGAGATCGAGGCCGAGCCGTCTTATCGTACCTGTATAGGTGTACTGCTGCCCCGAAGTATTGGAACGAAAAACACACTGCAAGTTCTGTCGCGAGCCGACGACCAGACCAACTCTTGCGCTGGTATCACAGGTCAAACCACCGGTTCGAACCGATTGTGCCCGCGCCAACTCAGGTCCACCGACGACAATGAAGGTGAAGACACAGAAAATGGTGGCAACTATTCTGGACATTCATCTCTCCCCAAGGGCCTGGATTTTGCTCAACGCTGCGGTTCGAAGATCCACTCGTTAAACGCGGTCGACGATCATGGCGCGTCAGTGGAATTGTCCGATCGTATCGACCGGCTTTGCTGAGTTTAATCCAGCGAAACCCTAAATTCAGCAGATGAATATTCCGAGATCCTGCTCGACCGGCCATTCGCATCGGGCGTCACGGCCTCTTTGACAACAAGGGTCCGAATTGGGTCAGCTTGCGGCCACCACCAGGAGAAGACGATAGAGAAAAATAATTCTGCGCATTCCTGGCTGCTGCACGTTTTCACGCAGCCAAGGTCATTCGCGCCGATTTGGGCAAGTCCGCAGCATGCCCGGTTATCGGGTGATCCCGGAAATGCCGGACGCTATGCGGAATTGTCCATCCCGCGGAAACAGGAGCCCCGCTTTTGCATGATTGCGTTACCCCGACCCCCGCCCTGCCCGGTAGACTTTTGCGGTGGCTGACGGCATCCTGCCCTCCGAAATCTCAAAAAGTCTAGGTGCGCGGTCGACCGCGCCAGGGAAACAGAGGCAGGCAATGATCAAAACGCGGTTTACCGAGCTCGTGGGCGTCGAACACCCGATCGTGCAGGGCGGAATGCAATGGGTGGGACGCGCCGAGCTGGTCGCAGCCGTTGCCAATGCCGGCGCGCTCGGCCTGATCACCGCGCTGACACAGCCGACGCCCGAGGACCTCACCAAGGAAATCGCGCGCTGCCGCAGCCTCACCGACAAGCCGTTCGGCGTCAATCTGACCATTCTTCCCTCGATCAAGCCGCCGCCTTACGCGGAATATCGCCAGGCCATCATCGAGAGCGGCATCAAGATCGTCGAGACCGCCGGCAACAAGCCGCAGGAACATGTGACGGAATTCAAGAAGCACGGCGTCGTCGTGCTGCACAAATGCACCAGCGTCCGCCACGCGCTATCGGCGGAGCGGATGGGCGTCGACGCCATCTCGATCGACGGTTTTGAGTGCGCGGGCCATCCTGGCGAGGACGATACGCCGGGCCTGATCCTGATTCCGGCAGCCGCCGATAAGGTGAAGATTCCGATGATCGCCTCGGGCGGCTTCGGCGACGGCCGAGGCCTGGTCGCGGCACTGGCGCTCGGCGCCGACGGCATCAACATGGGCACCCGTTTCATGTGCACCAAGGAAAGCCCGATCCATCAACTGATCAAGGAAAAGATCGTCGCCAATGACGAGCGCGAGACCGAGCTTATCTTCCGCACCATGCGCAACACCTCGCGGGTGGCGAAGAACGCGGTCAGCACGCAAGTCGTCGCCATGGAAAAGGAAGGCGCAACCTTCGATCAGGTGCGCGATCTGGTCGCCGGCGCGCGCGGCAAGATGGTGTATGCCACCGGCGACGCCGATGAAGGCATCTGGTCGGCCGGACAGGTGCAGGGATTGATCCACGATATCCCGAGCTGCGCCGAACTGGTGTCGCGCATCATGCACGACGCGGAATCCATCATCCGGGACCGGCTCGAAGGCATGATGTCCGGCGCCCGCCGCCAGGCCGCGGAATAGACCGCTTCACGTATCCGACCAACAGAGAAGTGACCTCATGAAGGCCTATGTTTACGGCGCCAATGGCGCTGAAATCGCCGAAGTCGCCAAGCCCGTTCCCAAGGGCGTGCAGGTGCTGGTTCGCGTCCGCGCCTGCGGCCTCAACCGCGCCGACCTTGGCATGACCAAGGGCCATGCCCATGGCAGCGCTGGCGGCGTCGGCACCGTGCTGGGCATGGAATGGGCCGGCGAAGTTGCCGAAACCGGCCCTGACGCCAGGGGCGTCAAGATCGGCGACCGGGTGATGGGATCCGGCGGATCGGCATTTGCGGAATACGCGCTGGCCGATCACGGCCGGCTGTTTCACATTCCCTCCACCGCGAATATGAGTTTCGAGGACGCAGCCACCCTCCCCGTCGCGCTCGCCACCATGCACAACGCGGTCGTGACCAACGGCGCCTTGCAGCCCGGCCAGACCGTGCTGATTCAGGGCGCAAGTTCCGGCGTCGGCCTGATGGCGCTGCAGATCGCCAAGCTCAAGGGCGCCAAGACCGTGATCGGATCTTCAACCGATCCGATGCGCCGCGGCCGGCTGAAGGAATTCGGCGCCGATCTCGCGGTCGATTCCAGCGATCCCGCTTGGGTCGATCAGGTGCTGAAGGCCACCGATGGCCAGGGCGTCGACCTGATCGTCGATCAGGTCTCGGGCCCGGTCGCGAACCAGAATCTCAAGGCCACCAAGGTCAAAGGCCGCATTGTCAATGTCGGCCGGCTCGGCGGCACCCACGGCGATTTCAATTTCGACCTGCACGCGGCGCGCCGTATCCACTATATCGGCGTCACTTTCCGCACCCGTTCGATCGAGGAAATCCGCGAGATTTTTGACGAGGTCCGCAAGGACATCTGGCCCGCCGTGGAGTCCCGCAAGCTGCAATTGCCGATCGACAAGGTCTATCCGTTCGCCGAGATCGGCAAGGCGTTCGAACACATGGAAGCCAACAGGCACCTCGGCAAGATCGTGGTGAAGCTGTAGCGGCGATTGTTGCCAACAATCCTTCCGGGCATTCGACACCTGCACATCTGGCCAAGGCACACGGCATGCGCCTGTTCAAGCTTGCGATAGCGCTGGTCTTTCTCGTTGCGGCATCCCAGACGCATGCCGCCGGCGTGAGGTTCATCGACATTGCCGCCGGCCCCACGGGTCCGGCGACGAAGGGAGCGGTTTGGTATCCCTGCGCCGCGCCCCCGCAAGACATCAATCTCAGCGACGCAGGTGTCGGCGACAGAACCTTGGCCGGTGCGAAGGACTGCCCGCTAATCGCTGACAAGCTTCCGCTCGTCGTCATTTCGCACGGCAGAACCGGATGGTTCGGCGGCCATCATGACACCGCGGCAGCGATCGCGGATGCCGGTTTTGTGGTCGCCGCCATCAATCATCCCGGCGACAATGCGTACGACACGAGCCGCCTCGACAGCCTGTCCGTCCTGGTGGAGCGCCCGGCCGATATCAAGCGGCTGATTGATTTCATGCTCGATGCGTGGCCGGACGCCTCGCACATCGACGCCCAGCGTATTGGCCTCTACGGCTTCTCGATGGGGGGCTATACCGGCCTCGTCGTGATCGGCGGCAATCCCGACTTCCGCAAAGGCCTGGCTCGCTGCCAGGGATCGAGCTTCCGCGCCTGCGAGCAGCTCGAAGACAACGAGCTTCCCGGCGAGGCGCCCACGCACGATCCGCGCGTCAAAGCCGCCGTCATCGTAGATCCGGCTTCCGGCTTCCTTTTCCCTGCGGACAATCTGAAAGCTGTGACCATCCCCGTCCAATTGTGGAGTTCGGACCCGGCACTCGGTGCCGACCATCTTTCGGGATGCTGCGCCGTCGGGATCAATGAAAGGCTTGCGTCGAAGCCGGATTACCAGTTTGCGAAAAATGCCAGACACTTCTCCTTCCTTGCAACCTGCACGGCGGCGGAGACGCTTGCATTTCCCAGAATTTGCACCGACGCGCCCGGCTTTGATCGCATTGCCTTCCACAAGCAGTTCCACGCCGAGATGATTGCGTTCTTCCGGAAGCATCTCGCCGACGGCCACAGCCAGTAGGTCCGAATGATGAAGCCGATCCTCGACGGCGGGCGCTATTTCGAGGGGCCGCGCTGGCACTCAGGCCGACTCTGGTTCGTCGACTGCATGGAACGGACACTCCTGAGCCTCGCTCCCTCCGGTGAATGCGAGCAGCACGCAAAATTCGAGGACGACACGCCCTGCGGTCTCGGCGTGCTCCCGGACGGCAGGATCGTGGTGCTGACGATGTTCCGCAAGCGTCTGCTGACCTATGCCGACGGCGAGCTGTCGCTCTACGCCGACCTGTCGGGGATAGCGCGCGGTACGATCGACGACACGATCGTTGACGGGCTGGGGCGCGCTTATGTCGGCGATCTCGGCTTCGATCTGCCGCCGCCGCCCGATCGCGACGCCGTCGGCCGCATCATCGTGGTGACGCCGGAGGGCGCGCCGCGCGTGGTCGCCGATGGATTGCGGTTTCCCAACGGCATTGCGGTCTCGGCCGATAACAGCCGGCTAGTCGTGGCCGAAATGGATGGCGGTGGCCTGGCCGAGTATGACGTCGAAGCCGACGGCGGCCTGAACTTTCGCCGCCGCTTCGGAAGCATAAAGTCTCCCGATGGCATCTGCCTCGACCGCGAGGGCGCCGTCTGGGTCGCATCCTTCGACAAGGACGCCTTCATTCGGGTGGACCGCGACGGGCGCGAGTTGCAGCGGATAGAGGTGCCCGGCCGCCGCGCCCTTGCCTGTGTGCTCGGCGGCGAGGATCGGCGGACCCTGTTCTGTCTCAGCGCTGCGACGTCATACGAAGAACTCCGGCAACGCAAATCATCCGCCCGCATCGACGCGGTCGATGTGGAAATTCCGGGTGCCGGTTATCCCTGAATGCTGGCGAGCCATTCGCCAAAGCGTCCAGCGCGAGCCATTTGCTGAATTCAGAACAATTCGCAACAAATCCCGATTGAGACCGGGTGGCGACTGGCGCGTTCGATCGGCGCTTTAATGTTGCATGGGGGGCTGCTAAACCGCGCCCATGAATCACGCCGATGCTCATCCCGATCACACCGCCAAATCCCGCGTCGCGGCTATTTCGATTTTCGCCAGCGCCGGCATGGCGACGGCGAAATTCGTGGTCGGGATCGCGATCGGAAGTCTCGCACTGATCTCCGAAGCGCTGCACTCTTCGGTCGACGTGGTCGCCACTGTCATCACCTGGCTGGTGGTGCGGGTCTCCGACCGCCCCGCGGACGACGAGCATCACTATGGCCACGGCAAATTCGAGAGCCTGTCGGCCCTGGGCGTCATCGCCATGCTCTATGTGCTGGCGGGCGGCATTCTGGTCGAATCCTTCAGCCGCCTGCGCGAAGGCGCGCCGCCGCCGACGCTGTCGGCGGTCCCGTTCGTCGTCCTCTTGATCGACATTGCCGTGAATTTCTGGCGCGCGCGGGCGCTGCATCGCACCGCGCGTGACACCAAGAGCCAGGCGCTGGCCGCCGACGCCCTGCATTTTGCCTCCGACGTGATGGGTTCGATTGCGGTGATTGCCGGACTTGCGCTTACGGGGCTGGGTTACACCTGGGGCGATGCCGTCGCCGCGGTCGGCGTCGCCGTCATGATCGCGCTGTTGGGATTACGGCTGGCGCGCTCCACGGTGGAAACCCTGCTCGACCGCGCCCCGGAAGGCGCCTCGGAGAAGGCCACGGCAGCGATCAGGGCCGTGCCCGGCGTGGTCGATGTCGAACGCTTAAGGGTGCGGATGGTCGGTTCCACGCACTTCATCGATGCGATCGTGCAGGTGCCGCGCACCTACCCGATCGACCGCATCGACGACATCAAGCGCAAGGCGCAGGACGCGGTCGCCGGCGCCCTGCACGATGCCGACCTGACCTTCACCGCGGTGCCGGTCGCGCGGGACAATGAGAGCGTGCGCGAACGCATCATGGTGATCGCCCGCAATTCCGGGCTCGCCATCCACCACGTCACCGTGCACGATCTCGGCGGCAAGCTGACCGTCAGCATCGACCTCGAGGTCGACGGCGACATGGCGCTCACCGCCGCCCACGACATCGCCCAGGAGCTGGAGCGCAACATCCGCGACGAATTCGGCGAGGACGTCGAGGTCGACACCCACATCGAGCCGCTGGAACCGGAATTGCCGCTCGGCACCGACGCTGCGCCCGACCGCGTCGAAACCATCAAGAACGCGCTGTCGCGCTTTGCGGAGGCCGGCGCGATCCATGACATCCACAGCGTGCGGGTGCGCGACACCGACGCCGGCGAAATCGTTAACTTTCATTGCCGCGCCGCGCCCTCGATGAGCGTGATCAAGGTTCATCAGAACGTCGACGAGATCGAGCGCGCCTTGCGCCGCGCGTTTCCCACCGTGAAGCGCGTGATCAGCCACGCCGAGCCGCCGGACGCGTGATGGACTGAGCGTTCCCGTTTCGGACTCACCTTGCGGGTAGTTTTGCGGACCTCTCACGCTCCCGAATTTGCGTTGGACAAGATTTATTTGAGTTAAGGATTCGTTGACTCTCGACAGCCCGGAAAAACTGGATTCAAATCGCTATGATTCGGAAGCGACTGGGGTCCTGCCGAAACTAGGTGCAAGAAGATTCCGAGGGGCTAAAGGCATGGCGCGCGCGCACGCGGCGAGCGGGTGCGTCCAATCCGACTCTATTAAAGGATTGGCGCAGTCGATCGCGAAACCGGCCTATCATCGGCTGTTGATAGCGGAGCCTGCCCTTCGGCGCGCCGTGCCAACTCTCATCATCGCGTTCCTGATCACCATCTGCCTGGGCGCCTTCGTGCAGGTGATCGACCAGAACCGCCAGCAGCGCGCGGGGATCAAGCGCGATCTGGCGGCGCTGGCCGATATGCTCGCCGAGCGCCTCGACCGCATCGCTTCGGTCCGGCAGGATCGCGCCGCCACCATCGACCGGCTGCAGGCCCTGCTGCCCGGCCTCATTCCATCATGGGGCATTGCCGCCGGACGCCACGTCATCGTCGCCGGCGCCGACCAGCGCATTCTCGCCCGCGTTCCGATCGAGGAAGGCCTCGGCAATCCGGACCGGCTGCTCGACGTCATCAGCACCGCGCAATTGATGACCGTGCCCGGCCAGCAGGGCAGCGTCACCGATATGATCCTGCCCAACGGCACTGGCGCGCTGGCGATCCAGCGCGTCGTCAAGTCCCTGCCCGGCCAGGTCATCATCGTGCAAGAGAAGGCCGATTCGCTTTGGCGTTCGGACGCGGCGCTGTCAGTGACGCTCTCGGCCACCACCGGCTTTGTCGTGCTGATCCTCGGCTTCGCGTTCCACTGGCAATCGACCCGCGCGCGCGAAGGCGATCTCATCAACGACGCGGTGCGCGGGCGCATCGATACCGCGCTCAACCGCGGGCGCTGCGGATTGTGGGATTGGGACCTGTCGCGCGGCAGGATCTTCTGGTCGCAATCGATGTTCACGATGCTCGGCCTCGACACCCGCAGCGACCTCTTGACCTTCGGTGAGGTCAATGCGCTGGTGAAATCCGATGACATCAATCTGTTCGAGATTGCCGATCGGCTGATTTGCTCTGAAATCGACCACATCGACCAGACCTTCCGCATGCAGCACACCGACGGCCACTGGATCTGGCTGCGGGTCCGCTGCGAGCTCAGCCAGGGCGAGACCGATGCCGGGCTGCACCTGATCGGCATCGCCGTCGATATCACCGAGCAGAAGAGCCTCGCCGAGAAGACCGTCGAGGCCGACCTGCGGCTGCGCGACGCTATCGAGACCATCCCGGAAGCCTTCGTGCTGTGGGACGCGGAAGACCGCCTCGTGCTCTGCAACTCGCACTTCCAGCGCCTGCACAAGCTGCCGGACACGGCCGTCACCCCGGGCACGTCCTATGAGACCGTGATCGAGGTCGGCAGCATGCCGGAGGTCCGCACCCGGCTGCATGAAACCGCGGCCCAGACGCCGGGCGCGCGCACCTTCGAGGCGCAGCTCGACGACGGCAGCTGGCTGCATATCAGCGAGCGCCGCACCAAGGACGGCGGCTATGTTTCGGTCGGCACCGACATCACCCGCATCAAGGAGCATGAGCAGAAACTGGTCGACAACGACCTCCGGCTGCGCGCCACCGTGATCGACCTGAAACGTTCGCAGACCGCGCTCGAACAGCAGGCGCTCGAGCTCGCCGATCTCGCCGGCAAATACGCCGAGGAGAAGAACCGCGCCGAGGAAGCCAACCAGACCAAATCCAAATTCCTCGCCAATATGAGCCACGAGCTGCGCACCCCGCTCAATGCCATCATTGGATTTTCCGAGATCATGGAAAGCGGCATGTTCGGCACGCTGGGATCGGAGAAATACCAGGAATATTGCCACGACATCCTGACCAGCGGCCACTATCTGCTCGAAGTCATCAACGACATCCTGGACATGTCGAAGATCGAGGCCGGCCGCATGAAGCTCGACATGGAATCGCTCGACCTGTCGAAGACGCTGGCGGAATCGCTCCGCGTGGTGTCGGGGCGCGCCGACGACAAGAATCTGGTGCTGGACGCCGACATCGGCGGCACCATCTCGGTGGTGGCGGATCGCCGCGCCGTCAAGCAGATCATCGTCAACCTGTTGTCCAATGCCGTGAAGTTCACGCCCGACGGCGGCAAGGTGATCGTCCGCAGCCGGGTGCTCGACGACAGGATTCAGCTGATGATCGCCGATACCGGCATCGGCATCCCGCCGCAGTCGCTGGCGCGGCTCGGCCGGCCGTTCGAGCAGGTCGAGAGCCAGCTCACCAAGACCTATCACGGCTCGGGGCTTGGCCTTGCCATCGCAAGGTCGCTGACCAACCTGCATGGCGGCTCGATGCGGCTGCGCTCCAAGCTTGGCACCGGCACCGTCGTCTGCGTGTCGCTGCCACGTGACGCCCGCAACGCGAAAGCGAAGGTCTCCGCCGCGGCGTAACGCCCGATCAGGCTTCCAGCGTCGGCGCCACTTCGCGAACGGTGTGGACCAGCGCCGCGATCAGCGGCGTCATCGGGTCGCGCTGCGGGATCACCAGCCCGATGCTGTAGGTGACCACGGGATCGACGATCGGAATGCTGCGGACGGTGTCCGCCAACCCGAGCGTTTCCGCGAGCTTCGCCGGCATCACGCTGGCCCAGCGCCCGGTCTTCACATGGGTGTAGAGAACCAGCAACGAGTTCGAGGTCAGCGTCGGCGTCGCCTCGGCGCCGACCGAGCGAAGCGCACGATCGATGATGCGGCGGTTCTGCATATCCGACGTCAGCAGGCATAGCGGCACCTGGCCTACTTCCTTCCAGGTGACGGAATCGCGATCGCCGAACATGGCATCGGGCGACGTCAGCAGCCGGTAGCTCTCGTTATAGAGCGGGATGGTGCGAACCTTGCCGATCGGTTCGTTCTCGATATAGGTCAGCCCGGCATCGACCTCGAGATTTTCCAACAGGCCGAGCACATCGGCCGAGGTGCAGGATACGATCCGAAACCGCACATCCGGATGGCGCGCCCGAAACGGCGTCGTCAGTGAGGCGACCATGCCCAGCACCGTCGGGATGGCCGCGATCCTGATCTCGCCCGACAGCTTGTCCTTCAGCCCATTGATCTCCTGCCGCATCGCGCGCGCGTCGCCGACGATGCGGCGCGCCCAGTCCAGCGTGCGCTCGCCTTCGGGCGTAAAGCCCTGAAACCGCGAGCCGCGCTGCACCAGCATGACGCCGAGCATTTCCTCCAGCTGCTTGAGGCTGGTCGACATGGTCGGCTGGGTGACGCCGCAGGCTTCGGCGGCACGCCCGAAGTGACGCTCCTTGGCCAGCGCGAGCAGAAGTTCGAGTTTGTCGATCAAGAGAGAAACCTCGCCATTAACCTCAGGGGATAACGAATATCACGTTCCCCGGATGACCAGCATGCAAAAAGGCCGCACCGAACGCGCCCCGCGGCTGCACGCATCTGCATCCATTACCCCTGCATTCATTCCAATTTTATATCGATTAATTTCATATTCGTATTGATCGCGTTTCCATATCGCAGCATGGGACAGCTTTATTGATCTTGGCCCAATTCTGGCTTTCATTATCGCTCAACCTCTCGTCGAGCGAAGGCGCGCAGAATCATGTCAGTTTTCGAACCTTGGAATGCCGCGCGCGGCGCTGAAATCATCGCGGAAAATAGCCATCTCGAAGGTCCAACGCTGGTGATCCTGCACGCGCTGCAGGAGACGTTCGGCTATGTGCCGGAGGCCGCGATTCCGATGGTCGCATCCGCGCTCAACCTGTCGCGCGCCGAAGTTCACGGCGTCTTCACTTTCTATCATGATTTCCGCCGCGAACCGGCCGGCCGCCATGTGCTGAAATTATGCCGCGCCGAAGCTTGCCAGGCCGCAGGCGGCGACGCGCTGGCGGCGCGTGCGGAAGCAAAACTCGGCATTGCCCTGGGAAATACCACGGCCGATGAGCGGGTGACGCTGGAGCCGATCTATTGTCTCGGCCTGTGCGCCACCGCGCCCTCGGCGATGCTGGATGGCCGTCTGGTCGGGCGGCTGGATGAAGCCCGCATCGACGCGCTGGTTGCGGAGGCGCAGCGATGACGATGCGCCTTTTTGTTTCACGGGATGCGGGTGCAGTCGCGGTCGGAGCCGACGAAGTCGCGCTGGTGCTGGGGCTGGCCGCCGCCAAACGCGGCATTGAAATCGAGATCGTCAGAACCGGCTCGCGCGGGCTTTATTGGCTGGAGCCGATGATCGAGGTCGCGACCCCGCAGGGACGCATCGCGTTCGGCCCGGTGACCGAATTTTCTGCCAATTCCGTGCTCGATGCGATGATCTCGGGCGGCCCGCATCCCCTGCGGCTTGGTGTCGCGGATGACATTGCCTGGCTGAAGCGGCAGACCCGCCTGACCTTCGCCCGCTGCGGCGTGGTCGATCCGCGCTCGCTGGAGGATTATCGCGCCCATGACGGCTACAAGGGCCTGGCGCGCGCGCTGACGCTGACGTCGGACGCCATCCTCGCCGACGTCACCACGTCCGGGCTGCGCGGCCGCGGCGGCGCCGGCTTCCCGACCGGCATCAAGTGGAAGACCGTGGCGCAGACCAGCGCCGAACAGAAATACATCGTCTGCAATGCCGACGAAGGCGACAGCGGCACCTTCGCCGACCGCATGATCATGGAGGGCGATCCCTTCGTCGTGATCGAAGGCATGACCATCGCCGGCGTCGCGGTCGGCGCCAGCAAGGGCTACATCTACATCCGCTCGGAATATCCGCATGCCGTCGAGGCGATGAAGGCGGCCATATCAGCGGCAAAACGCGCCGGCTATCTCGGGGCGCGGGTCGGCGGCTCCGGCCACAGCTTCGATCTGGAAGTCCGCGTCGGCGCCGGCGCCTATGTCTGCGGCGAGGAAACCTCGCTCTTGGAAAGCCTCGAGGGCCGCCGCGGCATCGTTCGCGCCAAGCCGCCTTTGCCGGCGCATAAGGGCCTGTTCGGCAAGCCCACCGTCATCAACAACGTGCTGTCATTCGCGGCGATCCCCTTCATCCTCGCCGGCGGCGCCAAGGCCTATGCCGATTTCGGCATGGGCCGCTCGCGCGGCACCATGCCGGTCCAGCTCGCGGGCAATGTCAGGCATGGCGGCCTGTTCGAAGTTGCGTTCGGCATCACGCTTGGCGAACTCGTCGATGACATCGGCGGCGGCACGCTCACCGGGCGGCCCGTGCGCGCGGTGCAGGTCGGCGGCCCGCTCGGGGCTTATTTCCCGCGCGAGTTGTTCGATACGCCGTTCGACTACGAAGCCTTCGCGGCGCGCGACGGCCTGATCGGCCATGGCGGCATCGTGGTGTTCGACGACAGCGTCGACATGTCGAAGCAGGCGCGCTTCGCGATGGAATTCTGCGCCATCGAATCCTGCGGCAAATGCACGCCCTGCCGGATCGGCTCGACCCGCGGCGTCGAGACCATCGACAAGATCCGCGCCGGCGACCGCGTGCCGGAAAATATCGCCGTGGTCGAAGACCTCTGCAACACCATGAAATTCGGCTCGCTCTGCGCGCTGGGCGGATTCACGCCCTACCCCGTGATGAGCGCGCTGAAACACTTCCGGGAAGATTTTCGGCCGGCGCCGAAACGCCTGCAGGCCGCGGAATAAGGGGATCATCACCATGTCGCTTGTGCACGAGATCGATTTCGGGACGCCCCGTTCGAAATCCGAGACGATGGTCACGCTGACCATCGACGGACAAACCGTCACGGTGCCCGAGGGCACCTCGATCATGCGCGCCGCGATGGAGGCCGGCACCCAGATCCCGAAACTCTGCGCCACCGACATGGTGGACGCGTTTGGCTCCTGCCGCCTCTGTCTGATCGAGATCGAGGGCCGCGCCGGCACGCCGGCCTCCTGCACCACGACCGCGATGCAGGGCCTGGTCGTGCATACCCAGACCGAGCGGCTGAAAAAGCTCCGCAAGGGCGTGATGGAGCTCTACATCTCCGACCACCCGCTGGACTGCCTGACCTGCGCCGCCAATGGCGACTGCGAACTGCAGGACATGGCCGGCGCGGTCGGCCTGCGTGACGTGCGCTATGGCTATGAGGGCGAGAATCACGTGTTCGCCAAATCGGGCGGCGCGGCCAATGCGGCCTGGATGCCGAAGGACGAATCCAATCCGTATTTCACCTATGATCCGTCGAAGTGCATCGTCTGCTCGCGCTGCGTGCGTGCCTGCGAGGAAGTGCAAGGCACCTTCGCGCTGACGATCTCCGGACGCGGCTTCGACAGCCGGGTATCGCCCGGCATGAGCGAAAGTTTCCTCGGCTCCGAATGCGTGTCCTGCGGCGCCTGCGTACAGGCCTGCCCGACCGCGACGCTGACCGAAAAATCCGTGATCGAGATCGGCCAGCCCGAACATTCCGTGGTGACGACCTGCGCCTATTGCGGCGTCGGCTGCGCCTTCAAGGCGGAAATGCGCGGCGAGGAAGTCGTGCGCATGGTGCCGTACAAGGACGGCAAGGCAAACCGCGGCCATTCCTGCGTCAAGGGCCGTTTCGCCTGGGGTTATACCAACCACAAGGAGCGCATCCTCCACCCGATGATCCGCGACAGCATCAGCGATCCCTGGCGCGAAGTGTCGTGGGACGAGGCATTCAATTTTGCCGCGGCCAAGTTCAAGGGCATCCAGGCGAAATACGGCCGCGATGCCATTGGCGGCATCACCTCGTCGCGCTGCACCAATGAAGAAGTGTTCGTGGTGCAGAAGCTGATCCGTGCCGGCTTCGGCAACAACAACGTCGACACCTGCGCGCGGGTCTGCCACTCCCCGACCGGCTACGGCCTTTCCAGCACCTTCGGCACCTCGGCCGGCACCCAGGATTTCGATTCCGTCGAGCAAACCGACGTCGTCATGATCATCGGCGCCAATCCGACCGACGGCCATCCGGTGTTTGCTTCAAGGCTGAAGAAGCGGCTGCGCGCCGGCGCCAAGCTGATCGTGGTCGATCCGCGCCGTACCGATATCGTGCGCTCCGCGCATGTCGAGGCCCAGCATCATCTGCCGCTGTTGCCCGGCACCAACGTCGCCGTGCTCACCGCGCTGGCCCATGTCATCGTCACCGAGGGCCTCGTCGATGAAGCCTTTGTGCGCGAACGCTGCGACTGGAGCGAGTTCGAGGATTGGGCAGCCTTCGTCGCACTGCCCAAGAACAGCCCGGAGGCCACCGCCATCGCCACCGGCGTCGACCCGAAGGAGTTGCGCGCGGCGGCGCGGCTGTTCGCCACCGGCGGCAACGGCGCGATCTATTACGGGCTCGGCGTCACCGAACACAGCCAGGGCTCGACCACGGTGATTGCGATCGCCAATCTGGCGATGGCGACCGGCAATATCGGCCGGCCCGGCGTCGGCGTGAACCCGCTGCGCGGCCAGAACAACGTGCAGGGCTCCTGCGACATGGGCTCGTTCCCGCATGAGCTGCCGGGCTACCGGCACATCTCCGGCGATGCGGTGCGCGAAACTTTCGAATCGATGTGGAACGTCAAGCTCAACAAGGAGCCCGGCCTGCGCATTCCCAACATGTTCGACGCCGCCGTCGAGGGCACCTTCATGGGCCTCTACGTGCAGGGCGAGGACATCCTGCAGTCCGATCCGAACACCAAGCACGTTGTGGCAGCGCTCTCGGCGATGGAATGCGTCATCGTTCACGACCTCTTCCTGAACGAGACCGCCAACTACGCCCATGTGTTCTTTCCGGGATCGACCTTCCTGGAAAAGAACGGCACTTTCACCAATGCCGAGCGCCGTATCCAGCGGGTCCGCAAGGTGATGTCGCCGCGCAACGGCCTGGAAGACTGGGAAGTCACCCTCGGCTTCGCCAAGGCCCTGGGTTACCAGATGCATTACGAGCATCCCTCTGAGATCATGGACGAGATCGCGGCGCTGACGCCGACCTTTGCCGGCGTGTCATTTGCAAAACTCGAGGAACTCGGTTCGGTGCAGTGGCCCTGCAACGAGAAGGCCCCGCTGGGCACGCCGGTGATGCACATCGACGGTTTCGTGCGCGGCAAGGGCAAGTTCATGATCACCGAATACATCGCCACCGATGAGCGCACCGGTCCGCGGTTCCCGCTGCTGCTGACCACCGGCCGCATCCTCAGCCAGTACAATGTCGGCGCCCAGACGCGGCGCACCGAAAACGTGGTCTGGCATCAGGAAGACCGGCTCGAGATGCACCCGCACGATGCCGAGCAGCGTGGCATTCGCGATGGCGACTGGTGCCGGCTGCAGAGCCGCGCCGGCGAAACCACCTTGCGCGCCCTGCTCACCGAGCGGGTCGCGCCGGGCGTGGTCTACACCACCTTCCACCACCCGACCACGCAGGCCAACGTCATCACCACCGAGTTCTCCGACTGGGCGACCAACTGCCCGGAATACAAGGTCACGGCGGTGCAGATCTCGCCCTCGAACGGCCCGTCGGATTGGCAGAAGGACTATGAAGAGCAGGCCCGTCACTCACGCCGGATCGCGCCGGTGGTGGAAGCGGCGGAATAGCCGATGCACGATCCGGTTCGCACGGTCGATCGTCTGGTCTGGCGCGATGACGGCGTCAGCGAGGGCACGCGCGCCATCCCGGAAGAAACCGCGCTGGCGCTGACCTATAATGGCGGCACCTATGCGGTGATGATGGGGACGCCCCGGGACCTCCGGGATTTCGCCATCGGCTTCAGCCTCAGCGAAGGCATCGTGCAATCCGCTGAAGATATCGAATCGCTCGATATCGTGCCGCTCGACGACGGCATCGAATTGCGGATGTGGCTGGCGCAAGCCCGGGCCGAGCGCCTCGGCGAACGGCGGCGGCATATCGCAGGTCCCACCGGATGCGGGCTGTGCGGCATCGATTCGATCGCCGAAGCGGTGCGTCCGGCGGCGATCGTTGGCCTCGGTCGCGAATTTTCGCCGCAGCAGATCATGTCGGCGATGCAGGCGGTGCCGCCGCTGCAGAAAATCAACATCGAAACCCGCGCGGTTCATGCCGCGGCCTTCTGGACCCCGGCGCGCGGCATCGTCGCCCTGCGCGAGGATGTCGGCCGTCACAATGCGCTCGACAAGCTCGCCGGCGCGCTGGCGCAGGAGGCAATCGCCGCCAACGATGGCGTCGTGCTGCTGACCAGCCGGGTTTCGGTGGAAATGGTGCAGAAGGCGGCGGCGATGGGTGCGCCTGTCATGGTCGCGGTCTCGGGGCCGACGGCGCTGGCGGTCCGGATGGCGGACGCCGCCGGCATTACGCTGGCCGCCATTGCCCGGGCCGACGGGTTCGAGGTCTTTACCCATCCGCACCGGATCGCATCCGGAATTGCTGCCCCGCGCGCCGCCGAAGGAGTGATCCATGTCGCCTGACCGGCTGATCTACATGGCCAACCAGATCGGCAAATTCTTCCAGAGCCAGGGACACGACAAAGCCGTGCCTGATATCGCCGAGCACATCCGCAAATTCTGGGACCCGCGGATGCGCTCCGCGATTTTCGCGCATCTCGACGCCGGCGGCTCAGGCCTCGACCCCGATGTCCGCGACGCCATCGAGGCGCTGAAGAAAGCCTAGATCGCGTAGCGCTTCGGCCTCGTCGTTCGACCCGATCGCCAAATGCTTGGCGCACCTCGCTCCGGGCCTTCCGCATCCGCGCGTCTCAAGCCACGAACATTGGTGCCGGAGTGCCATGCCTACGCCAGGAACAAGGCCTGTTCATTCCTTCAATTTAATGCCCCTTGCGTCCCTGTAGGCCTTGAATACGACGTCGATCGCTTCGATGACTTTCTTGTCCGGATTGGCCTTACAATGAACGATGATCTGGTGCTCGAGGGATTTCGCTCGATCAATCAGCATCATATGCTTCTTGCCAAGGCCGTTGTACCAGCCGCTATACCAGGTGGTCAGATAGTCTGCGTCTTCCTGAAACGTGTTGGCCAATTGAGCGCAGGTTAGCTTCTGAACATCGAGATAACCATCGCTGTCGGCATAGGACTTGAGTTCGACCTGTGCATAGGCGGGTCCTGCAAGAGCGATTCCTGCGCAGAGCAGTATTGGATTTTTCCAGATCACTGTATTGCCTCCGATCTCCCGAATACCTTGCGCGCACCCGCCTGAAGCTGCCGATTTGTTCGCTATCAGACTTCCGCGCCCATGCTCATCGAACCATCGGTTCATTGCATGGCCTGCGCACAACACGGCCATCCATCCATTTCTGAAACGCTTGATAGGGCGTTGATCTGGATCAACGGGAGTTCGCCAAGAGCCCCGGGGGAAGTTGCCCCCAATGCGAAGGAACTCCGAAGCGAGCGGCACTCTCGCACCGCTTTGCTCGCATCAGCGGATTCGAGAACCACCAGATCGACCCTGTTCCCGGACCGGATCTGAAAAGAGCGGGGCTCACCAGGTGGAAAACGGCCCACCGAAGGGCGAACGCCAAAAAGGCAGGCGATCGCGTGAGCGCGCGTAGCTGAATTCGGGCGGTGGACCGCGTCGTCGCATCTTGATCCCTCCTTGCGGCTCGCCGCTCAGGAGCACCACGAAATCCGTGCCTTTGCCGGTCTCGGAGCTCAACGCCTCGTCCGTGATGATGAGGGAAGATCCCGGCGCCATCCCGGCGATACGATCCAATGCATCCTGCGGAATGGTGATCCGGTCGAGCGCGGTCTTTGCACTGCCGGGATCCGTCGGCGTCGGCGCGACGTCGCGACCGTGGCTCCCGCGCGTCCGGCCTTGTGGCTCGACCGCCACGCGCTCCGAACGTCCGCTGTCTAGGGAAACAACGCTCCATCGCATGTCGGTGTTGCCGTTGGTCTGCGCCACGGCGGTGAAGACGTGCGTTCCAATCGGAGTATCGGCATCCCTGATCGTGACCGGACTCTCCAGGATGGGCTCAAAGGCTTGCCGGACATAGAGGCGCTGGGTCTTGCGGCTGATCAGCACCGATACCGGCTCGAGCTCGCGCGCCACCTGGCGCGCCGCCTCGGCTGCCGCGGCCCGTACCGTCTCCGCGGCGGCGACGGCTTCACGCGTACGGGTGACGGCATCGAGTTTGGCTTGCCGCTCTGCCTGTGCGCTGGTCAATTGCACCTGCAACTCGGCGACCCTGGCGATGGCCTGCGCCTTGTCGCGCTCAGCCTGCTCCTTTGCCTCGGTGGAGATTGCGGAACCAAGCGCGGTCTCGGCGGCGGCCAGTTGTGCCTCGGCTCTGAGCTTCAGATTGTCCGCCACGCGCACCGGAACCATGGACTGCGCGGCCTCCCTGAAAGCCGTCCCGGCGGCGCGTCTCGCCTGATCCGCCTTCCCGGCCGCCTCATCCGCCTCGGCGGTACGGGCGGCAGCCAAGGCACCGGCCCCCGGCTTGGGCTGGAACAGAACCGGAGCGGCGATCTCAACGGGCGCCACATCGGTGGGTGCGACGATCACCCGCATGCCCGGCCGGGTCACGTCGAACAGGCGTTCTGCGAAGTCGAAGGGCATCCGAACGCAGCCATGGGACGCCGGATATCCTGGCAGCGGGCCGCCATGGAGCGCGATGCCAGACCAGGTGATGCGTTGCATGTGCGGCATGAAGGCATCGTCATACAGGTTCGAGTAGTGTTCCGCCTCCTTCTGGATGACGCTGAAGATGCCGGCTGGCGTCTCGCGCCCCTTCTGGCCACTCGACACCGGCGCCCGGAGGATCCAGCCATTGGCGTCATAGACCGTGATCCGCTGGTTGCGGAGCGAAACGATCGCCATGAGCGGCTCGCCGGCTGTGCGCGCCTCGATGGACTCGACCGCACGTTCGCCGCGACGGTCTGTCGCGCCCACATCACCTGCGGCCGCGATCAACGCGGCCAGACCCGCAATGGCGACATGCGCGGGCCGCAGCCTTGTCTGCCTGAGCTTCGGGTTCACGGAACGAGACCTCATGCGCGTCTCATCTGATCGGGCTGCGCCGCCTTGCACTGACGAGAATCATAACGCGATTGGGTCGAACCTGCCAACTTGGAACTTCCCCCATGCCGATGGATCGGGCCTCGCCTCGCCGGCAACAACGTCTCGCAAGTTCCCATTCGCTACGCCGTCAGCGACTATTCAACACGCCGATCCACACGCCAGCCCATTTCCCAGAAGTCGGCTTCGAGCCGGGTGGCTTCCTTGAAGATCGCGATCAGCTCCGCCTCGCGGGCCGGCGTGGCATAGAGATCGGCGAGACGTTCCAGCTGCGCCCGCGCTTTCGCAGCCACCTCCTGGTATGGCGCACCGGCGTACTCGGCGATCCAGACGCGATAGGGATTGGTTGCAGCCTGCGCCTGGGGCCGTGAGGCGAGCCGCGTCGCGATCTCAGCGTAGCCGATCACGCAAGGCGCCAGCGCCACCTCGAGTGCCAGGAGATCGCCGCGCATTCCCGTATCGAGCACGTAGCGTGTATAGGCCAGCATCTCGACCGCCGGAGCGGTCTGTTCGAGATCGCTCGCCGACAGGCCCCAGCCGGCGCAGAGCTTCACATGCAGGTTCATCTCGACGTCGAGAATGGCCGAGAGGCCGGCCGCCGCTTCGCGCATGTCGGCGAGCCTGGGCGCCTTGTAGACGGCGAGCGCATAGGCACGGGCAAACTCGATCAGGAACAGGTAGTCCTGAACCAGGTAGTGACGAAACGCCGCTTCGGCGAGCGAGCCGTCCGCCAGGGCGTTGGTGAAGGGATGCTCGGTGTAGGCCCGCCACTCGGCGGATGCTGCCGCTCTTAGTCGCTCGAAGAAACTCATGATCTTCCGCCTCTCGATGGATTCGACGTGGCCTATATGTTTGAACGTCGCCACGTAGCCGGCGCGATCCCGAACGCCTTCTTGAATGCGCGGGAAAAAGCCGCCTCGGAACTGTAACCGACCATGTCGGCAACCTGCGCAAGAGACGTGCTGGTATGGCGGAGCTTCTGGGTTGCAACCTGCATCCGCCAGCTGGCGACGTAGTGCATCGGCGGCATGCCGATCAAACCAATGAAGCGGTCGGCCAGCGCCGAACGCGATAGCCCGACCTCACGGCTCAGATCATCCACGTTCCAGGGCCGGTTGATGTCGCGGTGCAGCAGCGCCAGCGCCCGCGCAACGTGAGGGTCGCGCAAACCGGCGAGCCAACCCGTCTGCTCCCGTGGCAGGGCTTCTGCGTAGCGTCGCACGGCTTCAACGAACAACAACTCCGACAACTTCGCCAGGACTGTCTCTGAGCCTGGGCGGCCGGCGGCGACCTCCTCGGCAGCATATTGGAAGGTCGAGCGGATCCATTCTGCGGCCCCACCTTGCTCGGCGCTGAGTTTTAGCAGCGACGGCAACGTCGAAATCACCGGATTGTCTTCGGCGCAATCGCAGCCGAGGAATCCGCAGATCATCCGCGTGCGTCCGCCACTTCCGCCGTGATGGATCGAGAACAGCCCGCCGTCCTTCGGCGGCTGGATAATATCGCTGCCGGCGACCGGCGGCAGGGTCAGGTCGCTGCCTACCAGGTGCAGGTCGTTGCGCGGCAACAGAACGACGTCGCCGGCTCCAAGCACGAGACCCTCTGCCTCCTCGCCGTCGATCCGGATACGGAGTTCGCCCTCGACGACGTAGTGATAAAGAATCAGGTGCGAAGCTCGTCCGAGAACGGGCCCGCAATGTTCCGGCCCGACGCGGGCGGCCATACACCATGGCGCGAAGAAATCGGCGTGCAAGAACACTCCGCCGGTCAAATGCGCCACTCTCAAAACGTCGGATAACGCGTCCATAACGGACTTTTTATCAGAAGCCGGCGTTTCGGTCATGCCTGCCGGTGGGCCGGTCATTGCCCCTGGAAAGCCTGCCGGCTTACAGATCGGGCTCAGGCTCAACTCAACCCAGGGAGCATCATCATGCAATGTTTTATCGACACTCTCGACAAGGACAAAGGTAGTTTCCCGGAACAGGAACTCACTGAGGAACAGTTCTTCGAACAATTCGCCGCGCTTGAGGAAGGCCTTGCCCTGCTTCAAATTCAGATGCGCCGCATGTCCGAAAACGCCAAACTCTTCGGCAGCCTCGCAAGGCACATTCGGCGATCAGTTTGCCCACCAACTCTAGCACCGAGATAAGGCGCGCAACCGGCGCCGACATGTGTACGGGTCAAGCCCGGTGATGGCGATCTCAACGGGCATTACGATCGTAGGTTTGGCAAAGCGCGAACTAGCTGCCGTTCTCGACCAGCGCCACAAACACCCGGCGCACCTCGGTCTGGGTTTCCTTGACCCGCGCCTCGAGCGAGGAAAAGTCCGGGGCGTCACCGGCCCGCGCCAGCACCCGCAGCAGATCCTCGCCCGCGGTCTCCGGCTTGAATTTTTCGGTAACGCAGAGCCGCAGGATTTGCGTGAGGTCGTGATAGAGACGGGCCGCCGAGCGCAGCACTTCCGCCTCCGATTGCGGCAGCACGCCGAGCCGGGCGGCGTTGTCGAGCACCTGCAACGTCGAGACGTCGAGGATATCCGGCTTTTCGGCGGCGTGGACGAGCTGGAGGTATTGCGCGATGAAATCGATATCGAGCGTGCCGCCGGCGGCGTATTTCAGATCCCAGATATCCTTCTCGCCCTTCTCGAGCGCCACCGCGCGGCGCATGTCCGCGACGTCGCCGGCGGTGTTGGCACGGTCGCGCGGCCGGGTCAGGACGCGACGGATGATCGCCTCGATCCTGGCGCGGAACTCCGGCGACGACGAAATCACCCGCGCCCGGGTCAGCGCCATATGTTCCCAGGTCCACGCTTCCCGGTCCTGGTAGTCGGCGAACGAATTCGAGGCGCGAGGCCACAGGCCCCGCCCGGCCGGACGGCCGCAGCCGCATGTCCACGTCATACAGCACGCCGTAATTTGTCCGCGTCGTAAAGGCGCTGATCAACCGCTGGGTGAAGCGGGCGAAATAATGCGCGCCATGCAGCGGACGCGCGCCGTCGGAGTCCGGATGTTCGTCATCGAAATCGTACAGCAGGATCAGGTCGAGATCGGAGGACGCGGTCATCTCGCGGCTGCCGAGCCGGCCCATTGCCAGGATCGCGGTCTCCTGCCCTTCGATGCGGCCGTGCTGGGCCGCGAACCGGTCGGTGACGAGGCCATGCACGGTATGCACGATGCCCTCGGCGACGTCGGCGAAGGCGACGCTCGCCTGCTGCGCCGAGACCGTGCCGGAGAGAATTCGCGTGCCGATCAGGAACAGGCTTTCCTGGCCGAACAAACGCAACCGATCGAGAAACTCCTCGTAGGAATTGGCGTCCGCAAGCGTCGCCGCCAGCCGCGCCGACAATTCGCGCTGATCCGGCATGGCGCCGAAGAAGCGCGGATCGATCAAGCCATCCATGATCTGCGGCTGCCGCGCCAGCATATCGCCGAGGCGGGGCGCCGCGCCGAGGATCAGCGCCACCAGCGCGACCAGGTCGCGGTTCTGGCTGAGCAGCGAGATCAGGCGGCCGCCGCGCTGCAACGCCTGCAGGAAACGATCGAAGGCGGTCACCGCGTGATCGGGCTCCTCGGCATGCGCCAGGCCGTCGATCAGCGCCGGAACGAACTCGACAAAGGCGTTGCGCGTCGCTTCGATCCGGAACACGCGGTAGTCGCCGGTGATCCATTGCTGCACGGTGCTCGCCACCATGACCGGCTTCTTGAAGCCGAGCGCGGCCAGATGTTCCAGCAGGCGCGGATCGTCTGGACCGGCGCTGTAATCCGCCGCCGGCATCTTCGCGGTGCCGGTCGGATCGCCCTCGAACAGCTTGCCGTAGTGTCCCTGCACGACGTTGAGATGGCCGAGCAGGTCCTTGGCGAACGCCGCGCGGCTGTCATAGCCGAAGAACGCGGCGAAGCGCTCCACCGCCTCGACATCGTCGGGCAAGGTATGGGTCTGCTCGTCGGCGACCATCTGCAGCCGGTGTTCGACCCGCCGCAGGAACTCATAGGCCGCGGTCAGTTCGTCGCGCGCCTCGAAGGTGATCCAGTCGCTCGACGCCAGCACATTCAAGGCTTCCAGCGTCGGCCGCACGCGCAATTGCGGATGCCGGCCGCCGGCGATCAATTGCTGGGTCTGCGCGAAGAATTCGATCTCGCGGATGCCGCCGCGCCCGACCTTGACGTTATGGCCCTCGACCGAGATCTCGCTCTGGCCGCGAAACGTCTGCATCTGCCGCTTCATGTCGTGGACGTCGGCGAGTGCGGCGAAATCCAGATGCTTGCGCCAGACGAACGGCGCGATTTCCGCGACCAGCGCCTCTCCGGCTTTGGCGTCGCCGGCGCAGGGCCGCGCCTTGATCATGGCCGCGCGTTCCCAGGTCCGCCCTTCCCGCTCGTAATAATGCAGCGCCGCGGCGGTCGAGATCGCCACCTGCGTCGAAGCCGGGTCCGGCCGCAACCGCAGGTCGACACGGAAAACGTAACCGTCGCCGGTGCGCTGCTGCAGCAGCCGCGCCAGCCCCTGGGTCACGCGGACGAAAAACGGCTGCGGTTCGATATCCGGCGCCAGCGTCGGCGCGGCGGGATCGAAAAACACGATCAGGTCGATGTCGCTGGAGTAGTTAAGTTCGCCCGCGCCCATCTTGCCCATGGCGAGTACGACGAGGCCGCTGTTGTCCTCAGGCGCGTCGAGGTTGGCGGCCGTGATCCGGCCGCGCGCGACTTCCTGCCGCAGCAGATAGCGCAGCGCCGATTGCACCGACGCGACCGCGATGTCCGTGAGCGCCGCGGTCACCCGCATCACCGGCCAGACGCCGCCGATGTCGCACAGCGCGATCAGCAGCGCCGCTTCCGATTTCATGCGCCGCAGCCGTTGCATCACTTCGGCCTCATCGGCCGCGGCCGACACGCCATGGCCGGTGTTTTCAATCAGCCGGGGAAGATAGGCTTCCGGATCGCATTCGAGCAGGCGAATGAGCCGCGCCGCATCAGTGCGGATGAGGTCGAACAGGTAAGGTGAGGATACCGCGATGCCCGACAACATGGTTTTGGTACGGGGAAACCGGCGCGTGAGGTCGTCGATGACGGCCGCCTGCTCCGCTGCGAGATCGGTCAGCCAGTCTGCCAGTCGTTGTTCGGATTGGTCAGCAACGGACACATGCGGCCCGTCCACGAACCGCGCGGCCAGACGATGTTGGTCCGCGTCGCCCTTCGCGGATGAGGTCATGCCGCCTTCTGTGGCACATCAGGTGTTTGAGCCGCAAGCCGGTTGCTGGCGCCGGCGGGCGCCGGGATCGCCAGGGTCGCCGACAGGCCCGGATGGGCATCGCCGAGCCGGAGTTCCCCGCCATGCAGCGTCGCCACCGCCGATGCGAGGCTCAGCCCGAGACCGGAACCGGGCTGGGTGCGGCTCGCCTCCAGCCGCACAAATCGCTCCACCGCATGCTTGCGGTCGGCTTCCGGAATCCCGGGCCCGTGATCGGTGACGCTGAGCAGCACCTGATCGCCCTCGCGACGGGCCTCGATCAGGATCTCGTTGCTGACGGCGCTGGCGACCCTGTCTGCGCCCAGCGGCTGCGCAGCGGCAACCGGCTTGCCGTATTTGATCGCATTCTCGACCAGGTTGGCCAGCGCCTGGCTGATCAATTCGCGGTTGCCGTGCAGCGGCGCCGACCCGCCCTTGACGCGCAAGGTCATGCCGTCGTCTTCCGCCAGCGGCTCGTAGAGTTCGTGAATACCGCGTGCGACGTCGGCGGCGTCGAAGTCGTCCATATCGCCGCGCGCCTGGCCGGATTCGGCACGTGCGATCATCAGCAGCGCGTTGAAGGTCCGGATCAGGCCGTCGGATTCCTCGATGGTGCGTTCCAGCGCGCTGCGATATTCGGCCTCGCTGCCGGATTTGGCCAGCGCCTCTTCGGCGCGGTTGCGCAGCCGTGTCAGCGGCGTCTTCAGATCGTGGGCGATGTTGTCGGAGACCTCCTTCAGCCCCATCATCAGCGCCTCGATCCGCTCCAGCATGGCGTTGAGATTTCCCGCCAGACGATCGAGCTCGTCGCCGCTGCGGCCGACCGGCAGCCGGCCCGTGAGGTCGCCCGCCATGATGCGCTGGGTGGTCCCGGTCATGGCGTCGATACGCCGCAGCACCCGCCGCGCCACGAAGATGCCGCCGCCGAGCCCGAGCACGATGACGACCAGCAGCGACCATTGCGCGGCCTTGGCGACGATGCCGAACATCCGTCGCCGCTCCTCCAGGTCGCGACCGATCAGCAGCCGGAAGCCGTTGGTCAGTTCCGTGACCCGCACCAGCGCGCGATGATTGGCGGTATCCAGTTCGTCCAGCCGCCGATAGGCGGTCTCCGACCAGCCCGACGTCGCCATCACGCCTGGCGCCAGCGCGCCGACATTGCCGGCGATCGCCTGCCCTGCCGGGTTGGTTACGAGGTAGAGATTGGCGCCGGGACGCAGCGCCCGGCTCTCGATCGTGTTGAACAGCCCGTGCAAGCCGCGGCGATTGAAGATGTCGCTGATCTCGCTGATTTCCGCGTTCACGGTGGTGGTGATCTGCTCGGTGATCAGCCGGCGGGTGTTCCAGGCGAAATAGCCGAGCAGCGAGGCGGCAAACAGCGCGAACAAGAACAGATAGGCCAGCGTCAACCGGAACGCCGTGGTGCGGATCAGTTTACCGAACGCCGTCACGGATCATGTATCCGGCGCCGCGGATCGTGTGCAGCAAGGGCCGCTCGAAGCCCTTGTCGATCTTGGAGCGCAGCCGCGAAATATGCACGTCGATGACGTTGGTCTGCGGATCGAAATGATAGTCCCAGACGTTTTCGAGCAGCATGGTTCGCGTCACCACCTGTCCGGCGTGCTTCATCAGATATTCCAGCAGCCGGAACTCGCGCGGCTGCAAGGTCAGCTCATCCTTGCCACGCGCCACCCGATGCGACAGGCGATCGAGTTCGAGATCGCCGACCCGATAGGTGGTCTCCTCGGCCGGACCGCCATGGCGGCGCGACAGCACCTCGACCCGCGCCAGCAGTTCGGCGAAGGAATAGGGTTTTGGCAGATAGTCGTCGCCGCCGGCGCGCAAGCCCTTGATGCGGTCGTCGACCTGCCCGAGCGCCGAAAGAATCAGAGCCGGGGTCCGGTTGCCCTTTTCGCGCAGGGTTCCGATCAGCGACAGGCCGTCGCGCTTCGGCAACATCCGGTCGATCACCAGTACGTCGTAATCACCGCTATCGGCGAGCGACAAGCCTTCCTCGCCGTCGCCGGCGAGATCGGCGACATAGCCGACTTCGCGAAACGCCTTCACCAGATAGTCGGCGGACTCGCGGTCGTCTTCGATGATCAAGAGGCGCATATTGGAATCGGTTGCGGTCAAGGGGAGCCAGCTTTCTACCACCATGGCGCGAGCGGCATCCTCATGCAAGGCAACCGCGCGTTTCCGGGTTAACGAAAAAAGTGGGCGGTGAAGCTGGGGGACTTCACCGCCCTTAGACCCTTCCGACGGAGGGGGGCGTATTCCACCGGAAGGTAGCTAAGGGAGCGGGCCTGTAACCCGCCCCCCGGAAAGAGCCGTCGGCGGGGGCGACTGATGCCGGCGACACCCTCCATCTACAGATAGTTAACCTTTCGCCAGCGGCACCGCGACGAACCGCGACGAACCGCCGCTCTTGACGCGCATCAGGACGCTGTTCTTGTTGTCGGTGCGCGCGGCGTTGATCGCCTCGCGGACGTCTCCGGCCGTGGTGACGCTCTTTCCGGCGACCTCGAGGATCACGTCGCCTTCCTTGAAGCCGCGCTCGGCTGCCGCACTCTTCGGATCGACCTCGGTCACCACGACGCCATCCTTGCCGGCGCCCGCGACACTGTTGGCCGGCGCCAGCGTCATGCCGAGCTTCGGCACGTCGGTACCGCGGGTCGCGCCGCCCTTGTCGCCGTTGTCGATGTCGGCCTTGGCTTCCAGCGCGTTCGGCAACTGGCCAAGCGTCAGGTTGACGACCTTGTCCTGGCCCTTGTGGAGCACGTTGAGCTTCACCGCATTGCCGGGCGCGAGACCGCCGATGGTGCGGGCGAGTTCGCGCGCATCCTTGACCGTCTCGCCATTCACCGCCGTGATCACGTCGCCGGATTCGATACCGGCCTTGGCCGCCGGACCATTGGCCTGGGGTTCCGCCACCAGCGCGCCTTCAGCCTTCTTGAGGCCGAGGCTGTCGGCGATGTCGGATGTGACCGGCTGAATCTGGACGCCGATCCAGCCGCGGCTGACCGTGCCCTTGTCCTTGAGCTGTGCAATCACGCTCTTGACCGTCGAGGCCGGGATCGAGAACGCAATACCGACGCTGCCGCCGGACGGCGAATAGATCGCGGTGTTGACGCCCATCACCTCGCCGGACACGTCGAACGCCGGGCCACCGGAGTTGCCCTTGTTCACGGGCGCGTCGATCTGGATGAAATCGTCGTACGGACCGTTGCCGATATCGCGGCCGCTGGCCGAGACGATGCCCGCCGTGACGGTGCCGCCGAGGCCAAAGGGATTGCCGACCGCCAGCACCCAGTCGCCGATCCGAGGCTTGCTGTCGGAAAGCTTCGCAAACGGGAAGTTCGAACCGCCCTCGACCTTGATCAGGGCCAAGTCGGTGCGCGCATCGGTGCCGATGACCTTGGCGGTATAGGTCTTGCCCTCGTCGGTGGTGACCTCGACCTTGTCGGCGCTGTCGACCACGTGATTGTTGGTGACGGCAAAGCCGTCAGCGGAAATGAAGAAGCCCGAACCCTGGCCGGTCACCACACCACGACCACCGCGCGGCCCACCGCGCAGGCCCGGCATGCCATCGGGTCCGCCGAAGCGGCGGAAGAAACGTTCCATCGGCGAGCCCGGCTGGAACGGCGAGTTGTCGTTGTTGTTGTTGGCGCTATCGTCCTTGGCGACCTTTTCGTTGATATTGACCTTCACCGAAATCACCGACGGCTTCACGCGCTCGACGATATCGGCAAAGCCGATCGGCTTCTCTACCTTGCGGACTTCGTTGTTCACCTGCGCATGCGCGGGGCTCGAAAAGATATCCACGGGGCCGGACGACGGGCTGAAGCCGTAAACGGCAACGCCGAGGCCGGCGACGACCGAAGCCATCAGCGCGAACTTGCGCGCGGATAACAGCGAACGGCGTGGCACCTGATAGGACGGAAGCGACGAGAGATCGGTGGGACGGTCGGTCATGTAGAAAATCTCCAGGGCGTGAAATCGGCGTGAAATCGATGGTGCCGGGGCATGCACCTCTTGAAGCCAAAGATGGGGTGTTCCGCCTTACCGCGCGCTGGCTTGGGAATTAAACTTTTGTAATAAAAGGGGTTATCAATGCGGCAGTTTATCGCAGAGCGAAAACGGGTTTATCGCAGAGCCAAAACGGTTCCTCGCAAGGCGGAAATCGAACTGTTCCAGAGCTAGGCCGGCCCTTCCGCCGGCGGTTCGACCGCAATCAGGCGCTCCAGCCGTTCTTCTTCCTCGGCTGTCAATTTGAACGAGGAATGGTCTTCGCTTACCGCTGATTTCGAGCGCCGCCGGCCATGCATCCACAACGCCAATCCCCCGCCCGCCAGCGCCAGCGGCGGCAGCAGCCACAGTAGCAATGTGTGCGGCTTGAGTCGGGGTTTCAGCAGCACGAATTCGCCATAGCGCGCCACCAGGAAATCGATCACCTGCGCATCGCTGTCGCCGGCCGCGATCCGCTCGCGCACCAAAAGGCGCAGATCGCGCGCCAGCGGCGCTTCGGAATCGTCGATCGACTGGTTCTGGCACACCATGCAGCGCAGCTCGCGCGACAAATCCCGAGCGCGGGATTCCTTGGCCGGATCCGACATGATCTCGTCCGGCTGCACGGCGTAGGCGTTCGACGCGGCAAAAGCCGCCATCCACACGACGAATGAAATCGCGATCAGCTTTCGCACCGGGTCTCTTCCCTCATCCTGAGGAGCATCCGAAGGATGCGTCTCGAAGGATGGCGTAACCAACAAATCTCATCCTTCGAGACGCCGCTCCGCGGCTCCTCAGGATGAGGGAAAACCTATTCCGCCGCCTGCAATCCGCGCAACGCCTTGGCCGGCTTCGGCGCACCGACCCGCAGCCGGCGGTCCGACAGCGACAGCATGCCGCCGAACGCCATCAGCACCGGCCCCCACCAGATCAGCAGCACCAGCGGCTTGTGATAGATGCGCACCGCGATGGCGCCGTCGGCGTTGGTATCGCCGAGCGAGATATAGAGCTGGCTGGCGCCACGCGTCAGCAGCGCCGCCTCGGTGGTCGACGAGCCCCGCGTGGTGAAATTGCGCTTCGACGGCGTCATGACGCTCAGGCGCTTGCCGTCGAGGGTAACCGTGAACTGCGCCAGCATCTCGCGAAAATTCGGCCCCTGCCGCTGCGTCACGCCGTCGAGCTTCAACTCGTAGCCGGCAAGCCTCGCGACGTCGTCGGGCTTCATCGATCCGATATATTCGCTGTTCCAGGTGGTCTCGCAGACGATGCCGATCAAGGCGACGCCGACGCCGGCATGGGCGAACGCCGTGCCCCAGGTCGAGCGCGGCAGTCCGCGCGCCCGCCGGATCGCGGTTGCCAAGGGCATGCGAAACAGGCCGGTGCGCTCGGCGAGGTCGCAGAGCGCCCCCGCGATGACGAATACCGCAAGGCCGATCGCCAGCGGCGCGAAGGCGCTGCCGCCGCGGGTCCACGCCCACAGCACCGCGACCGCGATCAGCGCCGCGATGCCGGCGGCGGTCAGGCGCTGCGCCGCGCCGAGCAGATCGCCGCGCTTCCACGCCAGCAGCGGCCCGAACGGCACCGCGATCATCAAGGGCAGGAACAGGGGCGCGAAGGTGAGATTGAAGAACGGCGCGCCGACCGAAATCTTGTCGCCGGTGAGAACTTCCAGCGCCAGCGGATACAGCGTTCCGATGAACACCGTCGCGCAGGCGGTGGTGAGAAACAGGTTGTTGAGCACCAGCGCGCCTTCGCGCGAGATCGGCGCGAACAGCCCGCCCTGCTTCAGCGCCGAGGCCCGCCAGGCATAGAGCGACAGACTGCCGCCGATGAAGATGCAGAGGATCAAAAGAATGAACACGCCGCGGGTCGGATCGGTCGCGAACGCATGCACCGACGTCAGCACGCCCGAGCGCACCAGGAAGGTGCCGAGCAGTGACAGCGAGAAGGTCAGGATCGACAGCAGGATGGTCCAGACCTTGAGCGCGTTGCGCTTCTCCATCACAACAGCGGAATGCAGCAGCGCGGTGCCGGCAAGCCACGGCATCAGCGAGGCATTCTCGACCGGATCCCAGAACCACCAGCCGCCCCAGCCGAGTTCGTAATAGGCCCAGTACGAGCCCATCGCGATGCCGAGCGTGAGGAAGATCCACGCCACCAGCGTCCACGGCCGCACCCAGCGCGCCCATGCAGCATCGATCCGGCCTTCGATCAGGGCCGCGACCGCGAACGAAAACGAGATCGAGAACCCGACATAGCCGAGATAGAGCATCGGCGGATGCACCGCGAGACCGATGTCCTGCAGCACCGGATTGAGGTCGCGGCCCTCGATCGGCGGCGTGGCGATGCGCAGGAACGGATTCGAGGTGATCAGGATGAAGAGATAGAACGCGCTGGCGACCCAGGCCTGCACCGCCAGCACATGCGCGCGCAGCGACAGCGGCAGGTTGTTGCCGAACGCCGCGACGAGGCCACCGAACAGCGCCAGGATCGATACCCACAGCAGCATCGAGCCTTCATGATTGCCCCAGACGCCGGTGATCTTGTAGATCAGCGGCTTCATCGAATGCGAGTTCTCGAACACGTTGACGACCGAGAAATCGGACGTGACGTGCAGCGTGACCAGCGCCGCAAACGACGCCGCCACGAACAGCAATTGCGCCAGCGCGGTCGAGCGCGCGACATTCATCAGAGCGAGATCGCGCCAGCGGGCGCCGAGAACGGGAACGGTGGACTGGATCAACGCCAGCGCCAGCGCGAGCACCAGCGCGTAATGTCCGGCTTCCGCGATCACTGTGAAACCCCCTGCTTCGCCTGCGAAACATCCGGTTTCGCTTGCTCCGCGACCGCCGGTTTGGCGCTGTAATCCGGCTTCGCGCCGTAGTCGTCCTTCCAGTGGCCCTGCTTCTTCAGCGCATCGGCGACGTCCTTGGGCATGTAGGTCTCATCATGCTTGGCGAGCACGGTGTCGGCCTTGAACACGCCGGCGGGGTCAAGCGCGCCTTCGGCGACCACGCCCTGCCCTTCGCGGAACAGATCGGGAAGAATTCCCTTGTAGGCGACCTTCAGCGCGGCGCTGCCGTCGGCAATCTCGAAGCTGACCGCCAGATTGTCGCCGCGCACCAGCGACCCCGGCTGCACCAGGCCACCGAGCCGGAAACGTTTTCCCGCCGGAATATGCTTCTCGGCCACCATCGCAGGCGTCGAGAAAAACACGATCGAATCCCGCATCGCGTTCAGCACCAGCGCCGCCGCCACAGCGAGCACCGCGAGCGAGCCGCCGATCATCGTCAAACGCCGTTGCTTGCGCGTCATGCCTGGCCTCTATTCCCGCGCATGATGTCCTCCGAAAACCGCTGCACACTTTTCGGCATCATGCTTATCCATCGAGCCCGAGATTTTTCAGGCCTTCGTTCAGTTGCCGCAGGCGCTCCGCATCGTTGGCCACCGCCTGGCGGGCGTCGATCAGCGCGCTCTTTGCCCTGTCGCGATCGCCCATCACCATATAGGCCCGCACCAACCGCAGCCATCCCTCGACGTCGTCACCGTTTTGCTTCAATCGGGTCGCGAGGCGCTCGACCATGCCGCGGATCATCGCGCCGCGGTCGGTCGCGTTCATGTCTTTTGCGGCCGCTACCGCATCATCCGAAAGTGGCGGCACGGTGGAACCGCCTCCGACCCGCGCCAATGCGCCCAGAACCAGCGGGCGCCACGGCGCATCCGCCGGCGCATTTGCCAGCAGTGCACGCCAGATCGACGCCGCCTCCGTGGCACGGCCGTCCTGCTCGGCTGCAAGGCCAAGGAAATAACTCGCCTTGACCTCGCCGGCGTCGAGCGCGATGGCGCGTTCGAATTCGGCCTTCGCCTCCGATGTGACGACGCCACCTGCCGTCGCGACGAGCGCTTCGCCAAGATCGGCACGGCGCGCCGCGCTGTCGCCGTTATAGGTAATGGAATTGCGATAGGCCCGGACGGCGTCGTCGTAGCGGCCGAGCTTCGCCAACACCGGCGCCAGCACGTTCCAGCCCCGGCCATCGGTGGGGTTTTTCTCGAGGTGCTGTTCGACCTGCGCCACCAGATTGTCGAGGGGCTGCTTGACGTCCGCCGTGCGCGCACGTTGCGCCAGCGGGAAATCGCCGAGCTGCGGCGAGCCAAGCGGAACGTAGAACGCGACCGCGACGATCGGCACCCCAACCAGGGCTGCGACCGCCGCTATGCGGCGAAGCGTGGTATTCGATGCGACAGGCGGGGCGCGCTGGCTATCCGCAGCCGCCAGCAGGCGGCGACTGATCTCGACCCGCGCTGCACCCGCCTCGGAAACGCCAATCAGCCCCGCGGCGACGTCGCGATCGATCTCGGCGAGCTGATCCTTGTAGACGACCGCCTCGCTGCCCTCCTCTCGCAGCCCGGTGCGGCGGCCCAACGGCCAAAGCACGGCGAAGATCGCCGCGGCCGTCATCAGCGCGAACACAAACCACAGCGTCATCAAGCGGGTTCCGGTGAAACGGCGGCCCGGGAACGGGCCGATGCGCCGCTTTACACCACGGGCGGCGAGCCCGGCAATTGACAATTATCAAGTCGCAATCGCGGCCGTAAGTCCTCCAAAATCAAGAGAAAATCGGATGCTAGCCGATATTGAACTCCACGCTTTGGGCCGCGTGCTCGCCATGCCCGTTGAGGGCTCTCAGGTAGTAGATTCCGGGCTTGATCGTGTCCGGCACCCGGATTCGGAGCATCCCGGCGGGTAGCGGCGATGCAATCGTGGTGATCGGTTCAGGCAATGCTTCGCCGCTGGTCTTGTCGACCAGCACGACCTTCGCCCTGATCATCAGGTTTCGGTAGGTCGCGGAAATGACGTGGTTTTCAAATTCAACAAAATTAATGACTGCATTCATACCAAAACGGTACGGAACTCACCAAATCAGGTCAACTAAAAATTGCATATTCGGTTACCGCAATCTTTTGTGACAGCGCACTCATCCCGCACGTGAGGGCTTGCGCTCGCCGGTCAGGGCGCTCTCCGCAGCCCTGCTCATCAGCGACGCATAGTCGTGGCCGAACAATACGTCGCAGAAGCGGATCGCCGCCTTGACCTGCATCTGCCGGTAGGCCCGCGCCTTGCTGTCGCCGCCGCGCAGCGACTGCACCAGCGCCTCGGTGGATTTTTCGACATATTGCTGCAAGTCGGAATAGGTTCGCAGCGTCACCTCGTTGATCGCCAGCTCGCTGGCATAGGTGCGGCACACCGCGACGAAGTCGATCAGCGCGGCGGTCTCGTTGACCTCGCTGTCGTCGATCTTGGCGCCGACGGAAATATCCTTGTCGGAGCGCTGACGCAGGATACGCCGGACGCGGCCGGGCACGCTGTCGATTTCCGATTGCACGGCGTTGGCAATATCGGCCCGGATCGATGTCAGTTGCCGGCCCCATGTGGACTCGCTGCGGAGATCGAGTTCGGTCCGCAGGCCGCGCACGCCGTCATGCAGCGTCTTGAGAAGCCCGGCGACATTGTCGAACTGGCCGCGCCGGATATCCGTCCTCAGGCAGGCGGCGAGGAAAGACAGATCGTGCAGCGCAATGGTGACGGCAACGCCATAGGGCGTAGCGGCGACGCGGACTTCGTCGTCCGAGGCGGCCATCTTGATGGCAAGGCGAATGATCTGCCAGGGCGCGGTCAGCCGCTGCATGACCAGCGACAGCGCGAACGGGAGCATTTGCGGCGTCTGCAGCGAGGGAACGTTGAGCGCGAGGCCGACCGAGGCGACCTGCGCTTCCCCGAGCATCCGCAAGTTGCTGGGAAGCCGGCTATTCAGCGCATCAAGCGCTTCGCGGGCCTGCAGCACCAAGCCGATCGGCAGCAGATCCTCGATCACGTTGGGCGGACCGACGCGGGCGAGATCGCGCGACTTGTCGTTGCCGGGCGCCGGCGCGGCGATCTTGCAGATCACCTCCGCCGCAGCGAGCTGGAATTTGCGGATCGCGGATTCGAGGCTCGACGTCGTACCGTTTTCCCGCACCTGCGCCAGCGCCGCCTCGAATTCGCGCGCCGGCTCGGGCGCCGCGTCGCGGTTGAGCCATTGCCACACCGGCAGCAACGACGCGCGGCGGATCTGACCGGCCCGTACCGGAAAATTGCTTTCGACGAGAAACGGCTCCAGCGGACGGAACAGCAGACGCGCCGGGTCGTCGGTGCGCGGCCGCGCCTCCTCGTCCTCGGTTCCGCGCACCACCTTGCGCAATTGTTCGAGCACGAAGGTGGCGACGACGGTGTCTTCGCCACGTTCGATGGCGCGCTCGAACTCCCGCATCAGCAACGCCTGCGCGTTCGGCGGAAGCTGCGCGAGATAGTCCCTCAGCCGCTCGGTGGATGTCTGGCTCATGCGCCCGGTTTGTACGCTTGCGGCTCGCGGAAGGTAAAACCGCGTCCACCGGTTATCATAAAATCGCCGGCGTTAAGAAGTCGTTATCAAAAATTTACTGAAAATCAACGGGTTAGAGTTCCTAGCTGCTGGAAAAGGCCCAATTGAAAGCGATTGGCAAAATTCTGCGCTGACTAACTGGCATCGCGCGGACGAGAAGGTAATGACACGTGGCTCCGGTTGATCGGTCCCGCGCCTCGATCCCAACCCATTGGATGATTGCCTGCTGGCCGAGTCCAGCATGGATCCCACCACGACCTTTGATTCACAAAACCCCGCCACAATCGCACTAAAATATGCCAGCAATAGGATTTCATTTTATCCAGGCGCTTGAAGAGCAACCTTATTAAGTGGCGGGTTCGAGGGTTTGAACGTAAATCTTTATCCATGAACAAGATCGTCGCAGCTATTTTCTTTTTTTACGCGAGTGCCACCTACGCACAGCAGGAGCGCACGCGACAAAGCGCCGTTTCAGCACCAGATTCATTCACCCTGTTTCCCGTTCCAGCAGCGATTGGCTTGGTGAATATAAACACAAACGGACTTGCAGTCCGGTCTCTCGCTATTGATCCGGCGATCAAGACGCTCGTTCTAATCACCATGGGCCAATCGTTGATGGCGAATTCCAACGCCAATACGACATCGCCGGTTTACGTCCCGACTAACTCTTCCGTTATCGACAACTTCAATATCTATGATGGCGCTGCCTACCAATTCTCGACAACCCCTGCGCTCGGTTGCAATGGGACCAACAGCAACGTCGCGCCGCGCATCGCGGATATGCTCATCAATAATGGGAAGTTTGATCGCGTAATTGTGGTGCCGATTGCGGTAGGATCGACCAGAATTGCCGATTGGGCAACAGGAAGCTACGCGACCAGATTCCCTGTGGCGATGAATCGGCTTGCGGCGCGTGGGATTACACCTGCAACGCCGGGGGTCACGCTCGCTGCCGTATGGGGACAGGGCGAAGGCGACACTGCGGACGGTACGTCTCAGGCTGCTTACGCAAGCGCGCTCAATACTGTGATTTCTAGTGCGTTCGCGGCGGGTTTCTCGGGCCGCTTTTTTGTCAACATTGAGACATGGAACGCTGGGAGCATTTCATCGGCGGTGGCCGCTGCGCAAGCGTCTGTAGTGAATAACGCGACGGTCTTTCAGGGCGCAAATTGGGATGCGTTTGGCAGCGCTGACCGCATTGATAACACGCACCCAAACGATGCTGGCGCTCCACTATTCGCTACTGCCCTGTACAACGCCATGCACGCGAGCGGAGCGCCGTTCTAAAGTATCGCCTTCATTACGGCGACGGACGGCGTGCGTCGTGCACGATGGCCTTGCTGGATTTAGCCCCCGTCGAGAGGTTAGGATTTAGCGCGGCCCGCGCCTTTTTCAGGGGGTTCGGCCAGGCGAAACCGTTTGCAGAAGCCCTGCCCGATCTCGCGGCGTCGATCCGTAAAGGACGTGGCCCAAACAAGGCGCCGACAAAAAAGCTGGTTTCTCTGCGGCTTTCCGGACAGGTGCTTGAGGCATACAAGGCCAAGGGGCCGGGCTGGCCGTCACGGATCGATGACGATTTGCGCCGCATCAACGAAATCAAGTGAGTTGGGCGACGAAGTACTGCACCGATCAAGCGATGATCTTTATGGTAACGGTTACACCCCCGGGAGCACCAGTTCCGCCCGCAGGCCGCCGATCGGCGCGCTGCCCAGCGTCAGGCTGCCGCCATAGAGAGCCGCCAGATCGACCACGATCGACAAGCCCAGTCCGGAACCCGGCTTGGACTCGTCCAGCCGCTGGCCGCGGCGCGAGACCTGGGCGCGCTCGGCCGCCGACAGGCCGCGCCCGTCATCGTCAACGATGATCCGCAGCTTTGGACCGGCGTCCGGCTTCGCCGGCTTTTCCACCAGCACCTCGATGAAGACCCGCGAGGTCGCCCATTTGCAGGCATTGTCCACCAGGTTGCCGGCCATTTCCTCGAGGTCCTGGCGCTCGCCGCGAAACTTCGCCTGGGCGTCGGCCTCGACCGCGATGGTGATGCCGCGGTCGCGATGGATCTTCTCCATGGTCCGCCGCAATGCCTCGATCGCGGGCGCAACCTCGGTGATGGTGCCGATGATGGTGGGACGCGCGGCTATGCGCGCCCGCTCCAGATGGTGCGCGACCTGATCGCGCATCACATCCGCCTGCTCCAGAACCTTGGTCGCGAACGGATCGGCGCCATGGGCTGAGGCTTCGTTGACGATGACGGACAGCGGCGTCTTGATGGCATGGGCGAGATTGCCGACATGGGTGCGGGCGCGCTCGACGATCTCGCGATTGGCGTCGATCAACGCGTTGGTCTCGCGCGCCAGCGGCGCGATCTCGACCGGAAACTCCCCCTCGAGCCGTTCGGCGCGGCCGGAGCGGATGTCAGCGATCTTTTCCGAAATGCGCTTCAACGGCGCCAGCCCGAAGCGGACCTGGAAGATGGTGGTCAGCACCAGCACGATCGACAACGCCACGAAGGTGCCGCCGAGGTAATAATCGAAGGCGCGGGTTTCATCGAAGATCTCGGTGGCGTCGCCGGCCACGCTGATCAGAAACTTGCCGTCGGCACCGAGGTCGACCGGCCGCTCCACCATCCGCAGGGTCTGGCCTTCGGGGCCATCGACATAGCCGAGACGGATGCCGGCCGCGGTCAAATCGGCGCCGTGCTCTTCGAGCTTCGGCAGTTTCTTGTCCCACAGCGAACGCGACGCGCGCACCTCGGGCTTTTCGGAATCGGTGCGGGTGATCTGCCAGTACCAGCCCGACAAGGGCAGTTCGAACAGCGGCTCGCCCAGCGATTGAAACTGATCGGGCGTGGCGTCGGGGGTCGCCACTTCAGCGATGATGGTGCGAAGATAGAGATTGAGACGGCGATCGAAGGCGCGCTCGGTCGCAGCCCGGTACACCGACGAAAGCACGATGCCGGTGATGAGCAGGATCACCACCACCCATGCGGTCGCAGACAAAAACAGCCGGGTGGCGAGCGAACTACCGCGCATCAGGCATGATACCGCAGCCCATGTCCCCGGGCCACGGCCCGATGGAGGGATGCCGACACTTGAACAAAATCATGTGAAAACAGCGGGTTAAATGAAATTCCTGATCAATACAGTCAAATCATGAACCCAGCGGCGGCGGCGTCAGCAGATAGCCGAGGCCGCGCACGGTCTGGATGATATCGACGTCCAGCTTCTTGCGGATACGGCCGACGAACACTTCGATGGTGTTGGAGTCGCGATCGAAATCCTGATCGTAGAGATGCTCGACCAGTTCGGTGCGCGATACCACGCGCCCGGTATGGTGCATCAGATAGGCCAGCAGCCGGTACTCGTGCGAGGTCATCTTGATCGGATTGCCCGCCACGCTGACGCGGCCGGTGCGGGTATCCAGCGAGACCGGTCCGCAGGTCAGTTCGGACTGGGCGTGGCCGGTGGAGCGGCGCAGCAGCGCGCGGATCCGCGCCAGCACTTCCTCGAGATGAAAGGGTTTTGCGACATAGTCGTCGGCGCCGGCGTCAAACCCCTGCACCTTGTCGCTCCAGCGGTCGCGGGCGGTCAGGATCAGGACCGGCATCGAGCGGCCATTGCGCCGCCAGGCCTCCAGCACCGAGATGCCGTCCATCTTGGGCAGGCCGATATCGAGCACGACCGCGTCATAGGGCTCGCTGTCGCCGAGGTAGTGCCCCTCCTCACCGTCGAAGGCGCGATCGACCACATAGCCGGCGTCGGACAGCGCCGTGGTGAGCTGACGATTGAGATCCGGATCATCTTCAACGACAAGCAGGCGCAAAATCGACTCCACATCTGAATGGCAGAACCGCCGCCATCAAGATGAGCCCTGCCGGCGTGAACGGCCTATGAACAACAATAACCCCGAAGGTTACTTTTTCTTCACAACCGCGTTTGGCCGGGGTTCTGATGCACGCCATTTCGGTGCCCGCCCGGTTCGAGACCCCTGGCAGCAGGCCACCGGCGGCAGATCGCATCCGCCGCCGGTCGGCAACCAGGATGAACCCTTCGCATATGTGTGAGACCTGAAATTGCAGGAGTGAACGCCCTCGCCTTGCGTACCCTCGCACCTCCTCAGGTGCGGAAGAACGCGAACCAGACGACCCCCAGGATCAGCACCGCGAGCCCGGTCGAAACCGTGAGAAGGGCCAGCACCGACGGTCCAGGTTCGGCCTGGCGGGCTTCGGTCGGGGTTTCAACTATACGGCCCTGTTGTCGTGTCGCCATGGTGCCCTCGATTCATAAGTGCCTGTAATGCCTTGCGGCACCACCTGTCGAAAGCAACGCCCGATGGCTGTCGATGTTCCGGCCCCTTGGCCACGCGGTCTGGCCCTGCGATATCGGGTCGCGCCCCCTGCCCCACCTGGTTTCCCGCAACCAACCGCGGCCGGACCGGTTAACGCCATTGGACGATTAACTCCCCGCTTGCCTTGAATCCGGGTCCTCCGGTGGTATCGTTGCCGGTCGTCTGTTGCGTTTCGGAGTATCTTGTTTTCGGAGTACCTCATGGCCCCCCGCGCCAACTGGAAAGGCTTCCTGCGCCTTTCGCTCGTGACCTGCCCGGTCGCCCTTTATCCGGCGACGTCGGATACCGAAAAGGTCAGCTTCAACCAGATCAACCGCAAGACCGGCCATCGCATCAAATATGCCAAGGTCGATGCCGACACCGGCGAGGAAGTCGCCGCCGAAGACATCATGAAGGGCTACAAGGTCGACACCGATACCTATATCGAGGTCACCAAGGATGAGCTCGACGACATCGCGCTGGAGTTGACCCACACCATCGAGATCGATGAATTCGTGCCCAAGGCCGACATCGACAACCGCTATCTGATCCGCCCCTATTATCTCGTCCCCGACGGCAAGGTCGGCCATGACGCCTTCGCGGTGATCCGCGAAACCATCCGCAGCATGAACAAGGTCGCGATCGGCCGCGTGGTCCTGACCAACCGCGAACACATCATCGCGCTGGAGCCGCTCGACAAGGGCCTGATGGGGACGTTGCTGCGCTACCCCTACGAAGTGCGCAGCGAGCAGGAATATTTCGACGACATCCAGGACGTGAAGGTCACCAAGGATATGCTGGATCTGGCCAGGCATATCGTCGAGCAGAAATCCGGATCGTTCGAGCCCGAGCAGTTTGAGGATCACTATGAATCCGCGCTGATCGATCTCATCAACCGGAAGCGCAGCGGCGTCCGCACCACGGCGAAAACTGCACCGAAATCAGGCGGCAACGTCATCAATCTGATGGACGCTCTGAAGCGCAGCCTCGCCAGCGAAAAACAATCCACCCCTGCTGCCGCCGCCAAGGGCAAGAAGCCGCGCAAGGCCGCCGCCGGCCAGCGCGAGATGCTGCTGCCGATCAGCGGCAAGCGCGCCGCCAAGGAAGAAGCAAAAGCGCCGGAACCCAAGGTGCAGGCGCCAAAGCGAACCGAGAAGCCGCAGCGTGCCCCCGCTAGATCGAAAAAGGCGGGATAGGTGCCCGAGGCTTGGTGCGAGCTCTGGCGCGGCGTCGCACGATGATTCCGGCAGGATACAGCGCGGCTCACCGCTATTGCGACCCCTGGCCTGAGATGCCGTGGTCGACGCCGTTCGACGAGCCGATCATTGTGCGCGGCGGGCAGAAACTCACGACGCTGCAGCATGCCGCCGACTACATCATGAAACTTCCCGAGGACGTGCAGCAGCAGCAACGCTGGCAGGTCGCGGTGGAAAATCTGATCCACGCCGCGGAGACCGGCGGCGGCTGGCTGATGTTCGCGCGGATCGGGATGATGCGGGCGCTCAATGCGGACGCTAAAGCGCCGTGAGCGCGGCCTCAATCGTCGCACCCGCCCCCATCGCCATCGCCAAAATCAAACCCACCGATATCGCCGCCGGCGGCCGATGATCGCGTCTTCCGAAACAACATGTCCAGCAGCAGGACGACGGCCAGCACCGCTGCGAACACGCGCCACGGATATTGCTGGCTGTAGCCTATGATTTGCGGGCCCCAGGTTCCTGACAGCGGAGCCAATAGCGGCCCTAGCAGCAGCTCTTGCATGTCGCCTGCTGCAGACCCCGGATTATTTCAGGGATGAATTCACCGAGGTGAAACCGGTATTGAGGCTGGTGCCGATGCCGTTGACGGCAGCGAGGATGACGATGCTGATACCGACTGCGATCAGGCAATATTCGATGGCGGTCGCGCCGGAATGGTCGCTGAGGAATTTTGAAAAAATTCGCCGCATTCAAAACTCCTGCCGTCGCTCTACGGTTTCTCCCGCGACCGCGTTGAACGTAGATTCAATTCGTTACCACGATATTGACGAACAGGCTTAACAACCGCTTAACCGCGCGGTCGCTGCTCTGCCGGAACGCCGGCGGCTCCCGGCCTGATCGTCCGCGATTGCGTCGATCGGCAAGGAAAAACCCCCGGCAATTCGTTGCCGGGGGTTTCGCTCAGAGCGTTGACAGACGATCGCGATCAGAAGTTACGCTGGGCGCGAACCTGCAGCAGGAACGTGTCCTGGTCCTTGAACTCATAGACGGCTGACGGCTTGGGAGCGGTCGGACCCAAGGTCGCAACACCAGAGAATTTCTGGTCGAGGTGGAACCACTGAACTTCGGCCGAGAACGTCAGGTTCTTGACGGGAGTCCAACGGGTGACCACACCCAGCTGCGAGACGTTGTAGTCCGGGTTGCAGGTGAAGGCGATCACGCCGCCAACAGCCTTGCCCGCCGTTACATAGTTTGCACAGATGTCGGCTTTCGCAGTGTTGTCGTAACGAACGGCCGAGTAGCTGCCGAACAGGCTGGACGACCAGTACGGGTCCCAGTTGTGGTTGAACGCGCCACGGATGCCCCAGGCTTCGGTGAGGTGAAGCGATCCATCGCCGCCGGCCGTCACGGGACGATAGACAGCGTCAGTTGTAAGTCCAAATCCGACGCTCTGGTAGGCGGTGTTGCTGCCACCGAACATCGCAAAGCTCGGCGAATTTCCGCTGGTGGCGATCACGTTCTTGGTTTCGCCCTTGGCATAAGACACGTCCATCTTGATGTCGTCGCCGACGCCGGTCGGGATGTTCTTGATGTTCAACGCCGCCATCACCGAACCGCCCCATTTGGTATCGGGGTGTCCGCTGATCTCCGACAAGGCGGTCGGAGCTGCGCCTGCGAGACCCGTGGCACCCGCGGGAACCGCAGTGGTGTTCAGCGTATTGTACGAACCGTTGACTTCGTGCGCCGCGGCCGAAATCTGGAACAGACCCCAGGCCTGATCGACGCGGATGTTGCCGACGACGTCAGGAGCATGCACACCGGCATAGGCGTTGGATGCGCCCAGAGTCGCGCTCAACGGAAGCGAGAGGTTGGCGACGGCGGTACGGTCCCACACGGTCGGATCATCGAGACCGATGGTGCCGGACACGCCGTTGCCGAACTGCGCGGTGTACTGGATGTTGTTGACGCCAGTGTCGGTATTATTTCCGCCCAGCAGGCTCGAGTTGATGTTGCCCGGGAAGCCGTTCCAGGGCGTCGAGTAGGCCGAGGAAGACTTACCGAAGGTGAAGCCGGCGAACTGGATGAAGAGGTATTCCACCGCGACGTAACCGCCGCCGGGGGTGTCAAGCAGCTGAACGCCACCGACCGGGGCAGTCTGGTTGATCGAGGCCGGGTTGAAGGTGCTTGAACCCAGGGTGGTGAACTGGAAGTCACCCTGACCGAAGGTGCGAACGACGCCGTATTCGGTAGCGGTGCGCGTATCGACCGTCAGCTGTCAGACGCGATCGGGATGCGTAATAATCGCGATAGCGGTTCTGCTGACCGAGGTCACCACTCCAGGCGGGCTGACCGTGGGGACCGCCATTGAACGTGGTGTCGACGCGCAGATAACCACCGAGCTTGATGCAGGTGTCGGTGCCCGGGATGTAGAAGAAACCGGCGCCGTACAGCGAGCAGATCCTCACATATTCGACCGCCTTGGCCTTGACCGGAAGATCGGCCGCCTGCGCGCCGCCGATGGCGAGAACTGCCGCCGCCGAGCCGAGGATGAATTTTCTGGCCATCATCATATCGTAAGTCCCCTGATACCGTGACTCATGCGCTTGCATGTTTGTAGCGTAATTAGCGATAAAATTCCTCACGAGAATGACGAGACCGTGAAGGAGTTTGTTTTGTTTTCTCAATGTGATGTTTGTGCAACGGCAAGGGGCCAGCCTGGGATCAATCGAACAAGTTTCGACTCCAGATTGGCTTTAAGGCAGCAACAATATTCTCCTGCCCGCGACATGCATCCTTGAATGCATAGCGCAGCGATTCTGCCTGTGAATAAGCAGCAGCGCCAAGGCGAGAAGATGACCATGCGGCAGATCCCGCAAAATGGCTGGTCTTGCCGATGGCATCAAACCGCGTCGAGAATTCCGACCGAAAACAAGCCGAAAGAGGTCTTTCTTCAACGCCAGCTTTGCCTTGTATGTTTAAAGGTCCGGGATCCGTAGAAATACCAGCCCCTTTTCTCAGGAACGGGCTGCATCGCGCGCCCGGCGCTTCGCTGGCGTTGCATGATTTAGATCAAAAAGGGCCCGCACAAATGGGCTCATCTTCGCCCCGAAATTTTCCCTCCGGCATGGCCACATGAGTCCAGTCGACACCTCACGTCCACAGCTGAAAATTCGAAGCGTCAATCTGGATACCGGTCGCGAGAACGTCGTAGTCATTTCCCGGCGGTCAAAGGCATTGCGTCCGGAAATCTTTCGAGGCTTCAGCCGGGTCGAACTCCGCCGGAATTCGAGGGTGCTGCTGGCCACGCTGCTGATCACGGAGGACGACAATCTGGTCGGGCCTGACGAGATCGGCCTTTCCGAACCGGCGTTCCGGCGCTTCGCCGAACCTGCCGGAAGCCTCGTGACCGTCACCCCGGCCGCGCCACCGGAAAGTCTCGAAGCCGTCCGCGCCAAGATCCGGGGCCGGACCCTGGGCGCTGCGGAAATCAGTGCGATCGTCGATGACGTGACCCATTATCGATACTCCGACATGGAGATTGCGGCGTTCCTGATCGGCTCCGCCAGTTTCATGACCAGCGATGAACTGATCGCCCTCACCCACGCCATGGCGAGCGTGGGAACGCAGCTGAAATGGACCCACCCGATCGTGGTCGACAAGCATTGCATCGGCGGCATTCCGGGCAATCGCACCTCGATGATCGTGGTGCCGATCGTCGCCGCTCACGGTCTGCCGATCCCGAAGACCTCCTCGCGCGCCATTACCTCTCCGGCCGGCACGGCGGACACGATGGAGGTACTGGCACGGGTCAATGTCGGCGCCGATGAGATGAAGGCCATCGTTGCTTCATGCAATGGCTGTCTGATCTGGGGCGGGCACGTCAACCTGTCGCCGGCCGACGACATACTGATCTCCGTCGAGCGGCCGCTCAGCCTCGATACCCGCGAGCAGATGGTCGCTTCGATCATGTCGAAAAAACTCGCGGCGGGCTCCACCCATCTTTTGATCGACCTGCCGGTCGGCCCGACCGCCAAGCTCGTCAACGGCGTGGAGGCGATGCGGCTGCGCAAACTGTTCGAATTCGTCGGCGACCGCTTCGGCATATCGGTTGAAGTGATCACGACCGACGGGCGCCAGCCGATCGGAAACGGCATCGGCCCCGTTCTCGAAGCCCAGGACGTCATGGCGGTGCTTTCGAACGATCCCGCAGCACCCGTGGACTTGCGGGAAAAGTCGCTGCGGCTTGCCGCCCATTTGCTGGAATACGATCCGAAGCTGCGCGGCGGCGCGGGCTATGCGCGAGCCCGCGAATTGCTGGACAACGGCGCCGCGCTCCGGCAGATGCAAAAGATCATCGATGCGCAAGGGCCGTCAGCCTGCCGCGCGGAATTGGGGAATCTGACGTTCGACGTGATGGCCGGTCGCGATGGCGTTGTCACCGGCATCGATTGCCTGCGGCTGAACCGGCTGGCGCGCACCGCGGGTGCGCCGATCGACAAAGGCGCCGGCATCAGGCTGTTCAAGAAGATCGGCGATCGCGTCGAAAGCGGCGAACCGCTCTACCGGGTTTACGCCTTCGATCAATCGGAGCTCGATCTTGCGGCTGCCGGCGCCAGGATCGATCCCGGCTATTTGATCGAAGACCGGACATCGCTTGCCGGCGCGACCACGCCGTGAGCAAGCCGGTCATTCAGAGCCTGCCATCCTGTGCGAGCGATGCCAGGCGACTGGCATCGCGACTTGGCCTTGCATCTGAGGAAATCGCGCTGCACCGTTTCCCTGACGGGGAAATGCGCGTGACGGTCGGTCCAGCAGCACCGACGACCGTCATCTATGCCTCGCTCGACCAGCCGAACGACAAGCTGCTTGCCATTTTTTTTGCCGCCGAGGCGCTGCGACGCGCAGGTGCGCAACGGCTGGTCCTGCTCGCGCCTTATCTTTGCTATATGCGGCAGGACGCAGCCTTCCACCAGGGCGAAGCGATCAGCCAGAGGGTGGTCGGCCGGCTGATCGCTTCAATAGTGGACCGCGTGATCACGGTAGACGCCCACCTGCATCGCACCGCCGACATAGCAGCGGTGTTTCCCGGCATCGAGGCCGACAATTTGTCGGCCATGCCGGTGATCGCGAGCGCGCTGCGTGTCACCGGGATTGATCCCGCCACCATTGTACTCGGACCTGACGCGGAGTCGCGACCCTGGATACGCGATCTCGCGGACCGACTCGGGCTGCCCTATGAGGTCGCGCAGAAAATCCGGCGCGGCGATCGCTCCGTCAAAATCGAATTTGCCGGAACTGCATTGTTGGCTGGCCGTCCCGTTCTCTTGGTCGATGACATCGTTTCGTCGGGGGGCACCCTGATCGCGTGCGCAAAAGCGCTCAAGGCCGCCGGCGCCGGGGCCATCGACGCCGTTATTACCCACGCCTTGTTTCCCTCCGGGATGGCAAGGGAGTTTGCCGAGGCCGGCGTTCGTTCCGTTCGTTCGACCTGCAGCGTGCCGCATCCAACCAACGCAATCCCGCTCGATGAAATCCTTGCAGCTGCCTTGCGCAGCGAGATCAACGGCCAGAATTTTCCGGAGATAAAGCCATGAGCGTAACCATCCGATTTTGCGGTGCCGCGCGCACCGTGACCGGCTCGTGCTATCTCGTCGAAACGCCAACCGGACGTTTTCTGATCGATTGCGGTCTGTTCCAGGGTCAGAAGACGCTGAAGGAGCTCAACTACGGCGCCTTCCCGTTCCGGTCAGGCGATGTCGAAACCGTCCTTCTGACCCATGCCCATATCGACCATAGCGGGCTGCTGCCGAAGCTCGTGCGTGACGGCTTCCGCGGCAGGATATTGGCGACGCGAGGAACGATCGATCTGTGTTCCTACATGCTGCCGGATGCCGGAAGCATCCAGGAATCCGAGGTCGTCGCGCTCAACCGGCGCAATACGGCGCGCGGAAGGTCCGAGGTCATTCCCATCTATACCCAGGCCGATGCGATCGCCGCGCTGCAGTCGTTCCAGCCGGTGGAATATGAGACATGGACCGACGTGATACCGGGCGTACGCGCGCGCTACTGGAACGCCGGGCATCTGCTCGGCTCGGCTTCGATCGAACTTGAGTTCGACGGCGCGGGTTCCGACGGACATCCGCTGCGCCTGCTCGCTTCCGGAGATATCGGTCCCGATGCGAAGCTGCTGCAGCCCGATCCCAAGGCGCCGGCGGGTTTTGATTATGTGATTTCGGAGTCGACTTACGGCGACAGGATTCGCGCCACAACGACGCCGGAACAACGCCGTCAGCGCCTGGCATCCGAGGTCCGCGACGCCGCGGCGACCAAGGGCGCCGTGCTGATCCCCGCCTTTGCCGTCGAACGCACCCAGGAATTGATCGTCGATCTGGTCGATCTGATGGAGCGCGGTGAAATACCGACGGCGCCGATCTTTCTCGATTCTCCGCTGGCGATTTACGCGACCGAGGTGTTCCGGCAACACGCCGCAAGCCTCGATCGCGCCATCGACGTCAATCGCCTGTTCAACTCGCCGCATCTGCGGTTCACCGAAACGGTCGACGAAAGCAAGGCGATTGCAAAGCTGACCGGCTTTCACATCATCATCGCCGCCAGCGGCATGTGCGACGCCGGCCGCATCCGGCATCACCTCAAACGCTGGCTGTGGAACAACCGGGGTACCGTTCTGCTGGTCGGCTTTCAGGCCCATGGCACCCTCGGCCGATTTCTCCAGGAAGGCGCCAAGGCGGTCCGGATCCAGGGCGACGAGATCAAGGTGGCCGCCCGCATACGCATGATCGATGAATATTCGGGGCATGCCGACGGCGCCGAGATTGCGCGATGGATCGCGGCGCGCCGCCCGATTGAAAGGGGCGTGTTCCTCATTCACGGCGAGGAGACCGCGATCGCGGGCCTTACTGAGCGCATCGCCGAGCGGATCATTCCGGCGGCAAAGCTGTTTCAGCCGCTGCTGGACGATGTCTACGAGCTTTCGACTCCCGCCCCCACGCTCATCGATATCGCCCGTCGCCGCCGGCTCGCGCCGGAGGCGGTGACCCATCTCGATTGGCATAACGAGATGTCAAAGCTGGTGCTGGATATCAACGACCGGATCGAGGCGGCCGCCGACGACCGTGCCCGCGGTGTCGTGATCCGCCGGCTGAGGCGCGCGCTGGAAGGCTCCGACTGAAACCGCCCTTGCGCCGATAAATGCATATCAGAGCTTCCCGGGAGCGACGGCGCGCACGCTTTACCGATCGACGGATTCCTGTTCCAACTAGCCATTGCAAGGCCGAGCCCAACATCGGCCAATCCCTGGGAGAGATCGGCATGAAACTCGGCACCGCCATCGCAGAAATCATGAAGCGCGAGGGGATCGAAATTCTCTGCGGCTACCCCGTCAACCATCTGATCGAGTACGCGGCCAATGCCGACATCCGGCCGGTGATGGTGCGGCAGGAGCGGATCGGGGTCCATATGGCGGATGCGATCTCGCGCGTCACCTCCGGGCGCAGCATCGGCGCCTTTTGCATGCAGCACGGCCCCGGCGCGGAAAACGCCATGGGCGGCGTCGCGCAATGCTTTGGCGAATCCGTCCCCGTGCTGGTCCTGCCGATGGGCTATGCGCGGCGGCTTGCCAATATCGAGCCGAACTTCAATTCCAGCCAGGCGATGAAGGCGTTTGCCAAATCGGCCGAGCCGATCAACATCGCCGCCGAAGTCGGCAACATCTTCCGCCGCGCCTTCACCAAATTGAAGAACGGCCGCGGCGGGCCCGTCATCGTCGAGATCCCGGCTGACATGTGGAACGAGGAAGTGCCGGAGCCGCTGAACTATACGCCGGTGCTGCGCACCCGCTATGGCGCCGATCCCCTGCATGTGAAGGAAGCCGCCGCGCTGTTGATCGGCGCCAAGCGGCCGGTGATCTATGCCGGCCAGGGCGTGCATTATGCGCAGGCCTGGCCGCAACTGCGGCGGCTGGCCGAACGGCTCGCCATACCCGTCACCACCAGCCTCGGCGGCAAATCGTCATTTCCGGAGACGCATCCGCTTTCGCTCGGCTCCGGCGGCCTGGCCGTGCCGCGCGCGGTGCCGAAATTCCTTGAGCAAGCCGACGTCATCTTCGGCATCGGCTGCTCGTTCACCGAAACCTCGTTCGGTATCGCCATGCCCAAGGGCAAGACCATCATCCACTCGACGCTCGACCCCGCGCATCTCAACAAGGATGTCGAAGCCAAAATCGGGCTGGTCGGCGACGCCGGGCTGGTGCTCGACGCGCTGCTGGAAGAGATCAACGCCAGCGTCAAATCCGATCGCGATGCCTCCGCGGTCGCCGCCGAGATCGCGGCGTCGCACAGGGAATGGCTGGCGAAATGGATGCCAAAGCTGACCAGCAACGACGCCCCCTTGAACCCCTACCGCGTGCTCTGGGATTTGCAGCACACGGTCGATATCGAAAACACCATCATTACCCATGACGCCGGCAGCCCGCGCGATCAGCTGTCGCCGTTCTGGAAGGCGGTCGAGCCGCTGTCCTATATCGGCTGGGGCAAGACCACCCAGCTCGGCTACGGGCTGGGGCTTGCGATGGGCGCCAAACTGGCCAAGCCCGACAAGCTCTGCATCAACGTCTGGGGCGATGCGGCGATCGGCTTCACCGGCATGGATTTCGAGACCGCGGTGCGCGAGCGGATTCCGATCATGTCGATCCTGCTGAACAATTTCAGCATGGCGATCGAATTGAAGGTGATGCCGATCTCGACCGAAAAATACCGCTCGACCGACATCTCCGGCGACTATGCCGCGATGGCGCGCGCCTTCGGCGGCCATGGCGAGCGCGTGACCAAGCCGGAAGACATCATTCCCGCGATCAAGCGCGGCATTGCCAAGACCAGGGAAGGCATCCCGGTGCTGCTGGAATTCATCACCAGCAAGGAGACCGAGGTGTCGAGGCCGGGGACCTGAGCGGCGCCCTTGCGGCTTGAAGAACGCTCACGGCTTGAAGAACGCGGGATCGTTGAGCGCCTTGATCATGGTGTCCACCATGTCGGCGGCGGCGTGGTCTTCACGCTCCTCCAGCAGCTCCCACATCTTGCGCAAATTGGCGCGCATCGGCGCCTTCAGCGAGGGGTCGCGTTCGATCAGGGTGCGCGCGATACAGAAGGCGATGCCCTCGGCGCCCATCCGTGTCTGCTCGATGGTGGGTTTGCTCATGGCCTGTTCCTTCTTGAATTTCGACCGACTGACTTGCTGGCGCCGCTGTTAGATCAAATCGCGGCCAAGGGAAAGCTGGAGAGACAGTCGGAGGAATAGCCAACGCATGCGCGCCCCCTACTCCGCCATCTCCACCGGCGTGGCCGGACCGGCCAGCGGCCGCTCTTCCATCAGGATGTTGCACAGCGATGCGCCCGCCAGCAGCGCCGCGGCCGCGCCGAACACATAACGGAAGGCCGCGACCATGTCGGCCGCGGGAATGGAGTTGACCTGCCCGCGATGCTCGCCGCTGAGCGAAATGTCCGCGCCAAGGGCCATCAACAGGATCGCGGTGAACGCCGCCACCGTGAACGAGGCCATCAGGGCGCGGAAGAAATTCATCGCACCAGTGATGGTGCCGACCTGCGAGCGGGCCACCGAATTCTGCAGCGAGACCACGCTGATCGGAAACGCCGTGCCAAGGCCCAGCGCAAACACCGAGAGCAGCACCAGCAGCGCCCATAGCGGCAGCGTGGCGAGCGCCATCGCGCAACCCGCCAGCGATGCGCAGGCCGTGCCGATGATGGCGACCCGCTTGTAGTGCCTGGCGCGCGACATGGTGCGGCCGGCGATCGCGGCGCCACAGGTCGAAACCGCGGCCAACGGAATCAGCGCAAGCCCCGCCTCGCTGGCGCTCAGGTGATAAACCACCTCGTAATAAAGCGGCAGATGCACCGTCAGTCCCAGGATCGCGCCGAGCGCGCAGCCGCCGGAGGCCATGGCGTAGGGCACGACCGTTCCGCCCATCAGCGGCAGCGGCAGGAACGGCTCTTCGGCGTTTCGGGCGTGCCATACGAACGCCAGCGCCATTGCGACCGCCGCCCCGACCATCGCCATGATGGTCGGCGACAGCCAGAGATAGCGGTTGCCGCCCCAGGTCAGCACCAGCATGAACACGACGGCAGCGGCCATCAGCAGCACGCCGCCGAGCCAGTCGACCTTGCGCCTTCGGTGGAACACCGGGATCTTGCCCATCTTCGGCAGCAGCAGCGCCAGCGATCCAAGCCCGAGCGGCACGTTGATCCAGAAGATCATCGACCAGTGCAGATGTTCGGCGAACACGCCGCCGATCACCGGCCCGGCGATCCCCGCGGTCATCCATACCCCGCTGAAATAGGCCTGGTACTGCCCGCGCTCGCGCGGCGTTACCACGTCGGAAATCACGGTCTGCACGATCGGCATGATGCCGCCGCCGCCAAGCCCTTGCAGGCCGCGCGCCAGGATCAGCACCGGCATGTTCGGTGCCAGCGCGCACAGGATCGATCCGGCGACGAACAGGCTCAGCGCCGCGATGATCATGGCGCGGCGGCCATAGATGTCGGCCAGCGTGCCGAACACCGGCGCGACCGCGGTGGAGGCCAGACAGATACGCCGTGATCACCCACGACAGGCTGGAGACGTCACGGAATTGCCGGCCGATGGTCGGCAGCGCGGTGGCGACGATGGTCTGGTCGAGGGCCGCCAGAAACATCGTCAGCATCAGGCTGATCAGGATGGTGCGAACTTCGCTCTGGGTCAGCGGCGCCCGTGGCGCCAGCGGCGGCGCGTCGCCGATGTCGATGACCTCCGCCGGCATCAGCGAGAGGTCGCCTTCGATGGCTTCGGGCAATGTCTGTTGGTCGGCCGGTTGACGGCCCTGCCGTTCGAACTTGTTCATGCAGACGTGTGTTTTAATCGGTAGGCGACGGAAGACCCGCGCGGAATCGCTAATGTGATCGCAATTTAGGCGGCAAACCCGAGTTGCGGCAGCGGGTTACGCGCATGGGAGGGTCCCGCGAAGGGGTCATCGCAATCGCGTGAGGGGCCGCGCCTAACGGCTTTCAGGATTGCGGCCGCTTCTTCAGCCGCGCGCGCTTGGGCAACAGCGCCGGCCATTGCACGATGTGATCCTCGAGATCGGCATCGGCGATCTCGCTCTCGGTTCCCTGCACCCGCCCGCGCACGGAGACGCCGGCTTCATGGACGGTGTTGGGATCGCCCGAAATCAGCGGATGCCACCAATAGAGGTCGCGGCCCTCGGCCACGAGCTTGTAGCCGCAGCTCGGCGGCAGCCAGTTCAGGGTGCGGACATTCTCGGGCGTCAGCCGGACGCAGTCGGGAACCAGGTCGGACCGGTTTGAATAGTCCTTGCAGGCACATAGTCCCGCATCCAGAAGCCGGCAGGAAACGTGGGTGAAGTAGATCTTGCCGGTATCCTCGTCCTCGAGCTTTTCCAGGCAGCAGCGCGCGCAGCCGTCGCACAGGCTTTCCCATTCGGCGCTAGACATCTCCTCCAACGTCTTGGTTTTCCAGAAGAATCCATCCTGGCTCGAGGGTCGCTTGGGTGGAGCGGTCATGGCTTCTCGAAGTTTCCCGAAAACGGTGTTGATTTAGGGCCCTGCCGGGCTATTTCCTTAAAGCACTGCACGCGGCAGGCTTCGGCGGCGCGAAATAACCTGTGCGACGTTAGTTCTGCTGTTCAAATTCCAGAGCCGGACCATTGGTTTATGGGGCCCGCTCGGTTAGATAGAAACGGGTAAGGCGATTCAGATCTGCGACACCGCTCCATCGAAGGACTTCTGAACCTAAACCGTACCAATGTCATCGTTTTTCAGTGTTCCCTTGGATTCGAAGTTCGCCTGAGGAAATGCTGTTGGGTACAGCGAATTTCGGATTCGGAACACTGGTCCCCAGACGCAAAAGCGCCTTGGGTTTGCCGCAACATTCCCGCATGACGTCTCGACGGTGCCCGGCCGGGTGCTTGAGCGCTGCGAACTGACCAAGGGTCCCGGTGCGCCAAATCGTACCACCAGAATGGAACAAGAAAATCCGGCACTGGATGCTGGATTTGGACGCGCGCATCGACTCCACCCTGTTCTCGTCCGGCAAGGGCGCGCGCGAGCTCTATGAGCGGTATTCCACCTTCATGGACCGCTTCTATGTCGGCCGCTGGAAGCGCTGGGTCTTCATCGAACCCGCGTCCGAAGCCGCCACCATCGGGCTCGGCGGTCTCCTGCTGATGCTGGCGCTGGCGGTGCCGGCGTTTCGCGAAACCGCCGACGACGACTGGCTGAAGAAATCCGATCTCGCGGTGAGCTTCCTCGACCGCTACGGCAACCCGATCGGCAGCCGCGGCATCAAGCATAATGATTCGATCCCGCTCGAGGATTTTCCGGACAATCTGATCAAGGCGACGCTCGCCACCGAGGACCGCCGCTTCTACGACCATTTCGGCATCGACATCGCCGGCACCGCGCGCGCTTTGGTGACCAACGCGCAGGCCGGAGGCGTGCGGCAGGGCGGCTCCTCGATCACCCAGCAGCTCGCGAAAAACCTGTTCCTGAACAACGAGCGCACCATCGAGCGCAAGGTGAAGGAAGCGTTCCTCGCGGTCTGGCTGGAGACCCGGCTGACCAAGAACGAAATCCTCAAACTCTATCTCGACCGCGCCTATATGGGCGGCGGCACTTTCGGCGTCGACGGCGCCGCGCATTTCTACTTCAACAAGTCGGCGCGCGACGTCAATCTGGCGGAAGCCGCGATGCTCGCCGGGCTGTTCAAGGCCCCGACCAAATACGCGCCGCACATCAACCTGCCCGCCGCGCGCGCCCGCGCCAACGTGGTGCTGGATAATCTGGTCGACGCCGGCTTCATGACCGAAGGCCAGGTGTTCGGTGCCCGGCGCAACCCGGCCACCGCGGTCGACCGCCGCGACGAAAATTCGCCGAACTACTATCTCGACTGGGCGTTCGACGAGATGCGCAAGCTGGTCGATACCTTTCCGAAGTCCTATGTCGAGCGCGTGTTCGTGGTCCGCACCGCGATCGACATGAATGTGCAGCGCGCCGCCGAAGAAGCCATTGAAAACCAGTTGCGCCAGTTCGGCCGCGACTATCACGCCACGCAAGCCGCGACCGTGGTCGCCGATCTCGACGGCGGCGTGCGCGCGATGGTCGGCGGACGCGACTACGGCGCCAGCCAGTTCAACCGCGCCACCGACGCCTACCGGCAACCGGGTTCGTCGTTCAAGCCCTATGTCTATTCGACCGCCCTGCTGAACGGCTTCAAGCCGACCTCGATTGTCGTCGACGGTCCGGTCTGCATCGGCAATTGGTGCCCGCAGAATTACGGCCACTCCTATTCCGGCGCGGTGACGCTGACGCAGGCGATCACCCGCTCCATCAACGTCGTTCCCGTAAAACTGTCGATCGCGATCGGCGGCAAGGGCGGACCGAAGGCCGGCCGCGCCAAGATCGTGGAAGTGGCGCGCCGCTTCGGCATCAAGGCGCCGCTGCCCGACACGCCGTCGCTGCCGATCGGCGCCGACGAAGTCACCGTGCTCGAGCACGCCGTCGCCTATGCGACCTTCCCCAACAAGGGCCGGTCGGTCACCCCGCATTCGGTGCTGGAAGTCCGCACCGGCACCGGCGACCTGGTCTGGCGATTCGACCGCGACGGCAAGAAGCCGCTGCAAGCCATTCCGGCCTCGGTCGCCTCCGACATGGCGGGCATGATGAGCCACGTGGTCAGCGAGGGCACCGCGCGGCGTGCGGCGCTCGACGGCATTCCAACCGCCGGCAAGACCGGCACCACCAACGCCTACCGCGACGCGTGGTTCGTCGGATATACCGGCAACTTCACCTGCGCGGTCTGGTACGGCAATGACGATTATTCGCCGACCAACCGCATGACCGGCGGCTCGCTGCCGGCGCAGACCTGGCACGACATCATGGTTGCGGCCCATCAGGGCGTCGAGATCAAGGAAATCCCCGGCATCGGCGCCGGCACGAAACTGCCGCCTCCGCCGGTGTCCGCGACCGTTGCCGCCAACGGCGCCCCGAAACCGCCTGACATCAAGCCGGGACCGCCGCCGATCCTGACCAAGCGCGGCGCCGATATTCTGGTGCGGGTGGAAAAGATGCTCGACGAAGCAGCCAAGACCGCGGCGAAAACCTCGACCGGTGAACCGGTGAAGCCGGGCAAGCCGGTGTCGTCGAGTTCGCTGACCTTCCCCGAAAGCTTCGCGGCGGCAGTGCCCGGCGACGCCGCGGCCCAGCCTGTACCGCGCAAGTAACCACCGTGCGACTGATTTTCATCACCCTGCTGGCGCTGATCCTCGCCACCGTCGTCGGCCTCGGCATGACCTGGATGACGGCGACGCGCGGCACCGATCTCGGCACGCTGACGATCGGCGCCTGGACCGCCCGGCCCAAGACCGGCACCGCCGATGTCGATCCCTATTCCCGCGCCTCGATCGCGCGCAGCGGCGAATTGCCGGTCGGCACCGGCGACGGCGTCGCGTTCTCGGCGACGACGGACGATCGCAAGCGGCCGCTCGACGGGCGCTGCGATGTGCTCGTCAGCGGCGTCACGCCGGCGGCGCGATTCTGGACGCTGACGCTGTATGACCAGAAGGGTCATCTGGTTCCGAATTCGCTGCAGCGTTACGGCTTTACCAGCCAGGAGATCATCCGCGGCGCCGATGGCGCCTTCGAGATCCGGGTGGCGTCGCGATCGCGTGCCGGCAACTGGCTCCCGACCGGCGGCATCGAGCGCTACGCGCTGATGATGCGACTGTACGATACGCCGGTCGGCGTGGCGACGCGGACGCAGCGTGACGCGCCGATGCCCTCCGTAACCGTGGTGGGGTGCCCATGATCCGCATCCTGTTCACGATCATCGCGGGCATATTGCTGGGCGGCGTGGTGCATCTCGTCAGCGTGCTGGCGCTGCCGCGCATCGCCACCCAGGACGCCTATTCGCGGCTGACGCCGATGACCAAGCTCAACGCCGTCACCCCGCTGCCGCTGGCGGATCCGAACAACGCGCCGATGCCATTCATGGACCCGGCTTTCGCGATCGCGATCTGCCGTTACGATCTCTCGGGCGGGCCGATCAAACTGGCGGTGCCGGTCAGCCAGGCCTACACCTCGGTGTCGTTCTACACCCGCAACGAGGTCGCCTATTACGCCATCAACGATCGCTCCGCCGGACGCAAGGTGATCGAACTCGACCTCATGACCGAAACCCAGCATGCCGATCTGCCGGAGGACGAGGACGTCACCGCCGCCGACCGCTTGATCATCGACTCGCCGACCGCCACCGGGTTGATCGTGCTGAAGGCCCTGGCGCCGGAGCCCGGGCTGATGCCGCAGGCACAGGCCTCGCTCGCCGCCTCGAGCTGCAAGGTGCAGACCGAGCCGCCGGCGAAGCAGGCGGAAGCGCCCAGGAAGCGTTGATCGAAACGTTAGGAGACCCCTAGCCGCGCACGCTCACGGCGTGTCCGATCACCGGCTGCGCCGCGACCGGCGGATTGGCGGTCTGGGCCGCGAGTTCGCCGATCAGCCGGTCGGCGTCGGCCGCGATGTTGTCAGGCGCGTGGATCACCAGCCGCTCCAGCGCCCAGCGATAAGACGAGATTCTCTGCTCCAGGCATTGCTGCACCCACTGCACGATCAGGGTGTTCTCTTCCATGCGGGCGACGGCATCGGCGCGTTCGGCGGGCGACAATTCGGAGATCAGCTTGAGGCTGGCGTTGCGTTTCCGGTCGAGATCGATCACGCGCACTGCGGTTGCGAAAAACGGCTCGAACCGGGTGATGTCGTCACGAACGTCTTCCATCAGCTGCGCATAGCGCGACGAATGCGAGCGGTGCGGTTCGTCGATCAAGGTGCGGCCATAGGCGGTGCGGTCGAACACCACTTTCTGCCGCCACGGCGAAGGCAGCGCCGCGTAATCGCCGAACACGCTCTTCCAGGCCGGCCGCGAATGCGGCGGCTCGATCAGAGGGTACGCGAGATCGCGCAGCATGCGCTCGTTGTCGGTGAGCTGGAATTGCGAGGCGCGCAGGCCGATGCTGCCCGTGGCCTCGGCGCCGAGCCAGCGATGCATGTCGTCGTTGCGGAAATCCTGGCGGGTGCGGCCGAAATCGCCGCCGCTGCAGCCGCCGAGAACCACTGCGATCAGAAGCAGCGTCGGGACCGATGAGCGCCACCGGACCCGCGGTCTTGTCCGGATCGGGAAGCGCGTCTCCGGCATATCATGATGTCCGATGTCAGGTGCGCCGACGGCGACGGCGCCCGGTAGCCGTACCCTCTTCCGGTCCACTGCCCCCGCTGGTCTTGTCGGGTTCGCGTTCGATCCGGACGACGGGGAGGATCAGGATGACCCCCATGCCTTCGCGTGGAGCGCCATCCATGGTTGGACCCGGCCGCCGCGAAGCCGCATCCACTGGGAATTCAATGATGGTGCCCATATCCAACTCTCTTTGGTTGTCGCTCCGACACGATCGCGCCGGCGACAGGCCGTCATTAAGAACAGGACGTGGTTAACGGCATCTTAACGCGACGGCATGGATTACGTTTAGATCGACCGCCCCGGCGGGCGGCTCGTTGTGGCACAATCGGGCCACCGCGACTGTGAAAAACTTCACAGATTGTTTTCCTTAACGAGCTGTTAAAGCAACGCCGCTACGATCGTGCGAGAATTACTCAGTCGCGTATCTCTGACATGACCAATCCTCTGCTATTTCCCGGTTTCGATGGGTTGATGACGCTCTCGCGCCGCGAGGGCGTCGATATCAAGCCGACTTTGCTGCGCGTGCTGACCGATCTCTACGTTCAGGCCAACGCGCACAGCGCCGACGAAGAGCGGCAGTTTGTCGAGCTGACCTCCCGCCTGATCGAGGAAGTCGACGACGCCACGCGCGCGGCGGTGCGGGCGCGGCTTTCGATCTATCCGGGGACGCCGGTCGAAGTGCTGCAAAGACTGGGGCTGCGGCGTTCGAGTCCGGATCAGGACATTCCCCTCGCCCGCCAGATTCTGCCGCCCTCAGTGCCGCCGCCAGTCGAAGCACCGAGCGCGTCGCCATTGCGCCTGTCGTCGTCGAACCTGTCGATGCAGCCGAACGATGCCGCCGAGATCTGCGACATGTTCTTCCGCGCCAGCGCCAGCGAACGCGCCTTGATCCTGCATAATTTCCTGGAGACGCCGTTGAAGGCTTCCGCGCGCGTTCCCGCCGCGCGCGCGGCGCGCGCGATCGAAACGCTTGAAATGGCCGCCTTCTGCGCCGACCTCGAGAATTTTACGCTGGAGCTCGGCGAGGCCTTGATCCTGCCGGCGCGGATAACGGTGCAGGTGGTCAACGATCCCGGCGGCGAGCCGCTGGCCTGTGCCGCCAAGGCGCTGGAGATGCCGAGCGCGGTGTTCCAGCGGGTGCTGCTGTTCCTCAATCCCGAATACGGCGCCTCCGTGAACTACGTCTACCGGGTGTCGCGGCTGTACGACCATCTGCATGAGCGATCCGCGCTCATCATGCTCGCAGCGTGGCGCGGCTCGGCCATGGCGGTCACCCGCGCCCGGTACCGCCCCGGACTTTACGACGACGAACGCCAGCGCGCGCGACAGGCACCGGCGCAGACTCGTCCAGCGGTGCAACTGCCCGGCGCCGGCGGCGCGATGCGTACGGGTTCGAAGGGGTAGCGCGGATCCGGGAAAGGCATGCCCTCGGACTCGGTCCGGAGCGGTCGCGGCCTGCTCGATCAAATCTGCCGCGCCACGGGACGGCGCGTCACCCCGGAAGCCCTGCTTTGCGGAGGCCTTCGATATAAACCTGAGGCCATCCACTGGGTATTCGGGAATCGGGCTCAATCTCAAGCAGCTGGGCTACCGTCTTCCTAGCTTCTTCGTCTTGCCCGAGATGCGCCAGAGCTGACGCGAGGCAGCGATAGCCCGCCGTGAACGTCTTGTTCTTGCGGATGGCTTTCATGGCCGCCGCGACCGCCTCATCGAAACGACCAAGACCGATGAGTGCAATACCCATCATTGCAAACAGTCCGAAAAGCATTGGATCGAGCGGACTCAGGCGAATGCCGCGTTCAAAACTCCGGACCGCTTCTTGAGGCTGTCCTACATATACACAGGTCAAGCCTCTATAGTTCCACGCGGTCGCTGAATTTGGATTAAGCGCGACAGCGCGGTCGACCATCTCGGTCGCAGCGCCGAAATCACCTGATACGTAAGCCTTCGCCCATCCAACGCAGGCCAGCGTATCAGGGTCACTCTCGTCGATGCTAAGCACCAACTGAGAAAGCCGCGCCGCCTCCTTGATTTCCAACTGCGGATCAAGAGTCCATCTTTGAATCAGGTTTAACGTGTGACACAAAATTGCCAGGGACGCCGCGGCACTGTAACGAGGGTCGATCTCCAGAGCTCGATTTAGAAGCCGGATGGCTTCCGCCAGCCCTTCGCGAGTCATCGAGTAGTAGTATGCTGTTGCCCGAAGATAAATTTCATATGCGCTGAGGCTATTCGGATGCCGCACGGCTAGATCGATTTCAGCTTGCAACAACTTCGGCTGAACGGCTGAGACAACATTGACCGTTATCTCATCCTGCAACGCAAAAATGTCGCTGAGATCACCTTCAAATCGATCTGCCCAGAGATGCGCCCCGGTCGTTGCATCGATCAATTGGCATGTAATGCGAACTTTTCCGGCTGCCTTGCGTACGCTACCTTCCAACACGTAGCGGACGCCGAGTTCACGCCCGACCTGTTTGATATCGACGGCTCGGCCTTTGTAGGTGAAGCTCGAATTGCGCGCGATGACGAACAGCAACTTGAACCGCGAGAGGGCTGTGGTGATGTCGTCGACCATGCCATCCGCGAAATAGTCCTGCTCCAGATCGGAGCTCAGGTTAACGAAGGGGAGAATGGCAATCGAGGGTTTATCGGGGAGCGCAAGAGCGGGCTTCGGCGAGTCTTCCGAGTTGTTTGCGACTTCTGCGGCCACAAGCGCATGGGCTTCCTGCACTGGTCCTACGAAACGAAAGCCCTTCCGCGGCAATGTTTTGATCAGGCGCTGTTCCTCGCCGGAATCGCCGACCGCAGTCCGGGCGACATTCAGGCGGGTCGTCAAGGCTGCATCGGAGACAACACGCCCGTTCCAGATGGCGTTGATGAGGTCGTCCTTGCTGACAACGCGCTCGCGGTTACGGATCAGGTAGCCCAGCAGGTCGAACACCTGCGGCGCGACGGAGATGACGTCCACTCCGCGATGCAGTTCGCGCCGGTCCGTGTCGAGTGCGTACTCCTCGAAGAGATAGCGCAAATTGCTATTCCCCTTGGGTCGGCCTCCGAGGTCGGGGAGGCACTCCTGGCATCGCTTGAAACGCAAAGAATAAGCCGCCGGTGAGGAAAATGTAAGCCGGATGTCAAGCGCGCCCGCCAACACCTTGGCATCCTCATCTGGGTAGAACAACACCCAGGAGATGCCGCGATGAGCACGACCTATGGTGCAACAGGCTTGGGACAGACCGTCGCATCGGCGTGGCGCGTCTCCAGCTTCTTCAAGAGATATTGGGCTGCGTTTCAGGAACGGCGCAAACGCCACAGGCTACGAGCCGCCTTGTCCGACCTGAGTGACAGCGAGCTAATGGATATCGGGACCACGCGCGGCGAGATCGACTATGTCGCCTCGAATCGGGATATCGACCCGCGAGGCATCCGGTCCGCCGGATGAACGTCTGCTATCTGGCGCCGGGTTTTGCCTCGCGATCCGGCGCGTGAACTGATGCATCCGCAGGCGCTGGCTGACGTCCGGTTTCGTACGCGCCACCTTGAAAGGCGCGCGTCAGCGGCCGACGGCAAACGGAGAAGCGCCGGGCAGCGAGGGCGAATTGATGTCGTTATCGATGCGGCCGGACTGCTGGGTGTAGCCGAACCCGAGTGACAGGCTGACATTCGGCGCCGGCTGGAATTCGACGCCCGCATGCGCGCGATAGCCTGGCAGTGTGCCGGACGTGGTTTCGAAGGGGGCAAAAGGCCCACCAATGCCGGAATTATATTTCAAAGTGTCGAAACCCGCATAGACCGTGAAGGGTAACTCGCCCGCGTTTTTGAAGTTATAGCCGAACTGCACGCCCTGGTAATAAAGCGAGCGGCCGAACGCTCCATTCGGGTTGATGCCGTTCATGCTCAAACCCATGCCGCCGCCTTCGCCGCCGACAAACCAGCCGTTCGGAAGATTGCGCATATAAGAAAAGCCGCCGCCTCGGGCGTCACTGCCGTCAAAGCTCGGAAAGTTACCGTACGTGTTCGAGCCTGGGTCGACGGCTGGATCGCCACCGAAGCCGATGGGCCAGCCTGGAAGCCAATATGTCACAGGGGCGGCCTGGGCATGGGCCGTTCGGCCGCCCAGGCAGAGCGCCGCCAATACCAATGCGAGACCTAATCTGCTTGCGAACATGGACATCCGCGCTACCGTCAAGTGTGCCGTAAACTATACGATCTGGCTATCAAGAACGCCAGTGCGGCGGCGCCGGCCGCCGCATCACAAAGGTGACAGCACAGCGAGCCTTGCGCGACGGCTGCATTCGCGCATGGCACCGGATGAGGCACGGGGAACCGACAGCGACGCCCGTCGATCTCAATGTGCCGATGCTAACCTTTGTTCGGTGACCAGCCGTAAGCCTTGGCGCAGGCACCGCCCATCAGCATGGCCCGCTCGGTGTCGCTCAGCCGGCCAGTCCCGAGGAAGGGCTCGACAGCCTGCTGGTAGTTGACGACTGCGAACGCGCGCGTCCAGTCCGTGCCCCACAGGCAGCGATCGAAACCCCAGGCATCAAACACGCGAGCCAGCGGATCCCAAATGTCCGGGAAAGGATATGGCTCCCGGGACAGCGTGCAGGCGCCGCTGACCTTGATCACCGCGTTCGGACGTTTGGCGAGTTGCAGCACCTTCGGGAGGTCGGTCCAGGGCTGCGGCGGTGCGGGCGGCACGCGCGGCTGCAAGATGCCCAGATGGTCGATGATGAATCGCGCGTCGGGATGGCGATCGATCAGCGCGGTGCCGGCGTCCAGATTGTCCCAGCACAGAAGGTTGACCGGAAAGTCGTAACGAACGGCCGCGCGTGCGATCCGGTCGAGGCCGGGGTCGTCAGGCGCGCGCCCGGCCTCCTTGGTCAGCATGATGCGGATGCCGACCGTGCCCGGCGTATTCTTCCAGTCGGCGACGACATCGGCCACGCCGGGATCATCAGGGTCGACCGGCTTGACGATGGCGAGCCGGCCGGGATGGGCCCGTTGCACTTCCACGGCATAGCTGGCGTCGTAGCGGTACATGGAAAAGGCGGAAATGAAGATTGCGCCGTCGACGCCGACCTTGTCCATCGCCGCCACCATCTCGTCACCCGTGACGTGATCGGGCCAGTTCGGCACGCTGTGCCAAGGTCGCTTCGCAGTGTTCGCCTCATAGGCATGGACCTGGGAATCGATAATTGTCATCGCGGCAGCTCCTCTGTGCCAGGCGAGTTTGGACATTGCAGCAGGCTCGTGTCCAGAGGGCAAAGCCGCCGCGCGTCGCTGGTGCCGACGGTCGTGAGCAGCAACTCCCCACAGGACGATCGTAGATTCAGCGCAGTGGGTCCGCAAACGCCTCACGCCGGCCGCGGAACCGCGGCTGCTTTGGCCACATTGGCGGCCTTGCCGCGCTGGTAGGCCGCTCTCTGCTTGATGCGTTCGAGATAGGGATGGGCGTTGTCGCAGATGCCGACGTCGTAAGCGATGGCCCATTCGAGGCAGGTGGTGAGCAGGATATCGGCGCTGGTGAAGCGGTCGCCCATCAGATAGGTCCTGTTATCGGCGAGCGCGGCTTCGACGTGACGCAGTTGCCGGCGGAAATATTCGCCCGCCCTCTCGACCACTTCCGGCGCGACGCCGTAGATGTGACCCAGCGCGTCGGCCCTGTGGCGGCGCATCACATAGAGGCTGGTCGAATCCAGTTCGGTGACGATGAAGAACGACCATTCGAGCCAGGCGGCATATTCGCGCTGCGGCTCCGGGATCAGCGATCTTTCCTTGCTGGAATAGGTCCGCGAGAGATAGGCGACGATCGCGGCACTTTCGCCGATGCAGAAATCCCCGTCCTGCAGCAACGGGATCTTCTGGCGGGGATTGAGCGCGGTGAATTCCGCGGTCTGCGTCTCGCCCGTACGCGCGCCGATCGGACGCGTCTCGTAATCGAGCCCGAGTTCGTGCATCGCCCAGTGTGCGCGAACGGTGCGGCTGGTGCCAACTCCCCACAGGGTCAGTCTGGGTGCATCGGGCATCTCACCATTTCTCCACAAACGGCCGCAGGTCCAGTTCGTGCGTCCAGCCGTCCCTCGCCTGGTGGTGCGCGAACCAGTACGCCTCAGCGATGGATCTGGTTTTGGTGAGACTGTCCGGCGGGATGTCTTTTGTCTCGATGCCGCTGGCCGCCTTCATGCGCTGATGGATCGCAGCGCTGTCGACACCGGCATCGATCAACAGATGCACGACATGGATATTGTTCGGCCCAAGCTCGCGCGCCATCGCCTGCGCCAGCGCGCGCAGGCCGAACTTCGCCGATGAAAATGCGGCAAACCCGCTGCTGCCGCGCACGCTGGCGGTGGCACCCGTGAACAGGATGGTGCCACGGCCGCGTTCCAGCATGTGACGGGCCGCCTCCCGCCCCACCAGAAATCCGGCAAAGCAGGCCAGTTCCCAAGCCTTGAGGAACAGCGTCCCGCTCGTCTCCAGCACAGGCTTCTTGACGTTGGAGCCGGCGTTGAACAGGCAGACCTCGATCGGGCCGATGCTGTCCTCAACGCGCGCGAACAGGTTTTGCACCTCAGCTTCCTGGCGGGCATCGACACTGAAGGCGTGGACCTCGCATCCCTCCGCGCGCAGCTCCTCGATCAGGGCGTCGGATTTGGCGGCGTCGCGTCTCGCAATGCAGACCTTGTAGCCGCCGACCGCAAAGCGCCGCGCAACGGCCGCGCCGATCGCATCTCCGGCGCCGACCAGCAACGCCACCTCGTTCCGTTGCGACACTTGTAGCTCCCTTCAACTAGCTCCCTTCAAAAACTGCGATCAGGAGGCAATTCGCACCATCTTGTCCGCGATCATCCGGTCGATCGCGGCGTCGTCGTAGCCGAGCTCGCGAAGAACCTCGCGCGAGTGCTCACCGACGCGCGGGGCCGGGCCGCCGATCGCGGCTTCATTGCGCTCAAATCGCGCGGCCGGTTTCGGCTGCCGCACCCTTCCGACCATCGGCTGATCGAACTCGGCGATCAGGCCACGCGCGACAACCTGCTCGTTGCCGATGATTTCGCCGCGGCGCAGGATCGGCGCGCACGGCACGTCAGCGGCATCGAGGCGTTCCAGCCATTCCGCGGTCGAGCGCTGGGCGATGTATTCGGCCATCTTGTGGATGCGCGCGGTGGCGTTGACCGAACGCGCCGTTGTCGTTGCAAAGCGCGCGTCCTTGGCCAATTCCGGATCGCCCGAGGCCCTGCAGAAACCTTGCCACTCGGAATCCGAGAGCGTCCCCGCGGTGATGTAGCCATCGGTGGTCTTGAACACGAGGTCTGGCCGGTCGTTGGGACCGGTGGCAGTGGGCTCGGCGCCGACCACCGTGTATTGCGTCATGCCTTCCGGCCACAGATACGAGATCATGACATCGAGCATCGCGACCTGGATATGATCGCCCTGCCCGGTCTTTTCGCGCGCATAAAGCGCCGACGACACCGCCTGCGCGGTGAAAATCGCCGTGGTCTTGTCGGCGACGATGGTCCGGATCATCTGCGGACGGTTGGTCCCCGCCTGCGCCTGAATATCGGCAAAGCCCGACAGACCCTGAACGATCGGATCGTAGACGCGCTTCTTGACGTAGGGGCCGGTGTCGCCGACTCCACTGATGGAAACATAGATCAGGCGCGGATCGCGGGCGCGCAGTTCGTCGGCGCCGAGCCCCAGCCGCTCCATGGCGCCCGGGCGGAAATTCTGCACCAGCACATCGGTGCGCGCGACCAGCCGGGCCAGCACCTCGCGGCCGGCGTCGCTCTTCATGTCGATCGCAAGCGAGCGCTTGCCGCGATTCGATGAAACGAACAGCGCGGTGAATTCGCCTGATTTGTCGATGGCGGCGCCGCTGCGGCGTACGCTGTCACCGCCCATAGGCTCGATCTTGAGCACGTCGGCGCCCTGGTCGGCGAGAAACATGGTCGCGAACGGGCCGGACACGACGGCGGTAAAATCCAGCACACGCACGCCCTTGAGCGGACCTGACATCAAAACCTCCCTGATCGACCTCGCGGTTGATTGCCGCTTGTTTCGTCGCTGTTGTCAATCGCGCAAGGTCGCCAGCGCGATCATCAAGGGCCAGTCACCCCTTCGCCAGCTCGAGAAAATGCCGCCCCTCCCGGTCCTCGGTCTCGACGATCCAGGCATCTGGATCGAAGCGGATTTCCTTGGTGAGCCGCTCCTCCACCGACGCTTCCGGCACGGGCGCTTGCGAGGTCGGCGTAAAAAACCGCTCGATCGGCCGGCTGTCGTCATAGACGGTTTGCGGCGCCGGCACATACAGCATGGCGTTGCCGTCGAGCAGCGCCACCTTGACGAAGACAGCGCCGGCCTCCTCCGCGCCGCGCCTGCGCACCGCGCCGAATATTCCCTGGGTCTGGCAGCGGCGCAGATAGGCGGCCACCCATATGCCTGATTTCAATCGCATGGGCCTGACGATAGGCCAGCGCCAAAGCCGAAGCCAGAGCGTGGCATCAAAAACTTTCGATCGTGTTCGGATCGAAGGTCCAGCAGGATGGGTTGAGCCAATGGGTCCGGTCTTCGACCGGCCCGACGATAAACTCCGCGATACCCATCAATTGCATTTCATGGAGATGATGGATTTAGCGGGGCTCAACCCATCCTGCGGACAGCTATATCAACGTCATTGCGAGCGAAGCGAAGCAATCCATTCTTTCTTCGACGCAGCGTGTAGGATGGGTTGAGCGACTTGTCCGCCATAGCTCAATGAGCGACGGCGGAAGCGATACCATCAATTGCGTTATGGATATAATGGGTTTCGCTTCGCTCAACCCATCGCAGTTGGTGATTTGCCCGACGGGTATTTTTGTGTCGAGTTTCCTTTGCAAAAATATTTCGCTTCACCCGTCGGGCAAATCATCTCTACAAATTCGCGCCATCCCATCCCACAAGAGGGGCGTATCATGATCGTCACGAAACGCGGGGTGGAATGCGGTGGACGCGGCAGCGTCTTGCGCGCAAGGGGATCGCAGGGCGGGTTCTTTGAATCCGTGAGCGATCAAAGAGCGCGCGGACGAGAGATGTTGTTCGCGTACGGCGAAGTCGTGTGGTCCTGACGCCCCGACGCTGGCGTCAAGGTTGCGGATGTTGCGTCGGCCCAACCGGGTGCAGATGCAACGTTAGTCCGCAAGCGACGGTGGCAAAAGAGCCCGGTCACCGGGGAGAGCTCGAAGTAAGCCGTTAAAACCATTGCGTGCGGGAATGCCGGGCGATTCCGGTGTACTCGTTGTTGCTCGTGTGCGTTCTACCAATCCAAGTGCACACGAGACTGCGGGTGCAGCGGGCACCCGGCATTCCCCACGCCCTCTTTGGGCGGAAAATAAAAGCAATGCCTCGGACGCTTGGCGTCACGAGGACAAAGGCGTGCGCGAAAACTACATCAGCGTCATTGCGAGCCAACGGGTCGCGCGAATGCGCGCCCGATGACAGGCTCCGCGAAGCAATCCATTCTTCCTTCACGCTGCGGGATGGATTGCTTCGCTTCGCTCGCAATGACGGCCTCAAAACCGTCGTGACTCCTTGAAAGCCGAATCTGTCGCAACGCACGAAGTGCGAACATGCCAAACCTTCACCCGTCCCGGGGATGACGATCTCATTTGGCGTGAATGACCTCCTCCATTCGGCTGACGTCACGCACAACGTCGTGAGCTACACTACCAAAGTATTGACTCGGTCGGTCGACCGAATTATGCGATGTCGGGCCCGCGACCACCGTCACAGGGGCTTGAGGAGACCAGGGATGGCGCGCGCAGCGGTCCGGAAAATCGAGAAGAAGGCCGAGACCGGCACCACGCTGCTCGAGGCGGCCAAGAAGGTGCTGCGCCAGAAGGGCTATGCGGGGTTGTCGACTCGCGACGTGGCGGCGGCGGCCGGCGTCCCCTTGAGCCAGATCCACTATCACTTCGGATCCAAGCAAGGGCTGGTGCTGGCGCTGTTCGAATATCTGAACGCGCAGCTGCTCGATCGCCAGAACGCCATGTTCGGCGACGCCAGTCTCAAATTGTCGGAGCAATGGGATCGCGCGTGCGACTATCTCGATGACGATATCGCGTCCGGCTATGTGCGCGTGCTGCAGGAACTGATCGCCGCAAGCTGGTCCGACGCCGCGGTCGCCCAGGTCGTGCGCAGCGCGCTGATGAGATGGGGCGATCTCGTCGTCGCCGCCGCGCGCAAGGCGGAACGCGAGTTCGGCGGCCTTGGCCCGCTCTCTCCGGAGGAAATCGGCGCCTTCGCCGCCAACGCGTTTATCGGCGCGGAGAGCCTCTATCTGCTCGGCTTTGAAAAGAAGGGCTCGCCGATCCGCCAGTCGTTGCGGCGGATCGGCGATCTCATTCGCAGCGCCGAGGCCGGCCGGCTGAAAAGGTGATGTGATGCGCGCGAAATTGCCCACAGAAACCGGCTACGTCGACCGCGACGGCGTCAAGATCCATTACGAGATCTACGGCGACGGTCCGGAAACCATGCTGTTCGTGCCGCCCTGGAGCATCGTCCATTCGCGGATCTACAAGGCGCAGATACCTTATTTCAGCGAACGCTTCCGCTGCATCACCTATGATGGCCGCGGCAACGGCAAGTCGGACCGGCCGGAAGACGTCGCGGCCTACTCGCTCGACAATTATGTGGCCGACGCCCTTGCCGTCATGGACGCCACCGATGCGGGCAAGGCCATCCTCGTCGGCCTCTCCTTTGGCGGCATGCTCGCCAGCGTGCTCGCGGCCCATCATCCGGAACGGGTGGAGGCCGCGATCCTGGTCGGTACCGTCACCAGCATCGGACCGGCCAATTATCCTTATCTCGCGACCCCCCACTTCGAGACCAGGCAAGAACGGTTCGAAGGCTGGAACAAATTCAACCGCGAGTACTGGCTGGCTGAATATCCCGATTTCGCCGATCACTTCGTTCGCAACATCAACTCCGAGCCGCATTCGACCAAGCAGATCGAGGACGGCGTCGATTGGGCGGCCGACACTTCCGGTTCCGTGTTGGTCAAGATCGTCGACGCCCGGGCTCTGCGACCGCAGTTCGACGTCAGCGAAGCGATGTATCGCAAGATTGGCTGTCCGCTGCTGATCATTCATGGCGACAGCGATCAGATCCAGCTCCATGCGCGCGCGAAAGCCGTGGCCGACATCACCGGCGCCGAATTCGTGACCATCGCGGGCAGCGGCCACAACCCGCTGGGCCGCATTCCCGCGAAGATCAACACGTTGATTGTGGATTTCCTCGATCGCAAGCTCGACATTCCCGCTCCGGGCAAGCAGACGAGCCGGCCGGCGATCAAGGCCAGGCGGGCGCTCTATCTCTCCTCCCCGATCGGCCTCGGGCACGGCCGCCGCGACATCGCGATTGCCCGCGAGCTGCGTCAACTCCACCCGGACCTGGAGATCGACTGGCTGGCGCAGGATCCGGTGACGCGCCTCTTGGAAGCCAACGGCGAGCGGGTCCATCCGCTGAGCACGCGGCTGGCAAGTGAATCACGGCACATCGAGATGGAGTCGGGCGAACACGACCTGCACTGCTTCCAGGCCATCCGCAGCATGGACGAGGTGCTGATCGCGAACTTCATGATCTTCCAGGATGTGATCGACGCAGGCGGGTACGATCTGGTCATCGCCGACGAGGCCTGGGACATCGACCATTACTGGCACGAGCACCCGGAGTTGAAGAAGGCTGCGCTCGCCTGGTTCACCGATTTCGTCGGCTATGTGCCGATGCCGTCCGGCGGCGCGCACGAGGCCTTCCTGACCACCGACTACAACGCCGAGATGATCGAGCACATCGAGCGGCACCCCGGCGTCCGCGACCGCGCCATCTTCGTCGGAAGCCCCGACGACATCGTCCCATTGTCGTTCGGCAAGGACCTGCCCGACATGCGCGACTGGGTGCCGCAACATTTCGATTTCGCCGGCTACATCATCGGCGAACATCCCAAAACCTTCGGCAGCCGCGCGGATTTGCGCGAGCGCCTCGGCTACCGGCCGGACCAGCGCGTCTGCATCGTCACCGTCGGCGGATCGGCGGTCGGTGCGCATCTGATCCGGCGCATCCTGCAGAGTTATCCGATGGCGCGCGCGAGATTGCCCGAACTGCGCATGATCGTGGTGGCGGGTCCGCGCATCGATCCCGCCTCGCTCAACGCGCCTGAGGGCGTCGAAGTGCGCGCCTTCGTGCCGAACCTCGACCGTCATCTCGCCGCGTGCGATCTGGCTCTGGTGCAGGGCGGCCTCACCACCTGCATGGAGCTGACCGCGGCGCGAACGCCGTTCCTTTATTTCCCGCTCAAGAATCACTTCGAGCAGAATTTCCACGTCGCGCATCGCCTCGACCGCTACGGCGCCGGAAGGCGTATGGCGTTCGACACTGCGACGCCGGAAGTGATCGCCGAGGCGATGGTCGGTGCATTGCGCGCACCGGCCAAATCGAGACCCGTCGAAGCCGACGGTGCCGCCCGCGCCGCGCGCATGCTGGCGGATCTGATCTGACCGAAATCAATTTTCATGGAGGAGTGAGTAAGATGTCGAGCACAAATAATGCGACCCAGATTGATGAAGGCAAACTCAACGCATTCGTCGGTCAGATGCTGACGGACCTTGGAGGCGCGTCCAGCATCGCGATGGTCCGGATGGGCGATGCACTTGGATTGTACAAGGCGCTGCACACCAAGGGGCCCATGACCACAGCCGAACTCGCCAACACCGCGAAGGTCGATCCGCGATACCTGCGCGAATGGCTGTCCCATCAGGCGAGTTCCAATTACCTCGCCTACGACCCCGCCTCGGAGAAGTTCACGATGACGCCCGAGCAGGCCATGGTGTTCGCGATACCGGAAAGCCCGGTCTACCTGATGGGCGGCTTCGACCTGATGGCGGCGTTGCTCGAAAACCAGCCGAAGGTTCAGAGCGCCTTCAAGTCCGGCGGCGGTGTAGCCTGGGGCAATCAGGCCGGCTGCATGTTCTGCGCAGTCGCGCGCTTCTTCCGGCCCGGCTATCACAACCACCTCGTCTCCGCATGGATCCCTGCCCTTGGGGGCAACGTTCTGAAGAAGCTCGAGGCGGGCGCCAAGGTCGCGGATGTCGGCTGCGGCCATGGCTGGTCGACCGTGATGATGGCCAAGGCCTTCCCCAAATCGCAGTTCATCGGCTACGACTTCCATCCCGGTTCGATCGAGGATGCCAAGGCGCATGCGGAGACCCACGGCGTTACCGCCAACACCCGCTTCGAGGTCGGCCTCGCCAAGGACTACCCGGGCAAGGACTTCGATCTCGTCACCTGTTTCGACTGTCTGCACGATATGGGCGATCCCGCGGGCGCCGCGGCCCACATCCGCCAATCGCTGAAGAAGGACGGCACCTGGATGATCTGCGAACCGATGGCCGGCGATCGTCTCGAGCAGAACCTTAATCCGGTGGGGCGGCTGTATTACGCGGGATCGACCATGATTTGCGTGCCAACTTCGCTCTCGCAGGAAGTCGGCACCGCGCTGGGCGCGCAGGCCGGCGAAGCCAAGTTGCGCGACGTCATTCTCAAGGGTGGTTTTACCAGCGTTCGTCGCGCGACTGAAACGCCGTTCAACATGATCCTCGAAGCGAGACCTTGAGGCGGTCGTAAGCCGCACGGTGCGGACGCAGTTCACCGGCCGCAAGCATCCTTGCGGCCGGCATCCGAGGTTGGGATTCACGGCATGATCGACGACGTCCGCGGGCGCATCGACTACGACGAGTCAAGCGGAGCCGGTCCGACCGTGGTGCTGGTGCCGGGATCGTGCAGCACCGGCGCCGCGTGGAAGCCCGTGATGACGAGTTGGGAGGGCAAGTTCCGCTGCATCACCACGAGCCTGCTCGGCTATGGACGAACCGCGGAGCGCCGCACCGCCAACGATCCCTCAATTTTCCACGAGACCGAGGCTCTCGAGACGGTCATCGACAGGTCCGGCGGCCCGGTCCATCTGGTCGGACATTCCTTCGGCGGTCTGGTCGCGCTCGCGGTGGCGCTCCGCAACCGGACATCGCTGGCAAGCCTGACCATTGTGGAGGCCCCCGCCTTCGATCTGCTCCGGGCAAGCGGCGAGGATCGTCATTACGGCGCATTTCGTGAGATGACGCGGTCCTACTTCGCGGATTTTGCCAGCGGCAACCACGAAGCGATCGCGACGATGATCGATTTCTATGGCGGCGCCGGCACCTATGCCTCGTGGCCGCCCCGCGTCAGGGCCTACGCGATGGAGACGACGCCGGTCAACATTCTGGATTGGACCAGCGCGTTTGGCTTTGCACTATCCGAGACGGCTCTCGCGGCGCTCAGTGTGCCGACCCTGGTCCTGCGCGGCGCAGCAAGCCATCCGGCGATGCAGCGCGCCAATGAATTGTTGAGCACACATATCAACTGTGCGTCGCTTCAGACGATTGCCGGGGCCGCGCATTTCATGATTGCGACCCACGCCGGCGACGTGGCCCGCGCGGTGGCCAATCTGGTTCACGGCAAACAGGCATGAGAGCACGCGTGGTGCAGTTCCGCGCACAGCTGTTTCGCGACAGCCCCGCCCCTATTCGATCGGCCGGCCGATCACGGCCGCGAGTTCGCGCACCAGACGGTCGGACATCTGTCCGGTCACCGGCATCTTGCGCTCCCGTTCGAATTTCTGGATCGCGGCCTGGGTGTCGGTACCGACCGTACCGGTCGGCTTCAACTGGCCATAGCCATATTCCGTGAGCGCCCGCTGCACCGTCGCCACGCGCCGCGCGGCGATCGCTGGATTGGCGGGAGCCTCGTTGCGGGTGGAAGCCGGGATCGGCGCGGGCGGCCGCGCGACCATCGACGGTGCCGCAGGCGATGCGCCGGCCGATTTGACCAGGTTGGCCAGCGGATCCGCGGGCTTCGGCTCGGCCGGCTTTGAATCCAGCGCTGCGGCGTCGACCGGGCGCGGCCGCGGTAACGGACTGGCGGATATCGATCCCGTCGCCGGGATTGTGACGTTCGAGCCGAACATCGGCGACGGATGGCGGCCCGCCTGCAGAAACAGCGCGTTGGCGATGATGGCGCTGACGGCGGCGAACGCCAGTATGCCGGCGACGGTGTCCTTCGGGCTATGCAGCAAAATCCGCAGCACGGGGTTGCGCTCGGCATCGGGGTCGACCGCGACCGCTTTCGCGCCGCGACGGCGGCGCGGCATATCATCCCTTGCAGTCTGTCTAGGCACTTTTCTTCACCTGATGAACCTGATCCTGGGTGGCGGATCGCGACGCCGGAGTGAGCTTTGCGACATTGCTCGACGGTTCCCGCGACGGCGGCGTGAACGCCAGCGGCAACGCGATCGTCACAGTGGTACCTTCATCGATCTTGCTCTGCAAGGTGATCTCGCCGCCATGCAGTTCGACCAGACTCTTGACGATCGACAGCCCGAGCCCGGTGCCTTCGTGCCGCCGCTGATAGGTCGTGCCGGCCTGGAAGAAGGGATGGCCGATCCGCTTGAGGTCGTCGGCCGCAATGCCGACGCCGTTATCGGTGACGCGAAGCATCAGCCGCGATCCCTCGACGCTGGCGGAGACCGTCACGGTGCCGCCGCGTTCGGTGAACTTGATGGCGTTGGAGACGAGGTTAAGCACGATCTGCTTGAATGCGCGCGGATCGCCGTTCATGTCGGGCAAATCATCCGGCGCCCGGCTGACGAGATCGATGGCATTTTCGCGGGCCTTCAGGGCCAGCAGGTTGCAGCAATTGAGCAGCGCCGCACGCGGTGCGAACGGTTCCGGCGAAATCTCGAAATTGCCGGATTCCATCTTCGACATGTCGAGAATGCCGTTGACCACCGACAGCAGATGCTGACCCGAATCGTTGATCAGCTGGGCATATTCCTTGCGGCGCGCGGCATTGAGCATCAGCGCGTCTTCCTGAACCAGCATCTCGGAAAATCCGATGATGGCATTGAGCGGCGTGCGCAATTCGTGGCTCATGGTGGCGAGGAAGCGGGTCTTGGACGCGTCCGCCTGCTCGGCGGCGGTGCGCGCCAGCTCCAGCGCCTGTTCCTGGATTTTCCGGTCGGTGACGTCGCGCATGACCGCGACCACCTCGGCTTCCGCCGCGTCCGTTGTTTCCGGGCCCTGCTCGAGCGGCCGGCAACGCATTTCGACCCAGATGAAATCGACCGCGCCGGCTTCGCCGCGCGCCGCCTCTCGCCTCAGCCGGAATTCGACGCTGCGCGCCTCGCCGCCGCGCGCCGCGTCCGAAAGTGCGGTGAGATAGGCCGGCCGATCGGCGACGTGGACGCGATCGAACAGGCCATGCCCAAGCAGCCGCGGCACTGGGGTTCCCAGCATCGTCTCGGCCGCGGGCGAAATGAACTGCACCGCGCCGTTGCGACGGTGGCGCGAAATCACATCGCTCATGTTTCGCGCCAGCAGCCGATAGCGGTCTTCCTCGAGATACAGCAGCGCAACGCTGGTACGCGCTAGCGATTCGGCGCCGAAGGCGAGGCCCGCGGCATACAGCGTCGCGGACGCCACACCGAACGCCATGAAGATGCCGCGCGACGCCGTACTCATATCGGGCGCCGGCAACATGTCGAAATGCCCGACCGCGATCAACAGCGCCGCGCAAGCCAGCGCCAGCGCGGACGCGAACGCCACCACGCGGCGCGATACCGAAAGCGCAGCTTCAAGCGGAACAACCACAAGCCAGATCGCGGCAAAGGATTCGATGCCGCCGGTGGTCATCGCCACCGTCACCACGAAACCTGCCAGCGCCAGCGACGACAAGACATGCGCGCCTTCGTAGCGGCCGGTGCGCGACAGAAACCACGACAGCAGAATTGGCGCGATCAGCCAGGCGAATGCCGCGACCTCCAGCGCCGTGGGCGCGCCGCGCATCGCAAGATAGACCGGGAATGCCGCGAAAGCCGCCAGGCTGCCGAGCAGCCGCGGCGCCATGAAGGCGCGATGGCGCGCCCGCATCAGCGCGTCGTATCGTGCCGACGGATGCAGCAGCGCATCAAGACAATCGCGGATAATACTCAAAACGGTCACGGCTCTCGCGCTTCGGCTTGTTCGTCAAAAAGACGCGCCGGAACGCCCCCTTATCGTTACCCCACCGTGTCAGAGCGAACTTAAGCGAACGCTAAGGCGCGCGGCTTCGCCGTCCAGGACTGTGTCTGCGCGGGGTTTTCGCACGCAGCGCAGCCGCCCATTCGCTGCGGATGGTGAATACAAGGTTTCCACACCGCGCCAGGTATGGTTTCGAAATGGTAGACGCGGCGAGCACCCACCGGTTCCACCAGGGAACGCGGCATCAATCGAAAATTTACGCCGATTCAAATCAATCGACGTCTTCGACGATTTAACCTCAAGGCAAACACCCGCGATTTATCGACAAGTGTTAGTCAAAGATCAAATTGCGAGATCAATCGCAACGCGAAAGAGACGACCGGGGTCGCGAGATGTTTTTTCTGCTTCGCATGGCATTTTGGCTCGGGCTGGTGCTCGTGCTGTTGCCCAGGGAGAAGACACCCGAATTGGACAAGCTGCCGCAGGTCGGAGCCTCCGAGGCCGTTTCCGCTGCGAGCGCGGCGGTGTCGGACATGAGCCAATTCTGCAAGCGGCAGCCGGCGGCGTGTGAGGTCGGTGGCCAGGCCGCGACCGTGATCGGCCACCGTGCCCAGGACGGCGCGCGCAAGCTCTATCGCATCATCACCGACAAGCGTCCGCCCGATCACACGAGTTCGATCGGCGGCGCGAACGCCGACGCGTCCTTTGCGAGCGCTACGGCGCGCGACACGCTGACGCTGGACGATGTCCAGGTGGAGTGGCGCGGGGTGCCGTGACGGCAAATCAGGCCTGGAACTATTTCGATTTCCGGCCGGCCATATCGCTTTCGATCGCCCACGATCCTATATAGGGAGTTGGGATTGAGCGCGGGACACAATGACGATCGACGAAATCAGGGATAATTTTGCGCTGCTGGATGAGTGGGACGACCGCTACCGGTACGTCATCGAACTCGGCCGCACGCTGAAACCGATGCCGGAAGCCGAGCACTCCGCGGCGAACAAGGTCCAGGGTTGCGTCAGCCAGGTCTGGCTTTCCAAGCAGATCGACCGCAGCGGCGGCGAACCATCGCTGAACTATCTCGGCGACAGCGACGCCCATATCGTGCGCGGTCTGGTCGCGATCCTGCTGACGCTTTATTCCGGCCGCACGCCGCAGCATATTCTGGCGACCGACGCCCTCGCCATCTTCGACGAGTTCGGATTTCGCGAGCATCTGACGCCGCAGCGTTCCAACGGCCTGCGCGCCATGGTGGAACGGATCCGCTCCGATGCGCGCGAAGCGCTGGCCGCGGCTTCCTGAGCGTTGGAGCCGGCGAGCTATTTGCGCCGCCGGCGCTGCTGGCCCAGTCCCATCTTCTTGGCGAGCGCCGACCGCGCCACCGCATAATTCGGCGCCACCATCGGATAATCCGCCGGAAGGCCCCATTTGTCCCGGTACTGTTCCGGCGTCATGCTGTATTGCGTACGCAGATGCCGCTTCAGCGATTTGAAGCGTTTGCCGTCCTCGAGACAGACCAGATAATCGGGAGTCATCGATTTCTTCACGGAAACCGCCGGCTTGGCGGGCTCGAGAGGCGCCTCGACCCGGCCGGTCGAGACCCGCAGCAAGGCCGCGTGAATCTGGCTGATCAGCGACGGGATCTCGGAGGCAGGCGTGGGATTATTGCTGAGATAGGCCGACACGATGTTCGCAGTCAGGTCGATGAAACTCTTGCCGGCAGCGTCGGTCATGGCCTTGAACACCTTTCGAAGATCGTCGTCGTCGCGCAAGGAACTTATGGAAGAACTTGCGGATGGGAAAGTATCCCGCGAGACCAATACGGTTCGCGGGTTTTTCACTACTGTCGAATATGGGCGAATTGCTGCCGGTGTGACAAGAACGGCGGCATTGTATTTTTCAAGGCCGCCTGGCCGCAAGTACAACGCTTACGCGCGCTGGTCGAGGTGCGCTCGCAGTTCGTCGATGGAGCCGAACCGCATCATCCCTTCGGGCATCTGGGCCTCGATCGAGCCGTCGGAGTACAATGAATAGGCCATGCCATCGACAACGCCCGACTTGAGGATGATCACCCCCGCCCGGTCTTCCTTGCGTGCGGCCGGCGCATAGCGATCCCCGCCGGCGCTTGCTGCTTTCGATGGCGAAGACGCCCGACCGCCACGCCGCTGCGGAGTTGGCTCCGCTCCTGTCGAGCGTTCCGGCTTTGACCAGCCGTCCTCGAACGAAGGAGGCGCAACTTCATTCAATTCGAGAGGCGGTGGTGCCGGACCCAAATCATCCATGGAGGGATCGGGCATTCGCCCGGAAGCGCGTTCGCGTTCTTTCCGCAAGGATGAGGAAAACATCAGATTACGCCTCGGCTTGGCGGCCGGGGCGGCTTCGGCGGACTCGGACATGTTAGCGCCGTCGGGACGCCCGCGATCGCGCGCCACGTCTCCCTGCCACGGTGCGGGCGGCTGCACCAAGGCGGCCAGCTCCAGATCGTCGAGATCTTCCGCAGACCGTTGGTCGCGGGTGGATGGGAGACCGCCGCCTTCCGGGACCTGATGGCGCGGGTTGCTGGCGGCGGCAGCGGTCGCCGGGCGCGCTTCCATTGCAACGCCGGCGCCCAGACGCAACGCGATCTTCTTCAGCTCCCGAGCCACTACCCAGAGGCTGATCATGAGCATGCCGGTGCAGGCCGCGATCGCGCCGGTCAGAATCAGGGTGTTGCCGAAACTGAGCTCGAGTTGGATGCCCAGACCGACGGTCACGAGGCCAGCCAAGAGCAAGCCGATGCCGGCCATCAACATCACAATCATCATGGAATCACCCTCCGGCTGCGCCCGAAATGCTCGCAAGCCGCCGAGGCCACGATACCGTCATATTGTACACACCGCCAACGGACAAATGTCGGTGCAGTTCCCGTGAAAAACCCATCGGTGGACCCTAGAACAGGTCCGAAGCACCAATGAGGCATCCTAAGGTATGATGATTGCTGCATTGCATCAGGAAAATTACGCCACAATTCCCAATTACTTGGAAAGATAACTGCGCTATATGGAAGCCGGGGAATGAGGCCCAAAGCGCCTATGCTGGGTCATTAGGGGACCGCCGGGTTACCAATAGCCATGTCATCCATTACGACTTCGGCCATCGACACGCCCTCAAGGCGCTCGGTGGAGCGGACTTGCGACGACCTTGCCATCTTCGTGCTGGCAGCGGTTGGATTCATCGCAAGCCTCACTTTTCGCGATTATGGATTGGGCTGGGACGACTATACCCATGCCGAATATGCAGACCTGCTGCTGCGCATGTACGGTTCCGGTTTCAAGGACACCGGCGCGCTGTCGTTCGCCAATCTTTATATGTATGGCGGCGGCTTCGACATGGCGGCCGCACTGCTGCACAAAGTCATCCCGCTCGAACTGTTTGAAACCCGCCGCCTGCTCGGCGCCGCCATCGGCGTGATCGGCCTTGCGGTGACGTGGCGGCTTGGCCGGCGTGTCGGCGGCCCGCTTGCCGGGCTCGCGGCATTGCTTCTGCTGGTGCTGTGTCCGACGTTCTACGGTCATATGTTCATGAACCCGAAGGATGCACCATTCGCGGTTGCGATGGTGGTCCTGATGCTCGGCCTCGTTCGTCTGGCCGAGGAATATCCCTCGCCCTCGCCGCGGACCATCCTCATCGTCGGCCTCGGCGCCGGTCTCTCGATTGGTTGCCGGATCCTCGGCGGGCTGGCCCTGGTCTATGCGCTGGCAGGCTTTGTGCCGCTGGTGCTCGAGGAGATCCATACCCACAGCGCCCGCGACGCCGCGCACCGCTTCGCTCATGTCATCTACGTGCTGCTGCCGGGACTGATCCTCGGCTACCTCGTCATGGGGCTGATCTGGCCATGGTCGATCATGGACCCGGCCAATCCGTTCCACGCCCTGACCTACTTCTCGCACTTCTTCGAAAAGCCCTGGAAGGAAATGTTCGACGGTGCACTGGTATCGGTGCCGGACATGCCCTGGTCGTATCTGCCGACCTTGTTCGCCCTCCAGCTTCCGGAAGTGCTGCTTGGCCTCTTGATTGCCGGTGTGGTCGGAACCTTCATGTCGCTGTCGCGAAACGATGTGACGGCGCGCCGCAAAACCATCCTGCTGATGCTGACATTGGCGGCGACGCTGCCGCTGGTGGTGGCGATGGTGAAGCGCCCGGCGCTTTACAACGGCATCCGCCATTTCATCTTCGTGATCCCGCCGATGGCGGCGCTGGCGGGCACGGCGTTCGCGCGGGGAATGGACTGGCTCAAGGAAAATCGCCGCAGCTGGCAACCCGCTGCGGTGGCCATTTTCACGTTCGGCCTGCTGTTGCCGCTCGGCGAAATGATCCGGCTGCACCCCTACCAATACACCCACTTCAATCACATCGCGGGCACGGTTCGATCCGCGGACAATCTGTTCATGCTGGATTATTGGGGCCTTGCGCTGAAGCAGGCATCCGATGGCCTGCGCGAGGAGCTTGTCGAACGGCAGGAAGTGCCGCCGCGCGGGCGTAAATGGAAGGTCGCGGTGTGCGGTCCGCAACGCCCTGCCCAGGTCGCGCTCGGCCCCGACTTCACGATCGGCTGGGACAGCCATGCTGCCGATTTCGCGATGACGCTCGGCGAGTTCTACTGCAAGGGCCTGACCGCACCGGTCCTGGTCGAAATCAAGCGCGACGACGTGGTATTCGCGCGCGTCTACGATATCCGCGGCCGCGGCATTTCAAGCCTGCTGTCGATTCCGGCGCCGTAGCCAGAGACCGTCGCCCGGCAGGCATAACTGCCACGCGGGGTCGGCGGCTTGCCGCGCACCGTCCTCAAGGCTACGGTTGCGGCCGAAATCCACCGTTTATCAAGGGAGAAACCGGTCATGTCGCCAGCGGAAGCTCGCCTGAAGGAAGTGCCGTCGGACATGACGGAAGCCGAATGGAGCCAGCGCGTCAATCTCGCGGCGTGTTACCGCCTGATCGCGCATTATGGCTGGGATGATCTGGTCGACACCCACATCTCCGCGCGGGTGCCGGGACCGGAGCATCATTTCCTGATCAATCCCTACGGCCTGATGTTCGATGAAATCACGGCGTCGAGCCTGGTCAAGGTCGACCTCGACGGCAACCAGCTCACCCAGAGCGCCTACAGCATCAACCCGGCCGGCTTCACGATCCATTCGGCGATCCACGAAGTCCGCGAGGATGCCGGCTGCGTGCTTCATCTGCACACGCCCGACGGCACCGCGGTGGCGAGCTGCATGGAAGGCCTGCTGCCGCTGAATCAGACCGCGCAGCTTGTCACCCACGATCTCGCCTATCACGACTATGAAGGTATCGCGCTCGACCATGACGAACGCCCGCGCCTGCAAAAGGACCTCGGCAACAAGAACCACATGCTGCTGCGCAATCACGGCACGCTGACGGTCGGCCGCTCGGTCGCGTCCGCCTTCGAACGCATGTTCCACCTGGAGCGGGCCTGCACCATGCAGGTACGCACTCGTATGCTGGGGCCATCAGCCTATCCCGTCGAGCAGGCGGTAGTGGACAAGAACGCGGCCCTCTTCGCCAACCCGGATCGGCAGGAACTGCGCTCGACCACGTTGGTCTGGCCGGCGCTGCTGCGCAAGCTCGACCGCCTCGACCCGAGCTACAAGAATTGAAATTTTGAAATTTCCAGCGTAGGATCGCCACCAACGACCTCTGCACTTACATCCAAAGCGCCGCCCAATTCCGGGCGGCGTTTTTATTTTCCGGCCGTGTCGCCGTGCGGCCGGCTGATATCGGCTATTTCAGGTGGCCATACCACCTCGAACCGCTCGAAGATGGTTTCGATTTCATCATTCATCTGAAAGCCACGCGCCGCGGCGTGCCGCCCGAAGAACAGGCGGTGAGCGGACAGCCACCATTCGCGCGTGCGCTCGCCCTCGCCTTCGTCCCGGGCGAACCGTTCGTCAACAGAGTTCAGCGGTCCAGTCCGAACCTCGGTCGTCCGCCAGATCGCGCGCGGACGTTTGGCGCCGTCGAGCAAGATGACGTAGCCTCCGACGACCGGCGGCGGCTCTTCGTCGGGGCCGAATTGGCGAACCAATCCCGCGGTCGCGCGCTTGATTCCGGCGACCGTCAGTTCGGCTAGTTCGGTCGCCATCTCCGGGCCATCGCCGAAGGCGACCACGTCGTAGTCGTCGTGCCGCAGGCCGGCCGCCTCACGATATCCGCGCCAGAATTCATCCGTAAGCGCAGATCGCGTTCCGCCAGCCACGGCACCTATCCCTTCGGTGCTTCAGCCAGCGCCCCGAGAATTCGCGCCCACGAACGAATGCCCTTGTGAAAACTTTGCAGGTCGTACTTCTCGTTCGGCGAATGGATGTTGTCGTCGTCGAGCCCAAAACCCACCAGCACGGTATCGAGACCGAGCGTCCGCTTGAAATCGGCGACGATCGGGATCGAGGCGCCCGACCCCATCAGGACCGCTTCCTTGCCCCATTCGTCGGTCAATGCGCGCTTGGCGGCGGCGAGCGGCTTCATGTTCCAGTCGAGCGCAATCGCCGGCGCGCTGGAATGGTCGGTGAATTCGGCCCTGCAATCTCCCGGCAACCGCGAGGTGACGTAATCGCGAAAGGCCCGCCGGATCTTGTCGGGTTGCTGTCCCTCCACCAGCCGGAACGAAATCTTGGCCGAGGCTTCCGCGGGGATCACCGTCTTGGAGCCTTCTCCGGTGTAGCCCCCGACAATGCCATTGATGTCGCAGGTCGGACGCGACGAGACCTGCTCGATCAGCAGGCGGTCCTTCTCGCCGGCGGGAAGCGAAAGCCCGATCGGCTTGAGGAATGAATTCCGCCGAGAGATTGAGCTTCTTCCACTGTGCCAGGACATCCGGCGGCAGGTCCTTCACGCCATCATAGAAGCCGGGGATCATGATGTGGCCGTCCTCATTGAACAGGCTTCCGAGAATGCGGGTCAGCACCCGGATCGGATTTTGCGCGCCGCCGCCGAAGATGCCGGAATGCAGGTCGCGATTGGCGGCCTTGATCTTGACCTCGTCGTAAACCAGTCCGCGCAGCGATGTTGTGATCGCCGGCGTATTCGGATCCCACATGCCGGTGTCGCAGACCAATGCGAAGTCGGCCTTCAGGTCCTGCTTGTTGGCTTCAAGGAACGGAACGAAATTCTTCGAGCCGATTTCTTCTTCGCCCTCGATCACGATGGTGACATCGACGGGCAGCGAGCCGGTGACGGACTTCCAGGCCCGGCAGGCCTCGACGAAGGTCATCAACTGGCCCTTGTCGTCCTCGGCGCCGCGCGCGACGATGATCTTTCGTCCGTCAGCATGGTCGGTCACGGCAGGTTCGAATGGCGGACGGTGCCAGAGATTGAGCGGGTCGACCGGCTGCACATCGTAGTGACCGTAGAACAGCACGTGCGGCCGTCCATCGCCCGTCCCGTTGCCGTCGGGTTTGGCGACGACCGCGGGGTGGCCCGCCGTCGGCCGGATTTCGGTTGCGAGGCCGAGCGAGGCGATATCCCTGGCGAGGTGATCGGCGGCCGCCTTGCAATCGCCCGCGAAGGCGGGATCGGCGGAGATCGACTTGATCCGCAGCAGGCTGAACAGCCGCTCCAGACTGTTGTCGAAATCGGCATCGATGCGATCGAGGACCGGTTGAAGCTGCGGCGCGTTGGACATGTCGATTTCCTTCAAACTGCGTGCGTCATTCCTGCATATCAGGTTGTAGTCCATCAGCCGCCGGAGACAAGGCGTTCGCGGTATCCTCCGGAGGCGGATGCAGGATGTGCCAGACCAATCCTCCCGTGAGTACGGCGGTGGCGGCGAGATTATTGCCCATGGCCTGCAGGTCTTTCGGAAATACCGGAAGCGACAGCAGCATCAGGAGCCCAGCGACGCCCAGTGTGATCCAGGTGCCCAGCCGCACCCGATCACGCGGATCATAGGCTGCGCGGTGCATCAGGATTGTCATCGGGAAGAACAGCCACATGAAATAGTACTGTCGCGCCAACGGTGACGCCATCGTCATCAGGCAGAACAGGATTCCGAGTTCCTCGGCCCTGGAGCGAGGCGTCTGCTTCGAACGGGCCGGCATGACGGCAATAAATCCAAGACCGATCGCTAACGATATCGCCAGCACCACCGCATTCGCCGCCTTGAAACTGATATCGGCCAGGTTCATGTACCCTGGCTGCTTGGCGAAATTGTCCTGGTTGTAATTGACCGGGCGCGTCAGCCGATGGGTCACCGCGATGATGGACTGGTTGACCCACGACCAGTTCTGCTCGGCGCGCTGTCCGAACCCCTGCTCGGAACTGGATCCGACCATCCCCGCAAACCAGGTCTTGAGCTCGGAAACATTGCGTTGAAATCCGCGCACGGGAGTCGGCACCACGAACAGAAAAACCCCCAGCAAGGCGATCATGCTTGCGGCCGACGCCCATTGCCTCCGCCAGACCAGATACGGAAACACCGCGACCGGGAAAACCTTGATCGCGGTCGCCAGCGCAAACATGCCGCCGGCCAGCCATGGGCGTCCGTGCTGCAACGACCAGAAGCCGAACAGCATCATCGCCAGCAGAACGAGGTTCGGCTGCCCGAGATCGAACATGTCGAAAACGAATGTAACGGTGACGAAGCCCGGCAGCGCCGCCAGCCACACGCCGGGTATCCGCCCCGAGCCCGTCATCGCGTTCGAGAGTTGAGCCGTGATCCACCACGCCGCTGCGTTGAGGAGCGACAGACCTATATAGAGTGGGACCTTGCCGAAATAGCTGGGTATCGCCAGCAGGACCGCGGGCAACGGCGGATAGATGAAGTCGAAATACGCGTTGGGATCGCTGGGATAGAGATCCCCGCCATGAAGCACCTGCTGTCCGGCCCAGAACCACAGCGGATAATCCTTGGTCTTTCCGTTGCCCCAGATTTCCGGAACCAGAACGTCGGCAGTCAGAGCGACACAGCAGACCAGAAACAGAATATCGAGCGGCGCTCGCAACGACGGATATCTCAGCACACACAACCTTCCGGAAGCCAGAGGGAGAGCGCGCCGCAACCAGGTGCGCGCAAGACCGTAACAATTCTATCGTCGCAGCAAACCGCCGAGCGCGCCGCGCACCAGCGCGCGACCGACCGAACCGCCGATCGAACCGCCCATCGCCTTGCCGAGATCGGCGGCCGCCCCGCCGACCACCTTGTTGGTAACCGACCGCGTGACGTTTCGCGCGATGATCTGGCCGGTCGACATCTTGCCGCGCGAGACGTTGGTGCCGAAGATCGTCCCCACGATCGCGCCGATCTGCCCGAGAATTCCGCCGCCGCCGACTCCGTCCGCAGGCGCCAGATTTCCGGCCACGCGCTTCTGCAGCACCTCATAGGCGGATTCGGAATCGATCGTGGTGTCGTATTTGCCCTTTACCGGGCTCTTGTTCATGATCGCCTTGCGTTCCTCTGATGTGATCGGTCCGATCCGCGCCGTCGGGGGCCGCACCATGACACGCTCGACCATCGCCGGCGTGCCGTTGCCCTCCAGAAACGACACCAGCGCCTCGCCCTTGCCCAGTTGCGTGATGACCTGGGCGGTGTCGAGCTTTGGGTTGGGCCGGAACGTCTGCGCCGCCGCCGCGACCGCCTTCTGGTCGCGCGGGGTGAAAGCGCGGAGCGCGTGCTGCACGCGGTTGCCGAGCTGGGCGAGCACCCTGTCCGGCACGTCGATCGGATTCTGCGTCACGAAATAAACCCCGACGCCTTTCGAGCGGATCAGGCGAACGACCTGCTCGATCTTGTCCATCAGCGCCTTCGGCGCGTCGTTGAACAACAGATGCGCCTCGTCGAAGAAGAACACCAGCTTGGGCTTCGGCGGATCGCCGGCTTCCGGCAGTTCCTCAAACAGCTCGGAGAGCATCCACAGCAGGAAGGTCGCATAAAGCTGCGGGCTCTGCATCAGTTTGTCGGCGACCAGGATATTGATCATGCCACGGCCGTCGCTGTCGGTGCGCATGAAGTCCTTCAGCGCCAGCGCCGGCTCTCCGAAAAATTTCGCGCCGCCCTGATTTTCCAGCACCAGCAGCTGACGCTGGATGGTGCCAACGGTCTGCTTCGAGACGTTTCCGTATTGCGTGGTCAGTTCGGCCGCGTGCTCCGCAACGAACGACAGGATCGCCCGCAAATCCTTCATGTCCATCAGCAGCAGCCCCTGCTCGTCGGCCACCCTGAACGCGATGTTGATTACGCCTTCCTGAACGTCGTTCAGGTCCATCATCCGGGACAGCAGCAGCGGGCCCATTTCCGAGACCGTGGCACGCACCGGATGTCCCTGCTCGCCGAACACATCCCAAAATACCGTCGAAAACTGGTCGGGCTGGAAGTCGAGGTTCATCTCGCTCGCCCGCTTGACGATAAAATCCTTGGCCTCACCGACTTCGGAGATGCCGGAAAGGTCGCCCTTTATATCCGCCGCGAATACTGGAACTCCGGCGCGCGCAAATCCTTCAGCCATCACCTGCAGCGAGACGGTCTTTCCGGTTCCGGTGGCGCCGGTGACCAGACCATGGCGATTGGCAAGGCCAAGCGTCAGCCATGCTGGCTGTTCGCCTTTGCCGATGAAAATCTTGTCGTCGGTATCGGTCATCTTGTTATTGGACATGGCCATCGCATCGCCTTTTCGCGCGCATCAGGAGTTTGTGTCGTCAAGCGCCATGATCATACCGCATGTTGCAAGCCGATTAAAACCGGTCAACTTCATTTGGGGGATAGAAAAGCCTGGTCGATCGACACGCGATCGGCTCGGCTCGCTCGACCGGTCGACGAAAGTTGCAATGAATATGCTTGTTCTGACATTTCCTGTGCGAATTTCGTACACACTCTTGCATTGCTGCAACACTCGCGACTCGATCGAAGGTGAATCGCGCTTTGGAATGGGTCATCGCTTGTAATTGGCTTCGCGGAGCGTCAAGATAATTTTGGGGCTACGGGATATCCGGCAACCAAACGGTTGAAGGCGGGGCAATATGGACGAATTGATTGAGCGGCTGGCCGTCAAGGCCGGCATTGATAACGTTGTCGCTGAAAAAACTGTCGCGATCATGCTGGGTTTCCTTCGCAACGAAGGCCCTTCAGACAAAGTTCAGGCGTTGATCGACCAGATTCCGGGCGCCGAAGCCGCGATCGCGGCATCAAGCAACAGCGGCGGTCTCGGCAGATTGATGGGCGGTGGCCTGATGGCGATCGGCACCAGATTGATGGCACTTGGTTTGGGCATCGGTGAGATTCAGAACGTTGCGCGTGAACTTTTGCGGTTCGGTCGTGACAAAGTTGGAGCTGATCAGATGGGCGCGATCATCGCAGGGACACCAGGCCTCAGCAAGTTCGCCTGAAGCCCCTCTTTCAAATCGAGTATCATGACATATCCAATCTCCGAGATTGACGGCCTGACAGCCTTCTGCGCGACAAAACTGAAGTCACTTGGCATTCGTACCACCGACGGGCTGCTTGAGGCGACGCGGACGGTCAAGGGACGCAAGGCGCTCGCAGCAAAAACCGGCATCAGCGAGCAGCAGTTGCTCGAATGGGCCAATTTCTCCGACTACATGCGGATTCCCGGCATGGGCAAGGCCAAGGTCGGGCTGGTGCGTGCCGCCGGCGTCACCACGGTCCGCGAACTGGCGCTTCGCAATCCGGCGCGGCTGGCTCACAACATGAGGGAAGTGAATACCAGGCGTAAGCTCGTCCAGGTCCTGCCCTCCGAAAAATCGGTCGAGCAACTGATCGCGCAGGCGCGCAAGCTGCAGCCGAAAATCACCTATTAAGCCCTGAATGAGCGGTCGGTCCGGCGCCTGTCCGAGGGCGTCCGGCATCTTGACTCCCATGCAGGGACCGCGCAAAGCGACCGCATGATCGCGACCGCGTCCAGACCCGTCCCCGCGACCGCCCCGGCCGAACGGCCGGTGCTACGGGCACTGCTGTCCCGGCCGTATCCGGCGGTGATGGGCGTTCTCAATGTCACGCCGGATTCCTTTTCCGATGGCGGACAGTTTATCGCGCCGGAGCGCGCGCTGGCGCAGGCCCGGCGGATGATCGGCGAAGGCGCCGATATCATCGACATCGGCGGGGAATTGACCCGGCCCTACGGTTCGCAACCGGTCTCGGCCGATGAGGAACTGAAACGCCTGCAGCCGATATTGAGCGACGTGGTCTCGCTCGGGGTTCCCGTATCCATCGACAGCATGAAATCAGCCGTCGTCGCCTGGGCGCTTGACACCGGTGCCGCCATCGCCAACGACGTCTGGGGCCTGCAGCGCGATCCGGAGATGGCCGCGCTATTGGCGGCACGCAAATCGCCTGTGATCGTCATGCACAACCGCGACCGCGTCGAGGCGGACATCGACATCATGAAGGATATCGCCGCTTTTTTTGCGCGATCGCTCGACATCGCGGCGAAGGCGGGTATCTCACGCGACAACATCGTGCTGGATCCCGGTATCGGCTTCGGCAAGACCCCGGAACAAAGCATGACGGCGCTGGCCCGGCTCGATGAACTCACCGCGTTCGGCCTGCCGCTGCTGGTCGGGGCATCGCGCAAACGTTTTATCAGTTCGGTCACGCCATCGGAACCGCATCAGCGTCTTGGCGGCTCAATCGCCGCCCATGTCGTAGCGGCGAAAGGCGGCGCGAAAATCATCCGCACCCATGATGTGTTCGAGACCGTACAGGCGTTGCGCGTGGCGACAGCGATTTGGGACAAGCGATGAGCGATTTGATCTTCATCAAGGGTGTCGTCATCCATGCCCGTCATGGCGTGATGGAACATGAGACCGAAGTCGGACAGCGTTTTGTCATCGACCTCGAACTCTCCGCCGATCTGTCGGAATCCTCGCGCACCGATCGCCTCGCCGATACCGTGTCCTATTCCAATGTGGTCGCGACCGCGACCGCGGCGTTCAAGAACGCCAACTACAAACTGCTGGAACGCGCCGCCGGCGCCGTTGCCGACGCCATCCTGACGGCATTTCCGCGCATCGATGCGATCAAGGTCACCGTGCACAAGCCGCATGCCCCGATCGCCGCGATCTTCGACGATGTCGGCGTGGTGCTGACGCGCTCCCGTCAAGATCAGCCTCGTGGCTGACGTCCTGATCGCGCTTGGCGGCAATGTCGGCGACGTCCGGGCGACGTTTCAGAAGGCCATCGCCAATATCTGTGGCATGACCCAGGCAGCGCTGCTGGCACGGTCGTCGGATTACGCCACGCCGCCCTGGGGCGATGAGCAACAAGCCCGCTTCATCAACGCCTGCATCGAAATCGAAACCAGCCTCGACCCGCACGCTCTATTGTTTACGCTGCACCGGATCGAAAAGAAGTTCGGCCGCGATCGCGCCAAAGAGACGCGCTGGGGCCCGCGCACCCTGGACCTCGATCTGATCGCCTATGACGATGTTACCATCCAGAAGCCGGAACTGACGCTGCCGCACCCCCGCCTGTTCGAGCGCGCCTTCGTGCTGGTGCCGCTGGCGGAGATCGCGCCCGACCGTCTCATTGCGGGACGCAGCGTCAAGGCCTCGCTGGCCCAGCTCTCGACCCGGGGAATTGAGCGGCTCCCCGACCTCGGCTGACCAAAAGCCGCGGTTTCAACCCGGAAACAACCGTTTGGCTTGGCGGCCTGCCCGTGGCAATTTCCGGCCCAACAGCACGAACGGCTCGAGGGAGCGACCTGTCGAATGACATCCGTAACGGACGACCTACCGCTGGCAGCGGATTTCGCGCCCGCCAGCTATGACGACTGGCGCAAGCTGGTCGATGGCGTGCTCAAGGGCGCGCCGTTCGAAAAGCTGGTCGGCAAGACCTATGACGGCCTGAAGATCGAGCCGATCTATCGGCGCGCGCAAGGCGCAACTCCGATCGCGGGCCGCGCCCCGGCGAGGGCCTGGCAGATCATGCAGCGGATCGATCATCCGGATGCGGCCCAGGCCAACGCGCAGGCGCTGCACGATCTGGAGAACGGAGCCACCGGGCTGACGCTGGTCTGCGCCGGGGCCAACGGCGCCTATGGCTTTGGACTGGAGCCCTCCGCGGAAGCGATCGCAAAGGTGCTCGACGGTGTCTTCATCGATGCCGGCATTGCCATCGAGCTTGAAGTCGGTCCGCAGTCGCGCATGGCCGCCATCCACGTCGCAGAATATGTGAAGCGCAAAGGCCTCTCGCCCGCGGCCTGCGACATCCGTTTCGGGCTCGACCCGATCGGCGCCGCTGCGGTGTGGGGGTCCAGTCCTTATAGCTGGCCTGAGATCGTGCCTGCCGTCACCGGCGCCATCAAAGGCCTCGCGGCGATGGGCTTCAAGGGCCCGTTCGCGGTGGCCGATGGATGGGTGATCCATGACGCCGGCGGATCGGAAGTGCAGGAACTGGCGTTCGTGCTCGCGGCCGGCATCGCCTATCTGCGCGCGCTGGAGGGAGCGGGTATTGCGCTCGAAGATGCGCAAGGCATGGTCTATGCGCGGCTTGGTGCCGATGCCGATCAGTTCCTGACACTGGCGAAATTCCGCGCGCTGCGACTGTTGTGGGCGAGGATCGAACAGAGCTGCGGCCTGACGCCCAAGCCCATCTTCGTTGCCGCCGAGACCGCGTGGCGGATGCTGACCCAGCGCGATCCTTATGTGAACATGCTGCGCGCAACGATGGCGACCTTTTCCGCAGGCCTCGGCGGCGCCAACGCCATCACGGTTCTGCCGCACACCCTGCCGCTGGGACTGCCCGATTCGTTCGCACGGCGCGCGGCCCGCAATACCCAACTGGTGCTGCTGGAAGAATCCAATCTCGCCAGGGTCTCCGATCCCGCGGCCGGTTCCGGCGGCATCGAAACTCTGACGCAGCAACTTTGTGAGGCGGCCTGGTCGCTGTTTCAGGAAACCGAAAAAGCCGGCGGCGCGTTTGCAGCGCTCGAGCAAGGCGTGCTCCAGCGCAAGATCGCGGCGACGCGCGCGGTGCGCGAGGCCAACGTCGCCAGGCGCAAGGAGGTGCTGACCGGCGCCAGCGAGTTTCCAAACCTGCACGAGGCTGAGGTCGCCGTGCTGGATGCGAAGCCGGTTGTGCTCGCGCCCTATGGCGAAGCAAAAATCAGGTTCGACGCGCTGCCGCCGATGCGGCTTGCCGCCCCGTTCGAACGCCTGCGCGATCGGTCGGATCAAATTCTCAAGGACAGTGGCGCGAGGCCAAAGGTGCTTCTCGCCAATCTCGGCACGCCCGCCGACTTCACCGCGCGGGCGACCTTCGCGAAGAGCTTCTTCGAGACCGGAGGGATCGAGGCGGTCGAATTCTTGCCGTCGCCCGGCGGGGCATCGTCTTCACCTCTCCCCTCCGGGGAGAGGTCGACGCCGAAGGCGTCGGGTGAGGGGGCACTCGCTTCGGACCGTAACCCCTCACCCGCTCCTCCGCCTTCGGCGCAGGAGCGACCTCTCCCTATGGGAGAGGTGAAGGACTTCGCCGCACTTGCCACGGCGTTCAAGGCGTCGGGCGCAGCGCTGGTTTGCCTGTGCTCTTCCGACAAGGTCTATGCCGGCCATGCGGCCGCCGCCGCAAAGGCCCTTCAAGCCGCAGGCGCAAAGCATATCTATCTGGCAGGGCGAGCGAACGAACAGGAAGCCATGCTCCGTGCCGCGGGCGTTAACGATTTCATCTTCGCCGGCGGCGATGCGCTTACCGTCCTGCAGGCAGCTTATCGGCTGACGGAGCGAACATGACCTCGGTGACCAAACCCGTTTTGACCGGCGGCTGCCAATGCGGCGCCATCCGCTTTGCGCTGTCGGCGCCACCCAAAAAGGTCAGCATCTGCCATTGCCGGATGTGCCAAAAGGCCGCCGGCGCGCCATTCGCGTCCTTTGCCGATATCGAAAACAGCGACTTCGCCTGGACCCGGGGCAAGCCGGCCGCATTCCAGTCCTCCTCCATGGCCGAACGCGACTTTTGCCGGGATTGCGGCACGCCACTCAGCTTTCGCCGCATCGGCGGCCCCCGGATCGAGATCATGACCGGCGCGTTCGACCGCCCGGATCAGCTGGTGCCCACCCAGCAATTCGGCACCGAATCCCGGCTCGGCTGGGTGGTGTCGATCGCCAACATGCCGAGCCAGACCACGCTGCAGAACTATGGTTCCGAGAAGCTTGATAAGATCACCAGCCACCAGCATCCTGACCATGATTAAGGACATGCTAGATGGGTTTGACTGCTTATCAAAGAACCCAATCGTGCTAGAATTGCGAGATGTTTCAGCTCCTGACAGAGGTCTTGTTAGAGTCTCTGGTTTGGAAATCAGTCAGATGGTTCTCCGTCTACAAGAAGAAAGACCGTTTCGACGGTCCGGTCTACAAAAGCCGTTTCGACGATCCGGTCTATAAAGATAATGTTCGGAAACTGATCGAACGAAACCGCAGATTTGAGGACGCCAAGGAATGACCCGCATTCCCAATTTCGCCGACGTCGCATTCGAGTCCGTCGCTACGGCGACGTCGACCAGCGGCGCCGAACCCTGGCTCACGCCCGAGGGCATCCTGGTCAAGCCCAGCTATGGCGAAGCCGATCTCGAAGGCATCGATTTCCTCGAGACCTGGCCGGGCATCGCGCCCTATCTGCGCGGCCCCTACCCGACCATGTATGTCAACCAGCCCTGGACCATCCGGCAATATGCCGGGTTTTCCACGGCGGAGGATTCCAACGCATTCTACCGCCGCAACCTCGCCGCCGGGCAAAAGGGCCTCTCGGTCGCGTTCGATCTCGCCACCCACCGCGGCTACGATTCCGATCATCCGCGGGTGTCGGGCGATGTCGGCATGGCCGGCGTGGCGATCGATTCCATCTACGACATGCGCACGCTGTTCTCAGGGATCCCGCTCGACCAGATGAGCGTGTCGATGACCATGAACGGCGCGGTGCTGCCGATCCTCGCGCTGTTCGTCGCGGCGGCCGAGGAACAGGGCGTGCCGCCGGAGAAACTCTCAGGCACCATTCAGAACGACATTCTGAAAGAGTTCATGGTGCGCAACACCTATATCTATCCGCCGGCGCCCTCGATGCGGATCATCTCCGACATCTTTGCCTACACCTCGCAAAAGATGCCGAAGTACAATTCCATCTCCATCTCCGGCTACCACATGCAGGAAGCGGGCGCGACGCAGGACCTGGAACTCGCCTATACGCTGGCCGACGGCGTCGAATATCTCCGCGCCGGACTCGCGGCAGGACTCGACGTCGATCGCTTTGCGCCAAGGCTGTCGTTCTTCTGGGCGATCGGCATGAATTTTTTCATGGAGGTGGCAAAAATGCGCGCGGCGCGGCTGCTGTGGGCCAAGCTGTTGACGCAGTTCAATCCGAAGGACCCGCGCTCGCTCAGCCTGCGCACGCACTGCCAGACCTCGGGCTGGTCGCTGACCGCGCAGGATGTGTTCAACAACGTGATGCGCACCACCATCGAGGCGATGGCGGCGACGCAGGGCCACACCCAGTCGCTGCACACCAATGCGCTCGACGAAGCCCTGGCGCTGCCCACCGACTTTTCGGCGCGGATCGCGCGCAATACGCAATTGTTCCTGCAGCAGGAAAGCGGCACCAACCGCATCATCGATCCCTGGGGCGGCTCGTATTACGTCGAGCGGCTGACCCGCGATCTCGCCGCGAAGGCCTGGGGCCACATCCAGGAGGTCGAGGCGCTCGGCGGCATGGCGAAGGCGATCGAGGCCGGCGTGCCGAAACTGCGGATCGAGGAAGCCTCCGCCAAGACCCAGGCCCGCATCGACGCCGGCAAGCAGGCGGTGATCGGGGTCAACAAATACAAACCATCAAATGAAGCGCCGATCGACGTCCTGAAGGTGGAGAATTCCACCGTGCGCCGGCTGCAGATCGACAAGCTGTCGCGGCTGCGATCCGAACGCAACCAGAAGGACGTCGACGACGCACTGGCGGCGCTGACCCGCAGCGCCGGCGAAGGCAATGGCAATTTGTTAGCACTGGCGATCGATGCCGCGCGCGCCAAGGCCACCGTCGGCGAAATCTCCGACGCGATGGAAAAGGTGTTCGGCCGGCACCGCGCCGAAATCAAATCCATCACCGGCGTCTACAAGCGGGAGGCATCCACCATGTCCAACCGGGTCGAGAAAGTGCAGGCGTTGATCGACGCCTTCGAGGACGCCGAGGGCCGCCGGCCGCGCATCCTCGTCGCCAAGATCGGACAGGATGGCCACGATCGCGGCCAGAAGGTGATCGCCTCGGCTTTTGCCGATGTCGGCTTCGACGTCGATATCGGGCCCCTGTTCGCCACCGCCGAGGAAGCGGCGCGGCAGGCGGTCGAGAACGACGTGCATATTCTGGGCGTGTCGTCGCTGGCGGCGGCGCATCTCACCGCGGTGCCGGAATTGAAGGCCGCGCTGAAGAAACAGGGCCGCGACGACATCATGATCATCATCGGCGGCGTGGTGCCGCCGCAGGATTACGACGCGCTGTACAAGGCCGGCGCCGAGGCGATCTTCCCGCCGGGCACGGTGATTGCGGACGCCGCCGAAGAGTTGATCCACAAGCTCAATGCGCGGCTGGGGCACAGCGAAGCTGCGGAGTAACTCCGCGTCCGAGACTCCCTTCCAAAGGATTGCCCTTGCGTCCCGCCGCCTTCACGTTCGCCCGCCGCATCGGCTTCATTGGCGCCATCGCATGCGCCGCATCGCTGGCGGCAGCCCTTGCCGGCGAACCCAAGCCCGACGGCTCGATCAAGACCAAAACTTTCGAGGCCAAGGTCTTCCTCGACGGCAAGATCAAGGCCGACGCGGCTCTGTCAGCGGATTGCCTCGCTGAGGGAAAAAAGTGGATGGACAAGAGCGCCGCGGAGGCCGACGCCACTCGCAAGCAGGACCCGCAGCTTTTCCGGGAAGGCGGCTGGACCTTCGAGCGCCGCTACAACCGCCGCTCGCTGATCGATGGACATTATGTGAGCATCGTCAGGTCCGACTACATGGACACCCACGGCGCGCATCCGAATTCCGACGTCGACACCATCCTGTGGGACGCCACCCAAAAGAAACGCATCAGTATCCGCCCCTTCTTCACCGAGACTGCCGACAACGGCCCGACCATGAAGGCGATGCTCAAGGGCGTGATCGCCTCGCTGAATATCGAAAAGAAGAAGCGCGATGCCAAGGAGACCGCGACCGCGGAGTGGTACAAGAGCCTGGAGCCCAAACTGCTCAAGATCGGCGCGGTGACGCTGGCGCCATCGACCGAGGCCGACAAAAGCTCTGGCCTGACCTTTCACTATCCGCCCTATGCGGTCGGCCCCTATGCCGAAGGCGAGTATGTCGCGTTCGTCCCATGGGAAAGCTTGAAGCCGTATCTGACGCCAGACGGCGCGAAGATTTTCGGCGGCGCGCGGCCCAAGGACGACGATGACGGCCAGCGATAGCTCGCGGCTGGGCAGGCCACACCGACAAGTCGATTTGTGTTGATCGAACGCGCGAAAGCGATGGACCGCGCAATCTGCGCGTGGCATCCTGTTACCTTCAGCAGCCATCTGCAAGAGCGTGCAAATGACCGGCGCCGATCCGAGAGAACCTCATTTCGGCCAACCGGAAATTCCACACGAGCCGTTTGCCATCTATCTGGCCAAGCAATTCATCGCCAAAAAGGGCTTCGAGCCCGCGATCGTTCCCGAGGCTGAGATGCTCGCCGCCGTCAGCGATATCGTTCTCAGCCACTCGGACGGATTTACACTCACCGTCCTCTGCATGATCGATCGGGAGACGCGCCCGGGCGCGGTCTTTGACCTGGATGTCGACGAAGTCAGGCAGATCGGCGAGGCCTACCTGCAGTACACTGGAAAAATCAACCGCAACCAGTTGCCGGTCTTCATCCGGATCATGGAAATCGGTCCCGGTTCGGCCGATCAGCAACAGCGGCTCCAGCTCTTCAAGCGCGCGTCGCTGAAAGCCAAGGTTGTCCCTTCGGCCATGATCGTGGATACCGTATCGGGCGAGGTCTGGAACAGCGACAAGACGTGGGTCTCCAAGGGCGTTTACCACGGCTTTGTTGAAGGTCTGCTCGATGCGCCGCGCGAATCCGACGCGGACCTGACGCCGCCGGACGTCCTTGTCGCGCAGCCGTCATTTCCATTTCTCACCGCCGCCATCCTCGCGGTCTTGTTCGCGGTGTTCGCGGCGGAGATCATCTATGGCCTCGGTCCGTGGACAAAGACATTGGAGCCGACGATCGCCACGCTGGTGGCGTTTGGCGGATTGACGCAGTCGCTGGTGCTGCAATCCGGCGAATGGTATCGGCTCTTGTCCGCGCCGTTCCTGCACGTGGACGCCGGCCATCTGGCGATGAATGCGGTCGGCCTGTTCATCGCGGGCCGCGCGTTGGAAAACCTGATCGGACGCGCCTGGTTCGGCGCGGTCTATGTCGTCGGTGCGCTCACCGGCTCCTTGCTGTCGCTGGCGTTGAACCCTGCATCGATCGTGGCGGTCGGTGCGTCCGGCGCGATCATGGGCCTGTTTGCCGCAATGCTGGTCATCAGCCGGCATTTTCCGCCCGGAGCCATTCGCACCGGCCTGCAAATGAATGCGATCTACGTGCTGATTCCATCGCTGCTGCCGCTGGCGGGCGCGTTGCAGGGTCACAAGGTCGACTATGCCGCGCATTTCGGCGGCGCCATCGGCGGCGCGGCGACTGGCTTCGTCATGCTCACGGTTTGGTCGCGGACGGAAGTATTGCCGAAATTTCGGCAGGCCGCCGCGGCCGTTGCGATCGCGGGCGTCGTGGCGTTGGCCTATCCGGTGCTGTCGGTTTCGAGAACCTATCAGGCTATAAGCGCGCTCATTCCTCCGGACATGACTCCGAAGACCAACGCCGAGATGAGAGCCCATGCGACGGAACTGATCGCGCAATACCCGCACGATCCCCGGCCTCGTTTCCTGCGCGCCGCAGATCTGCTCGATGCGAACGATCTGGCCGGCGCGGAACGGGAGGCCCGCGCCGGACTTGCCGGAGAGGACGGCTGGCGTTCGATGTTATCCGATCAACTTGGAAACGGGCTCCGTGTCATGCTGGCCATCGCCATCAACAGGGACCATCCGGACGAAGCGCGGTCGACCGCGCAACCGGCATGCGCGGCCCTCAAGGATGGACCGATGCGCAAGCTGCTCGACCAGCAGAAACTGTGTGGAACGTGAACGCGCGCGACGGTGAAGGTCGGCGATCACAGGCTGAGACGGGTTAGCACCGCGCGCCATTTGTCCGGAACGCATATCCTGATATTGATGCCGCTCCCGCGCCGAACCCACCCGATTCCCGATGCCTGACGAGACGACGGTTCCCTCCCCTCGCCTGCAACGCCCGGCCGTTGTAAAGCAGGGCATGACAGCGCCGAAGAAGCTCCCCGTCGACATCCACGCCTTGGCAAACGACCTCCGTACCGGCAGCCGCGCGGCGCTGGCGCGCGCCATCACGCTGATCGAAAGCCGGCGCGCCGATCATCAGGCCGCGGCGCGCGATCTGGTGCAGGCGCTGCTGCCCGAGACCGGCCGGGCGATCCGGGTCGGCATCACCGGCTCTCCCGGCGTCGGCAAATCCACCACCATCGACGGGCTCGGGATGTTCCTGATCGAGCGCGGCCACAAGGTCGCGGTGCTGGCGGTGGACCCCTCCTCCGCCCGCACCGGCGGCTCGATCCTCGGCGACAAGACGCGGATGGCGCGGCTGTCGGCTTCCGACGACGCCTATATCCGGCCCTCGCCGGCCTCCGGCACGCTCGGCGGCGTCGCCGCGAAAACCCGCGAGGCGATGTTGCTGTGCGAGGCGGCGGGCTTCGACGTGGTGCTAGTGGAGACCGTCGGCATCGGGCAATCCGAGACCGCGGTCTGCGACATGACCGACTTCTTCCTGGCGCTGATGCTGCCGGGCGCCGGCGATGAGCTGCAGGGCATCAAGAAGGGCCTAGTCGAACTCGCCGACATGATCGCGATCAACAAGGCCGACGGCGACAATATCAAGCGCGCCAATCTCGCCGCCGCCGAGTATCGCGGCGCCCTGCATATCCTTAGTCCCCGCTCGGAGCACTGGCATCCGCCGGTCCTGACCTATTCGGCGCTGACCGGCATTGGCCTCGACGCGCTGTGGCAGAAAATCCTCGATCATCGCACCGCGATGAATGCGTCAGGCGAATTCGCCGCGCGGCGTCGGCAGCAGCAGGTGAAGTGGATGTGGTCGATGCTGGAACAGCGGATGCTGGCGCGGCTGCGCGCCGATCCATCGATCCGCGGCAAGGTGAAGAAGACCGAGGCCGAGGTCGCCGAGGGCCGCATCACGCCGGCGGTGGCTGCCGAGCAGATCGCGGAGATGTTGAAGTGAGCAAGGATGAATATTTGCGCCATATGAGAGTGTCATGATCCGCGCAAGCGAACGATCGGCATCGGGATCGCCGCTTGCGAGACCCGGTGGCGGGCATGACGGCAGAGCGTTGGTAAAATGAACGACAAACTCCGCCTACTCGTCACCGGCTTTGGTCCGTTTCCCGGCGCGCCCTTCAATCCGACGCAACCGCTGGTGGCTCGGCTGTTGCGGCTGCGCCGTCCCGCCCTTGGCGATGTCGAGCTGATCGGCCACATTTTCCATGTCACCTACACCACGGTCGACCGCGAGCTGCCCGAGCTGATCGCCCGCCATCGCCCGCAAGCGCTGCTGATGTTCGGTCTCGCCGACCGCACCACCCATGTCCGGGTCGAGACCCGCGCCCGCAACGCCGTCACGACGCTGTTTCCCGCGGCCGATCGCAGCCGCGCGCGCAAGGGATCGATCGACGGTGGCGCCGACGCCATGATGTTCGGCCCGCACACCGCCAAATTGCTGCGAGCGGCGGTCGGTACCGGTATCGACGCCCGAAGTTCGCGCGACGCCGGAAGCTATCTCTGCAACTATCTGAGCTGGCGCGCGATTGAGGCGGTCAATAACGGCAACGGTCCTCGCCTCACCGCCTTCGTGCATGTGCCGCTATTGCTGCGAGACGGCGCGTCGCGGCGTAAAGACGCAGGCCATCGTGTCACGCTGGAAGAACTGGTCGATGCCGGCGAGGCTATGCTGCTGGAACTGGTGAAGCTGACACGGCGCGAGATGCGGGAGCCCGCGTAAATCCGTCGCAGCCGGGCTAGTTCAAGATTAACCCTACCCCCGACATTCGCGCTCTTCCGCCCTCGTCTTCACCATGCTTCGCCGCATTTTTGCGTTACCCAGAAGTCGCGAACACGCCGCAAACCTGTCCTCAGGAAGACCCGATCATGGACGTCAATCGCCGCCATCTCATTGGAGCATCTGCGGCCGGCATCGCCGGCGCGATGGCGATGTCGCCTGACGCCGCGCGCGCGGCACCGCTCGCCTCGGCGCTCGGTCGCGACGCCACGCAATACGGTGTGCGGTCCGGCAGTCCCGACGATCAAACCAAGGCGTTGCAGCGCGCGATCGATGAAGCGGCTCGCGCCCAGGTGCCGCTGGCGCTACCGCCGGGCGTCTATCGCACCGGAATGCTTCGCCTGCAGAACGGCTCGCAACTGATCGGGGTTCGCGGCGCGACCAGGCTGGTGTTTACCGGCGGCGCCTCAATGCTGCAGGGCGAAGGCGCCGGCCATATCGGCCTCACCGACATCACGCTCGATGGCGGCGGCATCCCGCTGCCGACACGGCGCGGCCTGGTGCATTGCCTCGGCGGCCGCGACATCCGTATCACCGATTGCGAGATCACCGGCAGCGGCGGCAACGCGGTCTGGTTCGAGAACGTCTCCGGCGACATCAGCGGCAACATCATCACCGACACAGCCACCACCGCCATCGTCTCGTTCGACGCGCAGGGACTATCGGTGTCGCGCAACACTATCCAGAACACCAACGACAACGGCATCGAGATCCTGCGCACCGCGATCGGCGACGACGGCACGCTGGTCGCGGACAACCGCATCGAGGACATCAAGGCCGGCCCCGGCGGCTCCGGCCAGTACGGCAACGCCATCAACGCGTTCCGTGCCGGCAACGTCATCGTGCGCGGCAATCGCATCCGCAATTGCGATTATTCCGCGGTGCGCGGCAATTCGGCGTCCAACATCCAGATCACCGGCAACAGCATCACGGACGTCCGCGAGGTGGCGCTGTATTCGGAATTTTCGTTCGAGGGCGCCGTGATCGCCAACAACACCGTCGACGGCGCGGCGCTGGGAGTCTCGGTCTGCAATTTCAACGAAGGTGGCCGCATCGCCGTCGTGCAGGGCAACATCATCCGCAACCTGTTGCCGAAGCGGCCGATCGGCACCGCGCCGGACGACGACGCCGGCATTGGCATCTATGTCGAGGCCGATACCTCCGTCACCGGCAATGTAATCGAGAATGCGCCCGCGTTCGGGATCGCCGCCGGCTGGGGCAAATATCTGCGCGACGTGGTGATCTCCGGGAATGTCATCCGCAATAGCTTCGTCGGCGTCGGCGTCTCGGTGGTGCCGGGCGCCGGCACGGTGCTGGTCAACAACAACATGATCGCGGAAACACCGCGCGGCGCCGTGGTCGGGCTCGATCACGCCCGCGCCATTACCCCGGATCTCACCGCCGAAGGCGCGCAACATTTTGCGCAAGTGGTGATCGGCACGAATGCGGTGAGAAAGTAACCGCGGCGTCGTCCCCACGTACGCGCATTCGCGGAGAAGACCGAATTGAGCTGTTAGCCCTACATCACATTCCTCAGCAGCGGATAGCGTTCCGCGATCGCGGCAATGTCCCGGGTCAACCTGTCCATGACCGGGTCCAAGGCAGAATCAAAGGCGGGATCCACGATCGGGTCCAGGGCTAGGCTTGGACCTGGGTCCGCCGCCGCATCGCTTGAGACCGGCGCCGAGGGCGCATCGTCCGAGCAAACCTGCTTTGCTTCCGCCGACATCGAAATAGCGCGCGGCGGGGATTCTGCACGGATCGGCGTCTTCTGTGGCGTGAACAGAAGCACCTGATCTCGAAACATGTCCACGGGTGGCAGCTTGGACCAGGGCCGGCCCAACCAGGAGATTTCGACAGCGTGATTGTCGGGGGTGGCTTCGCGCGTCGCCAGGCTGCGCCAGATTTCGACCGCGGCCTTGGCTTCCTGGATATTTTCGAGAAACGCGATTTCGCTGTGATAGCGGCGCCAGCGGCCGGTTTCGAATAGTTCGGTGAGGTATTCCAGCCGCTGCTCGGCCAGGGCGCACCAGCGCGCGACAACGTCGCGGCCGCGTGCCACGTCTGCTCGATGTGTCATGAACCAGCCCGTAAGGAGAAAGACGGACGCCGACGCAACAGCACGAATCAATTGGACGTGACGGATATATTTTGTGGAAAACTTATGGCTTGTCCAGCGAGCAACCTTGCCTAATGCAGAAAGTCGTCGAAGTGCGGCGTTTTTGCTTCTGCCCCGCAGTCAAGCGGCGACGCTGCATGGCGCGGTTGCGCCGACTGAGAAACCGCACCGCGTGCGGCTGGCTTTTGGTCGGATGAATGTGCGGCGACCGCTAAAACGAGAGACCCGTCCGGGGGGACAACCGGACGGGTCAAGCTATAAGGGGCGCTTGGGGTGGATGGGCGCTCGCGCCGAATACAGCCTCGATGGGGAGGGATTTCCGCTCCCACAGACATTGGTCGCCGAAGGGCCATTGAACGTTCAAAGCGACCTTCAAATTTTTTTAACTTTTTTGGCGAGCTTCTCGGCCGGAAATCACGGCGCGGCGGGCCGATTTCCGTCGTGAATCGTCGACTTATCGGAGGCCAAACTCTTGGGGGAGATGCCGGCGGCGGGCGGATTCAAATCCCGGGTCGGCGGAACCTCCTGACGGTCCGAGACTTTTTCGGCGGCGGGCTTGCCTGAGATCGCAGCCACCGGCACCGCCGGCGCGGCGGCAACGGCCGAAACCGCGGCAAAGGCATCGGCTTCACCGGCCCCGAACAGGTCGTCACGGCCGGGGCTGCCGAGATCGCGGGCCGTTTTCATCAGGATTGTGCGCACTTCGCTCGATTTCAACGCAGGATTACGCTCCAGCATCAGCGCCACGAGGCCGCTGACGTAAGCGGCGGAAAACGAGGTGCCGGACGTCATCTGATATTTTTCATCCGGCGCAGGCAGGAAGATATCGACGCCGGGCGCGGCGACGGCGATATGGCCGCCGCGGTTGGATGCTGCAAACAATCTGTCCTGCGCGTCGGTGGCGCTGACGGCGATCACATTTGCGTTGGCTGCCGGATAGAGCGGCGGCGATTTCGCCCCGGCATTGCCGGCGGCGGCGACCATCACGATGCCCTTGGCGGCTGCGGCGGCGATACCGCGCTCGATCAGCGCGTCCTTGGGACCGGCGAAGCTCATATTGGCGATCTGCGCACCATGGGCCGCGGCGTAATCGAGCCCCTTCAAAATCACGAACGACGTGCTTTCCGCGCCATTCGACGCGACGCCGAAGGCACGGATCGCCAGGATCCTGGCTGCCGGCGCGCTTCCCATCAGCCGCGCATGCGCGACGATCGCACCCGCAATGCCGGTGCCGTGGATGTGCGGCCCTTCTTTGCTGCCGAGCGCATCGAAGCTGTCCGCGATCGCATTGGCAAGTTCGGGATGCCGGATGTCGATGCCGGAATCGATCACGGCAATGGTGACATTGGCGCCATGGGCCAGCATGTGCGCCTGCGGCAAACGAAGCTTCGCGAGCGCATATTGCGCGGGATCGCCCTCGCTCAAGGCCGACTTCTGCTCCTGCAGCAAATAGCGGAAATTCGGCTGCACCGAGCGAACGCTAACCTCGGCGGCGAGTTCACGGCTCACGGTGTTCGCGGGGCGGCGGTCGACAATGCGGAACAGACCGATGGTGGCGCCGACAAGCGGAGAATTCTGCGAGGCGATGCGCTCCAGGCGATGCCGACGCGCCAGTTCATCGGCCTGCGCATCGGACAGCGAGCCGTCGATCTCGGCCACGAGCTCGTTGGTGACCGGGCGCAGGTTGAGCGCGGTCGAGGAAGTGTTGCGGCGCGGACGGTCGTTCTTGTTCCTGACCGCCTTGCTGCCGCTCCCGGCCCCACCGCCATCGGTCGCCGTAACCGGCTGATCCCGGCATTCGCCGGCACTGTCGCGATAGGCGTAGCTGCAGGCGGGCGCCAGCCTCGGCGTGGCTCTGTCGATGCCGGTGACCGTTCGATTGATGGCGATGCTCGGATTGATCCGCGATACCGTATCGATGCTCGGAACCCGCGATCCAACATTGATGTTGGGCGTGCGCATGATGCTTTGGGCGTGAACACCGCCGAGCAACGCAAACGGCAACGCCGCTGCCATCACCACCAACGCCGCGCGCCGCGCCTTGATCCGCCAGTCGGCACGATATTGGACCATGAAGCCTCGGTTGTGCGCGAAATCAGCCATGTCGGCGGTCAGCGGCTTACGGCGCCGCCACCGCGAGGCTGACGATCTTTTCGCTTTGCAGTTTGCGCATCAGGCTGGCGACTTCGTCCTTCGACATCGACCTGTTGCCGAATTGCAGCCGGAACATCCCGCCCTTGGCGCCATCGACAATCGAGGCCTGATAATTGTCGAGCAGCGCCGTAATATCGGCGACGCGCGCGTCCGGCGCGAACCGCACCAGCGCGCGCGGCGGCGGCAAGGCTGCCGACAGATCGCGGGTGAGCGGCTCGTTGGTGCTCAACGACGCCGTCTGGAACGAGGCGTTCTGGTTCTTCATCAGTACCGCGCCGATCACGCCGGCCTGCAACAGCAGCGCCAGCGCACCGAGGCTCGCCGACCAGGCCAGCGTCCGCGGCGAGAGTTCTGGCGAAAAACCCTGAGATCCCCGACGAGATGTTGCGCGTAACCGACGGCGTGCGCGCGGGCTCGCCGTCGATCGCCGCGAACAGCTTCTGCATGGCGCGCGCGGAAGGCGCACCGAGGCTCTCGTTGAGATCGATGGTTTCGGCGTATTCTTCCCGGATCACGGCGTATTGCCGGGCAAGCTCGGGATCGCGGCCGAGCGCTTCGTCGACCCGGCGGGCATCGCGCGCATTGAGCGTACCTGCCGCATGCCATGGCAACAGCATTTCTATTTCACTGGGCTCTTGCTCCAGTATTTTCTTGCTCGTCGCCATCATGGCCAACCTCGCTCCACACCGGCTGCCTTCAGCAACTCGGCCAATTTTTTGCGCGCATAAAACAAGCGCGTCTTGACGGTGTTTTCCGGGATCCCGACGATTTCGGCCACCTCTTCCACGGATTTCTCGTGGTAGTAGACGAGATCGACGATCTCCCGATGCTCTGGCGAAAGTGCCGTCATGCACTTGCGCAACGCTCCACTCGTATCCTTCTTCTGCACCGCCACTTCCGGATCGTCGGACGTATCCTCGATCGCATTGGCAGCCTCGTCGTCCAGTTCAGCGTCCTTCCTGCGGCGCAGCGCAGAGAGAGCCTTGAATCGCGTAATGGCCAGCAGCCAGGTGGAAACGGCGGATCGACCTTCGAACTTGCCAGCCTGACGCCATACATCGAGGAAAACCTCACTGATGAGGTCTTCCGCAACCTGTTCGTCCCGCACCAGCCGCAGCCCAAAACGGAACACCCTGACATGGTGCCGTCCGTACAGCACCTGCATGGCAAGCCGGTCGCCTTGAGCGATCCGAGCGATCAGGACGTCGTCCGCAGCCGCCTGTGTCGCACTCAATGGCCGTCTCGCAAGGTTGGTCGGATTGGGCTGGCTAGTGGTTCGATGGAAAAGCCAAGATTCTTCAAATTATCGCGAGATCTCAGCATCTGTGATCTATCGCACAGACAGGGGTGGTCCGACAGCCAGGAGCGCGGGAACGATTGAGGCCATGAAATCCCAGACATGGTAACGAAATGCTTCCTTCACGCCACGGTTGTCGGCTACCTTATCAAGGCTTGGTGTGCAAAACACCACCCGCCTGATCCGGTCCGCCCCTGGTCCCAGGCCGCTATCGGCCATGCTGTTCGCGATCTATATCCGGCTAATTCCCGTTGCGAAACAAGGGTTATTGCCACCCGTCGGGCGCGATTGGTGGTGAAAAGATACCAAACCTAAAGGCTTTTCTCCCTAGAGTTCGCCTGGATGGATTTCCACGACGGCGGACATGATCAGCGCAGCTTCATCGCTTCAAAATCAGGGCTCGGGCGGCATGGCCGCGCTCGCCGACAACCTGCCGCTGCATGAGTTGAAGCGGCGTCTGACCCATCGTCGGCAGACACTGGCATTCCAGGCTACAAGCTATGCGCTCGGCGCAACCGTGCTGCTGATCTACGCGCACGCCGGCACCATTCCGATGCTGATGCCGTCGGCCTTTTTTCTGTGCGGCGTCACCCTGATCGGCATTTTCGCGATCCTGTCGGAAACTCACTTCAACGATCGCTTTGAAGATCACTATCTCGCGGTTTTACAGGTCGCCGGTCATGTCGCGGTCCAGCTCGGGTTTCTGCTGGTGGCGCCCCAGATCGGCTATGCGTTCCTGAACGTCCTGTTTCTCATCTTCGGCGTTGGCGCCTTGCGAATGACGCCGCGCCAGGCGGCGATCGCATGGACGCTCACCGCCGCAGCCGTGCTGCAGGTTTTTCTGTTTACCCAGGTTCCCATCGACATTGCCGTGGCCACGCCGCCCGAGCGCCTTGCCGCGGGCCTGTGCTTCGTTCTTACCATCGGACAATGCGCCTTCGTCGGACTTTACGGCGATCACATGCGCAAGCGGCTTTACAAGCGCGGCGCGGAACTCAGCGAAGCCTACAAGCGCATCGAAGAGCTCGCCGAACTCGACGAGCTGACCGGCTCGTTCAATCGCCGCTGCATCATGCGGATGCTGGACGACGAGCTCGCCCGCGCCCGCCGGCTCGAGACGCCCTGCGCGATCGCGCTGATCGATCTCGACTGGTTCAAGCGCGTCAACGACCATTACGGTCATCCCACCGGCGACGAAGTGCTGAGAACATTCGCCATCACCGTATTCGCCAATATCCGGCACATCGACCGGTTTGGCCGTTACGGCGGCGAGGAATTCCTGCTGGTGCTTCCCGACACGCCGGAAAACGAAGCCCTGAGAATGCTCGACCGGCTGCGCACCATCGTCGCCGATCTCGACTGGAGCTCATTCTCGCCCGGTTTGCAGGTGACGATTTCCGCTGGTGTCGCCGTGCTGCGATCGCAGGAAACCCCGGACACATTTCTCGCGCGCGCCGACCGCGCGCTCTACACGGCCAAGGCGCGAGGACGCAACCGCATCGTCGGCGCCTGATACACTTTCATTTCCGGGGACGAAGAAACCGTCGCCAGCCAAAAAATCGGCACGCTCCAGGATCGAGTTATGAGTTCGAAAGCTACCGCCACTTCGGAAAGTCTGCTCGACGAATTGCAGACCACGCTCGCACACGGCACCGTTGCGCGCCGGGTCGAAACCCTGCGCCGGGTGACCGATCTTTTCATCAATGGCGCGGTGGATTATTCCGACGAGCAAGTCGGGTTGTTCGACGACGTTTTCCAATGCCTGATGGATCACATCGAGACCTCCGCCAAGGCGCTGCTCGCCAATCGGCTGGCGCCGATCAGCACCGCGCCGCCGCTGACCATTCGCGCGCTGGCGTTTGACGACCTGATCGAAGTCGCCGCTCCCGTTTTGTCCGGATCGGAGCGGCTCGACGATGACGCGCTGATCGAGACCGCGCGCAACAAGAGCCAGGCGCATTTGCTGGCGATTTCGCTGCGCAAGGTGCTGAGCGGCGCCGTGACCGACGTGCTGGTGTTGCGCGGCAACGACGAAGTGATCCAGAGCACCGTCAACAATCCCGGCGCGGAATTTTCCGAGCGCGGTTTCACCCGGCTGGTCAGCCGCGCCGAGGGCGACGACGATCTTGCGACCTGCCTCGGAATGCGGCCGACGATCCCGCGGCATCTCTATCTGAAGCTGATCGCAAAGGCCTCGGCGACGGTGCGGGCGCGGCTCGAGGCCGCTCACCCGCAACAAGCCGGCGAAGTGCCGACCGCGGTGCGGGAGGCAACCAGGCGCGCGCGCTCCGCGCCCGAGGCGATCAGCCAGGACACCGCAATCTCCCACGCGCTGGTCAAGTCGTTATACGACGACGGCCGGCTCGACGAGCATCAGGTGGCGGCGTTTGCCGAAGCCGGAAAATTCGACGAGGCCAATGCGGCGATCGCAGCGCTCGCCAAGGTGTCGGTGTCGATCGCCGAGGATATGATGGTGGAAACCCGTGCCGAGGGCGTCATGATCCTGGCCAAGGTCTCGGGGATGTCGTGGCCGACGGTCGAGGCGATTATCAACATGCGCGACGCGCTCTCCGGAATGGAGCGTTCCGATCTCGCGGCATGCAAGGCCACCTACGACCGGCTGCGGGCCTCGACCGCGCAGCAGGTGCTGCGCTTCCATCGCATGCAGCAGACCGCGCCATCGGCGGCGTAGTCGCTCACCTCCAGATCATGATCCAAATCGGATCATGATCTCATCTCTTTGTTTGAGTTTGATCTCCGGGCAAACGCTTCGCGTTTGTCCCGAGGGAAAACCGGCTCCCACTCTTCCGGATCATGCTCTAGAACCGCAGCACCCTCGATCCGGCGAGAGCGCCGATCGCCGTGACCAGCCCGGTGGCCAGCGTGTACCAGGTCGCCACAAACATCGGTGAATCGTCGGTGCAGTGCGCGGCGTACAGCGTCGCCGCCAACCCCGCCGACAACAGTCCGGCGATGGCGCCGGCAACCGCGGGCCGCGCCGGCGCGCCATGGCGCAAGCCGATCAGCGCCGCCGCCAATAGCGGCAATGACATCAGCGGAATAGCCGTCAGGCAAATCCGCGAATTGCTGCCGACCAGACGCGTCATCATCGGCAGCCGCTGCGGCATCATCATCTCGCCGGCCATCCCTGCGGCCAGCAGGCCTGCCGGAATCAGCAGCAGCCATGCCCAGCCCTGCAGCGAGGCTTCCGGCCGCGACAGATGCAGGCTGACCGCGATGGCGGAGATCGCCAGCGCCAGCGTCACCGCGAATTTCAGGTCGAAGAATGGATTGCGCATCGCGGTCATGACGTCCGGCCTGACGCCCAGCTCCGCGAAGAACATCGCCACCGAAACCGGCGCCGCGGCCAAAAGCGCCAGCGCCAGCACAAGGCCGACCGGACGGGCGCGGTGCGCGCTATCGGCGGCGAGGGTTCGAATGAGTTGATCGGTTTCCATGCTCACGGCTCCCGCAGTTTGGCTGTGAGACCGGCAAGCCCACGGTGCAGCGCGACGCGCACCGCGCCCTCGCTCATCGCGAATTTCGCCGCCGTATCCTTGATCGACGCGCTGTCGACCGCGATCGACTGCAAGACGTCGCGCTGGCGCGCCGGCAGCGACTGCAGATGGGCGGCGACCTCGCTGGCCGGTGCGGTCTCGGCGGCGGCCTCGCCCGGCAGCGTCTCGGCGAAGTCGTCGATGTTGACGAAAATCCGGCGGCCGCGGCGGCGCAGCGCATCGATCAGCTTGTTGCGGGCGATCGCGAACAGCCACGGCGCGAACGGCGCGTTGGCGTCCCAGGTATGCCGCTTCAGATGCACCGCCAACAAAATGTCCTGCACGATGTCCTCGGATTGATCGACAGGTTGCCCCGCCCGCGCCAGGCCACGACGCGCAGCCGCCCTCAATACCGGCGTAACGGCCTTGAGCAGACGATGATACGCCGCACTGTCCCCCGAAATGGCCGACCGCATCAGGCCGGTCCACTCCTTGTCACGTTCGCGCACGCGCGCTCCCACATTTCAATTCGGTCGATCTTTCAATTTGTTACGTCTGGATGCGTTTATCACGAAGTCGTGATCAGAACCTTTTCGCAGCCTTGGACGAACCGCGGCTCTCGCCTGCCCGCAGGCTCATAACATCGATCGGTTCCGCTGGCATCCACGGGGGCGCCGGCTTGCATCCCAAGGGAACTCGCTGGAACCTGGCTTGCCGCAAATTTGGCTGCCCTGCTTTCGCCGCGCCCGTCCGAAAATTCCCTTTTTTTGCCCCGCTACGGACACGCGACGGGGGCTCATTCCGCCCCCTCGGGGCTGGCCAATGGGGAGATAACCAATGACCATCACTGCCGGCGGGCGGTCAAGATTGATACTGGCGATATTAGCGACAGGATTGTTTGTGGGCTTCGCGGGAGCATCTCCCGCAGGGGCAGCCACGGACGACAATGCGGCGGCGCAAACGAAATCGGCAGGCACGGATGCGGCAAGCGCGGAAGCCGACGGTGCCGATAAGGCCGCGGCCCGCAAAAACACCCGGCACAGTTCGCGCCACTGGAAAAGGCACGCGGAACGTAAATCCAGCAAAGTGGCGCTGAAATCCTCATCCAGGAAGAATACCGACGCATCCGACGGCGCAGCCGATAGCGGCGCCAATTCGATTCCGCCGTCGGTGGCCGACGCCAATGCCCAACTGGCAACCGCCGCCACACCGGAGAGCCCGTTGGCCGGCAACGCCCGGGCCATGTCCGCCCGTGCCAGCGATATCGCGCAGGCCGCGCCGGAGCAGCCGGCCGATGCGCAGCCGGCGCCGCAGGTCCAGACGGTCGCGTCCGATCAACTCAACGAAGTCGACCGTAGCCTGACCGCAAGCACTCCGCCCCCGCCGGCCCTGGCGACGGCGATGGCCCAGGCGCCTGACTCGACCGAAACGGCCAGCAGCGATGACGGCTCGAGCTGGGACCAGGCCTCGCTGATCGGGAAAATCTTCATCGGCTTCGGCGCATTGCTTACGATGGCTTCCGCCGCGCGCATGCTGATGGCGTAAGCCGCCTGGCCAACATGCCGGGACGAGCGCAGGTCGCCTCGTCCCGGCGTCAGGATTCCTGCCCCTTGAAGCCCATCCCGCCAGCGGGCACATTGCCCGTGAAATCAGGCGCGGGGTGGCCCATGAGCATGTTCGAACACATCATCGTTGAAAGCAAAGGCGCGGTCGGCATCGTCACGCTGAACCGCCCGAAAATGCTCAATGCGCTGTCGTTCGGCGTATTCAAGGAGATCGCCGCCGCCATCGACGATCTCGAAGCCGACGACAAGATCGGATGCATCCTGCTGGCTGGCGGCGAAAAGGCTTTCGCCGCGGGCGCCGACATCAAGGAAATGCAGCCGAAGACCTTTATCGACATGTTCTCCAGCGATTTCATCGCGATCGGCGCCGATCGCGTCGCCCGCTGCCGCAAGCCGACCATTGCCGCCGTCAGCGGCTATGCGCTTGGCGGCGGCTGCGAACTGGCGATGATGTGCGACATCATCATCGCCGCCGACACCGCGAAATTCGGCCAGCCGGAAATCACGCTCGGCACCATCCCCGGCATCGGCGGAACCCAGCGGCTGACGCGTGCGATCGGCAAATCCAAGGCGATGGACCTCTGCCTGACCGGACGAATGATGGATGCCGCGGAGGCGGAGCGCTCGGGCGTGGTCAGCCGCGTGGTGTCATCGGACAAATTGATGGACGAAGCGCTGGCGATGGCGGAAAAAATCGCGGCGATGTCGCGGCCGGCGGCCGAGATGGCCAAGAGCGCCATCAACCGCGCGTTCGAGACGCCGCTTTCCGAAGGGCTGAACGTCGAACGCGACCTGTTTCACGCCACCTTCGCGCTGGAAGATCGCTCAGAAGGCATGGCGGCGTTCATCGAGAAGCGCAAGCCGGTGAACAAGAACAGGTAGCAGACGTCGCCCACGGTGTCATACGCGGGCTTGACCCGCGTATCCATCCATCTTCGCAAAACTTCTCTCAAAGAGGATGGATGGCCGGGTCGAGCCCGGCCATGACGGAGCACCTGTCTGGAATCAGTTCACCCCGCCCTGCTCCTTGCCAGCGCCGCGCTGACCAGCGCGCGGTAGGCGCGCTCGGACAGTGTTTTGGGCGCATCGAGGCCGAGCCGCGCCAGACACTCCCGATCGGCAGCATCCGGCGTTCGCGTAAAGCCTTGCCACAGAAGTCCGGGTAAACGCTGCGGTGAACTTTGCGCTTGCTGCAGGAATTGCAACGCCGGGATCAGACGCTGCTCGGTGTCGGTAAAATCGCTGCCGAACGGAAACTGCGGCAGCAGGCCGGCTTCGCGCGCAGGCTTCAACGCATCTGCAATGCGTTCCGGAAAATTCTCGCGTTGCGCGGCGGCAATTTCGAAATTCTTCGGCAGCTTGCCCGCCTCCTTGGCCTGCCGCGCCAGTTCGGCCTGAAAGCGGGAGTCGGCGATCCCAAGCATCGCCGCGATCACGTCGGCGTCGGATTTTCCCCTGACATCGGCGACACCATATTCGGTAATGAAAACATCGCGCAGATGGCGCGGAATGGTCTCGTGGCCATAGTTCCAGCGGATGTTGGATTGGACCTTGGCGCCAGCCTGCCGGCTCGCTTCGAGTGCAAGGATCGAGCGCGCGCCCTGCAGCGCGAACGCCTGGGCCACGAAATTATACTGGCCGCCGACGCCGCTCACGACCTGACCGTTTTCGAGACCGTCGGAGACCGCCGATCCCAGCAAGGTCGCCATCATCGCGTTGTTGACAAAGCGGGCGTCGACGCGGGCGCGGCGCTTTGCGGCTTCATCGCCATAGAGTTCGTTGGTGAAGGACACCGCGGTCATCTGGATGCGCGCGAGTTGCACCGGCGTCATCTCGCGCAGCGCGCGATAGAACGATTTCGGCCCGAGAAAGAACGCGCCGTGAAGCGCCACACCGTCGATCTCGCGCTTGAGGATGCCGGCGTCGACCAGGCCGAAAAACGCTTCGGTCAGCATTTCGCTGACGCCATAGAGACCGCTTTCGAACGATCCGGTTTCAAGTCCTGAGAGCTGCTCGGTTGCCGGCGCCAGCCGCTTCATGATGGCGTGAAACTGCCCGTTGTCGCGGTGACGCACGATCAGTCCCTGCGCCAGCGCGTCCCCGACCTGCCCGATTCCGATCTGCAAGGTGCCGCCGTCGCGCACGAGGCCGGCTGCGTGCAGGCCGATGGCGTATTTGGTGTCGGTGATCGGCTCGGAAGGCGGCGCGAACAGCGGAAAATCGGTCTCGGGGGTGTCGAGCACCGCGCTGAATTGCTCCGCCGGCAGGTCGCCCTCGCCCGGCATGAACGGCAGTTCGGAATTGACCTGCCCGACCAGTTTGAATGACGCCCGGCCGTCATGGCGGGCGCGCAAGACGTCCAGCGTGGTGTCGGTGTTGCAGCTCAGGCTGTAGCGGGTGGCGCCGTCGACAACGCGCTTGGCCACCAATTGGGTCACGACGTTCAGTCCGCGCGCCAGCAGAAAGGACGACGCGTGGGTGTAATTCGCCGAGATATAATGCTGCTGCGCGAACGGCACGTGCATCCAGCGGCCCGCCAGAAAGAAAAACTCGATCACCTTGACATTGGGCGGCAGCGCGCCCGCATGCAGCGCGTCGGCATAGGCGAGATCGGGATAACCGCCGAACAGGCGCTCGATCACCGGCGTGATGAAGCGACGCTCCAGCAAATTCGACGGTTCTGGCTTTTCCAGTGTCAGCGCCGAAAACAAGGTCAGGCTGATGGTGCGGTCGGCCGCGGCGCGGGCGTAAAGCGCGTTGATGATGTGGTTGGCCTTGCCGAGCCCCAGCGGCAGCCCGACCACCAGATTGGGACCGACATCGCGGATGATATCCTCGGCGATCGCGTCGGGATCAGTGAATTTTTTCGGCATGGATATTCCGTCTCAAACAATCCGAACCGGAATATCCGGCAATCCCAAAAGAATCGAACGTCCACGATTGAAAATACGATACTTCCATAGCCGTTATTTGGATTTTTGATGAACCTGTGAAGCGCGGCCCCGCAATATTTCCTGCAAGGCCATGACGTTCGCCGACCCCGCCCCCTTGCGCCAGATCAGGACGGTCTCCGCGCAGTTCTCGGTTCGCCCCAGCGCGTGAACGCTCAAACGCTTTCGTTCCGGGAAGGTCGTCAGGACGCTCTTGGGGATGAGGGAGATCCCCATGCCGGCGACGATGCACCCCAGCATGGCGTGATAGGACGCCAGTTCGATGGTGCGCTCCGGCATCTCCTGGCGATTCGCATACCAGTCTTCGAGCCGTTTCCGATGCGGGCAGCCGTGCTCGAAAACGATGATGGTCCGCGGCAAGCGACCGGTTCGGCCGATCGGCGGATGGTTGGCGGCGGCCACGATCACCAGCTCCTCGTCAAACGCGAATGCCTTTTCGAAGGGCGCCTCCGCGATCGGCTCGGCGACGAGCGCCGCGTCAAGTTCGCCCGCGAGAATCGCAGCCCCCAGGACCTGCGGGTTGCCGGTGCGGAGTTCCAGCACGACTCCGGGATGCCGACGGTGATATTCGCTGAGCAGCCCTGGCAGACGCACCGCGGCGGTACTCTCCATCGCGCCGAGCCGGAACGTGCCGCGCGGTTTCGCATCGCGCACGGCGCCGCGCGCTTCATCGGCGAGCGCGAGAAGCCGCTCGGCATAGCCGAGCAAGACCTGGCCGGCCGGCGCGAGATGAAGCCGTTTGCCCTCGCGGACGAAAAGCCGGACCGAGAGATCCTCTTCGAGCTGGCGGATCCGGGTCGTGACATTGGACTGCACGCGATGCAACCGCTCCGCCGCCCGCGTCACGCCGCCTTCGCGCACCACCGCGCTGAAGATCTGCAGATCCGACAGATCCATCCATCTCTCCATGAGATCATTAATATCACAATTATTCATTTTATGTGATCGGCGGCGGCGGGTAAAGACCGCGGCATGGACGATGGGTTGCCATCGCTTGTCGGGAAAACCCACAGGAGAACGTGATGTCAAAGGCCTATTGGATTGTGCGCGTGTCGGTCCGGGACGAGCAGCGTTATCCCGAATATCTGGCCGCGGCCGGTCCCGCGTTCCAGAAATTCGGCGCGAAATTCATCGTGCGCGGCGGAAAATTCGAGACCATGGAAGGCAGCGCCCGCGACCGGAACGTCGTGGTCGAATTCAAGGACAGCGCCACGGCTTTCGCATGCTATCAGAGCCCGGAATACCAGGCTGCGAGGGCCATTCGTCAGAAATATGCAGACGCCGATTTCATCATCATCGAAGGCGCAGCCGCTTGAGCGAATGCATATCCATCGAGGAAAGCCCCCATGATCAAGCTGTATTACGCATCGCACACCTGCTCGCTGGCCTCGCATATCGCGCTGGAGGATGCCGGCGCCGACTATTCGACCGTGCGCCTCAGCTTCGCCGCCGATGAGCAGCGCAAGCCGGAATATCTCGCGATCAATCCCAAGGGGCGCGCGCCGGCCCTGGTGACCGACAGGGGAATCCTGACCGAGACGCCGGCGATCCTCGCCTTCATCGCCCAGAGTTTTCCGCAGGCAAAGTTGGCGCCGCTGGAGGATGCGTTCCTGTTCGCGCGGGTGCAGGCCTTCAACAGCTATCTGTGCTCGACGCTGCACGTCGCCCATGCCCACCGCATGCGCGGCAACCGCTGGGCCGACGATTCGGCCGCCATCGCGGCCATGCAACGCAAGGTCCCGGAATCGGTCACGGCCTGTTACCAGCTGATCGAAGAGAACATGCTGGAAGGGCCCTGGGTGATGGGCGAGGCCTATACGATCTGCGATCCCTACCTGTTCACCATGGCGCAGTGGCTGGAGCAGGACGGCGTCGATCCGTCGCGGTTTCCCAAGGTCATCGATCACCGGCGGCGGATGTCGGAACGGCGGCAAGTTCGCGACGCCATCGCCGCTGAGCTCGCCTGAGTCGCGGCCGGGCGGGCGTGCTCCTCCCCCGCCTCGCGCCTCGTGCCAGGGCTCCGGATGTCATCACAGGCTCTTGATCGAACAGGCAAAATAGGTCCTTCGTGCAACACCCGTCACGAAACACTGGATAGCGCGCCATTTCCGCGCGCGACGGTTTGCCTGCGGCCGCAGCGGCCACTAAACAGGTAAATCTGTCGAAACCGCCGGTGGGGCGGACGGCGGGACTGCCGCGGGATCGAATGGTTGGGAGTGCCGCTAGGTTTGGCCAGACGGCAAGGCGCGTGCTTCGATCGGGCATTTGTCTTGGCGTTTTGACTTGCGCCGGTTTTGCCGCAGCCCCAGCCCGGGCCGAGGCCCTCCCGGAGGCGCTCGCCAAGGCGTACCAGTCCAATCCGCAGCTCAACGCCGAGCGGGCGCGGCAACGCGCCACCGATGAGAATGTGCCACAGGCGCTGGCCGGGTACCGGCCGCAGATCATCGCCAGTCTCAGCGCCGGGTTGCAGGCGGTGCGTAACCTGCTGCCGGACAACACCGTGCAATCCGCGAACCTGAAACCCTGGATCATCGGGGTGACGGTGACACAGACGCTGTTCAACGGTTTCAAGACCGCCAACAGCGTGCGCGTGGCCGAACTGCAGGTGCAGTCGGGCCGCGAGGCCCTGCGCAATGTCGGTCAGGGCGTGCTGCTTGACGCCGTCACCGCCTACACCAACGTGCTGGCGAATCAGTCGCTGGTCGAGGCGCAGCGCTCCAATGTCGCCTTCTTGCGGGAAACCCTCAGCATCACCCAAAAACGCCTCAACGCCGGCGACGTCACGCCGACCGACACCGCGCAGGCCGAAGCGCGGCTCAGTCGCGGCCTTGCCGATCTCAACGCCGCCGAGGTCAGTCTCGCCATCAGCCAGGCGACCTATGCCCAGGTGATCGGCAATCCGCCCTCGCAACTGCGACCCGCCGAGACCGTCGACCGCTATCTGCCGCGCAGCCGCGACGAGGCCAACGACATGGCCTTCCGGCAACATCCGGCCGTCATGGCCGCAAGCTTCGACGTCGATGTCGCCTCGACCACCATCCGCGTCGCCGAAAGCAGCCTGCTGCCGACCATCACCTTGCAGGGTAATGCCAGCCACAGCATGGATAACGATCCCAATCTCGGGACCTTCCGCACCGACCAGGCCTCGATCCTCGGCCAGATGAATGCGCCGATCTACGATGGCGGCACCGCAGCGTCGCAGACCCGGCAGGCCAAGGAACTGGCCTCGCAAAGCCGGCTGGTGCTCGAGCAGGTTCGCAGCCGGGCGCGCACCGCGGCCACCGGCGCCTGGGTCGCTAATGAAGGCGCCAAGATCGCGGTCACAGCCTCCGAATCCGAAGTGCGCGCCGCCACCGTCGCCTTGCAGGGCGTACAGAAGGAAGCGCAGGGCGGCCAGCGCACCACGGTCGACGTGCTGAACTCGCAGCAGGACCTGATTTCGGCGAAGGCGCGGCTGATCGGCGCGCAGCGCGATCGGGTGATCGCGTCCTACACCTTGCTCAGCGCCATCGGCAGGCTGGACGTCAAGACGCTGGCGCTCAACACCCCGGATTATCTGCCGGAGGTGCATTACCATCAGGTGCGCGATGCCTGGCACGGGTTGCGAACGCCATCGGGGCAGTGATTTCAGACCAGCGTGTCCACTTCGCGCGAAAACGCTCTAAACTCGTCGACAGATTCGGCCGGGCTGGAGACGACAGTGGATATCATCCGATGCTGCGCATGGGGCTACGCGGCCTTGCTTGGGTTTGTGATCATCACCGGATACGTGCCTGCCTTCATCGACCAGAACGACATGATCTTCGGGCTGTTCCGGCGCACCTGGTATGCCGACGGGCTTCATCTGGTTTCGGCGCTGTGGGCGGCGATTGCGGCGCTGACCTCGCGCCGCGCCTCGGAATTGTTCTTCCAGTTGTTCGGCGCCTTCTACTTTGCCGATGGCGTGCTCGGCCTTCTGACCGGCAGCGGCTATCTCGACTTCGGCATTCTGATCAACGGCATCCGCGACCTGCCGCTGATGACGCGGGTCTTCACCAACGCGCCGCATCTGGGGCTCGGCGGCGTGGCGATCCTGATCGGCTATGTGCTGGCGCCGCGGACCCGGACCGCCGCGCATGCGTAAGTGCCTGCGGCGCATCGTGACGGCGGCCGCGGTCCTGATCGCGCTGTCCGTGACGGTGCCGCTTATCTACATCGAAGGAAGCTGCGGCCCCAGCGCCAGTACGCCTGCCTCCTCCGCGCCGGCAGAGGCGTTGCCCGCGATCGACGAGCCCGGCTATCGCCGCAAGCAAGACAACACCTTCTTCACCTTCCCCGAATGGTACATCGTCTATTCCTTTGAGGATTTCGGCCGCTTTCTCGATCGATACAGCGAAAGCCAGTTTGGCTATCTCTCGCATATCCTCGGCTTCTGGCGCAGCTTCTGCACCATCAACCGCGCGGTGCCGGCGAGCAGCGAATCCCGCTTCGACGTCAAGTCGATGATCTATGTGATCGGCGTCAGCTATTCCGCCGAATACGCCATCAAGGGAATCTACGAAAACAGCATCGGCCGCGTCACCGAATGGATCAGGGGTGCAGACCGCACGCCACAGGACGACTTCGCGCGCGCAGTACTGCAGGACTACGCCGGGTTTCTCTACACCATCCCCTGGTACAAATACCCGTTCCGGGAGAAGCTCGATGGCCTGATGGCGATCTCGGCGCCGACGCCGAGCCCCATCCGCACCGGGGAGCGCGACTTCGCGCTGGGCGCCGAATATTTCATCAAGATCGGCTATGCCTGGCTGATCCAGAAAGCGCTCGACGCCTCCGGCGACGACGAGCCGCGCGACATCATGTTCGTGGTGTCGACGCTGCCGCAGGATACGCTGACGAACGAGCCGCGCATCAAACCCGTCCGCGCGCTCAGCCCGCAGTGGCAACTGGTGCAGACGCCGCGTTACAAGGAGCTGACCGAAATCATCCTGGGCTTGCTGGATCAGGGCTATGGTCTGGCCGAGATCGCAGGCAATCACGACATCCTCATCACCGTGATAGCACCAAAGAGCGCAACGCTGGATGTGAAGGACACCACCGAGCTGTTCTCGCTCGATCTCGACGCCAAGCCCGGCTTTCGCCGGGCCGGCTTGCAGGCTAGGATCGACCGCCTCGTCGAGATCCGGCGGGATCTCAAGGCCAGGGACGCGAGCATCGAGCACTTCTATGATTACTGAGGACAAATCCTTTGAAGGCACGTCTTTTTCAGCGTGGCTGCGGCCATTGGGCAGGATCGCCGGTGCGATCGCGCTCGTCGCCTGCGGCTGGCTTGCGCTCGTGGTGGCGCTGACCTTCACATCGGCGCCCGGCCAATCGATGGCGATTGTCGGCCCGCCCGCGCAAGCACTCGCGGCGGTGATCAAGGCCAACGGTCACATCCTCGCCTCGAACGCCTATGTCACCATCGCACGTTCCGACGATGCCGGTTTCGTCGCCCGGCTCTATGCGGCGGGCGCGCTGCTGGTGCTGGATGCCGAACAAACCGGCGGCTGCGGCGGCCTGCGGCCGAAGCGTTTCGCGGCACGGCTCTGACGGCGATCCGTCGTTACGACGCGTATTTCTGATAGAACGTGTTGGTGAAGAGTTCGCCGGGATCGTATCTGCGCTTTGCCGCGAAGAAGTCGTTGATCTCGGGATACGAGCGCTGCAACTGGTCGCGCGAATAATACAGCTGATAAGGCAGGAAGAACCGGCCCTTATGCGCGATGGTGAGATCGATCAGCTCTTCCGTCGCCTTCTTCATGCGCCGGTTGCCTTCATCATCGGTGGTCTGGTTGATGTAAAGCACCAACGAGAACGCCGGCTCCGGCGAATAGGTCAGGAAATTCTTCTCCTGATGCACGATACGCACCGACGCGTTCAGCAAATTGGTCTTGTTGTCGGTCAAGACCTTGCGCATGCCGTCGACAAACGACACGAACTGACTACGCGGAATGAAATATTCATGCAGGATGTCGGTATCTTCGGGCAGTGAGTTGCGCAGATAAGGTACGGAATCGTGCATCGGATCGTTGCGGCTGACCAGGCACGCCTCGGCCGACGGCAGCGCCTGCGCACGGGTCACGGTGCAGGCTTCCATCCGGTGCTCGATGTGCTTTTCGGACAGCCATTTCAGTTCCTGAAACAACGGACCCTGCTTGGACAGGTTGATGGTCAGCCGCCGCAGCTTGGTGCCGCTGACCTCGCCAAGCGGCTCGCGCTGGAAATCCGAGCCATCGACCTTGGTGTAGGTGTAGAGCAATAATTCCCTGAGGAACGTGCTCGGCGCGGTCGAGAGGTGGCCGTACATCAGGCCGATATTGCTGTCCTTTTCGATCTCGCCGGCAAACAGCGCCGGGAATTCCCTGTAATCGAGCACGCGCCGCCCGGTCCGGTATACGAGATTATCCGCGATATCGAGTTCGGCTTCGACGATCACGCCGAACAGCCCGTAGCCGCCGACCACCAGATCGAACAACTCCCTGTTCTCGGTGGGCGATACCGTCTTCAGCGAACCGTCCGCCAGCATCACCTGCATCGATTTGATCGACTTGGCGAGTGCGCCGGCCTGATGGTCCATGCCGTGGGCGTTGACCGAGATCGAGCCACCGACGCTGAAGATATCGGTCGATTGCATGGCGCGAACCGCGAAACGCGGATGCAGCGCGTTCTGGATATCGTGCCAAGTCGCGCCGGGCTGTACCGTGACCGATCTGGCGCTCTCGTTCAGCACAATCTTGTTGAAACCCCGCATGTCCAGCACGATGCCGGTCTTGCGGAAGGCCTGGCCGCCCATGCTGTGGCGCACGCCGGCGGTGGTGATTGCAAGCTTGTTGTCGCGCGCGAACGCCAGCGTTTTGGCGATATCGTCGACGCTGCGCACTTCGACAACGCCGTAGATCTCGGTCTTGTTGAGGCAGCTTGCGTCATTGATGCTGCCGCCGAGTTGCGACCATTTCACGCCTGCAAGCGGCGCAATCGCCTTGATCCGCTCCAGATCGATTTTGCCCTGCTCGGCGTTATCGGCGGCAGGCCGGCAATCCTTTTCGCCGACGGGATCGGCGGCGAGCGCCTGCAGCTTGCGCAAGCCGTAGACGCCAAACACGACGGCAAGCAAGACAACAGCCGAAGCGCCGGTCCTGAATCGCTTCGAAAATTTCTGCATCAATTGATTCCAGCCGAAATCTGATAATCTAGAGGCGCGGATTACGAGTTCAAACCCGGAGATTTCAGCCCGGGCGCTGTGGATCGATTGACGCGACTACCGACTTTGAGCTCCACGCTGACGAGGAGACAACGCCAATGCCCGGCCCTCGAAAAAAGGTCGCGATCGTGGTCACCCACGGAATGGGTGAGCAAATCCCGATGGAGACGTTGCGCAGCTTCGTGCAGGCCGCCTGGGTCACCAACGAGGCGGCGCATTGGCCGGCAACGCCCCCCGACGAGAACCCCGAAGATATCTGGTTCATGCCTGATGCCGTGACCGGCTCGCTGGAATTGCGTCGCATCACGACGCGCTGGACCAAACCCCATGCCAGCGCCACCGACAGGGGGCCGCGGGCGGATTTCTTCGAATTCTACTGGGCCGATCTCGCCGAAGGCACCCTGGTCGAGGAAGTCTGGGACTGGATACAGATCTTGCTGTTGCGCTGGCCAAGCCAGGTGCCGAAGGGCTTGCTGGGGATATGGATCGCGCTCTGGCTGGCCTCGGCGGCCATGCTGATCATATCCCTGCTGGCCGTGTTGCCGTGGCCGGGCGGCTGGTGGCACGCGGGCTTCGCGCTCGCCGCGTTCGGGTTCGGCTACATCATGAAGCGCATGATTGCGCCTTATCTCGGCGACGTGGCGCGCTACGTCCGCGCCGATCCGCGCAATATCGCGATGCGTCAGGCCATTCGCGAACGTGGCCTGAAGCTGCTGGACGACCTCCATGACAGCAAGTCGTACGAGCGCATCATCATCGTCGCCCACAGCCTCGGCACGATCATCGCCTACGATCTGGTCTCGCTGTTTTGGGCCACCCGCCGGGACGCTGTGACGGCTCATGAAGACAACGATCCGGTATTTCCGAAATTACGCGCCGCCGAGCAGGCGGCGCACGCACTCAAGGCCGCCACCGACGCCAATCGGGAGAGCTTGCTGCTGGCCTATCGCGAGGCGCAACGTAGCCTTCGCCTGGCAATGCGAAGCGGCGGCCCAGACGGCACCGGCCGTCAGCGGGAGCCCAGGGAGGAATGGCTGATTTCGGATCTGGTAACACTGGGATCGCCCCTCACCCACGCGCCGTTTCTGCTGGCTCGTGACGCCAACGATCTCAACGACATGAAGGAGCGCGGGCTGTTCCCGACGAACTGGCCGCAGTTCCAGCTGATTCAGACCGAGCAACGGAACAAGATCGTCGATCGGCAACCGCCGCCGCCCTCGGACGAAGTCTTCGGACCCGAGGGGGGCCTGTTCTCCTACTTCCTCGACGCTCCGAAGAAATGGTCGTTGCATCATGCCGCGCCCTTTGCAGCGGTCCGCTGGACCAACATCTACGACACCCATCACCCGATTCTCCGGGGCGACATCATTTCCGGTCCTGTGGCGCCGATTTTCGGCGCCGGCATCCGCGATATCGATTTGAAGGACTTGCGTGGTCCCTCCCCGGTCTTCAGCCACACCCTGTACTGGAGGCTTCCCGAAGCCGGTGGACCGATGCCGCACATCGAAGCGTTGCGCAAGGCGATCGATCTTCAGGACACGCCGGACGGCGAGCTCTGGCGGACCTGAAGTTCCGCGTTGCGGCTCGCACGCTTCGCGAATGCCCTTCCCGGCCAAAGCTTCCCGCTATACTCTTGCTGACGCGACCGGCGGCCAACGCCCGGCGCAGACATTGGGGAGAACGCCATGAGGCTCTTGCTGGGCGCCGTCGCGCTGATCGCTGGCATCAGCGGTCTACCCGCCTCCTCTTCCGCCAAAGTGGTCAAGTTCGATATTCTGCGCGTGGAGTTCGCCGACGTTCGAGGGCCGGGTCTTCGGCAAGGTCGGCACCTATGACCGGATTGTCGCGCGCGCGACCATCGCAGTCTCGCCTGATGACCCCCACAACAAGATCATCGTCGATCTCGACCGCGCCCCGCGCAATGCGCAAGGCCTGGTCGAAGCCGTGACCGATGTCGAGATCTTGCGCCCCACGGTGGCGGCCAACGGCAACCGCCGCCTGTTCTATGAAGCATTGAATCGCGGCAACAAGCTTGGGCTGGCGCTGTTCAACGACAGCCCTGCCGTCATCAACGATCTTGCGAAAGCGACCAACGCCGGCAACGGCTTCCTGATGAACCGCGGCTACACACTCGTCTGGAGCGGCTGGCAGGGCGACGTCGCGCCGGGCGGCGGGCGGATGATGTTTTCGCCGCCTGTCGTGCCCGATGTGACCGGTCTGGCCCGCGAGGATTTCGTCTTCGACCATATGGACAATCCCGCCAGCGCGCCCCTGAGTTATCCCGCCGCCGACCTCGATGCAGCGCATGCCAAAATCAGCGTGCGCCAGCGTGAGGCCGATTCCCGTGCGGCGCCCGCCGGCCTGGAAGTCGCATTCGAAGGGCCGACTAAAATATCGATCAGGCGGCCGGATGGTTTCGACGGCGGCGCGATCTATGAATTCATCTACACTGCCAGGGATCCCAAGGTGATGGGCCTTGGCTTTGCCGCCACCCGCGATGTCGTCTCGTTCCTGCGCAACGAGACCGCAGATTCGGGTGGGATCGCCAATCCCCTCAGCGGCCGGATCGACCGCGCCATCGGGTTCGGCGCTTCGCAAAGCGGTCGTTATCTGCACGACTACCTCTATCTCGGCTTCAACACCGACGAAACCGGCCGCGCCGTGTTCGAAGGATTGATGCCGCACATCTCGGGCGGCAAGAAGACCTTCACGAACTATCGTTTCAGTCAGCCCGGCCGCTCGCCCTATCAGCATGCCGACATGTTGTATCCCGGCTCGGACTTTCCCTTCACATATCCCGTGATTACGGATGCCCTGACCGGAAAGCGAGATGGCTTTCTGGCGCGCTGCCTTGCCGCCAACGATTGCCCCAAAATCATCAAGACCGACAGCGAGATCGAATTTTATCAGCAGCGCGCGTCGCTGGTGGTGACGGACACCGAAGGCAATGCGCTTGCCATGCCCGACAATGTCAGGCTGTTCCTGATCTCGAACCTGCAGCATTTCGCGCTCGCCAACGCCAGATCCGAGATGGCGAAGATATGCGCCTTCCCGACCAATCCGCTCAACGCCGGTCCGCCGGCGCGGGCGCTCTTGGTCGCGCTTGACGGCTGGATCAGCAACGGCACATCGCCGCCGGCCAGCCGATATCCGAGCCGCGGCGATGGAACGCTGGTACCGCCGACCAACGACGACGTCGGCTTCCCGCGGATTCCAGGCTTCGCCTATACAAGCCGCATGGCGCGACCCACCGTGATCAAGTCCGACGAAATGCCGCCGGTCAAAGGCGCCGGCTATCCGGTGTTCGTGCCGAAGACCGATGCCGATGGCCGCGACGTCGCCGGGTTGCATCTGCCGACGCTGGAAGCGCCTGCGGCAACCCATACCGGCTGGAACCTGCGCAAGGCCGGCTTTGGCGAAGGCGAATTGTGCGACAACTACGGCGCCATGATTCCGTTCGCGGCGACCCGTGAGGAGCGGCTGAAGAGCGGCGATCCGCGCCTGTCGATGGCCGAGCGTTATCCCAACGAAGGCGACCGCGCCGCTGCGATTGCCAAGGCGGCGCAGCAATTGGTGAACGACAGATTGCTGCTGGAAGAAGACGCCAGGCTGTTCGTGGCGAACGTCAATTAGGATAAGCGGGATAACGTACTATTCTGATCCCAGCCGTCAAAAAAACGAAACACAAGGGAGAAAACCATGCTGACGCGACGCGGTATTCTGCTTGCTTCCATCGCGGCCGGAGTAACCATGCCCAACCGAACCGTTCTTGCCGCCGCGGCGCAGCCATCGACCCCGGTGAATTTCGACATTCCCGCCGGCGCCTGCGATTGCCACACCCACATCCACGGCGACCCCGCCAAGTTTCCGTTCTTCGAAGGGCGCGTCTACACTCCCGAACAGGCGTCGCCCGAGGAGATGTCGGCGCTGCACAAGGCGCTGCACATCGAGCGCGTGGTGATCGTGACGCCGAGCGTCTATGGCACCGACAATTCCGCGACCCTGTTCGGCATGAAGGCGCGCGGCGCGACCGCCCGCGGCGTCGCCGTGATCGACGACAAGACGCCGGAAGGCGATCTCGACGCCATGAACCAGGCGGGCATCCGCGGCATCCGGCTCAATCTCGCCACCGGCGGCGTCAACGATCCCAATGTCGGCCGGCCGCGTTTTCAGGCCGCGGTCGAACGCGTCAAGGCGCGCGGCTGGCATATCCAGCTCTTCACCAGCCTGCCGATGATCTCGGCGATCAAGGATCTCGTCGCCACCTCGCCGGTGCCGGTCGTGTTCGATCATTTCGGCGGCGCGCAGGCGGCGCTAGGCATATCACAGCCCGGCTTTACCGATCTGCTCGAACTGGTGAGTTCGGGCAAGGCCTATGTAAAAATCTCCGGCGGCTATCGGGCTTCCAGGCTGGCGCCCGATTATGCCGACGCCGCCCCGCTCGCCCAGGCGCTGATCGCGGCGAATTCCGATCGGATCGTCTGGGGTACCGACTGGCCGCACCCGGATTCGGTGACGCCGCCGGGACGAAAAGTCACCGACGTGACGCCGCTGCTCCAGATCAACGACGGCCGCCTGCTCAACCAATTGCCGGTATGGGCGCCGGACGCGGCGATCCGCAAGAAGATCCTGGTCGACAATCCCGTGCGGCTCTACGGGTTCTGAGGACTGGCATGCGAGGCCGCCTGCTGCATCTGCCGGAGCGCTTCGGGAGGGTAGCTGCGCAGCCAGTCACCGGCCTTGCGCAGTCCGCCGAACGGAAACAGATGGAATCCGGCAATCGGCGCGGTTGCGGCGGCCGGCGCCGATTGCAGGCCGCGCATGACGTCATCCGGGCCGGTATCCGTCAACAGGCGGCCGAAGCGGCCGATCTGACTGCGCAACGACCGCATCGAATTGCCGACGCCGCAGCGTAGCGCGAATTTCATCAACGTCGCCGGCGTCGCCGGACCGGCCAGACCGACGATCACCGGCAGGCCGATGCCGCGCGCATCGAGTTCGCCGATCCATCCAAGGATCGGCGCGCTTTCAAAACAGAATTGCGTCACCACATCGACGCGGATGTTTGCCAGTTGCCCCCAGTCCCGCCATGTCTGAAGCACCTTGAGGGCATTCCCGCCCGACAGATAGGGATGGCCTTCGGGATGGCCGGCCACGCTGACGGACGAGATGCCGCTCGCCTCGATCAATCCGCTGGCGCAGACATCGAGGCTCGACCTGAACGGACCTTTGGCGAGCGCGACATCGCCGGCGATCAGAAGAATGCGCGTGACATCCGCCTCGCCCCGCGCCCGCGCGAGAAGATCGCCGAGCGCTTCCCCGCTCGCCATCTCACGGGCGGCGATATGCGGCACCGGGTTGTAGCCGGCACGGCGCAGCGCGGACGCCGTATCGACGTTGTGGCGATAATGATCGCCGGGGAGAAAGGTGATCGTGACATCCGTGCCCGGGGCAAAATTGTCCCGCAATTGCTGCAACTGATGTCCGCGCGAGGAGACCTCGACGGAAGCGGACCCGAGCCGCGCGGCGAGTCCGCCTGACGAAATAGGGTCGGCTGCGGTCAAATCTCCCTCCCGGATCACTAGCGCGTCGGCGCGAAATCACATAGGTTTCATCGTTGAACCAGAGGCCGCCATGCTTCTTCAGCACCCGGTCGGTGGCTTCGAGATATCGGCCGTCGCGCACCACCTCCGACAGCCTGACGTCCTCGATTTGCGCGACATAGATCGCCGCATTCCAGGCGGCAAACAGCGTCGAGGTTCCGATCGGGCCGCTCACCTCGTCCGGAAGCGTGTGCATGCGATAGCGGAAGATCGAGCGGGCGTCGGACGAGGCGTTGAAATTATAGTGCCGGGCCGCCTGGCCGAGCTCGTGCTTGACCTGCCGCAGGATGGCATGACGATCCGATGTGAACGGATTGTCGCCCGGCCAGACCCCGTCGATGATCTCCATCGCCGGATCGTCCCCGTGCGAATGGATGCCGATCAGCCGGCCGCCTGATCGAAGCGAGCGGACCAGTGGCGCCACCACCTTCGATGCCTTGAACTCCACGCTCGCCCGCGCCCGATAAGGCTGCGAGGCAATCACCAGATCGTAATCGGCCATCACGCGCCCGGGCCGCGGCATAATCGGATCGAGCAGGAACGAGTGGTCCTCGCGCCGCAGCGTCAAAATGATCGGCCTTGTATAGACCGGGTTGCCGGTGGTCGGACTGATCCCCGCCCGCCAGTTCTCCGCCAAGAACCCTTCGAGTTCGCCGATCTGCTCGGCAAAGCCGTGAGCCGTATTGCCGGATAGCGCGACGTCTTTCCAGATCAGGCTTTGCGCCGAAGTCGCCGAGCGCGGCGTCAGCCACGGTGCCTCAGCATAATAGAGATTGGTGACGACGAGGACCGTGGCGGGATGTTCGAACAGCCGGTCCGCCATCTTTTCGAGCATCAGCCGCACGTCCTCATAGCTGATCTCCTTGGCTACGGCGTACAGCGGCATGGTCGGGAAACGCGCGTGCAGCGCCCGCATTACCCGCGACAGCACGGTGCCATCGCCGACACCGGCGTCGAAGATCCGAAGCGCCGGCGGCGTCGGCTGCAGATTGCCGAGTTCGAGCGAAATCCGGTTCGCGACCTCGGTTTTCTCGCTGCAGGTCGAGACGAACAGCAAATATTTCTGCCGGTTGTCAAAAAACCGGAAGCCGGCGGGCGCCACATCGGGGGCTGTGGCGGCACCGTTCATCGGCTTGACGGTCGGAGGCGACGGGCTTCGCGCCGAGGCTGACGCGCCCTGATGCCCGGACAGATAGGCGCGGACCTTGTCGAGGGTGCCGGTGGTGATCTTGGCGCCGTCGCGCAGGCGCGACACCAGCTTGCCATCGTTGACGACAAGCCTCCCGAACGTGGATTCCGCGGTCTGCGTCGCGCGGCAATAGTCGCGGATCTCGCCGAGAATCTGATCGGCGGTGGCGGCGGTTCGGCCCTGGCGTTCTTCGGCCCGCATGGCGATCTCGGCTCGCGGTTTCATCCCTGGCCGCAATCAAGGGACGGCCGTCAGGTTACGTCAACCACAATCGGAGTGGGCAAGGATCATGGGCACATGCCCACGCCCCACTGCCGATCCCGGTCAACGCGCCCGGCGCGAGAAATACGAGATCAGTACCGGCAGCGTCACCAGGATGACGAGCGGCGCCAGCATCATGCCAGTGACCACCACCACGGCCAGCGGCTTTTGCACCTGCGATCCGATACCCGCCGACAACGCCGCCGGCAACAGCCCGACGCCGGCGACGACGCAGGTCATCAGCACCGGCCGCAGTTGCAGTTCGCCGGTGCGGATGATCGCCCGCATCCGGTTAAAGCCTTCGTCGATCAGTTGATTGTATTGCGACAGGATGATGATGCCATCCATCACGGCGATGCCGAACAGCGCGATGAACCCGATCGCGGCGGACACGCTGAACGGAATGCCGGTGATCAGAAGCCCGAGCACCCCGCCGAAGATCGCCATCGGGATCACGCTCATGGCCAGCAGCGTGTCGACCATCGAGCCGAAATTGAACCACAGCAGCACCGCGATCAGCGCCAGGCTGATCGGCACCACGATCGACAGCCGCTTGATGGCGTCCTGCAGATTGCCGAATTCGCCGACCCACTCCACCCGCGATCCCGGCGGCAGCTGGACCTGGGTCGCGACCTTGTCCTGCGCTTCCTGGATGGCGCTGCCGAGGTCGCGTTCACGCACCGAGAATTTGATCGGCAGATAGCGCTCCTGCTGTTCGCGGTAGATATAGGCGGCGCCCGAGACCAGGTTGATCGACGCGACTTCGCTCAAAGGAATCTGGCTGATGGTGCCGTTGGGTCCGGCGGCACCGATCCGCAGGTTCTGGATCGCCTCGGCGCTCTTGCGATATTCCGGCGCGAGGCGAACGATGATCGGAAAATGCCGGTCGCTGCCGGGCTCGTAGAGATCGCCGGCACTGTCGCCGCCGATCGCCACCTTGATGGTGGCGTTGATATCGCCGGGGGTGAGACCGTAACGGGCCGCCTTGGCGCGATCGATATCGATCTGGATGGTGGGCTGGCCGAGCGAGGTGAACACCGCCAGATCGGTAACCCCCTGCACGGTGGACAGCACGGACTTGATCTTGTTGGCGGTATCGGTGAGCGCCTGCAAGTCGTTGCCGTAGAGCTTGATCGAGTTCTCGCCCTTCACGCCCGATACGGCTTCGGAAACGTTGTCCTGAAGGTATTGCGAGAAATTGAACTCGACGCCGGGAAATTTGTTCTGGAGTTGCGTCAGCAACTGCGCGGTGAGTTCGCCCTTGTCATGGGTATTGGGCCATTCGTCGACCGGCTTCAGCGGCGCGAAGAACTCGGCATTGAACAGGCCGGCGGCATCGGTACCGTCGTCGGGGCGCCCATGCTGGGACACTACCGATTCCACTTCGGGGCGGCTGCGGATGATCCTGCGCATTTCGTTGACGTAGGCGTTGCCCTCCTGCAGCGAGATGGTCGGCGGCAAGGTTGCTCGGATCCAGAGATTGCCTTCCTCGAGTTTTGGCAGAAACTCCAGTCCCAGCAGACGGCCGAAGACGAGGGTCATGACCACCAGGCCGGCGGCCCCTGCCATCACCAGTTTCCGGTTATGGATCGCCCAGGACAGCACCGGCAGATACAGCCGGTTCAGCTGCCGTACGATCCAGGTTTCGGTCTCGTCCATATGCGAGGGCAGAATGATCGCGCTCAAGGCGGGAGTCACCGTGAAGGTCGCGAGCAGCCCTCCCGCCAGCGCATAGGCATAGGTCCGCGCCATCGGCCCGAAAATATTGCCTTCGACGCCGCTCAGCGTGAACAGCGGCAGGAAGGCGGCGATGATGATGGCGGCGGCGAAGAAGATCGAGCGCGACACGTCGGCGGCGGCCGAGAGGATGGCATGGCTCTTCATGCCCATCGAGGTGTCATAGGAGATATGGCTCTGCTCGGCCTCCGAGAGCGCCGTGGTTTGCGACAGCCGGCGGAAGATCGCCTCCACCATGATCACGGTGGCGTCCACGATCAATCCGAAATCGATCGCACCGACCGATAGCAGGTTGGCGGATTCGCCGCGCAGCACCAGGATGATGACGGCGAAAAACAGCGCGAACGGAATCGTGGCGCCGACGATCAGCGCGCTTCTGAGATCACCGAGAAAAATCCATTGCAACAGCACGATCAGAATAATGCCGAGCACCATGTTGTGCAGCACGGTCGCGGTCGTGATGTCGATCAGATCCTTGCGGTCGTAGATCCGCTCGATCCGCACCCCCGGCGGCAGGATGCTGGAATTGTTGATCGACGCCACCAGCTGCTCGACCCGGGAAATCGTCGGCGAACTCTGCTCGCCGCGGCGCATCAGCACGATGCCCTGCACGATATCGTCGTCCTGATCGAGGCCGGCGATGCCGAGCCGCGGCTTCTCGCCCACGGTGACGGTCGCGATATCCTTGACCAGCACCGGATTGCCGCCGCTTTGCGACACCATGGTGCTGGCGAGATCGTCGATGGAACGGATCAGGCCGACACCGCGCACCACGGCGGATTGCGCGCCGATATTGACGGTATTGCCGCCAACATTGATGTTTGAATTGCTGACGGCCTGCAGCAGCTGCGGCAGCGTCAGGCCATAGGCGATCAGCTTGTTGAAATCGACCTGCAACTCATAGGTCTTGGTCTTGCCGCCCCAGCCGGTGACGTCGATGACGCCGGGCACGGCGCGAAAGCGGCGCTGCAACACCCAGTCCTGCAGCGTCTTCAGGTCGAGCACGCTGTAGTTCGGCGGCCCGGCCAACCGGTAGCGATAGATTTCGCCGATCGCGCTGAGCGGCGAAATCGTCGGCTGCACGTTGCCGGGCAAGGGCGCCAATTGCGACAACCGGTTCAGCACCTGCTGCAGGGCCTCGTCATAGGTGTAGTCGAACGAAAACTGCAGTTTGACGTCCGACAATCCGTACAGCGAGATGGTGCGGATGGTGCGCAGGTTCTTGATGCCCGCGACCTGGGTCTCGATCGGAATGGTGATGTAGCGTTCGATTTCCTCCGACGACAGTCCCGGACTTTGCGTCACGATGTCGACCATCGGCGGGGTCGGGTCAGGATAGGCCTCGATATTGAGCTGCTTGAATGCGATCAGGCCGCCGATGATCACGACGGCGAACAGGCCCACCATCAAATAGCGGCGGCTGACTGCAAGGGCGACAAGGCGATCCATTCAGACCGGAGCTTTCAATAGGCTTAAAGGTTAGCTGCCGGATGCAGCCCGATCGATGAACAGGCTGCCTTTGGTCACGATCTGCTCGCCGGCCCTCAGATTGCCGTACACCTCGACGAGGTCGCCATTGGTGAGGCCGGGCTTGATCTGGCGCAGTTCGATCGACTTGTCGTCATGCGCGACCCAGACCCGCACCTGATCGCCCTCGTAGATCAGCGCCTGCTTCGGCACGCCGATCGCCGGGTGATCGTTGGCCGAATAGATCGTGACGTTGGCGAACATTTCCGGCTTCAGCTGACCATCCTTGTTGTCGACGGTGGCGCGAACCATCAGCCTGCGGGTGGCCGGATCGATCGCCGCGGCGACATAGTTGATACGCGCCGACAGCGTGCGGCCCGGCAACGCCAGCACATTGAACGCGATCTCCTGTCCCACCGATACATTCGCCGCGTCGGTCTCGCGGACGAAGGCGGTGAGCCAGACCGTGGAGAGATCGCCGATCACAAACACCGGATCGCTGGAGCCGGCGTTGACATATTGCCCGGGACCGATCTTGCGCTGGACCACGGTGCCCTTGATCGGCGAGAAGATCGTGGTTTCCGGATTGATGCGCCCTTTGTCCTGAAACGCCGTGATCACCTCGTCGGTGAGGCCGAGGATTTGCAATTTGTTGCGCGCCGCTTCCAGCGCCGTCTGCGAGGAGCGCAGATCGTTCTGCGCCTGGATCAAGGTCGCTTGCGTCTGCTGGTAGTCCTTGAGCGGAACGGCCTTGCCTTCGAACAGATCCTTGGCGCGCTTGTCCTGCAACTCCGCCAGATCGAGCGCCGACCTCGCCTTGTTCAAGGCGCTGTTCGCCGCGACGAAATCATTCTGCGCCTGCACATTGTCGGCGGCCTCGATCACGAACAGCGCCTGCCCTTGCGTGACGCTGTCGCCCGGCCGGGCCAGCAATTTGGTGACGCGGCCCGCATAGGGCGAAAACACCGGCGTCGAACGATCTTCGTCGACCGCGATCTTGCCTTCGGTCACGTGCTCCGCCCGGAAGGCCCGTTCGGTCACGGGCTGAATGGTCAGGCTGGCCCATTCGGCAGGGGTCGGGGTGTAGTGAAACAGTCCCTTGCGGGATTGGCTCGATACCTCCGAATGCCCCTGGGTTGCCCCACTGACATGCACAAAGCCATACAGGGCGGCGACGGCAAGCGTCAGCACGGCCGCGCCAACGGCCCGCTGTGTCGGGCTAAGCCTTTGCAATTGTTTGGTAAATTTTGCAAGCATGGGACCGTGATCGGATCGCCGATGATTCCGGCAGCGATTGCCTCATCGGTTGGCTAATAGTGCTCAATTGGTGTGTCAAACAATCTAAAAAATGCCAATAGCCCTAGCGTTTAGCGTTAAAATTTGGACAGGCGGGTCTGGCGGTCAAGCTTGACTGCCTGGCCCGCGGAGTTCAGTCCCGCCCCGGCCATTGCGGCGGATGGCTGCCGAGCGGCATCGCCGGACGCGCCCAGAACGCCGGCGTCTTCGCGAGCTCAGCCGCGTGCCGGACCGATTTCAGCGGACCGAAGCCGGATGGAATTTCCTCGATAAAAGGTTTGATCGTTTCGCCCGGCAAATCCTCGGTCTTGAAGCCGTCAGTGACGCGGCCGAGATTCCACAGCCATCGCCCGGTCCGCGCCAGCGAGACGCGAACATGCCAACTGCCGCCTTCGCGCGACTGGCGCGCCTTCGCCATCATTGCGCCGAACGCCATCAGATAGCCGGTGGCGTGATCGAGCATCTGCGCCGGCAATTCCTTCGGCCCATCGACGCCGGCGGCCTGCCCTTCGGCGTGATTGAAACCGGTCGACGTCTGCACCAGCGAGTTCGAACCCCCGGCGCTCCGCCCACGGTCCGGCATGGCCATAGGCCGACAGCGACACATAGACGATGCCGGGATTGATCTTCGCGGCGTCCTGCGCCGAGAAGCCGAGGCCGGCGATGGATGTCGGCCGATAGCCTTGCGAGACGATATCGGCCTCTGCCAGCAGATCGCGAAACACCGCCCGCCCCTGCTCGCTCTTGAGCTCAATAAGGCTCGTCAGCTTGCCGCGGCCGGTATCGATGGTCAGCCAGGGGATCGCCGGCAGATCGGGACCGGAAATCAGGAGCACATCGGCGCCGTGCACGGCAAGCGTACGGCCGGCGACGGGCCCCGCGATCACGCGCGACAGATCGAGCACGCGCACGCCGGCCAGCGGGCGCTCGCCCGCGGGCCACGGTTTTGGCGCGGCCTCGCCGATCTTCTCGATCGAGACCAGCGGCAATTCGGCGAGTGCGCCGGCATGCGGCGACGCCGACCATTCCTGATGCGAGCGCATCATCGCGACCACGCCGCCGGCGGCATAGGCCGCGGTCTCGAACGCCTCGCCGTCCCATTGCATCAGCGCAGCCTGAACCGCGTCGCGCTCCGGCTTGCAGTCCAGAACCTTGCAGACGGCGGCGCGATGATGCGGGAAATTGGTGTGCAGCCGCACGAAGCGCCGGTCGCGAGTTCTTGTAGATCCCTGCGATGGCGTCCCATGCCGGCGGAGGCGGCTTGCCGTCGACGCGCAGATAGCGCTCGGAGCGGCATTCGACCACGGCGTGACGCATGTCGACCGCGACATCCTGGCTTTGCCCGCTGCGCAATTTCCATATCTCGGCGGCAGCCAGTCCGGTCGCTGCGATGCTGGCCTGCGCCGCGGCGGCGACGCGAAACGACGACGGCAATTGCGGCTCTTCGCCGGTCAGCGTCACCGTGTCGAGCGCGGACGGATCCCCGCCGGCCTGCGTCCAGATATCGCCGAGAATTTCCGGGGGACTTTGCATGGGCTTTACTCTTCCCTACGTTCGACGCTGGCTCGGAGCCTGTTCGGTTCTGGTTGAATCAGATCCGGGCTCTGGTTTTTGTTTTGACGCGTTTTCTTCACGTGAACCGGTACCCACCCTGGATCGCGTCCGGGGCGGGCTTTGCTCGAAAACGCTTTTAGCATGGAAGGAATTGCGATGGCAGCCATCGATCCATTGACCGCCGGCGGCGTTCTGCTTGCGACCGCCGCCACCGACGCGGTCTACGTGATGTTCACTTCCGCCGTGGTAGCGCGCCGCCGTGTGCCCGCGGCGACGTGGAGCAGCGTCTGGTATCTGCTCTCGTCCTACGCCGTGATCAGCTACACCGAAAACTGGATCTATGTCGCCTTCGCGGCGGTAGGCTCCTGGCTCGGCGCGTTTGCAACGATCACCTTCCTGCACCGTCCGCCCGGCGGCCCGCCGGTTGGAGCGGCGCCGGAGTAGGTTTGCCGTGATACTTATTGAGATCGCCATCACACGCTGCGCTTTTACTCACCCTACGACCGTCATACTCCGCGAAAGCGGAGTATCCAGTACGCTGCGGCTTCTCGATTCCACCATTGACGCTTCGGAATACTGGATCGCCCGCTTTCGCGTGCGATGACAGCGGAGAGTGTGTCGCAGCCGTCATTGCGAGCCAACGGGTCGCGCGAATGCGCGCCCGATGACAGGCTCCGCGAAGCAATCCATCTTGCCGCGCAAAGAAAGAATGGATTGCTTCGCTTCGCTCGCAATGACGTTGATACAGTTTCGCACACTTCTTCGACCTCGCGACGCGAGGCGTCCGAGGCGTTGATGAAACTCCCGCCCCAAGAGGGCGTGGGGAATGCCGGGTGCCCGCTGCACCCGCGGCCTCGTGTGCACTTTTATTGGTAGAACGCACACGAGTAACAACGAGCACACCGGAATCGCCCGGCATTCCCGCACGCAATGGTTTTAACGGTTTCCTTCGTGCTCTCCTCGGTGACCGGGCTCTTTTGCCACCGTCGTTTGCGAACTAACGCTGTGTCCGCGCCCGGTAGGGCCGACACAACATCCGCAGACTTGACGCCAGCGTCGGGGCGTCAGGACCACACGACTTCGCCGTCCGCAGCAATCGTCTCTCGTCCGCGTGCTGTTGATCGTTCATGGATTCAAAAGAACCCACCCTGCGATCACCTCGCGCGCAAGACGCTGCCGCGTCCACCGCATCCCACCGCGCGTTTCGTGACGATCGCGAGCGCCCCTCTTATCGGATGAGACGGGCGGATTCAAATCACTGATTTGCCCGACATGGAAAGCGGAATATTTTTCGCTGCCGGACTCGACAGCCCTTTGAGTGATTTGCCCGTCGGCCGCCACCGGGTCGGCGCGGCGCGCCGCCCGATGACAGGCTCCAGCGGATGATCCAGTATTGCAAAGCGCCGGTGATCGATCGCGAAGCCGCAGCGTACTGGATACCCGCTTTCGCCGGCATGACAGGTGAGCGTGTTGCGCGACTGTCAATCATTCAATGAAAATCCCGCGACGGCGGCAGGATGCGCACGTTGCGGGGATGGCGGATTTTCTGCGCGGGAGTGTCGGGGTGTTCGCGCCGGTCGTCGTTGAGCGGTTCGATCAGCGCAGGGCCTGCGGGCACCGCCGGCTTTCGCCGGAGCGCGTCATTGGCAAGACCGACCAGATCGTGCGAGCGGTCGAACAATCGTTGCGCCACCAGATGCGTCACCTGTTCCGGGCTGCTCTGGATATAGCCTTCGACCAGGATGAGCCGCGCGCCCATCACCTCTTTGCGAAAACGCTCCATCACCTTCGGCCACACCACGATATTGGCGATGCCGGTCTCGTCCTCCAGGGTCATGAACACCACGCCCTTGGCGCTGCCCGGACGCTGCCGCACCAGCACCACGCCGGCGCAGCGCACCCGCTTCTTGTCATTGGCATGACAGACGCCTTCGCAAGGAACGACGCGCTCTTGCGCAAACATCGGCCGCAAAAATTCCATCGGATGGCCCTTCAGCGACAGCCGGATGGTCTGATAATCGGCAACCACCTGCTCCGGCAACGGCATCAGGGGTAATGGCCGCGCATGTTCGTCAGGCTGCTCGCGCGCGGCGGCGACCTCGAACAGCGGCAGCGGCACATCATCGGGTAACCGCCGCACCGCCCAAAGCGCGGCGCGGCGATCGAGTCCGATGGAACGAAACGCGTCGGCATCCGCCAGCAGGATCAGCGCGCGCTTGGGCAGGCCGGTGTCGCGGGCGAAATCCTCCAGCGAAGTAAAGGGACGGCGCATGCGTGCGGCAACGATGCGCTCGGCCCAGTCCTCCATTTTTGCATCATCATGTTGCGACACCGGCAGTGCTACACCTCTCCCATGGGGAGAGGTGGTCCGAGATCGCGGCCGGGCCGATTCAACCAAGGAGCATTCCACAAGCGCATCCTCAGACGCGCCAATTGGCGCATCGGGGAATGACGCCTGAATTCGCTTCAACCTTTCTTCATCCGGATCGGCCCATTTGAAGCCGTCGATCTGGCGAAAGCCGAGCCGCACCGCGCAATGATCTCCGCTTCGCTCCTCCAGCGTGTTCTGCGCATGGCTAAACGACACATCGATCTCGCGCACCTCGACGCCGTTGTTGCGGGCATCGCCGACGATCTGCGCCGGAGCGTAAAATCCCATCGGCTGCGAATTCAGTAAGCCGCAGCAAAACGCATCGGGATGGAAATGCTTCAGCCATGACGAGACATAGACCAGCTGCGCGAAGCTCGCGGCGTGGCTTTCCGGAAAGCCGTAGCTGCCGAACCCCTTGATCTGATCAAAACAGCTTTTCGCGAACACCGGATCGTAGCCGCGCGCGATCATGTTGTTGACCATCTTGGATTCGAATTTGCCGATGGTGCCGACATTGCGGAACGTCGCCATCGCGCGGCGCAAGCCATTGGCCTCCTCCGAGGTAAACTTGGCGGCCTCGATCGCGATCCGCATCGCCTGTTCCTGGAACAGCGGCACGCCGAGCGTCTTGTGCAGCACCCTGCGCAGTTCATCCTTGTCGCCATGCGCCGGCGACGGCGACGGGTAGCTCACCTGTTCCTGGCGATTCCGCCGCCGCAGATAGGGATGCACCATGTCGCCCTGGATCGGCCCCGGCCGCACGATCGCGACCTCGATGACGAGATCGTAGAACGTCCGCGGCTTCAGCCGCGGCAGCATGTTCATCTGCGCGCGGCTTTCGACCTGGAATACGCCGAGCGACTCGCCTCGCTGCAGCATCTGATAGACTTCGTCGTCATCCCTGGATTTGATATCGGCCAGCTCATACCGCTCGCCCTTGTGATCCGCGGTCAGGTCGAAACATTTGCGGATGCAGGTCAGCATGCCCAGCGCCAGCACGTCGACCTTCATCATGTTCAAGGCATCGACATCATCCTTGTCCCACTCGATGAAGGTGCGGTCCTCCATCGCCGCATTGCCGATCGGCACATAGGTGTCGAGCCGGTCCTGGGTCAGCACATAGCCGCCGACATGCTGCGACAGATGCCGCGGGAATTCGATCAGCTCGGTGGCGAGCTCGACCGCGAGTTCGACCATGGAATTTTGGGGATCGAGCCCGGCTTGCCGGACCTGGGTTTCGTTGAGGCCCTTGCCCCAGCTGCCCCACACCGTATCGGCCAAGGCTGCAGTGACGTCTTCGGTCAGCCCCAGCGCCTTGCCGACGTCGCGGATGGCGCTGCGCGGCCGGTAATGAATGACGGTGGCGATGATCGCGGCGCGGTGGCGGCCATAGCGCCGGTAGACATATTGCATCACCTCCTCGCGGCGCGAATGTTCGAAATCGACGTCGATGTCGGGCGGCTCCAGCCGCTCCTTGGAAATGAAACGCTCGAACAACAGGTCGACCTTGGTCGGATCGACGGAGGTCACATCGAGCACGTAGCACACGGCCGAATTCGCCGCCGATCCCCGGCCCTGGCAGAGGATTTTCTGGCTGCGCGCGTAGCGGACGATATCGTGCACGGTGAGGAAATAATGCGCGTATTTGAGCTTGCGGATCAGGCGCAATTCCTTGTGCAGGACCTTTTTGGTCTTGGGCGAAATCCGGACCGGAAACCTCTTGTGCGCCCCCGCCCAGGTCAGGTCCTCCAGATGGCGCTGCGCGGTCTTGCCCGGCGGCACCGGCTCGTCGGGATACTGGTATTTGAGCTGATCCAGCGAGAATGTAATGCGGCCGGCAAACTGCATGGTTTCCTTGATCGCCTCCGGGAAGTCGCGAAACAGCCGCACCATTTCGTGTCCGGGCTTGAGGTAGCGTTCCGCATTGGCTTCAAGGCGCTTGCCAATGGCGTCGATGGTGGTCTTTTCGCGAATACAGGTCAGCACATCCTGCAGAGGACGCCGCGCGGGATGATGATACAGCACCTCGTTGGTCGCCAGCAGCGGCACGCCGGCCGCCGTGGCGATGCGATGCAACCGCATCAGCCGGCGCCTGTCGTCGCCGCGATACAACAGGCTCGCCGCCAGCCACACCCCGTCGGCGCGGCTGCGCTGTAATCGATCCAGAACCTCGAACGCCGTTGCCGTCTCGAAGCGATGCGGCAGCGCCACCGCCAGAAGCTGGCCTTCGCAAAATTCCAGCAGGTCATCGAATTTCAGATGGCATTCGCCTTTTTCGGTCTTGTCGGCATCGTCGCCGCGCTTGCCGCGGGTCAGCAACTGGCAGAGCCGACCATAGGCCGCGCGGTCGCGCGGATAGACCAGGATGTCCGGCGTGCCGTCGGTGAAGACCAGGCGCGAACCGATCAGCAGTTTTGGCTTGCAGGTGATCTCGGAATTGTCGAGCTCCTTGTAGGCCCGTACCACGCCGGCCAGCGTGTTGCGGTCGGCGATGCCGATGACGGGAAGACGCAGTTCGCTCGCCTGATGCACATAGGTTTGCGGATGCGACCCGCCGCGCAGGAACGAAAAATTCGTGGTGATGCCGATCTCGGCGTAAGCAACATTGTTCATGCGAACAGTCCGTGCACAAACCAGTTGGAGGGCGCCGGCTCGCCCTCCGCGGTGACGAGTTCGCTGCCGTAGAGCCCATCGCGGTAGATCCAGAACCGCAATCCGGCCTCGTCCTCGACGCGGAAATAATCCCGGGTCAGCGCCTGGCCGTTGTGTCTCCACCATTCCATGGCGATGCGTTCGGGGCCCTCGACCCGCACCACCGCATGGGTGACGCGCCGCCAGGTGAAGTGGTGCGGCGGCCCGTCAGGGACGGTCGCAAACGGCACATTGATGGGCTCCGGCCTTTCGAACAGCCGCAATGGCCGCAGCGGCGGCTCGGTCTCCACGCGCTCCGGCCAGGCTGCCTGCGCGGCGGCCGCCAGATGATGCTGCGCCGGTGCTGCCAGCACCGCACGCTCCGGAATATGGGTGTCCTGCGGCAGGTGCACGACCACGCGCTTGCCGCCGATGCGCGCGGCGATGCGGTCGATCAGGGCAGCCAGTTCGTCATTGTCGTGCACATTGGCATCGAGATCGCGCTGCTGCTGCACCACGATTTCGCTGCGGCTGGCGGACAGGCGAATGAGGTCGAAGCCGAAGCCGGGATCGAGCGGATCGCTCAACGCATCGAGCCGCTCGCGGAACAGGCGGTCGATCACCTCGGCCTGGGTCACGGGCTGTCCGGTATCGACCATGATCGCGCGCACCACGCCGTCGGTGCGGAAGAAATAAGCCTCCAGCCGCCGCGCACCCTTGCCGTGCTGGCCCATCGCCCCGACCAGCGTCCCGGCCAGCCTTGAGAGTGTCGCCGAGATCACGCCTTCGGTGGCGACCGGTTCGGCAAACCGTTTCTCCACGATGTAATCCGGCAGCGGCTTCCTGGGACTGATCGGCGCGTCGCCCTGCCCGAGCGCGTGTTCCAGCAGGGTCGTGAAGGCAGCCCCGAAACGCGCTGTGATTTCATGACGTTCGCGGCAGGCGACATCGCCGATGGTTTTCAGGCCGGCGCGGCGCAGCCCGCGGGTGATGGCTTCGTCGGCGCCGAGCGCGGACACCGGCAGCGGCCTCACCGCATCGGCTTCCTCGCCGTCGCGGATGATGCGGCCATGGACGTGCCGGTTCATGGTCCGCGCGCACACCGAGGTGCCAGCGATGGCGGCGCTGACGACAAAACCCTGCACGGTCAGCACGCTGCACAACAGCCGCATCAGCGCGGCCTCGCCGCCGAACAGATGGGCGCAGCCGGTGATATCCAGGAACAGGCCGTGCGGGGGATCCAGCGCCACCAGCGGCGTGAAGCGATCGCACCAGTCGGCGATGTCATTCAGCGCCTTGGCGTCGGCAGCTTCATCGGCATCGAACACCGTCAAGTCCGGACAGATGGCGCGGGCATTGGCCAGCGGCAGGCCGACCTCCAGGCCGAGCCGGGCCGCGGCATCGTCGAGGGCAAAAATCTGCAGCGCATTGTTTTGCTTGGCGACGACGATAGAGGGATCATCGCTTGAAAACGCTTTGGTTTGTTTGGACGCGTTTTCTTCACGCGAACCGGTACCCACTTCGCTCGAAAACGCTTTGGTGTTAGCCAGTCCGTCGCTGCCGCGCGCGAGCTGGCGCTTGATGCGGTCGATGGGCAGGCGTGGCAGCCACAGGCTGAGGAACCGCCGCCGGTTTTGCGAACAGGCACTCATCACATTTCCATTCCATGATCCAGCGGCCGACAGGGCCATGACGGTTGCGGACAAGCTGCGCGTCGAACATCGGCGCGCCCCACGCGCTAAAGGGCGCTGCTGCGGGCGGCGAATGCGCCGCGCGCACGATCCACCGTGTCTCCGCCGTCGAGGGCAACGGCTCGGCCGCCACCCGCAGCAACAAGCCGGTGACGCCCGAGGCCTGCGCGGCCAATGTCAATTTGCGGCTGGCGACGAGATCGAGTTGCCGCGCCTGCCCCCAGACCTCCAGCACCACGACGCCGACCGCATCGCAGGCCAGCGCGTCGGCGGCGGTCCGCAACGCGGTGTCGACATCGGCGGCGCGCACCGTCACCAGCAGGCGCGGATCGAGGCCGAGTTCACTCAATCCGCTCATCGACAGCGCGCCGGATTCGATCGCGGCGAAATCCTGCCGTATCCACACCAGCGGCCGCCGCGCGCCGGCGCGCCCCGCGAGGCCTACGCGTCCCGCGAGCCCCGCGATGAACCCGGTCGCCGTGGCGCTTTGCCGCCCCTCGGCGAATACTTCATGCACCGCAGCGACCGCGAGACCGCCCTGCAGCGTCGCATCCGCCTCCGCATGGCCGAGCGCCACGCGCCCCGGCGCCAGGCCGCCCGCATGCGCCTCGATCCGTTCGATGCTGCCGCGTAAATCCGCAAGCGTGTTCGTGCGTGCGCCGGTCATGCGCCGCTCCTCAGGATATTTGGGCCGCTACCCGGTTCTTGGAATGAACCCGTGGTTGGTTCATTTGTTCATGATATGTTCTAATATAAAGCTAACATCGCCTGGAGAGTCAATCCGGATTGCTACTCAGGTTTTTCATGAGCAATACCAATGGGATCGAAGGAACCTTCAGCGCTTTACCTGCATTGAGCCTCACCCGCGGCAATGATACTCCAGAACGGCGAGCGGAAACCGATCATGACCACTGCGTCACGTATGTCCGACAGCGACCTCAAAACCCTCCGCGAAGCGGCCGCCGATTGCCGCGCCTGTCCGCTGTGGAAGGATGCGACCCAGACCGTGTTCGGCGAAGGCCCGCAACACGCGCGGATCATGCTGGTCGGCGAACAGCCCGGCGACAAGGAAGACCTCGCCGGCAAACCGTTCGTGGGACCGGCGGGGCAAATGCTCGATCGCGCGCTGGAGGAAGCGGGCATCGACCGCATGAAGGTCTACGTCACCAACGCGGTGAAACATTTCAAGTTCGTGCCGCGCGGCAAAATCCGCCTGCACCAGAAGCCGACGACGCCGGAGATCAGGGCGTGCCGGCCATGGTACGAGCGCGAACTTAACTCGATCAAACCCGATCTGGTGGTGGCGATGGGCGCGACCGCCGCGCAAAGCGTGTTCGGAAAAATCACGCCCATCAACAAGAGCCGCGGCCGCCTGATCGATCTTCAGGACGGCATCAAGGCGCTGGTGACGGTGCACCCGTCTTATCTATTGCGGCTGCCCGATGCCGATGCCAAGGCGCGGGAGTATCAGCGGTTTGTCGAGGATCTCAGGATTGCCGCGGACGTGCTGAGGAAATCAGCGCGCGCGGCGTAAGTCATCAAAACACAAAAGCCGAACTCGATTTTCTGCTCCCTTGCGCGATGCCGGTTGCCGCGCCCTGGGCAATGGCGGATGGCGGGTTGCGGCGCGGTATCGATGGCGGCGAGGTTAGCTAGTCATCGGAAGGACTTGGGTTCCTGGACCCCCCGCCAATAACCTCGCCGCTGGTGCGCAAAGGCGACGAGCGGGTTGATCCCACAATATGAGAAAGTGCCGGATGCGGTTGCCAAGCATTGATTGTAGGTCCAGAACTGGCATTGGCCCGGATAGCCCCAGTCCTTTCCCTGTAGGCACCAAGGGTAGTCCTGAGCGACGGCTGAGGTTGATCCGGCGGCTACCAGCAGGGCAACAGCGGAAACGGCGGCGAATGGAAAACGGCGCATCAGATTAGCTCCCGGGAGGCGGCCTTCGCGCTGCTATCCTCCAGCATCGCCGGTGGGCAGGATTGAGGGAAATCAACAATCGGTGTGGAGCGTGATCCAGCATCTCGCATGACTTGGCGACGCCCATTCTCCTCGCGCTCCCGGCGCACCGCCTCAAGCCAGGTGCTACGCCAATCTCATCCGTGCTTGCGCCGCGAACCCATTTAAGGTCTGAAACGGTGCTATTGGCTTGGCCCTCTTAATTCGAGGGTAACGATCCTTGCCAGGAGGGTCGCGGGATACACTTGGCCAATCACGCTTTCAATGTTGCATAGACTTCGCGCGAACGGATGCACCGGAATGATGTCGCCATAGCCAGTCGAGGTCAGCGTAACAAAGCTCAAATAGAAAAGCTCGCTGGCGACCGAGTGATCGTCGTCAAATGTTATCCCCTTGATCGCGCCCTGATGTGACAGGCCGACAAAAAGGAAGAGTGTTGCAAAGGCCACCGCGATCAACAGGTACAGAAGGACCGCTCCGATAATTCGGTGATATGTGACACGGCCTTGCGCGAAAACGGCCTGAACGACCACGATCCCCAGAATGCAGGCGATCATCAACCATGCGCCGGCCAATATGTGAAGGTGGAAGGGTAAGGGGTAATAGAGCCGCAGGAAAAATACGGCAAGATTGGCAACAAGGGCAATCGACATCAAAACGAGGGCCGTGGGGCTGTTGGAAATGATCACCATACCGCCGATGATCGCGAGCAACAGGCCGATAGCAAATAGATGAAAGGCGGTAATACCAACTGCCTGGAGCGGGGCGAAGACAAATATCAACAGTGTCAGCACTCCGGTCAGCACCGTAAGCAGCCAGTCGCTACGTTCGTTGCGCAAGTGGCGTAAGTCGCTAATGGGATCCAACGTCATCTTAGGTTGCTCCAGTTTTACGAAGGGTCAATCAAGTCCTGGGTAAGACACCGCTGCCAAGACCGAACGATCAGCCTCTCATTGCAGCCGCCACCTCCATGCCATGTCGATTATCGGCTGGAACGCGGCCCTGCCGCAGACCCAATGCTGCGAAACTCATTTCCGCTTGACCTGGATCAAGCTGTTAGCCGCTTGATCGCCGATCAATGACAATTCCGGCTGAATGCGCACGACCCATGCCGATGTCATCCTCAGTTGTGATCCTTGGTGTGACCGCAGGAAGTACCCAATGTCAGATGATCCTTCGGAAGTCATAATGGCCGCCATTCGTTCGGCCTTCTCAAGCTACCCAAAGTGAAGGCGCTTGAATGGTTGCAGGCCTAACGCTCTCGGAGGCACGCCCCTCTTGTCGACGGGGACAGGCGGGATTGCTGATCGACCGCCTCTCTCTGAATGAGCGACTTCCGCTATTGGCACGTCGCGTCATTCCGCTGCGCGGCGGAACCTATAGGCGCATAGCGGACATCGAGTAGGACGCACCGCCTGCCCCCAAGAGGTGCGGTCGCGAGCGGTCCCCCATTTACTCACGCCCCCGGAGGACACCAATCGCAGCAGGAGAGTCATTGAGCCTGTTTGGCCGCCATGCGTCTGCAGGTGTCCTAATGCAATTCGGGGGCATCCCGTGAAACGCCGAAGCTCTTTTAGTCCATCTTTAATTTGACGGGATCTGGCTGATATCGCGAATGCGGTCGCCAAGCAGCAAGGCGTGGCGCAAATGCGTGGCCCGAAAACCCAAATTATTGGCGCGCGACAACAAGACTTGGCGCGGGTGTTCCGGTAGCCCATCAGCACTGCCGAGTACTGCATTCGCGGCTAAACCAACGTCATCTGGCGGAACCGGACCATGACCCGAGACGATGTACTTGTCTGGCTTTCGCTTGCTGGGTTGTTCGCTGCCTACTGTGCCACGCTGTGGGCGTTATCTCCGCTCTGATGGCTAAACCAGCATCACCTCACCGACGATGAACCGAGACGACGTATTTATCTGGCTTACGCTTGCTTGGTTTGTCGCCCTCTGCGGTGCGGCGATGTGGCTATTTGTTCTTTAATGAATGATGCGCGGTAAACCGGATGAGAATGACGACTGCTTGACAGTGGAGTGCGACGTTGTCGATTGTGACGCCTCGGCAGACCATTGCCCGACACCGCAACAACGCATGATATTGCGTCGCAGTATTTTGCGATTCGCTCGCGTATGTTCTCCCGGAAATGAGCGAATAAACTCGGTCATTTGCTCGACTGCTCGCGCTTTTTGAAACGAGGACCGCCAAAAATCGACGCGAATGATCCATAACCGACATCATGTTCAGTACAAATCGTCCGCCGGATCGGACCACTATCGTTGCACCCTCAACAAGACATCCTCTTTGAGAACTCTGTAGCTCGCTGCTAGACTAACGGCGTGGCTGTCGATCAACAAAATCCTCAGACACCTTCTGCAAAATGGCACGCAGTGGATGCCTTGTTGGCGCTTGCCTGCGCAATGGTGCGCGGGGGAAACACCGCGAGCCGAACGCGCGACTGGCTCATTGTTCTCGCTCAAAAAATGGGATTTGACGCAGTTTCTGTGAACGTGTCGATCGACGCCGTCAGCATAAGTGCTGGCCGATCCGGCACCTTCACCACAGGAATGCGAGAGGTCGGCCCGCCCGCAGTCGATACGTCCCGTATCATCGCCCTGGAACAGATTGCAAAGAACGCCACGATCGGCGTTTCGCCAGATGAAATAGCCATCCAACTTGCGAACCTCGAGACCAGAACGCATTTGTATTCGCGGCTGGCCATTTGCATAGCCATGGGCGTAGCAAGCGGCGCTTTTGCGTTTCTCAACGGCGCTGCCGCTTTGGAAGCGTGTGCTGCCGCAGTCGGCGGCTCGATAGGACAGTGGCTGCGAAGCCACCTGTCACGGCGGCATTTTAATCAGTACGGCTCGGCTGCGTTATCTGCTGCTGCAGCAACGGGAAGCTACGTTCTCGTGGCAGCACTGCTCAGTCATTACGGCTTGACGTTTGCGCACTATCCCGCCGGCTTCATCGGCTCAGTATTGTTTCTGGTTCCTGGCTTTCCGTTGATCGCAGCTCTTTTCGACCTCTTGCAATACCAAACACTAGCTGCCGTCAGCCGCTTTATCTACGGAGCAATGATTCTTCTGGCCGTCGCGTTCGGTGTCAGTATTGTGATTGCAGTTGCTGGAATTGATATCTCCCGACAGCCGGGGCCAGAAGTCACCTATCCGCTAAAACTGCTGCTGCGCGCACTTGCAAGCTTTCTAGCAGCATCCGCGCTGGCGATGCTGTTCAATAACTCCCTGCGCGCGGTGATCGGAGCCGGTCTTTTGGCATTGGCTGCAAATCAGCTGCGGCTGACCCTGGTCGATTTTGGGATGATGCTGGCCCCGGCGGCATTTTTTGCCGCACTGGCAATCGGACTTGTTGCGTTGATCGCTGAGTTGCGTTTCGCCGTGCCACGCGTGGCTCTTATCGTGCCCCCAATACTCATCATGGTGCCAGGCATCTATGCGTTCGAGGCAATCGTCTACTTGAACCGAGGATCGATGCTTGATGCGCTGCAGGCATTTGCAGTCTGCAGCTTCGTTATCGGCGCATTGGCAATGGGATTGGCGACGGCGCGGCTCTTTTCCTCCAAATGATGTTCTTGCACCGCCTAGGCCGCGACCGGCAATTCAGGATATTCGGAAGCCGAATATGGTGGGCGAGCCCGCGCTGCTCTTCAGACCGAGCTAAAATCAGAAAAGCGCTCAGGTAAATCCACCTGACCCTTCCGCAAGCGCGATAGCGCCTCCTCGAACGTCGTGCGAATTTGCATACAGCACTGACTGCGCCGGGACGCTTCGTGGTGCGTGTCTGCCCGTCACGTATTCACGGCGCAGCCATTGAACGCACCACCGCTTGTCCCTGCGAAGCCCTCGCGCGTCATGCGATAGGGAACCCTGCGGAAGGGGCTCTATTGGGACTTAGCTAATTTCGGGTTCCCTCGATATTTCAATCGGTTTTATAGAGCCCCATACTCCGCAAGGGGATAAGGATAGAGGCATCAAGCCGCCGCGGCGAGATTGACGGCGGCTTCGGCGAGTGTGGTCAGGCTCACGTCGGTCTTCTTCTCTTCCTGCAAGGTCTGGTCCAGCAGTTTGACGGCGTCTTTCATGCCGAGCTGCTGCGCCCATTGCTTCAGGGTGCCGTAGCGGGAGATTTCGTAATGCTCGACGGCTTGCGCCGCCGCCAGCATGCCGGCATCGAGCGCCTCGCAGCCCTTGTACTCCTCCATGATCTCCTTGCCCTCGTCGAGGATACCCTGGATCGCGTCGCAGGTCTTGCCGCGCGCCGGCTTGTCGAGCAGTTCGAAGATCCGTTCGAGGCGCTCGACCTGGCCTTCGGTCTCGCCGTGATGCTTCTCGAATGCCGCACGCAGCTTATCGGACTGGGCCGCCTTCGCCATCTTCGGCAGCGCCTTCAAGATCTGCTTTTCGGCGTAATAGATGTCCTTCAGGGTATCGAGGAAGAGATCGTTGAGGTCCTTGTCTTTTTCTTTCGCGGCCATGGTGCACTCCTTTGGTGGGACGCAGTCGAGAAACGGGGATGTTCTCCGCCTCTCCAACGCCACCTGAAGCGCAATGTTCCTGACACAGCAGCGATCGGCGCGTAATGTCGCCAGACGAACACAGGCCGTAGACGTCGGCCCAGCGGCCTCAGGCCGCCAGCGTGTTCTCGACCAGCTTGATCCAGTACGAGGTGCCGAACACGATCGCGTCGTCGTTGAAATTATAGGCGGGGTGATGCAGCCCGGCGCTGTCGCCATTGCCGCAGAAGATAAAGGCGCCCGGCCGGGATTCCAGCATGTAAGAGAAATCCTCAGCCCCCATCAGCGGCGGCATCTCGTGCACATTGGCGTCACCGGCCACTTCCCTCGCCACCTGGGTAGCAAGATTGGTCTGCCGCTCATGATTGACGGTCACCGGATAGCCGCGCTCATAGACCAGGTCGATCCTGGCGCCGGTCATCTGCGCCACGCCGGCGACGACCTCACGCACGCGCTTCTCGACCAGTTCCCGAACTTCCGGGGTCAGCGTGCGGACGGTGCCTCGCAAGACAGCGGTTTGCGGGATGACGTTGCGGGCATTGCCGGCGTGGAACTCGCAGATCGAAATGACAGCGGAATCCAAGGGATCGACGGTACGCGACACGATCGACTGCAGACCCTGGATCAGCTGCGCGCCGACCAGCACGGAATCGACGCATTTGTGCGGACGCGCGGCGTGGCCGCCCAGCCCCTCGATCTGGATATCGATGGAGTCGGTCGCCGCCATGATCGGACCGGACCGGATCGCGAACGAGCCGATCGGAATTCCCGGGCCATTGTGCATGCCGTAGACCTGGTCGATGGCGAAACGCTCCATCAGCCCATCCTTGATCATCGCGGCGGCGCCGGCGCCGCCCTCTTCCGCCGGCTGGAAGATGATGACGGCGTTGCCGGCGAAGTTCCGGGTCTCGGCGAGATAGCGCGCCGCGCCGAGCAGCATCGCGGTGTGGCCGTCATGGCCGCAGGCGTGCATCTTGCCCGCGGTCTTGGACGCGTAAGGCAGGTTGGTCGCTTCCTCGACCGGCAGTGCATCCATGTCGGCGCGCAGCCCGATCACTTTGGTGTCGCCCTTGCCCGCAGGCTTGCGGCCCTTGATGACGCCGACGACGCCGGTGCGGCCGAGCCCGGTGGCGACCTCGTCGCAGCCGAATTCCCGCAACCGATCCGCGACGAATGCTGCAGTGCGGTGAACATCGTACAATATCTCGGGATGTTCGTGGATATCGCGGCGCCAGGCCTGGATATCGGGTTGCAGATCGGCGACGCGGTTGACGATGGGCATAGGAGATCTCGGTTGCGGGTTGGAATGATCTCGCTCTGTCTAGCACGCGCCGTTGCTCTGCCCAACACTCTCGCGCGCTGTACAGCGGGCGGCGGCGAGGCTATGGGCTTTGCCCAAGGGATTGCTAACGGGATGCTCAAGGCTTGAGCGGCGCGGTGATGATTTATGAAGCGGCTTGAAGGTGATTTCGACTATATCGTCATCGGCGCGGGTACCGCCGGTTGCATCGTCGCCAACCGGCTGTCGGCCGATCCGAAAAACCGCGTGTTGATCCTTGAAGCCGGCGGCAGCGACAACTGGATCTGGTTCCACATCCCGGTCGGCTATCTCTTTGCGATCGGCAATCCCCGCTCCGACTGGATGTTCCGGACCGAGCCGGAAGCCGGCCTCAACGGCCGCTCGCTGGCCTATCCGCGCGGCAAGGTGATCGGCGGCTCCTCCGCCATCAACGCCATGATCTCGATGCGCGGCCAGGCCGCCGACTATGACCATTGGCGTCAGCTTGGGCTTACGGGTTGGGGTTATGACGACGTGCTGCCGGCATTCCGGCGGCTGGAGGATCATTTTCTCGGCGAGAGCGAGCACCACGGCACCGGCGGCGGCTGGCGGATCGAGGCGCCGCGATTGTCCTGGGCCATCCTCGATGCGGTTGGGGACGCCGCCGAGGAAATGGGAATTCGCAAGATTGCGGATTTCAACACCGGCGACAATGAGGGCGTCGGCTATTTCCACGTCAACCAGAAGCGCGGACGGCGCTGGTCTTCGGCGCGCGGCTTTCTCAAGCCCGCGTTGCAGCGTCCCAATCTGCGGCTTGAAAAGAACGTGCTGGTCGACCGGCTGATGGTCGAGCACGGCCGTGCGGTCGGCGTGCGCTTCATGCAAGGCGGCGAGATGGTCGAGGCCCGGGCCAAGGGCGAAGTCATCGTGTGCGCCGGCTCGATCGGCTCGACGCAGATATTGCACCGCTCCGGCATCGGGCCCGCGGACTGGCTGGCGCCGCTTGGGATCGGATGCGTGCTCGACCGCCAGGGCGTCGGGCGCAATCTGCAGGACCATCTGCAGCAGCGCGCGATCTACAAGGTCTGGGGCGTACGCACCCTCAACGAGACTTATTACTCGCTTGTCCGGCGCGGCCTGATGGGTCTCGATTATGCGTTCCGCCGCCGCGGGCCGCTGACCATGGCGCCGTCGCAGCTCGGCATCTTCACGCGCTCCGATCCCCATCGCGAGCGCGCCAATATCCAGTTCCACGTGCAGCCGCTGTCGCTCGACAAGTTCGGCGATCCGCTGCACCGGTTTCCCGCCATCACGGTCAGCGCCTGCAATCTGCAGCCGAGCTCGCGCGGCACGGTTCGCATCCGCTCCGCCGCGCCCGACGAGGCGCCTTCGATCGCGCCGAACTACCTCACGACAAGCGAAGACCGGCAAGTCGCCGCCGACGCCATCCGCACTACGCGGCGGCTGATGCAGCAGAAGGCGCTTGCGCCGTATCGCCCCGAGGAGTTCTTGCCGGGCCCATCGGTCGGCGACGACGATGCCTCGCTGGCGAAGGCGGCGGGCGATATCGGCACCACGATCTTCCATCCCGTCGGCACCGCCAAGATGGGCACCGCGTCCGATCCGATGGCGGTGGTCGATGAACGGCTGCGCTTCATCGGCCTCGCCGGGCTGCGCATCGCCGATGCCTCGGTCATGCCGACGATCACCTCGGGCAATACCAACACCCCGACCGCGATGATCGCCGAAAAAGGCGCCGCGATGATCCTCGAGGATTCGCGATAAGCCCCATGACCGACCGGCATCGCATCTGGGTCGAACACGACGGCGCGCGTCTCGCGCTGACGCGCTGGGGCGAGGCTCATTCGCGCAAGCCGCCTGCCCTGCTGGTGCACGGCACGAGCTTCGTCGCCGAAGTCTGGGACGAGATCGCGAGGGAGCTTTCCGCCAGCTACACCGTCTATGGGCTCGATCGCCGCGGCCATGGCGCCAGCCACAAGCCGCCGCCCGATCAATATCATTTCCTGGATTTCGCAGGCGACGTCCGCGCGGTAGTCGAAGCGCTCGACCTCACCGACATCTTCGGCATCGGACACAGCGCCGGCGCCACCGACCTGCTGCTCGCCGCAAGGCTGCTGCCTGCGCGTTTCCGGCGGCTGTTCGTGATGGAGCCGACCGTCATGGATCCACGCGCCGACCACGCCGACGCTGCGGCATTGAGCGACTGGGCGTCGGCCGCGATACAGGGCGTGCAGCGCCGCCAGCTCGAGTTCGACAGCGCCGCCGCGGTGTTCCAGCGACTGCGGGCGGCGCCGGCGTTTGCGGCCTGGTCCGAACCCGCGCTGTGGGCCTATGTCACGCACGGCTTCGCCCCTTTGGAAGATGGCCGGGTGCGGCTGCTGTGCCGGCCGGAGATCGAAGCCGCCATGCTGGGGCCGATTTTCGAGGCGATGGAGCAGATCTATGCGGGCGACGCGCGCGGCAATCCGTTCCTTTGGCTGTCCGAGATCGGCTGTCCGGTGCGGGTCGCCACCGCCGAGCGGTCCTGGGCGATCTATAAAGAGATGGCCTCGCGGGCCATCGCGCTGATCCCGGCCGCGAGCCGGTGGTCGTTCGATGATGTCGGCCACTGCGTCGCGCAGGAAGCACCCGCGCTGCTGCTTCAGGCCCTGAAGGCGTTCACGGAAACGTCATCGCCGCGGCGCGATTAAATCGGCGTCCCCATCAAGCTCCGGGAATAAACCCCGCCCTCGCCCGATCACGTCCCCGAAGCCCAATCAAGGGCAGATGGAGACCTGTCATGAGCGATCACGACCACAATGACGAAGGCCGAAATGATGGTCACGGCGTCAGCCGCCGCCGCGTGCTGGAATGCATGACCTGGGCCGGCACCGGCGTGCTCTGGACCATCACCGGCGGCGTGCCGCGTTCGATGGGACTGGTCGGTTCCGCGATGGCCGCCGAGCCTGCCGGGATGACCTTCCTGCAGATCAGCGACAGCCATGTCGGCTTCGACAAGCCGGCCAATCCCAACGCGCTGGGCACGCTGGAAGAAGCCATCATCAAGATCAACGCAATGCCGGTGAAACCGTCGTTCATGATCCACACCGGCGACATCACCCATCTGTCCAAGGCCGCCGAATTCGACAACGCCGACCGCATCATCTCGCAGGCCAAGCTCGACGTGCATTACGTGCCGGGCGAGCACGATTTCATCGACGAAGAAGTCAAACTCTACAAGGAGCGCTACGGCCGCGGCACCAAGGGCGCCGGCTGGTATTCGTTCGACGCCAATGGCGTGCACTTCATCGGCCTCGTCAATGTGGTGGATCTCAAGGCCGGCGGCCTCGGCAATCTCGGCGCCGAGCAGCTCGAATGGCTCGAGCAGGACGTCAAAGGACGTTCGAAATCGACCCCGATCGTGGTGTTCGCCCATATCCCGCTCTGGACGGTCTATCCGACCTGGGGCTGGGGCACCGAGGACGGCGCCCGCGCGCTGGATTACCTCAAGGGGTTCGGCTCGGTGACGGTGCTCAACGGCCATATCCACCAGGTGATGCAGAAGGTCGAAGGCAACGTCACCTTCCACACCGCGCGCTCGACCGCGTTCCCGCAGCCGGCGCCTGGCACCGCCCCCTCGCCGGGGCCGATGAAGGTCGCCGACGACAAGCTGCGCGGCCTGCTCGGCGTGGCCAGCATCAACTTCAAGCCGGGCGACCAGCGTCTTGCCATCATCGACACACCGCTCCAGGGCTAAAAGGGAAATTACGCGATGACTTCAGTAGCTCTGCGCGGCCTTGGCCGATTGGCCATCGCCGCGGCGATATCTCTCTGTCTCAGCGGCGCCCGCGCCGAGCAGACCACCAATGTGATGATCGACAATTTCACCTTCGAGCCGGCACAGCTCACGGTGAAGGTCGGCACCACAGTGACCTGGAAAAACCGCGACGACATTCCGCACACGGTGGTGTCGGCCGGCAAGTTCCGGTCGAAGACACTCGATACCGAAGACAGCTATTCGTTCACGTTCACGGCAGCGGGCGACTACAAGTATTTTTGTTCGCTGCACCCGCATATGACAGGAATGATCAAGGTTGAGTAGCGATCAAAACCAAGGCATCACAACGATGCCCGGCCGGTGGATGCCAACCGGCCGGGCACCCGTATTTTCTGCAAAAGCCGAGCCAAGGACGATGCCGGTCAAGGCTGCGAATGACGATCCCGAAAAGGCCCGGCGTTTTCGCGACGCCGCGCTGCCATATCTCGACGACGCCTATACGCTGGCGCGCTATCTGCTGCGCGACGCCACCGATGCCGAGGACGCGGTGCAGGAATGCTATCTGCGCGCCCTGAAGCATTTCGACAGCTATCGCGGCCCGGCGATGAAGCCGTGGCTGTTCGCGATCCTGCGCAATGTCTGCCGCGCCGAATATGCCCGGCGCGCGAGTTCGCCGACCGCGCCGATCGACGATGTGCCCGAGGAGGCCGAGCAGACGCCGCTCTGGCATGACACGCCGCAGACGCCGGAGACGCAGATGCTGCATCAATGGGATTCCACCACGATCCGCCGGCTGGTGGCGGCGCTGGCCGAACCGTTCCGCGAGACCTTCGTGCTGCGCGAAATTCACGACCTGTCCTATCGCGAGATCGCCGATGCCGTCGGCGCGCCGGTTGGCACCGTAATGTCCCGTCTCGCACGCGCCCGCGCCCTGCTGCGATCAGCCTGGATGGCGGAAGAGGAGTTGCCGAAATGAACTGCGACGAGGCTGAAATCCTGCTGCATGCGCTGATCGACGGCGAGCTCGACGCCGGCAACGCGCGCGCCGTCGAAGACCACGTCGCAGGCTGTCCGCGCTGCGCCGCGCAGCTTAAGAGCTATCGCGCGATGAACCAGATGATCGCCGGAGCCGATCTGCGCTACAAGGCGCCGCTCGAACTGCGCCGGCGGATCGAGGCCGCGCTGCCGCAGCCGGTGCAGGCGCCGAGCCGGCGCGCGGTGCTGCGCGGCTTTGCGATGGGATCGGCGGTGTCGGCGATCGCCGCGACCGGCCTGGTCGCCATCGTGCTGCGCAGCGATGACGAGGCACGCATCCAGTCCGAGGTGGTCTCGGCGCATCTGCGCTCATTGCAGGCGGGACATCTCACCGACGTGATCTCTACCGACCAGCATACGGTGAAGCCGTGGTTCAACGGCAAGCTCGACGTGGCGCCGCCGGTGATCGACCTGACCGCGCAGGGTTTTACCCTGATCGGCGGCCGGCTCGATTACGTCGACGCCCGCCCGATCGGCGCGGTCGTCTACCGCCGGCGCGCCCATGTGATCAATCTGTTCGTCGCCCAGACTGCCAATACCGAGCACCGTGCGGCCAAAACCGAAACGCTTCAGGGTTTCAACATCAGGCGCTGGAGCGACCGCGGCCTGAACTACTGGGCGGTCAGCGACATCGCCGCTGACGAGCTCGCCGAGTTCGGCGAGAAGTTCGAAACCGCGATGCGGAGCGGCACGGCGGGGTAAAAGAGCCAAGACTGTTTGAGACAGTCATTCAATGCGTCCCGGCTCACGGCACCGTCATTGCGAGCGAAGCGAAGCAATCCATCTCACCGTGCAAAGAAAGAATGGATTGCTTCGTCGCTTCGCTCCTCGCAATGACGGCACTCAATTTTCAGCCGCACGTTCGCGCGCTGACGGATCCCTCGGCCTACCTCCGATGATGCCTTACGACCGGCCTCGTCCATGGCTGCGTCACGCGCGGCCCGCTATCGGCGGCAAAGGCATTCAGGGAGTCGTAAGAGCGAAACGCCGGCCGGCCGGCGAGCACATCGGCGTTCGGATGATAAAACGCGTAAGCGCCGGGCTCCTGAATCGCAGCCTGCGCGAACACAGGCGTTGCGATTGCCGTCATCAAAACGGCTGCCGCGATGGTTGGTATGGACTTGCTCATCGATGAAATCCTCTCTGTCGTCGATACCGATCCAATTGGGTATGGCCGGACAAAAGCGGATAGCGCCACGGTGCCCTCACCGCGATTTGAAAATCCCGCGCGACAAATGCGCAAGCAGGTGAATGCGCGAGATATTCGTCTGCAAATGGAGCGAATGGCGCAATACGCCTGCCGTTGTTGCGGCCCGCAGGAGAGAATTTTCCTAAGCCGACTTGCGCACCGCGTTGTCGACCAGCGTCTTGCCGAGCGACCAGATCGCACCGGGGACCTTGTGACTGGAGGCGATGACGGAATCGAACGCGGTCTCGATCCAGTTGCAATCCTCTTCGGTGATCATCAAGGGCGGCAAAAGCTTGATGGTGTGGCTGCCGTGGCCGGAGACCTGGGTGAGGATCTTGTGATCCTTGAACAGCGGCACGGTGATGAGCTGGCAGAACAGGCCCTTGTTGGCGCTTTCGAGCAGGTTCCATGAGGCCTTGAGACGCAGCGATTTCGGCGGACCGAACTCGACGCCAATCATCAGACCCTTGCCGCGAACTTCCTTCATCAATTCGTAGCCTGGAACCATCCGGGTCAGCGCCAGCCGAAGTTCGGCGCCGCGCTTGGCGGCGGCCTCGACCAGCTTTTCGGTCTTGATCACTTCCAGCGTGGCAATTCCGGCCGCCATCGCCAGATCGTTTTTCGCAAAGGTCGATCCGTGCACCACGGCGCGATCCATCTGATTGAATATCTTGTCGAACACGCTCTTGCGGGTGAGCAACGCGCCGACCGGAACATGACCGCCCGACAGCGCCTTAGAGAGCAGAACGATGTCGGGCTCGACGTTCCAGTGTTCGACCGCGAGGAACCGTCCGGTTCGCCCCATTCCGGTCTGGATTTCGTCGGCGATGAACAACGTGCCGTATTTGCGGCAGAGCGCCGCTGCGCCCGGCAGGAACTCGTCGGTGGGCATGTTGACGCCCTTGCCCTGGATTGGCTCGACGATGAAGGCGGCAACCTCGCGTGACGACAGCGCGTGTTCCAGCGCCGCGAGATCGTTAAACGGGATCGATGTGCATCCGGGCAATAGCGGCTCGAAACCGCCACGAAAATTCGGATCGTCGGTCAGCGACAGCGCGCCGTAGGTCAGCCCGTGATAGGCGTGCGCGCAATACACGATGCCGGGCCGGCCGGTGGCACCGCGCGCGAACTTGATCGCAGCTTCGACACATTCCGCCCCGGAATTGGCAAAAAACACCTTGTCCAGATATGGGACAAATTCCAGCAACCGTTCGGCCAATACGCCCGCAAGCGTGGAAACATCGAGTTGCACAAGGTTCGGCAGGTCGCTATCCAGCACACTCTTTAATGCCGTGCGAAGCACCGGATGATTCCGGCCAATCGCAAAAACGCCAAACCCGCTCAGTAGATCAAGGTAACGCGCGCCGTCACGATCGAAGAGATATTGGCCTTGCCCCTTCTGAAAGCCGACATCGTAACCAATTGTCTTGAGGACCCGTACCAATTGCTCGTTTAAGTGGCGCGCATGCATGGAACTACGCTGCGACTGCCGGTCCACAAACATCTCGGAAACGTCTAGATTTGGATATAGCATCAGTTACATACTTCGGTTGATGGCCATTTGGTCAACTGAAAACGCACAATGCGGCGTTTTGCCCTCACTCGGATCATCACTTAAGCACAGGTTCAACCCATGTTGCACTGCCCACGAAACATCATGCGCACCGTAGCATACTCCGGATTTATTTTGGCGACTTGCTTTGGATCAGTGTTCTCCGGAGCGGCCTTGGCGGCGGACCCGACCGGTGACTGGAAGGTTGCGGATGGTGTCGCTAACATCCGGGTCGCGGAATGCAACGGCAGCATGTGGGGCGCGGTGTCCTGGGAGAAAAACCCGGGCGGTCGCGACAAGAACAATCCCGATGCATCAAAACAGAACCGACCGACCCTGGGCATGCCGATTCTGATCGACATGAAGAAGAAGGCTGGCGTCGCCGACCAATGGGAAGGCGAAGTCTATAACGCCAAGGACGGAAAGCTTTACAGTTCGACGATCAAGCCGGTGGGTAGCGACCAGCTTGAAATTCAGGGTTGTGTGCTGGGATTCCTGTGCGGCGGCGAAACCTGGACCCGCGTCGCCGGTCCAATTCCCTCCAGCCCCGCCAACAGCATGGCCAAGGGTGCGCCGAAGGGCGCCGGCCCTCCACAACCCAAAGCTGCCGCACCGACCACGACAGCGATGGCGCCGAAAACCAGTCCGGCTCCGAAAGCGCCGGCTCAAAAGCCGGCGACAGCCGGACAGCCGGCCGACACCGTCGGCGATATCTGCCTACTCCCCGACATCGCGCGGTTTTCCCATTAGCGCCGGCTGGAACAGCAGCACCGCCGCAAGCGTCGTCACCAGCGAGAGCGCGAGCAGCTTGCCCATGCTCGCGGTGCCGGGATGACTCGATAGCCACAGGCTTCCGAACGCGGTGGCCGTGGTCAGCGCCGAGAAGAATATCGCCCGCGTCAGGCTCGACTGCAGCAGATTGGTTCTGCCCGAGCGCCACGCCGTCACATAGTAGATCTTGAAGGCGACGCCGACGCCGAGCAGCAGCGGCAACGCGACGATGTTGGCGAAGTTGAGCGGCATCCCGATCAGCACGCAGATTTCCAAGGTCACCGCGCCGGCCACCAGCAGCGGCACCAGCGTCAGCAGCACGTCGGTTATCCGCCGCAAGGCAAGCCAGAGCAGGAAGCCGATCACGACCAGCGCCGTGATGCCGGCGTGGATGAAGGCCCTGACGACGGTTTCGCCGGATTTGAGAATCGATACCGGCCCGCCGATCGCGTTCGGCTCGGCGGCGAGAACGGCGGCGGCGAATTTGCGCAAGGTATCGTTGTCATTGGGATCGCCGCGCGGCAACGCTTCGACGCGGATCAGACCCTCCTTGGTCTTCCAGGTGTTGACCAGATCGGCCGGCAACGTCCTCAGGCTGACCGGCTGCGCCTGCAGCGAATTCTTGAGCTGGTCGAGCACCACCTTCAACGGCGAGACGAAAATGTCCTGCGCCTTGTTGCGCAGGGTCTCGTTCGATTCGGCAAGCTTCTGCAGCGCGTCGGCCAACCGCCGCGAGGCGGTGGCGCCGGGACCCCCGTCTTCGCCGGCGGCCCTGCGCAGGCTCGCCGCCGTCGACTTCAACGCCTCGACATTCTCCTCATCGCTCGGCGCGGCATCGATCTGGTCCGGGTTGAGCACGGGATTGAGGATTTTGGCGCCTTGCGCGATCAGCTTCAGTTTGGCCGGCTGCTCTTCGGGCACGAAACTGTCCAGCGACATGACGCGCAGGACTTCCGGCACCTTCGACAGCTTCTCTTCGATCTTCTTCACGTCGGCTTCCGAATTCGTCATCACATTGATGGCGTTGGCGCCGGTGTTGGGGTCCTTGCGCAAATCGAGGAAGGTCGCGATCGATTCGACATTGGGATTGCGCAGATTGATCGGGTTGAAATCGAAGCGCAGGAAATAAAGCAGCGGCAGTCCGGCGAGCGCGACCAGAAGCGTGCCGGCGATGATGATCACGCGATGCTTTTCGAGGAAATAGTCGACCGGCGCCAGGAACGCATAGCCGACCGGCTCCGATTCGCCGGGAGGATTGAGCAGCTTGAGCAAGGCAGGCAGCACCGTGATGCTGGTCGTGAATGCCACCAGCATGCCGACGCCCGCGATCTTGCCGAGTTCGGAGATGCCCTTGTAGTCGGTGGGCAGGAACGAGAGAAAGCCGGCGGCGGTCGCCATCGCGGCCAGCGAGAGCGGCACCGCCGAACGTTCCGCCGCTTTCTGCAGCGCCAGCCGCAGATCGTCGTCCTTGAAGCGCTCCGAGCGGTAGCGGACGCTGAACTGGATGCCGAAATCCACACCCAACCCGACGAACAGAACCGCGAACGCGATCGAGAGCAGGTTCAGTGAACCCACCATCCACAGCCCGGCGGCGGTGGTGATGGAAAGGCCGATAAAGAGATTGAGGAACACCGCGGAGATGATCTTCGCGGAGTGCAACGCCATCCATAGAATGATCAGCACCACCAACACGGTGCCGATCCCGTTGACGATGGCGCCGTCCTGCACGGTGGCGAATTCTTCGTTAGCGATCGGCACCGGCCCGGTCAGCCGGACCCGTGCGCCATAGTCACCGGCGAGCTTGAGATCGGAGGCGGCCTGCCGGATCGCATCGGTCGCGTCCTTGCCGGGCTCCAGCGCGTTGAAGTCGAGGATCGGCTTGAACTCGATGAAGGCGCGCCGGTCGGAATCGGTCAACGGCTTGTCGCTGGTGAGTTCGCGCCAAGAGAACGTCGCCGAACCGGTGTTCAGCACCTTCTCCACGGTCTGGGCGATCAGGTTGAACGGGCGCTCGGTGCTGTCGAGCTTGACCTGCCCGCGCTTGACGCCGGCGAGCCCGCTCTCCAGCGCGCCGGTCAATCCGCGGATGCTGGGATCGCCGGCCATGATCTCGATCAGCGGGGCGGCGGATTCGAACTGGCCGACCAATTGGCCAACCTCCGCGACGGGCAGGAACAGCAGCCCGTTCTTTTCAAAGAACTCGCCCGACCCGAGCGGCTGAACCGATTCAAAATGCTTGCTGTCGCCGGCCAGTTTCTGTCCGAGCGCGGCAGCCGCCGCGCTAGTGAGTTCCGGCGTCGGGGCGTCGATCACCGCCAGGATGGTCCGGTCGCGGTCGAACGCCTCGCCAAATTGATTGTCGCGCTTGCGCCAATCCAGGTCGGGCGAGATCAGGGTATTGATGTCGGTGTTGATGGTGAAGTTCCGGGCCGTGTAGTAGCCGGCCGCAATCGCAAGGATCAGCCCGAGAACAACAACAAGAGAGGCAAAGCGCGTGCAAGCTTTAACAATGGAGACAACTAGACTTGTCAGCACATCTTCTCTTTCTAATGTTATGAGCCTGCCGGAAACGCCCGCTGTCTAGCGGAGTTCCGGGACCCGATCTAATGTTTGTTTTGAGGGTTTTCTTAAGAAGAATGAAGTAGCGCCAGAACATGCCGAAACTGCGCTGGGAACCTCAATAATATCGGGACCGACCAACGTTAAAGTGAAGAACAGCTCGGGGTTTGGCTGACGCCTTTTTGGCTGGTTTCCGAAATATTAAGGTATTATATTACAGTTACCGTTGCCGACCTGCACCACTCGCGGATCGTTTCGCCGTCCGCCTTTCCTAACTGATGGTTTTTTGACACAAAGTCCTGTTCCTCCATGCGCTTAGGAGGGCGGGATGCGAAACTCGGTGATGGTCCGGATGTTGCACACATCACAGATCAAAATCGCGCGGAGATACTGAATGAGCCTGGTGCAACTTTTATAACGGACATCATCCCATGGAAGTATATCTGGCTCAACCGCGCGGATTCTGCGCTGGCGTCGTACGTGCGATCGAGATCGTCGAGCGCGCGCTCGAGAAATATGGCCCGCCGGTCTATGTGCGGCATGAGATCGTCCACAATAAATACGTGGTCGAAAGCCTCAAGAACAAGGGCGCGATCTTTGTCGAGGATCTGTCGGAAGTACCGCCGCTGGCGGTCACGGTTTTCAGCGCGCATGGCGTCGCCAGAAGCGTGGAAGAGGAAGCTGCCGTGCGCGGCCTGCCGGTCCTGAACGCCACCTGCCCGCTGGTGACCAAGGTCCATAATCAAGGCAAGCGCTATATGTCGAAAGGCCGGGCGCTGATCCTGATTGGCCATGCCGGCCACCCCGAGGTCGAGGGAACCATGGGTCAGGTTCCAGGCCCCGTCCTTTTGGTTCAAAATGTCGACGATGTGGCCGCCCTGACCCTGCCGACCGACACCCCGGTGGCCTATATTACCCAAACCACGCTGAGCGTGGACGACACAAAAGACATAATTGCCGCCCTTCAGGCGCGATTTACAGATATTCAAGGCCCCGACATCCGGGATATCTGCTATGCGACACAGAACCGGCAATCTGCGGTAAGGGACCTCAGCAAGCTGGTAGACGTTATTCTGGTGGTGGGGGCCACCAATAGTTCCAACTCCAACCGCCTCCGCGAAATCGGCACCGAAGTCGGGGTCGCGAGTTATCTCATTGCCGATGGCAGCGAACTGAACCCGGAATGGTTAAAGGACGCCAGAGCCGTAGGTATCACGGCCGGGGCATCCGCGCCCGAAGTCCTCGTCGATGACGTGATCGAGGCCTTGAGGCGAATCGGACCGGTCAAAGTGTCGGTGCTGCCAGGCCGGGAAGAAAATATCGAATTCCGGCTTCCATCGGAACTGATGGCAGGCTGATCCAAACGACTAGGTCCAGAAAGAAAACTTGTAATGGCAATACCGTTCTTCAAGGAAATGCGGATCGGCGGCTATCTGATGAAGCAGAAGCTGCTGGGCCGGAAACGCTATCCGCTGGTGCTGATGCTGGAACCGTTGTTCCGCTGCAACCTCGCCTGCGTCGGCTGCGGCAAGATTGACTATCCCGACGCCATCCTGAACCGCCGCATGTCGGCGCAGGAATGCTGGGATGCCGCCGACGAATGCGGCGCGCCGATGGTAGCTATTCCCGGCGGCGAGCCGCTGATCCACAAGGAGATCGGCGAGATCGTGCGGGGTCTGGTGGCGCGCAAGAAATTCGTGTCGCTGTGCACCAACGCGCTGCTCCTGGAGAAGAAGCTCGATTTGTTCGAGCCCTCGCCCTACCTGTTTTTCTCGGTGCATCTGGACGGCCTGAAGGAGCATCACGACAAGGCAGTATCCCAGAAGGGTGTGTTCGACCGCGCCGTGTCGGCGATCAAGGCCGCCAAGGCCCGTGGTTTCACGGTCAACGTCAACGCCACCATCTTCGACGGGCATGCGGCGGAAGACATCGCCAAGTTCCTCGACTTCACCACCGAACTCGGGGTCGGCGTTTCCATGTCGCCGGGCTATGCCTATGAGCGCGCTCCCGACCAGGAGCACTTCCTCAACCGCACCAAGACCAAGAAGCTGTTCCGCGACGTGTTCGCGCTCGGCAAGGGCAAGAAGTGGAACTTCATGCATTCCGGCCTGTTCCTGGACTTCCTCGCGGGCAATCAGTCCTACGAGTGCACCCCGTGGGGAATGCCGGCGCGCAACATTTTCGGCTGGCAGAAGCCCTGCTATCTGCTCGGCGAAGGCTATACCAAGACCTTCAAGGAGCTGATGGAGACCACCGACTGGGAGACCTACGGCACCGGCAAGTACGAGAAGTGCGCCGACTGCATGGCGCATTGCGGCTACGAGCCGACCGCCGCCAGTGCAGCCCTGAGCAACCCGCTGAAGGCAATGTGGGTGGCGCTGCGGGGCGTGCGGACCTCAGGTCCGATGGCGCCCGAGATCAATCTCGAAAACCAGCGCCCGGCGCAGTACATCTTCTCGGCCGAAGTGCAGAAGCGGCTGTCAGATATCCGCCGTGACGAGGCCCTCGCCGCCCAGCAGAAAGCCTCGACAGCCGCGTAGGCTGCGCAGCGCGCGATTGAAATCGATCCCGGTCGAGACCAGCGCGCGCAGCGTCGATGGGTTGCGCGCGACGCCACGCAGCACCTTGCGCAGATCGATATCGCCATTCGGCTTGATCGCGGTCATCGCCAGCGCCGGCAAGGCGCGTGTGGCGGGATCGCTGATGACGCGCAGCGCCGCGAATGGCAGGCCCGCCTCGGCGGCATAGGCGGCAGCGATATGGCTTTCCATGTCGACGGCGGCGGCGCCGGTCTCCAAGTGTAGCGCGGCCTTTAAGGAACGCGCCGCGATCACCTGCTCGACGCCGGCCAGACCGCCCCTGACGACGCGCCTGCGCCCCAGCGCGACGCGGGCGATCAGGTCCTCATTCAGCGTGAAACCGGCCAGCCAGCGGGCGTCCCCGGCCAGAACCTCGGTCGCCACCACGACATCGCCGGACTTCAGGGTCGGATCCAGGCCTCCCGCGACCCCGAAGCTGATGACGCCCCGGATCGTCGATGGGTCGAATACGGTCAAAAGAGCCCGCAATTGTTGCGGATCGCTACTGCTGCAGATGACGGTCATTCCGGGCCCTGCCGCGATGCGGGCCTCCTGCACCAGACCGGTCACAATTAGCACCGGCCGCGGATCGATTGGATTACCCGCGGACGTATCTTCTTCCCCCAACCCCAAATTCACATTCCGACCCCTACCACCCTGCTGTTGGTGCTATTCAAATTTCGATACCGCGCCAGCGCCCAGAGCGGAAAGAACTTCGAGTAGCCATGATAACGCAAATAAAACACTCGCGGAAAGCCCGTAGCCGTGTAGCGCTGCTCGTCCCAGAGGCCTTTTTCAGTCTGTGTGCTTTTTAGGTACTCCACGCCCCGGGCCACCGCCGGATGCCCGACCTCGCCCGCCGCCATCAGTGCAAGCAAGGCCCATGCCGTTTGCGAGGCGGTGGTGGGGGCCCCCTCGAATCCCTTATAATCGAGTCGGTAGCTGGTGGCATCTTCGCCCCAGCCGCCGTCCTGGTTCTGGATCGACAGCAGCCAGTCGACCGCCTTGCGCATGACCGGGTCCTGGTGGTCCACCCCCGCGGCATTGAGCGCGCACATCACCGACCAGGTTCCGTAGATGTAGTTCAGGCCCCAGCGGCCGTACCACGACCCCTCCGCGAGCTGGGTCCGGCGCAGATATTCGACCCCGGCCGCGACCGCTTGGCTGCTCTGGACGGTCTCGCCGAGCTGGGCCAGCATCGAGATGCAGCGGCCGGTGACGTCTTCGGTCGGCGGGTCGAGCATGGCGCCGTGATCGGAGAACGGGATGTTGTTGAGGTAATATTCGAGATTGTCGACGTCGAAGGCGGCCCAACCGCCGTCGCGGCTCTGCATGCCCTCGATCCATTCCCGGCCGCGGGCGATCGCCGCATCGTATTCAGGGCTCCGGCTGTCGCGCCGCGCGCGATCCATGGCCATCACCACCACAGCGGTATCGTCGAGATCGGGGTAGTAGTCATTATTATACTGGAATGCCCAACCGCCGGGGCGAACCTCCGGACGCTTCACCGCCCAGTCGCCTTTGACGTCCAGCACCTGCCTGGGCAGCAGCCAGTCCAGGCCCTGTTTGGCTGCGGGCAGCGCCTCGCCGCCGGCCTCGAGCATTGCGTGGCAGGTCAATGAGGTGTCCCACACCGGCGACACGCAAGGCTGGCAATAGGCCTCGTGCTCGCCGATCACCAGGAGCTTGTCGAGGCCCCTCCGGGTGACCGCCCGCGGCGGATAGTCGGCGGGCTTGCCCAGCACCTCATACATCATCACGGCGTTGGCCATCGGCGGATAGATCGCACCCAACCCGTCCTCACCGTTCAGCCGTTCTTCGATGAACGCGACCGCGCTGTCGATGGCGCGGGCCCGAAGCTTCTTCGGAAAGAACGGTTCGACCACCCGCAACACGCTGTCGAGGCAGCGGAACAACAGAAACCAGCCCCAGCTCTGATGCGGCGCCTTGGCGGTCATCCCGATCGAATGCGGTTCCTGCAGGAACAGCTCGTCGATGCCGATGCCGATGGCATTCTTGGCGCGCGGCTTCAGCGCCGCCAGCACCATCAGCGGCACGATCGTGGTCCGCGCCCAATAGGAAATCTTGTTGAGATGAAACGGCGACCACATCGGCAGCAGCATGATCTCGACCGGCAGCACCGGCACGCTGCGCCATGTCAGCACGCCGAACAGCGCCAGCAGGAAGCGGGTGAAAACGTTGCTGTGGACGGCGCCGCCGCGCGAGCGGATCGCCTCGCGCGCCCGCACCATATGCGGCGCGTCCTGGGATTCGCCGATCATCTTCAGCGCGAAATAGGCCTTCACGCTGGCGCTCATGTCGAAATCGCCGTCATGCACCAGCGGCCAACCGCCATGGGCGCCCTGGACCCGGCGCAAATAATTGGCGATCTTGCCTTCCAGCACCGCATCGACCGGCTCGCCCAGATAGTGGCGAAGCAGCACATATTCGGCCGGGATGGTGCAATCGGCCTCGAGTTCGAACACCCAGTGTCCATCCGCCTGCCGGCAGTCGAGCAGCGCTTTCGTCGCCGAAGCGATGCTCGCATCGAGGCCTTTCGGGGCCAGGGTATCCCGGGTTTCAATTCCAACTGACTTGGTCGCGGAATGCATCTCGCTCGACGCTCCCTGTGTTCGGCCTGCCGGGCTGAAGCGAAAACCGCTTCCGCTGCCGCCCGCTCAGGCCTGCCGCATGGCAAGGACGAGATCGGCCGCACGGTCTCCCGATCGCACCGATCCCTCGATGGTCGCCGGCAGCCCGGTATCGGTCCAGTCGCCGGCGAGAAATAGATTGTTCCAACTCGTGATCGGGCCCGGCCGCAGCGCGTTCTGCTCCGGCGTGGCCTCGAAGGTAGCGCGGCGCTCGCGCACGATCTGCCAGGGCGGCAATTCGCCCTGCACGCCGCCCGCTTTGCAGATATCCCGCCAGATCGCCTGCGCGAGTTCCTCGCGCGGCAACTCCACCAGCCGGTCGGCATTGCTGATGGTGACCGACAGCCGCTGCGGGAACGCGAACAGCCACTCCACCAGTCCGCCGACGACGCCGAGTATCGGCGGCATGTCGCGGGGCGGATCGAAGCGGAAATGCGCGTTGACGATAGCCCGGAATTTCGACGGCGTTTTCAGGCCCGGCAGCAGCGACGCCGCAGGACGCGGCGGAACCGCCATCACCACGGCGTCACCGGGCTGGATGGCGACGGTGTCGTCACCGAACCTGAGTTCGCCCACCTTGTCGGCCGACATCGCGAACTCGCGGAGTTCATGGCCGAACCGGATGCTGGCGCCCTTGGATTTCAGCAGCTCGATCGCGGGTTCGACCAGGACTGCGCTGAGACCCTCGCGCGCGATCAGCGGCCGGCAGGCCTGCCCTCCCGCGAGCAGGGTTTCGCGCACCACGGCGCCCGCAAGCCCCGCCGATCCCTCCGGCGGGTCGACGTTGAGCGCCGCCAGCAGCAATGGCTGCACCAGCCGATCGTAAAGCGTTCCCTTGCACGGGATGGCGTCGCCGACGAGCTTGCCTGGCTTGGCCCATACCAGCGGCGACAGCGCCAGATAATCCATCAACCCCGTATCGGGGACGCGGCGCGCCTCGTCGAACAGCCATAGCGGCAGCTTGCCGTCGCCAAGATCGAGCTGCCAGCGCTGTCCGGTGGTGAGATCGACGAACGGAAACTGCGCGCGCTTCGGCCCGACCAGCCCGGCCTCGGTGCCGATCGATCGTGCATAGGCGACCGCGTGGCGGTTGCCCGAGAGCAGCAGATGGTTGCCGTTATCGATGGTCAGATTGGTCGCCGCGTCGAAATAGGATCGGCAGCGGCCGCCCGCCTGTTGCGTGGCTTCGTGGACATGCACCTTGAAATTCGCATTCGCCAGCCGAACGGCTGCCGAAAGGCCCGAAATTCCAGCACCGATGATATGAACTGTTTTCTGCATCATATGAACGCGTAACGAAGGAGAATTGCGACGCGGGCCATCTTGTTGAGGCGGACCGGCAGGCGCGGGGAAGCGAATCCTCTCACGATCAGCAATTGAAGAATCGCACGATAATATTTCGACATGATCTTCGGCGCCCGCACCGCGCGCCGCGAATTGCGGGCCATGATTTGATCAGCCTGCTCGAAATGCATCCGGGCCCGCTCGACCAGCGGCGCGCACACTTTCGGCAGCGCCGGATCGGCGGCCACCAGCAGCGGATCGGTGGAGGTGATGCCTGCCTCCGCGAGACCTTCGCGCGGCAGATAGAGCCGGCCGATGCCGGCGTCTTCATCGATGTCGCGCAGGATATTGGTCAGTTGCAGCGCGCGGCCGAGATGATGCGCGAGCAGGATGCCGTCGTCCTGCGGCAGGCCGAACACCCGCACCGACAGGCGCCCGACCGCGCTGGCGACGCGATCGCAATACAGATCGAGCGTCGCAAGGTCCGGCGCCCGGATGTCCTGCGGCACGTCCATCTCCATGCCGTCGACGATGGCCAGGAAATCCTCGCGCTTGAGACCGAAGGTTTGAACCGACGCGGCGTAATCGCGCAAGCGCGCCGGCGGATGGCCCTGATACAGCGCGTCGATATCGTCACGCCATTGCTGCAGCGCCGCCAGCCGCTCCGGCCGCGGGCCATCGGAATCGGCGATGTCATCGACCTGCCGGCAAAAACTGTAGATCTGGAACATCGCCTCGCGCTGCTCACGCGGCAGAATGCGCATCGCCGCGTAGAACGAACTGCCGGACGCGGTGGTCCCGTAATTGGTGTCGGCTGCCGCCGTCTGAAGCGTCATGCGCCGGCCGCCGGTTTCGATATCGGCCGCCGTCCGATCGCGCGGCGGGCGGTCTCGCTGGCGAGCCCGCCGAGGCTGAAGGCAGCGAGTTCGAGCGCGCCGAGATGCACTCTCTCGCTCAGCGGATCGCGCACCTTCAAGAGACCGACGATCCTGTCGGCGAACGCCTGGATCACGGAGATCTCGAGCCCGAGCCGGAAATCCCTGACTTCGGCGCTGAGCGATTTGCTTTCATCGAGCAGGGCCTCGGTCCGTACCGCCAGCGCATGCAGGCATTGCAGCAGTGCGGGCGACGCCTTGCTTTGCCCGAGTTCCTCGACGGAGGCACCCGCGAGCGCCAGCGCATCGCGCGGCAGATAAACCCGGTTGAGGTCCCTGAAATCCTTGCCGCAATCCTGCAGATGATTGTTGATCTGCAGGCCGGCGCAAAGCGCGTCCGAGGCCGGCCAGGTCGACGTGCTCTCGCCGTGGACGTCGAGCATGAACCGTCCGACCGGCATCGCCGAGTAGCGGCAATAGTGGATCACTTCATCCCAGTTTTCATAACGCAGCTTGGTCACGTCCATCCGGAACGCGATCAGGACGTCGAGCGCGTGGCGCGGCGGCATCGAACGTTCCGCCAGCGCGCGGCGCAGGTTGACCGCCTCGGGCTGGCTGTCGCCCTGCCCCAGCAGTTCGGCTTCAAGCAGATCGAGGAGCCTGAGCTTGTCGTGCTCACTGAGCGTTGCATGATCGGCGATGTCGTCGGCGGTCCGGACGAAATTGTAGAACGCGAGGATCAACGCCCGGTGGCGCGGATGAATGATCCACGACGCCACCGGAAAGTTTTCGTCGCGGTGAGTTTTGCCGGATCGCAGTTCGCTCGCGCTTGTCATCAAGTACTGGCTACATTGGTCTGGGCATGGTCAATTCCATGCGCCGGGCATTCCGCGAACGCGGATAGATCGCGAACCCCATATAGGGGAATACGATACCAAAACCAATGCGATCTGTGATCTCGCGCACTTCCGATTGTCCGAATTGAGCCAATCGCTTGGCCCGCCGCGGCGCTGATCGGATGCCTTCTGTCCTATTGATTGTGGTTCTTCAGCACCTGCGCGCATTCCGTGCTCAACTTCGGACGATTCTGCTGAAGGCATGCCAAGATGGTGAAATCACCCTGATCGATCACCGGCCGGCAGTGGCGCTGCACGTCGCGGTTGCACGCCTTCTGCTCCTCTGCCGTGCCGCTGCGCTGCGCCGGTTGCTGCTGCGCGATCGCACCGGAGGAAAGCGGGACCGACATCAGGGTAAGTGCCAGGAAAAATTTACGCATCGTGTTCCTTCATTCAGAAGCTTGAGAAAAATTCGGCCCCGCATCGCATGACTGGGACAGATATGTTGGGATTGCAAACGCCGCGAACCGACAGCACCGCGCAAACCACAAACGCTGGTAAATGCGGCCAAATTTGCGGCGATCGGTCGGCGAACGCGGAACCCTCCGGGATAAACTCATCCAAGGGGATAACCTTCTGATACGAAAGACTTTTTTGTTGACTATTCTTTTTCGCAATTGGCTATTGCAGGAAAAGCCGGCCAACCGCTACATGCTCTCCACGAAACTTGGCGGTATCAGGTAGTTTTGATTTCGCTGGACGAGAAATGCTGTTCGCGCGCGTCAGACGGTTTGGGTATTTTCGCAGATTTGCGACGGCTGGGCGGCGAGGATCGCGGGCAGCGGCCGGCCTGTCATTTGAACCTAACACACTGCGGCGACACTAAATCTTCGATGCGGCGAGACGTATCTTGCATGAGAACGTCAATTTGGATGGGAAAACGCGAAATGAAATTGTTTGGCTCCAGTCTGTTTGGACAGGCGATCAAGGCTGCCGGTGTCGGCGCCGCACTGATGTTGTCGGTGTCGGCGGGCCACGCCCAGTCCGGCCCGTTCGCAGGTTTTGACGGTGCATGGTCCGGGACTGGAACGGTCGCGCTGTCCGACGGCACGACCGAGCGCATCCGCTGCAAGGCCGATTACAAGGTCAACGGCACCGGCCTCGGCCTGAAGCAGAACCTGCATTGCGCCAGCGACAGCTACAAATTCGATTTGAGCAGCGACGTGACCAGCCAGGGTGATCGCATTTCCGGCAACTGGAGCGAAAGGAGCCGGAACATTTTCGGCAATCTGCAGGGCACGGCGGGCGGCGGACAGATCGAAGTATTCGTCGAAGCTTCGGGATTTGCCGCCAATCTGACCTTGCGCACCAACGGCAACAAGCAAACCGTGCAGATCAGTTCCAAGGGCGAGATCCGCGGCGTGAATATCACGATGTCGAAGGGCGGCTAACGCCGCGCCTCCCGCCGGATCGATTTGCCTTACGGTTCGATCCGGTTTACGCGTCGATCCAATTTAAGCGTTGATCCAATTACTCCGAGGGCTTCGCGCCGCTGCCTGCCGTACCGCGCAGCCGCTCCGACAGGTTGATCAGGAACATCGCCGTTGGCCTCAGGATGAAGAGGTCCGCGACCAGGGCGGCGACCATCGCAAACGCGCTGAGCCAGCCGAACAGGCGCAGCGACGGCAGATCCGAAAACACCGTCACCACCAGACCGCAGGCCAGCACCACCGTGGTCAGGATCAAAGCCGGGCCGACCAGCACGGTGGCGCGCTCGACCGCCAGTTCTGAGCTAACGCCCGGTTTGGCCTCGAGCCGCAGGCGGTTGAGGAAGTGGATGGTCGCGCTCAACCCCAGACCGAACGACACGGTAAGGGCCACGACGCTCGCGAACTGCAGCCCCTCCCCCATCAGCCACAGCACCGTGCCCGACATCACCACCGGGAAAATCCCCGGCAAGATGCACGACAGCATCACGACCACCGAGCGGAACGCGAGCCCAATGAAGATCGCGACCAGCGCGAATTCGACGGTGAGTCCGCGATTGAGCTTCTGGATCATGTTGGCGCTGTTACGCGCCGCGATCGCCGACAGCCCGGTAACGGCGATCTCATAGCCGGGATGCGCCTTGCGCACCGTATCCAGCGTTTCATCGAGCTTTTCGACCACGGGAAGGATATCACTCGAATCAAGATCGGGGACCCGGCCCGACACCACCACCGCATCCTGATCGGCGGCAATGAAACGCCGCACCAGATATTCGGGAATCAGATTGACGTATTCCTTCAAGGTCGCGACGTCGGAACTTCCGGCCTTTTCCGCCAGCCACCGCCGCAGCGTTTCCAGCGACCAGACATTGCCGACGCCGGCCTGTTTCTCCACCGTGGAGTGGACATCGGCGATAGTCTGCAGCGTTTCCGGCGAATACAGCGAGGCGCCCTTGGGGAATTCGATCAGCACGTCGATCGCATTGGCGCCGGTCAGCTTGGCGTCGAGGCGGCCGCTGGCCGCCACCGCCTGCTGCTTGTCGGGCACCTGATCGGCGAGCCGGTAGCGAGGCTCGAGGTTGGCATAGACCACCGCCAGACCGCCGACGAGGATCACCGCCAGCAGGCTGAACAGGCCGGGCCGGCTGACCATCCGCACCGCGATCCAGTAGCAGAAATTGCGCAACATCTGGACGCCGGCGTCGGCGCCCTGGAACTTGACGGCGAAGACCTTTTCGTTGCGCACGAACAGCACCCCGAACACCGGCACCAGCGAGAGCACCGCGATCAGCGCGATGATGGTGGCGGCAAGTCCGGCCTCGCCGAATTTACGGATCAAATCGGAATCCGAAAACTGCAGGGCAATGAAGGATATTCCGGCGGTGCCATGGGTGAGCACGCAGGCCGGCCCGACCACCAGCACGGCGTTCCTGAACGCGGTGTATTTGTCCTGACCCGCGATCAGACGGTCGCGCGCCGCGAAGGTCAGCTGCATCGAGTCCGAGAAGCTGATCACCATGATCAGCGGCGTCATCACGTTCAGGAACATGTTGAGGTTGAAATTGGCCCATCCGAGGCCGCCGAGCGCCAGCACGATCGCGATGATCGGCGGGAAGGCCGCAACGACCATGAACGATATCTTGCGGAAGAAGATGATCGCGATGATGCAGCCGGCCAGGATCCCGAGGATATTGTAGGTCAGTCCGTCGCGCTTGACCGCGTTGCGGATCTCGAGCTGCATCACGGGAACGCCGGACAGTTCCGCGTTAAGGCCGCTGCCCTTGAGATCCTCGGCCATCGATTTGCGAATCTCGCCGATCGTCTTGGCGAGCTTGCTGCTGGCGACCACGTCGGGTTCGAGCGACAGCACGACCAGCGCCAGCGTGCCATCCTCGGATAGCAATTTGCCGCGGATGATCTCGTTGGATTTCACGGTCTCGATGAATTTGTCGTAGTCGGCGCCTTGCGGCAGGTCCGACGGGAACAGCGCCGCCGGCAGCTTGCCGGGCGCCGGCGCCTGGCGCGCCGAGAACAGGGAAATCAGGCCGCGCGTGCCGTCGACGAGCTGCAGATCGGTGACGAGATCACGCAACTTTTCGAGGTTTTCGCGCTTGAGCAGCGTCTTGCCCTCGACCACGACCAGCACGTCGAATTCCACCGCCGGAAAGCGCTTGGTTTCGGCTTCGTATTGCCGGTACTCCTTCGAATTGGAGCGGAACAGCTGGCTGAGGGAATCGTCGATCTTGATGCGCTCGATCCCGAAGATCGCGCCAATGAACAGGACCACCAGAACGATGCAGGACAGGATCGGCGCCTGAACCGCGATCAGCCCGAGGCGCTCCAGCCCGAAGGCGATGCTGGCCGTGGGCCGCTGCTCGACCTTCTCGACGTGGACCTCACTGTCGCTGTATTTTTCGAGCATGCCTTATCCAATTCTCGCAGCGGCCTGGTTGTCTAGCTTGGGTTCCGGGGCGCGAATGTGGCGCGGTCGGCCACGTCTGATCGGCGCTAGCCCTTGAAAACATGTAATAAATTTACCGCGACAGATGTAGCAGGTCTATATGCCGCATCGCAAGCACGCACCCCGGGACAAATCCGCACGCAAACAATGATAACAGGCGCTTACGTCGCAGATTTGTCACAGTGGATTAAATTGTGGTGATTTGCCGGGCCGTCTCGCCAGCGCTTTCATCCTTCAGCGCCACGCCGGTGGTTTGCCGGACGAGCCCTTCCCGGACCAGCCACGCGATCCTGAAGGCGGCTTCGTCGTAGCCAAGTCCTGAGGCGTGGATGTTGGAGACGCAATTGCGCTCGGCGTCGGTCAGGCCCGCTCTCGGCGCAAAGGTCAGATAGGCGCCGAGGCTGTCCGGGGCAGACAGCCCCGGCCGCTCGCCAATCAGCATCACCAGCATGCGCGCGCCGAGGATGGCGCCGATCTCATCGCCCAACGCGACCCGCGCGCCCGAGGCCACCGCGGCGGCGCCGATCTCGATGCCGTCGGCGGCCAGCCGCGGAATGAGGTGGCGAACGAGTTCGATCGCGTGGGCCTTGACCGCGGTCGGCGACAGGCCGTCGCCGATGACGAGCGCCAGCTGGCACGGGACGCCGTCGCGGCTGGCCAGCAGATGCTCTGACGCCGGCTCCAGCCTTCGCCCCAGATCGGGACGCCGGAGATAATCCTTCCGGTTGCCCGCCTGGCTCGAAACCTGAACCGCCGGCACCCCAAGGCTGCCGAGGCCGTCGATCAAGGCTGATACATCGAAGGCGGCATGCACGGCGTCTCGGGCCCGTGCATGATCCAGCGTGAATTCGAGCAGTGCCCTGGTGGGCAGGCTGGCGCCGGCCCGGCCGAGCCCGACGCGCGCCGGCGTCAGTGCCCGCAAATCGCCTAGCGAACGGGACGATGGCGCCGGCGTTTTCATTTCCGTTTACTCGGCAGGGACGGAGGCCTCGCGCAGCCGCAGCGAATAATTCGATGCGTTCTGCTGGCCGACCGAAGCGGCGCGCGCGAACATGATCAGATGATGCGCGATCAGCGTCACCGAAATCAGGCTCTCGATATCGCCGTGCCGCAGCCGCGACAGTGCGAATTTCCAGAACACCTTGCGGTAGTCGCCGAGCACGCCGACCTTCCAGAAGATATTGCGCAGCATGGTCAGCCCGCGCTTGATATTGACCCAACTCCTCTGCTGCGCGGTCGAGGGCAGCGGTAGCCGGTTGGCGTAGGTGTAATCCACCTGATGCTGGAACCGCGCATAGAGTTTTTCCGGCTGGTAGGCGACCTCCATGCATTTGCGCCATGAACTGACGACGTGCTCATAGGGCAACCGGAACGCGACATTGGAATCGCGGGTCTCGTCGTCGATCAGCCGGTTCTCGCGTTCGAGACGATCCCACAACGGCGTCTTCGGCAGCGCCTGCAGCAGATTGATCGTCAGCAACGGAATCCGGGATTCATCGACAAAGGCGAGCAGCGCCTTGCCGGTCTCGGGCTTGTCGGTATCGAGCCCCATGATAATGCCGGAGACGACCTCCATGCCGTAGCGGTTGATGGTCTCGATCCCCTCCAGAATCGGAACCATCATGTTGTGGTCCTTGTGCATCGCCTTCAGCGCATCGGGATCGGGCGTTTCGATGCCGCAGAACACCGTGATGAAATAGGCCTCGCGCATCTTCTCGAGAATCTCCGGCCGCTTGGCGATGTTGAGCGTCGCCTCGCAGGCCAGCCGCATGACGTAGCCGGTCTTCTTTTGCCACTCGATCAGATGCGGCAGCAGATCGAGCGCGGCCTTCCGGTTGCCGATGAAATTGTCATCGACGAAATACACCGAGCCAGTCACCCCGCATTCGAGCAATTTGTCGAGTTCCGCGGTGATCTGCTGCGGCGTCTTGAGGCGCGGGTTGCGGCCATAGAGGCCGGGAATATCGCAGAACTCGCACTGATAGGGACAGCCGCTGGAATACTGGATGCTGCCGAGAAAATAGCGTTTGACCTCGGCGAGCTCGTAAGCCGGGATCGGGAACTCGGTCATGTCGAGCCGGTCGGCGGTTTTCAGCACCACCTGTTGCTCCGGGCGCGAGGGATCGCGCGCCAGCCGCGCGATCAGCTCATTGGTCGCATCGCCCAACTCGCCGACATGAAGATAGTCGAACGACGGATAGTAATCCGGACAGGCGCTGACCGAGGGGCCGCCGATCGCGACGGCGAGACCGAATCCATGCGCGCGGCGGCAGATATCGTTCATCTGCTGGCGCTGGATATGCATGCCGCTGACGAACACGGCTTCGGCCCATTCGAAATCTTCCACGGTGGCGGCGCGGATGTTTTCGTCGATGAAGCGGACCTGCCAATTGGCCGGCAAGTAGGCAGCGATAAGCAGGAGCCCCTGCGGCGGCATGAAAGCCTGGACGCCGTCGGTCAGGGGATAGGCATATTCGAATGTGCCGAAAGAAGACGTATAGCGCGGAAAGACGCACAGGATGCGCCGCACCGCCTCAATACCCTCAGCTCTCATCAAATTTCCTCTGTGTCTTCAGGTACCTGTACGAATAAATCATGCCGGGCGACGCTGGGCTACAAATTCCTCGACAATGTGGCAGCCCCTTCAACGTGGGGACGGCCCGATGGTTGCGCCAGTATTCCCTGTTCGAAGTTCACAACACCTCGTCATCTGCTTGCGCCGTGGCCTCTGGTTCCCTTCATGCGATCAGCCGTGACGCAAAATCGGGCAGCAATCCGGTGTTGCCGGCGAGCCGAAAATTGGCGTCGGCGAGGCCCGTGCGGAACAGCCAATCGTCGAACTCCGGCGCGCGCTTCAGGCCGAAGAGATCGCGGACATAGAGCGCGTCGTGGAACGAGGTCGACTGATAATTCAGCATGACGTCGTCAGCCCCGGGCACGCCCATGATGAAGCTGACGCCGGCGGCGGCGAGCAGCGTCAGCAGATTGTCCATGTCGTCCTGATCGGCTTCGGCGTGGTTGGTGTAACAGACGTCGACGCCCAGCGGCAGGCCGAGCAGCTTGCCGCAGAAATGATCCTCGAGCCCGGCGCGAATGATCTCCTTGCCGTCATAGAGATATTCCGGACCGATGAAGCCGACCACGCTGTTGACCAGCAGCGGATCGAACGCGCGCGCCACCGCATAGGCGCGCGCTTCGCAGGTCTGCTGGTCGACACCATGATGGGCGCCCGCCGACAATGCCGAGCCCTGCCCGGTTTCGAAATACATCACATTGTTGCCGACGGTGCCGCGCCGCAGCGACAGGCCCGCCTGCTGGGCTTCCTTCAACAGCGCGAGATCGATCCCAAAACTCCGGTTGGCGGCCTGCGTGCCCGCGATCGACTGGAATACCAGATCGACCGGGACCCCCTGCTCGATCAGTCCGAGCGTCGTCGTCACATGGGTCAGCACACAGCTTGGGGTTGGAATCTGCAGCCGCGTGATGATGTCGTCGAGCAGCCGCGAGAGCCCGCCGATCACAGAAGGATCGTCGCTCGCCGGATTGATGCCGATGCAGGCGTCGCCGGACCCGAGCAGGATGCCGTCGAGGATTGACGCGGTGATGCCCTTGGCGTCATCGAAGGGATGATTGGGCTGCAGCCGCACGCTCATCGTCCCGCGCAGGCCGATGGTGTTGCGGAAGGCTGTCGTCACCTGGCATTTTTTGGCGACCAGGATCAGATCCTGATTGCGCATCAGTTTCGAGACCGCAGCCGCCATTTCCGGCGTGATCCCGCGCGAAAGCTGTTTGAGGACGTCGGACGTGGCCGCGTCGGACAACAACCAATCGCGGAAGGAGCCGACGGTCAGCGACGATACCGCCGCAAAGGCGGACGCATCATGGCTATCGATGATCAGGCGGGTGACCTCGTCGTCTTCGTAAGCGACGACGGTCTCCTGCAGGAATTGTTTGAGCGGAACATCGGCCAGCGCGATCCGCGCCGCGATCATCTGCGCGGCGCTGTCGGCGGCGATCCCGGCGAGACGATCGCCGGAGCGCGGCGGCGTGGCCTTGGCCAGGAGATCGCGGAGATCGTCAAACACATAACAGGTGGCGTCGATGGTGTGACGATAAACCATGGCGGCTCCGGGCGCTCGGCGCTGCGATGCGCGATGCCGTCGGCAAGACTATCAGCCGGCAGGTTGCCGCGCAGCAAACAGTCATTGGGTACATTATTACCAGCAAATGACGGTATGATGGTACAAATTTCGCCTGACGGTATAAATACCCGCGCGAATTAGCATTTTATACATCGAAGCTTTGCATGGTTTCCAGGCGGTCGACGCCTCCAGCCGGTCCCGCAAGAGACATCGTGCGATGCCTGACGCCATGAAAACTCAAGACCCCTCGTCCGGCGGCGGCATCGCGTCGCGGCTTTCGCTCGCGACTAAGCTGTATTCGATTTTCGCCCTGTTCGCGCTTCTCACCGCGGTGACCACCGTCCTGTCCGACTACAACAGCCGTCGGAACGCGGAACTCACCGAAGCCATCGAGACGGCCAGCCGCGCCGCCCTCAACGTCGAGCATGTCAATGCGCTGGTCTACGCCGTGGTGATGGAATCCCGCGGCGTCTATATGTCGACCGAAGCTGCCGTCGTGAAGAAGTATGGCGACGGCCTCCTCAAGTTCAACGACCAGATCCTTGCGGTCGTGAAAGATTGGCAATCCATCATCCGGGCCGATGATGCCGAGCAATTCGCCACCTTCAAGAAGCGCATCGAACAGTTCGTCGATTTCCGCAAGGAACTGGTTCGGCGCGGAGTAGAGATTGGCGCCGCCGCGGGCCGCGAATGGGGCGACAACGATGCCAACCGCGCCGTGCGTTCCGCGCTGAACAAGGATCTCGAGGCGCTGTCCAAGGTCTATGCCGAGCGCAGCCAGCGAATTGCCCGGCAGGGCGACGTCAATCGAACCATGTCGCTGCTCCTGACCGGCCTCGGCGCCATGGCACTGGTTCTGGTCGGCGTCGGGGTCTTCATTATTGCCCGCTCGGTGGCGCGCCCGCTTTCAGTCATCACCGCCACCATCAAGAGGGTCGCCGACGGCGCCGAAGGCGTCGAGGTTCCGCATACCGGTCGCGGAGATGAAATCGGCGCGCTGGCGCGGGCGATCCAGATCTTCCAGGAGGCGATGGACCGCAACCGCAACCTCAATTCGCAGGCGTTGCAGGACTCCAGGGCGCGCGAGCAACGGGCCAGGCACATTGAAGCCTCGGTCGAGGAATTCCGCGGCGCGATCGGAAGCGTGCTCCGCGCGGTCACCGACAATGCCTCGGCCATGCGCGACACCGCGCAATCCATCACCAAGGTGACATCGGATGCCAGCGGACGCGCCGTCGCGGCCAACGGCGCGACCGCGCAAGCCTCCAGCAACGTCAACGCCGTCGCCAGCGCCGCCGAAGAGCTGTCGGCCTCGGTGGAAGAAATCGGCCGCCAGGTCCGTCAATCCACGGGCATGGTCGAGCAGGCCGGTCTTCGGACGGAAAAATCGATCACCGAGATCGAGAAGTCTTGCCGCAGCGACCCAGCGTATCGACGGCGTGCTCACGCTGATCCAGACCATCGCCGAGCAGACCAACCTTCTGGCGCTGAACGCGACGATCGAAGCCGCCCGCGCCGGCGACGCCGGCCGTGGCTTCGCGGTGGTCGCGCACGAGGTCAAGGCCCTGGCCGAGCAGACCGCGAAAGCGACTTCCGAAATCGGCCAGAACGTCGGCATGATCCAGACCTCGACCCGAAATGCGGTCGATGCGGTCCGCGAGATCGGCAACGCGGTGCGTGACATCAATGAGGTCACCTCGAATATCGCGGGCGCCGTCGGGCAGCAGGATGCCGCGACCCGCGAGATTTCCGTCAACGCGCAAATGGCCGCCCAGGGCAACGAGACCCTGGTTTCCAACATCGGCTCGCTCAGCGACGCCATCGGCGAGACCAACAAGACCGCCTCATCCGTGCTTGCGGCATCCAGCGAACTGACCTCCACGGCGGAAATCCTGTCCCGCGAGGTCGACAAGTTCTTCCACAACCTGCGCGCCGATCCGCTCGGAGTCGACGGCGCACGCCGCACCGGCACCGCCGGCTGAGAATCCGGCTTCGTCGCTGACAACCCTTTGGTAGCGATCGCCCTCTGCGGAAATTCTCCCCCCGGCTGCCGCGACTAAGCTGATGACGACCACCGTACCCTGCTGGTAAGATAGCCCCGAGTTCGCTCCCGTGCGCGCGGTCCTCCAATCAAAGTGGGAGGAAACCATGCTTGCTTTTGGACGTAGCCGTTCGAGACGAGGCCTTGCGTCAGCTCTGATTGGAGAGATCGCAGCCGTAATCGACGGCATGGAGGGCTTCGAAGAAGTTCGGAAGCTTGAGGGGATGGAACTCGGCGCGGAGGAACATCTTGACGAACTCGGCGCGTTCACCTTGCCGAAATTCTCGGTCTACGAATCCAATGCAGACCGATTGGATTTGTTCGACGCCGCAACTCAGCGACAGATTGCCTATTTCTTCGCGCGTGCCGGAAGCCTTGCCGGGCACCTGCACGCACTTGCGTCCGCCAAGAACGAATCGAAAGAGTTGTGCAGGCAGCACGCGATCGACGCCCAGAGGGAAATCAACAACCTTTCGGAACTGGGCGACGACTTGCTGCGCGATCTGCGAAAGCTGATATCCAAAAAGCAGCCCGCGACGATATCCAGGGCTTGACGGCTCTTTGACCTTGCCCCGGCTCATTTCCTTGCTAGAATTGAAGCATCATGTGGGGATGGAGTCCCCCGTAACCGCCGATGAGGCTGATGACTCCTACCGGACGCTTGGCGTCGGTAGGAGCTTGCCCAGTTCCCACGACACCAAGCACTAAATTTTCCCGCGCGGCCGAGAAGGTCGTGTTCGCGCGTGGTCAATGAGGAGCTTTGTGTGCGCGCACTGCTGACAAGTCACGGCTTTACGATTTCGGTCTTCGTCGCAGTCGCGATCACGGCGATGCATGCGTACGTATTCGAAGCATCTCAAGAGATCGTCGCAACCCTGCTGTTCTTGGGCATTCTGACCGCGGCGGCCGAACACGTCGTTCGTTCAGGTTCGGAGCTCAAACCGTGACCACCCTAACGAGGATTCAACGAGTATCGAGACACGCAAGTGGCCGCGCGCAGGAGATTTGCAGATGACCGGAGTTTGGGCACTCGCGGCGTTGTGGCTGGGTCTTGCGCTGATCGCAAGCCTGCTCTCGATATGGTTCCGAATTTCCACTGCGCTGTCCGAAATCGTTGTTGGGACTATCGCCCAGCTGATTATCGGCGCAGCCATCGGATCGGCCTTATTAGGCACAGACGAGTCGTGGGTAAAGTTTCTCTCTGGCATCGGCGCAATCGTTCTGACCTTCCTTGCTGGAGCGGAACTTGATCCGGTGGTCTTCAAATTGAAATGGAAAGAGGCTGCTGCGGTCGGCTTCGCTAGCTTCTTTCTTCCATTTTTGGGCTGCGCGGCAGCGGCCCATTATTTGCTCGGTTGGGAGTTGATGCCGAGCTGGCTCGCGGGCGTTGCGATGTCGACGACGTCCGTCGCTGTCGTGTACGCCGTGATGATCGAATTCGGTTTCAATACGACTGAGTACGGAAAGACCATACTGGCAGCCTGTTTCGTGACCGATCTCGGCACCGTCGTGGCGCTGGGCCTGATCTTCGCGCCATTCACGATGAAAACACTTATCTTCCTCGGCGTCGGTGTGGTGGTCTTCATCGTCCTGCCGTGGCTCACGCCGCGTTTCTTCCGGCTGTACGGAGGTCGGCCTTCGGAACTCGAGACCAAATTTCTGCTGCTCTGTTTGTTGGGAATGGGCGCGTTGGCAACTTGGGCCGACAGTGAGGCCGTGCTTCCCGCCTATCTCATAGGAATGGTGCTTGCGGGAACCGTCGGCAAGGATCACTCGCTTGTGCGGCGGTTGCGTACACTGACGTTCGGGCTGTTGACGCCGTTCTATTTCATTCGCGCTGGCTCGTTCGTTTCCATACCCGCGCTTGTGGCCGCGCCGGCGGCCTTCATCGTGTTTCTCGTTGTCAAGATTGCCGCAAAAATGGTTGGCGTCTATCCAGTGACTAAATTCTTTGGTTCACCGAACAAGGAGGCCATGTACACGACCCTGTTGATGTCGACGGGGCTGACATTCGGCACGATCTCCTCACTGTTCGGTCTGTCGCATGGAATCATCAACCAGGGCCAATATTCGGCGCTTGTTGCCGCGGTAATCGCAAGCGCCGTGATCCCAACGGTGATCGCCAATGCGCTCTATCTCCCGCGCCACCTCTTGCCAGCGGCTGAGCAGGAGCACCGGTCCGACGACCACCGGGAAGTGACGCAGCTTCGACCGGTTACACGCAAAGCCGAATGACGGGAGCGATCCAGTGTTCAGCAAAATCTTGCACGCCAATGACGGCTCGGAGCATGCCTTTCGTGCGTTCGCGGTGGCGCTGGCCATGGCAAAGCAGAACAATTCAGATCTTCACATGGTTTCGGTGGAAGAGATCGACTACATGCCGGAATTCATCGAAGAGGTTCGCGAGGAGACGGGGACGGCCGCGCGGCGTTTTCACAAGGTTCTGCAACGGGCACGCGGAATGGCCGAGGATAGCCATGTCAAACTTCATACGCATGTCATCGCCGGGCACCCGGTGCGAGACATCATCGAACTTGCCAAGGAGCTTGAGGTTGAACTGCTCGTTATCGGAGCAACCGGCCATTCGGCGCTCTACGACCGATTGATCGGCAGCCGCGCCGATCGAATTGTGCAACTCGCGCACTGTCCGGTCCTGGTCGTGAAATGACACATGCCGTTAGACGTGCCGCCCCGCCGCAACTCCCGACGACCACGCCCACTGGAAATTGAAGCCGCCGAGATGGCCGGTGACGTCGACGACTTCGCCGATGAAATAAAGCCCCGGCACCGACCTCGCCTCGAAGGTCTTGGAGGAAAGCGCCGAGGTATCGACGCCGCCCAGCGTCACCTCCGCGGTGCGGTAGCCCTCGGTGCCGTTCGGCCGCACCCGCCATTGTTTGACCGCCGCAGCCGCCAGGATGAGCAGCTTGTCGGAACAATCGGCCAGGCGCTCCGGCCCTGCGGTCGCCTCGGCGACGATCGAAGCCAGCCGCTTCGGAAGCAAGCCGGAGAGCGCGGTGACCGGTTCCTGCCTCGGATGATCGCGGCGCGATCGCTTCAGCTCAGCCAGCACGTCGGTCCCGGGCGCCATGTCGATGACGATGTCTTCGCCTTGCCGCCAACAGGAAGAAATCTGCAGGATGGCCGGGCCGCTCAGGCCGCGATGGGTGAACAGCAGCGCCTCGTCGAAACGGGTCTTGCCGCAGCTCACGACCGCATCGACCGACACACCCGAGAGGCCCTTGAACTGCGCCAGCAGCGCCGTATCGAACGTCAGGGGCACCAGCGCCGGGCGCGGCGGCACGATCGCAAGGCCGAACTGCTCGGCGATCCTGTAGCCGAAGCCGCTCGATCCCATTTTCGGAATCGAGGGCCCGCCGGTTGCGACCACCAGCGATTTTGCCCGAAACTCGCCCTGATCCGATACCACGGCATAGCCGGTCTCGCCGCCGGTGACCGCGGAGATGCGCACGCCCGTCCGCAGTTGCGCATGGGCGTTGCGGCACTCCTGAAGCAGCATGTCGATGATCTGCTGCGACGAGCCGTCACAAAACAGCTGGCCGCGTGTCTTCTCGTGATAGGCGATGCCGTAGCGCTCGACCAGCGCGATGAAATCGCGCTGGGTGTAGCCGCTCAAGGCCGAATGGCAGAACCGCGGATTGGCCGAGAGGAAATTCGCCGGGCTGGTGTGCAGATTGGTGAAATTGCAGCGGCCGCCGCCGGAAATCCTGATCTTCTCGCCGGGATGTCTGCGCCTGTTCGAGCAGCAGCACCGAACGTCCGCGCTGGCCGGCGACCGCCGCGCACATCAGGCCCGCGGCGCCGGCGCCGAGGATGATGACGTCGAAGGCGTTCAGGTGCGGATGGCGAACCTGCGTCATTCCACCAGCAGCACGTCCACCGCCACCGCCAGCTTTTGCTTGCGCGATCCGACGATGATGCCGTCGACCGGCGAGACATCGGAGAAATCCCGCCCCACCGCCAGCATGATGTGGTCGTTCTCGACCAGGATATCGTTGGTCGGATCGAAGCCGATCCAGCCGATGTCTTCGCCGCACCACAGCGAAACCCATGCATGGGTGGCGTCCGCGCCTTGCAGGCGCGGCTTGCCCGGCGGCGGGATGGTGCGCAGATAACCGCTGACATAGGCCGCCGGCAGTCCAAGCCCGCGCAGGCCAGCGATCATCACATGGGCAAAGTCCTGGCAGACGCCGTGGCGTTTCTCGAACACTTCCTTGAGCGGCGTCGAAATCACCGTCGCTTTCGGATCGTATTTGAATTCGGTGCGAATTCGATGCATCAGGTCGATCGCGCCGGACAGGATGCCGCCTCCCGGCGGGAAGCTCCGCGATGCATAGGATGTCACCGGCTGCGCCACCGGCACCAGCGGACTGGCGAACACGTAACCGATCGGCGACGACGGGCCAAGACTGGTCGCCTCGAAGGCCAGATCGCGGATGCTTTCCCATGCGGGGCTTGGCGCGGCGCGGCCCGGCGGGTGGCGGTCAACCGAGACGCGCGACCTTGAATCGATGCGAAGGTTGCGATGGGCGGTTTCGATCAGCACGCTCTCGGTATGGGTGCCGAAAAAATCGTACCGAATGGTGCGCTCCGCCGGGCGCGGCCGGATATCGACGCTGTGCGAGATCAGTTGCTGTCCCTCGCCGGCCCTGGGCTCCAGCCGCAGCGTGCACCGCGCGAAACTGACCGGGCTTTCGTAAGCATAGGTGGTGACGTGACGGATATCGTAGATCACGCCAGACCCGTGAGCTTTTCAGGCCGGCTCGCATTTGGTCCGTGCGGAAAATAGTGCAGCCCGATGGCATCGGCGAGGTTGAGCAGATCCTGCTCCAGCGCGAACAATGTCTTGGTGTCGAGGCTTCCCGCCTCCGACGTCGTCAGCGTGGCCTGCAGCGCAACGGCCAGACGCTGCGGCCGTTCGATCAGGCCGCCCTCCTTCAAGGCCGGCAGGTTCGCAATGTGCTCGGTCAGCGCGGAAACCTGAAATGCAGCCGAGCGCGGATTATAGGGGTCCAGCACCACGAGATCGCGAACCGGCGCCAGCAGCGGTCCGACCAGATAGCGCGAGCGATAGGTGATCTGGCAGTCCGCCAACGTCAGCAGGACATCGAGATCCTCGCCGCCGGCCTCGTCGTAGGCGAACTGGCGCGCGAACCGCACGGTGTTGATGGCGCGCTCGGCGCGGCGGCCCATCTCGAGAAAGCGCCAGCCGGCGGCGCGGTTCATGTTCTCCTGCGCCAGCCCGGCAAAACTCGCGAGCTCCTGCAGCGTCAGTTCGGCGGCGCTGACGACGCCGTCGTCATCCTCGACCTCGCAGGCAAGACGCTCCGCCATCTCGGTGATGACCTGCCAGGCATCCGGCGACAGCCGCTCGCGCAGCGATGTCGCGGTCCGCTGCGCCGAGCGCACCAGCGACAGCGCCGATCCGAATTTGTCCTCGGCCTGCAACGCTTCGGCCGCGACCTTTGAAGGCTGCGATCGGCTCGCCTGCGACGTCGCGCCCCACGTCACCAGCAACCGCTGGATCCGCTCTACCGAATGCAGCACGGTCGAGGGTCCCTTGCCGGGATCGCGCTGGGTCCCGAGCGCGCGTACCAGCCGCAGTGTCGCCTCGGCGCGCTCGAGATAGCGGCCAAGCCAGAACAGATTGTCGGCGGCGCGGCTCGGCACCACACCCGCGATGCGCCGGATCCGCACGTTGTCGCCGCTCGGCAGCAAGGTCGCCGCCGAAACCGCCTTGTCGGACACCACCCAGACATCGGCCGCGCGTGCGCCATCGCCCATCGATACCGCGCGGGCATCGAGCTGATCGGCGATCCGGCAAAAGCCGCCGGGCATGATGGTCCAGCCGTCCGGCGTCGCCGCCGCGAACACCCGCAACACGAACGGGCGCGGCGTGATCCGCCCCTGGTCCCACACCGGCGTCGTCGACAGCCGCACCAGTTCCTGGCCGACATAGTCGATGCCGCGATCGCTGATCGCTGATTTAAGCCGGTCGCGTTCGCTGGCCGACAACTCGCTGGCAAGCACCGGTCCTCGCCCGAAGCCGGGAACGTCCCGGCCGTAGGCGCCCTCGATCGCAATCTCGTCGAGCCGCGACAGCACTTCCTCGCGCGCGGATTTCTGGCCGCACCACCAGGTCGCGATATGCGGCATCTTCAGATCCTCGCCGAAGAAACGGCGGCTAAGACTCGGCAGAAAGCCGAGCAGCGCCCTCGCCTCCATCACGCCGGAGCCCGGCATGTTGGCGACCACGACGCCGTTCTTCCGGATGACATCGATCAGGCCGGGCACGCCGAGCTGCGAGGACGCATCGAGCTCCAGCGGATCGAGAAAATTGGAATCGACCCGTCGCAGCAGCACGTCGAGCCGCTTCAACCCGGCGACGGTGCGGATATGAATGCGGTCGCCGCTGACGGCGAGATCGTCGCCCTCCACCAATAGAAATCCGAGATAGCGCGCCAGCGTCGCGTGCTCGAAATAGGTCTCGCTGAACTGGCCCGGTGTCAGCAGCCCGATGCGCGGCTCGTCGCGATCCGCGCTGGCGCGCAAGGCATCGCGGAACGCCTCGAAGAACGGCGCGACGCGCTCGACATTCATTGATTTGTAGAGCGAGGTAAACGCGCGCGACAGCACCAGCCGGTTTTCCAGCGCGTAACCCGCGCCCGAAGGCGCCTGGGTGCGATCACCCAGCACCCACCAGCGCCCATCGGGCCCGCGGCCCACATCGGCGGCGTACAGGTTGAGATATTTGCCGCCCGGCGGTTTGACGCCGCAGACCGCGCGCAGATATTCGGTGCTGCCGGCAATGGCGGCCGCCGGGATCGCACCCTCGGCCACCAGCCGGCCCTCGCCATAGAGGTCGCTGAGCACCAGTTCCAGCAATTGCGCGCGTTGCACGATGCCGGCGGTCAATTGCTGCCACTCGGCCTCGTCGATCAACAGCGGCAGATGGCTCAAGGGCCAGAGCCGGTCGGCGGTTTCGCCGGGCGCGCGATAGGTCACGCCGGCTTCCCGCAAATGCCGGTCGGCGGATCCGAACCGCCGCTCGATATCGCCGGGCGTCAGTTCTGCGAAGGCGTCGAAGAACCGGGTCCAGACCTCGCGCGGCGCGCCGTCCTGCGCGATGTATTCATCGGGAATTCCCGGCAGCCGGGCATAACCGCGGGTCCACTGCGCTACCCGCCGGTTGCCCGGACGGACCCTATTCCCCTGGCTGCTTCCCTGACCGTTTCCGTGGCCGTTTCCTTGGCCGCTTCCCTGGCCGGCGTGTCCCGCCATCCCAACTCTCCCGCGCCCCAAGCCCCCTTCTCAATGCAGGAGCGGCGTCCTCAAGTCGAGGGTCAAAGGAAACTCAATTGTGCGCTCCTCGCGCGGCGGGTCGATCTTGCCGGGGGTGTGGCCATGATCCTGGAAACGGGCCAGCCGCCGCGCCTCAGCCTCGTAGGAATTGACCGGTTTGGTGTCGTAACTGCGCCCGCCCGGATGCGCGACGTGGTAGACGCAGCCGCCCAGCGACCGGCCATTCCAGGTATCGATCAGGTCGAAGGTCAGCGGCGCGTGAACCGGAATGGTCGGGTGCAGGCCCGACGCCGGCTGCCAAGCCTTGAAGCGGACCGCCGCAACCGCCTCGCCGGAGCGGCCGGTCTCCGTCATCGGCATCCGCCGGCCATTGCAGGTGACGACATGACGTCCCTCGACAAAGCCGGACGCCTTGACCTGCAGCCGCTCGACCGAGGAATCGACATAGCGCACGGTGCCGCCGGCTGACCCCTCTTCACCCAGCACGTGCCAGGGCTCCAGCGCCTGCCGCACTTCCAGCGCCACGCCGCCATGATGGACCCGGCCGAACACCGGAAAGCGGAATTCGAGTTGCGCCGCATACCAGTCCGGCGAAAAATCGTAGCCGGATTGCTTCAGCTCCGCGAGCACGCCCAGAAAATCCTCCCAGAGGAAATGCGGCAGCATGAAGCGGTCGTGCAGCGTGGTGCCCCAGCGCACGAATTTGCCCTGTTGGGGCTCGCGCCAGAGCTTGGCGATCAGCGCCCGGATCAGGAGCTGCTGCGCCAGCGACATGCGCGGGTCCGGCGGCATTTCGAGCGCACGGAATTCGACCAGCCCGAGCCGGCCGGTGGCGCCATCGGGCGAATAGAGTTTGTCGATGCAGATTTCGGCGCGGTGGGTATTGCCGGTGATGTCAACCAGGATGTGCCGGAACAGCCGGTCGACCAGCCACAGCGGGGCCTTGATATCAGGCGGCGGCACATGGGCCAGCGCGATCTCCAGTTCATAGAGGCCATCGTGCCGGGCCTCGTCGATGCGCGGCGCCTGGCTGGTGGGACCGATGAACATGCCCGAGAACAGATAGGACAGCGATGGATGCCGCTGCCAGTACAGCACCAGACTCCTGAGCAGATCCGGCCGGCGCAGGAACGGCGAGTCCGAAGGCTTGCTGCCGCCGACCACCACATGATTGCCGCCGCCAGTCCCGGTATGGCGGCCATCGACCAGGAAGCGGTTGGCGCCGAGCCGGACCTGCGCTGCGTCTTCGTAAAGCCCGAAGGTGATATCGACGGCTTCGCGCCAGTTTTGCGCGGGCTGGATGTTGACCTCGATGACGCCGGGATCGGGCGTCACCTTGATTACCTCGACGCGCGGGTCGAACGGCGGCGGATAGCCCTCGACATGCACCTGCAGCTGCATCTCTTCGGCGGTCGCCTCCACCGCCGTGACCAGTTCGAGATAATCCTCCAGCTTTTCAACCGGCGGCATGAAGGCGCACAGAATGCCGTCGCGGATCTCGATCGACATCGCGGTGCGCACGCCGCCGCCGCGGCCGCCGCCGAGCTGCTGCTCATGCACTTCCTGATGCGGCGCGCTCTCGGCCGGCGCCGAGCCGTCATACACCGGCAGCGCCTCGCGCGGCTCCATCGGATCCTGCTCGACGATGTAGGGATATTCGTCGGCGGGAATATGCGGCAGCGAAGCGATCGGCAGCCGCAGCCCCAGCGGGGAATCGCCCGGCGTCAGGAATAGATTGCCGCGGCGAAGTTTCCAGCGCTCGCTTTTCCAGCGTCCCGCATCGGCATTCCAGCGCTGGATCGGCAGCACGAATCCCTTGGGCGTGTTGAGGCCCTGGTCAAACACCCGCGCCATGCGCGAGCGCTCTTCAGGGTCGGACAGTTTGGAATCGCTGGGATCGACATTGGGCGGCAGGCCTGCTTCCTTCTGCAACCAGTGCGAGGGATCCTCGAATGCCGGCATGATGTATTCGGAATCGACGCCGAGTTTCTTCGCCGCCCCTTCCGCGAAGCGCTCGGCGTCTTCGATGCGCGCCTTGCGCGGTCCCTCGATGGTTGCGATCAGATCGGAATTCTTCCAGATCGGCACGCCGTCCTTGCGCCAATAAAGTCCGAACGCCCAGCGCGGCAGGCTTTCGCCCGGATACCACTTGCCCTGACCGTAATGCAGCAGGCCGCCCGGCGCGAAGCGCGTCCGCAGCTTGCGAATGAGATCGTCGGCGAGCCCACGCTTGGTCGGGCCGACCGCGGAGATATTCCATTCCGGCGATTCCAGATCGTCGACCGAGACGAAGGTCGGCTCGCCGCCCATGGTCAGGCGCACGTCGTCCGCCCCAAGATCGGCATCGACCTGCTCGCCCAGTCGATCGAGCCGCGCCCAGGATTCATCGGAAAATGGTTTTGTAATACGCGGCGCTTCGCGGATGCGCTTGACGCTCATCTCGAAGCCGAATTCGACATTGGCAAATCCGACCGCGCCGCTGATCGGCGCCGCCGAGCGGTAATGCGGCGTGGCGGCAACGGGAATGTGCCCCTCGCCCGTCAGCATGCCCGAGGTGACGTCGAAGCCGATCCAGCCGGCGCCGGGAAGATAGACCTCGGCCCAGGCGTGCAGATCGGTGAAATCGTTCTCGACCTCGCGCGGCCCTTCGACCGGATCGATGTCGGGACGCAATTGAATGAGGTAGCCGGAGACGAACCGCGCGGCGAGCCCGAGGTGCCGCAGCGTCTGAATCAGCAGCCACGCGGAATCGCGACATGAGCCCGCGCCCGATGCCAGCGTCTCTTCGGGCGTCTGGATGCCCGGCTCCATGCGGATGATGTATCTGACCTGGTCGCGCAATTTCGCGTTGAGATCGACCAGGAAATTGACCGTGCTCGGCGCCTCCCGCGGAATGCTCGCCAGATATTTTGCGAGGAGCGGTCCGGGCTCGATGGTCGCGAGATAAGGCGCAAGTTCGGTCTTGAGATCGTTGGTGTAGGCAAACGGGAAACTGTCCGCATAGGGTTCGACAAAGAAATCGAACGGATTGATCACGGTCATCTGCGCCGTGAAATCGACCTCGATCTTAAGCTCGGTGGCCTTTTCGGGAAAGACGAACCGCGCCAGCCAGTTGCCTTGCGGATCCTGCTGCCAGTTCACGAAATGATTTGATGGCGTGACCTTGAGCGAATAGCTCAGGATCGGCGTGCGGGTGTGCGGCGCCGGACGCAGCCGGATGGTTTGAGGGCCGAGGTCGATCGGACGATCATATTTGTAATGGGTAACGTGATGTAGTGCGACGAAGATCGACACAGGGCGATGGCTCCAGCAGCTTTTTTAAGCAGAACACTGGTTCCGGTGGCGATCAAGCACTAACAACGGGCAGCGGTTGCCTATGTGGGCGGCGGATGATGGCTCAACATCCATCCACGAGTTGTCCCCGCGAACGCGGGGACCCATAGCCACCGGCGCCGATTGTTACAGAAGGCGTCTCACACACTGCCGTAATGATAGATCACGCGGTATGGGCCCCGGCGTGCGCCGGGGCGACGAGAGAGGGTGTAGCCACAAGACGCTACATCGTCGCACCTAGTACCCAGGGCGCGAATTCGGCGCCACCAAAGTCAAAACTCTCGCTCTTGGTCGGCTGTCCCGAGGCCGTCTTCAGCATCAGTTCGAAGATGCGCTGGCCGCACTCCTGCACCGTTTCCTCGCCGTCGAGGATGGTGCCGCAATTGACGTCCATGTCGTCTTCCATGCGCTTGTACATCGCCGAATTGGTCGCAAGCTTGATCGACGGCGCGGGCTTGCAGCCAAACACGCTGCCGCGTCCGGTGGTGAAACAGACGAGATTGGCGCCGCCGGCCACCTGCCCGGTCGCGGCGACCGGGTCGTAGCCGGGCGTGTCCATGAACACGAAACCCTTCTTGGTGACCGCTTCGGCATAGTTCAAGACGTCGACCAGATTAGTGCTGCCGGCCTTTGCCATCGCGCCGAGCGATTTTTCCAGAATCGTGGTGAGGCCGCCCGCCTTGTTGCCGGGCGAGGGATTGGCGTTCATCTCGGCGCCTTCGCGCTCGGTGTATTCTTCCCACCAGCGCATCAGCGCCACCAGCTTTTCGCCGACCTCGCGGCTGACCGCGCGGCGCGTCAAGAGATGTTCGGCGCCGTAGGTCTCCGGCGTTTCCGACAGGATCACGGTGCCGCCGTGCCGCACCAGAAGATCGCTCGCAGCGCCCAGCGCCGGATTGGCGGAGACGCCGGAATAGCCATCGGAGCCGCCGCATTGCAGCGCCACCGTCAGTTCGCTGGCCAGCACAGGCTCGCGCTTGACATTGTTGGCATCGGTGAGCGCCTCGCGCACGAAGGCAACGCCGGCTTCCACGGTCTTGCGGGTGCCGCCGACTTCCTGGATGTCCATCGCCCGCAGACGCCCGGCGAGCTTCTGCTCCTGCATCAGCCCGCCAATCTGGTTGACCTCGCAGCCGAGGCCCAGCACGATAACGGCGGAAAAATTCGCATGCCGCGCGTAACCACCGAGCGTGCGGCGCAGGATGGTGAGCGGCTCGTCCTGCGTCATGCCGCAGCCGGTCTTGTGCGTCAGTGCGACTACGCCATCGACGTTCGGAAAATCAGCCAGCGGATTGTCGCCGGTGAACGGATTCTTCTTGAAGATATCGGCGACCATGCCGGCGACATGCGCGCTGCAGTTCACCGAGGTGAGGATGCCGATATAGTTGCGGGTGGCGACGCGCCCGTCGGGGCGGCGGATGCCGTCGAAGGTCGCGGGCAAATCGAAATTCGGCGTCGGCGTGACGTCGACTCCGAACGCGTAATCCTTGGCGAAATCGCCCATGCCGCAATTCTGGGTATGGACATGCTGGCCCGGCGCGATCGGCGCGGTGGCAAAGCCGATGATCTGGCCGTAGCGACGGATCGGCTCGCCGACCGAGATGGGACGGATCGCGACTTTATGACCGGCCGGAATCCGCTCAACCGTGGTCACGCCCTCAGCCACGACCATGCCGGGCGGCAGGCTCGAGCGCGCGATCAGCACGCCATCATCGGGATGCAGGCGAATGACGGGGGCTGGGGCCATGGCGGTATCTCCTGTGATCACTTCACCTCTTCCCGTCCTTTACGGGGAGAGGTCGGACTGCGAAGCAGTCCGGGTGAGGGGCGAGGCACGATATCAAACGCTAACGCAGCATCCGCTGAGAGAGGCCCCTCACCCCAACCCTCTCCCCGCTAAAGCGGGGCGAGGGAGAAGAAGTTACGCCTTGCCGGCGGAATCCTTGCGGGTCTGCGCGACCTGCATCTTGGCGTAGGTCATCATCAATCCGCTCTCGTTGGACAGCGTCACCAGCTTGAAGCCCATGTTGATCGCACGCACCGCGCCGTCGGCGCCGCTGCAGTGGATGCCGGGATAGAGGCCGCGCTTGCCGCACTCCTTCACGATCTTCTCATAGATCTTGAGAATTTCCGGCTCTTCGCGATCGAGCTTCGGCACCAGCCCGTACGAGAAGCCGAGATCGGAGGGACCGATATAGACGCCATTGATGCCCTCGACATCGAGGATCGATTCCATATTCTCGACCGCGGTCTTGGTCTCCATCATCGGGAGCAGCACGATCTCCTCATTGGCGGTCTGCTGATAGGTGCCGGCCGAGCCATACATGCCGGACCGGATCGGGCCGTTGGAACGCGTGCCGCGCGGCGGATATTTGCTGTAGGCGACGAGGTTTTCCGCCTCCTGCCTCGTGTTGATCATCGGGCAGATCACGCCATAGGCGCCGCCGTCGAGCACCTTGCCGATGATACCGGGCTCGTTCCAGGGCACGCGAACCATCGGCGTTACCGGATGGCCGTTCATCGCCTGGAAGCATTGCACCATCGACAGGTAGTCCTGTACGCCGTGCTGCATGTCGACGGTGACGCTGTCGAACCCGCATTGCGCGATCACCTCGGCGGAAAAGCCCGATGGAATTGCCAGCCAGGCGTTCACCACCGCCTTGCCCGAGGCCCATACTTTCTTGACGTTGTTTGCCACTTTGTTTCCTTCCCTTTTGTCAATTTAAGTCGTCATTGCGAGCCAACGGGTCGGTGCGAAGCGCCGTCCGATGATAAACTCCGCGAAGCAATCCATCTCACCACGAAAAGAAGTATGGATTGCTTCGTCGCTACGCTCCTCGCAATGACGGTTAGGACTATGCCGTCGCCCTTTGAATGCTGACTTCGCTGACGCCGACTTCACGAGCCGTGTTCACTATCGCCGCCCAGGTGTCATCCGGCAAGGGCACCCCGTTCTTGGTGCGGTCGGCGCGCATTTTCCGCTCGGGATCGCCGGGGATCAGCACGGCATCGACGCCTGAGACCGGCTTGGTCGCCCGGATGAAGTCGACATAGCGTGAAATCTCGCCATCGAAGAAATTGCTGGTGTCGACCACCTTGGGGTCGACATAGACGGCGAACATGCCATTGGCAAAGCGCCGGTCCGGCGCAGTCGCGCCGGTTCCGGTCAAGGCGCCGCCGAGCAATTCGCAGATGAACGCCAGACCCGAGCCCTTGTGCTCGCCGAAGGCGCGGATCGCACCGGTGCCCTTGGTGTGGTCGCGCGGTCCCTCCGCGGTGTGGGGCCCGTAGAGCACGGCCGGATCTTCGCTCAGCGTGCCGTCGAAATCGATCAGCGCGCCCTTCGGCAATTTCTTGCCGCCGCGGCTGGCGACCAGCACCTTGCCTTCGGCGACGATCGAGGTGGCGAAATCGAGCACGATCGGATCCTGCCCCTGGCGCGGGATGCCGACGCAATAGGGCGCGGTCGACAGCCGTTTCTCGACGCCACCATAGGGCGCCACCAGCAGCGAACCCGCGGCATTGACGAAATGCACCGACACCAGCCCTTCAGCCGCCGCCATCTCGGCCCAGTCGCCGACGCGACCGATGTGCCCGGCATTGCGCAGCGCCACAGCCGCGAGTCCCGACCTTCTTGCATTTCTCGATGCCGATCCTGACCGCCTGCGGCGTCACGGTCTGGCCGTAGCCGAACTTGCCGTCGACCACCGCCAGCGACGGCGTATCGACCACCACTTCGGCGGTCTGATCGGGAACCACCGAACCCATCTTCTTCCAGCGGATATAGACCGGTACCCGGATCACGCCATGGCTGTCATGCCCGGTAAGATTGGCGGTCGTCAGATAGGTCGCGATGCGCCGGGCTTCCTCTGACGAAGATTCCGAATGAGTGAAGACTTCGGCAACGAAGTTGATCAGATTTTGAACCTGGATGGTGACCATGGATGATCCGTCTTTCGCAGGCTTAAGCACTTACTTTGGCGTGACCGCCGAGATAGGCGGCGGCGATGGCTTCATTGCCCCACAATTCGTCGGGCTTGCCGCCCAGCACGATACGGCCGGTTTCCAGCACGTAGCCGTGATCGGCGACCGAAAGTCCCATGCGCGCGTTTTGCTCGACAAGCAAGACCGTAGTGTTGCGGCGGATTTCCGAAATGATCCGGAACACCGCCTGCACGATGACAGGTGCGAGCCCGAGCGACGGTTCGTCCAGCAGCAGCAGCCGCGGCTTCGCCATCAATCCGCGCGCCACCGCGACCATCTGCAATTGCCCGCCCGACAGGGTCCAGCCGAGCGCATTGGAGAACGAGCGGATGTCCGGAAACAGGTCGAACATCGCGTCCGCTTCGCGCGACAGCGCCGATTTCGCCACGCGCCGGTTCGAAGCGCCGAGCATGATGTTTTCCTTGACGGTAAGGCCCGGGAAAACCCGCCGTCCTTCCGGCACATGGGAGATGCCGAGCCGGACGATCGCCTCCGGCCCAAGGCCTGCGATCGATTTGCCGTCGAACAGAATGTCGCCCGCCGCAGGTTTCGCCAGGCCGGAGATGGCGCGCAGCGTGGTCGATTTGCCGGCGCCGTTGGCGCCGAGCAAGGTGACCACCTGCCCCTCGTCGACGGCGATCGAGACGCCGCGCAGCGCTTCGATCTCGCCATAGCGGACAATCAGGTCGCGGATTTCGAGCAGCGGCATTATTCGGTTCCGAGATAGGCGGAGACGACATCGGGATGGCGCAGCACCGCCATGGATTCGCCGTCCGCGATGCGGCGTCCGAAATTGAGCACGGTGATATGCTGGGCCGCTTCCGAGACCAGCGTCATGTCATGGTCGATGATCAGGATGGTGAGGCCTTGCGCTGCGATGCGCTTGAGCAGTTCATGCAGTTCGAGCTTCTCGGTGGAGTTCAATCCGGCCGCGGGCTCGTCGAGCAACAGCAGCGTCGGATTGGCGGCCAGCGCGCGCGCGATCTCGATCAGCCGCTGATGGCCGTAGGAAAAGCTCGAGATCAGTTCGTTGGCGCGCGGGCCCAGGCCCACAAAGGTCAACGCTTCCATGGCGCGCTCGGTCAGGGCGGCATCGCCGCCCTCGCCGATCATCCGGTTGCCGGGCCGCTCGGCGCCGATCTCGACATTCTCCAGCGCGGTCATCGAGCGGAACAAGCGGATATTCTGGAACGTCCGTCCCAGTCCGGCCGCGGTGCGCTGATGCGGCTGCATGTGAGTGATGTCGGTGCCATCGAGCACGATCCTGCCCGCAGTCGCCTTGTAGAGACCCGAGAGGACGTTCAGCGTCGTGGTCTTGCCGGAACCGTTCGGACCGATCAAGGCATGAACGCCACCGCGCCTGACCTGGATATCGACCCCGTCGACCGCCTTGAGGCCGCCGAAATATTTCGAAAGCCCGGTGACCTCGAGCACGATGTCGCCGCCGACCGTCGCCGGCTTCAGCTGCAGGGCCGCGGCCGCGGGCGGCGCCTTGGTCTGGGCCCGCCAGCGCTCGGTCGCAAGATTGACAAAACCCCAGATGCCGTCCGGCATGTAGCGGATGATGAGGATGACGGATAAACCGTAGATCGCCAGATACAGTCCGGGAATGCTCTTGAGAAACCGCAGCCATTCCGGGATCAGGATCAAAAGCCCGGTGCCGATGGCCGAGCCGATCGGCGACGCCACGCCGCCGAGCAAGGACATGGTCAGAAACACCACCGACTCGGCAAACGAGAACTGATCCGGGCTGACATAGGCGAAACCGCCCGCAAAGAGACCGCCGGCCAGACCGCCCAGCACCGCGCTGAGCGCGAAGGCGGAAACCTTGGTGCGGAATACGTCGACGCCGACCACGCCGGCGGCCAGCTCGTTATCGCGCACCGCGCGCATGGCGCGCCCGAGCCGCGTATCGGACAGATGCCAGACGAAATAGCCGACCAGCGCCAGCATCGCGACGCAGAACGCGAGATAGGATTGCGCGTCCCTGAACAGATCGGGCCGGCCGATCCGCGACACCCCATCCGGACCGTGGGTGAGCCAGATCGCGTTGATCATGACCAGCGTCACAATTTGCTGGAACGAGATCGTCACCATCGCGAGATAGTGGCCGCCGAGGCGCAGGGTGGACATGCCCAGCACGCCTCCGGCCACCAGGGCCATCAGACATCCCGCCAGGAGGCAGAGCCAATAGCTGAGGTGATAGTCCGAGGTGCCGATGCCGACGGCATAGGCGCCGAAACCGAAGAACGCCGCCTGCGCCAGATTGATCTGGCCGCAGAGGCCGAGCACGACCGAGAGACCGAACACGGCGATCGCAAACGTCGTCGCCTGCATCAGGATGTTGTGGATGTAGCCGTCGAACCGCATCGTGGCGGCGAGCGTCACCAGGACCGCGGCGCCGATGAAATACGGCAGATGACGCAGCAGCAGCGGCCTGGCGCGCGGGACGACTGCGATCGGCATGTTTTCGCTGGGGGCGCTCATGCTTTCTCCGCGACGCGTTCGCCAAAGATGCCCTGCGGGCGGAACACCAGAAACAGCACCAGCACCAGGAAGGCAAAACCGTCCTTGTACGGCACCGACACATAGGCCGCGCCGAAGGTCTCGATGATGCCGAGCGCCAACCCGCCGATGATGGCGCCGGCGACGTCGCCGAACCCGCCGATGATGGTGGCGGCGAACGCCTTCAACGCGATGGTCGATCCCATCTGGATCGAGACGAACAGCACCGGCGCCACCAGGATGCCGGCGAGCCCGCCCAGCACCGCCGAATAGATGAAGGTGATCATGATCATGGTGGAGACGGAAATGCCGAGCAGCGACGCCATCTCCTTGTCCTGCGAGGTCGCCTGCAGTTTCTTGCCGAGCATCGTGTGCTCGAAGAACCAGTAATTGAACACCACCAGAACCATGGTGACCGCGATGATCAGCAGATACTGGCTATCGAGATAAACCGGTCCGAGCTGGATGCCGGGGGTCTCGAACCAGCCCTGCAGCACCTGCGGCTGCGGGCCATAAATCGCGAGCACGGAATTGGCCATCAAAATCGAGGCGCCGATGGTCGCGATGATGACCGGCAGGAACGAGCGGTGCCGCAGCGGATAATAGACCCCGAGATTGAAGATCACGCCCAACAACGCCATGCCGGCCAGCGCGACCAGGAACGACAGCCAGTACGGCCAGCCCAGATCGACGGCGAACACCACCATCAGATAGGCCGCGACCATCGAGAATTCGCCTTGCGCGAAATTCACCACATTGGTGGCGCGGAAGATCAGCACGAAGCCGAGCGCGACCAGCGCGTAGACGGCACCGATGCCTATGCCGGTAAAGAGCAATTGTAGTGCGAGATCCATGAAAACGCTCGGTTACGGGAAACGGGCGGCCCTGGCGTGAATGATGCCTATTGCCGCAGGCCCAGGTTCTGATGGGTGACCGGCGCAGCGCGAAAGCCTGTGCCGATATCGAATGACGCACGAAAGCAGATCGGCCCCCTCTCACGAAGCGAGGGGGCCGACAACGCGATCAATCGTTGAATTCGATGTGCTTGTCGAAAACGATATTGCCCTTGTCGTTCTTGACGATGTTGTAGCCGTGCAATCCGTCGCCCTTGTCGTCGAAATTGTATTCGCCTTCGGCGCCCGGGAACTTCTTGGTCGCGATGATCGCCTCACGGATCTTTTGCGGATCGGTCGAGCCGGCCTTGTTGATCGCAGCGGCCAGCACGGTGACCGCGTCATAGGGCCAGGAACTCTGGTTGTCCGGCGCGACCTTGTAGGCCTCGCGATAGGCGGTGCCGAATGCCTTCGATCCGGGGCTGGAATCCTCGGCGTAATCGGCGACGCCGAAGGTGCCGTAAAGCGCGGGACCGGCGAGCTTCAGCGCCGTGACGTTGACGATCGAGGGCGAACCGACCCAGGGAATGTTGACGCCGAGCTGGCGCAGTTGCCGGGCAAAAATCCCGAGGTCGTTTTCAAAGGTAAAATACGAGCCGAGGATGTCGGCGCCGGATTGCTTGATCGCCAGCACGACGGGGGTGAAATCCTGGCTCTGGTTGGCGTAGCCCTGATCGAGAACCGACGGCGCGCCCAGTTTCTCCAGTGCTTCGGACAGCGCCTTGCCGCCCGCGGTGCCGAACGCATCGGTCGAATGCAGGACGGCCCATTTCTTCTTGCCGAGCGTGTTGACGCCGTAATCGGCGATCACGCGGCCCGAATAGCTATCGTTCGGCCGGAACCGGAACAGCCAGGGATTGCCGAGCTTGGTGAGGTTGGGATCGGTGCCGCCGAACATCACGGGCTTGCCGAGCTTCATTACGTCGGGCTGCATCGCATGGACCTGGGTCGAGCGGATCGACCCGAGGAAACCGACGATGTCGGATTGCGCCGCGAGTTTGGAGAACGCCAGCACGATGCCGGGATTGGTGGTCTGGTCGTCTTCGACGATCAGCTCAAGCTGCTTGCCGAGCACGCCGCCGGCCTTGTTGACTGTCTCGAGGGCAAGCTTGGCTCCGCCGGTGGCGTATTTGCCGGCTTCCGCAGCGGGGCCCGTGATCGGCGCGCACATGCCGATCTTGATGGTCGCGCCTTGCGCGCGCGCGCTGCCGATGACATAAGGTGCGCTGATACCAACCGCCAAACCGGCGGCGAAGTCACGTCTCGTAAGCTTCATCATTCCTCCCTGAGGCCGGGCTTCTTTGTCGGCCTTTCTTGGTGTTGGCATCCGTGACGGACGCGAAACCGAATGCGTATCTACGGGCTCTCTCGTCCCGAGTAAATTGATATCGGTGCGACACAAGGTTAACGCCGGCCGATCGCATCTATTCCCGGGTCCGGCGGATCCGGGTTACGATGATCAAAGGATGTGCAGCTATGCGCCATCTTCGCATCGTCATGCAAATTTGCGCTTACTCGCCTTCCCCCGCGACCGGCAGTTCCAACAGGCTGCCCTCCAGCGCATGCAGCATGTCCTGCAGCTCGGCGAGCTTGCGCGCGCCATAGCGTTTGGTGATGGCTGCGTAAATCGCTTCCGATGACGGCGCGACCTTTTCGATCACCTTGAGGCCCTTGCCGGAGATCGACACCACCGCCCGGCGCAGATCGGCCTTGGCCGTCCGTCGTTCGATCAGATGACGCGCTTCCAGGTCGCGCAAAATCCGGGACAGGCTCGGCCCCAGCAGAAAAGCCATCCGCGCCAGTTCGGTGACCTCGATGGTGTCGATCGCGGCAAGCGCGCGCAAAATCCGCCACTGCTGTTCGGTCAGCCCGTGATCGCGCAGCGAGGGCCGGAACTGCCGCATGACAGCTTCGCGCGCGCGCAATAATGACATCGGCAGCGAGCGGGAGAAGTCGCGCATCGGTACCCGCCGGACGCGGGGCATGCGTGCCGGACGAGAACCGGAACTGTCGGATATTTTCTTCCGCGCCATCAGCAATCACGCGCCTCGGGTTTGCGATGCAGCAAACATCAATTCGGTTTGATCTGATACATTTAACATGTTAATCATATTCCGGCATCCCCTTTTTCCGCCGGTCCCCGCATGGCCCTCTCCCACGACCAAATCCGCATTGCCGCCGAACGGCTCGATCACGCGGAGAAAACCCGCAAGCAGATCCGGCAGATCTCGCTGGAGCATCCCGGCATCACCATTGCGGATTCCTATGCGATCCAGAAGGCATGGATCGAAATGAAGGTCGCGGCGGGCCGCGTCGTCAAGGGCCACAAGATCGGCCTGACCTCGAAGGCGATGCAGAGCGCGCTCAATATCGACGAGCCGGATTCCGGCGTGCTGCTCGACGACATGTTCTTTGCCGATGGCGGCCTCGTGCCATCCGACCGCTTTATCGGCACCCGGGTGGAGGCCGAACTGGCGTTCGTGATGAAGACCCGGCTCGGCGGGCCCGGCTGCACGATGTTCGACGTGCTCAACGCCACCGATTTCGTGGTGCCGGCGCTGGAAATCCTCGACACCAGGATCGAGCGGGTCGACCCGCAGACCAAATCGACACGGAAAATCTTCGATACCATCGCCGACAACGCGGCGAACGCCGGCATTGTGCTGGGCGGCCGCCCGCTCCGCCCCCTGGATGCCGACCTGCGCTGGATCGGCGCCTTGTGCTATCGTAACGGCCAGTTGGAAGAGACCGGGCTTGCCGCCGGCGTCCTTAATCACCCCGCCACCAGCGTGGCCTGGCTCGCCAACAAAATCGCGCCGCTTGGGCTGGCGCTCGAACCCGGCCAGGTGGTGCTGGCCGGATCGTTCATTCGCCCGATCGAGACCCGCAAAGGCGACACGATCCAGGCCGACTATGGTCCGTATGGCACGGTGAGCTGTTACTTCGCTTAAGGCGCCCAAGAGAACCGCTGGAGTTCCGACATGCCGCATTTCACCCTCGAATATTCAGCCAATCTCGATGCGCGCGTCGATATCGGCAAGGTCGTCGAAATCGTGCGCAAGGCCGCGGTGGAAACCGGGATTTTTCCGCTCGGCGGCATCCGGGTCCGCGCCATCCGTTGCGAGCATTTTGCGATCGCCGATGGCTCGCCGGATTTCGGCTTTCTGGCGATGGTGCTTCGGCTCGGCGAGGGCCGCGATCTCGCCACCCGCAAGAAGGCCGGCGAGCATATTTTCAAGGTGCTGTCCGGCTATCTCGATCCGGTTTTCAAGGAAAGCAAATTCGCGCTGTCGTTCGACATGCAGATCAACGACAAGGAAACCAGCTGGAAACGCAACAACATCCACGACGTTCTTAAAGCGGAGGCCGCGCATGGATAAAGTCGGGCCGAAATCGGCCGAATTATTCCAGGCCAATCGCGAGCGCGCCGCGCCGTTATTGAAGCAACTGCGCGCCGACGGCATCGGGCACATGATCGACGGCAAGATCGTGCCGTCGATCTCGGGCGACACGTTTGAAACGCACTCGCCAGTCGACGGCGCAATCCTGGCGTCCGTCGCGCGCGGCAACGCCGAAGACATCGACCGCGCCGCGACGGCGGCCGCGCTGGCGTTCAAGGCCTGGCGCGACATGCCGGCGACGATGCGCAAGAAGCTGCTGCATCGGGTCGCCGATGCCATCGAGGACCGTGCCGACGATATCGCCGTGCTCGAATGCATCGACACCGGCCAGGCCCATCGTTTCATGGCCAAGGCCGCGGTCCGCGCCGCCGAGAATTTTCGCTTCTTCGCGGACAAATGCGCCGATGCCCGCGATGGCCTGAACATGCCGAGCGAGGAGCACTGGAACGTTTCCACGCGGGTGCCGATCGGTCCGGTCGGCGTCATCACGCCGTGGAACACGCCGTTCATGCTCTCGACCTGGAAGATCGCGCCAGCGCTGGCCGCCGGCTGCACGGTGGTGCACAAGCCGGCGGAATGGTCGCCGGTCACCGCCGATCTGCTGGCGAGACTGGTAAAACAGGCTGGCGTTCCCGACGGCGTGCTCAACACCGTGCACGGCATAGGCGAGGAAGCCGGCAAGGCGCTGACCCAGCATCCCGCGATCAAGGCGATCGGCTTCGTCGGCGAAAGCGCGACCGGTTCGGCGATCATGGCGCAGGGTGCGCCGACGCTGAAGCGCGTGCATTTCGAACTCGGCGGCAAGAACCCCGTGATCGTATTCGACGACGCGGATCACGACCGCGCGCTCGACGCGGTCGTGTTCATGATCTACTCGCTCAATGGCGAACGCTGCACCTCGTCGAGCCGGCTGTTGATCCAGCAAGGCATCGCCGAAAAATTCATCGAGAAGCTCACCGCACGCGTGAAGGCGCTCAAGGTCGGTCACCCGCTCGATCCCGTAACCGAAATCGGACCGCTGATTCACGAGCGCCATCTGGAAAAAGTCTGCGCCTACTTCGATGTCGCGCGCAAGGATGGCGCAATCATCGCCGTCGGCGGCAAGCCGCATGACGGACCCGGCGGCGGGCACTATGTGCAGCCGACGCTGGTCACCGGCGCGCATGCGAAAATGCGTGTCGCGCAGGAGGAAGTGTTCGGTCCGTTCCTGACGGTCATTCCATTCCGCGACGAGACCGACGCCATCGAGATCGCCAACGGCGTGCAGTATGGCCTCACCGGCTATGTCTGGACCCAGGACATGGGCCGCGCGCTGCGCGTGGCGGATGCGCTGGAAGCCGGCATGATCTGGCTGAATTCCGAAAACGTCCGCCATCTGCCGACGCCGTTCGGCGGCATGAAATCGTCCGGCATCGGTCGCGACGGCGGCGATTATTCATTCGACTTCTACATGGAAACCAAGCACGTCTCGCTGGCGCGCGGGACGCACAGGATTCAGCGATTGGGAATACCCTAATCCTGAGACTAAAATGCATCCGATAACTTCCGTCATTGCGAGGAGCACTTGCGACGAAGCAATCCATCTTTGATGACCAAGAAGATGGATTGCTTCGCTTCGCTCGCAATGACGGAGTAGTCGACTACGAGTTTCACCAAGGACGCCACATGCCCGTTCCGCAACATACTTTCGACCCGCCGTTCAACATCATCCGATGCAGCCATGTCGTGCTTGACGTGACCGACCTGAACGCCAGCTGCGCGTTTTACGAAACCACGGTCGGGCTGCATGTCGAAGACGGCGACGACAAAGCGGTTTACCTGCGCGGCAGCGAGGAGCATCAGCATCACTCGCTGGTGCTGCGCAAGGCGTCGAGCGCCGCCTGCAACCGGCTGGGCTTCAAGGTCGGCAACGAAAGCGATCTCGACAAGGCCGCGACGTTCTTCTCCGAGAACGGCATTACCTATGCCTTTGCCGAACAGCCGTTCCAGGGGCGCACGCTGCAATTCGCCGATCCCTTCGGCTTCCAGATCGAACTCTATGCGACCATGGAGAAGCGCCCGCATCTGCTGCGGCGCTACGATCTCTACAAAGGCTGCCACCCGCAGCGGCTCGACCATTTCAATGTGTTCGCCGCCGAAGTCCAGGACACCGTCGACTTCTACGCGCGGCTGGGTTTCCGGCTCACCGAATATGGCGAGGAAGACGGCCCCAACGGACGCATCGCAGCGGCTTGGATGCACCGCAAGGGCAATGTGCATGATTTCGCCATCACCAACGGCAAGGGCCCTCGCCTGCACCATTTTGCCTATTGGGTGCCGACCGCGATGAACGTGCTGCATCTGTGCGACGTGATGGCTTCCAGCGGGTTCCTCAAGAACATCGAACGCGGCCCCGGCCGCCACGGCATCTCCAACGCGTTCTTCCTTTATATTCGCGATCCCGACGGCCATCGCCTCGAACTCTACACCAGCGACTATTTCACCGGGGATCACGACCACGAACCGTTGCGCTGGTCGCTCAAAGACCCGCGCCGGCAAACCCTGTGGGGCGCGCCGGCGCCGCGCTCCTGGTTCGAGCAGGGCTCGCCATTTGCGGGACAGGCGATCCGCGAGCCGCTGTTTGTCGCCGACGTTACGATTGCCGACTAGGATGTACCGTCAACGAGGGTCGCATGAAGAAGCCTCTTCTCTCTTTGGCCGCGTCGCTGTTCGCATGGGCGCTCGTCATGCCGCCGATTGAAAAGGTGACGGCAGCCGAACTCAAGGTGATCGCCGGCGGTTCCATGACCGGCTCGCTCAATGAAATCGGCCCGCAATTCGAGCGCGCCTCCGGCCACAAGCTCGTCATCCACTTCGATTCCACGCCCAACATCATCGCCCGCGTCACCTCGGGCACGCCGTTCGACCTCGCTGTGGTCCCTGTCGATGTGTTTAAGGACGCTGCCGCCAAGGCCCGCTTTGTCCCCTCGCCCACCACCGATATCGCCCGTGTCGGCTACGGCGTCGTCGTTCGATCGGGCGCGCCCAAGCCTGACATCTCGACACCGGACGCATTGAAGAAGACCCTGCTCGATGCCTCCTCCGTCGCCTTCGTGCCTGCCAGTGCTGCCGGTGCCTATGTCTTGAAAATATTCGACCGTCTCGGCATTGCCGAGGCGATGAAAGCCAAGACCAAGGCGCAGCCGACGCCCGCCGATATCGCCCCGGCCGTCGCCAAGGGCGAAGCCGAACTTGGGGTGTTTCTCGTCAACGTGCTGATCGCCCAAGGTGTCGAACTCGCAGGCACCTTCCCCTCCGAGCTGCAGCAGGATCTGGTTTTCACCGCAGCCGTCGCCGCGGAAACCAAGGAGGCTGATACCGCCAAGGCCTTCATCGACTATCTGACCACGCCGGCCGCGACCGCGGTCATCAAAGCCAAGGGCATGACGCCCGGCTAAACTCACCGCGCAACACCGTAACCTGACGACCACTCATCATTGGACATCTCATGGCTTCTGCCCGCCTCGCTACCTACGCCATCGACGGATCGACGAAGTACGGCGCCGTCGTCGAAGGCGGAATCGTCGATCTCTCGGCGCGCTTCGGCAAAGATTTTCCGACGCTACGTGAAGCGATCGCCGCCAACGCACTGACAAAACTCGCCGACGACGCCGCGCGTTATCAGCCGGACCATGCCCTCGACGCCATCACTTGGTTGCCACCGATTCCTTCGCCGGAAAAAATTATCTGCATCGGCGTGAACTATCCGGATCGCAACGCCGAATATAAAGACGGCCAGGACGCCCCGAAATACCCGAGCATGTTCATGCGCACGCCGCGCTCCTTTGTCGGCCACAATACGCCGCTGGTCCGCCCGCGCGCGTCCGTGCAACTCGATTACGAAGGCGAGCTCGTTATCATCATCGGCAAGGCCGGACGGCATATCCCCGAGAGCGCGGCGCTGGATCACATCGCAGCGGTGACGCTGTGCAACGAAGGCACCATCCGCGACTGGGTGCGCCACGCAAAATTCAATGTGACGCAAGGCAAGAATTTCGATTCCACCGGCAGCTTTGGCCCCTGGCTTGTTCCCTACACAGATGAAGCGCAGATTGCCGACATCCGCCTGACCACCCGGGTCAATGGCGAGACACGGCAGGACGACCGCACCGGCCGGCTTATCTTCGGCTTCCGCTACCTGATCAACTACATCTCGACCTTCACCACGCTGGTCCCCGGCGACGTCATCGTCACGGGAACGCCGACCGGCGCCGGCGCACGGTTCGATCCGCCGCGCTATCTCAAACCCGGCGATGTCATCGAGGTCGAGGCGGAGAATATCGGCGTGCTGCGCAATGGCGTGGTTGACGAAGCTTGATGACCAGCGATTGGAAAATGCAATGAGTTCGAGTTCAGGCGGCGAAGCGATCGTCAGCGGCCTGGTCGCCCACGGCGTCGACACCGTGTTCGGCCTGCCCGGCGCACAGGTCTATGGGCTGTTCGACGCGTTCCATCAGGCGCAGTTGAAAGTGATCGGCGCGCGCCACGAACAGGCCTGCGGCTACATGGCCTATGGCTACGCGCGATCGACCGGCCGGCCCGGCGTCTTCAGCGTGGTGCCCGGCCCCGGCGTGCTCAATGCCGGCGCGGCCCTGCTGACCGCATACGGCTCGAACGAACCGGTGCTGTGCCTGACCGGACAGGTGCCGACGCAATTCCTCGGCAAGGGGCGCGGCCATCTGCATGAAATGCCGGATCAGCTGGCGACATTGCGCACCTTCGTGAAATGGGCCGACCGCATCGAATACCCCGACGCCGCGCCGGCGCTGGTCTCGCGCGCGTTCCAGGAAATGCTGTCCGGCCGCCGCGGACCGGTGGCGCTGGAAATGCCGTGGGACGTGTTCACGCAGCGCGCGGAAACCGGCCCGGCAAAACCGTTCGAGCTTTTTCCGGCACCGCAGCCCGATCCCGATCGCATCAAGGCGGCGGCTGCGTTGATCGGCAGCAGCAAGACTCCGATGATCTTTGTCGGCAGCGGCGCGATTGACGCGCGCGATGAAATTCTCGAGCTGGCCGAGATGATCGACGCGCCGGTGGTGCCGTTCCGCAGCGGCCGCGGCATCGTCTCCAACGCGCATGAACTGGGACTGACGATGGCTTCGGCCTACAGGCTGTGGCCGCGCACCGATCTCATCATCGGGATCGGCACCCGCATGGAACTGCCGGCCTCGGGGTTCCGATGGCCGTTTCAACCGGCCGGCCTGAAATCCATTCGGATCGACATCGATCCCTCGGAAATGCGGCGGCTGACGCCGGACGCGGCGGTGGTGGCCGATGCCCAAGCCGGGACGCGCGATCTGATTGCAGCGGTGAGGAAAGTCGGCTACGCCAAAACCAGCGACCGCCGCGCCACCATTCGCGAGGCCACCGCGTCAGCGCAGCAGGAGATCCAGAAGGTCCAGCCGCAGATGGCGTACCTCAACATCCTGCGCGAGGTGCTGCCGCCGAATGCCATCGTCACCGACGAATTGTCGCAGGTCGGCTTCGCCTCCTGGTACGGCTTTCCGGTCTACGAGCCGCGCACCTTCATCACCTCGGGCTATCAGGGCACGCTCGGCTCGGGCTTTCCCACCGCGCTCGGCGCCAAGGTCGCGCATCCGGACCGGCCGGTGGTCGCGATCACGGGCGATGGCGGCTTCATGTTCGGCGTGCAGGAACTGGCCACCGCCGTGCAGTTCAAGATCGGCGTGGTGACGCTGGTGTTCAACAACAACGCCTATGGCAATGTGCGGCGCGACCAGCGCGAGCGTTTCGAAGGCCGCGTGGTGGCCTCCGACCTGGTCAACCCGGATTTCGTGAAATTGGCGGAATCCTTCGGCGTCGGCGCCGCGCGCGTGACTTCGCCGGATCAGTTTCGCCCGGCGCTGGAAAAGGCGCTGGCCGACGGCGGGCCCTATCTCATCGACATCGAAGTGCCGACGGATTCGGAAACAACGCCGTGGACGTTCATTCATCCGGCGAAGCCGTAGCTCGAAAGCCCTAGCGCGTTTTGCGAAAAGTCAGGTTGATGCGCTGCCGGCCGATCAGCGCATGCTCGCCGTCCGCCAGCGGCGCGACGCCGTGGAAGGCGAGCCGCGATGGGCCGCCCCACACCGCGATGTCGCCATGCTCGAGCCGAAACCGGCGCGGTTTGTCGCTGCGCTGCAGCCCGCCGAACAGGAAGACCGCGGGCAGACCCAGCGACACCGAGACGATCGGCGCGCCGAGATCGAGCTCATCCTTGTCCTGATGCAGGGACATCCGGGCGCCCGGCTCGTAACGATTGATCAGGCACGCGTCCGGCGCAAATCCGCCGAAGCCCGCTTGCACGGCCGCTAGCCCGGCCAGCGCGCGGAACGACGGCGGCATCGCGGGCCAGGGTTTTGTCGATTCCGGGTCGGAACGGTCATAACGATAACCGTTGCGATCGGTGACCCAGCCAACGCTGCCGCAATTCGTCATCGCGACCGACATCTGATGGCCGCCCGGCGTCACCATGTGGCGAAACGGCGCCTGCGCCACGATCTCGCCGATGTCGGCAATGAGATCGCTCTCGAACGGCTTTGCCAGCCCGCGCAGCAGCACGGCGCGTTCCGCCATCGCTTCCCGCGAAGGGCGGACATCGGGAACGCTGGCAAACAAGTCCGTCAACTCTCTCGCACTCACTTCGCGTCGTGAAAGATCACCCCAACGGTATGGCGATGGCCGGAGCGGATCCGGCTGACGCCATGGCGCAGATTAACGCGATAGAACCCGCGCGTCCCCTGCACCGGTCTATGATGCACAGCAAATGCCACCGCGTCGCCCTGCGCCAGCGGCACCACTTCCGGCCGCGACTGCATCCGCGGCCGCTGCTCGGTCAGGACGAATTCGCCGCCAGTGAAATCGCGGCCCGGTTCCGACAGCAGGATCGCGGCCTGCAGCGGGAACACGTGCTCGCCGTAGAGATCCTGGTGCAGGCAATTGTAGTCGCCGGGGCCGTATTGCAGCAGCAGCGGCGTCGGCCGGGTCTGGCCGGCATCATGGCATCGCTTCAGGAACGCAGCGTGCCGTTCGGGATAGCGGATATCGATGCCCATGGCCTCGTTCCAGCGGTTCGCGACGCCATGAAGCTTCGCATAGAGCGCCGGGCGCAATTCCGCGATCAGGTCGGGCAGCGGATAGGCAAAATATTTGTATTCGCCGCGCCCGAACCCGTGGCGGCCCATCACCACCCGGCTGCGGAAGTTTTTGTCGTCCGGATAGAGCGCCGCCAGCGCGTGGCATTCGTCTGGCGAGAGCAGGCCCTTCAGGACAGCGCAGCCCTGTGCGTCGAGGTCGGCGCTCGCCTGCGTCCAGTCGATCGCATCGACGCGCGCGGCGATGGTGGATAGGGGTGCGGGATGGATGATGTTTTTTGCAGTGGATTTCATGGCGCATAGTTTCGCAAATCAGGCCAAGCGGCGCCACCCGATTTCCGGGGAACTCGACCTCCCCGTCATTGCGAGCGAAGCGAAGCAATCCATGGCGAGGGAACAACGGACAAGGATGGATTGCTTCGTCGCTGACGCTCCTCGCAATGACGAAATCGAGACGACAGCCTAACCCAGCACCGGCAGCGCGATCACATCATAGCCGCCGCCGATGCGGCGTTTCAGCACCGGGTCTTCCAGCTCAAACTCGAAACGATCCGCCGGCCTGATCCCGCCCCTGGCGGCGAAGGTGCCGCCGAACATGGCGCAGCCGTCGGGAAGCCCGGCGCCGCCGAAGCCGCGCGCGATCAATTCCTTCACCGGCAGCATGCCGTCGAGCGTGCCTTCCTGATACAGCACCCGCGCGCCGTCGATCCAGGCGAACGAGCGCAGGATCATCCGGTCCCAATGGGCGTGCCACTTCCTCAAGCTCCCACAGCACCGGTGCGATCGGCTTGTCGCACATCTGCTTGGAGACGGTGACGCTGATAGGCTTCCACCTTGCGGTCGGTATGGTCGGAGCCGACGCCGACGAAGATGCGGCCCTGCCAGCCGATCAGCACGAACTCGACCTCGCCGCTGGATTCAGCGCCAGTGACTTCGATGCGGTCGGCAATGGTCAGCCGCCGCGCCGCGACGCGATAATAGATCGGTGTCGAGGCCGGCCGGGCGATGCCGATGGCCTCGAGTTCGGCGATATGCTTGTCGCGCGCCACCGGATCGCGGCCGGTCCAGCCGGCGATCACGGCCTGATCGATCGCCAGCGTCAGCGGCGTGGTCGTGGCCTGGGTTTCGATGGTGAAGGCAAGATCAAACACGGATGGCTCCCTCGATTCCGGCGGCGAGTTCGAAGATGCGGCGGTCCGATCCGCCGGACGCTGCCAGCATCAGCCCGACCGGGACTTCGCCTTCGCGATGGGCGGGCAGCGAAATGGCGCAGCCGTCGATCATGTTGATCAGGGTGCAATTGCGCAGCGCCAAGCGCGTTCGCTGCCGTAAAAGCCTTGTCGTCGGCGAGATCGGCGATGCGCGGTGGCGTGTTGGCGGTGGTCGGCAGAACCAGCGCGTCGTAGGGCGCGATGCGTTTTTCGGTACGCGCGATCAGCGAGCGCCGCGCGCCCAGCAGATCGATATAGTCGGCCGCGCTCTGGCTTTCGCCGCGCAAAATACGGCTGGCGACACGGGGATCGTAGACCTCGCCCTTGCTGGCGATCAGATAGCGGTGCCAGGCATAGCTTTCGGCAGCCGCGAAACCGCCCTTGGCGCTCATCGGCGCGATGTCGAGAAACTCAGGCACCTCGATCCGTTCGATGATCGCGCCCTGCCGCGACAGCGTCTCCAGCGCACGCTCGAACGTCCGCGCCACCGCCTCTTCGAGATCGTCGAGCGCGACCGAGGTCGGCAGCGCCAGCCGCATCCCCTTGATCGGGCGCGGCTGCACCGGAACGATCGCTTCATTGGCGAGCACGGCATCGAGTACCGCGCAGCAATGGGCCGTGCGCGCCAGCGGCCCAAAGCTGTCGAGCGAGAACGACAGCGGCACGCCGCCGTCCAGCGGCACCCGCCGTTGGGTCGGCTTGAAGCCGACGATGCCGTTGAAGGCCGCCGGAATCCGGCAGGATCCGCCGGTGTCTGTGCCGAGCGCGCCATAGGCCATGCCGTCGGCGATGGATACCGCGGCGCCCGAAGACGATCCGCCGGGCACATGGCCGACATTGCGCTGCCAGGCGCTTTTCGGCGTGCCGAAATGTGGATTGATGCCGATGCCGGAATAGGCGAACTCGGTCATGTTGGTGCGGCCGATCACGACAAAGCCGGCGCGGCGCAATCGCGCCACCACAGGCGCATCGGCCTCCGCCGGCGGTGAATCCTCCAGTGCGCGCGAACCGGCGCGGGTCACCTGCCCCTTGATGTCGAACAGGTCCTTGATCGAGACGGGAATACCAGCGAAGCGCGACGGCGCCGCCTTCACCTCGCGCAGCCGATCCATCGCCTCCGCGGCTTCGATGGCCGCTTCCGCATCGACATGGATGAAGGCGCGCGCGCCCTCGCCCGCGCTGTCACCAATTCTGGCAAGGCATTCATCGACGAGCTTGCGGGCGCTGGTGCGGCCGCTGTCGAGATCGTCGGCCAGGGTGGCAAGTGTCGGAGTATTCGGCATCGTGGTTTCGCCTTATCGCTGCGGAATCGATTATTGATGGTCGGAAGCGGCTTCGATTTCCAGATCGAGCAGCGCGGAGCTTAGGGATTTGCCGTGGGCATCGAGCGCCAGCGACCGCGTCACGCCGCCGCCGAGCGCGCCGGTCATCACGAAATTCAGCGCGGCGATGTTGGGCAGCTCATAGCGGACAACCTCGCCTTCGACAACACCGGCAAAATGCGCCTTGACGCGCTCGCTGGTGACTTGCGCAAGCAGCAGCGGATAGTGCTTCCCGTCATAGGCGATTACCGAGATGTTGGAGGTGTTGCCTTTGTCGCCGGTGCGGGAATGGGCGATCTCGCGCAGCTTCATCCCTCACGCTCCCACGAAACGGACGGACGGCTTGGCCAGTTCGCGCGGCAGCAGGACCGACGCGACGGCGACGACGTCGCGCGCCGACTTGAAAGCGCCGCCGCCGGCCGCGGGGCCGTTGGTATAGAGCGTTTCTACCTCGTTGCCGATCCTGACCGCCTCGCGCAGGTTTTCGGTGCGCCCGGCGACGCGAACGCGGACTTCATAGGGTTCGCCGGCGTGCGCGGAGAGTTGAGCGCCGTGCAGTGAATCCACGCCGATCAACTCAAAGCGAAGCTCGCTTGCGGCAACACCGGTCAGCTTCAGCCTCTCGCGGACGATCTCCAGCGCCAGCCGCCCGCGCGCCAATGCGCCGGGACCGGCATAGGAAATCTGGCCCTCGCCGATATAGCTGTCGACATAGCCGACCGAGACCTTTAGCGTTTCGGTACGCTTGGTGCCGCGTCCGCCGCTGACGCGTACGCGGTCGGGCCCGATCTCCTCGACCTTCACCTGCGAAAAATCCGCCGTTACGTCCGGCTGCAGGTATCGCTTGGGATCGTGCACCTCGTAAAGCAGTTGTTCCTTGCAGGTCTGTGCCGTCACCGCGCCGCCGGAGCCCGCGACCTTGGTGATCACAAGCGAGCCGTCCTCGCCGACTTCGCCGATGGGAAAACCGAGCCGCGCCAGACCGGTAATATCCTTGTAGCCGGGATCGGCGAAGTAACCGCCGGTGATCTGGCCCGCGCATTCCAGGAGATGCCCGGCGACCGTGCCCTGCCCGAGCAGATTCCAGTCATCCATCGCCCAGCCGAAGGCATGGATCATCGGCGCCAGAAACAACGCGGGATCCGACGCCCGTCCGGTGATCACGATATCGGCGCCGCCGTTCAAAGCCTCGGCGATCGGCTCGGCGCCGAGATAGGCATTGGCCGACAACAGCCGGTTGCCGAGCTGTTTGATCGTTCCCTCGAATTCCATAATGGGGAGGTCGCCATCCTTGCAGGCCTCGAGCACGTCGTCGCCGACGATGGCGGCGATCTTCAGCGAGGCGAGCCCGAGCGATTTCGCGATCTCGGCGGTCTTGCGGGCGGCCGCGACCGGATGCGCCGCGCCCATATTGGTGACGATCTTGATGCCTTTGGCGGCGCAGACCGGCAGCACCGCCCGCATCCGCTCCTCGAGCAATGGGTCGTAACCGCTGTCGGGGTTCTTCATTCGCGCCTGCTGCGCCAGCGCGACGGTGCGCTCGCCGAGGCACTCGAATACCAGATACTGGATGCCGCCTTTTTCCGCGAGTTCGACCGCGGGCTCGATGCGGTCACCCGAATAGCCGGCGCCGGATCCTATTCTGATGCTTCGCAAAACGATCCCGGCAGGTTGACGTGTTGGAAAGGGCTCAATCTACTCCCGCGGATCGCAGCCGCACAAGTCTCGCGGGCTGATCTGATCCGCTGCTCAGGCGTACCGCCATGCAGGAGGTTCGCTGGACCGTTGACCTCGGATGGTCAAATGTCGCATCAAGATCGCAACAAGCGGGCCGTGCGGCCCAATTCCAGGAGGAAATGACCGATATGGCCGAGCCAGCGCGCGCGCGACCGAAACCGACGCCGGAGACCCAGCATTTCTGGGATGGTACGCAGGCAGGCGAATTGCGCCTGCAGCGCTGCGACGCCTGCGCCAATGTCTATTTCCCGCCGCGTCCGTTCTGCCCGGCCTGCGCCTCGCGCAAGGTAAGCATCTTCAAGGCCAGCGGCAAGGCGACATTGTACAGCTACGTCATCAACCACCGGCCCGCTGCGCCCGGCTTCACGCCGCCTTATGCGATCGCGGTGGTGGAGTTGCAGGAAGGCCCGCGGATGATGAGCAACATCATCGATTGTCCGCAGACGCCGGAAGCGCTCGAACTCGACATGAAGCTCGAAGTCGCGTTCGAAAAACTCGACGACAAGATCACCCTTCCCCTGTTCCGCCCAGTGAAGGGCTAAGCATCATGCGAAAGAACCAGGTCGCCGTCGTCGGCGCTGCCGAGACCACCGAACTCGGCGTCATTCCCAACATGTCGCAGATCCAGCTCCATGCGGATGCGGCGCTGAACGCCATCGCCGATGCCGGGCTGAAATTGTCCGACATCGACGGCGTCGCTACCGCGGTAGAGACGCCGCAGCAGATCGCACATTATCTGGGCATCACGCCAACCTGGGTCGACGGCACCTCGGTCGGCGGCTGCTCGTTCATGCTGCACGTCCGCCACGCGGCGGCGGCAATCGAAGCCGGTCTCTGCAAGACGGTGCTGATCACGCATGCCGAAAGCGGCAAGTCGATGATCGGCAAGCAGCCGCGCTCGACGCCTGCGGACAGCTTGAACGGCCAGTTCGAGTCGCCGTTCGGCGTCTACGGACCGCCCAGCATGTTTCCCATTCCCGTGCTGCGCTACATGAAGACGCACGGCATCACCCATGAGCAGATCGCCATGGTCGCTGTGGTGCAGCGCGAATGGGCCGCGAAAAATCCGCGCGCCACCATGAAGGCGCCCATCACGGTCGAGGATGTCTTGAACTCGCGGATGATCGCCTATCCGTTCCGCATCCTGCAATGCTGCCTCGTCACCGACGGCGGCGGCGCGCTGATCCTGACCTCCGCCGATCGCGCCAGGGATTTCAAAACCAAGCCGGTCTATATCCTCGGCACCGGCGAAAGCGTGGAGACGCCGATGGTCAGCCAGATGCAGACCTTCGACAGTTCGCGCGCCTTCCGGACTGCCGGCCCCTTGGCGTTCAAGGAAGCCGGCATCGCCCACAAGGACGTCGATCATCTGATGATCTACGACGCCTTCGCGCATCTGCCACTCTATGGGCTCGGCGATCTCGGCTTCATGCCGCACGAGGAGACCGGCAAGTTCATCGCCGACGGCAACACCCGCCCCGGCGGCAAATTGCCGCTCAACACCAATGGCGGCGGCTTGAGCTATATGCATTCCGGCATGTACGGCATGTATGCGCTACAGGAGAGCGTGCGGCAGATGCGCGGCATCGCGCCGGCGCAGGTGCCGGGCGCGAAGATTTCGGTCTGCCACGGCGTCGGCGGCATGTTCGCGGCGTCGGGGACGATCATTTTTACCAATCAAAACTAGAAATGACTGGTTCGAGCACAACACACGATCCGTCATTGCCGGGCTTGACCCGGCAATCCATCCTCTTGTGAAAAAGGATGGATGCGCGGGTCAAGCCCGCGCATGACGAGTTGGGTTTGCTTCAGCCGCAGAGAAAAGGACAGAGAAGCACCATGGCCAGCACCAAATCGCTGCAAGACAAAGTCGTCATCGTTACCGGCGCCGGGCGCGGCATCGGGCGCGAGATCGCGCTGCTGTGCGCCGCCGAAGGCGCCAAGGTCGTGGTCAACGATCCCGGCGGCGCCGCCGACGGTTCGGGAACGAGCGCCACGCCGGCCGAAGAAGTGGTCGAGGAAATTAAGAAACGCGGCGGCACCGCGGTGGCGAATTTCGAGACTGTCGCGGAAGCGATCCCGGCCAGCAAGATCGTCAAGATGGCGGTCGACACCTTTGGCAAGCTTGACGGCGTGGTCAACAATGCCGGCATCCTGCGCGACGCGATCTTCCACCGCATGAGCATCGACGCCTTCGAATCCGTCATCAAGGTGCATCTGATGGGCTCGTTCTATGTCGCGCACGCCGCAGCCCGGCTGTTCCGCGAGCAGGAAAGCGGTTCGTTCGTGCACTTCACCTCGACCTCAGGCCTGGTCGGCAATTTCGGCCAGGCCAATTACGCCGCCGCCAAGCTCGGCATTGTGGGCTTGTCGAAATCGATCGCGCTCGACATGAACCGCTTCAACGTGCGCTCGAATTGCGTGTCGCCATTTGCCTGGAGCCGCCTGATCGGAACCATCCCGACCGAGACCGAGGCGGAGAAGGCGCGCGTGGCGAAAATCCAGCAGATGGGTCCGGAAAAGATCGCGCCGATCTGCGCGTTCCTGCTCAGCGACGCCGCCAAGGATGTCACCGGGCAGATTTTTGCGGTGCGGATGAACGAGATCTTCCTGATGAGCCAGTCGCGCCCGCTGCGCTCGATCCATCGCGGCGAAGGCTGGACGCCGCAAACCATCGCCGAGCACGGCATGCCGGCGCTGAGGTCGTCATTCTACAAGCTCGACCGTTCGGCGGATATTTTTAACTGGGACGCGATCTGAAGCGTATGCCAGCTTAGGCGTTCGTCCCGGCGTTCGCCGGGACGAACGTGAGTGCGTTGCACACGATTCCCCTCCCCGCTATCTCCAGTTGCTTTCGCCAAAATCCGCCCGCTTTATGCCGGATTGTGGTCGCATGATTTCCTCCCAACAAAAAAACCGGGAGGAAATCATGACAAATCTATCAAATTTGCCCGACCCCCAAGCTGAAGCCGGTGGTTTCGACCGCCGCACGCTCCTGAAGGGCGCCGCATTCGCGGCCGCAACGGCCGCGACCATGAAAGCGGCCTCTGCGGCGAGCGTGGCGCCACTAGGCCAAACCGGCGCCCCAACCTTGCAAACCCCGCTGCCCTTGGGACCGCTACCCGGGGCCCGCTATCCGGATTCTCGCCTGGAGTCTATGAAAAAGCCCCAGGTTTCGTTCGGGCCTGACGGTTTCCCGGCCTTCGCCGGCACCATGGCGGTTGAACGTGTCGCAACCGGGTTCCGCTGGGCCGAGGGACCGGTCTACTTCCCGGCCGGCCGCTACGTGCTGTTCAGCGACATTCCCAACAACCGCATCATGCGCTTCTCGGAGGATGACGGTCACCTGAGCGTATACCGCCAGCCGTCGATGAACTCGAACGGCAACACCATTGATCGGGAAGGACGCCTGATCACTTGCGAACATGCCGGCCGACGGGTCACCCGGACCGAACTCGACGGCTCGATCACAATCATCGCCGACAAGTTCAATGGCAAGAAGCTGAATTCGCCGAACGATGCGGTGGTCGCTGCCGATGGTTCGATCTGGTTCACCGATCCCGTCTACGGCATCGGCGGCTATTACGAGGGCATCAAAGCCGAGCCGGAGCAGGAGAAGCATAACGTCTACCGGGTGGATCCGAAATCCGGTGACGTCAAGGTTGTCGTCGATGACTTCGTGGAGCCCAACGGCCTTGCGCTCTCGCCTGACGAGAAAAAGCTCTATGTCTGCGACACCGGCTTCACGGACGGGCCCAACAACCCGTCGCATATCCGCGTATTCGACCTCGATGTGGGAGCCGGAAAAGTCTCGAACAGCAAGGTCTTTGCGGAAATGCCCAAGCCCAGCATTACCGACGGGGTGCGCTGTGACACCGATGGGCGCGTATGGTGCTCAGTGGGTTGGGGCGATCCGAACGAGGACGGCGTGCGCTGCTACACCAAAGACGGCGATCTGCTCGGCAAGATCCACATACCCGAAACTGTCGCCAACCTGTGCTTTGGCGGTCAGCAACGAAACAGACTTTACATCTGCGGTTCGACATCGCTCTATGCAGTCTACACAAGTGTGCAGGGCGCCTTGAAGCCATGACCAGTCCCGAGGCATGCCGTCTGTGTGGAAACCCAGGGCGCGCATAACTGCTGAGGGGCAACACGCCTACGTTGTCGTCCCGGCGAACGCCGGGACCCATACGCCGTGTCTTCTCGTTTTGAACTCGAGGCTAGAAGCTTCTTTCAACTCAGTGGCCGGTGGTTATGGGTCCCTGCTTTCGCAGGGACGACCTCGGAGGATTGACCGCCTCACCCACTATTGCGCAATCCCGCCGATATCCCGTTGATGGTCAGCTGAATCCCGCGCAGCACCTGCTCGTCGGGATTTTGCGCGCGATGCTCTTTCAAAAGCTCCACCTGCACGTGGTTGAGCGGATCGAGATAGGGAAAGCGGTTGCGGATCGAGCGGTCCAAGAGCGGATTGCCCTGCAGCAGACGGTCCTGCCCCATGATGTCCAGCAGCGTTTCGATCGAAAGATGCCATTCGCGGCGGATGCGGCCGAAGATTTTTTCGCGCAAGTCCGCATCCGGCACCAGTTCAGCATAGCGCGAGGCGATCGCGATCGAGCTCTTGGCCAGCACCATGTCCATGTTCGAGAGCAGCGTGCGGAAGAACGGCCACTCGCGGTAGAGCTCCTTCAGGAACGGCATGCCCTGGTCGGGATGCTCCGCTATCCAGCTCTCCACCGCGCTGCCGAAGCCATACCAGCCCGGCAGCATCAGCCGGCATTGCGCCCAGCTGAACACCCAGGGAATGGCGCGGAGGTCCTCGATCTCGCGGGTTTTCTTGCGTGAAGCCGGGCGGCTGCCGATGTTCAGCGTGGAAATCTCGGTGATGACGGTCGAAGCCCAGAAATAATCCGCAAAGCCTTCGGTCTCATAGACGAGCCCGCGATAGGCTTTGAAAGCGAGCGCCGACAATTGCTCCATCGCTTTCAGATAATCTCCCGATGGCGCGCTTTGCCGCGGCTGCAGCAGGCTTGCCTCCAGCGTGGCGGCGGCAAGAATTTCCAGATTGTTGCGGCCAACTTCGGCATTGGAATATTTGCTGGAGATGATTTCGCCCTGCTCGGTGATCCTGATCTGGCCATTCACCGCACCACCCGGCTGCGCGATGATGGCGTCATAGCTCGGGCCGCCGCCGCGGCCGACCGAACCGCCGCGGCCATGAAACAGCCTTAAGCGCACATGATGGCGTTCGAACACGCCGATCAGGCCGATCTCGGCCTTGTAGAGCTCCCAGCCCGACGTGACGAAGCCACCGTCCTTGTTGCTGTCGGAGTAGCCGAGCATCACTTCCTGAACGGCGCCGCGGCTATCCACCAGTTTGCGATAATCGTGCAGCGATAACAGCCGGTCCATGATGGCGGCGGACGCCTGCAGATCCTCGATGGTCTCAAACAGCGGCACGATGTTGATCACGCTGCGGCCGGAGGGATCGACAAGGCCGGCCTCCTTCAACAGCAGCGCGACCTCCAGCATGTCCGACATCCCCTTGCACATGGAGATGATGCATTGGGGAATCACGTCGGCGCCGAATTTGGCGTGGGCTTCGGCGGCCGCGTGAAATACCGCGAGTTCGCCCAACGTCTCCTCGGAGTATTTCACGAAGGCTGATGTCAACGGCCGCGCATTGCGCAATTCGCTCGCAAGCAGCGCGATCCGGCCCTCCTCGTTCAACGCCAGGTAAGACATGCCGGGCGTGGCGGCGTCGAGCAGCTCCGCGACGGTGCGCTCGTGCACGGCGGAATTTTGCCGCATGTCGAGGCTTGCGAGGTGAAAGCCGAAGCAATCCACGGCCCGGCGCAACAACCGCAACCGCCCGCGCGCGATCACGCCGGATTTGTTTGAAATCAGCGAGCGTTGCAGAACATCGAGATCAGCCTTGAACTCTCCGACATTGTCGTAGGGCGCGGCCTGGCCGACCGGCGGCCGGGTGGTTTCGACATCCAGCCTCGCCGCGGTCGCGGTGAGCCGGGCGTAGATGCCGGATACCGCCAGCCGGTAAGGCTCGCCTTTTCGATGCGGCGAGGCATCGGGCGAACGCTCGGCCAGCGCCCGCAGATCCTTCGAGACGTCGGCGAGATGGGCGGCGAGCGACAGTTCGGAACCGAGCACGTGCAGTTCCTCGAGGTAAAACCGCAGGGCGCGGCTCGACTGCAGGCGCAGCGTCCCGCGCATCACTTCCGCGGTCACGAACGGGTTACCGTCGCGGTCGCCGCCGATCCAGCTTCCCATCCTCAGGAAAGACGCCAGCTCTCCCTGCGTGCCGTCGGCCTCGTTCAGCCGGTCCTCCAGCGCGCAATGCAGCCGCGGCACCTCATGCAGGAAGGTGTAATCATAGAACGACAGGCCGTTAGCGACCTCGTCGAGCACCGTGAGCTTGGTCCGGCGCAACAGGTTGGTCTGCCAAAGCGTCAGCACCTCGCGCCGCAACTCTTCGTCGCTCGCGGCAAACTCTTCCGGCGTCAGCTGGACCCTTTCGCGCCGGTCCAGCAGCGCGGCGATCTCCATCTCGCGGTCGATGGTGCTCTTGCGGCGAACTTCGGTGGGATGGGCCGTCAGTACCGGGCTGACCAGGGCGCTTGCGAAGAATTTGCGCAGGTCGGCCGGGCTGAAGCCCGCCGTGCGCGCATGCGAAAGGGTCGAAGCCAGGGTGCCGGAACGCGGCGATCCGACGGCGGTGGAGCGCGCCCGCATCTGCCTTATGTTGTTCTGGTCTTCGGCGATGTTGGCGAGGTGCGAAAAATAGCTGAAGGCGCGCACGATGCGGACGGTCTGGCTGGTCGACATGCTGTCGAGGATGATTTCAAGCTCTCGCCGCGCCGGCTTGTCATCATCCCTGTGGAACCGGATCGAGGTCTGCCGGATGCGCTCGACCAGGTCGAACACGTCGGCGCCCTCCTGGTCGCGCACGGTGTCGCCGAGGATGCGTCCAAGCAGCCGGATGTCTTCCCGCAGCCGCGCATCCGCCTCAAGCGCCAGCGCTTCGTCGGCGCGATTGGGTCTGGGTTCGGCAGTGGAAGGCATGATCTGGGAAGACATGGCTGGCTGCTCCAGAAATTGCCCGGCAGCTCTGAGTCGCAATTTTTCGGACCCGGCGCAAGTCCAAGAAAAAGGCGATCCCTGGATCTACGCATTTGCCGAAGTTGCGGCTCCAGGATGCGCTCCCTCTCCCTTTGGGAGAGGTTTGGGGTGAGCAGTTGCGGTCGATCGTGGGGCAACACCCCCTCACCCGGCGCAACCGCGCCGACCTCTCCCCATGGGAGAGGTAAGGAGGGTCAAATCCTTCTTCCTGCGCGCTCCCAATAGGGATCGCGCAGGCGGCGCTTGAAGATCTTGCCGGAATCCTCGCGCGGCAGGTTGGCATGGATCTCGACGTGTTTTGGTACCTTGTAATCGGCGAGCGAGGTCTTCAGTTGCGCGCGGATCGCGGCGACGTCGAGCGTCACGCCGGGTTGCGGTTCCACCACCGCCATCAGCGCCTCGCCGAACTCGTCGTCAGGAATCCCGAACACCGCGCAGTCGTGGACGCCGGGAACCGCGTGCAGGGCGGCTTCGATTTCGGCGGGGTAGATGTTGACGCCGCCCGAGATCACCATGTCGCGCTTGCGGTCGCAGATGAAGACATAACCGTCCGCGTCGATGTAACCGACATCGCCCGAGGTGATGAACCCGTCTTGCTCGATCTCGGCGCGCTTTTCCGGCTTGTTGTGATAGGTGAAATCCGGATTGCCTGCTATCCGCGAGTAGATCTCGCCGATCTCGCCCTGCGGCAACGACCTGCCGTTGTCGCCAATAAAGCGAAGCTCCGCGCCCGGCGATATCTTGCCGACGGTGCCGGGCTTCTTCAGCGCGTCCTCGGAATTGGCGAAGGTAACCGCACCGGATTCGGTGCTGCCGTAGAATTCATAAATCACGGGTCCCCACCATTCGATCATCGCGCGCTTGATATCGGCTGGACAGGGTGCGGCGGCATGGATGATGTGGCGCAGCGAGGACATGTCGTATTTCCTGCGCACATCTTCCGGCAACTTCATCAAGCGGATGAACATGGTCGGCACCATGAAGATGGTGTCGATCCTCTCGACCTCGATCAGCCGCAGGAATTCCTCCGGCTCGAACCGTGGCATCAGCACCAGCGCGCCGCCGAGGCGGCCGGCGCGCAGGCCGAACGAGTTCGGCGCGGAATGGTATAGCGGTCCCGGCAGCAGGGCGCGGGCGCCCGGCTGCAGGCCGTAGATCAACGCCCGCATCCGCTCCGACGAAGCGCTTTGTTCCGGTGTCGGTGCATTCCGCCGCACGCCCTTGGGATGCCCCGTCGTGCCCGAGGTATAGATCATGTTCTGCGGCTGCGGCAGTGCCGGGCCATCGTAAGGTTTCTGCCGGCCGAGCCAGGATTCCAGGTCCTCCGCGAAATCCGGCGTGGCGCGATGATCGGGATCGATCTTGTAGTGTTTCAGGATTTCGGGCGGCGTCGGGGCGCTCAGCACGGTGACACCTTCGGGAATGACACCGCGCAGCCGATGCAGCATGTCGGCATGGCCGATCAGGACGGAGGTTCCGGAATCCTGCAGGACGTAATTGATTTCCTCGGGCTTGAAGTGCCAATTGACCGGCACGCCATAGGCGCCGAGCCGCATCGCCGCATAGGCCGCCTCGATGAAGGCGATGTCGTTGCGCATCAGCATGCAGACGCTGTCGCCCGGCTTGACGCCAAGTGCCTGCAAGCCGCCGGCGATGCGGGCGGCGCGATCGGCGACCTCGGCGTGACTGCGCTTGCGCTGGCCGCTGATAATGCCGAGGAAAGGGGAAGTCGTTGTCATTGTCTCTTTCCGATCTCTCGTCGGTTTTGGGAGTAGTTGCGGCCTCTCCGTCATTCCGGGATGGTCCGAAGGATCAGACCCGGAATGACGAGAGACGTCGTTCACACGTCGGCGAAACGTGGCGCGCGCTTTTCGATGTTGGCGCGCACCGCCTCGAGCTGATTGGCCCCGCCCATCAGCTTCATCTGCTCGACGGATTCGGCTAATAGCGCCGGGCCGGGATCGACCGACAGATTGTTCAACATGCGCTTGGCGGCGCGGATCGCCTCCGGGCTCTTGCCGGCGATTTCGCGGGCGACCTCAAAGGCCGCCGTGCGCGGATCGTCACAAATCCGGGTCGCGAGGCCGTAACTCAGCGCTTCCTGCGCCGAGAAAATCCGCCCGGTATAGGTCAATTCGCGCAGGATATCGTCGCGGACGAGGCTCGCCAGGATCGGCGTCCCCGCCATGTCCGGCACCAACCCCCATTTGATCTCCATGATCGACATCCGCGCGTCGGGCGCGAGAAATCGCATATCCGCGCCCAGCGCGAGCTGGAAGCCGCCCCCGAACGCGACACCCTGGATCGCGGCAATCACGGGGACCTCGAGCTGCCGCCATCCCCACACCGCCTGCTGCGGATAATTGGCGAGGCCATGGGTACGCACGCTCAGGTCGCGCTTCTCGCCCCCTGCTATCCCGTTACCGCCGCTTTCCTTCATCGCGGCAAAGCGGCCCATATCGAGGCCAGCGCAGAACGCCCGTCCTTCGCCCGACAAGACCACGGCCCGCACGGCTTTTTCCTGGGCAAGCCGGGCGCTGGCGGCGACGAGGGCGTCGAACATCGCGGCATCCAGCGCATTCATCTTGTCCGCCCGGACCAGACGAACGTCGGCCACGCCCTCCGAAATCGTGATTTTGACGCGATCATCCATGGAAGTTCCCTTGGCTCTTCTTTGTTGTTGCCGCTTTACAGAAAGGCGTTGTACGGATTTAGTCAATCAACCAATTAACAGACAATTCCCCAGGGCGGAAACACCAGATGTTCAGCGAACAGCTTCTCGCCGGCCGGCGCATTCTTGTCACCGGAGGCGGCACCGGTCTCGGCAAGTCGATGGCGGCGCGTTTCCTCGAGCTCGGCGCCGAGGTTCATATCTGCGGCCGCCGCAAGGGCGTCTGCGACGAAACCGCAACCGAATTGATGGATCAGTATGGCGGCCGGGTAACCAGCCATGGCGTCGACATCCGAAATCCGCTCGCGGTCGACGAGATGATCGAGACCATCTTCACCCAGGGTCCGCTCACCGACCTCATCAACAACGCCGCCGGTAATTTCATCTCGCGCACCCAGGACCTGACGCCGCGTGGGTTTGACGCGGTCGCCAACATCGTGATGCACGGCACGTTCTATGTGACCCACGCGGTCGGCCGCCGCTGGATCGCCGCCAAGCAACCCGGCAATGTAGTGTCGATCACCGTGACATGGGTGCGCAACGGCAGCCCCTATGTGGTGCCGTCGGCGATGAGCAAATCCGCGATCCATGCCATGACCATGTCGCTGGCGACGGAATGGGGACGCTACGGCATCCGGCTCAATACCATCGCGCCCGGCGAGATTCCGACCGAAGGCATGAGCAAGCGCATCAAGCCCGGCGACGAAGCCGGCGCGCGCACCATCGCGCAAAACCCGATGGGGCGCGTCGGCAAGATGGAGGAACTGCAGAACCTCGCGGTGTTCCTGATTTCGGGCGGCTGCGACTGGATCAACGGCGAGACCATCGCAATGGACGGCGGCCAGGCGCTGGCGATGGGTGGCAATTTCTATCAGTTGCGCGACTGGTCCGACGCCGACTGGAACCAGGCGCGCGACGCGATCAAGGCCCAGAACGAGAAGGATCGCGCAGCGAGAGGGTAAGTCACGTCGTCCCGGCAAACGCCGGGACGACGCTACAAAGACCAAAAAACAAAACCTCACGGGAGAACCATGTCCGCCTCAGAAGAACCGGCCAACCTTGCCGACATGTTGCGCGCGCGGGCGAAGATGCGCGGCGACGCCATCGCGTTCGAATTCGAGGGACGCCAGACCAGCTTCCGTGAGCTCGACATCAAGACCAACCGCGTTGCCAACGGCCTCAAGGCGCTCGGCGTCAAGCCGCACGAGCGCATCGCCTATCTCGGCAAGAACAGCGACATCTATTTCGAGCTGCTGCTGGGCGCGATGAAGGCCAATGTGGTGATGGCGCCCGTTAACTGGCGGCTGGCCGGCCCGGAGGTCGCCTTCATCGTAGACGACTGCAAGGCCCCGGTGCTGTTCGTGGGACCTGAGTTCATCACGCAGATCCGCAACATCAAGCCGCAACTGCCGAACCTGCGCATGGTCATCACGACCGAAGGCGGCGCCCCGGAATGGCAGGATTTCACCGCGTGGCGCGATGCGCAGAGCGGCGACGACCCGAGGGTCGAGATCGACCGCAAGGATATCGCGATCCAGCTTTACACCTCCGGTACCACCGGCAAACCCAAAGGCGCGATGCTGTCGCACGCCAATTTCCTCAACCTGGTGGAGACCGGCAGGGATCAAAAGCCCGACTGGAACAAATGGTCGACGGACGACGTCTCGCTGGTGGCGATGCCGATCTTCCATATCGGCGGCTCCGGCTGGGGCGTGATGGGCCTCTACCACGGCGCCAGGGGCGTGATCGCCCGGGAATTCGATCCCACCAAGGTGCTGGATTTCTTCGAGCAGTCCGGAATCACCAAACTGTTCATGGTGCCGGCCGCGATGCAGTTCGTGGTGCGGCAGCCGCGTGCCCGCGAGGTGGATTTCTCCAAGCTGAAATACATGCTCTATGGCGCCTCCCCCATTCCTGCCGCACTGCTGAAGGAATGCATCGAGGTGTTCGGCTGCGGCTTTGTGCAGATGTACGGCATGACGGAGACCACCGGCACCATCGTCGCGCTGCCGCCGGAAGATCATGTCGAGGGGCTGGAGCGGATGCGCTCGGCCGGCAAGGCGCTGCCCGGCGTCGAGCTGGCCATCCTCGACGCCGACGGCAACAGGCTGCCGCCGGGCGAAGTCGGCGAGATCGCGACGCGGTCCGGCTCCAACATGGCCGGATACTGGAATCTGCCGGAGGCGACCGCCAGGACGCTCGACGGCGACGGCTGGCTGCGCACCGGCGATGCCGGCTACATGGATGAGGACGGCTATCTCTACATCCACGACCGCATCAAGGACATGATCATCTCCGGCGGCGAGAACATCTATCCGGCCGAAGTCGAAAGCGCGATCTGCGACCATCCCGACGTGGCCGAAGTCGCCGTGGTCGGCGTGCCCGACGACAAATGGGGCGAAGCGGTCAAGGCGATTGTGGTGATGAAGCCCGGCAAGAACGCGACCTCATCCGACATCATCGGCTTCACCCGCGAACGCATCGCAGGCTTCAAGACGCCGAAATCGGTCGAGTTCATCGAAGCCCTGCCGCGCAACGCCTCGGGCAAGATTCTTCGCAGGCATCTGCGCGATCCCTACTGGGCGGGCAAGGATCGTCAGGTGAATTGATACGCAGTGTCGTCCCTGCGAAAGCAGGGACCCATACGCCGTGTCGCCAATGGTCCGGGAAGTGTTGATTGCCTTGTTGCGTCGTCACGCTGATACAAAAGACGCCGGTGGTTATAGGTCCCGGCCTTCGCCGGGACGACACCGTTGCTGGAAGCCTCAGTGCTTCCCCGCCCCCATATAGCCGAACAAAAATCCCGCGACCTTGCGCTTCTGGATTTCCTCGCTGCCTTCGGTGATGCGGTAGCGGCGGTGGTGGCGGTAGATGTGCTCGAACGGCTTGTGACGCGAGTAGCCCATGCCGCCATGCACCTGCATGGCGCGGTCGGCGGCCTCGCAGCACAGCCGGTTGGCCCAGAAATTACACATCGAGACCCGGTCGGAGAGCGTGTGCTCGACCTGGGCCTGGGTCAGCTTGTCCATCTCCCACGCGGTCTTGCGGATTAACAGCCGCAGCATTTCGGCCTGCGTCGCAAGCTCCACCAGCGGCCACTGGATCGCCTGGTTCTCGGCCAGTGCCTTGCCGAACGGCTTGCGCTCACGCGCGTATTTCACGCTTTCATTGATGCAGTACACGGCAGCCCCCAGCGAGCTCGCTGCCTGCCGGATCCGGTTCTCGTGCACAAAGCATTGCGCCAGCGAAAGCCCGCGGCCGACTTCGCCAAACAGCGCATCATCGGGTACGAACACGTCAGTAAAGCTGACGCGCGGGTGATCGGTCGGCATGTTGAAGGTCCACATATATTCCTCGACCTTCACGCCCTTTGCTTTGGCCGGTACCAGGAAACAGGTGATGCCGCGGGCGTCGCCGTCGTTGCCCGAGGTGCGGGCAAACAGCGCGCAATGGGTCGCGACATGCATGCCGGTGGTCCACATCTTCTCGCCGTTGATGACCCACCCAGAGACGCCATCACGCGTCGCCTGCACCGCGCGGGTTTCCATGTGGGTGGCGTCGGAGCCATGGTCGGGCTCGGTCAAGCCAAAGGTGATGCGGTATTTTCCGGTGATCGAGCCTTCGATCATCGCCTTCTGGTCGTCGCGGCCGTAGCGGTCCAGCATGGTGACCAGCGGCAGATTGCCGACGATCGAATGCTCGTTCTGCAGGTCGTTATGCAGGCCAAGCCCCTTGGAGGCGAAATGCTCGCGGATCACGGCCATCCAGAGATTGGAGCCATCCTTGCCGCCATAGCGCTTCGGGATCGCGAAGCGCAGATGGCCTGCGCTGTCGGCGAGGTTCTTCACCTTGCGCAGCAGCGCTTCCCACTCATGCCGCGGCAGGCCGCCCTTGTCGAAATCGGTACGCGCCCATTCGCGGCGATGGTCGAAGAAGCGGATGTTGTCATCGGCCTCCTCGATCGGTTTGATCTCGCGCGCGATGAAACGGTCGAGTTCGTCGAGATAGGCGACCAGATCGGCCGGCAATGCAAAATCCAAGGCGTGCTCCCGAGATGTCGGTTTATCGTGATTGCCTGCGATTAAGGTGAGAACCCCGCTCCAAGTCAAGCAATGGAGCATGGCTTGTGACGCGGAGGTTCCCCGCGTAATTGGATGGTATCGGACGGCGGGACCACGCTAGTATTCAAGCCACGAATTCCCTCGCCACAGAAAATACAAAGGGAGCAAACATGGATTTGAAGTTCTCCAAGGTCACGCGCAAGGGCCCGATCACGATCGTGACGCTGTCGCGCCCGGAAGTGTACAACGCGCTGCATATCGACGCGCATTTCGAACTGAACCAGGTGTTCGACGACTTCGTCGCCGATCCCGAGCAATGGGTCGCGATCGTCACCGGCGCCGGCGACAAGGCGTTCTGCGCCGGCAACGATCTGAAGTGGCAGGCGGCCGGCGGCAAACGCGGCTGGGGCCCCGGCGGATTTGCCGGCCTCACCTCGCGGTTCGACTGCGACAAGCCGATCATCGCCGCCGTCAACGGCGTCGCGATGGGCGGCGGGTTCGAAATCGCGCTGGCCTGCGACCTCATCATTGCCTCTGACAATGCCACCTTCGCGCTTCCGGAGCCGCGCGTCGGCCTTGCGGCGCTGGCCGGCGGCGTGCACCGGCTGCCGCGCCAGATCGGGATGAAGCGCGCCATGGGCATGATCCTGACCGCGCGCCACGTCTCCGCCAAGGAAGGCCACGAGCTCGGCTTCGTCAACGAGGTGGTACCGCAGGGCGAGGCGCTTGCGGCCGCGGAGCGCTGGGCCGAGACCATCTGCAAGAACTCACCGATGTCGATCCGCGCCTCCAAGCAGGCGATCCAGAAAGGCCTCTCGGTCTCGCTGGAGCAGGCGATCGCCGAACAGCGTGAATATCCGGCGGTGAAGGCGATGGCGGCGTCGCAGGATTACATCGAGGGGCCGAAGGCGTTTTCGGAAAAGCGCCCGCCGAAATGGCTGGGGAAGTAACTCGTCGCCATCGTCGGGATGGATGGGCGCTCGCTACTTTTGTTCTCCCAGTTCCCTTTTGTACGACGCATAGTTCGGCTGATCGACCGCGAGCTTGGCCATCGTGGTTTGCCACAGATGATCGGCGAGCCCCGGCGTCTGCAGATCCATCTCGCCCTTGGCGATGCGTTCGGCGAGCGCGCGATTGAGTTCGCCGAGCGAGCCCTGCTTGCCCAGCAATCGCGATAGCCGGGCGGCTTCGGCGGCGTCGCTGCCTGGCTCCAGCGCCAGCTGCCGCGTTACCAGATCGAGCGCATTGATCCCGACCCGCAGCTTGAACGCGTTATGCCCCTTGATGACAGGCGTAATCTCGTTGCGCAGAAAATCCGCGACCGCCTTGATCAATTCGGTGGGTGTCGGTTCGTCCTGCATGTCACTTCCCATCTCTATTGGGCATGATTTTTATCCGAAAACCGGCTTCCACTTTTCGGGATCATGCCCGCGGCGCCAATAGTCTGAGCAGATCGATTTCGGTTTCCGACGAGCGGCGACCGATCATGGCGCGCTCCATCGAATGGTCGGGGCCGGAGCGAAAGCGCTGCATCATGCCGCAGCACATCACGCCCCAGCGCAGCGTGCCCATCACTTCCCAGAATTTCACGCGATCAGGATCGACGCGGCGGCCGGTTTCCTCATAGCCTGCGAATAAATCCTCGCGCGACCCGAAGCCGCCGACCGGCTTGTCGATCTCGCCAAAACGCCACGAATTGACGCAGATCCAGCCCAGATCCTCCATGGGGTCGCCGAAATGCGCCAGTTCCCAGTCCAGCACCGCGCGCACGCCGTCGGGACCGATGATGAGATTACCGTGACGGAAATCACCATGCACCAGCGTCACCTCCTCGGACGGACCGGGATCGCGCTCGCGCAGCCAGCGCAACGCCAGTTCGAACACCGGCCGCGGCCAATCGAAGCTGCGATATTCCCGCTCCAGATCGGCGATCTCTTTTGTCGACGTCATCTGGCGCAGTTTCGGCAATTTCGACGCCGGCAAACCGTGGATGCCGGCCACGACCTTGCCGAGCTGGCGGGCCAGCATCGGCCGCGCTTTGGCAAACTGCTCGTCGCGCAAAATCTTGCGCGCGATGGTTTCGCCCTCGATCCGCGCCATGATGAAACCGGTGCCGAGTTCGTCCTGCGGCGTCAGCACATGCATCACCCGCGGCGACGGCAGGCCGGCGTCGTGCGCGAGCTGCATCAGCGTCGCCTCCGCATCGAGCCCGGCGGCACGCCCCGGCGATGCGCCATAGCCCGGCGGCGCGCGGCGCAGGATCGCGCCGATATTGCCGCCGGGATGGACGATGTCGAACGACCAGGTTTCCTGGCTGGCGCCACCGGAGAGCTTGGCGGCGCCGGCGACGCCGGTCGCGCCCGGGCACCACGCGGCGACGCAGCGTCCGAGCTTGTCCTCCATCATTTGCCCTTGAATTTTGCGGGGCGCTTCTCGAGGAATGCGGTGACGCCCTCCTTGAAATCCTCCGCCGCGCCGGCGGTCCGCTGCAACCGCTGTTCGAGATCGAGCTGGTCCTCGAACGAATTGTCGGGACTGTCCCAGTACAGCTTGCGGATCAGCGACAGCGCGATCGTCGGACCGTTCGCCAGTTCATGCGCGAGCTTCATGGTCTCCTCCATCAAGACCGTGTCATCATAGACACGATTGACGAGTCCCCATTCCAGCGCCTTCTCGGCCGGAAGGCGCTCGCCCATCAGCGAGAGCTCGACCGAGCGCGCCTTGCCGATCATCCGCGGCAACAGCCAGGTCGAGCCGCAGTCCGGCACCAGGCCGATACGGCGGAACGCCTGCAGGAAATACGACGAGCGCGCGCACAGGATCATGTCGCCCATCAGCGCGAAGCTCATGCCGGCGCCGGCGGCCGGACCGTTGACGGAGGTGACGATCGGGCAATGCAAATTGCGCAGCCGGCGCAGGAACGGGTGGAACGCGGTTTCCAGTGCAGCACCGGCATTGCTCTTGCCCGGCTTCTGGTTGTTGCGGCCCTGCAGATTGGCGCCGGTGCAGAACGCCCGCCCCGCCCCTGTGATGACCAGGCAGCGGACTTCGGCCTTGTTTTCGTCGATCGCGTCGAGCGCCTCGCCGAGACCGCCCAGCATGTCGATCGACACCGCATTCATTACCTCCTGGTGGTCCAGCTTCAGGATGGCCACCGGGCCGTCGAACTCGAGCGTGACGTGTTTGAACTGCATCGGTTTCCTCATCGGATTATGACCCGCGTTGTTGGCCGCGGCGGTCGGGATTTTGGTTCTCGAAGCCATATTTGATTTTCTGGGCGGGCTTGTCCATGGTTGGATCAGAGCATCTGCCCACCAACGGACGCACGGCCTAACGCGCGCCAAACCGAATGGAAACCCCCAATGAGCATCTTTGACCTGTCCGGCCGCGTGGCCGTCATCACCGGCGGCAATGGCGGTATCGGCCTCGGCATCGCGCAGGCGCTGGCCGCTGCCGGCTGCAACGTTTCGATCTGGGGCCGCAATGCCGAGAAGAACAAGGCTGCGGCCGCGACCATGGCCGGCCTGGCCGGCAAGACCGATACCCGAATCTGCGACGTCAGCGATCCCGCGTCGGTCAAGGCCGCAATGGCCGCGGCGCTGGATGCCTTCGGCCGGGTCGACGGCTGCTTCGCCAATGCCGGCATCGGCGGCGGCGGACGACGGGCGTTCATCGATCGCACCGAGGAAGAATGGCGCAAGATGTTCGCGACCAATCTCGATGGCGTCTTTCACGTGTTCCAGGCCGCCGCGCGCCACATGACCGAGCGCGCCGAGGCGGGAGATCGCTTCGGGCGGCTGGTCGCGACCTCGAGCCTTGCGTCGCTGTTCGGCACCGCGCGCAACGAGCATTACGCCGGCACCAAGGCCGCCCTCAACGCGCTGTGCCGCGCGCTCGCGGTCGAACTGGCGCGATACGGCGTCACCGCCAACGCCATCCTGCCCGGCTGGATCAAGAGCGACATGACCGCCGGGATCATGGCCAACGAAAAATTCGTGGCCAATGTGATGCCGCGGATTCCGATGCGGCGGTTCGGCGAGCCCGCCGATTTCGGCGGCATCGCGGTGTATCTGATGAGCAAGGCGTCGTCGTATCACACCGCCGATTGTTTTGTGATCGACGGCGGATACACGGCGTTTTGAGGTGATGAGCGTCATTGCGGGCCGCCGGGTCGCGCGAATTTGCTTCTCGCAATGACGCGAGGCCCGTCCGGGCTCTTTCGTCGTCCCGGCGAACGCCGGGACCCATAACCACCGATGTTAGCCGTCGGATACAATTGCCGCTCCAGCCTCGCACAATACAGGCATCGGTGGCTACGGGTCCCGGATCGCGCTTCGCTTGTCCGGGACGACGCGAGTTTGTTGCCATAGCTCTGGATTCGACTTTCAAACGGTCCAACCGTCATTGCGAGCGCAGCGAAGCAATCCGTCGCGCGGCGTAAAGAAAGAATGGATTGCTTCGCTGCGCTCGCAATGACGTTGATACAGTTTCGCACACTTCTTCGACCTCGCGACGCGAGGCGTCCGAGGCGTTGCTGAATCTCCCGCCCCAAGAGGGCGTGGGGAATGCCGGGTGCCCGCTGCACCCGCAGCCTCGTGTGCACTTTTACTGGTAGAACGCACACGAGTAACAACGAGTACACCGGAATCGCCCGGCATTCCCGCACGCAATGGTTTTAACGGGTTCCTTCGTGCTCTTGTGTCCGCAAAATTTGCCAGAATGTGCAAACGGGCGGTTGTTGACCCAACCGCCCGTCGCTGGATCTGAGCCCGTGGTGCTCAAAGGCCGCAAGAGCCTGACGGGGAGCGAGGGACAGATCCGGTGTCTTCCTCAACCCGAACAGTTGCATGGGCTTCGAGCCCGGACCGAGCAAGGAAGGGAGTTGGATGATGGCACAAAACGGTTTGATTGTCGCCGGTATTGATATCGCCAAGGACAAGGCGGATGTGTGCATTCGCGCGCTGTCTCAACGGCAAACGTTCCCAGGCACCTCGGAGGGACGGCGGCAGTTGATCTCTTGGCTTCGCAAGCACAAGGTGACTAAGGCAGTGATGGAGGCCAGCGGGGGGTATGAGCGCGAATGGACCAGGGCGCTGCGCGAGAAGGATATCGAGGTTCGTATTGTCGATCCCAAGCGGGTGCGCCACTTCGCCCAATCTGCTGGGCGACTAGCCAAAAATGACGTCATCGACTCTGACACGATCGGCTGGTTTGCCGAGATATTCGGCGAGGCGCCAAGCCAAGCCCACGATGCCGCGCGCGAGAAGCTTCAACAGATGGTGAATGCGCGTCAGGGGTTGCTCGACATGAAGACCATGCTGAGCAACAAAGGCGAGCACGATGTACCGGAACCCGTGCAAAAAAGCCATGCGCGACTGCTGAAGACCATTGCCGTCGAGCTTGCCAAGCTCGAGGCGGCGATCACCGCCACGATCAAGGCCACGCCGCATTTTGCCGCGCGCGCCGAGATCATCGAGAGCGTGCCGGGGCTTGCCGGCACGACGTCTGCCGGCCTCATCGCAGCCATGCCGGAATTGGGCCAGGTGAGCAACGAGGCCATCTCCGCCTTGCTGGGCGTCGCGCCTTACGATGATGATAGCGGTAAGCGGCAGGGCGGGCGCCAGATCAAGGGTGGACGCCGCAAGGTCCGCAATCTGTTCTACATGGCTTGCCTGGGAGCTGCGACCCGGCACAACCCGGCGCTCAAGGCCTTCTATCGTCACCTGATCGCCAAGGGCAAAAAGGCCAAGGTTGCCCTGGTCGCCTGCATGCGCAAGCTGATCGTCATTCTCAACATCATGATCGCTCGCGGCGAGAAATGGGATGCCAGTCGCTACGCGGTGGGCTAGCGAGCGCGCCACCCGCGCTCGGCATTTGGCCGAGCGCTTGCAGAACCAACAGACCGGTGACCGGCTGGGGTCAAGGCCGTCAGCCGCCGGAGGCGGTGGCGCGCAGCGCCAGCCTTGAGGCCAGCCGATCACAGGTCTACGTAAAAAACACAGTTGCTCCCCGGTGACCGGGCTCTTTTGCCACCGTCGTTAGCGGACTAACGTTGTGTCCGCGCCCGGTAGGGCCGACACAACATCCGCGAACTTGACGCCAGCGTCGGGGCGTCAGGACCACACGACTTCGCCGTACGCCGCAACATCTCTCGTCCGCGTGCTTTTGATCGCTCACAAATCTTTCGATCTGCCCTGCGACCCGTCGCGCGCAAAACGCTGCCGCGTCCACCGCATCCGCACCCCGCGTCCGTGACGATCGCGATACGCCCCTCTGTGGGGTAGGATGGCGCGAATTTGTAGAGATGATTTGCCCGACGGGTGAAGTGAAATATTTTTGCGAGGGAGACTCGACACAAAATGGCCCGACGGGCAAATCAGATAAGAGCCACACCAAATCGGCTTGCGCGCGAGCGGCCATGTGGCTGGTGCGCCCGAGATAGGCCATAATCGAAGTGTCCCGCCGAGTGTCGCAATCAAGAGATCCCTCAACATGCTTGACCCGCAGCGCGCCTTGTTCGGAATGCCGCGCGATATCTGCTACCTGAATGCGGCCTCTTACAGCCCGCTGCCGCTCAAGACCCTGGAGGCCGGGCGCGCCGCGGTTGGGCGCAAGGGCACCCCCTGGACGCTCGAGCCCGGCTTCGCCAACAGCCAGCATGAACGCGCACGCGCTGCCGCGGCGCGGTTGATCCACGCCGATCCCGCTGACATGGCGCTGATCCCTTCGATCAGCTACGGCGTCGCCACGGCGGCGAAGGTGCTGACGATCGACCGCGGCACCCGCGTGATCGTGCTGGAAAACGATCACTCCTCGCCGGTGCTCGAATGGCAGACCCGGGCCGAAACGCAGGGTTTTATCGTCGAGACGATCCGGCGGCCGGACGACGGCGACTGGACATCGGCGGTTCTCGCCGCCCTCGAACGACCGGGCGCTGCGCCGGTCGGCCTTGCCTCGATCTCGTCGGTGCACTGGTCGGACGGCGGTCTGATCGACATCGAAAAAGTGGGCATGGCGCTGCGGCAGCGGGGAGCTCGCTTCCTGGTCGACGCGACGCAAAGCGCCGGCGTGCTGGCGATGGACGTACGGCGTCTCGATCCGGATTTTGTGATCTTCCCGACCTACAAATGGCTGCTCGGGCCCTACGGCCGCGCCTTCCTCTACGTCGCCAGGCGCCATCAGGGCGGCATTCCGCTCGAGCAGACGGCGTTCGGCCGCCGCGACGTGCGCGCCGAAAATGCGGTCTATTTCGCGCGATGTCAGCTACCTCCCCGATGCGCGGCGCTTCGACATGGGCGAGCGCGACCATTTCATCTCGATGGAGATGGCTTCGATCGGCATGGAGATGATGGCTGAATGGGGCGCGTCCGCCGTTGCGCAACGTCTGCAGATGCTGACGGAGCGGATCGCGGACGGCTTGCGCGATATCGACGTCAGCGTGCCGGAGCGCAGCCTGCGGGCACCGCATATCCTGAGCCTTGCCTTTGCGGAGGGGATGCCGGCCGGCCTCATCGAGGGACTGGCAAGCGAAGGCATCTACGTCGCGGCGCGTCTTGGCCGCATGCGCATCTCGCCCCACGTCTATAACGACGAGGCCGATGCCGACCGCTTCGTGGCGGCTTTGGCGAAGAGACTCCGGGTGCTACACGGCTCTCCGACGTTTTCCGAAATTTCGCGAGGCGGCAAAAGCCGCTGGCAGACATTGGAAGAACTCGCCTGCCCGTCTGCTTGTAAAGGTTGATCGGACGTCTAGAGTGTCGGCAACAAGCGCTTCAGGCAGGTCGCCCGCACGACGACGGGAACAACGATCTGCGCCAATGGGAGGACGACCACATGAAACACGCCTATGTGCCCCGGATGACGACCTATGGCCTCAATCCGGACGATGAACTCAACGATCTGCGCATGTCGGATCAGGTCCGGCCGCTTTACGACCATGTGAAGAAATTCATCCGGGAAACCGTGGAGCCGATGTCGGTCGAATTCTACCGGCTCGGCGAGAACAAGCCAGATCGCTGGAGCTTCACCGACGGCCAGCTCGAGGTGCTGGGGAAAGCCAAGGCAAAGGCCAAGGAAGTGGGCCTGTGGAACTTCTTCCTGCCCGACGACGAGACCGGCGCCGGCCTGAAGAATCTCGACTATGCCTATATCGCGGCCGAGCTCGGCAAGAATCCGCTGGCCTCGGAAACCATGAACTGTTCGGCGCCGGATACCGGCAACATGGAAGTGCTGGAGCGGGTCGGCACCCGCGAGCAGAAGGAGAAATGGCTGAAGCCGCTCCTGAACGGCGAAATCCGCTCCGCCTACGCCATGACCGAACCCAATGTCGCGTCGTCGGACGCCAAGAACATCTCGACGACGGCAAAACTCGTCGGCGACGAATGGGTGATCAACGGCGAGAAATATTACATCTCCGGCCTCGGCGATCCCCGCTGCAAGATCATGATCGTGATGGTGAAGACCAATCCGGACGCGCCGCCGAGCAAGCAGCAGTCCCAGATCCTGGTGCCCAAGGACACGCCGGGCGTCGAGATCATCGGGCCAATGCACGTGTTCGGGCACGACCACGCGCCGCGCGGCCATATGCATTTGCGCTTCAACAATGTCAGGGTGCCCAAGGACAACATGCTGCTCGGCGAAGGCCGCGGCTTCGAGATCTCGCAGGTTCGCCTCGGACCCGGCCGCATCCATCACTGCATGCGCACCATCGGCAAGGCGGAAAAGGCGCTCGACCTGATGGTGACGCGCGGCCTCACCCGCCAGGCCTTCGGCAACAAGATCGCGCATCTCGGCGGCAATCTGCAGATCATGGCGCAGGCGCGCTGCGAAATCGAGGCGATGCGGTTGATGGTGCTGAAAGCCGCCAAGGCGATGGACGTGCTCGGCAACAAGGAAGCGCGCATCTGGGTCAGCATGGTCAAGGCCATGGTGCCCGAGCGCGCCTGCAAGATCATCGACCAGGCGATCCAGATGCACGGCGCGACCGGCATTTCGCAATGGACTCCGCTTGCCGAGATGTACACCGACGTGCGCCATCTCCGCTTCGCCGACGGTCCCGACGAAGTGCACTGGATGGTCGTCGGCCGCCACGAACTGAGCATGCCGTAGGCCGGGAGCGTGCCCGACGTAAAGTCCCCGCGGAGCGCCCCCACCCATAGCCGATGCTGCGCATCGGCGTCTTTCTAACAAGAACGGCGGCCGTAGGCCGCCTATGCCTCCCCCGCAAGCGGGAGAGGGAGCCGAGCACACCACCTGGTGAACAGCATGGATGATAAAACAGACGCGGCCTGCATCGTGGCCATTGCTGAATTCAGATCGTTCAGCAAACGCTGACGCGCCCCCTCTCCCGCTTGCGGGGGAGGGTTGGGGTGGGGGTGCCTCCGCTTACTCACTCCGGATGAAGAGCCCGAACAGGAACTACACAATGCAATACACGCCTGCCGATCTCTCCCCCCGCGAGTGCTACAAGGTTCTGACGGGGTTCGTTCTGCCGCGGCCGATCGCCTGGGTGACGACGGTTGGCCCCACCGGCGTGGTCAACGCCGCGCCCTTCAGCTTCTTCAACGTATTCTGCGAGGATCCGCCGCTCTGCATGTTCGCCGCCAGTCCGGGGCCGGACGGCCTGCTCAAGGACACCGTAGTCAACATCCAGCGCACCGGGGAATTCGTGGTCAACCTCGCCGATGAGCCGCTGGCGCGCGCGATGCATGATTCCAGCGGCGACTTTCCGGCTGAAATCGGCGAGCCCGATTATCTCGGACTGAAACTGGCGCCCTCGACCAAAGTCGCGGTGCCGCGATTGGCCGACGCGCCCTGGGCGATGGAGTGCAAGACCTGGAAAACCATCGAAGTGAACGACCGGCAGTTCATCATGGGTGAAGGCATCAATTTCCACATTCGCGACGAATTGTGGGATACCGCCTCCATGCGCGTGCACATGGACCGCTATCATCCGGTCGGCCGCATGTTCGCCGACCGCTACTGCCGGACCGACGACCGGGTAGTGTTCCCGCCGGCAGAGGGCGTGGCTATCTCAAAATCGTAGGTCCCGAATGGTGGGTTACGCCTGCGGCTAACCGACCCTACTGACGACGCGCTCGGTATTCCAATGGGTCTGAATGCCGCACGGTACGGGCAAGCAGCTCGCTATATACTTATGTAGATGACAGGATTGCGAAGTGCTGTTCGAAATACAGAAGCGGCCCTCCGCCGTCGCTATTATCATTGTGTAGACCAGCGCGAAGATGAAGCTAGCCGCGATATGAAATCTCGCCGGACGATCGCTCCTTTCAAAATACGCCGCTCCGTCGTCGGCGCGTGCTTCGCACTGGCTGTGACACTGCCCTTATCGCCTCGCGATTTGCTTGCAGCCCCCATCACGGCCGTCGCAACGACCGATTTTCTTGATAGCATCGGCGTCGTTTCGACATTACCCGATCGAGGCCAGCCGCTGGCCAGGACGATCGAGATGGTCCGCTATTGCGGCTTTCGATGGCTGCGGGCAGGAATAGAAGGGCTAAGCGACAACGGCCCCACAACCATCCAGACCTTTCTCGATTTACATCGCGAAACCGGCGCGCGGCTGAGCTGGGGATTGGTCAGCGGCGGAACTGATGTGAAGAAGCTGGTGGAAACGGGCAAGGTGCTCGCTGACGCCGGTGCGCTGCTCGCGTTCGAGGGCAACAACGAGCCGAACAATTGGGGCGTCACCTACCAGGGCGAGAAAGGCGGCGGTCGCGAGCCTTCGTGGATGGCCGTCGCCAGGCTTCAGCGCGACCTGTACCAGGCCGTCAAGAGCGACCCGGTGCTTGCGAAATATCCGGTCTGGTCGATCTCGGAATCGGGCGCGCAGCGGGATAATGTCGGCCTTCAGTTTCTGACGATCCCGCCTGGCGCCCAAACCCTGATGCCCGCCGGCACCCAATACGCCGACTACGCCAACGTACACAACTACATCTATCATCCGCGCTCGCCGTATCCGACGGACAACAAGACGTGGGACGCTGCCGATCCAACGGCCGCATCCAAAGTGGATGGGCTATTTGGCAATTTCGGCGTCACATGGGGGAGACGGTTTCCGGGCTACACTCAGGAACAGCTCAATACGCTGCCACGCGTCACGACCGAAACCGGTGCCAATATCGAAGGAGCGGTCACGGAAGAGATGCACGGCCTGAACCTGATGAACTTGTACCTCGCGCAATTCAGGCGCGGCTACGCCCATACATCGGTCTATCTGTTGCGCGACCGTACCGACGAAGACGGCAACCAATCCTTCGGCTTCTACCGGCCCGATTATTCGCCCCGTAAGGCCGCGATCTACCTTCACAACCTCACGACCATTCTGGCGGACAAAGGCACCCTCGCCAGCCCCGGCCGGCTCGATTTCGCGATCGCGAACCAACCCGAAACCGTTCATGAGTTGCTCCTGCAGCACAGCGACGGCACGTTCCAACTGATCGTGTGGGGCGAACGTTTGAGCGGCCAGGACCGCGTGACGGTCGATCTTGGCGTCAGGCGCCGCTCGGTAAGGGTCTATGATCCAACAACGGGCGTTGAGCCTGTCAAGGCATTGACCAACGTCGGTTCGCTCGAACTCACGCTCAGCGACCGTCCAATGGTCATCGCGTTTCACCCGGCAGGCAATGAGGGAGTCCCCTCGCCTCGCACTCCTGCTTTGTCAATCCTCAACGATTCAATCGAAGACGATCAGGCTGCAGCGTTCCGCCTCCCGCCCGGGTTCACCGGCTTGTCGGAAGCCTTCCTAAGCAGCAGCCGGCCGATGCGCGCGGAGGAAGGAACGGATCTGGCGCACCGCCAGGGGGATCCGCTCCTTGGGCTCCTTCCATGGGAACAAGCTCACTTCGGCCTTCGGCGCCAGCATCGCAGCCTCCATGGCGACCGCATAGGGATGGGCCGGGATATCATCCGGCAGGATCAGCACCGGCGTCTGGCAATCGCGCACGAAATCGCGGGTCACGGTGAACACGAAATCCGGGTTGGTGCGGTACATTTTGGTGAGGAATTTCTCGACCGCCTCCATCGTGATGTCGGGCCGGCGTTTCGTGAGTTCCGGACCCCAGCCCTTCATGTTGTTTTCGTAGAACAGGTCGCGCAGCTCGGGGCGCGACCCTGAAGGCATCGCCAGCACGGCGGCGGCGACGCGTTCCGGTGCGCGCTTCAGCAGATTCCAGATCAGGGGGCCGCCGATGCAGAAGCCCAGCACCATGAACCTGTCGATGCCGAGGTGATCCATCAGCGCGAGCTGGTCGTCGGTGTGGGAATCCCAGGGACGGTCGGTCTCGAGCGGACCCGAGGATTGGCCGGCATTGGCGTTGCGCAGGTCGAAAGCGATGCAGCGGTACTCGCTCTTGAATTCCGCCATGGCGTTGAAGGGCGGATAGCTGCCGGTAATGCCCGATATGCTCGAATTCAATCCGCCGCCGGCGATGAGCAACAACGGGAAGCCGGAACCGGCCTCCTCAAAATGGATGCGAACGGCGCCTTTTTCATAAATGCCCATGGCAGCTCCTCGGTTCAATCTGCTTTGCAATCGCGCGCGGCGCCGCAGCCGTCGCCACGGCTCCTGTTGTCAGCAGGGAGCGTCGTTCCGAATCCATCATCGGCGTCCTCCCTCGGCTTCAGGCGTTGTCGTCCTTGCGAGAAGCGATAGCGACGAAGCAATCCACACCTTCTTGGCGGCGGCAAGGATTGCTTCGCTTACGCTCGCAATGACGGAAATGCCGCCATCTGCGGCTGCTCCGCTACCGACATCGTAAACCCCTGATAGCCCTTGGCCGCGACGTCGTTGCAGATCTCGCGATAGACTCCGACGCCGCCAATATAGGGCATAAAGATCTGCGGCTTGCCGGGGATGTTGGCGCCCATGTACCAGGAATTGGCCTGCGGATAGAGCGTGGTATGCGCGACCTCGTTGACATGATCAACCCATCTTTGCTCGGCGTCCTGCATCGCTTCCATGCTATCGAGGTCGTGGTCGCGCATATAGCCGATGGCGTCGGCGATCCAGTCGACGTGCTGCTCGATCGAGACGATCATGTTGCTCAGCACCGACGGACTGCCGGGACCGGTGATGATGAACAGATTAGGGAAACCCGCGCTCATCAGGCCGAGATAGGTTTTTGGACCTTCCGCCCATTTCTGGTTCAGCGTCTGGCCGTTGCGGCCGCGAAGTTCGATTTTTGCGACTGAGCCCGTCATGGCGTCGAAGCCGGTGGCCAACACCAGTGCATCGACCTCATAGTCCTTTCCGCTGGTGCGCACGGCGTTCGGCAAAATCTCCTCGATCGGATTGGTACGGATATCGACCAGCGTGACGTTCGGACGGTTGAACGTCGCGAAGTAATCGGAATCGATGCAGATGCGCTTCGATCCGATCGGATGATTGTCGGGCTGCAGCAGCTTTGCCGTTTGCGGATCCTGGACGATCTCCGCGATCTTCTCGCGGACGAAATCGGCGGCGGTGTCGTTGGCCGCCTTGTCGAGCGCGAGGTTGTTGTAGACCGACATGAAGGTGAGGCCGCCGCGGGTCCAGCGCGCTTCGTATTTCGAGCGGCGCTCGTTGCCGCCGTCGTCGAGCGCGCCCTTGTCGGGCACCTCGGTATAAATGCCGTTGCGCGATACCTCGCGGGCAAAGCGCCGGATCTCGGGATATTTCGCGCGAAACGCTTCGCGTTCTTCCGAAGTCAGCGCCGCATTGCGGGCCGGTATCGAAAAATTCGCGGTGCGCTGAAACACCGTGAGATGGCTGGCCTGCTCGGCGATGATCGGCACCGACTGGATGCCTGATGAGCCGGTGCCGATCACGCCGACGCGCAGGCCGGTGAAGTCGACCGGCTCATGCGGCCAGTGGCCGGTGTGATAGACCTTGCCCTTGAAATCGGAGAGGCCCTTGATATCGGGCATCCGCGCGTTCGACAGGCAGCCGGTGGCGAGCACCACCTGTTTCGCCGTTACGGTGTTGCCGTCGGAGGTGGTGACCGACCAGGCGTTGGTAGCCTCGTCGAACACGGCCCGGTCGACGCGGGTATTGAGCTTAATGTCGCCGCGCAGCTTGAAGCGGTCGGCGACGTGGTTGGCGTATTTCAGGATCTCGGGCTGCGGGGCGTAGCGCTCGCTCCAATTCCATTCCCGCTGCAGCTCTTCCGAGAACGAATAGGAATATTGCATGCTCTCGACGTCGCAGCGGGCGCCGGGATAGCGGTTCCAGTACCAGGTGCCGCCGACATCGCCGCCCTGCTCATAGACCCGAACCGAAAACCCCTGCCCGCGCAGCCTGTGCAGCATGTACATCCCGGCAAAACCGGCGCCGACCACGACGACATCGTAGCTCTCGTTTGCTGCCGCGTGGCTCCTGCCGGAACCGGATTGCAAAGCCGACATCTGTTCGCGCTCCCCTGGATTCTTCTTGTGTTGGCAGGCAGCATTCTACCCATGGCGCCAAAGCGCAAGGGACAAAACGGCCGGTCTGAACCGCATATTTTGCCGCACGGAATGCGCTGGTGCGCTATCGCTGCTCCCGGCGCCTCCACGCAAGATATGCGGAAGCAAAGCCGCTTGGCTTCGATCCCCGTGATGAGCTAGCGTCGTCAGAATACCCGTCGTTCAAACCAATCACGAGCCGCCGCCCAAGGCTGCCGCAGCAGGGAGCACGACCATGAAATCGCCGATCTGCGACATGCTGGGAATTGAATTTCCGCTGCTGGCCTTCAGCCATTGCCGCGACGTGGTTGCGGCGGTTAGCCGCGCCGGAGGCTTCGGCGTGCTCGGCGCCACCGCGCATTCGCCTGAATCGATCGAGCAGGAACTGAAATGGATCGACGATCACGTCGAGGGCAAGCCCTATGGGCTCGACGTGCTGATCCCGGAAAATATCTCAACGGCAGGCGAAAAGGACGTCACCTGGAAAAGCCTGGAGGCGCGGGTATCGCCCGAACATCGCGCCTTCACCAAAAACCTTTTGAAGAAATACGGCATCGAGCTGACCACGACCAGCGTCGCCGACAATCAGCCGCAGCCGTTCGACGCGAAACGCGCGCTGGAAGTGCTGGAAGTATCGTTCCAGCATCCGATCCGGCTGATTGCGAACGCGCTGGGCGTGCCGCCGAAGGCCATGCTCGACATGGGCAAGAAGCACAACGTGCCGGTCGCCGCACTTGTAGGCGCCAAGGAACATGCGCTGCGCCAGGTTGCGGCCGGCGTCGATATTCTGGTGGTACAGGGCACCGAGGCCGGCGGCCATTGCGGCGAGGTTTCGACCATGGTGCTGGTGCCGGAGGTAATCAAGGCGATCAAGCCGATCCGCGACGTGCCGGTGCTGGCTGCCGGCGGCATCATGACCGGGCGCCAGATGGCGGCGTGCATGGCGATGGGCGCAGCCGGCGCCTGGACCGGATCGGTGTGGCTCGCCACCGTCGAATCCGAGACCACCGAGATCTTCCGCGAAAAGATGATTGCGGCTTCATCGCGCGATGCGGTTCGCTCCAAAGGCCGCACCGGGAAACCGGCGCGGCAGTTGCGTTCGGTCTGGACCGATGCCTGGGATCGCGACCCCGACAGCCCGGGGACGCTGCCGATGCCGCTGCAGAGCATCATCAGCCGCGACGCCTTCAATTCGATCGATCGCGCGGCGGCCGCGGGCAATGCGCAGGCCCGCGACCTCGTCAGCTATTTTGTCGGACAGGGCGTCGGGCTGATCGACAGCGTGAAATCCGCCGGCGCCGTGGTCCAGGAATTCAAGGAAGACTTTGTCGAGGCGGTGGAGCATATGAACGCGCTGGTGGCGGAGTAGCTGGAGCCCTCCCCGTCATTGCGAGGAGCGTAGCGACGAAGCAATCCAGACTTGCTTTGTTGCTCTATGGATTGCTTCGCTTGCGCTCGCAATGACGGAGTAAACGCATCTGCAGCGCGTTGATTATCGAGAAAAGGCGAAACAAGAAAAATGTCGAATACAACCTCCCCTGTCTCCGAAGACCGCATCCCCGTCATCGTCGGCGTCGGCGAAATCGTCGATCGCCCGAAGGAAATCGCGGCGGGACTTGAGCCTCTCGTTCTGCTGGAACAGGCGCTGAAGCGCGCCGAAGCGGACAGCGGCGGCAAGCTGCTGGGCGATATTGCCTCGCTCGACATCGTCAACTTCCTGAGCTGGCGTTATCAGGACCCGGCGCGGCAATTGTCCGAGCGTCTCGGCATCAAGCCCGCGCACGCCTATTACGGCCCGGTCGGCGGCGAAAGCCCGATCCGCTATCTGCACGAGGCCGCGCAGCGCATCGCGCGCGGCGAATGCAGCGTCGCCGCGATCTGCGGCGCCGAGGCGCAGTCGACTGCGACCAAGGCCGAGCGCGCCAAGGTCGATCTGCCATGGACGCCGTTCGCGCATGACGTGCCGGAGCCGAAGCGCGGCGCGGCGTTCCAGAAGCCGATGGCGGTGACGCTCGGCGTATTCCGGCCGATCACGGTGTATCCGCTCTATGAGACCGCGACCTCGGCGCATTGGGGCCAGACCCCGCGCGAGGCGCTGGCGGAATCCGGCGCGCTGTGGTCGACCTATTCCGGCGTCGCCGCGCAAAATCCCAATGCCTGGCTGAAGAAGCACTTCACGCCCGAGGAGATCACGACGCCGACGCCGGACAACCGGCTGATCGCCTGGCCCTACACCAAACTGATGGTGGCCAATCCGACCGTCAACATGGGTGGCGCGATCCTGATGACGAGCCTCGCCAAGGCCCGCGCCGCCGGCGTCCCCGAGGATCGGCTGATTCATGTCTGGGGCGGCGCTTCCGCCGAGGAGCCGCGGGATTATCTGGTCCGCGACCAGTTTTACGAGAGCCATCCGCAGAACGCCGTGCTCAAGGCGGTGATGGATCTCGCCGGCGGCGACGGCCGGAAGTTCGACGCGATCGAGCTCTATAGCTGCTTTCCCTGCGTGCCGAAGATGGCGCGGCGGACGCTGGGCCTTGGCGCCGACGTGCAGCCGACCGTGACCGGCGGGCTGACGTTCTTCGGCGCGCCGCTCAACACCTATATGACACATGCGGCCTGCGCGATGGTGCGCAAGCTGCGCAATGGCGCCAAGCTCGGCCTGCTCTATGGCCAGGGCGGGTTTGTCACCAAGCACCATGGGCTGGTGCTGTCGCGGCAGGCTGCGCAGGGGCCACTGGCGCAGGACACCAGCGTGCAGGCCGAGGCAGACCGCCATCGCGGTCCGGTGCCGGAGTTCGTCACCGAGGCCAGCGGCAAGGGCGCGGTCGAGAGTTTCACCGTGATCTATGGCCGTGGCGGCGAGGTCGAGCACGGCGTGGTGATGCTGCGGACCGAAGCCAATGCCCGCGCACTGGCGCGGGTGCCCGCGCAGGACGGCGCGACGCTGGCGCATCTGTTGAACCTGGACCGCACGCCGGTGGGATCGTCAGGCGATATTGTTGCTGCCGGCGATGGCGTGCTGGAGTGGCGGCACAAGTAGCTGTCATAACAGCGAAGGCGAGTATCCAGTAATCGCAAGTGCCTGAGTTTGACTAGGTCCGCCGCGGCGTACTGGATCGTCCGGTCAAGCCGGACGATGACAGCAGAAATTGTGGCCCGCTTCCGACTCCCACTCCCCGCTCTTTGCGCGGCGAGATTAAGGGTTGCCCTACCCCTTCACGTCCTGCTTTTCCGACACCGTCGCCGGCTTGCCGCCCTTGGCGCCGGCGACGCGGACCTGATCGCCGTCGGCGATGCCGTCGGGCGGTGCGATGATGATGCGGTCCTCCGCGGAGACGCCGGACGCCAGTTCGATATCCTTGCCGAGATCGCGGGCGATGGTGACGGTCTTGAACAGCACCTTGTCGTCCGCGCCGACGGTCGCGACCCGCAAACCGTTCTGGTTGAAAATGAGCGCACTGGCGGGAATGTGCAGCGGCACCGCATCGCGCTGCAGGCTCATGCGCACATTGGCGTAGCCGCCCGGCATCAACTCGCCACCGGCATTGTCGAGCGCAAGCTGCATCCGCGTGGTGCCGGAGCCGACATCGACCGACTGCGAGGAGGCCTCGACCGTCGCATCGAACGTCCGGTTCGGATATTCCGGCATCGAGATCACCGCCTTGGCGCCGATCTTGATCGCGGGAACGTAGCTTTGCGGGATGCTGACATAAACCCGCAACTTCCTGATGTCGGAAACCACGAACATCGCAGGTCCCGCGCCGCCGCCGGCGTTGATCAGGGCGCCGACGTCGGTGTCGCGGGCGGTGACCACGCCGTCGAACGGCGCGGTGATATTCTTGTAGCCCGCCAGGGCCTCCAGCCGTTCGACATTGGCCTGACCGGAATTGACCGCGGCCTTCTTGTTGGAGAGGTCGGCGGTGCGTTCGTCGATTTCCTGCATCGAGACGAAATTCGAGGCGATCAGCGATTTGCGGCGGGTCAATGTGGCTTCGGACAATTTCGCGCTGGCCTGCTGGCTGGCGAGATCCGCGCGCGCCTGCAGCAATTGCTGGTCGAGGTCGGGCGCCTCGATCTCGGCGATCACCTGCCCGGCTTTGACCTGCGCGCCGATATCGACGCTCCAGCTCTTCAAGTAGCCGCTGACGCGGGCAAAGATCGGAGCGCGGTAATAGGCCTCCAGCCGGCCCGGCAGGTCGATGGTGGCGTTGAGTACCCTGGCGTCGGGCAGCACCACCGCAACCGTCGGGATCGCCTGGTTGTCGGTCCATTCCCGCAGCTTGGCGCCGGAATCCTCGCGCGCCCGGATGCCAGTCACCACCACCAGCAGCGCCGCGACCACCGCCACGATGCCAAAGATGCCCAACTTCCGGCGAGAGACCGGCGGGCTTTGTTCAGTGGGCATGCGACGTCTCCGGTAAGGCGGCGGCTTTGGCGCCTTGTTTCTTGTGTACCATACTAAAAACCACGGGAACAAACATCAGGGTAGCCACGGTGGCGAAGATCAGCCCTCCGACTACTGCACGGCCGAGCGGCGCGTTCTGCTCGCCGCCCTCGCCCAGGCCGAGCGCCATCGGCGCCATGCCGATGATCATCGCCAGCGCGGTCATCAGCACCGGACGGAACCGCACGAAACCGGCCTCGATGGCGGCTGCGATCGGATCGCCCAGTTCGTCGTAACGTTCACGGGCGAAACTGATCACCAGCACGCTGTTGGCGGTGGCGACGCCCATGCACATGATGGCGCCGGTCAGCGCCGGCACCGACAACGTGGTTTGCGTGGTGAACAGCATCCAGACGATGCCGGCCAGCGCCGATGGCAGCGCCGTGATGATCACGAACGGATCGGACCAGGACTGGAAGTTCACCACGATCAGCAGATAGATCAGCACCACCGCGGCCAACAATCCGAACAGCAGCCCGGAAAACGCGCTGTTCATGGTCTGCACCTGGCCGAGCAGCACCACCGACGAGCCCTTGGGCACGTCCTTGGCGGTATCCGCGATCGCAGTCTTGACGTCGGCGGCGACGGCACCGAGATCGCGCCCCTGCGGCGTCGCATAGATCTGCACCATCGACTGGATATCATATTGCGAAACCACCGCGCTCGAGGTCGATCGCTTGATGTCGGCGATGCCGCCGAGGATCGGCGGTGACGCAGTGCTGCCGGCGGTGATCGGCAACGTCTCCAGCGCGCTCAGCGAGTCGATCTTGTATTGCGGCGTCTGCATCACGATCGAATAGGACACGCCATTATCAGGATTGAGATAATAGGTCGGCGCCACCTGCGCGCTGCCCGCCAGATTGACGACGAGGCTGTTGGTGACATCGCGCTCGGTCAGCCCGACATATTGCGCACGGGTGCGGTCGACATCGATATTGAAACTCGGATTATTGGGCGACTGCTGGATCCGCGCGTCGGCGATGCCCGGGATCCGCCGAATCCGGCTCAGCAGCTTGTTGGCATAGGCGAAATTCGCCGTCACATTGGCGCCGCGGATCTGCAGGTCGATCGGCGCCGGCGCGCCGAAATTCAGGATCTGGCTGACGATGTCGGCCGGCAGGAACGCAAAGGTCAGGCCGGGAAAAGCGCGCGGAAGCTGTTCGCGCAGCGCCTGAACATATTCGTCGGTCGGGCGGTGCCCCTCTTTCAGCTTGATCTGGATATCGCCATCCTGCGGACCGATCACGCCGGTGTTGTTGTAGGTCATGTTGATGCCGCTGATCGGCATGCCGATGTTGTCGGCCAGCGTTTCGATCTCGCCGGGCGGAATGATCTTGCGGATCGCCTTCTGCACATCGGCGAATTGATTGGCGCTCTCCTCGACACGGGTGCCGACCTGGGTGCGGACATGCATCAGGATCGAACCGGCGTCGACCGAGGGAAAGAAATTCCTTCCCAGGAACGGCACCAGCAGGAACGACGCCGCGACGAGGCCGAAGAATCCGATCAAGAAAACCGGCCTGCGTTGCATTGCCAGCGACAGCAGATCGCGGTACCCGCCCCGCAAGCGCTCGAACCGCGCCTCGAAACCGCGCTGGAACCGCACCAGCGGATTGCGCGACGGCGGCGGCCCTTCGCCTTCGGCATGATGCACATGAGGCTGCAGCAGATATTTCGCCATCGTCGGCACCAGCGTGCGCGACAGGATGAACGACCAGATCATCGCGAACATCACGGCTTCGGCCATCGGCACGAACAAGAAGCGCGCCACGCCGGTGAGAAAGAACATCGGCACGAACACGATGCAGATGCACAACAGCGACACGAACGCCGGGGTCACGATCTGGTTGGCGCCGTCCATGATTGAGGTTTCGACGCCCTTGCCCTGCTCCAGATGCCAGTTGATGTTCTCGATGGTGACGGTGGCGTCGTCGACCAGGATGCCGACGGCGAGCGCGAGACCGCCGAGCGTCATGATGTTGAGCGTCTCGCCGATCGCCGACAGCATCACGATGGCGCCGAGCACCGACAACGGAATCGAGACCGCGATGATGATGGTCGAGCGCCAGCTGCCGAGAAACAGCAGGATCATCACGCTGGTCAGCAAGGCCGCGATGACGCCCTCAACGGCGACGCCGGTGATGGCGCCGCGGACGAACAGCGACTGATCGCCGATGAAGCCGATCTTGAGCGCGTCGGGCAGCGAATCCTTGACCTCGATCACCTTCTGCTTGATGCCGGCGATGATATCCAGCGTCGAGATCGACCCGGCCTTCAGCACCATCATCAGCACCGAGCGGTTGCCGTCGACGTGAACGATATTGGTCTGCGGCGGATTGCCGTCGCGAACGCTGGCGACGTCGCGGATATAGACCATGGCGCCGTTGACGGCCTTGATCGGCAGACCGCCGAGTTCTTCCATCCGCAGCGGTGAGTTGTTGAGCTGGATGTTGTATTCGAAACTGCCGATCTTCTGGGTGCCGACCGGGGTGATCAGATTTTGGGCAGCCAGCGCGTTGGCCACGTCCTGACCGGACAAGCCGCGCGACTGCAGCGCCTGCGGATTGAGATCGATCTGGACCTGGCGCTGCTTGCCGCCGAACGGATACGGGATCGCGGCGCCGGGCACGGTCACCAGCGGCGTGCGCAACTGGTTGATGCCGAGATCGGCGAGGTTTTGCTCGGTAAGGCCCTCGCCGGAGAGCGCTACCTGGATGATCGGCACCGTCGAGGCGCTGTAGTTGAGGATCAGCGGCGGCGTGGCGCCGGGCGGCATCTGCTTGATCAGGGTCTGCGAGATCGCGGTGACCTGGGCGTTGGCGGTGCGAATATCGACGTTGGGCTGGAAGAATATCTTGACGATGCCGAAGCCGTTATAGGAATTGGCGACGATGTGCTCGATATCGTTCACCGTCGTCGTCAGCGCCCGCTGGAACGGCGTGGTGATGCGCCCGGACATCTGGTCCGGCGGCAGGCCGGTATATTGCCAGACCACGCCGATCACGGGAATCCGGATGTCGGGAAAGATGTCGGTGGGCGTGCGCAGCGCCGCCAGCGGTCCGATGATCAACAGAAGCAGCGCCAGCACGACGAAGGTATACGGCCGGCTCAGCGCAATACGGACCAGTGCAATCATAAAGCGGGCGTTCCTGGCCCCCGCGGAACGGCGGGCTGGCGCTGTCAAGATCAATGCGTTCGCATTGATTTAGCCGAACCAGGGCCAAAAAGCCAACATCCGGGGCGCCGCCCCCCTTCACATCCCTGGCACCCCTCGGTGGACACCTACCACCGAGTGGAACCGACGCCGTGGCGTCGTCAGGCCGCCCGGACCGAACTGAGGAACTTGCCGACCTCGAGCTTGAGCCGGTTGCTGTCGCCGGACAGCGACTTTGCGGCCGACAGCACCTGCGAGGAGGCCGAACCGGTCTCGCTGGCGCCGCGCTGCACGTCGGTAACATTGGAGGAGACCTGCTGGGTGCCGTGCGCGGCCTGCTGCACGTTGCGGGAGATTTCCTGCGTCGCCGCACCCTGCTCTTCCACCGCCGAGGCAATGGTGGAGGCGATCTCCGACAGCTTTTCGATGGTGCCGCTGATCTCCTTGATGGAATTCACCGACTCCTGGGTCGCCGCCTGGATGCCGGTAATCTGCTGGCCAATCTCGCCGGTGGCCTTCGCGGTCTGCTCCGCCAGCGCTTTCACTTCCGACGCCACGACCGCAAAGCCGCGGCCGGCGTCGCCGGCGCGCGCGGCCTCGATGGTGGCGTTAAGCGCCAGCAGGTTGGTCTGGCCCGCAATGGTATTGATCAGTTCGACCACATCGCCGATCCGCGCCGCAGCCTTCGACAATTCGCCCACGCGATGATTGGTGGTGCGGGCCTGCTCGACCGCCTCGCCGGCCATCCGCGCCGATTCCTGCACCTGACGGCTGATCTCGTTGATCGACGAGGCCATCTCCTCGGTCGACGACGCCACCGATTGCACATTGGTGGCGGCTTCCTCGGATGCAGATGCGACGATGGTGGTGAGTTTCCGCGCTCGTTCGGCTGTCGACGTCAGCGTTCCCGCCGAAGCCTCGAGCTGTGTCGAGGCCGACGATACGGTCGAGACGATCTCGCCCACCGCGCTCTCAAAATCATTGGCAAGCCTGATCATCTCAATCTTGCGCTGCTGCGCGGCCATCTGTTCCTGCTTGATCCTGGCTTCCGCCTGCTCGCGGGCTTTCTGTTCGGCGTTTTCCCGGATCACAGCCACGGTCTTGGCAAGGTCGCCGATTTCATCACCCCGACTGGCGCCGGGAATGACGACGTTGAGATTACCGCCCGCCATCTCGCCCAGCGCGCCGTTGAGACGCGTCATCGGACGGGCGACGCCGAGGAACGAGAACGCCATCGCTCCGATCATCGACACCATCACGACGATCGCCATTCCCACATTCAGCCGGTTGGCGCGGGCGACCTGAGCCGAGACTTGTTCCTTGACGGCCCGGTTGTTCTCTTGCGCGGTCGAAACCGCCGTCTCCATGAGCGCCGTGGCCTCGCTGGCAGATTTCACTGCACGCGCCCCGATCTCGGCCTTCAATTGCTCGGTCTTGATGACCTCATCGTTGGCAGCCAGGAAGCGTTTGACGATCGAATCCAGCGAGCTGACCACGTCCAGCATACTCCTGTCGTCCGCCTCACCCCGCAACTGGTTGAAAATCTTCTTGAGCGCGGCCTGGGTCTGCGTCATCGCGGCTATCAGGCTGGCATCGCCGGTGACGCCCAATCGCCAGACGTCGGCCCGCAACATGTTGACCTTGGCATCGGCCTGATGCAGCGCCTTTTCGATCTCGAGGCGGTTGTCCAGCTTGGCCAGCGCCGGCGCCTTCAGCTCCGCCTCGACGGCCCTGGTCCATTCCATGGAGATGGCCGAGCGCTTGTCGATCTGCGCAAGAAGATTGCCTTGCGTCTTTGCGAAATCTTCCGCATCGGAGATGAAGCTGGCAGTCAGCGACTTGATCTTCTGCAGCCGTTCTTTGCTTTCGGGCCTCATGGCCGTGGCAAACGCGGTGTCGATATCTTTGCCTGCCGTAGCCGCGAACCGGCGCATGCCGGCAGTGTTGTTTTCGACTTCATCCTGCGTCCTGGCCATTCGAATGTTGCGCGCCTGAATCTCGATCTGGCGAAGACTGGAATGGGCGGAAAGCGCGGATTCGGCGACCAGCTGGGACCGGTCTGCTACATCGGTCGCACGGCCAACACTGGCTTCTGTCATCATCTGGTTGGCGACCATGCCGCCGGCCAGCAGGATGCCGAATGCACCGGCGAGACCGAGCTTGTTGCCGATGCGATTGAGCTTGATCATTGCAATAGACCTTCAATTCCGCGGAAAATCCTGCGACGCCGAGCGCTACTGCGACCGGAGGCCACCTTCCGAAAAATACCGCAACGGCAACTAGATTTGGTTAATTCCACCTAGCGCTGAAGTGCCTGGCGATCGCCGATATCTGCTTAGACAAGGCCGGCAAAAAAGAGCCCGGCCTCCTGATGGGGCCGGGCTGTTCGCAGTGCTGACAATGTCGTCAGGCCGCCCGGACCGAATTGAGGAACTTGCCGACCTCGAGCTTGAGGCGGCTGCTCTCGCCGGACAGCGATTGCGCCGCCGACAACACCTGCGACGAGGCCGATCCGGTCTCGCCGGCGCCGCGCTGCACGTCGGTGATGTTGGATGACACCTGTTGCGTACCGCGAGCGGCCTGTTGCACGTTGCGGGAGATTTCCTGCGTCGCTGCGCCCTGCTCTTCGACCGCCGAGGCAATGGTGGAGGCGATCTCCGACAGCTTTTCGATGGTGCCGCTGATCTCCTTGATGGAACTCACCGACTCCTGGGTCGCCGCCTGGATGCCGGTGATCTGCTGCCCGATCTCGCCGGTCGCCTTCGCGGTCTGCTCCGCCAGCGCCTTCACTTCGGAGGCCACAACCGCGAAGCCGCGGCCGGCGTCGCCGGCGCGTGCCGCTTCGATGGTGGCGTTCAGGGCAAGCAAATTGGTCTGGCCCGCAATGGTGTTGATCAGTTCGACGACGTCGCCGATCCGGGCCGCCGCCTTCGACAATTCGCCGACGCGGTCATTGGTCTTGCGCGCCTGGTCGACGGCGCCGTTGGCCATCCGCGCCGATTCCTGCACCTGACGGCTGATCTCGGTGATCGACGAGGCCATTTCCTCCGTCGACGACGCCACCGACTGCACATTGGTGGCGGCTTCCTCGGATGCGGCCGCGACGATGGTGGTGAGTTCGCGCGCCCGTTCGGCGGTCGATGTCAGCGTTCCCGCGGAAGCCTCGAGCTGCGTCGAAGCAGACGACACGGTCGAGACGATCTCGCCAATCATCGATTCGAACTCGCGGGTGATGCCGTCCACCCGCCTTCCACGCTCGATCTTGGCTTCCGCGTCGATCGCGGCAGCCTCATCGGCGGCCTTCTTCGCAATCAACGCCTGCTTGAACACCTGCAGGGAGTCCGCCATCGAGCCGATTTCGGTGGTTTCGCCCCGATGCGGGATCGACGCAGTCAGATCGCCATTACCGAGCGCCTGCATCGGCGCGACAATGGATTTGATTCCGGCGGACACGTCGCGCACCAGCAGGATCGCGGCGCCAATTCCGACGACAATCGCCAGCAGCAGCGATACCAGAACCATCTTGATGGCATTGCTAAAGCTCTCAGCTGCCTCGACACCTACCGCATCGGCACCCCTGTTATTCAACGCGACGTCCTTCTGCAGCGTCTCGTCGCCATGGACACCGGCCAGCGACGCCTTCGCATGCAGTACCTTGGCCTCCTTGTCCTCGTTCTTGCGGGACAGCGCCAGGACCTCCTTTACCCCGGCCAGATATTCGGCCCAGGAGGTGCTGAACTCGTCGTAAAGCGCGCGCTCTTCAGGTGATGTAATCAATGGTTCATAGGCTTTGCGGGCTTTGTCGGTGTTGGTGATCCACTTGGCGAGCAGATCTTCCTGGGCCTTTTTACCGGCTTCGTCGGTAGCCAGGATATGGGAGCGAACGATCGCCCGGTAGGTGATGGTCGCGGCGCGCAATTCGCCGAGCACCCGAACGCTGGGCAGCCAACTGGCCGTGATATCGACGGTCGCGGCATTGATCGCATACATCTGCCTGACACTCAGGGCTCCCATCACCGACATGGCGACGAGGAGGAAAGCGACGACGACCGTAATTTTCGTACGGATCGAAAGCCTGGCAAGCATGATGGGAATCTCTTGGATTTGAGCGCGTCGAGTGATCGCGCGGTGCGACGGATGGCGTGCGATGCATCGCCATATTGCACTGCGACTAATTAAGTACCGGTAAATTAGAACCGTCGCGAAAATCGACGCGACGACGCGCTCAGCGCATCAGCTTGAGCGCGTCGGAGAAAAATTCCGGACCGCCGAAATTGCCTGATTTAAGTGCAAGCAGCATCTCGCCAGCCTTCGCGCCGACCGCGCGCAGCACCGGCACGCCGGCTGCGATTTCCGCGCCGACCAGAAAGCCGGGAATTTTCAAACGATCCACTACCGCGCCGGAGGTTTCGCCGCCGGCGACCACCAGTCGCCGCACGCCTGATGCGACCAGGCCTTCGGCGATATCGGCCATCGCCTGCTCGATGGCATGTCCGGCTGCATCGCGGCCATGACGTGCTTGCAGAGCTGCAACCTGGTCCGGCGTCGCACTGCTGACGATCAGCACCGGACCTCGAGCAAGATGTTCATTGGCCCAGTCAAGTGCGCGCCGCGCCTCGGTTTTGTCCGTGACGGTTTTTTCGGAATTAAGATGAAGCACCGGCATGACCCGCTCGGCGCTGGCGATCTGCTGCAGGGTTGCTTGCGAACAACTGCCGGCGAGGCACGCCGCGGGGCCGCCGACCGGGGCATCGGCAGTCGCGTTCGGCGCGTGCGACTTGACCCCGCCTGAGGCAACCAGCGCACGAGCGAGACCAAGCCCGATACCGGAGGCGCCGACGGAGAGGCGATGGTCGAGCGCCACGGCGCCGATGGTTTCGAGATCGCGGTCGAACACGGCGTCGACGATCGCGGCGCCGATGCCATTTTTGGCAAGATCGGCGAGGCGCGCGCGCACGGCCTCCCCTCCGCGCGCAAGCGCCGCAAGTTCCACGAGTCCGACTTTGGTTTGGCTCTGCCGCGCCAGCACCCGCACCAGATTGGAATCATGCATCGGATTGAGCGGATGATCCTTCAAGGGACTTTCGTTGAGCGGCACCGAGCCGACGAACAGATTGCCCTGATAGACGGTGCGGCCGGTCTCGGGAAAGGCCGGCGTCACCAGCACGATCGTATCGCCGGAATTGGCGCGCAGCGCATCCATGACCGGGCCGATATTGCCGGCATCGGTGGAATTGAAGGTCGAGCAGATCTTGAACAGGACATGTGAAGCGCCCCGCCCGCGCAGCCATTTTTCCGCAGCGCGCGAGCGCTTCACGGCGAGGCCGGCCTCGATCGAGCGACTTTTCAGCGACACCACCACGGCATCGACTTCCGGCAAAGCCAGATCGTCGGACGGCACGCCGATGGTCTGCACCGTGCGCAGGCCGCTTCGGGTCAGCGTGTTGGCGAGATCGGAGGCGCCGGTATAGTCGTCGGCGATGCAGCCCAGCGCCAGCGTCACGATTTTACTCCGGCATAAGACTTGAACCAGCCGAGGCCGTCGGTGGTTTTGCCGCGCGGGTTATATTCGCAGCCGACGAAGCCGCCATAGCCGAGGCGGTCGAGTTCGGCGAACAGGAACGGATAATTCAGTTCCTCGCCATCAGGCTCGTTGCGCGAGGGAATGCTGGCGATCTGGATGTGACCGACGATCGGCATCATCTCGCGCAGCCGCATGGTCACGTCGCCATGGATGATTTGGCAGTGGTAGATATCGAACTGCAGTTTCAGGTTCGGGATTTTCAATTCGACGATCAGATCCCGCGCGAAGTTAAAATCGTTGAGGAAGTAGCCGGGCACGTTGCGCGAATTAATCGGCTCGATCACCACATCGCGGCCGTGGGGCGCGAAAAACTCCGCCGCCCATGCCACCGATTTGTAGAACGCCTCCACCGCCTTGCGATCGCCCCGGTCGGCGATCCCCGCCATCAGATGCAGCCGCTTGACGCCGGTCGCCTGCGCATAAGGCAGCGCTGTGCTTAGGCTCTGCTGCAAATCATCGAAACGCTCGGGCAGCGCGGCAAAGCCTTTTTCGCCGGCGTCCCAATTGCCCGGCGGCAGGTTGAACAGCGCCTGGGTCAGGCCGTTGGCACGCAGCCGTTTGCCAACCTCTTCGGCCGGATGATCATAGGGAAACAGGAATTCGACAGCATTGAAGCCCGCTTTCGCCGCCGCCTCGAAACGGTCGAGGAACGGAACTTCGGTGAACATCATCGAGAGATTGGCGGCGAAACGGGGCATCGACTGACCTCTTGTTGACTCAAAGCTATTTCGGCTCACGCTATTTCGGTTCGCCTGGCAAAGCCGTGCCGGTGACGCGCGCATACATCCGCGCCACCGAGGCGTCGTCGTCGCGGCCCATGCCGGAGGCCGCCGTCATCAGGAACATCTGCAGCGCCGCGGCTGCCACCGGCACCGGGAATTTCGCCGTGCGTGCCATGTCCTGGATGATGCCGAGGTCTTTGACAAAGATTTCCACCGCGCTGCGCGGAGCGTAATCGCCGTCCAGGACATGCGGCATGCGGTTCTCGAACATCCAGGAATTGCCGGCGGACGCGGTGATGACCTCGTAAACCTTGCGAATATCGAGGCCCTGCCTGGCGGCGAAGGTGATCGCTTCCGAGGCCGCCGCGATATGCACGCCGGCCAGCAACTGGTTGATCATCTTGAACGCGGCGCCCTGCCCCGCGGCATCGCCGAGTTCGTAGAGCTTTGCGGCCATGGCGTCGAGCGCGGGCCGCGCCTTTGCAAAAGCGGCGGCGCTGCCTGAGGCCAGGATGGTGAGCTCGCCCTGCGCCGCGCGCTGCGCGCCGCCCGAGATCGGCGCATCGAGATAGTGCCGGCCGGTGGTTTCCAATTGCCTCGCCAGCCGCCGCGCGACGTCGGGGTCCATGGTGGCAGAGGAGACGAACACCGCCTCCTTCGGGAGCGTTTCGGCGACGCCGTCCTTGCCGAACAGGATGGTTTCGGTCTGGGCGGCATTGACGACCACGCTGACGACGATATCGGCGCCCCTGGCCGCCTCGGCCGGGCTCTGCGCTCCGTTCCCACCGTCGGCGACGAACCGCTTGACCGCATCCGCCGAGACGTCGCAGCCGGTGACTTCAAAACCGGCACGACGCAGCGAAGTCGCCATGCCAAAGCCCATCGAGCCCAGCCCAATGACGGCGATGCGCGGTTTTGGGGATATTGGCTCAGGCATAAGGCGTTACCTCGGGTTTCCTCACAGCCGGATTGAACGGCGGCTTTGCCTCTGGGTATCACGGCTTGGCCGCGCTGCCAAAGCATGAGACAAGGCGGGAAACAGGTATGCCGCCAGGAACCTGCCATGCGTGAAGCAAACATCCGCGAGGAAATCTGTCGCCTCGGCCGCTCGCTGTTCGAGCGCGGGCTGACCCCGGGTTCCTCGGGCAATATCAGCGTGAGGCTGGACGACGGCGGCTGGCTGGTGACCCCGACCAATGCATCGCTGGGTTCGCTCGACCCGGCCCGGCTGTCGCGGCTCGGACCCGACGGGCACCTCGTCTCCGGAGATGCCCCGACCAAGGAAGTGCCGCTGCATACCGCGCTCTATCAGACCCGCAGCGCCGCGCGCGCGGTGGTGCACCTGCATTCGACGCATTCGGTGGCGCTGTCGATGCTGCCCGAGATCGATCCCCGCGCCGCATTGCCGCCGATGACGGCGTATTACCTGATGAAGTGCGGCGCCACCGCGCTGGTGCCGTATTATCGGCCCGGTGATCCCGCGGTGGCCGATGCCATCAAGGGTCTGGCTGGGAAATATTCATCCATGTTGCTCGCCAATCACGGCCCGGTGGTATCGGGCGACACGCTGGAAGCCGCGGTATTCGCGATCGAGGAGCTGGAAGAAACGGCAAAACTCTATCTGCTGCTGCGCGGGTTGAACCCGCGCTTTCTGACTCCGGCGCAGGTGGCGGATTTGTCGAAGACGTTCGGGTTGGAATTGCCCGAGCACGGGCACGAATAAGGCCCCGTCATTGCGAGCGAAGCGAAGCAATCCATCTCACCAAGCAAAGAAAGAATGGATTGCTTCGCTTCGCTCGCAATGACGAATTCAAAATCACAGCCCCAGATACGCCTTCCTTACATCGGGATTCCCCATGATGTCGCTGGCTGAGCCCTGCATCAGCACGCGGCCGGTTTGCAGGATGTAGGCGCGATCGGCGATCTCGAGACATTCCGACATCCGCTGCTCGACGATCAGCACGGTCATCCCGGCGTCGCGGATGCGCTTCACGGCGGCAAAGATCTCGTCGACCAGTTTCGGCATAATGCCCTGCGATGGCTCGTCCAGCATCAACAGCCGCGGCCGCGTCATCAAGGCGCGGCCGATCGCCAGCATCTGCTGCTCGCCGCCGGAGAGCGTTTCGGCGCGCTGCTCCAGCCGTTCCGACAGCCGCGGAAACAGCTTGAACACGAGATCGAGCGGCGCGTCGCGATCGGCCTCGCCGCGATAGAGATAGCTGCCGAGCCTTAAGTTGTCGCGCACCGACAGCCGCGGGAACAGCCGGCGGTTTTCCGGCACATAGGCGATGCCATCAGCGGTGATGAGATGTTGCGCCTTGCCGTCAATCCGCGCGCCGTCGAACGTCACCGTGCCGGAGCGCGGACGCTCGGCCCCGGCGATGGTTTTCAGCAACGTCGATTTGCCGGCACCGTTGGCACCGGCGACGCAGACGATCTCGCCTTTTGCCACTTCGATCGTAACCGCCGAAATGGCAACCAGCCCCTGATAGGCGGTGGTGACTTCATGCACCGACAGCATGACGATCCCCAAGATAGGCCGAGATGACTTTCGGGTCGCGGACGATGTCGGCGGGCTTGCCCTCGACCAGCACCTTGCCGAGATCGAGCACGATGGCGCGGTCGACCAGCGGCATCACGATCTCCATGACGTGTTCGACCATCAGCACGGTGACGCCGGTGGCGCGCACTTTTCGCACCAGTTCGACGCCGGTCTGCGCTTCGATCGGCGTCAGGCCGGTGAGCACTTCATCGAGCAGCAGCAGCTTTGGTTCGGTCGCGAGCGCCCGCGCTACTTCGAGGCGGCGTTTCTCCGACGGGATCAATTCGCTGGCAAGCACGTCCGTGCGGGCACCAAGGCCACAAAATTCCAGCACCTCATACGCCTTGCGGCGGGCGTCCCGCATCACGGTGCTGCGGACCAGCGCGCCGACGATGACGTTGTCGATCACGGTCATGGTCTCGAAGCTTTTGACCACCTGGAACGTGCGTGCGATGCCGCGCTGGCAGCGCTCGGCCGCCGGCAGCGCCGTGACGTCTTCGCCGTCGAACCAGATCGATCCTTGCGTCGGCGGCAGCACGCCCGCGATCAGGTTGAACAGTGTCGACTTGCCGGCGCCGTTGGGGCCGATCAGTCCTACGATCTCGCCGCGGCCGACCGAAATCGAGATGTCGCTGTTGGCGATCAGGCCGCCGAAGCGTTGCCAAACGCCTTTGGTTTCCAGCAAGGGTGTCATCGAACCACCCCCTTGCGCCGGCGCGAGAACAGTCCGACCAGACCCTCAGGCCGCGCCAGCGAGATCAGCACGATCAATGTGCCGTAGACGATCAGGTCGACGCCGCGGCCGGAGCCGCCGATGAAGGAGCGCGTCAGTTCCGTGAGCGGGATCAGGATGACGGCGCCGAGCACCGGTCCCCACAAGGTGCCGATGCCGCCGAGCACGGCCGGAAGCGCCATCAGCAGCGAGAACTGGAAGCCCATCACGCTTTCCGGATCGATGTAGGAGACGAATTGCGCGTAAAAACTGCCGCCGACCGCCGTCAGAAACGCCGAGACCGCCGCCGCCCCCATCTTGGAATTGAACACGACGACGCCGAGGCTTTCGGCGGCGTCCGGATTGTCCTTCACCGCGCGCCACCAGTAGCCCCATTTGGAATCTTCCAGCCACCAGGTCACGAGCCAGGCGACGCAGGCGAGCGCCAGCGCGAAATAGAAATATGGCAGCTTGCTGCGGGTGAACTGGAATTTGAGCCAGCTATCGCCGCGCACGGGAATGTCGATGCCGAGTGCGGCGCCGGCCCAATTCCAGTTCTGGAACAGCAGCAGCGCGATCTCGGCAATGACAATGGTGGCGATGACGAAATAATGCCCGCGCAGCCGAAAACAGGGATAGCCGAGCGCCATCGCAATAACAGCCGATATCAGGCCGCCACCAAGCATGCCGAACCATGGCAGCACGCCGAATTTGGTGAAGAGAAGCGCGGTCGTGTAGGCGCCGAGCCCGAAATACAGCGCGTGGCCGAGCGAGATCTGGCCGCAATAGCCGCTAAGGATGTTCCAGCTCTGCGACAACGCCGCATACATCAGCGTCAGGACCATGATGTTCTGGACGTAGACGTCTTTCACAAACAGCGGCACCAGTGCTGCGACGGCGGCGAGGCACGCGGCCACGATCAGGTCGCGGCGGCGGCGCTGGGCGAAACTCATATCCATCAGATCGACCCGAACAGGCCGCGCGGCCGGATAAAGACCACCAGCAGATAGACCGCATAGATGCCGACGGACTTCAGCGACGGCGGCAGGATCAGCGCCGTGGTGGCTTCGACGAGGCCGACGATGATGCCGCCGGCAAAGGCGCCGAACACGCTGCCAAAGCCGCCCAGCGCCACCGTGACGTAGGCGATCAGCGCAAACGACGCACCGACATCGGGATAGATGTAGAAGAACATCGCCATGATGGCGCCCGCCAAGCCAACCAGCGCCGCGCCGAGGCCCCAGCCCAGCGCGAACACCCGGTTCTTGTCGATGCCGACCAGGGCCACCGCGCCGGCGTCCTCGCGGGTCGCTTCAAGCGCGCGGCCGAAGTCAGTACGATTGATGAAGAAATACAGCGCGCCGAAGGCTGCGATCGACACCAGCGCGCCGGCGAGCTGCGGCACCGGCAGGAACACGCCTGCAATCGAGACGGTTTTGCCGCCGAGCCAGGAATGGGTGACGCTGCGATAATCCGGCGTGAAGAAGAATTGCGCGAGGCCGCGCATCACGATCGCCAGCCCGAAGGTCGAAAAGATCTGCACCATGCCGGCATTGGCCTTGGCCCGGACCGCGAAGCGCACGATCAGCAGATAGACCACCGCCCCGAACACAAACAGCGCGGCCGCGACCAGGGGCGCGGCCAGCAGCGGATCGATGGCAAAGAACGCGAACAGGAAGAACGTCGCATACATCGCGATCATGAGGAATTCGCCGTGGGCGAAGTTCACCACGTCCATCAAGCCGAAGATCAGCGCCAGACCTACGGCGATCAGGCCGTAGAGCAGCCCCATCAAGAGGCCAGAGGCGAGACTCTGGATGATCGTTTCGGCAGTCAAAGGCGTTGCTCCAAGCCCCAGGCATTACCGTGAAGGCTCGTGATTGCGAGCCAACGGGTCGGCGCAAAGCGCCGCCCGATGACAGGCTCCGCGAAGCAATCCGTCGCGCCGCAAAAAGAAAGAATGGATTGCTTCGTCGCTACGCTCCTCGCAATGACGGCTCCCGTAAGACGCCGGATAACGGTCTCCGTTGTCACAATGTTTGCCCCCGCCCCCGCGCCAACCGACTTACTTCATCGGCCAAGTGGCTTCGGCGACGGCGGCTTGCGGCGGGAAGATGGTGACGAACTTGCCGCCGATATATTGCAGCAGCACCGGATCGGCATCGTTGTTCTGGCCCATCTCGTCGAACTTCACGCGCTTCCACGGCATGATGGTGGTTTCTCCCGGCATGTCGGTGGCGACCAGCGCTTCGCGGATCTTGTCGCCGTCGGTCGACTTGGCGCGATTGATCGCATCCGCCATCACGATCAGGCCCATGAACTGCCGCGACGAGAAGTCGTTGAGGTCCTTGCCCGACTTCTCCTTGAACATGGCGTTGATCTTGCCGACCATCGGCCGCTTGGCGGCGAGATCGAGCGAGAAGCTGCCGCGCGAGATCACGCCTTCGAGCTTGTCGCCGACCGCATCATACAGCGCCTTTTCGGAGAAGCCGGCGTCCTGTGCGACGATGGCGTTGGGCTTGTAGCCGAGTTCGCCCATGGTCTTGACCAGCAGGATGCCGTCGGTGGTGTAGCTCGAGGGCATCAGCACGTCGGCATTGGCGGCCTTGAGCTGCTGCACTTCGGCCGACAGCGACGGCGAATTGGCGCGGTATTTGATATCGGCCAGCACCTTGTAGCCGCGCTCGCCCGCGAGCTTGAGCTGCGCGTTGCCGGAATCGGTGCCGAAGATGGTGTCCTCGTGGAACAGCGCCAGCGTTTCGATCTTGGTGCCCTTCTTCTTCATCGCGTCGAAGAAGTCGAACATCGCGCCCGAGAACATCTCGTCATGCGGCGCGGCGCGGAAATAGAATTTCAAACCGCGGCGGTGCAGGCTCGGCGAGGAATTATCCGCCGAGATGAACGGGATCTGATAGCGCTCGCAGATCTGGCTGACCGTGACGGCGACCGCACTTTGATAGGTGCCGATGATGGCGCAGACTTTTTCCTGGGTGATCAGGCGCTCGGCTTCGGCGCGGCCCTTCTGCGGATCGGCCTGGTGATCGGCGAACACCAGACGGACCTTGGCGCCGCCGAGACCGGAGAGCCCTTCGCCCTTCGCCAGCGGCAGATCGAAATCGTAATTCTTGTTGATGACGTCGGCCGCGGTTTCGAACGATTTCTGCGCATCGACGCCGATCTGCGCGCTGGCGCCGGACAGCGGATAGATCACGCCGATCACCACTTCGGAGGTTTGCGCGCGGGCCGCGATCGGCAGCAATGCGGCGCTGGCGGTGGCTCCAAGCAACAGTTTTCGGCGGCTGATGGTCATAACAAAATCCTCTGTTTATCGGCAGTTATCGATGAAACGGCTGACGCGGACGGTAAAGCCTCAATGAACGGCAAAGGCTGCATCAAAGCACGGCAAGCTGCTTGTTCTTCAGGTCTGTCACCAGCATCAATCCGGGCGCATGCGTGATCGCAAACGGCAGCTTCGCCGCCGCGATCACCGCCTGCGGGGTAACGCCGCAGGCCCAGAACACGGGAATCTCATCGGCTTCCACCGGCACCGCATCGCCGTAATCCGGCTTGGCGATATCGGCGATGCCGATCGAATGCGGATGGCCGAGATGAACCGGTGCGCCATGCACGGACGGAAACCGCGAGGTGATCTGCACCGCGCGGATCGCATCCGCCGGCTTGAATGGCCGCATCGAGACCACCATCGGTCCGGCAAACGGCCCCGAGGGCGCGCAGGCAATATTGGTGCGGTACATCGGCACCCGCACCTGGCGCTCGATATGGCGGATCGGCAGGTCGTCCGCCATCAGCGCCTCTTCAAACGAGAACGAGCACCCGAGTACGAACGCGACCAGATCGTCGCGCCAATGCGCCATGATGTCGGTCGGCTCCTCCACCACCTCGCCGTCGCGCCAGATCCGGTAGCGCGGCAAATCAGTGCGGATATCGAGATCGATCCCGAGCGAGGGAATGCGGGGGTCGCCGACATCGGACATGCCGATTACGGGACATGGTTTTGGATTGAGCTGGCAGAACCGGTGAAACGACGCCGCGAGTTTTTCCGGCAGGATCGCGAGGTTGCCCTGGACAAAACCGTTGGCGATTCCGGCAGTGGTCGCAGCCATTCCGGCCCTGCAGGCATGGCGGGCCGCCACGCTCGGCGAAAGGTCAGCCTTTGGCGACAACTCGGTCGCGCGATCCACTCGGTCCGTCCTCGCCAAGCTGGTCATCCTCGATCCCGCTTTAATTAGCTCGACAGGCAATGGCGCATATGGCTACCATAATGTCTAATCGTTGTTTTTAATCAAGATCGATAAATAAAATTTATTGATCTGGGGGCTTTGCGTGCATGGCTGATTTCAAGGCAATCGAAACCTTCATGTGGGTAGTGACGCTTGGCAGTTTTCGCGGCGCCGCCCAGAAGCTCAACACCACCCAGCCGGCGATCTCGCAGCGGATCGCCCAGCTTGAGCATGAGGTCGGCGTCCGGCTGCTGCAGCGCGACCGGCGCATGGTGCTGCCAACCCCGAGCGGCCGGCAGATGATGGTCTATGCCGAGAAGCTGATCGGGCTTCGCTCGGAAATGCTGGCGGCGGTCGGCGACCGCTCCGCGATGCATGGCGTGCTGCGGCTCGGCGTCGCCGAAACCATCGTCCACACCTGGCTGTCGCAATTGATCAAGAGCGTCAATCACGCCTACCCCAATCTCTCGATCGAAATCGAGGTCGACATTACCTCGAATTTGCGGACGCGGCTTTTGGCGCAGGAAATCGAACTCGCGTTCCTGCTTGGGCCGCTGACGGCGCCGACCATCAACAATCGGGTGCTGTGCGATTATCCCGTCGGATTTCTGGCCAGTCCTTCGCTTGGCCTGGGCCAGCGCCGGCTGACCGTGCATGATCTCGCGAAATTTCCGCTCATCACCTTTCCGCGCAAGACCCAGCCTTACGAGATCGTGCGCTCGATGTTCAACCGCCCGGACCTGCCGCCGATCCGCCTGCACGCCAGCGCGTCGCTCGCCACCGTCATCCATATGGCGATCGAGGGCCTCGGCATTGCCGTGATTCCAACCGCCATCGTCGAGAACGAAATGGCGGACGGACGGCTGCAATTGCTGTCGACCAATTTGCAAATGCCGCTGCTGACATTTTCGGCAAGCTGGCTGGCTTCGCCCGACACGGTTGCGGTCGAGCGCGTGGCCGAACTCGCGGCCAATCTGGCGCGGGGCAGCGCCGTTATTGACGCGCCGCTGCAGGCGCGTCATTGAAACAGGGAAAGCGCATGGATGGCCCGATCTCCGGGCTCGGTTCCGGAATGACTGAATGACAAAAATCGCGTCCAACCTGCAGATCGATTCCGCCCGGCTGTGGGATACCATCCACGAAACCGCGAAATTCGGCGCTACGCCCAAGGGCGGCGTGCGGCGGCTGACGCTCGGCCCGGAGGACAAGCAGGTGCGCGACTGGTTCCGCAGCGCCTGCGAGGCCGCCGGTCTCGAAGTGCACATCGATGCGCTCGGCTCGATGTTCGGTTTGCGCAAGGGCCGCGACATGTCGAAGCCGCCGGTAGGGCTCGGCTCGCATCTCGATACCCAGCCGACCGGCGGCAAGTTCGACGGCGTGCTCGGCACGCTGGCGGCGCTCGAGGTGGTACGCACCCTCAACGACGCCGGGATCGAGACGGAAACACCGATCTGCATCGTCAACTGGACCAACGAGGAAGGCTCGCGCTTCGCGCCGGCGACGATGGCGTCGGCCGCCTATGCCGGCGACTACACCACCCCTGACATTCTCGGCCGCAAGGATCAGGCCGGCGTCAGCGTCGGCGAGGCGCTCGACAGCATCGGCTATCGCGGCAGCGAACCTGTCGGCGCGCGCAAGCTCGGCGCCTTTGTCGAATTGCATATCGAGCAGGGACCCCTGCTCGAGGCCGAAAACAAGACCATCGGCGTGGTCGATCGCGGCCAGGGCATCATCTGGTACGACGGCAAGATCACCGGCTTCGAAAGCCACGCCGGAACGACACCGATGCCGCTGCGTCGCGACGCCCTGGCGGCTTTGTCCGAATTCGTGCTGGGGGTGGAGCGGATCGCGAAGGCGCATGGTCCTAATGCTGTCGGCACCGTCGGCGAAGCGGTGATCGCGGCGCCCTCCCGCAACGTCATTCCCGGCGAGATCGCGTTTACCGTCGATATCCGCAGCCCCAATGCCGAGACGCTCGATGCCATCGACAAGGATTTGCGCATCGCGATCGCCGAGATCGCGCCACGGCGCAAGGTCGAGATCGCGTTCGAGGCGATCTGGCGCAAACCGCCCACCGTGTTCAATCCAAAGTTGGTCGACGCGGTCGAGAACGCGACCAGGGCGCTCGGCTACAGCCATCGCCGCATCACCTCCGGCGCCGGTCACGACGCCTGCAACCTCGCCAATGTCGTGCCGTCGGCGATGATCTTCGTTCCCTGCAAGGACGGCGTCAGCCACAACGAACTCGAGGATGCGACGCAGGCCGACTGCACCGCCGGCGCCAACGCGCTGATGCATACCGTGCTGGCGATCGCCGGCGTCGCGTCCTGACCAACGGAAGGGAGAATCCGGTGCGTGGTGTATTCGTCGATGCCAATGAGGCACTCGCGGTTATTTTCGAACGATTGACAAAGCCAAGCGATCCCGCGGTGCGCATTCATCGCGATCCGGATGTGACGTCGGATCAATTGCCTGATGTGCTCGATGGCGCCGAGATCGCGATCGTCGATCACACCGCGCTGCCGACCGAGATCGCGCGGCAATGCACAGGGTTGAAGCACGTGGTGTTTCTGGGCACAGGCGCCCGCAGCTACATGAATCCTGAAGAACTGAGCGAGCTCGGCATCGAAGTTCATCTGATCCGGGGCTATGGCGACACGGCGGTCGCCGAGGCCACCATCGCGCTGATGTGGGCGGCCGCGCGCGGCATCGCGCAGATGGATCGCGAGATGCGCGCCGGCAACTGGCTGCGCGAGGACGGCATGCAGCTCACCGGCAAGACGCTCGGCCTGATCGGTTTTGGTGGCATCGCAGCGGAGGTCGCGCGGATCGCGTCCGGCGGCGGCATGCGCGTGATCGCCTGGAACCGGACGCCGAAGAAGCGGCCCGGCGTCGAGTTTGTCGAACTTGATGAGCTGCTGACGGAGAGCGATGTGATCTCGTTGCACCTGCTATTGAATGACGAGACCCGCGGCTTTCTCTCGCGCGCATGCATTGAAGCCATGAAATTAGGCGTGATCCTCATCAACACGGCGCGCGGCGCCCTGGTCGATGAGGAAGCGATGATCGAGGCGCTCAAGTCCGGTCAGATCCGGCATGCCGGGCTCGACGTCTTCAACATCGAGCCGCTGCCGATGGATCATCCCCTCACCAAGCTGCCGAACGTGACGCTGTCGGCGCATTCGGCCTTCCGCACGCCCGAGGCGAGCGAGAATTTGATCGAGGCGTCGTTGCAGCATTGCCGCAGGATTGCAAAGGGTTGAATCACCCTCCGCCGTCATCCTGAGGAGGCGCGCTTGCGCGCCGTCTCGAAAGATGGCCGCGAGCACGCTCCATGGTCATCCTTCGTGGCTCGCACCTCCAGCGACAACGGTTGCGCATGGATGACGATCGCCTCCTACTCCACCATCTCGGCCACGGCCTTGCCGCACGCGGTAGTGTCGGCATTGCCGCCGAGATCGCGGGTGCGCAGCGTGCGTTCGCCGAGCGTGCGCTCGATCGCGGCGACGATCGAGGCGGCCGCGGCCTTCTCGCCGAGATGCTCCAGCATCATCGCGCCGGACCAGATCATGCCGATCGGGTTGGCAATGCCCTGCCCCGCGATGTCGGGCGCCGAGCCGTGCACCGGCTCGAACACCGACGGGAACAGCCCTGGAGGATTGATGTTGCCTGACGGCGCGATGCCGATGGTACCGGTGCAGGCGGGGCCAAGATCGGAGAGGATGTCGCCGAACAAATTGGAGCCGACGACGACGTCGAACCAATCCGGATGCAGCACGAAATTCGCCGTGAGAATGTCGATGTGATACTTGTCCCACTTCACCTTGGGATAGTTTTTCGCCATCGCCTCCACCCGCTCGTCCCAATACGGCATGGTGATGGAAATGCCATTGGATTTCGTCGCCGAGGTCAAATGCTGCTTCGGCCGCGACTGCGCCAGTTCGAACGCGAATTTCAGGATGCGATCGACGCCGACGCGGGTCATGACCGTCTGCTGCGTGACGAATTCGCGGTCGGTATCCGGGAACATCCGCCCGCCGACGGATGAATATTCGCCCTCGGTGTTTTCACGCACCACCCAGAAATCGATATCGCCGGGCTTGCGGTTGGCGAGGGGCGAGGGCACCCCCGGCATCAGCCGCACCGGGCGAAGGTTGACATACTGGTCGAACTCCCGCCGGAATTTGATCAGCGAGCCCCACAACGAAATGTGATCGGGGATTTTGGCGGGCCAGCCGACCGCGCCGAAATAGATCGCGTCGTGCTTGCCGATCTTCGCCTTCCAGTCCTCCGGCATCATCTCGCCGTGCTTTTCGTAATAGTCCCAGGACGCGAAATCGAAATGGTCGAAATGCAGGCTGACGCCGTGCTTTTTCGCGGCCTGTTCCAGCACGCGCAGGCCCTCCGGCACCACTTCCTTGCCGATACCGTCGCCGGGAATGACCGCGATTCGGTATTGCTTTTTTCCATTGCTCATCGGGAGATTCCTTCATGCCTGGTCGCGCCGGCAGTGCCGGTTATTTGACCGGATTGCAATGGACCAAACTCGGCCGCGGTGCAACGCTGCAGTGCAATGTTGACCGTCTTGGTGGCGACCGCCTAACAATTGAAAGCCCATCAACGACCCATCAGACATCCTCCATTCAAGCGAGCAATCCCATGGATCTTCATTTGCGCGGCAAACGCGTCCTGATCACCGGCGCCTCCAAGGGCATTGGCGCGGCCGCCGCCGAGGCCTTTGCCGAGGAAGGCTGCCATCTCCGCCTCGCCGCCCGCAGCGGCGACCAATTGAAGGCCCTCGCGGAGCGCCTGCGATCGGCGCATCAGATCGACGCGACCGCCCATGTCGTCGACCTGCGCAAGCCAGAGGATCTTGCGAAACTCGCAAAAGATGCTTCCGACATCGACATCCTCGTCAACAACGCCGGCGATATTCCAGGCGGCTCGATCGAGAAGATCGACGAGCCGACCTGGCGTCACGCCTGGGACCTCAAGGTGTTCGGCTACATCAACCTCACCCGCGCGATCTATGCGCAGATGAAGGCGCGCGGACATGGCGTGATCGTCAACGATATCGGCGCCGCCGGCGAAAAATTCGATGCCAATTATATCTGCGGCAGCGCCGGCAACGCCGCGATCATGGCCTTCACCCGCGCGCTCGGCAGCAAGAGCCTCGCCGACAACATCCGCGTGGTCGGCATCAATCCCGGCCCGGTCGGCACCGACCGTCACATCACGCTTTTGAAGACCCGCGCGAAAAACCAATTCGGCGACGAGAACCGCTACAAGGAATTCCAGAAGGGCCTGCCACTCGGCCGCCCCGCGCATGCCCGCGAGATCGGCGACCTGATGGCGTTCCTCGCGTCGGATCGCTCCGGGTATACGTCGGGGGTGATTTATACCGTCGACGGCGGCATCAGCGCGGGGTGGTAGCCCAATTCATTACCGCCGTCATTGCGAGGAGCGACTTGTCCGCCGTAGCGCAACGAGCGAAGGCGGAAGCGACGAAGCAATCCATTCTTTCTTTGTCGCGCCATGGATTGCTTCGCTTCGCTCGCAATGACGGAACCTAGACGGCCGTCCTTTCCAACAATTGCCTTACCAACGTGGTGATCCGCCCCGCCGGCGACAGCAGTTCGTTCATGATCGTAAAATGGTTGGAGCCGGGGATCTCTTCGTAGGTCACCGGCAATCCGTATTTGGCGCGGTGGCCGGCGAAATCCGCGGTCTGCTGGCGCAGCAGCGGCAGTTCCGCACTTCCTGCCACCAGCGACAGCGGCTTCATCGGACCGCCCGCCTGCATGACCGGCGAGTTGCGCCGCGACATCGCCTCGTCGAGCTTGAGCTTGACGTTGAGATAGGAGTGGCGGATCGGCTCGAGATCGTAGATGCCCGAGATCGCCATGCCCGCCTTCACCTTGGGATGCGACAGCGCCATCGAGGTCAGGTGTCCACCTGCGGACCAGCCGGACGCCACGATCCGGCCCGGATCGCCGCCGAGATCGGGCAATTGCCCGGCCAGAAAGTCGATCCCCTGATGGATTTCGGCGACGATCTCGTCGAGCGTCGCATCCGGCGCCAGCGTATAGCCGAACAGCGCGACATTGATGCCATGCGCCATCGGCCCTTCGGCAAATTGTGTAAAGACCTCCTTGGCGCGCGCCTGCCAATAGCCGCCGTGGATGAACACCAGCGTCGGGCCTTTATCGCTCGATTTAAGGAAATCGATCCGGTTGCGCTCGCGTGGGCCATACCGCAGATCGAGATGGCCGGGATACCTGTCCCGCATTTCCGCGGAGCGTCGTTCCCAGCCGGCCACCACGTCGGTGCTCTCGGCGACCGCCACGCCGTTATTGAGACCGAGGTCTCGGTCTTCCTGGGTCATCCCGCGCCAGTCAGGCGCGTCGAACGGCGTACTCATGCTGGATATCTCCGAGATTGGTCTTTGGCTCCGGCGTGTTTCCACCTTGCCGGAAAATGTTTTATACGGCTACACAATCCGCTATCGAGAGAGCGGACGACGAGAAATGGAATGACGGGAGACGCAGGTGGCAGCTGATCAGGGACTGGTGCGGGCCACGGCATGCGCCGTCGTCGACAAACTCAAGTCGGGCGAAGTCACACCGCTCGACCTGCTCGACGTGCTGGAGCAGCGGATCACCGAGGTCGACGGCCAGGTGAACGCCCTCCCGACGCTGTGCTTCGATCGCGCCCGGACCCATGCTAAAGAACTGATGAAGAAGCCGGCCGGCGACCGCGGCCTGCTCGCAGGCATGCCGGTGCCGATCAAGGATCTGTTCAACGTCCAGGGTGTGCTGAACACGCAGGGCTCGCCGATCTTCAGGGACGCGATTTCGGCGCGTTCCGACCTTGTGGTCGAACATCTCGAAGGCAATGGCGGGGTGATCTACGCCAAATCGAATACCCCGGAATTCGGCGCCGGCGCCAACACCTTCAACGAGGTGTTTGGCGCGACGCTCAACCCCTGGGACATTTCGCGATCCGCCGCAGGTTCCTCCGGCGGCGCCGCGGTGGCGCTCGCGACCGGCATGGCCTGGCTTGCGCACGGCACCGACATGGGCGGCTCGTTGCGCAATCCCGCCAGCTTCTGCGGCATTGTCGGCCTACGGCCGAGCATTGGCCGCGTCGCTCACACGCCATCAGCGACGATCGACCGCAATCTCACCGTCCACGGCCCGATGGCGCGCAATGTCGAGGACCTCGCATTGCTGCTCGATGCCATGAGCGGCGAGCACCCAGCCGATCCGCTGTCGCTGCCCGTGCTCCCAATATCGTTTCTTTCCGCCGCCCGCTCCGACAAAGGACCAAAACGCATTGCCTATTCGCCCGATCTCGGCATCACGCCTGTCGATCCCGAAGTCGCTGCCATCACCCGCAAGGCGGCATCACGTTTTACCGAGGCCGGCGTCATCGTCGAGGAAGCCCACCCCGATCTGCGCGAGGCCCATGAATGCTTCCACGTGCTGCGCGCGTTCGATTTCGCGATGACCAAGGCAGCGCTGCTGCGCAGCAAACGCGACCTGCTCAAGCCCGAGGTGATCTGGAATATCGAGGAAGGGCTGAAGCTCACGGTCGAGCAGATTGCGCGCGCGGAAGCGCAGCGCGTCGAGATGACGGCGCGCACGGTCGAGTTCTTCAGCAAGTACGATCTGCTGCTGGCGCCCGCCACCATCGTCGCACCGTTCCCGATCGGGGATCGCTATGTCGCGGAATGCGCGGGCAAGAAGTTCGACAATTATGTCGAATGGCTCGGCATCGTCTATGCGATTACACTGGTGTGCTGCCCGGCGCTGTCCTTGCCGTGCGGTTTCACCGCCTCGGGCCTACCGGTCGGACTCCAGATGGTGGCGCCGCCGCGCGGCGAAGCGCAACTGCTCGCCGGTGCAAAGGTGCTGGAAGATATTCTGGGCGTGCGCGGCACCACGCCGATCGATCCGAGAGCGCCTAAGTAACTTTGTACCCTCATGGTGAGGAGGCGCGTTTGCGCCGTCTCGAACCATGCGGCCCGGCGATGGCCTCATCCTTCGAGACGCGGCGAAGACGCCGCTCCTCAGGATGAGGTTCTGGAGCCTGGAATGAGGAGATTGAAAGTGGCTGGAGGTGCCTTTCTTTATATTCTTCGATGCTCTGACGGAAGCTTCTACATTGGAACAACGCGCGCAGCGCTAGAAATAAGAATTGCCGAGCACAATGCCGGGACCTTTGGCGGGTACACTGCGACTCGTCGGCCGGTAACGCTGGTATTCTCGCAGTGGTTCGACCGCATCACCGACGCCATAGAGAATGAACGCAAGCTCAAGAAGTGGAGTCGGGCAAAGAAGGAAGCCTTCATACGGGGCGATTGCGCAGCACTACAGCGACTCTCCGCACGTCGGTCACCTCATCCGAAGCGGTAGCTCTCGCCCCTCATGGTGAGGAGGCGCTCTTGCGCCGTCTCGAACCATGCGGCCCCGATGCCGACCATCCTTCGAGACGCGGCCAAGTGGCCTCTCCTCAGGATGAGGCACAGTGAAGTCCGAGACAACTCAAGCGTTTATTTTGCTGGCCTGTCGGCCCGGGCCTCGTGCTGCAACTGCAGGAACATCGCCAGCGCCAGACGGTCGACCATTTCCGGCTCGTCGAGCGAGACGAGTTTCGGCTTGTGCAGCACCGCGTTGACCAGCGTGCCGAACGTCATCTGAAACGCGAAGCCGATGCTGCGCATCTTCGCCGGGATCCGGCCGCGGCCCATCCGCGCCAGCAGCACCGGCGTAGCGAGTTCGACCATCGCGGATCCGGTGGCGCGGATCGTTCCCCATCGCTCCGGATAGGTACTCTCATATTGCGAGGCCGCGCGAACGACGCCGACGTTGCGGCGCACCACATTGACGGCGACTTCGACGACCCCTCGACAGGCCGCTTCCAGCCCCGCACCGAGATGATCCTCGTCGGCTACTGCCGCGCGAACGGCGGCCAGCGCCTTGCTTGCCGCCAATGACATCAGCGCGCTGAAGAAGGCGTCCTTGCTTTCGAACCGGCCGTAGAAGGCGCCAATCGTAACGCCAACGCGCTTGCACAAATCCTCGATCGAGAGCTCATCGAGCGAACGCTCGCGCAACATCTCGGCGGCGGCTTCCAGCAGCGCGACCGTGGTTTCCTGGCTGCGGCGCTGCTGCGTCGGCAGAATGCCCGGGAGGTCCCGAACGGTAAGCCAGTCCGTGGAGTGCCAATCTGTCGCCACGCGATCATCCAAATTTGTATTGACGGTTATATTATAGTCATGCCTATAATTCGCAAGAGCAACAAGAATAATGCGCATCTTGAGGCGCGAGGCATGACCGGCCGCGGCGCCGACAACGCGCTTGCGAGCGACGGTCCAAGGGGAGTTTGGTCGAAATGTCTGGAAAACTGAAAATCCGCGTCGATCAGGACAAATGTCAGGGACACGCCCGCTGCAAATCGCTGGCGCCTGAACTGTTCAATCTCGATGAATTCGGCAATGCCCACGAGATCGGCGACGGCACGGTGCCCGCGGGACTCGAGGACAAGGCGTGGCTGGCACAGACCAATTGTCCGGAGATCGCGATCGAGGTGACCGAGGAATAGTCCGCCTCCCCTCCGTAAAATTCGGCGAGAAACTCAGCCACAAACCAGAGGATTTGCCCTGATGTCCGATTCCGCCCCCGTGCTATCAGATCATCCGCCGGTCACCGATTGGGTCAACGATTTCGACCATACCGACCCGCGCTGGACCGAAAACCCGTTTCCGATCTGGGATGAATTGCGGGCGGAATGCCCGGTGGTTCACACCAAGCGCTTTCTCGGCTGCTATTTGCCGACCACCTATGAAGCGGTGAAGCAGATCGCCTACGACACCGAGCATTTTTCATCGCGCCGCGTCATCGTGCGCGACGTCCGGCCCGAAGCGACGGCGGCCGCACCGCCGATCACGTCCGACCCGCCGGAACACAAGCCGGCGAAACAGCTGCTGCTTCCACCCTTCACCCCCGACGCCATGAAGAAGCTGGAGCCGCGGGTTCGCGCGATCTGCAACGAATTGATCGACGAATTCATCGCCGACGGAAAATGCGACGCGGCGGCGCGCTACACCAAGCACATTCCGGTTCGCGCGATCGCCCATATGCTCGGCATCCCGGAAAAGGACGGCGATCTCTTCATCAAATGGATCCACGAGATCCTTGAACTCGGTATCAAGGATGATGACACGCTGATGCGCGCGGTCCATGAAATGACGGGTTATTTCGCCGAGCATATCGAGCTTCGCAAGAAAAACCCCACCGACGATCTGATCACGACCCTGATGAACGCCAGGGACAAGGCCGGCCAGCCGCTGTCCGATGTGCACGTACTGGGCTCGCTGCGGCTGCTGCTGATTGCCGGTATCGACACCACCTGGAGCGCGATCGGCTCTTCGCTGTGGCATCTGGCCAGGACACCTGGGGATCGCGACCGTCTGATCGCAGAGCCGGAATTGATGCCGACCGCGATCGAGGAACTGCTGCGCGCCTATTCGCCGGTGACGATGGCGCGCGAAGTGATGAAGGAGACCGTGATCAGCGGCTGTCCGGTCAAGCCGGGCAACATGGTGCTGCTGTCGTTTCCCGCCGCCAACCGCGACCCCGCCATGTTCCCCGATGCGGACAAGGTCGTGATCGACCGCAAGGAGAACCGCCACGCCGCATTCGGTCTCGGCATCCACCGCTGCGTCGGTTCCAACCTCGCGCGTATGGAAATGACCGTTGCGATCGAGGAATGGCTGAAACGCATTCCGGATTTCCGGCTCGATCCGGCTGGTCAGGTCACATGGTCCGAAGGTACGGTGCGCGGACCGCGCCAGCTTCCGATGCTGTTCGGAAAGGCGAACTGAGGTCTTCCTGACCGCGGGTGGCGCGGTCGCTCGGGAGACGGGATATGTCAGATCAGGCGGTGCGGTCGGTCCCCGATCAGATCGACCTCGCCGACGTGGAGCGCCGGATCAAGGCGATCTTCATCGGCTCGATCGGCAATCTCGTCGAATGGTACGATTTCTACGCCTATACGGCCTTCGCGCTGTACTTCGCGCCGGCGTTCTTTCCAAACAGCGACCCGGTGGTGCAGCAGCTCAACGCCGCCGTGCTGTTCGCCGCGACCTTCCTGATGCGACCGCTCGGCGGCTGGCTGTTCGGCTTCATCGCCGACCGCTACGGCCGAAGGCTGTCGCTGACGCTGTCGGTGGTCTGCATGTGCTTCGGCTCGCTGATCATCGCGGTAACCCCGACTTACGCCTCGATCGGCATCGCCGCGCCGGCCATCCTGGCGCTGGCGCGCATCATCGAAGGCCTGAGCCTTGGCGGCGAGTACGGCGCCAGCGCCACCTATCTCAGCGAGGTCGCCGACCCCAGGCATCGTGGCTTCTATTCCAGCTTTCAATATGTCACCCTGATCGGCGGCCAGCTCACCGCGATCATCGTGTTGCTGTTGCTGCAGAAGGTGTTCCTGACGCCGCAGGAACTGAAGGACTGGGGCTGGCGGATTCCGTTCGTGATCGGCGCCGGGCTGGCGGTCTTCGCGGCCGTGATGCGGCGCAATCTGCATGAGACCGAGGCTTTCGTCGAGGCCAAGAAAGCCGCAAAACCCAGCGGCTCGATCCGCGGTCTTTTGAAATATCCGCGCGAGCTGTTGCTGGTGGTCGGCCTTACCGCCGGCGGCACGGCCGCGTTCTACACCTTCACGACCTATATGCAGACGTTTGTGAGATTGTCGGTCGGTCTCAGCGAGGACCAGACCACGTTTGTGATATTCGGTTCACTGATCTTCGCGACGCTGCTGCAGCCGATCTACGGCGCGCTGTCCGACCGCATCGGCCGCAAGCCGCTGCTGATCTTTTTCGGCGTGGCCGGCACGCTCTCGACCATTCCGATCCTGATGACATTGAGAGAGACAAAATCGCCTTTCACGGCGTTCCTGCTGATCTGCGCCGCCTGGATTTTCGTCGCCGGCTACACCTCGATCAACGCCATCGTGAAGGCCGAATTGTTTCCGACCAATGTTCGGGCGCTCGGCGTCGGCCTGCCTTACGCGATCACGGTTTCGTTGTTCGGCGGCACCGCGCCCGCGGTGGCACTGTATTTCAAGAGCCTCGGACATGAAGACTGGTTCTACTACTATCTGAGCGGCATGATCTTTCTCTCGCTCCTCATCTATTCGACCATGCGCGATACCAAGCATGAATTGGCGATGCATCGTCACGAATGAAGATGGCTTGAGAGATGGCTGACCACAGCGATGAGCCTCCGACCACCAAACTGACGCGCAGCAAGCAGCGCTGGGCCGAACAAGGCCGCTTCCTTACCGGAAAAATTTCGCGCCCCGAGGAGCAGCGATTGCCGCCAGGCCAGCACCTCACCAGGGATTGGCCCACGCTCGACCTCGGCCTGACGCCGACTATTTCCCGCCAGCGCTGGCGGCTGGACGTGTACGGCGCGGTCGAGCATCCGATCTTCTGGGATTTTGCCCAGTTCGCCGCGCAACCGCAGACGCAATTCGTCTCCGACATTCATTGCGTGACGACATGGTCACGCTACGACAACCAATGGGAGGGGTTGGCGACCCACGATCTCCTCAATGCCTGCCGGCCGCGCGAGGAAGCGCGCTACGTGGTGCTGCATTGCCATGACGGCTACACTACCAATCTCGCTCTGGAAGACTTCGCCGCCGAAGACGCCCTGCTGGCGCATTCCTGGTCCGGCGCGCCGCTGGAGGAAGAACATGGCGGCCCGGTGCGCCTGGTGGTGCCGCATCTCTATTTCTGGAAAAGCGCCAAGTGGCTGCAGAGCATCGAATTCCTCGCGCAGGATAAACCCGGCTACTGGGAGGTCCGCGGCTATCACAATCGCGGCGATCCGTGGAAGGAAGAACGCTACTCGGGCGACTGACTTGGTCGCAGAAGTTCGTCTTCACCTCTCCGATTGGGAGAGGTGTGAAACGCATCACGATGGAGACCACAGATGCCGACTGAACGTTTCCAATTCACCAGTGTCGACGGCCATCAACTCGCGGCAGCACTGGACCTGCCCGAAAGGGAGCCCTTCGCCTATGCGCTATTCGCGCACTGTTTTACGTGCGGCAAGGACGTGCTGGCGGCCAGGCGCATCGCAGCGGCGCTCTCGACGAAAGGCATCGCGGTGCTCCGGTTCGATTTCACCGGTCTCGGCTCCAGCGAGGGCGATTTCGCCAACTCGACGTTCTCCTCCAACGTCGCCGACCTGGTGCGAGCCGCCGATCACCTCCGCGAAACCAAAAAAGCCCCCATGATCCTGATCGGCCATAGCCTCGGCGGGGCCGCCATCCTCGCCGCCGCCGGGCAGATTCCGGAGGCCAAGGCTGTTGTCACCATCGCAGCGCCTTCCGATCCGGCGCATGTCACCGGCCTGTTCAGGGATCGCATCGAGGACATCCGCACGCACGGCAAGGTCGAGGTCTCGCTCGCGGGACGGCCGTTTCACATCACCAGCGAATTCCTCGACGACATCGCCCATCACGGCCTGATGGCGCAAGTCACCAAGCTGCGCAAGGCGCTGCTGATCATGCATTCGCCGACCGACGACACCGTCGGCATCGACAACGCCACGCATATCTTCCTCGCCGCCAGGCATCCCAAGAGTTTTGTCTCGCTTGCCGGCGCGGACCATTTGCTGAGCGATCGGCGCGATGCCGCCTATGTCGCCGACGTCATCGCCGCCTGGGCCGAGCGCTACCTCGATCCCGTTGCATCAGAGCAGGCCGCCGTCCCAGGCGAAGCGCCGCGCAATGTCGTGGTTCGCGAGACCCGCAACAGCAAATTCCAGCAAACCGTTGCGGTCGGATCGCATCGAATGCTGGCCGATGAACCCGTTGCCGCCGGCGGCGAGGATACCGGGCCCGGTCCTTACGACTTTGTGCTGGCCGGCCTCGGCGCCTGCACCTCGATGACCATGCGCATGTATGCCGACCGCAAATCGCTGCCGCTGGAACGGGTAACGGTGACCTTGAAGCACAGCAAGATCCACGCCGAAGACTGCGCCGAGTGCGAAACCAAGGAGGGCATGCTCGACCAGATCGATCGGGTCATCGCCATCGAAGGCGCGCTTGATGCCGAACAGCGCAAGAGGTTGATGGAAATCGCCGACAAGTGTCCGGTGCATCGCACACTGAAGTCGGAGATCCGTATCCAGACGCGCGCAGCGGATTGAGTTTTGCGGTTTGTGTCAGTGGCCAGACTACGCGTCCTGCACCGAAACCAGCGGGCGCACGCGGAGTACTCCGCGCAATCCCGCCGCCGTGCCCAGCAGGATGCCGGCGACGGCGACGAACGAGGCCAGCGCCAGCGTCGACAATCCCGTGAGACCCTGCCCGATCGAGCAGCCATAGGCCATGGCGCCGCCGGCGCCCATCAGCGCCGCGCCGCCGGCCGAGCGCAGCATGTGACGCGGCGAGGTGTAACCCTCCCAGCGAAAGCGGCGCGTGGCCAGCGCCGTCAGCAGGCTTCCGGCGAACACGCCGGCCACGGTGGCGATGCCGAAGTTCAGCGTCAGTCCGGTCGACAGCATGACATATTGCAGCGTGTCGGCGATCGGCGCGACGAAGGTCAGCGAAGTGACTGGCGCCGGATTGAAGTCGTCGGCGCCGAGATAGCCGGTCGCGAACCATCCGGCTGCCACCAGCAGGCCGACCGCGATTCCCGCCACGATCTGTCCCCAGGCGCGCTGGAACGGCGCGTGGGCGAACGCAAAGATGATCAGCGCGCCACTGATGGCCGAAGCCGCGAGCATGCGCGCGATGGTTTCGCTAAGGCCGAATTTCGACAGCAGCGCCGGCACCGACGTCACCCCCGGCGTCATCTGCGAGGCCTGCAGCAGCACGATCCGCGATGGCGCGATCAGGCCCTTCAGCGTCATCTGCGCCGCGATGCCGAGCACGATTACCACGACGAAGGAGCGCAGATTGCCGCGGCCGAGCAGTACCAGCGCCCGCGATCCGCAGCCGTTCGACAGCACCATGCCGTAGCCGAACAAGAGACCGCCAAAGAACATCAGCGGCGCGGAAAACGACGGCTGCAGATAGATCGTCTTGCCGAGATCGACGACCCCGCGCGCGGCCAGAAGCTGCGCGACGAAGATCGCCACACCCAGCGCCAGCGCGTAGGCCCTGATCAGGCGGCTATCGCCCTGCGCCCACCAGCCGCGCAGGCTGCTCATCAGGCAAAACCCACTGAGCAGCCCGACCGCGCCATAGGCGAGGCCGATCAGCAGCCCGGCAAGGACGACGATGTTGGCGGCAAAATCCATCGGCTCGTTTCCTCAGAGTCTAACCCGTCATTGCGAGGAGCCAACGGGTCTCGCCTACGGCAAGCCCGATGACAGGCTCCGCGACGAAGCAATCTATACTTTCTTTGCGGCATGATGGATTGCCTCGCTTCGCTCGCAATGACGGTTCTAAAAATTCATCGTTCTGCCCCTTACGGCCGCAGGATGACGCGATCGCGCGAGGAACCGGCGACCGCGACAAAAGCATCTTTGGCGCGCTCCAGTGGATAAATCGCGCTAGCATGAATCGGAAACGGCTTGAGGTGTCCGCCGGCAAAACCGTCGACCAGTTCCTTCAGCACCGCGCCGGTCGCCACCGACGACAGCCCCAGCGTATCGATGCCGACATAGGTGTGCTGGCCGCGATAGAATTCCAGGATGTTGAACTGCACGATGCGGTCGATGGCGGCGATCAGGATCTGCCGCCCGCGCAGCGCCAGCGACTGATGCGCCGCCTGGAAATAGGGATCGCCGACCGTGTTGAAGACGATGTCGGCGCCCTTGCCCGCGGTGAGTTCGCGAACACGCGGCGCGACATCCGTCGCCGAAGAATCGATGACTTCGACATGGGAATTGGCGTGGCCCTCGTAAGCCTCGCTCTTGCGCACCACGCCGATGACGCGCGCGCCGCTCCAGCTCGCGATCTGCACGGCGGCCTGGCCTACCTTGCCGTTGACGCCCATCACCAGCACGGTCTCGTGCTTGCCGGGCATGCCGGCGCGCCGGAAACCTTCCATCGCGGTGACAAAGGGAACGCCGATCCCGGCGGCCTCGTCCCACGACAAGTTTTTCGGCTTCGCCACGACCGCATCGGCCTCAATGGCGAGATGCGTGGCATGGGTGCCGTCGCGGCGGATCCCGAGGTCGCCCGACGAGCCGAACACCTCGCGCCCGATCCAGCCGGCCGGACCGGCGATGACGGTACCGGCGTAATCGCGCCCGGGCGTGCGCGGGAACACCGCGTAGGCCATCAGGCCGGTTGCCGCCTTGACGTCGGACGGATTAACGGCCGCTGCCCTGACCTCGATCAGCAATTCATGTGCGGCCCGCGACAGCGACCGCCGCTCCACCGTCGGTGCGATCGAAGCCGGATCGTCGGCTTTCGCCGCAAGGCGCACGCAGCGCGCCTCGACCGAGACCGGACCGTTTTTTGGGGAGGCTGCCATCAGGGTGTTCCGGATTTCGAGTGCGACTTCGATCGCGATTTGACGCCTGCCGGGATCGTTGACACCATGGCCGCTTCGCATCATGACTAAACCACTGATCGCTTAGTTCAAGAGGCTTGTTCGAACAAGCCCGGCAGCGACACGGGAGAACGTCTTGGATCCGATCCTGAGCGACCGGCGGCTGCGGAAACGCGTGCGGAGAGCACCGTGAACGTCAAGGCCACACTTTCGCCCGACGATCTCGCCCGCGCCTGCGCGGAGGCGATGTGGCAGGAAGACGACGCCAGCAAGGGCCTCGGCATGGAAATTGTCGAGATCAGGCCGGGCCAGGCGACGCTGACGATGACGGTCAAGCCGGACATGGTCAACGGCCAGCGCATCGCCCATGGCGGCTTCATCTTCACGCTGGCCGATTCCGCCTTCGCTTTCGCCTGCAACACCCACAACCAGCGCACTGTCGCAGCCCAAGGCAGCATCACCTTTCTCCGCCCGGGCAAACTCGGCGACCTGCTGGTTGCCACCGCGCGGGAAATCTCGCGCAGCGGGCGGTCCGGAATTTACGACGTGCGCGTCACCGCAGGCGACATCGTGATTGCCGAGTTCCGCGGCCATTCCCGCACCATCGGCGGCACTTGGCTGCCGGTCGCCGACCCCGAGGCCAAATAAGCAGATACAGGACGACGCGCCATGGCCACGACAAAACTTCAATCCAGGGCAAGTGGTTACAAAGCCGAGTTGGACGACGCCGAGCGGGCCTCCCGCGATGAGATCGTCGCGCTGCAAACCAAACGCATGGCCTGGACGCTGGCGCGCGCCTACGACCACGTCGCGCATTATAAAAAGGCCTTCGACAAAGCAGGTGTGCATCCGCGTGACTTCCGGCAGCTCTCGGACCTCGGCAACTTCCCGTTCACCGCGAAGACCGACCTGCGCGACAATTACCCGTTCGACATGTTCGCGGTGCCGCGCCAAAAACTGGCGCGCGTGCACGCCTCCTCCGGCACTACCGGCAAGCCGATCGTGGTCGGATACACCAAGGCCGACATCGACATGTGGTCGGAGGTGATGGCGCGCTCGATCCGCGCCGCAGGCGGCCGCAGCGGCATGATCATCCACAATTCCTATGGCTACGGCCTGTTCACCGGCGGCCTCGGCGTGCATTACGGCGCGGAGAAACTCGGCTGCACCGTGGTGCCGGTTTCGGGCGGCATGACCGAGCGGCAGGTGCAGCTGATCAACGACTTCAAGCCCGACATCATCACGGTGACCCCGAGCTACATGCTGGCGATCCTGGACGAGTTCAAGCGTCAGGGGCTCGACCCGCGCCAATCGTCGCTGAAATTCGGCATCTTCGGCGCCGAGCCCTGGACCAACGCGATGCGCGCCGAGATCGAAGCGGCGTTCGACATGGACGCGACCGACATCTACGGCCTATCCGAAGTGATCGGGCCCGGCGTCGCGCAGGAATGCGTCGAGACCAAGGATGGCCTGCATGTCTGGGAGGATCATTTCTATCCCGAAGTGATCGATCCCGAGACCGGCGCGGTGCTGCCCGACGGCGAAAAGGGCGAGCTGGTTTTCACCTCGCTGACCAAGGAGGCGTTTCCGATCGTCCGCTACCGCACCCGCGATTTGACGCGGCTGCTGCCGGGCACAGCACGGCCAGGCATGCGCCGCATGGAAAAGGTCACCGGACGTTCCGACGACATGATCATCCTGCGCGGCGTCAATGTATTCCCGACCCAGATCGAGGAAGTGCTGCTCGCCACCGACTGGTGCGGCGGTCACTTCATCATCGAATTGACGCGCGAGGGACGGATGGACGAGATGACGGTGCTGGCGGAAGCGCGGCCGGAACACTGGGACGGCAGCGGACTGGTCGAACATACCGAGCGGGTCACCGCCTACATCAAGAACACCGTCGGCATATCGGCGCGGATCCGGGCGGTAGCGCCGGAAACGCTGGAGCGCTCGCTCGGCAAGGCAAAACGGGTGTTCGACAAGCGGCCGAAGGAATAGCGTCGGACTACTGCAGATCGAGAGGATCCCATGATCGCCAATCCCTCACGCCGCGATATCCTGACATCATCGATAGCCCTCGCCGCCGGTGCTGCGGCGCTCCCTTCCCTCGGATATGTGAGTTCAGCAATGGCCGATTCCAGTTCACCCACCGCCGTCGAGATCGTCGCCGCGATCCGCGACAAGAAGACGACCGCCACCGGCGCGGTGCGTGCAGCCCTCGAACGCGCGGAGCAACTCAAGGAGCTCAACGTCTTCATCATCCTGAACAAGGACGGCGCGTTGGCGGCGGCAGCTCAAGTCGACAAGGGCGAGCGGACCGGCGCGCTCGCCGGTCTGCCGATCGTGGTCAAGGACAACATCAACACCTCGGACATGCCGACGTCGGCAGGCACGCCGGCGCTGCAGCACGCACGGCCAACCAAGAATGCGCCGTCGCTGCAGAAATTGCTCGATGCCGGCGCTGTTGTCATCGGCAAGACCAACATGCACGAACTCGCATTCGGGATCACCAGCACCAATCTGTCGCCGTTCGCGGGACCGGTGAAGAATCCCTATGACAGGCAGCGGATTCCCGGTGGCTCATCGGGTGGGACCGCGGCCGCCATCGCGGCGCGCATCGTCACCTGCGGACTGGGATCCGATACCGGCGGCTCGACCCGGGTGCCGGCGGCGTTGACCGGGACCGTCGGCTTGCGGCCTTCCGTCGGCAATGGCGGCGCGGAGCGGCGCTACGACGACGCCAATCTGGTGGTCCCGATCAGCCACACCCGCGACACCGTCGGTCCGATGGGCCGCACGGTCGCGGACGTGGCGTTATTGGATTCCGTCATCACCGGCACCCCGATGGCGCAGGCCGAACCCTTGCGCGGCAAACGGCTCGGCATTCCCGCGGCGTTTTGGAGCGGGCTCGATCGCGATCTGGAAGCTGTGGCGAAAGCCGCGCGCGCAAAGCTTGTGGAGGCCGGCGTCGTTCTGGTCGATGCCGACATGACCGGGCTGTTCGAACAGAACAGCAAGGTGTCATTCCCGGTCGCGCTGCATGAGCCGATTGCGGATATTCCCGCCTATCTCGGGGCGTCCGGCATCGAAGGCATCACGCTCGCCGACATCGCCAGCAAAATCGCCAGCCCCGACGTTCAGGGCGCATTCGGCGCCATCACCGCCGACGCTTTCGGTGCCGCCTATCCGGATGCGATCGAGGTGCAGCGGCCGGCGCTGCAGAAAATGTACGAAGCGTACTTCCGCGACAACAATCTCGACGCCATCCTGTTTCCGACCACGATTGCGCCGGCACCTTTAATCGACGCGCAGAAGGGATCGAGCGAGATATCGATCAACGGCGATAAGCCGGTGCCGACCTTCGACACCCTGATCCGCAATAGCGATCCCGGCAGCAATGCCGGCCTTCCCGGCCTGTCGCTGTTCGCCGGCATGACGCCGGGCGGCCTGCCGGTCGGACTTGAGATCGACGGTCCGCTGGGTAGCGATCCGAAACTGCTCGGGCTCGGGCTTTCGATCGAAGGCATTTTGGGAACGGCCCCACCGCCGAAAATCTAAGTCACGATACCCTCGGCCGTCATTGCGAGGAGCGCCAGCGACGAAGCAATCTATCCCTGCGCGCGTAGATATGCATTGCTTCGCGGAGCCTGTCATCGTGCGGCGCTTCGCGTCGACCCGTTGGCGCGGCAGATGGATGCGAACTATACGTGGTCGTAATCCACCACCACCCTATCCGTCTTCGGCCGCGCCTGGCAGGTGAGAATAAATCCCGCCTTGAGTTCCCACGGCTCCAGCGAATAATTCACTTCCATCTCGGCTTCGCCCTCGACCAGCTTAGCGCGGCAGGTCGAGCACATGCCGCCCTTGCAGGCAAACGGCAGATCCATGCCGGCGCGCAAAGCCGCATCCAGTATCGCCTCGCCTTCCGCAACCGGCACTTCGCGGCGCTTGCCATCGATGACCAGCGAGGCCAGCGCTTTCGGCGGCGCAGACACCGACACGACCGCCTTCGGGCGCGGCTTGCCGCCGAACTCCGAGACAAAACGCTCGACGTGAATACGATCAGCAGCAATGCCGATGTCGCGGCAGGTCGCCTCGATGTCCTCGCTCATGCCAATTGGCCCGCAGATGAAGACATGATCGACGCTTGCCGCGGGTACCAGCGAGCGCAGCAGCACCCTCACCTTCTCGCCATCGAGCCGGCCGTGCAGGATCGGGATATCCTGCTCCTCGCCCGAGATCACATGGAACAGCGAGAGCCGCTGCAGGAAGCGGTCTTTCAACTCTTCCAGCGCCTCGAGGAACAGCATGCCGCTGGTGGAACGGTTGCCGTAAAACAGGAAGAAGCGGCTGTCCGGTTCGCGCGCCAGCACGCCCTTCACGATCGACAAGATCGGCGTGATGCCAGAGCCGGCGGCGAAGCCGACATGGACCCGTGCTTCGCCGGGCGCCATTGCCGTGCCGAAGCGGCCGGTCGGCGTCATGACGTCGAGTTGGTCGCCGGCTTTTAGTTCGTCGGCCGCCCAACTCGAGAATGCGCCGCCATCGACCTTTTTCACTGCAATGCGTAGTTCGCCGTCATCGGGTCCGGAGCAGATCGAATAGGAACGGCGCACTTCCTCGCCGTCCATCGTCGTGCGCAAGGTCAGATACTGCCCCGGCGAAAATTGATAATCGTCCACTAGGTCGCCCGGAATCGCAAAGGTCAGCGACACCGCGTCAGGAGATTCGCGGCGCAGATCGTTCACGGCGAGCCGGTGAAAACGCGGTGCGTGGGACATTAGAATTTCGACCTTTGAACTTACTCATCGTCATTGCGAGGAGCGAAGCGACGAAGCAATCCATACTTGCTTTGCCGCTCCATGGATTGCTTCGCTTCGCTCGCAATGACGCTTACAGCGAGGACCTCAATGGCATTTGAAATAGTCGAACGGTTCGCGGCAACTCCTGCAGCGCCACAACGCCTTGCAGGAGGTCGAGCCGAATTCCGACAGCACCTCGGTATCCTCGGAACCGCATTGCGGGCACGCCACCTGCTGCGCGCCGAACAGCGCACGGCGGGAACTCGCAGCCTGCGGCGGCGCGATGCCGTATTCCCGGAGCTTGCGGCGGCCGTCCTCGCTCATCCAGTCGGTGGTCCAGGCCGGCGACAGCACGGTGCGGACTTTTGATTGGCGAAAGCCTTCGCGTTCCAGCGCCAGTTCGATTTCGAGACCGATCATGTTCATCGCTGGACATCCGGAATAGGTCGGCGTGATCGCGACCTCGACGCGACCATCGTTCACCACGACGTCGCGGAGCACGCCGAGATCGGCGATGGTGAGCACCGGAATTTCGGGATCGACCACGCTGGCAGCTGTGTCCCAGGCGTATTGCCGCAACTCAGCATCGCTGAAGATCGCACTCACCATGTAGCCCCCGGAAACGTCCGTTGCATCGATTGCAGTTCGCTGAGCAGGTGCCCGAGATGTTCGCTGTGCCGGCCGCTGCGGCCGCCCTGCTGCATCCAGTCGCTTTTCGGTAAAGCCAGCGTGGCTTCGCTGACGATATCGGAAACCGTCTTGAGCCAATGCGGCCGCAGCGTCGCCGGATCGATGGCGATTCTTGCATCGATGAGCACACGCTCGCTGTCGTCGAACTCGAACATCTCGCCGGTAAAGGCCCAGAGATCGTCGATCGCGGCCTGCGCGCGGCGATGGCTCTCCTCGGTGCCGTCGCCGAGCCGGACGATCCATTCCGACGAATGCCGCAGATGATAGGCGCTTTCCTTCTCGGATTTAGCGGCGATCGCCGCCAGCGTAGCGTCACTCGATTTCATCATCGCGCGCCAATAGAGGTCGGCGAAGGCCGCGTAGAGAAACTGCCGCACCATGGTGCGGGCGAAATCGCCGTTTTGCTGCTCGACTAGCAACAGATTGCGGTACTGCCTGACATCGCGCAGATAAGCGAACTTGTCCTCGTCGTTGCCCTTGCCTTCGACCTTTGCCGCATAGGAGTAGAGTTCGCGCGCCTGCCCGACCAGATCGAGGCCCATATTGGCGAGCGCCATGTCTTCTTCAAGCATCGGCGCGTGACCGCACCATTCCGACAGCCGATGCCCCAGGATCAAGGCGTCGTCGGCGCGGCGCAGCGCGTACAGCACCAGCGGGGTTTCGGTAACAGTGATCGAGGCGGTAGCCATCATCGATAACCTGGTTGCTCTCGTCATTGCGAGGAGCGAAGCGACGAAGCAATCCATTCTTTCTTTATGCGGCGCGATGGATTGCTTCGCTGCGCTCGCAATGACGGTTTAAGTGAGGTCACATGTGCCCGACATCTTCCGGTACATCATAGAAAGTCGGATGGCGGTAGATCTTGGATTCCGCGGGCTCGAACATCATGCCTTTCTCGGCGGGATCGGACGCGGTGATCGCGCTTGACGGCACCACCCAGATCGACAGTCCCTCGCCGCGGCGGGTGTAGATGTCGCGCGCGGCCTGCAGCGCCAGCGTCGCATCCGCTGCATGCAGCGAACCAACATGCTTGTGCGCCAGCCCATTGCGGCTGCGAATGAAGACTTCCCACAGGGGAATGTTCGGCGTAGCCATCCCGGCCTCCCTGAATTTGGTGCGGCTTACGCCGCCATTCTTTGCTTGCGCTTCTCGGCATAGGACTGCGCTGCCTCACGCACCCAGGCGCCGTCGTCATGGGCCTTGCGCCGCGCCGCCAGCCGGTCGCGGTTGCAGGGGCCGTTGCCGGCGAGAACCTGGTTGAATTCGTTCCAGTCGATGGCGCTGTATTCCCAATTGCCCGCCGCGTTCTGCTTCATGCCGGGATCGGGAATGGTCAGGCCGAGATACTGCGCCTGCGGCACGGTGGCATCGACGAACTTTTGCCGTAGCTCGTCATTGGAGAAGCGTTTTATTTTCCATTTGGTCGAGGCGTCGCTGTGCTGGCTGGCCTTGTCGGGCGGTCCGAACATCATCAGCACCGGCCACCACCAGCGATCGAGTGCGTTCTGCGCCATCGCCTTCTGCTCATCGGAGCCGCGCGAAAGCGTCAGCATGATCTCAAAACCCTGCCGCTGGTGGAAGGATTCCTCCTTGCAGACCCGGATCATCGCGCGCGCATAGGGGCCGTAGGAACAACGGCACAGCGGAATCTGGTTCATGATCGCCGCACCGTCGACCAGCCAGCCGATCACGCCGATGTCGGCCCAGGTCAGGGTCGGATAGTTGAAGATCGAGGAATATTTCGCCTTGCCGGCCAGCATCAGGTCGACCAGTTCCTCGCGCGAGGAACCGAGCGTCTCGGCCGCGGCATAAAGATAAAGCCCGTGGCCACACTCGTCCTGCACCTTGGCGAGCAGCGCCGCCTTGCGGCGCAGCGACGGGGCGCGGGTGATCCAGTTGCCCTCGGGGAGCATGCCGACGATTTCGGAATGGGCGTGTTGCGAGATCTGCCGCGTCAGGGTCTTGCGGTAGGCCGCGGGCATCCAGTCGTTCGGCTCGATGCGATCCTCGGCGTCGATGCGCGCCTGAAACCGCGCCGCGCGCGCGGCGTCCTCGATGTTGCGGTCTTCGGCTTCCGACGTATTGAGCGCCTGGGTGTACATGGCTGATCTCCGGGGAAGACGGCCGTAAATATATAACAAAAACTGCGAATTTCAAGAAATTTTTGTAACATAAAGCTAGTTCCCGAACCGCCGCGCCAGTTCCTCCCCAGCGGCAGGCAGCGGCCCGTTTTCGTTGGTGGCGTTGCGGTCGAGCCATTGTTCGGAGGCCGGCAGCAACCCGCGATAAATCTGGCCGCAAAGCTGGCGGGCCGCCCTTCCCGGCCAGTCCCTGGGCAGCAGCTTTGTCGGCAACAGCGGATCGCGCAGCACCACCCGCCGGTAATGATGGATCAGCAGGATCCGCGCGGTAAAGGCATCGGCGTCGGTCAGCCGCTCGCGTCGGTCGATCCAGCCGCGCAACGGCTCGAAGGTTTTCATGAATTTCAGATAGGCGTCGGCGGTGCGATCGAGCGGCCAGCTCTGGCGGAGAAGCCTGCGTCCGCTGTCGTCCTCAGCGGAGACTTCCAGCCGGATGGCGCCAGCGGCTTCCTCGGGAACCGGCACGCCCGACGGCGCGACCCATACGCCCGGCAACGGGCTGCCAAAGCCGGCATTCTTCAGCGCCTCGCGCGATGCGTCACGGTCTTCGCCGTTGCCGATCAGCAAGAGCTCGAACCGTCCAGTCCAATCGGAGGGGTGGGAATCGTAGATATGTTTGGTCGCGGTATCAAAGGTTTGCCGCCCCTTTTTCACCAGGCGATAGAAGCTGTTGCGCCCGACCTTGTTGCGCTCGAGCCAGCCGTCGGCGGCGAGCCGGGACATCGCCGTGCGCACCACGCCGCTGTCTATGTCGAGCGTCTCAAAGAATTCCAGCAAGGTACCAAGCCAGACCGAACCGCCGCGCGGCACGATTGCGTCGCCAAACACCGTGATGACGATGGAGCCGGTGCGCGAGGGCTCGCGCTTGAGCTGGTCGATGATACGGGCAAGCGGTTGCGCCATGCGCCACGCATAGCGCGTTTTTTGGATTTACGACAACGCCGGCCCGCGCTTACTTGGCGGGATAATCAGCTGGCGGGATCGGGATCACCTGACGGGATCGGGATCACCTGGCGGGATCGGGATAGACCAGGCTGCGCCAGCCGGAGCGGTCGAACGGCGCCCACTCGCCCTCGGCTTGCGCCAGACGATCGGCCACCGCGTAGACCACCGCGGGATGGTGGCCCATACCGCAATGGCTGCTTTCGACCTCGATATTCTCCGATCGCACGGACGGCTTTTCCATGCAGCCCTGCCACGCGCAGATGCCGTCGGTGCGGCTGAAGATCGCCGTGGTCGGCACCGGCGGCGTTTCCGCCAGCGCCCCACCGAACCGGGCATCCTCTTCGTCGGCACGGCGGCCGCTCGCCAGTTCATAGACGCGCCAGGCGTTGGTCGCTTTGGGGTCGCTGGCAAACGGGCTCCCGAGCGTGATCACCGAGCGCACGCGATCCGGCATCATCTTGGCGAGCTGTCGCGCGTAAAGTCCGCCGAGGCTCCAGCCGACGAGGCTGATCTTGCGTCCATTGACGTCGCTGAGCTCCTGCACCAGGTCGACCATGGCATTCTGCACGCCATCGCGCAGGCCGAGATTACGGCCCTGACGCCAGCCGCTGACGGCATAGCCGCGGTTCTTCAGGAAGCTGCGCAGCGGCCGCGTCGAGGTGTCGGACGCGACCAGCCCGGGCAGCACCAGTACCGGATGACCGTCGCCCTTCGGCGCCAGACCGAGCAGCGGCAAGGCGCCGAGAAACGCTCCGAACTCGTGGATCGCACGACCTTCCAGAAACATCAGGGTTTTGGAGGGCGGGCGCAACGTCTGGGCAGTCGCGGACATTGTAGCTCCTCTTAAGCGTCGGCCCCTAAAGTCTCGGCAGCCGGCGAATGGACCTAGGAAGACGCAAACCTGGTGGAATCGTTCCGCAGCGCAACAAGCAGTATTCAAAGCTAGGGAACCGCTTTTGACCTTTCAAGCGTGCCGCGCCGATGCGGCGGGGGCCGCCGCATTTAAAGGCGAAGCCGTGGTTAATTAGTCACAGCAGCCGCAGCACAAGTTCAATGCTGTAGAGCCCCAGCCCCGCCAGCCCGCCGATCAGCGAGCCATTGAAGCGGATATATTGCAGGTCCTTGCCGATGTTGATTTCGATCAGCGAAATCAATTGCCCCATGTCCCAGGCCTTGACCTGATCGGAGATGAAGCCCGAGACGCCGCTTTTCTGATCGGCGATAAAGCTTCCGAGCACGGCGACCAGACCCTTGTTGATCTCGCCCCGCAACTCCGGATCGCCGGCGAGCGCCTCTCCTGCCGCGACGAACATCCGGGTGAGATATTGCTGCAGCACCAGCGTCTCGCCGCTGGCGCTGCGTTCGATGAACGAGCGTGTATTCGACCAGATGTTGCGCGCGAGATCGCCGAGTTCGGGACGTGCCAACAGGTCGCGTTTCAATCCGGCGATGCGATCGGCAAACTTCTGATCACTGCCCAGCCGGTCCACGAACGACAATAACATGCGATCGAATTCGCCACGGAACGGATGCCCGGGATCATTGCGGACCTCCTCGAAAAAAGTCGTCGCGGAGGCAACGATCCTGTTCACCAGGAATTTGTCGGCGCGGTAGAGCTTGAGCAGCGTCGGTAACTCGGCGCGGATTTTGTCGCGGATGACCGCCATGGTTTCCGGCTGGGTCAGCGTCTGATGCACGGCGCGCAGCATATCGTCGAGCAAGCCCTGATGCCGGCCCTCGGCGACGAAACCGCGCAGCGTGGCGGCAGCCAGCGGAGCGAGATCGATCGCCTGCAACTGAGTGGTGATACGGCGGGTGATGAAATTCATCAGGCCTGACGATTCCGTTGCCGACACCGCTTCGGGCAACAGACGCAGCGTGAAGCGGGCGAGATCGGTGCTGCGCTTGCGGTCGCGCAGCCAGTCCGCGACAAAGGAGCCGAAGTCGATCTGGCGCAGCTTGGCGTCGACCGGGGCGGCTTCGAGAAAATGCACTTCGATGAACTCGCCGAGCTTGTCGGCGATACGGTGCTGATTGCCCTGGATGATGGCGGTGTGCGGAATCGGCAGGCCCAAAGGCCTGCGAAACAGCGCCACTACGGCGTACCAGTCGGCCAGCCCGCCGATGGTGGCGGCTTCCGCGAACGCCGCGACAAAGCCGAAGGCGGGATGCACCGGCAACAGCATCTTGGCCGTGATGAACACCGCGAAAGTGGCGGCCAGCACCAGCGTCGCCAGCGCCTTGACCCGCCGCAGCTCTGCCGCCCGCGCGGCGTCGCCGGGAGTATCGAAGGAGAATGTGGCGGGGACGGTCATGGCGGCTTTCGGAGCGGATGGAGCTTCGCGTTGGCCCACTAGGTTAGCAGCTTCCGTCATTGCGAGCGAAGCGAAGCAATCCATGACGGCGCGAAGCCACCGACATGGATTGCTTCGTCGCTGGCGCTCCTCGCAATGACGGAGGATGCAACAAAAAAGAAGGCCCGCACAAAGCGGGCCTTTGAAGCATCGGCTGGTCGACTGATCCGAAAGGCGATCAGGCGGTCTTGTTGTAGACCTTGGAGAAGTTGTCCTGGGCGGTCTTCGCACCGTCGGCGACGAGCTTGCCGAGATATTCGGTGGTGGACTTTGCCCGCGAGGCCAGCACTTCGCCGCGCGCGCGGACCATATCGGACTGGATCTGCACCGCTTCATTGAACGACTTGGCGGACGCCAGCTTGTCGATGCCGGCGAAGAACGCTTCGGTGTCCTGATAGAGCGCCTGCTGGATATTGCGGCTGATCTTGGCGGCCTCGCTGACGGAATCGGCAACGGCGGTCTCGATCGCGGCAGTCACCTTCTCCGAACCGGCATGAAGGTCGGCGGCGCGCTCCTTGGCAGTCGAGGCAGTGCGCTTGACGAAGTCACGGGCAGCCTCGGGAACTTCCAGATTCTGGATGTTCTTGAGCGCGTCGGTGACGGGTGCGAAAGCTTCCTTAACGGAGTTCAGCACGGAATTGGTTTCGGTGGTCATTAGGGGTTCTCCATCCTCAGGTTTGAGCTATGGGCTCACCCCGTCCGGATTGGCCCGGGGCGAGATCCTTGTGCCATAGTTAATGGTGCATCGCAACATCAATGTTGCAGCGCGATATCACGAATTCGTGATAGGCCCGATTATTATGCGATCTGCCCGATAAATCGGCCAATCCACCGTACCCGGCTACCAACGACCCTTCCACCGGTTCCAACCGTACAGAAGATCGGCAAACCGATTATAGGCAACGGCCGCCACCGGCCGGATCACCGGCAGGCCAACCAGCCTCCCGAGCCAGACGTCCCCTGGCGTCCGCAGCCAGATCGCCACCGCGCAATCGATCCCCGCATAGAGCCGGTCCTCGGCATCGACCGCATGCAGACGGCGCCTGATGTCGTTGACCCCAAGGCCGAAGCCCGCGAGCGCCTCGGGCTCGAGATTGATGTCGCGAAAATCGATCGCACCGGCGCGCGCCGCGCGAACCAGCCGGTTGTGCTGCCAGCCGATGCCGGCGTTACACACCGGGCATTTGGTATTGTACCAGACCGTAAGCTTCTGCATTCAACCCCTGGATCATGATCCGGAAAGTGGGAAACGGTTTTCCTTCGGGACAAACGCGAAGCGCTTGCCCCGAGATCATGCTCAAACACCCGAGATCATGCTCAAACAAAAGAGATGAGATCATGATCCGATTCAAACCAATCGGATCATGATCTAGTGCTGCACGGCACCTGGCAGCCCATAGGCTTCCATCTGGGCGCGGACCTGCGCCACATTATGACCGAGCACGACGATGTCGTGCTTGTTGCCGTCGACGTCCCGCACATGCTCGCGCAGCAGCGCTTCGGCCTTGAAGCCGAGGCTTTCGAACAGCGCGATCGCCGCCTGCTGATCGACCGTCATCTGCACCGAGAGTTTTTCAAGGCCGGCACCCAAAGCCAGCGCGAAGGTTTCCTGCGAAAGCGCCCGCCCGACGCCCTGGCCGCGAACATCCTGGGACACGACCATCCGGATTTCGCCGACATGCGGTGACCACGAATGCGGATCGCGCACCAGCGTGCCGCAACCGACCACCTTGCCCGCCTTCACCGCCAACAGGCTGGTGATGTCGCCGCGCTCGATCTCGTTGATCCAGGCCGACAGCACCTTCGGCTGGCTGATATTGCGCGGCAGGAACAACAGATCGTGGGTGGGAAGTTTTTGTGCGAAGTCGAGCACCGCGGCTTCGTCGGCGCGGGACATCAGGCGGAATTCGATCTCGCCGGCATCGGTCTTGGCATGTCGCGGATAGGAACGTGTCTCACTCATGTCGATCTTCCACCCAACCAGGAGTCCAGTTTCGGCCACAGCCGCTTGACCGCATTGGCGCCGGCGACGAGGCTGACGTGACCACCTTTCAGCATCACCTCTTCCTTGTCGGTCGAGCCGACCTTCGCGATCAGATGCTTCGCCGCCTCATAGGGAACGATGTGATCGTGCTCGGCCACCGCATGCAGGATCGGCACCTTGATCTCCGAGATATTCGCAGCCCGCCCGCCGACCGACATGGTGTCGTTGTAGAGCTTGTTATCCCACATCAGGTCCTTGGTGATGGTGCGAAAATACTCGCCGGCCAGCGGCAGCGTGTCGGTCGCCCAGCGATCGAACATGCGGTACGACTTGACGTATTCGTCGTTCCAGATGTTTTCCCACAATTGCACCTGGCTCATGGCGCGCGACGCCGGCCGCAACATCTCGAACGACGACAGGATCATTTCGGGCGGCACGTTGCCGACGCTATCGATCAATCGGTCGACGTCGAAATAGCGCCGGTCCGAGAAATTCTGGAACAGCTTCATTTCGCGGAAATCGATCGGCGTGGTGAAGCAGATCAGGTTCTTCATCGGGCCGTCGGCGAAGATCGAGCCGTAAAGCAGCGACAGCACGCCGCCGAAACAATAGCCGATCACCGTGACGTCGGTTTCGCCGGAATCCTGCTGCACGCGACGGACGCAATCCGGGATGAAGTCGAGGACGTAATCCTCCATCCGCAGCGCCTTCTCTTCCGGCCGCGGCGCGGTCCAGTCCAGCATGTAAACGTCGTAGCCGCGCTTCAGCAGGAACTCGATGAAGCTCTGGCCCGGTACCATGTCGAGGATGTAGCCGCGATTGGTGGTCGCCATCACGATCAGGATCGGCACTCGGTAGATTTCGTCCGACATCGGACGGTAGTGATAAAGGTTCATCGTGCCGCGCACGTGCAGGATGTCCTTTGGCGTCGATCCGAGCGACGGGCCCGGCGCAGAGATGTATTCGACGCCCTTGATGCTGCGCTGGATGGCGCGCTGCACCTCGGACTGAATCCGGTCCGGGATCGACTGAAGATCCAGGCCCGCGGCGGCGCTCATTTTGGCTCTCCGCCCGGAGCCGGCGGACGTTTGGTGCGTGGTGGTTTTGGCGCGGCCGCGGCCGCGCCAGCCGGCGCGCTGGAATTCTGATGGACCTGATACAACAGCGCCTTGATCTCGTTGAGCTGCCCTTCGATCGACTGCAGCCGCTCGGCCATGCTGACCATCTGCGCCCGGCTCGGCAGGTTCATCCCGACGAGATACTTCTCCATGAGGTCGCCGAGCTGCTTTTGCGCGCCCGCCGTGGCCCCGCCGACCTGATTGACGACCTTGCTGAACTCCGGCGACTCCATCGCCCGGCTCGCGAAGGAATTAAATCCCTTCTCCATCTCTCCCAGCATGTTCTGCCAGATCGCGACGGGATCGTTGCTCTTGTCTGCCATTGGCGCTCCCCGGGATTGCCGGCGAGTTCCTCGCCTGTTTTTGATATACCACACCCTTGCGACAGGCCGGTCAACTTCGCACAGCGGATTTGTCAACTTTACTGCCGCGGCAAGCCTTCTGCGGTGCACGAAACCGTGCCATAAAAATCCTCGCAAACCCAATTTGAGGGGAAATCCAAGGTGAGTGTCCTCGCCCATCAGCCGCCACAGATCGCCCGCGCCAATGGCATCGAGATTTGTTACGAGATCTTCGGCGACACGGCCGCGGAACCGATGCTGCTGATCATGGGGCTTGGCGCCCAGATGATCCATTGGGACGACGATTTCTGCTGGCAGCTCGCGGCACGCGGGTTTCGCGTGATCCGGTTCGACAATCGCGACATCGGCAAGTCCAGCAAGCTGACCGGCGGCAAGCGCATCACGCTCGCAGAATTCCTCAAAATGAGGTTCCTGAAGATCCCAGTCTCGGCTCCCTACAAGCTGCGCGACATGGCCGACGACACCATCGGGCTGATGGACGTGCTCGGGATCGAGTCGGCCCATGTGGTCGGCCTGTCAATGGGCGGCATGATCGCCCAGGAACTGGCGATTTCGTTTCCGCAGCGGATGCGCTCGCTGACCTCGATCATGTCGACCACCGGCAATCCGAAAGTGCCGCCGCCGACTCGCGAGGCATCGGCCGTGCTGATGGCCCCGCCCCCGGCCACCAAGGAGGAATATCTCGTGCGCTTCGCGCAGACCTGGAAGATCCTGCGCGTCGGCAGCTTCCCGCAGGACGAGGCACTGGATCCCTCCCGCGCCGAACGCACCTATGCGCGCGGGCTCAATCCGGCCGGCGTCGGCCGGCAGCTCCGCGCCATCCTGGCCTCAGGCAGCCGAAAGCAGCGGCTGGCCTCGGTCAAGGCGCCGACCCTGGTGATCCACGGCACCGTCGATCCGTTGGTGCACCCGGAGGGCGGCAGGGACACCGCGGCCTCGATTCCCGGCGCGAAGCTTTTGATGGTCGAAGGCATGGGTCACGCGCTCCCGATCCCGATGTGGCCCGAGATCATCGACGCCATCGACAAGCACGCCCACGGTGCGGCAGCGAAGGCGGCTTAGGGCTTTTGGTTTTTGTCGTCCCGGCGAACGCCGGAACTCATAACCACCGGCGCGCGTGGTTATGGTCAAATTGTCCAACAGCGTTATTAAAACGAAACGGCACGGCGTATGGGTCCCCGCGTTCGCGGGGACAACTCGCGGTGAGAGCCTTACCCGCCGGCCCACACATCCAGCACGTAGCGATTCTTGGTGCCGAGATCCTCGATCCAGCGCAGCCCCGCACCGGCATCTGCGCCTGAGAGTTCGCGACAGATCGCGACCAGCGCGGCCTTGACGTCCGGCTCCATTTTTCCGCCGTCGCCGCAAACATAAATGATCGCGCCTTGCTCGATCAGGTCCCAGACCCGCGCCTTTTGCGCCGCGACCAGGTTCTGCACATAGGTCTTCGGACCTCCAGCGCGCGAAAACGCAGTGTGCAGTTCGGTGATCCCGCTGGCCTCAAAGGCTTTCAACTCGTCCGAGTAGAGATAATCCTGATCGGGATGGCGGCAGCCAAAAAACAGCATCGCCGGGCCGAGCGTGGCGCCCTTTGCTTTGAGCGCCGCGCGCTCCTGCAGGAAGCCGCGGAACGGCGCCAGGCCCGTGCCGGGGCCGATCATGATGATCGGCACCGATGAATCGTCGGGCAGCCGGAAGCCGGCCTTGGTTTCGCGCACCGTGGCGTGGATGGTCTCGCCGGCGCGGCGGCCGGCGAGATAATTTGAACAGATGCCCTTGTAGGTGCCGCGCCCCGAACTCGCCGGCGCCTGGACTACGGCGACGGTGACGCTGCAGCGCGCAGGATCGACCGACGGCGAGGACGAGATCGAATAATAACGCGGCGCCAGCAGCGACAGCATTTCCAGATAGGCGTGGAACGGCAACTCGCAGGCCGGATGTTCTTCCAGCAGGTCGAACACGGATTTGCGCCTGCCGAGGATATCCGAGCGATAATGTTCGGATGCCGCGGCATCGTCGCCGACATAGGCCAGCAGTTTGGGCTTTGTCACCGGACAGCGCGTGTGTTCCGACATGATCTGGATCTGCTTGCGGGTCGCGACCTGTTGCAGTTCGACAAACTCGGAAAGCAACCGGCCGACCGACACGGTGTCGCCGATCGGCAATTGCGCGCGGCGGCCTTCGGCGACCTGCAGCCGGATCTGGTCGGCCGGCAAAAATCCAAACCGGCGCGCCACCGAGTCCACCAGCGCCGGCTCGTTGCGCGGGACCACGCTCAAATGATCGCCGACGCGATAGGCGATGCCGGACGGCAGTTGCACCTCGATATGCCGGGTCGATCGATCGGACGAATTGGGCCCGGTCTTGTTCTGCAATTCGCTGTTGACCAGCAGCTTCATCGGCGCGACGCCGCCCAGCGCCACGATGGCATTGACGGCGGACGGCGCCACCGGCTCGATGGTGTAAAGCGGCTCGTCGTCGGCGCTGCGGCTGAAGTTGGAATGGATGCCGAACTCCTTGGTCGCCAGCGGCGCCAGCTTGGCGAACCAGCTCTCGAATTGTCCATCGAGATCGCTGCGGGCGTCGCCTTCGCCGCGCTCATAGACGCTGCGCCCGCCATGCGCCGCCAGTTGTTCGTCGATCAGGCGCGGGATCGACTGATAGGTCGCGGCCCAGTCGCTGTTGCCGCAGCCGAACACCGCGTAGCGCAGTTTTGAAAATGCGTCCTTCGGCAGAGCGCCGCCGAGCCATTTGACGAATTGCGTGGCGTTGTCAGGCGGGGCGCCATTGTAGGACGCGCAGAAAATCAGCACGCCGCCCTGCTCCGGCAGTTTTCCTACGACGTCGTCGAGGGCCGCGAGTTTGGTGGCGAAGCCGTTGACCTCGGCGAGATCGGCGACGCGGATCGCGAGTTCCTCGGCGGTGCCGAGATTGGATCCATACAGCACCAGCAGCGGCGTGTTGTGGCCCGGCCGCGTCCGGGCGCGCGGCGCTGGCGCGGCGCCCGATGCCGCCGCCGTCGTCGCGGTGCGGCCGGCATAGGCGCCGCGATCCCTCTCGGCACGCGGCCGCACCTTGATCTTGAAGCCGTCCGGCTTGATCGTCAGGGTTTCCTTCAGGTGCATCTGGTAGCGATCGACATCGATCAGCTTGAAGCGCTGCAGGATCATGCCGATTGCGAGTGCCGCCTCATGCATGGCAAAGCCGCGCCCAATGCAGGCGCGCTGGCCGTTGCCGAACGGCTTCCAGGCGTTGACCGGACGCGCCGCCTCGGCCTCCCGGCTGAAATTTTCGGGATCGAAGGCGTCCGGATTGGGTCCCCATACGCTAGGGTCCCGATGCAGCGCCAGCACCAGCACGGTGATGAAGGTGTTTTTCTTCAGCTTGTATTTGCCGCCGATGGTCTCGTCCTGAAGCGGCGAGATGCCATAGGCCGGCGCCGGCGGCCACAGCCGCAGCGCCTCTTTCAAAATCTGCGTGATGTAGGTGAGCTGCGTGACCTGCTGATAGGTCGGCCTGGCCTCGAGATCGGGCCCGAGCACCCGGTCGACCTCCTCATATGCCTTCCTCAGCACCTCCGGATGTTTCAGCAGCGCATAGAGCGTGCATGACAACAGGCCGCTGGTGGTCTCGTGCCCCGCGATCAGGAAAGTGTTGATCTGGTAACGGATGTTGACGTCGTCGAGCTGCTCGCCGGTGGCGCGGTCGACGCCGGTCATCATGGCGCCGAGCATGTCCTTCTTGTCGGCGGCGGCTTCCGCGTTCTTGCGGCGCTCGGCGACGATCTCGTCGACCATCTTGTTCATGAAGATGACGTCGCCGGCGAGATCGCGCCTTCGCTTCTGCATCCACAGATTTTCCAGCGGCAGGCCGCGGATCATCATGATGGTTTCGAGCGAGCGCACCAGCGATTCGACGAACGGATGATAGTCGCGCCGATAGAACGAATTGAAACGGTAGTCGAAGCCGCACAGCCCGATGGTGTCGAGCGTCAGCGCGGTCATGTCGTGGACGACGTCGATCTCCTCGTCGCCGTTGAGACGCTCCCATTTCTTGATCAGCTGGTCGGCGATGTCGACCATGCTCGGATGATAGGATTGCATGGCGCGGTTGCCGAACGGCTGCAGCAGGATATTGTGCGCCTTGCTCCAGTTCGGCTCCGAGGTATCGGCGGTGAACAGCCCATCGCCGGCGACCGCGCGCACCCGCCGCAACGGTCCGCGCACCGCCTTGTCGAAGCGCTTCTCGTCGGAGAGTTCGTCGACCAGATCGTGGCCGGAGACGACGACGAGCGGCGCGCCCATCATGTCGAGCCAGAAGATCGGCCCCAGCTCCTTGGCCAGCCGCGCCAAATTCTGCACCGGCGCGCTCGAATCCAGCGACAGCATGTTGCCGACCACCGGCTTGGTCGGCGGCTGCGGGATCGGGCTCAGTCGGTTGGTGGACGCCATTGCGATCGTGTCTCCGGGGGGTGTCGGCGCTGTTGTCTCAGCCGTCATTGCAAGCGAAGCGAAGCAATCCATGGCCGAAAAAGAAAGAGTGGATTGCTTCGTCGCTTCGCTCCTCGCAATGACGGGTGTGTGTTTACCCAAATCTTCGTCTACGCCATTCGATCAGCTTGGCGCTGACCTCTTCCGGCTTTTCCTGCTGCGTCCAATGGCCGCTGCCATGAACCAGGTACTTCTCCAGATCGGGAACGATCTTCTCCATGCCGTCGGCCGCCGACGGCGGCAGGACTGAATCGTTCTCGGCCATGATCATCAGCGACGGCACCCGAACCGTATGGTCGATCGCAGCCGAGCGCTGCCAGTTGCGCGACATGTTGCGATACCAGTTGATGCCGCCGGTGAAGCCCGTTTTGGTGAAGGTATCGACGAAGACCTTCTTTTCCTCCGGCGACAGGATCGGCGTTCGCGGATCGTGCTTGGCGTCGTAATTGGCGATCATCTGCGGAAACGCCAGATTGAGCCTGGGCGAAGCGCCGACGCCCGCGACCGGCTGCTCCGGCGGCGCGTCGTCGCTGCGCGGGACCGGCTTGCGCATGAAGGCATCAAAGGTCTGCTCGACCCGGCTACCGAATATCCGGTCGGGCTCGCGCGCGGGATCCTGGAACTGGACGATGTACATCTTTTCGCCGAAGCGCTTGCGAAACAGTTCGATCGGATCCGCCGGCGCGCGGTCGGCATGCGGCGTGTTGATCCCGACGATACCGGCAACGCGGTCGATGTGCCGCAGCGGCATCTGCCAGACGATGAAGCCGCCCCAGTCGTGGCCGACGAAGACCGCCTTGTCGATTTTGAGATGGTCAAGCAGCCCGACGAGATCGCCGGTCAAATGTTCGATGTCGTAGGCCTCGACGGGTTCGGGCCGGTCGGTCGCGCCATAGCCGCGCTGATCCGGCGCGATCACCCGGATTCCGGCATCGCCCAGCGCCTTGATCTGGTGCCGCCACGAAAACGCGAGCTCCGGCCAGCCATGGCAGAGAATGACCGGCGGCTTATCGGTCTTCGGACCAGCCTCGTAATAGCCCATGCGAATGCCGTTGGTCTCAGCGAATTGCAGTGGTGGCATTTCTATCATGGCCTGCTCACACCTTTCACGATCTTGTCTTGTGCTCGGCTCGCCGTGCTCTTCCGATCGGCCGGCGGCCCAAACGCCGCCTCGAGCGCTGCGAATTCCCCCGGCAGCATGTCGCACAAAACCTGCACATGCGGAATGATGTTGGCGCCGGCGATAAAGCCAAAATCGAGTTGATCGCGGTAGCTCTGCACGGTGATGTTGAGCGCCAGCCCGTGGGTCGAAATCGACACCGGGAAAATGTGCAACAGTTCCGCACCGGAAGCATAGAGCGTCTGGCGCGGTCCGGGAACGTTGGACACCGTGATGTTCGCAGCCGGCGGCAGCACGTCCGACAGGCTGGAGCGCGAGTACAGCAGCGCCAGGATCTGAACCAGGATCGGCGCGCCGAGCATCGAGATATTGGACACCTGCGGCATCAAGGCCCGCAGCGGATGCGACATCTCCTTCGACTTGGTGGATTGCGCGATGATCGCCTCGAGCCGCGCCTTGGGGTCTTCGATGTTGGTGGCAATCGAACAGATCATGCCGAACACCTGATTGTTGGCGTCGGTATTGCCCTCCTCGCGCAGCGAGATCGGCACAGCGGCGGTCATCGGCTTTGCCGGCAGCGCGCCGCGCTCCAGCAGATAGCGCCGGACCACGCCGCTCGAGATCGCCAGCACCACGTCATTGAGCTTGCCGCCAGCCTGCTTGGCCAGCGCCTTGGCGCGCGACAGTGGAATCGATACGCCGGCAAAGCTGCGCTCCGACGAGATCGCCTTGTTGAGAATGGTCGACGGCGACACCATGCTGGCGAGGCTATCGCGCGACTTCGGATCGGAGATCTTTCCGACCACTTCGGAGACGCTCTTGAGCATGGTTGGAAGATTGCCGGCAAACTTCACCGCGTTTTCGATCTGGAACATGGCGTTGTCGAACAGGATCGATCCGAGATCGCTTTTCCCGGTGCGTGGCAGTTCGATGCCTTTGCTGGCCGCCGACGCGTCGAGCGGCTGGCGCCAAAGCTGCTGATAGGAGTCGATCAGGTTGGCGGCGATGTCGCGAGGCTCCTGGACGGCTTTGGCCTTCGCCGTCGGCGGTTCGATCACCCGCGGAACCGGCGTCACATCGTAGATCATGTTGGTCAGCGCCGCGCCCGCGCCGCCGTCGATGCAGGCGTGATGCATCTTGGAATAGAGTCCGATCTCGTTGTCCTTCATGCCTTCGAAGACATAGAACTCCCACAGCGGCCGGGCGCGGTTGAGAAGTTTGGCATGCATCCAGCCAACGATGCGTTCCAGAGTGGCGCGATCGTGCGGCGCCGGCAGGCTGCCGCGGAAGATATGGCGATCGATGTCGAACTGGTCGTCCTCGACCCAGGAGGGATGATCGATGTCGAGCGGCGCCTTTTCCAGGCGTGCCTTGAGGATGGGCGCGACGTGCAGCCGCGAGGCGATCATCGCCTTGAAGTCCTCGAAGAAGTCGCCCTTGTAATCCTCGGGCAGGCGGAAGATCGCCATGCTGCCGACATGCATCGGCATTTCCGGCGTTTCCAGATACAGAAACGACGCGTCCATCGAGGACAGCTTTTTGGCGTCACTCATCTTTCCCTCCCGGCACACTCACGCGGCGCCTTTTACGGCGCTTCTGGCGTTCAGACCGTCCCTTCAGGTCCGGGACATCGATCAGGATTGTGCATTTTCCGGAGCCGCATATGCAATGGCAAACGGCCCCGATCGGTCAAATTGCTTAAATTCCCCCTCGGCTTGGGCCAGACGATCCGCCACCGCCCACAGTGCGGCGGGGTTGACGCCCAGCCCGACATGGCTGGCGAGGTGGACCTCGATATTTTCGGCGGTATCGGAGGGGCGCAGCAGGCATGTCCGCCAGTTCACGATGCCGTCGCTGCGCGAATAGATCGAGGTGACGGGAACCGGCAGGTCGCCCGATATCGCCGCGCGCAGCTCCGGATTGTCCTCGACCCCCTCGCCTGACAGCGCCTCATAGAGCCGCGTGGCGTTGGTCGCGCGCACATCGTTGGCGAACGGACTTCCCAGCGTCACGACGGATCGCACCATGTCGGGCGCCTGCAGCGCCAGATCGCGCGCATAGACGCCGCCAAGGCTCCATCCGACCACGCTGACCTTGCGGCCGCTGGCCGAATGTATCTCCGCAAGCCGATCCCGCAGCGCGGCACGCATGCGCGCGATGCCGCCGGTGTTGCGGCCCATTCGCCAGGCGTAGGTGTCGTAGCCAAGCTCGCTCAGATATCGCCGCATTGGCGCCATCGACAGATCGCTGGCGAGGAAGCCCGGTAACGCCAACACCGGATGACCGTCGCCCTTTGGCGCGCGCATCAGGAGCGGCGAAAACAGCACGCTGGCATTGAATTCGAATATCCCCCTGACCTCGGCCAAAAGCAGCCCGAGCCCCGGCGGCTGAAGCCGTCCCGCCGGCGGCGGTTCGCTTCGGTCAAACGGCATCGCTATTTCTTGTCGCTGGAGCGCGGACCGCCCAGCCCCGCCATGGTCACGAACATTTCGCCGAACCGCTCGGCGATCTTGGGATCGAACGTGAACCAGCTCTGCATCAAGGCTTCCGGGGAAACCTTTTCGATGTTGGCCGTCATCTGGTGCTGCAGTTTCTCCATCACCGCCGTCTGCATCGGCTGCACATCCGGAAGCCCGAAGAACTGCCGGGCCTCGAGCGGCGTGCAGTCTATTTCAACGTTTACCTTCATATCCGCTCCTGATCGCGTTGGGACCCCTTGTCCCAGTATCGGCACGACGGGCAGCGCCACGCAAGCTGGCTGAGGGATTAGGCGGTATCCTGGGCTTTCATTCGCCCGTTATGGTCAACCAAAACGCTCGGCGGCGAAGGGGGTGGGATCGGCAAACGGCGTCTCGCCGGTCATCATCTCCGCCAGCAGCCGGCCGGTCGCCGGGCCCAGCGTCAGGCCGTGGTGCTGGTGTCCGAAATCGAACCACAGCCCGGCATGGCGGGGCGCCTTGCCGATCACCGGCAACATATCCGGCAGGCACGGCCGGGCGCCCATCCAGGGTTTTGCGTCGACGGCGTCTCCCAGCGGGAACAGCGCGTGCGCCCGCGGCAAGGCCCGTTCGATCTGGATGTAGGTGGGAGGCCGGTCGCGGCGCGCAAACTCCACGCCGGTGGTGAGGCGAATGCCGCGGTTCATCGGCGCCAGCACGAAACCGAGATCCGAATCCAGCACGGGATGATTGAGCACGGCATTGCCGCGCGGCGCCAGATGCAGATGGTATCCACGCTTGATGCCAAGCGGGATGGAATAGCCGAGCGGGCCAAACACCAGATCGGACCAGGGGCCGAGCGCGACGACGACGTCGCGCGCAACCACTGCACCGTCAGGTCCGGCCACACGCCAGCCGCCGGAACCCTGTTCGAGCGTCCTGGCGTCGCCGACGAGAAAACGTCCTCCCTTGCGCTTGAACAGTGCCGCATAGGCCTTGGCAAGTCCGCCCGGATCCGGCACGAATCCGGGTGCGGGAAAATGGATGGCGCCGGTGAAATCCCCGTTCAAACCAGGCTCGCGCGCCGCGATCTCCTGGCGATCGAGAACATCGCCCGCGACGCCGTACTGCTGCGCCCGCTCGAAATCGCGCATCGCATTGGCAAGCGTCGCCTCCGAGCGATACAGCTTGATCCAGCCGGTCCGCCGCAACAGCTCCGGCACTTCGGCTTCCGCGATCAGCGCTTCATGTTCGATCAGGCTGCGCCGGATCAAGGGCAATTCGGCCATAGCGCTGTGCAGCGCGCGATCGGGCGATGAGGCGAGATAATAGCGCAACAACCACGGCAGAAATACCGGCAGGTCGGAAACTTCGTAGCGCACCTGCGGTGAGCTGTTCATGGCGTAGCGCAGGATCTGTCCGAAATCCCTCGGAAACATATAGGGGAAGACCGAGGCGGATTCGATCAGCCCGGCATTGCCGAAACTGGTCTCTTCGCCGGCGCGGTCGCGCCTGTCGATCAGGACGACATCCCGTCCCCGCTGCTGCAGGTGCAAGGCGGCGCCGACGCCGACCATGCCTGCTCCCAATACGAGGACATCGGCCTTGAGTTCCGCCATCCGGCACCCCCGTTTGAATGTTATGTTGCTGCTCGCGCCGCATGCAGCGAAAGCTAGTTAATGCGGCAGCGCCGCGCAAACCGGCTTCGCTTTGAAGGAAATCGCGCTTGCGCGGCGGCCAAACTCTGGCAACAATGGATCAATCAAGGCTGTCGATAATCGGAAAATCGACCGCGCGCCACTGCGGAGAACGTGAACAAATGTCGGTACGTCAAACCTTGCGTGTAGCGGCCGCCGTATCGATCGTCGCTATTGCGATGACGCCGGCATCGGCCCAGACGCTGCGCTACGCCAACCAGGGTGATCTCAAATCGCTCGACCCCTATACGCTCAACGAGACCACTACCCACGCGCATCTCGGACAGGTCTTTGAAGGGCTGATCGCACGCGACAAGGATTTGAAGATCATTCCCGCCCTCGCGGAGAGCTGGGAGACGCCGGAGCCGACCCGCTGGCGCTTCCATCTGCGCAAGAACGTCAAATTCCAGAACGGCGATCCCTTCACCGCCGACGACGTAGTTTTCTCGGCGGACCGGGTTCGCGCCAAGGGCTCCAACCTGCAGACCCGCATTCCCGCCGATGCGAAAGTCGTGAAGGTCGACGACTACACGGTCGATTTCATCCTGACTTCGCCCAATCCCATTCTGAATTCGCAATGGGACACCTGGTATATTATGGACAAGAAGTGGGCCGAGGCGAACAACGCCGTGGCTCCAACGCCGGCCTCCGCCTCGTCTCCGAGTTTCGCCTCGCTCAACGCCAACGGCACCGGCGCCTTCACGGTCGAAAGCCATCAGCCGGGCGTCAAAACCGTCTTCAAGGTGAACCCGAACTGGTGGCGCAAGCCCGAACATAATCTCAAGGAAATTATCTTCACGCCGATCAGCTCGGATGCGACGCGCGTTGCAGCCTTGCTCTCTGGCGAGGTCGACATCATCGAGCCGGTTCCGATCCAGGATATTTCGCGGGTCGACGCGAGCCCGAATGCCCAGGTTTTGAAAGGGCCGGAGATCCGGACCATCTTCCTCGGCATGGATCAAAGCCGCGACGAATTGCTGTTCTCCAACATCAAGGGCAAGAATCCCTTCAAGGACATCCGGGTCCGCGAGGCCTTCTTCAAGGCGATCGATATCGAGCTGATCAAGACCCGCGTGATGCGCGGCCTTTCCACGCCCTCGGCGCTGATGATCGCACCGCAGCTGTTCGCGCTTTCGAAGGATTTTACGCGGCCGAAATTCGATCCCGACGGCGCCAAGAAGCTCCTGACCGAAGCGGGCTACCCTGACGGGTTCGAGGTCACCATGGATTGCCCGAACGATCGCTACGTCAACGACGCGGCGATCTGCCAGGCGGTGGTCGGCATGCTGGCCCGCATCGGTGTCAAGATCAATCTGCTGGCGCAACCCAAGGCGCAGTATTTCGCCAAGGTGCTGAAGCCCGGCAACTACCAGACGTCGTTCTATATGCTGGGATGGACCCCCGGCACACTCGATTCGCACAACGTGATGTTCGACATCATCGGTTGTCGCGATGACCCGAAGAGTGCGCGCGGCGAAACCAACCTCGGCGGCTATTGCAACAAGGATTTCGATGCCATCACCGACAAGGTGCTGCAGGAGTCCGATCCGGCCAAGCGTGACTTGCTGATCAAGAGCGGATTCGAAATCGTCCTGAAGGATTTCGGTTACATCCCGCTGCACCAGCAGGCCCTGGCCTGGGGCGTATCGAAAAAACTGAAAGTGGTGCAGCGTCCCGACAACCAGGTTCTCCCCTACTGGATGACCAAACAGGACGAATAAGGCAGCTTCGATACCCGGTCCCGGTGGCTTCGCGCTTCCGGGACTTTTCGTTTCCGGCGGGACAGCGGCGTCCGCCCCACCAAGAGAACAGTGAAAGGATCACATGCTCGCTTTCACTCTTCGCCGGGCTATCCAGGCCGTTGGCGTCATGATCGCGGTCGGGATCATCTCGTTCTCGATGTTCCGGTTCGCAGGCGATCCGGTCAACCAGATCGTCTCCATCGATACGCCGGCCGCCGAGCGCGCCGCGGTGCGCAAATCGCTCGGCCTCGACGATCCCGTGCCGGTGCAGTTCGCGCGCTATTTCGGCAATGCCGCGCAGTTCAAATTCGGGGTCTCCTATCAATTCCGTCAGCCGGTCGCGAACCTCTTGATGGAGCGAATGCCGGCGACGCTGGAACTCGCCACCTGCGCCACCATATTCGCGATGGTGTTCGGCATCCTGATGGGGGTCTATTCGGCGCTGAAGCGCGACACGGCGCTTGCGAAGGTTTTCCAGGCGGTTTCGCTGATCGGAATCTCGCTGCCGACCTTCCTGATCGGCATTCTCCTGATCTATCTGTTCGCCGTAACGCTGGGCTGGCTGCCGTCGTTCGGCCGCGGGGATGTGGTGCGGATCGGCTGGTGGACCACCGGACTGCTGACGGTGTCCGGCCTCAAGGCCCTGATCATGCCCTCGATCACGCTCGGCCTGTTCCAGATGACTTTGATCATGCGGCTGGTGCGGGCCGAGATGCTGGAAGTCCTCCGAACGGACTACATCCGTTTTGCGCGCGCGCGCGGATTGACGACGCGGGCGATCCATTTCGGCCATGCGCTGAAGAACACCCTGGTCCCGGTCATCACTGTCGCCGGTCTGCAGTTTGGCTCGGTTATTGCATTCGCGATCATCACCGAAACCGTATTCCAGTGGCCCGGCATGGGGCTGCTGTTCGTGCAGGCCGTGCAGAATGTCGATATCCCGATCATGGCAGCGTACCTGCTGATGGTTTCCCTGATCTTCGTCACCATCAATCTCGTGGTCGACATTCTCTACACCATCGTCGATCCACGCCTGCGCTCCACCATCAGCCGTCCGGCCTGAAGGCGAGATAGTCCATGTCAGACGCCGTTGTGCCACACCCTGCCGAACCGAGCGTACCGCACGAGCGGCGCCTGGCCGGCCGTTGGTTCGCGCGCGCAATCGAAAGCGACGTGTTCTATTCGTTCCGGCGCTCCAGGCTGACCATGGTTGCGGCCGCCATCACCGCCTTGTTTTTCCTGCTCGCGATCCTGGCCCCGCTGCTCGCCGTGCAGAATCCGTTCGATCCAGCCCAGCTTCAACTGATGAATTCGCGGATCGCGCCGCTGTGGACCGCCGACGGACAAAGCCCGTTCCTGCTCGGCACCGATGAACAGGGCCGCGATGTGTTTTCCGCCATTCTCTATGGGTTGCGAATTTCGCTGACGGTCGGCGTTCTCGGCGTCGTGTTCTCCGGCGCGCTCGGTATCGTGCTCGGGCTGATCGCGGGTTATGTCGGCGGCGCCGTCGACGGACTGATCATGCGCATCGCTGATGTCCAGCTCACCTTTCCCGCGATCCTGATCGCGCTGCTGGTCAACGGCGTCGTCAAATCGGTGTTCGGTAATCGCCTCGACGCCATCAGCACGCTTGCGGTGTTGGTGTTTGCGATCGGCCTAAGTTTTTGGGTGCAATATGCGCGCACCGTGCGTGGCTCGGTCATGGTGGAGAAGAACAAGGATTACGTGGCGGCGGCGCAGCTGATCGGGCTGCCCGCGCCGGTCATCATGCTGCGCCATGTGCTGCCCAACGCGATGGGGCCGATCCTGGTGATCGCCACCATAAATCTCGCGCTGGCGATCATCACCGAAGCGACGTTATCTTTTCTCGGCTCCGGCATGCCCGACACCATGCCCTCGCTGGGGACGCTGATCCGGATCGGCAATAATTATCTGTTCGCGGGCGAATGGTGGATCGTCGCCTTTCCGGGCTTTGCGCTGGCTGGGCTGATCCTTTCCATCAACCTGCTCGGCGACTGGCTGCGCGACGCGCTCAATCCGAAGCTCCGATGAAGCCCGCCGCTGCTCGCATCTGCGTGATCGCATGACCGTACCCGTTCTCTCAGTGCGCAATCTCGGGGTGGAATTCGTGACCCGCCGCGAGACGCTCCGCGCCATCGACGGCATTTCCTTCGACATCGCCAAGGGCGAAGTACTGGGCGTGGTCGGCGAATCCGGCGCCGGGAAATCCGTCACCGGCCTTGCCGTGATCGGCCTGCTCGATCCCCCCGGCCGCATCAGCCGCGGAGAGATCTATCTGTCGGGCATGCGGATCGACAATCTGCCCCCGGAAGAGCTGCGCCGCATCAGGGGAAAACGGATCGGCATGATCTTCCAGGACCCGCTCACCAGCCTCAATCCGCTGTACCGGATCGGCGACCAGCTGGTGGAGACCATCCGCACCCATCTCAATCTTTCCGAATCGCGCGCGCGCCAACGCGCCATCGACCTGCTCGCCGAGGTCGGCATTCCCGCCCCGGAAAAACGTATCGACGCCTACCCGCACGAATTCTCCGGCGGCATGCGGCAGCGCGTCGTCATTGCGCTCGCGATCTGCGCCGAGCCGGAACTGATCATCGCCGACGAACCGACGACGGCGCTCGACGTCTCGGTGCAGGCCCAGATCATCTCCCTGATCAAACGCCTCGGGCGCGATCACGGCACCGCCGTGATGCTGGTGACCCACGACATGGGCGTCATCGCCGAGACTTCGGACCGCGTCGCCGTGATGTATTCCGGCCGCATCGCCGAAATCGGTCCGGTGCAGGATGTGGTGCAACACCCGCTGCATCCGTATGCCAAGGGCTTGATGGGCGCGATCCCGACGCTCGCGGGCGACACCGCGCGCCTGGTCCAGATTCCCGGTTCGATGCCGCGGCTTTCGGCGATCCCGCCGGGGTGCTCGTTCAACCCGCGCTGTGCGTTCGCGTTCGACCGCTGCCGGATCGAACGGCCCGAACCGATCGAGCACGGCACGCAAGCCGTGGCTTGCCATCTCTATGATTCCGCCGCGAAGGAATCCGCGGCATGACAACAGCGCCCTTCATCAAGGTCAAAAATCTGCGCCGTGTCTTCGACGTCTCAAAGCCGTGGCTCAACCGCGTGCTCGAAGGCGGCCATCTGGAGTTCCTGAAAGCGGTCGACGGCGTCAGCTTCGACATCGCCAAGGGCGAGACCTTTGCCCTGGTCGGCGAATCCGGGTCCGGCAAGACCACGGTCGCACGGATGGCGGTGGGGCTGCTGCCGCCGACATCAGGCGAAGTGATCATCGACGGCGTGTCGATGAGCGCCCCCGGCCAATTGCAGGCCCGTCAGCTGCTGCGCCGCCGCATCCAGATGATTTTCCAGGATCCCTATGCGAGCCTCAATCCGCGCTTCCGGGTCGGCGCCATCGTCGCCGAACCGATCCGCGCTTTCGACCTCATTCAGGGCGAGCGCAATATCAAGGCGCGGGTCGGCGAGCTCTTGAGCCTGGTCGGCCTGCACCCCGACGACGGCTGGAAATATCCGCACGAATTCTCCGGCGGACAGCGCCAGAGGATCGCGATTGCCCGCGCGCTGGCCTCGGAAGCCGAATTCATCGTCTGCGACGAACCGACCTCCGCGCTCGATGTCTCAGTGCAGGCACAGATCCTCAATCTGATGCGCAACCTGCAGGACAAGTTCGGCCTTACCTATCTCTTCATCAGCCACAACCTCGCGGTGGTGCGGCACATGGCGAGCCGCATCGGCGTGATGTATCTCGGCCGCATCGTCGAGATCGCGGAAGGGCGCGAACTGTTCGACAACCCGCGAATGCCCTACACCAAGATGCTGCTGGGTTCGGTGCCGGATCTGGCGATGTCCGGCCGGCAACGGATTCCGGTCAAGGGCGAAATCCCCAATCCGATCGACCCGCCGCCGGGCTGCGCCTTCAATCCGCGCTGCCCGCTGGCGTTCGATCTCTGTCGCCGGGAGGCGCCCGCCTTGATCGACGGCGTCGCCTGCCACGCCGTCAACCCGCCCGTTCGCGCTGCGGCATCGGCATGATCACGATGACGCGAGCAAGGCGACGCCGGGCGCCGGTTGGCAGGCCGCCCGCGCTGTGGTCAAGTGCGGCCGCCATACGGCACCCGCAAAACGATGGATTCCAATGAGCAACATCAATCCCGATCCGTTCACCACAAGGCCGGAAATCGAAGGCACTTTCGGCGTGGTCACCTCGACCCACTGGATCGCCACCGCGGTCGGGATGGCCACGCTAGAGAAGGGCGGCAATGCGTTTGACGCCGGTGTCGCCACTGCCTTTACGCTGCAGGTGGTGGAGCCGCATCTGAACGGTCCCGGCGGCGACGTGCCGATCATCGTGCACGATGTGAAACGCGGGCGCACCGAGGTGATCTGCGGCCAGGGCCCTGCCCCGGCCGGCGCCACCATCGCGCATTACCGCAGCGAGGGCCTGGAGATGGTGCCCGGCACCGGGCTTCTTGCCGCCTGCGTGCCCGGCACGTTCGAATCCTGGATGCTGCTGCTGCGCGATTACGGCACGCTGCGGCTGCGCGACGTGCTGGAACCGGCCATCGCCTACGCCCGCGACGGCTATCCGCTGGTGGAGCGAGCGGCGGCGACCATCGCAACCGTCGAGCAGATGTTCCGCAAGCACTGGAAGACCTCGGCCGCGGTCTATTTGCCCAACAATGAAGTGCCAAAACCCGGTACGCTCTTCACCAACAAGACGCTGTCCGAAACCTATGCCCGCATCCTCAAGGAGGCCGAGAGCGCAGGCCCCGACCGCGTCGCGCAGATCGAGCGCGCGCGAAAAGCCTGGTCGCACGGCTTCGTCGCCGAGGCGATCGACGCCTTCTGCCGCACCCAGGACATCATGGACGTCTCGGGCTCGCCGCACCGCGGCGTGCTTCGCGCCGACGACATGGCGCGCTGGCAGCCGACCGTCGAAGCGCCGCTGACCTATGATTACGGCCGCTACACCGTCTGCAAGGCCGGGGTCTGGAGCCAGGGCCCTGTCATGCTGCAGCAGCTCGCTCTGTTGAAGGGATTCGAACTCGACGGGCTCGATCCGGCCGGACCGGAGTTCATTCATCTGCAAGTCGAATGCGCCAAGCTCGCCTTTGCCGACCGCGAGAAATTCTACGGCGATCCGAATTTCACCGAAATCCCGATCGCGACGCTGCTCTCCGACGCCTACAATGACGCGCGCCGCAAACTGATCTCGGACCAGGCCTCGCTCGATTTCGTCCCCGGCTCGGTGGAGGGTTTCGGCTCGGTGGTCAAGCTGCGCCGCCAGGAGGGCAACCGCGAGGCGGTCGGCGCCATGGGCGCGGGCGAGCCGACCGTCGGCCGCTTCGGCGAAGTGCGTGGCGACACCGTGCATTTCGACATCATCGACCAGGCCGGCAACATGATCTCGGCGACGCCGTCCGGTGGCTGGCTGCAATCGTCCCCGGTAATTCCGGAACTCGGCTTCTGCCTCGGCAGCCGCGCGCAGATGTTCTGGCTCGAGGAAAATCACCCCGCCGCATTGGCGCCGGGTAAGCGCCCGCGCACCACGCTCAGCCCGACCATGGCGCTGCGCGACGGCGAGCCATATCTGGCCTGGGGCTCGCCCGGCGGCGACCAGCAGGATCAATGGACCACGCAATTCTTCCTGCGGCATGTGCATGCGAACATGAATCTGCAGGAGTTGATCGACGCCCCGGCGTGGCACTCCGAGCATTTTCCGATTTCGTTCTGGCCGCGCACCGCGCGGCCCGGCGTGCTGGTGGTCGAGAACCGCGTGCCAAAGGCAACGGTCGATACGCTCAAGGGCCGCGGCCATATCGTGGAGACCGGCCCAGACTGGTCGGAAGGACGCCTCACCGCCGCCTCGAAGCTCGGCCGCCGCCGCCGCGCGGCCGCCAATCCCCGCGGCATGCAGGGCTACGCGGCGGGACGCTAACGGCCGCGACGGCGTGAGAGAACCGAAATGACCTGGTCGATCATTGCCCGCGACTATTCAACCGGCCAGTTCGGCATCGCGGTCGCGACGCGGTTCTTTGCGGTCGGCGCCCGCGTGCCGCATATCGCTGCCGGGATCGGTGCCATCGCCACCCAGGCACTGGTCAATCCCTATTACGGCATCGACGGCTTGAGGCTGTTGCGCGAGGGACGTTCCCCGGGGGCAGTCGTCGAGGCTCTGATTGCAGCGGATGGCGGCCGCGAAAGCCGGCAATTGCACATCATGGACGCGGGCGGCCGCATTGCTTCCCATACCGGCCGCGACTGCGTCGACTGGTGCGGTCATGTCGAGGGCGATGGATTCTCGATCGCCGGCAACATGCTGGCCGGGGCTCGCGTGCTCGGCGACACTGCGCAAGCCTACCTCGCCAATAGGGACCTGCCATTCGCGCAACGCCTGATCGCGGCAATGCACGCGGGCGAAGCGGCCGGCGGCGACAAGCGCGGCAAGCAGTCGGCGGCGTTGTTGATCCACGGCGAAGAGGAATGGTCCGATCTCGATCTGCGCGTCGACGACCACATCGATCCGCTCGCCGAACTCGAACGGCTGGAGGCGGTCAGCCGCGAGCGCTGGGTGCATTTCCGAAAGTATCTCCCCACGCGGCAGAATCCGGCAGGGATTACCGACCGCGAGACCATCGATGCCGGCATCGAAGCCGCGATTGCGGGCCAGAAATGATGGACGCACCGCTGATCGAGATCGAGGGCTTGCGCGTCACCTTTCGTGGTGACGACGGCCGCACCACCCATGCCGTCGACCGCGTTGACCTCAGCGTCGCGAACGGCGCCACGCTCGGCCTGGTCGGCGAATCCGGCTGCGGAAAGAGCGTCACCTCGCTCGCCATCATGGGCCTGTTGTCGAAGCATTCGGCCGAGGTCAGCGGCTCGATCCGCTTTGACGGTTTTGATCTGCTCGACGTGCCCGATCAGACCCTGCAGGACCTGCGCGGCAATCGCCTGGCGATGATCTTCCAGGAGCCGATGACCTCGCTCAACCCGAGTTTCACCATCGGCGACCAGATCATCGAGACCATCCTGCGTCATCGCGGCGGATCGCGGCGCGGCGCGCGCGAGCGCGCGATCGAGCTGTTGCGCCGCGTCCATATCCCCTCGCCGGAGCGGCGGATCGACGAATATCCGCACAAGCTTTCGGGCGGCATGCGCCAGCGCGTCATGATCGCGATGGCGCTGGCCTGCGATCCCCGGCTGCTGATCGCGGACGAACCGACCACCGCGCTCGACGTCACCCTGCAGGCGCAAATCCTCGATTTGATGCGCGAGTTGAAGGCGGCGAGCGGGGCTGCGATCATCCTGATCACCCACGATCTCGGCGTGGTTGCCGAGGTCTGCGACGAGGTCGCGGTGATGTATGCCGGCGAGATCGTCGAGCGCGCTGCCGTCGATGAGTTGTTCGCTTCTCCGCAGCATCCCTACACCGTCGGCCTGCTCGGCTCGATCCCTCGGCTCGACCGGCGCGCCTCGCGCCTTGCCACCATCGAGGGCATGGTGCCGAACATGGCGAGGCCACCCGTCGGCTGCCGTTTTGCCGCGCGCTGCCCGTTCGTCAGCGACATCTGCATCGAAGCACCGCCGCCGATGGTAGCGGTGAGCCCAGGTCACTGGTCGCGCTGCATCAAGGCGCCGCTGGAGAGGCTGGTATCGTGACCGCCCTGCTCGAAGTCAAACATCTGGTGAAACATTTCGTCGCCGGCCGTTCGGTGTTCGGCCGGCCGACCGCCTTCGTCAAGGCGGTCGATGGCGTCAGCTTTACCGTCGAGGCCGGCAAGACGCTGGCGTTGGTTGGCGAATCCGGCTGCGGCAAATCCACCGTCAGCCGGCTGGTGCTGCGGCTGATTGAACCGGACGCGGGCCGCATCAGCTTCGAGGGCCGCGACCTGCTGGCGCTCGGCACCAACGAATTACGCGCCTTCCGCCGGGATGCGCAGATCATCTTTCAGGACCCCTACGCCTCGCTCAATCCGCGCATGACCGTCAGCCAGATCCTCACCGAGCCGCTGGCGCTGCATGATCTCGTCCCGCCCGCGGGCCGCCGCGAACGGGTCGAGCAATTGCTGCGGCTGGTCGGGCTGGAGCCGCGCTTCGCGCGCCGCTACCCCCATGAATTTTCCGGCGGCCAGCGCCAGCGCATCGCCATTGCGCGTGCGCTCGCGGTCGAGCCGAAACTGATCATCTGCGACGAGCCGGTCTCGGCGCTGGATGTCTCGATCCGCTCGCAGATCCTCAATCTGCTGCGCGACCTGCAGGACCGGCTCGGCCTCGCCTACATCTTCGTCTCGCATGACCTCGCGGTGGTGAAGCATATCGCCGACCGGGTCGCGGTGATGAATCTCGGCGTCATCGTCGAGACCGCGGATACGCAGGCGCTGTTCGCTTCACCCCGCCACCCCTACAGCCGCGCGCTGCTGTCGGCGATCCCGGTGCCGAAACCGCGGGCCAAGCGCAGCCGCATCGTGCTACAGGGCGAGATGCCGAGCGCACTCAACCCGCCGCCGGGCTGCCGCTTTCATACGCGCTGTCCCTATGCGATCGAGCGCTGCCGGGTCGAGCCGCCGCAACTGCTCGACGATCAGGCCGGGCACTCGACCGCGTGTCACCGCACCGCGGAGTTGCCACCGCCTGACATGATCGTCCCGGCCGACGGGGCGTTTTCGCCGGCGCTGGAACGGCTGGTGGCGGCCTTCAGCGGCCCAGTGGAAGCTGCCGGCCGCTCCGGGGTTAGTATAGTCGCGCCCGCGCCTTCGGCCGGCGTTTGAGATGGAGAACAGTCCCATGAAGATCCTGCGTTTGGCGGCTATGACGGCGGCGCTGATGCTGTCGCTTGGAGCGGGCGTTGAGGCCCAGACCACGCTGCGCATTGGCCTCGCCGAAGATCCTGATATCCTTGACCCGTCGCTCGGGCGCACCTATGTCGGCCGCATCGTGTTTGCGTCGTTCTGCGACAAGCTGTTCGACATCGACGAGAAGCTCAATATCGTGCCGCAGCTGGCGCTGTCGCACGAGACATCGGCCGACGGCAAGGAGGTCACGATCAAACTGCGGCCGGGCGTGAAATTCCACGATGGCGAGCCGTTCGACGCCGAGGCCGCGAAATTCACGCTCGACCGCCACGTCACGCTGCCGACGTCCTTCCGCAAGCCGGAGCTGGCCCAGCTTGATCACGTCGATGTCGTCGATCCCCTGACCATCAAGCTGGTCCTGAAGACGCCGTTCTCGCCGCTGATCGCGCAGCTCACCGATCGCGCCGGCATGATGGTCTCCCCGAAAGCGGTCAAGGAGGCCGGCGACAAGTTCGGACTGCACCCGGTCTGCGCGGGGCCCTACAAATTCGTCGAGCGGGTGCAGCAGGATCGCATCGTCTTCGAAAAATTCGCCGACTACTGGAACAAGGACAACATCCATATCGACCGCATCGTGTATCTACCGCTGGTGGACGCCACGGTGCGGCTGGCCAATCTGAAATCCGGCGGCCTCGACCTGATCGAACGGCTACTGGCGACCGATATCAAGGATGTTCAGGCCGACAAGAAGCTCAAACTCTCAAGCGCCATCGAGCTCGGCTATCAGGGCGTGACGCTGAATGTCGGCAAGGACAAGGCCAAGGGGCCGCTCAGCCAATCCGCCAAGGTGCGGCAGGCGCTCGACCTCTCGATCGACCGCGAGGCCATCAACCAGGTCGTGTTCAACGGTGAATTCAAGCCAGGCAATCAATGGGTCAATCCCGACCATCCCTATTATCAGCAGGCCTTCCCGGTGCGCGGCCGCGACGTCGCCAAGGCCAAGGCGCTGTTGAAGGAAGCCGGCGTCACCGCGCCGGTGAGTGTCGATTTCATGGTGCCGAAGGGCGCGGAAACCGAAGCGGTCGCGCAGGTGATCCAGTCGATGGCGGCGGAAACCGGCTTCGAGATGAAGATCAGGGTCACCGAGTTCGCGACATCGCTGAAGCAGGCTGAAGCCGGCGAATACCAGGCCTACATGCTGGCCTGGAGCGGCCGCATCGATCCGGATGGCAACTCCTACATCTTCCTGAAAACCAATGCGCCGCAGAATTACAGCGCATGGTCGAATCCCGACGCCGACAAAGCGCTGGATGACGCCCGCCTCGTCACGGATCAGGCGCAACGCAAGGCGATCTACGAAAAGCTGACAAAGATCGCGCTCGACGAGCAGCCGCTGCTATACATCTATCACCGCAGGATCCTGATCGCGCACACGACCAAGCTTGAGGGCTACAAGCAGATGCCGGACGGACTGGTGCGGGTGGTCGGCTTGAAGCTGAAGTGAGTATGACTGCGCGTGGGGCTTGACCAATGCTGAGCTTCCTCGTCAAGCGCATCATCCAGCTGGTTCCGACGCTGTTCTTCGTGTCGGTCCTGATCTTCTCGCTGCAGCATTTGCTGCCCGGCGATCCCGCGCTGGTCATGGCCGGCGAGGAACGCGATCCCAACGTAATCGCGCAGATCCGCCAGCAATACCGGCTCGATCAGCCGGTCCCGATCCAATACATCTATTGGGTCAAGGGCGTGCTATCAGGCGATTTCGGCGAGTCGCTGCGGATCAAGGTGCCGGTGCTCAGCCTGATCGCGCAAAAGCTGCCGGTGACGATGCAGCTGGCGTCGATGGCGATCGTGATCGCGTTCCTGATCGGCATTCCCGCCGGCATCGTGTCGGCGGTCAAGAAGGGTACGTTCTGGGACTATGGCGCCAACCTGTTTGCGCTGTGGGGCATCTCGACGCCGAATTTCTGGCTCGGGATCATGCTGATCTTCCTGTTCTCGATCGAACTCGGCTGGCTGCCGGCGTCGGGCTATGTGCCGCTCTCCGAAAACTGGCGCGCCAGCCTCGCCTCCACCATCATGCCGGCTTTCGTGCTCGGCAACGCGATTGCCGCGATCCTGATGCGGCACACCAGAAGCGCCATGCTGCAAGTGCTCGAAAGCGATTATGTCCGCACCGCCCGCGCCAAGGGCCTTTCCGAACGCTCCGTCATTCTCAAGCACGCGATGCGCAACGCGCTGACCCCGGTGATTACGCTCGGCGCGCTCGAACTCGGCACGCTGTTGTCGGGCGCGGTGCTGACCGAGCAGATTTTCTCGATTCCGGGTTTTGGCAAGCTGATCGTCGATGCCGTGTTCAACCGCGACTATGCGGTGGTGCAAGGCGTGGTGCTGGTGACCGCGACCATCTACATCACCCTGAACCTGATCGCCGATATCGCCTACATCCTCGTCAATCCCCGGCTGAGGGCTTGAGCGCATGACCGACGCAGCGCTTGGCACCATCCCGGTCGGCAGCGAACATGCCGACGAACTCGAAAGCCCGGCACGGCGCGCGTTGCGCCGGCTGTTCCAGCGCAAGGGCGCGGTGGTGGGAATGGCCGTGATCGCGAGCTTCATCGTGCTCGCGGTGTTCGCGCCCCTGATCTCGCCCTATGACCCGCTTGCGACCAGCTGGACGCTGGTGCGCAAGCCGCCCTCGGCGCTGCACTGGTTCGGCACCGACGATCTCGGCCGCGATATCTTCGGGCGGGTGATTTTCGGCGCCCGCGCCTCGCTGACGGCGGGCGCGATCTCGGTCGGGATCGCGCTTCTGATCGGCGTTCCCTTCGGACTCTTGTCGGGCTATCGCGGCGGTTTCATCGACGCGCTGATCAGCCGGATCACCGACGCCATGCTGGCATGCCCATTCCTGATCCTCGCCATCGCGCTGGCGGCGTTTCTCGGACCAAGCCTCGGCAATGCCATGATCGCCATCGGCATTTCCACCACGCCGATCTTCGTGCGGCTGACGCGGGGCCAGGTGATGAGCGTCAAGGTCGAGGACTATGTCGAGGCCGCGCGCGCCATGGGCAATCCGCGCTGGCGGATCGCGCTGTTCCATATCCTGCCGAATATCATGCCGGCGCTATTGGTGCAGGCAACGCTTTCGGTCGCCGCCGCCATCATCGCGGAGGCGGCACTGTCGTTCTTAGGGCTGGGCCAACAGCCGCCCGCGCCATCCTGGGGCAGCATGCTCAATGCCGCGCAGCGCTTCCTGACCAACGCGCCGTGGATGGCGCTATGGCCGGGGCTTGCGATCTTTCTCGTGGTGCTGTCGTTCAACCTGGTCGGCGACGGCCTGCGCGACGCGCTCGATCCGCGCGAACGGTGATCGCTCGGATCACGCATGACGTTTCGGTTAGTCCTTCTTTACCTCTCCCCTTGTGGGAGAGGTCGGATCGCATCGACAGATGCGATCCGGGTGAGGGGTTACGCCCTCACGATAGACCTGAACCCCTCAACCCAACCCTCTCCCACAAGAGGAGAGGGAGTTCACCTTCTTCGTCGCGACAGCAGAGGATCTAAATCACCGTCTCACGCATGACGCGGCGGCAATCCATTTCGAATTCGAGATCGATCACCGGCGGGCGCGCGAAATGCCAGGTCAGGCCGGATCGGGCGGCGCCGCGGCGGACCAGTTCCTCCGATATGACCGGATGAAAGTCGTGCACGGTATAGGCCTGCACCGCGGTGGTATCCTTCCAGCCGAACCCGAAGGCGCCGAGACGGGCTTCCATCGATCCCACCGTGAACCGGACTTTTTCCTTTAACCCCTCCGGGCTGAGATCGCGGTAACGCACGGTGCGCTCGGGATAGCTTCCGCTGCCCTCGCGGGATTCGGCGCCGCCGGCAATGACAAAACTCGGCGTCGGGCTCTGGCTCGGACGCGTGAAGGAGAACGCGTAGAACGACGGCTCGGCGGGCGGATCGATCTCCGGGCAGACATTGCTGCGCGCCACCGGATTGATGGTGCCGTCGAACAGGCCCCATTCCGCGAGCGTCTTGACATAATGCTGGTTGAAGGTTCGAAATCCATCCTCGGTAAAAGCCGCCGGCGAGCGCAGCTCGCAGGCGCAAAACGACGTCAGCGGCCGTCCCGCAGCCTGGATATATTTTGCGATCTGCGCAAAACCCTCCGCCAGTGACGGCATCCTGTCGAACCGCACCCGCTCGACTTCATAACCGGAATCGGCTGCGGCGCCGCTCGAATATTGAAACACCGCCGGGATGAACCGATAATTGCCGGCCGGAAAATCGCGCGTCATCGCTTGGCTCCCGTCGTTCAGGTCGGCTTGAGCGCCTGCGAAGTGAGATCGAAGTCGGCGATCTCCCTGGTTCGGTCGGAATCGGCCTTCGCCCTGTGGTCGGTAGCCATCGCCACATAGACGGCCGGCAGCACGAACAGCGTGAACAGCGTGCCGATCGACATGCCGGCGACCACCACGAGCCCGATCGAGAACCGGCTCGCGGCACCCGCCCCCGTCGCGGTCAAGAGCGGGATCAGGCCGGTGACCATCGCCGCCGTCGTCATCAGGATCGGACGCAGCCGGATGCGGGCCGCCATCTCGATCGCGGAACGCTTGTCGAGGCCCTCGTTGAGCTGCAGTTCGTTGGCGAACTCCACCATCAGGATGCCGTGCTTGGTGATGAGGCCGACCAGCGTCAGCAACCCGACCTGGGTGTAGATGTTCATGGTGGCGACGCCGAAGAACAGCGGAATCAAAGCGCCGACGATCGCCATGGGAACGCTGATCATGATCACGAGCGGATCGCGCAAACTCTCGAACTGCGCCGCCAGCACCAGGAAGATGATGATCAGCGCGAAGCCGAAGGTGATGGCGAGCTGGTTGCCTTCCTGCACATACTGGCGGGAGTCGGCCAGATAGTCGTGGCTGAATCCGGCCGGCATCTTCTTGGCCTCGCCTTCAAGGAAGTCGACCGCCTGCCCGACCGTCACGCCGGGCATCGGCACGGCGCTGAAGGTCGCGGCATTCAACTGATTGTAGTGGGTCAGCGAGTTCGGGTCGGTGCCGGTCTCGATCGAGACAATGGTCGACAGCGGCACCTGCTGGCCGGTGTTGGTCGGGACATAGTAGCCGCCGAGCGATTCCGGCGACAGCCGCAAGCCGCGCGGCACCTGCGGGATCACCTGATACGACCGGCCCTCGAGATTGAAGCGGTTGACATAATTGCCGCCGAGCAGCGTCGCCAGCGTACCGCCGACCTGGGCCATATTGATGCCGAGATCGCTCGCCTTGGAGCGGTCGATCTTGATCCGCACCACCGGCTGGTTGAAGTCGAGGTCGCTGTCGGAGACGATGAACAGGCCGCTCTTGCGCGCGGCGTCCTTCAGCTTCGCCATCTGTTCGTAAACCGCCTGGAACCCGCTAGTGGAATTGATCACCATCTGCACCGGCAGGCCGCCCGGTCCGCCCGGCAGCGGCGGCAGGTTGAACGCGAACGCATTGACGCCTTCGATCTTGCTGAGCTGTGCCTGCACCAGCGGCTTCAGCTTGATCGAGGAGCGCGCCCGCTCATCCCAGGGCTTGAGCAGCATGCCGGCGATGCCGTTCTGCGGCCCGTTGATGCCATTGAGGGCGAAGCGGAGGTCGGTCTCGGGAAAGCTCGCAAACACCTTGTCGAGCTTCTCGCCGTAGAAATCCAGGTAATCGATGTTGGCGTATTTCGGTCCCTTGATCACCGAGAACACGATGCCCTGGTCCTCCTCCGGCGCCAGCTCCTTCGAAGTGTGCATATAGAGGAAGCCGACCAGGCCGAGGATGGTCAGCGCAAACAAACCGGTGATCGGGCGGTAGTCGAGCGAGCGGTCGAGCTGCCGGCCATACCAGCGCGTCATCGCGCCGAACACCCGGTTCACCGCCTTGGCGAAACGTCCTTCTTCGGCGCTCTTGAGGAAAATCGAGCACATCATCGGCGACAGCGTCAGCGCGATCACGCCGGACACGATGACGGCGCCCGCCAGCGTGAAGGCGAATTCGCGGAACAGCGAACCGGTCAGGCCGCCGAGGAACCCGATCGGCGCATAGACCGCCGCCAGCGTGATCGTCATCGAGATCACGGGGCCCACGATTTCGCGCGCGCCCTGCAGCGAGGCCTGCACCGGCGATTTTCCCTCCTCCAGATGGCGATGGATGTTCTCCACCACCACGATCGCGTCGTCGACCACGAGCCCGATCGCCAGCACCATCGCCAGCAGCGTCAGAAGATTGAAGCTGAATCCCATCATCAGCATCAGCGAGCAAACGCCGACCAGCGACAATGGAATGGTGACGACGGGAATGATCACCGAACGGAACGACGCCAGGAACAGGAAGATCACCACGACGACGATGAGTACGGCCTCCCCCAGCGTCTTCTCGACCTCGTCGATCGACGACTGAATGAATTTGGTGGAATCATAGGCCACCTTCATCTTCATCGAAGGCGGCAGGTTACGCTCGAGCTCCGGAAACAGCGCACGAACGCCCTTGACCAGCGTCAGCGGGTTGCCCTGCGGCGTCGCTTGCACTCCGATGAAGATGGCGTGCTCGCCGTTGAAGGCAACGCTGGCATCGGTGCTCTGGGCCGCCAGTTCGACGGTGGCGATGTCCTCGACCCGCACGAAGCCGCCGTCCTTGGATTTGACGATCATGCGCTTGAACTGGTCGAGGTTGCGCAGGTCGGTGTTGGTGGAGACGTTCGAGACGATGAAGTAGCCCTTGGCCTGGCCGGCGGCGGCCTGGAAGTTGTTGGCGGCAATCGCCGCCGAGACATCGTTCGGCGACACGCCGCGCCCGGCCATCTTGACCGGATCGAGCCACAGCCGCATCGCAAAGGTCTGCCCACCGAGAATGTCGGCCGACGCCACGCCGTCGACGGTCGACAGCACCGGCTGCACCACGCGGGTGAGATAGTCCGATATCGCCGAACCCGAGAGCTCCTCGCTGGAGAAGCCGAGATACATCACGGCGGTGGTCTGGCCGGTGGTCTTGGTGACGATCGGGTCGTTGGATTCCTTGGGAATCAGATATTTGACCGAATTCACCTTGGCGAGAACTTCGGTCAGCGCCTGGTTGGGGTCGAAATTCAGCTTGATGTAGACCTGGATCGTGCTGGTCCCCAGCACCGACGACGAGGTGATATAGTCGACGCCTTCGGCCGAGGCGACCGCCTGCTCGATCGGCGTGGTGATGAAGCCCTGAATCAAATTCGCCGACGCGCCTGGATAGGAAGTCGTGACGTTGACGACGGTATTCGACAGTTTCGGATACTGGCGGATCGGCATGGTGGTCGCCGCCCGGAAACCGATCAGCAGGATCAGCAGGCTGACGACGACCGACAGAACCGGACGTTTGATGAAGATATCAGTTAAGGCCATCGCAGGTGTCTCGGTTGTTTGAGCATTGACGCATGTTTTTTCCGGAAAGGCGGTAGTCGCCTTTCCGGGTCACGCGCTAGTAGCGCGGCGGCTGCGCAGGAATCGACGGCTGCGGATCGGTCGAGATCGTGACCGCCGATCCCGATTGCAGCTTGAGCTGCCCCACCGCCACGACGCGATCGCCGGCCTTCAGGCCCTTGAGAATTTCGGCGCGGCCCTCGATCCGGTTGCCGGCCTGCACGAAGCTGCGTACCGCCGTCAGGCTGGTCTTGCCGTCGTCCTCTTTCTTCTCGGTGATGATGAAGACGGAATCGCCGTACAGGGTATAATCGACCGCGGTTTCCGGCACGGTGACGACCGGCGGCTTGTCCGGCAACACCACCGTGGTGGTCGCGAACATGCCGGGCTTCAGGATATGATCCGGATTGGCGATCGTCGCCTGCACGCGAATATTGCGCGTATCGGTGGAGATCTGCGGTTCGATGGTGGTGATCTGGCCTTCGAACTTCCGGCCGGGATAGGCGTCGACGACGACACGCACGGTCTGGCCGACCTTGAGCTGCGCGCTGTCCTTTTCGGTCACGGTGAAGTTCGCGTAGAGCATGGACAGATCGGTCAAGGAGACGATCTGGCTTCCCGCCGTCAAATATTGACCGACCTCGACCTTGCGAACGCCGAGTTCGCCGTCGAACGGTGCCCGCACCAGCTTCTGCGAGATGATCGCCTCGGTCTTGGAGATGCCGGCATTGGCCTGATCGAACGCGGCCTGCGCCTGATCGACGGTTGCCTGCGGCCCGAACTGGCGCGCGGCCAGCTGCTTGGCGCGATCGAGCGAGAGCTGCGCCACCGTGGCCTGGGCCTTGAAACTGGCGAGGTCGCCCTGTTCGGGACCGTCAAACAATTGCACCAGCGGCGCACCCGCTTTCACGTTGGATCCGGCGGCGAACATTATGTCGGTGATGCGTCCGCTCACGTCGGAAGTGACATTGACCTGATGCACGGCGGCGAGATCGCCGACCGCCGTCAGCAGGTTCGGAATGACTTCGGACTTTGCCTCGGCAACGCTGACATTCGACGGCGGCGGTTTATTGCTGGCGAAGAACTGCTTGATCATCTCGCCGCGGAAGTGGTTGAACCACACGAGACCGCCGACCAGCGCCGTCAGCAAAAATCCAACGATGATGAACCAGCGCACCATCCGGACCGGACGCGTGCGTGGCTTTTCGCCGACCGGTTTGCCGGAGAGGTGAGCTTCGGTCACGATATTCATGTCATGCACTTTCTGCAGTTACCGCCTGCCCCAGATCCGGCGCCAGCTCGCGATCCAGATGAGAGGCAATCACGGTTTCGTTGATTCCAATTCCGCGGAGAATGAATTCGCAAAGCTGCCGTTCGAGATCGGCGGCGTTGCCGTAGGGCAGACAGGGCACCGATGGCAATCGCGTCAGCGCCGCCATCAGCACGGTGTGATGCGCGAACCAGAACAGATTGAGCGGCTCGCTTCCGACCCGTGAGGCATCCCCTGCCGCAATGGCCCGGTCCAGCGACGCGGCAAACACAGGTGCGATCAGATCTCCGATCTTCTCATACAGGAGGCGCGCGAATTCTCCGTCCTCCAAATGGCTGGTGATCATCAATCGGAGACGCTGGGCCTCCTGCTGATCCGGAGTGTCCGAAAGATGCTGGAAATGGCCGACCATTTCGCGAATCAGCACGATCAGCGTTGCCGTCGACGGCTCCAGCCCCAGCAGCCGGTGCAAAGCGGGGTCCGCCTCGCATTCTTCACTAAGGATTTCCGCATACAGCGCGGACTTCGTCGGGAAGTGCTTGAACAGCAAACCCTCCGAAATCGAGGCCGCGGCGGCGACGCTTTTGGTCGTCGTGCCGGCGAAGCCGTTGCGGGCAAAGCAACGTTTGGCTGCAGCCAGGATCAGTTGCCGCCGCAGGTCGCTGGTCATCCGGAGTGTGCTCATGCTTGTGAGTAAGCACTCACCTCGGAAAAAGTCAAGGAAATGGTGCGGCGCAGCAGGCCGTTCACGCCGCTGTTCACGCCAATGTTAGATCGGCGCGAAGCCTAGCGCGCCGCGGATGCGGGTCACGGTGTACTGGCCGTCCCGGCTCGAGAGCACGCGTTCCAAATTGGCGCTGTCGATCTTGACGCTGGCAAAGCGTGGCCCGCTCGATGCGTCCTGCATGCTGGCCGCAAAGGCCTGGATCTCGGCCATGGTCGACATCGCCCTTGCGTCTGCAATCCCGCAACTGTGGGCGACACCGACCAGGTCCACCGTCGCTGCGGTGTGACTCGCCTGCCCGCCGGTTTCACCATAGACTTCATTGTCGAGCACGATGATGCTGAGATTGCTGGGCTTTTGCAGGCCGACGGTGGCGAGACTTCCCATCCCCATCAGCATCTCGCCATCGCCCGTGATCACCACCACCGGCAGGTCAGGTTGCGCCAGCGCGACGCCGAGGCCGATCATGACCGCACCGCCCATGGCGCCCCACAGATAGAAATTGCGGTCATGGTCGCCTGCGGCGGCAATATCGTAGGTCGAGGCGCCCAGTCCGCCGACCACGATGGCATCCTTGCGCTCCGCCAGCAGGCTGGAAACGACGCTGCGGCGTTCAAGAAGATTGGCTTTGCTCATTTGGTGAAGACCTTTGCCCCGATCAGGCGCTGCGACAACAGGACGGCGGTGGGCGTGCAGGCGTTATAGGCTTGGCCGGCCGCGGCCTCGACTACCTCGCGCACTTCTTCCGCGTGCGAGGCCCGCAACACCTTGATACCCGACAGTTCGAACACGGCTTGCGTGCTCGATCCCATCGGCACCTGCCAGGGATTGAACTCGCCCCATTCGCCGCGCATCGTCACCAGCGTCAGGAACGGAAACCGGAAGATCTGGGTCAGCGACAGCATATTGATGCAATTGCCGACGCCGCTGGATTGCATCAGCAGCACGCCGCGCTGGCCGCCGGCCCAGGCGCCGGCCAGCAGCGCCACGCCCTCCTCCTCGGTCGTCAGCGGCACTGCACGCATCGAGGAAGCGCCCAGCACCCGTTCGATCAGCTGCGAATGCCCGGCATCCGGCACGTAGGGTACCTGGCGGACATCGAAGCGCTGCAAAATCGCAAATATCTCCTCCGGCCAGGAGGCAGTCGTTTCGGACGCAGTTTCAGTGCGGGCGTGCATTTGCGTTTCCAGTGGGTCAGCGAGATTGTATTCCGGGGCGGGACTGTAGAGGCAGCCCCGGTTTGCGAAAGAGCGAAAAAGGCATATCGGTGCGCACTAAAGAGTATGGCAGCATGAATGCGGATGCGCGAGAGCTGGCGGCCGGTTTCGACCTCGAGAAACTGACGGGCGAATTCTATGCCGATCCCTACCCGACCTATCGTGCACTGCGGGAGTACGAGCCCGTCAAGCGGATGCCCAACGGCTCCTACTTCCTGACGCGCTATGACGATCTGGTCATCGCCTACAAGAACACAAGGCAGTTCTCCTCCGACAAGAAGAAGGAGTTCTTGCCGAAATACGGCGATTCGCTGCTCTACGAGCACCACACGACCAGCCTCGTGTTCAACGACCCGCCCGCGCACACCCGGGTGCGGCGGCTGATCACGGGCGCACTGACGCCGCGGGCCATCGCCGGGATGGAGCCCGATCTGATCGCGCTGGTGGACCGGCTGCTCGCCGCCATCGCGGCGAAAGGCAATGTTGACCTGATTGACGATTTTGCCGCCGCGATCCCCATCGAGGTGATCGGCAATCTGCTGGATGTGCCGCAGCAAGAACGCGGCCCCCTGCGCGACTGGTCGCTGGCGATTTTGGGGGCGCTCGAGCCGGTGATATCAGCGGAAGCCTTTGCGCGCGGCAACAAGGCGGTGAAGGATTTTCTCGCCTATCTGGAAACACTGGTCGAGCGGCGGCGCGCGAAGCCTGGGAATCCCGAGCGCGACGTGCTGACGCGGCTCATTCAAGGGGAAGACAATGGCGAACGCCTGACCGAGAAGGAATTGCTGCACAATTGCATCTTCCTGCTCAACGCCGGCCACGAGACCACCACCAATCTGATCGGCAACGGGCTAGTGGCGCTGTCGGAACATCCGAAGGAAAAGCAACGGCTGATCGACCATCCCGATCTGATCAAGACCGCGGTGGAGGAAATGCTGCGGTTCGAGAGCTCGAACCAGCTCGGCAACCGCATGACGACAGAGCCGGTCGAACTCGGCGGCATCGCAATGCCGGCGGGCACGCCGGTAACCCTGTGCATTGGCGCTGCCAACCGCGACCCCAGGCAATTCGCCGATCCCGAACATCTCGACATCGGCCGCACGCCGAACCGGCATCTCGCTTTCGGCACCGGCGCGCATCAATGCGCCGGAATGGCGCTGGCGCGGCTCGAGGGCGCGATCGCCATCTCGCGATTTCTGGCGCGGTTTCCGAACTATGCGCTGAATGGCGCGCCACTGCGCGGCGGCCGCGTCCGCTTCCGCGGTTTTCTCAGTGTGCCGTGCTCGGTCAGCTAGAGCGGGATGACTTTTCTTCGAATCGTCATCCCGCTCTATCTTTTTGTTTGAGCATGATCTCCGGGCAAACGCTTCGCGTTTGTCCCGAGGGAAAACCGGTACCCACTTTTCCGGATCATGCTCTAACGCGCGACCGGCGCCAGTGACCCCGATCGGACGTTCGACTCCGTTGGCTTGAAGCAAGAAAGCCCCGGGCAATGCCCGGGGCTTTGACCTTTTCTTCCGTTTCGCGAGATCAGTACCTCGCGACCGCCGGACCGCCCCATCTGTAATTGACGCCGACGCGCACGGTATGGAACGTCAGATCCTGCGAGATGTGCTCGACATAGTTGAAGCCGGGCGGCGCGAAGGTGCTGCCGGCAACGTAGGCCGAGGTGTAGTTGATGCTTCCCAGATTGGTGTAGAGGTATTCGAGCTTCACCGTCCAGTTCGGCGTGAAAGCGTGTTCGACGCCGGCGCCGGCTGTCCAGCCAACCCTGGTTTCGCTGGATGACCCGGTCTTGGTATAACCATTGGTCGACGAGAGATCCCAGCTTCCCTTCACGTCGCCCACGGCAAGACCGCCGGTGACGTAGAGTAGCGTGGTATCGATCGCATAGCCCACGCGCGGGCGCACCGTCGCGAACCAGTCGTTTCGGATGCTCTCGTTGAACGTCCGGACCGTCGGCGGGTTAGGCGCCGTCACGATCGATCGCTTGCCGAGGTCCGAAGCATTGATGTCGGCTTCGATACCGAACACCCAGGCGCCGGCCTGCCAATTATAGCCGGCTTGCGCTCCGCCCAGCACACCGGCCGGGTTCAGCCTTTGATTGCTGATATTTGCGAATTCCGTCCTGAAAGCGGGCGTCTCGAGGGCCCAGCTGCTCGTCGGGTCCAGCCCGGTGCCAGTGTCCGAACGGCCCCAGCCGTATCCGACGTTGGCGCCAACATAAAAGCCGGTCCAGTTATAGACCGAAGCCATGACCGGGGCTTTGGTATATGGCCGGGCGGCGAGATCGGCGGCGCTGGCGGAGCCCCCGGCAAGCACGGAAGCCAAAGCAACGGCGAATATGGATTTCATACTATCCTCGAAAGAAAATGCAGCGTCCGTATTGCGGCAAATATTACCTCCGCCGCGGCGCCATGGCTGTATCGCCAGGGCAACGCCCGCCGGGATTTTGCCGCACTCCCGGTCGGAAAAAGCCGGGTCCAGGCCGAGTCCAAGGCGGGTCAAAAAACCCGTTTTCAGCCCTGAATCGCCTCGCGCCTTCCGGCAAGGTCCTGCCATAAGGTTCGGATTTCATGGATGAAAATGGGTTGATTGTCCTGGCCTGCTGCTCCGGACCTTAGTCGCCAAAACCCACATAGCGGACGAAATCACTGTTCGGCTGCCGGTGGGATGTAACGGCGTTGGCGGGAAAACTGTCGTCGGGATAGCCCATGGCGACGCAGGTCATGATGACCTGGTCCTCGGGGATCTCGGCGACCTCGCGCACGATATCCGAACGGGTTATTCCCTGACCGTTGATGACGGAGCCGAGGCCACGATTCCAGGCGGCGAGCACAATGCCATAGCAGAGCGCGCCGAGATCGAAGTGACAGACCGCGCCGGGATCGAGGATACGGTCATAGGTCAACACCAGCGAGACCGGCGCATCAAACTGGCGGAATCCCCGCAACACCCAGTCCTGCCGCATCGGCTTGTCGTCCCGCGCAATTCCCATCACGGCAAACAATTGCTTGGCGATGTCGACCTGCCGCTGGCGGTGAACGCCCTGATATTCGCCGTGCGAGACGATATCGCGCTTTGGCTTGGCGCCGCCGAGCATCTCTTCCATGTTGCGCTGGCGGACCTGCTCCAGCGGCTCTCCGGTCAAGACATGCACATGCCAGGGCTGGGTGTTCATGGAGGACGGCGCGCGCTTGGCGACTGCAATAACGTCCTCGATCACAGCGCGCGGCACCGGCTCGGCCTTGAAACCGCGCACGCTTCTGCGCGTGTTGACGAGCTCTTCAAAATCCATTTCGGGTATCCTCAGGATTGGCCGAGAGGCGGGAGGGTATCAATACATTAAATCCGGAATGCTGACATTCTTGCAAGTGCGGCCAAGAGCCCACGAGCGCCCATCATGCCGCAGTCGTCGTTGCGCCATCCCCAACCTTGTCCTGCGTCTTCGTTGCAAAATCGCTGGCGTCGTGACGTTCGTGCAACTGGCTTGAGGGCTCGCCCCAGGTGCGGTTGACCATCCGCCCGCGCTGCACGGCCGGGCGTTTGGCGATGGCGTCGGCCCAGCGCTGCACGTTCTTGTATTCCTGCACGCTCAGGAATTCGGCCGCGCCGTAGAGCACGCCCTTGGCCAGCCCGCCATACCAGGGCCAGGTGGCGATATCGGCGATCGTGTAGGTGTCGCCGGCCAGATATTCGTGGTCGGCGAGGCGCCGGTCGAGCACGTCGAGCTGACGCTTCACCTCCATCGCGAACCGGTCGATCGCATATTCGATCTTGGTCGGCGCATAAGCGTAGAAATGGCCGAAGCCGCCGCCGAGATAAGGCGCGCTGCCCATCTGCCAGAACAGCCATGACAGGCATTCGGCGCGCTTGGCGACGTCGGTCGGCAGGAACGCCCCGAACTTCTCGGCGAGATGCATCAGGATCGAGCCGGATTCGAATACCCGGATCGGCTTAGGCCCGCTGCGGTCCATCAGCGCCGGTATCTTGGAGTTGGGATTGACCGCGACAAAACCACTGCCGAACTGATTGCCGTCTATTCGGATCAGCCAGGCATCGTACTCCGCGCCCTTATGACCGAGCGCCAGCAGCTCCTCCAGCATCACCGTGACCTTGACGCCGTTCGGGGTGGCCAGAGAATAAAGTTGCAGCGGATGGCGCCCGACCGGCAGTTCCTTGTCGTGGGTCGGTCCGGCGATCGGTCGGTTGATGCTTGCGAACCTGCCCCCGTTCTCCTTGTTCCAGGTCCAGACTTTCGGCGGCGTATACTCGGACGGATCGGTCATTCCCTTGAACTCCAGGCGCCTGACGGCTTTTCAATGTTCGGGCGAACATGGCAAGACCGGAGCAGGCCTGCAAGGGCAAGGCCGGGATGCAGAATGAGGAGAGCTCAAACCACCGAGCGATGCCGCTCGATACAGGTGCGCAATACGTCGTCGATCGGCTTTTCCCACCAGCCGTTGGAAAAGATCTCGATCTCGGAATAGCCGGCAAAGCCTTGCGCTTCGACTGCGTTGCGTATCGAATTGATGTCGATCACGCCGTCGCCCATCATGCCGCGGTCGTTGAGGATGTCCTTGGTCGGCACCAGCCAGTCGCAGACGTGAAATGCCAGCAGGCGATCCTTGCCGGCGCGTTCGATCTGCGGCAGCAATTCCGGGTCCCACCAGATGTGATAGACGTCGAGCGCCACGCCGAGAGCGCCGCTGCGGCCGGGGTCCAGCCGGTCGCAGATATCAAGCGCCTGTTTGGTGGTGTTCACGCAGGCGCGGTCGGCGGCGTAGGCCGGGTGCAGCGGCTCGATCGCCAGCGGCATCTGCGCGGCGCGTGCGTAGTCCATCATTTCGGCGATGGCGTCATCGACCTGCGTCCGTGCTTCCGCGATATCCTTCGAGGCCGCGCTCCCAGGTCGCGAATATTGCGGCAGCCCGCCGGCCACCAGCACGACGCACGGCGCGTCGAGCGCCTTGGCCTCATCGATAGCGCGGCGGTTGTCATCGCGCGCTTCGATGCGATGCGCGGCGTCCGAGGTAAACATGCCGCCGCGGCAATAGCCCGACAGTTCCAGCCCGGAGTCGCGCACCGCACGTACCGCGCGGTCGAGGCCGATGGCTGCGACCTGATCCCGCCAGGGGTCGATGGCGCGAATGCCATGCCGGGCACAGGCCTCGATGATTTGCTTCAGGTCGCCCTGCTTGCGGACCGTCGCGGTGTTCAACGACAGCCAGCGGTGATCGGCGGAAAAATCCCGCATCACGCTTCAATACCGCGGGTCGCGAGCACCGCCTTCATGCGCCGGGTCGCCAGTTCGGGATTGGCCAGCAGTCCCGCCTGGTCCGCGAGCCGGAACAATTCGGCGAGATGCAAGGTGGAACGCGTGCTCTCCTGTCCGCCGACCATGGTGAAATGATCCTGATGGCCGTTGAGATAGGCCATGAACACGATGCCGGTTTTGTAGAACCGCGTCGGCGCCTTGAAGATATGGCGCGACAGCGGCACCGTCGGCCCCAGCACGTCGTGGAAGCCTTGCTCGTCGCCGGCCGCGAGCCGCGACAGCGCGTAGGACGCCGCCGGTGCGATGGCATCGAAGATGCCGAGCAGTGCATGCGAAAAGCCCTGTTGGTCGCCGGCGATCAGTTCGGCGTAATTGAAATCATCGCCGGTATACATCTTTACATTTTTGTCGAGCCGGCGGCGCATGTCGATCTCGCGCTGCTTGTCGAGCAGCGAGACCTTGACGCCGTCGACCTTCGCGGCATTGGAGTTGATGATGCCGACCGCGACATCCATCGCCGTGTCGAGGTCAGGCGTGCCCCAGTAATTCCTGAGCGCCGGATCGAACATGTCGCCGAGCCAGTGGATGATCACGGGCTCGCCGACCTGCGACAGCACGCGATTGTAAACCCTGGCATAGTCGTCGGCGTTGCGGCCAAGTTTTGCCAGTGCGCGTGACGCCATCAGGATGATGCGTCCGCCGGCTTTTTCGACCCCCGCGATCTGTTCCTCATAGGCTGATATCACGTCGTCGATAGTCCTGGCATCCTCCACCGCGAGGTGATCGGTGCCCGCGCCGGAAAACACCAGCGCGCCTCCCCTCGCCTTCGCCGCCTTGACCGAGCGCTGGATCAGTTCCAGCGAGGTCGGCCAGTCCAGCCCCATGCCGCGCTGCGCGGTATCCATCGCCTCTGCGACGCCGAGGCCGAGATCCCAGACATGCTCGCGAAACGCAATGGTCTTGTCCCAGTCGATCGCGGCCGACAGCCACGGGTCGACATCGGCCAGCGGGTCGGACACCACATGGGCCGCCGAAAACGCCACACGGTTCAGCGTGCCCTCGAGTTTGGAGGGAAACGCTCGCGATGCTGCGAGACGATAAGTCTCGACCGAGCGATCAGCGTTCGGAAGTTTCAGCGCCAGCGACGAAACGGGCAAAACCGGTTTGTTCATGGCCTCTATCCTCACACCTTGATCGGAGCAACGTCGATCCAGCGCCGTTCGCGCCAGCTCTGCAGCGCGCACTCTGCGAGCTGCACGCCCTTGGCGCCCTCCAGCAGCGTATATTTGTACGGCGCGTCCTCGCAGACGTGGCGAATGAACATCTCCCACTGCTCCTTGAAACCGTTGTCGTAGGTCGCGTTCTCCGGCAACTTCTGCCAGTCGGCGTAGAAATCGTGGGTGCGCTTCTCGTCGGGATTCCATACCGGCCGCGGGGTCGCCTGCCGGGCCTGGATCATGCAGTCGGAAAGCCCCGCAACCGCCGAGCCGTGGGTGCCGTCGACCTGGAAGGTGACGAGATCGTCGCGATAGACCCGCGTCACCCAGGACATGTTGATATGCGCGATCACGCCGCCCTTGAGGCGGAAGGTCGCGTAGGCGGAATCGTCCGAGGTCGCCTTGTACTTCTTGCCCTTCTCGTCCCAGCGCTCCGGAATATCCGTGGTGCCGGTGCAGCTCACGCTTTCGACTTCGCCAAAGAGATTGTCGAGCACGTAGCGCCAGTGGCAGACCATGTCGAGGATGATACCGCCGCCGTCCTCGCTCCGGTAATTCCACGACGGCCGCTGCGCTTCCTGCCAGTCGCCTTCGAACACCCAGTAGCCGAATTCGCCGCGCACCGAGAGCATGCGGCCAAAGAAGCCGGAATCGCGCAGGAAGGCCAGTTTCTTCAGCCCCGGCAGGAACAGCTTGTCCTGTACGGTACCGTGCTTCACGCCTTTGGCGTTGGCAAGCCTGAGCACCGTCACCGCTTCTTCGAGATTGGTTGCGATCGGCTTCTCGCAATAGACATGCTTGCCGGCATTGATCGCTTTCGTCAGCAGCGACGGGCGCGCCTGCGTGGTGGCGGCGTCGAAGAAGATGGTGTCGCTCTTCTCCGTCAGCGCCCTGTCGAGATCGGTGGTCCAGCGCGCCACATTGAACCGTTTGGCCAGATGCTCGACCTTTTCGGCATCGCGGCCGACCAGGATGGGATCCGGCATCATGCGGTCGCCATTGCCGAGCAGCACACCGCCGGAGTCTCTGATAGCGATGATCGAGCGGATCAGATGCTGGTTGAGCCCCATGCGGCCGGTGACACCGTTCATGATCACGCCGAGGCGGTGGGTCGTCATATCGATTGCTCCTGCAGGATTTTTGCTTTTGGTTGTTGAAGCGGCGGCAACGCCGTCCAGTCGGGATGAACTGATGTGGCAAACCCCGGCGCCGTCAGCGATCCCGTCAGGAGATCGCCGTCATGGATCGACATCCGGATGCCGTTTCGGTCGCTGGCATAGAGATCGGAATGCGCCGCGAGGAACGCTTGCGCTTCCACGGCGGGCGTATCGGCAAAGCCGTCGACATAGTGATGGCCGTTGCGCTCGGCATGGCTGACGCCGATCAGCGCGCCGAGCGCGAGGTCCTGCTGCACGCCGAGGCCGGCCTGACAGGTCAGGTCCTCGCCCGTGACGAAGTAGTTCGCCCCAGCAGCACTCCATTTGGCGGCGCGGGTCGCATTGACGATCGACTTGTAGATTCCCTTGCAGGATTTGGAGGAGATGCCGCGATAACCGAGCGCGCGCGCCGTCGGGAACGCTTCATAGCAATCGTCGGCTTCGTCGATGATAAAATCGAAGGCCGCCAGCGTAGCCAGCGGCGATTCCCGGAAAATATCGCGCGGCATCGGCTGCTCGATATAGAGCAGCTTTGCCGCAATCGGCTTCAGCGCGCTGTCGCGGCCGAGACGATCGACCAGCGCATCAAGCGCCGTGAGATCGGCATACTGCTCGTTGGCGTCCAGGGTGACGCTGTAATCATGCGGCAGCGTGGCGAGTTCCTGGCCAATGCGGATCAGGCGCGCCGCATCCGCGTCAGAATCGCCCTTGAGCTTGAGTTTGAAATAGCGCGCGCCGGCGTTTTCGGCCGGATCGGCGACGCCGCCCTCGCCCTCGATCCTGTCGTCAAGGCCGACGGTATGCCGGATTGCGACCCGCTCCAGCCGCCGGCGCTGACTAAGAAACCGCGCCGCGTCTTCGTCCCGCAGATCGGGCGACAACCGCGCATCGATCCCGGCGATATTTTCGGCCATGCCAGCGAAGAAATTCACCCCAACGGCACGCAGCAGCGCATCCAGGATCGCCTTGTCGATTTCGGCCGGCCCGAAGCCGGCGGCAAGCGGCGGGATATCTTCTTTCGTGCAGGCCTCCACCTGCGCCGAGATGCGCGAGGCATGCAGGCCGAAGGCGGTCTCGAAGCCGGAGGTCGTCAGATAAAGCTCGCGCGCGATCAGGAGCGAGCGCCGCAATTCCTCGACGGTCTGCTCCGGCGCCAATTGCGGCCGCTTGTCGAACCATTTCGGCGCCATCAGTTCGGCGCTCGCGCCCACCGCCGTGCCCCGGCCTTCGACCTCGATCTCTACCCGCACGAAGACCTGCGCCGCGGCCTCGATCGTCACCGCGCCAAAACGGAACGGCTTTGCGAACGGAACCTGCCGCTCGAAAAACGAGATATCACGCACGGCCAAACAATGCGGCATGGTTACCTGCCTCAATCCAGCGCGCCTTGGGTGAAGAAATGCTTGCGGATGCGTTGCACCAGCTCGGTGAAGATCGGGTCCGCCATGGTATCGAGCGAGCGCGGCCGCTGCAGCGGCACGTCGTAGATCGCGGCGATCGCGCCGGGCCGTTCGGTCATGACCAGCACGCGATCGGCGAGGAACACTGCCTCGGGTATCGAATGCGTGATCAGCAGCACGGTCTTGCCGGTTTCACGTTGAATCCGCATCAGCTCGACATTCATGCGCTCGCGCGTCATGGCGTCGAGCGCGCCGAACGGCTCGTCCATCAGCATGATCTTGGGATCATGCACCAGCGCCCGGCAGATCGAGGCGCGCTGCTGCATGCCGCCGGACAATTGCCAGGGCAGCTTCTTCTCAAAGCCCTCGAGCCCTACCAGCTTCAGGAGATCCATCGCGCGCGGGAGATATTCGTCACGCGGCAACCGCTTCATGTCGATCGGCAACATCACATTGGCAAGGATGTTGCGCCATGGCAGCAGCAGAGAGTTCTGAAACACGATGCCGACATTGCCGTGCGGCTTTGTCACTTGTTCGCCTTCGACGAAAATCTCGCCGGTCGAGGGCGCCAGCAATCCGGAGATCATTTTCAAGAGCGTCGACTTGCCGCAGCCGGAAGGTCCGACCACGACAAAGAATTCGCCGGCGTTGATGTGAAAATCCAGCGGGCGCAGCGACGGCACATCACCGTCGCGCGACCGGTAGGTCTTCGACACCCCGGAGAGCTTTATGCCGGGCGTGCCGCCGGCGGCGCGATCCGACACCAGGCGCAAATGCGCGCCGGTTTGATCGACGCCGGTGGATTTGATCGCTGGATTCATTCAGCCAAGTCCGTTCGATAGCGGTGTTGAATAGCGGTCATTGCGAGGAGCAAGGCGACGATGCAATCCAGTCTGCGTCGCCATGGATTGCTTCGCTCGCGCTCGCAATGACGGGGGTCCTATTTCGGCAAATAGTCGTTGGTATAAAACGCCTTCGGATTGTCCTTGGCCTTGGCGTCGAGGCCGCCATATTCCACCATCAGATTGACGCTGTCGGTCATGTTCTGTTCGGTTACCTGGAACGGCCGCTTGCCCTTGGTTTCCGGCGTGCGATAGAGCGGCACCGTCAACTCAAACCCTTGCGTCAACGTATCGATCTTGCCGCCTTTCGGATTGGCGTCGAGGATCGACTGCGCCGCGCCCTTCGGGTCTTTCTCCGCGGCTTCGACCGCCTTGGTGGTCGCCGACATGAAGCGTTTGACCAGATCGGAATTGGCCTTGACGTAGTCGGTATTGGCGATGATCCCGGAACTCACCATGTTGATGCCGTAGTCGGCGAACTTGATCGGGTAGACGTCCTTGCCGGTGGCATCCTTGATCTTCATCGACTGGTCCATGACGTAGCCGAGCAACAGATCCGCCTGCCCGTTGATCACGGCGTTGAGTTTCGTTTGGCCGTCGCCGGCCACTGTGGTGAAATCGCCTTCCTTGAGCCCGGTCTTCTTCAGGAACAACGGCCAGATCTGCGTCATCGAGTCCGCCGGCGTAATCGCCACCGTCTTGCCCTTGATATCCTCGGGCTTCTTGATGTTCTTCTCCGCAAAGCCCATCGCTGACATCGGGCTGGTCTGCAGCAGCACCCCGGTGGCGACCACTGGCGCGCCCTTGATCGCCGCGCGCATCATGGTGGGCACGTCGACATAGCCGAAGTCGGCGGTCTTGGCCGCGACGGCCTGGGTGGTGGCCGCCGAGCCGCGGCCTTCCTGAATTTCGAGATCGATATTTTCGGCGGCAAAGATGCCCTTGGCCTTGCCGTAATAGAACGGCGCGTGCTCGCCATAGACATACCAGTTCAGCATCAGCACCACCTTGTCGGCCGCCGCCGCGGGCATCACCGCCAGCGCCGTACAGACCAGCACGCTCGAAACCACCGCCATCAATCGCACCATATGATCCTCCCGTTGGTATTTGCCGCGGCCCTTGGCAGGCCGCTTGTTCGCTTGCGCCGCCTCAGGCGGCAAAAATGAATTCCTCGCGCTGGCTGACATGCCAGGGAATGACAAGACGCTCGATCCGGTCGACGATCCAGAACAAGACGACGCCGAGCAGCGCCAGGATCACCAGGGCTGCAAACATGGTCGGCAGATCGAATGTGCCGATCGAGCGCTGCATCACGTAGCCGATGCCGGAATTGGAACCGACGAATTCGCCGACCACCGCGCCGACCACCGCCAGCGTCACCGAAACCTTCAGCCCCGAGAAAATCGCCGGCATCGCATGCGGCAGATTGACGGCGCAGAACACATGGAAGCGGCTGCCCTGCATCGCGCGCGCGAGATCCACCATGTCGGGATCGACCGACTTGAACCCCTGCACCGCCGAGACCACCACCGGGAAAAATCCCAGGAGAAACGCCGAGATCACCTTCGGGATGATGCCGAACCCGAACCAAACCACGAATAGCGGCGCGATCGCGATCTTCGGCACCGATTGCGAGAACACCAGCAGCGGATAGACGTAGCTTTCCACCGTCTTCGATCCCGCGATCAGCATCGCCACGGGAATACCGAACAGCGCCGACAGCAGGAAGCCGCACACCGTCGCATAGGTGGTGGGCCAGGCCTGCTTGAGCAGTTCCGGCCAATCGGTCCACAGCACCGCCACGACATCGCCGGGCGCGGGAATTTGATAGGCCGGAATCCGGAACAGCCGGATGGTCAAATCCCAGGCGACCACGATGAAGATCAGGAACAAAAATGGCCGAACCCACGCCGCATTCAGCGCCCTCGACACGCCTCCGGGGGCTTTTGCCTCGGCCACGCTCCGCTCCCTCATTCTCTCATTGTCGCGGACAAATTAACCCGTTGGATAAATACTGTCTAGCGCTTTTCGGATGGTAATATTGCCCCTCTCCCAACCGTCATGCCCGGGCTTGACCCGGGCATCCACGTCCTAAGACCGTCGCGAGAAAAGACGTGGATGGCCGGGATAAACCCGGCCATGACGAATTCTTGGGTTCGCCTTCGCGATCAAACCGGTTGGTGCGCAGGCGCCCGCAGTTTCGGCGCCCTGCCCTTGGCAAAAGCCGCGGCCGATTTTCCGGTCAGCGCCGCCAATACGAGCGCAACCATGTGCGCGAGGCGCTGGTCCCTGGCCTCCTGCTTCAGGAGATCGCGGCCGAAGATCACGCTGAGCGTCGCCGAATTCGACAGATAGAAAAAGCACAGCGCCGCGATCGAAATGTAGAGCTGCACCGGATCGACGGCCACCACGAAGTCGCCGCTTTCGACGCCGCGCGTCACCACGGTGCGGATCATCTCGACGAACGGCGAATGCATCGATTTGACCTTGGTGGACCGCTTCAGATGACGCGCCTTCGCCAGGTTCTCGGTGTTGAGCAGCGCCAGGAATTCCGGATTACGGATGAAGTAATTCCAGGTGAAGGTGATCAGCCGCTCGATCGCGTCAGGCGGATCGAGATGTTCCAGATCAAGCCCGCGCTCTTCGGCGCGGATCTTCTCATAGGCGCCTTCGAGCACCGCGAGGTAGAGGTCGTCCTTTTTGCCGACGTGATAATACAGCATGCGCTTGTTGGCGCCGGCCTTGGCCGCGATCCGATCGACGCGCGCCCCGGCGAGACCATGCGCGGCGAATTCCTGCTTGGCGGCCTCGAGGATGCGAAGCCGCATGCCCTCGGGGTCGCGCTGCCATTTCAAAATTCGCTCTGCCTTGATTTGCTTATTGGCCAAGTCATTCGCTCGGATGGCGGAAGATGGATGTAACACGTGCAGGCGGGTTTGAGAATGAATGATGCCATTCTTCGCTCTCCTTGTGGGAGAGGGGAAAAATCAAGCCGAGCGCGCCGTCCGCTCCAGGAGCAGGGTGTGGATGCCGCAGGCGCCGTTGCGCACGCTCATCACCCGCGTGCCCGGCTTGCGGCCGGCGCGCACCTCCGAGACGTCGATGCCGGAGGCCACCAGCCGCGTCCGCGTGGCATCGATGTCGGCGACGCGCCAGCTCAATCCCCACAATTTGTCGCGGTTCTGGTCCGCGCCGGCGACCGGCCGACGCACCACCTCGACGATCAGGTCGCCGCAGCGGAACATCATCAGCTGGCCCCATTCCTGGTGCGAGCGGTCGAGCGCCATGTCGAGGCCGAGCCGCGCGCCATAGAGGGCTGCGGCGCGCTCCGGATCCTCGGTCGACACCACGACATGATCCAGCGCCAAGATCGGCGCCGGTCCGGTGGCGGCCGAAGGCGGGCGCGCTTGCGCCAATTCGAGGAAGAACATCCGCACACCCCGCGTCATCTCGGTGGCCGCGCGGGTACGTTTCCAGGTCAAAGTGCCGCCCGAATCGGTATCCTTGCTTTCGACCTCGGCAATCGGCTCTGGTTTCAGCGCGAGCCGCTCCAGCCTACGGTGCATTTTGGCGATGTCGCCGACGCGGAACGCCATGCTGGTGAGTTCCTCGCCCCAGATCCTGATCACGGTGCGGATGCGGTCGGCCACAGGCGAGGCGCCGGCCGGCGCCATCAGTTCCAGTGTCATGTTGTCGAGCGTGAACAGCACGGTCTCGGCGCCCTCGCTCTCGCTGCGCCATGACGGCGCGCGTCCAAGCAGCAGCTCATAGGCCTTGGCGCCGGCCTCGAGGTCCGACAGCAGCACGACGACATGGTCGAGCCCAGTGATCACGGGAAAAGCCCCCGCGTGGTCTTCGCCGCGCGAACCTTTTCCACGCCGATCGCCATCGCGGCGGTGCGATGGGAAATCTTGTCGACCCGCGCACGCGTCACCATGTGGTCGAAGGCGCGATCTAGAATCTGGTACTCGCGCCGCGTCACTTCCTCCTCTTCCCAGAACAATTGCTGCAGGTCCTGCACCCATTCGAAATAGCTGACCACGACGCCGCCGGAATTGCAGAGGATGTCGGGTATCAGGAAAATCTCGTCCTGGCGCTTTTCCAGCACCAGATCGGCGTCGGGCGTGGTCGGCCCGTTGGCGCCTTCCGCCAGCACGCGGCATTTGAGGTTCTTCGCGACATGCGCATCAATCACGCGCTCCATCGCCGCCGGCACCAGCACGTCGCAGGGCAGCGTCAGGATTTGCGCGGGATCGAATTGCAGTTCGCTGGAAAATCCGGCGATGCTGCCATGTTCGTTGGTGTGCCGCATCAAGGCGGGGATATCGAGTCCGGCCGCGTCGTAGAGCGCACCGGTGTGATCCGAGACCGCGATCACCTTGAGGCCGAATTGATGCAGTCCGAGCGCGGCATAGGAGCCGACATTGCCAAAACCCTGAATCACGGCGGTGGCATGGTTCAGGTCAATCGAAAGCTCCTTCATCACCCGCCTGGCCAGATGCGCAACGCCGCGCCCGGTAGCTTCGCGCCGGCCCAACGTGCCGCCGGAGGACACTGGTTTGCCGGTGACGATCTCGGTGACGGTGCGGCCCTGATACATGGAATAGGTGTCCATGAACCAGGCCATCACCTGCTCGTTGGTGCCCATGTCCGGCGCCATCACGTCGGTGTGCGGGCCCACAAACGGAATCATCTCCTGCATGTAGCGCCGCGACAGCGACTCGAGCTCGCGCTTCGAAAGCAGGGAGAGATCGACCCGGACGCCGCCCTTGGCGCCGCCATAGGGCAGACCGACCAGCGCGCATTTCCAGCTCATCCAGATCGCCAGCGCGGCCACCTCGCCAATATCGACGCTGGGCGCGAAACGGGTGCCGCCCTTGGTGGGGCCGAGGGTGAGATGATGCTGCACCCGATAGCCTTCGAACACCGCGATCGAGCCGTCGTCGCGATGGATCGGGCAGGAGATGGTGAGCGCCCGTTTCGGCAGCAGCAGACGGTCGCGCTCGTCGGTCGGAATCGACAGGTGATCGGCGATGACGCCGAACTGGTTCACCGCCATCTCGAACACCGGACCGGTATAAACGGTCATCGTCCGCTCTCCTTTTGCCAGTCTTGATCTCGCCAGGAACCCCGAACAGCGGCCGATCGTTAGAATCGCGGCACACTGACAAGCAGCTGAAGATGGTCGTAGTCCGGCCACATGGCTATCTCAAGCGATTAAGACGGCGGCTTTGCGAATAATTTCAGCGAATGATTTGAGATAACCGGTGCTAATGTAGGGCGCCGGCCGGGACCACCCATCAGCGCATGACGGAAAACGAATGCAGGCTCTCTTTATCGGACAAACCTATATCGACGTCACCTTCATTACCGACCACATGCCGACCGGCGACGAGAAGCACGTGGCATCGGCCTATGCGGTCTCGTTCGGCGGCAACGCCGTCACGGCGGCGTTCTGCTGCGCCAAGCTCGGCATCGTGCCGGACCTGATTGCCACCGTCGCCAATGACTGGCTGGGACGGATGTTTCAGGACATGAGCGCGAAGTATGGAATCTCGATCCATCCGCGCAAGGTCAATTCCTCGTCGCTGTCGTTCATCATGCCGAAGGACGGCAAGCGGGCGATCGTGCGCTGCCGCGACGACGAGCATATACATCCCTTCCCGCTGTTGAACCTCGGCGGCTGCCGCGCTTTGCATGTCGACGGCCACCAGCCGGACGCTGCCATTCATTATGCCAAGCTGTGCCGCGAGGCCGGCATTCTGACCTCGCTCGATGGCGGCGGCCTGCGCACCAACACCCATGAACTGCTGGAATTCATCGACGTCGCGATCGTCGCCGAGCGGCTGTGCGAGCAGATGGACCTCACGCCGGAAAAGATGCTGGATTATCTCAAAGGTCGCGGCTGCCGGGTCGGCGGCGTCACCATGGGAGAACGCGGACTGCTTTGGTATGATGAGACCGGCGCGGTTCACGCGCTGCCCGCGTTTCCGATCCCGCGCGAACGCGTGCTCGATACCAACGGCGCCGGCGACGTCTTCCATGGCGCCTATGTCTATTCCTATCTCAGCAACCCCGGCAAAAGCTGGCACGACCATTTCGATTTCGCGCGCGCCGCCTCGACCTACAAGATCCAGCGCCTCGGCAACGAGGCCGGATTGCCGACCCTGACAGACATCGAAGCGGTCAAGCAGGAATTCGGAATCCGGGTCTAACCAACTTGATCGGGAATAAAGCATGGGCGGCGTGTTCGTTGCCGGCAGCATCAATATGGATGTGGTGGCGACGGCCGAACGGCATCCGCGCATCGGCGAGACCGTCGTCGGCAACGCCGTGCATTATTTTCCTGGCGGCAAAGGCGCGAACCAGGCGGTCGCGGCGAGAAAGCTCGGTGCGCGGACCATATTGATCGGGCGGCATGGCAAGGATGCGTTCGGCGACACGTTGAAAGCATTCCTTGCGGCGCAGGGTGTGGACCTCTCCTTCGTGGAGGAAACCGCCGGGACCCACACCGGCACGGCGATCATCACCGTCGCCAATGCCGACAACACCATTGTCGTTATTCCCGGCGCCAATGCGCTGGTGAGCGCCGCCGACGTTTCCGCGCCCACGCTTGCAAGGGGCGACGTCGCGGTCAGCCAGTTCGAGATTCCCTTGCCCGCGATCCACACCTTCTTTACCCGAGCCCGCAGCGCGGGCGCGACAACGATCCTCAATCCGGCACCGGCGATCGAATTCGATCGTGAACTATTGAACCTCGTCGATATTCTCATCCTCAATGAAACCGAACTCGGGGTTCTCACCAGGCGCGAGCTTCGCGACAGCGACGATGACCTTCGCTTCATCGAAGCCATCAGGGTCTTGCAAATTGCCAGGGACAAGATCATCGCCGTGACGCTGGGCAAGCGCGGCGTACTGGCGCTGGTGCATGACCAGCCGCTGATCATTCCCGGCCGCACCGTCAAGGCCGTCGACACCACCGGCGCCGGCGATTGTTTCGTCGGCGCGGTTGCCGCACTGCTGGCGGGCGGAAAATCAATCCATGACGCCCTGCACTTTGCCAACGCCGCGGCCTCTATCTGTGTGCAACGAATGGGCGCGGCGCCGTCAATGCCGACGACCCCGGAAGTTGAAGCCACCCTATCCGCGAGTCGTCCCGGCGAACGCCGGGACCCCTAACCACCAGCCTTTGTCGATAGCACCAGGCCGGGACGACGAACATCACTTCAACGCCTGCAATTGATCATACTGCGGCTGGGTCCAGCCGGCGCCCGCGGAAGCATCATTGTGCAGCGGAATCGCCGCCTTGCGGAAGGCCTCGCGGTCGGGCTCGATCACGGTCTTGCCGAGTTTTCTGAATTCGGCCGCCAGCGTCTTCTCGGAGGCTGCGATGGCGTCGGTCGCGTGCGAGGCCGCCTGTTTCAGCACATCGGCGAAGATGCTCTGCTCTTCGGGCGTTAACTTCGACCAGACATGGCTGCCCACCACCGTCAACATTGATTCCGTGATGTGGCCGGTCAGGATGATGTGGCTCTGCACCTCGTAGAACTTCTTCGCCATGATGGTCGGCAGCGGATTCTCCTGCCCGTCGACGATGCCTTGTTGCAACGCCTGATACACTTCGGAGAAAGCGATCGGCGTCGCCTCGGCGCCGACAGATTTGGTGAACATCAGAAACAGCGGCGCCGGCGGCACCCGCAGCCTCATGCCATTCATATCCTCGGGCTTGGTGATCGATTTGTTGGCGGTGACATGACGCTGCCCGTAATAGGTGAGCGCGACGACCTTGTGCCGGGTCTTGTCGTCGTACTCCTTGGCGAGACCCTGGAACAGCTGGCTCTCGCGATAGGCCTTCCAGTGCTCGAAATCACGCAGGATGAACGGCGCGTCGGTGATGCCGAGCGGCTTGTAGGTCGCCGCGGCGAAGCTGACGCCGGTGTAGATGATATCGATGATGCCGAGACCGAGTCCCTCGTTGAGCTGTTTCTCGGTGCCGAGTTGCGACGCTGGGAAAACCTCGATGTCATATTTGCCGTTGGTGCGCTTCCTGATCTCGCCGGCCGCCCACAGCGCTTCAATGTGATAGGGCTCGCTGATCTCGTAGCCATGGGCCCATTTCAGTTTGGCCTGGGCGCAAGCCGGTCCGGCGACGGCCGCAGCGACGAAAAGAGCCGTCGATAGCACGAGACGGCGTGTCCAGAGGGACATGGTACCCTCCCTCAAAATGATTGGATGCGACTCTTTTGAGCATGATCTTTTCGGAAAACCGGCACCCACTTTTCCGGATCATGCTCTAGCGTAACGTCGCCGATACCCATTCGGTAAGCAAGTGGCGGCCGGAGCGGCTCAGGTCAGGGCGGCCTTCAAGTCGAAGCCGGGATCTGCCGCCTGTTCCGGTTCGATCGACCGGTCGAGGCCAAGGATGCGGCGCCCAAACACGTGATCCGAGGCGCGGTTGATCGAACTCGACGCCGACCAGCCGTCCGGATTTGTAGCAGAACGCCGAGAACGATCGCTGCGCGCGATCGCCACGCACCACGACACGATCATATCCGGTGGTCAAACCCGCGATCTGCAGCTTGTCGTCGCCCTGATCGCTCCAGAACCACGGCTGGCCATCATAGGTCCTGGCATCGCCGGTCAGCCGCGCCGCGACACAGCGCGCGTGGTCGGTGGCGTTCTGCACCGACTCCAGCCGCAGCGCAGCGCCGAAGCGCTGACTTGTGAACAGCGCGCAGTCGCCGATCGCGGAGATGTTCGGATCGGAAGTCAGCAATTGCTCGTTGACGATGATTCCCGAGGCGACCGGCAGGCCGGCCTCACCGGCCAGCTCGACATTGGGCAACACCCCGACACCGACCACCACAAGGTCCGCCGGGATCTGGCGTCCATCACTGAGGCTGATGCCCGTTACATCGGTACCGTTGCCCTCGATGCCGGTGGCCTGCACGCCGAGATGGATGCGGATACCTGCCGCGGTGTGGCGCTCCTGAAAATAGTCCGAGATTTCCGCGGTCACCGCGCGCGCCATGACGCGCGTGCCGAGTTCGACCACATCGACCTCAAGGCCCTTGATCCTGGCGGTAGCGGCGAATTCCAGGCCGATGAAGCCCGCGCCGATCACAACGACGCGCCGGGCGGTCGCGAACCGCTGCCGCAACGCTTCGCTTTCGTCCAGCGTCCGCAGATAGCGCACGTCGGCAAGATTGGCGTTGGGAATGTCGAGCAGGCGATTGCGCGCACCGGTCGCCAGCACCAGATGCCCATAATCGAGTGAAGCGCCTGACGCGAGCGACAGCCGGCGCGCGGCGCGATCGATCGAGACCGCGCGATCGGCGATCAGCTCGATGTTCTGGTCGCGATAGAATTTGTCCGGCCGGAACATCAGGCTGTCCGCGCCGCCCGCACCCTTCAGATAGGCCTTGGATAAAGGCGGCCGCTGATACGGCAGATGCGCCTCGTCATTGATCAGGCCGATGCGTTCGCCAAAGCCGTGTTGTCGCAGCGATGCGGCGAGCTGGAAACCCGCGTGGCCGGCGCCGACGATCAGAACTGTTCCCTGCGTCATACGGTCAGGCGGGTACGATGCGCAGCGGCAGGGTGTCAAGTCCGCGCAGCGTATTGTTCAGCCGTTGCTGCGGTTCGCCGGTCATTTCGAACGATGCGACGCGTTTGGCGAGTGCTGCGAAGATGGCCTCGCTTTCGAGCCGCGCCACCGCCTGCCCGACGCAGCCATGAATACCGGTGCCGAACGTCATGTGACCGGTCGCGCGGCGCCTGACGTCGAAACGATCCGGCCTGTCCCAGCGGCGCGGGTCGCGGTTGGCGGCGGCCAGAAACAACAGCACCTTCTCGCCGTCGCCGATCCGCACCCCGCCGACGTCGACATCCTTGGTCGTGGTGCGGAAGAAGGTCTGCACCGGGGCCTCGAAGCGCAGCACCTCTTCGAACGCGCCACGGATCAAATGCGGGTTCTCGCGAAGGACAGCCCATTGTTCGGGATACCGGGCAAAACAATAGAGCGCATTGCCGAGCCCATACACCGTGGTATCGATCCCGGCCGAAAGGAACGAGCGCACCAGCATCCCCGCTTCGTCCTCCGCCAACTCGCCGGCATCGACGGCTTCGAAAATCTGCATACCCAGTCTGCCCGGCGCCAGCGCGGCGCGGCTGCATTTCGACATGATCCATTCGCGAACCGGACCGGAATTGGCCATGGCCTGATTAAACAAATCATTGCGGGGACCGAACGAATTGAACACCATGCTGCCATAGGGCAGCAGGTTTTCGCGGCCTTCTTCGGAAATTCCTACGGCATCCGGAAACACTTTCAGCGGAAAGACCTCGGCCAGATCGCCGATGCCGTCGAATTCGCGCCGCTCGACCAGCCGCGCGACCAATAATTCCGCCTCGCGCTCGAATGTCCCGCGCAGGACATTGATCGCGGCCGGCGACATAATCCGGGTCAACACCGCGCGGGTGCGCGTGTGCAGCGGCGGATCAGCCTCCAGGATGATGCTCGGCGGACGCCATGGCGGCTCCTTGCGGAAATCGCTCAAACCCACGCCGGCCGAAGAGCAATAGGTCTGCCAGTCGGTCAACGCGTCGCGAACCTCCTGATGCCGCGCCATCGCCCATATTTGGTATGGCTCGAGCCACACCACCGGCCCGGCCTCGCGCAACGCTTCGTGCTGCGGATAGGGATCCCGCAGGAACGCGTGTGAAAATGGATCGATGGCGGAGACCGGCCGGTCAATCGTCGTGCTCATTCGCGCCACACCTGTTCCGCTCCCGGCTGTTGCAGTGCGGTGATCCGCCTCATTTGTTTGCCGTCATCTTGCAGACTTCGCCGGGGATTGTCACCTCCTGCCTTCTGCTATTTAAATGCCCGCCCCACTTCCAACACCGGGCCATTCCCCATGCCGACACCCGATCACGCTGGTGCCTCCCTTCCCGACGATCCGGCGCTGCTGCGGATCGAAGGCGCGATCGCCACCATCACCCTCAACAGGCCGGCTGCGTTCAACTCGATCGACCTTTCGATCGCGAAAAAGCTCGAACAGCTCGGCGCCGAGGTCGAGGCCTCCGACGAAATCCGGGTGCTGGTGATCGAGGGCGAAGGCCGCGCGTTCTCCGCCGGCGGCGATCTGCAGACCATCGGCGCTGCCGCCGCCGCCGACACCATCGCGCCCGTGGTTGGCGAATTGCTTAAGCATTATCACGCCTTCATCGAAACACTCAGGCGGATGCCGAAGATCGTGCTCTCCAGCGTTCACGGATCCGCGGCGGGCGCCGGCATGGGACTGGCCTTCGTCGCCGACCTCTGCATCGCCGCCGAGGACGCCCGCTTCACGCCGGCTTACGCCAAGATCGGCGTGTCGCCCGATGGCGGCAGCACCGTCGGCATGGTCGGCACCGTCGGAGTGCGCCGCGCGCTGCAGATATTTCTGGCGGAGGATTCGTTCTCGGCGCAGCAAGCGCATGATTGGGGTCTGGTCGCCAAGGTCGTTCCGGCGGCGGAACTGAAAGCGGCGACGCGGAAATTCGCCGAGCGGCTGGCGCAGAATCCGCCGGCCGCGATCGGCAGCACCAAATCGCTGGTCTATCAGGCGGCGTTGACCTCGACCAAACAGCAACTCGACGCCGAGGAAGAGAAGATCATCGACTGCATGCACACCGATGAATTCCGCGTCGCGGTGAAGAAATTTACCAGCAAGTCGAAGGCGACGTGAAGCATTGGCGGCGCCCTCCCGCTCCTTTCTCTGTATTCGTCACGGCACCACCGACTGGAACCGGCAGCGACTATTTCAGGGCCGCACCGATATTCCCTTGAACGACGAGGGCATCGCGCAGGCACACGCGGCCGCCCGGCGGCTGCAGGATGTTCCGATCGACATCATCGTCAGCAGCCCGCTGATCCGCGCGGTGAGAACCGCGGAAATCATCGCCGCGCCATCCGGCAAGCCGGTCGATATCGACGCCGGCCTGATCGAATGCAATTTCGGCCGTTTCGAGGGACGCTCGATCGCCGAGGTGATGGACGAGCACGGCATTACCGCGGTGGAAGCGCTGGCCACCATCCTGCCGCCGGATGGCGAGGCCTGGGCTTCGGTGTCGGAGCGCTCGCTGCGCGCGGTCGGCCAATGGCTCGATCGTTACCCGCAAGGCAACATCCTGTTCGTCAGCCACGACGCGGTGATGCAGTCGATGGTTGAGGCGCTGTGCCGTCACTGGTTCGATAACCGGCACGGCACACCGTTCAGGTTCGCAAGAACGGGAGACGTGTGGAGGGTTGACGAGGTGGGTTAAACTCGTCGTCGTCCCTGCGAAAGCAGGGACCCATACGCCGCGGCCTCTCGTTTTGGCACGGGATCAGCGACCTTCCGCAACAATAAGCGCCTGTGATTATGGGTCCCTGCCTTCGCGGGGACGACGCTAGTTTTGGGTGCGAGGCGCTAATTCGGACAGATATACCCCGTCCCCGCCGGCGACTTGAAGCAGCCTACTGATTCCGGGATCACCTGCTTTGGCAGCCACAACACCACCTTCGGAAAATAGATCGTGAAGCAGATCGTCACCAAGAACACCACATAGATCGGCAGCGCCGCGCGCAGCGCTTTGCCAAAACTGACGCCGACGAATTTCGACGCCATCAATAGCACCAGCCCATAGGGCGGCGTGATCAGCCCGAATGCCAATGTCGCGATCAGCACCACGCCCATATGCACGCCATTGATGTCGCCAGCTTGGGTGAGTGCATTCACCAGCGGCATGAAGATGATGATGGTCGGCACCGGTTCGATAAAATCGCCAACCACGGTGAACAACAGCACCAGCAGCAACATCATCAAATGGGGATCGCTGCCCGCAATCGAGGTGATCCAGTCGGCGATCACGGCGGCGCCGCGCAGATAGGCCAGCATCCAGCCAAAGGCATTGGCGGCGCCGATCGTGATCAGCGGTAGTGAGAAAATCAGCCCGGCCAGGCAGAAATCGTAGGGGATTTTCTTCAGGTGCCCGCGATTGAGCGCGGGGATCACCACCGCGATAATCCAGGCCACCGCGACGACGCCGGCCTCCGTCGGCGTGAAGTATCCGGTGAGGATACCGCCGAGCAGGATCACCGGAATCATCAGCGGCAGCGCGGCGTCGCCGGCGGCGAAAACCACCTGGCGCAGCGGCGCGCGCGGCTTGCGCATGCCGGAGGGCCCGAAGAAATAGCAATAGATCATCAGGCCGAAGCCGATCATCATGCCCGGCACCACGCCGGCCATGAACAGACCGGCGATCGAGACGTTGCCGACCGCGCCATAGACCACGGCGGTGATGCTCGGCGGCACCAGCGCCGCGATGGTGGACGCGGATGCGATGATCGCCGCGATGAAGGCGGGGCTGTAGCCCTCCCGCTTCATCGGGCCGCCGAGCGCCCGGCTCATCACCGCGACATCGGCGGTGGTCGATCCCGACATCTCCGAGAAGAACATGCTGAAGACCACGACGACCTGCGACAGCCCGCCCCTGATATGCCCGACCAGCGACAGCGACAGATTGGCGATCCGCACCACGACATTGGCCGAACTCATGAGTTCGCCGACCAGCAGGAAAAAAGGAATGGCGAGCAGCGCTTCGGAATCGACGCCGTCGAAGACTTTCTGGATGATCGCCGCGAGCGAGACATCGGTCAGCATCGCGCCGACGAACACGCCCGCCAGCAGCGAAAACGGCACGGGCACGCCGAGATAGCCGAAGAACAGGAAGCAGAACGTCATCAGCCCGAGGATAACCGGTGCGCTCACAGTCCCACCCTCGTCGATAGGGTGGTGTCACCAGCGGGAATATCGCGATCTTCTTCCGGCGGCTCGGGATGATCGAAGCCGTTGCGGATGCCGTTGACCAGCTGCTCGACCGTAAACAGCGCGATCAAGACGCCGGACAAGGGTATCGCGGCGTAGAGCGAGGCGATCGGCGTGCCCGACGGCAGCCGGAAACTGCCAAAACCCCTGACGTAGTTGATGTATCCGAACCAGATCAGGCAGAACGCCACGCCGAGGACCACGATGCGGATGATGATCTCCACGATCAGGCGCGGCGTGCCATGCATCGCCTCGGATATCGCGGTCAGATACAGATGGTCGTTGCGGCGGGTGGCCACCGCGGCACCGATGAAGATCGCATAGATGAACAGCGTGGATGTGACCTCCTGCAGCCACAACCAGGGGTGCCCGATGGTGCGGGTGACGATGTCGGCCGTCACCGACAGCGAGAAACCGAAACACAACACGCCGCACATGATCATCAGGATCAGTTCGAGCCGGTCGAACGACCGCCATTTCAGGTGATGCTGCCGCTGCAGCACCAGTTTGTCGGAGATGGCCATGCTCAGGTTTCCCGTCGTCGCGGATCAAGTCTCTCGTCGTCCCGGCGAACGCCGGGACCCATCATCGCCGGCATCAATGATAATGGAAGGCATCTGACACGCTGCTTGAACGAAGGGCCGCGGCGTATGCATCCCGGCGTTCGCCGGGACGACATGCGGAAAGAACACGGCTCAGTTGATCGCGCGGATCAGGGTCTTGATCTTGTCGGCGTGCGGGCCGAGTTCCTTGGCGAGCTTGTCGAGATAGGGGTCGGCGATCTTCTGGAAACCTGCCTTATCGACATCGGTGACGATCTTGACGCCCATTTTCTCGAGCTTGGCCGCGGCCGCACGCTCGAGCTCGAACGCACGCTTGGGCTCCTGCACGCTGACATCCCTGGCAGCCGTCGTGACCCACTGCTTCTGCTCGGCGCTGAGAGGCTCTGCCACAGCTTGTCGCTGATCCACAGGATGGCGTTGTTGGCTTCATGCTCGGTCATCGACAGCACGGGAGCGACTTCGTAGTGCTTGTTGATGAGGTAGACGTTGACCGCGTTCTCGCCGAAATCCATCACGCCGGTCTGCAGCGAGGTGTAGACGCTGCCGAACGGCATGTGCACGGTCTGGGCGCCATAGGCGGCGAACATCGCGTCCTCGGTCGCGGTGGCCTGGACGCGAACCTTGTAGCCCTTGAGATCCTCGACCTTGTGCACTTCCTTCTTGCCGTACATGTGCCGGAAGCCCTGGGTGCCGAGCGCGATCGCATGGATGCCCTGCACGGTGTCGTCGATCATGTCCCGGATCGCTTCAAAGACCTTGGGATCGCCCAGCGCCTTGATGTTGTGCTCGTCGGAGCGGAACAGGAAATGCAGCGACATCACGCCGGCCTGCGGCGAGATCGTCGAGGTATTGGCGGAGGAGACAATCGCGAAGTCGATATCGCCGGACCGCACCAGTTGCAGGATTTGCGACTCCTGCCCGAGCTGCGCGCCGGGAAACTGATCGACCAGCATGGTGCCCTTGCTCAATTCCTTGAGCTTGGCGGAAAAGATATCGTAGGCGATGCTGTAGCCGGAATTGAGCTGCTGGTCGTGGGCGAAGCGATAGTGCTTCACCTCCTGCGCGCTTGCGTCAGCGGCGAACGCCATCGCCACCGCGGCGATCACAGCACCGATGAATTTCCCTGGATTCCCCATAACGCCGTTTCCCCTTGTTTGATTTTCTCAATCATCCCATCAAGGTCAGGGGATTGTCAATAAAACAACGGCATTTGAGCAATAGCGGCCTCCTTTCAGGTGCCCGCCTTCCATAATTATCGACAATTCGGCGTGGCGCTGGCATCGTCCGGACGGCCGCCGGGGTAACGCCAGGCCTGACTAGTTGATGGCCCGGATCAGGTTCTTGATCTTCTCGGCATGCGGTCCGAGTTCCTTGGCGAGCTTGTCGAGATAGGGATCGGAGATCGCGGTGAAGCCGGACTTGTCGACGTCGGTGACGACCTTGACACCGATCGATTTCAGCTTGTCCTGCGATTGATGCTCGAGCTCGATCGCCTTGGCCGGCTGGTTCTTGTTGACCTCGTCGGCCGCCGCCTGCACCCATTTCTGCTGTTCCGGTGTCAGCGCATTCCACACCTTGTCGCTGACCCAGACCAGGCTGTTGTTGGCCTCGTGTTCGGTCATCGACAGCACCGGGGCTACTTCATAGTGCTTGTTGGCCAGATAGACGTTGACGCCGTTTTCCGCGACGTCGACCACGCCGGTCTGCAGCGAGGTGTAGACGCTGCCGAACGGCATGTGCACGATCTGGGCGCCGTAGGCTGGAAACATGGTGTCCTCGGTCGGCGTCGCCTGAACCCGTACCTTGAGGCCCTTCATGTCCTCGACTTTCTTGATCTCGCGCTTGGAATACATGCTGCGAAGGCCGAGCGTCGAGAGCGCGATCACATGCGTGCCCTGCACGGTTTCAGCGATCATCGCCTTCACCGCCTCCGACACCTTGGGATCGGCCATCGCCTTGATCAGATGCGCCTCCGAGCGGAACAGGAAGTGCATCGACATCACGCCGGCCTGCGGCGACAGCGTCGCCGCATTGGCCGAGGACGAAATGCAGAATTCGATATCGCCCGATTTTACCAGCTGCAGCACCTGCGGCTCCTGGCCGAGCTGCGCGCCGGGGTACTGGTCGATCAGCATGGTGCCTTTGCTCAATTCCTTCAGCTTGTCGCTGAAGATGTCGCCGACGATGCCGTAGCCGGTCGTCTTCGGCTGGTCGTAGGCGAAGCGATAATGCTTCACCTCCTGCGCGCCTGCACCTGCGGCCCATAGCATCGCCCCCGCGGCGATCGCGGCACCGAGAATTCTCCGTGGATGATCCATCGCGTGTCTCCCCCTGTTTCTGATTTTTTCTTTGAAGCATCCCATCGCGGTCGCTCGATTGTCAATCAGACATCAGACGGGGAAGACGTAACGCAGGTGCGAGATGGGCGCGGATTGTCGTGAGAGAGTAGCGATCGGCCGTGACACCTACTCCGACGTCATCATTCCGCGAAAGCGGATGATCCAGTACGCCGCGGCCTATCGGCTCGATCTCGCCAGCGCGGAGTACTGGATGCCCGCTGGAGCCTGTCATCGGGCGGCCATTCGGCCGACCCGTTGGCGGGCATGACGACCGTCCAACCCCGCGAACGCATGGCGCGCGCGAAAAGGAAACTACCCCTTCCCCTTAGCCCGCATGAAATCGAAATCGCAGCCTTCGTCGGCCTGCAGGATCGTCTCGTTGAACAGATGCGCGTAGCCGCGTTTGGCCCAATCCGGCGTCGCCGCTGGTGGCAGCTCCGCGCGGCGCTTTTCAAGCTCCGCAGCATCGACCAGGAGATCGATGCTGCGTTTGGCGACGTCGAGCCGGATCATGTCGCCGTTCTTCACCAGCGCCAGCGGACCGCCCACGGCCGATTCCGGCGTGATGTGCAGCACGATGGTGCCGAACGCCGTGCCGCTCATCCGCGCATCCGAAATCCGCACCATGTCCTTGACGCCGCCGCGCGCCAGCTTTTTCGGGATCGGCAGGTAGCCCGCCTCCGGCATGCCCGGCGCGCCCTTCGGACCGGCATTGCGCAGCACCAGCACGTCATCGGCATTGACATCGAGCGCGGGATCGTCGACCCGCAGCGTCATGTCCTCGACGGATTCGAACACCACGGCGCGGCCGGTGTGCTGCAGCAGTTTCGGGCTCGCCGCGGAATGCTTGATCACGGCGCCGCGCGGCGCCAGATTGCCATGCAGTACCGCCATCGCGCCTTCCGGCTTGATCGGACTCTTGCGCGCGCGGATGACGTCCTGTCCTGGCACCTCTTCGGCGGCGGCAACGATATCGCGCAAGCTGGCGCCGGTGATGGTTTTGGCATCGAGATCGATGAGATCGCCGAGTTGCGCCATCAATTTCGGCACACCTCCGGCATGATGGAAATGCTCCATGTAATGCTCGCCCGAAGGTTTCAGGTCGATCAGCACCGGCACCTCGCGCCCCAGCTTGTCGAAGGCTTCGAGATCGATGCGATGCTCAGTGCGGTTAGCGATGGCGGTGAGATGAACGAGGCCGTTGGTCGACCCGCCGATTGCCTGCAGCACCACCTGCGCATTCCTGAACGAGGCCGGCGTCAGCAATTCGCTCGGCTTCGGACCCTTGGCCTTGGCCATTTCGGCGGCGACCTTGCCGCTGGCTTCGGCGGAGCGAAAGCGTTCCGCATGCGGCGCCGGAATGGTCGCGCTCATCGGCAACGACAGCCCCAGCGACTCGGTGATGCAGGCCATGGTGGAGGCCGTGCCCATCACCATGCAGGTCCCGACCGACGGCGCCAGCCGGCCGTTGACGGCCTCGATCTCGGCTTCGTCGATTTCACCGGCACGGAATTTCGCCCACAGCCGGCGGCAATCGGTGCAGGCGCCGAGCACCTCGCCCTTGTGATGGCCGACCACCATCGGCCCGACCGGGATCACCACCGTCGGCAGGTCGGCGCTGACCGCGGCCATCAGCTGCGCCGGCAAGGTCTTGTCGCAGCCGCCGATCACCACCACCGAATCCATCGGCTGCGCCCGGATCATCTCCTCGGTATCCATCGCCATCAGGTTGCGCAGATACATCGAGGTCGGAAACGCAAAGCTTTCGGCGATCGAGATGGTCGGAAACACCATCGGCATCGCGCCGGCCAGCATCACGCCGCGCTTCACCGCCTCGATGATCTGGGGCACATTGCCATGGCAGGGATTGTAGTCGCTGTGGGTATTGGTGATGCCGACAATGGGACGGTTGAGCGCGTCGTCGGAATAGCCCATCGCCTTGATGAAGGCCTTGCGCAGGAACAGCGAAAAGCCGGCATCGCCATAACTCGTCAAACCCTTGCGGAGCCCGTCGGCCATCTTGCGTATCCTTCATTGGTGCTGCCGCACCACTTAAGGAGTCCGCAAAATTATTGTCAATGTTTGATATTGCGGCAGCGAATGGCCTCAAATGGGACCGGACCAGGCGGCATTATTGACAATTAAATTCGCGCGTGGTGATTTGCGGCCTTATCCGAGGCGACCGCTTATGAACAAGCCGCTGCGCATTGGCCTGATCGGCGCCGGCATGGTGAGCCGCCATCATCTGATCGCCTGGACCGCCCTTGGCGATCAGGCGCGAGTAGCCGCGATCGCCGATCCCGCACGTGATAATGCCGCGCGGCGCGCCGGCGAATTCGAAATTCCAAGAACCTTCCCTGACGCCGAAACCATGCTGACGACCGGCGAGATCGACGCGGTGGATATCGCGGCCCCGCGCCAGATGCATGCGCCATTGGTCCGGCTCGCGGCTAAAAGCCGATTGCCGGTGCTGTGCCAAAAGCCGCTCGCGCCGAATTTGCAGGAGGCAACCGAACTCGCAGCCGAAGTCAAAGATCAAACCCGCCTGATGGTGCACGAGAACTGGCGGTTCCGCGGTTACTATCGCGATGCCGCGACCTGGCTGCGCGAGGGCCGGATCGGCACCGTCAAGCAGGCGCAGCTCACCTTGCTGACCTCGGGCGTGCTGCCCGGCGCCGACGGATTGCGCCCGGCGCTGGAGCGGCAACCTTTCATGCGCGGCGAAAGGCGGATGCTGGTCGCGGAGGTGCTGATCCACCATCTCGATACCCTGCGGATGCTGCTCGGGCCGTTGCAGGTGACCGCGGCCGGCCTGAGCCGCAGCTATTCCGAAATGACTGGGGAGGACGGCGCGGTGATCCAGCTCAAGACCGCCACCGGCGGCGCCGTCACGGTGTTCGCCAGCTTCGCCGCGCACGGATTTCCGGCCGCGCAGGTCGACCGGCTCGACATTCTCGGCGACACCGGATCGATACGGCTCGACGGAGCGCTGCTGACATGCTCAGGCGCGTCGCCCGCGGAGAAGCGCTACGATCTCGCGGCGGAATACCAGGGCTCCTACAACCGGACCATCGCGCATTTCGTGCAATCCCTGCGCGACAACACCCCGTTCGAAACCGCGCCGGAGGACAATCTCGAGACCTTGCGTCTGGTGGAGGATTGTTACCGGCTCTCCGGCTGGGAGGCTGGACGATGAGTTCGCAGGCATCATCATTGGAGACGACCGCGCTCTCCCGCGAGGAAGAACAGGCCGAGGTGATCCGGCGGCTGGAAGAGGACATCATCTTCGGCCGGTTCGCGCCGGGCTCGCGGCTGGTCGAGGACACGCTAATGACCCGCTACGGCGCCAGCCGGCATTTCGTGCGCCAGGGACTGTTTCAGCTCGAGCGGCAGGGCATCGTGCTGCGCGAAAAGAACATCGGCGCCACCGTGCGGTTCTATTCCAGCGAGGAAGTGCGGCAGATCTACGAGGTGCGGGAAATGTTGACGCGGCAGGCGGCGCTGATGATCGCCCTGCCCGCGCCCGCGTCGCTGATCGAACAGTTGACCGAACTGCAACGGCAATACTGCACCAAGGCGGACGCGCAGGATTTGCGCGGTATCCATGAAGCCAACGACGCCTTTCACGTCGCGCTGTTCTCCGCCTGCGGCAACCCCTATCTGGTGCGCTCGCTGCAGGATTACATGAACCTGACCCTGCCAATGCGCGCGAAAAATCTCGCCGACAGAGAAGGGCTGGCGCTGTCGCGCCGCCAGCATGAATACATGATCGAACTCCTGCGCGGCCGCGATAGCTGGGCACTGGCGCAGCTCTGCGTCGATCACATGCAATACAGCAAGTCGGACTATCTCGGACGGATTGGCGCTGAAGACAACTCCGGCTAAACCATTTTGCTGTCCGGTGGCTTCATCCTTCGAGACGCATCGCTTCGCGATGCTCCTCAGGATGAGGTCTTAGACCCTCATGGTGAGGAGCGCGGCAACGCCGCGCGTCTCGAACCACGAGGCCGCGATGTCCGATCGTGATTTCGACCAGCCGGAAAGTGCGTTCGTCATTTCCGATCCACGATCCGGCTCATGTCGCCATCGAACTCCATGCCGCAGAACGCGCCGCCCTGGTAGAAATCGCCGACGGGATCAGGCTTGAGCTTGGCTTGTTCGGCCATCGCGTGCTCGCGAAAATCTTCGCCACGACCGGTCGGGCGATAGCCGAGATCGTGGGCGCGATGGTTGTCCCACCACGAACGCTCATTATGCGACGCGCCGTAGAAAATCTCAAAATGGATGTCGGGATGATCGAGCCCGATCCGGCACAGTTGCACCAAATCTTCCGGCTTCAGCCAGATCGAGAGCCGGCGGTGGTCCAGCGGCTTGTCGCCGAAATTGCCGATCCGGATGCACGTCACCTTAAGGCCGTGCTTGTCGGCATAGAGTGCGCCGACCGCCTCGCCGAACACCTTACTGACGCCGTAGCGGCTGTCTGGTCGCGCCGTCACGTCGGTTCCGATCCGATGATGGCGCGGATAGAATCCCACCGCATGGTTCGATGACGCGAACACGACGCGCTTGACGCCCTTCCTGCGCGCGGCCTCGAACAGATTATAGCCGCCGATAATGTTGGACTGCAGGATGCTGTCCCAGGGTCCTTCGACCGAATAGCCGCCGAAATGGAGGATGCCGTCGACGCCTTCGCAGATCGCCTCGACCTGAGCCAGATCGGACAATTCGGCCGCCTTGAATTTTTCGTTCGTGCCGAGATCCGCGGGCGCTTTCAGGTCGCTGAGCAGCAGGTCCGGATAGATCGACGGCAACAGCTTGCGCAGGCTCGTTCCGATTCCCCCTGACGCGCCGGTCATCAATATGCGTGGCATCTCATCCCTCAGTTTCGATCAGGTTGTAACGAGTATGGCGCGTGGACAGCGGTGCGGCAAGCATCCGTGTCCCGGACGCGATGCTTGCCGCCGCGCGAAGGCAATGATAGCAGACGAAGACTGGTGAGGAATTCAGCAAACAACGAGAACAGCAAATGTCCGAGACCGCATCCCCTCGCGCCGGCTGGCAGCCGGCCACCTATTACCCCGATCCGGCCATCCACGCGATCGATCCGCGCTTCGAAAAATACTGGTTGAAACTGTCGGCGGTGGAACGGCTGACCACGGGGCTTCGATGGGCCGAAGGCCCGGTATGGTTCGGCGATGGGCGCTATCTGCTGTGCAGCGATATTCCCAACAACCGCATCATCAAGTGGGAAGAGGAAACCGGCGCCGTCAGCATTTTTCGGAAACCGTCGAACTTCGCCAATGGTCACACCCGCGACCGCCAGGGCCGTCTCATCACTTGCGAGCATGGTGGCCGCCGCGTCACCCGCACCGAATATGACGGCTCGATCACGGTGCTGATGGATTCCTTCGAAGGCAAGCGGCTGAACTCGCCGAACGATGTGGTGGTGAAATCCGACGGCTCGATCTGGTTCACCGATCCGGTGTTCGGGCTGCTCGGCAATTATGAAGGCTACAAGGCCGAACCCGAGATCGACATGAATGTCTACCGGATCGACGGCCAAACCGGAAAGGCCAACATTGTCGCCGAAGGCGTGCTCGGCCCGAACGGCCTGTGTTTTTCGCCTGACGAGAAGATTCTCTACGTCATTGAATTGCGCGGCGTGCCGACCCGCAAGATCCTCGCCTACGACGTCGCAGCCAGCGGCGACAAGGTTTCCAACAAGCGTGTGTTCGTCGATGCCGGTCCCGGCACGCCCGACGGCATGCGCGCCGACATCGACGGCAATCTGTGGTGCGGCTGGGGCATGGGCGATCCCGAACTCGACGGCGTCGTGGTCTATGCGCCCGACGGCAAACTGATCGGCCGCATCGCGCTGCCGGAGCGCTGCGCCAATCTGTGTTTCGGCGGCTTGAAGCGCAACCGGCTGTTCATGGCCGCGAGCCAGTCGATCTACGCGCTGTATGTGAACACGCAGGGCGCGCTGGGGGGATAGTTGTCGCGTCGTCCCGGCCAAGCGAAGCGCGAGCCGGGACCCATACGCCGCGGCCTCTCGTTTTGGCACGAGGGCTGATATCTTCTGCAACAATAAACGCCGGTGGCTATGGGTCCCGGCTCGCCGGGACGACGCGGAGTTTGTTGAGGCTGCAAACGCAAAAAAACGCCGGAGCGGAATGACCCGCCCCGGCGCTGCAATGATCGCAAAGCTTACGCCGCGTTGAAGCCGGCGACCGCCTTGACCTCGAGATATTCCTCCAGGCCGTATTTACCCCATTCGCGGCCGTTGCCGGACTGCTTGTAGCCGCCGAACGGCGCGGTGCGGTCGTTCGGCACGCCCTGCAGATTGACATTGCCGGCGCGAATCCGGCGGCCGACGCGGCGGGCGGTCTCTACGGTATCTGCGGAGACGTAACCCGCGAGCCCATAGGGCGTGTCGTTGGCGATCTTCACGGCGTCTTCCTCGTCCTTGGCGCCGAGAATGGTGAGCACGGGGCCAAAGATTTCCTCGCGCGCGATGGTCATGTCGTTAGTAACATCCGCGAAGATGGTCGGGCGCACATAGAAGCCCTTGTTGACGCCTTCCGGCAGACCCGGACCGCCGGCAACCAGCGTAGCGCCTTCCTCGATGCCCTTCTGGATCAGCTTCTGGATCTTGTCCCACTGGATGCGCGACACGACCGGACCGATGGTGGTGCCTTCGGCGCGGGGATCGCCGGCCTTGGTCTTGTCGGCCACGCCCTTGGCGATGGCGGCGACTTCCTTCATCTTCGACAGCGGCACGATCATCCGCGACGGCGCGTTGCACGACTGGCCGGAGTTGTTGAACATGTGCATCACGCCGCCGGTGACGGCCTTGGCAAGATCAGCACCTTCGAGGATGATGTTCGGCGACTTGCCGCCCAGCTCCTGGCTGACGCGCTTGACGGTCGGGGCGGCGCGCTTGGCGACATCGATGCCGGCGCGGGTCGAGCCGGTGAACGAGATCATGTCGATGTCCGGATGCTCGCTCATGGCGGCGCCGACTTCAGGGCCGAGGCCGTTGACCAGATTGAACACGCCCTTCGGCACGCCGGCTTCATGGAGGATTTCCGCGAAGATCAGCGCCGACGACGGCGTGAATTCCGAAGGCTTCAGGATCATGGTGCAGCCGGCGGCAAGCGCGGGCGCGACCTTGCAGGCGATCTGGTTCAGCGGCCAGTTCCACGGCGTGATCATGCCGATGACGCCGACGGGTTCGCGCACCACCACCGCCGAGCCGAGCGGCTCCTCGAAGTGGTAGTTTTTCAGGACTTCCAGGGTGGAAGCGATATGGCCGAGGCCGGCGCCGGCCTGCAGCTTCTCCGCCATCGGCAGCGGCGCGCCCATCTCGTCGGAAACGGCAGCACCGATGTCCTTCATGCGGGACTTGTAGACGTCCATGATCTTCGTCAGCAGCGCGACGCGCTCTTCGCGGGTGGTCTGCGAGAACGTCTCGAAGGCGCGCTTGGCCGCGGCCACCGCCTTGTCGACATCGGCCTTGGAGCCCAGCGCGACCTCATACATCGCCTCTTCGGTCGCCGGGTTGACGACGGGCGTGGACTTCTTGACGACGGGATCGACCCAGGCGCCATCGATATAGAACTGCATGCGGTTGACCATCGTAAACCTCTTGATTTCAGGGCAAATGGAGGGGGAACAGAGCGTTCGGCAGGCATCCTTGCACGAAAGCCCGGAAAAATGAACCCGCCATATGCGGGAGGCCGCGTTGCGGCGGACGCTGGATATAAGATCAGGGGCGTGAAGGTGGCAAGGCTGGGCAGGAGTATTCAGTCTGTCGTCGTCCCGGCGAACGCCGGGATCCATACCGCGTGAACTCTTGTTTTGGCACCTCGATAGATACCTTCTAAAATAACTACCGCCACCGAGTATGGGCCCCGGCGTTCGCCGGGGCGACGAGGCAAAAATTACACCGCCATTTTGCGGTGCCGCACCGGACCGCCGGCGGTGAGGCTTTCCGCCGCATCGAGGATGGCGTTGGCGTCGATTCCGTGGTGGCGGTAGAGGTCGTCGATGGTGCCGGTCTGGCCGAAATGCTCGACGCCGAGCGCTTCGACCCGGTGCCCGCGCACGCTGCCGAGCCAGCCGAGCGCAGCGGGATGACCGTCGATGATGGTGACGATACCGCAATCGCGCGGCAGCGGCGCCAGCAGTTTTTCGATGTGGCTGAGATGGGCGACGCCGCGGCGGTCGCGGCGCAAATTCCGCGCCGCGGTCCACCCCGCATGCAGGCGGTCCGCCGACGTCACCGCCAGCAGGCCGATATCCCTGCGGCTTTCGCCTAACAGCCCAATCGCCTCGATCGCCTCCGGCGCGACCGCGCCGGTATAGGCGATCACGACTTCGGCATTCGGCCCGGGTCTGCGCAGCCAATAAGCGCCGTCGGTAATGCCCTTCTGCAGATCGGGCGACATCATCCGCTGCGGCTGCTCGAGCGTGCGGGTCGAAAGCCGCAAATAGACCGAACCGCCCTCGCCCGCCCCCTCGCGCTGCATGTGCTGGAAGCCCCAGCCCATGATCACAGCCAGTTCGTCGACGAACGCCGGCTCGAACGAGGCCAGGCCATCCTGCGCCATGCCGATCAGGGGCGTTGCGATCGACTGATGCGCGCCGCCTTCCGGCGAAAGCGTAATGCCCGACGGCGTCGCCGCCACCATGAAGCGCGCATCCTGATAGCAGGCGTAGTTCAAGGCATCGAGGCCGCGCTGGATGAAGGGATCGTACAGCGTCGCGATCGGCAGCAGCCGTTCGCCGTTGATGGCGTGCGACAGTCCCAGCGCCGACATCAGGATGAACAGGTTCATCTCGGCGATGCCGAGTTCGATATGCTGTCCCTTCGGCGAGAAATCCCAGTTGAAGGTCGAGGGTATCTTCTCGCTCCGGAACAGGTCGGCCTTCTCGGCGCGCGCGAACAGCCCGCGCCGGTTGACCCAGGCCCCGAGATTGGTCGACACGGTGACGTCCGGCGACGCGGTGACGATGCGCGACGCCAGTTCGCTATCGCCGCGCGCGAGTTCGTTGAGCACCAGCCCAAAACCCTGTTGCGTCGACATCAGCGCTGACGGCTTGAACGCCAGCCGCTCGGGCACGTCGATCACCGGTGCGGTCAGGCGTCGGCGGCCGTCGCGATTGAATGGCGCATCGGCGAGAAATGCCTCCAGCGCCGCAGACGCCTGCGACAGCCCCTCGAACTTCCCCCATTCATGACCCGGCCTTATGTTCTGCGCGGAGCGCCACTTCTCCATCTGCGCCACCGTCATCAAGCCGGCATGGTTGTCCTTGTGGCCCTGGAACGGCAGCCCGACGCCCTTGATGGTATAGGCGATGAAACACACCGGCCGATCGTGATCGATGGCCTCGAAGGCCTCGACCATGCTGGCCATGTCGTGGCCGCCCAGATTGGACATCAGCGCCAGCAATTCGTCGTCGCTGCGCTTCTCGATCAGGCGCGACACTGCGCCCTGATCGCCGATGTCGTCCTGAAGATGCTTGCGGAATGCCGCCCCGCCCTGGAAGCACAGCGCTGCGTACATCTGGTTCGGGCAATTGTCGATCCAGCGCCGCAGCGCTTCGCCGCCGGGTTCGGCGAACGCCGCCTGCATCAGGCTGCCGTATTTCACGATCACCACGTCCCAGCCGAAATTGCGGAACATGGTCTCGAATTTTTCCCACAGCCCTTCGCGCACCACGGCATCGAGGCTCTGGCGGTTGTAATCGACCACCCACCAGGTATTGCGCAGGCCGTGCTTCCAGCCTTCCAGCAGCGCCTCGAAGATATTGCCCTCGTCCATCTCGGCGTCGCCGACCAGCGCGATCATCCGCCCTTCGGGCCGGTCCTTCATCCAGCCATGCGCCTTGACGTAGTCCTGCACCAGCGAAGAAAACAATGTCTGCGCGACGCCCAGCCCCACCGAGCCCGTGGAGAAATCGACATCGTCGGTGTCCTTGGTGCGCGACGGATAGGACTGCGCGCCCTTGAAGCCGCGAAAATTCTCCAGCTTGTCGCGGGTCTGGTGCCCGAACAGATACTGGATGGCGTGGAACACCGGGCTTGCATGCGGCTTTACCGCGACGCGATCCTGCGGCCTGAGCACCGAAAAATACAGCGCCGACATGATGGTGGCGAGCGAGGCCGACGAGGCCTGATGGCCGCCGACCTTCAAGCCGTCGGTATTCGGCCTGATATGGTTGGCGTGATGGATGGTCCACGACGACAGCCACAACACTTTGCGCGCCAGCGCGGACAGCATTCCCAGACGTGCGGGCTCAACAGACATGGCGGTATTCCCCGGCACCGTGATGATCCCCCAATGATAATGCGTCGGCCCTCGCCAAAAATCTCAAATTCTCGCGACATACCGCCATAAATTGGGATAAAATCCCATTCTAGAGCCCCTCAGCCAGAGTTTATCCCAAATGCACGCCCTGGATGCCATCGACCGAAAGATCCTCAGCCAGCTGCAATCCGACAGCCGCACCACGATGCAGGAACTGGCCGACAAGGTCGGCCTGTCGGTCTCGCCCTGCCATCGCCGCGTGAAACTGCTCGAGGAGCGCGGCGTGATCACGCGCTATATCGCCACCGTCGACCAGAAATCGCTGGGGCTTCATGTCAGCGTCTTCATCTCGATCAAGCTGGCGCGGCAAAAGGAAGAGGACCTCAACCGGTTCGCGAAGGCGATCTCGAAATGGGATGAAGTGCTGGAATGCTATCTGATGACCGGAAATCGCGACTACCTGCTGCGCGTGGTCGCCGCCGACCTGTCGTCGTATGAAGCGTTTTTGAAAAACAAGCTGACCCGGCTCGATGGCATCGCCTCGATCGAGTCGAGTTTTGCGCTCAGCCAGGTGAAGTATTCGATCGCGCTGCCGGTGTGAGAGTACGCCGGGAAGCCAAATGCAATGCCGGCCACTGCCCTCCCTGCCCTCACGCACCTCAACGCGTTGAGCGAAGTCTCGCGAGTACGGTCAGCATCTCGGCCCGCCCGGGTGAATCCTGATACGCATTCACCAGCCCCACCGCTTCACTCAATTCCTGCGCGGCCGGGCAACCATGCCGGGCCAGCCAGATCAGATCGGGCAGTTGCTTGCCGTTTCCCAACCTCTCGAGCAATTCGGAATAGGGCCGCGGGTCATCATTGGCTCCCGGCCGGTAGACGTTGGTAAACTGACCGTGCAGCTGGCTCAGCGCGTTGGTACACAACGGCACCGTCGCCTCGAGGTCCAGGAGGGTGAGATACCGCAGCAGCGTCCACCTGCTCTCCTCGTCGTATTTGTCAGTCAGGATATCGACAGCGTCCGCAGTCCGGTGGTCGAGCGCGCGCGCGCCTGCCAGCGCCTGCTCGCGCAAACTGTCGTCGTCGACAAACCTGAGCCATCCCTTCAGGTGCGACTTCGCGTTCAGCATCAAAAAGCGCGCCGGGCGCTCGCGCAGCGTTTGTCCCAATGCCTTGGGATCGCGTATCTCCGCCAGACGATAAACGTCGTAATTGGTGTTGCTGTATCCCTTGGCCATGGTTTCCCAGGCCGTCGATTCCGCGTCGCACGAACAATCATAGCCGACCAGCCAGTCCATGCCGGCGACCGCGTCCGACACCTGCGACGCGATTTCGGAATATGGTCTGGAATTTGGGGTTTTGAGCACAAGCGGTTCTACACGCCGGCGAAGCAGGCCGCGGGCTTTCTCGCAAAGCGCGGGAGTCGGATCGAGATCGAAGAACCCGAGATAGCCAAGCGGGAAGTCGCCGCGATCCAGCATGGCTTCTGCCTGGGTCTGGCGCTGGTCGATGCCGCGAATGCTGTCGAGCACCTTCGCCCGCTTGGTATTGTCGCTTGTATCGAGGAACGGCGTCCAATCCCACAAGGGCGCATTCGCCGGCACACGGGCGAGATCGGTATCGTATTTTTCCAGCCGTGCGGTTTCCAGGTCGTCGACTGCTTTGCGCATCTGGGACAGCGGCTCGATCAGCAGGCAAACCGCCAGCATCGCTGCCGGAAGAGCGGCGGTGGCAATGCCAGCTATTCGGGTCCGGCCCAGCAGCGCGACCATGCACCAGATCACCACGAGCGGCGGAACGGCGGCAGGGATGACCATGGGCCAGAGGAATGGCGATAGGTGCGCCCGCGCGAGCAAATCCGCCGCTGCCATGGCGACGAAACCGGAGCCGGGAACGATGACCAGCGCCGCAGCCATCGCGGGTCTTGACGCCGCGCCTTTCAGGCTCGCGATGACCGTCATGATTGTGAGCACCAACCAGAGCGCAATGATCTGGATCGCCGCATAGGCTTCCCCGATGGCATTGCCCGCAGCGTCGCTGCGGCCGAGGCTGGCGACGGTCGCCAGTTGCAGCATCCAGAGCAGACCGGCGATAACGCCTAGGACGATACTGGTGGCTATTACACCCTGCGACGGTTTGGTGGCTGGTGGCGTCACGTTCATCCGCAATGATTATCACACCTGGTGAGGCGACGTAGCCTATCCGTTCGCAATCTCCTGAAGCCGCCACACCCCGAGGCTCTTGTCGCGCCAGCCGCCGCCGGCTTCCGTGCAGTTCTCGTTCAGAAGGACAACTGGACGTCCCCAATCAAACGGAGCCCGATCAAGATTGAGCGCGCGCCAGTCGCCGTCCTCGCAATCGGCATTGTTCTGCCATTCCGGGAATGTGGTCGCGATCAGCCATCGCGCGCCGGATCGCCGGAAATTGGCAATCGCACGATCGATATTCGCAAACGACAGATGCACCAGACAATCCCGGCACAGGATCGCGTCGCATCCAGGCAGCGGATCGCGGGTGATATCGGCGAGGCGATACTCACCCCTGATTTCTCCGGCGGCGGCGCGGGCCTGCAGGCTATCGACCAGCGCAGGCACGATGTCGACGCCGACCATGCGCACGCCGAGATCCGCATCGCTGATCCAGCCTGCATCGCCGCACGGCGCATCAAGCAGTGAAGTCACGCCGAGTTTCCTGAAAAGCCCAGGCAACTCCGCACGCAGCACGGCGGTCGCGTCCATCTCCGAACCGAGCCCTGAGGTAGATGCCGCGGCACCCCACATGTTGGTTTCGTGGATGCGCCGAAAACGTTGCGCGAGGTTCAGGCCGGCAAAGGACTTTCTGTCATCAACGAAACGCTGATGCGCTAGCACAGGCGGGCGATCGGAATCGCTGGATGACATCTATCGCCACGGCTCGACGATGATCTTGGTGTGGCGCTCGGGATTGGCGAGGTCGGCGAATGCTGCGGCGACCCCGTCGATGCCGACGGTCGCGGTCACCAGCGAAGCCGCGTCGACCTGCCCTTCCGCGATCAGGCGCAGCGAATAGGCAAACTCCTCCGGCGTGTAGCCCAGCACATATTGAACGTTGAGCTCCTTCATGATGCCGAGCATCGGTTCGGAGCGGTCGGTTTCCATGCAGACACCGACCACGACAATGCGGGCGTCGCGGGGCGCGCCTTCGAACACCTGCTGCAGCAGGCCGGGGATTCCGACGCACTCGAAGATCAGCGCCGGCTTGAGCGCCGGCCGCCAGGCCAGCAGCGGCGGACGCGCGGCGATCTGTTCCGGCGACATCGCGGCGTGCTCGGCCCAGGTCGCATAGGGTTGCGCGCGCGCGGGATCGACCACGATGTCGGCGCCGAGTTTCTCGGCCAAGGCGCGGCGCGCCGGCGAATAGTCCGCGGCAACGATCGGGTGCAACCCTTTCAGTTTCAGCGCCGCGATCACGGCCAATCCCACCGGCCCGCAGCCGACCACCAGCGGCACCTCGTCGCCGCGTATATTGGCCTTGGCGACGGCGTGGATGCCGACCGCCAATGGTTCGGTCAATGCCGCGTGCTCCGCCGCAAGTCCGTTGGGTACCTCGAGGAGCAGCGCCTCGCTGAGCAGCATGCGCTCGGCATAGCCGCCGACATTGTCGTTGGAATAGCCGATGCCCTGCGGTCCGTCAGGCATCAGCAAGGCAGGAAGCGAGCAGACCCGCGTGCCGGCTTTCAGCTTGCGCTGGGTCTGCGGCCCGTAATCGACGATCTCGCAGCAGAATTCATGGCCGAACACCACGTCGCGGGCGAGGTCCATCGGTTTGCGGCCGGGAAAATGCCGCGCCAGTTCGACCATGCGATGGGCGTGTTTCCGCGCGTGCAGGTCCGATCCGCAAATGCCGCAAGCCAGCGTCTTGACCAATACCTGGCCCGCGGCCGGCTTTGGCTCGGGCAGCGTGTCGACGACGATCTCGCCGTTCCTGAAAATAGCAGCGCGCATCGGCGTTCCCCCGCGACAGGTGGTTTCCCTCTCTCTTACCACGGAAGTTTACCACGTATAGCGCGCGATGCCTTCCGGCACCGCCAATCAAGCGTTGGGAGACGGCTCGGCCTGCACCGAGAGCTGCAAGTGCCGCACGCGCTCGCGGTGCGCGGTATAGAGACCGCTGGCGACGATGAACACCGCGCCGACCACGGTCCAGATATCGGGAATTTCGCCGAAGATCACGAAGCCCAGAATGCTCACCCACAACAGCTGGGTGTAGGAGAACGGCGCCAGCACCGAGGCATCGGCATAGCGAAACGCGAGCACGACGATCCACTGCCCCGCCGTCGACGCGATGCCGATGAAAATGCCGAACAGGATATCGTGCCAGCTCGGCGTCACCCAGACGAACGGCACCAGCGCGGACAGGATGCAGACGCCCGCGATCGACGAATAGGTCATGGTGGTGATGGCGCGATCCTTGCCGCTCATCATGCGTGTCATGATCAGCGTGCAGGCCCAGGCCAACGCGGAGACCAGCGGAAAAAATGCGGCGGGGTGAAACGCGCTCGACCCCGGCCGCAGGATGATCAGCACGCCGATCAGCCCGACCGCGGTCGCAAGCCAGCGCCGCACCCCGACACTTTCACCGAGAAAGAAGATCGACAGCGCCGTGACGAACAATGGCGAGACGAAGCCGGTGGCGGAAGCTTCCGCGATCGGAAGAAACCGCAAGCCGGAAATGAAGAACAGCGACGATCCCAACAGCGCGGCACCGCGCATCAATTGCAGACCGCGGCGGTCGGTGTGCAAGGCGTATAATGGCGACCCCGGCAGCATCGCCGGAAGCATGATCAGCGCAAAGGAGACGAACCTGATCCAGGCGATCTCGATCGACGGCAACGTCGCCGACAGATATTTCGCGGTGACGTCGGAAGTTCCGAGAAACACGGTCGAAGCCAGGATCATCGCTATGCCGCGAAACGGCCGGTCGGCACGCGCGGGCGCCTTGCGTGCGGCAGACTTCTTCTTGGGCAATGGCAATTGAGCGCTGTCCAGCCTGGCGGCTGCGGCGGGGGGCGGGGTCACGGTTGAAGCTCGAGCGCAATTTTCGAATCGGGCGAGGTGGTAAAAAACGACAATTGGCCGCAATCGACAAGGTCCGAAAACAGGACGCCGATATGCGTGATTGCGCGCGGCGGCCTGCCGCAGCCGGTGCGGCCACTTGCCGTCGCCGGCGCGGCGATTTGCGCTGAAACATTTTGTTAACAACCGTGTCCGCTACAGCATCGGCAGGCCGCGCGGCTTCGGGCCGCGCGGAAATGCGCGATCGAGTTCCGCGATTTCGCGATCATCGAGCACGAGTTCGCCGGCCGCGGCGTTGTCGGCGGCGTGTTCCGCACTCGAGGCTTTTGGGATGGCGAACACCGCGGGATCGCGTGTCAGAAAGCTCAACGCGACCTGGCGCGGCGAAGCGCCATGCGCCTCCGCGATGACCTGCAACGCCTGCCCCGCTTTGCTGCGCGGTGAGGGGAAATCGTCATGGCCGAACGGCGAATAGGCGACCACCGCAACGCCATGCTGCGCGCACCACGGAATCACCGCATGCTCGATGGCGCGTTCCTGCAGGTGGTAGAGTACCTGATTACAGGCGATGCGGCCCGGGCCCGCCACCGCCAGCATCTCGTCGAGATCACCGGCGTCGAAATTGCTGACGCCCCAGCTCCGGATTTTCCCCGCGCTCACCAACTCCTCGAATGCAGCGACGGCTTCTGCGAGCGGATAGGATCCACGCCAATGCAGCAGATAGCAGTCGAGCCGATCGGTTTTCAGCCGCGCCAGCGAGCGTTCGCACGCGGTAATCGTACCGCGCCGCGACGCATTGCTCGGCAGGACTTTCGAGACCAGGAAGATTTCGTCGCGCCGGCCGGCGATGGCTTCGGCGATCACCAGTTCCGCATCACCATACATCTCGGCGGTGTCGATGTGGGTCATGCCGAGATCGACGCCCCGGCGCAACGCCACGACCGCGCGCTTGCGATCGCCACGGTCGATATACCAAGTGCCCTGCCCGATCACGGACACGTCGCGCTGGCTGCTGCCGAATGGGCGGGATTTCATTCCGATCGATCCGTGGTTTTCGATTGCAGGTACTATTTCAAGTCGCCGATTTCCGCGACCATCACAGTGCCGGTCACCGACTCCGTTATATAGAGACGATCCCGGTTGTTGCCGCCAATCGCGACATTGGTGCAGCTTGCTCCCGCGCAGGACTTGATGCGCGCGATCAATTCGCCGTTCGGAGCGAACACGAACACATGCCCGAGCGAGGCGTGCGCCACGAACAGCCGCCCTGCCCTGTCCATCGTCATGCCGTCGGGGCCGCTCGGACCGAAGGTCGAGCAGAAGCGACCGACCTTCGAGACGCTGCCGTCTTTCATGAACGGCATGCGCCAGACCGCGTTGTCGCGCGTCATTGCCACAAACAGCACGGCCTCGGCGGGATCGAGCACCAGCCCGTTGGGACTGATGCCGGTATCGATCAGGCAATCGAGCCGTCCGGTTTTCGAAAGCCGATAGACCCGTCCGGTTGGATCGTGCAGACCGGTCTGGCCCTGATCGGTGAAAAAGATGTCGCCATTCGATGCGATGTGCAGATCGTTGCAGCCTCGGAACGACTCCGAATTGCGCGAGGTCAGCACCGGCTGCATCCGTCCCGCCTTGACATCGAGTTCCATGATGCCGTGCATGTAGTCAGCGACCAGCACGCGTCCGTCGGCGCCGATCTTCAGACCGTTGGGCCAGCCGTCATATTCTACCACCAGCGACCATTTGCCATCGGGCGAGATCCGGAAGATGCGGCCGAACGGGATGTCGACGATATAGAGAATACCGTCGGCGTCGAACGACGGGCCTTCGATGAAGCAGTCGGTCGGCGCGCCCGGCCGGTTGGCGTCGGCCCAGTCGGTGCGCACGCCCTTGCGCCTGAACTGATCGGGCATCGCCGAAAACACTTTTGTTTCGATAAGCCGCGGCGGAGCATCGAGATACATCATCGTGTGGTTCACCTGTGCGAGACGGACCGCACCATAAATCAGCACATCGGCGCCGTCGATGTTGATCCCATGCACCTAGCGCAGCCTCCGAGACAGAGCGATGCTTTGACACGGCATGACGTTCTTGTCCCGGCCCTGCGGCGTGCTATGAATTGGAACAATCATCGCCGCAAAGGCGAATTGGAGGGAGGACAACCACATGGCCCATTACGGCCCGACCCGGCGTTCCCTGTTGCAGGGAACCCTCGCAGCGAGCGCACTCAGTCTCACCGGATTTCCCGCGCGCGCCGAGCCGCAGTGGAAGAAATATGCCGGCACCACCATCGAGGCCAATTTGATCAAGGGGCCGAGAGGTGAGCTGCTGCAGAAATACGCGTCCGAATTTACCGAGCTCACGGGGATCAAGGTCGAATCCGAAGTCATTCCGGAGCAACAGCAGCGGCAGAAGGCCGTGATCGAACTCACCTCCGGCAAGCCGAGCTTTGACGTCATCCACGTCAGCTATCACGTGCAGAAGCGGCAGTTTGAAAAAGCCGGCTGGCTCGCCGACCTCACCGGTTTCATGAAGGATCCGAACCTGACCGCGCCCGACCTGACGGTGGACGATTTTTCCGCGGGCGGTCTGAAATTCGCGCAGAACGACAAGGGCGAAATGCATTCGCTGCCCTGGTCAGTCGACTACTTCATCCTGTACTGGAACAAGGAGCTGTTCGCGAAAAAGGGCGTCGCGCTGCCCAAGACCTTCGACGAGATGGCGGCCGCCGCCGAGAAACTCAACGATCCCGCCAACGGCATCTATGGCTTTACCGGCCGCGGCCTGCGCAACGCCAACATGACCTTGTGGACCAACTTCTTCCTCAACTACGGCGGCGAGTTTCTCGACGACAAGGGCAACATCCTGACCGACGGGCCGGAGGCGATCGAAGCCACCAAGATGTATCAGCGCCTCCTGACCAAGACGGCGCCTCCGGGCGTCGCCGGTTTCAACTGGATGGAGTCGATGGCGTCGCTGACGCAAGGCCGCGCCGCGATGTGGATCGACGGCGTCGGCTGGGCGCCGCCGATCGAGGACCCCAATGCCTCGCGCGTCGTTGGAAAAATTGGTTACGCGCTGGTGCCGGCCGGGCCGAAGGGCCAGTATTCCGCCGCCTATGGCGACGGCGTCGGCATTGCCCAGGCCAGCACCAAAAAAGAAGCCGCTTATCTTTACTGCCAATGGGCGGTGTCGAAGACCATGGGCGCGCGCCTGTTGCAAAGCGGCGGCGGCGTGCCGTTCCGCAACTCGATCCTCAATGACGAGGCGGTGCGCAAGGGCGTCAAGATGCCGCCGGAATGGCTGGACTCGGTGATCGGCTCGGCCAAGATCAGCAAGCTCGGCCTGCCCGTGATCGTTCCGGTCGCCGAATTCCGCGACCTCGTCGGCGCCGCCGTCACCGCGACCCTGTCGGGGGCGGATCCTGCGACCGAGCTGAAGAAGGCGCACGAACAGTTCCGCCCGATTCTGGAGCGCAGCGAAAAGACGTGAGCGGCGTGACAGCGAGCGAGGCCGCGCCGGCTCGCCCGGACGCCGCCGCCGGCGATTTGCGCGGATGGGAGCCGCCGTCCTATTGGCCGTTCGTCGCGCCGGCGTTGATCGTGGTTCTCGCGGTCATCATCTTCCCGTGGGCCTATACGATCTGGATGAGCCTGCATGAATGGAAGGTCGGTTCGCCGCCGACCTTTGTCGGCCTGGCGAACTACATCCGCCTGCCGAGCGATGCGCGGTTCGTCGAGTCGGTGTGGCACACCCTGGTTTATACCGCGCTGTCGGTCGCGCTGCCGGTGATCCTCGGCACGCTGGCGGCGGTGGTGTTCCACGCCAAGTTTCCGATGCGCGGATTCCTGCGCGGCCTCTTCATACTGCCGATGATGGCGACCCCGGTCGCGATCGCGCTGGTGTGGACGATGATGTTCCACCCGCAACTCGGCATCCTCAATTATCTGCTGTCGCTGGTCGGCCTGCCGCCGCAGCTTTGGGTGTTTCATCCGGCGACGGTGATTCCGTCACTGGTTCTGGTCGAGACCTGGCAATGGACCCCGCTGGTGATGCTGATCGTGCTCGGCGGCCTCGCGGCGATCCCGAGCGAACCTTATGAGAGCGCGCTGATCGACGGCGCCACCCGCTGGCAGACCTTTCGTTACATCTCGCTGCCGCTGATCATGCCGTTCCTGTTCATCGCGTCCATGATCCGCATGATCGACGCGGTGAAAAGTTTTGATATCATCTTCGCGATTACGCAGGGCGGCCCGGGCTCGGCTTCCGAGACCATCAATCTCTATCTCTACAGCGTCGCCTTCGTCTATTACGACGTCGGGTACGCCTCGGCGATCGTGGTGGTGTTCTTCGCGCTGATCGTCGCCTTGGCGGGCGCGCTGCTGCGGCTGCGGCGAACCACGCACTGGAACGAAGGCGGAGGCGTGGCATGAGCCGGCTGCGTCAGTTGCTCGGCCGGATCGGGCTCGGCTTCGCGATCATCGTCATCGTGTCGCCGGCGGTGCTGTTCTTCCTGTGGATGCTGTCGCTGTCGGTCAAATTCGAGATCGACAACGCCTCCTATCCGCCAATTTTCATCCCCGAGCGTTTCAACTGGGGCAACTATGCCGCCGTGCTCGATTCCAAGCGGTTCTCGACCTATTTCATGAACAGCCTGATCGTCACGGGTGCCGCGACCGCGTTCGCGCTGCTGGTCGGAGTGCCCGCGGGCTATGGCCTTGCCCGCATGCGGGCGCACAAGGCCGCGGTGGTGATCCTGATCGCGCGCATCACACCCGGGCTGTCTTATCTCATTCCGCTGTTTCTTTTGTTCCAGTGGCTGGGCCTGCTCGGCACGCTGTGGCCGCAGATCATCATCCACCTCGTGGTGACGGTGCCGATCGTGATCTGGATTATGATCGGCTATTTCGAGACCACGCCAATGGAGCTTGAAGAGTCGGCGCTGATCGACGGCGCGACCCGCTGGCAGGTCTTTCGCCACGTGGCCCTGCCGATCGCGCGGCCCGGCATCGCGGTCGCGTTCATCCTGGCCGTGATCTTTTCCTGGAACAACTTCGTCTTTGGCATCGTGCTGGCCGGCCGAGAGACCCGCACCCTGCCCGTCGCCGTCTACAACATGATCTCGTTCGACCAGTTGAGCTGGGGACCGCTCGCCGCGGCGGCGCTGATCGTCACGCTGCCGGTGCTGCTGTTGACGGTGTTCGCGCAGCGCCAGATCGTGGCGGGGCTGACGGCAGGAGCCGTCAAGGGCGGTTAATTGTTCCGTTTGCTCGCCACGATCTCAGTTTGCAGCCGCGGCCAATTTATGCTGCTCATCCGCCGGCGCGACCGCGTCCGTCTGCGCAATCAGCCGCTTCATTTCCGGAATGCAGGAGCCGCAATTGGTGCCGGCCTTCAGCCGCGCGCCGAGCTCGGCGGGCGATTTCGCCCCGGCCGCGATGGCGTCGCAGATCGTGCTGCGGCCGACGCCGAAGCAGGCGCAGACAATGGGACCGGCGCTGGCCAGCCCGTCGGTCGATTTGCCCGACAGCAGCATCCGGCGCTGCTCGTCGCTGAGGGACTCGGCGGCAAACAAACTCTTGACCGCGCCCCAATCGCCCGCATCCCGCGCGGGACCAACGAACAGGCAGGCCTCGATGCGGTCTTCCGCGAACGATGCCGCGCGATAGACGCCGCCGCCCAAATCCCTGTATTCGGCGAGATCGTCGCCGGCGATCGACCGCAACCAGGATTGCCACCCCGCCAGATCGGCGTTGTCGGCGAACAGGTAGCCGTAACCGCCTGTCACGGCGACGCGCGCCCACCAGGCATGCGCGGGCAATTCGAGCGGCGTGCGCGACAATGCAAAACCGCGAAACACGTATTCATACGGCGTGATCGCGACCGGCGTCGCCTTGTTCTCGGGCTGGCCGGAAAACGGATCGGTGAACGGCGCCACCAGCGCGCCGACGCGCGCGGCGGACGACGTCTCCTCGCTCCAGTGGATCGGCGCGAACAACATGCCGCGTTGCTGGCGATCGCTGACCACGACCCTCAGCGTACATTGCCCGTAGTCGGTGACGACCCGCGCAAAGTCGCCGTCGGCCACGCCGGACCTTGCAGCATCATCGGGATGAACCTCGACAAACGGCTCCGGCAGATGCTGGCCCAGCCGCGGACTGGTGCCGCTGCGGGTCATGGTGTGCCATTGATCCCTGATACGGCCGGTGTTCAGCCGCAGCGGCCGTGCGGCCGTGGTCTCGGTCCGCAGCACTGGGACGGCCGGGGCGACGAAGCGCGCCTTGTGGTCGCTTGCAAAAAATCCGCCTTCGGCAAAGAAGCGCGGTTGCGGCGGCGCGCCGTCGCGGGCCGGCCATTGCACTGGCGCCATGGCGTCGAACGTTTCATCCGACAGGGACTGCAACGCGCCGATATCGAAATCACGGCCGCCGCCATTCTCGAACGCCGACAGCGCGGCATGTTCGCGAAACACGTCCGCGGCCGAATTGAAATCGAACGCCGCGGCAAAACCGAGACGTCTTGCCACCTCGCTGACGATCCACCAGTCCGGCTTGGCCTCTCCCGGCGGCGCCAGGAATGCGCGCTGCCGCGAGATGCGCCGTTCCGAATTGGTCACGGTGCCGGACTTCTCGCCCCAGGCCTGCGCCGGCAGCAGCACATGCGCGCCGGCATTGACGGTGTCGTTGGAGCGCACATTCTCCGAGACCACGAACAGTTCGAGCTTCTTCAGTGCGGCGCGCGCGGCGTCGGCGTCCGGCAGCGACACCGCCGGGTTGGTGCCGATCACCCACAGCGCCTTGATCTCACCGCGCGCGATCGCCTCGAACATCTGCACCGCCTTCAACCCTTCATGGGTGGCGATGCGCGGCGCCTGCCAGAACCGGCGCACGCGGTCGATATCCGGCGGCGTGAAACCCATATGGGCCGCGAGCTGGTTGGCGAGGCCGCCGACCTCCCGGCCGCCCATCGCATTGGGTTGCCCGGTCAGCGAGAATGGCGACGCGCCCGGTTTGCCGATCCGCCCGGTGGCTAGATGGCAGTTGAGGATGGCATTGACCTTGTCGGTGCCCTGCGCCGACTGGTTGACGCCTTGCGAATACAGCGTGACGACCCGCGGCGTGTCCTTGAACATCTGGAAGAAGCCGGCGACATCGGCCTCGGACAGGCCCGTCGCCAGCGCCGTCGCGGCCGTGCCGCCGGCGATGCTTCGCGCCCGCGCCAGCGCATCTTCGAAACCGGACGTGTGGCTTTCGATGTAATCGCGATCCAGCGCGCCATGGTCGGCGAGGTGCGCCAGGAGCCCGGAGAACAGCGCGGTATCCGTGCCGGGCTTCAATCCGAGAAACAGATCGGCGTCGCCGGCGGTATCGGTGCGGCGCGGATCGATCACGACAATGCGCGCGCCGCGCTCGCGCTTGTTGGCGAGCATGCGCTGGAACAGCACCGGATGACACCACGCCGCGTTGGATCCGATCAGCACCAGCAGGTCGGCCTGGTCAAGATCCTCATAGCAGCCGGGCACGGTGTCGGCCCCGAACGCGCGGCGATGGCCGGCGACCGAAGAGGCCATGCACAGCCGCGAATTGGTGTCGACATTGGCGCTGCCGATAAATCCCTTCATCAGCTTGTTGGCGACGTAATAATCCTCGGTCAGCATTTGCCCCGAGAGATAGAACGCCACCGCGCCCGGTCCGTCGCGCGCGATGATGTGCTGAAAGCGATGCGCGACATGGTCGAGCGCATCGCTCCAGGCCACCCGCTCCAGGCTGCCCTTGCTGCAGCGGATCATCGGATAGAGCAGCCGGCTCTCAAGTCCGAGGGTTTCGCCGAGCGCCGAGCCCTTCGAGCACAGACGGCCGAAATTGGCGGGATGTTCAGGGTCGCCCGAGATTGCCGCGCCGCCCGAATTATCGGGCGTCGCCAACACGCCGCAGCCGACGCCGCAATAGGGACAGGTGGTGCGCGTGGCGCGAAGCGCGGGATCGACCGCCGTCATGTGAATAATCCCGCCATCGCGGTCACGCCGCCTTCGCCGGTAGAGCGAGCGAACGGCCAAACATCATGTCGGAGCGAATCCCCGCGATCGGCTCGCGGTTGCGGATCAATTCGAGATACCACAGCGCATCGGCGGTATCGCCGACCAGCACCGCGCCGGTCAGCCTTCCCCCTGATATCACCAGCTTCTTGTAGGTGCCGCCCCTGACATCGCTGAGCACGATAGCTTCGCACCCCTCGCCGCCCATGAAGTCTCCGGCCGAAAACACGCCGACACCGGAGACCTTCAAATTGGTCGCAACCACACTGCCGCCATAGCTCGCCGCTCCGCCCGCCAGATGCTGCGCCAGCACGCGGGCCTGTTCGTAGGCCGGCTCGACCAGGCCGTAACAGATGCCGCGATGCTCGGCGCACTCGCCGAGCGCGAAAATATCCGGCGCGCCGGTTTGCAGACAATCGTCGACGACGACGCCGCGATTGACAGGAATGCCGGCTTCCTTCGCCAGCGCGACATTCGGGCGGATGCCGGCCGCGAAAATCACTGCATCGGCCTCGATCCGGCGTCCGTCCGCCAGTTCGACGCCTTCGACCCGCGTTTCGCCATGGATGCGCGCAGTGTTGGCATTGAGCAGTATCTTGATGCCCTTGCGCTCGACGAGGGATTTCAAGAGATCCGCCGCCGGCGCATCGAGCTGTCGCTCCATCAGCCGGTCCATGAGGTGGATCAGCGTTACCGGCGCGCCCGCCTTGGCGAGGCCGTAAGCCGCTTCCAGTCCGAGCAATCCGCCGCCGACCACGACAACGCGTTTCTTCCGTGCGGCGAGCGTCAGCAGCAGATCGACGTCGCGGCTGTCGCGGAACGTGTGCACGCCGGCGAGATCGGCGCCGGGAACGTTCAGCCGCAGCGGCGTCGAGCCGGTGGCAAGGATCAGCCGCGAAAAATTGATGCTCTCTTCATTCGCGATCTTGAGTTCGCGGCGGCCGACGTCGATCTCGGTGGCGACGCAACCATATTTCAAGGTGACGCCGCGGTCGCGCCACCAGTTGGCCGGCCTGAGTTCGATATCGTGCGACGCGGTCTCGCCCGCCAGCACCGACGACAACAGCACGCGATTATAGGCCAGCCGCGGTTCGTCGCCGATCACGGCGATGGCGTAGCGTCCGAGCGTGATTTTGGCCAGTTCGTCGACCAGACGAGCGGCGGCCATTCCATTACCGACGACAACCAGTGGTTCGCTCACGGCTTCTCCTCACTCGGCGGCTTGGGGACGGCCATAGGCCTCGGAAATCATGAAGCCGGACAGCGTGCCGTACGCCGCGGCCCAGGCATCCGCGACTTCGGGCGTCCACGCATCTCCCAGTCCCTTTTCGAGCGTCCACAGCAGGACGGCGCCGACGACGGGATAATGTTCTTTCCTTGCGCCGTAGCTGACGTGGCGTGTCGCCAACGCGCTCGCGGCCGGCAGCACCGATTCGAGATTGCCCAATCCGTTCACGACGTAAGCCAGCGTCGCCATCAGCTTCTTGCGCTGTTCGGTCATGTCGGCGGGAAACATCGACTTGACCTGCGGCGCGATCTCGAACAGGCGGTCGTAGAATATCACGGCGGCCTGATCCGAGATCGGTGCAACCTTGACGAAGCTTTCCTGAACGATTTTGACCTGGTCGGGTGTCATGTTTCGCTCCTTGTTTCTTGTTCCCTCGCCCCGCAAGCAAGCGGGACGAGGGAAGGACAAAGCACTACACCGTCCTCATATGCGCGCTTCGGCAAGGCTCGGCGCGCCCGCTTCCGCCGGGCTTCTGCGCAGGTAGAACCACCAGGTGAGCGCCAGGCAGATCGCGTAGAAGGCGAGATATACGACCAGCGCCAGCTGCGGACCGCCAGTCATGGCGATCGACTTGCCGAAGCCGCTCGGGATCAGGTAGCCGCCACAGGCACCGATCGCGCCGATGAATCCGAGTGCGGCGCCGCTTTCGATGCCGGCAGTCTTCAAGGCGAGCGCCCGGCCGGCTTCGCCGGTGCCTCTTGCTTTGTGCAGATTTTCCTCGCGGAAGATCGACGGAATCATCCGGTAGGTCGATCCGTTGCCGATTCCGGTCGTGACGAAAAGGATCAGGAACATCACCAGGAAGCCCGTGAAATCCTTGGTGCCCACGAAGTACAGGACACCGATCGTGGCGGCCGCCATCGCGATGAAATTCCAGAACGTCACGATCGCGCCGCCGACCTTGTCGGCGAGCAAGCCGCCCAACGGCCGCGACAACGACCCCACGAGCGGACCGAGAAACGCAATCGCGATGGTAATCGCAGGGAATTGCGTCTTGATCAGCAACGGAAACGCGGCCGAGTAACCGATGAAGGAACCGAACGTCCCAATATAGATGAAGGACATGATCCAGGTGTGCTTGCGCTTGACGATCGCGAGTTGGTCCTTGAACGAGGACTTCGCCGAGGTGAGATTGTTCATGAAGAAGATAGCGCCAAACAGCGCAACGGCGAGCGGCAGCATCCACATCAGTCCGGCGTTCTGAAGGTAGACGCCAGCGACGGGCGTCGCCTGATAGAGGTTGAAAAGACCGACACTCATCAGAATTGGCGTCAGCAATTGGACGCTGCTGACGCCGATATTGCCGCCGGCGGCGTTCAAGCCTAACGCCCAGCCCTTCATGCGGTCAGGATAGAAGAACGAGATATTGGCCATGCTCGACGCGAAGTTTCCGCCTCCGAGACCAGCCGTCGCGGCCACCGTCAGCATCAGCCAGAACGGCGTTTCGGGCTCGCTCACGAAATAGGCCAGCGCAAGGGTCGGAATGAACAGCACCGCTGCGCTGAAGATCGTCCAGTTCCGGCCGCCGAACGTCGTTACCGCAAACGTGTAGGGAAATCGCATGAGCGAGCCGATCAGCCCGGGCAGCGCCACCAGTTGAAACAGCTGGTCGGTCGTGTAGTGGAAGCCGGCCTGCGGCAACTTGGTTGCGACGATGCTCCAGATCAGCCAGACCGAAAATCCGATATGCTCGGCGACGATCGACCAGATGAGATTGCGACGGGCGATGACTTTGCCCTTGGAATCCCAAAACGTCTTATCCTCTGGATTCCAGTCTGAAATCCAAGTCGGGTCCTTCTGGCTCATTGGAGAGAGTTCCTTTCTGCAGGCATAGCCATGGCGTGCTCCGGGGAGGCCCCAGATCGGCGGTGTCAAAATTCGGATGATTGGTTTCGAGGGACGGCATCAATGGCGTCGGCACCAACTATTCAAGCTTCGTGCCAAGCCGCCGCAGCGGGAAATCTACATATATTTCAGTAATTTATATCAATCGCCCAAATCTTTTGCAGCGGTTAATCCGCACGCAAAATTTGCGATTCGCTTATTTCTTGAATGACAATTCGCTCAATTCTTGTGCGGCGCACAAGAATTGAGCAAGTGCCGAAAAATGAATTCAGGCGTCTTCCGTTACCGCCGCCATCATCGGCTTCGGCGCGTTTCCCTGGCCTGGCTTCATGCGGAAATCGTAGGTCATCAAATGCCAGGTCCCGGCCGCAGGCTTGCCGTCGGGCATCACCCCATCGGTGCGCTTTTCGATCCTGGAAATCAGGTCGTCCTTGACCCCGAACACCACGTCGGAATCGAGATATTTGTCGCCCTCGATAAAGACGTGGGTGATCAGCGGCTCGTAACCGGCTGCATTGACAAGGAAATGCACATGCGCCGGGCGCATCGGATGGCGCCGCGTCTGCAGGATCATCTCGCCGACCGGACCGTCGGTGGGAATGGGATAGCTGCACGGCAGGATGGTCCTAAAGAAGAACCTTCCATCGGCATCGGTGATGAACCGCGCCCGCGACGATGGTCCCTCGGTCTCGTAGGACGGCCTTTGCGAATCGTAATAGCCCTCATTGTCGGCGTGCCAGACGTCGACCGGCACGCCCGCAAGCGGTTTGCCCCCGAGGTCGGTGACGCGGCTCTGCACAAACATCGTTTCGCCGGACAGATTGGCGGAGATATCCGCGCCATGCGGCATCGGCTTGTGTTCGCCGACATAGAACGGGCCGAGCACGGTGGTCTCGGTCGCGCCGTCGCGCTCGCGGTGATTGACCGCGTCGACCAGCATCGAAACCCCGAGCACGTCGGACAACAGGATGAACTCCTGCCGGGTCAAGGTGCATTTCTGGCCGACGCGGGTCAGGAAATCGATCGCATAGCCCCATTCGTCGAAGGTGAGATCGGTCTTGCGGACGAAATCGTGCAGCGACTTCACCAGTTCCTCCATCAGGAACTTGACACGCGGGTCCGGCGTCTCCTCGAAGCTGCGGATCACGGCGGCGGTGAGTTCGGTGTCGTTGAACTGGGGCATGGTGGGGTCCTGCGGGGTACGCGATTTGAGGCGCCAAGCCTACACCAGCCAACCCGCCGGGGTAAGCAGGCGGCGATTGGAACGGGGCATACTTTTCGGCTACAAGGCGGAGTTCGACCGCCTGGAGACCCACCCCGATGTTAGCCCCGACCCCCGCCTCGCCCGAATCCGCCGGCATGTCCAAGATCGCCCTCGACCGTGTCGAGGCGCATCTGAAGCACCGCTATGTCGATGCCGGCCGCTTCCCGGGAACGCAGCTTTTGGTCTATCGCCGCGGCAAGATCGTCCACAGCGCGGTGCAGGGCTTTGCCGACCTCGAGCGCAAGGTGCCGGTCAAGGACGACACCATCTTCCGCATCTATTCGATGACCAAGCCGATCACCAGCGTGGCCTTCATGATGCTGCTGGAGGAAGGCCGCGTCGCGCTCGACGAGCCCGTTCACAAATACATTCCGGAATGGAAGAACCTCGGTGTGTTCCAGGCTGGGACCTTCCCGGCCTTTCTCACCAAGCCGCCATCGCGGCCGATGCTGATCGTGGATTTGCTGCGGCACACGTCGGGCCTGACCTATGGTTTCCAGCAGCGGTCCAACGTCGATGCCGCCTACCGCGAGCAGAAGATCGGCGAGGTCCTCAAAGCCGGCACGCTGCAGTCGATGATCGACGACCTCGCCAAGATCCCGCTGGAGTTCTCGCCGGGCGAAGCCTGGAACTACTCGGTCGCAACCGACGTCATCGGCTATCTCGTCGGCAAGATCAGCGGCATGCCGTTCGAGCAATTCCTGAAGCAGCGCATCTTCAATCCGCTCGGCATGCACGATACCGACTTTTTCGTAGCCCCCGACAAGGCACACCGGTTCGCGGCCTGCTATTCGGCCGACCCGAAGGGCGGCATGACCTTTCATGCCACCGATCGCAAGGGCGACCTGACGCTGCAGGACGATCCCACCACGAGTTCGTTCCTGTCGCCGCCGTCGTTCATCTCGGGCGGCGGCGGGCTGTGCTCGACCGCGGCCGACTACCTCACCTTCTGCCGCGCGCTCCTTAATGGCGGCGAACTCGGCGGCGTCAGGCTGCTCGGTCCGAAGACGCTGGCCTTGATGACGTCCAATCACCTGCCCGGCGGCCGCGACCTGCCGGAAATGTCGCAGTCGTTGTTCTCCGAGGCGACCTACAACGGCATCGGCTTCGGCCTCGGTTTCTCGGTCACGATGGAACCGGCGAAGACGCTGATTCCCGGCAGCCCCGGCGAATACTCCTGGGGAGGTGCGGCGACGACCTCGTTCTGGATCGATCCGGCCGAGGAACTGATCGCCATTTTCATGACCCAGGTGCTGCCATCGAGCGCCTATCCCTTACGGCGCGAGCTGCGCACCATGGTCTACGCCGCCATCACCGACAGCAATCTCTAGCCGACAGGAGCCATTCCGCACTGCACTCTCCCGGTTGGAACCGGCCACCGGCTTAAAATCCTTGGCGGATTTCAAGCGCTTCTCCTATGGTAATTGGGATTTGGCGCTACCCGGCGCCAAATGCGTCGATGCGGGACCCGCGTGCCAAAACCCTCCCTGCCAGTGCGTCTTGCCCTTCTGGTCGCGGGAACCACGCTGCCGCTGATTATCTTCGCGGCCGCCCTCGTCTTCAATGACTACGAGCAGGACCGCAAGGATGCGTCGCAACGCGTTCTCGAGACCGTGCGCAGCATTCGCCTGGTGCTCGACGCCGAGATGCAGCGCATGACCGGCGGGTTGCAGGTCCTGACACTCACCAACACGCTCCGCAGCGGCGATTTCGACAATTTCCGGCCCATCGCATTGGGCTTTCTCGATCAATACGGCCCGGACGGCGTCTTGCTGGTGGCGGACCGCGAGGGGCGCCAGCTGTTCTCCTCGGTGACTTCAGATACCGCAAGCCTTCCGCGGCGCAACAACCGCATGATCGTGGAACAGGTGTTCGCGACCAAGCAACCGCAATACTCGAACCTGTTCATCGGCGCGGTCAAGAAGCGGCTGATCGTGACCGTCGAGGTGCCGGTGTTGCGCGACGGCGAGGTCATCTACGACATTTCATTCAGCCCGCCGATCGCGATTTTCCAATCCATCATCGAGAAGCAGCGTCCGAACCAGGACTGGACGATATCGATCTTCGATGGCGACGGCATCAATTTCGCGCGCGTGCCAAATCCGCAGGACACGATCGGCAAACGCGCATCGCCGTCGCTGTATGCCGAGATGTTCCGCAAGCCTGAGGCCTCGCTGCAGACGGTATCGCTGGAAGGCGTGCCGCTGATCACGACCTTTGCGCGATCATCGCTCACCGGCTGGACCGTGGCCGCGGGCATTGCGGAACGCTCCCTGGTTGGGCCGCTGTGGCGCAACCTTGCGATCACCAGCGTGATCGGCAGCCTCCTGCTGTTGACCGGGCTTGGCTTTGCGGTGCGGATGGCCACCACGATCGCGCGCGGCGAGACGCTGCATGGCCTCCTGGTCGAGGAACTCAATCACCGCGTCAAGAACACGCTGGCGATCCTGCAGGCGATCGCGGTCCAGACCTTTCGAAGCGCCAGCAAGACTGAGCGCGAAAAATTCGAGGGCCGGCTCGGCGCGCTGGCGGAAGCCCACAATCTCCTGAGCACCGAAAAGTGGCAGGGCTCCGAACTGCGCGACGTGATCAGCCGGGTGCTGCGGCCCTATGTCCTCAACAATCCGGAGCGGATGCGGATGTCCGGACCGGCCGTGCCGCTGTCGCCGCGGCTTGCGGTGGTGCTATCGATGATCGTGCACGAGATCGCGACCAATGCGGCGAAATATGGCGCGCTATCGAACGAGACCGGCACGGTCAGGCTGGATTGGCAAGTCACCAAGGAAGCCGCCGGGCAGAAACTGCGGCTGATCTGGGCGGAGGCCGGCGGTCCTCCCGTCGTCGCACCCGTACAGCACGGGTTCGGATCGCGCCTGATCGAGCGCAGCGCGCGCGATCAGCTGGGCGGCGAAGCCACCGTCGATTTCCTGCCACGCGGCGTGGTCTACACCGTGAGCTGCGCGCTGGAGGATGTGGGCTAGGGCGCGCATTTACGAATCGAGCTCGATTGGTGCGGCTTGCCCAAGGTCCGCCATACCCCGATAGCGCCAAATTCTGCGGCCCGGCGAAATGTCGCAAGGTGCCGTCAGATGACATTCGCCGCCGCAGAGAGGCACGATGTGCTATCATCGACCGCCAACCAAGGAGTTTTGCCACACCACGGTGCTCAGTTGAGATGGAGTGTTCAGATGATGACAATTCCGGAACTGATAGCGCAGGCTTTGGGATCGTTCCTGACTTCGGAAACCAGGAGCAGGTTCGGCTCCTCACAGGCCCGCCTGGCTGAAGTCATTCCTTTCGCAGCCCGGCTGACATTGGAGTGCATTGGTAACAGCGACGCCCTGTATCACAACATCGAGCATTCGATGCTTGTTACCCTTGCCGGGCACGACATCCTGATGGGACGGCAGATGTTGCGGCAGACCACCCCAGCCGATTACGCGAATTTCATCGCGGCGTGCCTGACCCATGATATCGGATACGTCCGCGGAATTTTGCAGGGCGATGACAACGAATCCTATGTCGCGGATCTCAGCGGTCGCACGGTTCGTCTGCCGCGAGGATCGTCCGATGCCGCGCTCGCCCCCTATCATGTGGACCGCTCAAAATTGTTCGTGTTCGAGCGCCTCGACGGCTCCGAGGAAGTTGACGCCGGCCGAATTGCCCGGGCAATCGAATATACCCGCTTTCCCTATGCATCATCCTCGAACGACGATCTGATCGAAGAGGAGGGTTTGTTGCTGCGTGCTGCCGATCTTATCGGTCAACTCGGTGATCCCAATTATCTGAAAAAGGCAAATGCGCTGTTCTACGAATTTGAAGAGATCGGCCTGAACAAAACGCTCGGCTACGATACCCCGGCAGACGTCGTCTACAAATATCCGCAATTCTATTGGAGCAACGTCGCTCCGCAAATTCAGACGGCGATACACTATCTCAATGTCACCTCGCGCGGGCGCCAGTGGATAGCAAACCTCTATAGCAATGTTTTCCGCGCGGAGCGTGAGCTGAACCTGTCGGGTCCGCAACTGTGATACACCTTGAAAACTTCAACCCTTCGGCGTGTTCCAATCCAACCTCGAAGGTGAATATGTCATCAGGTTACAGGTTTCGGCCCGATTAGGATTGCAAGAGCGTGCGGACGCGGTAAGCAATGATCCGTCATTCATATGGAGCTCAGCGATGAAGTTGAAGCGCCATGCAAACATCCGCCAAATTTGTTGATCTCAGTGATCTATTTCACACCAACAGCTTGCTCGCGGATCTAGGCTGTCCAGTGCGACGGCTTGCGTACAAGTTCTGTCGGCGCGAATATCAACTCAGTAGCAGGAATGCAGTGGAGCAGACCCTCAAGGAGGGCGCCGTGCAGTCTGAGGCCGAAACCCACTCCATGTTCAAAATCCTCAGGGAGTCGGCTAACGCCAACGTGGCGGACGCTATTGAGGCATGGGTTCGGGACGCTCCCGACCACAAACTCTGTCGTATCAACGTCCTGGATTTCGCATCGAAAGCTGGCCTCAATGAGGAGCAGGTCATTGCAGCATTTCTAAATGCGGCGCGGATTGGGTTGTTCGAACTGTCTTGGAATGTGCTGTGCCCTGCATGTGGCGGCGTCCTTGACCCCAACGCCACGCTGAAGACTGTCCGTCGTGAGAGGTACGAATGTGAGCTTTGTGCGGCAGGATACAAAGTCACACTCGACGAGGCTGTTGAAGTTACGTTCACCGTGACCCCGCGCGTGCGGGCGATCGAGGCACACCGCCCGGAAGCGCTATCCATCTGGGAATATTACCGGCAGATTCTTTGGAGTTCCGGAGTTGATCTTCCCGAAGGCGACGCCTTTGAACGGGCGATGGAGGAAGCCATCCTTGATTCAGTCGAGTTGCCGCCCGGTGAGAAGGCTATTTTATCGCTGTCGCTCCCTGCGGCGCATGTCGTGGTGTTTGAGCCGGTGACGCATGCGGCGCAATTTCTTGACGTGAAGGGAGAGCCCACACGCGAGCGCCAGAGCGTCTCGGTTGTCATCAACAACGTACATGCTCCAACCGACTCCACGCAACTGCGTCCCGGCCCGGTGCGCCTTCTGTTCGAAAATCGTACCAACATGCGAGTATTGCCCGCCGCGTGGATAACAGGCACGGCGATCCACCGTCTCCTGAGCAGACGCAAACCCTTCTTGACGGCAAAGCGCCTCCTCAGTAACCAAACTTTCCGCGAGGTCTACGGCACCGAAACGCTCGATATCGACCAACGCCTGAATATCACCAGTCTCACATTCCTGTTCACCGATCTCAAGGACTCCGTAGCGCTCTATGAGCGGATTGGCGACTTGGCTGCGCACGACCTGGTGCGCTCGCACTTTCATGCCCTTACTCGCATTGTTGCTTCCGAGGCCGGCGCAATCGTGAGAACGATCGGCGATGCGGTGATGGCGACCTTCCCAACACCGGATCGGGCGGTCGCCGCGGCCCTTCGCATGCGCGAGACGATGGATAAACTGAATCAAGAGCACAAGACCGAAGATCTGCTACTCAAAATCGGCATTCATGAGGGGCCGTGCCTTGCCGTCATGGAGAACGGTCGCCAGGACTATTTTGGCCGAACCGTCAATGTCGCTGCGCGTGTGCAAGACCTCGCCGTTTCGCGGGCGATTTTCGCAACCGAGTCCGTGGTCGAGAACGCGCAGACTTCAATGCTGTTGGAGGCCAATAACCTTAGGCCAGTGGTCAAGCGGATGACGCTGCGGGGCATTACCGGTGAGATGATGGTTTACGAGATCCCCTGACAGGCGGGGGTGACGGAGTTGTCACCGGCATAGAGCCTGGATCGCGACCGCAACGTACTTGCGAAGTCCGCGCCCTAACCGAAATTCTGCAGGCTTGGAAACGTCTCCAGCAGCCAGATGCTCACGCTCGATACAGCGCCGGTAAGGAAGCCGATACCGGTGATGACCATCAGTACGCCCATCGCGTGCTCGACCCGGACCAGATGCCGCTTCATCCGTGAGAACAGCGATGAGAATTGTTCGACCATCAAGGCCGCGATCAGGAACGGAATCCCGAGCCCCGCCGAATAGACCGCGAGCAGGCCGGCGCCCTTGATCACGGTCGCCTCGGCCGCCGCCACCGACAGGATCGCCGCCAGGATCGGACCGATGCAGGGAGTCCAGCCGAAGGCAAACGCCAGCCCCATCACATAGGCGCCCCACAGGCCGACCGGCTTTGGAATCGGCAACCGCCCTTCCCGCATCAAAAACCCGATCCGCGTCAGCCCGAGAAAATGCAGCCCCATCGCGATGATGACGATGCCGGCGACGATCGAGAGTTCGGCCGACCAGGCCCGGATCAGTCCGCCGATCAGGGAGGCGCTGGCGCCGAGCGCCACGAACACGGTGGAAAAGCCGAGCACGAACATGAGTGCCGCGCTCATCACCGCCCGCTTCGAGGACGAAACCGTCTCGTCGTTGGCGACAAGCTCGATGGTCGCGCCGGTCAGGTAGATCAGATAGGGCGGAACCAGAGGCAGAACGCAAGGCGACAGGAAGCTGACGAGACCGGCAATCAGCGCCGCAGGTATTGAGACATCGTGAATCATGCAATCGTCGAACCATGTTGACGAGGACCGGACGCGGGAAGACTCTACCCGGTCCAATTGAACGATCTTAGGGCTTTCCGCTCTCGAAGGTTTCACAAACCGCGGGAAACCGCTGAAATCCCGAAGATATTACTGAATTCTCGCTCCGCGCCGGCCGCCCGTTTGGCACATTTGTTGCTCGGAGTAAGCCCAATCGATAGGGGGAGCAAGTCATGTCGACCATCGCTGCGGCCGCGGTAAGCCCACGAAAACCACTCTACCAATCACTTTTCGTTCAGGTGCTGGCGGCGCTGCTGCTGGGGATCCTGCTTGGCATGGCCGTGCCGGATTTTGCCGTCGGGCTCAAGATCTTCAGCGACGCCTTCTTGAAGCTGATTTCGATGATCGTCGCGCCGATCGTGTTCTGCGTCGTGGTGCACGGCATCGCGGGCGCCGGCGACCTCAAGAAGGTCGGCCGGGTCGGCGTCAAGGCGCTGGTCTATTTCGAGGTGATGACCACGGTCGCGCTGGTGATCGGCCTGTTGCTCGCCTATTTGTTCGGCCCGGGTCACGGCATGAACATCGACCCGTCGACCCTGGACGCCAAGGCGCTCAACACCTATGCCGACAACGCCCACAAGCTGCAGGGCGGCGGCATCGGCAGCTTCCTCCTCAATATCATTCCAACCACCTCTATCGACGCGCTGTCGCGCAATGACGTGCTGCAGGTGCTGTTCTTCGCGATCCTGTTCGGCGTCAGCCTGGCCCTTGTCGGCGGCGAAAAGGGCGAGCGCATCGGCTCGTTCATCGATGCGGTATCGACCGTGCTGTTCCGGGCGATGGGGTTGATCGTGCGTCTGGCCCCGCTCGGCGTCTTGGGCGCGGTCGCCTATACCGTCGGCAAATATGGCGTCGGATCGCTCAAGCAGCTGATCTCGCTGGTGGTCCTGTTCTATATCTCGGTCGCGATCTTCGTCCTCGGCGTGCTCGGCAGCGTGATGGCGCTCGCCGGCATCAACATCATCAAATTCCTGGGCTACCTGCGCGAAGAACTCACCATCGTTCTCGCCACCGCGTCGTCGGACGCCGTGCTTCCGCAGATCATGCGCAAGCTCGAGCGGCTCGGCGTGAAAGACTCGGTCGTCGGCCTGGTGATTCCAACCGGCTATTCGTTCAACCTCGACGCCTTCTCGATCTACCTGACGCTTGCGGTGGTCTTCATTGCCCAGGCCACCAATACCGCACTTTCGCTCGGCGATCTGCTTCTGGTGCTTGGCGTGTCGCTGGTCACCTCCAAGGGCGCCCACGGCGTGCCGGGCTCGGCGATCGTGATCCTTGCCGCCACCTTGAACGCGGTCCCGAGCATCCCCGCCATTGGCCTTGTGCTGGTGCTGTCCGTCGACTGGTTCATCGGGATGGCCCGGGCGCTCGGCAATCTGATCGGCAACTGTGTCGCCACCGTCGTCGTGGCGGCCTGGGAAGGCGATCTCGACCGCGCCAAGGCGGCACAGGTGCTCGCCGGCGACGAACTGGTCGATGTGACGGCAGGATGAGGTTACCGCGGGATAAAGTCAGCCGGCGGCGGCATGCGGCGGGTGAAAGTTCTCGATCAGCCGCAGCAGAACATGTGCGCCGGTGTCGGCATCGGCGACATCGACATGCTCGTCCGGATGGTGGCTGATCCCGCCTCGGCAACGCACGAACACCATCGCCACGTCGGTGACCGCGACCATCGCCATGCCGTCATGGCCGGCCCCGCTCGGCAATTCGAACACCCGATAGCCCTCGCCGGCGACGGCGTCCGCCACCTGCCGCCTGAGCCAGGGCGCGCAGGGCACCGTGCGATTCTCGTGGGTGACGTCGGCCTGCAGCACCAGTTGGCGGCGCGCGGCGATGGTTTCGATCTGGCGGACGATATCGGCCACCGCAAGCTTGCGGTGCGCGTCCGAGGCGGCGCGGATATCGATGGTGAACGACGCCTGGCCGGGAATCACATTGGTCGCACCAGGCATCGCGTGGATGGCTCCGACCGTCCCGACCAGGCCGCCCTGGTCGGTCCGGCAGAACGTCTCGATCGCGACGATGCATTCGGCGGCGCCGGCCAGCGCGTCGCGCCGCAGCAGCATCGGCACCGTGCCCGCATGGCCTGCCATGCCGGTGAGACTGACCGCGAGCCGCGTCGCGCCCGATATCACCGTCACGACCCCGACCGGGAGGTTTTCGCTTTCAAGCACAGGCCCTTGCTCGATATGCAGTTCGACATAGCCGAGCAGTTCGCTTCGCACCCGTGCGGCGGCGCCGATCCGGTCGGGATCGAGACCGAACCGCGACAGCGCCTCGCGCATCGAGATCCCATCTCGATCTTTGCCGCCAAGCACGCTTTCGTCGAAGCTGCCGGCAACGGCGCGGCTGCCGAGCAGGGTCGATGCGAACCGAACGCCTTCCTCATCGGCAAAACCGATCACCTCGATCGCGAATGGCAATCTCAGTCCGCGCCGGTGCAGATCTCCGACACTGGCAATCGCCGTGATGAGCCCAAGCGGTCCATCCCATTTGCCGGCATCGCGCACGGTGTCGTAATGCGACCCCAGCATCAGGCATGGCAAGCCCGGCTGCTCACCTTCATAACGGCCGCAGACATTGCCGATGACGTCAAGATGCGCGCGCATGCCTGCCGCTCGCATCCACGACAAAAGGAGATCCGCAGCAGCCCGATGCTCGGGCGTGAGAAAGATGCGGGTCAGATGATCCGGCGTCTCGGAAATGGCGCCCAGCGCGTTGATCCGACTAACAATCTCTCGACCGAGCGACGGACCGCCATCGGCATCGCGGAGATGTTCGGCATCCGGCATTCAAGCCACCTCGAAACGGACCTTTTGCGCGCCCTTCCAGAGCACGGTCTTGCCAAGCTCCGGCAGTCGATCGAGACCTGAGGTCAATGTGATGAAGTGGTTTCCGGCAAGCTGACCCATTTTGCTGGCGAAGTGCACCCCGCCATAGGCCAGCAGAATCTCGGTCTCGCTGATGCCGCCGGGATAAAGGATGATCTGGCCCGGCGCGGGATAGCTGGTGTGGTTTTCATAACCGACGCCAAAGTCGAGATCGCCGAGCGGAAGCCAGACCCCCTCGCCGCTCCAGCGAACGTGGACCATCTGGCTTTCAAACGGCATCGCGCGGCGAAACGCGGCACAGGTCTTGGGCGCCAATTGATCTTCGAAACGTGCATCAAACGTGAAATCGCCGGCACGAATAATGAGTTGGTTCATCCGATGGGTCTCTGCTGCTCCGCGGAAGACAGGAGATTGCAGCCGCAACGGAATCAAGCAAGGCTATTTTCAAGGCTATTTTTTCCGCGCATCTCAGGATGCGCGTTTCTCCAGGCGCGCCCTCACCGTCCCAGCGGGGCTAGACCGGGACGGGAGGGGCTTGGCCGGGAATACGCCGGAACTACCCAGCCGTGTCGCTATTTGACGAGCTTCAGCAAAGCGCGCCGTCGCTGGCCCTGCGCGGAAGCGGTATCTTCCGATCGTTCCGGCCCGTCATCCGGCAACATCGCATCGCATAACGCCTTCAGCTCCGAATCGGTAACCTGATGGAGTTTCATCCGGAGCTGGAGGATAGCCACAGACAGCAATTGCACCGTCTCCCGGTTTGCGCCGCCGGCGAGAGCCGCCCGGCACTCCTCGAGAGTTGCAAGAACCGCGTGCAGTCGTTCTTCTGAATTAGCCACCAGCGTTTTTTCCGATACCGAGCTTGCGAGGTAGAGTGGCGTCAATCCATTCGGCCGTTTCATGATGATCCACAACCTTCCGGCAATTGTCTGAAGCGTGATTGATTTCGGAAATCGCAAGCAACCGCGGTTTCGCCAGATATTCCTGCTGCATATCCACAAAAGCGACGACGGGAACGCTCGACGAATTTGCAAATGCGCGAAGGCTTACAACTGACGTCACGCGGCTCCCCTTTCAAGGATGAACGGGCTGGCCCGGGACATCCCCTGGGTTTCCCGGGGGCGGGCCGGGTGGTAAGCATAACTGTGCGAATGCCAAGTCAAATTGACCCGTCACGGTTGTAGTTCTCACGATATTCTGCCAAGTTTAGCGGGCAGAAGGGGCTATGTATGCGTCTCGTACTGGAAAGGGGCGTTCCTCAGGAGGAACGCCAGAAGGCCGCTCTAGGCAGTCTCACCGATTGGGACGCCGCGAGGGTTTTTTTGGAAGTGGTGCGCTGCGGTAGCTTCAGGTCCGCCGCTGAACGGCTGGCCTTGTCCATCAACGGCGTTCGCAGGCGAATTGACGATTTTGAGCGGCAGATCGGCGCTCAATTATTCACCCGCGACGTCCATGGCACCCGGCTGACCGACGAGGGAGCTCTGGTGGTTTCAGCGGTTGAACGCATGGAAGCTGCTTCATTCGACCTGCTGCGCGCCAGCAATTCGGTCGCCAATACCCTGTCGGGCGAGGTTCGGGTGGCCATCACCGAAGGCCTTGGGACGTTCTGGCTGGCCCCTCGCCTGGTCGAGTTCCAGCAATCGTTCCCGAATATTCTGGTGGATCTGCACTGCGCGATGCGGTCTGCGGACGTCTCGCGGCATGAGGCCGACGTGGCGATCCATCTGTCGCGTCCGACCGCGCCCGACGTCAAGCTGGTCCGGCTCGGCCGGATGCATCTGATGTTCTTTGCCAGCCAGAAGTATATTGATACCTACGGCGTGCCGACCAACGCGGACGATTTTGCCAAGCATCGGCTGGTGCTGCAGGTCGCCGACCAGACCGCCGCCAAGGAAGCTTTCGAAAGTTTTTTCCCAGGCCGTTCCCAGCGCGACCTGCTCGTGATGAAGACGAATGCGAGCAGCGCCAATTACTGGGCCGTCGCCTATGGCGCCGGCATCGGCGTATTTCCGACTTATGCCGGCGAGCTCGGGGGGAAGATTGTCCCGCTCGAAATCGAGCTGCGCCAACCTTTCGATATCTGGCTCTCCTACCATCCCGGCAGTGGCCGCATCCCCAGGGTGCGTCACATGATCGACTGGCTGGTGGAGGCATTCAATCCCGCCAAATTCCCGTGGTTCAGGGACGAGTTCGTCCATCCAAGCGAATTTAAGGCGGTGTATAAGGGTAAATCCCTGACCCATCTATTCGGGGGCTTCTCGACCGAAGGGCGGTAAAAACAGAATGAACAAATCAGTAGCAAAGAAAATGAAGCAGCGCAGTGCCGGAAAACCCGACATTGAATTGGGAAAACGAATTCGGCTAAGGCGTGTCGAGCAAAAGATCTCGCAGGCGGAGCTCGGCGACAAACTCGGTGTCAGCTTCCAGCAGGTCCAGAAATACGAGAAAGGCGTCAACCGTGTCGGTGCGGCCCGCCTTCAGCAAATCGCCACGGCGCTCGATGTCCCCGTCACGTTCTTCTATGACGGCGACGGCAAGGCGCGGGAGGTCGAAAGTCTGCTGTTCCTCGACAGCGCGTTCAGCCTGAGGCTGCTGCGGGCTTACAGCAAGATCAAGGATCAGACCGTGCAACGTCAGCTGGTGTCCTTGATGGAATCGATCGCCGCGAACGAAGATTAGCGCATCGATTGAGACCGCCCGGCCGATTGCGGTCCCTGCAAGTCCAGTCTTCGGCAAGCCTTGTCTTGGCAGAACCTGTCTCGGCAAGTCTTGTCTTTAGTCCTGTCTTCGCAAGCCCTGTTTTTGCAGGTCTTGCTTTGGACAAGCCTAGTTTGCGGCACCGCGAACGCGATCGATCAATCCGAGCGGATCGGCCGGCAACCTATCGCCGCGCCAGGCCACATGCTGGTCCGGGCGCGACAACACCAGCCTGCTGCCATAGAAAATGGTGGTGTCCGGCTGTCCAACATCGAGAATCCTGAGCGGCACCCCCCTGTCGCGAGCGGCCCGCTCCAGCGGCGCCACATCCACGGCCGGGTCGAACCTGAGCAGGGTGAACTCCGGACCCATTTCATCGTAAAGCGACCTGCCGTCCTCGCACCGCAGATGCGGCGTGCGGCAGCCCGGCACGGTCGACGGCGTGTAGCTGTTCATCGTATAGGCCGGATGTTCCGATCCGTCATAGGCAATGATCGGCGAGCGGTCGTAATAGGTGCCGAAGTTGAGACCGGCGCAGGCATATTGCTGAACGTTGATCTCGTAGGCGAGACGTCCAACCTCCCGCCGCGCCGCTTCGCCGCGCGGTCCCGCCTCCTCGATTTCATCGGGCACCGCGCCGCGGCGGCGAATTTCAGCCTCGGCATGCGACATCGCAAATCGCGACACCTGGCTGGTAATCGGCCAGCGCTCCGCCTCATACGCATCGAGGATGGACGCCGGCGCCCAGCCATTGAGATGCGCGGCCAGGAGCCACGACAGGTTCATGGCGTCGGCGATCCCGGCGTTCATGCCATAGCCCGCATAGGGCACCCAGATATGCGCGGCATCGCCGGCGATGAAGGCGCAGCGGTCGCGAAATTTGTTGGCGATCAGCCGGCGTCCGTACCAATCCTCCCGGGAGATGATCTCGTAGCTGAAATCCGCGCCCACGCCGAGAATGGTCCGGATGCAGGCATCGCGATCCACGGCATCGAAATCCGCCTCGTCCGGCTTCAGATAATTATGCACCAGCCATCGCTCGCGGCCGTCGATCGCATAGACCATGCCGGAGCGTCGCGGGTTGATGACGCCGGTGCCCCAGGCCCGCTCATGCTGCTGACGATCGATCAGGCCGGGCGCGCGGATAAAGGTCGACTGCACGCGCTGCACCACGGCGTCGCCGGCCAGCTCGGCGCCAATCGCCTTGCGGACAACGGAGCGTGCGCCGTCGCAACCGATCAGATAGCGGCAGCTCAAAGGCCTGACGGCACCGGTTTCGAGATCGCGCAAGGTCACGCTCGCGGACGCATCCCCTACCCCGACATCCTCGACCGAGGTCCGGTTGACGATACGGATGCGCGGCTGCGCCGCGGCATGTTCGAACAGGATCGGTTCAAGAAAGATCTGGTTGATGCGATGCGGCGGCTCCGGCGTCGGCCAGTTGCAATCCGGTCCATCCTTCGCCGTGAAGCGGTCGCGGCGGCAAGGAATGACGATGCGTGTCAGCTCCTGCCCGGCAAATGTCGTGCGATAGCTGATGTCGTGCGGATAATCGGCCGGCAAGCCGGCATTGCGCACCTTCTCCGCAACGCCGAGCCGCCGGAAGATTTCCATGGTGCGGGCGGCGACGTGGTTGCATTTCGGCTCCGGCGGCGCGGCACGGGCGCGGGTCTCGACCACCGTGACGTCGATGCCTCGCCATGCGAGGTCGATCGCGAGCGTGAGCCCGACCGGGCCCGCGCCGACAATCAGAACATCGGGATCCGTCATTTCGGGCACGGATGAATGTTGGCAAGGAAAAGCTTCAACGACGTCATTCCAGTTCGGCGCCCGAATTCTTCACGATCGGCGCCCAGCGGTCGACCTCGGTCTTGATATAGGCGGCAAAACTGTCCGGGGTCGATGCCGGCAAGGGCTCCAGCGAAATCGTCGTGAGCTTGTCGCGCGTGGCCGGATCGGCCATCAGTTTTCCTATCTGCGCGGCCAATTGGTCTGTTATCGCCCGCGACACGCCGGCCGGCGCAACGACGCCCTGCCATGCGACCAGTTCGAAGCCGGGCAGACCGGCTTCCGCAAGGGTCGGGATCTCAGGCGCGGCGTCAATGCGCTTCGGCGTGGTCACGCCCAGCACCCTCACCTTGCCTTCGCGGATCTGCTGCAGCGCGGGCTGCAGGTCCACTACCATGAAGGGAATATGACCCGCGATCACATCGAGCATCGCCGGCACGCTGCCCCGATACGGTACATGGCGGATATCGATCCCGCTGGCAGCCTTCACCATCTCGGCGCCGAGATGCTGCGGGCTGCCGTTGCCGGCCGAACCATAGGCCAGTCCCGGATTCGATTTGGCGTAGGCGATGAATTCGGCAAGCGTGTTCGCCGGGATCTGCGGGTTGACGATCAGCGCGAACGGCACGCCGGCCACCAGCGCGATCGGCGTGAAATCCGTCACCGGATCGTAGGGCAATTTCTTGTAGAGCGTCTTGTTGATAGCGAGCGTGGTCGAGGTCGCCATCAACAGCGTATAGCCATCCGGCTCGGAACGCGCCACCTGCTCGGCGCCAAGCGTGGTGCCGGCGCCGGGCTTGTTCTCGACGACGACCGTGGCGCCAAGACCGGCCTTGAGCTGATCAGCAACCAGCCGTCCGAGAAAGTCGGTGGTGCCGCCCGCCGGATAGGGCACGATCATCTTGATGGTTCGGCTGGGATAGGCGGCCTGTGCCAACGCCGGCAACCCGGTCAGCAACACCAGCCCCCCGCCACATCTGGCCATCGCCTCCCGGCGCGTCAACGACATGCGTTCTCCCCAATGGCGCACTTAATGATCTGATTCTACGCGTCAGTACGTGCGCTCACGAACCAGACTAGCCGCCATCGCGACATACCAAAAGCCACGAAACTGCAATACTCCTGTTGCGGCCATGCGACGGCTGCAATAACACCTTCATCAGACTGATGAGCCAGCCTTATTGAACGTCATTGCCGATCGCGGCTCCCCCGATCGTTCCGGCTTGACCGATTTTGTTGATTTCCGCGCCGGCGCGCCGCCGCGCCGAGCATCCCGAGGGCCTCCCGACATGCGAACAACGACCATCGTCGCCATTGCCACCATGCTTGCGACCGCGCCGGCTTTTGCCCAGGGCGCAAGCCCCGTCGCAGCAGGCACGCCCACCACCGCGCACCCGGCCAATCCGGGCGGAGCACATCCTGCGCATGCAGCGCCTGCAAAGACTTTGGCTCCCGCATCCACCCCGGAGTCCCGTTCCGCGGCGGCGCTGGCGCTGTCACACGAGCCGACCTTCGACGAGAGCTCCGCGCAGAGGATCAGGGACGCCGCACTGAGCTATTCCGATATCGCGGTGCGCGGTGGCTGGCCGCTGATCCCGGCGGAGGCCAAATTCGCGCTCGGCACGCCGGGACCGCATGACGATCTGCTGCGCCAGCGCCTGCTGATCAGCGGCGATCTGGTTTCCGACAAGGCTTCCGGACCTTACGACGATGTTCTCGCCGAAAGCGTCAAGCGCTTCCAGCTGCGCCACGGCCTTGCGGCCACCGGCACGGTGACGCCGCGCACCCTCGCCGCGCTCAATGTGCCGGTGCAGAAGCGGATCCAGCAGCTCGAGGCCTCGCTCGAACGCCTGGCCAACATGAATTTCGCATTCGGGCAGCGCTACGTCGTCGTCAACCTGCCCGCGACCTTCGCCGAAGCGGTCGAGGACGATCATGTGGTGCGGCGCTATCGCGTGATCGTCGGCAAGACCGAAAAGCCGTCACCGACGCTGACCGCCGAAATCACCAGCGTCAATCTCAACCCGACCTGGACCGTGCCGTCATCGATCGCGAAATCCGAGATCTCGGCGCATATGCGCAAGGATCCCGGCTATCTCTCACGCATGCACATGGAGGTGCTCGATGGCCACGACGCGCCGATCGACCCGCATGCGGTGGATTGGTCCGGCGCCCACACCCCGAATTTCACGGTGCGCCAGCAGTCCGGCACCTGGAACGCGCTCGGGGCGGTGAAGATCGACATGCCGAACCCCTATTCGGTCTACATGCACGACACCAATCAGCGCAACCTGTTCAGCGACGACTACCGCTTCGACTCCCACGGCTGTTCGCGGGTCGACAATGTGCGCGACCTCGCCGCCTGGCTGCTCAAGGAGCTACCGCAGTGGAACAGGGCTGCGATCGACGCGACCATCGCCACCGGCCAGCGCCATGATATCCACCTGCCGAACAAGGTCCCGGTGGCCTGGGTTTATCTGACGGGATGGATGACGAAGGATCAGACCGTTCAGTTCCGCAACGACATCTACGACCAGGACGTGCAGCTTCTGGAAGCCACCGCCGAGGAATCCGCGTTCTTCAATCAGGCCGCCAACCACCCGCTGACGGCGCATCTGGCGCAGTGAGCTTCAGGAATGGCCGCCACGTCATGATTTGCTGTCGGCCTTGGAAAGATTGGCGATCATGTCGGCGAACACTCTCCCGCCCAGCAGCACGTGCTCGCGCATCGCGCCCTGCGCGAGGGCCTCATCGCCGCTCTTGATCGCCTCGATCACCCGCGCGTGTTCCTGCCATGAGGCCTTCAGCCGGGCCGGCTGATAGAGGCTGCTGCGGTGATAAAATCGCATGCGCAGGCGCGTCAGCTTGATCTGTTCGGCCAGAAACTGGTTACGCGCTCCCTCATAGATGACGGCGTGAAACGCGGCGTTGTTCTTGATGTAGGCTGAACTGTCCAGCCGCCGGACCGCGGCCTGAGACGCCGCGTGCAGTTTGACGAGTTTTGCCTTCTCGGCCGCCGACATCCGCCGCGCCGCAAGACCGGCGGCTTCCGCTTCCAGTGCGGTCAGCACCTCCACCATGCCGATGGCCAATTGCGGCGATACGCTGGAAACCACCGCTCCCTGCCGGGGCACCAGCCGCACGATCCCGGCCGCCGCAAGCTGCAGCAGGGCCTCGCGCGCCGGGGTGCGCGAGACATCGAAGCGCGTCGCCAGCGTCTGCTCGTCGAGCCGGTCGCCCGGCGACAGCCGGCCGTGCTCGATGTCGTCCTCGAGCTCCTTGCGAAGGGCGTCGCTGGTTCTGCCGCGCATGGCCGTATCCTCTATGTATACAGACAAGAGCATTGCGCACACACGAAATCAATGCTGAACTGAACCCTGCCAAGACGCCCAAGAGCGTCGCTGCGATATCGGGGAGTGAGCATGCCAATCGATCGGAGGGGCTTTGTCGCCGGGAGCGCCGCCGCGGCGCTGATGGGCCTGCGGCCCTTGAGCGCGCAAAGCGACTACATCGCCGAACTCCATGCCAAGGCCAAACAGGAAGGCGAACTGACCTGGTACAGCGTCTATTGGCCCTCGGACCGTTCCGAAAAACATGCCGCGATTTTCACCAAGGCCTTCCCCGGCGTGAAGGTGAACGTGGTGCGCTCCACCGCGCAGGTCGCCTATCAGCGGCTGAGCCAGGACATTCAGGCCGGCGCCGCCAATTGCGACGTGTTCGCCTCCACCGACATGGGGCAGTACGTATCGCTGAAGGAGCGCGGGTTGCTGCTGCCCTACAGGATGCGCTCGATCGATGCGATCGACACCCGGTTCCAGGGCGTCGACCCCGACGACGCCTACCAGATCGTCAACGCCACCACCGTCGGCCTCGCCTACAACACCAACAAGGTGAAACCCGAGCAGGCACCGAAGAGCTGGAAGGATTTCATCGATCCGAAATGGAAGGGCCAGTCGGTGGTTGGCCATCCCGGCTTCAGCGGCTTTGTCGGCACCTGGGTGGTGCAGATGAACAAGCTCTATGGCTGGGATTATTTCGAGCAGCTCGCGGCCCTGAAGCCGCATGTCGGCCGCTCCATCATCGATACCGTCACCGTACTGGTTTCGGGCGAGCGCAGCATCGGCGCCAGCCCCACCGCGCTGGTGCTTCGCAATGCCTCGCAGGGCAATCCGATCGCGGCGTCCTACCCCGAGGAAGGATCGGTGCTGATGATCTCGGGATCGGCGATCATGAAGAACACCAAGCATCCCAACGCCGCCAAGCTGTTCATGGAATTTCTCTATTCGCAGGAGACCGCCGCCGAGGACATCGAGGAGTTCGGCCAGCCGCTGCGCAAGGACACGGTATTGCCCGCCGGCTACAAGAGGCTCGAGGATCTGAAGACGATCCGCCCGACCATCGCCGAAATCATCAAGGGCATTCCCGAGCTGACCGAAAAGTGGCGCGACACCTTCGGTGTGTAAGCTTGCGATGCTGACTCGAGTTCAGGAGTAACCCGTGATGATCCTTCACCACGGCTGGCGCTCCAGCGCATCGCGCCGGGTGCGGCTGTGCCTCGAGGAAAAAGGCCTCGCCTATGAAGGCCATGTCGTCGACATGGCGAAGCTGGAGCATCATTCGCCGGAATACCTCAGGATCAACCCCCTGGGCGTGATCCCGACGCTGATCCATGACGGCCGGCCGCTGCACGAGAGCGGCACCATCTGCGAATATCTCGACGAGACCTTTCCCGATCCGCCCCTGCGTCCGGATACGCCGTATCAGCGCGCCGAGATGAGAAACTGGATCCGGCACATCGACGGCCTTATCGGCAATCTCATCATCTTCAACTGGCGTCACCATCTGCAGAAGACGGCGTCGCAATGGTCGGACCAGGAACTGGCTGAAAAGCTCAAGAACATCCCGAGCAAGGAGCGCCAGGAAGCCTGGCTGCGGGTGGCGCGCAAGCCCTACACCGAGGAGGAACGCGCCGCCGCGCGGGCCAAACTGGTGCAACTGCTGGACAAGATGGAAGACGCGCTGAAGCCGTCCGGCTGGCTGGTCGGCCAGGCCTATTCGATATCAGACATCGCGGCGGTTCCGTTCGTCAAGCGGATCGACGAGGAGATCGCGCCCGATGAGATGACCACCAAGAAACATCCCCGCGTCGCCGAATGGTGGACTAAAATACAGGCGCGGCCGGCCTTCGCGCGGGCGAATTTCGGCCCGTTCCTCAACTCCTGAACCCGGCCTGACCCTTCTTGCACCCTCACTTTCGAAAGCAGCTCCAATGCTAGATGTCCCCAACAGCACCGATAAATCCTATGCCGACGGCAAGATCCTGCAGCGGAGCGCCGATGGCGTCGGCATCATCACCTTCAACAATCCCGAAAAGCGCAACGCCATGTCGCTCGACATGTGGGAGGGGTTGGGTCTCGCCCTGACCGAACTGCGCGACGATCCCGAGGTGCGGGTCGTGATCATGGTCGGCGCCGGCGACAAGGCGTTCGTCTCGGGCGCGGATATCAGCCAGTTCGAGAAAACCCGTCATAACGCCGAGGCGTCGGAAGAATATTCGAAAAAGAGCGCCGCGCAGCGCGCGCTGCTGGCGGATTACCCGAAGCCGACCATCGCCTGCATCCGCGGCTTTTGTCTGGGCGGCGGCATGCAGGTGGCGATGCTGGCGGATATCCGCATCGCCTCCGACAACAGCCAGTTCGGCATTCCCGCCGCCAAGCTCGGCATCGCCTATGGCTATGACGGCCTCAAGCATCTGGTCTCGCTGGTCGGGCCATCCTGGGCGCGGCTCATCATGTACACGGGCATGCGGATCGATTCCGCGGAAGCGTTAAGGATCGGCCTGGTCGATCGCGTGCTGCCCGACGCTGAACTCTGGGACGCGACAACCGAGATCGCCCGCACCATTTCCGGCAACGCCCCGCTGGCCATCCAGGCCGCCAAGATCACCATCGCCCAGGTGCTGAAGGATCCGGACAAACGCGACATGGATGCGATCAAGGCGATCGGCACCGCCTGCATGGACAGCGAGGATTTCCGCGAGGGCCGCCGCGCCTTCATGGAAAAGCGCAAGCCGCAATTCCGCGGGCGGTAATGGCGGAGATCGGGATAGCTAGCGACGAGAGCGCTGCCGTTTCCGCACGATGGGCGGCAGCGATCCGCAACGCCGTCAATCCAACCACGCTGGTGGCGCTGGGCTTGGCGGCGATCCTGATCTTCCTGGTGGCGAACCCGCTGTTCCAGCTGGTCAAGGACAGTTTTACCAAAGCCAGCGATCACAGTTTTACCTTTGCCAATTACGTTACCGCATTCGGCCGGCCGCGCTACGTGCAGGCGCTGATCAATTCGATGCAGCTCGGCGCCGTCGCAGCAAGCTTCGCCAGCCTCATCGCGGTGCCGCTGGCGTGGGGCGTCTCGCGCACCGACATGCCCGGGCGCAATTTCGTCCATGTGATGGTGCTGGCGTCGTTCCTGATCCCGCCATTCGTCGGCGCGATCGGATGGATCCTGCTCGGCGGCCCCAATGCCGGCTGGATCAACAAGGCGTGGATGGCAATCACCGGCGCGCCGGCCGGGCCGTTCAACATTTTTACGTTCTGGGGCCTGGCGCTGGTCACCGCGCTTTATTCGTTTCCATTGATCTACGTATTCACGAAATCCGCGCTCGACCTGATATCGACTGAGATGGAGGAAGCCGCCTCCATCCTCGGCGCCGGTCCCATGCAGACCACGCTGCGCATCACCCTGCCGCTGGCCCTGCCCGCGATCCTCGGCTCGGTGTTCCTGGTGTTCCTCGAGGTGCTCGGCCTCTATGGTACGCCGGCGCTGATCGCGATCCCCGCCGGCTTCAATGTGGTGACCACGCAGCTTGCGGCGTTCTTCGAAAACCCGGTCAGGGTCGAGGTCGCCGCCGCCTTCTCGATGCCGATGGTCGGCATCACCATCGCGCTTTTGTGGGTGCAGCGCCGCCTCCTGGCGCGCAAGAGCTATGTCACCGTCGGCGGCAAGGGCGGCCACCGCGAGCCGATGGCGCTCGGCGGCTTCCGCTGGGTGCTGTTTGGCTATGCGATGGCGATCGCGGCCTTCTCGGTGTTCATGCCGCTGTACATCATCCTGCAGACGGCGTTCAGCAAGGCCTGGGCGCTGCCGATGTCGCCCAGGAATTTTACGTTCAATAATTTCCAGCAAGTGCTGTTCGACCAGCTCACGGTGCGGCAGGCGCTGTTCAACACTTTCCACTACGCCATCCTCACCGCCACCATCTGCACGATACTGGGCTTTGCCGTCGCCTATATCTCGCAGCGCCGGCTGTTGCCGTTCTCGAATCTGCTCGCCAGCATCACGCTGGCGCCATTCGCGGTGCCCGGCATCGTTCTGGCGATCTGCTTCTATGCAGCCTATGCGCCGCCGCCGTTCGCGCTGTACGGCCTTGGAGCGCTGGTCGTGATCGCCTTCGTCACGCGCTTCCTGCCGATCTCCTTCACCAATTCCAATTCGGCGATCCAGGGCCTGCATCCCGAGCTTGAAGAAGCCGTGCGGATCGCCGGCGGCAACCAGGCCCGGGCGCTGTGGCTGGTGGTGCTGCCGCTCCTGAAGAAGTCCCTGTTCGGAAGCTGGCTGCTGATTTTCATCATCGGCACCCGCGAACTCTCCACCGCGATGTTCCTGTCGGGACCGCAGACCCGCGTAATCTCGGTGCTGACGCTGGAACTGAGCGAACAGGGCCAATATGAAATGCTCTCTGCGATCTCGGTGCTGCTGCTGACCGTGACCGCAATCGTGACCTTGATCGGCACCCTCATCCTCGGCCGCGATTTCATGCTGAGGCGTACCTGATGGACAAGCTGACGCTCAACAACCTCACCAAGAAATTCGGCGACCTCACGGTGGTCGACCGTCTCAACCTGACGCTGCGATCCGGCGAATTCGTCTCACTGCTCGGCCCGTCCGGCTGCGGCAAGACCACGACCCTGCGGATGATCGCCGGTTTTGTGACGCCAACCGGCGGCACCGTGGAAATGGACGGCAAGCAGATGTCGTCGGCCAGCGCCTCGCTGCCGCCCGAACGCCGCCGGATGTCGATGATCTTCCAGAGCTACGCCCTGTGGCCGAACATGACGGTCGAACAGAACGTCGCCTTCGGCCTGAAGATGCGCAAGGTCGCAAAGGACGAGGCCAAACGCCGGGTCGGGCAAATTCTCGACGTGGTGCAGCTTGATCATCTCGCCGCGCGCTATCCCAACGAACTCTCCGGCGGCCAGCAGCAGCGGGTGTCGCTGGCCCGCGCGCTGGTGGTGCAGCCGGAAATCCTGCTGCTGGACGAGCCGCTGTCGAATCTCGACGCCAATCTGCGCGAGGAGATGCGCGGCGAGATCCGCCGCCTGCACAATGAATTCGGCATAACCTCGATCTACGTCACCCACGACCAATCCGAGGCGATGACCACCTCCGACCGCATCGCGGTCATGAACAAGGGCCGCATCGAGCAGATCGACGATCCCCTGACGCTGTATACCCGGCCGAAGACGCGCTATGTCGCCGAGTTCATCGGGCGCTCGAACATCCTGCAGGGCAAGCCGAACGGCTCCCACATCGCCTTCGACGGGTTTGAGGTGGCCTCGGCGCGGCTCGACACAAGCGGCCCGATCCGCACCAGCGAGTTCTCGCTCCGCTCGCAGAACGCAGCCCTTCATGCCAACTGCCCCGGCGGCGATGGCGTGCTCCTGCAAGGCCACATCGTCGAGCGCGCGTTCCTCGGCGAGACCTGGGACTATGCGTTCCAGTCCGAGGCCAGCGATCTCAGACTGCGCATCATGTCGCCACCGTCAAACGTGTTCGCCGTCGGCCAGAAAGTCTGGCTGGAAATCGATCCGTCGCACATCATCCCGATCCAGGACGATCCCCATGCATAAGCCCGTCGAAACGTTCGGCAACGCCGATCCGCAAACCCAGGCCGCGCGGCTGCCGCTGTCGCGCTTCAAGGTGCTCGATCTGACCCTGGCGCGCGCCGGTCCCTCCTGCGTGCGCACGCTGGCCGACTGGGGCGCCGACGTGATCCGGGTCGAGCCACCGCCCGGCGAAGGCGGCACCGACGAGATGCTGGGCCGGCGTGAGGGCTCGGATTTCCAGAACCTGCATCGCAACAAGCGCGCCATCACGCTGAACCTGAAGACCGACGAGGGCCGCGAGATCCTGATGCGGCTGGCCGAGCAGGCCGACGTCATCGTCGAGAACATGCGGCCTGGCGTCACCAAGCGCCTTGGCGTCGATTTCGAAGCCGTCAAGCAGCGCAATCCGCGCATCGTCTATGGCAGCATTTCCGGCTTCGGCCAGTATGGCCCCTACACCGCCCGGCCCTCGATCGACCAGATTGCGCAGGGCATGACCGGCATCATGTCGGTGACCGGATTGCCCGGCCAGGGCCCGGTCCGCGTCGGCGTCGCCGTCACCGACATCATGGCCGGCGCCTTCCTGGCGCAGGGCATCCTGATCGCGCTGCTTGATCGGGAGGTCAGCGGCGAAGGCCGCTGGGTGCAGACCTCGCTGCTGGAAGCCGGCATCACGCTGTTGGATTTTCAGGCGACGCGCTGGACCATGGACAGGAAGGTGCCGCCGCAGGAAGGCAATTTTCATCCGACCGCCACGCCGATGGGGCTTTATCCCACCGCCGACGGCTATCTCAACCTCGCCGCCACCAGCGACAAGAATTTTCAGAAGCTTTGCAAGCTGATCGACCGCGAGAAGATGGCGGCCGATCCGCGCTTTGCCAGCATCGCCTTGCGCGGCAAAAACAAGGAGGCGCTGAACGATCTGATCGCTCGCGCCTTGCGCGGCAGGCCCACCCACGAATGGTTCGAACTGCTGGTGGAAGCCGGACTGCCCTGCGGCCCGGTCTACAGCATCAGCGACGTCTTCGCAGACCCGCAGGTCGAGGCGTTGCGCATCGCGCGGCCGGTCACCCATCCCAAGCTCGGCGAAATCGATCTGGTGGCACAACCCTGCGAGATGACCGGTTTCGATCGCGCGATCCGGACGGCGACGCCCGAACTTGGCGAACACAATGACGAGGTGTTGGCATCTCTGGGCTATGGGGCCGACGAGATCGAGAAGCTGAAGGCCGCGCGGGTGATTTGACGTGCTACCAGCGGTCTAGCCTGTAGGATGGGTGGAGCGAAGCGATACCCATCAATTGCTTTTCGCGGCGGCAAGGCTCAACCCATCCTACCGACAGACATCACAAGACCGATCAAGTGATTTGCCCGTCGGGCGATTTTCTGACGAGGCTGTCTATACCCCTTTGCAAAAATATTTCGCTTAACCCGTCGGGCAAATCATCTCTACAAGCTCGCGCCATCCCACCCCACCAGAGGGGCGTATCATGATCGTCACGAAACGCGGGGCGGGATGCGGTGGACGCAGCAGCGTCTTGCGCGCGATGGGATCGCAGGGCAGGTCGAAAGATTTGTGAGCGATCAACAGCACGCGGACGAGAGATGCTAGCTGCGTACGGCGAAGTCGTGTGGTCCTGACGCCCCGACGCTGGCGTCAAGTTCGCGGATGTTGTGTCGGCCCTACCGGGCCCGGACACAACGCTAGTTCGCAAACGACGGTGGCAAAAGAGCCCGGTCACCGGGGAGAGTACGAAGGAACCCGTTAAAACCATTGCGTGCGGGAATGCCGGGCGATGCCGGTGTACTCGTTGTTGCTCGTGTGCGTTCTACCACTAAGTGCACACGAGACCGCGGGTGCAGCGGGCACCCGGCATTCCCCACGCCCTCTTTGGGCGGGAAATAAAAGCAATGCCTCGGGCGCCTCGCGCCGCGAGAACGAAGTCGTACGCGAAGCTACATCAACGTCATTGCGAGGAGCAACGCGACGAAGCAATCCATCCTTTCTTTGCGCGGCGAGATGGATTGCTTCGTCGCTTCGCTCCTCGCAATGACGGCGGCGACCCCACACACTCAACCGTCATCGCCCGCGAAAGCGGGCGATCCAGTATTCCAGAGACGCCAATGATGGAATCGATAAGCCGCAGCGTACTGGATGCCCCGCCTTCGCGGGGCATGACGGACTTCTTATGGATTCGGTAGCGGGATGAGCCCGCTCGGCCCCGCCCTACAACGCCTCCAACACCGCCTTGGCGATATCCGCGGTGCCGTTGCGACCGCCGAACTCCATCGGCTTGATGCCATTGGCATAGACCTTGTCGACCGCGCGCTCGATGCGTTCGCCCGCTTCCGCAGCGGCCTCGAGGCCGTGCCGGTCGGCGAGCCAGTCCAGCATCATCGCGGCGGACAGGATCATCCCGGTCGGGTTGGCCTTGCCCTGCCCCATGATGTCGGGCGCGGTGCCGTGGCAGGGCTGGAACACGGCGTGGCGGTCGCCGATGTCGGCCGAGGGCGCCATGCCCATGCCGCCGATCAGGCCGGCGGTCATGTCGGAAAGAATGTCGCCGAACATGTTCTCCATCACCATGACGTCGAAGTCCCACGGGCGCTTCACCAGCAAGGCCGAGCAGGCATCGACATAGAGCCGGTCGGCCTTGACGCCCGGATGGCGCTTGGCGGCCTCATCGAACATCTCGCGAAAAAACGCAAAGGCCTTGAAGACGTTGGCCTTGTCGACGCAGGTCAGCTGACCCGGCCGCCCGCGCGCTTTGCGGCGTTCGGCGAGACGAAACGAGAACTCGAACAACCGCTCCGACGTCCTTCGCGTGATCACCAGGGTCTCGCGCGCCTCGGTGTCGGTGACGACGCCCTTCCCCATCGACGCGAACAGGCCTTCGGTGGATTCCCGGATCACGATCAGGTCGATGCCGCGCTGGTCGGCGCCGACGATCGGGCTCGGCACGCCCGGGATCAGCCGCGCCGGTCGCACGCCGGCATAGAGATCGAAATGAAACCGCAGCTCCACCTGCGGCATGATCTCGGTGTTGTCGGGATAACGTACCGAAGGCAAGCCGCAGGCCCCGAGCAGGATGGCGTCCGCCTCGTCGCACAGCCGCACCGTGCTTTCGGGCATCGACTTGCCGGTCGCGAGATAGTTGTTGGCGCCAGCCGGCGCGTCAGTGAAGCGGAATTTCAGGTCCGACGTCGCCTCGATCTTGCGCAAGATTTCGAGCGCCGGAGCCATCACTTCAGGGCCGATACCGTCGCCGCCGAGCACGGCGATGTGAAGCGCATTGTTAGCGGACATGGGATTTCCTTATGGCAGGCGAACAGAGAAGCGGTGAATTACTTCGTCATTGCGAGCGAAGCGAAGCAATCCATGCCACCGCCCGAAGAAAGAGTGGATTGCTTCGTCGCTTCGCTCCTCGCAATGACGGGAAGTGACCACGCGAATGACGACCTACGGCGTCAGCACCGCGCGCCCGACCAGGCGGCCCTTCTGCAACTCGACCAAGGCCTCATTGGCCTTGGCCAGCGGCATCGGCGTCACCGGGATCGGCCCGATCTTCTTGGCGCGGACGAGATCGAGCAATTCCTGGGTTTCCCGGAGGTTGCCGACATAGCTGCCCTGGATGGTGATCGCCTTGATCGGAATCAGCGGCAGCGCCCAGGTCGCACCGCCGCCGAACAGGCCGACGATGACGAGCTTGCCGCCCTTGCTGAGGCAGTCGAAGCCAAGTTGCGTGGTCGCGGCATTGCCGACGAGATCGATCACCGCCCGGATCGGGCCACCGGCCTTCTGGGCGAGCTGCTCCAGCGCGTCCGGTGCCTTGCCGTCGACGGTCGCGAGTGCGCCCGCTTGCTCGGCGGCTTCGCGCTTCCTCGCGTCGATATCGACCACGATGGCGCCCTTGCCGCCCATCGCTTTCAACAACGACAGCGCCATCAGCCCGAGACCGCCGGCGCCGAAGATGACGATCGGCGTGTTGAAGGCGGATTCGACCTTCTTCAGCGCGCTGTAGGTGGTGACGCCGGAACAGGCATAGGGCGCCGCGGTGACGGGATCGAGCCCCTTGAGGTTCAACAAATACTTCGGATGCGGCACCGTCATGTGGTCGGCATAGCCGCCGTCGCAATAGACGCCGAGCGAGTTGGGCTTCAGGCACATGTTCTCTTCGCCGGCGAGACACGTCTCGCATTTACCGCATCCGAGCCAGGGATAGACCAGCGCAACGTCGCCGACCTTGAGACCGGCGGTATCGTTCTTCGCATCCGGCCCGAACGCCAGCACCTCGCCGACGGTCTCATGCCCCATCGTCCGCGGCAGCGACACACCGCGATCCTTGAGCGAGAGCGGCTTGCGTCCATGGCCGAGATCATAACCGCCTTCCCAGATGTGGAGATCGCTGTGGCAGACCCCGGCCGCCTTCACCTTGATCAGGACCTGGGTTCCCGACGGCTGCGGCGTCGGCTGGTCAACCTCGGTCAAAGGGGCGTTGAAATCGGTGACCTTGAAGCTCTTCATCGCTCTCTCCCGTCAATCGTTCTTGGTCTTGAGTTTTTGGTGTCGGGCGAACATTGCCACGTAAAGACATGCAGTTGCTAGATGTTTAGCCCGTTGCGATCAAGGGATGATGGCAGGCGACGAACTGCTCCGGCGCCACCGCGCGCAGCTCCGGAACTTCGTCGGCGCAACGCTTGTCGGCTTTGGGGCAGCGGGTGCGGAAACGGCAGCCGGAGGGCGGCGCGATCGGCGAAGGGGGCTCCCCGACCGCGACGCTTTCGGCCGGACGCACGTCCGGATCGGGCACCGGAATGGCCTCGAGCAACAGCGCGGTATAGGGGTGCGCGGGGTGCGCGAACAACTGCTCGGATGGACCGACCTCGCACAGCCGGCCGAGATACATCACCGCCACCCGGTCGCTCACGGCCTTCACCACCGCTAGGTCGTGCGCAATGAACAGCAGCGTCAAGCCAAAGCGCGCCTTCATATCCTCCAGCAGATTGAGGATTTGGGCGCGTATGGACACATCGAGCGCCGAGACCGGCTCGTCGCATATGATGAATTCCGGGTTGAGCACCAGCGCCCGCGCAATGCAGATGCGCTGGCATTGCCCGCCGGAAAACTCGTGCGGCAGGCGTCCCATCACGAGACCGGGGTCGAGCCCGACCGCGCTGAGCACCTCGCGGACCAGTTGCTCGCGTCTTTTCGGATCCTTGACGCCCGCGATCACCAGCGGCTCGGCGATGATATCGCCGATCCGGCGCCGCGGATTCAACGACGCGATCGGATCCTGGAAGATGAGCTGCACGCGCCGGCGCATCCGCCGCAGCGCGTCGCCCTGCATCGCCGTGAGGTCCTCGCCGTCGAACAGAACCCGCCCCGAAACCGCCTTCCGCAACTGCAGCACCGCGCGACCGAGCGTGGACTTGCCGCAGCCGGATTCCCCGACCAGGCCGAGGGTCTCGCCGTGCGCCACCTGCAGGCTGACGTCGGACACCGCGTGGATGATCTTGCTGCCCACGATGTACTCGACAACCAGATTTTCCACCTCGAGCAGCGGATCGCGCGAAGCGACTGGGCTTGTATCGTGCATCATGCGGGGACGCCGGCTGCGGTGTGTAGCGGATGGAAGCAGGCGTACTGGTGATCACGCGATTCCGCAGCCGCGAGCGAAGGTTTTTCGCGATGACATTGCGCGGTGGCATAGCGACAGCGCGGCGAAAACGAGCACCCCTTCATGGGCCTTGTCGGGTCCGGCGGGCGTCCCGAGATTGCCGGCAGCGGCGTGTGCGGGGCGGCATCGATCTTCGGAAGCGCCGCAAGCAGCGCCTCGGTGTAGGGCATGCGCATGTTCTTGAACAGCGCCGGCGTCGGCGCGCGCTCGACGACGCGGCCGGCATACATCACCGCCACCTCGTCGGTGCGGCCGGCGACAACGCCGAGATCATGGGTGATGATGATCATCGCCATATGGCGGCGGCGCTGTTCGCGCGCCAGGAGATCGAGGATCTGGGCCTGGATGGTGACGTCGAGCGCGGTGGTCGGCTCGTCCGCGATCAGCAGTTTCGGCTCGCACGACAGCGCAATCGCGATCGCCACCCGCTGCCGCATGCCGCCGGAGAGCTGATGCGGGTACTGCAGCAATCGCTGTTCCGGCGCGGGAATGCCGACCGCGGCCAAAAGCTCGACGCTGCGCTTTTTCGCAGCATTGCCATCGAGTTCGAGATGTTCCTGCAACGTTTCGATGAGCTGGGTGCCGATGGTCAATACCGGATTGAGCGAGGTCATCGGGTCCTGGAACACCACCGCAAGCGATCGGCCGCGAAGCTTGCGCAGGCGTTCGGGGTCAAGCCCCACGAGGTCCTGCCCGTCGAACATCACGCGGCCGGACAGTTTTGCCTTTTTGGGCAACAGCTGCAGGATGGCGCGCGACAGCATGGTCTTGCCGCAGCCGGATTCGCCGACGATGCCGAGGGTCCGGCCGGCGCCGATTTTCAGGTCGACATGATCGACGGCGCGGAGATTGCCGCGCGGCGTCGGCAAGTCGACCGCCACGTCCTCGACGGAAAGCAGGGTCGGCTCCGTCACAGCGCGCCCTGGCGCGGGTCGGTCAGCGCCCGCAACGTGTCGCCCACCAGATTGAAGGAAAGCACGGTCAGGAACATCGCGATTGCCGGAAGGAAGGCCAGCCGCGGCGCCACTTCCAGGCTCTCGCGCCCCTCGCCGATCATGCTGCCCCAGCTCGATATCGGGGGTGGCACCCCCAAGCCCAGAAACGACAGCGCGCCCTCCACCACGATGGTGACGGCGACGCCGAGCAGGAAGAAGGCAAACAGCGGCAGAAACACATTCGGCAACAGCTCGCGCAGCAGGATGCGCGCATGCGTCGCGCCCAGCGCCTGCGCCGCGATCACGAATTCGCGCCGTGCCAGCGTGAGCGTTGCCGCGCGCGCAACGCGCATGAAGGCGGGGATGCCGAGCACGCCGAGAATGCAGGTGAGATTGAGGATCGATTGCCCGAGATAAGCCGTCACCGCCAGCGCCAGGATCAGCGGCGGAAACGCGAGCAGCACGTCCATGCTGCCGACCACCAACGTCTCGAAGCGGCCGCGAAAATAGCCCGCGAGCATGCCGAGCGCGCCGCCGATGGTGATGCCAATGACCGGCGCACAAAGGCCGACAATCAGCGAAATTCGCGCGCCATAGATCAGCCGGGAAAGTTCGTCCCGGCCGAGGCCGTCGGTACCGAGCCAGTGCAGCAGCGACATCGGCGCCCGGCGTTCCAGCATGTCCATGTCGGTCGGACTGGGCATCGGCAACAAGGGCGCGAGCGCGGCGGCGGCAACGACGAACATCATCCAGCCGATCGCCGCCCAGAACAGCGGCCCGAGCCCGCGCCCGCGCTGTACCGACGTGACGGCGACCTCCTCGTCGATGCCAAGCTCAAGCGTGGCCATGACGGATCCTGGGATCGAGGACGGCATAAAGCAGGTCGACGATGAAATTCATCAGCACGAAGCCCGCCGCGACCAGCAGCACCACGCCCTGCAGGATGATCAGGTCGCGCGTATAGATCGCCCCGACCAGAAGCCGGCCGATCCCCGGCAGGGCGAAAATGGTTTCGACGATCAGCGCGCCGCCGATCAGGCGGCCGATATTAATTCCGGTAATAGTCACAAGCGTCAGCGACGAAGGCTTCAAGGCATGTACGAACAGGATGCGCGACGCCTTCAGGCCCTTGGCCTTGGCCAAAGCGATATAATCCTCCTGCAGGGTCGCGATCATGTCGGACCGAAGCACGCGCATGATGCCCGGCCATTCGGCGAGCGCCAGCGTCAGCGCCGGCAGCACGAAGAAGCGCAGATTTCCGGCCGGATCTTCTGCGAATGGCACGTAGCCGGTCGCCGGCAGCCAGCGAAGCTCGACGGCAAACAGGTAGATCAGCAGGATCGCAGACAGGAATGCCGGCACCGACAGCATGCCGAAGGCGGTGCCGGTCATGAAACGGTCGAAGGCGCTGCCATTTCGCACCGCGCAGGCGATGGCAAGCGGAACGCCGATGGCAAGCCCGATGATCTCGGCGAGCAGCATCAGCTCGATCGAGACCGGCAGCCGTTCGGCCACCGCCTGCAGCACGGTTTGCCCGGTGCGGAACGATCGGCCGAAATCGCCCTGCAGCACCTGGCCGAGCCAACTGAGGTAGCGCCACCAGACCGGCTGATCGAGCCCCATGTCATGCCGCAACGCCTCCACCTTCTCCGGCGTCGCCTGATCGCCCAGGATCACGTAAGCGAGATCGCCCGGCAGCAAGGAAGCGATAAGAAATGTCAGCAGCGAAACAGCAACCAGAACCGGCACCAGGTACAGGAGCCTTCGAGCGATGAACCCGAACATACCGGGCTATTCCATCCAGACGTTGGATACGTCGATCACCCCGCTATAGATCTTCGGCAGGCCTTTCAGCTTGGCGGTCGAGATCGCGTAATAGGTGTTCTGGAAGGTCCAGAACCAGATCGCCTCCTGATTGATGAGACGACTGACCGCGCAATAATCCTCAGTTCGCTTTTCCGGATCGGCGGTCACGCGGGCACGTTCGAGCAGCTTATCGAGCTCGGGATTGGAATAATTGGCAAGGGCGACCGGGCTGCCGGTGTGGAAATTCGCATACATCTGCGGATCGGGATCGGCGAGATCGACGATCCGCCACGGCGTCAACTGAAACTGCCGCATGAAGGCGCGCGGCACGATGGTGGCCTGATCGACCTGCTCGATCTCCATATTGGCGCCGGCCTGCTTCCAGAACTGCTGCAGGACCTGACCGACATTGCGCCCGCGCGGCGTCGCGGTCACCAGCATCTTGAACTCGACCGGTTTGCCGTAATCCTTGATCAGCGCCTTGGCTTTTTCGATATCGGTCGGCAGCGCGCCGTCGTCCTTGCACTTGACCCACGAGCCCTCGCCATAGGGGTTGGTGGTCGGCCGGCTGAGGCCGTTGGTGATCGCCTGCGACATCTTCTTGCGATCGATCGCCATCACCAGCGCCTGGCGCACACGCACATCGTCGAACGGAGCGGCCTTGGTGTTGAAGGCGTAGACCTGGGCTCCGGAGCCCACATAGGTGTGCACCGTCAGCTTCGGATCCTTCAGGGCCTTCTGAATATTGTCCGGGTCGAATTCATCGTCCCAGACGATATCCGCCTCGCCCGATTGCAGGCTGGCGAAGCGCGACTGCGCATCCGGCAGCGGCTTCAAGACGATCCGGTCGAGATAAGGACGGCCCTTGTTCCAGTAGTCGGGATTCCTCTCGAGCACCATCCGGTCACCCGCGGCCCACGACTTCAATATATATGGGCCGGTGCCGACGGGATTGCGGTTGTAGTCGTCGCCCTTGGTCTTCCATGCCGTCGGCGATTGCACGACATTGTTCGAGCTTTGAATGGTGATGATCGCCGGCAGGTTCACCGACGGGTCGTTCAAATTATAGACCACCGTCAGTTCGTCCGGCGCCTGCACGTCGTGAATGAACGCGATGTAGAAGGCGCAGCGGCATTTGTTGGCCGGATCCTTCTGGCGGTCGAAATTCGCCTTCACCGCCTCGGCGTTGAACGGCGTGCCGTCATGGAATTTGACGCCGGGCCGCAGCTTGAAGGTCCAGGTCTTGAAATCCTCCGAATGATCCCAGGACAGCGCGAGTTTCGGCTGCGCCACGCCCTTGTCGTCAAGATAGGTGAGCGTATCGAAAATCGACGCCGCAGCCGTAAACGACGCCGTGTCGAAGACGCCGACCTTCAGCGGATCGAAACCGGAAATATCGAGCTCAAGGCCGACCGTGATGCTGCCGCCGTGCTTTTGGGCGTTGGCAGGGCCGGCAACCAAGGCCACGCCAAATGCCGCAACAAGGAATATCTGCGCAAGGCTGCGCGAGCCGATGGCCCCGGTCATTTCATCTCCTCCCAGATCGATTCGTCCGGTATTCCGGATCGCTGATGTGCTTCCGATAGATTGGCTGGAATTGCCAGCCCCGGCAAGGCCAGAGGGGGCCGCCGGATCAAAGGCCGCAGGTTGTGTGCTGCCGTTGATGCGCCTTCGCTGTCAGCGCCGCTCTGCCGCCGGCACCTTGCCCGAGAACGCCGCAATTTCGGCGTCCGAGAGCCCGGTCTCCTTCAGGAACGCAACGGTATGTTCGCCCAGTGTCGACATCCGTTTTGCCGCGGAGACGGTGGCGCCCGACATGCGGAACGGCAGGTTCAGAACCTTGAACGTGCCGCCGCCATCGCTGACCTCCGCCAGTGCGCCGCGATGGGCGATTTGCGGATCCTTCAAGGCTTCGGCAACGGTGCGATAGGCCGAACTAGGCACACCGTGGTCGTTCAATTCCGCGAGGCATTTTGCGGTCGCGAGCGTGCGCGACCACGCTTCGACCCCGTTCATCAGATCTGCCCAATGGTCGCGGCGGTCGGAATATTTCGCAAACCGCGGATCGGCGACCCACTCGGGATGACCGATCACCTTCATCAGGCTCTGGAAGGTCTTTTCGCTGGCGATGGCGACCATGACATAGCCGTCCGCGGTTTCGATCGGCCCGAACAGCGGACGCTGGGTCTGCTTCACCTCGAATTGCGACCACTGCAATTCGTTCAAGGTCAGGCTGAGCATCGATTCCAGCATCGAGATGTCGATGTGCTGGCCTCTCTGGGTACCATGGCGCTGGTGCAGCGCCGCCGCGATGGCGCCGAAGGCGTAGACGCCGGTCAGCACGTCGGCGTGATAAATTCCGCAATAGTCCGGCCGGCTGCGTCCGGGCTGGTAGGCCAGATGCGCCATTTCGTAGCCGGAAGCGGCATGAATCACCGGCGCGTAGGCCGGCAGTTCCGCCGAGGGTCCGGTCTGGCCGTAACCGGAGATCGAACAATAGATCAGCTTTGGATTGATCCCCTGCAACGAGCCGTAGTCCAGCTTCAGCCGCCGCATCACCCCCGGTCGGAAATTCTCGACCAGGATATCGGTGGTCGCGACCAGCCGGCGGATCACCTCGATCGCCTGCGGCGATTTCAGATCGAGGACGAGACTCTTCTTGCCGACATTGAGTTGGCCGAACGCGGTCGAGAACCCATCGCGGACGGGGGGACGGGTCCGCATCGTCTCGCCTTCGGTGGACTCGATCTTGATCACCTCGGCGCCCATGTCGGCCAGCATCCGGGTGCAATGTGGTCCGGCGATCGTGGTTGAAAAATCCAGCACGCGAAGGCCCTGCAGGCTCTTTGTCAAATTGCCCTCATCGATTCCGGTTATCGTCATTCCAAAGTTCCTCTGCCGCGCACCCCGCGGTCGCGTCGTGACCCTAGATTGCGCTGCTGCGCCAGGGAAGCGGTTCCCTCGCATCCGGCGTCTAGCCGCGATGCGCGGTTCGGCCAATGGGTATCTAAACTGGAACCATTCTTGCATAGTTCAGATTGGCGCTGGCATGAGGGCGTTTCTTGAAGGTCCTGTTCGTCACCACTGAGATGGATGACTTTGTCCGGGTAGGCGGCCTTGCGGCCGTATCAGCCGCCCTCCCCCGCGCACTCCGCCCCTGGACCGACGTCCGGATCATCCTTCCCGGATATCGCGATGTTGTCGAACAATTCCTGCATATTGAAATCGTTGGCCAATGTCCTGCTTTAGCTGAAATGCCGGCCTGCTCGCTGGGGTTGACGGCGACCAAGGACGGCCTGCCCGTCTATGTCCTGCTGTGCCCGGAACTCTATGACCGCCCCGGCAATCCCTATGGCGACACGTCAGGCCGGGACTGGCCGGACAACGACGTGCGGTTCGGCCGGTTCGCTTCGGCCGCCGCGCAACTGGCGGCAGGCAGTCTGGACAAGAATTGGGCAGCGGACCTGGTTCACGTCAATGACTGGCAGGCCGCGCTCGTGCCGGCCTACCTCGCCTGGAACGCGGTGAAGATCCCGACCATCCTGACCATCCACAACCTGGCCTATCAGGGCCTGTTCCCTAAGGAATTGCTGCGGCGGATCGGCGCGCCGGAGGACTCCTTCCACATCGACGGCCTCGAATTCTATGACAAATTGTCCTTCCTCAAGGGCGGCATTGTCTACGCTTCGCATCTGACCACCGTCAGCGAAACCTACGCGAGGGAGATCACCACGACGGAGATGGGATGCGGTCTCGAAGGACTGCTCCGGCTGCGCTCCGACGCCGCGCAATTGACGGGGATATTGAACGGCATCGATGAAAGCTGGGATCCCAGGGTTTGCGCCCAGTTGGCGCAGCCGTTTGCCGCAGGCGACTGGGAAGGCAAGCGCGCGAATGCGGATTACGTCCGCAAACAGTTCGGCCTGGCGCTGTCGCGCGGCCCGATTTTCGGCCTCGTCGCCCGTCTGGTGCATCAGAAGGGCGTCGATCTCGTCTTGTCCGCCGCCGACGAAATCGTCGAGGCCGGCGGGCAGATCATCGTGACCGGCAGCGGCGAGCCGGAGATCGAGCAGGCGCTGGTCGACGCGCACCGGCGCCGGCCGGATGCGATCGGCGTCGCCATCGGTTTCAACGACGGACAGGCCCGGCGGATTTTCGCCGGTAGCGATTTCACGCTGATGCCGTCGCGGTTCGAGCCGTGCGGATTGAGCCAGATGTACGCGCAACGGTTCGGATCGCTGCCGATCGGCCGCCAGACCGGCGGGCTGGCCGAAACCATCGTCGACGGCGAGACCGGATTTCTGTTCAGCCAGCCCTCCACCGAGTTGTTTCTCGGCGGCATAAGGCGCGCCTTCACCACCTTCCTGGCCAAGGATCGCCTCAACACCATGCGCCAGAGCGCGATGGCGCGATCCTTCGGCTGGGATATCTCGGCCGCCTGTTACGGCGCGCTCTATCGGAAGGCCTTGTCGTCCTAAACTTCACTCCGCCGCCTGCGGCATGATCTCGGTCTGCTCGTGAAGAATGACGCCCGAGAGCGGATCGAACTCACCGACCCATGGCGAGCGATCGAGCACCGCCTTGGTGTGGGCATGACCGGCATCCCAGCGCTGTCGAATACCGGACGGGCTGAAATCGATGTCCTTGGTGTGGTTCTCGCGATCGAGTTGCGGCGCCAGCAGCCGCACCACATGCATCCGCGTCGGACAACCATAGCCGGCCAATTCACGCACCGCCTCGCTGTTGCGCTCGGCTTCGGGCAGTCGCGCCGCGAGCTGGCTGATGACATGGCGCAGACGATGCGCCTGTTGCTGGCGCGCGATATGGCTCGCGATCCGGCTTGAATACTGCACGTCCTTGTGACGATTGAGCACTTCCGCCATCGTCGTCGGCTCGGGGCCTGACGGATTCCACATGTGGACCGCGAAGATCAGCGAGTTCTTGCGCGGGTTATCGTCGAACACCGCTTCGGTCGGGGTATTCGATAGAATACCGCCGTCCCAGTACAATTCGCCGTCGATCCGAACCGCCGGGAATGCCGGCGGCAGCGCGCCCGACGCCATGATGTGCTTCACGCCGAGTTTTGAATTGCGGCTGTCGAAATACCGCATCTGGCTGGTTCGAACATGGGCGGCGCCGACCGTCAGCCTCGGCGTGCAATCGTTGACCAGATCGAAATCGACGAGTTCGCGCAACGTCTGCTCGAGGGGTTCGGTCGAGTAATATCCGGCCCTGTCGGCGCCGAGCGGGTAATCGTTGCCGGCATGCGCCAGCGGATTGGGCCGGAAAAATCCGGGAATGCCGTTGGTCACCGTCGACCAGTAGGACAGCTTTTCATTAAAGCCCGGGAACACATCGCGGAAACTCCAGATCGGATTCTGCTCCATCCGCTTCCAGAATTCCTGCAGCCGCGCCAGACGGTTTGGAGGCGTGTTGCCGGCGATCAGGCTGGCATTAATGGCGCCGATCGAGGTGCCGATGATCCAGTCCGGTTCGACGCCGGCTTCATGCAGCGCCTGATAGACACCGGCCTGGTAGGAGCCGAGCGCGCCGCCGCCCTGAAGCACGAGAACCACCTGGCCGGGCAGCGTCCGGCCCAGCGACCTGAGGCTCTGCGAAGATCTATTGTCCTGAACGCCAATCATGTCACGCTCCCGTTGGATGGCCGCCGCATGCCCTGATGTTCGCCGGCGATTCGAATTTGTTACCTTGGCTGCGGTATTTCAGTGCGCGGTCCAGCCACCATCAACCGGCAAAGCTATTCCAGTGATCGAGGCCGCCGCGTCGCCGGCGAGGAATACCGTGAGCGCGCCGAGTTCCTCGACCGTCGCAAAGCGCTTGTTGGGTTGCTGCGCCAGCAGCACATCGTGAACGACCTGCTCGCGCGAGATTCCGTGAGCCTTGGCCTGGCCGTCGATTTGGGCCTCGACCAGCGGGGTGTAGACATAGCCCGGGCAGATCGCGTTGCAGGTGATGCCCTCCTCCGCGGTCTCCAGCGCGGCGACCTTGGTCAATCCGACGATGCCGTGCTTGGCGGCGACATAGGCCGCCTTGAACGGCGAGGCGACCAGCCCATGCGCGGATGCGATATTGATAATGCGCCCGAACTTGTTCTGGCGCATCGCCGGCAGCGCCAGCCGCATGGTGTGAAACGCCGACGACAAGTTGATCGACAGGATCGCGTCCCATTTCTCGATCGGAAACCGATCCAGCGGCGCGACATATTGAATGCCGGCATTGTTGACGAGCACATCGAGCCGGCCGTGCTCAGCGAGCGTCGCCGCGATCATGTCCGCGATCGCCTCCGCCTTCGTCATATCGGCGGCCGAGTAGCTTACCTTCACGCCGAAATCGCGCGATAGCTGGTCCCTGGTTTTGGCGATCTCGGCGGCCAGTCCAAAACCATTCAACACCACCGCCGAGCCGGCCTCGGCCAGCGCGCGGGCGATGCCCAGCCCGATACCGCTGGTGGACCCGGTGACCAGCGAGACCTTGCCGATCAGCGACCGCGACGCCGTTGCGCCTTGCGCTTTCACTTGGATGTTCATGGCCAATTCCTTCGTGATGGGATGGCGCTTTCGCCGCCTGGCCGAGTTCTGCACGATGGGCGCAATCAGCGGAAATGCCCTTTGGCTACCGAAACCATAGGCCGGCGCTATCGCAGTTTGGGTGTCATTATCAGGCGCTTTCGGCTAGTTTTCCGGCACAATCCGGTCAGGGCACGATCATGGAAATGCATCAGGTTCGCTACTTCCTCGCCGTCGCGCGCGTGCTGAATTTCACGCGTGCCGCGGACGAGTGCAACGTGACCCAGCCGTCGCTGACGCGGGCGATCAAGCAACTCGAGGCTGAACTGGGCGGCGACCTGTTCCGCCGCGAGCGGCCGGCCGCGCAACTGACCGAACTCGGGCTGCGCATGCATCCGCTGCTCAAGCAGTGCTATGAGGCCGCGACTGGTGCCCGCGAGCTTGCCTCGTCGTTCAAGAGCGGAGAAATCGGGGCGCTGCGGATCGCGCTGACCCACTCGGTCGACCTGTCGCTGCTGATCCCGCATCTCGACCAGATCAAGCGGCTGTTCAATCGCCTGGAATTCCGCTTCCTGCGCGGCAACAGCCGCGAGGTCGCGGAATTCCTCAAGAAGGGCGAAGCCGAACTCGGCATTGCCGCCGAGATCAGCGAAGAGTGGGAACGGCTCGATACCTGGCCGCTGTTCACCGAAGGCTTTCAACTCGTCGTCAGCAAACGCCATCCCCTGGCGGACCGCAGCGATATCACCCTTGAGGATCTGCAGTCGCAGCAATTGCTGTCACGGAATTTTTGCGAGCATGCGGAGCGGCTGAGCGCCTCGTTCCGGAGCCACGGCATCGACGTCGATCACAGCCATGGGATTTCGTCCGAACGCGACCTGATCGAGCTGCTCGAAGCCGATGTCGGCATAGCCGTGATTCCGCGCAGCGTATCGACGCCGGAAACGATCAAGCGGGCCAATGTCGACGGGCTCGAACTTCGCCGCACCGTTCATCTCTACGGCGTCGCCGGGCGCGAGCGCACCGCGGTGGCGTCCGCCGTGATGAGAATGCTGCGCGGCGCCGACTGGTCGCACTATCTCAATCAAGGCGCGAGTTCGTAGGTCGCCGTCGACTCGTTTCGACAGTGAGCGGTGCTAGCCGTCCTCGCTCGCGCTTTTCAGCGCTGCGATCAGGTCGTCGATTTCCATGCGCTTGCGAAAGTCGGGATCGAGAAAGCGCGCCTTCACCAGCTCCGTCGCGGCCGACCACGAAGGTCGCAGGGATCGGCAGCATCCAGCCGTCATTGCCGTGAAAACTCTGCATGTCCTGGTACGACAACAGCCGCTGGATTTCGGTGCCGAGCCAGATCGCGAGATTCAACGACAGCGCATAGCCATTGTCGAGATCGGTCAGAACCGGAAATGGCGCGCCTGAATCGGATTTGAATTTCTCGGTGAACGCCTGCAGCTCCGGCATGATTGCAACCACCTGGCCGCCGGATGCCGTGATCCGGTCATGGGCCTGGATCACGGCCCTGACATTCAGCCTGCAATAGGGACACCAGTGACCACGATAAAACATCACCGCGACCGGCCCTTTTTCCAGAAGCGCATCAAGACTGACCAGCCGTCCGGTCTCGTCGGGCAGAATGAACGGCGGCATCGGATCGCCCGGATGCGGCGCGCTTTCACCGCCGCCATTGTCATGGATCCGCGTTACCAGCCGATCGACCGCCTCTCCATAAGCCGGAAAGATCTCCCGGCCCGCCGCGGCATAGGCCTCCAGCTGCTGGCGCAACGTCCCTTCCATGTCGCGGCAGGCCTGAAAGGCCAGCTTGAGACGCTCGGCATTGGCGGGCGATAGCGACGTCATGCCTGGCTCCGGCGGATTCGGTTTCCTGGATTCACTGACTGAAACATCGGACGTCATCGCACACCACCCTAATTCGATTTCCCAGAAATTGTATCACTTTCCCTGGCAGGCCGCCCGCAAGGGGGCGGCCTCGTTGTTCGGATATCCCTGGATCAGGGCCGATAGAAGTTGCCGGTGGGATCGAGGGTGCCGGAAACCATGTACATCTGGCCTCCATCCATGAAGAAGATGGTATTGGCCGGAACCTTCTTCGCACGCTTCATCATCGCGACGTGGTTCTTGTCGCCGGCCGCCATCGCCATCGTCGTCATCTTTCCGGGGCCGCTGTACATGTACGCCATGCCCGGATTGAATTCCCAGGGTACCTGCGAGAATGCGGAAGTAGCCATCGCCGCCAGCGCGGCAGCCGCAAGCAGGGTCTTGGACCAAGTCGTCATTGGAAGTTCCTCCGAATAAACCTTTACGCCCGCCAATGGGGCGCCGTCCGCATCAGAGGCTGAATTGCCAGGGCTTAGAAATGCCGTTGCCCAATCGGTTCGATAGCCGTGGAGCATCGCCCGGGTGCAATAGCGCTCCGCTATCGAGTTGAAAGCGAGTTTGTATTTCATCTGGCGCGCCGGCGCGTCCATTCTGTCACCGAGGCCGTGCTTCCGGCACGGGCCAACGAACAGGAGACATCACATGAAGACCCGCATTGTCGAGCTCTGCGCATCATTGCTGCTGATATTTTTCGTGCTCTCCGCCGTCTCTCCCGCCAGGGCGGATAGCGATGACGGCATCGTCCGGGTCAAAAGCGCGGTCCCGATGTCGGAAGCCATTACCCGCATCAAGGCCGACATCGCCGGCAAGGGCATCAAGTTCTTCATGGAGATCGACCAGTCGAAACTCGCGGCCGACGCCGGGATCAAGCTTCGCCCGTCGACACTGCTGGTATTCGGAAACCCGCCGCTCGGCACCCAGTTCATCACGTCGAACCCGAATGCCGGGCTGGACTGGCCGGTGCGGCTGCTGCTGACCCAGGACGACAACGGCGATGTCTGGGCAGTGTGGACCGATTTTGAATGGATCGCCAGGCGCCACAACATCAAGGACCGCGTCGCGCAATTCAAGATGGCGACCATGGTTGTCGGCTCCATAACCTCCACCATCACGACCAAGTAACAAGCCGCGCATGCCGCCCGTAAAGGCATCAGGCCGCGTTGACGACGCGGCCTGAACGCGGTGCCCGGGCGATCAGCTGTGACAGAGGGATATTTCCGATGAGCATTGAAACATTTGACGTGGTGATCCTCGGCGGCGGCAACGCCGGCATTGGCGTCACCGGCCCGGTCCGGCGCGCGGGAATGTCGGTTGCGATGATCGAATTGCACGATCTCGGCGGCACCTGCCCGAACCGCGGCTGCACGCCGAAAAAGGTGCTGGTTGCCGCCGGCCATGCGCTGCACGAAATCGAGCGCGCCACGGTTCACCAGATCTCCGTCGGCAAGCCCAGGCTCGACTGGGCAGCCTTGATCAATCGTGAAAAGGACCTGATCAAGGATATTCCTCAAAACCTCGCGCGCTCGATGGCGCATCGCAATGTCGAGGTGATCAAGGGCCACGCGGTTTTTGCTGGGCCCAATGCCATCCGCGTCGGCGACCGGCTGCTCGAGGCCAAACACATCGTGATCGCGACCGGATCGAAGCCGCGTCCGCTGCCGATTCCGGGCGCGGAGCACATGATTACCTCGGACGAAATGCTGAGCGAACGTGAATTGCCTGAAACGGTGATCTTCGTCGGTGGCGGCGTCATCTCGCTCGAATTCGGCCACGTCTACACGCGGGCCGGTGCCGACGTCACGATCCTCGAAGCCCTGCCGCAGCTATTGCCGGCCATGGACGCCGATGCGGTGGCGCATCTCCAGGCAGAAAGCGAGCGTATCGGTATCCGGGTCAAGACCCATGTGAGCGTGAAACGGATCGAGCCGGCAAACCATCGCCTGCGCGTGATCTTTACCCATCAAGGCGCCGAACACACGCTCGAAGCCGATCGCGTCGTCAATGGCGCCGGACGCGTAGCCAACGTCGACACGCTGGATCTGGCAGCGGGCAACATTGAGCACGCCAACGGCCGCGTGGCCGTGGATCGCCATTTGCGTTCGATCTCCAACCCTCAGGTCTATGTCTGCGGCGACGCGCTGCCGATCTCGCCGCAGCTCTCGCCGATCGCGACGTACGAAGGCGACATCGTCGGCCGAAATATCGTCGAGGGCCCGAAACACAGTCCCGACTACGGCAGCATGGCGACCTCGGTCTACACCGTCCCGGCGCTCGCCGCGGTCGGCCTCACCGAGGTCGCCGCGAACCAAAAAGGTCTCGCAATCAAGGTGCACACCAACGACATGCATGACTGGTTCTCCGCCCGCACCTATGCGGAGACCGTCGCCTGGTCGAAAGTCATCGTCGATCGGGCCACCGACCGGATTCTCGGGGCGCATTTCGTCGGACATGCCGGGCAGGAACTCATCAACGTGTTCGGACTGGCAATGAGGTTCGGCATCACCGCGAGCCAGATCAGGGACAATGTCTACGCCTACCCGACGTTTTCCTCCGACATCAAGCACATGCTCGGACACGCCTAGTACTGACTATGAGAGATCGGTGAGTCACTTGCTGCCCATGCTTCGAGACGCTCGCGTCGCTCGCTCCTCAGCATGAGGTTGTGGTGTTTCAACAAGCTGGACCTCATCCTGAGGAGGCCGCGAAGTGGCCGTCTCGAAGGATGGGCTGCAATACCGATTTGTGATTCCACATACCGGCGACATAGCGCTGCGCTATGGATTCAACAGCCAACCGGCATTTCCGTCCGTAAAGGATTTCAGCGAAGGTTCGTTTCATAGCCGGCCAGATCCTTCGAGGCCGCGGCACAACAGAGGAGACCACGACATGTCCAAGCAACCTGCAACTTCACGCGCACTCTGGCAGAGCCTCGCACTTGTGTGCGCCCTCGCCGGATCGACCATGGTCAATTCGGCCGCCTTCGCCGGCGAATGTCCGGCCGGCAAGATGAAAGCCGACGCCCGCGAGAAGGTCGACTTCAAGCCGGTCGGCGTCACGGATGTCACGCTCGGGGCGATCGACCTCGAGAAGCAGCCGGCGCATCTGAAGGATCGCGAACTGCGTTTCCGCAAGCTGACGATCGAGCCCGGCGGCATCGTGCCGTGGCACAGCCATGACGACCGGCCGGCTCTCATCTTCGTGCAGCAAGGCGAAATCGTCGAATATGCCAGCAATTGCGCCGAGCCGATTGTGCACAAGGCCGGCGAGATCAGGCCCGAAGTGTTCGGTACCTCGCATTGGTGGAAGAATTTGGGCACAGAGACGGTCATTCTCTATGTCGGCGACGTCCGCAAGGATCCGCACGATCACAACATGTAACGAGCAGTTCCCCAAGCCCTCGTTACCGGATGTGACGTCCTGGGAACCCCACGTGTTGCCCCGCTCGCCCAGGCGTCACATCTATTTTTTCGCCAGGGCTATTGCCAGGAGCCACGCGCCATGACCGACCTGTCAGCGGAAATGAAATCCCAGGCCATCGAAATGCACGGTCACTCACCCGGCGTGGTGCTGCGTTCGCTGGTGATCGGCCTGACCGCCTTCCTCACCGTGGTCGATCTGTTTGCCACCCAGGCGATCCTGCCGTCCTTGACCAAACACTACAACGTGACGCCTGCGGCGATGGGATTTGCGGTCAATGCCAGCACCATGGGCATGGCGGTCGCCGGGCTTGTCGTGGGGTTCCTGAGCCCGCACATCGATCGGCGGCTCGGCATTTTGCTCAGTCTCGCTCTGCTGGCCATTCCCACGACGCTGTTGGCCATCGCGCCCAACCTCATGGTGTTCACCATGCTCCGCATCGCGCAGGGCCTGTGCATGGCATCGGCTTTCGCGCTCACGCTCGCCTATCTCGGCGAACAATGCAGCTCGATGGATGCCGGCGGCGCGTTCGCGGCCTATATCACCGGCAACGTCGCCAGCAATCTGATCGGCCGGCTGGTTTCAGCCGCGGTGGTGGATACGCTCGGGCTGGCCTCGAACTTTTACTTTTTTGCCCTGTTGAACCTCGCCGGGGCGGTGCTGGTGTACTTTACGATCCGGCGGGTGCAGCCCATGCATTCGATGCCGATGCCGCAATCGCCGTTCGCGGCCATGATCGGACACTGGCGCAACCCGCAGCTTCGCGCCGCCTTCGGCATCGGCTTCTGCATCCTGTTCGCCTTTATCGGGACCTTCACTTTTGTCAATTTTGTTCTGGTGCGGCCGCCGCTCTCGCTGGGACGCATGGATCTCGGATTGGTCTATTTTGTCTTCGCGCCCTCCATTGTGACGACGCTGCTGGCGGGCAAGGCCGTCGCGAGGTTCGGAACGCGGCCGGCGATCTGGGGTGCGCTTGCGGTCGCCGCCATCGGCCTGCCGCTGATGCTGTCCTCGCATCTGATTGAAGTCCTGGCCGGCATGGTGCTGGTCGGCGCCGGTACGTTCTTTGCCCAGGCCTCTGCCACCGGCTTTGTCGGGCAGGCGGCGAGCGAGAACCGCGGCGTGGCGAGCGGGACCTACCTCGCGTGCTATTTCCTGGGCGGCCTCGTCGGCAGCGCGGTTCTTGGTCAATTATTCGACCGCTTCGGATGGAGCGCCTGCGTCGCGGGCGTAGCTGCGGCACTGGCGGTCGCGGCGTACCTGACCACGCGCCTGACAATACCCCGACAGGCGCAAGCGCGCGCCTAATCCGGTGGACCTTCCCGCGCCGGCTCGTCATCGGCGATGGCGCGCCATGCCGCGCCCTCGAGGTCGTCATACTGGCCGCTCTTCAGCGACCAGAGAAACCCAAGCAGACCGACCAGGCCAAGGCCGAGCGCCAACGGCACCAGGATCACCATCACTTCCATCACGACCTCCCCGGCGCGACGCGGCGAGCGCGAAGCGCGTTGAGCATCACCAGTATGGAGGAGCCGGACATCGCAGCTGCCGCGATCAAGGGCGTCACCACGCCGCTGATCGCAATCGGGACCGCCAGCAAATTGTACCCGACCGCGAGCCAGAGATTTTGCCGCATCAGATGCAGCGCCTTGCGCGCGAAATCGATCGCCGCGACCACAGGTGCCAATGGCTTGCCGAGAAACACCAGATCCGCCGTGGCCTGGCTCAGATGCGCCGCGCTGATCGGCGACATCGAAACGTGCGCCGCCGCCAGCGAAGGCGCATCGTTGAGGCCGTCGCCGACCATCATGACCTTGAAGCCCCTGCCTTTCAGTTCTTCGATGCGCGCGATCTTGTCGGCCGGCGTTACCCCTGCCCGCCATTCGCTAACGCCAAGCGCCTGCGCGGCGGCGCGAACCGCCGGCTCCCGGTCACCCGAGAGAATCTCGACGGGAATATTGCGCTTCGACAGCGCCGAGATCATCGCTTGCGCATCGGGCCGCAGCCCCTGCCGGACGAAAAACAGATACTTCGCCTCGCCCATGCTGAAGGCGACGATTGACGCTTCCGGATCGAGGCTCGCATTGAAATTGGCTAATGGCTCCGCGCCACAGAACGACGGCCTTCCGAGCCGCAGCTCGGTGCCGCCGTGATGGCCGCGCACGCCCTGCCCGGACTCCTCAACGGCGCCTGCAAGCGGCGATTTCGCGTTCGCGGCGCGCGCCACCGCGGCGGCGACCGGATGATGGCTGGAAAGCGCGAGCTGTCCGGCCAGACGCAGCACATCTTCGGGGATATCAGCGGCGTTCACGACTTCGAGCTCGGGCAGCGTCAGCGTACCCGTCTTGTCGAAGATGATATGATCGACCTCGGCCAATCGCTCGATGGAATCGCCGGAATTGAGCAGGACGCCGGCCCTGAACATCGCGCCGGAGGCGACCGTCTGCACGGTCGGAATGGCCAGACCCAGCGCGCAGGGACAGGTGATGATGAGAACGGCGACACCGGTCACGATTGCGTCGTGCCAGCTGGCGCCGATCAAAACCCAGCCCAGCACTGTCAGCAGCGCTGTTGCATGCACCACCGGCGCGTAAAGCCGGGAGGCCCGGTCGGCGAGACGCACATAGCGCGAGCGGGCCTGCAACGCATTGTCGAGCAGCCGCGTGATCTCCGCCAGCAATGTGGCTTCCGACGCCGCGGAAACCCGGACGCGCAGCGTACCGGAAATATTGAGCGACCCGGCATAGACGGCCGTGCCATGCTCCGCCGTGACATGCCGGGTCTCGCCGGTGATCAGGCTCTGATCGATCTCCGATCGCCCTTCGATCACGGTGCCGTCGACCGCGCAGCGTTCGCCGGGCCGCAGCAGCACGATGTCGCCGGGATGAATCGCCGCGATCGGCACCTGCGAAATCTCGTCGGCACCGACGAACTTGGTGGCGGTTTCAGCCTTGAGCGCGGCGAGGTTTCCCGCCACCGCCCGCGTCCGCCGGCGCATGCTCTGGTCGAGATAGCGCCCGACCAGGAGAAACGTCAGCAACATGATCGCCGCGTCGAAATAGGTATGCTCGGCGTGGTTCACGGTTTCAATCACCGACATGCCCAGCGCCAGTATGACGCCGATGCTGATCGGGACATCCATGTTGACGTTGCCGGTGCGCAGGGCGCGGAACGCCGACCTGAAGAACGGCTGGCCTGCATAGGCCGCGGCCGGCAGCGCGATCAGCGCCGACAGCCAGTGGAAAAAATCGCGCTGTTCCGGAATCATGTCGCTGACATTGCCGGACCACACCGGAACGGAAAGCATCATCACGTTCATGGTGGCGAATGCCGCGACGCCGAGGCAGCGAAGCAGGAAGCTGGATTGCTCGGCTTCCGCGGCTTCCGCATCGGCGGTCTGATATGGATAGGCCTTGTATCCGAGCTCGGCGAGCCGATCGATGAAGCTGCCGGGGTCGAGCGCGCCCGCTTTCCACTCCAGCGCCACGCGGCGGTCGGTCAGGTTGACGCGGGCCAGCGTGACATTCGGCATCGCCGAAAGGCCCCGCTCGATCTTGGACATGCATCCGGCGCAGTTGACGCCCTCGACGGCCAGATCGATATGGGACAGGCCGGAACCCGCGGCCTTTACATAATGTGAAAAATCTCGCGTCGCCTGCATGGTGCGGCCTTTCCCTAGTTCAGCAACACGCGGTTCTTCGACAGAAACATCCGCCGCCCTGCCGCGTCGCCCTCGAGCACCAGGTCCCATTGGCCGGGCGCAATCATCGGCGCGCTGCCGCGATAGATGCCGATCCCTGTTTCCGCCAGCGCAACCGGCAGATCGGCGCGCCGGTCGGTCGGACGCTCGAAGCGGCCATGAAACTTCAAGCCAGACACCGGCTTGCCACTATTGTCGCGCGCCGCGACTTCAAGCGTGGCGCCGCCATCCGGGCCGCGCCTGATATTGGCGTCGACTTTCCAGTTGCGCGCATTCTGATCGTGGGCGGCGGCGATCTCGTTCTCATAGGCCAGGCTGGCGCTGTAGGCGCTGTCGACGTCGGTGCCAGGCAAGGTCTGGATAGCGAGCCGCATCATGATCATGTTGACGCCGATTACGACGCCGAAGAACGCCAACAGCATGAAAAGCACCTTGCCGCCGGTCAAAGGCCGCTGGGTAACGGGTGTTCTGCTCATACCTATGACCCCTGAAATCTCATGGTGACACGAAATTATCGGTCGCCGATGCAACCTCGCCGAGACCGATATCGGTCACCCGGAATCGGACCGGAACGGATTTCTCGGGGTTATTTTCGGAAGGCGCCGTAACCAGCAGCCTGAGTTCGGTGGTCTGATCCCGGCCCAGGATGATCATGGGCCTGTCAGGCGTGACGGAGTCGACGCCGACGACATGAACGGTCGCGTTATGCGGACCATCGATGTCGATCGCGACCACGCGGTCGAAGCCACGCTTGTTCAGGAACCGGACGGTATAGGCGTTGCGAATCGATCCGTCGCTCAGTTTCACCGCGACCGGATTGCGATCGTGCAGGACATTGATGTCGAGCAACGTCCGCGTCAGCAGCGCATACAGCATGATCGCGCCGACGCCGGCGATCAGGGCGCTGTACACGATCGTGCGCGGTCTTACGATGCGGTAGATCGGCGGCTTGCCGGCCTGACGCCGCTGGATGTTGATGTCGTTATCGTATCCGATCAGGCGGGGTTCCCGGCCGACCTTCTTCATCACGGTATCGCAGGCATCGATGCAGAGGCCGCACTGGATGCAGTCGAGTTGCGAACCATTGCGGATATCGATTCCGGTTGGGCAGACGGCGACGCACTGATAGCAATCGATGCAGTCGCCGACAGTTTCGCCCAACGCCCGCAACTCGTTCGCCTTCTTCAGCGACGTGCGCTTTTCGCCGCGATCATATTTGTAGGTGACGTTCAGCGCCCATTCGTCGGTGAGCGCCGCCTGGATGCGCGGCCACGGGCACATATAGACGCAGACCTGCTCGCGCATGAACCCTGCGAGCACATAGGTGGTCGCCGTCAATATCCCGATCCAGATATAGGCCAGCATCGGCGCCTGGAAGGTCACGAGCTGCTTCACCAGCGTCGGCGCATCGTTGAAATAGAGCACCCAGGCGCCGCCGGTCCACCAGGCAATCAGAAGCCAGATCGAATGTTTCAGCGTGATCTCGGCGAAACGCTCCAGCTTCAGCGTGCCGCGCGCGGCGTCTTTTCTCATGCGCTCGCGACGGTCGCCCTCGATCAGACGCTCGACGGCGTAGAACAGGTCGGTCCACACCGTTTGCGGGCAGAGATATCCGCACCAGATCCGGCCGCCCACCGAGTTCATCAGAAACAGCGTCAGCGCCGCGACGATCAAGAGGCCGGTAAAATAGTAGACCTCCTGCGGCCACAGCTCGATGAAGAAGAAGTAGAAGCGGCTGTTGGGGAGATCGATCAGCACCGCCTGATCGGGCGCGCCGAGGCCGCGATTCCAGCGCACGAACGGCAGCAGATAATAGACCCCGAGGCAGAACGCCATCAGGCCCCATTTGGTGCGGCGGAAGGTTCCGGAGACGCTCTGCGGATAGACCTTCTTGTGGGCCACATAAAGCGGCCCATCGTCGCCGAATTCCAGTTCGATCGGAAGCGCGGACTTGTTCATCGGAGGGATTCATCTCGCATTTGCGAATGAGCCTAGACCCGACTTCAGCCGCGCAGTTGATCCACCTCAAACGAACGCGAGAATTCCCCGCCGGTTACTGGCCCCCGCCGAGCGAGTGGACGTAGACCGCCAAGGCCTTGACCGTCGAGGGATCGAGCCGGCCCACCCACGCGGGCATCACGCCGGCGCGGCCGTTGGTAATGGTTTCGACCAGCGTTGCCTCGTCGGATCCGTAGAGCCAGATCTTGTCGGTCAGATTCGGCGCCCCGAGTTCCTGGTTACCCTTGCCGGCGTCGCCGTGGCAGGCCGTGCAGTTCTCCGCGAAAATCTTCTTGCCCGCCGCCGCGTCATATCCGGGGCTGGTCGACAGGCCCGACAGCGATCGGACGTAATTGGCGACCGTGACGATCTGATCCGGCTTCAGGACGCCCTCCTTGCCGAAGGCCAGCATCGCGCCTTCGTGAGCCTTGGCATGTCCCGAACGCGCCCCGAACTGGATGGTCTGCAGGATCTGGTCGAGCGTGCCGCCCCAGATCCATTCGTCGTCGTTCAGATTGGGGAACCCCTTGGCGCCGGCGCCGCCGCTGCCGTGGCATGGCGCGCAATTATCGCCAAACACCGTCTTGCCGCGGGCCCGTGCCAGCGCCAGCAAGGCCGGGTCTTTCTCGATATCCGCAAGCGAAGCCGCGCCGAGCGCAACCATCTTGTCTCCGCGGATCTTTTCCAGATTGGCCAGCTCGACCGCGACGTCGGCCCGGGACGAGTAGTTCAGGACGCCCGTGGTGTGGCTCCACAGCATCGGCCACGCCGGATACACGATCCAGTACCCGATCGCCCAGACGATGCATGCATAGAAGGTCAACACCCACCAGCGCGGCAGCGGCGTGTTCAATTCCCGGATACCGTCCCACTCGTGACCCGTGGTGGTCTTGCCGGTGACGTGGTCGAAATCGCTGTGTTCGGTCATGGTCCTGTCATTCCTCCCGCAACGGGATTTTCGACGCCTCGTCGAAAGCGTCCTGATTGCGAGGCCAAAGCGCATAGGTCAGGATGGCGAGAAATATCCCGACGAAGATCGGCGTCCACAAAGTGGTGACGAAATCCGATGTGAAATTCTGCACGGTCAGGATGGCTTTCATCGTGTCATTCTCCGAGCGAAGATTTGCTTCTCAGCGCAGATTTGCTTTTTCGTTGTAGAGCTTGAAATCCACCAGCGTGCCGAGCATCTGCAAATACGCGATCAGCGCGTCCATTTCGGTAGGCAAGCCCGGCTTGCCGTCGAAATTGCGCGCGACCGCCTTCGGATAACGCTTGGTGAACGCATCCACCCCGGCATTGTCGGGATCGGCCTGCGCCTTCAGATCGGTGACCGCATTGGCGATCTGATCGTCCGAATAGGGTACGCCGACAGCGCGGCTGGTTCGCAGATGATCCGCCATGGTCGCGGTATCGACTTCCGTCTCCGCAAGGAACGAATAGCCGGGCATTACCGATTGCGGCACGATGGCGCGCGGATTGGTCAGATGGGTCACATGCCATTCATCGGAATATTTGGCGCCGACCCGCGCAAGATCCGGCCCGGTCCGCTTCGAGCCCCACTGGAACGGGTGGTCGTACATGCTCTCGGCGGCGAGCGAGAAGTGGCCGTAACGCTCGACCTCATCGCGCAGCGGCCGGATCATCTGCGAGTGACAGAGGTAGCAGCCTTCGCGGACGTAGATGTTGCGGCCGGTCAGTTCGAGCGGCGTGTAGGGCCTGACGCCATCGACCACCTCGATCGTGCTCTTGAGGTAGAACAAGGGCGTAATCTCGACCAGGCCGCCGATGGCGATGACAGCCAGAATTCCGACGATCAGGATGACCGAGTTCTTTTCGAAGATTTGATGCCGAGTCCAGAATGACATTGATTGCTCCTCATTCCGCCGGCTGAAGAGCGACGGGCGACTGCGCCTCGACCTCGCCGACGCGCACCGTCATCCACAGATTGTAGGCCATGATCAGCGAGCCGATCAGGAACAGCGCTCCGCCGGCGGCGCGGATGATGTAGAACGGATGCATCGCCTCCACGGTCTCGATAAAGGAATATTCCAGGAAGCCGAGCGAGGTATAGGCGCGCCACATCAGGCCCTGCAGAATTCCCGACACCCACATCGCGGAGATGTAGAGCACGATGCCGATGGTCGCGATCCAGAAATGCCAGTTGACGAGCTTGAGGCTGTAGAGTCCCTTGCGATCCCATAGCCAGGGCACCAGGCAATAGAGCGCGCCGAACGAGACAAATCCAACCCAGCCCAGCGCACCGGAGTGCACGTGACCGATGGTCCAGTCGGTGTAGTGGCTCAGCGAATTCACTACCTTGATCGACATCATCGGACCTTCGAAGGTCGACATGCCGTAGAACGCCACCGACACCACCAGCATGCGCAACACCGGATCGGTGCGCAGCTTGTCCCAGGCGCCCGACAACGTCATCAGGCCGTTGATCATGCCGCCCCATGACGGCATCCAGAGCATGATGGAGAAGGTCATGCCGAGGGTCTGCGCCCAGTCCGGAAGCGCGGTGTAATGCAGGTGATGGGGCCCGGCCCAGATGTAGAGAAAGATCAGCGCCCAGAAGTGGATGATCGACAGGCGATAGGAATAGATCGGCCGCTCGGCCCGCTTGGGGATGAAATAATACATGATGGCGAGGAAGCCGGCGGTCAGGAAGAAGCCGACCGCGTTGTGGCCGTACCACCACTGAAACATCGCATCCTGAACGCCGGCCCAGGCGACATACGACTTGGAGCCGAACACCGACACTGGCAGCGCGGGATTATTTCCAAGATGAAGAACGGCGATGGTGACGATGAAGGCGAGATAGAACCAGTTGGCGACGAAGATGTGCGGTTCCTTGCGCTTCACCAGCGTCATCAGGAACACCAGCAGATAGACCACCCAGACAATCGTCAGCCACAGATCGGCATACCATTCCGGCTCGGCATATTCCTTCGATTGCGTGACCCCGAGAAGGTAGCCGGTGCCCGCGATCAGGATGAAGAAATTATAGCCGACCACGACAAACCAGGGCGCGAGGTCGCCGGCGAGCCGCGTCCGGCAGGTCTTCTGCACGACATAGAACGACGACGCGATCAGCACGTTGCCGCCGAACGCAAAGATCACCGCCGACGTATGCAGCGGCCGCAACCGGCCGAAACTGGTCCAGGGCAGATCGAAATTGAGCGCGGGCCATGCGAGCTGCGACGCGATCAGCAGCCCCACGGTAAATCCGGCGATGCCCCAGAACACCGACATCACCACCGAGAACTTGATCGGTCCCATATTGTAGTTGGGCCGACCGTTGATCTCCTCTGCCGGCAGCTCTGCTGGACGGTCGAAATAACGGTTAAGAATGCCAAATACCACGGCAAGACTGGCAACGGCGCTCAGCGAGGCATGAAATGCGAAAGCCGTATCGAGGGCTTTCGCGGCAGCGACCATGCAGAGAAAGGCGCTCGCCGCGAACACGGCCGCCAAGCCACTTTCACCAATGGTCATCGTTTTTGAGGTGGGGACTTGGCTCATGTGATTCTCTCTTGCGGGACCCGGCGCAGAACAACCACAATCCCGCCGCACGCGAATTGATTAAGATCAAGCCTGCCCGGTTTGCGAAGCTGTCCAATCGCGTGCCGTTGAAATAGGCACGGCGTCCGTATTTTTGCGGTCGGCATCCGAGGAACGCTCGCCCTCCCGGCGCCCTGCCATGAGAGCCATGGCAGAGCCGCGACCTCCGGGGCCGGATGTCGGGTGGCGGGAGGTTACCTGGGTCTTTGTTGCGTGGTGGGCGTTATTTGGCGGCTGACTTGCCGCCCGTGCAGGCATCCAGCGCGCGCAAGATATCCTCGCGGGAGATAATGCCCGCCAATCGATGGTCGCCGTCGATGACAGGAACGCTCCTGAGGCGGTGCTCGACCATGAGTTGCAGCACTCGCGTCAGCCGGGTGTCCGGCCGAACGTAGATGAATTCGGAAATCATGACATCCGCGACGGTGCGGTTCATCAGCTCGGTGTATCGCGGAACCATCTGGTTCGGCGTAAAGGCAAAACACTTCAGCAAATCGAACTTGGTGACAATTCCGACGACCTGGGCGTCCTCTTCGACTGGATAGGCGTTGAAATCATCGCGCTCGAACATGGCACCCAATTCGCGCACCGTCAGGTCGCGCGTTACGGTCTTGACGGCACGCGTCATGTGACCGGCGACGGTTTCCTCGAGAAATTTATACACGGCGCGATCCTATCAATTGACATTCGGTGTGACGGCAACACGCAACTAGTGTGACAGCAAAACGCAACGCGTGGATTGGGTGATGAGATGCTGGGTCATGCCGCCGAGAATCAATTCGCGAAATCGCGAATGACCGTACGCGCCCGCGACGACGACACCTGCGCCGACGTCGGCGGCTATCGCATCCAGCTGAACTGTGACGTCATGGTCCACGCGGGTGTCGGATACCAGTTCGGAGGCAGCAACGCCGTGGCGCGACAGCCAGGCCACAACATCCCGGACCCGAGACGCGGCCGCCGATCGACCGTCAGTCTGCTCAAGGATTTCCGCGACCGTGACGTCCCTGGCCTTGCGGAGCATCGGCAGGGAATCGGCGATCGCACGTCTCGCCTCCCGCGTATCCTTCCACGCTACCAGCACGCTTCGCAAATCCAGCCAGTCGACGTTATCGGGCACCACGAACAGCGGCCGGCCCGCCTGCATCACCAGATCTTTCGGGCTGGCGACCATGAACGGATCCGACAACCCTCCATTCTGTCCGCCACTGACGATGATATCGGCGCAACGCGCTTCCTGCAGGATATAACGTGCCGGAAAATCGATCGCAGAGCGCCATTCGGTGTGCGTGGCCCGGTTTTTGGTGGCCTCGCGAAATTGCGCTTCCAGTTCCGAAATGCGCTTGTTGATCGACGCCCGGCCCTGGTCGATCAGATTCTGGGCCTGTTCCCCGGTGGTGAAATAAAGCGGCGGGCTGAATTGCGCCGCCACAATCCCGACGATTCCGGCGTCAAAACGCTCGGCGAACTGCCCGGCGGCCTCGAGACGAGCCTCGTTCGACTGATCAAGCGCCAAGCTGACCATGACGGTCGCGTATGTCATCCACTGTCTCCGTTGCACCAGACCGAGGCTACCTTAGGTTCGGCCCCCGGGGGCGAGATGAGATAGATCAAAAACCCCTCCCCCTTTGAAAAGGACCCGGGATCGGGCCAAACGTCCGGAAACATGCCGTTCTGGAGACCGATTCGCCAGAACTTGCGTCCCCTTCGTTGTCAGGCGAAATTATCGGTTCGGCACGGCATTTCAGGGGTTTGGGGCCCTCCCAACCTCTGGTGTAGGGTTGATTCCAGGACTTGCTGGCACGGCTGGCGGGACTGGATCCGTGGAAGTCAAAGGCTTGGAAGTAAAGGCTTGAGCGTGCCTGGTACCATTCGAACACCGCCGGACGACCCCGTTCGCAACGAGCACCTCCGGCTCCGAATCGAAGGCTTCGGCGTCGGAATGTGGGACCTGGATCTCTCGACGCAAAAACTGCAGTGGTCCGATACCACAAGGAGCCTTTTCGGGGTCACCCGGGATACACCCGTTACCTTTGAGTTGTTTCTTTCCCTCCTCGAACCGAGGGACCGGGAGCGCACCGAGCAGGCGATCAAGCGGATTGCCGAGAACGGCGGCAGCTTCGATGTATCCTTCAAGGTCGGCGGAACGTCAGGCGCCGGTCAATGGATCCGCGCCCGCGGCGGCCTGATCAGGGATGAAGACGGCGTTGCGCGCCACATCAGCGGGATCGTTCTCGATATCGACGAGGAGAAGCAGCTCGAGGAAGCGCTGCGGATGCGGGAAAGCCACCTCCGCTCGATCCTCGACACCGTGCCGGACGCGATGATCGTCATCAATGGATATGGCATCATCCAATTTTTCAGCACCGCCGCGGAGAGACTGTTTGGTTATGCCGAGCAGGAAGCCATCGGCAAGAATGTCAGTGAACTGATGCCGCAGCCGGATCGGGATCGCCATGACGGCTATCTCGCGCGCTATCGATCTTCAGGTGAAAGGCATATCATCGGCATCGGACGGATCGTCACCGGCAAACGCAGGGACGGAGCAACCTTTCCGATGCACCTCTCGATCGGTGAGATGCAATCCGGCGGCGAACCCTACTTCACCGGCTTTGTGCGCGACCTGACCGAGCATCAGCAAACCCAGGCCCGGCTGCAGGAACTGCAATCCGAACTGGTTCACGTTTCCCGCCTCACCGCGATGGGAGAAATGGCGTCCGCGCTTGCGCATGAGCTCAATCAGCCGCTGGCCGCCATCAGCAACTATATGAAGGGCTCGCGCCGGCTACTCGCCGGCAGCACGGATACCAATACGCCCAAGATCGAAAGCGCCATGGACCGCGCCGCCGAACAGGCGCTTCGCGCCGGCCAGATCATTCGTCGCCTTCGCGACTTCGTGTCGCGAGGGGAATCCGAAAAGCGCGTCGAAAGCCTCGCAAAACTGATCGAAGAGGCCGGCGCACTCGGTCTGGCGGGCGCCCGCGAGCAAAACATCCAGCTCCGCTTCAACCTGAACCCGGAGTTCGACCAGGTTCTGGTGGACCGGGTGCAGATCCAACAGGTGCTGGTCAACCTGTTTCGCAACGCGCTGGAAGCGATGGCACAATCGCCGAAGCGGGAACTTGTGGTTGAAAATGCCGGGGTCGCCGACGACATGGTTGAAGTCGCGGTGTCCGACACCGGGTCGGGATTCCACGATGACGTCAAACCCAATCTGTTCCAGACGTTCTTTACGACCAAGGAGACCGGGATGGGGGTCGGACTCTCGATAAGCCGTACGATCATCGAAGCCCATGGCGGCCGGATGTGGGCCGAAACCAATCCCTCGGGCGGGGCGACGTTTCGATTCACGCTGCCTGCAGCCTCCAGCGAAAGTTGAAATATGCCGGACAAGAGAAAGGTGTACGTGATCGACGACGATGAGGCGATGCGGGATTCGCTCAACTTCCTGCTCGATTCCGCCAACTTTGACGTCACTTTGTTCGAATCCGCGGTGAATTTTCTCGAAGCCCTGCCCGGGCTCCACTTCGGATGCGTGGTCTCGGACGTGCGCATGCCCGGCCTCGACGGCATCGAACTCTTGAAGCGCATGAAGGCCGCCCACAGCACGTTTCCGATCATCATCATGACCGGGCACGGTGACGTCCCGCTGGCTGTCGAGGCCATGAAACTAGGGGCGGTCGACTTTCTCGAGAAGCCGTTCGAAGACGACCGCCTGATCGGCATGATCGAGGGAGCGATCCGGCAGGCCGGGCCGGCCATGAAAAGCGAGGCGCTCGCGCACGACATCGCGACGCGGATAGCCTCACTCAGCCCCCGCGAACGCCAGGTCATGGAAGGCCTCATTGCGGGGCTGTCGAACAAGTTGATCGCCCGCGACTATGACATCAGCCCCCGCACCATCGAGGTTTACCGCGCGAACGTGATGACCAAGATGCAGGCCAACAGCCTTTCGGAACTGGTGCGGCTGGCGATGCGTGCCGGGATGCTCAACGATTGAGCAAAATCAGATTGAGCTAAATCAAGTCGCAAACGTCACAAGTCTGTTATGCAATTCGCTGGATCAGCACAGGACACGCGGGTTGTGGTGATGGCGGTTGCTGCAAAACCTACTGTCTACGTGGTCGACGACGACGCCGACGTTCTCGGCTCGTTGCGATTTCTGCTTGAGACGGACGGGTTCGACGTACGGACGTTCAGGAACGGCCCGGCACTGCTGAGCGCCGTCCGTGAGACCGGCGTCGACTGCTTTGTCATTGACTACAAGATGGCCGACATGAACGGCCTCGATCTGGCCACCCATTTGCGTCACCGCGACATTTCTGCGCCGATTATTCTCATCACCGGGTATCCGGACGAAAATATCTCCGCGAGGGCGGCGGCCGCGGGCATTCGGGATGTCCTGCTGAAGCCTCATCTCGACGAAAGCCTCGTCACCAGCATCCGCGGCGCGATTTAGGACGGGCATCCCGCCACCGCGTGCGGCACCGGGCACTAACCCGACCTCCGGGATTCTACGTACGTAGACCCCCCTAAGATATCACGCGAAATTTCCAGCTTCCGCGAACCCAGCTAGCAATTGGTCATCCGCCGCAGAGGAGATGGCCCATGTTCACCCAGTCGCTCAACACACCCGTTATCGGCACCAAAATCGGCCCCGTTGCCTGCCCTGCTCCCGATCACTTTGATGCGCTGACCGGACATGCGGGCCTGATCGCCACCGAGTTCACCTACAAGAAGGACGGCGAAATCTACGGCGAGGATGAGCCTGCGGAATATGTCTACCAGGTGATCAGCGGCGCCGTTCGCACCTACAAGCTGCTTTCCGACGGACGCCGTCAGATCGGTGCATTCCATCTGCCCGGCGACGTGTTCGGGCTTGAATCGGGAGCCGCCCACCGGCTGGCTGCCGAAGCCATCATTGACACCACCGTGCGCCTCGTGAAGCGCCGCAGCCTCGAACAGGCCGCTGGCGTCGATGTGAAGGTGGCCCGTAACCTATGGACCATGACGGCGGGCGACCTTCGACATGCCGAAGACCACATGCTGCTGCTCGGCCGCAAGACCGCGATGGAGCGCGTGGCGACTTTCCTTCTGGAGATGGACCGCCGGCTTGCGGTCGCCGGCATGATGGCGCTGCCGATGTGCCGCCGGGATATCGGCGACTATCTCGGGCTGACGCTGGAAACCGTCTCCCGGGCGCTCTCCCAGCTCCATACCCAAGGCGTTCTCGGATTTTCCGGCGCCCGTCAGATCGTGCTTCGCAACCGCCAGCGGCTGCGCACCATGGACGCATGAGGATCAAACTACCTGTACGCGCTGCGGCGCGTTTCGGGCATCACGAACCAGATCAGCGCCAGCCCTGCCGCCGCAACCGATGCAAGTCCGAGGAAAGCGGTGCTGCTGCCGAATCTGTCGCTGACATAGCCGGCCAGCACGGTGCTCAGGGAAGCACCGATGCCGGTAGCGGTGCCGACGATGCCCTGGGCGAGATTGAAGTGGCCGCTGCCGAACGCGACATCGGCGACGATCAGCGGTACCATGACGCTGAACACCGCTGCGGTAATGCCGTCGAACACCTGCACCGCCACCAGCAGATAGGGATCGTTCACGACCGCAAATAGCGTGCCGCGGATCGCCAGCGCGGCAAAACCCGCAAGCAGCAGCGGCCGCCGCCCCCATTGCTGCGCCAGGCTGCCGACCGAGGGAGACGCCAGCGCCACGATGGCTTGCGGCACGATGATGCAGGCAGCGATCAGCACCGGCGCCCACTGGCTCGACCGTGTGGTCACCACCCCCGCCATGATCGGGAGCATTGCCGCATTGGCGAGCTGCAGCAGCAGCACGCTGCCGGCGAAGATCAACAACGGACGCCGGCGCACCAGACTGAGCACACTGGTGGCGTTGACATCGGGAACCTCTCGCATCACAGCGCCGTGGGCCCGCGCCGCATCGATCTCGTGCTCGCGGATACGCGCCAGCGCCAGCAAGGTCGGGATCGCCAGGACAAAGGTGACGAGAAATACCGAGCGGCTCGACAGCAGATAGCCGGCTGTGCCCATCACGGCCGCGGCCGTGCCGTTGCCAAGCGACGCAAAGCGGGCGTTGCGCCCGAGCCGTTCGCTGATCTTGAGCGGGCCGACCAGTCCGAGACTGATCGCGGCAATGGCGGGACCGAGCACGCAGCTCGCGGCGGCATGCAGGGTGGCAGCGGTTACGACCACCGGAAAGATCGGCCATGCGGCATACGCGAGCGCACTGGCGCCGATGGTCGCCACCGCAAGGCTTGCCACCAGCCGTTCGGAGCGCGCTGCATCGACGATGGCGCCGCCGGGCATCTGCCCGATCAGGCCGATCAGTCCGCCGATCGACAGCACAAAGCCGATTTCGACCTGGGTCCATTTTTGCGTCGTCAGATAGACAGCAACGAATGGCCCGAAGCCGGTCTGCACATCCGCCAGAAAGAAGATGAACCAGTCGAGGCCGCGCAAGCTCTGAGGTGAAGGAGCCGGCGGTTCGGTGCTCGCCGCCTGCTCCGATAGAACGGGCGCAATGCGATCGTCATCGATCGGCCGCTCACGACGATCGCCGTCAATCCGTTTTTTGGAATGGGTTGAACGCGCGAACAGAATATCTCTCCGGCTAATGGTCAAATTGCAGCGGCTGCAAGCTCCCGGCCGCGCCGAGCACGACGATCGGCGTATCCTCCTTGTATTCGGGAGCAGCCGTCACCTGCTCCTTGGTCAATTCGAGCGTGATACTGTCGCTCTTGTTGGCAACGCGCCCGAAATGCAACGCGTTCCATTCGACCACGATCTTCCGGCTGCCGACGCCGAGAAATCCGCCGAAATCGATCACGGCAGCGCGCACCACGCCTGAGCGGTCGACGATCACATCGACGATGCGTCCCATGGCCTCGTCCGTCGGGCTGCGAACGTCACGGCCCAGCACGCCGTGCGCATCGCGCGCGCCGATCACGGTCACCGAGGGCGGCGGAGCAGGTTCCTTGGGCGCGGCCGGTGGGGCCTTGCTTTGCTGTTGAGACGGCGCGGTGTTGCTATCTGCCTGCGGCGGGTTCTGCGCCCGTACCGCCGCCAACGTTGCGATCGCCGCCGCAGCTAATGCGATCAAGAGTTTCACGCGCATGTAACCTCCGAAATTCCCCGCTTCGAGGGCGTGAGTTGACCATTGGCGCGCGACGTATCGCCTTAATGCGTCAGCACGATCGACACCTGAATCTGGCCGCGCGTACGCAAGACCTCCAGCGAAACCTCGCCGTCATGGCGGCGCACCCTGAGATCGACGCTGGAAGCGCCAAGCTTCAGATCATGCAGCACGACCTCGTTGAGGAACGCGGGCAGGCGCGGATTCCGCAGGCGGATTTCACCGCGGCTCGCGTCGAATTCGAGACCGAGCGCGGCCTCCAGCAGCGTGAATGGCGTCGCGCTGGCCCAGGCCTGCGGCGCGCAGGCGACGGGATAGAGCGTCGGCCCGCGACGCCTCTCGCGCTGAAACCCGCAGAACAATTCGGGAAGTCGCCGCAAATCCATATAGCTCGCGGCTTCGAACAGCCCCTTGAACAGATGCGCCACCGAGTGCTTCAAGCCGTAACGCGCGAGACCCAGCGCGATCAATGCGTTATCGTGCGGCCAGATCGACCCATTGTGATAGGACATCGGGTTGTAGTGCGCCTCGCCGCGAGCAACGGTTCGGATGCCCCAGCCTGAGAAGAATTTCTGGCTCATGAGGTCGCTGGCAACCATACGCGCGCGCTCGGGACGCGCGATGCCGGTGAACAGAAGTTGTCCGGCATTCGAAGTCCGCACCTTGCACGGCTGCTTGGCGCCATCGAGCGCCAGCGCGTAGGTGCCGAGGTCATCGCACCAGAACGCTTCGTCAAAGCGTTCGGCAAGCCGCTGCGCTTCGGCCTCGAGTTTGCGCGCCCGGTCCATCAGACCGAGACGCAGCGCGCAGCGGGCCGCCAGATGCTTGCCTGCAAACACGTAGCCCTGAACTTCGGCGAGCGCGATGTAACCCTCGGCCAGTTTTCCGTCGGCGTGAAAGATCGCGTCGTAGGAATCCTTCCAGCCCTGATTGGCAAGCCCCTGTTCCGAGGCCCGCTGATATTCGATGAATCCGTCTCCGTCCGGGTCGCCGGCGCCGTCGATCCATCGCAGCGCCGCTTCGATCGCGGGCCACAACTCGGCCAGCGTTTCGTCGTCGCCGGTGCGCTCGACATAGAGTCCGGCCAGCAGCACGAACAGCGGCGTGGCATCGACGCTGCCGTAATATTGCGCGAACGGCACTTCGCGCAGCGCCGCCATCTCGCCGCCGCGCATTTCGTGCAGGATTTTCCCGGGCTCGGCGTCGGCCAGCGGATCGACCGATTTCGCCTGATAGAACGCCAGCCGCTTCAGCACGCCCTGGGCGATGCGCGGATCGATCCACAGCATCTGCAACGCCGTGATCAGGCCGTCGCGGCCGAACGTCGTCGAGTACCAGGGAATGCCCGCATAGGGATATCTGCCTTGCGGCGTTTCCGTCATCAGCATGTTGAGGTCCGCCATCGACTGGCACAGCACCTCGTTGAAGATGTTGTTGGAAGTCTCGATGCTGGCGGCGCCCTTGGTCGATCGCCGCATCTCGCGCCGGTGCGCCAGCAGCCCGCGAAAGAACGGCGCCGGCTTGTGCATGATCGGCTTGTTGCAGGATACCGCGACGAACAGCGACGTGATCTGGTGCGGCGCCAAATCGAAATGATAGGTCGCCGCATTGACCGCAAGCCGCGTCGGTCGCGGATCGAAATGCAGCGCCGTGGTTCGCGGCGTCGCATCCAAGCCACTATATTCGAGCGCGACATCGGCCGGGCCAAGCAACTTGCCGGACCCGAGGCCGCGGCGCGGACGCTTTTCGCCGCGCACCTCGAACAGATCGGCGAAGTCGTTGTCGAACAGCAGGGTCAGGTCGAATGCCGCCGGCCGGTCGCCGTGATTCTGCAGACCGATCCGCTGATAGGCGGTTCCGCGCCACAGGAAGATGGTGCGCACGATGTGCAGCATGTCCTTTTGCAAGACGATACGGCCATCGCGATAGACGTCGGGATTGGTGAGGTCGACGGTCAACGCCGAATTGTCATCGCGCAGGTTGGAGCCCAGCAATAGCGGCTGCACCGCATCCAGCACCAGTTCGAGGCGGGCGAGATAACGGGTGTCGGCGTTGAACAGGCCGTCCGGTCCGCCGGCGGATGCGCCGATATCGCCGTGACTGTCGAGCACGGCGAATGTGTCGTCATGCTTGAGCGAGCGGCGTGGTCGCGCCGCCGGCCCGGTCATCGGGATATAGAATGGCAATTCCGCAACCAATTCGACGGCCGCGATCGTCTTGATGTGGGTTACCACTTCGGCTGACATGTAACCTCGAGCGGTTCGTTGGCCTTGCGATGAACGCACTGGTACTCAAAAACATAACCGCCGCGTAGGTTAGGCCGCATGCGCTGCAAGACGGCCCATCTCCCGCGCCACCAATTCCCGATACGGGCCCCTGCCCTGCATGAGTATGTCCGGCGGGCCATCCTCGATGATCCGGCCACCCTGCAGCATGACCACGCGATCGAAATTGCGCAATGTGGCCAGGCGATGGGCGATCGCGATCACGGTGCGACCGCGCATCAGCCGGCCGAGCGCCTCGCGGATGGCTTCCTCGGACTCGCTGTCGAGCGCGGCGGTGGCTTCGTCCAGCAGCAGGATCGGCGCGTCCTTCAGGAACGCGCGCGCAATGGCGATGCGCTGCCGCTGGCCGCCGGATACCTTGATGCCGCGATCTCCGACGATCGTCGCCATCCCTTCCGGCAGGGTCTCGACGAAATCGCAGCGCGCCGCGATGGCCGCGCGCAACACCTCGTTGTCGGTGGCGTTGGGGCGGCCGTACCGGATATTTTCCATGATCGAGCGATGGAACAGCGAGATATCCTGCGGCACCACCGAGATCGCCTCTCGCAGGCTTTGCTGCGTGACCCGTGCGATGTCCTGGCCGTCGATGGTGATGCTGCCGTGCTGAACGTCGTAGAATCGCTGCAGCAGCACGAACAGGCTGGATTTTCCGCCGCCGGACTGGCCGACCAATCCGACCCGCTGTCCCGGTTGCAGGCGAAGGCTGAATTTGTCGAATACCTGAACCCCGCCGGGATAGCGAAATGAAATGTTATTGAAGGAAATGGCGGCGCCGATCTTCACCAGCGGCTCGGCTTCGGGATGGTCGCGCAGCTCGTGCGGCAGCAGTAGCGTGGCGATCGCTTCGGTCAGACGGGCGACATGCTGGGTCACATCGACCAGCGCCACGGCCAGATCGCGCGTCGCACTCAGGATCGAGAGACCGAGCGTGCAAACCAGAACGACATCGCCTGTCGTGGCGCTGCCGCGTTGCCAGAGCATGATCGCCCAGGCCAGCAACGCGATGGTCAGCACGACGGTGATCGCGGCATGCGTGAGGCGCAGCTTTTCAAGATAACGCAGGCTGCGTCCCCGCGCCGTCAGTTCGCGGTTAACGGTAGCGTCGAACCGGTCGTGCTCGAAGCTCAGCCCGCAAAACGCCCGAACCAGCGGCAGGTTGTTGACGACATCGACCATCTCGCCATCGACCGCGGCGGCCTTGTCGGCGAAATCGTCATGCAGCGGTTTTCCCGCGGCGGCCAGGTGAAACATCCCGATTACCATGACACCGGCGACTACAATCAGACCCGCCGACATCGACAGGCTGACGGTTCCAATCAGCGCGATCGCGGAAACCGTCGCGATGCACGGCGGTAATACATTCCAGACGAACATATTCTCGACGGTGAAAACCGCGTTCGACGTCGCCGTGATGCGGCTGGTCAGCATCCCCGGCAACCGTTCGGAAAAATAGCTCGGCGCGTGGCCGGTCAGGTGACGGAAAATGTCCCGCCGCAGATCACCGGTCACTCCCACAAATGTGAAGCTCGCGGTCCAGCTGGCGATCCGCCACAGGAAATTGTCCGCGGCGATAAGCGACATGAGAAAAACGAATGCCAGCCATACGTTTCCCGCGCGGGCCGGCCCGCCGGATAAACCGTCGACCAGATACTTGACGCCATATTGCGTGCCTACCGAACAAGCAACCGCTGCCACAACGGCGACCAGGATGACGACATGTGCGGCAAGGCGCTGCCGAAGGTAGCGCAACACGAATGGAAACGGACGATGTGCATATCCTGAAAGTATGTCCATGTGGCTGCCAAATCCCTTGTGAGAGAAGGACATCTCAGTCGGAGACGGTCCTTGCGATCGAATGATGCGGCCTGCTTTGCGCCTGCCTTCGCAACGCCATCACCGCGCAACATTCTTCCCGCATCGACAGCGACAGAAACCTGATCCGGCGAGATGGCATCAGCAAGACCGTGATGTGGAAGAAGTGCGCGTCTTCCGGGGAACTTCGCAGATGCGGAAACGTTCCCTTTGAGGTGCGGCGGTGCCAGCCGTGGAGCGGGGCTTTTGTTCATCCAAGATAACAACAGGAGACGGTGAGATGCGCATCGCGCAGGTTGCTCCGCTGACGGAGGCTGTTCCCCCGAAACTTTATGGCGGCACCGAGCGGGTGGTGCATTGGCTGACCGAGGAGCTGGTGGCACTCGGCAACGACGTCACGCTGTTCGCCAGCGGCAATTCCCAGACCTCGGCGAAACTCGATGCGACATGGCCGAGGGCGCTGCGCCTCGACGGCGCCGTGCGCGACCCCAACGCGCTGCACATGGTGATGCTCGAACGCGTCCGGCGGAAATGCGACGACGAGGAATTCGACTTCCTGCATTTTCATCTCGATTATTATCCGTTCTCGCTGTTTTACCGGCAGCCGACGCCGTTCCTGACCACCCTGCACGGCCGGCTGGATCTGCCGGAGCACCAGCCGGTGTTCACGACTTTCTCTTCGGTCCCGGTGATCTCGATCTCGAACGCGCAAAGGCGTCCGGTGCCGCAGGCCAACTGGGTCCGCACCATCCATCACGGCCTGCCCGAGAAACTGCTGACGCCGCAGCCCGTGACTCCGGGCTATCTGGCCGTGCTCGGCCGCATCGCGCCGGAAAAGGGAGTAGATCGGGCGATCAAGATCGCGGCCCGGTGCGGCATGCCACTCAAAATTGCCGCCAAGGTCGATCGGGCCGACCAGGAGTATTATGACGAACTCATCCGGCCGATGATTGACGGTAACCCTCTCGTCGAGTTCATCGGCGAAATCGGCGATCACGAAAAATCCGATTTCCTCTCTGGCGCCACCGCCCTGCTGGTCCCGATCGACTGGCCGGAGCCGTTTGGTCTGGTCATGATCGAGGCGATGGCATGCGGAACGCCCGTGATCGCCTACGACCGCGGCTCGGTCGCGGAGATCGTCGAGGACGGCCTGACCGGCTACATCGTGGAAGATGAAACCGGCGCGGTCGGCGCGGTCGATCGGCTCGGACGCTTGAGCAGACCTGCGATCCGAAGGCAGTTCGAGGCGCGCTTTACCGCCCGGCGCATGGCGCTCGACTACCTCGCCGCCTATCGCAGCCTGACGGAAGCCGCGGAGCCGCGCATCAAGCTGGTGAGCAGCGCGGAGTAGCGCGCGAGGCACGATCCCGTGGCGGATTGCTAATAATACCGGACATGCCGGGAGCGTGTGGCCGGTGGAAGCCACAGCCCGGGACGTATCTCGCGGATGCTGCAGCGCACCTCCGACGGTTGGCGGCAATGCCCCAATCAGGCCGATCTCTGCTTTGAACTTCGCGAATTACGTGTTCTTATGATCCCCGGTTCGGCCAAATAACAAGCGAGCGGACACAAGTCCGCGACTTAATCGCACCGGGGAAACGACATGAAAAAAGACCGTAACGCTTCTGTCATTAATAATGCGGACCGAAGTCGGCCCCTCGCGAAGCGGCAGAACCGTCGCCAGTTTCTCATCAAGACGGGCGGGCTCGTCGCCGCCGGCGCGTTCGGCGCGATCCCGCTGCGCAGCTGGGCAGCCGATCCGGTCAATATCGGCGCGCTTTACCCAACTACCGGAAGCATGGCGCAGATCGGCGTCGGATGTGTCGCGGCTGCCAAGCTCGCGGTCGAGATGGTCAACGAAGCCGGCGGCATCAAATCGCTCGGCGGGGCGAAACTCAATCTGATCATCTCCGACGTGCAGAGCGATACCACGGTAACGCGCACGGAAACCGATCGTCTGATCACCGGCAACAAGCTGTCGGCGATCCACGGCTGCTACGCCAGCGCGCTTACCCTGATCGCCAGCGAAGTGGCGGAACGGGCCAAGGTTCCCCTGATCACCGGCTCCAGTTCGGACCAGCTCAACAAGGGGCGGACCTACACGTTTACCCCGTTTGCACGCGCCTCGCAGTTCGCCCGCGCGCAATTGCAGATGGCCAAGCTCGTCAGCGATCAGGCCAAGGTTGCCGTGATCTTCGAGAACACCGCGTTCGGCACCTCGACCTCGAACGGGCTGAAGGAACTGGCGCCAGCCGAGGGCGTCGAGATCGTGATGTTCGAGCCCTATTCGGCAGGGTTTACCGACGCGAGCCCGTTGATCAACAAGGTCAAGGCATCCGGCGCGAATGCGCTGTTCTCGCTGTCCTATCTCAACGACCTGATCCTGATCGTGCGGACCGTCAAGCAGGTCGGCCTCAACATCGCCATCAACGGCGGCTCCGGCGGCTTTGTGATGCCCGACTTCTACAAGAACGTCGGCAAGCCGGCCGAGGGCCTGCAAGGCGTGGCACACTGGAATCACGACGTCAGCGACGACGCCCAGAAAGTGAATGTCGAATTCAAGAAGCGCACCGGCGAATTCCTGTTCGAATACGCCGGCGGCCTGGTGGCGCAGACCTTCATGCTGGCTGACGCACTGGAGCGCGCCGGCTCCGCCGATCCGCAGAAGGTGCGCGAGGCCTTGTCGACGCTCGACGTCTCCACGGGCTACGCGGCGATGGCGCCGGGCGGCAAGGTCAAGTTCGGGCCCGACGGCAAGAACGTTTACGGCCGCCCCGTCGGGGTGCAGTGGCAGAACGGCGATCTCGCCAGCGTATTTCCGAAGGAAGACGCCCGCGCTCCGCTGCTGAAAACCTAAGCGTCAGCAATATGTGGGAGACACTGGCCCAGGCCGTCATCAACGGCCTGCTCATCGGCGGCATCTACGCGCTCGTCAGCATCGGCGTCACGCTGATTTTCGGCGTGGTCAAGATCGTCAATTTCGCCCAGGGCGAATTCGTGATGATCGGCATGTATATCTCCTTCTTTCTCGCCAATCAGTTCGGCATCGATCCCATCGTGTCGCTGCTTGTCTCGATGCCGGTGCTGTTCGTGGTCGGCGTGCTGATCCAGCATTTCCTGATCCGCAGGGTGTTGGGGCCGAACGACATGCCGCAGATATTTCTGACCTTTGCGTTGTCGCTGCTGCTGCTGAACCTGGCGCTGATGCTGTTCACCGCGAATTACCGCACGGTTCACACTTCCTATTCCGATGAAGCGTTTCACATTGGCGGGCTTTATATCCCCGTCGCAAAGCTCATCGCCTTCGGCGTGGCGATGGTGCTGAGCGGCGCGCTCTGGGTGTTTCTGCACACCACCGATCTTGGCAAGGCGATGCGCGCCGCCTCGCAAAACCGGGACGTCGCGACGCTGATGGGCATCAACCCCAACCGCGTGTTCTGCGTCGCGCTCGGCGTGGCGCTGGCGCTGGCCGGCGCCGCCGGCTCGCTGTTGATGCCATTTTATTCGGCCTATCCGTTTGTGGGGCAGGTATTTGTGCTGATGGCGTTTGTCGCGGTCGTGCTTGGAACGCTCGGCAATGTGATCGGCGCGCTGATCGCCAGCCTGATGATGGGGGTCGCGGAATCGCTCGGAATTCAATTCGTCGGCGCCGACTCCGGGCTGATCGTGGTGTTCGCGATGCTGCTGCTGACGCTGGCATTCAAGCCGAACGGCCTGGGCGGCGGGAGAGCGCGGTAGTGCAAAATTTCAATAAATGGAATGCGCTTCTGCTCGCTGTCGCAGCCGGGATCCTTCTGGCGCTGCCGCTGATCGTCAAGAGTTCGTTTGCGATCGACATCTTCATCCGGATCCTGCTGTTCTCCTTTATCGGCGTCGCCTGGAACCTGATGGGCGGCTACGCCAAGCAGCTCTCGCTCGGTCACGCCGCTTATTTCGGGCTGGGCGCCTACACCTCGACCATCCTGCAGATCGATTTCGGCATCTCGCCGTGGATCGGGATGATCGCCGGCGGCGTCGTGGCGATGCTGGCAAGCCTGCCGATCGGGTGGCTGTGCTTCCGGCTGCGCGGCCCCTATTTCACCATCGCCACGATCGCGACCGCCCAAGCCCTGATGCTGATCTTCCTTAAATTTCGCGATCTGGCCTGGGGCGCCGAAGGCACCACCATCCCCAACCTCGGCAACGCGCCGCTGATGATGCAGTTCGAGGCCAAGGCCGCCTACTATTATGTCGCGCTCGGCCTACTCGCGCTCGGACTCGCAATCACCTACCGGATCGAGAAGTCGTGGATGGGCTATTATCTCGTCGCCATCGGCGAGGACGAGGACGCAGCCGAGGCGATCGGCGTCAACGCGCCGCGGATCAAGCGCGACATCTATTTGATCAGCTCCCTCCTCACCGCGATGGCCGGCACGTTCTACACCCAGTACATCTACTTCATCGACCCGGCGACGGCATTCAGCTTCAACATCTCGATCGAAGCGGCGCTGGTATCGATCGTCGGCGGGATCGGCACGCTATGGGGCCCCGTGGTCGGAACCGTGCTGCTGGAAACGACCTCGACGCTGTTGCAGAGCTGGCTCGGCGGCTCGGTCGGTGGCGTGCAGTTGACCGTCTACAGCCTGATCCTGATGGGCGTCATCCTGTGGCGGCCGACCGGGTTGATGGGCGTCGCCACCGAAGCGTGGCAGCGCCACCTCAACCGCCGTCCCGCGCAAGCGTAAAGACAAAGCCATGGCAGAAGCGTTGGTCATTCGTGGTCTCAACAAGCGGTTTGGCGGACTGCGCGCCGTGCAGGACGTCAGCTTCTCCGTGCAGGAGAACGAAACCGTGGCGCTGATCGGACCGAACGGCGCCGGCAAGACCACCAGTTTTCATCTCATCACCGGATTTCACCGGCCCGATTCCGGATCGGTCCTGGCCTTTGGCCGCGAGATCGTCGGCCTGAAGCCGCATGACATCTGCGCGCACGGGCTGGCCCGCACCTTCCAGGTGGCAAAGCCGTTCGGCGCGATGACGGTGCTTGCCAACGTCATGACCGGCGCGTTCCTGCGCGACCGGCATTTGGCCGTGGCGCGCGAGAAGGCGCGCGAGGTGATCGAGTTCGTCGGCCTCGGGGCCAGGGAGCAGACCGCGGCCAAGGACCTGACCACCATCGATCAACGCCGGCTGGAGATGGCGCGCGCGCTGGCGACGCAGCCGCGGATTTTGTTGCTCGACGAAGTGATGGCCGGACTGAACCCGTCGGAGATCGATCAGGCGGTCGCGCTGGTCGGCAAACTGTCGCAGCGCGGGCTGACCATCGTCATCGTCGAACATGTGATGCGCGCCATCATGGCGGTCGCGCGCCACATCGTGGTGCTCGATCACGGCCAGAAGATCGCCGAAGGGAGCCCGAAGGACATCGTGGAAAATCCGGAAGTGGTCCGCGCCTATCTCGGCTCGTACGTTCATCCGCCGACACCGGGAGCAGCCTAGTGCTTAAATTGGCCGGAGTCAGCGCCAGCTACGGGTCCGTTCCTGCCATCCATGACGTCGGCATCGAGATCGGCGAAGGCGAAGCCGTCGGCCTGTTGGGCGCGAACGGCGCCGGCAAGAGCACGACGCTGCGCGTGATCTCGGGACTGGTCGGGCTGACATCGGGCGTCATCACCTTTGCCGGCACCAATCTCGCGTCGCTGCCGCCACACCGGATTCCGGAATTGGGCATCGCCCATGTGCCGGAAGGACGGCAGGTCTTCCCGGAAATGACAGTGCAGGAAAATCTCGAGATCGGCGCCTATGTTCCAAAAGCCAAAGCCGAACGCAGCCGCACGCTCGATCTGGTCTACAGCATTTTTCCGAGACTGGCCGACCGCAAGAAGCAGCTTGCCGGCACCATGAGCGGCGGCGAACAGCAAATGCTGGCAGTCGGCCGCGGCCTGATGCTGAAGCCGCGGCTTTTGATGCTCGACGAGCCGTCGCTCGGGCTGGCGCCGGTCATGACCGACGTGACGTTTGAGAAGATCGGCGAAATCCACAAGATGGGTACCGCCATTCTGCTTGTGGAGCAAAACGTGAGCCGCGCGCTGTCGCTGGTGCAGCGCGCCTATGTGCTGGAAAGCGGCAACGTCATCATGCACGGCAGCAGCGCGGAGTTGGCCAACAACAAGCAGGTGCAGGCGGCGTATCTCGGGATTTAGCCGACCGAAGAGCCTGATTCGATTTTCAAACAGCCAAGAATATTAGTCGTAACCGTCATTGCGAGGAGCGTAGCGACGAAGCAATCCATATCTCCGCGTAAAGAAAGAATGGATTGCTTCGCTGCGCTCGCAATGACGTTGATGTAGTTTCGCTCACGACTTCGTCCTCGCGGCGCGTTGCGCCCGAGCTTTGACAAAATCTTTCGCCCCCAAAGAGGGCGTGGGGAATGCCGGGTGCCCGCTGCACCCGTGGCCTCGTGTGCACTTGGTAGTGGTAGAACGCACACGAGTAACAACGAGTACACCGGAATCGCCCGGCATTCCCGCACGCAATGGTTTTAACGGTTTCCTTCGTGCTCTCCTCGGTGACCGGGCTCTTTTGCCACCGTCATCAGCGGACTAAACGTTCTGTCCGCGCCCGGTTGGGTCGACACAACATCCGCAAACTTGACGCCAGCGTCGGGGCGTCAGGACCACACGACTTCGCCGTCCGCGCAACATCTCTCGTCCGCGTGCTTTTGATCGCTCACGGATTCAAAGAACCCGCCCTGCGATCCCCTTGCGCGCAAGACGCTGCCGCGTCCACCGCATCCCGCCCCGCGTCCGTGACGATCGCGATACGCCCCTCTGTGGGACGGGATGGCGCGAATTTGTAGAGATGATTTGCCCGACGGGTGAAGCGAAATATTTTTGCAAACAGGACTGGACACCCTGTTCAACAAACCGCCCGACGGGCAAATCATCTCCGTAGCCCGCACGGAGCATCGGCGCTCCGAGGTCACGGTTTTGGTTGCGCCGAGGCGACGGCGCCGCGCAATTGCGTTGCCACTGTGAGCTGCCCGATCTTCTTGCCCATGTCTTTTCCAACCTCGGTCGAGAACCGATAGTGAAAGCCTGCGTAAACGCGGGCGTTGGAAACCTCGTCGCTGTAGTCCTGAAGGCGTGTCCATTTACGCGTGACCCCGGGCGCGGTCGGGCTCGTCAGCGAGATCGCGTCGACCTCGTCCCCGGCGACGGCTTGCAGAACGGTGGAGATCGCTGCTGCGACGATGCAGTGCGCGCACGGATATTCGGGATGCATCGGGGTGACGCCCAGCGGCATCCATGACTCCTCCCGCGGCGTTGCCGGATTGGACGTGAGATCGGCATTGCGGATCGCGGTCACCGGCCGCCATAGATTGTAGGTATATTTGGCATCGAACACGGCGATGAAGGCATCAATGCCGGCGATCGAGGTGAGCGCGAACAGACGGGCGCAGTCCACCACGTCCATTTTTCTGGCCGTCGCGATTTGCCTGACGATCGGATTATAAGTCCTGGGGCCGGTCTGAAACCAGAAGCGGCCGATCTCCGTCTGCTCTGCCGTGCGCTTGCTGCTGTTGCGGCCTCCGATCTCGCGAATCTCATTCAAATCCCGGGTCCAGGTTTCCGACGTCAGCGCGGGAGGCGGACCTGGCAGGAACTGCGCGCCGGTGCTCATCACCCAGGGGGTTAGCGATGCACTGGTGGACTCGATCGGCAGCGCGGTCGGCACATAGATGCCCGGCATCGCATACGGTCGATAATTCTCTGCCTTGTCGCTGAAATCGTGGGCGCGCAGCGCGATAATTCCGGCCGCGGCTTTCTTGCCAAGCTCGATCCCCTTCGATCGCGCCTCGGTTTCGGCAACGCCGGAAAGCGACGCCGCGAGGGTCGCATCGAGGTCGGCTTTTTGATCGGGATAAAGCGCGATCAGGATGTCATGGGCAGCCGAAGCCGCCGCCGCTTCCCTTGACGTGGAGCGCTCGGCCGTTAGATTGAGCTTGTAGGGCGCGTATCGACGTTCGATCGCGTTGACCGCCTCGAACATCGCGATGTGCAGCATGGCCTGACCGCGCCCATTCGGCACGTTGACAAGCTGCTTTTCGATCCCGATCGCGTCAGCCTTGGCGTTCCAGTCCATGATCACGTCGCAGCGCGCGGAGCTAGTCAGCAACGCCGCCGCGAATACGCTGGCAAGAAAGGCCGCTCTGTTGATCCTTGACGCCGGCTTCATGGGCAAGCTCCCTGTCAGGCGTGCGAGGCACGCCCCTCTTGGTTGGTCGGGAGGTCTTGCAGATCCGGGCCGGCCCGTCGTGAAGGCCTGATGAAATTCCGGTGAAATGGTCTAGGGTGCTGACCGGTCCGCAAAACCAGGCAGCCACCCTGTCCTATCCTGTCGATACCAAGAACTATCGTTTTGGGCGATTTCTCGTCGATCGCCGATCCGCCTGTTTGCGGCGCGACGGCGTCGTCTTGCCCCTGCGGCCAAAGTCCTTCGACGTGCTGGTTTATCTGGTCCAGAATCCGGGCCGGCTCGTTCCCAAAGACGAATTGATCGATCAGGTCTGGCAGGACGTCATTGTCACCGAAAACTCGTTGGTCCAATGCATCAAGGACATCCGTCAGGCGCTCAACGACAATGCCCATGGAGAGATCGAAACCGTCTCCAAGCGCGGCTATCTTTTCGCGTCACCGGTGGTTGTGGTCGATGGAGATATGGCGGAGCTCGATCCACCAGCTTTAACTGCGGCGGTGACGGCCGGGGACGGCACCCTGCCTTTACCGGACCGCCCATCCATCGCAGTATTGCCGTTCGCCAATGTGAGCGACGATCCCGATCAGGAGCATTTTGCCGACGGCATTTCCGAGGATTTGATCACCGGGCTCTCGCGCATTCGCTGGCTGTTCGTGATCGCCCGCAACTCGACATTCGTCTACAAGCACCGCGCGGTGGATGTGAAACGGGTTTCGCGGGAACTGGGCGTCCGCTACGTGCTGGAAGGCAGCGTTCGCCGGGTCGGCACGCGCATCCGCGTCAGCGCGCAGCTGATCGACGCGATCACCGGCGGTCATCATTGGGCGGAGCGCTACGACCGCGAGCTCGGGGATATCTTCGCGGTACAGGATGAGATCACCTGCAGCGTCGTCGCGGCCATCGAACCGCGCCTGCTCGCGGCGGAGGGCGTTCGCACCCTTGCGCGATCCTCCGACGATCTTGGAGCCTGGGAGCTGGTCGCTCGCGCGCAAACCCATGTCTGGCGTCTGACACGCCCCGACTACGAGACCGCGATCGACGCCCTAAAAATTGCCGTTGAGGCCCATCCTGACTACCCGCCTGCGCGAAGCCTGCTGGCGTTTTGCCTGTTGTTCGCGGCGCATATGGGCTGGGTCAATCGCGATCACGGCTTGCTCGTCGGTCGCCAGCACGCCGTTCGCGCGACCGCCATCGATGACTGCGATTCCTGGGGACAGATCGCGCTCGGCTATCTGGCTCTGATGGAAAAGCGAACCGAGGAGTTGATCGCGGCGTTTCGCCGGGCGGTCATGCTCAACCCGAGTTCGGCGGCAGCCCATGGCAATCTCGGCCACGGCCTGGCATTTGCCGGGCACGATCGCGAGGCGATCGAACATGCCGAGGAAGCCATCCGGCTCAGTCCCCTCGATCCGGAGATGGCGCTGTTCCTTGGAGCGATCGCGGTCGCGCATTATACGGCCGGGCGATACACGGAAACCGTCAGATACTCCTCGGAAATCCTGCGATTGCGTCCCGGCTTTCAAGGAGCGCAACGATTGCGCTGCGCAGGCCTTGCGCAAATAGGGCAGATCGATGAAGCGCGGAAATTCCTCGTGACCGTTCGGATCGAACAGCCCCAGTTATCGATCGGCTGGATAAGGGCAAGCGTTCCCTATCAGACTTCCGAATTGATGGAGCGGTTCCTCGACGGCATGCGAAAGGCCGGCTTGACCGAAGATTGAGGAAAAAACCGCTTTTGCCAGCCAAACCCTAGGTGACAAGCACGCGCTTCGGCTCAACGATTTCGAACATCCGCGGGAATTCGTCCATCAGCGCCATCAGCTCCGCAAGCCGCATCGGGTTGCCGCTGACCTTGATCTTCCCGCTCGCCACGGCTTCCGGAAAACTCGTCAGCTTGGCGATCACTTCGTCGAGCGTGCCGCGCGCCAAAACGAAGCTCGCATCCGCCGTGGCCGCCTGCGCGCCCGCGACGTAGGTCAGCGCGCAGTTCTCCAGCGTGAGCACAAAATTCTCGTTCGTGTCGTTAAAGCTCCAGTTCAGCACGATGTGCTTGCCTTCGGCCTTCGGACCATTGAGACGGACGCCGAGCACGTCCCATAATTGTTCGGTGCGCAACGCGGCCAGGGTTTCGCGCGGCATCGGCGGACGCGGCGGCGCCTTTGGCATGCCCTGCCGCAATTCCTGCGCGCCGAACAGATAGGCGTTGCGCCAGGTCGAACTTTCGGCGGCGTAGCCGAGCTGCTCGAATGTATCGGCGAGCAGCGCGCGGGCGGCCTGATTGTCGGGTTCCGCGAACACCAGATGACCGACGGCATGCGCCACGAACCTAAATTCGCCCTTGGCGAAATCTTTCGCCGCGCGCTCCAGCAGCGCCGCCGCGCCGCCCATATACTCGACATATTTCCTGCCGGCATCGACCGGCGGCAGCGGATCGAGATGGACGGGATTGGCGTCGTACCAGCCGAGATATTTCTGGTAGATCGCCTTCACATTATGCCGGATATGGCCGTAATAGCCGCGCGCGTGCCATGCGCCATCGAGGCTCGCCGGCAGCTTGATGGTCTCGGCGATCTCGGTGGCGGTGAGCCCGTGGTTCATCAGCCGGATGGTCTGGTCATGCGCGAATTTGTAGAGATCGCGCTGCTGGCGGATCATGGTGTCGATACGCTCAAAGCCCCACACCGGCCAATGATGCTGTCCGCACATCGCATCGGCCTTGCCGCCCCACATCTGCAGCGCCTCGCCGAGATATTTCGACCAGGCGAGTGCGTCACGCACATCGGCGCCGCGGAACGGCAGCAGATTGTGGAAATTATGCGTGCAGTTTTCCGCGAGGTTCAAAAGCTTGTAGCGCGGAATGAAGAAATGCATTTCCGCCGGCGCTTCGCTGTTCGGCGCCATCTGGAACTCGAATTCGACGCCATCAATGGTGCGCCTGTCGCCGGTGGCGATGATGAGATCGGTCGGGCGCAACAGCGCTACCGAGCCCGCCGCCATCGATTTGCCGAGGCCGCAATCGACCTGCCCGCGCGGGCCCTTCGCCAGGAACGGCCCGAACTGATATTGCGCGCGGCGCAGCATCGCGGGGCCAGCAATGATGTTTTCCGAAACCGCATGCTCCATGAAGAAATTGGGCGCGATGATCGGAACCCGGCCGCTCGCCAGCGTGTCCTCTTCCAGCACGCCCCGCGCGCCACCCCAATGGTCGGTATGGGTGTGGGTGAAGATCACGGCGGCCACCGGCCGCAATCCGCGATGCCTGAAATAAAGCTCCATCGCGGCGCGCGCACCTTCGATCGAGGTCAAGGTGTCCACCACGATCACGCCGCTGTCGCCCTCGATCAAGGTCATGTTGGCGATGTCAAGCCCGCGCACCTGATAGACCCCGGGCACCACCTCGAACAGCCCATGGTTCATGTTGAGGCGCGACTGCCGCCACAGGCTTGGATCGACCGTCGGCGGCGCCTCCGCGTCGGAGAGAAAGCCATAGGGCTCGAGACTCCAGACCACCCGGCCCTGCGCGGACGTGATCTTCGCGTTTTCCAGCGTGCCGAGAAAACCGCGCGCGGCATCGTCGAAATCACGCGTATCCGAAAACGGCAACGCTTTCAGCGTCGCCGCGTGCTGTGCGACAACCGGACTTGATGCTGGCTTGGGTGCTTCGCCGCTGCCTTGGGTCATTTTGACTGTCCTCTCTCGGGCATGATGAGTTCAAGTTGAAACGAGTAGCGATGTCCACCTCTCCCTCGCCTCGCTTGCGGGGAGAGGTTAGATCACTGCGGACGCGGCGCCAGATATGGCGAGTCCTTGATCGACCACGAAGGCACCGTCTCCATCCGGAAAATCTGCCGCAGGTGGACCTCGTCCGGCCCGTCCCCGATCCGCAGCAGCCGACCCCAGGCCAGCGCCTGATGGATCGGGGTATCGTCGGAACCGCCCATTGCGCCGAACACCTGCATGGCGCGGTCCGCGATCCGCTGCAGCATGGCGGGTACGGCGACCTTGATCAGCGAGACGTCGCGCCAGGCGTCATGATGTCCGGCCTGATCCAGCCGCGACGCGCAGCGATAGGTCAGCAAGCGGGCCTGTTCGAGTTCGACGCGGGATTCTGCGATCCAGCGCTGCACCGTGTCGTATTGAATGACCGGGCGTCCGAATGCGGCGCGTTCCGCCGAGCGCACCATCATCAGTTCGATCAATAGTTCGCACAGCCCGATCGACCGCATGCAATGATGGATTCGCGCAGGCCCAAGGCGAACCTGCGCGACCTTGAATCCTTCACCCTCCTCGCCGAGCAGGTTCGCGCGGGGCACGCGGACATTGTCAAAGACGATCTCGCCGATCGGCGCCGTGCGGTCCTCACAGCCCATCCAGCGCAAGGGCCGGACCAGGCGCACGCCGGGCGCATCCATCGGCACGATGACGCAGGAATGGCGGCGGGTTCGTTCCGCGTCCGCATTGGTCACGCCCAGCACGATCAGGAAACTGCATCGCGGATGGGCGGCGCCGGTTATGAACCATTTGCGTCCGTTGATGACGTAGTCACCCCTGTCGTGCGCGATCCGGGTGGCGATGTTGGTCGCGTCCGAGGAGGCCACATCCGGCTCGGTCATGGCGAACGCCGAACGGGTTTCTGCTTCCAGGAGCGGCCGCAGCCAACGCTGCTTCTGCTCTGGCGCGGCGCAATTCTGCAGCGCGATCATGTTGGGAACGTCGGGCGCCTGGCAGTTGAAAACTTCCGGAGCCCAGAACAGCCGCCCCATGATCTCGGCGAGCGGCGCGTATTCGAGATTCGAAAGCCGCGTCCCGGGCTCGTCGGGCGCAAGTTCGGGAAGGCCGAGATTCCATAATCCCGCCGCCCGCGCCTTGCGCTGCAGTTCGCCCATGAACGGCGGCGCTTCGCGATCATCAGTGTGTTCAAGCCAGCCGCGATGGCGGGGCAGCACCTCGCGGTCGAAGAAGGCCTGCAATCGGGCTCGCCACGCTTCCGACCGTTCCGACAGATCGAAATCCATGATGCCTCCCCTTTGCGGACCGGCATCTAACCGTATGTCGACACGAATTGCAATTATGTTTTGTTATATTGACATTATGACGTTTTTTGTCCGATATTCGGCTTATGGCCTCGACGTCTCATGGTTCTTCCGCGGCACCTCGCCCCCGGGCGACGGCAGACGAAAGCGATCCGTCGTTTGCGACGACGCTGGCGCATGGGCTCGACCTGCTCGCGGCTTTCCGAAACCGCAGCGGCGCCTTGTCGAATGCGGATCTCGCGCTGCATAGCGGCCTGTCGCGGCCGACGGTGTCGCGCCTCACCTACACCCTGGCGCAGCTTGGCTATCTCAAGCGCGATGCCAAGGGACGTTTCGAGCTCGGGCTCGGCATTCTCGCCGCGGCCTATCCGGTGCTGTCGGCCCTGAAGGTCCGTCAACTGGCGCGTCCGCTGATGCGCGACTTCGCCGCTTATGCCGGCGGCACCGTCTCGATCGCGATGCCGTTCGGGCTCGACTTCATCTATGTCGAAACGCTGCGCACCACCGATGCCGTGCCGCACGTTCCCGATGTCGGCTTCACCGGGACGCTGGCGACCACCGCCGTCGGCCGCGCGCTGCTGTCTCTATTTACCGACGATGAAATCCAGAACTATGTGCAGGCCGTGAAGGCCGAGCGTTCGGAAGAACTGGACTATGTGAAAGCGCGGACGCTGCCCGACATCGAACTCTGCCGGACCCGCGGCTTCGCGGTGTCGCTGGGCGAATGGCGGCGCGAAATCTTTGGCGTCGCCGCGCCGCTGTATCGCACCGCCACCGGCGATTGTCTTTCCGTCAATTGCGGCATTCCCTCGTTTCGCTTCAGCGCCGAACAGATCGAGCGCGAATGCGGGCCGCGCATCCTCGGCCTCGCCCGCAGCATCCGGTCGCTGGTCGATAACGCCTAAGGCAATACCGCGCCGGTCAAGCGCGCGATCCATCTTCGCCGCAGAGCGGCCGGACGAAAAACAAATGCGCATTGCTCGAACGATGCGCGCGACGGGAGGGAAAGAATGAACGTCGTCAGGACTCTTGGTCTTGCCGCGGCTTGTCTTGCCGCAGGCCTGATCGCGATGCTGCCCGGCAGCGACGCCGGCGCGCAGGCGCCAAGCAATTATCCGAACCGGCCGATCCACATCATCGTGCCCTACCCTGCCGGCGGCATTGTCGACATCGTCGCGCGCGCCGTGACGGAACAGGTCGGCCGCGACTGGAAGCAAACGGTCGTCGTCGAGGCAAGACCCGGCGGCAACAGTAACATCGGCACATCCGCCGTCGCGCGCAGCGATCCGGACGGCTACACTTGGCTGGTCACCGGACCCGCGGTGCTGGTCAATCCCACTTTGTACAAGGATGCCGGCTGGGACTCGCTGAAGAATTTCAGATGCGTCGGCCTCGCGGTGTGGAACCAGAGCGTGGCACTGGTGCATCCCTCGATGCCGGTCAAGACCATCGGCGAATTCGTCGAGCTGGCGCGGAGCAAGCCCGGCCAGCTCAATTTCGGCAATCCGGGCACAGGTTCCTCGATCGACCTCAGCGCGCAAAAACTGTTTCAGGCCGCCGATATCAAGCTGACCAATGTCGGCTACAAGGGCCAGCCGCAGGCCCTGATCGACCTGATGACCAATCTGATGCATTTCGAGATCGTGTCGCTGGAGCTCGCCTTGCCGCACATCAAGGCCGGCACGGTAAAACCGCTGGCCGTGTTCACCGACAAACGCGTCGCCGATCTTCCGGAGGTACCGACCATCGCGGAGGCCGGATTTCCGGCGGCCGCCTACGTGCCCTGGTACGGCATCTATGTGCCGTCGGCGACCCCGGATGCTCTCGCCGGGAAGATCAATGAAGCCATCAACAAGGCGCTGCAAAACCCCGACGTTCAACGCCAGCTATCGCTCGCCAACATTCCGGGCAAACCGATGCCGCTGAACGACCTCGCCGCGCTGATGAAGGCGGACCATGAGAAGCTGACGACGGTGATCAAGACGTCCGGCATGGCGCTGCAGTAGAGCGGCGGGAGCGTGAGTCACACCGTCATTGCGAGGAGCAAAGCGACGAAGCAATCCACCGCCGAGCCTGGCTCAGCGACGGATTGCTTCGCGGAGCCGGTCATCGGGCGCGCGTTCGCGCGACCCGTTGGCTCGCAATGACGACTGAAAAACCTGCTCAGCCTCTCACTTCCTGACCTTGCTAGCGTCCATCTTGATGCTCGGATCCAGCAGCCTGGTCGAGAACGCGGTTTCGACCGCGAACGGCTTCTCCATGCCGAGATAGGTCTGCACCAGCTCGTAATCCTTTTTCATCCGCTCGGCGTCGATCCAGCCCAGCGCCTTTGACGTGGTGAAGTCGTCGGTCATCAGGAACTTGATGCGCTCCCACTGCTGCTCCTGGTCTTCCTTGTCCAAGCCCGAGACCTGATCGAGCAACGCCTTCAGGCAAGGGGTGACGTCGGCGACGCAGGCAGCGAACGCCTTCTGGCTGATCTTGACGAAATCCTCGGCCAGCTTTGGATTCTTCTCCAGGAACGCGCCGTTGACGATCAGCGAGTTGCCATAGGGGTTGAGGCCGATGTCCTTCCAGTTGACGTAGCCTAGGTCGCCGCCGAACTCGATCACCTTCAGGTCATGCTGGTTGTAGAAATCGCTGATGATATCGACGGTGTGGCTTTTCAGCGCCGCGATCTTCGCGGTCGGCCCGACGTTGACGAAGTTGACCGCATCCGGCGCGATGCCCGCTGCCTTGGCGAACGCCGGCCACATCACGCGCGAAGCGTCGCCCGGCGGATTGCCGATCTTGTGGCCGGGAAAATCCTTGGCGCCGTTCACGCCGTAGCTCTTCAGCCAATAAAACGTCTGTCCGGTGTTGGCGTAGATGCTCATCAGCGCCACCACATCGGCGCCCTTGCTGCGCGCCACCAGCATGGTTGCAAGGTCGGCGATCCCGAACGGCGAGCCGCCGGAGCCGACCTTGAGCGACGATACTCCGGAGCCCTTGCCGGTTTCGATGGTGAGATCGATGCCGGCCTTCTCGTACCAGCCCTGCGCCTTGGCGTAATAGAACGGCGAATGGTCCGCCGTCGGTGTCCAGTTCAGGATCAGGTTGACGGACTCGGCGGCCGCCGCCGGAACGGAGGGCGCCAGCAACGCGAGCGCCAATCCCGCGATCCCTAATCTCTTCATGGCAGCTCTCCTTGCTAACAGCCGACGGCCTTGTCGTTGCCCGTCCATGGGTTTACCAATGCAACAAGGGACGGACCGAATTGTCAACTGTCTGGTTGGAAATGCCCAAACAACGATCAAGTAGCGCAAGACCCCAACGCCGCGATCCCGCGGCGACACGGAACAAGCTTCTGACCGCGGCACGGCGGGAATTTGCGAAAAACGGCCTGGCCGGCGCGCGGGTCGATGAAATCGCCGCCCGCGCCGGCGTCAACAAGCAGCTGGTCTATCACTATTTCGGCGACAAGGACGCGCTCTATTTGGCGGTGCTGGAATGGGTCTATGCGGAAATCCGCGCCAAGGAGCGTGAGCTCAATCTCAGGGGGCTGCCGCCGGAACGGGCCATCAAGAAGCTGATCGAAAGCTCCTTCGACCACCTCGCTGCGCATCCGGATTTCATCGTGCTGCTCAACGACGAAAACCGCGGCGGCGCCCGGCATGTGCGCGGCTCCCGGAAGCTCGAAGCCATGCATTCGCCGCTGGTCAGCATGGTCTCGAAGATCCTCGCCGACGGCGTGCGGGCGGGAGCCTTCCGCAAAGGCATCAATGCAGTACATCTCTATATTTCGATCGCGGGCCTCAGCTACTTCTTCTTTTCCAACACGCCGACCTTGTCGGCGATCTTCGGCAAGGACCTGAGCAGCCCGGTCGCGCGACGCGCCCGGCGCAAGCATGTGGTCGACCTGGTGATGCAGGCGCTGCGGCCTTAGCCTAGTGCCGTCATTGCGAGGAGCAAAGCGACGAAGCAATCCATTGGGCGTCTAGGCTGTGCCATGGATTGCTTCGCTTCGCTCGCAATGACGGCTCCAAAGGTCGCGCTTTGACGGTTATCAACCGGATGGTTGAAAGTTTGACCGCACGGGGATAGACTGGATATGCGCGCCCCCGCTCAAGAGACCGGGACGTGGCGCCAGAGGAGCATACGGTGGTCAGCGACGGGATGCGTTCCGCTCGGTCCTTTGCGATCATCCTGATCGTGCATCTCGCCGTGATCGTGCTTTGGCAGGTGCTGGTCGACGCCCTCCAGGTGCCGAAGTTCATCCTGCCCTCGCCGCTGGCCACCATCGCGACGCTGACATCGGCCAAATACGCCTGGCTTTCCAACCTCGCCGTGACGGCGGTGGAAATCCTCGGCGGCTTCGCGCTCGGCGCCCTGGTCGGCGTGACGCTCGCGGTACTGTTCTGCTGGTCGCCACTGGTGAGCCTTTTGTTGCTGCCGCTGTTCGTGACGCTGAACATGATCCCGAAAGTGGCGCTGGGGCCGCTGTTCATCGTCTGGTTCAGCTACGGCATCTTTCCGAATATCCTGATCGCGTTCAGCATCTGCTTCTTCCCGATCCTGCTGACCACCGCGCGCGGATTAAGCGAGGTCGAGCCCGACCTGCTCGATCTCGTGAAATCGCTGCGCGGCTCGCGCTGGACATTGTTTCGCAAGATCCAGTTGCCGGGCGCGCTGCCTTACGTGTTCTCCGGCATGAAGGTCGGCGCCATCCTCGCGGTCGCCGGCGCCATCGTCGGCGAGTTTATCGCCTCCGAACGCGGGCTTGGCTATCTGATGATCCAGGTGCAGTCCTCGCTCGACACGCCGGCGATGGTGATGGCGGTGGTGCTGCTGACGCTGCTTGGGGTTGCGCTCTACGGCCTGGTGCTCGGCCTCGAACGGGTGTTCGTGGTCAGGGACGTGCGGCTGCAATAATCAGGGAAACAAGATGCTGCTCACCCGCGACAATCTGCCGGCCACGATTCCTGACATCGCAGCGCTCGACGATCTCCTGTGCCGGCCGAGCCAGGCGCTGATCGACGATCTCGCGAAAATCGACGGCGATCTCATGATTCTCGGCGTCGCCGGAAAAATGGGACCGACGCTCGCCGGCCTCGCCAAGGCCGCCCTGCCCGGTCGCCGCGTCATCGGCGTGGCGCGCTTCAGCGACGCCAGCGTGAAGACATGGCTCGACGCCCGCAACATTGAAACGCTCAATTGCGACCTGCTGGATGAAGCCGCCATCCAGGCGCTGCCGAAAATCAAAAACATCGTCTTCATGGCCGGGCGCAAGTTCGGCGCGGAGGGCGATTTGTCGCTGACCTGGGCGATGAACGCCCACGTCCCCGCCCTGGTCGCGCAGGCTTTCGCTGGTTCGCGGATCGTGGCGTTCTCGACCGGCTGCGTCTATCCGTTCGTACCGGCCGACGGCAGAGGCGCCGACGAGAGTTCGGCGCCGAACCCGCCCGGCGAATACGCGCAATCCTGCGTCGGCCGCGAGCGCATGTTCGAATATTTCTCGCGCAAATATTCGACGCCCGGCCGTCTGTTCCGGCTGAACTACGCCATCGACATGCGCTACGGCGTGCTGCACGACATCGCAACCAGGATTTTGCAGGGAAAGCGGATCGACGTCAGCCTCGGCCATGTCAATTTCATCTGGCAGGGCGATGCCTCGTCGCAGGCGCTGCGCTGCCTCGCGCATTGCGACACGCCGACCTCGCCGATCAATGTCAGCGGCCATGAAATTCTCCGCGTCCGCGACCTCGCCGCCAAATTCGGCGCGCGGCTCGGCCGCGAGCCGATCCTGGTCGGCACCGAGCAGGCGACGGCGTGGCTGACCGACACCTCGCAGGCCGTCAAACTGTTCGGCCTGCCGATCGTCGATACCGAAACACTGATCGCCTGGACCGCGGACTGGGTCGCGCGTGCGATGCCGAGCCTCGGCAAGCCCACCAAATACGAGGTGCGCGATGGCCGATACTGACATCGTCATCACGAGACTCACCGCAGAAGACGCGCCCGCCGGACTGCTGCTTTCAACAGAAGCGCACTGGAACCAGAACGAGGCCGACTGGCGGTTCTTCCTGGATCAGGGACACGTGTTCGGCGTGCGCGACGGCGATGGTCGTCTGATCGCCAGCGCAGCGCTGTTGCCCTACACGTCCGGCAATGCCTGGATCAGCATGGTGCTGGTGACCGCAAACTGGCGCCGGCGGGGACTTGCGACCCGAATGGTCGATGCCTGTCTCGCCGAAGCCGCGAAGCAAGGCTTGACAACCTGGCTCGATGCGACCCCGGCCGGCGCCACGGTCTATGGACCGCTCGGATTTACCCCGACGCTGGAGTTGCGCCGGTTGCGTCTGGAGAGCCCTGGGCCACCTAATGCCACCACGCCTTCCTCGCTGTCGAGCTATGACCTCAGTGAATTCATCTCGCGCGATTGTCATAGCATGGGCTTCGATCGCAGCGCCCTGCTCGCCGAACTCAGCGGGCGCTCCGGTTCCCGATTGCTCTCGAACGGGAGCGCGGTCGCGCTGGTTCGCGACGGCCGCAAGGCGCGGCACATCGGTCCGCTGTTTGCCGATAAGGCCCACCACGCGCTGGAATTGGTCGATGCGATCGTGCGGTCAGAGACCAGCCCTGTGCTGATCGACGCCGTCAACTCGCATCAAGAATTTCTCAACGGTCTCACCGGTTCCGGCTGGACCATCGAGCGGCCGTTTCAGCGCATGCGGTTCGGCGGCGCCATGACGCTTCCCGCGGAACCGCCGTTCGTCGTGGCCGGCCCGGAATTTGGATAAGGAGTGGCCGATGCATCATAGCCAGATGAAATCCGAGGTTCGGCGCTTGATTGCCGATGGCACGGTGATCCCCGCCCACCCGCTCGCGCTCGATGCGGAGCGCGGGCTCGACAGCGTGCATCAGCGCGCGTTGACGCGCTATTACATCGATGCCGGCGCCGGCGGAGTTGCAGTCGGCGTCCACACCACGCAATTCACGATCCGCGAGGTCGGGCTGTACCGGCCGGTGCTTGAACTGGCCGCGGAGACCGCCGCCGCATGGACGAAACGACCGCTGGCGATGGTCGCAGGACTGGTCGGGCCGACCAGGCAGGCGATCGCGGAGGCCGAGATCGCGCGCGGCATCGGCTATCACGCGGGGCTGCTCAGCCTGGCGGCGATGAAATCCGCTTCCGAACACGAGATCATCGCCCATTGCGAGGCGGTGGCGCGCGAAATTCCGCTGGTCGGGTTCTATCTGCAGCCGGCGGTCGGCGGTGTCATTCTCAGCGCGGATTTCTGGCGGCGTTTTGCCCTGATCGACAATGTCATCGCCATCAAGATCGCGCCATTCAACCGCTACCGCACCCTCGACGTGCTGCGTGGCGTTTGCGCCGCCGGCGCGCTCGATCGCATCGCGCTCTATACTGGCAATGACGACCACATTCTGCTCGATCTCACGCTGCCGTTCGACCTGCGCGACAACGGCATCACCACCCGCGCCTGGTTCCGCGGCGGCCTGCTCGGTCACTGGTCGGTGTGGACCCAAAGCGCGATCAAGCAGTTCGAGATGTGCCGCGCCGCGCGCGGCAAGGACACCCTGCCGTCCGACCTGCTGGCGCTCGATGCGCGCGTCACCGATTGCAACAGTGCGTTCTTCGACGTCGCCAACAATTTTCACGGCTGCATCGCCGGCTGCCACGAGATTCTGCGGCGTCAGGGGCTGATGAAGGGCATCTGGTGTCTCGATCCAGCCGAGGGCCTCAGCCCCGGCCAGATGCACGAGATCGACCGCGTCTGCAACGAACATGCCGATCTCAGCGACGACGATTTCGTTGCCAGCAATCTTGAGAAATGGCTGGCATGAGTGAGCAGGAACAGCCCTTCATCCGCCTGCGCAACGTCCGCAAGGTCTACCGGTCGCAGGGCGCGGAATTTCTTGCGGTCTCCGATGTCACCATGGATGTCAGGGAAGGCGAATTGATCTCGCTGGTCGGGCCAAGCGGCTGCGGCAAGACCACCGTGCTGAAGATCCTCGCCGGATTGCACGATGCCGACGGCGGCACCATCGAGATCGGCAACGCGCACACGCCGTTCGATCCCGCGCGCGACATCGGCATGGTGTTTCAGCAGGCGCTGCTGCTGAAATGGCGGACCATCCTCGACAACGTGCTGCTGCCCGCGGAGATCGTCGGCCTGCCCATGAAGGCCGCCCGCTCGCGGGCGCGCGATCTTCTCAACCTGGTCGGGCTCGCCGGCTACGAGGAAAAATATCCGCAGCAATTATCCGGCGGCATGCAGCAGCGCACCGCGATCGCGCGCGCCTTCATCCATGATCCAAAGCTGATCCTGATGGACGAGCCGTTCGGCGCGCTGGACGCGCTGACCCGCGAGCAGATGAACCTGGAAATGCTGCGGATCTGGCGCGAAAGCGGCAAGACCATCATCTTTGTCACCCACAGCATCCAGGAGGCGGTGTTCCTCGCCTCGCATTGCGCCGTGCTCACCGCAGGTCCGGCGCGGATGGCGGAATATTTCCCGATCGACCTGCCGTTTCCGCGCGCGCTGCCGATCAAGACCACCGATGAATTCGGCGCCTATGCCAGGCGGATTTACGCAAGCCTTGGGCTGGGCCCAAGCGCATAAATGAGGGGTCGAAACCGTGTTTTCTGCGGAAAACAGCGTTAACTCGAAAATACGCCGCTATTAAGCTTACGCCTTAACCATTGATTAATTATGCGTTGGCGAGCGCGAAAGCCCCGGCCTAGCATGCGTTTTGATGTTGCGAATGATCGGGTGTGCCATGACGTATAAAGTGTATGCAGCCTTCATAATGTCTCTCGGTATTGCGCTTGGCTCCAGCCAGGCAGTCGGAGGGTCGGGGGTCGCCCATGGCGGTGTTGTTGCCGCTTCGCCGCATTCGACTTTCCGTCCGTCAGTCGCTCGATTGCCTGGCCTTCACAAAGGGCGCAATTTCGGGGCTTTCTTTCCCGTGGTCGGAGACTACTTTGGAGATTTATCGTACGGCTCGTATGGCCAACCCAACCTCGGGGTCGCGCCACCGATGTCAGGCGATATCACCTATACCTACAAATATGATGTTCCCTGGGATTGGGCACACCGATTTCCGCCTGGTTTTTTTGACGCCCCTGCCAAGCCGCCGTCTCCACCGATAGCCTTTGTGCCCGGCTGCCCCGCGCAAACCGTGAAGGTTCTTGGGTCTGACGGCAAAGACCAAACCGTCACCGTGGTTCGCTGCTGAAGCGAAGCTTCGGTTATGAACACTGCGGGTGGGGACTCTCACCACGCACACCGAATTCGCGTTGGGCACCCCCACCCCAACCCTCGCCCGCAAGCGGGAGAGGGAGTGCACTTCCGGCGCCGTTACGGCACAATCTAATCTCATCCCGCTTTAGCGCGGCAGCAGCTTCGCTTCACGGTATTGATCGAGCTGATCGCGCAGCATCGCGATGGTATCGACACAGGCATTGAACCCTGCGCGCCTCAGCCTGCCCGTATCGGTCAGTAGGTCCCACTCCTTGGCGAAGACGAAATCGGCAAACTCCCACGACGCGAGGCTTTCGAGCGAGCGTGGTTGCAGCCCGCACCGCGCCACGATCCGGTCCCAGACCGGTCCCTTGTCGGCCATCCAGGTCGCGAGTTTCATCTGACGCGGCACGCCGCAGGGCATGCCGAACCATTGCGCCAGCAGGGGCCAGACCTGGCACCAGCGGAAACTGTCGCCATTGGTGACGTTGAACGCCGCGTTCTTCCCGGACTCATGGGTGGAGAGAAAGACGATCGCTTCCGCCAGACAGGTCGCGTCCGACAGTTCCGATAACACCGAATAGCCGGCGGCGCTGCCGGGAAAATCCAAGGGCACATCGAGCTCGCGGCAGATCGCCGCGTAGGTGCCGAGCACCGTGATCAGGTTTCGGGAGCGGCTTGGCGCGAAGTCGCAGATATAGGACGGCCGCGATGCGGACCAGCTCCAGCGCGTCTGCGCCGCCCGCGCGCTCAGGAGGTCCTGCTGATCGTAATAGAAATTCGGCGGCAGATGCCGGGGATCGTCCTCGCGCGACGGCGTCGGATACGGGCCGAGATGCATGCCGTACCATTTGATGCCCTCCAGCAGATGAACGTGCTCGAGCGCATCGGTACGCGTCGCCAGCGCATCCAGCGTCGCCGCCAGCATGGCGACGTTGCCATCGACGTCCTCGACGCCGCCTTCGCGAAACGGCGCGCGGGCGGCAAAGAACGCGTGCGTCACCGGTTCGATGGTTGCCAGCGCGCGCCGGCAGGATTCGGGATCGGTCAGGTCAGCCTTGAGATGGATGAAAGACGCCTCACCTGATGGCGCGGTGCGCGACATGCCGTAGACGCGCCATCCGGAGCGGCGCGCCAGCGCTGCCGCGATGGGACCGCCGGTGGCTCCAGTCGGCCCAATGACGAGAGCGACCTGATCAGGCATCGCGGCCAAACCCCGCTTCCTGCAGGCGCCGGCAGCTATCGGCGATGTCAGGATCCGGATTCAGTGAAATGACCTCGAGCATGGGCAACTCCGTGTATCCCACCTCTTTCATGACAGATGCAAGACCCGCGAGCGGAACATCGCCGCATCCCAAAGGATCGTGCTTGTAGCTTTGCCGGGTCGTATCGGAGAAATGAACCAGGCTGAGCCGGTCGCGGACGCGCCGCAACCCTTCGCCGGGAGACTCATCAATAAAGTGCGCGTTGGCCACGTCGTAGATGATACGAATGCTGTCGTCGCCATAGCCGTCGACAATGTTCATCAAGGACTCCGCATCCGGCAGGAAGGCAAACGGCATGTTCTCGATCAATAGTTTTGTGCCGCACTGTCGCGCCAGCGGCGCCAGCGTGTCGAGCGCGCGATAGAAATGGGAGACCATGCGATCCCTGGGCATCGGAAACAGCGGATTGGCCTTGCCTGGACCGACAATGACCCCGCCGGCTCCGAGTTCGCCGGCGCAGCGGACGAACTTCACCAGGAGATCGAGCGTATAGGCCCGCATTTCCTCGGCGGCGGCGGCGATGTTCATGTCAACATTCGGCATATTGACGGCCACCAGCCGCAGCCGCGCTTCGCAGAGATTGCGCAAGCCGCGAAGCTGTGCGGCGTCAAGCTCGGCCGGCCAGAGGTGGCCGGGAAAGAACATCAGTTCGACCCCGCCATAACCCTGGTCCGCGAGCCGCGCCACGGTATAGGCCGCGCTGCCGTTGAAAATATAGGAGTAGGTGTTGACGCCGAACCCGGCGGCTGGATTTTTCATGCTCGTCCCCTCTCCTGCGATGCCAGATCGATTTTCGCCAGGTGGCGGCCGGCGATGTAACCGAATGTCAGGGCCGGCCCCAGCGTGATGCCGGGCCCGGGATAATTTCCATTCATGATCGATCCCATGTCGTTGCCGCAGGCATAGAGGCCGGGAATCGCGGTGCCATCCTTCCGCAGTACCCTGGCCTCGCCATCCGTCTTCAGGCCGATCGCGGTGCCGAGATCCGCCGGATAGATGCGCAGTGCATAGAACGGCGCCTGCTCGATCGGGGCGACGCACGGATTCGGAGAATGGCCGGCATCGCCGAGGTGACGCTGATAGATCGTGCTGCCGCGCCCGAATTCCGGGTCGAGCCCCGCTCGCGCCTTCGCATTGTAATTGTTCACGGTCGCGGCGAGAGCTGATCTTTCGACACCCATCAAATCGGCGAGCGCATCGATGCTGCGTGCCTCGACCAGTTCGCCGCTGTCGACGTATCGGCTGATGCGCCGAGTGAACGGCTGAATCCGGCCAAGCCCATAGGTCCAGAGAAAACGGCGGTCGCAGACGAGATGGAACGCGCGGCCTTCCGGGTCGTTGCCGTCGCGCAGCATGGCAAGAACGAATTCGTGGTACGACAGCGCCTCGTTGACAAAGCGCCTGCCCGCCGAATTAATGGCTATGACACCAGGTTTCGCGCGGTCAGTCACCGTATGCGGAAACACGCCCTGGCTGCCATCCGCACGCCGAAACAGCGACGCCGGCACCCAATAAGCGGGGCTCGCGACCACCGTACCAATGCTCGCGCCGGCCGCCATGGCAATACGCAGGCCGTCGCCGGTGCCCGCGGGCGCCGTCGCGGAAACACCTCCGGCGCCGCTAGGGAAATATCGTTCGCGAAGATCCTTGTCGTGGGAGAAGCCGCCGGTCGCCAGCACCACGCCCTTGCGCGCGACGATCGACCGGATACCGGAAGAATCTGCGACCTGCGCCCCTCGAACGCCATCGCCTTCGACCAACAGATGTTTGACGCCGGCGCCAAACAAGACATCGACATTTCGGGCCAGCAGCGACGCGTACAACCGCGCCGCCAGCGCATTGCCCAGATGCAGCGTGGTGCCCCGGGACGCGCGAATGCGTTGCACCGCGTATTGCGAAACCAGACGCATCGATCGCAGGGTCGAGCGAAACGAACGCCCGACCTTGCGCAGATGGGGGATGTCGAGCCGATTCACCATCATGCCGCCGAACAATGTGAATTCCGGCAGCGGCGGACGCAACCGCTTGAAGTGCACACCGAGCCCGGCGCCGTCGAAGGTCACGGGTTCGAGCACGCGGCCACCGGCGGTCGCTCCGGGCTTTTCCGGATAATAATCCGGATACGTCTTCACGGGCTGAAGCCGGACCTCGGTATGGGCTTCGAGATATTCGACCGCCTCCGGACCGCGTGCCAGAAACGTTTGCCGCAGTTCGGCGTTTTCGATTTCGGGAACCGTGCTGGCGAGATAATCAGCGGCCTCGGACGGGGTGTCGGACAAGCCCGCCTGTTTCATGCTGGCGTTGACGGGAATCCAGACCATGCCGCCGGACCACGACGTCGTTCCGCCGACGAATTCGGTCTTTTCAATCAATAGAACGCTTAAGCCCTCGGCGGCTGCGACCGCGGCAGCTGTCATCCCGCCGGCACCGGCGCCAATGACGATGACATCGTAAGCGTCGGAAGCCGACATGCCTCGGGCCTGCGCGGTTGCAGCCGGGTTAGACGATCTTGCCATCGTCGGTCACCGGCGAGGTGATCACCAGAAATACCAGATCGACCAGACCGGAATTGGAGATGGAATGTTCGACCCCCGGCGGCAAGAAGATAAAATCGTGCTTGCGCACGACATGGTTCTTGCCGGCGATCTCCATCAGCCCCTCGCCTTCGAGCACATGGTAGATCTGTTCCTGCACCTGATGCTTGTGCCTCGCGACATGCGCCATCGGCTGATACATCGAAATCCGGTAATCGAGGTGACGCGCGCCCGCCGTCTCCGGCATCACCAGCGGTTTCGACAGCGCGCCGCCGAAATGGTTGGGAAATTCGCGCCAGGGCACTTCGGCGATGTTGCGGATGAAGGCGCCGTTGTTTTCCAAAGCCATTGTCGTTTCTCCCTGTCTGTTGGGTCCTAGCCCGCACGCGTCCTGATAAACTCGGCCGCCTGTTGTCCTGCAATCTTTCCAAACACCAGCGCGCGCAGCACTGAGACCGCATTCGGCGCCGTTCCATAAAAATGCCCGGTGGTTTCTCCCGCCGCATAGAGCCCGGGCATCGGCCCCCGCTCACCCAGCACTTCCGCCTTGTCGTTGGTGGCGAGACCGCCAAAGGTGTAGGCGATGGCGCCGACCAGGGGGTATGCGAGAAACGGCGGTCTTGCGATCGGCCGTGCCCAGTTCGATTTTGGCGGCTGCAGTGTGCCGGCCGCCTTCAGGCCGTCGCAGCACGCCGCATCGAACCGCGCCACATCGCCGGTGGCAGCGGCATTGAACGTATCGACCGTCTCTTTCAGATTGCGGGCAGGGATTCCGATCTGCGCCGCAAGATCGTCGAGCGTCTCGGCCCGATACGGCGGTACTTCCGACCTGATCGCACGCCCAAAACCTTCGATATCGAGCAGGCCGGCGTCGAGGATTGCATAGGCGATGCTGTTCGGCCTGCCAAAATGGATGTCGCGCGCGAACGCTTCCCAGGTCTCGTGCACGAGACCGCCGCCTTCGTCGAAGAAGCGACGCCCCTCCCGATCGACGACGATCCCGTAAGGATACACCAGCACGACCGGCGCGGAATTCTTGCTGCGGGGATCGACCGGCTCGATATGCATGCCGTTCCAGTCGCCGGAAGCGCTGGCGCCCTGCTCGATGGCGATGCGGATGCCGTCCCCGGTGTCGAAACGCGTGCCCGGCGAAATCAATTTGAGGGTTTCGGCCTCCGATCCGAAATGCGTGCGCATCATCGCGGCGTTGCCCTGAAATCCGCCGCACGCGAGAATCACGGCGTCAGCCTCGAGCGTTGCCGCAGCGCCATCGCTGGATTGCGTTTGCACGCCACAGACGCGATGACCTTCCATCACCAGCCCCTTCAACATAGTTTCATAGCTGATCTTCACCCCTGCCCGTTGCGCGGCGGCGGCCAGCTTTTCGACGATGGCACTGCCGCCGCCGACCGGCTGAATGCGGGCCGGGCCGGCACTGAGATAATAGATGGGCGTAACGAATTCGACGCGGTGAGCCTGGAGCCATCCGACCGTCGGCACCGCATTCTCCGCCAGCGTGCGGAAATAGTTTCGATCGGCCAACCCATCGGAGGCGTGCTGCATGTCCTGCTCGAAACTAGGATCGATCCGGTCAGGTGCAGCGAGCCGCATGTAGGACGGGCTCCAGCTTGTATTGCCGCCGGCTTCACCTTCGCGCGCTTTTTCAAGCAAGGTAATCTCGATGGACAAATCGCGGCTGCGGGCCTGCTCGGCCGCCGAGAGCGCCGCCGCGAGACCGGCGGCGCCATGTCCGACGATGACCAGCTTTTGCTGCTTTTGCAGATCTCGCGCCATTCAGCACATCACAGCCAGCACCCGCTCAGATGATCAGCGCACCGCCATCGACATAGACAATCGACCCCGTCACAAAGCCGATGGTCATGAAGGCGAGGATTTGCCGGGCGATATCCTCACCGGTGCCTACGCGTCCCACCGGCAAGGCGGCCGCCGTCTTGGCCAGCATATCGCGGCGCGCCTCTTCCGGCATCGCGGCGCGGATCGGGGTGTCGATGATTCCGGGCGACACGGCATTGACGCGTACCGGCGCGAGTTCGAGCGCGAGGCTGCGTGCCAGCGACTCCAGCGCGCCATTGGCAGCGCCGACGATCGCGGAATTGGGCCGGGGACGAATGCTGAGGAAACCGGACACCAGCGTCAGCGATCCACCGGGACGGATTTCCGCCGCGCGCGCCACGCGCCAGGCGCCCCAGAACTTGCCCTCCATGGTCGCGCGCACGTCTTCCATGGCGACCGTCTTGAAAGGGCCGGTACGGAGCTGCGCGGCGGTGACCACGACGTGATCGACCGGGCCACAGCTGCGGAACAGGCTGGCGACGCTTTCGTCGCTGGTGACGTCAGTCGGGATCGCGATCGCGTTCAACCTGGCCGCCACCTCATCGAGGCGATCGACATTGCGGGAAGCCACGATCACGTCGGCGCCTTCCCTCCTGGCGAGTTCGGCGGTCGCAAGACCAATGCCGGAGGAGCCTCCGACGACCACGACTTTCTTGCCTGCGAGCATCATGTGGTTTCCTCGATCTTTCTGTTTTGCGGTTCCGACAACTCTCAATTCGTCATTGCGAGGAGCGTCAGCGACGAGGCAATCCAGTCTTCCGCTTTGGATTGCTTCGCTCCGCTCGCAATGACGCGGAGAGAATGTCGCCCGGCACTGCCGTCACGTCGATTGAAATCGGGTTCCAATGCCCGGCTTGCTTTGCCCGAGCCCGGGAAGCTCCCAAACGCCGGCGCCGGAGGGATTGATGTCGGCGGCGATATCGACGTCGATCAGATAAGGCTTGTTGGCGGCGATGCCCTTGCGGATGGCTTCGCCGATATCGCCGGCGCGATCGACGCGCACGCCTTCGACGCCGCAGGAACGCGCCATGGCGGCGAAGTCCGGATTGTAGCGCTGGCCGGTGACCGGATCGTGGAAGTCGGTGGCGAGTTCGCGGCCCCCGAGATAGCCGCGCTGCAGGCCGCGGATCGAGGCATAGGCGTAGTTGTTCCAGACCACCCAAACCACCGGCAGATTATATTCGACCGCGGTTCCCAGCACATTGGCATGCATGAAGAAGGCGCCATCCCCGCACACCGACACGCAGGGCCGGTCGGGGGCCGCGAATTTCGCGCCCATCACGCCGGCAACGCCAAACCCCATCGGCCCAAAACCCATCGAGCCGATCAGCGAATCCGGCCGCTTCGGCTTGCAGAAGCTCAACAGCCAATTGTGGTGCACGCCGATGTCGCTGACCAGGATCGCATTCTCCGGCAGCGCCTTGTCGATCTCCAACGCCGCACGCTGCGGATTGATCGGCGTGGTGTCATCGGAAAAACCGGGCGCGACGAACTTGTCCCATTCCTTGCGATAGGTGTCGATCTGCGCCAGCCATTTCTTGCGGGCATCGGCGCGTTTGGTCAGATCGGAACGGCGGTCGAGTTCGGCGTGTATCTGCCGCAGGAAGGTGCGCACATCGGCCATCAGGCCGAGCGCGACCGGATAATTGCGGCCGATCTCCTCCGGATCGATATCGACGTGGATGAGTTTGGTCGGCGGAATCGAGAAGGAATAGCCGGGGATCCACGAACTCGAGGTGCGATCGTCGAAGCGCATGCCCATCGCCAGCAGCACGTCGGCCTGACGCGTCGCGTGATTGGCCTGGTAGTGGCCGGCGCGCGCGACGAGACCGAGCGCCAGCGGATGATTGGTATCGATGGCGCCAAGGCCGCTGGCGGAGGCCGCCACCGGAATCTGCAGGCGCTCGGCGAGCCTCAGCAGCTCTTCTGCAGCGCCGCCGTAACGCACGCCCTGTCCGACGATCATCACCGGCCGTTCGGCGCCAAGCAGCATGTCGACCGCCCTGACCACGCCTTCCGGATCGGCGCCGCAGCGGCTGGAGATATTGCCGTTCCAGGCCTGCGCGTTCGGCGCTTCCTCGGCGGCCGATTCCATGAACACGTCAAAGGGCACGTCGAGCACCACCGGCCCCGGACGGCCCGTGGTCATGGTTTTCCACGCCTGCCGCACCGCGAGCGGCACCATCTCGCCGCGCGTCGGCTGGAACACTTTCTTGCAGTAGGAGCGCACGGTGGAGGGAAAGTCGGCCTGATAATGCCGGTACAATTCCTGAAACGCGCCGCGATTGAACTGGCTGGTCGGCACGTTGCCGGTCACCGCCAGAAACGGCACCGAGTCTAGGAACGCATTGCCGAGCGAGATCGGCAGGTTCGCCGAACCCGGCCCACAGGAGGTGAAGGTGGCGGTCGGCCGGCCGGAGACGCGGTAATAGACATCGGCCATGAAGCCGGCGACGCTCTCGTGATGCACCGAGATGGTCTTCAGCTCATCGGAACGCTCATACAGCGCGTCGATGAACTGGATATTGCCGTGACCGCACAGGCCGAACACCTGCGGCACCTTCTCCTGAATCAGGTAGTCGACAATAACCTGGGCCCCATTGAGCGCATTGCGCGGCGACATCGGATCTCTCCCACCCAGTTTGACGATTTAAGGAGATCGGCGCTGCCATTTCGCTGCCGACACTGCCCAGGCGCACGGGACCCTATTTCCCATAATACTGTACGTCAATTTATATTGTGGTAGACTACCGCCCGGGAGCGCGGCCAACCATGCAAGGCCGGCGCCGCATCGCGTTGTTTGATTGTTGGGACGGCCTGATAGAATCCGAAGACCCCCGTGGAGACCTGATCTGTGAGAGCACGTACCAAACAAAAGACCAGCGAGAAGCCGGCCAGCCCGCGCAAGGCCGCCGTCGCCAAGCTGGTGCAGCCTCCGCAGGGCGACATCGACGACGACGCCGATGACCGGCAGCGGGTCGGCGTCCAGTCGCTCGGCCGCGCCTTTGCCATTCTCGAAGAAGTCGCGCGCCACCGTGAAGGCATTGGACTTGCGGACCTCAGCAAGCAGGTCGATTTGCACAATTCCACCACTTTCCATCTCGCCAAGACGATGGTGTCGCTGGGCTATCTGCGCCAGGAGAAGGACTCCAAGCGCTATCGCGTCGGCCGGCCGCTGTTTGCGCTGGCCGCCAGCGCGCTCGATGAAATCGAGATGGTGAATGTCGCAACCCCGGTGCTTGAGGAATTGTCGCGGGAAACCGGAGAAAGCGGCCATTTCGCGGTGCGCATGGGCGACGCCGTCGTGGTGATCGCCCGCACCAGCGGGCCCGGCGCGTTTCAGCTGACCGACCGCGTCGGCGTCGTGCGGCCGGCGCATTGCACCGCGCTCGGCAAGATCATCCTTGCTTCGCTCCGCCCCGATCAATTGAAGCGTTTCCTTGAACGCGCCGAGATGAAGCCGTCGACCGATAAGTCGATCACCGACATTCCGGTGCTGCTGCGCGAAATCGCCGAGATCCAGCGTAGCGGCATCGCCTTCGACGACGGCGAATTCAATCCGGAAGTGCGCTGCGTCGCGGTGCCGGTGAAGGATTTCACCGGCCAGATCATCGGGGCGATCGGGATTTCCGGCCCGATCTGGCGGCTGTCCAATCAGGCGTTGCACAACAGCGCCAGGATCGTTCAGGCCGCGGCCAATCGCCTGTCCGTCGAATTCGGCGGCAAAACTACCCTGAAATCTTCTTAAATCCGGCGGGCGGCGCTTTTGGCGTTGACAGCGGGCCCGGCCTCCGAAAATATCATTCAACAATAAAAAACTGCCTCTCACATTCTTGCATACGCCGGAATTGATGGAGGACATCGCGTGCGGCCCCTGGGAGGAGACCAACGATGACCCGCTACCACCGACGACATGTATTGAAAGCCGGCGCCGCCTTTGCCAGCGCATCAGCCCTCGGATTTCCGGCGATCAGCTACGGCCAGGCCGACAAGATCAAAATCGGCCATCTCACGCCGCTGACCGGATTTCTCGGCGCGCTCGGCGCCTATGCGACGCTCGGCATGCGCATGGCCGAGGAGGAAATCAACAAGGCCGGCGGCATCATGGGACGCCAGCTTGAAGTGATGTCGGAAGACTCGGTCAATCCCGCCACCGCCGCGACCAAGGCCCAGCGCATGCTGGAACAGGACGGCGCCACCGTGCTGATGGGCGAGATCAGTTCCGCCTCCGCGATCACCATCATGCAGGTGGCGGCCCGCAACAAGAAGCTGTTCATGCAGATCGGCGCGCGCTCGGACACGCTGCGCGGCAAGAACTGCAACAAATACACCTTCCATGTCGACATCCCCAACACGGTGATGGTCAACGCGGTCGGCAAGGCGCTGCTGCGCGACAATCTGGTCAAGGACAAGAAGTTCTTCACGCTGACGGCCGATTACGTGTTCGGGCACGATCTGCTCGGCGCGGCCAAGCGTTTCTTTGCCGCCAACCAGGGCAATCTGATCGGCGACGAATTGATCGCGACCGACGTCACCGACTTCAGCCCCTATCTTTTGAAGCTGCGGCAAGCCAAGCCGGACGTGGTCTGCTGCAACCTCGCCGGCAACCAGGTCACTAACCTGATCAAGCAATACGCCGAATTCGGCCTGCCCTACCCGATCATCGGCTTCAATCTCAACACCGCGGATGCGTGGGCCGCCGGCGACGGCAATCTGAGCGGAACCTGGCCGACGGTCTGGCACCACGACCTCGACGTACCTGCGTCCAAGGCCTTTGTCGCCGCCTTCACCAAGAAGCATGACAAGCCGCCGGAGAACCACGCCTGGATCGAATACATCTCGTTCAAGATCATGGCGCAGGCCATGAACGAAACCAAATCGACCGACACCGACAAGCTGATCGAATATTTCGAGAAAGAGACCCAGTTCGATATCCTCAAGGGCCGCAAGGGTTACTTCCGCGCCTGGGATCACCAGCTGATCCAGGAAGCCTTTCCGTTCACGGTCAAGGCCAAGGGCGCGGCCAAGGACAAGTGGGATTTCCTGGCGCTCGGGCCGGCGGTTCCGGCGGCGAATGAGCCGCTCGAGATCATCAACCCGACCAAGGAGCAGAACCCCTGCACGCTGTAACCGGAGCGGAACGCGGGCGCCGCATCGGCGCTCGCGTCCGGCCATCCCGCAGCCGCAGCCGTAAACTCGCCGCACGTCTTCGTCCTGACCCAAACTCGTCCTGATCCAAGTCCTGAGAATTTCGTTCCATGTTCTTGCTCGAACAGGTGGTCAACGGCCTTGTGCTCGGAGGTTACTACCTGCTGATCGCGCTCGGCCTGTCGCTGATCTTCAGCGTCGGCGGCGTCGTCAACCTGGCGCATGGCGCGTTCTATGCCTTTGGCGCCTATGTCTCGGTCGAAATCACCAAGTATCTCGGCTTCGGCGCGGCGGTCGTGCTGTCGCCGGTGGCGGTCGGCCTGCTCGGCATACTCTTCGAGAAATTCATCCTGCGCCGGTTCTATACCGCCGATCCGATCCTGAGCCTCTTGGTCACCTTCGGCCTCGCCATGATCGCCGAACAGTTGATCCGCATCGTCTGGGGTTCGGCGCCGCTGTCGCAGTCGATGCCACCAAGCCTGAAAGGCGCTGTTATCGTCGGCGACTTCCTGTTCTCGCGCTATCGGCTGATGCTGCTGGTGGTGGTCGCCGCGGTCCTGCTCGGCGTCTGGCTGTTGCTGCACAAGACGTCGTTCGGCCGCGTGGTGCGCGCCGGCATCCAGCGGCCGGACATGGTGGCGGCGCTGGGCATCCGGCTGCAGCCCTACATGACCGCGATCGTGATGCTCGGTGTCGGCATGGCGGCGATGGGCGGCGCGTTCTTTGCCCCGATCACGATCGTGCATCCGGCGATGGGCGCCGAGATCATCACCGTCGCCTTTGTCGTGGTGGTGATCGGAGGCCTGGGCAGTTTCTGGGGCGTGGTGCTGGCCGCGCTGCTGGTCGGCGTGGTGCGCGGCATCACGATTCATTTTCTCCCCGCCGCCGGTGAAGCATCGATCTACGTCCTGATGTTTCTGGTGCTGCTGTTCCGCCCGCGCGGCCTGCTCGGCGAGCGCATCGAGAAATTCGAATGACCAGGACCCTGCTTTATCGGAAATACCAGCCGCTGCTGGTCACGGCGCTGGCGCTGATCGCGCTGCCGCTGGCGATGCGGCTGTTTGGCCTGACCGTGAACACGGCGTCGATGGTGGTGATCCTGGCGATCGCGGCCGCCGGGCTCAATCTGTGCGTCGGTTATACCGGACTGGTGTCGTTCGGCCACGGCGCCTGGTTCGGCATCGGCGCCTATGCCGCCGGGATCATCCAGAAACACTGGCTGCACGATTCGGTCGTGATCCCCCTGCTGTTGTCGATGCTGCTGGTTGCGGTTTTGTCGACCTTCGTCGGCCTCCTCATCCTGCGCCGGCGTGGCGTATATTTTTCACTACTGACGCTGGCGCTGGCGGCACTGACCTACACCATCGCGTTCCGCTGGACCGAAGTGACCGGCGGCGAGGACGGACTGAGCGGGCTGACGCGCGGCGGCAATATCGGTCCGTTCAATCTCGACAATGGCATGACCTTCTACGTCGCGGTCGCGCTGATCGGGCTCGCCGTGCTCTATGTGCTGCTGCGCGTGGTGCGCTCGCCGTTCGGTCATGTGCTGGTGGCGATCCGCGAAAACCAGCTGCGCGCCAATTTTCAGGGCTATTCGATCGAACGCTATAAGCTGGGCGTGTTCGTCATTTCGGCCGTGGTGACGGGACTGGCCGGCGCGCTGCTCGGCTTCCAGACCTATCTGGTCTCGGCGGAAGCGGTGTCGGTGCCGTTTTCCGGCGAGTTGCTGGCGATGGTGGTGATCGGCGGCATGCGCCACATGCTGGGGCCGGCGCTGGGCGCGCTGTTCTTCATCCTGTTCCGCGAATTGTTCTCGATCTGGAGTCCGAACTGGCTGCTCTATTTCGGCATGATCTTCGTCGCCTTCGTGATGTATTCACCGGGCGGGCTGATCGGGATCTGGGAGAAGCTCAGCCGGCGTTGGCGTCCGCTGCCGGAAGAAGCCGCGGCGATGAGCAAGCGCAAGATCTATGAAGGCCTGCCGCTGCCGGGATTCCTGCTGCCGGAGAGTTTGAAGGGTACGGTGCTGCGGGTCGAGAGCGTCGCCAAGCACTTTGGCGGCATTCGCGCGGTCGCAGGCGCCGGCCTGACCGTCGAGGCCGGTCAAATCCACGCCCTGATCGGACCGAACGGCGCCGGCAAGACGACCTTGTTCAACCTGGTTTCGGGTCTCTATACGCCTGACACCGGCATGGTGCAGCTCAATGGCCGCGAGATCCAGGGCCTGCCCTCGCACCTCATTTGCCATCGCGGCCTCGCACGCTCGTTCCAGATCACCAATCTGTTCGGCGGCCTTTCGATCTACGAGAATTTGAGGCTTTCGCTGCAGGCGCGGCATGCCATGCGCTTCAACATCTGGCGCGATATCGACAGCTATCCCGAGGTGCTCGCGGAAACCGCGGAGCTGGTGAAGTTTTTGGGCCTCGAAGGCATCGAAACGATCGAGGGTGGCGAACTGTCCTATGGCGGGCAACGGCTGGTGGATCTGGGCATTGCGCTCGGCTCCAAGCCGCAGGTGCTATTGCTCGACGAGCCGCTCGCTGGTTTGGCCGCCGCCGAGCGCGAACGGGTGTCGAACCTGATCAAGAACGTGGCTGCGAACATTCCGGTCCTGATCGTCGAGCACGACATCGATCGTGTGCTCGGCTTTTCGCAACAGGTCACCGTGATGAACCAGGGCGAGGTGCTGATGACCGGAACGCCCGAGGCGGTGCGCGCCGACCGCCGCGTGCAGGAGATCTATACCGGCACCGGTATCCCCGAAGTCGAGCACAGCCGCAGCGACGAGGCACGCGCGGAAGCCAAGGAAATTTTGCGCTTCGAGGGAGTCAACACCTTCTACGGCAAGAGCCACATCCTTCACGACGCCACGCTCGATGTGCGCGAGGGCGAGATCGTCGCCCTGCTTGGCCGCAACGGCGCCGGCAAGTCGACGCTGCTGAAAACGCTGGCCGGACTGGTGCCGCTTGCGTCCGGCAAGATCGAATATGAGGGCCGCGACATCGCGGGGCTCCCGGCCCCAGATATCGCGCGGCTCGGCGTCGGCTATGTGCCGCAAGGGCGCGGCCTGTTCGCGGGCATGACGGTACGGGAAAATCTCTCGCTGGGCCGTCTCGCGCGCAAGACCGATGGCAGCAACGGCGTCGTGTGGAACGAGGAGCGGATTCTCGACCATTTTCCGCGGCTAAAGGAGCGCATGGATGTCGCGGCGGATTATCTCTCCGGCGGCGAGCAGCAGATGGTGGCGGTGGCCCGCGCCATGTCGGGCAATGTCAAACTGCTCCTGCTGGACGAGCCGTTCGAGGGCCTGGCGCCGACTGTCATCCTGGAACTGTTCAAGGTGTTCGACCTGCTGCGGCGGCACACCTCCATCGTGATCGTCGAGCACAATCTCGATCTGGTGCTGGCACTGGCCGATCGCGTGTTCGCGCTGGAGCGCGGCGCAGTGTTCCACCAGGGGCCCGCTGCACCGCTGCTGACAGATCTCGACTACCGCAAGAAAATCCTGTGGCTGTGATTTACGCCGTCATTGCGAGGAGCGAAGCGACGAAGCAATCCATCTTTCTTTGCGCGGCTTGATGGATTGCTTCGCTTCGCTCGCAATGACGGGGTCGATGTTCGAGTCCAATTCGAGGAGACGACAATGCGATATCTGGTAATGGCCCTGACTTGTTCAATGGCCCTGTTCGCGGGTAGCGCCAACGCCGCCGAGATGACCATCGCTGTCTTCACCAAGAACGCGACCAATCCCGCCTATGAAGCCTTCCGCATCGCCGCGGACCAGATCGCGCGCGCGACCGGGGCGCGGGTCGTTCACTTCGTCCCGAAGCAGCCGGATAATGTCGACGAGCAGAAGGCGATGGTCGAGCAGGTCCTGAAGGACAAACCGGACGCGGTCATCTTCATCCCCGTCGACGACGTCGCCATGATCGACTCCGTGAAGAAGCTCAACGACGCCCAGATCCCGGTGGTGCTGGTCTCCAATCCCCTGGCCGGTAATTTTGTCACCTATGTCGGCGCCGACGATTTCGAGATCGGCTACCGCGAAGCGCGCTATCTGTTCGACACGATGGGCGGCAAAGGCAAGATCGTCGTCATCGAGGGTACACCTGCGGCGCCGACCAACCGCGAGCGCGTGCGCGGCTACCAGCGCGCCTTCGCCGAATTTCCCGGCATTGAAGTGCTCGGCTCCGGCGTCGGAAACTACCAGCAGCCGGACGCCAAGCGCGTGATGGAGAAATTCCTGGGCGAGCATCCGCAGATCGACGCCGTGCTATCGGCCAATGACAGCATGGCGCTCGGCGTCTTGCAGGCGCTGAAGGAAGCCAACCGTACCGCGATCGTGATCGGCATCAACGGTATCCTGCCGGCGGTGAAACAGATCGAAGCCGGCGCCATCCTCGCATCGGTCGATTTCAACATGTTCAAGATCGGCTGCGTCGCCACGCGCGCCGCGGTGCGCCATCTCAAGCAGGAGCCGTTGCCGGAAAAAGTCATTCTGCCGGCCGAGGTCATCGACAAAACCAACTACAAGGCCTGGCTGGTTCCGGTCGAGCAGCGCAGCTGCCCGGAATGGAGCGACGTCGTCAGGTGAAGACCTCCGACGGCCGCCGATATCCCGGCCGGCGGCGTGCACCGGCCACAATTTGAGGCTTCTGGCATTGCCAGGGAAGGTCCGATATCCTGCCGGTGAAAACAAGAAAGAGACGGGCGAAGGAAATGCTGACGAGGCTTCTGCAGGCCGCAATCATCCTGCTTGCGGGCACGACGACGCTGGCGTCGCAGACGGCGTTCCCGTCACGCCCGATCACCATGGTCGTGGCTTTTGCCGCCGGCGGATCGACGGACCTGATCGCGCGCGTGCTGGCACAGCGGATGGGATCGATCGTCGGCCAGACCGTGATTGTCGAAAACAAGGGCGGAGCCGATGGTGCGATCGGCACGGCTTCCGTCGCCCGCGCAACGCCGGACGGCTACACCATCATCCTGAGCACGACCAGCACGCATGTCATTAACCCGCTGCTGAACAAGAACATCACCTACAATCCTGCAACCGATTTCGCACCAATCTCGCTGGTTGCCCAATCTCCCAACATCCTGGTGTCGAGCGCTAAGTTTGACGCCAAATCGGTGTCCGACGTCATCGCCCGCGCCAAGGCCGCTCCCGGAACATTGAATGTCGCCACCGGCGCGACGATGCATCTGCTCAATGCCGCGATGTTCAAGAGCATGGCCGGGCTGACCTGGGTGGACGTCCCCTACAAGGGCAGCGGTCCGGCGCTTAACGACCTGATTTCCGGACAGGTGGACCTGATGTTCGACCAGTTGCCGTCGTCGCTGGCGCAGGTTCAGGGCGGAAAGCTCAAGGCCGTCGCGGTGACCTCCTGGCAGCGGACGTCGGTTGCTCCGGATATTCCGACCATTGCCGAATCCGGACTGCCCGCGTTCGAGGCGACATCATGGTGGGGTGTGTTCGCACCGCCGAGGACGCCGCCCGAAATCGTCGCAAAGCTCAACACCGTCGTCCATCAAGCACTCACGGACCCGAAACTTCTCGAAACCTTCACAACCATGGGACTGGAGGCCTGGCGGAGCACCCCGGAGGAACTCGCCAGACTGCTCGTCGACGAACGCGCCAAGTGGCAGAAGGTCATCGTCGACAACAACATCGAGGTCAATTGATGCAGGCTTCCGGAATGCGGCTCAAGTGGCTGCTCGTCTGTTTAGCGCTGGTCTTATCGACTGCCGCGCCGGCGCAGGACTACCCGAACCGCACCATCAAGCTGATCGTGCCGACCGGCGCTGGCGGCATCACCGACATTCTGGCGCGGCTGGTCGGCAAGAGCATCAGCGATCAGCTCGGGCAACCGGTCATCATCGACAACCGCACCGGCGCCGGCGGCACCATCGGCACGCGGGCGGTCGCGCAGGCCGAGCCCGACGGCTACACCTTGCTGATGGCGTTTCCGAGCCACGCGGCCAATCCGGCGCTCTATGCCAGCCTGCCCTACGACAGCGAAAAGGATTTCGCGCCGATTACCATGGTGACGAAGGTCAGCGAAATCCTGCTGGTTCCGAATTCGTCGCCGGCGAAATCGGTCACGGAATTAATCGAGCTGGCCCGCAAGGAACAGCTCAATTATGCCTCGGTCGGCGTCGGAAGCCTTGCTCATCTCGCGACCGAGCTTTTCCTGACCACGGCCGGCGTGAAGATGACCCATATCCCCTATCGAGGCGTGCCCCAGGCGCAACAGGCGGTGATATCAGGCGAAGTCGCCGTATTCTTCGACACGCCGATTACCGCGCTCCCGCAAATCCGGGCGGGAACCGTCAGGGCGCTCGGCGTCAGCACCAGCAAACGGCTGGCCGTCGCGCCGGAGATCCCGACGCTCGCGGAAGCGGGCGTTACCGATTACGAGGTGACAGGCTGGAACGGCGTGCTGGCGCCGGCCAACACCCCGCGGCCGATCGTCGACAAACTCAACAAGACCATCGTGGCGGCTCTGAAGACGCCCGAAATCGAAAAATTCCTCATGGAGCAGGGAATCGAGTCGGCCGGTAACAGCCCGGAGGAGTTCGCGCGGTTGATGCACATCGATATCGAAAAATGGATGCGCGTGACGCGCGAAGCCGGCCTTAAGCCGCAATAGCAATTGGTCCCGCGTCAGCGCGGAGATCGAGGTCGGCCGCTCCGGTGCGGGAAACGATTGGCATCACGGTGCTTCCACGACCTGTACCGAGACCGTCATCCGGTCGAAGGCGTCTGACGGGCCCTGCCATGAACCGGACAGCGGAGAAGCCTTCTCTTGTTCGCGCGACACGCCGACGGGGATATGTTCGCTGCTGACGAGTTTGTTGTTGGTGGGATCGAAACCGCGCCATCCGGCGCCGGGGATGTAAATCTCGGTCCAGGCGTGAGTGGCGCCATGCTGACCCTCTGCCATTTGGATATAACCGGTGACAAATCGCGCGCCAAATCCCCAATATCGGGCAGCTTCCATCATGAACACCGCGAAATCGCGGCACGTCCCGCTGCCGCGCATGAGTGTCTCGTTCGGCAGCTGAACCCCAAGCGCGTCACGGGAATCATATTTGAATGACCGATAAATGTGCGTGTTCAGATTGCTCAGGAGTTCGACAGTGTTGATGACCTGACCGGGCTGATAAAGATCTCGCAGCCATCTGTGAAGTATCGGCCCATCGTAAGGATAGCTCGGCAGGCGATACACCATCAGATCGATGTGCTCTTCCGGAAGGTATTGGAATGGGAAGGAACGGGCATCTGGCAGGATAGGCCATTCGTTGAGGGCATCGTAATAAAGATCGACGTCCACTTCGCTGGCGATACTGAGCTTGTCGGATTTCCCTTCGAAGGTGAGAATGGCGATCGAGTTATCGTAGACGTCGCGCAGCCAACTCACTTCCGCTTTCGGCTCGACGTTAACGCACGCCCTCGCGATATGAGCATCGTGCCCCTCACGGGGCCGCATCATCGCTCGATGGGGGCCAAATGTGACGGGCTGATTGTAAAAGTATTCTGTCTTATGGATGATGCGGATGCGTTTCATGAAGCAATTCCTTCCGCTGGACGAGAATAGAATGCGATGGTGCCTGGCAGCAGCACGATGTCGGAACATGATCCCGCGTCCGCGCAGCATAGCCGCTCGCCGGCGAGACAGCGATAGGCATTGTGCTCTGCAGAAATGCTATCGATACCCCGCAGCGCCAACTATCAACGGCCCCGATAATGAAATAAACTTCTGCGCGGCCTCAACGAAGATCCGGTCGACAGCAGCGAGGTCATCATGACACCAGCCGCCAATTCGCTTGTAGCGCCGGATTTCCTGACGCTTACCCTCGGTGTCGTCGTGTATTTCGCCGGCGTGATCGTCACGCGAAACATCGCCTTTCTGCGTAATTACAACATCCCGGAGCCGGTCACCGGCGGATTTCTTGCAGCCCTCGCCCTCTGGGCGTTTCATGCCGCATCCGGCCTGACAATCGATTTCGAGATGACCACCCGTGACAAGTTGCTGGTCATCTTCTTCGCGGCAGTTGGCATCAACGCCCGGTTGTCGGATCTGCTCGCCGGCGGCAGAGCGCTGATTGTCCTGTGCGTGCTGACGACGATTTTCGTCTTCCTGCAGAACGTGGTTGGAATGCTCGGCGCTTCGCTGTTCGGCCTGCCCTCGGCGGCGGGCGTGATCATGGGCTCTATCGCACTCGTCGGCGGGCATGGCACGACCATCGCCTGGGCACCCGCAATTGCGGCCGAGCATGGATTTCCCGCGGCGATCGAAACCGGCACGGCGGTGGCGACGCTGGGGCTGATCGTGGCGAGCCTGCTCGGTGGGCCGGTTGCAAAATTCCTGATCGAGCGCCGAAAGCTGATGTCCGGGATTGCCGCGGCCGGCGCCGAAGAGACGGCTCCCGGCGCGGAGGCCGCGCCAATCGACAAATCCAGTTTCATGTACGCGCTGCTCATGGTCAATATTGCCGTGATCCTTGGATATCTGGTGCACAGGCCCATCACCGAGATGGGTATCAAGCTGCCGCTGTTCGTGCCGTGCCTGATCATGGGCATCGTGTTGTCCAACACAGTGCCGCTGGCCTTTCCGAAGCTGCCGTGGCCTGCCCGCAAGCCGTCACTGGCGCTCATTTCCGATTATGCGCTCTCGGTGTTTCTCGCGATGTCGTTGATGAGCATGCAGCTCTGGACCCTGGCCGAAATCGCCGGCCCCCTGCTGGTTGTCGTTGCCATGCAGGCGGTGGCGGCCGTGGCGTTCATCGTCCTCGCGCTGTTCCCGCTGCTCGGCCGCGACTACCAGGCCGCCGTCCTGAGTGCCGGATTCACCGGTCTTTCCCTCGGTGCGACGCCGACCGCGATCGCGAGCATGACCGCGGTGACCGAGCACTACGGCCCGTCACCAAACGCCTTCATTATTCTGCCGCTGGTCTCGGCCTTCTTTGTCGACATCATCAATGTGATCGCGATCAAGGTGTTTCTCGCTCTTTGATGGGTACGACCGCGTAGCGTTTGCGCCTGGCAGATGATCTATCCCGGACGCGACATTCAATGCGGCAAGAGCGGTGAGCAAGCGCGATTGGGCTTCAAATATCCCTCCTCGTCGCCTATCAACATGCCTCCGATGATGCATCGTCAAATCGTTCGGAGGCCGGCATGTCCTTGAATCCAGGCGGATGCCTTTGCGGCGCCGTCCGCTACGTCACCAATGCAAATCCCGTCCGTGTGACATTTTGCCATTGCAAGTTCTGTCAACGCGCGACCGGGTCGGCCTACATGGTGGAGCCTATCTTTAACAGGACGAATCTTGAAATCCTTTCCGGCCAGCCCGTTCGATATTCCCTCACGTCGGAAGGAAGCGGAAAGCGGGTCACCATCAATTTCTGCGCAACCTGCGGCACCAAGCTGTTTCTGGATTTCGAACGATTTACCGACGTATTTGGCGTCTATGGTGGAACATTTGACGAGCCGAACTGGTTCGAGCGCACCCCGCGCATATCGCGACACATCTTCCTCGACGTCGCGCAAAACGGCACCATTATCCCCGCCGGCTTTAAAACATTTCGCCAACACGCAACGCTCAACGACGGAACACCTGTCGAACCCGTCATCTTTGGACGGCCACGCACCATCGGGGAGCTGAGTTGATGAGGGTTGGAGACAATTACTTCGCCTGCTCCTTTGCGGACCTCATCCTGAAAGCCTGTTGATAAATCTCCCACCTCATCCTGAGGAGCGGCGTCTTCGCCGCGTCTCGAAGGATGGCCGCGAGTCCGTGCGTTGCATCCATCCTTCGAGACGCCGCGCGGGAGCGCGGCTCCTCAGGATGAGGGCGCGTCACTTGTCATCACGCCGCCAGCAATTCGCCGATCCGGCTTTGCCTTCACCAGGCGAACGAATTCCGCGCGCTGCCTTGCCGGTCGATTCACCGAGCGCGGAGAGCGGCTCGTCGCACCAACAAAATATTGGCAGTGGTCGCAAAGGCGCGCGCGTTCGACGTGCGCCGGGAATCCAGCTTTTTCGGTGACTGCCAAACCGGGAGTCGCGACAATGGACGCAGCTCCCGGGCAAACCTCGTGATCAGCTTATTCGGCTGCGATGGTGTGCACGGTCCCGCCTTGACCTCGGCTCGCGAACACGAATCCCTCGTAACCGTTCTCGGCGACCTCGTTGCACTTTCTGCGATACCCGCCGACGCCTTCCGGGGCGAGATAGGGCAAGAATCGGCGTGCCTTGCCGGCAATGTTGGCTCCCATGTACCAGGAATTGGCGCCAGGCATCAGGGTCGAATTCACGACCTCGTCGACATGGGCGACCCACGCGTCCTGCGCCTGCGGGCTCGCCTCGATCGTCGCGAGCTTGTTTCTCCGCATGTGGGCGATGCATTCGGTGATCCACTCGACGTGCTGCTCGATCGACACCGGCATGTTCGACAGCACCGATGGGCTCTGTGGGCCGGTGATCGTGAACAGGTTCGGGTAGCCCGCGATAGCCAGGCCGAGATAGGTCTGCGGGCCGTCCTCCCACTCCTGCGCCAGCGCCCTGCCGCCGCGCCCCATGATACCGAGTTTCTTCAGCGGGCCGGTCATCGCGTCGAAGCCGGTGGCGATGACGATAATGTCGAGGGGATACTCCTTGCCGCCCGCGCGAATGCCGTTCGGCGTGACCTCCTCGATTGGGCCGTCGGCGCTCGCATCCACCAGCACCACGTTCTTCTTGTTGAAGGTCTCGAAGTAGTTGGTGTCCAGTGGCTGGCGCTTGGTGCCGTAGGGGTAAGTCTTGGGTGTCAACTTCTCGGCGGTCACCGGGTCGTTTACGATCGATCGGATCTTGCGCTTGAGATAGTCGGCGATGACATCGTTCGCCTCCTTGGAGAAAAACATGTCCTGGTAGTTGGCCAGCCAGAACGCGAAGCCGCCGGCATCCCACATCTTGTCGAACTGCTGCTCGCGCTCCTCAGGCGTTGTCTCGAGCACCGACTTCGGTATGAAATTCAGCTCGAAGCCGAAAAACGAATCCTTGATGCGCTGCCGGACTCCATCGTAATCGGCCTTGCGCGCCTTGGTCACCTCGGGGTCGACACGGCCATTGCGCGCAGGCACGCAGAAGTTCGGCGTGCGCTGGAACACCGTGAGGTGCTTGGCCTGCTGCGCGATTTCCGGGATCGCCTGCACCGCGGTGGCACCAGTGCCGATGACGCCGACACGCTTGGCGGTGAAGTCGACGCCGTCGTGCGGCCACTGGCTGGTGTGGTAACACTGGCCCTTGAAAGAGTTCAGCCCCTTGATCGGCGGCATGTTGGCCGTCGACAGGGCGCCGACCGCGGTGATGACGAAGCGCGCCGTGACAACGTCGCCTCTGTCGGTGCGCACCGTCCAAAGCTCGGTGTTGTCGTCGAAGACGGCCCCGACGACGCGCTTGCCGAACTGGATGTCGGGCTTGAGGTCGAAGCGCTCGGCGCAATGCTCGAGGTAGCGCAAGATCTCATCCTGCTCCGGATAGCGTTCAGACCAGTTCCATTCCTGCAGCAGGTTCTTGTCGAACGTATAACAGTAGATGTAGCTGTCGGAGTTGCAGCGCGCGCCGGGATAGCGGTTCCAGTACCAGGTGCCGCCGACGCCGTCGCCAGCCTCGAACACGGTGACGTTCAGGTCGAGCTTGTCGCGCAGCGAATGCAGCATGTACATGCCGGAGAACCCGGCACCGATAATGACTGCATCGAAGTCGGTCTTCACGCTTGCCCTTTTCGAATTGCCTTGCGCATTCGTCATAACACACCTCCCATTGCGAGCACTTTCCGTGCACTTTCGGTTCAATTGTCTTGTCGCTATGCCAATCCGGTCTCCGCCAGGGGCGGCTGCGTCAGCGCCGGTCAGTCCCGTGCGCATGGCAGACACGCCGATCGCTGCCGGCACATCTTAGAAGCACGCGCTCACGGCGCCCCTCGATCCGCTTTGCTTTCGAAAGCCGGGAGGCGCCGTGGCGCAAAGGCCGCAGCTCGCGGTGTTACGCCGCCGCGCGCGCCTCCCGAGCCGCATAGGCGGCGGTCTCGAAATTCATGTAACCGACGAACGAAGTTGGGTCGCCGAACGGCAGGATCTGCGTCGCCCAATAGCCACCGAACCCGTTCTTTCGGTCTATCCAATAGAACGTGTTGGCGAGCCCGGCCCAGCCGAGCGCCCCGGCCGGCCGGCCGGTCGGCGCATCCTCGTCGTTGACCATGAAGGTGTAGCACCAGGATTTCTTCAGTCCGGGGAAGAACTCGGCATCGTTCGACAGGGTCGGAATGATGCCGGGCAGCATCGTGACTGTCTGGTGCGCTTGCAGGCCGTTGCGGACGGCGGCCTCGACCGTCTCTTTCTTGAGCACGCGGCCGTGCGGACCCGCCCCGTCGTTCAGCCACATGCGGATGAATTTCATGTACTCGCCGATCGAGGCGTAAAGCCCGTGGCCGCCCATGTGGACTTCCGGGTCAGGCGGCAATTGCAGATCGGGAAGCGGGGTCAGCGACCCGTCGGCTTCGCGCTGGTGGATGGTGGCGAGGCGCCCGCGCATCGACGGGGTCAGCGAAAAGGCGATGTCCTCCATGCCGAGCGGCACAAAAATCCGCTCCGTCATCACCTCGCCGAGGCGCTTGCCGCGGATGCTCTCGACGATCTGGCCGCACCAGTCGATGTTGCTGCCATATTCCCATTTGTCGCCGGGATCGAAGAGGAGCGGCGTCATCAGTGATGCCTTCGAGCAGGTGATCACGCTTGGCTGGCCGTGTTCCTGCGCCAGGCGCAAGTAATTGGCGTTAAAGAAATCGTAGCCGAGGCCGGCCGTGTGCAGCATCAGCATGCGGGTAGTGATATCGCGCTTCGGCGCCCGCAGCCTTGGCTTGCCGTCGGCGTCGAACCCGTCGAGCACCTCAAGCTTGCCGATGTCGGGGACGTAGGTTTTGGCCGGGGCGTCGAGGTCGAGCTTGCCTTCCTCGACGCATTGCAGGACCGCCGTGCCGGCGATCGCTTTTGTGGTCGAGAAGATGGCGAAGACGGTGTCGGTCGTCATTGCCTGACTGGCGCCAAGGCTACGCTCGCCGGCGGCGCCTTCGTAGATGTTGGCCGAGCGATCGGTGATCATCGCCACCACGCCGGGAACACGGTCCTTACCGGTCACGACATTCTGCAAGATCCCGTCACATGCGCTTCTCAAGTTGTTACCCATCGCAGTTCCTCCCGTTGAAGTTCGCCAATTTGATCCTGATTCTTCGCGACGGGCCGCCGGCGGTCCGCGTGGAACGATGTCAACCGTTGTATCGTATTGAAGTCGGACTGCAGTCCGATTGTCCCAACGCCGGCTGCGCAAACGAAAGCCCCACCGCGGCCGCAGCAGCAATAGCGATTGGCGTTTTGATCATGATCTCGCTCCAGGTCAGCATCGAATTTCGACCGAGCGTCAGAAAGATTAGACCGATTTCCTGTGGTGGGCTATGCATTTCGCCGTTGGTCTGGACAGCGTCGAGACTCTTTTTTTGCGGAGGCATGTCAGCGATGCTGACCGTTGATCCATCCTCGCTCAGGTCGAGATCGGCACTTTTTCTCGCGCATCGACTACAGCGCACATTCGACTGGCCGAAATGACGGAGATCATGGCGTAGCCGGTGGCGCCTTCCATGAACTTGGCGAGAGCGGGATTCGAAATATCCTGAAGCCTGCGATTTCGGGAAACCGTTCCGCCGCTTCCGGAGACACCAAAGCGAGAACCGCAGCTGGCACCTCTCCGCTGATCAGCCGATTGATCGCCTTCGTCTGCCCGTCGCTCAGTTGGACTTCAGCCGCCCCCGCTGCCACGATTCCGGTCCTGACATTACCAATGGATGCAGAATGCCTTTCATCTATCGCAATGATTTTACCGGTTAGATCGGATACCGATTTGATTTCCAGACGAGCTATGAGAAGGACAGCCAGATAGTCCGTTCTGTCTGGCGATGCAGCCGCAGTCTTTTCAGCATCGCCGCGCAGCCCGGTTTCCGCTTGATTGGAGCGGTCCTTGTTAATCGCTTTCTGTTCCGGCGCCGCGACCGTCACTTGCTCTGCGACCGCCGTGGCGACCGTCACCTGCTCCTGTATCGTTCTGGTATTGGAACTCGCAACGGCATCGCCTGGGGTAATTTCTCTCGCCGTTGCGGAATTGGCAGCGCCTCCACTTGCAGGCTGCGGTCCTGTCTTCATGGAACGAGGCGGGAGTGGGACGCGGGATATCGCGCGCTCGACCTTTCGGTGCGATTATGGTGGATTTCGCCGTTTTCACGGAGCGATGCGCCGTATCGCGGGCGTGAACTGATGACGGTTCTTCGGTCTTCGTCGCAATCGTGGACTTGATTTCCATTGTCGCGGAACCGGTCTTGAAGGACGCTGGCTCTGGCTCGATCAGCTGAACGGCAGCCGTCCTGTTGAAACAGGCGAACCCATTCGCGTCTATGCATGATTCCATGCCCGATGGGGGCGGTCGCGGGCAGCCGCAGCCGACCAACGTCGCGGCCAGCGCGCCCACGAGAAGCGTCCTCATGCAATTCCTCCTTGGAGGCTGAGTTCCGCTCGCAATTCTTGCTGCGTCATTATTATGTTGGCACTGGTCGTCTATCCTTTGTGCAAAACTGTTAAACGCTTGTTAAGCGTCCCGCCTTCGCTGCGAGAAGGTCTTGCATGGTTAATGATTGCCGAACGCGGGTTTCGAGGTAAGTGAGTAGCTTTCGCTGACGGGTCAAGGCATCTCCGCGATGGCTTGCCTCTCGCACCTCGCGATACCCGACCAGATTCGGCGTCGCGCACCAAGGCGGTCGTCCGTCATGCCCATGGATCTTATGAGCTCTCGCCCTCGTTGGCGGCTTCACGCCAGCCGCAGCTCACGCCGACAGCACTTCGCCGATCCGGCTTCGGATCAGTTCGCGCTCTGCCTCGCCCGTGTCACTGTCGAAGCTGACGTCGTAGGCGATCATCGCGGGCCGCTTCAGCACCACGATACGGTCGCCGATTTCCAGCGCCTCGCTGATCGAATGGGTGATGAACACGGCGGTCTTGCCGTTTTCCTTCACCAGGCGAACGAATTCCGCGCGAAGCTTGCCCGCGGTCGATTCATCGAGCGCGGAGAACGGCTCGTCGCACAACAGGATATTGGCATTGGTCGCAAAGGCGCGCGCGATCGAGACGCGCTGGCGCATGCCGCCTGACAACGCATGCGGAAAATCGTTTTCGTGGCCGCCAAGCCCGAGCTTTGTCAGCCAAAGCTGCGCGGCCGCTTGCCTTTCCGCTGCCGGCGTATCCAGCATCTCCAGGCCCAATTCGACGTTCTGGATCGCGGTGCGCCACGGCAGCAGCCGGTCGCTCTGGAACACGATCGCCATCTTGCCGCGAAACGAATTGAACTCTGCGAACGGATCACGTCCGCTGACGCGCACCGTGCCGCTGGTCGGCTCGGTCAGCCCCGCGATCATGTTGAAGATGGTGGACTTGCCGCAGCCGGTTTTGCCGAGCAGCGCCAGCATCTGGCCGGGACGAACGTCGAGATCGAGGCCATCCACCGCGCGGTAGGATTCTTCCGAACCGGCCTTGCCGAACACCTTGGAAACATCCTGGAGGTGAATGGCAGACCCGGCCGGCGTGACGGTATCCCTCATATCGCACGCTCCGACACCGCGCGATAACGGAACGCAGTGGTTTCGATAAGCGTCAGCGCGCCCTGTACGATCAGCACAAAAAACACCAGCTGCAGCGTCCAGGCCAGCGCGCCGGCCATGTCGAACAGTTGCTGTTGCTGCAGCAATTGATAGCCGACGCCGCCGGTAGCGCCGACCAGTTCGGCGACCACGACCACGCGCGAGGCGTTGCCGAGATTGACTTTCCACGCCGTCAGAATGTCCGGCAGGATTGCGGGCGCGATCATCACCCGGAACAGTTTCATCCGGGTCGGGCGGAAACTGAACACCATCTCCATCAGATCCCTGGACATCGCGCGCAAGGCGCCCAGCACCTGAAACGTGAAGGCCGGTAGCGTGGTCATCACCATGATGAAGAAGATGCGAAACTCGACGCCATGAAACCAGATGATGGCGAAGACCACCCAGGACAGCGCGGGAATGCCCTGGAACAGCGTCAGGATTGGCGAAAGGAAATTGTCGACCGCGCGCGAACGCACCATCAATAGCGCCAGCAATCCGCCGACGACGAATGCGCCGGCAAGCCCGACCAGAATGCGCAGCACCGTCGCCAGCACATCGGCGAACATGGTTCCGTTGGAAAATATCTCAAGGCAGCGCCAGAACACGTCGATCAACGACGGAAACAGGAAGCGCGGAAAAAACAGCGAGGCGAATTGCCAGATCAGGATCACCACGACGAACGGCAGGACCGACGACCCAAATCGCCTTGCCGCGGCAACCAGCGCGGCGATCAGCGGCGGCGGTCCGGCGCGAGATGCAGTCTCGCTCATTTGCCCGATGCCTGATAGATCGTGGAGGCCGCGGGGTCGGACGGCAGGAACGCGATCGACTTTCCGGCCGCATAGACCGAGTTGATCTCCTTGGCGACGTCAGAGGCCCACTGCACGTTCATGCCGAGCCGGTCATTGGCGCGAATGAGTTCGGCAATCGCCTTCTGGTCGTCGGGCGTTCCCTTCGGCGCGATCAGCTTCGAGGCCTCGTCGGGATGCGCCGTCACCCATTCCGACGCTTCCTTGTAGGCCGCATAGAGTTTTGCAACCAGCTTCGGGTTCTTTTCCACCCAATCGACATGGGCGGCGACGCCGAGATAGGGAATGTTGCGGCTGCCGGTGAATTTCTTCCAGCTGTCGGCAATGGCAAGATCGATGGTGCGCATTTCGCTCTTTTTCGACAACAGCGTCGTGTAGGCCGGCTCCCAGAGCTGAACCGCCGCGGCGCGATCTGCCAGCGCATAACCGATCAGGCCGGGGGTCGCAGTATTGATCACCGAGAACTTCGCGGTATCGGCGCCGAGTTGCCGCGCGAACCAGTCGAACATCACATAATTGGTGGTGCCCTTGGCCGCGGCGAGGTCCTTGCCCTCGAGATCTCTGAGCGACTTCACTTCCGGCCGCGAGGTGACGACCGCGCCCCAGAAATCGAACAGGTTGAAGAGATAGGTCACCTTGACGCCTCTGACATCGGCGAGCCCGACCGTCAGCAACGACGCGCTGCCGCCGAGCTTGAACTCGCCGGAATTGAACTGCGCGGTATAGGCGTCGGGCGTGCGTTCTTCGAATTTGATCGCCAGACCGTTTTTCTCGTCCAGCTTCTGCGCCTTGATCACCGGAGGCAGAAACGCGCCGAGCGAGGGTGGACCGAATACGACGATCGAAAGCGGCTCGGGAGCCTGCGCGAAGGCGGGCGCGGCCAGCAACAGAACCGAGGCGCTGGCAAGACCGAATCGAATTTTACTCATGACCGTCCCCCAAACTCTTTTCTACAAGCTATTACGCGGCACCTTCAATCGGCGCTTCGAATTCCTTGCGCAACGAAGTGAAGAAGCGTCCGACCAGATGTTTCGAAACGCTGCTGAGGATTCGCTGCCCGACGCCCGCCACCAGTCCGCCGATTTCGCCGGCTCCCTGGAACGTCAGCCGCGACGCGCCGGCTCCGTCGGGCGCGATCTCGAACCGGGCGCTGCCATTGCCATGGCCGAGCGTGCCGGCGCCGGACACCTTGATATGGCAAGCCTTCGGCGGCTCCTTGTCCGACAGCGCGATCTCGCCTTCGAACGAGCCGCCCACCGCCGCGACCCGCAGCTGCATTTCCACCTTGTAGGCATCGGGCGCAATCTCGGTCATGGCCTTGCAACCGGGGATGCACCGCGTCAGCACGATGGGATCGTTGAGCGCTTTCCAAAGCACTTCAACCGGAGCCTGAATGGTCTCGGTACCGCCGATATCGAGCTTCATCGATTGGCCCTCACAATCCGAACAGCCGCTGCGCGAGGCCGCCATTGATGGCGGCGCGCTCGGCGTCGGAAAATTTCGTCTCTGCGACAATCTTCAATGGCGCGAGGTCGCCGATCGGGAACGGCATGTCCGACCCCATCATGATCCGTTCAGCACCGACGATATCGGCAAGGTAGCGCAGCGCGCGCGGGTCCTGGACGATGGTGTCGTAATACATCGCGGCGAGCGCGGCATCGGGATCGCCGAGCTTGTCCTTGTCGAGCGAATAGTTCCGGCGCAGGCGGCCGATCACGTAAGGCAGCGCCGCGCCGCCGATGCCCGCCACGATCTTCGCGTTGGCATAGCGGGTGACATGGCCGGCATAGATCAGCCGCGACATCGCGATCAGCGTATCGGTGATACGCCCCACCGCGTTCGCCATGCCGTAATCATGAACGCGGTCGTCGCCGCTCTCAAACACCGGATGAATGAAGATCACCGAGCCGAGTTCGTTGGCGGCCTCCCAGAACGGCGTCAAGGTTGGATCGTCGAGCACGCCGCCTTTGCCCTTGGGCTGGGTGCCGATCATCGCGCCCTTGAAGCCGGCAGCATGCGCCTCGCGCAGCACTTCGGCGGCGCGCGCACCGTCCTGCAACGGCACCGTCGCCAGCGGCACGAAGCGCGGCTCGCGCATCGCGGTCTGCGCCAGATGGGTATTGATCAGCCGCGACCAGTTGGCGCCCTCTGCCGCCGGCACTTCGTAGCCAAACATGTCGAGCCAGCCGCCGACCACCTGGCGCTCGATCTTCTGTTCGTCCAGCCATTTCAGACGGGCGGGCAGATCGCTCAGCGGTTTTGAGACCGGCCGCGTCGGTTTGCCGCCAGCAAAAGAAAAGCCGAGGCTCCCGCCGTCCTCGATCAGGCGGATCGACGGGAAGTTGGCGGCCTGGGTGCGGATCGCATCCAGCAGACCTGGCGGCACCAGATGGGCGTGACAGTCGATGATCATTTGGCTTGCTCTTGGGGTTTGCCTTGTTGCGCGTCGGCGATGGCATCGCCGATGGCGGAGATACGGATCGGAAGCTTGTTGAAAGAAATACCCAGCGGTGCGACGCAATCATTGACCGCGGCCGATATCGCGGCGGGGGCGCCGAGATAGCCGCTTTCGCCGGAGCCCTTCTGGCCGAACACGGTGAACGGCGACGGCGTGCAGTGATGCACGATCTCGACTTCCGGCACCTCGTGCGAGGACGGTAGCAAATAATCCATGAAGCTCTGGGTGATCAGATGCCCCTCGTCATCATAGACGAACTCCTCCAGCAGCGCGGCGCCGAGACCATGCGCGAGGCCGCCCAGCGTCATGCCCTTGACGATATGCGGGTTGATGACGGTGCCGCAATCATGGCCGATCACGTAACGCTTGATTTCCGGCTTGCCGAGCGCGGGGTCGATCGCCATCAGCACCACGTGAAACTCGAAGGAGTGGCACGGATACATCTGGACGCGGCCGTTTTCCGGCAGCTTGCCGCCGGTCGGCACCTGCATCACATGCGTACTCTCGAGGCCCGGCTCCATGCCCTCGGGCAGCAGATGGTAATTGCGGTGGGCGATGTTGATCAATTCGGCCCAGCCAAGTTGCTTGCCGCCTGTTGGACCGGTCACGCCCCCCGAGGCGTAAACGGCTTTGTCCTCGCCAACGCCGAATTGATGCGCGGCGATCCGCGTCAGTTTTGCCTTTAATTTCTGCGCCGCATGGAATGCCGCACCGCCGAGCATGATGGCCATGCGGCTGCCGACCGGTGAATTCGAAGGCAGACACGCCAGCGAATCCGGCCGCACCACGCGGATCAGATCGGGCTCGATCTGCAGCACTTCGCCGACGACGGTGGTGACCAGGGTTTCATGCCCCTGCCCCGACGAGGTGTTGTGGATGGTGACCGTGACGAAGCCGAGCCCGTCGATCACGATGCGGCAGGAATCCATCCAGGTGGTGGTGGTGTTCTTTTCGTTGAGCAGCGGCTCGAACGATGAATTGGCGCCGCTCGGCTCCAGACATGCCGCAATGCCGATGCCGGCGAGAAGGCCGGAGGCACGCAACCGATCACGCTCCTGCTCCATCGCGGCGAAATCGATGTGCGCGAACACCTTGTCGACCACGGTGTGGTAGTCGCCGCTGTCATAGGTGCTGCCGCTCGGGATCAGATAGGGGAACTCTTCCTTAGTGATGAAATTGCGGCGGCGCACCTCGATGCGCGCAAGACCCGTGGCCGCGGCAACCTTGTCGATTGCGGTTTCGATTGCGTAATTGGTCGGCGCCTGGCCGAAGCCGCGCACCGCTTCCTGCACCGCCTTGTTGGAGGTGACCGATTGCGCGCGGTACTGCACGCTTTCGATCTTGTACGGACCGACGATGGCGCCGATCGGCTTGCCCAGCTGAAACGGCGCCCGGCCGGCATAGGCGCCGGCATTGTCCAGTGCGCGGATCTTCATCGATTTGACGATGCCGTCATCGTTGAAGGCGACGTCGACATCGAAAATCCGTTCCGGACCGTGCGCGTCGCCGCCGCGCATGTTCTCCAGCCGGTCCTCGATCAGGCGCACAGGACGGCCAAGCCGGCGCGCCAGATGCGCCACCAGCACGGTCTGCTTGATGCCGCGCTTGACGCCGTAGCTGCCGCCGACATCGACATCCTGATGCACGCGCACGCCATTGGCGGGAATCCGCAACGCGCGCGCGATCTGGTCGGGATATTTCGGCATCTGGATCGACGCCCAGACGTCGAGCATGTCGCGCCATGGGTCCCACGATGCCGCGACGCCGAAGGTCTCGATCGGAACGGTGGAATTGCGGCCCCAGGTGACGCGGAACGACAGATGCCGCGGGCTTTCGGCGAAATGTTTTTCAACATCGCCCCAGACGAACGTGCGGTCGAGCAGCACATTGGAGCCATGCGCCGGATGCACCGGCGGACTGTCCGGCTTCAACGCCTCCTCCGCATTGATCACGAACGGCAACGGCTCATAGGTCACGCGGACTTTTTCGGTGGCGTCCTCGGCCAGCGCGCGGGTGTCGGCGACGACAGCGACCACCCATTCGCCGGCATAGCGGGTTTGCCCCACCGCCAGCGGATGGCGCTTGACGTTCGGCGTATCGAGCCCGTTCATCAGGGGATCGGTCGCCGCCGCCAGTTCGTCGCCGGTCAGCACATAATGGACGCCCGGCATCGCCAGCGCGGCAGAGGCGTCGATCGAAACGATGCGCGCGGCTGGATGCTGCGACGGCAGGATCGCCACATGCAGCATTCCTTCGAGCGCGACATCGGCCACGAAATGGCCGTGGCCGGCGACGAAACGACGATCCTCGCGGACGCGGCGATTGGTGGAAACAAACCGGAAGGCTAAGGGATCGCCGCTCATTTCAGCCCCACGACAGGCTTGTCGCCGGGATGCGGCGTATTGGCTTTGCGCAACCGATCGGCGGCGAACTCGACCGCCTCGATGATTTGTCCATAGCCGGTGCAGCGGCAGATATTGCCGGAGATGGCCTCGACGATCTCCTCGCGCGTCGGCGTCACCGTGTGCTGCAGCAAGGCATGCGCCGCCAGGATCATGCCGGGCGTGCAGTATCCGCATTGCAGGCCATGGGTTTCGCAGAACGCATCCTGAATCACGCTGAGTTCGCCGGGCGCCGGCGCAAGTCCCTCGATGGTCGTGATCTCATAGCCGTCGGCCTGCACCGCGAACATCAGGCAGGACCGCACCGGCTCGCCATCGACCAGCACGGTGCAGGCGCCGCAGACGCCGTGCTCGCAGCCGGCATGGGTGCCGTTGAGCAGAAAATTCTCGCGCAGCGCATCGAGCAGTGTCTTGCGCGGCTCGACCTCCGCGGAACGAACGGCGCCATTGATGCGCAGCTCAACTTTCATCGCGCACCTCTTGCCGGTTTTGTGGCAGCCTCAGCACGCGCTTGCTCGAGGGCGCGCATGCATAAGCGTCACCGCGACGCGGCGCCGATAGGCGGCGCTGGCGTGCAGATCGCTCATCGCATCGAGATCGCCGGCAGCGGCCTCGACGGCATCGTTCACCGACGCCGGGTCCAGTTTGGTCCCAACCAGAGACGACATATCGAGCCGCAACGGCCGGTCGCCGACCCCGCCGACGCCGAGCGCAATTTCGATGCAGCCCCCGTCTTCGTCGAGCGCGACCTGCGCGGCGGCGGCGACAAAGGCAAAATCCGAACGGCGAGCGCTGATCTCCAGGAAGCCCGTGCCGATACGCCGGTGCGGCCAGACCGGAAACCTGATTGCGCTGACGCACTCACCCTGCCCGATCGATGTCAGCATCGGACCGATGAAGAAATCATCCGCCGGCATCGAGGTCGGGCCGTCCACGGTCGCAAGCATGATATCGGCGCCGAGCGTCACCGCAACCAGCGGGATCTCCGCCGATGGATCGGCATTCGCGATCGAGCCGCCGACCGTGCCGCGGTTGCGGGTTGGCGGATGTCCAACCCACGGCAATACCCGCGCCAGCATCGGCACCGATGCCCTGACGACGGGATCTCGCTCGGCCAACGCCTGACGCGTGGTAGCACCCACAATCACGGCGCCGGCTTCCTCGCGAATCCCTGCAAGCTCCGGCAATCGCAGGATGTCGATCAGCTTTGCCGGACGTGCCAGCCGCATCGCCAGCATCGGCACCAGCGTCTGCCCGCCTGCGATCAGCCGCGCGTCCTCGTCGCCCGCCAGCAGGACGCAGGCTTCGGCGAGCGTACCCGGTCTGACATAATCGAAGGGTGCTGGTTTCATCGGGTGCCGCTAGCCCAGCGGCAAGCCGGCGATCGCCGGCGACAACACCGATACGGTTTGATTCTTCAAAAGTGGCCCGTCGGCTTCGCTGGCCGCCTTCACCGTCGCCCATTCCGGATCGGCTGCGAATGCAGCCCAGGCTTTCTTGCGCGCAGCCTCGTCGGCAAAGCACGTCATGTAGGTCAGCCGGCCGTCTTCATCCGTTGCGGTGAATGCGCCCAGCAACTCGATGCCGTGGCGGGGAAAAAATGTGGTGGCAACCTTGTCGCGAAACCGGCGACGCATCGCCTCCGCACGGCCTTCTGCCGCCTCATAGATCCGGATTTCGTAGATCAACACGCGCTCCCGTCAGCTCACGGACAGCTTGTCAGGACCCGCTGCCTTGCTGGAAACGATAGAAGCCCGCGGCAGAAATTGTCAAACACAAACTGAGGCAATTAGGCCAATTTTGTATGATTGAGTTGGTTCAATCATACAAATGCAACGGTCGAAGGTCTGGTTGAATACTATTCAATAACAATCGGTTCTGGACACGGACTCTAGCGAACTGCGAGGAAGAGCTGTTCGCGCGGACTGACATTCTGTATCAAATGTTGCTACAATCCAAGAATTGTACTATCCACCCCAATGCCGATCAGCGGCAGGCAAATGCGCGCTCTGCGGACAACGCGAAATGACCGATTGGATACCCACGCTCGCTTCCCTTCCGGGACCTCGCTATCTCGCCTTCGTTCTCGCGCTGGAAGCCGATATCGCCTCGGGCCGCGTCAAGCCCGGCATGCGGTTGCTGCCCCAGCGCGACATGGCGCAGCGGCTCGATCTCAGCGTCGGAACGATTTCGAAAGCCTACACCGAGGCCGAACAACGCGGCCTGATCTCGGGCGAAGTCGGACGCGGCACCTTCGTGCAGCGGCGACGGCCCGAGCCGCGCGGTCTCGGCGCTTCGGACGCCACGATCAATCTGGCGCTGAACGTTCCGCCCTACACCGGCGAAGACGATGTCATTTCATCGGTGCTGGCCGAGATCGTCGCCGACGGCGAGATGTCGAACCTGCTCGGATATCTGCCGCATCAGGGCATGCGCCGGCATCGCGACGCGATGGTGCAATGGCTGACCACGCTTGGCGTCACCGCCGACGCCGATCATCTCTTTATCACCCACGGCGGACAGCATGCGCTGTCGATCGCGCTCGGCATGGTCGCGCAGCCGGGCGACACGGTGCTGACCGAGAGCTACACCTATTCGGGCATGCTGGCGCTGTCGGCGCAGTCCGGCTATCGGCTTCACGGCGTTGCGACCGATGCGTCCGGACTGATCCCGGAAAATCTCGATCGCGCGTTCACCGAGACCGGGGCGCGCGTTCTCTATTGCATGCCGACGCTGCAGACGCCGACGGGATCGGTGATGCCGCTGCAACGCCGGCACGCCATCGCCGAGATCGTCCGCAAGCACGACGCTTTCCTTTTGGAAGACGACGCCTACGGCTATCTGTTGTCGCCGCCGCTGCCGCCGATCTCGCGTTCGATCCCCGAGCGCAGCTTCTATATCGTCAGCTTCGCGAAATGCCTGGCGCCGGGACTTCGCATTGCCGCGATGATCGCACCCGAAGCGTTTCGCGATCGCTCGATCAATGCGTTGCGCGCCACCGGCTGGATGGCGGTGCCTGTGATGGCCGAAGTGGTGACACGGCTGATCCTGAATGGCGGCCTTGCCCGGCAGGCCAAACTGAAGCGCGACAAGGCCGCGCTCCGCGACGCCATCGTGCGGCGAATCCTGAAGGAGTGGCTGCCCGCCTCGTCGGGAACGGCCGGCTTTCACATCTGGCTGCCGCTCCCCGCCGGCCGCACGCTGGCGGCGCTGATCGCCCAGGCGGCGCAAGCCGGCATCACGCTGGCGCCGCCCGGAACCTTGCGGCGAATGGAGAACGAAAGCCTCGGCGTCCGACTTTGTCTCGGCGCCCCCGCCACCGAGACGGATCTCGAGCGCGCCCTGATCGAAATCAGGCGAATCCTCGAGATGGCCGAGGCGATCTCGTTCGTCTGACAGAAGGCTCAGCGGGAAAGCATCACCAGCACAGTCCGGAGTAAACCATGTGGAAAATCCTCACCGCGCTTGCCGTTCTTGCCTCGCTGGCAGCGACGACATCGGTCCAAGCGGAGGAATGGCCGACGCGTCCCCTCACCATGATCAACCCGTTCGCCGCCGGCGGACCGAATGACGTGCTGGCGCGGCTGTTCGCGCAACGCATGGGCGAGATTTTGGGGCAGCCGATCGTGATCGAGAACATCGGCGGCGCCGGCGGCATGAACGGCGCCGACCGCGTCGCCAAGGCCGCGCCGGATGGCTACACCTTCCTGCAGGGCACGGTCGGGACGCAGGCGCAGAACCAGACCCTGTTCAAGAAGCCGGCCTACAATTCAACGACGGATTTCGCAGCCGTCGCGCTGATGATCGAAGCGCCGCTGGTGCTGATTGCGCGCAAGGATCTTCCGGTCAAGGACATGAAGGAATTCGTCGCCTACGCCAAGGCCAACAGGGAGAGGATGCAGTTCGGCTCCGCCGGCACCGGCTCGGCGATCCATCTCGGCTGCGCGCTGATGAATATGGTGACCGGGCTCGACGTCGTCCACGTTCCCTATCGCGGCGCCAACCCCGCAATGCAGGATCTGATGAGCGGGCGCGTCGACTATCTCTGCGACATCATCTCTACCGCCAAGCCGCAGATCGACGGCGGCACCGTGAAACCGATCGCCATCCTGACCAAGGAGCGATCGCCCGGTATTGCCAAACGTTGCCGACCGCCATCGAGCAGGGTTTTGACGTCGAAGCCTATACCTGGAACGCGTTCTTCCTGCCCAAGGGGACGCCGGCCGCCATCGTTCAAAAACTCAATCATGCGACCGTCGAGGCCATGAAGACGCCGGCGGTGCGGGAGAAACTCGAAGGCGCCGGCCTGAAATTCGTCTCCGACGATCGCACCACGCCGGAATATCTCGCGAAGTTCGTGCAGAGCGAGATCGACAAATGGGCCGCGCCGATCAAGGCCAGCGGCGTCAGCGTCGATTAAGTAGAAGACTTGTTCTGCGATAGATGGGAGCCTTCTGGATGAAGGCGGGCTTTCTCGCGAGCCCAGAACCAACGAACAACACCGCTGTGTTCCGGCTAATCGTAGGACGCCGGCCCGGTGTCGCGATAGGCCCAGCAGCCTTCGCGCGGCAGCGACACCGAGGTCTCGGTTCCGACCTGATGGCGGGCCGCGGTGCCGAGTTCAAGCACTTCCAGGCGCCGGCCGAACAGATCGATGTCGTAGACGGTCTGCGTGCCCTGGTAGCGGCGATTGATAACCTGGGCGTTGAAGGCATTGCTGCCATTGTGTTTGCCGAGCGCGATATTTTCCGGCCGCAAGGCAATGCGGATTTTTTCGCCGGCGGCGACCGCGTGCTGCAACGCCACCTCGAAGCGTTGGCCGCCACCGACGTCGGCCAGTCCGAAACTGCCGTTGCGCTCGATCAAGGTGCCGGCGATCTCGTTGGTGGCGCCGGTGAAGTTGGCGACGAACAGATCGGCCGGCCGGTTGTAGATTTCATCCGGCGTGCCCATCTGCAGCAGCTTGCCGTCGCGCATCACGCCGATGCGGTCGCCGAGCACCACCGCCTCGGCCTGGTCATGGGTGACGTAAAGCGCGGTCATGCCGGTCTGCTTGAGAATGACGCGCAGGTCGTCGCGCAGTCGCAGCCGCAATTTGGCATCGAGATTCGACAAGCGGCTCGTCCAGCAGCAACAGTTGCGGCCGGTAGACGATGCTGCGCGCCAGCGCGACGCGCTGCATCTGGCCGCCCGATAGCGCCACCACCGGGCGGTCGGCATATTCCGACAGGCCGACCAGTTCCAGCACCTCGTCGACCTTGCGGCCGGCTTCGTCGCGCGCGATCTTCCGGTGTTTCAGCGGATAGATCACGTTCTGCCGCACCGTCATGTGCGGCCACACCGCGTAGGACTGAAACACCATACCGAGATCGCGCAGCCGCGGAGGCACCAGAATGCCGCGCGCGGGCGAAGACACCACCTGCCCGCCAATACTGATTTCACCATCGGTCGGATGTTCGAGCCCGGCCACGCAGCGCAAGGTCGTGGTCTTGCCGCAGCCCGAGGGCCCCAGCAGGACCACGATCTCGCCGGCCGGAACAGCAAAACTTACACCGTCGATGGCCGGTCGGCCGATCGCGAACTGCTTGCGCAGATCGCTGACGTCGAGCGTCGTTGTCATGCGTTCAATCGCTTCATGAATGCGACGATCATTGCCGGTAACCGAAGATCTTGTCCCAGTCCGCGACCCAGGGCCCGTGCAGCTTCACGTAGTCGTCGAATTTGGGATACCAGGCCTTGACCACCTTCGGATCGAAGCCTTCGGGATAGACCGGCGGCTCCTTCAGCGACGTGAGATTGCCGAGTTCCTTGATCATGAAGGTCTGCCCCTCTTTCGACAGGCACCAGTTGAGGAACAGTTTCGCGGCGTTGGGGTGGGCCGCGGTCTTCGGAATTCCCGTCGCATAGGGATTGACCGGCGCGCCTTCGGGCGGGAAGAAGATCTTGATCGGCGCGCCATCCTTCTGCTTCGGATAGATCGCGTTGTAGAGCAAGGGGCCCATGGCGACCTCGCCGCGCACCAGCGAATCCGCCATCGGTGCACCGGAGGGATAGAGTATCGGGTGCGTCGAGGCCTGCTTGGCCCAATAATCCTCGCCCAGCACCTGGCGCTCGAACATGATGCGGGTCCAGGTGGTGCCGCCGGATTGGGCAAATACCTGTCCGGTCATGCCGTCATATTCGGGCTTGGTCAGGTCCATCCAGGTCTTCGGCGGGTTCTTGACCAGTTCAGTGTTGTAGGCGATCGACCACACCAGCGTCGCACGCGGCCATAGCTGGGGCGCGATCTGCGCATCGGGATTGTAGTCGGCGGCATTCGGCGGCGCGTAATCCTGGAACATGTCGGCCAAAGGCTGCATCAGCGCGCGGTCGGAATGATCGACCACATCGGCGATCAGCTTGCCGGCCGCAGCCTCGGTCTTGACGCGGGTGATGAGCTGGCCGCCCGGCGCGCGCACCATCTCGATCTTGATCTCTGGGAAACGCTTGTTGAACTCCTTGATCACCTGCTGTTCGACCTCAGCGAAATTCGCCGTGTAATAGACCAGCCTGCCTTCCGCCTTGGCCGCAGCGATCAATTCGGGCGAGCCGAATTCCTGCTGCGCGCGTGCCGGCGCGTCGCTCAGCGCGATGAAGAAAGCTGCGACGCCGGCCAAGCTGACGATCCTGGCAATAATCCTGGCGACGTTTTTTTTGTTCATGGCCAATCCTCCTTCGATCCTGTTTATCCCGCGCGAGCAACACTGCCCTGGGTCGCCCCCCTCGACAGCCTGTTCGCGCCTCCGATGAGAACGCCGAGCAAAACCATCTGCACCAGACTGAATGCGGCGGTCTTGCCGAGATTTCCGCCTTCGTAGAAGTCGAGCAGCAGCACCGACATCACCATGGTGTTGCTGGTGTAGAGAAACAGCGACGAGCCCAGTTCGCGCACCGCCAGCACAAACAGCAGGGTCATCGAAGCGACCACGCCCGGCCGCGCCAGCGGCAGCACGATGGTTCGGATAGTGCCGAGCATGCCCTTGCCGCAGACCCAGGCGGCTTCCTCGAGCTCGCGATGGATTTGCAGGAACGAGGTCGACAGCGCCTTGACCGTATCCGGCATGAAGCGCGCGATGAAGGCCAGCGCCAGGATCCAGATGGTGCCGTAGAGCCCGCCGGGAATGCCGATCCAGGCCCATAAATACGCGACGCCGACCACCAGGCCCGGAATAGCCACCGGCAGGGTCGACACCAGATCGATGCTGCGCCGGCCTGCCACGCTGGTGCGGTGAATGGTGTAGCCGATCGCAAAAGCGAGCGCGCCGCCGACCGCGGCGGTGATGACGCCGACCTCGACCGCATTGTAGATCGACCGCAGCGTCAGTGGATTGTCGAAGATGCTGTAGAAATGCATCAGCGAATATTGCCGCATGTCGAACAGGCTACTGACATCGCGGATGAACATGAATTTGCGGAACGCCGCCACGATCAGCGCCAGACTCGGCAGGATCACCACCACCAGCAGATAGACCATGCCGAGGCCGAAGGTGAACCAGCGCCACGGCCCGAGATCGAGATTGCGCGGGCGGTACGCCTTGCCGGCGACCGTGGTGTAGCTGCGCCCGCTCAGCACCTTCTGCTGCAGGAACACCAGCGCGCCGGTCACCACCATCAGGATGATCGCGACCGCGGCCGCGGTGTTGTAGAGCGGCGGCGACCAGTTGGTGAGCTTGAAAATGTAGGTGGTCAGCACGCTGATATTGGTCGGCGCGCCGAGCACGGCCGGAATGCCGTAGATGCCGAGCATCACGACAAAGGACAGCAGCATGCCGGAGACGATCGCCGGCATGATCAGCGGGAACGTCACGGAAAACAGCGTCGCAAACGCGCTGGCGCCGGAAATCTCGGCGGCCTCCTCAAGGCTCGGATCCATGTTGCGCAGCGCCGAGGCAGTGAACATGTAGACATAGGGCGCGTAGTAGATGCCGAACACGAACACCAATCCCCACAGCGAATAGAAATCCACGCGCCAATCGAGGTTCATCCATTTGAACATGGTGTTGATGAGCCCGGTCTTCGGCGACCCGAGGATGGTCCATGCGACGCCGGCCACCAGCGGCGGCGCGAACAGCGGCAGGATGCTGGCCGCGGCAATGAACCCCTTGAACGGCGTGTTGGTGCGCACCACGATCCACGAAAACGCCAGCCCGATCACGACCGCGACCAGGGTTCCGCCGCCACAGGCAATCAGCGTATTGATCAGCGCTTCGGCGACGTTGGGGTTGACCAGCACCGTGAGGAAATTGGCGATCGAGAGATGCCTGAGACTGAAGCCGTCGACCACCGGATTAGTGTCGGTCAGCGCGCCCAAAAGCAGCGTGAGCAGCGGATAGACCACCAGAAAGCCCAGGATCGCCAGCAGCAGCGCAACCCAGGAGCCCGCCAATAACCGCCGACGCAAATCCTCACCGCCGCTGCGCGTGACCTCGGTGCGCCGGCCCGCCTGTCCGTTCAAAGCGTTCTTCCCCTCGGCCTGCGGCCCTTCTTTATTATTATGGCCGCTACGCGCATCCGAGCCTAGTAGATCGCGCCGCGGCTGGAAAGGTAGCAGAAAGTCGGTCGTCGTGACTACCCGGCGCGAGGCGCCCTGTGGACGCAGCCCCCTATGCTCATTGTCGCAATCGTACGCCAACAAACCGCTCTCACAACCCCGGTCAAGCCGGCATTTTGCCTCGCAATTTCCCGCGCGCTGAGGTAACTCACCGCGAGGTTGTAACGATGCAGCCAAGCCGAGCCGGACCGCCGCGCGTCCGGGAGAGACCGGCTTTCGCAGAGGATCCGGTCGGAATGGCATTCGCCGCGCGTCACCTTGCCGCCATGTTGGCTGCAACCGTTCTGCTTGCGTGGTCGATATCCGGCAGCGCAGCGGCCGAACCCGCCTATTCATTCGACACCACGCCGGGCAAGCTGCCGAAGGCGGTCATTCCCGTCCACTATGCGATCGAACTCACGCCCGATCTCGCGAGCCTCGCGCTTGCGGGTGTCGAAGTGGTCGAAATCGAGGTGCGCGAACCCACGGCGCGGCTCACGCTCAACGCCGTCAACATCACGTTCGGCGCGGCCAGCATCGACGACGACCCGCAGCGCGCCGACATCGCACTCGATGCCGCAGCCGAGACCGCGACGCTCACCTTCGCGCGGCCGCTGGCGATCGGCGCCCACCGATTGCGTATCGGCTTCACGGCAAGGATCAACAAGTTCGACCGCGGGCTGTTCTTCATCGATTATCCGACCGACAATGGCGTGAAGCGAATGCTCTCCAGCAAACTCGAGCCCGCCGACGCCAGACGGATCTTTCCCTGCTGGGACGAGCCCGCCTTCAAGGCGACTTTCGCGCTGACGGTCACGGTGCCCAACGCCCACCTCGCGGTCGGCAACATGCCGATCACAAGCGAGACGCCGGTCGCCCCCGACTTAAAGCGGGTAAACTTCGCGCCGACCCCAAAGATGTCGAGCTATTTGTTCGTGTTCACGACGGGCGAGCTTGAACGGCTCACCGCCGACGCCGACGGCGTGACGGTCGGTGTGGTGACGTCGGCGGGCAAAAGCGAGAAAGGGCGTTTTGCGCTGGAAAACGCGGTCAAGCTGCTGGCCTATTACAATGACTATTTCGGCGTGAAATACCCCCTGCCCAAACTCGACCTGATCGCGGTGCCCGGCGGGTTCGGCGGCGCCATGGAGAACTGGGGCGGCATCACGTTTTTCGAAAGCCGGCTGCTGTTCGACCCCGCCACCAATCCGGATACGGCGCGACGCGGCATCTTCAGCATCCTGGCGCATGAGATGGCGCATCAATGGTTCGGCGACCTCGTCACCATGGGCTGGTGGGACAATCTATGGCTCAACGAGGGTTTTGCCAGCTGGATGCAGGCAAAGGCCGCAGAGCATTTCTATCCGCAATGGCAGACCTGGCTCAACGGTAACGGCCAGAAGCAATACGCCATGACGCTCGACGCGCGGCGGACCTCGCATCCGGTGCAGCAGCCGGTCGCCGACGAAAGCGAGGCCATGGCCGCGTTCGATGGCATTACCTACAACAAGGGCCAGGCGCTGATCCGCATGCTGGAGAGCTATCTCGGCGAACAGGCGTTTGCCGACGGCATCCGCCGCTACATGGCCGCGCACGCCTACGGTAACAGCACCACCGCCGATCTCTGGCAGGCGCTCGAAAGCGCGGCCGGCAAGCCGGTGACGCGCATTGCCGCGTCCTTTACCGAACAAGACGGCGTGCCGCTGGTCGTGGCCGAGACCAGTTGCAGCGGCGGCCTCCAGCGCATGACGCTGCGACAGGATCGATTTGCAATTGTCCCGGGCGGCGCTGCGGTCCCGTCACCGCGATCCTGGCCGGTCCCGATCGCTGTCGGGTCGGCCCGCGCGACGCAACCGGCCGAAACCCTTTTGCTAGAGGGCAGCACCGTAATCCCTGCCGGCGCCTGCGGCGACGCCGTGAAGGTCAATTTCGGCGACGCCGGCTATTACCGGGTCGAATACGGTCCCGACAGCCGCGCAGCGCTTGCGAAATCGCTGGCCCTGATGGCGCCGAGTGATCGCGTCAACTTCATCGCCGACAGTTGGGCGCTGGTGCAGGCCGGCCGCGCCGAGCCGCCATCCTACCTCGCGCTGGTCGAACAGATCGGCCGCGACGACCACCGCGCGGTGTGGGACCAGGTGATCGGCACCTTCACCGCGCTCGACCGTCTGGCGCGCGATCGCAAGGAGCGCCCGGCGCTACGGCGCTATGCGCGCGCAAGGTTGCGTCCGGTGTTCGACCGGCTCGGTTGGGACGCGAGCGCGAATGATGGCGCGGATGACGATAGCGCATTGCTGCGCAGCAGCTTGATCCGACTGCTCGGCGAATTCGGCGACGAAGATATCCTGGCCGAGGCCCGGCGGCGGTTCGCAGGCTTCCTGCAGGATCCGTCATCGCTGCCGAACGCGCTGCGCGACGCCGTCACCCATCTCGTCGGCCTCACCGCGGATCGCGCCAGCTACGACACGCTGCTTGCACTTGCGCGCAAGACCACGGTCACCAACGAGCGCCTGCGCTACTATTTTGCGGCCGCAAGCGCCCGGAACGCCGCGCTTGCACGCGCGACGCTGGCGCTCACCCTGACCGACGAGTTGCCGACCACGATCGTTGGCCGCGTGATCAACACGGTCGCCTCCTCCGGCGAGCAGCCCGATCTGGCCTGGGACTTCGTGAAGGCGAATTTCGATGCCCTGGCGGTCAGACAGGGATCTTTCTTCCGCGACAGCTTCGCCGCCAACTTCATGACCAACTTCAGCGACGACGCCCATGCCGGCGAGCTTGCGCACTTTGCTCCGGCGCAGGCGACCTCCGGTGGCCGCGTGATGACGGCACGGGCGCTGGAAACCATTGCGATCTCGATCGACCTCAAGACGCGCGCGCTGCCGGCGATCAAAGCCTGGATCAAGGCGCACAATGACGGGCGGCCTTGAGGCCGCAGCGGCGACTGTCCGGCTTCTCGTCTCAACGCTGTTCCAACGCAAATTCTTGATTTGAACTATTCCAGTTTTCAGGCCAGCTTCCGCTCGAAGTTCAATCGATGGATTGAACTAACCAGGGGATCGCGATGGCAAACCTCACTATCAATGGAAAAACCTTCGACGTGGATGTCGAGCCCGATACGCCGCTGTTGTGGGCGATCAGGGAAAACGCCGGCCTGACCGGCACCAAATATGGCTGCGGCATTGCACAATGTGGCGCCTGCACCGTTCATATCGACGGCGTGGCGATGCGATCGTGCGGTGTTGTCGTGAGCGAGGCCATCGGCAAGCAGATCACCACCATCGAGGGACTGGCCGAAAATGGCGCACTGCACAAGGTACAGCAGGCCTGGATCGCCAACGACGTCCCGCAATGCGGCTATTGCCAGAGCGGAATGATCATGGCGGTGGCGGCGCTGCTCAAGGAGAAGCCGAAGCCGACCGACAAGGATATCGACGAGGCCATCACCAATATCTGCCGTTGCGGCACCTTCCAGCAGGCGCGTGAAGCAATTCACGCCGCCGCCAGCGCGTGAGGGGGCAGCCATGAACCACATGCCCACCTTCAACCGCCGGTCCTTCGTGATCGGCACCGCCGCCTTGGCACCGGCCTCGCGCTCGGTCTCGACATTCCCTTTGGCGGCCCGACCGTGGTGCGCGCTGCGGACGGCTCGCCCGAGGTCAACGCCTGGGTCGTGATCCGGCCCGACGACACCGTCGTCATTCGCATCGCGCGCTCCGAAATGGGACAAGGCACCCTCACCGGCCTTGCCCAGCTCGTGGCCGAGGAACTCGAATGCGACTGGTCGAAGGTCACCACCGAATTTCCGACGCCCGGCCAGAGCGTCGCCCGCAAGCGCGCATGGGGCGATTTCTCGACCGGCGGCAGCCGCGGCATTCGAACCTCGCAGGAATATGTCCGCAAGGGCGGCGCGACCGCGCGCATGATGCTGATCCAGGCCGCGGCCAACGAGTGGAAGGTGCCGGTGACGGAGTGCAGCGCCGCCAACAGCGTCATCACGCACACGCCCTCCGGGCGGACCACGAGCTATGGCAAGGTGGTGGAAGCCGCCGCCAGGCTGGAGCCGCCCACCGAGGTCAAGCTGAAGGACCCGAAGGACTGGAAGATCGCCGGCAAGGGGCTCAAGCGGCTCGACACAGCAGACAAGACCACCGGCAAGATGACCTATGGCATCGACATCAAACTGCCGGGCATGCTCAACGCCGCGATCAAGGACTGCCCGGTGTTCGGCGGCAAGCTGAAGAGTTTTGATGAAGCCAAAGTCACCGGCATGAAGGGCGTCAAGAAGGTGGTGCGGGTCAACGACCACGCCGTCGCCGTCGTCGCCGACACCTGGTGGCACGCCAAGACCGCGCTGGATGCGCTGCCGATCGTGTGGGACGAAGGCGACAACGCCAAGGTCTCGAGCGCGTCGATTGCGAAATGGCTGGAGGAAGGGCTCGACAGCGCACAACCGGCCTTCGTCGGCAATCAGAACGGCGACGCCAAGGCTGCCGTGGCCAGCGCCGCCAAGAAGGTCGAGGCGGTCTACAACTATCCCTACCAGAACCACGCCACGATGGAGCCCTTGAACGCCACCGCGCTCTATACCGCGGACAAATGCGAGGTGTGGTGCGGAACGCAGAACGGCGAGGCCGCTTTCGCGGCGACGCTGGAAGCGTCCGGTCTGCCGGCCGACAAATGCGAGGTGCACAAGCAGATGCTCGGTGGCGGCTTCGGCCGTCGCGGCCAGACCGACTATGTGCGGCAGGCGGTTTCCATCGCCAAGCAAATGCCGGGCACCCCGATCAAGCTGTTGTGGTCGCGCGAAGAGGACATGCAGCACGGCATGTATCATCCGATCACGCAGTGCAAACTGACCGGCGCGTTCGATGCCGACAACAATCTGACCGCGCTGCAAATCCGGCTGTCGGGACAGTCGATCCTGTTCACCCTGCGGCCGGAGGCACTGGTCAACGGCATGGATCCGGCGGCGTTCCAGGGTCTCAACGCGTCGGGCGAGGCGGCGATCGGATATTCGGTGCCGAACCTTCTGGTCGAACATGCGATGCGCAACCCCCACGTCCCGCCGGGCTTCTGGCGCGGCGTCAACGTCAATCACAACGCGATCTATCTGGAATGCTTCATGGACGAACTGGCGCATTCGGTCGGCCAGGACCCGGTCGCGTTCCGCCGCAAGCTGATGGCGAAGCATCCGAAACACCTTGCCGTGCTCAATGCGGTCGCCGAAAAGATCGGCTGGGGCACAGCGCCACCACAAGGCGTCTATCGCGGCATCGCCCAGCACATGGGCTATGCCAGCTATGTCGCAGGCGCGGCCGAAATCTCGGTCATCGACGGCAACAAGATCAAGGTGCATCGCATCGTTGCCGCGACCGACCCGGGCTACGCCGTCAATCCGGCGCAGATCGAGCGGCAGATCGCCGGTTCCTTCGTCTATGGCCTGTCGGGCCTGTTCTATGGCGGCTGTACGGTGAAGGACGGCCGCATCGAGCAGGCCAACTTCGATACCTACAACTCGATGCGCATCGCCGAGATGCCGAAGGTGGAGTCGATCATCATGCCGAGCGGCGGCTTCTGGGGCGGCGTCGGCGAGCCGACGATCTGCGTCGCGGCGCCCGCGGTGCTCAACGCCTACTTCGCGGCCACGGGAAAACGTATCCGCTCGGTGCCGCTGCGCGACCAGAACATCACCTTCGCCTGACATTTCAAGCGGCGGCCTCCGGGCCGCCGCTCGTTTGCGGGACCTTGCACCGGATTTTTTGCGGATGGACGCACTGCGCCCGATGACGCGGAGAAACGTCGTTCGCGGCATCGCGGCGTCGGCAGCCTCGCTGACGTTCCCTTGTCCCTCGATCGCACAGGCCGCCGCACGCGTTGCGGTCGTCGGCGGCGGTTTTGGCGGCGCCAGCTGCGCGCGCGCGCTTCGACGGATCGATCCCAAATTGCAGGTGACGCTGATCGAACCCAACCGGACTTTTACGGCCTGCCCATTCAGCAACGAGGTGATCGCGGGCTTGCGGGGCATCGAAGCGCAGCAATTCAGCTATCACCGGATCATCGCCGAAGGCGTGACCATCATCGCGCAGGCCGCCGTCAAGATCGATCCGCAGGCGCGCGTCGTCGGCCTCGCCGATGGCCAGTCGCTCGGCTATGACCGGCTGGTGCTGGCGCCCGGCATCGATATCCGATTCGACGCGCTGCCCGGCTATGACGAGGAGGCCGCGGCCAGAATGCCGCATGCCTGGAAGGCGGGCGAACAGACGCTGCTGCTGCGCAGGCAGATCGAAGCCATGGAGGATGGCGGCACCGTGGTGCTCGCGGCGCCTGCCGGCCCCTCGCGGTGTCCGCCTGCGCCCTACGAACGCGCCAGCCTGATCGCCCATTATCTTAAAACGAACAAGCCGCGCTCGAAAATCCTCATCCTCGATGCCAAGGATGCCTTTCCACAGCAGCGTTTGTTCGAGAACGCGTGGGCCGAATTGTATCCCGGCATGATCGAACGGGTGTCGCTGTCGCAGGGTGGTCGGGTCACGTCGGTCGATCCCGCGACCAACACCATCGTCACCGATTTCGGCAGCTACCCGGCGCAGGTCGCCAACGTGATCCCGCCGCAGCAGGCCGGCCGCATCGCCGCCATCGCGGGCGCCGTCGATGCTACCGGCTGGTGCCCGATCGATCCGGTCACGTTCGCCTCGAAACTTGTGCCTGACATCCACGTCATCGGCGACGCCTGCTTCGGTGGTGTCATCCCCAAATCGGCGTCGGCTGCGAACGCGCAAGGCCAGGCATGCGCGGCCGCGGTGGCGAGCCTGATCGTGGGCCAACAACCGGCGATGCCAAGACTGACGGGCGCCTGCTACAACACCGTCGCGCCGGGTTACGCCTTCTCGCAATCCGGCATCTATCAACCGAAGGATGGCCTGTTCGCCGAGGTCGAAAGCGGTACCAGCCCGGTCGATGCGCCGCGCGAGGTTCGCGCGCAGGAAGCGGACAGAGCGCAATCCTGGTACAGGACGATCACGGCGGATGCTTTTGGCTAGGTCAAAAATCCATATCGCCCGCGCGTGGCTCGCGGCCGTCACGTTCGCCCTGCCCTGCGCGGCACTCGCGCTGGAGCTAAGGCCTTATGCCGTCGTCGGCGATTCCATTCCGGCATCCCTGACCGGCGTGGTCGGCGACGTTACGCGAGGACGCGCGCTGGTGGTCGATCGCAGCAACACTTGCATCCTTTGCCACAACGGACCGTTTGCGGAACAGAAGTTCCAGGGCGATCTCGCGCCAAACCTTGCCGGCGCAGGCGGCCGCTGGTCCGAAGGCCAGCTGCGGCTGCGGTTGGTCGATGCGTCCCGCCTCAATCCCGCAACCATCATGCCTTCCTATTATCGTGTGCAAGGGCTGGAGCGGGTCGGCGCGGCCTGGCGCGGCAAACCGATCCTGTCGGCCGAACAGATCGAGGATATGGTGGCGTATCTCGCAAGCTTACGCGAATAGGAAGATGGGACCGGCGATGCGCAAACAACAGAAATCCACGCGGCGGCAGTTCCTCGGCCTTGCCGGCGGCGCGGCGGTGCTGGGCACGGTTCCCATCGTCACGTTGCGGCCAGCCGAAGCGACGCCGGCGACGCTGACTGCCGCCATCCGGGCCGTCGCAGGTGAGGCCGCGGTGCGGACCGGCAAGGTCAAGCTCGACGTGCCGCCGCTGGTCGAGAACGGCAACACCGTGCCGATGACGGTGAGTGTTTCCAGCCCAATGACCGCTGACGACCACGTCAAGAGCATCCACGTCTTCAACGAGAAGAACCCGCAGCCCAATGTCGGCAATTTTCATCTCGGCCCGCATGCCGGCCGCGCCCAGATCTCGACCCGCATTCGCCTCGCCGACAGCCAGAGGATCGTCGCGATCGCGCGGCTGTCGGATGATTCATTCTGGTCCGCCACCGTCGACGTCGTCGTCACGCTGGCGGCCTGCACCGAAGAGGTGATCTGATGACTTCCGCACTGATCAATGTTCCGAAAAAGGCAAAACGCGGCGACATCATCGAGATCAAGACGCTGATGTCGCACATCATGGAGACCGGCTACCGCCACACCGCCACCGGCGAGATGGTTCCGCGCGACATCATCACCAGCTTTGCCTGCCGCTACAACGGCATCGAGATTTTCCGTGCCGATCTGTTTCCCGCCATTGCGGCGAATCCGTTCATCAGTTTTTTCACGGTGGCGACCGAGAGCGGCAAATTCGAGTTCGAGTGGATCGGCGACAGAGGTTTTGCCGAGACCGCTTCGGCATCGATCTCCGTCGAATGAGGACGGCCGGCGCGATAGGCATCGCCGCGCTGCTGGTTGCGGCCGCCATCGCCTCTTCGCTCTGCGCGACTGAAATCCCGCAAGGCGAGCGCCGGTCCGGGTTTGGCTTCATGGCGCCGGAGACCCAGGCGATCCAGAATGACGATACCGCCAATCCCGGAATGTTGTGGGTGCTTGACGGCGAAGCGCTGTGGAAAAGCAAGGCAGGTGCGGCGGCCAAGGCCTGCACCGATTGCCACAACGACGCGGAAGCCAGCATGAAGGGCGTCGCCGCCCGCTACCCCGCCTTCGACAACACGCTTGGACGTCCCGTCAATCTGGAGCAGCGTATCAATTTGTGCCGCACCGGACATCAGCAGGCGACGCCATTTCCTTACGAGAGCCGCGACCTGCTCGCGCTCACCGCCTATGTCGCCCGGCAGTCGCGCGACATGGCGATCGAGACCGGCATCGATCCCAAGCTCGAACCCTTTGTCGCAAGGGGGCGCGAATTGTTCATGCAGCGTCAGGGCCAGCTCAATCTCGGCTGCACCAATTGCCATGACGACAATTGGGACAAGCGCCTTGCCGGCTCCGCGATCACGCAAGGACATTCGACCGGCTATCCGCTGTACCGGCTCGAGTGGCAATCGCTGGGCTCGCTGCAGCGCCGCCTGCGCAGCTGTATCGCCGGCATCCGCGCGCAACCTTACGACTACGGCGCGCCGGAACTGGTCGAGCTTGAACTGTATTTGATGTCGCGCGCGCGCGGAATGCCAATGGAGGCGCCGGCCGTGCGGCCGTGATGACGCGGCTCAGGTATCTCGTTCACGCGCTCGACAGGCCCGCCGCCCTCCTCTATGGACAGTTGGCGGCGCAAGACCGGCCAAGACCGGCAGTGAACCAATAAAGAAAATAGAGGGATGAAATGACAAAGGCCTCCAAGATACGAAGTGTGGAAATCCTGGCCTGCGATGCCGGCTGGAGAAACTATCACTTCGTCAAGATCACCACGGAGGACGGCATCGTCGGCTGGAGCGAATTCGACGAAGGGTTTGGATCGCCCGGCGTTGGCGCCGTGATCCAGCGGCTGTCGGCGCGCGTGATCGGACAGAATGCGTTTGCGCACGAACGAATCTTCGCCGAATTATTCTCGGCGACGCGTCCCGGCGCCGGTGGCGTGGTGGCACAGGCGCTGGGCGCGATCGAGAATGCCTTGCTCGACACCAAGGCCAAATCGCTCGGCGTGCCCTGCTACGAACTGCTCGGCGGCAAGATCCGCGATCGTGTCCGGGTCTACTGGTCGCATTGCGCCACCTGGCGCATCAATCATCCCTCCTGGTACAAGCCGGCGATCACCGACCTCGACGGCGTCAAGGCGATCGGGCGCGAGGTCCGCGAGAAGAAATTCACCGCGCTGAAGACCAACATCTTCACCTACGATGCCGGCAAGCCGACGGGCTGGCGGCCCGGCTTCGGCTCGCCGTTCGAGCCCGAGATCAATGTCGACCGCAAGGTGTTGCGTGATCTGCGGATGAATCTCGAAGCCATCCGCGATGGCGCCGGGCCGGATGTCGATATCCTGCTCGATCTCAATTTCAACGCCAAAACCGAAGGCTATCTGAAAATCCTGCGCGCCATCGCCGACCTCGACATGTTCTGGATCGAAATCGACAGCTTCAGTCCTGAAGCCCTCGGCTATATCCGGCGTCAAAGTCCGCACCCGGTCTCGTCCTGCGAGACGCTGCTGGGCTTGCGCGAATTCCTGCCCTATTTCCGCGAACAGGCGATGGATGTCGCGATCATCGACACGCCCTGGAACGGCGTCTGGCAGTCGATGAAGATCGCGGCCAGCGCCGAGGCGCACGAGGTCAACGTCGCGCCGCATAATTTCTACGGCCATCTGTGCACCATGATGAACGCGCATTTCTGCGCGGCGGTGCCCAATTTGCGCATCATGGAAACCGATATCGACCGGCTGGCATGGGACCACGAACTGTTCACCCATCTGCCCGAATACGAAGACGGCCATCTCGTCATTCCGGATCGGCCCGGCTGGGGCACCGAGCCCAACGAAGAGGCGCTTGCCGCGCATCCGACCAAGGGCAGCGGCGGGCTGTTGAACTATGGCCGAAAGACTTAGGCTACTTGAGACGTCGTCTTGGGACTCTTGGGAGTCGTCCTTGGCTCCTGCCCGACGCGCCTTTCGCGATTGAGGGTGACGATAGCGCTTGCTCTCCCACGCCGTCGGATGCAGAATTTGCAGAGGTTCACGGACGTGAGGGTGCATGCTTCGGAAGGCGGCTCACCTCAGCCAAGATCGATACAAGCGTTTGTCGAAGGCTCGATAGTCTCTCTCATCCGGCAGATCGGGTTACCGCGCTGTTGGTATAATTTGGCCCCGCGTGACGTTTCCAGTCCTTTGGAGACGGCAATGAAAGCGATGTTATTCAAACGGCTTTATTGATTTGACCTGTGATCGTGGTTTTGCCGGCGCACCTCGATCAAACGGGAGCCATCGTCCATCGCAACGTTTGGCCGTTCACTGACGGAAGGATGACGAGACGTTGGCACTGAATCGAAGCATCATCCGGGGAGCCGCTCGGTGAATGAGGCCAGCAGCGGGAATACCAGTCCCACATTGGGAGTGACGAGCATGGTTTCGCTGAAATTGCCGCTCTGGCTTCGTTTTGTCCTGCTTGTTGGCATTGTCGGTCTTGTGTCAGGCGCAAGCCTCATTGCCTATCGGTATTATACTCGTCCGGTGACGCTGAGCGTGGCGGTGGGCTCGATTGACGGTGAGGCCGCCAAGGCAATGTCAGCCATTGCCAGCCGGCTCGTTACGACGAACGCGCCGGTGCGGTTCAGGGTGATTGACAGCGGCACTGCGCTGGAAGCCGCCAAGGCTTTTGCGGCTGGCAATGCCGATCTCGCAGTGGTCCGGGGCGATCTAGGTGATCTGTCAAAAGCGCAGGCCGTCGTCGTCGTCAGCCATGTGGTCGTACTCATCGTCGTGCCACCGGGTTCGACCATCGACAGCATGGACAAGTTGAAGGGCCGCCGTATCGGCGTGATTAGCGGGGATGCGAATGCCAAAATTGTCGATGTGCTGAGCAAGGAATATGGGCTCGATCGCGCGAAGGTATTCAAGGATATCGCCTTGTCGGATGCCCGGCGAGCTATTCAATCCAAAGAAGTCAGCGCGCTGCTTGTTGTGATACCTTTGGCTGAAAAATACTTGTCGCTGGTGCGAGGCTTCTTTCAACAGGGCCCAAAAGCGTTGCCGGGATTGATCTCGATCGATTCCGCCGGGGCGATCGCCGAAGCCCAACGTGCTTACGAGAGTTTCGACGTTCCGAAAGGCACGCTGCACGGATCGCCACCCGTCCCGGACGACGATCTCACCACCTTGAGAACCTCTCTGTATCTTGTTGCGAACAAGAAGCTCGGCACTGACCTGGTCACGCGCCTCACGCAGACGATCATGCACGTGCGCAGAGACCTTATGCGCGAGCAACCGATCTTCGCGCAGATCACCTCTCCCAGCACCGATCCGGATGCCTACCTTCCACTTCACCCAGGAGCGGCGACCTTCTACAACGGTACCCAACAGAGCTTTATGGATGAATACGGCAACTGGATCTATTTAACGCCGATGGTGCTCGGTGGTATCGCGACTGTACTTGCGGCGGCGTGGAAATTCCTGGGGATCGGCAACCCTGCAACCATTGAAGGCCCCTTGGATTCTCTCTATGCGCTTGGGCGCCGGATCCGGAACGCCGCCTCAGAGGCTGAGCTGTTGGATATCGAAGAAGAAATTGACAACATTCTCAAAGCGCAACGCACCAAAGCGGCTGGCGGGGATGAGACCGCGGTGGATGACGCCACATTGAACGTGGCAGCCCATCGGCTGGAGAGCCTGATTCACGATCGACGAGCGACGCTTGCGAAGAGACCAGCCGTTGTCTCCGCGGCCTAGCCGACGCGGCAGGCAGTCACCCGAGGCGGCGGAGATATCTCGAACATGACCTATTTGTTGATCTCGCTGCTTGTTTTCGCGTTGATATTCGGCGGCGCTTTGGCAGGGGCGGCCATTCGACCGTTGCTGTTGGAGCACCATCTGCATCCGGACTCCAGGGACGTGGTAAAGATGGCGACCGGCCTGATCGGCACGCTGGCCGCACTTGTGCTGGGTCTGCTGATCGCGTCCGCGAAAAGTTCGTTCGATCAGAAAGCCGGCCAGGTCAGGCAACTGACCGCCACCATGATCCTTCTGGACGATCTGCTGACGCAGTATGGTCCAGAAGCGAAGCCTGTTCGAAATCTTCTGCGGCAGAGCATTCAACCGTTGGCCAATCACATTTGGCATGAGGAACAGATTCGGACCAGCAAGCTCGTTCGCTTCGAGTTCGACCGCCGAAGCATTGGCATTCCAAAATGCACTGGAACGCCTGTCGCCGACCGACGATGTGCAACGTTCCCTGCAATCCCGCGCCGTTCAGGCCTTCACGGAAGGCGCGCAGACCCGATTGCTGTTGTTTGCCCAGACCGGAGGCTCAATTCCGACTCCCTTTTTGGTCATTCTGGTTTTTTGGCTCAGCGCGATTTTCGTGAGCTTCACCTTGTTTGCGCAAACCAATCTGGTCGTCATGGCCTCGCTGTTGGTATGCGCGCTGTCGTTTGCCTGCGCGATTTTTCTGATTTTGGAGCTGGACAACCCCTTCACGGGATTGATGGGGATATCAAGCGCAACGTTCCGAAGCGTGCTCTTGCCGCTGAATCCGTGAGCTTCCGGGTTGAACGAGGCCAATCGGTCGCTGGTCTTGCCGCAGCGCATCGGCGATGGCTGCATTGCAATGAAAGCTGCTCCGGCTGGCTTGCGGCGCAACGGGGGTTGCAGGTATCCTGTAGCTCCGCCGATCAGGCCCCGTCTTAGATCATCCGTCCTCATGGAGAAGCTGCATGACACCCCCGGTGAGTTCTCCCGCGATCAAAATCGTCAAATCCGTCCGTGAGCAGGTGAGCCCGGAGGAATGGCAGGCCCGCGTCGATCTCGCCGCCTGCTACCGCCTCACCGCGATGTACGGCATGACCGAGATGATCGCCAACCACATCTCCTGCCGGGTGCCGGGGTCGCACGACCAGTTTCTGATCAATCCCTACGGGATGCTCTACGAGGAAATCGATGCCTCGTGCCTGATCAAGGTCGATCTCGACGGCAACACGCTGTTCAACGCCTCCGATTACGGCGTCAACGTCGCCGGCTTTGTCATTCACAGCGCCATCCATATGGCCAAGCACGAAATCGACTGCGTCGCGCATACGCACACGCCGGCCGGCATGGCGGTCTCCGCGATGGAATGCGGGCTGCTGCCGCTGGCGCAGACCTCGATGCGGTTCCTTCACATCGGCTACCATGACTTTGAAGGCATCGCCGACGATGTCGGCGAACGCGAGCGGCTGGTCCGGGATCTCGGCGATCACGAAGCCATGGTGCTGCGCAACCACGGACTGCTCGTGGTCGGGCGGACCGTGCCCGCAGCGTTCAATACGCTGTTCCGGCTGGAGCGCGCCTGTGAAGTGCAGGTGATGGCGCTATCCTGCAACACCAAGCTGGTCTACCCGCCGCAAAACGTGCTGGAAGCAACCTTCGACAAGATGAAGCCGCGCGTCGACAAGCCCAACCGAAACGGCGACCTCGCCTGGCCGGCGCTGCTGCGAAAGCTCGACCGCGTCGATACGTCGTACCGGAACTAGCAGACCAGAGACGAACGACGGGCCCCGGCCGTTGAATCGGACGGGGCCGATGAAGCCGGGCCCGGCTGATCCCGGTCGCGTTGAGCGTGATCGCGCCGACGCCGGCTTCTATTCGGCCTTCAAATTCAATTCGCGGATCAGTCCACTCCAGCGCGTCGTTTCAAAATTGACGAAGCGGGAGAAGTCAGCCGGGGTTCCACCAAGCGGCTCGAGACCCAGCGCGGCAAGGCGCTCGCCCACCTCGGGACTTAACAGGATTTCGTTGATGGCATGATTGAGCTGTTCGCGGATAGCGGGGTCGAGGCCGGCGGGGGCCAATATGCCGAACCATCCGGTGACATCGAAGCCGGGGCTCACGGTCTCGGCGATGGTCGGTACCGCGGGCAATACCACCGAACGCTTCGGCGAAGTCACCGCCAGCGCCCGAAGCGAATTGCCGGAGATCAGGCCGATCGAGCCCGAGACGGTGTCAAAGCTGAAGTCGATCGTCCCTCCCAACAGCGCGATGTTCGCAGGGCCCGAACCCGGGAAGTAAACCGCCGCCGCGTCGAAGCCGACGGCACGGCGCAACATCACCGCGGCCAGCGCCGTCAGCGTTGCGCCCCCTCCCCCTGTTCCGAAGTTCAGCTTGCCCGGCGTCGCCTTTGCGGCATCGACCAGTTGCCGGATCGAATTGAACGACGATTTCGCATCGACCAGGATCACGATCGGTGACTGCGCCAACGCGATCACCGGAGTGAAATCCTTGCGCTGGTCGTAAGGCAAATTCGGAAACAGCGCCGGCGCGCCGGCATGTCCGCTCGAGACCAGCAGAAGACTGGTCCCGTCGGGCTCGGCCTTGGCAACCCCGGCGGCGGCGATCGTTCCGCCCGCACCCGGCCGGTTCTGCACGATGACGGACTGTCCGATGTGGTCCTTCAGCTTTTCGGCAATCAGCCGCGCCAGCACGTCGGCCGGGCCGCCCGCCGCGAACCCCACGTAAAGGTTGACGGTGCGCTTGATGAGCGGCTGCGCCTGCACCATCGCCGGAAACGACAACAGCGCCGACAGCGCAAGTTGGAGCACAAGGTTTCCTCGCATGACTGGGCTCACTCCCTGACGTGATTTGGTTTGTGCGCTTATCGCACATTCGTGCGATTTTCTACCACCTGGTTTTTGCTGTCAACTGGCGCAAAATGACCGGGCCGGGTTCAAATCGCAGGTCGGAATCACGCTCGTATCAGCGGCCGATATCCGCGCCGGGATTTTGGCGTCAGCGCCCCATATTGCGGCCACCGGATCGGCACGCCCAGATCTTCGAGAACGGCCTGGAATTCGGTGAGCCGATCGCGGTCCGCCCTGACGGCGCGTGGCGGCAGCTTGCGCTTTAACGCAAAGCCCGCGAGCGCGCCGACCGCCTCGCCGATGCTCCATTCCACCGAATGAACCCGATAGGCGCCGTTGGTAATTCGCGTGGTGCCGATGTTCTTGCACGCCGGCAACAGATTATCGATTCGCACCGGCAACAGTGCGCCGAGCGGAATTTCAAAGGGATAACTGTCAATGTCCACCGTATCGCGCAAACGCGACGTGCTCGGATGCAGATCGATGCGATAGGCGCCGATGCCGACACTGTCGAAAAACCGACTCCGCGCTGGAGAGCCCGGCGCGAGCTTCGACGCCGATGTGTTGCTCCAGAATGGTGAATTCGGATCGGATGCGGCGGCCTTCCCGGTAATAGGCCTGCTTGGCGAGACCATCGGTCGTGCCGAGAACATCGCCGCGCAATCGCAAGCCGCGATAACCAACTCCACCGTCGTGACGCGCCGCCTCGGTCTGCATCCAGTACAGAAACGAAAGACTGAACTGTCGCGCTTCCTCCAGCGCTGCAACCCGCGCCTCTTCCGAAACTCCGATCACTGGTTTGAGCCAATAGTCCATCTGCGGCCAATTCGCGAGCGTAATATCGCTGCCGTAAGCTCCGGGCGAAAAATTTCGGCGATAGGCGATGCGTCGCGCATGCCAGAGATCGAACAGATACTCCGCATCGCTGTCGCCCACAAAAAGGCTGCGCTGCAGCGGTTTGTGCGTCACGTGATCGCTGACGGCCCAATCGAATTGAGGCCCCGGCCAGAAATCGAGTTTTAGCTTTCGGAATTCATCGTACTGGCGCGGCCGGTTGATGGTGTAATCCTCTTCGGGCCAATAATCGATGGCAAAACACCATGTCAGCGCTTGCTGATCGAAAGGATCGGCCTCGGCGAGTGCGTGCAACTCGCCGGTTTCAGAAACAGATTCTGCTCCGATGACGTGCTCGATCCCGCCGAATTGCAACAATTCGCCGGTTTCCGTCGCATCAATGACAAGCGCCGCCTCGATGGTCCTGACCTTACCAGTCTCCAGGTCGCGCAGCGTGACGCCGACGATGCGATCGCCGTTGACATCGACATCGACAAGCGCGTGACGCCTGAGAACGGTGACTTGGCCGGAGCTTTCGAACGGAGCAAGCAAATCGTCGATCACCCGCACCGCAACCTTGGGCTCGTGACACAAAGTTCCGACATTGCCCATGCCTGGATTGAACGGCCAGCGCGCACGTGCATCGGCGGTCAACGGATAATGCCTGAGATAATATTCGCGGATCGATTGACGAAACATCGCGTAGTTGCGCGACCCGATCCCGGTTTCCACCCAGGGATGCTCGTCAAGCGGAACGCCTTGCGCGGTCAGTTGCCCTCCGAGCCAATCCAGTTCCTCCACCAGGACAATATGAATGCCCAATCGCGCGGCCGTCAGGGCCGCGGAGACGCCGCCAAGACCGCCACCGACGATCAGGAGTTCAACCGGATTTGCGCGCATGTTCTCGTACTCTCCAACTGCACCTTCGGAAGCGGCAAAAACCAGGGCTTCCCTCGACCGGCGGGACGGCTTCCCGCGACACACATCGACGGGGATTGCCGAGAACGCCATTTGTGCGATATTGCACTATCTGTGCGATATTAGATCATGCGTCTTCATCAGGGAAGACGTAACGTCCTGTGTGGCGCGCAAAAGCGCCCTGCTCTGGCGGAGACAACCAATGACCGGCACGGCTCCGAACAGCTCGCTCATTTCAGGGCGCACGACGATTTTGACCGTTATCGGACATCCTGTGTTCCAGGTCCGGTCGCCGACCACCGTGAATGGGGAATTCGCCCGGGCCGGCATCGACGCGGCCCTGATACCGGTCGACCTCGAACCTTCGTCGCTGCCGTCATTCATTCAGGTGTTGAGGGGCTGGCAGAATTCACCGGGCTGCATCGTCACGTTGCCGCACAAGACGACCGTGGCCGGCCTGGTCGACGAACTGACCGGCCGGGCAAAGCTGCTAAGCGCCGTCAATATCATTCGTCGAACGCCGACCGGACATCTGGTCGGCGACATGATCGACGGTCTGGGTTTTGTCGAAGCCTTGAAGCGCCATGGCTTCGAGGCGAAGGGCAAGCGCGTCGCGGTGTTTGGCGCCGGCGCGGTCGGACGGGCGATGCTGCTTAGCCTGGCTGACGCAGGGGCTGCCGGCATTTCATACCACGAACCCGACGAGGCGCGCCGTGCGGCTCTTCAGAGCCTTGCCGCGGCCGCCGGCATCGCCAGCCGATTGTCGATCGAGGCGCAGAAAAAACTTGAGAGCGCTGATCTCGCCATCAATGCGAGCCCGGTCGGCATGAACGGCGACGACAGGATGGCCTTCGATCCCGCGCGCCTTCCCTCGCACGCCCTGGTCGCGGATGTCGTGACCAACCCGGTGGAAACGCCGCTGCTGCTGGCCGCGCGCGCTTTGGGGCTTCGCACCCAGAGCGGGATCGCCATGGCGGACGCGCAGCTTCGGATGCAATTGCGATATTTTGGCTTTGCCGAAGACCCGCCCGGTGAAAATTGTTAACATCGGCCGGTCTGCGTATTTGGTTCGAGCAATTGCAAAATCTCCCGCGCAACCCATCCGCGGCAACGGCAATTTGGCAGAGGTGACATTAGTGGACAGCAAAGTCAGCCAGACCTTCGTGACCGCGTTTGCGCGGGGCCTCGCTGTCATCGAAGCCTTCGGTCCGGGCCACAAGAGCATGACGCTGGCCGAAGTCGCGGCACGGATCGGCGTCGACCGTGCGGTGACGCGCCGATTGCTGCTGACGCTGGTTGAGCTTGGATATGCGACGCAGACGGGAAGGCAATTCGAGCTGACGACGCGGATCCTGAAGCTCGGCTACTCCTATCTTTCCGGCGCCGGCCTCGGCTCGATATTGCAGCCCTATCTCGACGAACTTTCGCGCGAGATCGAGGAGACCGTTTCGGTTTCCGTCCTCGAAGGCGCGGAGGTGATGTTCGTCGCCCGGGCCGAAATGCCCGGACGGCGCATGGCCTATGTCGTGACCATGGGAATGCGGCTTCCGGCGTTTTCGTCGTCGTCGGGCCGCGTGCTGCTGGCGGCGAAAAAGGACGCCGAGGTCGAGGCGCTGTTGTCCGTGACGACAATCAAGAAGCAGACGGATCATACCATCCTGCAGCGCAAGGCGCTGCTGAAGATAATCCAGCAGGCGAAGATCGACGGCTTCGCGGTCAATCGCGAAGAGCTGGAAGACGGCCTGATCGCGGTTTCGGTACCGCTGACAAACCGTGCCGGCCTGGTGGTCGCGTCCCTTAACATCAGCGCCAGCACCTCGCGCATGACGGACAAGATCATCGCTGGCAAGATGGTGCCGCGGATGCAGGATGCCGCCGAACAGATGTCGAAACTGTTGCCGTGATCCGCGTTGCTCGATGCAACATCAAGGCCGCACTCAGGAATAGAGCTGCTTGTATTCCTGCGCATAGGGCGCGTAGGATTCCTTGATGGTGGCGAGGTTCAACAGCATGCATGCGATCGGCGCCTGCGCATTCAATTCGAACACCGAAGTCCTGACCCAAAGACTTTCGGTTCTGCGGCTGCCGCTAAGCGCCACCACTTCGCGTTCAAGCTCGTAATTTTCGCCGACAAAAAGCGGCCCCTTCAGGAGCTTGATCTCCTGGTCGGCGAACAGGCCCACCGCGGGCCCCCTGACCGGCAAGCGGTCTTCCTTTGATTTATATTGGAGGAGAACGCTGAGCATTTCGATCGGGATGATCGGCCGCCCCCAGGGATTATCGGCCGCGTCTTCCGCCCGATAGAACGGCGAAGTCTCGGTGATCACCTTGAGCTTGTCATTGAGCGAGAACGGATAGAGCTCACCCATGTTCTGATCGAAATCCATCCGGATAGACTGACGTTTGGTCTTCAGGCCGAGCTTCACATCGCGCAGGATCACCGGATCGGCGAGCGGTTTCAGCTCGGTCAGGCGCTGATCGAGCGCGGTTGGCAGTCCTGTAGTACCCACCGAGGCGGTGCCGCGCAGGACCTCGGTCCCGTCACGCTTCACCATCTGGATCCTGCATTGCTTCTCGCCCGCCCCAGGCTTCTCCAGAACGGCCTGCACCTCTTCGCCCGCGAAGGAAGGGTTGCGATAATGCGCGGAAATGCATCCGGCCTCGAACCAGGACTGGCCCCACAAGCACGCACACAAAGGCGCGAACTGGCTGAAATGCGTCGGCCCTTCGATCGTGCCGCCCTGGAATCCCAGTTTCTGCGCCGTCGCATCGTCGTGAATGGAGGCGTGGGAATCATAGACCTGGGCATGGAGCATCTGGTGCGGCCGGCGCCACGGTCCGACCAGCGAATCCGGGGTTTCCGTGATGGTCGTCTCGAACGCTTTCCATCTCATGGAATTACCTCGCCATGTTGCCTGCTCCACAGCAGCCCATTGTCGCGGAGGCACCCCGTCTGCACAACCGGCGGATGGAGGCAAATGCGTTTGGTCTCGGAACGAGCCACGAGGATTGCGGTTCCGGGGTACCCCGGTTGTGATTTCGCCAGCGGCGGCCTAAACAGTCAGAAATATCTACAATTACAACTTTTTACGCGCCATAATCGGCTACTTCAAAGGGAGATAAAAAAATGCGTGAAGCCGTTATCGTTTCTTATGCCCGAACCGGGCTGGCAAAATCCGGTCGTGGCGGATTCAACATCACCCCGCCGATGTCGATGGCGGCCCACGCCATCAAGCATGCCGTTGAGCGCGCCGGTGTCGACAAGGAATATGTCGAGGACTGCTATCTCGGAAATTGCGCGCATGGCGCGCCGAATATCGGCCGCCAGGCCGCGCTGCTCGCCGGCATGCCGAAGTCGACCGCGGGCGTCTCGGTGAACCGGTTCTGCTCGTCGGGACTGCAGACCATCGCAATGGCGGCCAACAGCATCCGCTCGGACGGCGCCGATTGCATCGTGGCCGGCGGCGTCGAAAGCATCTCGATCCCCGGCGGCGGCGCGCCGAAGGAATCGATCGATCCGGATCTGCTCAAGACTGCGCCCGCTATTTTCATGGCGATGATCGACACCGCCGACATCGTCGCGGAGCGCTACAAGCTCAGCCGCGAATACCAGGATGAGTACTCGCTGGAATCGCAGCGCCGCATGGCCGCCGCGCAGCAGGCCAACAAGTTCAAGGACGAGATCGTCCCGATGAAGACCAAGATGAAGGTGGTCGACAAGGCAACGAAAGCCGAGAGCATTGTCGACTATGTCGTCGACCGCGATGAGTGCAACCGGCCGGATACGACGATGGAAGGCCTCGCCAAGCTCGAGCCGGTCAAGGGCCCCGGCAAATACGTCACCGCCGGTAATGCCAGCCAGCTCTCGGACGGCGCGGCCGCCGTGGTCTTGATGGAAGCCAAGGACGCCGAAAAGCGCGGGCTCAATCCGCTCGGCCGCTTTGTCGCCTGGGCGGCGGCGGGCTGCGAGCCGGACGAAATGGGCATCGGTCCCGTCTTCGCCGTGCCGAAGCTGTTGAAGCGCCACGGCTTGAAGGTCGACGATATCGACATCTGGGAGCTCAACGAGGCCTTCGCCAGCCAGTGCCTGTATTCCCGCGATCAGCTTGGCATCGATCCCGAGAAGTACAACGTCAACGGCGGCTCGATCGCCATCGGTCATCCCTTCGGAATGACCGGCGCGCGGTTGACGGGCCACATCCTGCAGGAAGGACGCCGCCGCAAGGCCAAGTGGGGCGTCGTGACCATGTGCATCGGCGGCGGCCAGGGCGGCGCGGGCCTGTTCGAGATCTATAGCTGAGCTTCGGAGGCGACCGGCCTAAGCAACCCCGAACTGCACCGTTGCAAACGATCAGCAGCGCGGCGAGATCATCGCCGCGCTGCTTTTTTTTGCTACCAGATCAACTTCCGTGGATATTGACATTGGTGACACATCGTTTTCACTGATCTACCTGCGCCCTGCGGGTAGCCGTCAATAACCAAGCAATAAGGCTCCCGCCCGACGTTCCAGCCCCGCCAAGCAAGTCCCGCCAAGACGATTTAACGGAGCAAGATGATGACGCTGATGCAGATCGGGTTGGACGATAAATACCGGCTCGACGCCAGGCGAATCTACCTTTCCGGAATTCAGGTGCTGGTCCGGTTGCCCATGTTGCAGCGCGAACGGGATCGGCTGCAGAACCTCAACACCGCAGGCTTCATCTCCGGATACCGGGGCTCGCCACTAGGCATGTACGACAATGCGCTGTGGCGCGCGAAGTCATTCCTGCAATCCCAGGACATCGCCTTCGTGCCGGGCTTGAACGAGGACCTGGCGGCCACCGCGGTGTGGGGCAGCCAGCAGGTCGGCATGTTCCCGGGCGCCACGGTCGATGGCGTGTTCGGGATCTGGTACGGCAAAGGTCCAGGCGTCGATCGATCGCTCGATGCACTCAAACATGCCAACTCCGCCGGGTCGTCGCGAAACGGCGGCGTGCTTGCGCTCGCCGGCGACGACCATGGCTGTCAGTCCTCCACCCTCGCCCACCAGAGCGAACAGGTTTTTTCAGCCGCCTTGATGCCGATCCTCAATCCGGCAACGCTGCAGGATTATCTCGATCTTGGACTGTACGGGTTTGCACTGTCGCGATTCTCGGGCTGCTGGGTCGGCTTCAAGGCGATCTCCGAGACCGTCGAGAGCTCGGCGTCGATCTACAGCGATCCCTCTCGCGTGCAAGTGGTGCTGCCGACGGATTTCGAAATGCCTCCGGGCGGATTGAATATCCGATGGCCAGACCCGCCGCTCGAACAGGAGCGACGGTTGCACGGCGCGAAAATGGCGGCGGTCGCGGCCTTCGCGCGCGCCAACCAGCTCGATCGAATCGTGCTCGACAGCAAGCCGGCGCGGTTTGGCATCGTTGCCACCGGCAAGGCCTATCTGGATTTGCGGCAGGCGCTGGCGGATCTCGGCATTACCGAGAAGGATGCGCAGGAGTTGGGATTGCGCATCTATAAAGTCGCGATGACCTGGCCGCTTGAGGAAAGCGGCGCAAGGCGTTTTGCAGAAGGGTTACAAGACGTGCTGGTGGTCGAAGAGAAGCGCGGCTTCATCGAAGATCAGCTGGTGCGAATTCTCTACAACATGGATGCGTCAAGACGACCCTCCGTGGTCGGTAAACGCGACGAAAGCGGTGCGACGCTGTTGCCGAGCGAAGGCGAACTCACGCCGACCATGTCGCTTCCGCCGTGATTGCGCGGCTGCGGCGGCTCGGTCATCAGAGCCCGCTGCTCGAACAACGGCTGGCGCGGCTCGAAGCGTTCGAACATCCGGCGGTGACGCGCGCGCCGATGGCGCTGCAGCGGACCCCGTATTTCTGCTCGGGCTGCCCGCACAACACTTCCACCAAAGTTCCGGAAGGCAGCCGCGCGATGGCGGGCATCGGTTGTCACGGCATGGCGCTGTCGATCCCGAGCCGGCGCACCGCGACCATCTCGCACATGGGCGCCGAGGGTGCGAACTGGATCGGTCAGGCGCCCTTCACCACGGAGCCTCACATCTTCCAGAACCTCGGCGATGGCACCTACACCCATTCCGGACTGCTCGCATTGCGGGCCGCATCGGCTGCGGGCGTCAACATCACCTACAAGATTCTCTACAACGACGCGGTGGCGATGACCGGAGGGCAACCCGCCGAGGGCGGCCTGACCGTTTCGCAAATCGCCCATCAGGTCTGGGCCGAAGGCGCCAAGCGCGTGGCGATCGCTTCCGACGATCCCGGCAAATATCCGAGCAATTATTTTCCGCAAGGCGCGACCGTCCATCATCGCCGCGAACTGGACCGGATCCAGCGCGAACTGCGCGACATCAAGGGCCTCTCGGTTCTGATCTACGATCAGACCTGCGCCGCGGAAAAGCGCCGCCGCCGCAAGCGTGGGCTGTATCCGGATCCGCCGAAGCGCGTCTTCATCAATGACCTCGTCTGCGAAGGCTGCGGCGACTGCTCGCAGACCTCGAACTGCGTCTCGGTTCAACCGCTCGACACCGAATTCGGCCGCAAGCGCCAGATCGACCAATCCAACTGCAACAAGGATTATTCCTGCGTCGAGGGATTCTGCCCGAGCTTTGTCACCGTCCACGGCGGCACGCTGAAGCGGGCCCAGAGTTCGGCGGTGGATTCAGGCCAGCTGTTCGCCGATCTTCCGCTGCCCGTCAAACGCGAGCTGGACGCGCCCTATAACATCCTCGTCACCGGAATCGGCGGCACCGGCGTCATCACCATCGGCGCCCTTCTCGGCATGGCCGCCCATATCGACGGCAGAGGTTGTTCCGCGCTCGACTTCACCGGTCTTGCGCAGAAGAACGGCGCGGTCATGAGCCATGTCCGGATCGCGCCCACACCGGAAGACATCGCCACCGTCCGCATCGCCTCCGGCGGTGCCGACCTTATTCTCGGCTGCGACATCGTGGTTTCCGCCAGCGCCACGGCGTTGAGCCGCGTCGAACGCGGCGTGACCCGGGCCATCGTCAATGCCGATCTGCAGCCCACCGCCAGTTTCGTGATGAATCCCGACATCGATTTCGAAATGAGCGCGATGCAAGGCGCGCTACGTGACGCCGTCGGAGACAACAATCTCGACATCATCGACGCCACCGGTATCGCCTCGGCGCTGATGGGCGACAGCATCGCCACCAACGCCTTCATGCTCGGCCTGGCCTTCCAGAATGGCGCCGTTCCGCTTTCGCTTGAAGCCATCCTGCGGGCCATCGAGATCAATGGCGCCGCGATCGAGATGAACAAGCAGGCGTTTTCCTGGGGCCGCCTTGCCGCGCACGATCTGGCGCGCGTGCGCAGCGCCCTCCAGTTCCGCGCCCGTGCCGCCACGCCGGTGACGCGGACGCTTGATGAAACCATCGCCCATCGCGCCAAATTCCTGAGCGACTACCAGAACCAGTCCTATGCCGACCTCTACCTCTCGACCGTTGCAAACGTTCGCAACGCCGAAACCCGGGTCTCGCCCGCGTCCTGCGAACTGACGGAAGCGGTGGCCAAGAACCTGTTCAAGCTGATGGCCTACAAGGACGAATACGAGGTGGCGCGGCTTTATACCGATGGTGCCTTCGCCACCAAGCTCGGCGAACAATTCGAAGGCGACGTCCGGCTCAAATTCCATCTCGCCGCGCCGCTGCTGGCGCGCCGCGACAAGGCGACAGGCCATCTGCAAAAGCGGCAGTATGGTGGCTGGATCATCCACGCTTTCCGGCTGCTAGCACGGCTCAAATTCCTGCGCGGCACCGCGTTCGATCCGTTCGGCTATACCGCTGAGCGAAAGGCCGAACGCCAACTGATCGACGATTACCTGACGGCGATCAATCAGCACATCGCGGTTTTAAAGGCCGAACAGATTCCGCTACTCGTCCGGCTGGCCCGGTTGCCGGAAACGATCCGCGGCTATGGTCACATCAAGGAGCAGAGCATCAACAATGCCGTTACCGAGAAAGCCCGGCTGGAGGCCGATCTGGAAAACAATCGCTTCGCGGTCGCCGCGGAATAATCCCTGGAATCGTCGGGCCCGATAGCGCCCGTTGCAAAGGGGGCCCAGCGCTGACGCGCTGGGCCCAAGTTGAAGACACTTCGGGGAGAATTCGAAGCGTCCGTTATTCCGACCTGGAGATACGTCGGAAACCTTGAAATGCTTATTGCGATACGGATTCTGCGCCGGCCCAACTTTCGCTGGCCATGTTGCCGGGCAACAGCGCCCCGCCAATGATGCGCGAATGCGCGCGGAACTCCGCCACGATGTTGTTTCCCAGAATCACGCTGACATCGTAGATGCCGGATCGCGCGGAACGCGTGACTTCCCTGGCCGTCGCCACCAGACGGTCGCCGAGTTTGGTCGGCTGCAAATAGGAAATGCAGCAATGGGCTGCGACCGTCCGTTCATTGTAGGTGTTGGACGCCAGCGAAAACGTCGCATCGGCCAGCGTGAAAATCGCGCCGCCATGGGTGATGCCGATGCCGTTGACCATGGAAGGCAGCACCGTCATGGCCACGGTGGCTTCACCAGCCTTGATCGACAGCCGCTCCAGGCCGAGGCTTACGAGGGTGGCGTCCTGTCTCCATAAAAAGTCCGCACAGGCCTGTGCCAACGTGTGAGGCGAAATGGCCGCCACATTATTCACTGAGACCTCCTCGAATAAGTCGGGTGCAGGACGCGGGCCCGCCAGGGATCTGGCGTCCTCGCGCGCGGCGAGATTCGGCGGGACCGTATCGCAATGCAAAACGCCGCGCGTCCGGCGGTCGGGGGATGTCGGTCGCCATTGGCGCAAAACAGGCTTGGCCGATGATCTAATGCCCGCGGGATTTTCTTTGGCGCATGGCGGCTACCAAATATCCGAATCCCCTAGACGCCCTGTCGCATCTATGTGACTTTTCCGGAGCGCTATATGACGTTCCGGTCGACATAGGCTTGAGACATTGGGTCCTCCGATCGATGGACGCAGAGCGCCGATCGGCTTGCTAACGCGGCCGCCTGTTCGCCTGCGATTGGTCGCAGGCTGGTAAGAATTTGAAAGGGAGAGTCATGGCTCACGTTGGAAGTTGCTTTTGTGGCGCAGTCAAACTCGAGGTCGACGGAGCGCCGGAGGCGATGGGTTATTGTCACTGCAGTTCCTGCCGCTCCTGGTCCGGTGGACCGGTCAACGCCTTCAGCCTCTGGAAGCCGGAGGCCGTGCGCGTCACGTCGGGAGCCGAGCACATCGCCACATTCCAGAAGACCCCGCTCAGCCAGCGGCAATATTGCGCGAAATGCGGTGGGCACCTGATGACCAACCATCCACCGTTGGGCATGGTGGACGTGTTCGCGGCCACCATTCCGACGCTCACCTTCGCCCCCGGCGTTCACGTCAACTATGCCGAGACCGTGCTCCCTATCCGGGATGGCTTGCCAAAGCTGAAGGACTTCCCGGCGGAGTTCGGCGGTTCCGGCGAGGCGATCCCGGAATAGCGCGCGCCTGAAATGACTTCTTGCATTCGCGGCGCCGCCCGCGAAGATCCGATTTTGGCCGAAGGGGAATCCGTGCAAACGGATTCCCCTTCTTCGCTCTCACCGCCGAATTGCTAGTTGGTCCAAAAGCCGACTGGATCATGAATCACCTGAGGTCACGATCTCATCTCTTTTTGTTTTAAGCATGATCTTCGGCGCATGGTTTTTCATCCGCCTCGCGGAAAAAACGGTTCCGACCTCGGGTGATAAGTCAAGGCGGTCAGTTCGGCTGCCGATCTGCCGTTGCGTTCCGGGCGAGCCACATGCTGCGCGAGCGAAAATTCTCGCGCTGTTGCAACAGGTGCGCGTAGCGGCGATCTCCGAACGGAGCATCAACCCGCCATCGCCCAGCGCCTGGTTGCGCGCTTCGTCGCGGGCGAGAATTTCCGATCAGCGCGTGGTGAGCACGACTTGAAGATATTCGCAGGCGACGATCACGGTGCCGTCCCCAGCGCGGCCATGACCGATCCCTGTTCGAAATCGTGCGTGCGGAAACCTTGATATCGGGATGCGTCCGCCGGCGATCAATCTTGGCTTCGCCGGCGGAGCCAGAGCGGCCGGCTCAGTCGGCCGGCGTGCGACCAGGCAATGGCAGCAGCATCGAAACGCGCCTCTGATAACGGCGATACTGCTCGCCGAACATGGCGATGAGATCGCGCTCTTCGAGCTGGATGCCGATCAAGATGTAGCCGGTGGTTGCCAACGCGAACAGCAGATGGCCCTGAGACATCAGCGGCGTCGACCAGAAGGCGAGCAGAAAGCTCAGATAGATCGGATGCCGCACCAGCCGATAAAGCAGCGGCGTGTGGAATTTTGCCGCCGGCAGGTCCTTGCCGAACAGGCGTGCGAACACCTGGCTAAGGCCAAACAGCTCGAAATGGCTGAGCATGAAGGTGGTGACGACCAGCATGCCCCAACCGAACAGGGAAATGGCCTGCAGAGCGACGGCAATGCCCGGGTTCTGCACTGTCCAGACCGGCTCGGGCATCGGCTGCCATTGCCAGTACAGCAGCAGCAGCGCGAGGCTGGAGAACAGCACGAACGTACTCCGTTCGATGGAGGCCGGCACGAGCCGCGTCCACCAGCGCTTGAATCCCTGCCGCGCCATCACGCTGTGTTGTACGGCGAACAACCCGAGCAGCATGGTATTGATGAGCAAGCTCTCGATCAGCGGACCCGGCATCCCCGAATCGATCGACTTCGGAACCACCCAATTGCCGACAAAACCGATCGCATACAGTATGGTTAGAAGAAACACCGCATAAGCAACAATGCCATAAACGACAGCAACCAGACCGCCCATTGAAATTTCTCCTGAACCGATTGAAATTTTCACGATACAGATTCACGATACAAATTTAGATTGGCGGCGGCCTTTCCCTTGTCCAATTTGCGACAGCGCCATCCCGATCAGGAAATTTTTCGACGTCCTCGGTGTTTGATATTGATATTGTCGGAGTGTCCCAATGAATGCCTGCCCCACCAGTTCTGCGAGCCCCGGTTTGCTGCCGCGCGGCGTCCGTCGCGCGCTCGACGCGATGCGCACCAATGCCGGGCGCGACTGGAGCGTGGCCGAGCTTGCCGACGCCGCGGGCGTATCCGGTCGAACCCTGCAGCGGCAGTTCCGCATCTTTCTCGGCAAGGCTCCCCGCACGGCCCTTCGCGACATCAGATTCGAGAGCGCACGGCGCGAACTGCTGCGGGGCCTGCCGGATGCCAAGGTAATGAATGTGGCCCTTCGCTGCGGCTTTCCGCATTTCGGGAGGTTTTCGGTCGAGTACCGCCGTCGCTATGGCGAAACGCCTTCGCAGACCTTGAAACGGCAAGCCATCTTCGCCGACGCGCTGACGTCGACGCCTTCGTTTGTAATCCCCGGCCGCGACCGGCCAACCATCGCGCTGGATCCGATCGACGCCAGCCCGGAGGACGCCGACTTCGCGCGCAGCCTCGCGGATGAACTCGCGACCGCCCTGATGCGGGCCGGCGTGTCCATTACCAATCGACCCGGCTCGGCGCCCTACCGTCTGACCAGCGCCATCCGGGAATCCAACCAACAGACACGCCTCACCTTCCGGCTGATCGACGCCGAAACCGGCCGGCATCTGTCGGCGCATCGTTGCGACGGCCCGCTCGGCGACAACGCTGCGCTCGACGAGCAACTGGCCACCCGAATCGTCGCTGCCCTGCAGCCTTGCCTGCGCCTCGCCGAGATCGATCGCGCCGGCCGCAAGCCGGACGCCGATCTGAGCCCGCACGATTTGGCGCTGCGGGCGATGCCCTGTGTTCTCTCGCTTGATGCCGACGGCAACGCGCACGCGCTGGACTTGCTGGAACGTGCGATCGAGCGCGATCCCGACCATGCGCTGGCCACCGCGATGGCCGCCTGGGCCTACGCGCAGCGCATCGTCTATCATTTTTCCGCTACTCCGCATCAGGACCGCGTGCGAAGCGCTGAGCTGGCGCGAAGGGCGCAGAATCTCGGGGGAGACGCGACGATGCTTGCTATCCTCGGCAATGCCCTCACCTTCCTGCACGACCTCGATGCTGCGGATCTGATGATCCGCAAGGCGCTTTCGATCGACGGCGGCTCGGCCTGGGCCTGGAGCCGCAGCGGATGGCTCGACGTCTACAAGGGAGATGCCGGCTCGGCGATCGAGCGGTTCAAGATCGCGCTCGACCTCGCGCCCAACGACTGCCTCGCCTTCAACAGCATGGTGGGCGTCGGCTGCGCGCATTTCGAGAGCGGACGTTATGCGGAGGCCGCCGATTGGCAGCGGCGCGCACTGGCGCTGCACCCCTCAGCGACCTGGATTCACCGGACCATGTGTCCTGCCTATGTGCTGGTCGGAGCCAAAACCGAAGCCCGCCGCAGCGTCACGGCCCTGCGGGAAAACTATCCGGAGCTTACGATCTCCGAGGTGCAGGAAGGCTTTCCGCCGCTACCGCAATCCTATTGCGATCGGGTGTTCAACGCGCTGCACAGCGTCGGATTGCCATTATAAGGCGCATTCGAGAGGCGAACAGACTGTCGAATCGAGATCGCCAGCCGCATTCACTTCTTCGGGCACTCCCGATAGCCGAATTTCTGGATCATATCGCGGCCGGAGATGGAGTGGAACTCCAGCGTGTCCATGTAGTGGTTCGATGTGACGTAGTCGCGAAGGCTGGCATTGTAAGCGCTCAGCAAATGACCGGTCGATGACGTCGTGATGTTCTTGTTGCGGTCGTGACCGGCATGAAACAACAACGTGGCGTTCCGGTCGATGCATACGTTCCTGATGCCGAGAAACAGGGTGCAGGCCGACTGGCAGCGACCTTCGATGCGAAACAACTCACCTGATTGATTATGCTCGCTGACGACCGGATCGAAGCGCGTGAATTGCCCGCCATGCCATAGCCCGCAGATGTGCCGGCCATCGCCGAGGTGGAGACAAAAAGCAGCGCGGCAACGAGGACGCTTCTCATGCGGGTGCGGGTCTATTTTCTCGGGCTCGCTGGTGAACAGCAGCGACGTCACCCACGGCGCGGTCGCCATTCCGCCAGACACGTCGCGATGGTCCCGGCAAACAGCTTAAACAAATGAAATCTAGTCTGAATGGAGATCGAGGACCGCAGCTGGCCTCTCGCTCTGCATTGCATTCAATTTCTGCAAAGCGGCCACGTGGGCAACTGCGAAGACAAGTATCAGAATGGCCAACACGAAATATAATCGCAAAGACATGGATCGGTGCTCCGTAAATTCAAGTTTGCTACGGCTCCAGGCTCGCATCGTCAGCGCCATGCAGCACGCCGATGCATCGGTGGTCCTGAATGAGGTGCCGATGCTCGCCGATCACGCGCGCGGCCAGCAGGCTTCGCGAATCATGCAACGCCTTCAGCGGGCCGCGCCTGACGTCGGTCAGGCCAAACGCGAGCGCCCGCCCGAATTTGCGCAGAAGGAAATGGATTCGCCGCCTTCCCCAGCTCCAACGTGTTGGGCTGACAATTGCGTGGGATGCTTGCGTGGCTTCCGTGGTAAATGCGTGCATCGAACCTGCCCTGCTATTTGCCGTAAGCATCAGGATAAGATTCGGCAGGCGCGGCGTCGTCATTCGTTTAGACGACGGGCGATTACGATCGCTTGAACAACTCCCCCATCCTCCATTCGGAGGATGAAAGATCACGACTTGATGATCGCCGTCGGCGGGGATGATCGGTCAGACTGTGACCTGCGCCACATAGCCATTTCACGCCACGCAGTAGGGTCGGCAACTCCTAATGCCTTGGAAATGCCACTGAATCGTAATGTCTCTGCACCTCGACGGCCATTTCCTCTCCGCATCATTGTACATTCCGCGTTATTTGAACGAGGCAGATCGCCATGAACATCAATGAGCAACTCTCCGTGCTGATCGGCGATATCTACGACGCCGTGCTCGACCCCACGCAGCGAGTTGATGTCCTTGATAAAATTGCAACCTTTACGGGTGGGCACTCCGGCGGGCTGCTCTCGAAGCATTCCATGAGCAAATCCGAAAATCTTTATTGTTATATCGGGGCCGATCCCGGCAGCCTGCGGGTCTATTCCGAGAGCTATCCGAAGCTCGATCCAACGGCGGACTTGCCCGGCTTCGGGGTAGAACAGGTGGTGAGCACCACGGACCTCGTGCCTTACGAAGAGTTTCGGCGGGGGCGCTTTTATCGAGAATGGGCGCAGCCGCAAGGCTGGGTCGACGTTGCCAGCGCGGTGATCGAGAAGTCGGCAACAAGTTGCACGTTCCTGAGTGTCGCCCGGCACGAGGCGAGCGGCCTGGTCGACGACGAAATGCGCCGGCGCATGGCGCTCGTCATCCCCCATGTCCGCCGCGCACTGTTGATCGGCAAGACCCTCCATCACAACCAGGTCCAGACGGCATGCTTTTCCGACATCCTCGACGGGCTGAGCTCCGGCATGATCCTGGTCGACGCCCATGGCCGGATCGTCCACGCCAACGCCGCCGGCAACGCCATTGTCGAGAGCGCCGATTTCCTGCGATCGATCTGCGGCCGGCTCGTGGTCAGCGATCCACCAGTCAACGCGGCATTGCGCGAGATCCTGGTCGCTGCCGGTGCGGGCGACGCGGTGCTCGGCATCAAGGGCATCGCCCTGCCGTTGACGGCCCATGACGGCGAACGCTACGTCGCGCATGTGCTGCCGCTGACCTCCGGCGCGCGCCGGATCGCCGGCCTGGCCTACAACGCGGCCGCGGCGTTATTCATTCGCAAGGCGACGCTGGAAGCCTTCGCACCTCCGGAAGTGATCGGCGAGATGTACAAGCTGACGCCAACCGAACTGCGCGTGCTGCTTGCCATTGTCGACATTGGCGGCGTACCCGAGGTGGCGGCGGCCCTGGGTGTTGCGGTCACCACCATCAAGACCCACCTCAGCCGCCTTTTCGAGAAGACCGGTGTTGCTCGCCAGGCCGATCTGGTCAAGCTCGTCGCCGGATTTTCCACGCCGCTGGCAAGCTGAAGTACAGGCCCTTGGCCGAAACATAGGCAATATTTGCCGGAAACTGCGCGTTGCGGCCGCTGCGGCCTGTGAACGATGAGCGCGTTGTTCAAAAGATCGTCATCGAATTTTGCGCGAACGTGTGATGACGAATCGCCATCCGGTACCTATGTGTCGGCCCGCTGGAGGAAGAACTCTATGCGCGGATCGACCGATCAAATCACGCAGACATCGGAATCACTCATTCGGGGCGCGCCTGGAGAAAATTCGTCTACTCGGAAACAGGAAGTCATGTTGAATCGTCTTTTCTTGATTGGTGCTATCGCCGGCATCGCATTGGCACATGGTATTGTGCTGTACAAAATCGATCAGGGCGCGCGCTCGAGCGATGCCGCGCAGGTTATGGCCTCACGATCGCACAGGGCCTTCTGGTGAGGCAGCCGCTTCAGATGCGCGACAATTGCGCGATATTTTTCGAAATCGCCTCCGATCTCTAGACCATCCGGCATCGTCGAATAGCAGCGCCCGCACACCGGCGCGAGACGGTCGAAACACAATCGGCGTCCTCCGTCCAGGTGACGCCACGGCTCTCAAAAATCTTTATAGAGATGCGGCCAAGTCGCGGCGCTTGCTGCCTCGCAGAACTATTTTCGAGCACCGTGACGCCTCCATCGTCTTCTCCGCCGAGGAAGATGCCAGGCGCCTGAGACTTCTGATTTTAGGGATCGACCATGACGATGCACCCGAACATGCGAGCATTCCGGCTGGCCTCACCGACCATCCGGAGGCGGCTCATGATCCTGCTCAATCGCTGGATCGGCACCATGATCGAGCGTCGCGAACGCGAGGCGACGCGTTTCATGCGGCGTGGTGATCTCGACGAGCGGGATCTGCGGGATCTGCAAGACAGCGGCATCTACAGAAGTCAGATCGCCGACGATCTCGCAGCGATCACGCAGACGCCCTTTCGGCAATCCAGGCATTCCTGACCGGGACCAGCCGGCTGGCGGATTTTGAGCGCATTCCATTGACGACCGTTGGGTCGGCCCGCGACAGAGACATTTGGGCTTCATGTCCACGCAAGGGTTGGTGGCTCCGCGGCGACGTCAATCTGCTCGGGACGGCCCCGGCCGTGATACATCAGTGGCTGATCATCCAGGGCCGCGCGGTCGGAAAGCTCTTTGCGCCGCTTCGGGTCTGCTTGACCAGCCGCGAGGGCCTGGTCGAGCAACAGCCGCAGCCCGGGCCGTGCGACGCCTTGTATTCGCCGACCGTCTTGGGCGCATTGGCGCTGCGCTCGTTGGTGGCGTGCGCCTTGCGCTTGTCGGAGGGCATGCAGAAGAAATTCGGCGCCGTCAGGATCACGCGCGGCGATTCGCTCTCGCATCGCGGACAGTCCTGCGGCGCGTCGCACTCGGCCATCGGCCGCATGTCCGTGAACGGGCCGCAATCGTTGCATAGATATTCATAGACCGGCATTCTTTTCCTCGCGCTACTCGAACAAGCATCATTGTCTTGATGCGTTTTCTCCACGCGAACCGGCGTGCACTTCGCTTGAAAACGCAATCATTCACGACGGTGGATGCGGGGCGGCAAGACAGGTACCGTCCCGCATCCCGTCGCGCGGGGAGCTATTTGTCCTGTGACAGCGGCATCTGGATGTCGCCCTTGATGTGTTTGATCGGACCGGCCGACGACGGCATGATGTCGAAGTCAAAGATTTCCGTCGGCAGCCACAAGGTCGCGCAGGCGTTGGGCACGTCGACAACCCCTGAGATATGGCCCTGGCATGGCGCCGTACCCAGGATCGAATAGGCCTGCGCGCCGGAATAGCCGAACTTCTTCAGATACTCGATCGCGTTGAGGCAGGCCTGCCGGTAGGCGATGTGGACATCGAGGTAATGCTGCTTGCCCTGCTCGTCGACCGAGATGCCTTCGAAGATCAGATAATCCTTGTAGTTGGGCGTGATCGGCGACGGCTTGAATACGGGATTCTTGATGCCGTATTTGTTGACGCCGTCCTTGATGATGTCGACCTTGAGATGCAGCCAGCCGGCCATCTCGATGGCGCCGCAGAAGGTGATCTCGCCGTCGCCCTGGCTGAAATGCAGGTCGCCCATCGAGAGCCCGCCGCCCGGCACATAGACCGGGAAGTAGACCTTCGAGCCGCGCGACAGATCCTTGATGTCGCAATTGCCGCCATGCTCGCGCGGCGGCACCGTGCGCGCGCCTTCCGCGGCGGCCTTTGCCTTGGCATCCCCCTTCAGCCGGCCCATATGCGCGGTCGGTCCGAACGGCGGATTGGCGAGCCCCGGCACGCGGGTCGGATTGGTCGCGATCAGCGCGGTCTCGCGCTCGTTCCAGGTCGCCAGCAGTTTCGGATCTGGCAGACAGCCGATCAGGCCGGGATGAATCAACCCTGCGAAATTTACGCCGGGAATGTGGCGCGACGAGGTGTAGAGCCCCTTGATGTCCCAGATCGATTTTTGCGCCAGCGGAAAATGGTCGGTCAGGAATCCGCCGCCGTTCTTTTTCGAGAAGAAGCCGTTAAAGCCCCACAGGCTCTCCTTCAGCGGCCCGACATCGAGCAGATCGACCACCAGGAGATCGCCGGGCTCCGCGCCCTTGACGCCGATCGGGCCGGACAGGAAATGCACGATCGACAGATCGATGTCGCGGACGTCGTCAGCGGAATCGTTGTTCTTGATGAAGCCGCCGGTCCAGTCATAGGTCTCGATGATGAAATCGTCGCCGGGATTGACCCACGCCACCATCGGTACATCGGGATGCCAGCGGTTATGGATCATGTCGTTGTCATAGGCCGACTGCGTGAGATCAACCTTGATCAGTGTCTCTGGCATTCAAAAGCTCCCCTGTTTACAAACGTTGGTTGGGTTTCAGACGGACAAATATTTGGAGATCTGCGCGGCATCGACGCCCTCGCGCGCGTCGTCGCGCACGATCTCGCCATTTTCGATGACGAGCACGCGGTCGGCGATGTCGAGCGCGAAGCTCAGCACCTGCTCGGAAACCACGATCGACAGGCCGCGCTCGTCGCGAATGCGCTTCAGGGTGCGCGCCATCTCCCGGATGATCGACGGCTGAATGCCCTCGGTTGGCTCATCGAGCAACAGCACCTTGGGCCTGGTAGCCAGCGCGCGTGCGATCGCCAATTGCTGTTGTTGCCCGCCGGACAGATTGCCGCCGCGGCGGCCCTTCATCTCCAGCAGCACTGGAAACAGCTCGTAGATATCGCCGGGCACTTCGCTCTCGCCGGAAGCGACCAGGCCGGTCTCGATATTCTCCTTCACCGTCATCGCGGAAAAGATCATGCGGCCCTGCGGCACATAGGCCAGGCCCTTGGCCACACGCTCATAGCTCTTCAGCGTGGAAAGCTCGGTGCCCTCCATGGTCACCGAGCCACTCTTGGTCGGCACGATGCCCATCAGCGATTTCATCAGCGTGGTCTTGCCCATGCCGTTGCGACCCATGATCGCGACGATCTCGTTGGGCGCGACCGACACGTTAAGGCCGTGCAGCACCTCGCTTTGGCCGTAGGCGACATGCAGATCGGAGATAGCCAGCATTGCAGTGCTCCTTGTCGTTCCGCCGAGCTCTAGTGTCCGAGATAGACTTCGATAACTTTTGGATCGTTCTTGACGTGCTCCATCGTACCCTCCGACAGGATCTGGCCCTGATGCAGCACCGTGACCTTGTGGGCGATGTCCTCGACGAATTTCATGTCGTGCTCGATCACCAGCACCGACCGGTCCTTGATGATGCGGTTGAGCAGCTCGGCGGTCTTGACGCGCTCGCTGACGCTCATGCCGGCCACCGGCTCGTCGAGCATCAGCAATTCAGGATCCTGGATCAGCAGCATGCCGATCTCGAGCCACTGCTTCTGGCCATGGCTGAGCAATTCGGCTTTGACGTTCAACCGGTCTTTCAGGAAGATCATCTCGGCGACCTCGTGAACCCGGTCGCGCACGACGGCATCGCGCGTGAAAGTCAGTGCGCCGAACACGGTCCGGCCGCGCGGAAATGAAATCTCCAGATTCTCGAACACCGTGAGATCGTCGTAGATAGACGGAGTCTGGAATTTGCGTCCCACCCCTGCCTGAACGATCTGATTTTCCTTCATTTTCGTGAGGTCTTTGTCGCGAAAATGGATTGACCCGGACGTCGCTTTGGTCTTGCCGCAAATCAGATCGAGCACCGTGGTCTTGCCGGCGCCGTTGGGGCCGATGATGACGCGGATTTCATTTTCATCGACATAGAACGACAGGTCGTTGACCGCCTTGAAACCGTCAAACGAAACCGTGAGCGCCTCGACCGAGAGCAAAAACTCCTTGGGCTGGTGGCCTATGAGCATGATCTATCTCCTCATTCCGCCGGAGCGCCGTCAGCAACCGATTTGTCGGTCCAGCCGTCTCCGGATTTCGATCTGCGCGACGAGATCAACCGATCGATTTGCGGCTGCACATAGTCGCCCCAGATGCCGGCGAGACCGTTCGGAAAGGCGAGCACGACCGCAATGAACAGTCCACCCAGGCCGAACAGCCACAATTCCGGGAAGGATTCCGACAGGCTGGTCTTGGCGAAATTGACCAGCAGCGTGCCGTAGACCGCGCCGAGGATCGAGAGCCGGCCGCCCACCGCCGTATAGATCACCATCTCGATCGACGGCACGATGCCGACAAAGGAGGGCGACATGAAGCCGACCTCGAGCGCGAACATGGCGCCGCCGATCGCGGAGAAGATCGCGGCTACGCAAAAGGCGAAGATCTTGAAGTTGGCGACGCTGTAGCCGGAGAAACGAACCCGGTCCTCCTTGTCGCGCATCGCCACCAGGATGCGGCCGAGCTTGGAGTGCCGGATGAACTGGGCGATGAAGATGCAGACGAACAGGCAGCCCACCTCGAAAAAGTAGAGCACGATCTTGGCGTGATCCGGCCGAATGTCCCATCCCTTCAGCGTGCGCAGGTCGGTCATGCCGTTGATGCCACCGGTGTAGCCCTGCTGGCCGACGATCAGGATGGTGAGGATTGCCGCCACGGCCTGAGTGATGATGGCGAAATAGGTGCCGCCGACCCGGCGTTTGAACATCGCCGCACCGATGATCAGGGCGAAGATGCCCGGCACCAGAATGACGGCGGCGATGGTGAAGGTCAGGCTGTGAAACGGCTTCCAGAACAGCGGCAGCGATGTGATCTGGTTCCAGTCCATGAAATCGGGAATGCCGGGGGTCGACTGGATCTTGGTGTTCTCCGGGCTCGAGGCTTCGAGCTTGAGAAACATCGCCATGCAGTAGCCGCCGAGGCCGAAGAACACCCCCTGCCCCAGGCTGAGAATGCCGCCGTAACCCCAGCAGATCACCAGGCCGAGTGCCACGAAGGCATAGGTGAGATATTTCGCAACCAGATTGAGCCGGAACACATCGAGGCAAAGCGGCAGGATTACCACCAGGAAAACGGCCAGCACGAGGATGCCGATCAGCTCCGATCGATTGACAAAGCGATTGTCGGTCATGGCTTCAGCCCTTTTTGTTATTTGCGGACTTTCAGGGCGAACAGACCCTGCGGCCGCAGCATGAGAATTCCGACAACGGCAAGCAGCGTCAGAACCTTTGCCATTGAGCCCGACATGAAGAATTCCAGCGTCGACTGCGTCTGCGAAATGCTGAAGGCCGAAGCGATGGTGCCGATCAGGCTGGCGGCGCCGCCAAACACCACCACCAGGAATGTATCGACGATATAGAGCTGGCCCGATGTCGGACCGGTCGAACCGATCATGGTGAAGGCGCTTCCGGCGACGCCGGCGATGCCGCAGCCGAGCCCGAAGGTGTAGCGATCGACCTTCTCGGTATTGATGCCGACCGCGCCGGCCATGATGCGGTTCTGCACGACGGCGCGGACCTGGCGGCCCCAGCGCGACTTGTACATGATGTAGGCGACGCAGATCGTGATCAGGACGGTCAGACACATCACGAACACGCCGTTGATCGGCACCTCGATACTGTCGGTGACGTGCAGCGAGCCGAGCATCCATTGCGGCAGCTCGACGCCGACCTCACGCGCGCCGAAGATCGAACGATAGGCCTGCTGCAAGATCAGGCTCAGACCCCAGGTGGCGAGCAGCGTGTCCAGCGGTCGCTTGTAGAGATGTTTGATCAGCGCCCATTCCACCAGCATGCCGAGCGCGCCGGACGCGCAAAACGCCAGGATCATCGCCAGGAAGAAATAGCCGGGAAACAATCCCGGCAGATAGGTCTGAAATAGATTGGATGTCATCCAGGTAACGTAGGCGCCAAGGATCATGAATTCGCCGTGGGCCATGTTGATGACGCCCATCTGGCCGAAGATGATCGCAAGACCGAGCGCCATCAGCACGTAGACTGAAAACAGGATCAGGCCGGCGAAACCCTGCATGACGAAGATGGAGCCGAGATCACCAATCGAATAGTCGCCGAGCATCGATTCTTCTCCGTCGGAGGAAAGTCCCGCGTCGCGAGCCGGTTCGCGACGCGGGGGTATTGGGCGTGGATTGACGATCCACGCCAGGGAGACTCTTGCTTGGGAGAACGCGGCGGATCGCGCACGCTTTCTGGTAGGCCAGCTTTACTGATAGCCCTTGGGGAACGGATCGGGCTCAACCAGGTCGGCGGTCTCATAGATCAGCTCGAACTGGCCATCGAGCTTGGCGCGCCCGACGCGGGTCTTCGACCAAAGGTGATGGTTTTCATGGATGCGCACGTAACCTTCCGGCGCCCCTTTGAACTCGACTCCCGGCGACGCCGCCGCAATCTTGTCGACGTCGAAACTACCGGCCTTCTCCGCCGTTAACTTCCACAGCCACGGGCCGAGATAGGCCGCCTGCGTCACGTCGCCGATCACGGTCTTGGCGCCCCACATCTTCTGGAAGGCCGGCACGAAGGCCTTGTTGTTCGGGTTGTCGAGCGACTCGAAGTATTTCATGCAAGCATAGGCGCCGGCGATGTTTTCGCCGCCGATGCCGTCGATTTCGTCTTCGGTCACCGAGATGGTGAGCAGTGCCTGTTTCGACAGGTCGATACCGGCCGCCTTGAGCTGCTTGTAGAACGCGACGTTCGATCCGCCGACGACGTCGGTGAAAATGACGTCGGGCTTGGTCAGCTTGATCTTGTTGATCACCGAATTGAACTGGGTGTTGCCGAGCGGGTAATATTCCTCGCCGACGACCTTGCCCTTGAGCACGTTCTCGACATGCTTGCGCGCGATCTTGTTCGAGGTTCGCGGCCAGATGTAGTCCGAACCGATAAAGAAAAATGACTTGGCGCCCTTCTCCTTGGCGATCCAGTTCAGGCCGGCGAGGATCTGCTGGGTAGCTTCCTGGCCGGTATAGATGACGTTCTTGGACTGCTCGAGACCTTCGTAGAAGGTCGGATAATAGAGCATGCCGTTGTATTGTTCGACGACGGGCAGCACCGCCTTGCGGGAGGCCGAGGTCCAGCAGCCCATGATCGCCGCGACCTTGTCGTTGACCAGCAGTTTCTTGGCCTTCTCCGCGAAAGTCGGCCAATCGCTGGCGCCGTCTTCCTGGATGAACTTGATCTTGCGGCCGAGGATGCCGCCGGCGGCGTTGATCTGTTCGATGGCGAGCTTCTCGGCTTCGATCGAACCGGTTTCCGAAATCGCCATCGTGCCGGTGGCCGAATGCAGGATGCCGCAGGTGACCTCAGTATCGGTAACCGCGAGACCCGTGGTGTTGATCGCGGAGGTTGCCGGCGCTTCTGCAAAAGACGGGCGAGGCAGCATGGTCAAAGCGGGCACCGCCGCCATGCCCATCAGCAGCTTGCGGCGGAATGCCGACTGCAGCCCCTGTTTCTTGTCGTCTGACATATTCACCCCATTGCTGTTCGAGTTCGCGTTATTGGCGGGGTTAAGGATTGCTGAAATTGTGCAGTGCACAGATACGCAAGATCGCGTATATTGCACCGCAAAATAGCGACGTAGATTTTGGGTGGCTTTACAGGCGTCAGGTTTTGGGGGTCAGGAGTACCGAAGTGGCAGGGCGGCAGCGGATAGACCGCGTCAGGCGCCAATATAATCAATGGGTTGCCAACCAGACGCTGGAAGACTACGCGCTGCGCTTCACGGCCAAAAGCGCCCGGCGCTGGTCCGCCGCAAGGGTCGCCAATACGGCTCTAGGCGCCATCTCGTTCCTGGCGCTGGAGGCGATCGGCGGCACCATTACCCTTAATTACGGCGTCACCAACGCCACCGCCGCCATTCTGGTCGTCAGCGTCATTATCTTCTGCTGCGGCCTGCCGATTGCCTATCATGCCGCGAAATGCGGCATCGACATCGATCTCCTGACCCGCGGGGCCGGCTTCGGTTACATCGGCTCAACCATCACCTCGCTGATCTACGCCTCCTTTACCTTCATCTTCTTTGCGATCGAAGCCGTCATTCTCGCCACCGCGCTGGAGATGTGTTTCGGAATTCCGCGCCCGGTCGGCTATCTCATCAGCGCGGTCGTCATCATTCCGCTGGTGACGCACGGCATCACGCTGATCAGCCGCTTCCAATTATGGACGCAGCCGCTGTGGATCATCCTACACATCCTGCCCTTCGCCGCGATCGCCTATGCCAATCCGTACTCCTTTGCGGAGTGGACCAAATTCGCCGGCGAGCACGGCGACCCGAGGGGCCATCTCGACCTCCTGCTGTTCGGCACCGCCGCGTCGGTGGTGTTCTCGCTGGTGGCGCAGATCGGCGAACAGGTCGACTTTCTGCGCTTCCTTCCGCGCGACCGGCGAACCTCAAAGACCTCGTGGTGGATTGCGCTCTTAAGCGCCGGGCCCGGCTGGATCATTCTCGGCGCCCTGAAATTGTTGGCCGGGTCGTTCCTCGCTTATTTCGCGCTCAGCCATGGCGTGTCCCTCGAGCATGCCGCCGAGCCCGCGCATATGTATCTTGAGGCGTTTCGCTACGTGCTGTCGCAGCCGGACCTTGCCCTGGCGCTGACCGGCACCTTCGTCATCCTCTCGCAGCTGAAGATCAACGTCACCAACGCCTATGCCGGCTCGATCGCGTGGTCGAATTTCTTTTCCCGCCTCACCCACAGCCATCCCGGCCGCGTGGTCTGGCTGGTCTTCAACGTCGTCGTTGCATTGCTGCTGATGGAAATCGGTGTCTACAAGGCGCTGGAGCAGACGCTGGCGCTCTACTCCAACGTCGCTATCGCCTGGGTCGGCGCGCTGGTTTCCGATCTCGTCGTCAACAAGCCGCTCGGTCTGCGCCCGCGCCACATGGAGTTCAAGCGCGCGCATCTCTACGATATCAATCCGGTCGGCGTCGGTGCCATGACCATCGCCACCGTCGTCTCGATCAGCGCGTTCTATGGCCTGTTCGGACCGACCGCGAAGGCGCTGGCGCCGTTCGTGGCGCTGATCGTCGCCTTTGTCTCAGCGCCGCTGATCGCCTACGCGACCGACGGCAAATACTACATCGCGCGCAAGCCGAAACGCAGCTGGCAGAATCTCGAAGCGATCCAGTGCTGCATTTGCGAACATTCGTTCGAGCCGGAGGATATGGCCTCGTGCCCCGCCTATGCCGGTCCGATCTGTTCGCTGTGCTGTTCGCTCGACGCGCGCTGCCACGATCTCTGCAAGCCGCATGCGCGGATCCAGGCGCAGGTCTCCGAGACGCTCGGCAAGCTGCTGCCGCAGCCGATCTACGCGCGGATCAACTCGCAACTCGGACATTATCTCGGCGTCTTCGCGGTTTCCGCAGGACTGGTCGGGCTGACGCTCGGCCTGATCTATCTGCAGACCTCGGCCACGGTCCACGCCGACAATCTGCAGCTATCCGACGTGCTGTGGAAGGTGTTCTTCGCGCTCACCATCATCATCGGCGTCGTCGCATGGCTGTTCGTGCTGGCGCAGCAAAGCCGGCGCGCGGCGGAAGCGGAAACCAAGCGCCAGACCGCGTTGCTGATCCAGGAAATCGACGCGCACAAGCGTACCGACGCCGAGCTGCAGCGCGCCAAGGAAGTGGCCGAATCCGCCAATCTGGCCAAGAGCCGCTACGTCGTCGGGCTGAGCCACGAGCTGCGATCGCCGCTGAACGCCATCTCCGGCTACGCCCAATTGCTGGAACAGGATTCGAGCCTGTTGGCGAAACCGCGCGATCAGGTGCGCGTCGTGCGCCGCAGCGCCGATCACCTGTCGGGACTGATCGACGGTATCCTCGATATTTCGAAGATCGAAGCCGGCCGGCTGTATTTGTCGCGCGATGAGGTTCGCTTCAGCGAATTCCTCGACCAGCTGGTCGGCATGTTCCGCCTGCAGGCGGCCGCCAAGGGCATCGACTTCATCTTCAAACGGCCGTCGGTATTGCCGCTCGTGGTGTTCGCCGACGAGAAGCGCCTGCGGCAGGTTCTCATCAACCTGCTGTCGAACGCGATCAAGTTCACCCAGGCCGGCAGCGTGCATTTCGTCGTTCATTATCGCAGTCCGGTCGCGGAATTCGAAGTGATCGATACCGGCCCCGGAATTCAACCGGCCGATCTCGAACGGATCTTCGCCCCGTTCGAGCGCGGCGCCTTGGGCGTCTCGCAGCCACAGACCGGAACCGGTCTCGGCCTGACCATCAGCCGGTTGCTGGCGGGCGTGATGGGCGGCGACATCCGGGTGACCAGTTCGGTCGGAAAAGGCAGCACCTTCCGGGTGAAAATCCTGCTGTCGGAAGTCACCAACCCGACGCGCATTGCCCCGGTAGACGCGCCCGTCTTTGGCTACCATGGTCCGCGCAAGACCATCCTGATCACCGACGACGATCCGGTGCAGCGCGATCTTCTGCGCGAGGTGCTGACGCCGCTGGGCTTCATCCTGCTGAGCGCGCCAGACGGGCCGGCCTGTCTCGCGCTCGCCCAGCATTGCCGGCCCGATCTGTTCCTGCTGGATATCTCGATGGCGGGTATGGACGGATGGACCGTCGCGGAAACGCTGCGCGCGACCGGGCATCATCAGGCCCGCATCCTGATGGTTTCGGCGAGCGCCCTGGAGGCGCATGGCACGCCGCTCGCGCAGCCCTTCCACGACGGCTATCTGATGAAGCCGATCGATATTCCCAAGTTACTGGAACTGATCCGCCAGCTGCTGCGACTCGAATGGCAATATGAGTCCGATCAGATCGTCGTCCCGCACTGGCAGCCGGGCAACGGCACGCGGCCGCCCGTGAAGCATGTCGAGGAACTCATCGGCCTCGGGCAGATGGGTTACATTCGCGCGATCCAGGTCAAGCTCGATGAAATAGGAACCGACTACCCCGAGCATGCCGACTTCGTCGCGCAAATGCGCTCACTGGTCGACCGCTTCGACCTCGACCAGTACATGGCAACCCTGAAGACCCTGCACAGTTATGATCACTGAACCCAAAAAGCGTGACGTGGCACTGGTCGTCGATGATTCGCCGGAAACGCTGCGCCTCCTGACCGACGCGCTTGACGGCGCGGGAATGACGGTCATGGTCGCCATGGACGGCGCCGCCGCGATGCGGATCGTCGACCAGATCACGCCCGACATCGTTCTGCTCGATGCCGTGATGCCCGGCATGGACGGCTTTGAGACCTGCCGGCGCCTCAAGCGCGAGGCAGGCTTGAGCAATGTGCCTGTCATCTTCATGACGGGGCTGGCGGAGACCGAACACATCGTGGCCGGCCTTGAAGCCGGCGGCGTCGACTATGTCACCAAGCCGATTGTCATCGAGGAAATGCTGGCGCGGATCAGGGTTCATCTCGCCAATGCCCGGCTGACCCAGAGCGCGCGCGCGGCGCTCGACGTCTCCGGCCGCTATCTTCTCGCCGTCAGCCGGCAGGGCAAGATCATGTGGGCGACCCCGCAGGCGCAGAAATTGCTGTCGGATAATCTCGCCGCCGCGGCCGAGGATGAACTGGTACTGCCCGATCCCATGCTGCAATGGCTTGAACAGGCGCAGAAAGGCAAGGCCGGATCGAAAACCCAGGCGATGGCGGCCTTTCCGAACGACGAGCAGCTGCGGCTGCAATATATGGGCAAGCTCGGCCCGAATGAATTCCTGCTGCGGCTGGCAAAGGACACCAGCACCAACGCGCCGGCGGAATTCAGCAGTGAGCTCGGATTGACGACCCGTGAGGGCGAAGTGCTGTCGTGGTTGTCAAAAGGAAAGACCAACCGGGACATCGCCCAGATCCTGGGCCTCAGCCCAAGGACGGTGGACAAGCATCTGGAGCAGATCTACGCCAAGCTCGGCGTCGAGAATCGCACCGCTGCCGCCGCCATCGCCACCAGCACGAGCCGTCGCAATTCGTGAACTCGCACCGCTTGGCGACAGATCACTTGTGCGAAATCGGAATTGACGGTCTAATGATGCTTGAGGCGATTGACCAACGCCTGCTTGCGCGCTCCGAAGCTGTAGCGCGCCCATAAGGCGATGCTTGCCGAACCCATTGCGACAGGGGCGGAGGTCTTCGCATTCGCGGGTGGCTCTCCCCACGCAGCATTCGTGGAGACCCGCATGAACCTCGATTCCTACCGGATTGCCTCGGAGCCTTTTTATCAGCCGGTAGCCGACGAGATCGGGGTATTCGAGGCCGCCTTCGCCGAACGGCTGCCCGTGATGTTGAAGGGACCGACTGGCTGCGGCAAGACCCGATTTGTCGAACACATGGCCTGGCGCCTGGCGAAGCCGCTGGTCACCGTCGCCGCGCATGAGGACATGACCGCCTCCGACCTTGCCGGCCGTTATCTGCTGGAGCCGGACGGAACGGTCTGGCACGATGGCCCGCTGACCATGGCGGTGCGACATGGCGCGATCTGCTATCTCGACGAAATCGTCGAGGCCCGGCAAGACACCACGGTCGTGATCCATCCGCTAACGGACGCGCGGCGGGTGCTGCCGCTGGAGAAACACAACGAAATCGTGCGCGGCGCATGCCGATTTCCAGCTCACCATCTCCTACAACCCCGGCTATCAGAGCGCGGTCAAGGATCTGAAGGAATCCACCAAGCAACGCTTCCTCGCGATCGATTTCGGCTATCCGCCGCCGGCCATCGAGGCGGCGATCGTCGCGCGCGAGGCCGGAACCGATGCCGGCCTTGCCAAGACCCTCGTCGCCATCGCGGAGCGATCGCGCAATCTTCAAGGCCACGGCCTCGACGAAGGCGCCTCGACCCGCATGCTGATCCACGCCGGACGATTGGTGCGCGCGGGACTTCCGCTGGAGGCGGCGGTCCGCTCGAGCATCGTACTGCCGATCACCGATAATCACGACATCCGCGCAGCACTCAGCGCCGCGATCGAGGCCTGCATTCCGTGAGCGCTGCCGTCCAATCGCTGCGGCTCGTCCCGCTGCCACAGGAGGGCACTGTCCACCGCCTTCATCTGCTGATGCGCCAGCGCGACGCACTGAGGCCGCTGTTTCGCGTGGCCTGGGACGATCTCGCCGCTCGCTTCGATGCAGACGCACTCGAAGGCTGGGCGGCGGGCGTGCTGGCCTTGGCCGATGTCAATGCCGGCCCGTCATGTCTGGTCGCGTTCTGGGAGATCAGCAGAACCCATCCGACCGAAGAAGGCATCACACCGCTCGTGATGGCTGCGCACACGGCTGCGAACATCTGCCGCCACGCTGGCGCGCAGGCGGCCGCCGCCACACTCAGGTCGGTCGCAACCGCGCGACGGATGCTGGATACTGCGCCGAGTGTGTCGCGCTGGTGGCGCACCATGGATGACCTTGCCCGGCGCGCGCCGGAATCGGTCGAAGCGACGGCGTTGCGGATGGGCGACATTCTCGCCGCGGGCAACGTTCAGGCCTTCGAAACTTTCGTTGCCACCGGGTTGAAACTGGCAGCCGGCGACAAGCGTCGACGGCTGGGCTTCTTCACGCTGCAGGATGAACTTGCGCGACGGCTATTGGAGCGCGCGGCGGTCGAGCATCGGATTCGCCGAGACCGAATGCCAGACCAAAGCTTTCGTGACCGCGTTATGGGGGCGGCCGCCTTTGTTGCGCAGTTTTCCTGTTGGCGCGGGCCAGGTCCCGCAACGGCGTGCCGGAATCGCAGGGCCCCTGATCCGCATGCCCGACATCTATCGCGGCGTGCAGAGCGACGCCGCCTACGCCCTGTATCGAGCCGCGGCGGCGCACGCCCAGGCGCATCTCGTGCTCGGCGGTCCCCGATTTCCGATCGGGACCTTGAAGCCGCTGCAGACCGCGCTCGTCACCTTGATCGAAGACGCGCGGATCGAACGGCTGGCGATGCGCCAATTGCCGGGACTGCGCAAATTGTGGTCGCCCTATCATGTTGCGATGCCGGCCGGCATTGCCACCGCCCCTATCCTGCTGGCGCGGCTGGCGCGCGCGTTGTTCGATCCGAACTACAGCGACGATGACGGCTTTATCGCCAAGGGACGCCGAATGTTCGAGGAGAAACTTCCGCGCATCGAGGACCCCGGCATCAGCCGTGAAATCGGCATGCTGCTGGGCAACGATCTCGGCCAGATGCGCGTCCAGTTCAACGCCAAGACCTATGTCGTCGAGCCGCTCTATCGCGACGATGGCCTGGGCCTGTGGGATTTCGGCAACGACGCGCCCACATCCGGTGAAACGCTTGAACTCAATGTTGAGGCGGCACGCGTTGAGCCGCGCGACGATCCGGACCAGTCCTCGCTCCAGCCGAATGCGCCTGACGACGAAACCCCGGTCGGCCGCGCCCGGCCCGTCGCGCCGGACCAGCGTGGCCTCGTGATCGCAAAATATCCGGAATGGGATCGCGCGCACGGGCTCGAGCGCCCGGACTGGACCACGGTGCGCGAGGTTGCCGCACGGCCCGGCGATCCACGGCTTGTAGAAGAAGCGCTTGAGCGCGCCGATGGGCTGCGCAACCGAATAGGACGGCTGGTTCGCGGCGTCCGCGTTGGCCGGACCATCCGGTTGAAACGACAGCTCGACGGGCACGACCTCGACGTCGATGCCATGCTCGACGCCGGCATCGCCCTGCGCATGCGCAGGGAACCCGACCCGCGGATATTTCGTGCCACGACCGCAAAGCATCGCGATCTCTCGGTTCTGCTGCTGCTCGATATTTCCGAATCGACACGCGATCGTCTTGCGTCAGGCGCCTCAATTCTCGACGTCGAACGTCTCGCCGTCGCGATACTAGCCGAGGCCATGAGCGCGCTCGGCGATCCATTCTCTCTGCTCGCCTTTGCCTCGAACGGACGCGAAGATGTCGAGATGACGACGGTCAAAGCGTTCGATGAACCTTATGACCGGGCGTGCATGGGGCGGCTCTCCGCGCTGTCGTCTGGCCTGTCGACCCGGCTCGGCACCGCCCTTCGCCATGCCGGCCAGTTGATCGGCCGCGCCCGCAGCTTCCGAAAGCTGGTCATCGTCCTGACCGACGGCGAGCCGTCCGACGTCGACGTTGCCGATCCGCTGGACCTGGTCGAAGATGCGCGCCGCGCTGCGGTCGGATTACGGGCGCGCGGCATCGACGGATTCGGTGTGGTGCTGGGATCGAACGCCATCAATTCCGCGGTCCGTATCTTCGGACGCGGCAACACCATGCTGGTGCCCCGGGTCGAAGATCTGCCGGCGCGGCTATCCGAACTCTATTTCCGCCTGGTGCGGCGCTAGAGCACGATCGAAGCGCAACGCTGCTCCGTCGCCCTACCCTGCGCCGACCGCCAGCGATCGGCGCAGGGCTTACAGACCTAGCGATGCGTGGCCGCCTTGTTCGGAATCCCCTCGATCGGGCATTCGTCCACACCAACCGTCGTTCGCGTGAACGACTCCACCATTTCGCGCGTGCCTTCGGGATCGGCGATCCACTTGCTGTAGAAATCGTAGGGGCATGCCGCCACTCCGCGGTCGCCTTCGCCGGAATTGATCTTGCCGGTATAACCGCGATGCACCAGCTTGAAGAGATGGTTTTCCGATTGTCCGGTCCTGCGTGCGTCGCGGATCAGCGATTTGGAGATCGCGGCGTACTGGATCCCGTAATCCTCCTCGCCGCATTCGCCGAGCGTGCGGCCGTCAAAGCCGATGATCGCCGAGTGGCCGAAATAGGAATACACCCCGTCGAATCCGGAGGCGTTGGCAACCGCCACATAGACGTTGTTGGCCCACGCCATCGCCTTGGCCATCAGCACCTGCTGATCTTTTGCAGGATACATGTAACCCTGGCAGCGGATGATCAACTCTGCGCCCTTCATGGCGCAGTCGCGCCAGATCTCCGGATAATTGCCGTCATCGCAGATAATCAGCGACATCTTCATGCCCTTCGGTCCGTCCGACACATAGGTGCAGTTGCCGGGATACCAGCCTTCGATCGGCACCCACGGCATGATCTTGCGATATTTCTGGACGACCTCGCCCTTGTCGTTCATCAGGATCAGCGTGTTGTAGGGCGCCTTGTTGGGATGCTCCTCGTGGCGCTCGCCAGTCAAGGAGAACACGCCCCAGACCTTGGCCTTGCGGCAGGCTTCCGCAAAGATTTCGGTTTCCTCACCCGGCACTGAGGAGGCGGTATCGTACATCTCCTTGGAATCGTACATGATGCCGTGGGTGGAATATTCCGGAAAGATCACCAGATCCATGCCGGGAAGCCCGGTCTTCATGCCGACCAGCATGTCGGCGATCTTGCGGCAGTTGGCCAGCACCTCCGCCTTGGTGTGAAGCCGCGGCATCTTGTAGTTCACGACGGCGACGCCGACCGTGTCATTGCTCGATGAAATATCGCCGTGATGCATGTCGCTCTCCTTGCGGCTGGTCGATCGCCAAAACAAAAAAGCCCGACAGATCCTCACGGATCTCTCGGGCTTACCTCGCCAAGCCAGACCAACATCCTTGGTGGTCCGGCAAAAAAACCGCGCTCAGGACTTCATCGTCCCGCTGCAGTGCGCGCAAAACTAAACATCTTTCGCACGGTACTGCAAGAGTTCATTTGCGTGGATGATCGCCGCCGCCATGTCGTCCATCGATAACCGCTTTGCCATCGCCTGGCGGCGAATGCTTTCGTAAGCCTCCGCTTCGCTCAATCCCTGCCCGTCCATCAGCACCGCCTTGGCTTTCTGGATTTGCTGCAGGCCGGAAAGCTTGCGCTCGAGTTTGCGGATACGCTTGTCGGTTTCACGCTTCTCGAGCCAGATGCTGCGCGCGATTGTGAGATTGGTCAGCAACCCGAACGGGCGTATCGGCCGTTCGATGACCGCGACCGCGCCGGCCTCCAGCACCAGTTGAAGCGTGGACGGATCTTCGTAGCCGACGATGGCGATCAATGTCGGCCGGGGTCCGTCGCTCGACTTCAGCAGGCGCTGGATATCGCTGCGGACGTCATGTTCCACGGCCAGCAGCATCACGTCGGAACTGATCGGAGCCAGCATTCCGGAACCGGCCACTGCGTCTCGACCATGCAGCCGATGCGGCGCAGATGCTCGACCAGCTTGATCCGCTCACTGTCCGGCGGATGAACCACCTGGACGCGCAGGCCCCGAAGATCGCGAAGGATTTGGATCGCCACTGCCTGCTCCCGCGCCCAGAACCTCTAGTGGCTGACTGTTTGAAGGTCGTCAGCCGACCAGTCGTCGAGGCTCTGCACGACACAGTAGGGATCCGGCTTGATCCGAACACCGGGATTCCAGACCGTCTGGAATCGACCTGACTTGTCCAGCCGCGCGATCCGCGGCCAGAGATAGGTGTGATTGTTTTCCGGATCGATCCTGACCCTTCCCTGCGGCGCATCGAATTCGGAATCGCGCAGCTCCTTCAGCACGCTTTCCGGATCGTCCGATCCGCAGCGCGCCAGCGCGCGCATTGCCAGATGCAACTGAAAATAGGCAGCTTCGGCTGCCGCCGTCACCGGCGCATCCGGTCCATATTTGCGCTTGAAACTGTCGACGAAACGCCGCGCCGCAGGTGATGACGACGTCTCGAAGAACGGCGCCGCAGTGATATGGCCCTCGGCGGCCTCAGGGTGCATCTCCGCGACTTCGGCTTCGCTGGTGGTCAGGCTCGCGATCGGCATCTTCGCCGGATCGAACCCGGCGTTGCGATAGGCCTCATGGAACACCGACGTGCCCCGGCCCACCACGGTGGAAAATATCACGTCAGGAGAGGTCTTCTTGATCCGGCTGATGACCTTCTCGAAATCTCGCGGAGCAGCGTCAAGCGGAACATAGATCTCGTCCAGCACCTTGCCCCGGTCCTGCACGACGAAATCGGCCATCAGCCGGTTGGATTCGTAAGGGTAGATGTAGTTCGACCCGACCAGCAGAAAGCGGTTGCCATAGGTCGAGAGCAGGAACTTGGCGAGTTGCAGCGAGTTCTGGTTCGGCGCGGCGCCGGTGTAGATGCAGTGCCGCGAATATTCAAACCCCTCATAGAGCGTTGGATAGAATAACAAGCCGCGATGGCCTTCAACCACCGGCAACACCGCCTTGCGGGTGCTCGACATATAGCAGCCGAACAACAGCCGGATGCGATCGACCTGGAACAGGCGCTCCGCCAGCGCGCGAAACTGTTTCGGATCGGACGCCGGATCATAGATGACCGGTTCAATCATCCGATCGAGCACGCCTCCAGCGGAATTGATCTCCTCAATGGCGAGCAGGGTCGCATTGAGCTGGGATTGTTCGACGGCGGACGTCACTCCCGTCTGGGAGAACAATATCCCCACGCGCCAGGGACCACTTTTATCTTCGTTGAAACTCATGACTCTGACCTGGACGCTCTCTTTGGATCGAGCGACCTTACGTCAGAATGCCGCAAACTCAAATCGCCTGGCCCTGGATGCTCACGCGAAGCGGGTCTCAAATCGACGGCGGCATCTTCCAGCCGCCAAAGGTTTGCTCGAGATGCTGGACCAGCGCCAGCGCCACATCCTCCCGCCACGGCCGGGCAGCCACCTGCACGCCGATCGGCAGGCCCTCCGGCGAGGTGCCGATCCGCACCGTCGCCGTGGGCCAGCCGGTGAGGTTATGCATCTGCGCGTAGCCGAACCCAATCCGCTTGTCATCGTCGAAGCCGGTGCCATGCAGCAGCGCCGGATAAGGCATGACCGGCGACAGCAACGCATCGTAGTTTTCAATAAAGCGCAGCATCGAATTGCGGAACAGATCCCATCTGACAAACGCAGCCAGGGCATCCGTCGTACTGGCCATCGCGGGCGCGACGGCAACCGCCAGCGCCTTTTCAAACATCGGCGAGATTTCGTTGGTTCCGACGCTCTTCAGAAAAGCCCGCGTGCCGGCACCGCCGTCGCCGCGGCTGATATCGAAATAGACGGTGGTGGGTTTGGCAGCATCGGGTGGCCGGCTTTCCGCGACCTTGGCGCCGGCATCCGCGAAAGCCTTGGCGGAATCGCGCACCGCCGCGGCGATTTCCTTTGTCGGAGGAGCGAGACCGTCGTCATCGAAATAGGCAACCTTCAGATCGCGCAACATCACTTTCGAAGGATCGCCGAGCGGCATGCCAACGATGGAGTGATCGCGGAAGTCGGGACCCGCGATGATCGGCAACGCCAAAGCCAGATCCTGGACCTTTCGCGCAATCAGGCTGACGTGAAACACCGGATTGCGCGCGCCGAGCGGCAAGGGAAATTGCCCGGTCCGCGGCACACGACCCGAAGTCGGCTTGATCGCCGCGAGGCCGCAATAATGTGCGGGAATGCGGATGCTGCCGCCGGCATCGGTGCCGAGGCCGAGCGGCGAACCGCAGGCGGCAACGATCGCAGCCTCGCCGCCGCTGCTGCCACCGGGCGTGCGCGTCAGATCGTAGGGGTTGTTGGTCCGTCCATAGATCAGATTGTCGGTCTCGGCCGCGCCCGCGAGTTCGGGCACGTTGGTTTTTCCGAGAATGATGCCGCCCGCAGCGCGAAGCCGCGCGACAGCGGTGGCATCCGCCTTAGGCACGTAATTGGCCCGGCCCTTGGTGCCGCCGGTGCAGATGACGCCGGCAGTTTCCAGCGTGTCCTTGATGGTGATGGGAACACCGTGCAGCGGACCCTTGATTTCGCCTCGCGCGAGCGCGGCGTCGGCTTCATCGGCTTCCTTGCGCGCCGCATCCGCGGTCAGTTGAACCACCGCATTGAGTTTCGGATTGACCTTGGCGATTCGGTCCAGATGGGCTTCGACAATGGCTTTGGAACTCAATTTCTTCGAACGAATGGCATCGGCGAGTTCGCTTGCCGATGCAGAAGTGATGCTATCGCCGAATTCCGTAGCGGCTTCGGCTGAGCCGATCACCGACCCTCGCCCTGCCGCTGCGGCCGCACCCGCGAGCGCAACCGCACCCAGAAAGTCCCGCCGCCCGATTTCGTTGCTCATCTGTTATCCGATCCGTTTTAAGTTCTTTCCCGGAGCACCGCTCGCTACACCGCCTTGGTGAGCGCACCATCGATGATCAGGTTGGTTCCGGAGATACGACTCGCCACCGGGCTCGCGATGAAGACGACGCCGGCGGCGACTTCCTGCGGCGTGCCCATGCGTCCGGTCGGATTCAACGACATCGCTGTCTTGAACAGATCCGGCATGCCGTTCTCGATGTTCTGCCAGATGCCGCCCTCGAAATAGGTATTGCCCGGCGATACCGCGTTGACGCGGATGCCCTTGGCGATGAGCTGGTTGCTGAGCCCCTTGGCGTAATGAATCAGCGCGGCCTTGAAGGCGCCATAGGAACCGGCGGCAAAATCAACCTCGAAGCCCGAAACGCTCGAGACGATCACGATGGAGGCGGATTTGGATTTCTCCAGATACGGCATTGCCGCCGCGACGGAATTCACGGTGTGCATCATGTCGGTACGAAACGATTTCTCCCAGGTCTCGGCGGTATCGCCGACCGCGAGCGCGCTGACGTTACAGACGATGGTGTCGATGCCGCTGAGTTCGGCGGCCGCGCCCTCGACCCATTGCTTGAGTGCAACGGGATCGGCGACATCGACCGCCTTGCCCCACGACTTGACGCCCTTCCCGGCCAAGGCCTTCACGACCTTGGCGACGTCGTCGGCATTGCGCGCGCAGATGGCGACGTTGGCGCCTTCTGCCGCGAACAGTTCGGCGATTGCCAGTCCAATGCCCTTGCTGCCCCCGGTCACCAGCACATTTTTGCTCTTCAATCCGAGATCCATCGCCGCCTCCTTTGATGATGTCGCGGCCTGCCGTCGCGCACGACAGGCCGCGTGATTGACTCACATTTTGGTCCAGTCGCCGGCACCTTCGAACGCCGAGGCGGCGCGATAGATGGTCGACTCGTCAAAGTATTTGCCGATCAGCATCAGCCCTATCGGCAGCCCGTCGCTCATGCCGCAGGGAATGCTCATGGCGGGATGCCCCGATGCGTTGAACGGTGCGGTGTTGGGAACCATCTCGAACGCCCGCTGGATGTAGAGTTCGCGCGGCGCATCCGCCGGCGGTATCGGCGTCGCCTTCATCGGCAAGGTCGGCATCAGCAACAAGTCGTAGTTGCCGAGCGCGGCATCGTAGGCGGCGCGCAGCTTGCGGTTCAGGTTCTGCGCCTTGGCGTAGAAATGACCGCGATAATGCTTAGAGAAATATTGTCCCAGCAGCATCGTGATCTTGAGGCTGTCGGACAACTCGTCGGCACGATTTTTCCAGCCGGAATGCGCGTCGAGCAGCGTGGTATTATAGAGACCGCGCCAGTTGGTCCCCATGCCGTTGCCTTTCATCATGAACTCGGTGGCGCCTTCGGCCGCGATCGGAAGCCAGATCGCGGGAGCCACCAGATGCATCGGCACCGAGATCTCATCGACGGTAGCGCCAAGCTTCCTGAAGAGGTCGGCACCAGCCTTCACCTTGGCGTCGACGTCGCGCTCGGATACCGGCAGCCCAAACCCTTCCTTGACGATGCCGATGCGCAGTCCCTTGACGCCGCCGCCGAGCGCTTCGGTATAGCTTGAAACCTTTGGCGTACCCTGCCGCGGATCGAGCCCGTCCGCTCCCGCCAGCACCTCAAGCAGCAGCGCATTGTCGCGCACGGTTTTGGTCATCGGCCCGGTGTGGTCGATGGTGATTTCGATCGGCATCACGCCGGTATAGGGAACAAGGCCGAACGTCCCCTTCATTCCATAAATGCCGCAGAACGCCGAGGGGATGCGGATCGATCCGCCCTGGTCGCCGCCGATCGCCATGTCGGCTTCGCCCGTCACCACCACGACGCCGCTGCCTGACGACGAGCCGCCGGATGAATAGCCCATCTTGTGCGGGTTATGCACCGGACCGGCGGCGCAGGTATGGCTGCCGCCGGAGAAGCAGAAATATTCGCAATGGGTCTTGCCGACGATGGTGCCGCCGGCATCGAGAATGCGCGTGACGATGGTGGCATCGACATCGGGCGTGTAGCCTTCGAGCGTCGAAGCGCCATTCATCATGGGAACGCCCGCCACACAGACATTGTCTTTTATCGCAATTTTCTTGCCGGCGAGCTTGCCGCTCGGCGCGCCCTTGATCTCGGTCTTGACGTACCACGCGTTGTACTTGTTCTCCTCGCCTTCGGGACGATAGCCGGGTGTCCGCGGATACTTCACGGCCGGGACGTAATCCGGCATGGCATCGACGGCATCGTAGGCGGCATAATTCGCCTGCAGCAGCGTGTCGTAGGATTTGAGCTCCTCTACGCCCATATGCATGCCAAGATCCTCGGCAACACTGCGCAACTGATCGAGCGTGGGTCTTCTGACTGCCATGGTCCGTCTCCCTGTGTTGGCTGCCCGCTGGATCGGGCTTAGGTGGTGATTCCGATGAATTCTCCGACAAGACTGGGATCGCCGAGATCGCCGGGCTTCACTTCCCGGGTGATGGTGCCCTTCTGGATGATGAGAATCCGCTGCGAGAGCGCGGCGATGAAATCCAGATTTTGTTCGACCAGGATCATCGTTAGCCCGCTGTTGTCGCGCAGCCGCAGCAGGATCTCGACAATCTCGTCGATGATCGAGGGCTGAATCCCTTCGGTCGGCTCGTCGAGCAGAATAAGACGCGGTTTGCCGCACAGGCAGCGCGCGATCGCCAGCAATTGCTGCTCGCCGCCGGAGAGCGCACCGCCGGCCCGGTCGAGCAGCGGCCTGAGCCGGGGAAATTCCTCCAGCACTTCCGTGATGATCTCCTGCTCGGCGCCAGCCTCCTTCGTGCATCCCATCCGCAGATTGTCGTAGACCGTCAGCCCGGGAAAAATCTCCCGCCCCTGCGGCACGTAACCGAGCCCGAGCCGGGCGCGGCGATAAGGCTCGGCCGCCGTCACGTCGTCTCCGTCAAAGCGCACATGCCCGCCGGTCGCCGGCAAAAAGCCCATCAAGGCCTTGAGCAGCGTGGTCTTGCCCATGCCATTATGGCCAAGAATTCCAATGAACTCGCCTTCCTTCACAACGAAGCTGATCCCGTTCAGGATCGGGATACGGCCATAACCCGTGCGAAGTCCTTGCACATTGAGCATCATGCGGCGGCCTGCTTGCCGAGATAGATGTCGCGCACCAGCGGATTGCGCAGAATGTTCTCCACGGCGTCTTCCACCAGCACGCTGCCCTGATTGAACACGGTGACCTGCTTGGCGATCATGCGGATGAACTGCATGTCGTGCTCGACCACAATGAGGGCTTTGCTGCGATTGATCTCACGCACGAGCTCGGCGGTCTTGAACACCTCCTCATGCGTCATGCCGGCCGCCGGCTCATCGAGCAGGATGAGTTCGGGATCGGTCGACAGCACGATGCCGAGCTCGACCCATTGCCGCTGGCCATGCGCGAGCTGGCCAACCAGGCGATTGGCCATGGCGGTGAGGCCAATGCGCTCCAGCATCTCGTCGACCACGCCGTTGACGCGCTCGCGGGGATGAATGCGGCTCGCCGAGAGCCAGATGTTCTCGCGCACGCTCAAGCCATCGAACACGCTCGGAACCTGGGTCTTGATGCCAATGCCGAGGCGCGCGATCTGATGCGCATGAGCGTGGGAAATGTCGTGGCCGCGGAACAGCACCTGGCCGAGGCTCGGCTCGAGCTGGCCGGTCAGCATCTTGAAGAAGGTGCTTTTCCCTGCGCCGTTCGGGCCGATCAGGCAGCGCAGTTCGCCTTCAGCTAGCGTGAAGTTGACGTTTCGCACGGCCTTGACGCCGCCGAAATGCATGCTGAGGTCGCGGGTCTGAAGCAGCGGCGCGGCCATCATCCCTCCTCCGCCTGTTTCGGCTTGAGGCTCGTGGTCATCCGACGGCCTCGCAAACGCAGCAGCGATTGTCCCCAATCGCCGAGCGTCGGCACCAGGCCTTTGGGCACCAGAAGCACGAAGGCGATCAGGATGATGCCAAGGATCAGCGGCGCGTTGGCGAATATCTTCGCCCACCAGTCCGAACCGCCGCTCGGCTGGTTGGCGCCTAGCGCCGTGGTGAGCCACTGGATGCCGATGCAGCCGACGATCGGGCCGATCAGCGTGCCCCGCCCGCCGACGATGACCCAGATGATGATCTGGGCCGATTGCGCCAGTCCGAAGATGGTCGGGCTGACAAAATTTCCCCAATTGGCGAAGAGGCAGCCGGCGAAACCGGCGAGCGCGCCGCCGATGGTGAAGGTCGCGAGCTTGTAGGCGCGCGGGTCGTAGCCCAGCAGTTCGGCGCGCCGCTCGTTTTCCCGGATGCCGACAATGACGCGGCCGAAGCGGCTCGCCAGCAGCAGGCGCAGCCCGAAATAGGTCGCGAGCAACGCGGCGGTGGCGAGATAGAACATGCCCTCGAGATCGATCACCGCGGCCTTGTTGCCAGGGATATTCAGCGGCGGAATGCCGGGGATGCCGTTGAAACCGCCAAGCCGCGCCTTGCCGATGTGAAATTCCGGACCGGCGGTGGAATTCACCGAATTGAACAGGATCAACGTCACGGTCAACGTGATGACGCCGAGATACACATCGCTGATGCGGCCATAGAACATGAAGTAGCCGAGCAGCGCCGCGAACGCCGCCGGCAGCGCGATCGCCAGCAACAGCGGCACCGTACTCTCGCCGATGTTGAACATGGCGATCGCATAGGTATAGGCGCCCAACCCGAAGAAGGCCGACTGGCCGAAGCAGAGAATGCCGCCATAACCCCAGATCAGCGCCAGGCTGAGCGCCAGGATCGCCATGATCATGTAGACCGTGAGTTCGAGCACGATGTCGAGTTCGGCAAGGCGCGGCGTCAGGATCAGGAAGGCGATGCCGATAATGCCGACCAGCGCGGGGCCGAGAAGATTGAGGGCGCGGGTGTTCACAGGCCTCTCCGGAAGAAACGACCAGTGATGCCTTGCGGCAGCAGGCGGATCAGGACAATAGCGGTCGCCAGCAACGCCACTTCACCGAACACCGGCGTCGTCGCGAAGGTCGCGATCTGGTTGATGGTGCCGAACAGGGCGGACGCGGACACCGTCCCGCTGAGAATGGCGGCGCCGCCTCCGATCACCGTGATGAAGGATTTGGCGACATAGGCGACCCCGATGGTCGGAAACACGCCGGAGACCGGCGCCAGCACCGCGCCGGCCAGGCCCGACAAGGCGGCGCCGATGCCGAATGTGACGGCATAGACGCGCGGCGGATTGACGCCGAGCGCCGCCGCCATGTTGGCGTTCTGCATGGTGCCGCGGGCGATCAGGCCAAGGCGGGTCCAGCGCATCACGGCGAAGATGCCGGCCAGCACCACGACCGCGACCGCGATGACGAACAGCGTGTAGCCGCTGGTGCGATAGGCGCCGATCTGGAAACTTCCAAGCGGCGCCGAGATCCCGACCGTGGTGTTGCCGAAGATCGCCGTCGTCAACCCCACCAGAAAAAGACTGAGGCCCCAGGTCGCGAGCATGGTGTCGATCATGCGGCCGTACAGGAAACGGATGATCGTCCGCTCCACGATGACGCCGATGATGCCGACCACGACGGGCGCCACCACCAGCATCGCGATCCAGATGCTGATGCCGTGGCTGGTGGCGACGATCGCCGCATAGCCGCCGAGCATCAGGAATTCGCCATGCGCGAGATTGATCACCCGCATCATGCCGAAGATGATCGCCAGCCCGACGCTGATCAACGCCAGGCTGGCTATCGCGTAAAGGACCTGGATCGCCAGGAGAGCAATAAGATCCACGTTCGCCTTTCCATGAGGATCCGGAGGCCAACCGGCCTCAGATCTTGATGACGTATTGCTGGTTGTCGGTCGGGTTCTTGATGAGGTCGCACACCGCGGCCGTATCCGCCGGCTTCTGCTGCGCGAAGTCTTCGAGCACGTTGAGCTTCTTGTCCTTGACCTCGGCGATGTGGACGTCGAGCACGCAGTGGTGGGTCGGCGGATCGATTGTCACCTTGCCGGAGGGGGCGTCGATGCTGATGCCGGTTTCCAGCGCCTCGATCACCTTGATGCGATCGATACTGCCCGCCTTCTTCACCGCCTCGGACCAGATTCGGAAGCCCTGATAGGTTCCCATCGCAAGCTCGGTGACATTGGGATAATCGGCGCCGAAACGCTTGTGGAAGGCGGCCACGAAACGTCTCGTTGGCCTTGTTCTTCAGGTCCTGGAAGTAATTGTAGCAGACCAGCATGTCGTTGCATTCGTCGGGCGACAGCACGATGTGCTCGTTGCCGACCGCGAAAGTGGTCGACGCCATCGGAATGCTCTTGCGCATGCCGGCCGCGGCCCACTGGCGATAGAACGAGATATGCGCGCCGCCGACCAGCGCCGACCAGACGAAATCCGGCTTCGCCGCCTGGATCTTGGAGATGGTCGGGCCGAAATTGGTGACGTCGAGCGGGAAGAAGTCGATCGAGGATACTTCGCCGCCGTTCTCGGTGACGTATTTCTTCACCCATTGCGAGGTGATCTGGCCGTAATTGTAGTCGGCCGCGACGACATAGACCTTCTTGCCCCACTTCTTCATGGCGTAAGGCACGAGCTTTTCCACGGTCTGCGCCGGCGTCACGCCGGTGTCGAACTGGTTGCGGTCGCAGACGCCGCCTTCATACTGCGTGTTGTAGAAATAGAGCGTCTTGAATTTGTCGAGCACCGGCCGGATCACCTCGCGCGAGGCCGACGTGATGCCACCATGCACGACGGCGACCTTGTCCTTCAGCGCCGCCTGCTGCGCGAACTGCGTATAGAGCTGCATGTTCGATTGGGTGTCGTAATTGATCAGCTTGATCTGCCGTCCGAGTAGGCCGCCCGCCGCATTGGCTTCCTCGACGGCCAGCGTCAGCGCATCGACCATCGGTTTGCCGTAGATGTCGAGCCCGCCCGAAAGATCATGGATGCTGGCGACGTTGATCGGATCTTCTGCCCAGGCGCTGGTGGAGAACGCACCCGCCGCAGCGGCGGCGGCCGTGCCCTGTAGAAACTTTCTGCGATTGACCTTCATTGCCCTGTTCCTCCGTTGTTGCCGATAACTCATGAGACCAGATATTTTTTCAAAACCGACGCGCCCATCGTGTATTTCGGATCGACCATGTTGCCGAGCCGGATGCGTCCGACCTGGCTCAGAAGCATGTAGGCGTCGATCTCGTCGAAGCCGTAGTCCGCGCTCATCCATCGCACCAGTTCGCGATAGGCGATGCGCGCCGCATCTTCCAGCGGCCGGGCGCTGCCGATGGTCATGAGAAATTTCTCCGTCTCGAGCCGCGGCCACGCAAAGCTCCAGTTCTTGATGACGTCGACCTGCAAGGTGACGGTGGCGCGCTGTTCGATCGCCACGCCCGACAATTCGCCGTCGCCCTGCGTCGCATGGCAATCGCCGACATAGAGCAGCCCGCCCTTGGTATGCACGGGAAAGTAGAGGATTGCGCCGGGTGCGACATCCGGCAGATCCATGTTGCCGCCGTGATAATCCGGCTGCAGCGACGAGATCGCCTCGATCTCGGGCGAAACCCCGATCGTGCCGATGAACGGCTCGTAAGGCAGGGTAATCTTGTCGCTCCAGCGCACGCCATTCTTGTCGACATGCATTTTTCGTACCCGTTCCGGCAGAGGCGGATTGAGCAACGCCGTCGAGGCGGTTCCGACCAGGCCGCCGAATTCCGGAATGATGCAGGTGGTACCGGCGGGCTGCGCGCCCCGCGTCTCCACCGCATGAATATGGACGGCCAGGCAGTCGCCCTTCTCGACACCGCTGACTGCAACCGGGCCGCACTGCGGATTGAGGAATGGAAACTTCAATTTCGCGGTCGGACTGTCCTGCTCGCTGGTGATGACCCCGCCGAAGGCATCTTCGGTCTCAACCACCACGATGTCGCCGGGATTGACGGTGAGCACAGGCTTGGCGTAGGGCCCGTAGACATAATGAAAATCGCCTTGCGTCGCGATCGACAGCTCGTGGCGTTTTCCAGCCTCGCCGTTGGCAAGGCCGCGCTTTGCCATGATCGAAGTTTTGAGCCAGGACGCTTGGGTCATCGACATCTCCTCAATCATCAAGTGAAGGATGGCGGCGGTGCCAGTCGGTGACGCGCTGGAAGGTATCACCGGCGGCCACCAGACGGGCTTCATCGAGATGGCGGCCGACGAACTGAAACGCGACCGGCCCGCCGCCCCCGGTAAAGCCGCCCGGAAGCGTAATCGTCGGACTTCCCGTCATGTCGAAGGGACAGCTGAAGCGCAGGAGGCCGGTGATCAGCTCCGGATTTTCACCGAGCGTCGCCATTTTGGAGAGCGTCGGCGCGGCGAAGGTCTGCGCCGGCACGGCCAATAGATCGACGGTTTCAAACAGCGCCCGCACCATTCCCTTGAACGCTTCGCGGCGCAGAACGATCTTCTGATAGTCGGTGCCGGATTGCTGCAGACCCAGTTCGATCAACCCGGCGAGCGCCGGACCGTATTCCGGCTTCCGCGCGGGATAGGTTGCCTCATGTGCCACCGCCGTTTCGACGGCGCACAGCGGAAACCAGTCGGCGATCATGGCGGTCGGATCGGGGACCGCAATTTCATGAATCTCGGCGCCAAGATCGGCAGCGACACGCAGCGCGTCCTGAAAAACCTTTGCCGCGGCGGCATCGACGCCTTCGCTGGTCCAGCGTGGATCGACACCGATCCGGGTGCCCCGCAAGCTTCCACTCAGGTTTGCCAGATAATCCGGCACCGGCTCAAGCACGGCGGTCGGATCCTTGGGATCGGCGCCGGCGATCGCGCCCAGTATTGCGCCGCAATCCGCCGCGCTTCGCGCCATCGGTCCGATATGGTCCAGTGTCGCGGCGAGTTCGAACACGCCGTAGCGGCTCACGCGACCCCAGGTCGGCTTCAAACCGGTTACGCTGTTGGCGGCTGACGGAAAGCGGATCGAGCCGCCGGTGTCGGAACCGAGCGAGCCGTAACAAAGTCCGGCGGCGGTGGCGACGCCGGACCCGCTCGAAGAGGCGCCGGGCCAGAGCGTCGCATCCCAGGGATTTCGCGGTGGATCGATCTCCGGGTGATGATCGGCGTAAGCGCCTTCGGTCAATTGCAGCTTGCCAAGGATAACGGCGCCGGCGTCTTTAAGCTTGACGACAACCGTCGCGTCTTCGCTCGGGCGATTGTCGCGGTAGATCTTCATGCCCGCCGCGGTCGGCGCGTCCTTGGTCCAGCACAGGTCCTTGACGGCGATCGGCACGCCATGCAGCGGCCCCCTCACCTTGCCCGCGGCGATTTCCTTGTCGGCCGCCTGCGCCTGCTGCAGCGCCGATGATGCCATCACATGGGCGTAGCTCTTCAACCGGCCATCGAGACGCGCGATGCGATCGAGCTGGGCCTGGGTCGCGTTCACGGAAGAGAGTTCGCGTTTCTGAATACGTTGTCCAACCTCAATCAGTTCGGAATAATGCAGATCGCGCGCCGGCATCAGATCATTGCCCCGTATTCTAGTTCAGCTTCCAGTCGCTGCCCGCCTCAATCGCCGAGGCAAGCTGTATCAAGGTTGTTTCCTCGAAATGACGCCCCACCAGCATCAAGCCGACCGGCAGACCGTTGACGCGGCCGCAGGGTACCGTGAAGGCGGGATGTCCGGATACGTCGAACGAGCATGTATTGGCCTGCATGTTGAGCGCCACATCGATCGCGGTGCCGAGCGGCGCATCGGCTGGCGGGATCGGGGTTGCCGTGAAGGGTATGGTCGGCATCGCCAGCACGTCGAATTTTTCCAGCGCCTCGTCATAGGCGCGCCGAAGCAGCACCCGCAGATTTTGCGCTTTCGAATGATACCGCCCATGATAATTGCGATGCATGTACTCGCCGAGCATCAGCACCAGCTTCACGGTCGGCGAGACGTCGTTGATCCGCGTCCCCATGCCGCGGGCAAAGGCTTCCTGCATGGAGACCGGATAATAGCCGTGGATGTTGTTGCCGACGCCATACCCCTTCAGCATCATCTCGGCCGCGCCTTCCAGGATGATACCGCTCCAGACATGCGGTCCGTCGAGATGCCAGGGTATCGAAATTTCCTCGGCTTCGACGCCGGCCTTTCCTAATGCCGCGATCGTCTGCCGCACCTTTTCATTGACGGCTGGATCGCTTTCCGGATGACCAAATCCCTCCCGCAGGATGCCGACTCGCAAACCCTTCGCCGGCTTGCGAAGCGCGCCCATGTAGTCGCCGGTGCGTGCTGAAATCGTTCGCGTATCCCAGCCGTCGTGACCGGCGATCACGGTCAACAGCCGCGCGACGTCGTCGACACTGGCGCCCATCGGACCACAGTGATCGACGGAATAGCTGATCGGCATCGAGCCGGTGGTAGGCACAAGTCCCCAGGTCGGCTTCAGGCCATAGATGCCGCACCAGCTTGACGGCGTGCGGATCGATCCGCCCTGGTCGCCGCCGAGCGCCATCGGCACCTCGCCGGCCGCAACCAGCGCGGCACTTCCGCCTGACGAACCGCCGGCACTGTGGGCGGGGTTATGCGGATTGCGGATCACTCCTCCTGCGCAGGTGTGGCTGGCACCCGAGAAGCAGAGATCCTCGCAAGCCGCCTTGCCTGCGATGGTGCCGCCCGCATCGAGAATTCGCGTCACCACGGTGGCATCGAGCTCCGGCACATAACCTTCCAGCAGCACGGAGCCATTCATCATCGGGACACCCGAGACACAGACGTTGTCCTTGATCGCGATCTTCTTGCCGCTCAGCAGCCCCTCTGCCCCGGTTTGGATATTCGTTTTCCAGTACCAGCCGCCGTACGGATTTTCCGATGCCGGCGGCCGGTATCCAGGCGAACGCGGCGCGACCGGCGCCAAGGCAGGCGGGACCAATTCATCGAGCCTGCCGTACGAGGCCAACGGCCCCTTGAACGCCTGCTGAAAGGCCGCGAGCTCGTCGGCGTCAAGAACCAGACCGAAATCGGATCCGAGATTGTCGATTTGCTCCAATGTCGGAAGACGAACGCCCATGCTTCACCCACTTCTTGTCTTTTGGAAGACAAACGAAAAAAGCCACCCGCGGCCCGAACAGGCCCCGAATGGCATCAATGCCGCTGCTATCAATGGTCGCGTAGGCTTACGTTGCAGAACGAAATTGGAAGGTCGTCACCCAGACGTCATCGGCTGCGCGAGAACAGTTTCGCCATGCACGCATTCACGTACAAATTGATTGTGTCTTAGCGTCGCCGGACTTGTCAATGCGACGCAGGCACCTTTTTTATGCATGGCGCAGCACAAATGACGCGCAGCGCAAATTGATGATACAAGGCAACAGACCGACATTCATGCGATGTGATATTTTGCCACGCAACCTTCGAGCTACTTTATGAAAAAGCCGTCTATTCCTCTCGGCCTGGTATTTTCCCAATCAGGGCCTTACGCCATGATGGCGAACGAGATGCGCAAGAGCGCGTTGATGGCCATCGACGAAATCAATCACAGCGACGAATTCGATTTCAAATTCGCGGCCCATCTGCGCGATCCCGGCGGCGTTGTCGCCGCGTATCATACCGCGTGCGACGATCTCATTCGCGAAGAACAGGTGGATCACATCGTCGGTTGCTATACGTCGGCCTCACGCAAGCAGGTCATTCCGATCGTCGAGCGCACCGAACGGCTGCTCTGGCATCCGGCGCGTTATGAAGGGTTCGAGAGCAGCGACAACGTGATCTACGTCGGCGCCGCGCCCAACCACAACGTCGTCCCGCTGGTACGGCATATGCTGGATCACATCTCCAGCGACGTCTTCTGCGTCGGGTCCAACTACGTCTGGACCTGGGAAACCAACCGGGTCATTCGTGAAATCGTGACCAGCGCCGGCGGCCGCATTCTCGCCGAACGCCTGCTGGAGCTTGGCGAGATCTCCGTGGATCATATCGTCAAGCAGATCATCGACCGGAAGCCGCCGGTCGTGTTCAATACGCTGGTCGGGGAATCCAGCTACGTCTTCATGCGGGCGCTTCACGAGGCGACGACGGGTGCGGGTCTCACGATTCCGATGCTGAGCTGCAGTCTGTGCGAACCGGAGCTCAAGCTGATCGGATCGGCCGCCTCGGTCGGATGCATCACATCGTCGGCCTATTTCGAAAGCATCGAGCGGCCGGAAAATCGCGCCTTTGTGGCGCGATGGAAGGCCCGCCACGGCGCGGATAGCAGCCCCTCCGTCGACGGACAGTCGACCTATGTCTGCGTCATGCTGCTAGCCCGCGCCATCCGCCGCGCCGGCTCGGCAGACGTTAGCGCCGTCCGGCGCGCCGCGGCCAATCATCGCTACGATTCTCCACAGGGCCCGATTTGGGTCGATCCCGACAATAATCACTGCTTCCTGACGCCCCGGCTGGCACGCTCCGTGCCCGGTTGCCAGTTCAAGATCTTCTGGGAAGCCGACGCCCCTGAGCGCCCCGACCCCTATCTTGCGAGCCTTGATCTGACAGCGATTGGCATGGGCGCGGAAAAGAGCAATGATGCGATCACGAAACGGTTGAACCACCTGCGTATCGTAAAATGACAAGGTCATCGCCTTTCTCCGTTCGCGGCCGCCGCGCCCTCATGGTGATGAGGGATGAGCGCGAAATCTCTATGCTGTGCCGCCAGCTCAACCGGCTGGGCATGACAATCTCAGAATGCGATCCGGCCGAGGCGCCGCCGTCCCACGAAACCTTCGATGTCATCGTGGTGGACGCAGACAGCATTCCCATCAAGTCCGATCCGGTGGCGGCTTGGAAAACCAACGCACCGATCATTGCCCTGATCGGAACGGAGACGCCGAGCCGGCTGAAATGGCTGCTGGACCTGAGGCCGGCATCGTTTCTGGTCAAGCCGCTGCGTTCGGCCGGACTTTACACGGCGCTCGTAGTCGCGTTCGATTGCGCGCAGCGACGACTGGACGAAGCGGCGCATATCGAAAAACTCGAGGATCGCATTCGTTCCCGGCGCGTCGTCTTCGCCGCGGTTCTGCAGATGATGCGCGGCCACGGCCTTTCCGAGACGGATGCGTTTACGCTTATCCGGGAGACGGCCATGCGACATCGCATGACCATCGAGCAATTGAGCGCGGAGATCATCGCCGCCGGTGGAATGCCGAACCGGACCACGCGGACGGCATGATCCGTCGCTTCGTTAGTCTGCGCGAATTCCGATCGCAAAACCGGTGCCCACTTTTGCGGAATACGCGCTAATCGAAATCGTTGATGCGCTCCACACCGGCTGCGGCCATCGCCGTCCAGGCGGCGTCCAGTGAGCCCGCCAGATCGATCGCCCGGCAACCAGCCTCGACAAGGACCGTGTCGAAGCCCAACTGCCGCGCGTCAACGGCGGAGTAATAGACGCAATAATCGGTAGCGAGTCCGGCCAGGAAGATGCGCCGCAAGCCGCGCTCGCGCAGATAGCCCGCAAGACCCGTGGGAGTTTTCCGATCATTCTCATGGAACGCGGAGTAGGAATCGATTGAAGCGCGAAAACCCTTCCGGATCACCAGTTCCGCCCGGTCCGTTACCAATTGCGGATGAAAGGCCGCCCCTGCAGTGCCTTGCACGCAATGATCCGGCCAGAGCGTCTGCTGCCCATAGGGCATCGCAATGCTCTCGAACGGCGCGGAGCCCGGATGCGATGTGGCGAAGGAGCTGTGGCCTCGCGGGTGCCAATCCTGCGTCAGCACGACATGGTCGAAACGCTCACTGAGGCGATTGACGACTGACACCACGGCATCGCCGTCAGCGACCGCGAGCGCACCGCCGGCGCAGAAATCATTCTGCACGTCGATGATCAGCAGCACGTCGTCGTCGCGGATCTGCATTTTTTTCAACCTGCGCCAGAGTTGATTTTGAAAACTCTAGCGCAAAGCAAAATTCCCCGCAGCAGGGAATTCGAGGGTATTCAGCGTTCGGCAAACGCCTTTTCGACCACGAACTGGCCGAGTTCGCCGTGATTGCCCTCGACGAAGCCCCTGTCGAGCAAGAGCACCCTTGTGTCGTGAACCAGCGCCGGGCTGCCGCAGATCATGATACGGTCATGTGCTGCCTCGAGGGGCGCCAGCCCGATATCGCTGAACAATTTGCCCGAGGTGATCAGGTCCGTGATCCGGCCGCGGTTGCGGAACGGGTCGCGCGTCACGGTCGGATAATAGATCAACTGGTTACGAACGAGCTCGCCGATCAGTTCGTCGTTCGGCAATTCCTTCGTGATCATCTCGCCATAGGCCAGTTCAGCGACGCGGCGGCAGCCGTGCAGCAGCACGATCTTTTCGAAACGCTCGTAGGTCTCGGGGTCCTTGATCACGCTGAGAAACGGCGCGAGCCCGGTGCCGGTGCCGATCAGATAGAGATTGCGGCCGTCTTCGAGATTGTCGATCACCAGCGTGCCGGTGGCCTTGCGGCTGACGATGATCTCATCGCCCTGCTTCAGATGCTGAAGCCGCGAGGTCAACGGACCATCCGGCACCTTGATCGAAAAGAATTCGAGCCGGTCTTCGTAATTGGCGCTGGCGACGCTGTAGGCGCGCAATAGCGGTTTGTCGCCGACCTTGAGGCCGATCATCGTGAATTCGCCGTTGCGAAAACGGAACGACGGATCGCGGGTGGTGGTGAAGCTGAACAGCGTGTCGGTCCAGTGGTGGACGCTGAGAACACTTTCCTGATTGAAGTTGCTCATGATTCCACTATCGGAGGGACGATTTCGGGGGGTTAATTCGTTTGTATACATTCATTCGTATACAAATGATTAATCCGGCTTGATCGCGGCGTCAAGCCGCGCGCAAGATGCGCCTTCGAACCGCGAAGGCCTTGAAGGAAAAATGGAAACCGATGGCGCACGATGCACCCCAGAATACCGGCCCGACCAAGCTGATAATCCGCAATATCGGGCTGATGCTCTCGGGCGCGATGGAGAAGCCGATCCTCGATGCCGATACGATCCTCGCCGAGAACGGCAAGATCACCGCCATCGGCCGCGCCAAGGACATCGATGCCGAAGGCGCCACCACCATCATCGATGCCAACGGATGCACGGTGGCGCCCGGGCTGATCGACAGCCACGTTCATCCCGTCGCCGGCGACTGGACGCCGCGGCAAAACCAGATCAGCTGGATCGACAGCTTTCTGCACGGCGGTGTCACCACCATGATTTCGGCCGGCGAAGTCCACATGCCCGGCCGCCCCCGCGACGTCGTCGGCCTCAAGGCGATGGCGATCTTCGCGCAGCGCTCGTTCTGGACGCTCCGCCCCGGCGGCGTGAAGGTTCACGCTGGCGCGCCCGTGATCGAGAACGAGATGGTCGAAGACGACTTCAAGGAACTCGCCGCGGCCGGCGTCAAACTGCTCGGCGAAGTCGGCCTTGGCGGCGTCAAGGATGGCCCGACCGCGCGCAAGATGGTGGGATGGGCGCGCAAATACGGTATCCAGAGCACCATCCACACCGGCGGGCCTTCGATCCCCGGTTCCGGGCTGATCGACAAGGATGTGGTGCTGGAAGCCGACACCGATGTGATCGGCCACATCAATGGCGGCCACACCGCGCTACCCGACGACCAGATCCGCTGCATCTGCGAGGGCTGCAAGCGCGGCCTTGAATTGGTTCACAACGGCAACGAGCGCTCGGCGCTCTACACCTTGCGGATCGCGCGCGAGATGGGCGATCTCAGCCGCGTCATCCTCGGCACGGATTCGCCGGCCGGGTCGGGCGTGCAGCCGCTCGGCATCCTGCGCATGGTGTCGCTGTTGTCATCGCTCGGGGAGGTGCCTGCGGAAATCGCGTTCTGCTTTGCCACCGGCAACACCGCGCGGATGCGCGCGCTGGATTGCGGGCTGATCGAAGTGGGCCGCTCGGCCGACTTCGTCATCATGGACAAGGCGCAGCATTCGCCGGCCAACAACATCCTCGACAGCGTGCGGCTCGGCGACCTGCCCGGCATCGGCATGACCATCATCGACGGCATCGTTCGCACCCAACGGAGCCGCAATACTCCGCCGGCGACCAGGGTGCCGGAGATCGTCGGGCATTGATCCCTCTGAAACGTCGGCACCGAGGTGTCGGTGTCCTGGCAAATATCCGCCCTGCGCCCTGGCCTTGTCGTTTCGCGTTCAGTGCGGCGCGTAGAAACAATACTGTCTGTCCCTCTCGCTGCATCCAGCACTAGGTGGTGTGGACTCTAAGGATTCCCTTTTAGGAGCAAATCAGATTCAAGGCTGCTTTTTGGGAGGCAGTCTTGGGTGTGCTGGAGCGGTTGGTTTTGAGCGACGCGGCGTGGGAGCGGATGGCGCCGCTGATCATAGGCCGACCTGACCAGAAAGGTTCCACCGGGCGCGACAATCGGATGTTCGTGGAAGGTGTGCTGTGGATCGTGCGTACGGGCTCTCCTTGGCGTGATCTTCCGGAAGCGTTTGGGGATTGGAACAGCGTGTTCCGGCGCTTCAGTCGATGGAGCATCAAGGGTGTTTGGTGGCGGATCTTCGAGGCGATGTCCGATGATCCGGACTTCGAATATCTGATCGTCGATTCCACCATCGTTCGGGCGCATCAGCACGCCGCCGGGGCGAAAAAAGGGGGTCTGAAGATCAAGCGCTCGGCCGCTCGCGCGGCGGCCTGAGCACCAAGATACATATGGCCGTTCGCGGCTTGGGATGTCCTGTGCGGTTCACGCTTACCGCAGGTCAGAAGGGCGATGCACCGCAAGCCGCCGCATTGATCGAGGGATTACCTGCCGAGGTCGTCATGGCTGATACGGCCTATGACGCCGATCACTTGCGCCAAGCCATCGCCGCCAAGGGGGCGCTCGCCGTCATCCCCAACAACCCGTCACGTGCGTTCAAATATCCGCTCGACAAGCATCTCTATGCCCAGCGCCATCTCGTGGAATGCTGCTTCTCAAAACTCAAGCAGTTCCGCCGCGTCGCAACCCGCTTCGAAAAGACCGCCCGAAATTACCGGGCCGTCGTCACTCTCGCGGCCATCATCTTATGGATGAGATAAGTGTCCACACCACCTAGTGCTCCCTGCCGGCGTAGATCTGATAGAACGTGACGACGATTTCGAACGCGATCAACGCAACGACAATCAGTTCGAGGCGCAGCGATCGGCGGGTGTCGATGATGTCAGTGAGTGTGTTGGCCGTGTCCGCCACCACGGCGAGCTTCCGGTTGAGCGCATCGACGCGCTCCTTGAGTTCGTATTCGTCTTCTAGCCGGGCGTAAAGCCGCTCCAGGTCGGGACGATCCCACAGCGCGTCCGGCTTTTCCCCGATCGCGACGCGACCGGATACCCTTTGCTGGACCAGCAGCGCATTTCCGATCAACCGCAGGATTCCCTTTCGATCCCGTCGGGTTCGTCCATGATCTGCCAGCTCTTTCGCAAATGGCTCGATGATATCGAACACTTTTGCAACTTCTCGTTCGTCATCGGCAAGTACGACGCTTTTGGCCAGGACATCGGCGATGACAAGAAGCTTTTCCGGCACCATATCGCGCAGATGAATTGGCCCTCCCGCCTGAACCTGATCCTCGGCCTCGCCGGCGAGTTCAACGATCGCGGTTTCCTCCTCATAGCGCGCCAGCTTGCCACCGATCCGAGGCTCTAGCCTTTCCAGAAAGCTGGTTTCATCTTCCGGAGAAAGACCGATCAGCACCGCGACGCCATAGCGAAACAGAACAGCAATGCCGGTCTTGCCGATCCGGAGCGCCAGCGGGACCGCCGAAAGGGCGTCACCTTCGAAACCAATCGTATTGATTCGGTCCCCGACATGCAGGGCATGTGCGGTAACCCGCGTCCCCATTTCGACGGAAATTAATTCGGGTTTGGTCATCACACCATCTTCCCAAGAAAACACGCCGGTGCGCGGCTTCGAGGCGATACTTAGAATGACCCTTGGCGCTGCAGTCGGCAAAGGATTTGTTGCGCAGCCGGTCAGGCCGCAACGTCCCACAGCCGCGGCGAGCCTCGCAGCAGCACATCGCGTCCTCTGCGCGTAATCTCCGGGTCACCGTCGATCATTGCTGCAAGTTGAAGCGCGATGAGAAGTCTCGACAGCGGATGCATTCAAGATCACGCATCTCGGTGCGGGCAAACGAAGCGCCTTCAGCGCTTCCCATTGATCCGGCGCAAGGTCGTATTCGATTTCCACGTTCATTGGTGCCTCGCAGACGCTGTGTTTTCTGGCGTCTCTTAGGACGACATCGTGAATGGGATACGACCGCAATGCGTCGAAACTTCTATTTGGCGGGAAATGCTTGTTTGGAAGCGCTACAGACTCGAAATGGCCGGTAACGCGGCCGTCACATCAACGTGTCTATGCGTTGGGACGTTACCCGAATCAGCCATGCTATCCGAATCAGACGTCGCGATATTTGACGGCGTTCCCCTAACAGATGCGCCATATCATTGCGCTGCGAAATTTCTCGGCAACGGCGCGCGGGTGGACTTGGGCGGCCCGCGATCGTCGGCATTGACATGTCCGGGATTTTGATCCGAAAACATATTCCAAACGACAGAATGGCCGGAGCCGCGAGCGAGACCTGCTCACGCCGCTGCCGGTGCCTGGGGAGCCTCATGACCACACCGCTCGATCCCGTCATCGAAAAAATCATTCCGCTGCTTCCGTTGCGCGATCCCGACACGATGACGCCGCAAAGCGCGCGCGACGCGTTGCGCGCGCTCGCCGCGGCGCGGGCGGCGGTTCCACCGCCGCCCGTCGCGAGCGCACTCGACGCCGAAGTAACGGGCTCGACAGGTCCGCTGGCCGCGCGCGTCTATCGCGTCTCGGACCGGAAATCGCCGACCGTCGTGTTCTTCCACGGCGGCGGCTGGGTCGCCGGCGATCTCGAAACCCATGACCGGCAGGCGCGTCTGCTCGCGATCGAGACCGGCGCCGTTGTCGTCTCCGTGGACTACCGGCGTCCGCCGGAAACCCGATTTCCCGGCGCGTTCGAGGACAGCTTCGCCGCCCTGCGCGACATTTTCGCGCGCGTTGGCGAGTTCGGGGGAGACCATTCGCGCGTCGGCGTGGCTGGCGACAGCGCGGGCGGCAATCTGGCGGCGACGGTTGCGATCGCCTGCCGCGACGCCAGCATCAAGCTCGCCGCGCAATTGCTGGTCTATCCGGTGACGGATGTCGCCGGAAATTTTGCAGACGCCGAGGAGAACGCGCGCTTCCCCTCGCGCGCGGAAAACGCCGAAGGCTATTTCCTGTCGCGGGCGGTGATGCAATGGTTCGCCGGCCACTATCTCAGCGACGCCGGGCACGGCGTGGACTGGCGCGTTTCGCCGCTGCGCGCCCCAAACCTTGCCGGGCTCGCGCCTGCCATCGTCTGTACGGCTTGGTTCGATCCGCTGCGCGACGAGGGCAAGGCCTATGCCGACGCACTGCGCGCAGCCGAAGTCGAGACGACTTATTATCATGGCGCCGGCCTGATCCACGGCTATTTTGGTCTGGGCGATGCATCGGAAACCGCGCGGCGCGAAGCACAGCGCGCGCGGGCTGATTTCAAGGCGCTGCTCGAACGGGGGGTGTAGGTAGCCGCGGCAAGCCGCCGGCTGACTTGCATCGGCGCTTAACGCCCTCGAAAGATCGGCTTCCGGCGCTCGTTGAACGCTAGCACGCCTTCCCGGCGGTCTTCGGTGGGAACGAGGCGATTGTAGGCTTCGATCTCGAACGCCAGGCCGTCCCACAATGACATCTGCATGCCGCGATGAACGGCTTGCTTGGCCTGACGGATCGCGATCGGCCCGTTGCCCGCGATGCGCCGCGCAATCGCCATCGTGGTTTCCAGCAATTCCGGGGGTTCGGTGACACGATTGACCAGTCCCCAGGCTTCCGCCTCCGCGGCGGTGAAGGGAAGGCCCGACAGGATAATCTCCTTGGCCCGGCGCTCGCCGACCGCCCGCGCCAGATTCTGGGTGCCGCCGGCTCCCGGCATGATTCCAAGCGTCACCTCCGTCAATGCAAAACGCGCGTTGGTGGCCGCGTAGACGAAATCCGACGCCGCGGCGATCTCGCAACCGCCGCCATAGGCCGCGCCGTTGACGGCCGCCACCAGCGGGATGGGACACCCCATCATCGCCCGTATCATTCGCTCGAAGATGGCGTGCTGCGACTGCCAGCTTTCGTCGGTCATGCCGTTGCGCTCCTTCAGGTCGCCACCGGCGCAGAACGCCTTTTCACCACTGCCGGTGATGATCACCGCGCGCAGCCCCTGCAGGTCGATCGAGAGCGCTTCGAACACCTCCATGAGATCGAGACCCATCCGCGTGTTCAGCGCGTTGGACACTTCGGGCCGATTGAGCGTGACAAGGAGGATGTGGTCCTCGTGCAGCGACACGGCAATGGTCTCAAAATCGGTCCGCATCCCAGATCTCCGTTCCCGGCCAAGCCTTCGTATTCTACCGGTTTTCGCGCAAAATGAACTGATGCAACAGCGCTTCTCTGTTGGTATCAGGGATAACGTTTCAACGCGATGGTAGCGAAGCAGGAGGGCGCATGACCGACCATTTTCGCGACAATGAGGAGCGCGCGCGCTTCGAGCTCGACGTTGGCGGCAACATTGCCTTTATCACCTACCGCAAATCGCCCGGCGCCATCACGCTGGTCCATACCGAGGTGCCGCCCGAGCTCGGCGGGCAAGGGATAGGCTCGAAGCTCGGGCGCGCGACCCTCGACGCCGTGCGGGCGCAGGGGCGAAAACTCAGCGTCGAATGCGATTTCGTCCGGTCGTTCATGACCAAGCATCCCGAGTATAATGACCTGTTGGCGCCCGGGACGGAGGAGAAGAAAACTGCCGCCAGCTACAAGGCCGGTTGTTTTTGCGGTGCGGTCGAGCTCGAGGTGACCGGCAAACCCGCCTTCGCGGGGTATTGCCATTGTCGCGACTGCCAGGCCTGGTCTGCCGCGCCGATCAACGCCTTTAGCCTGTGGCCATCGGCCAGCGTGCGGATCACCAAGGGCGAAGCCGATATCGCCACCTTCCACAAGACCGAAAATTCCTACCGCAAATATTGCAAGATCTGCGGCGGGCATCTCATGACCGACCATCCCCGCATGCGGCTTGTCGATGTCTATGCCAACCTATTGCAGGGCTATGTGCACGAGCCAACCCTGCACGCCAATTACGGGAGCAAGATGGTTTCCGTAAGGGACGGACTGCCGAAATACAGGGATCTCCCCGCCGATCTCGGCGGCTCGGGAGAAGTTCTTCCCGATTGAGAGTGCTTGCCAACTGGCAGGCCAGGTCTTGAAAGTTTCCGGCAATATCCTGGCCGCTGCCCGTAGCGGCCAGGATTTGTTTATCGGTGATTACTTCTTGACGGCGCTTCCGCCCTCCGTTGCTCGGCTCTTCCTGTCTGCCATGTGACTCAAATATGCCAGGATCAGCCCGAGTTCCTCGTCGCTCAGGTCCTCATCGGAAAAGCTGGGCATCCGCTGCTCGGGCCAAATCCGAACCGCGCGCGGATTTCGGATCACCGCGCGCAAACCGGCATCGGTGAAGTACTCCGTCGGGTTCATCGGCAAATTCAGATCGGGACCAGCCGACGCCGATCCTGCCTGGTTCATCGTATGGCATGTGAAGCATTTGTTCACGAAGATGGTTTGCCCTTCTCGCACCGGGTGGAGCGCAGGGAGCATGGGATCAACCGCGAGCGAGGGCCACCGCTTGGCTGGCGCGTCCTGCACCGACAAACTGACAACTTGGTAGGCCCATTTCATGGCTGGGACGGATGACGCCTGATCGCCGAGCCATACGATATAGAAGGGGCCTGCGCTCTTATCCTTACCTGGAATTGGCGGCCATGGCGTGTCGGCGACTTCGATTGCCATATACGCGACGTTGTGGTCGCTGCCGTAGACCAGGTCGCGAGGGAGTTGCGTCACGAAGCCATCTTGCGCTGCAGCTTCCACGACGGAATCCGGCGGAATGGCAATTCCTTCAAATAACTTCGCGAGCGCCACGGCCCGATACGTCCGAGGAGTACGGTATGCGACATCACGCGACGTGGTGATCTCCACGACATCCCTGCGCGCAAGCAGCGTGTCCCGATCGAAGGTACGGACGCCGCCATCGGCTGACACCGTCAACGTCGGACCGGCTGCCCAAACCGATGTTTGCATTGTGAAGGCAACCAGCGAGAAAGCTAACGTGACAACGAACCCGATCATCGTTGTAGGCATATCCGAAGCGCCCCTTGAGCGCGGCGATGGTCGGCGCACGACGCGACCATCGCAGAGTTACAGCTATTCCCAACTCCTCCAGCAGCGTCTTCGCCTTCCCGAGTTCCGCGTGTCGAAGCCTTCGGTGAACCCGCCGTAGATCGGTGCGAGGAGGCCGCGAGCGGAAAATCCGGCGCCGATGATGGCTGCATCGCAGCCTGAGAAAGTAACCTGGCCGCTGCGTGAAGCGGCCAGGATCTGTTGCTCGGCGATTACTTCTTGACGGCGAATACCCAAATGACGCCGCCTTGAGGCACGTTGTTCTCAACACCGATATTGTTGGTGGTCGCCAATGCGTCCTGGATGCGCTGCGCGTCGACGCCCCAGCCCGACTGGACCGCGATGTACTCCGTGCCGTCCACCTCATACGCGATCGGCATGGCCATGATGCCGGAGTTGGTCTTTTGCTCCCACAAGAGTTCACCCGTCTTGGCGTGGAAGGCCCGGAAGTTCCGGTCATTGGTGCCGCCGACAAGGACGAGATCGCCCGCGGTCGCCGTCACCGAACCGAACAGTTGCGATTTGGGAAAGTTGTGCGACCAGACCTTCTTGCCCGTGGCCGGATCCCACGCCTGCAACTCGCCGTAATGGTCGGCGCCGGGACGAACCTTCAGGCCGATATCTTCGGGCTTGGTGCCGAGCCAAAGCTCGCCGGGAACCAACGGCACCTTCTCGCCGGTGAAGCCGCCGCAGAAATTCTCGTTGGCCGGAACGTAGACAAATTTGGTCCTCTGGCTATAGGCCGCCGAGGGCCAATCCTTGCCACCCCACAAAGAGGGGCAGAACTCAACCCGCTTGCCAACGACCGGCTTGTGGTCCGGGTCGACAATGGGCCTGCCGGTCTCCGGCTCGATGCCTTTCCAGACGTCGGTATGAACGAAAGGCCAGCCGGCGACATAGTTGATGCGGTCCGGCTTGCGCTCGAGGATCCAGAAGATCGCGTCGCGGCCGGGATGAATCAGGCTCTTGAACGTGCGCCCATCCCTTTGCAGGTCGATCAGCATCGGCGCGTCCACCTCGTCCCAGTCCCAGGAATTGTTTTGATGATACTGGTGGAACGCTTTGATTTTGCCGCTATCGGGGTCGAGCCCGAGCACCGAGCTTGTGTAGAGATTGTCACCGGGATGGCCGGAGCCCGGCCAGGGCGCGGCATTGCCGACGCCCCAATAGATGGTCTTGGTGTCGGGATCGTAGGTACCTGTCATCCAGGCCGATCCGCCGCCCGATTTCCAGTCGTCGCCGCTCCAGGTCTCATGACCCGGCTCGCCTTCGCCGGGGATGGTGAAGGTCCGCCACAGTTCCTTGCCGGTGTCGGCATCATAGGCAACGACGTAGCCACGCACGCCAAACTCGCCACCGGACCCGCCGACGATCACCTTTCCGTCGACAACCAGTGGCATCAGCGTCAGGTACTGACCCTTCTTGTAGTCCTGAACCTTGGTATCCCAGACGACTTTGCCGGTTTTGGCATCGAGCGCGACTACGTGGTCGTCCGTCGTGGCCAAATACAGTTTGTCCTGCCACAGTCCCACGCCGCGGCTGGTCGGATGCAATTGAAAGAGGTCGTCGGGAAGCTGGCGCTTGTAGCGCCAGTACTCGTCGCCGGTCTTGGCGTTCAGCGCAATCACCTGCCCCATCGGGGTCGCGACAAACATCACGCCGTTGTTGATGATGGGAGGCGCTTCATGGCCCTCGAGCACACCGGTCGAGAAGGTCCACACCGGCGTCAGGCCTTTCACATTCGTGGTGTTGATCTGGTCGAGCGGGCTGTATCCCTGCCCATCATAGGTTCGGCGATAGTGCAGCCAATTGCCGGGTTCGGGATTCTTGAGCCGATCAGCGGTTACCGGGGCATAATTCTCGATCGGGCCGGCGCCGGCAGCGATTGAAATAAGACATGTGGACGCGGCCAAACTCGACAATAGCCATTGCTTCATGGTCATAGACGCTACCTCCCATTGGTTTATTCACTTGTTTTGTTTTTTATGATTGTACCGAATGCCATGCGATGGCGGCCGCCATCACCCCTGCTGCCCTCCTATCTTGCCAACGAATGTTCCGGCGATCGTCAATGAACCGCCGGCTGTCGATAGCGGAAGCGCTGCCAGGCGCCGCGGCGCGGGCCCGAACACCACCTGCGCGCCTTGCCGGGGGTCGAATTCAGAATTGTGGCAGAAGCATTTGAATACATCCTTGTCGACTTCGGCCCCTTGCACCCAGGCCGTGACTGGACAACCCGCATGGGTGCAGACCCCCGAATAGGCGACGATGCCATCCGCCGAGCGCGCGCGCGTCGCATCATCCAGTTCAGCCGGATCCAGCCTGACGACCAGGATCTCGTTCAGCCGCGAGCCGTTGCGGATCACCAAGGTTTTTGGATCCTTGGGCCAGGCGCGCAGCGGAGGTCCGCCGAGCTTCAGATCCTGTGGCTCGATGACTTTGCCTTCGTGTTCCCCTTCTGAGACAACGAGGACATCGGCCTTTTGCGGCCGCTCGTCACTGCCGGGCTGATCCTCTCCGGCAACGGCGGCGGATCTGGACGCCACGATGCAGGTGCCGGTGGCGAGAGCCGTCAGGATCAGCGATCGCCGTGTCGGATCAGGACACGACGGCATCACCGCATCGAGTTCCGAACTGATGCTTTCAACCGATAGTGTCGCGCTGCGATCGGATTCGGACATGACGTAAACTGAAAGCTGCAACTCGGCCAAATGAAGGCGATGGATTCTTGTTTTGAATTTTTGTCTTCCGGATTGCGCCTTCCACCCGAATGCGGACCTCAATGCTTCACGTCTTCGAACGACAGTCGCGCTTTATCTGATCACAGCAACGGCGCATCCGCATCATGCGCATTTCGCAGGACAGCTACGACTTCGAATTTGTGCGGCGCGTTCAAGTGAGATGTGCGCCAGATTTCGATTTGGCTTCGGGAGGCCACACGCAGCGCCGCGACTGTCCATCTCGCGCAAATCGCGGATCGGGAACTGCATTAGAACGGGGAACGGCAGATCCGTACGCGTCGGCTCGACGACCGCACTGCAACGCTGCCGGACGGCTCGCTCCCGTTCGTACCCTGCGCATGGGGAAGCGACCAAGAGCGAGACTTCCGCTCAGGCCCCGCTTTCGCCAAACAAAACTGCAAAACCATGCGGGAAGACAAGCCGTTGTGAAGTCGGCCGGCCCTGCTTTGGGCTATCGTCCGGCAACGCCGTCTCGCCGGAGACAGGTCTGGTGAATGAAGTAAAAAGTCAAAACAGGAGGATAGACCCACACAAAAGCTCAACGAGATCATACGGTTTAATTATAGCGACGGCGTCGAGCGGTCAGGAAATATGTTCTCGCTCATGCCGAACAGACATCAGCAGCTTATCAAGAGCGAGGAACCATCATGATCAAGGTGAAGATTAACGGCAAAGAGCAAAGCTGGGACGGCGACCCGGATCTTCCACTCCTCTGGTTCATCCGCGATGAAATCGGATTGACGGGCACGAAATTCGGCTGTGGCCAGGCCCTCTGCGGATCATGTACCGTCATTGTCGACAAGCAGGCGGTCCGCGCCTGCATCACCTCGGTGTCCGACGTGGTCAACCGGGAAGTCACGACCATCGAAGGCCTGCATCCCACAGGCGATCATGCAGTGCAAAAAGCATGGCGCGAGGTGAACGTGCCGCAATGCGGCTATTGCCAGGCCGGCCAGATCATGCAGGCGGCTGCGCTGCTGATGGAAAATCCCAAACCCAATCACGATCAGATACGCGAAGCGATGGCGGGCAATATCTGCCGCTGCGGCTGCTACCAGCGCATCGAAAACGCGGTCCATCTGGCTTCGACGGGGGTCTGATCATGAACATCATCACAAATCCCAAAAAACTTCGCGGCATCGAGAGCCGCATCAAGGTTGAAAATGTCTCGCGCCGCACAATCCTGAAGAGCCTCGGCATCGCCGGCGGATTGGTGCTGGCCGCACCGGTCATGTCGCGTCAGGCGTTCGCGGCATATCAGACCGGCGCCGACAAGATGCCGCACGGCACGGTGGTCGACCCGCGCGTCTTCGTCGCCATCGCCCCCGATGGCACCGTGACGATCGTGGCGCACCGTTCCGAAATGGGAACCGGCGTCCGCACCAGCCTGCCGCTGATCGTGGCCGAGGAAATGGAAGCCGATTGGTCGCGCGTAAAGGTTCAGCAGGCGCATGGCGACGAGGTCAAGTACGGCAATCAGGATACCGACGGATCGCGCAGCACGCGGCACTATCTGATCCCGATGCGCGAGATCGGCGCGTCGGCGCGCACCATGCTGGAGACCGCGGCCGCCAAACGCTGGGGCGTGCCAGCGACCGAGGTCAAGGCCGTCAATCACGAGGTGGTTCATTCCGCGACCAGCCGCCGCCTCGGCTTCGGCGAGCTCGCGGCTGATGCCGCCAAGGAATCGGTGCCGAGCGTCGAAGGCCTGAAGCTGAAGGACCCGAAGGACTTCCGCTATCTCGGCAAAGGCCAGGTCAGCATTGTCGACCTTCGCGACATCACGGTCGGCACGGCGCATTACGGCAGCGACACCCGCCTGCCCGGCATGAAATATGCCGTGATCGCGCGGCCGCCGGTGACTGGCGGCAAGCTGGTGTCGTTCGACGCAACCGCCGCGATGAAAGTCTCCGGCGTCGAGAAGGTCATGGAGGTGCAGGGTTGGCCGTGGCCATCCAAGTTCCAGCCGCTTGGCGGCGTCGCGGTGATCGCGCGCAACACTGGCGCGGCCATCAAGGGACGTGATGCGCTGAAGATCGTTTGGGACGACGGCGCCAACGGCAAGTACGAGTTCAACGGCCTATCGGGCCGAACTTGAGGCAGCCGCACGCAAGCCGGGTCTCGTCGTGCGCAAGGAAGGCGACGTCGACGCTGCGCTGAAAACCGCCGACAAGGTAATCGTCGGCGAGTACTATCTACCTCACCTCGCCCATGTGAGCATGGAGCCGCCGGTCGCGGTCGCCGACGTCAAGGACGGCAAGGCCGTGATCTGGGCCCCCGTGCAAAGTCCCGGCGGAACCCGGGAAGACGCCGCCAAGACACTCGGGATTCCCGAGGAGAACGTGACCGTCAATGTCACCCTGCTCGGCGGCGGTTTCGGGCGCAAGTCGAAATGCGACTTCGCGCTGGAAGCGGCATTGCTGTCAAAGGCGATCGGCTCCCCGGTGAAGGTGCAATGGACGCGGGAAGATGACGTCCACCATGGCTTCCTTCACACCGTCTCGGCGGAACGGATCGAAGCCGGTCTCGACAAGAACGGCAAGGTGATCGCATGGCGGCATCGCAGCGTCGCCCCCACCATCGCCTCGACCTTCGCTGCAGGTGCAAACCATGCGGCGCCGTTCGAACTTGGCATGGGGCTCGTCGACATGCCGTTCGAGATCGCCAATGTTCAATGCGAGAATCCGGAAGCCGCCGCGCACACCCGCATCGGCTGGTTCCGCTCGGTGTCGAACATCCCGCGCGCATTTGCGGTGCAATCGATGGTGGGGGAACTCGCGCACGCCACCAACCGCGACCAGAAGGATATGCTGCTGGAGCTGATCGGCTCGCCGCGGATCGTCAAGCTCGATTCCGTGAAAGACCTTTGGAACTACGGCGAGCCCTACGACAGCTATCCGATCGACACCGCGCGGCTGCGCCGGGTGGTCGAGGTCGTCGCCGACAAGGGCGGCTGGGGGCGGACCGTGCCCAAGGGACACGGGCTCGGCATTGCCGTCCACCGGAGCTTTGTCAGCTATATCGCGACCATTGTCGAGGTTTCGGTTGACGACAAGGGCAAGCTCACGGTTCCTCGGGTGGATACGGCCATCGATTGCGGCATGTTCGTCAATCCCGAACGGATCCAGTCGCAGATCGAGGGCGCGGCGATCATGGGCTTGAGCCTCGCCAAATATGGCGAAATCACCTTCAAGGACGGCAAGGTGCAACAGAGCAACTACGACAGTTTCCCCGTGGTGCGCATGGATGAGTCGCCGCTGGTCACCAACGTGCACATCGTTCCGGCCAATCCCGATACGCCGCCGAGTGGCGTCGGGGAACCGGGCGTGCCGCCGTTTGCGCCGGCCTTGATCAACGCCATCTTCGCCGCGACCGGAAAACGCATCCGGGCGCTGCCGATCGGCAAACAGCTTGAAACCTAAAGCGGGTTCGGCCGTTTTGTTCTCCTAAAGGAGAGCAAGATGGACCAAAAAATGACAACGCTCGCGGCTTTGGTCGCGAGCGTCCTTGTTTCAAACATTCACCTGGTGGCCGCCCAGACCAGCGCGCCTCCTGCCGCGACAGCGACGCGACCGGCGACAACACCGCCGGAGCAAACCTCGGTCCCGAACACCAGCCGGCCTGCCACGACAACTGAGACCACCGGCAAGAGCAATCAGGATCCGACCATCAAGAAAATGAACGAGGACGAAAAACAGAAAGTCGATACCAAGGGCAAATAACCCGAAATTTTCGGACGAAATTGCCGATTAAAAAAGCCCCGCAAAAAATGCGGGGCTTCTTTTTGTTTCTTTGTTTGTTTGCTCGTTCGATCCGCCTGGTAAGATGATTGGACAAGCGCAGTTCGTGAGCGGACTCACGCAGCGGCGTTCGTCTCCCGTTGCGCGTCATCCAGGATTGGAGTTGCAGACGACGCGAGTTCAGTCAGGCCGGTGTTGCAATCCCTGAAATGCGCTGCGATTTCAGCGTGAGCGAGATGCTCCCACTTCTCGGCGTCGCCGAGATGCTTCCAGCTATGTTCAGGATCGAACACGGCACGCTGACGGCAGATCAAACCCATTGCGCGGTAGGTTTGCACGTTTCTCATTGCCACCTCCCTGGACTTCACATTCATCAGCTTATTGCCTCTCTTCTGTCAGAGTCATCACGATTATACGTCAGAACTAATTTGAGGTTGGTCAGTGGGCATGACGCATGGATGGAACTGCGGGCGTTTGGATGCGTGCCGTTGTTGGCGCGATTCAGTCAGCGGCTGAGGTGCACATAGGTACAAGGCGATTAACAAAACTTGTATGACAGCAAAGATTGAAGCCGGCCGCGCGCGAATGCTGCGGCTGTTGTTGATAAGGGGTTGCGCGGACGAAAATACCGGCGGCGAAAAATCCTTCGTCATGAAAAAGCCGATATCGAAAAATCCGGGTTGTGTTAGTCAGGTCACATCGCCGGACCCGAATCAGACCTATCTTGACGTGGTATGGCCGCGAACAAGGTAACGGCGGTACACAGACTTGGCTCCTCCCGCCAAGCACTACTTGGAGCCGTCAGAGTGGGAACTCGGCGGCTCGCTTCTTTTCTGCCGCGCAAACGTTCAAGTTCCACCCTGCCGACGGCGCCCCCGGCACCTGGGATGCCGCTCCTCGTCGCGGCACGGCACATCCTTTCCCTCATCATTATGGGTTATCATGGGTTCCTTCCGCCGCGGCCTGCCCGGTTTTTTGAGCGATCTCGGAATCCGCACTGTCATGGCCCGAGTTCCTGCACTGGCGCAACACCACCATCGAGCGCCGAGAATGAAACATGGGACGCCCGAAATTTCCCATCCATCCAAAATATTCAAGGACGCCAGGCGGAAGTCCGACGTCTCGGCGCTGTCGCGGCCGCGGGACATCACCATTCCACTGTTCAACCAAACCAAAAGCCATATCCTCGATCTGCCTCGCTCGGCGCGGACCAGGCAACCTCTGGAAACGATGGACCACCCATGACCAGGCGCGTTCTTCTTGGAATGCTCACCCCTTCATCCAACACGTCGCTGGAACCGATCACCACCGCTATGGTCGCCGGACTGCCTGAAGTGTCCGCGCACTTCTCGCGTTTCAAGGTGACGGAGATTGCGCTGTCCAGCCAGGCGCTGGCCCAGTTCGCCAATGACGAAATCCTGCGCGCGGCGGAATTGCTGGCGCACGCCAGGGTGGACGCGATCGGATGGAACGGAACATCGTCCGGCTGGCTGGGATTCGAGTCCGACGTCCGGCTGTGCGAACAGATCACCGCGGCGACGGGAATTCCCGCGACGACCTCCATGCTGGCGCTCAACGAAATTCTCGAGCAGCGGAAAGTAAAGAGACTAGGCTACGTCACGCCCTATCTTGACGACGTCCAGGCAAAAATCCTCGAAAATTACGGCAAACTCGGGATAGCCTGCCAGGGCGAGCGGCATCTCAATCTGCGGGACAATTTTTCGTTCTCGGAAGTGCCGGTCGCGCAGTTGGAGGCGATGACACGCGACGTCGCCAGGGACAAGCCGGAAGCGATTGCGATCATCTGCACCAATCTGAAGGCCGCGCCATCGGTCGCGAAACTGGAACGCGAGACCGGCATTCCAATCTATGACACTATCGCGACCGTGGTCTGGAAGTGTCTCCGGCTTGCCGGCGTGGACACCAGGCGCGTGACCGATTGGGGCTCGCTGTTTCAACAGGTTGCGTGACGGCGTCCGACCGGTTGCGCGTTGTTATCTGGAGATATGAACGATGGCTGCCTTCGACACTGTCATTCGTCACGGCACGATTGCCACCGCGAGCGAGACCTACAAGGCCGATGTCGGGATCAGGGATGGACGCATCGTCTCCATCGGCGAGGCGTTGACCCATGCCAAAGAAGTCGTCGATGCCGCCGGCATGCTGGTTCTGCCCGGAGGAATCGACAGCCATGTCCATATTTCCCAGCCATCCGGACCCGGCATCGTAATGGCGGACGATTTTGCCAGCGCGACGCGGGCGGCGGCCTTCGGTGGCAATACCTTCGTGATGCCGTATTGCCTGCAGGCCAAGGGCCAGCCGTTGCGCGAGGCCCTGAAGGATTATCACGCGCTTGCCGAACAGAACTGCCACATCGACCATTCCTTTCATCTCATTATCGCCGACCCGACCGAGAATGTCCTCGGACAGGAACTGCCGGCCCTGGTTGCCGACGGCTACACCTCGCTGAAGATTTTCATGACCTACGCCGATCTCGCGTTGAGCGATTTCCAGATCCTCGAAGTGCTTTCGGTGGCGCGGGAGACCGGGGCGCTGGTTCAGGTTCACGCGGAAAACTATGACGCCATCTGTTTTCTCGTCGACCGGCTTGAGCGCGCCGGAAACACCGGTCCCTATTATCACGGCAAGTCTCGCCCCATTGTCGTGGAACGGGAGGCCACCTATCGCGCGATCTCGCTGGCGGAACTGATCGACGTCCCTCTCGTGATCGTTCACGTATCCAACCGCGAAGCCATGGAGGAGATTCGGCGCGCGCAGATGCGAGGACTGAAAATCCATGGCGAGACCTGCCCGCAATATCTGGTTCTGACCGAGGATGATCTGAAGGACCTCGGCATGGAAGGCGCAAAATATGTGTGCTCGCCGCCGCCTCGGGACCATGCAAGCCAGCAGGCCTGCTGGGAAGGGCTGCAGCAAGGTGTGTTTTCGCTGTTTTCTTCCGACCATTGCCCGTTTCGCTATGACGATCCGGCGGGAAAGCTGACGCCGAACGCGCGGACCAGCTTTCGCTGGATTCCGAATGGCATCCCCGGCATCGAGACACGCCTTCCCATTCTGTTTTCCGAAGGCGTCAGCAAGGGACGAATCACGCTCAATCAGTTCGTGGCCCTGACGGCGACCAATCATGCCAAGACCTATGGCCTGCGAGGCAAGGGTTCGATCGCGGTCGGCTACGATGCAGACATTTCGATCTGGGATCCCGGGAAAACCGCGACCTTGTCGCAGGCGAACCTGCATCACGGCGCCGACTACACCCCCTATGAAGGCCTGGAAATCACGGGATGGCCGATCGCGACGATGTCGCGCGGCCGCTTCATCGTCCGTGACGGCAAGCTCCTCGGCGAAAAAGGTCACGGCCGCTACATCAGTCGGGGAAAGCCGTTCGAGCCCTCGGTGAACGAGCAGATAACGCATTCGCCGGCCGCATGATTGCAAAGCGCGCTTAGCAATTGCATACTTGATTGCATGGAATCTTGCGATGGCATTTGAGGAAATTTGAAATGGCGGACGCCGATCTGGACGTCGTAATTCGGCAACTTGCGAAGCAACAGAACAAAGGTCTGATGGCCGCGGTAAAGCGCAGGCGCCATCGATACCTCGGCCTCGCGGCCAAGGCAAAAAACAAGGAGACCAAGGAGCGATACAAGCAGATCGCGAAAGATACCATGTTGCAGGGAGCCGCCGCCGCCAAGCGGCTGCAGATTTCCGCCGATAACGCCGCCGACAGTTACGCAAGGTCGATGCGACAGGCGGCAGACGCGCTCGCTGCCAAGGAGGCCCTCCCCGCCAAGAACACTTCTCCCGCCGTGAAGAAGGTCAAGAAGACCAAGACCTGATTGAGATCGCTTCGAGCCCATAAGCGACAATTCGCATGTGAGACATATCGCGCGCGTGTCGCATTGACTCCGCGCAAAGTCGACTTCCGCTGCAGGCCGTTGCCGGCGCCGCACACGGCGTAGATCGACTTGCTCCTACGCCTGGGCAAAAGCCTACGCGCCCGACGATGACGAAGGTAAATTGATCGAGATCGTGTCGCGGCCGAAATGGGAGGATTGCACGGAAATCGGGTGGACGCACGACTCCTTCCGTGATTAAACTTTTGGTTGAACGCAAGGCCGAAATTGCGATGGCAGCCGAAGACGGTCAGATCGATGCGCGCGACTGGGCCCTGCTGGGGCTGCTTTCGGTTTTGTGGGGCGGATCTTTCTGCTTCAATGGCGTAGTGCTGAAGGAGCTGCCGCCGTTGACGGTGGTCTTTGTGCGTGTGGTTCTGGCTAGTGTCATGCTGCTGCCGCTGCTGCGGTTCTACCGGTTGAGTTTCCCCTCCGGGCTTTGGGGCTGGACCCCATTCGTCGCCATGGCGCTCTTCAACAATGTCCTGCCCTTCTCGCTGATCCTGACGGCACAAACGCATATCACCGGCGGGCTGGCGGCAATCCTGAACGCGACGACACCTTTGTTCACCGTGCTTATCATGGCCGCTGCTGGCGAAGAAAAATTGCACGCCAGGCGGATCGCGGGCGTCGTGATCGGGCTGATCGGCGTGGTCATTCTGCGCGGGAAGGACCTCGGTTTTCAAAGCAGTCAAGGGCTCGCAGTTCTGCTCTGCCTGACGGCCGCGCTCTGCTACGGAGTAACGGCGCTGCTGGGGCGACGGCTACTCTCCGCTTCACCGCCGCTGGCGACCGCGACGTTTCAAATGCTCGCCTCCAGTGTAATGATGGCAATCCTCGCGACGGCCGTTGAGCAACCGTGGCAGCTTCCAATGCCAAGCATGACAACATTGCTGGCGATATTCGGGCTCTCGGCGTTATCGACTGCGCTCGCCTATCTCGTGTTCTTTCAGATTTTGCAGCGGTCGGGAGCGACCAATGTCGTGCTGGTGACGCTGCTAATCCCGGTGATAGCTATCCTGCTCGGATATCTGGTGCTAGGTGAGAGCATTTCACTGCAAGAGATCTTGGGAGCACTCGTGATCGGCAGCGCCCTTCTGCTGATGGATGGCCGCGTGCTCAACTTTTTCCGGCGCCCGGTGCCCGCTCCTTAGCAAGCTATTGCGGATCGCTTGCCGCCGCGCGTGCTCCCCACTGCCAAAACCAGCTTGAAAACGGACCGCTGTCGCGGTGGCCACCGTACCATGCCGCGTGTGCGCTGCCATCGCTCGCGACCAGAAATACCGCATCGCCCCCTTTTAGCCGGCGGAGCGTATCGACCTCCTGTTACGGCGTTTGCGCGATAGGACCGACAGCATTGAACGACGTGTTCACGCTCATCTCGACGACGACGCGGCGGCAGAGGACTTTTCAGATATGCATAGGTGGGGCGATCGCCTTCTGCACTGGTCGCAATTTCGATCGCGAGGATTGAGAATCGTATCAGTCCCAAGATTCCGCACGCCCAAATTAGGATGTCGTGCGGCGGAAATGAAGCGACATAATCCCGGTGGCGAGGAGCACGCCGAGGCTAATGCAGACGATACCAGCTCCTTCGATTATCGATGGAACCTCGTTGAGAATTGCCGCGCCGAGCAAGCTACCGAGCACTGGAACGAGCGAGATGAACGCGGTGGCCCGCGTTGCCCCAAGCGCGACAATCGCGCGGCTCAATGAGAATAGCGACACCGCGCCCATCAAGAAGCCCTGATAAAACCCCTGAAACAGAAGTTCGGCGCGACTGATTGTGAAAAGGCTGCTCGACGGCAACCACAGCGTGGCATAGAGCGGCAGATAGAGCAGCATCGAATAGACGCTGATGAGCGCAGCGCCCTCCATGGCGGAAAGGCCCGACCTGCGCATGCGAACCGCATAGGTTGCGCCCATAAAGCCCGCGCACACGAACAGGATATCACCCCTCCAAGCGGACCCCGCGAGCACACCCATGCTGACAAACACCAGGGCGAGAGCCCCGAGCGCGATGAATGCGAGCCCGCAGATGCGCGTGCTTGATAGCCGCTCATCAAGGAAGATGTAGCTGATAGACGCGGCAAAGAGCGGAAGCAGACCAGGAGAGAGCGCCGCCATGTGGCCAGCTGGCGCGAAGCCCAGGCCGACGGTCACTAGCATAGCGAGCGGTGCCCCCTGAAAGAAGGCGAGCGTAAGTCCCTCGCTCCAGCCTCGCGGCGATATGCGACGCGCGCAGTGTATCAACACCGGCAGGAACAGCAGGCCGCCGATCGCATAGCGCAACGCGACGAGGTCCGGCGCAGAGAGCGTTGTAGTAATGCTCAGTCGGGTGTACGAAGGCCATGCGCTCCAGATCACAACCGTAAGCAGCGCCCACATCGCCCCCCATGCGATCGAAACAGGTGTCTCGGCTGCGATTGCTCTTGAAGCAGCATCTGAGGGTACCATGGCTCCTCGACTCATACTTCGTGATGCTTGGTCGGATGACGAATGATGTTGACCGGTACAGCAGACTTGCGCTAGCCGTTGGGCACGCCCGCGAGCAGCAGACCCTGCATATAGTGATCGCGGTCGAACGGCTCGCGGAAGGGATAGGCGCTGCCAAAGCTCGCGACAGTAAAGCCGGGCTCAAGCCGCAAGAGCTTGGCGATGTAGGGAGCTGCCTCTTCGGCCCGGCCGAGATGGCCTAGGGCGGCGATCAGGGGCTTATAGCCGTTGACAAAGTCAGGATTGGCCTTGGCGGCGCGGCGCCCGACAGCCACGGTCCGTTCGTAGTCGCGTTTGAAGAAATAGGCGATAGCGTAAAAATATTCCCACAATGGAAACAAGGGATCGGATGGGGCGAGCTCACGGTAGCGGTCAAGGCGACGCAGTGCGAGGTCGGGCTGTCCGGTATAACAGCATGTCGGTGCGCTCAGCGCCCAGATGAACGCGAGATTGGGGTTGAGTTGCAGCGCGCGATCAAAGTAATACATCGCAGCTTCGAAATCTTTATCCAAGAATGCGCAGATATGGCCGTAGATGCCGAGCGCCTCGGCATTTTCGGGATCGGCCCGTATCGCCCGAACGGCACGGTCCTGCGCGGTCGCCAACGCCTGCGCAGGGTCATCCGCCCAACCCTGGCCGACATACCAGACCTGCCAGTACGCAGCCCAAGCCAGCACATTGGCGTTTGAATCTTCTGCCTTGAGCGCCTCCCCGATCAGCCTCCCGGCAGTTTCGTATTTATCGCGCTCCATGCTGTACATCAGCGGAATAGCCTTGAGGACTAGGCTATCGGCGTCGAGTTGCTGACCTTTTCTCCGTTGGCCTTCGATGAAGAGGATTATCGGATCAATCCGCGCCACCACCGGCCCGACGATACGCTCATTCAAGTTATCTATCTCGGCGGCGGGCATATCAAAACGGTCGCTCCAAACCAGCTGCGATTGCTCGTTAACATCGAGCAACCACACACTCACCTGAACGCGTTGCGCGCTGCCGGACAGGTTGCCTTCCACGATGTAATCGGCTTGATTTTGGGGCAGCAATGAACCTTCCCGGTAGGATGCGGGCGCAATCACGTCGAACCAGCGAAACCGAGCGAGCCCTGCCGCGATTTCCTGGGGGAGCAGCATAGCCAGGGCTTCGACGTGCGGGGCGAGCGCTTGAAACGGCCTTACCACGACGCGCAAGCGGGATGCGGCCCGGAGCGGCAGTTCTTTAGGCTCGCCGCCCGCGGGGGCTGTGATGACTGGTGGTGCCTCAACCGATGAGAAGGTGCGCAGCGCCTGATAGAGCGCGCGGGTTTCGGAAGAGGGCTCGACATCGAGCGAGGACCGGACTGCGTCCCGGCAGCGCTCATATTCGTGCAGGGCTTGGGCGCGCTCCCCCATCTCGATCAGCGCCCGCATAAGGACACGCGCGGCGCCTTCGTGCGTCGGGTCGAAGGCAATAACGCGACGCGCCGTTGCAGCTCTACCCTCGGCGTCGCGGCCGGTCACAGCCTTCAGGTCAGCTTCCAGCCTCTCGCGCAGCCGGCCGGTAAAGTGCGTGCGCTCGGTTAGTAGCCACTGATCGAACGAGACGCTGATTCCATCCATCCCCTCGAGCAACTCGCCTGGGTAGTGAGCCGCGAGATCTCCGCCTGCGCTTGACGAAAATGGCCAGCCACTTGCGAGCGCCTCTTGCGCATCAACCCAGCAGGAGGTGGCATCGAGTGATACGGTGCTGCGTTCCCCTGCGATTAGCTCCTGCGCGAGTGGCCCCATTGCCTGCGAAAGCTCGCGCAACGCTTGCCGGAAACTGGTGGCTGCTTGGGCGTCGGGCACGCGGTCCCACAACAGAGCTGCCAAGCGGTTCCGGGCAACCGACTCTCCCGGATGCAGGCAAAGATAACCTAGCAGCGCCCGGGCCTTGCGCCCGCGGGGCAAAAGATCATGGCCCGTCCAAGCCACAGCGCGCATTGCTCCCAAAATGTGAATACGCGCGAGCGGCTGTCGGGTAGCCTGCCTTGCCGGCCGTGGCGCCCGCCCAAGTTCAATTGGCACGACCTTGTCGTCCGCGGCAGAGGCGGTTTCCTGGCGGGAGCCTCTACGGGGCTGGTCAGCCATGGCGATCAGGCTTCTTGCTTGGATGCAACGCAGCGTACCTGATTTACGCGAATTGCAAAGGCATTTCACGCAACTTTAACACGACCTTCACGCACGCCTACTGTCCGAGGCCTTTGGGACACGAACGTTTTCACGAGCGAAATACGTCACTATCACGGTCTTTAGCTGCGTCTTCCGGATAGTCGGGCATGTCGAGCCAACGGGGTTCGGCCCATTTCGGGAGAGCTACAATGAGCACGCAGAAATCCGATATGTCCGTGGTCGCGCAGGTTCCGGCGAATGTCGTGGATTCTGGCAAGGTCCGCCTGGGTGGTGGTGCAATCAACCTCATCAAGCCCGCGGTAGCAGATAAGGGCAAGGTCAAGATCGGTGGCGCCTCCGCCAGCCTCATCAAGGCTGCGGTTGCAGATAAGGGCAAGATCAAGATCGGTGGTGGCAACATCAGTCTCATCAAGCCGGTAAAAAAATAGAGCGAGCTCCGGTGGACGGGGCGCCAGCGCCCCGTTGCGGGGGGATAGAGATGTCGAACACTGAAACCAACGAAGGAATTGTTACGTTCTTCCGGATGATCCCAGATTGTCCTTCGCCGCAGCGCGCTGATCGCTCGGCGGGCGGCATGCTCCCAACGCGGGCCTTCCGTTATTGCGATCCCGTGACTACTGCATCTGCCTTCGGGTGGTACGTATTTCCGCCGTTCGCATTCTCGCTCCAATTTGACGGGACGAACGTAAAATGGACATTCGGTACTGGAGAGCAGTGGTATTCGCTGGGCGCGGCGCAGTTCCCGGACTTCGAAAGGTACTTTGATGAACATGCGCCAGTTGACCTGAAGGGCTACTCTCCGCCATTCATAACGGCCTTCCCCGAGCCCGGGTACGTGCAGATTTGGAGTGGCCTGATCGCCCGTACAAAGCCGGGGTGGAGTCTGCTGATCAGACCCGTTCCAAATTTTCCACGCAGTCTCAACTACGAGCTTTTTGAAGGCATCGTCGAAACAGACAGTTGGTTCGGACCCCTCTTTACCAATCTTCGACTCAAAAAAACGGACGTCCCGATCGACTTCCAAGCAGGTTTGCCGCTTTTTCACATCCAACCCCTCCAACGCAAGCTTTACGAGGGAAGGCTACTTGACGACTTCAACGTCGTCGCCGAGATGAGAGATTGGTCGCATGCTGATTGGGACAGCTATCGCGAAACCGTCGTCGAGCCAAACCTTGTCGAGCACAAGCTTCCCGGGAAGCATGCCGTAAAATTACGCCAGCGTCGGCGCGGCTCTTCTGAATGATCGCTGACCCTTTTGTTTATCTGAGCTGTAAGCTGATGGAGGCAAATCGTGAACCGCCCTCAAATACAGCGCACGATTCCGTCGCCTGACGATCTCATCATTCGAGCGGAAGGCCTGATCCCGCTTCTGCGAAAGGGCGCCGGCGACGCTGACCGAAGCGGTGAATTTTTACCGGAGACCATACATCAGTTGCGTCACGCAGGCTTTTTTCGGATTTTGCAGCCAACACGATTTGGCGGATACGGCCTCGCTCCTTCAACGCTCTGGAGCGTGACGCGTCAACTGGGCCGTGGGTGCGGTTCCACGGCTTTTATCATTTCGCTGTTAGGCGTACATTGCTGGATGGTGGGTATGTTCAAGGCTTCCGCACAAAGGGAGGTGTTCAGGGGCGGCGGGGACGCCATCGTGTCCAATTTAAGCGTCGGCGTCAGGCGTCAGATGAAAGGCACCATGACTGACGATGGTTATGTCGTAACTGGCGTGTGGGATTACGCCAGTGGTATCGACTTTGCCGATTGGGTGATCGTCGCCGTCAGCGTGCCAAATGCAGATGGCGGGATGGAGGAACGAATAGCCCTCGTTCCGCGGGAAGATTTTGCGGTGGAGCAAGACAGTTGGACAATGGTTGGCGCTCGCGCGACCGGTAGCAAGCGCGTTACACTGACGGATAACTTTATACCCCTTTATCGTACGGTGACGTGGGCGGATGTGGAATCCGGTACGTATCCCGGCCTGGAAGTCAATGACGGGCCGCTTTATCAACGAACATGCGGAGGAAGTCTCCTTGTGCTCTCGTCTGCCGCACCCGTCGTTGCGGTCGCTAGCGCAGTGATCGATCATTTTGTCGAGGAGGCCACGCGACGCAAGAACAGCCAGCAGTGGCTTGCCATTGAATTGGGAAGACGAGCGTCTCAGATTCATATGGCGCATGCGCTGCTGCTGCATGATGCCGACGAAGTCTACGAGGCGGGCATTAACAAGCGAGACTTGAGTCTGGAGACCCAGGCGAGACATCGGGCCGATGCAGCGATTATTGCACGCACAGCGCTGGCCGCCGCCGATAGTTTAGTGAGAGCGCTTGGAGGATCAGTATTCCGCGCGGGTCATCCCATAGAGCGTTTATTCCGCGATATCCATGCAGTTGCCACGCATTTCAGAGTGCAGCCTGAGCCAGCTTGCGAATTATACGGGAAGGTGCTGTTGGAAGCTGGAGTGTAGCGTCTGTGTGAAGTTCTCCGGCATTGCCGATGCCCATCGATCCGGGCACAGGACGAGCTTGCCCTCGAGACCGCCCGCCTCTAGACGGCGGTGCGCCTCGGCGACCTCATCGAAAGAGATCCGCTCGGCGACGCGCGGCTGGATGGCGCCGGTCGCCAACAGCTCGAAGAGCCGCTCCAGGTCCTCCCGGAACCAGGCTGGGTGCCGAGCCCGCATCAAGTTAATCGAGTAGAAGTTGACACGCTTGCCGCCAGGCAACCATCTCCACAGATACAGGCGCGCCATCCACGTCAGGATAGTGAGCATGCGACGCTGCGCCTGCACGCCCGCCGTGTAGCCGAAGGTGCAGAGCAGGCCGCCGCGTTTGAGTGCCGCCAACGAGCGGCGACAGCCGTCCTCGCCGATTCCATCGAAGACAACGTCGAACCCGCCCGGCAGGACGCGCGTGAAGTCTTCGCGTTGGTAATCAATCGGCGTGGCGCCCAGCTCGCGGACCAGCGCTGCGTGCTCGCCGCGCGCGGTGCCCCACAGTTCAAGCCCGGCCATCCTGCCGAGCACGAGCAGCGCCTGACCGACGGCGCCGGCGGCCCCATGCACGAGCACGCGCTGGCCTTGTTGCACCCGGGCCGCGCGATGAAGGAGCTGGTATGCGGTCGTCCAGCTCAAGATCAGCGTGGCTGCCTCCGCCGCGTCGACGCCCGGCGGCACGCGGGTCAGGTCGCAGGCCCGGAGCGTGCGATAGCCGGCGTTCGACCCGAGTACCGTCAGATCGGCCACTCGGTCGCCGAGCTGAAAAGTGCGCACGCCATCGCCGAGCTGATCGATTTCCCCGACGACATCATAGCCCAGCACGAATGGCGGCTGGCGATGCATCGTTTGCGGGTAGAGATGGCGCCGGATCACGACATCGGTGTACACCACGCTCGAAGCCAGCACGCGGACCCGCACCTCGCCGCGGCCGGCCGTCGGCAGCGGAGCGTCGACCACCTCCAGCTCGTCAGGACCGCCGAAGTGTCTGATTTGAACAACCCGGTTGCGCGGCTCCGCCATAGGCGCATTCCTTGCAACTCATGATCCAACGCACGAGCAGGGAAACTTCGGCGGCTGCTTTGCAGGCCAACTTGATAAGTATCCGCGCAGAATAGAGATCCTGTCATTGAGCAGAATCAATGCGTCAACACGGCTTTCCTGATGCTATGAATTTTCGTCACTCGCCACTGAAATAGAGATTGCGCGCGGTCGCGCCGAAGATTTTCTCGCGCGCGGTGATGTCGGGAATGGCATCGACCAGCCAGTCGATGGTGCTCCGATACGTAAACTGGCCCTCGTGGCCGACAAAAGGGCAATCGCTTGCCCACACCAGCCGACCGGGGCCGGCGACGCGGAGAAGCTCGCGCGCATATTCCTTTGCATGTGGCCCGAGGCGATACCCGCCGGACACCTTGACCCAGGTGCGCCCCCTGTCGATGGACCGCAGCAGCGCGTTAAAGCCTTCGCTGTTGATGCCGGATTTCGGATCGGGGCGGCCGAGATGATCGACCACGATCTTGACGCCGCTGGCCTCCAGCGTCGGCAGGATTTTCGGCAGATCTTCGCCCTCGACATGGGGATGAACGTGCCAGTCGAGATCAGCGAGGCGGCGAAACAGCGCGCGATAGTTGAATGTGGTGATGTCGGGCAGCCTGGGCAGCCCGATGAAGGGTAGCCGCATGCCGACGAAACCGTCGCGGCTCATCGCCTCCAGCACATATCGTTCGACCGGGCCATTGAAGATCGCGGTGCCGCGCAGCCGCTCGGGGTAGGCGCGGAGCGCAGCCTGGATGTAGTCGTTGTAGTCACCCCACGGGCTCGCAGCCGCGATCACCGCGCGGTCGATGCCGTTGCTGTCGAGAGTAGCGATCAATTCCTGGTGGGTGAAGCTGTAGGTCGGCGCGTGGCGCGGATTGTCGATCAGCGGCATATCCGTTGTAAAGACATGCACATGGGCGTCGATCTTGAAACTGTCGGGCATGGGCACTCTTTATCTGTTCAGTTCGGCTCGAGACCGGCCTTCTTCACAACGGCCGCCCACATATCGATATCGGATTTGAGCCGCGCGTCGAGTTCTTCCGGCGACCCCGCGACCGGCTCGCCGCCCAGTTCGACCATGCGCTTCTGAAACTCGGGATCGCCGATGATCGCGCGGACGTGGCCGTTGAGGAGAGCGACGATGTCGCGCGGCGTACCGGCTGGCGCTACCAGCGAGTTCCAGCCGTCCACCGCCGCGTCGATCCCGCTCTCGCGCAGCGTTGGCACGTCCGGCTGCTGCGGCGAACGCCTGTTACCGGACGAGGCGACGGCGCGGATCTGCCCGGCGTCTATCGGCGACTTCAGCGCGGCGTAGGACTCGATGCCGACCTGCGTATCGCCCCGAAGCAGCGAGGTCAGGACCTCGGCCGAGGTGCGATGCGGCACCACCGTCATCGGAATGCCGGTGGTCGAGCGCAGCAATACGCCGGTGACGTTCTGGGTGCTGCCGGGATTGATGGTGCCGACATTGAATTTCTCCGGATCCACTCGCGCCGCGTCGAGCACGTCCTTCAGCGTGCGCATCGGCGAGTCCGCTTTCACCAGCAGCAGCAGGTCGAACTGGGCCATGGTCGAGATCGGTGCGAACGCGGTGACCGGATCGAACGGCAGGGATTTGAGCAGCGATTTCGAAAGCGCGATGCCGCTCGAGAATACGAACAGGGTGTAGCCGTCCGGTTCGGCCGAGGTGACGGCGGTGGCGGCGATGATTCCGCCTGCGCCCGGACGGTTCTCGATCACGACCTGGGCGCTGGTGCGTTCGGCGAGCTTCTGCCCCAGCAGACGGACCGTGATATCGGCGAAGCCGCCCGCGCCGAACGGCACAACAATGCGGATCGGCCGGTTCGGGTAAGGCGCCTCTGCGTTCGCGGGGACCACCGATGCAGCGCCGATCATGAACGCGATCAGCATGCCTGCCGTTCTGAACAGCAATAAAGCCCCCTCTGAATTTCCCCGAAACGCCTCGCAAGCCAGCGGCGCCGAGCGAAGCTAGTTTTTGGTGCGAATAAACCCGGCAAGCCTGGTTTTCTGGGTCTCGCACCAGGTGGTCATGCCGAGGCGGTTCTGGTCCAGGTCCGTTGACTTGGTCGCCATGGCTACTTCGGACATCAGGTCGTCATCCTGACGCTCGCCCATTTTGCCGCCGGTGTGCATGTAGGCGATGGCCTTTCGCACCTTCTCGGTGGTCCCGTCCGGCAGTTGCATGTCCTGGGCCTTCTGCACCAGATCCTGATAGACGACATCCGTGCCGGGACATTCCACCTTGGCGGCGAAAGCCTGCAAGACCATCGTCACATAGGCTGAGCGGGACTCGGCCTGCGCCGGTGCCGCAAGGACAAGCATTCCCAAGACGATCAGACCATAGCGCATCGCTGCCTCCCTCTTTTTTTGCAAAACTAGCTCCGTCGGCATCGCGGCGCAACCTCCGCAAGCCGAAGGAATGCCGAGCATGCGGTCATGGTGCACGCCGCCACATCGGCGGCCGCGCCTTCACCGGTTCGAGCAGCGACCAATCGCCCTGCTCCAGGTCATACCCCCTAGGAAACGGCGGCCGCAGCTCCAGCCCGAGCGAACGCAGCACGCGATCGTCCCGATAATAGCATTGCAGCACCACCCGCGTCAGGGTCGCCGCGGCGGCGCCGCCAGTGGCGCGGAATTTAACGGCCACCTCGTCGCGTGCAGTCTCGCCGAGATCGGCGAGCGGCATCCCGGCCAGGTGCGCGAGATGATCGAGCGCCTCGCGTACCATGTCGGTATCGCGGCCGAGCGTGGCCAGGATATCGGCCAAAATCGCGACGTCGTCGGCGCCGGGCACGGCGTATTCCTCGCTCGCCGGAATGATCATGCCGGCCACGACACGCAAATCGTCGCGCTGCGCAGGTGTGAGAGAAGTCGGTGCGGACATGGCGGCCTCAATCGAACAAATTCGCAAGACGCTGCTTCATCTGATCGGCGATGTAGAGCGCGATGGCCTGAATCGTGGATGTCGGGTTGACGCCGCCGGAGGTGACGAACACGCTGCCATCGACGATGAACAGGTTTTTCACGTCATGCGACCGCCCCCATTCGTTGACCACCGAGCGCCCGGGATCCGTGCCCATGCGCGCGGTGCCGAGCAGATGCCAGCCGCCATACAGGATCGGGCAATTGATGCAGATGTCGGTAGCGCCTGCGGCGGCGAGTATTTCCTTGCCGCGCGCAATCCCGTGCTCGAGCATGCGCGCACTGTTCTCGCCGATCGTATAGTCGACGCGCGGCGCCGGGATGCCGTGGCTGTCTTTCAGCATCGGATCGAGCGTGACCCGGTTATGCTCTTCCGGCAGATCCTCGCAGATCGCGGACACGCCGAGCCGGTGGCCATTGAGCCTGCGGAACGCGGCATGATGGCCGGCGCCCCAGGGCAGCAAGCCCTTGGCCTCGCTGGTGACGGCCTCGGTCACCGGCCCGATGCCGCGGCCGAATTGAAACGCGTAACCGCGCACGAAGCCGCGCGCGGGATCGGTCTCATAGAACTCCTTGCTCCACAGGCAGGTCGGCGGCGCGCGATTGCTGTCGGTCGGCTCGTCGACGTAGCCGTAGAGCTGGGCATAGGGATGGAACATCAGGTTCTTGCCGACCAGCCCGCTGGAATTGGCGAGCCCGTCCGGAAACCGTCCCGACGCGGAATTCAGCAATAGTCTCGGCGTGCCGATGCCGTTGCAGGCGATGACGACGACTTCGGCCGCCTGAAATTGCTCGACGCCGTCCTTGTCGTAATACACGACGCCGGTCGCCATGCCCTGCCCGTTGGTCACGATCTCGCGCACCCGGCAATGCGTACGCAACTCGACGCCTGAACGCAGCGCCACCGGCCAGTAGGTGATATCGGTGCTCGCCTTGGCGCCCTGCGCGCAGGCCGGCGTGCAGTGGCCGAGATTGATGCAGCGCGCCCTGCCCTCGTAATCGACGGTCGCCACCGTGGTATCGGACGGCCACCAGTGCCAGCCGAGCTTGTTCATGGCCTTGGCCAGGCGCGCGCCGGAGCGGCCCAGCGGCAGCGGGGGCATCGGCGGCTCGGTGGACGGAAACGCCGGATCGCCTGATAGACCCGAGACCCCCATGATGCGGTCGTTCTCGGCAAAGAACGGCGCCAGGGTGTCGTAGTCGATCGGCCAGTCATCGGCCACGCCATCCAGCGTGCGCACTCGAAAATCGGACGGATGGAGCCGCGGAAAATGCGCGGTGTACATGATGGTCGAGCCGCCGACGCCGTTGAAGTTCACCACCTTGATCGGCGAATGGTCGTCGTTGATGGGATAGTCCTCCGGCCGGGCGCGGATGTTGGGGCTCGGCGAGTAGTCGCCATAGGCGCGCGCCTCCCAGTCGCGGCCGGCGCTCGGATACTGCGCTGGATTCGTCCAGTCGCCTTGTTCGAGGCAAAGGATGTGCATCCTGGTTTCGGCCAGCGACCACGCCACGGCAGCGCCCGACGCGCCAGCGCCGATGATCAGGACGTCAACGGGATCGTTCATTCCGGTTCCTTCGAGTTTGTCGCTCTATTCCGTCATTGCGAGGAGCAAAGCGACGAAGCAATCCAAACTTACTTTGCGGCCCCATGGACTGCTTCGCGGAGCCCGTCATCGGGCGGCGCTTCGCGCCGACCCGTTGGCTCGCAATGACGACCCATAACCTCAATTCACAATTCTTACCGGCAACGACCGTATGCCGCGAATAAAATTGGAATAAAGCCGCTGCGGCGGCCCCATGATCTCGAAGCGAAGCTCCCGTTGCAAAATTTCCTCCCAGAGAATCCGCAACTGCTGCTCGGCGAGGCGATCGCCGACGCAGCGATGGATGCCGGCGCCGAACGACAAATGCTGACGGGGCTTGGCCCGATCGATGATGAATTCGTCGGCGCGCTCGATCTTGTCCTCGTCGCGATTGCCGGAGATGTACCACATCACCACCTTGTCGCCTTTTACAATTTTGCGGCCTGCCAGTTCGACGTCGGTGCGCGCGGTGCGGCGCATATGCAGCACCGGCGTCTGATAGCGGATGATTTCGGAGACGAGACTTGGGATCAGCTCGCGGCGGCCATGCACCAGTTCGAACTGCGCAGGATTGTCGACCAGCGCCATCAGCCCGCCGGTCATGGAATTGCGCGTGGTGTCGTTGCCGCCCACGATCAGAAGCGCAAGCGTGCCGATAAATTCATGCGGCGGCATATTGCGGGTAGCATCGGCGTGCGCAAGCATCGAAATCAGGTCGAAGGCCGGCGGCGCGTCCGCGCGCACGTCCCACAATTTGCGGAAATATTCTCCCATTTTGGCCAGCTCAGCGAAACGTTCATCGTCCGAATGCACCACGGCATCGGGCGAATTCACATTGGCGATCGCGACGTCGGACCACCAGGTCAGTTTGCCACGATCCGCCCAGGGGAAATCGAACAGCGTCGCCAGCATCATGTTAGTGAGCTCGATCGACACGCGCTCGACCCAGTCGAACGTCTCGTGGCGCGGCAGGCCATCGAGCACGTCCAATGTACGCTGGCGGATCAGGGATTCGAGATTGCTGAGATTGCTCGGCGCCACGATCGGCGCGACCGTGCGGCGCTGCGCGGTGTGCCCGGGCGGATCCATCCGGATGAAATTCGCAAGCTCCCGCCCCTTCGGCTGATCGGTGATCTGAATGCCGCCAAGCTCCGAACTCGACGAGTAGTTCTCGTGGTCAAGTTCGACGGCGAAGATATCGTCGTAGCGCGTCACCGACCAATAGGGTCCGAACCGCGAGGCTTCGCAGTAATGCACGGGATCGTCGCGGCGCAATTGCGCAAACAGCGGCCGCCAGATGTCATCCTGATAGAGCCGGGGATCGCTGACATCGATCGACGCCGACACGCGCTGTCGCGTTTCCGCCTGGGCCATGGTTTCACTCCCGCGTTTGTCGTTGCCTCTTATCGGGCGACAGACAATAGGACGGGATTACGCGTTGGCAAAGTGGGCGTCAATTCGCTGATGAATTGGCCGTTTCGGCCACCTAATAGCGGTCGTTGCGACGCAAGCGTCGGTGACTTGCCACGCAGCCCCAATTTCGCACATCGACAAACCGGCCGGCGATCGCGGCCGCCGCGGCCATCGCCGGCGAGACCAGGTGCGTGCGGCCTTTATGGCCCTGGCGGCCCTCGAAATTGCGATTGGAGGTCGAGGCGCAGCGCTCGCCGGGCCGGAGCTTGTCGGGATTCATGGCGAGGCACATCGAGCAGCCGGGCTCGCGCCAGTCGAAGCCGGCTTTCACGAAAATGCTGTCGAGCCCCTCGGCCTCGGCCTGCGCCTTGACCAGGCCTGAGCCCGGCACGATCATCGCGGAGACACAGGCGTTGACCGTCTTGCCGTTCACCACGCGCGCGACCTCCCGCAAATCCTCGATCCGCGCGTTGGCGCAGGAGCCGATGAACACCCGGTCGAGCGGGATATCGACGATGTTCTCGCCACCCTTGAGCCCCATATAGGCGAGCGCACGTTCGGCGGCGAGGCGCTTGCCTTCGTTGGCGATCTCGGCGGGGTGCGGCACGCGGCCGGTGATCGAGGTCACCTGCTCCGGATTGGTGCCCCAGGTGACCAGCGGCGGCAGCGCGCTCACGTCGAACCGGATCTCGCGGTCGAAGGCAGCCGCGTTGTCGGAGTAAAGCGTTTCCCAATAGCGCATGGCATCGTCCCACATCTCGCCCTTGGGAGATTTCGGCCTGTCTTTGAGAAAATCGTAGGTCTTCCGGTCGGGGGCGATGATGCCGGTCCGTGCGCCGGCCTCTACCGCCATGTTGCAGACGGTCATGCGGCCTTCCATCGACAGCGCTTCCATCGCCTCGCCCGTAAACTCCAGCGCGTGACCGATGCCGCCGGCGGCCCCGATCTCGGCGATCACGGACATGATGATGTCCTTGGCGCTGACATCGGCCGGCAGCTTGCCGTCGATGACCGCGCGCATGTTCTTCGGTTTGCGCTGGATCAGCGTCTGTGTCGCCAGCACATGCTCGACCTCTGACGTGCCGATCCCCAAAGCGAGCGCGCCGAAGGCACCGTGGGTCGTGGTGTGGCTGTCGCCGCAGACAATCGTGGTGCCCGGCAGCGCAAAACCCTGCTCCGGTCCGACCACGTGGCAGATGCCCTGCCGCCTGTCCAACTCATTATAATATTCAAGGCCGAACAGTTCCGCATTCTCGGCGAAATAGGCGATCTGCGCCGCGCTTTCTGGATCCGGATTGGGTTTGCCGCGGTCCGACGTCGGCACGTTGTGGTCGACCACCAGAAGCGTCTTTTCGGGTGCCTTGACCGCAAGGCCGGCGCGCCGCAGGCCGCCGAACGCCTGCGGGCTGTCGACCTCGTGCACGAGGTGCCGGTCGACATAGAGTAGACAGGTGCCGTCGGGCTCCTCCGCCACCACATGGTCGTGCCAGATCTTGTCGTGGAGGGTGTTGCCCATCAGTTCGCAACAACACGCTGCCGGGTCTTCGCCAGCAGGTCGCGGCCGGCCGGCGTGGTTTCGATCGAGAGGCAGCCATCGCGGCGGCATCGCTGCACCAGCCCCTGGTCGATGGCGTCTTCCCAGATGGTCAGCCGGGGACAACTGGTTCTCCAGGCGTCCATGACCTCGGAATAGGGCCGCGGGCTGGCCGCGATCCATTCCACGAAATCAAGCACAAGGGCGTCTGGGCTGTGACTCATGGGTCAAACATATCCATCCTTTGAGCGCATATCCAATATATGGTAGGAGCCTTATTCAGACATTTTGGATATGGCACGCCCATGGATCTGCGCCTGCTGCGCTACTTTCTCGCCGTGGCGGAAGAACTGCATATTACCCGCGCGGCAGCACGGCTTGGCATTCAGCAGGCGCCGCTGAGCCAGCAGATCAAGGGGCTCGAGCGTACGCTCGGCGCCCAGCTTTTCAAGCGCAAGCCGCGCGGCGTCGAACTCACGGAGGCCGGCGCGGCGCTTCGCAAGGAGGCGGCGGCCATATTGGCCAGCGTCGATCGCGCCGTCGATACCACCCGCCGCGTCTCGCGCGGCGAGCAAGGCCAGATCCGGGTCGGGCTGACGACCTCGGCCTGCTTTCATCCATTCCCGTCACAGGCAATCCGCTCGTTCCGCGGCGCCCATCCGCAGGTCAAGATCGAGTTCGAACAAAACAGCACGCCCGGGCTGATCGAGCGCCTGCAAAGCGGTCGGGTCGATGTGGCTTTCATCCGTACCGCGATCGGCCACCCCGATGGCGTCAAGGTCGTGCCGCTGATCGAAGAGCCGATGGTGGTCGCGCTTCCGGCCGGCCACCCCCTCGCAAGCCGCAAGAGCCTGCGCGGGCTCACCCTGAAATCGCTCGCGCAGGAGACGTTCATCGGATATCCGCGCGCCGCCGGCGTCGGCCTGTACGATTCGGTGATCGCGGCCTGCATCGCCAGCGGCTTCAGCCCCGACATCGCCTATGAGGCGCCCCAGATCGTCTCGACTTTAAACCTGGTGGCGGCTGGCATGGGTATTTCGATCGTGCCCTCCTCGATGCAGCGCTTGCGTCTGGATGAGATCGTCTATCGCCCAATGTCCGGCCCTCACCAGCCCAGGGGCCAGCTCAATCTGGCCATTCGCTACGATGCACCGGCATTGTCGGCAGGCGCGTTTCTGACGCTGGCCCGAAAAGCTGCAACTTCGTTCCGATGAACGATGGCGCTCAATCGCGCTTGAACCGGTAGTTGAACCGCTCGCCATCGGCGGTTATAAAGCCCGCGGTCGGCGTCGGGAAATGGATCGGCAGGATCAGCGTATCGGTTTCCGCAACGGAAGCGAAAAACTTGCGGCGCGAGATGGCGGACTGTTTTGGATCCCAGTCGACCCCGGGCGACCAGTCGGGCTCGCGGCACTGGATCATATGGTGCACCAGGTCGCCGGCCACCACCGCGCGCTGCCCGCGGGAGAAGATGTTGACGCAGCAATGGCAGGGCGAATGTCCCGGCGTCGGCGTCAGCGTGATGGTGTCGTCCAGCGCGTAATCGTCATCGACCAGAAGCGCTTGCCCTGCTTCCACGATGGGCAGGCAGTTATCGCGGAACACCGTGCCGGGCGGATTGGCGCCTTTGGCGTGCTGGGCTTCCCAGGCCGCGTATTCTCCCTTGTGGAATATGTATTTCGCGTTCGGGAATGTCGGCACCCAGCGGCCGTCACGCAGCGTGGTGTTCCAGCCGGTATGATCGATATGCAGATGCGTGCAGAACACGTAATCGATCTTGTCGAAGGTAACGCCGAGCGCGAACAGCTCGTTGCGCCAGCGCTCCTTGCCGGGAAAATCGAACGGCGGCGGATGGCCCTTGTCTTCGCCGGTGCAGGTGTCGACCAGGATGGTATAGCGCGGCGTCCGGACCACGAAGGTCTGGTAGGTGATCACCATCTTGCCCAGCGCGGTGTCGAACACCTCCGGCTCCATGCTCGGCAGATGACGCTTGAAGACGGCGTCGTCATACGCCGGAAAAAAGTCCTGCGGCCGTCGCCACGGGCCGTCGCGCTCAATCACCGCGTCGATGGTGATGTCGCCGATCCTGAGCTGCTTCATATTTTCTTTCCCTGGAATTGCCGGGTGAGCGCAACGGCGCCCACCCTGCGATTCAAGCCGGGCTCTCCGGCAACGCTACGCCGAGAAATTGAACAGCTTGGCCGCGGTGCGGCCGAGGATGTCGGCTTTCTCGTCGTCGCTCAGCGAAGCGGAGGCGAAAATGTGGTCGACCGGTTGCATCTGCCAGGGATAGGGATAATCGCTGCCTAGCACGATCTGGCCGGCGCCGACCTGGGCCACCAGATGGCGGATCGCTTCGGGCGTGAAGATCAGGGAATCGAAATAAATCTGCTTGAGATATTCCGTCGGCGCCTTTGCCAGCTTCACGTCGGGGTTGCAGCCCTTGGGACCAACCAGACAAGCGTGGTCGGAACGATCAGCATAGGACGGCAGGAATCCACCGCCATGGGCGGCGATGATTTTCAGCCCGGGATAGCGATCCAGCGTGCCCTCGAAGATCAAATGCGAGAGCGCAATTGTCGTCTCCAGCGGATTGCCGATGGTGTTGCCGAGCCAGCCATTGCCGGAAAAGCGTTTGTTGAGTTCCGGCACGCCCTGCGGATGGATGAACAAGGGCACGCCGAGTTCCTCCGCCTTGGCCCACACCGGATTGAATTTCGGATCGGAGAATTCCACGCCATTGACCACGCCGCCGATTGCGGCCCCCTTCAGGCCCTGCTTCTTCACCGCGGTCTCGAGTTCCTGCACGGCAAGGTCAGGCGCCTGCAAGGTCAGCGAGGCGAAGGCTGCGAACCGGTCGGGCTTTGAGGCGCAGAGTTCTGCCAGCTTCTCGTTCTGGATCTTCACGATCGCTGCTGCCAGGTCGCGCTCGCGGCCGTACCAGAACGGATTGATCGAAAGCACCTCGAGGTCGACGGCCTGTGAGTCCATGGCGGCGAGGCGCTTGTCGATCTCGATAAAGGCCTCGGCCGCGCCATTGACCGGCGGAAGCTGGACTGTATTGGCATCGGCACCGAGCAGCGCGCCGGCTTCGCGGAAGTGGCAATGGGCGTGCACGTCGATGGTCTTGACGCGTTTACCGCCGACCGAGACCGGCAGCTTCTGACGGGTTGGCTGCTGGGCATGCGCGCTTTGCAACAGGCCGCAGCTGCAGAAGACAATGCCGGTGGCGGCTGCGGCAGTGCCGGCTTTCAGAAAATCACGGCGAGTGGTCATGATGATTTCCTCCCTGGTTGTTTTTTGCCGGCCGGGTTTGCCCCGGTCCGGATTGGACCAGCAGCGTAAGGGAAGCCACGGGGAACGACCAGCCACGTCCGGGATCAAAAACCGCCCTCGACACCGGAATTGCAATGGCCAGGCTGCACAGGGAACGCATGCCTGCCACGACGGCGGATGTGGCAAAAATAAGCTCGCGACCGGCTCCCCCGTGCTCTAAAAGCAGCCCGACGCCGCAAGGGGGCGTCGGAGCCCGGATCGTTCGCTAAATGCCGCAAAATACCAGCTTGGAGGTCGTTGGGCGTATCGATGCCTGGTGGTCGATCGCGAAGGACGACGTGCTGACCGACCCGTTCGGACCGATGGCGAAGGCTGGCCTGTTCCAGATCGGCCTGCCTGGCGCTGGCGCTGTGCTCGACAGCTACCGCGCCATCGCGATGGCCGAGCAGGCCATCGCCGCGAAAACCGGGTTGCTGGGGCTGGCGAGCGCATTCGCCGCGCGGCAGATGACGGCGCGATTTTTCATCGCGGGTTTTGCCAGCGCATCCCAGCGCGAGACATGGCTGCCGCGCGTGGCGGCAGGCCAGGTCTGCGTGGCGATTGCGATCTCGGAGCCCGGCGCCGGAGCCCACCCCAAGCATCTGCAGACTTTGGCCGAACCGCACGGCGACGGCTTCGTCATTCGCGGCCGCAAGGCCTGGGTCACCAATGGCCCGGTCGCGGATGTGTTTCTGGTGCTGGCGGTGACCGCGGTCGAGGATGGACGCAAACGATACGGGCTGTTTCTGATCCCGAAGGAAACCCCCGGCCTCAAGACAAAACCGATGCCGGCACTGGATACGCTGGCGCCCTCCTCGCATTGCGAACTGGAATTCGACGGATGCGAGGTGCCCAGGACGGCGCGGATCGGAGACGTCGAGGATGCATATCCTCTGATGGCGCTGCCGTTTCGCGATGTCGAGGACACCGTCGGCACCGCCAACATTTCCGGACTGCTGAGCTGGCTACTGGAGAAATCCGCCGCCCACATCGAGCGCTCGGACGAAAATTCCCTGCGGCTCGGCCGCCTAGCCGGCCTGGCGTCGCTGGTGGACGCGGCGAGCCAACTCGCGGTGGCGGCGCTCGACGGCGACGGACCGGAAATTCCGGCGCGGGTGATCGGCGTGCGGCTATTGGCGCGCGATATCGTCGGCGAGATCCGCGACATGCTGGGGCAGGTAAATTATACGGACGAGGAGATCTCCCGCGCGCTCGCCGCCTACGATCTGTTGTCCTCGGTCGCGCGCGAACCGCGCAAGGTGCGGCAGACCCGGCTTGGCAATTCCCTGTGGAGCAAGTGAGATAGCGATGAACAACAATCTACCGGCGGATTCGATCGAGGCCGTCACCTCAGGACTGGCCTCGGCCGGCTATATTGCCAGCCGGCAGATCGCGACCGCGGTCTATCTCGCCGAGCGGATCGAGAAGCCGATCCTGGTGGAAGGTCCGGCCGGCGTCGGCAAGACCGAGCTTGCGAAAGCGCTGGCAGCATGGCGCGGGCTCAAGATGATCCGCATGCAATGCTATGAAGGGCTCGACGAGGCCAAGGCGCTGTATGAATGGAAATACGCCAAGCAATTGCTCTACACCCAGATCCTGAAGGACAAGCTCGGGGAAGTGCTGGGCGGCGCCGACACGCTGTCCGCCGCGCTCAACAAGCTGCACGATTTCGGCGACGTGTTCTTCTCCAAGGAATTCGTGGAGCCGCGCCCGCTGCTGCAGGCTTTGGAGCAACCCAGGGGATGCGTGCTGCTGGTCGACGAGATCGACAAGTCGGACGCCGAATTCGAATCGCTGCTGCTCGAAATCCTCTCGGATTACCAGGTCAGCATTCCCGAACTCGGCACCATCGCGGCGGTGGTGAAGCCCACGGTGATCCTGACCTCCAACGGTGAGCGCGACCTCTCCGACGCGCTCAAGCGCCGCTGCCTGCATCTGCATATCGGTTTTCCCGAGCAGAAGCTGGAAGAACGCATCGTCGAAAGCCGCGTCCCCGGAATCTCGGACACCCTGCGCAAGCAGATCGTCGGCTTTATCAACCAGGTCCGCGCACTCGACCTGAAGAAGCTGCCGTCGGTCAGCGAGACCATCGACTGGGCGCGCGTGCTGGTGCTGCTGCAATCGGGCGAACTGGACCATGAAACCGTCAAGGACACCCTCAACGTGCTCCTGAAATACGAGGCCGATATCGAGACCACGATGCCGCAGGTGACGAGCTTCGTCGCCAAGGCCGGCCGGCAAGGCGTGTTCGGCTGATGCGCGAGGAAATGCATCGTTTCTTCCGGGCGGCTCGCGGAGCCGGCGTTCGGGTATCGCCCGCGGAAAGCATCGATGCCATGAAGGCGGTGGCCGATGTCGGATTCGGCGACCGGGGGATCCTTCGCGACACCCTGCTGCTGACGCTCGCCAAAAGCGAGGACGAAAAGCAAGCGCTCGGCGAATGTTTTGATCTTTTTTTCAGCCAGCCGGAGGTCAAGGAACCGACCGCGCAGGACGAAGAGAAGGAAGACGTAAAAGCGGAGCAGCCGGCAAACGAGACGCAAGCGGGCAACGCAGGCGAGCCGTCGCCGGAACTCGGCGAACTCGCGCAGATGCTGATGTCGCAGGATCGCAACGCCATGGCGGCCGCGATGGCCAATGCGGCGAATGCGGCGTCGCTGTCCGATATCCGCTATTTCACCCAGCGCGGGATCTTCTCGACGCGGATACTGGATATGCTGGGCATTCAACGGCTGCGCGACGATCTCGACGCACTGACGGCGACCAATCCCGCGGAAGCTGAACGGCTTACGGCGGCGCTGGAGGCGTTGCGCGAAAACGTCCGCGATGTCGTCTCCCAGGCGTTGCTGCTGTACGGCCGCGAAGAATCCGAAAACCTCCGCCATGAAATTCTCCGCAACGCACCGCTCGCCCGGCTCGAACGCCGCCAGGTCGAGCAGATGAAGGCGCTGATCCGGGCCATCGCGCGGCGGCTGCGCGAGCGTTACAGCAAGCCGCGCAAGCGGCAGCGGCGTGGGCACCTCGACATCAGGCGGACGTTGCGGCGCAACGCGGCCTGGGGCAACATTCCCTTCCTCACCTCCTGGAAACGCCGTCACCGCGACCGGCCGAAGATCGTGGCGATCTGCGATGTCTCGGGATCGGTGGCGCAGGTGTCCGACTTCTTCCTGCTGCTGATCCACAGCCTGCATGAGGTGGTGGACGACGTGCGCTCGTTCGCCTTCTCCGGCCATTTGATCGAGGTCAGCGACATCCTCGACAAGAAGTCGCCGGAAGAGGCCATGAGCGAGATCATGTCGAAGGTCGGATTTGGTTCGTCCGACTACGGCCGCTCGTTCGTCGATTTCGAGAAGGGCTGGATCCGCACCGTGACGCCGAAGACCACCGTGATCGTGCTCGGCGACGCCCGCACCAACAACCTCGATCCCCGCGCCGACATCCTGCGCCAGATTTCGGAGCGATCCAAGCGGCTGGTCTGGCTCAACCCCGAAGGCCGGATGGCGTGGGGCTGGGGCGATTCCGAAATGCCGCGCTATGCCGCCTTCTGCAGCGTCGTGCGCCAGTGCGCGACCGCCAAGCAGCTCGAGCGCGCCGTGACGGACATCGTGGCGGCTTACCAGTAATCCAATCGGCTTCGTAGCTCTTTCGCCGGCGTGCAGCATGGCATAAGAGCGGCCGCAACTTTCTTTGAAGAGCACCGTACCCATGATTCGTCTCGACAATGTCAGCAAGCAGATCGGCCACCAGATCCTCTTCATCGAGGCTTCGGCGGCGCTCCAGAAGGGCGAAAAGATCGGCCTCGTCGGCCCCAATGGCGCCGGCAAGACCACTTTGTTCCGGATGATCACCGGCCAGGAGCAGCCCGACGAAGGCCAGGTCGCCGTCGATCGCGGCGTCACCATCGGGTATTTCAGCCAGGACGTCGGCGAGATGTCCGGCCGCAGCGCCGTCGCCGAGGTGATGGACGGCGCCGGCCCGGTCAGTACCGTGGCGGCCGAGCTGAGAGAGCTCGAGGCCGCCATGGGAGACACTGACCGAGCCGATGACATGGACGAGATCATCGCGCGCTACGGCGAGGTGCAGGCAAGGTTCGAGGAACTGGACGGCTACGCGCTGGAGGGCCGGGCGCGCGAGGTTTTGGCCGGCCTCAGCTTCAGCCAGGAGATGATGGACGGCGACGTCGGCGCATTGTCCGGCGGCTGGAAGATGCGGGTGGCGCTGGCCCGCATCCTTTTGATGCGTCCCGACGCCATGCTGCTGGACGAGCCCAGCAACCATCTGGACCTCGAAAGCCTGATATGGCTGGAGCAGTTCCTTAAAGGTTACGAGGGCGCGCTGCTGATGACCTCGCACGACCGCGAGTTCATGAACCGCATCATCAACAAGGTGGTGGAGATCGACGGCGGTCAGCTCACGACCTATTCCGGCAATTACGAGTTCTACGAGCAGCAGCGCGCGCTGAGCGACAAGCAGCAGCAGGCGCAGTTCGAGCGCCAGCAGGCGATGCTGGCCAAGGAGATCAAGTTCATCGAACGCTTCAAGGCGCGCGCCTCGCACGCGGCCCAAGTGCAAAGCCGCGTGAAGAAGCTCGACAAGATCGAACGGGTGGAACCGCCGAAGCGCCGCCAGATCGTGGAGTTCGAATTCCTGCCCGCGCCACGCTCGGGCGAGGACGTGGTGAGCCTGAAGAAAGTGCAGAAGGGCTACGGCAGCAGGCGCATCTATGACGGGCTGGACTTCCAGGTGCGCCGCCGCGAGCGCTGGTGTGTGATGGGCATCAACGGCGCCGGCAAGTCGACGCTTTTGAAGCTGGTGGCGGGCTCCACTGAACCGGACGACGGCACCGTGGCGCTCGGCGGCAGCGTGAAGATGGGATACTTCGCGCAGCACGCGATGGACCTGCTCGACGGCGAGCGCACCGTGTTCCAGTCGCTGGAGGATGCGTTTCCGCAGGCCGGCCAGGGCTCGCTGCGCGCACTGGCCGGCTGCTTCGGGTTCTCCGGCGACGACGTCGAGAAGAGATGCCGGGTACTGTCGGGCGGCGAGAAGGCGCGGCTGGTGATGGCGAAGATGCTCTACGACCCGCCGAATTTCCTGGTGCTGGACGAGCCCACCAACCATCTGGATATCGCGACCAAGCAGATGCTGATCGCAGCGCTCTCGGAGTACGAAGGCACCATGCTGTTCGTCTCCCACGACCGGCACTTCCTGGCCGCGCTGTCGAACCGGGTGCTGGAGCTGACGCCGGAGGGCATCCACCAATATGGCGGCGGCTATACCGAATATGTGGCGCGCACCGGCCAGGAGGCGCCGGGCTTGCGGAGCTGAACTCGCCTCAGCGCAATTTGCCGAGCAGCGCGATCAACGTCTCGCGCTCCTTCATATCGAGCGGCGCCAGCGTCTCCCTTGATATCGCGAGCGCGTTCGGCGCGGCCTTCTCCGCCATCTGCTGGCCCGCGCGCGTGAGACTGACCAGCAGGCGGCGGCCGTCTTCGGGATCGGGACTGGTCTCGGTCAGGCCGCGCGCGGTGAGCCGGTCGATCACGCCCTTGATGGTGGCGACATCCATCGCCGTCAGCCGCCCCAGCTGGTTCTGCGAGCACGGCCCGGTCTCGGTAAGTTTGGCCAGCGCCGCCCATTGCGTCGGCGTCAGATTGATTCCGATCTCGCGGGCGAAGATCGCGGCATGGCGCTGCCACACCTGGCGCAGCATGAAACCGACCTGCTCCTCGAGCACGTAAGCCGGCCGCGCAGGTTGTGTGTTTCGTTTAGGCGAAACGCTCCTGGTCATGTCCCTTCCCTGCTCTCCTTTTTGCTGGCGCTCACAGCGCCAGATGCGCGTCGCGAATGTCCGGACGGGCGTCAAGTTCGCTGATGGTGCCGCCGAAACAGATCCGGCCGCGCTCGATGATATAGGCGCGGTCGGAGATCAGTCTTGCGAAATGCAGGTTCTGCTCGGAGACGAGAATGCTGACGCCTTCCTTCTTCATGGTCAGGATGGCCTCGACCATCTGCTCCACGATCTTCGGCGACAATCCTTCCGAGGGCTCGTCGAGTAGCACCAGCGATGGGTTTCCCATCAGGGTGCGCGCAATGGTCAGCATCTGCTGCTCGCCGCCGCTCATGCGTCCGCCCGGGCGATTGCGCATCTCGCCGAGGTTCGGAAACAGCGTGAACAGTTTTTCCCTTGTCCAGTGCGGCGCGTTCGGCCGCTCCGCCTGACGGCCGACCTCAAGATTTTCGTCGACCGTCAAATCCGTGAAGATACGACGCTCTTCCGGCACATAGCCGAGCCCGCGGCTCACGATCGCATGCGTCGGCTGATCCGAAACGTCCTTGCCCTCGAACACGATGCGGCCCGTACGCTGCTCGACCAGACCGACGATGGAACGAAACGTGGTGGACTTGCCGGCGCCGTTGCGGCCGAGCAGCGCAACCACTTCGCCCTCGCCGACGTCGAGCGCGATGTCGAACAGGATGTGAGCCGGCCCGTAGTGGCTGTTGAGCCCCTCGACTGTGAGCTTCATGCGCCCGCTCCCTCGCGGTGGCGCGCATCGTAGACCAGGCCCTCGCCGAGATAGATGGCGCGGACCAGCGGGTTGCGGCGGACTTCTTCCGGCGAGCCTTCGGCGATCAAGGTGCCGCGATTGAGCACCAGGATGCGGTCGGCGTGCTCGAACACCACGTCCATGTCGTGCTCGGTGAAGAGCACGCCGATCGACTTTTCGCGGGCGATTCCGGCGGTGAGCCGCATCAGTTCGATGCGCTCGCGCGGCGCCATGCCGGCGGTCGGCTCGTCCATCAAGAGCAGTTTCGGTTGATTGGCGAGTGCGATCGCAAGCTCCAGCCGTTTCAGATCGCCGTAGGCGAGTTCGCCGCACGGCCGCTCCGCGTAGCCGCCCATGCCGACCAGCTCCAGCAGGCGACCGGCCTCCTCGCGCGCGAATTTTGGCGTCGAGGCCCAGAGATTGAATAATTGGCGGCCGTACGACACCAGCGCCACCTGAACGTTCTCGCGCACCGTCATGGTCGGGAATGTCGCGGTAATCTGAAAGGTGCGCCCGACGCCGAGCCGCCAGATCTCGCGCGGTTTCCGGCCCGCGGTGTCCTGGCCGAGCAGATTGATCCGACCGCTGTCTGGAATGTTCTGGCCGTTGAGCATGTCGAAACAGGTGCTTTTTCCGGCACCGTTGGGGCCGATCAGAGCCAGGATTTCGCCGGCTTTCAGCGCGAATGACACCTCGCGCACCGCATGGACGCCGCCATAGGATTTGCTCAGACCTTCGACTGACAGCAGTGTGGGAGCGGTGCTCATTCGGCGCTCTCGATCCCGGTAACGAGGGCCGACTTGGGGGATGGAGGCCGGCGGCGATTTCGGATCGTCTCCAGCATCCCGACGATGCCCTTTGGAAAAGCGACCACGATCAGGACGATGACGCCTCCAAGCACCAGCTTGGACAGATCGGTCTGGCTGACCAGCCAGATCGAGAGCGCCTTGTAGACGATAGCGCCGATCACAGCGCCTGAAACCGTCTCGACACCGCCGAGCAGCACCATGACCAGCGCATCGACCGACAGCGATATGCCGAGGCTATCGGGAAACACGCTGCCCTTGAGGTAAGCGAACAACGCGCCGGCAATCCCCGCGACGGTGCCCGCAATGATAAAGGCCGTCCACTGGATGCGCTTGCCGTCGATGCCAATCGCTTCGCTGCGCAGCAGCGAGTCGCGCGTCGCCCGCAAAGCATAGCCAAACGGCGAGAACACGATGATCCGAAGCGCCGCAACCGCCAACGCCGCCACACCTATCGACAGCCAATAGAAATTCGCCGGTCCCGCCGCCCACTTTTCCGGCCAGACGCCGAGGATGCCATTGTCACCGCCGGTCACCGCGACCCACTGGAACGCGATCGACCACACGATCTGCGCGAATGCCAGCGTCAGCATCGCGAAATAGACGCCGGACAATTGCACCGCGAAGAATCCGAACACCGCCGCACCCGCCAAGCCCAGCAGCGGCCCAAGCAGAAGGCAGGCCATCATCGGCAGGCCGGCGAGCTTTGCGAGCAGCGCGACACCGTAGGCGCCAAGCCCAAAATAGGCGGCATGGCCGAACGAGGCGAGCCCGCCGACCGACATCAGGAAATGCAGGCTGGCCGCAAAGATCACGAAGATCGCGATCTCCGAGCCGACCGTGAGCGCGTAGTTGCCGCCGACCAGCGGCAGCACCGCCGCCAGCGCCAGCGCGGCAATCGCCGCAAGGCGTTCATTCGCGGTCAGCGGCCTCCATGGATTGACGGTCAGCCCGGGCGTGCGGCGCGCCGGAGCCTCGGCCTTTCCGAACAGGCCCCAGGGCCGCACGATCAGCACCGCGGCCATCACCAGAAACACCAGGATGATGGAGATCTTCGGAAAAACCAAAATACCGAACGCATTCAACTCCGACACCAGCACGGCGGCGACAAAGGCGCCGGTGATGCTGCCGAGACCGCCGATCACCACCACCACGAACACGTCGACGATGATGCGCAGGTCCAGCGCGTGATGCACCGCGTCGCGGGGGATCTGCAGCGCACCACCGAGCGCTGCGAGAAAGACGCCCAGCGCGAACACGCTGGTGAACAGCCACTTCTGATTGACGCCGAGCGCCGCCACCATGTCGCGGTCCTGGGTCGCGGCGCGGACCAGCACGCCCCAGCGCGTGCGCTGGAACATCAGCCACAGGATGCCGAGCACGATCGGGCTGAGCGCGATCAGGAACAGGTCGTAGGTCGGAATGTTCTGGCCAAAGAATTCGACCGCGCCCTTGAAGCCCGGCGCCCTTCGGCCCAGCAGATCGCTCGGCCCCCAGATCAGCACCACCAGATCCTGAACCATCAAAGTGAGACCGAACGTCGCCAGCAGCTGGAACAGTTCGGGCGCATGATAGATCCGCCGCAACAGCACCATCTCGACGAGAACGCCGACCGCCGCGACGATGAGTGCAGCGGCAACAATGCCGCCCCAAAAACCGATGGCGCCGGAAAATCGCTCCGTCAGCGTGAACGCGACGTAGGCGCCGAGCATATAGAAGGCGCCATGCGCGAAATTCACGATCCGGGTGACGCCAAAGATGATCGACAGGCCCGACGCCACCAGAAACAGCGAGGCCGCGCTGGCAAGACCGGTCAGGAACTGAACGACGAAAAAGGCCATTGGCGGTCCGCGCTAATTTCCGTCGTTGCGAGGAGCGGAGCGACGAAGCAATCCAGATTACTTCGCCGCGTTCGCGGTGACGGTTTCAAGTCCGTTATTCTCTTAACCGCAAGCCAACCGCCCTCACTCTTTCGGACGCAGCTTTGCGACTTCGGCATCGCTGGGGAGATAGTCAGCCCCCTTGCGATAGACCGAATCCACCATGATGCCCTTGCCGTCCTTCAGCGCGGTTTTGCCGACGAACGCGCCCAGGGTCGACTGATGGTCGATCTTGCGGAAGGTGATCTCGCCGAACGGCGACGGCATCGACAATCCTTCCGCCGCCGCGATCAGTTTTTCGGGATCGGTCGAATTGGCCTTGGCCAGGATCGCCGCGGCCGATTTGATGGTCTGATAGCCGACGATCGAGCCGAGCCTCGGATAATCGTTGTACTTGGCCTGATAGGCTTTCGCGAACGCATCGTGCTCCGGCGTCTTGATCGAATACCAGGGATAGCCCGTGACGATCCAGCCCTCGGGCGTCTCCTCCTTCAGCGGATCGATATATTCGGGTTCGCCGGTGAGGAACGACACCACCTTGCGATCCTTGAACAGTCCGCGGGTGTTGCCTTCGCGCACAAGCTTCACCAGATCGGCGCCGAAGGTCACGTTGAGAATCGCTTCCGGATTGGCGGCAGCGACGGCTTGCACCACCGGGCCCGCATCGATCTTGCCTTGCGGCGGCCACTGCTCATCGACCCACTGGATATCCGGCCGCTTCTCCGACATCAGCTTCTTGAACACCGCCACCGCCGACTGGCCGTATTCATAGTTCGGCGCAATCGTCGCCCAACGCTTGGCCGGCAATTTGGCGGCCTCTTCCACCAGCATCGCCGCCTGCATGTAATTGGAAGGACGCAAACGGAAAGTGTAGCGATTGCCCTTGGACCAGGTGACGGCATCGGTCAGCGGCTCGGCCGCGAGGAAGAAGACCTTCTTCTGGTTGGCGAAGTCGCTGACGGCGAGACCGATGTTGGACAGGAACGTTCCGGTCAGCATCACGACGTTCTCGCTCGACACCAGTTCGTTGGCGGCGGTCTGCGCGTCGGCGGGCTTGCCGCCGTCATCCTTGGAGACGACGACGAGCTTCTTGCCGTTGATGCCGCCGCCAGCGTTGATTTCCTCGACCGCGAGCTGCCAGCCCTTGCGATAGGGCTCGGTGAAGGCCGGCAACAACGAATAGCTGTTGATCTCGCCGATCTTGATCTCGCTCTGCGCCATGGCGGAATGCGCCATGCCGCTGAAGAGAATCGCGAGCCCCACACCCACGTAACGTTTGCTTCGTCGCATTCCAGATCTCCACTGTTGAAGAAATTATCGTAGACCGTCTTCGCCTTTGACTTCCGCAACCGTCAGACCGCCGACCCGCGGTAGCGGCCGACCGCTGTCCGTCACCGCGACCGCCACCATGATCTCGTTGGCGCGCGGCGCGTCGTTGATCTGCACCTCCATGCCGTCGAAATGGCTGCGCACGAAGGCCGCATCCTTGTGGCCGAGGGGAATATCCAGTGTCGTTCCGGGCCCGCTGCGTTTTTTCGACGACGGGATCAGCGCCGCGCCCTTGCCCAGCACCTTGCGCACCGGCGCCCCCATCTTCGGATGCAGGATCGCGGCCGCGTGTTCGAGCTCGCCATTTTCACCGACCGCCGCGGCCTTGCCGTAGCTGTGGGCCTTGGCGCCGTCGATCCCGAGCGCGGCCACCGCCTTCTTCGACAGCAATTCGCCGAGTTCCTCGCCAATCGCGATCAAAGGCGCGAGATCTTCGACATACCGGCCAGCAAAGGGATTCTCGATCACGGCAATGGCTGCCGCGCGCCGGGTCGGTGGCGTAACCGCCTGCCCCATTTCCAGCCGCGTCTCCTCGACCACCGTGACGATTTTGCGAATGATGGCGCTCATGGTTTTCCGCCTCGTTCCCGAATACGCGTGATGTCCAGGTCAAGCATGGATCGCGCTTTCCTGTGTGTCTCTGTTGAAAGCAGTTGCCGATCCGCGCGTCCCGATCGCTGTCGACGCCACAACAACAGCCTCCCCCTGCAAACGCAAGGCCGCGCCATCGATCAAGCCAGCAGCGAGCAACCGGCGCGAGCAAGCCGCGCCGGCCTCAAGCGCTTCGTCAAACTCGCCAGCCGACAATGCGCCGACATCTCGCGTGACCAGGCGCGCGCCGAGATCGCTGTCGGGCTGCAGGTCACATGCCGCGCAACGGAGGATGGCAGGATGCCCGGGCAGATCGACCGCATTGGCGATGATGGTAGCGGCGGCATCGGCCTGTGAGGCGGTCCGCGCCAGCACGGTGACGGCGTCGGCAATGCCGAGCGAAAAGCTGCGGCCGTGGCGTCCGCTGGTCGCGACCCCGCGCGAGGGATCGTCGGCATGGATGACCATGGTTCGCATCAGGCCACGCTTATCGGGCCGATCCATCAGGCCCACGGTGAATTGCTCGCTGCCCGCAAGATGCAGCGCGATGTCGCCGCCATTGTTGACATAAGCGCGATCAAGCCGCGCTTCATGCAGCATCGCGCCGAGAATCTCTTCCGCGACGGCGCCCGCGACCGCCGCCATCGGCGTGATAAAGTGATCGGCGGCGAATGGCGCCACCGCGACATGCATGCGGCGCGCGACGACGCCGTGCAGCAGGCAGTGCGCTGGATCTGCGGCGGCGCGCAGCATCGGCAACTCGCGGCAGAGCTCATCGAGCAGGCCGTCAAAACGCCGCGCCGCGGCGTCATAGGCTGCGCGAACATCAGTCTCGCTGCCGCAGGCTCCCACGATCAGGTCGATCGGACCGTCCTGCAGATGCAGCCGCTTGCCGTCCGACAACACCCTGATTTGCGGAACTCGCTTCATGCCCGCCGTCCCGGAGGAGGTTGCGGCGACGGCACCTGACGGATTTCAGTGTTGTCCTTCAGCGATGAAAGCGGACGCACAAAATCCATGTGGCCGCCCAGCGCCGCATAGTCCGACAGCTTTAGCGTAAACTCGATCGGCGCCACCAGCGCCGGCGTTGGAACATAACCAAAGGCGCCGGCCGGCAAGCGCGTGACATCGACCATGAAGGTGATGCCGCCACCCGGCCAGACATACACCGGCGCACCGCCGCTGGTGACCCGCGTCAGCGCGTCCTTCACCGACCGCGTCAGCCGCACCGGGTTGTCGGTGACGCCGGCGCGCAACGATCCGCCCGCCCCGCCCATGAACAGCACCGTGCACAGCGCCGGTTCGCAATTCTCCTGGATGCGTTCAACCGACAGTTTCAGATCGGCCGGCATCGGCTTCTCGACCGGCTTCAGCGCTTCGTCGAGCTCATAATAGGCCGCGTGTTCGCCTGTGGTGGAGACCATCAGCATGGTCATGCCCGGCCGCGCGGTCTTTGAATCGAACGGGCCGAGCACCGAGAGCGGATCGGAGATCTTGGTGCCGCCCCAGCCGGTGCCGGGCTCGGCGACCTGGAAGTAACGGCCCGGCGTCGAGCGCCGTCCCTTCATCTTGATCCCGGTATCGGGAATATCGAGCAGCTTTCCAGCCTGATGTTCACTGAGCACGCCGGTGATGTGGTCGTCCACGACCACGACTTCATCAACCTTGCCATGCCATTGCTTGGCAAACATGCCGATGGTCGCCGAGCCGCAACCCACTCTCATGCGCTCCTCAGCAACGCCGTTGACGATCGGCGGATAGCCGGCCTGCACCACCACGGTGGCGCCGCCATCGATGGTGAGTTCGACCGGCTTGCAGTTGCTCAAATCCATCAGCGCGTCGCAGGTAACACGGCCTTCTTTCTTGGAGCCGCCGGTCAGATGATGCACGCCGCCGAGCGACAGCATCTGCGAGCCGTATTCGCTGGTGGTGACGTGACCGATCGCCTCGCCCTGTGCGCGAACCGTCGCGGTCTCGGGGCCGAGATAGCGGTCGGTGTCGATCTTCACCTTGACGCCGCAATAGCTGAAGATGCCTTCGGTCACCACCGTGACCATGTCGACGCCGTCGATCGCGGAAGACACGATGAAGGGCGCCGGCTTGTAGTCGGGATAGGTGGTGCCGGCGCCGATCGCGGTCACGAACACGCCGGGCTCGTGAACGATCTTGCCGTCCCAGTCGCCGCCGGCCTGGAACGGCACCAGCCGTCCGCCATGGGATACCGTTCGCTCCAGCACGATATGGGGATCGACCCGCACCAGCTCGCCTTCGTGATTGGCGTAGCGATCGCAGGCGCCTGCCATTCCCGGCTTGATGTAGCACATCACCGGACACGCATCGCAGCGGATCTTGTCGTCAGCGGCAGCCGTCGCATCAGTCGGCATGAACAAGCTCACAAGCCAGCATCAAACGGTCGGAGAAGCCAAATCGGTAACGACGCCTCGTATCGCAGTGCAGACGGCGCGCTATTATAATGTGTCTCTCGCCGCCGCCATTTTGTTCGTATACGAATGATGTTGCTCGCGCGGCGCAAACCTGTCAAGCGCCGTTGGACGCCGAAAACGCCACTGCCGAATAAACCCGCAAATTGCCTGGCATCTCTGTTCAGAAACCGGGCAAAGGCATCCACGGCGGAATGCTTGCACGTTTGTATACAAACGGTATCCTCGTCCCACGGGTTTGAATCGCGATGCATTGCAGCGCAACCACCGGGCCGGAACACTCAGCATGACGCAGCCCACGATCCGCCTGACGGTCAACGGCCGGGTCCATGACGTCGATGCCGCCCCCGATACCGCGCTGCTTTATGTGCTGCGCAACGATCTTGAATTGAACGGCCCGAAATATGGCTGCGGGCTTGGCGAATGCGGGACCTGCACCGTGCTGATCGACGGCGTGGCGGCACGCTCCTGCGTGATCCCGATCGACGGTTGCCTGGGGCGCGACATCGTGACGCTCGAAGGTCTCGGCACGCGCGACCGTCCCGATCCGGTGCAGGCTGCTTTCATCCGCGAACAGGCCGCGCAATGCGGCTACTGCCTCAACGGCATGATCATGACCACCAAGGCGCTGCTGTACCGCAACCCTCATCCGTCCGAGGCCGAGCTGCTCGAGGCGCTGCGGTATAATTTATGCCGATGCGGCGCGCATATCGAAATCATGCGCGCGGCGATGCGGGCAGCGGGACTTGTCGCAGAGGCGCAGGATTGATGGCGGCGCCGGATACCCCTGACCATCGCGAACGTTTGCCCGGCTCATTATCCGTCGTTCGCCCGGTGGGCTCAGGCCCGCAAGGGGCATTCGAAACCTTCATCAAGATTACCACCGACGGTTCGGTCACCGCCTTCAACGGCCATGTCGATCTCGGCACCGGCATCCGCACCGCGCTCGGGCAGATCGTCGCCGAGGAACTCGACGTGTCCTTTGCCCGCGTCGTCGTCGTACTCGGCGATACCTTGCGGGTTCCCAATCAGGGCGCGACCATCGCCAGCGAGACCATCCAGATCGCGGCGGTGCCGCTGCGCAAGGCGGCGGCCCAGGCGCGGCAATTCCTGATTAGGCGCGCCGCGGAACGGCTTGAGCTTCCGATTGAAGACCTCGCGATAGAAGACGGCCTGATCCGTGGCCGCGACAACCGCAGCATCAGCTATGGCGAACTGATCGCCGGCGACAGCGTCCGCCTCGAGCTGGCTGATAACGTTCAGGTCAAGGCCGTCGATGCTTACACCATTGTCGGGCAGTCGGTGCCGCGCACCGACCTTCCGGCGAAAGCGACCGGCGAGCTGGTTTACGTCCACGATGTGCGCGTGCCCGGCATGCTGCATGGCCGCGTGGTGCGCCCGCCCTATGCTGGCGTCGATGCCGGCGCATTCGTCGGCACCAGCCTGATCGCGGTCGACGAGGCTTCGGTCGCGGGTATTCCGGGACTGGTCGCGGTGGTCAGGATCGGCGATTTCGTCGGCGTCATCGCCGAGCGCGAGGAGAACGCGGTCAAGGCGGCGGCGCAGCTCAAACTCATTTGGAAGCCGACGCCGAAACTCCCGGACCTGAAGGACATCGAGACCGCGCTTCGCGCCAATCCCTCAGCGCCGCGCACCCTGATCGACAAGGGCGACGTCGATGCAGCGATCGCCGCCGCCGCCAAGTCCATGGCGCGGACCTATGTCTGGCCGTATCAGATGCATGCCTCGATCGGCCCGTCCTGCGCTGTCGCGGATTATCAGGAAGGCCACATACGGGTTTGGTCCGGCACGCAGAATCCTCACGTCCTGCGCGCCGACCTCGCGTTGCTACTGAAGCGACCCGAAGCCGACATCGATCTGATCCGGCTGGAGGCGGCCGGCTGCTACGGTCGCAATTGCGCCGACGACGTGACCGCGGATGCGCTGCTGCTGTCGCGTGCGATCCATCGTCCGGTCCGGGTGCAGCTCACCCGCGAGCAGGAGCATGCGTGGGAGCCCAAGGGCACCGCGCAACTGATGGATGTCAGGGGCGGGCTGAACGCCGATGGCAGCGTTGCCGGTTATGATTTCGCGACGCGCTATCCCTCCAACGGCGCCCCGACCCTGGCGCTGCTGCTGACGGGGGCGATCGCACCGGCCCCCGATGTGTTCGAGATGGGCGACCGCACCGCGATCCCGCCTTACGATTACGACGCCATGCGCGTGATCGCGCACGACATGCCGCCGATCGTTCGCGCCTCCTGGTTTCGCGGTGTCTCGGCGTTGCCCAATACCTTCGCCCACGAATCCTACATCGACGAGCTCGCCACCGAAGCCGGCGTCGATCCGATCGAGTACCGGCTGCGCTACCTCAGGGACAAACGCGCGATCGATCTGGTCAACGCGGTTGCCGAGCGCGCCGGCTGGACCCCTCGCCCGGTCTGGCAAGAGCCGGCCGCCGAGGGCGATATCGTGCGCGGACGTGGCTTTGCCTATGCGCTCTATGTCCACAGCAAGTTTCCGGGCTATGGCGCGGCGTGGTCGGCCTGGATCGCCGACGTCGCCGTCAACAAGGCGACCGGCGATGTCAGCGTCACCCGCGTGGTGGCCGGCCAGGATTCCGGCTTGATGATCAACCCCGAGGGCGTCCGCCACCAGATCCACGGCAACGTCATCCAGTCCACCAGCCGTGCGCTGATGGAGGAGGTTTCGTTCGACCGCAACACCGTGACGAGCCGCGAATGGGGCGCCTACCCCATCATTAAATTCCCCGACGTGCCCAAGATCGACGTCCTGATGCTGCCACGACAGGATCAACCGCCGCTCGGCGTCGGTGAATCCGCTTCCGTCCCCAGCGCCGCGGCGATCGCCAATGCCGTTTTTGACGCAACCGGCGTGCGCTTTCGTGAATTGCCGCTGACGCCGGAGCGGATTCTGGCGGGGTTGCGCGGCGAACAGGCTCCCGCGCCAGCCGCATTACCGTTACCCGAGCCCAAGGCTTCGAGCGACAGCTGGCCCAATCCGTTTCCGGCGCGCCGGGGCGCTGTTGCAGGGATCGCGGCCTTGATCGCCGCGGCCATCGGCATTGCGGCGGCCGTGCTGCCGTGGCGGTCGATCGCACCGATCGCGCGGCCGGATGCCTCGGTGTTTTCGGCCGCAACCATCGAACGCGGCCGGCAGCTGGCCGCGCTTGGCGATTGCGCGATCTGCCACACAGTCACGAATGGCGTCGTCAATGCCGGCGGTCGCGCCATCGAAACGCCGTTCGGCACCATCTATTCGACCAACATTACGCCCGACGTCGAGACCGGGCTCGGCGCGTGGTCCTATCCTGCCTTCGAGCGCGCCATGCGCGAGGGCATCCATCGCGACGGCCGGCATCTCTATCCCGCGTTCCCCTATCCGCATTTCGCCAAGGCCGATGATGCCGACCTGCAGGCGCTGTATGCCTATCTGATGGCGCAGCCGCCGGTGCGGGCCGATGTCCCCAAAAACACGCTGGGGTTTCCGTTCAACTGGCGTCCGCTGATGGCGGGATGGAACGCGCTGTTTCACCAGGCCAAGACGTTCGAAGCCGATCCTGCCAAATCGGCGATCTGGAATCGCGGCGCCTATCTGGTCGAAGGCCTTGGCCATTGCGGCGCCTGCCATTCGCCGCGCAATGCGCTGGGCGCCGAAAAGGCCGGCGCCTATCTCGCGGGCGGTTTCGCGGAAGGCTGGGAGGCGCCGCCTCTGACTTCGCTGTCGCAGGCGCCGATCCCCTGGAGCGAGGATGAATTGTTCGCCTATTTACGATCCGGCGAATCCCGTTTTCACGGCGTTGCCGCGGGCCCCATGGCGCCGGTGGTGAAGGAACTCGCAGGCCTGCCGGATGAGGACATTCGAGCTATGGCGGTCTATCTCGGCTCGTTCAATGCCAACGCGCCCGGTGGACCGGAGCAAGCCGCGCTCGCAACGAGGCTGGAAACCGCGACCGGCGTCCGTGCGGTATCGTCCGTCGGCGCGCGGCTCTATGAAGGCGCCTGCGCGGTTTGCCACGCGGTCGGCGGTCCGCCTCTGTTCGGCAGCCGGCCATCGCTGGCGCTGAACAGCAATCTGCATAGCGCCCTGCCCGACAATCTGATCCAGGTGATCCTGCACGGCATCGCAGCGCCTGCCTCCAGCGATCTCGGCTACATGCCGGGCTTCAAGGACAGCATGAGCGATAGCCAGCTTGCGGAACTCGTGACCTATCTGCGGCGGCAGTTCGCCCCGGACAAGCCGGCCTGGAGCGGCGTGGAGGCGGCCATCCACCGGGTCAGGCAGATGGCCTCGCGCTGACCTGCCATGCCGTTCCGTCAACCCACTGGTTGGGCGGCTTCCGGCGGGCTAGAGTTCCGGCATGGCGGTTACCGACATTGCATCCCGAACCTATAATCACGGCTGGCGGCTCGATCCGATCGTGCGCAGCCTGCTCGATACCGATTTCTACAAGCTCTTGATGCTGCAGATGATCCGGGAATTCTATCCGAACCAGCGCGTCACCTTTTCGGTCATCAACCGCAGCCGGCATGTGCGCCTTGCCGAAATCATTGACGAGGGCGAGCTGCGCGCCCAGCTCGACCACGCCCGCACCATCCGCTTCAGCAAGAAGGAGCTGATTTGGCTCGCCGGTAATACCTTCTACGGCAAGACCCAGATGTTTTCGCCAGACTTCATCAACTGGTTAGCCGCGTTTCGTCTGCCTGAATATGAGCTGCACAAGGTCGACGGCCAGTACGAGCTGCATTTCCACGGGCCCTGGACCCACACCACGATGTGGGAGATTCCGGCGCTTGCCATTCTCAACGAGCTGCGCTCGCGCCAGGTGATGAAAGGCCAGGGCCGGTTTGCGCTCGATGTGCTCTATGCCCGCGCCAAGGCCAAGCTGTGGTCCAAGGTCGAGCGCCTGCGCAAGCTGGAGGGCTTGCGGCTTTCCGACTTCGGCACGCGGCGGCGTCACGGCTTCCTGTGGCAGCGCTGGTGCGTCGAGGCGGTCAAGGAAGGCCTGGGCCCGTCCTTCACCGGCACCTCCAACGTGTTGCTGGCCATGGACAATGATCTGGAAGCGATCGGCACCAATGCGCATGAATTGCCGATGGTGGCAGCCGCGCTGGCCAATAACGATGACGAACTGCGCTGGGCGCCATACCGCATCCTCGACCAGTGGCGCCACACCTATGGCGGCAATCTCCTGATCGCGCTGCCCGACGCCTTCGGCACCAAGCCGTTCCTGCGCGACGCCCCCGAATGGGTGGCGGACTGGACCGGCTTTCGGCCCGACAGCGCGCCGCCGATCGCGGCGGGCGAGGAAATCATCAAGTGGTGGAAGCAGAAGGGCCGCGATCCCAAGGAAAAGCTTCTGGTTTTCTCCGATGCCATGGACGTCGGATCGATCGAGGAGACCTACCGTCATTTCGCCGGCCGCGTCCGCATCAGTTTCGGCTGGGGCACCAACCTCACCAATGATTTCGTCGGCTGCGCGCCGGACGGCTCGGTCGATCTCGATCCGATCTCGATCGTGTGCAAGGTGACCTCTGTCGACGGCCGCCCGGCCGTCAAACTCTCGGACAACCCGGAAAAGGCCACGGGCATCGACTCCGAGGTCGAGCGTTACCTGCGGGTATTCGGCAACGCCGGCCGGGTGCGTACCGCGGTGCATGTCTGAGAATTCAGCGATAGTGCCTCAAGCCCCCTGTCCGAAACCGGGAGCCGTCATCAGCCGGCCGGCCATCCCGGGTGGGAGCGAAAATCACGCCGGCTGACGTCTTGAGGAGAAACCCCGATGGCGGGTCTTTGGTTCGAAGAGTTCAAGGACGGGATGGTGTTCAATCACGAATGGTCGCGCACCATCACCGAGACCGACAATATGTGGTTCTCGCTGCTGACCATGAACGTGCAGCCGCTGCATATCGACGCGCATTACGCGGCCAAGACCGAATGGGGCAAACCGCTGGTCAATAGCCTGTTCACGCTCGGCCTGATGATCGGCATGTCCGTCAATGATACCACCTTGGGGACTACGCTCGCCAATCTCGGCATGTCCGACGTGCAATTCCCCAAACCGCTGTTTCACGGCGATTCCGTCAAGGTGCGCACCACGGTCCGCTCCAAGCGCGAAAGCAAGTCGCGGCCGAACGAGGGCATCGTGAATTTCTTCCATGAGATGATGAACCAGGACGGCGTGGTGGTGGCGACCTGCGAACGCGCCGCCTTGATGCGCAAGCGCCCCAAGGATACCGCCTGATGCGCTCGCTGCTGTTCGTTCCCGGCAATTCCGCGAAGATGATGGCCAAGGCCGCCTTGAGCGGCGCCGACGTGCTGATCCTCGATCTGGAGGACGCAGTACACCCCGACGCCAAGCCGGCGGCGCGGCAATTGGTGGCGGAGACGCTCACAAATGGCGCGGCCGGCGGCCCCGCGCGCTACGTCCGGGTCAATGCGCTCGACAGCGCGTGGTGCGAGGCCGATCTCGAAGCTGTTGTTCCGGCGCGTCCAGACGGCATCATGCTGCCGAAACTGACGGGACCGGAAGACCTGCATCGCCTCGGCGATCTGATCGAGCGCTGGGAGATTCCGGCGCAACGTGGCCGGACCAGGATCATTCCGGTCTGCACCGAAACGCCTGCCGCCACGCTCTCGCTGGCCGCCAAATCGTGGGCGCATCCCCGCCTCGCCGGATTGCTGTGGGGCGCCGAGGATCTGTCCGCGGCGGTCGGCGCGACCACCAACCGCGACGAGCACGGCCAGTATACCGCGCCGTTCGCGCTGGCCCGCAGCTTGTGTCTGCTTGCCGCGCGTGCAGCCGATGTCGCGCCGATCGACGCCGTCTTTACGGATTTTCGCGACAGCGAGGCTCTGGCCCGCGAGACCGACGCGGCACGCCGCGACGGATTCTCCGCCAAGGCCGCGATCCATCCCGCTCAGGTCGACATCATCAACCAGCGCTTCACGCCAACCGATGCCGAGCGCCGCTGGGCGGAAAAGGTGATCGCCGCATTCAAAGCCGGCGCAACCGGCGTGGTGCAGATCGATGGCGTCATGCTGGATGCGCCGCACCATGCGCAGGCCCGCCGCATCATGGCATCCTTCGAACGCCGCTGATCTGAAGCAATATCCGCTGGATTCTGGTCGGAAACGCGCCTGCGACCTCAACTTGCCAGGCGCTGCAAACGCCTTTTGGATCGGACAGCGTTGCAGACCGAAATGTTACAGGACAGCCACACCTGCCAAGATTGTGCGGATGTTCCTTGTACGTTCTCAAGAATTGATGAAGCGGCTCGGCGGTGCGCTGTAAGTTCAATTCGCGGGCTGAGATCTACCCTGCGTTCACTGTGCAAGGAGAGCCGACATGCCAGCCTATCTTCATCACCAGGAAGGCGAAAAAGTCCCGATTGTCTGCCCGAGCTGCTTGGGATTCCTGCCCATGTATGTGAGAGACGTGCAGCCACATTGGAGCATGTCGAAGATCGACTTCATCTATGAGTGCTCCGACTGCGGCGGGGAAGTCAGGCAAACCGTCACAAGGGCCGAAAGCCGGCACTGACCATTCGGCGCATGCCGAACGACGCCCCGGTGGATTAGTAAGTGACGCTGCACTATCGTGTGCCGGCAATCCACATCCGGGACCGCGCCCATGGGTCAGCCATTCGACCGTACCGCCGAAGATCTTGGCAACTCGATCCATTTCGAGCACGTCAACGTACAGGTGCCTGACCAGCGTCTGGCCACATTATTCTATGTCGCCGGGCTCGGGCTCACCCGCGACCCTTATCTGCTGGTGTCCGACACCAACATGTGGGTCAACGTCGGCCGCAGCCAGTTTCACCTGCCCAGCGGCAAGGCGCAGATCTTGCGCGGTCACATCGGGATCGTGATCTCGGGCCGCGCGGCGCTGCTCGACCGGCTCGCCTCTGTCGCCAAAAAGCTCGAAGGCACGGCATTCGCATTCAGCGAGCACAACGACTACGTGGAGGCGACCTGTCCCTGGGGCAATCGCGTGCGCTGCCATGAGCCGGACGCCGCGCGCTTCGGGCGCATCACGCTCGGCATCCCCTATGTCGAGTTCGAGGTACCGCTCGGAACTGCGCCAGGCATTTGTGCCTTCTATCCCGAGATCATGGGGATACCCGCGGAACTCGGCAAAGGCGATGGAACCGTCGCGCGCGTGAAAATGAGCAAGGACCAGCATCTGCAATTCCGCGAGACTGATCGGCCGCAGCCCGACTACGACGGTCACCATGTGCAGATATACATTACCGACTTCTCCGGCCCTCACCGCCGGCTGTCCGAGCGTGGCCTGATCTACAGCGAGGACAACCAGTATCAGTATCGCTTTCGCGACATCATCGATCCCGCGAACGGCAGGCGCCTGTTCACGATCGAGCACGAGGTGCGCAGCGCCACTCACCCGATGTACCTACGGCCGCTGATCAACCGCAATCCGGCACAGACCAACCGCAACTACGCGTTCGGCCATGACCAATGGCTGTGGGCGATGGAGCCGGACCAGTACGACGGACGATAGGGGCGAAGGTGCCCGCTCTACGTCCGCAGCGCCGTGGCCAGATAACAATCCGGTCTATGGGCCGCCGCCGGATAGCATTTTGACCAGGCGGTAGAGATAATCCTCGCCCTGGTAGAACGATTTCACCAGAATCCGCTCGTCCTTGCCATGCGCCCGGAAGTCGTTGATGTCGCCCGCGAGCCCGGAATGGCCATAGGTCGGGATGCCCGCGTTCCTCAGAAAGCTTCCGTCGGTGGCACCGGCGCTCATGACCGGCATCACGACGGCGCCGGGCCAGAATTCGCCTGATAATTTCTCGATCGATCCCATGATCTCCTCATGCAGCGCCGACGGCGCGCTCAAGACCGGCTGATCCAGTTGCGTGACCGTGATCTGGTCGTCGGCGAGCTCGCGTTCCAGCGTCGCCTTGACCTCATCGACGGGTTCGCCGGGCATGATGCGGCAATTGACTTTGGCGCTCGCTAGTTGCGGCAAGGCGTTAACGGCGTGTCCGCCCTCCAGCATGGTCGCGACGCATGTGGTGCGCAGTTGCGCATTATAGACCGGATTGGCCGCGAGCCTGACAAACGACATCGCGGCCGGGTCCGGCTTGTCCGACAACACCGAGCGCATATCGGCCGCGGTCTGCTCGCCCTCGAATTGCGCGGTGCGCTCGAAATAGGCCCGCGTGGTCTCGTTGAGTTTCAGCGGAAAGCTGAATTTGGAGAGGCGCACCAGCCCCTCGGCCAGATGATAGATCGCATTGTCCTTGACCGGGACCGAACTGTGGCCGCCGCGATTTTTCACGTCGAGCCGATAGCTCAGCGAGACTTTCTCGCTGGTCTGGACGCTGTTCCGGATCGGCTTGCCGTCTTTCAATCCGACGCCGCCGCCCTCGTTCAGCGCGAATTCGGCATCGATCAGGTCGCGGTGGTTCGTGAGCAGCCACTGGATCCCGAGCGCGTCGCGGTCCAGAATTTCCTCATCGGTCTCGAGCGCCAGGATGATGTCGCGATCGGGCTTGTAGCCTTCGTGCTTGTAGCGGATCAGGTTGGTGACAAAGGCCGCCGCCATGTATTTGTCATCGCCGCTGCCGCGCGCATAGAAATAGCCCTCCTTCTCGAGCAGCTTGAACGGTTCGACCGACCAGTCCTCGCGGTTGGCCGAAACCACGTCGAGATGCGCGACCAGCAGGATCGGTTTGCGCGCGCCGTTGCCGCGCAGCCGCGCGACCAGATTGCCCTTGTGCGGAGCCGGCGAGAATGCGTGGACGTCGGCGTCGGCAAAACCGGCGGCGCGCAGACGGGCCGCCATCGCTTCGGCCGCAAGCGCGGTGTCGCCCGTCGCGGTCACCGTGTTGATTTCGACCAGCTCCTTGTAGATGTCGAAGGCGAGTTGCTGCTGCGGGCTCAGTGCTTCGGCGGCGACCGGCGCGGACAGCATCGAGCCGACCGAGACCAGGGCGGCGACGGGAGCGATCAAAAAAAATGTCCGCGATAACAAGTCCCGGAACCGGATTTTTCCAAACATTTCGCTCTCCAGGCATGCCACCCATGAAAGCGAATTCAGACAGGTAACCCGCCCGCTGGCAAGGTCGTCGGACCAAAAGCTTTCGCGGCTCAGCCATCCCTGTTTGTTGTGCTTATTTGTTATTTTTGGCAGCGACGACTTCGATTTCAACCAGAAAACCGGGATTGGCGAGCGCCGCGACGCCGACCACGGAGCGTGCCGGCAGATTAGGCTGACTGCCGCCGAAGAACTGCGTGTAGCCTTCCATAAATGCCTTGAAATCCATCGGCGCCCGCGCGTCGTGGACCAGAAACACCTGCATCTTGACCACATCGGCCATGCCGAGCCCAAGACCTTCGAGGATGGCCTTGATCTTGTTGAGGACGCCAACCGTCTGGGTCCTGGTGTCGCCAAACGCCTGAGGGCTCGCCGGGTCTGCGTCCTTGTTGACGACGGGAGCCACCTGGCCGCTGACATAATACGTGGTGGCGCTGCCCGGCACCTGTACCGTCTGGGCGATCGGGAATGTCGAGTTCGGGATGGGATATCTCACCACATCGGCCCGCGCGGCACCAAGACCAGCGATCAGCAGGCCGGCGAAAACGGCTCCGTGTGTCAGCATCGCGCTCGGCTTCATCTGCGACTCTCCGGGTTGAATGAGGATTTCTAGCGGCGAACGGCCTTGACGTCCTCGACCGTCACCGCATCCCTGTAGTTGTTGCCGAAATGCGTCCGCACATAATTCACCACCGCGGCGACCTGATCGTTGCTCATCATCGCCCCGAACGGCGGCATGGCGCGTTGCCCGTTGACGACGACGGCGACCGGATATCCGCCGGCTTCCAGATTCCCGTTGGCTGCAAGCGATGGATAGGTTCCGGCACCTGTCGCTCCCTTGGCATCGGACATGTGACAGGCCTGACAAACATTGGCGAACAATTCCTCGCCGCTCATCTCGAAGAACCTGAAGCCTGCGCTTAACGCCGGCTGGGATGAGGATGGTGCGGCGCCTTGCGCGCAGGCCATCGACGACAACAGCGACAGTGCCGCGGCTATCGTCATCGCGAAAGCTGGGCGAAGACTAGTGTTTCCCTGCATCATCTTGAATATCACGGTGCTATCCCGCCTGCACTTTACGTCTTGACCACGCGATCGTGCAGCCGGGTGATGGCGTCGAGCGACGACAGAATAGCGCCCTCCTGCCATGCCGGAATGTAGGACGCGTGCTCACCCGCCAGCACGATCCTGCCGTCGATCTGGCAAAGATCGTCATAATGCTCTGCCCTCGCCTGTTCGGTCCAGTTGCCGGCGCAGCCCAATGTAAAGGGCATGCGATGCCACGCCACCGCGATGCCGCTCTCGAATTCGGTGCGGTATTGCGGATGAATGCTGGCGCCGAATTCGACCGCCCGGACCACCCGTTCGGCCGGCGGCATCGAGGCGAATTCATAGGCGTTGGGGCCGTCAAACAGATAGGCGCCGAGCAGCACGCCTTTGCCCGCGGTATTGAAACCGCTGTTGGGATAGGCGATCTGGCGGATCGGCAAATCCGTGTAACTGATGCCGCCATAGATCGCCTCGTCCTCCTCCCAGAAGCGGCGCTTGAACTGCAGGCCGACCTTGACCGACGGCGAGTACGGCACGGCGTCGATCGCCGCCTTCATGCGACCGCCGACGTCGAGCGGCATCTGGCTTAGTATGGACAACGGAATTGTGCAGACGCACCAGTCCGCCTTGGCCTGTTGCGGCGTCGAGGGTTTTTTGAGGTCGGTATAAGTGACGATGACGCCGCCATCGTTCTGCTGGATCCGCGTCACCTTCGCCTCATAGCGAATGACGTCGCCGACTTCCCTGGCAAAGGCCTTGCCGATCATGTCCATGCCGCCGACCGGCTGAAACATCGTGCTCTGGAAGGCGTGGAGCGCGAAATTCTGCAGATAGCGCCAGAGGCGCGATTTCAGGATATCCGACAGAGCGATCGGCTCGCCCGCGACCGGCGCGGCGCCGACGCCCCCGCCCGGCCCCTTGGCAAAACCGCGAAACTCGGCGGAGAGGAGATTGGCTTTGTAGGCGTGGTTGTGATCAAGCGCGCCCCACGACCTCAGCGCCTGCATCAGGATCTCGCGATCCTCCTTCGAAACCGCTTCGTCCAGCTTGCCTTGCTGCGTTACCTTGGCGAGCAGTTCCGAAGTCTGGCCCTGGAAATCGGTCTTGATGTCGCGAATGCGCTGCGGGACACCTCCGAACGCCGTGCTCGCGTGCAGAAGCGCGTTGTGATTGAGCTGGATGAACGGCTCGAGCGCGACGCCGAGGCGCCTGCAGTAATCGAGCAGCGCACGATGGTGATAGGGAATCCGCCACGGGCCGGGATTGAAATAGAGGCCTTGCTCGAATTCGCAGGTTTGTGTGAAGCCGCCGAGTTCGGTGAAGGAGTCCCCTCCCCGGAGGGTCCAGTTGCGCCCGCCGGCGCGGCTGTTGAACTCAAGCACCTGGACCTTGTAGCCGGCCTTGCGCAATTCCAACGCCGCCGTCATGCCGGCAAGACCGGCGCCGAGGATGAGAACGGAGGCGCCCTTCGGATCACCTTCGAGCTTGACCGGGCCCTTGTATCCGGAGTCGGAGGCGAAGCCCAGGCTGGTCATCGCGTGATACATCGCGGCGCTGCCGGAAACCGCACCGATGAGGGACAACAGATCGCGCCGGCTGACGTTTACAGGTTCGCTTGACATCGCCCACGCAGTATCGGCGATTTCATCCGGCAAGTCACTCGATCGCGCGATCACAAGATCGAATGCGCGCTTGTCTATTCTACCAATATCCGTCGCTGCTGACATAGTAGCCTCGCCGTCAAATTCTTGACCAGCGTTGGCGCCTACAACCGCACGGGTTGCCGCGGCTATGACGCGCCGCTAGGCTTGCGATGTTCGCCCGGGGAGGAAACAATGACAGGTGTGTTCGACGGCTATCTGGTGGATCCCAAAATATCCCTGCTGGACAAGACGCGGATGCAGGCCCAGGTCCTGGTGCCGGTGCTGCGCGCGTTACGGGCCGAACTGGGAAAGGACAAGGCCGACGCCATCGTCAAGCAGGCCTTGCGCGACTGGTCGAAACAGCTGTTCGCCGCCATCGGGGACAGCATCGAAGACAGCCCGCGGCGCAAATGGGCGACCATGCAAAGCGCCCTCTCCGACGCCACCCTGAAGGACATCGAATTCGAGACCCGGCGTCATGACAAAGAGGTATTCGAATTCGACGTAACACGTTGCCGCTTCGCCGAATTCTTCCGCGCGCTGGACGAGCCCGAGCTTGGCGCGCTGCTGATATGCGCCACCGATTTCGATATCGTCTCGGCGAGCGGCGGCGAAGTCAGCCTCGAACGCGCCCAGACCATCATGCAGGGCGCGCCGAGTTGCACCTTCCGCTACAAGTTCGCGCCGCGCTAGCTGCTCTGCGCAGATGCCGCTAGTGGCGCTCGCGAGCGCCGTAAAACGGGCAACATTTCAGAATACACGCAGCCACCATGAAAATGGCTTGATGGCGACGGCACGCTAGCGCACAATCCAGACGTGTCATTCTCAACCCCGGACTCTTTTGCGGGACTCCTTGAATGTATGTCGCCGAAAGCAAGCGCCTCACTTATCAGGGCGCGAAGAAGATCATGACGACGGCCGTCGAGATGGCGAACCAGGCCGGGATCGCGATCTCCTGCGCGATCGTGGATGCCGGCGGGCACATGATCCTGCTCGGGCGCATGGACGGTGGCCGCTTCCATACCGTGCACTCCTGCACCACCAAGGCCGTCTGCGCCGCGTCAAACCGGCGTCCGACCACGGCGAAGGGCGCGGCCGGTCAGGACCTCGACGTCAGCCATGCGATCGGTCTTGCACTCGCCGCCGGACCGGAGCGATGGACAGCCATGGAGGGCGGCGTGCCGGTGCTGGTGGACGGCGAATGTATTGGCGGCGTCGGCGTCAGCGGCGGTGACTGGGAGACTGATTTGCGCATCGCCAAGGCGGCCGTCGAGTCGATCGGGGTGAGCTGGAAATAACAGGCGGACGGGTTCGTCCGGACGAGACCACAAATTACAATCTCGCCCGGCGGCAGGGAGAAAGTTCGTGAGCACCAGTCCTCTGCGCGTGGCCTGCATCGGGATGGGATGGTGGTCGGATGTTCTGGCCGATGCCATCCAGCGCTCGGGCAAGCTCGAGATCCTCGCCTGCTACACGCGCTCCGAGGAAAAGCGCAAAAATTTCGCAGCGAAATATCGATGCCGGCCGTCCGCGAGCTATGAGGCGATGCTGGCCGACCCCAAGATCGAGGCGATTATCAACACCACGCCGAACGATGTGCATCTGGCAACCACCAGCGCCGCCGCCGCCGCCGGTAAACACATCTTCCTCGACAAGCCGATCGCCAACACTGTGTCTGATGGCCGCGCCATCACCGAGGCCTGCCGCAAGGCGGGCGTGGTACTGGCGCTCGGCTATCAGCGGCGGCGCGAGAGCCACTTCCGCTGGATCAGGCAGCAGATCGATGACGGTCTGTTCGGCAAGCTCGTCAACGCCGAGGCCAATATCAGCCGCGACCGCCTCGGCAAGATCGATCTCTCCTCGTGGCGCTACCAGGCCGCCGGCATGCCAGGCGGCGTGATGCTGCAGATCGGCATCCACTACATCGACGTGCTGGAATATCTGATCGGGCCGATCCGCGCGGCGCGCGGACAATTGGCGCAACTGGTGCTGCCCGGCGACAATCCGGATGTCGCGAGCCTGCTGCTGGAGCACGAAAACGGCGCGCTCTCCACGCTGAATGCGAGCTACGCCTCGGCGTCCGAATATTATCTGATGAACATCTACGGCCGGGACGCCACCGCCTATTACGATTTGCACAACGGGCTGCGCCTGCTCAAGCGCGGCGATAATGCGCCCGTGGCGGTGAGCTGCGAAAAGAACGATACCCTGGTCGAGGAGCTGGAGGAGTTTGCCGCCGCGGCCCGCGGGCAAGGCCGCCACGAAGTCGGCGGTGAGTACGCGACCAGATCGCTCGCGGTGGTGCGCGCCGGGATTCTTTCGGCGCGGGAGGGACGCCAGGTCGAGGTCGCGGAGATATTGGACAGCGACCGGAATTTGTGACCGCGCGAGCGCGCGGACGGGAGTGCGTCATGAAGGCAGGAAATAACGTCTGGCCGGCGATCGTCATCGCGATGGCATTCATCGCCAGCGCGGTTCCAGTACGCGCGCAGGACTACCCGTCCCGGCCGATCACGGTGATCGTGCCGTTTCCCCCGGGAGGCGCCAGCGATGTGGTGGCGCGCATCGTCACCAACCAGATGTCCAAAACGCTGGGGCAATCCTTCATCATCGAGAATGTCGGCGGCGCCGGCGGCACGATCGGCAGCGCGCGCGCCGCCGCCGCCGCGCCCGACGGCTACACTTTGCTGGCGGCGGCCATGGGCTCGCATGTGGCGGCTCCGGTGCTGACGCCGAACGTCAAATACGATCCGCTGCTGGACTTCGTGCCGATCGGCATCACCGCGCATTCGCCGGCGGTCGTGATCGCGCGAAAGGATTTCCCGGCCAAGGACTTGAAGGAATTCATTGCGGTGCTCCGGCAACAGGGCGGCGCCGTGAAGGAGGCCCATGGCGGCATCGGCGCATCCTCGCACATGGCGTGCCTGCTGTTCACCGCGGAGATCGGCGCGCAGCCGACCCTCGTCGCTTATCGCGGGTCCGGTCCGGCCTTGAACGATCTGGTGGGAGGCCATGTCGACTTCCTGTGCGAGCAGTCGGTCAGCGTGGCCGACCAGGTTCTGGCAGGCTCGGTCAAGGCCTACGCCGTCTCCGCCGGTGAGCGTCTGGCGACGCTGCCTGGGGTGCCCACCGCCAAGGAAGCGGGCGTCAACTATGAAATGAGCGTCTGGTCCGGGCTGTTTGCGCCCAAGGGCGCCCCGCCCGAGGTCATCGCCAAACTCGCCGATGCGCTCGACAAGGCGCTTGATGATCCGGTCGTGCGCGAGACGCTGGCCAAGCTCGGCGGCTCAATCCCCGCCAAGGCCGAGCGCTCCCCGGCGGCGTTCGACCGTTTTGTCCGCTCCGAAATGGCGCGATGGGCGCCTATTCTCGCCGCGGCCGGAGCGGAGAGTAATGCGATGGCCACGGGCAGCGCGGGAACCAGGCGCTGACGCGTCTGCGGGCCAAACCATCGCCCTGCCCATCCGGGTAGTTCCGCAACGCGCCGCGAATTCCCAGATTGGGGTCAACCCAACGGGAGCTTGCCATGACCGATCCAACCAACGCCCTCCTTTCGTCGTTCTCGTCCGCCGTCGCCGGAATCGTCGCCCGGGCTGCGCCCGCGATCGTCTCCGTGCATTCGCATCGCTCGCGCGCGTCGGCCTTCATCTGGAAACCGGGCCTGGTCGTCACCGCCGACGAGGCGCTGGCGGAGGAAGGCGAGGTCTCGATCAAGCTTGCCGACGGAACCAGGCGGCCGGCCACCATCGTGGGACGCGATCACACCACCGATATCGCCTTGCTGCGGTGCGACGCCAAGGACATCGCGCCGATCAAGCTTTCCCCTGGCTTGCCGCTGCTCGGTTCGCTTTCGGTGGTGGTCGCTGCGGAGCGCGGCACACCCACGGCGGCGCTCGGGGTGGTGTCGCTTATCGGCGACCCCTGGCGCAGCCTTCGCGGCGGCGACATCGACGCCAGGATCGAACTCGACGTGCGACTGCATCACAGCCGCCAGGGCGGCCTCGCGCTGGATAGCTCGGGCGAAGCCTTCGGCATGGCCGTGCTGGGCCCGCGGCGCGTCATCGTCATTCCGGCGGCAACCATCGAACGCGTCGCCGGCAAGCTCGAAACCCACGGCCGGATCGCGCGCGGCTATCTTGGGCTTGGCCTGCAGCCGGTCGAGCTCGACGACGGCGTCGGCGCTATGGTGATGAGCGTCGACAAGGCCGGTCCATCGGCTGCGGCCGGGATCCGGCAAGGCGACGTGATCGTCGGCTGGAACGACGAAAAACTCTCCGGCGTGCGGTCACTGCTGCGCGCGCTCGGCCCCGATAGCGTCGGGTCGGTCGTGGATGTGGCGGTCCAGCGCGCCGGCGCGCCAATGCGGTTCAAGCTGACGATCGGCGAGAGGCCGGCGACGTGAGCACGGAGACCGCGCCGGACATCGTTGTCGCTATCGAGATCGACGATCCCGCGCTCGCGGACCGGCTGGCATCGCTGCTCGACGGTGTCGCCGGCCTGCGTCTGGCGGCGCCGGGGGAAGCAGCTACCGTCGCGGCCGTGTCACGCGATCCGCGAGGCGCCGCCGGGCCGCACGGTTTTGATCTGACACCCCGCGAACTCGACGTGCTCGCACTGCTGGCCGAAGGCGCATCGAACAAGACCATCGCGAAGCAGCTCGGAATATCCGTCCACACCGCCAAATTCCACGTCGGCTCGCTGCTCGACAAGCTCGATGCCACCGGCCGTACAGATGCCGTGGCGCACGCCGCACGGCGCGGCGTCATCAATCTGTAAGGGACGGCTCATACTGGCATCTTCTTGCCAGCGCCAAGTGCTGCGTGGATCGCATCGGCTCCCTGCGCGCTGAGCGTGCCACGCTTCAGGCCCAGCGGAATCGTGCGGCTGGCCAGCATTCGATACAGCTTGCCCGCTTCGTGATCGAACTGATCCATGGCGGCGACGTGCTTGCGCACCGTGCCGACATCGCCTCTTGCGACGCATCCCCCCATGCCTTGCGCCAAGCCACCATCGTGGACGGCGGACAGCGTGCCCGAAAGCAACGGCAGCAGCGCTTGCAGCGCGTCCTTCTCGCCGACGCCGAATTTCTGCCAAAGCGCCGCACCTTCAGCCAGCAACGCGATCAGGAAAGGTCCGACGTAATACGCCGATGCATGGTAGAGAGCCCGATCGCCGGCCGGCACCCGTACCGGCGTGCAGCCAATGTCCAGAGCCAGCTGCTTCAAGCTCTCATGTAGCGGCGCATCCGCTTCAATGCCCACCGTGCAGCCGGGCAATCCTTTGAGCGCGACGGCTGGATTGGTGAACATCTGCAGCGGATGGAATCCGCCGATCGCGGCGCCGGCTCTCCTCGCGGCCGCAAGCGCCAGCACCTCGGTCGCGCCGCTGCAATGAACTACCTTGTGTCGCGGAGACCACGCGATCCCGTCCGAGACTGGGCCGATCGCATCGTCAGCAACCGTGATCCAGACGAAGTCGCAGGCATCCGCCACCGCCTGGGCGCTGGACAGTGTCCGCAAACCAGGAACTTCGCCGACCATCATCTCGATGTCGGTGGCGCGCCGGCTCCATGCCGCCGTGACAGTGCGGCCGGCAGTCGCAAAAGCCTGAGCCAAGGTGCGGCCGACGCGGCCGCACCCGACAAAACCGAATGTCTCGCGTTGCTTCACGTTCAGCTCCGGTAGGAAGGGTCCATCCTGCCGTCAGTCGAAGCCATTTGAAGCGCCGGCGCCGTGCCGTGATGGATATTCATCACGGCCTCCGGCTTGGCTTCACGCTGGTCAGGCCGGTTTCCTTGGCACGGACCATGCGGACGCAAACCGTCGCCACCTGCTCCGCAAGCGTTTCGATCTCGGGCATCGGGTGCGTGACCGCGCGGGCGAGCGGCCTGATCAGCGGCTCCATCATCGCGCCGATGACGCAGGTGGACAGCACGTCGGGCGGCATGTCGATGAACTCGCCGCGGCGGATGCCCTCGGCGATCAGCCGCGCGAACTGCTCCGCCAGCGCGTCGCGGTATTTGAGCCTCGCCTCGTCAAGCTCCGGCTCGCATGGTTCGGCGATGAGCGCATAGGCCAGGCGCGGCTGCCGCGCCGCGCGCCGCACGAACATCGCGACGGCGTCCTGCAATCTCGAGGTGGCATCGCCATCGGTATCGACGATTTCGGCGACGACTTGCGCCTCGCGCTCCGACACCTGCGCCAGCACCTGAACGCACAGGTCCACCTTGGAGTCGAAATAGCGATAGATCGACCCCGTCGCCAAAGCGGAGCGGCTGGCAATGACGGATATCTGCGCCGCGGCCCATCCGCCCTCCGCGATCAATTCCCGGGTCACTTTGAGGACGCGCTTGTGCGTGTCCTCGATGAACTGCCGGCGGACCTGAGCTATCGCCATAGTGAACTATACTTCATGAATCGTGAACCTAGATTCATCAACGCGTTTGTCAAGCACTTCGCGACACGGCGTCCGCCCACGGCGCGCAAAAATCGCTCAGCCCTGGCGCAGGGACGCCGTGACCAGCGCGTGCTCGACGCAGTTGTTGACGTGGGCGCGCAAAGTCGCTTTCGCGGCTTCGGCATCGCGCTTGAGCGCGCTGTCGAGAAGGGCCTTGTGCTGAAGGGCCGGCTCGCCGCCCCGGTACTGGAAAGCCACCATCTGGTATCTGAAGTATTTATCGAAGACCAAAGCGTGCGTTGCCATCAGCACGCGCGAGCCGCAATTCGAGATCAAGGCCTGGTGGAATTCGCCGTCATAGCGCTTCCATTGCTCGAGTTCGCCGAGGCCCGATTCCATCAGGCGTTCCGTCGAAGCGAGCTTGTGATGCGCGGAGACGACCCTGCCCTCCCACTCGACATCCGCATTGGCGAACGACACCTGCATCGCGTGCGATTCCAGCAGCAGGCGAAGCTCCGCCAGCTCCTTCAGATTTTCCACTGAGACGGGCGCGACCTCAAAGCCTCTTCGTCCCTCGGCGAGCACGAAACCGTCCGCCGCCAGCCGGCTCAGCACCTCGCGCAGGGTGCTGACACTGACGCCGTAGGCTTCCTTCAGGCCATCCAGCTTCAGCTTTTGGCCCGGTCGAAGCCGGCCGAAAATCACGTCGGATCGAATCCGGCGGTAGCCGTCGTCGCCGACGGCTTCGTTCTCTTCCCCTCGTTCGATCAAACTCATCGTCGGCCTTGCGCCTGAAAAGGGCGGGACCTGCAACATTCAAACGTCCCGCAATGACGTATTATATCATATAATATCACTATCGTATGGTAATTTCTATTTTATGCTTTGACTCATATTTCCTCATATGATTAAGGTCGAAAAGTCGCGGCAAAAGATCGCGCCAAGGAGAGAGATCGCCATGCGGATGGGAGTCATTTTCCTTGCCCTCGTTGGCCTCAGCACTTTCGCGAACATGCAACCGGCCCACGCCCAGGTTCAGGAGCGTACGATCCGCTGGGGCCACCTCAACAACATCGATCATCCGATCAGCTTTGGCGTGCAGAAATTTGCCGAGGTGCTGGCGGCAAAAAGCGGCGGCAAGCTGAAAATCCGCGAGTTTGCGGCCTCGCAACTCGGAAACGAGATGCAGCAGCAGTCGGCGGTTCGCGGCGGCACCCAGGAAGTCTTCTCCGCTTCGACCACTTCGCTCGCAGGCGTCATCAAGGAGCTGGGCCTGTTCGACTTTCCGTTCATCGTGAGCACCTTCGATCAGGCCGAGGCGTTGGCCAATGGCGCCTTCGGGCAGACGATGATCGATGCGCTGCCGGACAAGGACCTGATCGGTCTGGGCTATTGGGGCCTCGGCTTCCGCAACGCGACCAACAGCAGCCACCCTATTGCCAGGCTCGAGGATTTCGCGGGTCTCAAGCTTCGGGTGATCCCGAACCCGGTTTATCTGGAAACGTTCAAGGCCCTGAAAGCCAATCCGGTGCCGATGGCGTTCGGCGAACTTTACACCGCGCTGGAAAACAAGACGGTCGACGGACAGGAGAATCCATACAGCGTCATCCTGTCGAACAAGTTCTACGAAGTCCAGAAATTCGTCTCCGCGACCAATCACACGTTCACCCAGAATATCATCATCGTCAGCAAGAAGTTCTGGGACCGGCTTTCGCCGGAGGAACAGAAGATGTTCCGCGACACCTTCGCGGAAACCAAGGCATACCAGCGCGAGCAGACCAAGCTGGCCGCGGATAAAGCGCTGGCCGAACTGACGGCCAAGGGCATGCAGTTCAACGAAATTGCGCCGGCCGAATATGCCCGCATGCAGGATGCAACCAAACCCGTGATCGAAAAATTCTCCGCTGAATATGATCCGGCCAAGGTCAAGCTCTTCAACGACGAACTCGCCCGCGTCCGCAGCAAGACCAACTGATGCGCCGGGAAGCGGCCATGGGACGATGGATCGATCTCTATTGCCGCGCCCTGAAGGTCATGGTTGTGCTGTGCCTTGCCGTCATGGTCGTTCTGGTCTTCACCAATGTCGTATTGCGGTACGTGTTCAACTCCGGCATCGCGACCTCGGAGGAACTCTCCCGCTGGCTTCTGGTCTGGCTCACCTTCCTCGGTGCGATCGTGGCCTTGCGACAGCACGCTCATCTTGGGGTCGATACGCTGGTGCGCGCGCTGCCACCGCGCGGCAAACTGCTTTGCTTCGTCATCAGCTATGCCCTGATGCTCTATGCGGACAGTTTGTTGACCATCGGCAGCTGGAAGCAGGCCGTTCTGACCTTCCATGACAGCGCACCGGCGTCCGGCATCTCGGTCGGGTTGTTCTTCTATTCCTCCGGGCTTGTGTTCGGGATCTCGGCGGCGGTGATCCTTCTTCACGATCTCGCACGGGTATTGACGGGTGCTGCGAGTGAGGAAGACCTGATCTCGGTGAGGGAAAGCGATGAGCACACCTGAGCGCGCGTCTCCGCCCTGCGTGCGAGGGCGCGCGTGACCATCGCGGTTTTCGCGCTCTCGCTGCTGGGAGCGATGGCGCTGGGAATGCCCATCGCCTTCGCGCTGATCGTGTGCGGCGTCGCCTTGATGCATTCGCTTGATATTTTCGACTCGCAGATCATCGCGCAGAACATCATCAACGGAGCCGACAGCTTTCCGCTGATGGCGGTTCCATTCTTCATGCTCGCGGGCGAGCTCATGAACCGGGGTGGATTGGCGCGGCGGATCGTGAACGTGGCGCTGACCCTGGTCGGCCATGTGCCGGGCGGGCTCGGATACGTCACCATCCTTGCCTCCTGCGCGCTGGCCTCGTTGTCCGGTTCGGCGGCGGCGGACGCCGCGGCCCTGGCGGCGCTGCTGGTTCCCATGATGGTGGCGGCTGGCCACGACAAGAAATATGCGGCCGGCCTCGTCGCCGCCGGCGGCATCATTGCGCCCGTCATCCCGCCCAGCATCGGTTTCGTGCTGTTCGGCGTGGCGGGCGGCGTTTCCATCTCCAAGCTGTTTCTGGCGGGAATCGTTCCGGGCCTGATGCTCGGCGTCGGGCTCTGCTTTGCCTGGTGGTGGGTGGCGCGAAAGGAAAATATCGAGAGCCCCCCGCGCAAATCGCTGCGCGAAATCGCATATGCCTTCATCGACGGATTTTGGGCCTTGATGTTGCCCGTGATCATCGTCGCCGGCTTGCGATTTGGCATTTTTACCCCGACCGAGGCCGCCGTTGTTGTCGCCGTCTATGCGCTGTTCGTAGCGACCTGTATTTACCGCGAGTTGAAATTTTCCGAGCTCTACGAGGTCTTCGTCTCCGCCGCCTTGAGCACCAGCGTGGTCATGTTCCTGGTCGCGGCCGCACTGGTATCCTCGTGGCTCATCACCGTGTCCGAAATCTCCAGTCAGGTTGTCGACCTCGTACGCCCGTTCATGGGCAACCAGACCTTGCTGATGCTCGCGATCATGGTCCTGGTCGTCATTGTCGGCACGGCGCTGGACATGGCGCCAACGATCCTGATCCTCACGCCGATCCTGATGCCGATCATCAAGCAGGCCGGCATCGATCCGGTCTATTTCGGTGTCCTCTTCATCATCAACAACGCCATCGGATTGATAACCCCGCCGGTCGGCGTCGTCCTCAACGTCGTCTGCGGGGTGTCCCGCATCAGCATGGAAGACATCATCAAGGGCGTGTGGCCGTTCATGATCGCACAGCTCGTCGTCCTGTTCCTGATGGTGCTCTTCCCCGCGACGGTGACCGTGCCGGCCAAATGGTTTGGGGGCTGACGCCGGCGGACTGCACGAGAACCATATCCCCGCAAGCTCACACGAAAGGAACAACATGCGCATCATGATCCTCAATGGCCCAAACCTGAATTTGCTGGGCATCCGCGAGCCGCATATCTACGGGTCGACCACGCTGGAGGCGATCAGGAAATCCTGTGAGGAGTTTGCCGCCTTTGCCGGCGCGCAACTGTCCTTTCACCAGTCGAACCACGAGGGCGTGCTGGTCGATCTCATCCAGTCGGCGCGCACAGACGCCGATGCCCTGATCATCAATCCCGCCGCGTACTCCTTCACCTCGATTGCCATGTACGACGCGCTGAAGATTTTCGAGGGACCGATCTTTGAGGTCCACATCTCCAACATTCACGCCCGTGACGAACTGCACCGGCATTCGAAGCTTTCGGCCGCGGTCCGGTCTGTCATCGCCGGTCTCGGCCCCTACGGTTACATCGTCGCCATGCAGGCGGCGTTGCAGACGGCCGGCAAGCTGCCGGCGGCGCTCCCGGCGGCAATGCGCGTCGGCCCGAAATAAACGTCGGTGCAGAGCTCAAGGCATGTGCGACGCCAGGAGCTTTGCCATCGGGTAGCCTGAACTCGTTCCGAAATTGGCAACTGGTGGGCCATTCTCAACGTATCCGTTGGCCTGATAAAAGCGTCGAGCAGTCTCTGTGCTCGTGAGGGTACATTGTGTGTTACCTCGTTCCATGGCCCGTACTTCGAGCGCGCCGAGCAAGGCCCGGCTGACGCCGCGAAACCTCGCATCCGGCGAAACATAGTTAAGGGTGATCTGGCCCGCGTCGGTGACCGAGCCCACGGCAAGGATGCTGCCATCTTCGACGGCGACGAGGAGGGAGTTATCCGGCTGCCTGATCCAAGATATGAAGACCTCCGGCGTCTTATTGCTTAGCCATCGCCTTAGGACTGTCTCGTCGTTCCGATGATCGGCGACGCACAGCTCGACGATGGAACGCCTCATTACTCGACATGCGGCTGGCGCGTCCTCAGGAGTGGCGGCTCGAATTTCTAGTGGCATCGGCGACACCAAATGGCATGGCGAACGCAAATGGCGTGCGAACTGGCTGGCGACGCAGTGCTGATCGCGCCGGTCTCCACGCCATTTCCCTGCTAACAAGGAATTTTACAGGGAAATTTGCGATTTCCAGGTGTTAGGAGACGAGATGGGGGCAAGAAGCCACTGAGCCACAGCCGCTTTTCTGACAATTCCCTACTCAAACTAACAGGGAAAATATTTAGGCGATCAGGGAATTTATTGGCGAAAACAGCGAATTTCAAAGCAACCGAGGCCCTCGAAAAATTGCTTCAGCCGATGAGCATTCAGTGTCCGCTTTGAAGCGCATTGCTGACTTAAGTCAGAACTTGCCCCGCGTCTGAAAAGTGCCAACATAGGTGAGTGCTGCCCTCACCGGGAAGCGAGGCGGCGCGTCGGGTGGAGCGGGCACAAACGCCGCAAGCCATGTGAAGCGCCTCGCCTTTACGATCTCGGTACACAGGCTTGACCTTGACGCCCGCGCGTTGCAGGTTTCGGGGTGCCGCGCGCGGCTCGCGCGCGACAGCCAGGATCGACCTTTCATGGCATTCGTGCAGTTCACGCAACCGGACGATCAGCCCATCGTCATCAACCCGGATAGGATCGTGACCGCCACACCACTGCCCGACGGACAAGGCACGCGCATCACCTTCAACAACGGTGGCCATCAGGACGTGAAGCAACTCATCGCTGACGTCCTGCGGCAGTTGAACATAAGCGGGTAGCCTCAGGACATCGCCGCCTGCGCGAACCATTCCGCCGATCAAGTGAGATCGTGCACTTTCTTGAGTGCTGCCCAATGTCGCAGATGGGTCAAACTGAGAAGAACTCACGGTGAGCAAATGTCTTCCGGGTTAGCCGGACATTGCTCAATACAGTCGGAACGTCTCAAAGGTGCCAAACGGTCGCTGCACCACGTGCTGCTCCATGTAGATTGCAAACCGCTCACTTCGCGATGCGGTCTATGCGCAGGGTGACGACTACGCCTCCGCCGACCAATCGAATGCGATAGCGCGCCACCAAGCTGGGCTGCCATATTCCGGTGCACCAATTTGCTTCCGAAGGCTTCGAACATCGCGGGAGCCTTGATAGGCGGGCCGCCCCGCGGTCAAAGTAATTACGACTTTATCGCCATGGGCATTGCACGAAACGTCCAACGTGCCGCTTGCAACCGATAGCGATCCGTATTTTGCCGAGTTGATTGCCAGTTCATGGATGACCAGGGCTAGCGTGGTGCTCGACGTTTCTCAACGTTCATCTCGGACACGGAAACGCGAATGCGGAGGCTTGCTCCCTTTTCGTCATAAGGCGCTAGCAAACAGAGACAAGGTCCCCAAGAAGCGTTGCCTCAAGATTGCTCGAGTGCAATGAGCTGACGCGGAATCATTGATAAAATTGTCGCGGCCTATTGGCGGGATCCGGTCAGCGGAGATTTTCCATGGTCCGGCCCTTTTCCATGGCGGCCCGCAACTCAATCAGTTCCTCTTCCAGGTGTTCGTTCACTATGAGCAGGGCTTTCAGCGCCCCTCTCATATCGCCATTGCAGGTGGCGATAGCATCTTCGACAGCAACCTCATACAGCTCTGCTTTTGGTAGCGGGAAGTGAATGGTCATCTGTAATCCTGCGATTTGTGATCGTGTTGTCGGGTAATTCAGGTGCGACAATGACGTTCCATTGACCGCAGGACTTTTCCCCTTAATTCACAGCTCCGACTCCCCTTCAATTGCTTGTGACACACACACGACCGCGTGCTCTTGTTCGGCAAATGAGCCTCAATTACGCCTCGGCGAGCTCTCAGCGGCCCGTGATCGTTGGATTGAAACTTTAAAGTGCCCCAATAGCCGAAAACCCGCCGTGGCCGCGCTTTCGCAAACAGCCGAACTTTCGTGGGACACACTGTTGGAGGTTCTTCCTGCGATCAACGGGCTTCGGTACCCTTGGCGCTAGGAGATTTTATTCGGTCAGCCGCAGCCGGAACAGCTTTCATCGTGTAGCACCTGCCACACTCGAACACGCGGTTCTCGAATCCTTTGATGCCGGGATCTATACGCTGCAGGTCCATGCGATCCCGGCACTTCGGGCACAGAGGCCGTTCGGTCGGCAATAGTTGCGGCAACGCATTTCGGCGCATGTGATGCACTCCGAATCAGTTACGTCACTACTATGTCAAATGCGAAATTGTCGTCTGTACGGTATCCGACCAGAACTTGAGTTTGTTGGTCTCAGAATGTCGTGTCGCTGAAGAGAGGGCCAACAAAGATTACTTCGGGCGGCTAATGCCGGGTCGGATGAGCGCCGCTTTCCACGCTCCGGACTGTTTCCATCGCCGCGTGCAATTCCTCTACTTCCATTTCTAGATGTTCATTTGCGACGAGCAAGAATTTCAGCGCTTTCATTACATCGCCGTCACAGCTTGCGATGACATCCTCGACAGCAGCATCGCACCACTCTGCTCTTAGCGCTAAACTATAAATTATCACGAGTAGCTCCCAGATCTGATGCTGAGATTATCGGGCAATTCTGGGCCATCCATGACCTTCCAGCATCCGCGCGGGACTTGTCCACTATATCCACAACGCTAATGCGGAGCTTTGGCTGTATCGGCCTTGGTGAACCGTCACCTAGGCAAGAAAGCTGAGAACAACAATCCCCCCGCTGGACATTTCTTGGAAATAAACGGCGTCCCGCTTCACTATGTCGAACGTGGCTCTGGCGCGCCGCTGGGCCTGCTGCACGGAAATGGCAACATGATCCAGGATTTCGAATCCAGCCGCTTGATCGATTTTGCCCCTAGGAATTATCGCGTCATCGTTTTCGATCGTCCTGGCTTCGGCCATAGTGATCGGCCGCGTAATGTTGTCTGGACGCCGGCAGCACAGGCGGAGCCGATTAACAACGCTCTCCATCGGCCGGGCATTGGCGCAATGATCCGGAGGAACGCGGTTGAACTTGGCGCGCAACTAGCCGACGAGCAGGATGGGCCTGACGGCGCGAGATCGCTGTACCTGTAGCGATTCGCAACTAGCATCACTCAGTCGGCGACAATTCCAGCAACCTCTTTTCCGCAGCGTCGTACACCTTAACTTGGAGCATTGGAAACTCAGCTTTGAGATCCCTCGCCCTTTTCTGCGCCGCTGCAAGTGTTGGAAACACCGTCTCCATCCGGCCATCGACTTGCAAGCCAAAGCCCTCGGTCATCACAAGGTCAGCGCGTGTGACATTGCGGGGTTGCGGCTCGTCCGGTATCGTCAGAGGCTTTTTCATGGCAACTCCTTGGTCTGTCATCCTCCCGTTCGTATGAAAGCAGAAACCAGGTCCTCCCCACATGAGCGGGCAACGAGTAGCTTTCCGACGGTCGACCCAGCATTTGATCCGGCGATAGCGTCCGCCAACAACTTCGTCGAGCTCAAAGTGATCGCATGTTCGTTCTTCGTCGTGGCCGTGGCCCCGTTTGGCCTAGGCGGCACCGCGTCGCCTCATTGAGAGTGGTCTTGGTGTAAAGGCGAACGTTCAGCAACTCCGTGAGGAGCATCACACAGCGCGGAGGCGCCTCACAGAGCGCTCGCTAATCCGTGCGAGGATCTGCGCATTTGAACCGCGCGGGTGGAGACAGTGTGACCTACCTCAAAGAGTTCGGTGAAGGGAATCCAATATCTGCAAGGGGATGTTTCATGGATTGGAAGCACTCCCGTGAAGAACCATTTCCCCCTGCTGGATCCGCTGCGCTTCGGGGCTGCCGTCGGCGTCGCCATTTTTCACCAGATGTTCTGGTCCTGGGCCTGGGTTTCGATTGGCGTCCCAGGTTTCGAGCGCTACGTCGCCGCCGATGTTCTATACCCGTCCGCCGCGCCCTTCACATGGTTCGGCTGGGTGGGTGTTGAAATATTCTTTGTTATTTCCGGGTTCGTCATAGCGAATTCCGCGAGCAAGTCTTCTCCGACAGAGTTTCTTGTTGGCCGCGCTCTCCGGCTTTATCCGGCGGTCTGGGTTTGCGCCACCGCGACCCTCCTCATTCTGGTTCTCTTTGGCAGTGGACCAGCATCCGAATTCATCCTCCCCTACATCCACGCCATGCTGCTCGTTCCTAAGGGAGTCATGGGTCAATGGCTCGATGGCGTCTATTGGACATTGGCCGCCGAGATGGCGTTTTATGGGCTCGTGTTTTGCGCGATGCGCACGAAGAAAATCACCCTGCGGCACCTGGCCTGGGGTCTCACCATCTACAGCGCGGCGTTCAACGCTGTGGCGTTGCTGGTGCTGTCATGCACGACGCCATCCGACTTGCCGTATCTCGTTATTCTGATGTTTCGGGTGCCGTGCGCAGCATTCTTGTTGACCCATGGCTGCTTTTTTGCGCTGGGCATCTGGCTTTTCATTTCTGCAAACAGAGAATTGACGGCGCTCGAACGGGTCGCCGTCGCCATCACATGTCTTTCGGGGGCCGCAGAAATCTACTTTTTTGCCTCTTTCTTTTTGACGTGCATACCCGCCATCTCGGGTCAATCAGCCTTTGTGCCGATCATGGTTTGGGCGGCGGCGGTGGGCCTCATTGCCTATTGCGCGAACAGGAACAGGCGCTCTGCAGCCACCGCTTCGCCTGAAGCGCCGGCTTACTGGAGAACGCTCGGGCTGATCACCTATCCGCTCTATCTCACCCACAACGTCATTGGCACAGAGATTATTCGTGTCCTGGTCGATGCTGGCCTGGATGCCACCTCGGCCGTGTGGGTCGAGCTAGGCATTCTTGCCCTGGTCTGCTGGTTTATTTGCGCGAAGATCGAGCCAGCCATCAGAGGTGCGATGACGCAAGCCATTGCATATTTCGGACAGCTTCCGGAAAGACTGCCAGCATCGAGGCGCCCGGCGTTTTCTCGGGGGCTGGGCCTTCGGCCGCCCGTCCCGGCAAAGATGACCGCCACGTTGCGATAGCCGGTGCCCCTGCTAGACCAGCTTCCTGAACTTGTTGCATCTGCTAATGGGATGGTCCGGCCGTGCTCCTGCCCCGCCAGCGATAAGCTGGCCAGGGGCGCCAAGACAAGGAGCACACCATGTCACAGAAACTCGATACTTCGCCCGCCGCCATCGGCATCGATATCGGCAAGAACTCGTTCCACATCGTTGGCCAGAATCAGCGCGGCGCCATCGTGCTGCGGCAGAAGTGGTCGCGTGGCCAGCTGGAGGCCCAACTCGCCAATCTGCCGCCGTGTCTGATTGGCATGGAGGCGTGCGTCGGGGCCCATCATCTCAGTCGTCGCCTTAAGGCGCTTGGCCACGACGCTCGGCTGATGCCGGCGAAGTACGTGCGGCCATATTCCAAGGGCCAAAAGAACGATTTCCGTGATGCGGAAGCGATTCGCGCTCGCCAATAAGCTCGCACGCATCGCCTGGAGTGTTCTTGCCCGTGGTCGAGCCTTCGAGGCGAGCAAGCTTCAAGCCGCGTGATCACAAGTACCTGAGTTACTTACCTGCCGAGGTCTGCGAGAGGATGAGAAGAGATGGAGGTTCGGTCTTCCCGGCGCCTGCAAAAACTGGTGACCCAAATGGTCCAATCGAGGCCGATCCGCTAATGAGGTTGCAGGCGCGCTGATATCCATGATGGCCCGGAGCACCGCCTCCAACCAAAGGCCGGATACATTGATGCAAGACCGCTTACCGCCAGCTCGCCGAAATCTTCTTGCAACGCACGGCCGGTCCATACATTTGGGTCACGTGTGGACGGCGCCCTGGCAAGAACTTTCTGACGTTTTGCAGCATTGGTCGGGTGCGGTCACGTGTCCGGCCTGTTGGTGCGGCAGGTATGGCCGCTGGCCCTAATGCTCTGCAAAAGCGCACTTCGGCCGACACCCATCAGATGGGAGAAGTTCCGCGAGTTAAGGCAGGAAGCATCGGATGAAGGTCACCAGAGACATGGTGGATAAAGACTTGCGCGGCAGATATGCCGTTGGGCGGATTATCGCAAGCTTTTTTCACACGAGATGGTTCTCTCTGCTCGTGCTCCGTTTCAGTGGGGCCGTCTTGCGGGGAAAAAACATTAGAGGACTTGTCTGCCGAGAGCGACATATTCCGAGCAGAAATGGCGGGTCGCCTATTCGCGTGAAAATCTATCGGCCAACCGCGGCAGTTGGACCACTGCCGGTCATGCTGTATTTGCATGGTGGCGGTTACGTCCACGGGGTGCCGGAGCAATTCGGCTCAAGCATCAAGGACTTCATCGAGACAGAGCCATGCATCATAGTCGCGCCGGACTATAGAAAGGCTGTTGAATCGCCGTACCCGGCTGCATTCAACGACTGCTACGACACTCTACTATGGATAAGGGATAATGCGGCCTCCCTCGGCGGAAGAACTGACAGATTCATCGTGTCAGGCCATAGCGCAGGCGGAGGGCTTGCGGCGGCCATCTCGCTCAAGGCTACCGATGACGACGATGCAAAAATAGCCTTTCAAATGCCGCTATATCCAATGATTGATGACCGGCAGAATAGCGCCTCTGCCGTAGGAAACAACGCACCCGTATGGGATGAAAAAGCTAACAGGCTGGCGTGGTCCCGTTATCTCGATGGCGTGGAGAACGTTACGCCTTACGCGGCTGCGGCACGCTGCACAGACTATACGAAATTGCCGCCGACGATCACATTTGTCGGCAGTCTTGAGCCATTTCGGGATGAAACGAAAATCTACGTTGAGAACCTTCGTCGGGCCAACGTTCCGGTTGAGTTCGAGGTATTCGACGGCGCTTTTCATGGCTTTGACTTGATGGTGCCAGACGCTCCAATCAGTAGGCGAGCAAATCAGTTTCTAATGGAAAATTTCCAGAAGTTTGCTCGGCGGTATTTCTCCTAGAACAATCAACACGGTCTGGACAGCCGCTGCATCATTTGCAGTTTCGGATGCGGCGATGAGGGCCGTCCGATCATTCCGGGTGCTTGGATGACGTAGCGCATAGTCCGTTAGTGCCGCCGTCACGGCCCACCCGATCAGAATGTCGGCTTTGGGTCCAGGCCGTGTGGAAACGTTTTTCATACCCCCATAACTGCAAGCAACCGGGCGTGATGGACCTCGACGCGACCGGCTGAGCCTATTTTTTGCTGTATCGAATCTGGAGTCAATCCGGGCGCAACCTCGGGCCAGGCTGAGCGACCTTAACGGTCTCACGGCGCGCACCATGACACGCTCCTCAAGTCCGGATCGCCGCGAGGAACGGTTTGATACCGACGATGTTCATTACGCGCGAGAGGTTGTAGGCGAGCACGTGCAACGCCATCTCAGTCGCCACTTTGGGCAGCGTCTTCATCAGAAAGTGCGTCGCCCCCATCCGCATCTTCAGCGTGCCGAACGGATGCTCGACCGTCTCGCGACGAGCACGCATTGCATCCGGATTTCTGTCCAGGCGCGCCTGCACAGCATCGACAACATACTCGTCCTCCCACCGCTTGATGCGACGTTGCGGTCCCTTCGTGCACTGAGCCTTCAGCGCGCAGGCGCGGCACGCGTTGGTCCAGTAGTGGTGCAGGACCAATCCATTTTCCTCGTTCGTGAAGTGGCGGGTGAGCTTCTCACCGTTAGGACAAATGTAGACGTCCTCCTCAGCCACGTAGCGGAAATCCTGCTTGCCGAAGCGGCCTTCCGACTTCGCCTCTGATGTCTGGGGTTTTGGCAGCGTGACCGTGATGCCAGCCTCTTCGCATGCGAGGATCTCCTCGCCTTTGAAGTAGCCGCGATCGGCGAAGGCTTCGAGGTTTTCTGCCTCCAATGCCGCCTTCGCTTGGTTGGCCATGTTCGCAAGATGCGACTTGTCGGTGCCGACGTTGGTCACCTCATGCGCGACGATCAGATGGTTCGTCGTATCGACGGCCACTTGCACATTATAGCCGACCATCCCAGAGCCGCGCCCGCTGGTCGCCATCGAGCGAGAATCAGGATCGGTGAAGGAGACCTGCTGATCGGGCGCAGCAAGCATCACTTTCTCAATCGCTTTAAGGCGCTTCACCTCTTCTTCGAGCTTGATCAGCTTCTCCTTGAGCCGCGTGGTCCTGGCCACAAGCTCTTCCGACGGCACCTTACCGGCAGCTGTCTGGCGATCGGCCGTGTCAAGTTGGCTCAGATAGCGCGCAACGCTCTCCTCGATCTGCGCAAGGCGCCGCTCCATCTTTCCCTTCGTGAAGTTGTGGTCGCGCGAATTGACCGCCTTGAACTTGCTGCCATCGATCGCAACGCTCGCTTTCGCCAGCAGACCCATCTTGCGGCACAAGGCAACGAATTGCGCGCAGACCTTCTTGATGGCGGGGCCGTTGTCTTTGCGGAAATCGGCGATGGTTTTGTGATCCGGAACGAGCCGTCCCGTCAGCCACATCACTTCGAGATTGCGGCCAGCCTCACGCTCAAGCCGCCGGCTCGATTGGACCCGGTTGAGATAGCCATAGATATAAAGCTTGAGCAGCGGCGACGGATGATATCCCGGCCGGCCGGTCGCTGCCGGGTTGACGCCATCGAACCCCAGCTCGCGCAGTTCCAGCGCATCGACGAACACATCAACCGCCCGAACAGGATTGCTCTCGTCCACCCAATCATCAAGGCATTCCGGTAACAGTGTCGTCTGCTGGCGATCCGCCCCTTGAACGAAACCCTTCATCATCCCCCCGCGATTCAGCAAGGGAAACATAGCATCAGTCAGGTTTTCACACAGTCTGGGTCATCAACGGAAGTCGGCGCGCATCTAAGCCAGGTCCGTTCATCCTCAACAACGGACATGCGGGACCAGCGGCGGCATGTCCGAAAAGTGCCAAAACCGGAAGTGGAATGGTTTTCGGTACGCCTATGGCGATTGATCTTAGGCTTATACCAAGCGACAGTATGGACATGGAGATGCGGCGTCCGAACTGGAAAGGTCATTCTTGGCTTCCCTATTGTTGGGCCATCCTGATATTTTCTTGTTCGCGGGTGGTGGTCGCGCTCGGACTGGTATTCTCGCAAAAATATGTGCCCAGCTCGATCGAACGCTGGTCGGCGGGACCGCTCTGGTACCACCAATTGCTGCAATGGGATTCGGAATGGTATTTCAAGATCGTCACAGAAGGCTATCGGTATAACGGCGATCCGACTATTCAACAGAATATCGTGTTTTACCCGCTGTATCCGATGCTCGCACGGGGCTTGGCGACGATTAGCGGCCTCACGCCTGCGGATGCTTTGCTGTTGGTATCGAATCTCGCGGGATTGTTCGCCATCGTCGTTCTTTTCAAGCTAGTTAGCGAGGAATTTGGTGATCAACTAGCTCTAGCCACAACCGCGCTGCTCAGCTTTTTTCCGGCTTCGGTTTTGCTATCGGCCGGGTATACCGAACCCTTGGCACTGCTTCTAATCGTTTCGTTTTTTCTTGCTTTGAAGCGAAAATACTATTTGTCGGCAGCACTGCTTGCAGGCTTGGTAATTTCTAGCCGATCAACGGGCATTGTCCTATTGCCCGTCCTTCTCTGGGAGATGTGGCTCAATCGCGATCAGAGGCCGTTCCTTCCTACTCTCTTGCCATGCATCCTTCTCGCGACATCGGGCATCTGGCTATTCATGATCTATCTCTGGAACTCCTTCGGAGCTCCGTTTGCTTTTTCGGATGGGCAGGTGGCTTTCCATCAAGGAACGACCCTAGCTACAAGATTAGTTGCGGCACTCAAATTTGAGCCCTTCACCCGAATGATCCTCAATGATTGGAATCCATGGGGGCAAGCTAGCTGGTTTACATTATTGTTCGTTGTCCTGATTGTTGTGGGCTGGTCTCGACTGCCCTCAACTTGGACACTGTTTGCCATGGGTTTGCTGTTGTTGCCATATCTAACACTCAGCGGTGGGCCAGCAGGCTTCGTCTCAATGAGCCGATTTAATCTCCTTTCATTTCCTCTGTTTGTAGTGTTGGCTGATTTGGGATTGCGAGCGAGGTGGCTTTTAGCAGGAGTGATAGGACTTTTCGGTGCGTCCTTGTTCATGAACACCGCCCTGTTTGCTCGGAGAATTTGGATCGGTTGATCGCTACAAAGCGCTTGCGGCGCAGCGACCCATTTTCGCACGGCATAACCCCGCTATAGATCGTTCAGACCGAATGTCGGCTAAGGGTCAAACGCGCCGTTTCGACCCTCTGCCAGCCACTTCCGGTCTACCCCGATTAACGGACGTCATCAGGCCGGCCCGGTTAGTCCGGTCGGTGCCACCTGTCGCCCCCACTTGCTAGGAAATGGTCCCCTTCTGAAGATAGCCGACGCCAACAACCATATCTCGATCGCTATATTTGACCGCTGGGGCCCCCGACTGGCGAGGGTCGCGCAACGGCGCTAGCCGAGATAGACCATAGCGATGCAACTTTTGCACATCGTGCAATTATTGGTGTTAACGATGTTGGCGAACGGCACACCGATCGTTGCGAAGAAGATTTTTGGCCCGCGTTTTTCCTTTCCACTGGATGCCGGAACTATATTTTTTGATGGGCGGCCGTTGTTTGGTCACTCGAAAACAATCCGCGGGACTGTGGTCTCGATCCTCGTCACCACCGCGAGTGCACCGCTAATCGGCCTGGACCTGATGATCGGCGCCATGGTAGCGGGCGCGGCAATGGCGGGCGATCTGTTCTCCAGTTTCGTGAAGCGCCGCCTAAACTTGCCGTCGAGCCGCCAGGCGCTCGGGCTCGATCAGGTGCCTGAATCCCTATTTCCTATGCTGGTATGCCGCGATGCCCTTTCATTGACGATCGCAGACATCGCGCTTGGCGTCGGGATCTTTTTTATTGGCGCGCTAATTCTGTCCCGTCTTCTATTCCGGGCCCACCTGCGCGACGAACCATATTAGCGCGACGCTAGCCCGAATGAAGGCAATGGAGGGTGATTTCTGGCGGACAGTTGAAACGAACAGGAACGACGCTCGATCCAGCACCCACGGACGTGTAGCCAGTCATGTTGTGATACTGCCAAGCTCCCGCCCCCATCCGTCGAGGCAATACTGCGTCAAGCATGATCGGAACAGATCCAGGCAGACAGACCTGACCACCGTGCGTATGTCCGCTCAGCAACAAATTGAAATTGGCATGAGCCGCCTGGCGATAGATTTCCGGTGTGTGCGACAATAAGATGGAGAACTTGCCAGACGGTATCTGCGATGCAGCCTTTTCGATATTGTCGACCTTCAAGCAGTGCGCGTCATCAATTCCGGCTAGATAGATCTGCTGATTACCGCGCACGATCACTTCGCTCTCGTTGAGCAGCATCCGTATTCCCATGGCTTCCAGCCCCGGAACCATTTGGATGGTATCGTGGTCGCCCATTACTCCATAAACGGGCTCCTTTAGATGAGCTCGCACTTCTGCAACGCCATCCAAGGCGTCCTCGAACGGTCCACAATTCTTCCCTCGATAGTCGCCGGTTAGAACACATAAATCGTAACGCATGTCGCCGACGAGTTCGATCAGGCGCTGCATGGCAGCTTCGTTCATGTCCGCATGCATGTCGCTAAGGTGGAGTATGGTGAAGCCGTCAAAAAGGTGCGGCAACTCGTTGAACAAAATGTCAGTGCGCTTCACGAGAATGCGTTCTGTATTCCGGCGTCCGCGCCAGTAGAGACCGGTCAGCTTCAGTGCGTTTCGAATGACAGAATGGGCCGGATACCAGTTCTCTATGTGGAAGGAGAGTAGGCCCTTGCCGAGGATTTGCGCCTCGTGGTCCGTCTCGATACCCAATCGCTGTCTCGCGCAGAGCGGTCCGAGACGTTCTTCCAATTTGCGCAAGATATCTTCGTCCATGGAATACTTCCTCCGAGATCGGCTCGACCTTCCATGGGGAACATGAGGCTTCGCCAGACACTACAGAGTATTCCCTTTGGGCAAATAGCCCCCAGCCCCTTAAGGGACGGTGCCAAAGCAGGGCAATTCATCAGGGCATTGCTGCTTGATGTCCTAGGTAGTCGCCCTATCCCTTGCCGCCTGTGTCGCCGAAGGAATTCCACTCTAACCCTTGGAACTAATCGAGAGCCGAATATCGTTTCCGGCAAGGCCTCGTGCGCCCGCGAGGCGGCCTTATGTGCAGGGTGACTAGCACTCACTAATCGAGACTGCTACAACGCGGGCGAGGACGGCTCCGTCATCGTCGGCAAGATCCTCGAGAAGGATCAATACGCTTACGGCTTCGACTCGCAGACCGGCGAATACGTCAACCTGATCTCGAAGGGCATCATCGACCCGACCAAGGTGGTGCGTGTAGCAATCCAGAACGCGGCTTCGGTTGCGGCTCTGCTGATCACAACCGAAGCCATGGTGGCGGAACTGCCGAATAAGAACGCTGGCGGTGGCGGCATGCCTGGTGGCGGTGGCGGTATGGGTGGTATGGGTAGTATGGATTTCTAACTCCAACCGTTCACGACGATAGGAAAGGCCCGGCAGCAATGCCGGGCTTTTGCATCCGACATGATGCGTTTCTAACTTTCGGCAAGTCGTTAGCCCACGATCTATAAACCCAGGAGGAACGGATGATTGTGCGCGACGATGAGAACTACTATCGCGGCTTGCTTGAATCGGCGCATAAGGGCTTTGAAAAAGCCAAAGCATTTTTAGAGGCCGTCAGCAATTCCGAAGCTGCTATCAAGAATGTCGCCATTCAGACCATGACCGAATCCACGAAGAAGCACCTCGAACAGCTCGAACACGATGCCGATCAACTTTGGGACCATTTCAAGCGGGTCCTGAGAGGCGATTGAACTCAGGAGCATCACCATAGTGCTGACGCGATCGAGCGGCGAAAATGCTACGGAGTACGATTTGAGCCACCACAATCCCGGCCGTCTCGGCACGAGGGTTTTCGCACCAACCGAGAGATGGATAGGCACTCCAGCCATTGGGAAATCGGCTGCTAGGCGATATTGGCTACCGATATCGGTCATCGAGTTTGAGAAGTTGCCGGCGCTGGTACCGCCGTTGCCATACGGGGCGGGCGATCTATTTGGTACGGCGGCCGAACGATTCCGCGTAGGCCTCGGTGCGCGTGTTGATGATCGGGTCATCCGAGGCCTCTATGCCACTCGTCAGATTGGTTGGCAAGAACAGCAACTCGTTCTCGATCTTCTTTGTGTCCAATGCCTTGATGACCGCGATTTCGCCGAGCTCCACCGTCGGCCGGCTGTCCGGCCAGACCTTCGTGGCATCCGTGATCGGATCGTCAGTGACGGCAACCTGCACCAGGAGGCGGAACTTGACTGGTCCTTTTTCGAGCGATGCCCGTAGATTGTCGGCTAGCGCATTCGGAACATGCTTCGCGGCCTCCTCGTCGCTCACATAGGCGGGGCCGTTCTCGGGCACGATGCGGTAGCGGCCAAACTTGCTCGTTCCTTGCGCATTGGTGAACTTGAACGCATTGATGCCGAAGAAGGGCTGCGTGCCGTAGCTGACCGCCACAGGCCGCGGCGTCGTGACAAAAGCGTGTGCGGCCGGATGGGTCGACAAGAATTTCTCGACCGGTGTCGGCTTGGGCACGTCGGGACCGCTTGCGCCGACCGCCTGTAGCAGCGCCAGAAAATCCTCGCCGGTCGCCACCGGAAATCCGTTTGCCGATATGCAGATCATGTCGGCCTCACTCCCATCCGAGAGACGGAACTTGATCGCCATGCCGCGGACACCGCCGGTCGACGGGTCGGTGTCGGGCGCGTCCGGCACGCCGCCCGAATTGGAAAAACGAATAACCAGCGGCGTGGGCGCCCCTTTGAGAAAGACAGCCGAGCTGAGCGCATCGGCGCCTTGGGCCGGCGTGAACATGCCTTCGAACACGGCGCCCTTGGCATGGTTCGCGCGAACACCCGGATGCGCGCCGTAAAGCGCATTCATCTGATCTACCAACCGAACGCCGAGCGGCTGGTCTTCGGCACCGGCGCAGGTCGCGCCTGTCGCCATCAGCGCCGAGAATGCAATGCTTGCTGCAACGCTTTGGAACGATCGCATGACTATCCTCCTGATCAAACAAGGAGCGTAAGCAGATTTGTTTCAGGCTGTCGAAAAATCGCGCCTGCTGCGATCATCATGAACTAAAATCGCCCCCGACATAGTCGATATCCGGCAACCGGAACGCCATCGCCCATCACGCCGTAATCAGTGTCTTTCCAATCGACGGTTGGCCGCGAGATCCAGGAAATACATATTGTCCCAAATGACGACAGAATGTTGGCGTGTTGGTTCTTCCACCCATGTCTCATTAGGGTCAATCGCGTCACTTTGGCCGCATGCCGGTTACTTCCTGTTTGCAACCGGTGGTCTCAACCGGTCGACGCAACACTTTATCTTAGAGGGAAAAGATGGAGTGTGGGATGGAACGAAGATTTCATAGAGGTTTTACTACGGCAGAGAAGACGGAGCTATGGGATCGCTGGAAGCGCGGGGAGTCGCTGAAGGCGATCGGGAGAGCTTTTGGTAAGGAGTCTTCGTCGATTTATTTTCTGGTGGCTCCGCACGGTGGGATTCGTCCTGCGGAGCGGCGCCGCTCCAGGTTGGCATTGACGCTTGCGGAACGCGAGGTGATTTCCAGAGGTGTTACGGTACATCAATCGGCCCGGTCGATCGCAAAGCTACTTGGCCGCTCACCCTCGACGGTGAGCCGGGAAATGAGCCGCAATGGCGGCTATAATCGTTACCGAGCGACACTTGCGGACGAGAATGCGTGGGCGCGATCTCGTCGTCCAAAATGTTGTAAGTTGGCGATCAATTCGCGGCTTCGGCGGTCAGTGGCAGGGAAGCTCAGATTGGATTGGTCACCCGAGCAGATAGCCGGTTGGCTGAAGAGGACGCATTCTGAAGACGAGTATAATCAGGTGTCACACGAGACCATCTATCGCAGCCTGTTTGTCCAAGCGCGCGGCGTACTCAAGAAAGAGCTGCTTCGCCATCTTCGATCGAAGCGTTCGATGCGTCGCTCCAGGCCGGTTGATCCGAATGGCGATAGACGGGGGTATATGAAGGATGCTGTCTCAATCCGTCAGCGACCGGCTGCGGTTGAAGATCGGGCGGTGCCTGGCCATTGGGAGGGCGATCTGCTGTCCGGGCCGAACAACACCTACATCGCGACCTTGGTCGAGCGTCAAACGCGTTACGTGATGCTGGCCAAGGTGGCAGGCAAGGATACTCGAACGGTAGTCACCGCACTCATCAAGCAGGCGAAGAAGCTACCAAAGGAGCTGTATAAGTCCTTGACCTGGGACCGGGGCAAGGAACTGACGGCTCATCGTCGATTTACGTTGGCGACCAACATCGACGTCTATTTTTGCGATCCGCAAAGCCCGTGGCAGCGCGGATCGAACGAGAACACCAATGGCCTGCTGAGACAGTACTTTCCTCAGGGCACCGACTTGTCGGTGCATTCGCAAGCCCATCTGAACAAAGTGGCTCGTCAGCTAAACGAACGACCACGTGAGACCTTGCAATTTGAAACCCCAGCAGAGAGATTTAACGCCTGTGTTGCGTCGACCGGTTGAGCCGGCACCTCAACAACGGACATGCGGGACCACCGGCAGTAGGTCCGAAAAGTGCCAGAAGCGGTCATTCGAATCGCCTCGTCCGTAATGCGCAGCGGGCTATTCGGGCAACCCTGCTTTCCGAAGACCCTCAATAAACAGCTTTACGTTTGATTGTCGGGCCCGGGCGTTAAACGCCGATACTGTAAAGGCGGGATCGATCTCAAGCAAACGCGCCGCCGCGTCGTGCGCCTCAGCGTCACGTCCGAGATGCGCGAAGGCGGACGCGAGGCAGCGGTAAACCGCCGAATAGGAGGGGTTCTGACGTTGGGCTTTTTTCCCTGCCACGATAGCCTCGTCAAAGCGACGAAGCTCAATAAGGGCCACCCCAATGCCAAGAAGCGTCGACCATAGTCGCGGGTCTACCGGGCTCATGCGAACGGCGCGTTCAAAGCTCCGGATCGCTTCCTCCGGCAGCCCCGCAGTGTTATATACCCAGCCTCTGCAGTTCCATGCGAGAGATGAATTTGGGTTGAGCGCGACCGCCCGGTCAGCCATTTCGATCTCGGCTTCACTATCGCCGACCATCCACGCCGAGATTACGGCAGCCCTTGCTAACGTGTCCGGATCACTATCATCGATGCTCAATGCCAAATGAGCAAGCCGAACTGCTTCCTTGCGGTCGAATTGAGGATCTTTGGCATAGCCCAAAGTGACGTTTTGCGCATGACAGTGACCTGCCAGAGCCGCGACAGAGCCGAACCGAGGGTCGAGCTCCAAGGCGCGATGAGCCAGCCTTATCGCCTCGGCCACCCCTTCGCGGGTCATTAGGTAAGACTGCGGCATAGCACGGAGATAAAAATCATAAGCGGTGAGGTTCTCTGGCCGCCGCCGCGTCGCCATTGCAATTTCTGTTTGAAGCATCTTTGGCTGAATGGCTGAGACGACGGCGGTGGTTACTTCGTCCTGAAGAGCAAAAACGTCGGTCAGGTCACGCTCAAACCTGTCCGCCCAGATGTGCGCGCCTGTAACCGCATCGATCAACTGCCCTGTGATGCGAACTTTCCCAGACGCCTTCCGCACAGACCCCTCGAGGACATAGCGCACGCCGAGCCTTCGCCCGACTTCCTTGATATCGACCGCTCGGCCCTTGAAGGTGAAGCTCGAATTACGCGCGATCACGAACAGCGACTTGAAGCGCGACAGCGCGGTGATGATGTCTTCGACGATACCGTCGGCAAAGTATTCCTGCTCGGGATCGACTGACATGTTCTGAAACGGCAGAACGGCGATGGAAGGCTTGTCGGGCAGCGCGAGGGGCTGCGCAGTCTCGGTCGGCGTTTTTGTTGCCGGCGAAGAGCTTGGGCCGATGCGCACGCGCCAAGCCCGCATCGGTTCGGCGATATTCTTGAGAGTTTGAGCGCCCATATCCTCTAAGGTGCTCTCAACCTTGCCACGAACCTGCCGGTGAGCATCGTCGGAAATGCAAATCCCACCCGGCTCTGCGATCCCTTCGAGACGCACTGCAATATTGACACCATCACCAAAGATATCATCGTCTGCGATGATAATATCACCGAGGTGAATGCCGATGCGAAATTCGATCCGCTTGTCCTGCGGCACATCGGTATTTTGTTCTGCCACGCCGCGTTGGACGTCGTCGGCACATCGCACGGCGTCGACCACGCTGGCGAACTCAACGAGAGCGCCGTCCCCGGTGTTCTTGACGATACGTCCGTGATGCTGAGCGATTTTGGGATCGAAAAGCGTCTTTCTGAGAGCTTTCAGTTGCGCCAGCGTGCCTTCTTCGTCGATCGCTATTAAGCGGCAAGAGCCCACGACATCCGCCGCCAGAATAGCCGCCAATCGCCGCTCCACGTGCTCGCTGCTCAAGATGCACCCCCATGCTAGGGGAGATTGAATGGTTATATAGCAGGATTCTGGGCCGATGTCTGGCTCTAGCCATGTCCGAAACGGGTCCAGGCTGTGTGAAAACGCGCGCGAGCAGAGAATGCGCAGAATTGTTTTCTCGCTTTTCTTCTTTCGGTGATGACTGGCAGAGCTGTTCTTTTCCAATTCATCGTAAATCGAGAAAGATTTTCTGCATGAAAGTCCGAAGTCGGAGTTTTCACACAGCCTGGGTCAAAAACGGAAGTCGCGGCGTTGCGGCGGGATGTCTGCTTTGCCCCGCGGTGAGCGGACATCTTCAGGCTCTCTCGGCATGTCCGAAAAGCGCCAATTTCGGAAGTGATCCGGCCCCGCTGTGTTGCAAAAACGAGGATTGTGCGACACTTCCACTGAGCCATATTCCCTATCAACAGGCCAATGAGAACAGGTCAATCGCACCGATCAGAGGTCAGGCATGAATCGCTACGAAGCGCGCTTGCGAGAAATCGGTGTAACGCTACCAACTTTGCCGAAACCCCTCGCAAACTATGTTCCAGCCAAGCGCAGTGGAAATCTTGTATTCACCGCAGGCCAGGTCTCATCGGCAAATGGTGTTGAATATATAGGTAAGCTTGGGGACAGCTTTGCTGTGGCGGACGCGCAAGCGGCGACGCGGGCTAGCGTTATCAATTGTCTCGCAGCCATAAAGGCGCAAGTCGGCTCGCTCGATCGGATTAAGCAGGTGATCGCCGTCCACGGACTTGTCAACAGTACGCTGGAGTGTGTGGATCAAGCGGCCGCGATGAACGGCGCATCCGATTTTGTCGTCGAGATATTTGGAGACGCCGGGAGACACGTTCGCCGGCGGCAGGAGTTGCGAGTCTTCCAATGGGTTTTGCAGCATCCGTCTATATGATCGTTGAGGTAGAGTAACATCCGCTCGCTCCCCTTCTACCGCGGAGTGGTTAGTGCAATGCTTTGCGACCCATATTCTGCGACATGGCCGCGACCGCCCTCCAATGGAACGACTTCCGTTGTGGGTCGATCGCGTCGGTTTGCCCCTCCGCCGATGACTTCTGGTCTTCCCCCGGAAGCGGACACCGTCACGGCCGGTCGGCATGTCTCAAAAGTGCCAATAGGCGACATGGAGCGATTGGCCTATCACGCGACGATATTGAGGTCCGCCTCGCGTATGATGGCTGTGATCCCGACAAGCCCTCCCGCCTCGTCGTGGATGGCAATGAGCGCGGCGTCGAGCATCACGCGCGTGCCATCCCGTCGCGATCCCTCGATATCGAGCACGTGGTCGGGCCGGTAGTTAAGCACGCCAGTCGCCATGACGCGCCGGAAGTTGCGCCAGTGGTCGGCGCGCTCCTCCTCCGGAACTATGAGATCAAGGGTCCGTCCGATCGCTTGGCTTGCGCTGTGGCCGAAAATGTACTCGGCGGTCTCGTTCCAATCGCGAATGATCCCTTCGCGGTCTGCCGAAACGACGGCATGCGGGCCCGGCGCGAGCGCGGCTTGCGCGATGGCTTGTTCGCTTGCTGATAACACGCCCTTCTCCCGGTTACGCGAGATCATCGTGTGCTGCCGCGGATATAGTGCTCCAACTGCTCGATCACAAATTCCCGGTCGCTGATGATGCTCTTGACCAGATCACCGATCGAAACGATGCCAAGAAGCTCGCCATTTTCAATCACCGGCAGATGGCGGAGGCGCTTTGTGGTCATGAGCGCCATGCATTCCTCGATTGATTGGTCGGGCCCAACGTACACGACGTTGCGTTCCATGATGTCGTCGACTCGCGTCTGTGGCGACGCGCGCCCCTTCAAGAAGACGTTGCGTGCATAGTGCCGCTCAGTGACGATGCCGACTATTTTACTGCTGTCCAGCACAACCAGCGAGCCAACGTCCTTGTCGGCCATCATCTTAATTGCGTCGTACACTTTGTCTCCGGGACGGACGGACCATACCCGATGGCCCTTCTCTTCTAAGATATGACGGACTGTCGCCATGACGGCACCACTAGCAAACATTGCACAAAATCCGCCTGCCACTTTGACAGAGATCAAAGCGGGCTCCTCATAGAGCGCCCCCTCAGGACGGAAAGCGAACCCTCCCACGCCGCAGCCGCAGCACACTAACGGGACGTTGTGCGCCGCAGTGGTTCTAGTAGCCCGACTTCCGCAAGGGGTCATCAACGGAAGTTGGCACGCGTCTGGGCTAGGTCCGTTCAACCCCTCAACAACGGACATGCGGGGCCAGCGGCGGCATGTCCGAAAAGTGCCAACAGCAGACTTCGACAGACCACCAACGGAAGCGAGCCCAACGCGCCGCCTGATCAGTCGCTCAGTTTGTCAAGAACCCACGTTCGGTTGAAGAACGGCTCGGCTCGGCCCCTACAGACGGAGATAGGCGAACCGGGGTTTGCCCGGGATCATGAGCACCAAATCGCGCGAGGCTGGCCGCAGCGTCGCGGCCAGCGCTACAGGTCAACGCTAACTGATCCGCAGGGCTTGAAGGTTTGGAGCGAGCGCCCGTGCAAGCACCCCTCATGTTTCTGGGCGTAGGCAAGCATGCCCATGATAATCAAAGCCACCACGACCAATCCGGTTACTAGGTTCTGCACCATGGCTGCCACTCCTGGGCGCTCTCGATTGACAGCGAGATGCCGCCTTGCTCAGACCAACCGAAGGACAACAATGCCGCACACGTAAAGGCAGAAGCTGCAAGGGCAGTCTTTCGTGCATGTTTCATGGGCTTTCTCCGTTGTGCAAAGAACATCAATGTTGCACACGTGCCTACGTCACCGTGCCAGATCGAGTTCCGACTTTTTAGCGGAAATGTTGATAACGTTCATGTTACTGCCGATGCTCGGCAAAGGGTAGCGCTCCCCGCGTCCCCACTTCTGCAACGGGTCACCAACGGAAGTCGGCGTGCGTTTGAGCTGGGTCCGGTCATCCCTCAACAACGGACATGCGGGGCTAGCGGCGGCATGTCCGAAAAGTGCCACTTCCGGACTCATGCACCGCAGCAAATAGAACTATTTACCGCCTCGTCGGTGGGTAAAACAGCATCGTGGTGGGGGAGCGCTGAGAAGCGCTGAAGCCGAAGGAGAAATCGGACCGCGCAAGTCTGGATTCGTTCGACAATTGGGATAAGCTTGCGCTAATTCGCAGAAAAATTGAAAACGACCGCCGGGAGGAAATCATGCTCGACACCACGCTTGCCTCGCGCGTCCAAGCTTTTCTTGACAAATTCGAAGCCGCGCTTGTGGCGGTCGATCTCGACGCTGCCGTGAGAATGTTCGCTCCGGAATGCTACTGGCGCGACCTTGTTGCATTCACCTGGAACATCAAGACGATGGAAGGCCGCGATCAAGTTCGCGACATGCTCAGCTCTTGCCTGGCGCGCGTGAAGCCGCGCAACTGGAAAATCGCCGAGGGTGAGACAGCAACCGAAGCTAGCGGCGTGACCGAGTCCTGGATCTCGTTCGAGACCGAGGTCGCGCGCGGATATGGCCTCATCCGCCTCCAGAACGGCCAGATCTGGACGCTTTTGACAACGATGGTCGAACTGAAAGGTCATGAGGAAAAGGCCGGCTTCACACGGCCGCTCGGCGCCCGGCACGGCGTCAATCCCGGCGCTAAAACCTGGAAGGAATTGCGCGACGAGGAAACCGAACAGCTCGGCTTTAAGACCCAGCCCTACGTGCTCGTCATCGGCGGCGGCCAAGGCGGCATCGCGCTCGGCGCGCGGCTGCGCCAGCTCGGCGTGCCCACCATCATCGTCGAGAAGAACGCCCGCGCGGGCGATTCCTGGCGCAACCGCTACAAGTCGCTCTGCCTGCACGACCCGGTCTGGTATGATCATTTACCCTACATCGACTTCCCGAAGAACTGGCCGGTGTTCTCGCCCAAGGACAAGATCGGCGACTGGCTGGAGATGTACACCAAGGTCATGGAGCTGAACTACTGGACCGGTACCACGGCCAAACACGCCGAATGGGACGACGCCAAAAAGGAATGGACCGTCGTCGTCGAGCGCGATGGCAAAGAGATGACGCTTAAGCCGAAGCAGCTGGTATTTGCGACCGGCATGTCCGCCAAGCCGAACATGCCGCAATTCAAGGGCATGGACACCTTCAAGGGTGAGCAGCACCATTCCTCGCGCCATCCGGGTCCCGACCGCTACAAGGGCAAGAAGGTGGTCGTGATCGGCTCGAACAATTCCGCGCATGACATCTGCGCCGCGCTGTACGAGGCCGGCGTCGACGTGACGATGGTGCAGCGCTCGACCACCCATATCGTGCGTTCGGATTCGCTGATGGAATCCCTGGGCGATCTGTATTCCGAGCGCGCGGTCCGCGGCGGCATGACGACGGCGAAGGCCGATCTGATCTTCGCCTCGCTGCCCTACAAGATCCTCAATCAGTTCCAGAAGCCGGTCTACGACAAGATCCGGAAGGACGACGCCGATTTCTATGCGGGGCTAGAGAAGGCTGGCTTCCGGCTCGACTTCGGCGACGACGATTCCGGGCTTTTCATGAAGTACCTGCGCCGTGGCTCGGGCTATTACATCGACGTCGGCGCCTCGCAGCTCATCATCGACGGCAAGGTTAAGCTAGTCGCGGGCCAGGTCGAGGAAATCACGACTAACGGCGTCAGGCTCGACAACGGCAAGGAACTGCCGGCCGATGTGATCGTCTACGCCACCGGCTACAGCTCGATGAATGGCTTTGTCGCCGATCTCATCAGCCGGGAAATGGCAGACAAGGTCGGCAAGGTCTGGGGGCTCGGCTCGAACACGACCAAGGACCCCGGCCCATGGGAAGGCGAACAGCGCAACATGTGGAAGCCGACGCAGCAGGAAGGCCTATGGTTCCACGGCGGTAATCTGCACCAGTCGCGCCATTACTCGCAATTCCTTTCCCTACAGTTGAAGGCGCGCTACGAGCGCATACCGACGCCGGTCTATGGCCTGCAAACCGTCTATAATAAGGCCTAAGATTGCACGGGCTCGTGGGTTGGCGTGGCCGATTACTGCACGAGCCTAGCAACCCTGTGTGCACTCGGGATAGGGAATCCTCTGGTCGGCTGTGTTCGGCAGAGATCGATCCCAATGTCTGAGCCGAGGATGCGTAGAATTGTTTGCCCAATTGCCTTCTCTCGAAAGAGGTTGACAGTGCATTTGATTTTCACATCGACGAAATCCAGACAGAATTTCTACGCGCAAGTTGAGCGTCAGAGTTTTCACACAGCCTAGGTCAAAAACGGAAATCGGGTTCCGCAATCCTGACTTCCGTTCTTCCCTCAACAGCAGACATTCGGCAACGCGTCGGTCACGTTCGAGCGATCAATTTCATTCGATTGCCTCGTCGGCGCGGAGGAGAAGAGCGGAGGAACCGGAAAAGCTCGATGCGAGCTTTGAGCTGCATCAAACCGGCTTTCACAGGCCGTGACATCGTGCTCGGGACTGCGAGGACTCCCGATGCGCCGATTTGCGGGAAGGCTACCTCACGTTGGTGAACTGTTCCGCGCGAAAGACTGCGATGAAGCGATCCTTGCTGGTACTGTCAATAATAGCTCTCTTGTGGAGCACCTACGCCCACGCGCGGTATGCGGAGCGGCAGCATGGCAAGGAGCTGTTACAAAAACTGTGCGCTCGCTGTCACTCCGTTGGCAGGACCGGCGCGAGCCCCAACAGGCTCGCCCCGCCCTTTCGCAGTTTTAGCGAAACCAAACTTTACGACAGCGACTTCATGCAACGACTGCAGAACGGTCTTACCAGCATTCATCCCTTCATGCCGACCTTCCGCTTTAACAGGGACAATGCGGAGGAGGCCCTCAACTACATGAAGTCAATTCAGGAGCCACCCAAGCCAAAATAACCTTCAGCTCGCGGCACTGAAGTGCTGACAATTTTTCCATTACGGCTAATGGCTACGGCCTGCAGAGCCGGCCATCATGCAGCACATCAGCCTGTACGTGCGGCTCGCCGGATCATTGGAGCTATTGGCAAAGGTCCGGTTCGGGTCAAAAAGCGGAAGTCGCGTCGTTGCCCGACCATGTCTGCTGTTCCCTCGATTGTGTTGCAAAAGTCGATTTTCGCCGATGACCAAAATTCTGCGGACCGTGGACGCGACTTTCGTGTACAAGATGTGAGGGACCTCACGGCCTCACGCAAAATTCACAGGCGACTTCGGTAACGCGATTGAGGTCATACGAATTAGCGATCGCTCGCTGCTTAGTGTTTTCGCGAAAAATCTTGAGCCCTGCAACTTTCGACTTTTGCAACACAATCCCCTCAACAACGGACATTCATCGAGGCGAGCGGCACGTCTGCTTTGTGCCATTAGCTGACGTAAGCAAGTGCAGCAAGCGATGCTGCGATCATCCTGGTGCACAACCATCCTAGCGGCGATCCCTCGCCGTCGAGTGCGGACATCCAGATGACGAAAGCGATCGTCGACATCGCCACCCCGCTCGGCATCTCCGTGCACGACCACATCATCGTCGGCCGGGGCGGACATGCGAGCCTGAAGGGGATGCGGTTGATCTAGCCGCGACCTCTTCAGACCGGAGCGCCATAGAGCGCCTCGCCAAAGATCTGGCGGCCCTGCTCATCGAAACGCATCACCTCGCACGCCCGCGCCACCGTTCCATTGAGATCCGCCTCATAGAGAACGACAAGGGTTCGCGATGCGGGATCGCAAACTGTCGAGTAGAGATTGAAGACAACGCGCTGAATGTGGGTTAGACCGATAGACCAATAGTTGCGAAGCTCGCTTTTGCTTTTCAGAACGGGCGTTCCCACGAACGTGATGGCCTTTGGGCTTATGAATTGCGCGTCGTCGGCGAAATGGGAGAGCACGCCTTCCATGTCGCGCCGGTTCCAATTTTCGATCCATTTAACTGCGAATTGGTGCATTGTTTCGCTGGTCATGGGAGAGAGCATGGAAAATCTCACGGGTTCGGGGATGGACACAGCTTCCGCTAACGCAAATCAGGGCCTCAATGACTTTCGCAAGTCGTTAAGTCGGTTGGCGGCTGCCTTGGTTGATACACCAATATACTAGATAATATCAATACTATTTACATATTATGGTTCCGGGCGACACCTTGGTTGTCAGAGCTTCGAATTCGCCGGGCTTTGTGGCGCGTCCGAAGACTGGCCTTGGAGTGGCCGCAGCCGGTTGCTGTCAGACCGCTCGCCGACGCCCCAGCCAGAATTGATCCCGAATTTGGCGCTTCAGAACCTTGCCGTCGCGTTGCGCGGCAAGAGGTCCCAAACCTCGACCGTTTTCGGCGTTTTGACGCCGCCCAGCGTTTCCCTGCAGAAAGTAATGATCTCCGCCGGGTCGATCTTGAAACCTGCGTTGGGTTCGACGACGGCCTTTACCGCCTCGCCCCATGGTCGGTCGGTCTCATCTGCTGCTCTCGCTTGCTGTTGCTGGATGCCCGGGTCCATTGGTAGATTGCGGTTGTTGCGCCGACGCCATTCAATCCTGGTCGAATACGAAGCGTCGTGTCGGCGGCAGCAAGGCCCACAAACCGAATGGATACGATGACTGCAGGAAATCATTCCCGCGTGGCTCGGACCCAGGGCGCGCATGCGCGCGTCGACGGTCTCGATGCGACACTCGAACTTTTCTTCTACGCCTATACCGGCTTGATCGCGGAGTCCGACCGACACTTGGCAAAGCTGTCATTCGGTCGGATCCATCATCGCATCATGTATTTCGTTCGAAGCCGTCGATCTCTGTCGGTGGCGGATCTGGTTGGTATTCTTCGCATTACGCGGCAAGGGCTTCATCGGCCACTCAGGCAGCTGATCGATTCGGGTTATGTCGACTGGGAGCCTGATGACCAAAATCGGAGAGTTCACCTGCTTCATCTCACCGAACGCGGCCTGGCGCTTGAAAAGAAGGTGTCCGACATGCAGAAAAACCTGCTCAAACGAGCGTTTCGTTCAGTGGGGGCCGACAAGGAGGAAGGCTGGCGACAGGTCATGAGCAAGCTCGCAGGCGCTAATTTGACGTAGGCGGAATGGGTTTGCGGCGGCTTCGCAATTATTGCGCAATGAATGAACACCCGCCTTCGGCCATTGGCCTGAAGACGCTTTCGCCGCGCAGCTTTCCGATCACGTCGTAGTAGTCGAAGCGATATTTGTTCTCGGCCCCGGCGACTTCACGCGGAAGATATACATGGTGTGAAGCACACTCCGTCCTGCCGGACCCGAACATCCTGATTATTGAAATCGTTCACCGGCATCTGTTTCATTCTGGCGACGACGACGGAGGCGTCGATTCGTTCCGGCAGAAGCGACACTGCGGAGGTAATGCAAAACCGCAGAATAGGCTCCGGCGTGAACCATATTGGGCACCTGGCCCGGTAACTTCTCCATGAAGCGCCTGCTCCATTGCCGCGTCTGATCATTCAAATCCCAGTAGAACGATTCGCTCGTGACAATTCCCTGCGCCACTGACAATCCCATTGCATTGACGTCCGATATGAAGGAGAGCATGGCCGCCAGGTTCTGTCCGCCATCGGCGACCCTGAATTCGTTCGCCTGCTTGATCGCATTGGTGAGGTCCGCCCCAGCGAGGGCAAGCGCAATCGTCGTCGCCCCCGAATTTTTCGCTCGCAGCAGGAACGACGAAAAATCCGGCGTGTTGAGCGGCACCCTTGACGCCTGCCACGATCCTTCCGCCATTTGCCAGTGCCACTCTCGTCGTGTCGCGCTCCAGATGCGCGGAACGAGGTCGATGCACAACAATCAGACAAGCGATCTGCTGGGCGCACGTCGTTGTGCGTCACAGCGAAGTGCCGCCTCCTATGTCGCATTTGGGTCAAACTCGGAAGTCGGGCTGTCCGGCTTGGAGGTCTGCTTTATCCCCGATACTGTTGCAAAAGTCGTTTTGCACAGGCGATCAAAAATTCTGGGGGTCGTAGGCGTGGTTTTCGGGTAAGGTCCTGAGGGACCGCGTCGCCTCACGCTAAACTCATCGGCGACTTTGGTAGCGCGACTGAGGCTACACGAATTATCGATCTCGGCGCGCTTGAAGTTCTCGCCAAAAATTCAGACCGTTGCAACTTTCGACTTTTGCAGCAGTATCTCCCCGGGAACGGACATCGTCGGCCTGGTTGCTGAGGTTCCTTCAGTGCCGTTCGCGATATTTTGCACCGCAGGATACAGCACGTTGTTCAGTCGCCCGGCGGCGATGGAACCGCGGTCCTTATCCGCGTCCAATTGCCGACGTATCGTCAGGTTCGGCGATCAACATTACCTCGGAGATCAATGATGGACGTAGACCGAGACCGCATCGACGAGGTCATTCTTGCGTTGTTATTTCTCGGGCGTCACGACGCGGTACGCACCTGGAAATCCTTCGACTGGGCCGCGATGGAGCGGCTCCATACGAAGGGATTCATTTCGGACCCAGTTGGCAAAGCTAAATCCGTCGTATTCACTGACGAAGGCTTGCATCAGTCAGAAGCATTATTCCGAAAGCTGTTCACACGCGAAGCATGTGGCGCGTTACCCCTGAATCCAGCCAGCCTGCTGCACGAGCTCCACCATCGGCGACCCAGCCGCTGTTTCACCGATCAATGCAATGAACTCCCGCCACATCATTCGAGCACCTCGTCCGACAGAAGGAGCGTTCATTCATTCTGCTCGTGCACCGCATCATACCAAAGGCTATTGAACTCTTCCTCGACCACCCAGCCGACATTCCTACCTCGTGACTTAAGCCTGCCGAGACGCTCGAGGTAAGTGCTGCGCTCGGCGGGAGGCAGGCTAGACACGACTTCCAGGGAGCGTCCATATATGCGGATCAAAGCAGCAAAGTATTTTTCGTCGTCCATGCTGCAAGATTCCAAAAAGCCGAATGCTTCCTCGCAATAAAAGATCGACAGCTCCGCGATACCATCCGGGCGCCCGATGGCTTTTTCGTAGTCCGCAATCGCCTTCTTGGCTTTAGAAACCGATACAGGTTGGCCTTTCATTAGGTCCGGGGATATCCATCTGGAAATACTCGCTTTGAAGGGCCGGAGCTGATCATGACCCAAGCCCAAGCGGGCATGCAAGAATGCCTGGTTGTCTTTGCTCGCAGTGTAAAGGTCTTGCACGAGCCCCCGAAGGCCCGCGCGATCGAAATCCATGAGTGCAGTCTTAACGTCATTCCAGGTTGGCGAGGTGTTCTTGCTACGGACCACGGCCATCAATCTTTCAAAGATAGTTTCTTGTGCGCGCCTCTCGGCATGCTCAGGATACCCGACTTACGCATAGGGAACAGATTGATCAGGTCAATGATGCCTAACCAGTGCACATGCTCTGCTCCTCCGTAACCGAGGAGTATGACCATGCTGGATCAGGTGAATGCTACCACGACGCCTCATAAACGGTTGCCCGGGAACAAAGACAAGCTGACCGGGGCAAAGCCGCCGCTGCGACCTAAGCACGTCTGGTCGATCCGGACGAAGCTCCAGATCGAAGGCCGCGTTCGCGACCTCGCCATGTTCAATCTGGCGATAGACAGTAAGCTTCGAGGATGTGATGTTGTCGCTATCCGGGTCGAAGATGTCGCTGCCGGTGGCTACACGGCGGATCGCGCAACCGTCCGACAAAAGAAAACCGGACAGCCCGTCAGATTTGAATTGAGCGAACAGACTCGCCAGGCGGTCGATGATTATTTGAAGGCTGCGAACAAGAGGCCGGGCGAGTTCTTGTTCACGGGTCGTCGCGGCGCGAAAACCAGCCTGACCACCCGCCAATATGCGCGCCTTGTATCGGAGTGCATCGGAAGTGTTGGCCTGGACCCGAGGCTGTTTGGGACGCATTCGCTGCGACGCACAAAAGCTACCCTGATCTATCGGCGCACAGGGAATCTCAGGGCCGTCCAGCTCTTGCTCGGACATACCAAGATCGAAAGCACGGTCAGGTATCTCGGTATCGAGGTCGACGATGCCTTGGCAATAGCGGAACAAGTTGATGTCTGAAATACTTGGGCAGAGCGGTTGCTCTGCCCAATCCGATTCACCAGGATTTGGCCAAAACCACCTCTTTTATATCGCGATTTCAATTACATACGCGTTCGCAGTTTTATTCTGCCTGGCGCGCCAACAAAATCGGGCGTTTACTGAATATAGGCCATTGAGCCATTTGGGCCGGGTAAGCACCGGGGGCCACTCCGGGCCGTTTTTGCCCCTTGATTAAGTTTGATGGTTTTCAAGCTGCCGGGGCGCTGGCGGTCGCTTCCAATGGCTAAACGCACTTCTAATTTGGCAGGGAACGCGAGCACCGCCATAAAGTTTCTCGGACTCAGACTTCGGCTTTATGCTTCGGTAAGTATATCGTTGGAGAATTAGCCGTTAGTTGCGTGGAGTACCCGCAATGATTGATTTCGAAGAGCTGCGTAGGCTCGCGGATCAAACCCGCAGTTTCATTCAGTGTCCCACGATAAGGCCCGCGCGTTGAGGGTCGTTGTTGCCGAGTACGACGTGGTCTTGGGCATTTTCCCGTCGGCCGCCGAAGGAATCGGTTTGCACGTTATCAAGGGTGAAGGACTCCTTCGCCAAATCGCGAGTTCAAATTCGGTTGGCGATTACAGCCACACCGCCATCGCCGTCCATAATCGGGAACAGGCGGTTGCCCTTCAGCAGGTGTTGGCCGCTTAGTTACAGCCATCCTCATCGCCGTATCCAGCAATTGAAGGCTGCGCGCGCTCTATTGGCTTAGCGCGTCGGCGAAGCTACGGCAAAGACCTTCGAGCGTCTCGATGCTGGACAGTGGGGCGCTGTCCGCGAGCGCGCGCACCAGTGCGCCGAGCGGCACAAATGGCGAATGACGTCCCAATTCAAACTTTCGTCTCTCTGATTTACCCCCCGTTCACTCCATAACCAAATCGATAAAACGGACGGGGACGCATGAACCGCTCGTTAAGCGGCCTTGCTTAAAGGTGCGGCATTCGAAACAGGGGGAATTAAGATGAAAAAAATTATCGTGTTTGTTGCCCTAGTATGCGCCTTGGGCGCTTTCGTCGGCCGGCCGTCGGCTGACGTACCTCATCAAGCCGCTATGGAGACGTTGTCGCCATTCGCGATGATGCAGGAATTGCGGTCGCTTCCGACAGAAGTCTACGACACCTTCTGACCGACTAGCGGACCCGCGCGGACGGAGTGTTCGGAGATTCGGGGCTTGCTTGATCGCGAGTGCCATCTACCGCCCTGTTCGGCAGCTGAGAGCTCCTGCTTTCATCTTGAGCCGCGTGTCGAAGGTCTGCAATGGGTCAAAATCGGAAGTCGCGGCCTTGCGGCGGGATGTCCGCTCCGCCCCCAACAACGGACATCACGCACCGGCAATCCGATGTCCGAAAAGTGCCAATTGCGGTCATCGGTGGCCGCTAAAAGTGAAGCAGGTCACAGAACGTCTGAGCGAGCCGCGCTAGATTTACTGTGCGAGGCACGTTCTCGGCCACAGCCGGGGTGCAAGATGCGAAAAAGCCACCTCATCACGTTCCTCGGCGGCGTAGAAGCAGCTTCGCCGATCCTGGCGACACGTATTCATGCGGCAACGCCGATGAACATCGGGAAAAATAGGGGACTCTGAGACCCTACAGTCCCGAGTGGCTGAGATAGCAGAATTGGTTGGGAACATGCGCAAAACCATTCTCAACATTCTCACCCTGACGATAGCGTTCGGCGCCGCCGCGATTCTCTACTTGGTGGGGGTGGGGCTTGGCCACTTGCTGAAAACGGTTTTACCTGGCTTCCCAACCGACGTTTCCGCAACGGGCTTGGCTAGCATTCCGCTTGGCGGCATCAAGGAGATCTACGAGTTTCTGGAAGCAAGTAGCGGGAAGCGCGCCGTTGCAAAAACCGGTCTTAGCTCGACAATTAGCGCGAAAGAGTTTGCAATTCACCCACTCTCAGCGTTCCTTCTTTGCTTGATCACGTGGTCCGGTGTGATTTTCTTTACGGGCGCATTGATGGGAGTGCTTGTCGGTACAGCTGAAGACACATCAAAACTAGAGACCTTTAGTTCCTTAGTTTTCAATACTGCGCTTCCCTTGCGAGTCATCGCGGCAGCCTATCTCGGCAGCTGGATCGGAGCTCGCTCCAGCCGTTACGTTCTTGGCATTGTTGTCGGCTGCATCGCGTTGGGTTACAGCGCGGACTTCTTTTTGTCGATCGCGATACTAATCAACAAGGATCAGTACAAACAAATTTTCCAAGACAGAATGGCATTCGACGTATACATCTCAAACCTGCCCGCAATTCTGATCTTCATGATTTCTGGTGCCCCTGGGTTTTGGTATGGCCAGCGTCAGAAACCAGCGTATTACTTGGCGTTTATTATGAGAATGCTGCCCCACGAGACACGTCAGACAATCGTTGAAATGGCACAGGACGAAGCTGTGCTAGCGCGCCCGCCCGCGATGCAGGCCTCGTCCTAGGAGTTGCGGGCGCGGCGCGCGCGTGCCGTTCGGCACTGGGAGGGCGGCCGCAGGCCGACTTCAAGGCAGTGCGAAATCTTGGATTGATCCAGATCGGCCGTGCCAAGAGACTGAACCTCTCTCGCCTCACGGAGCTGAAGTCGGCGCGCGTCTGGGCTAGGTCCGTTCATCCCTGGTGGTCTCAACCGGTCGACGCAACACTTTATCTTAGAGGGAAAAGATGGAGTGTGGGATGGAACGAAGATTTCATAGAGGTTTTACTACGGCAGAGAAGACGGAGCTATGGGATCGCTGGAAGCGCGGGGAGTCGCTGAAGGCGATCGGGAGAGCTTTTGGTAAGGAGTCTTCGTCGATTTATTTTCTGGTGGCTCCGCACGGTGGGATTCGTCCTGCGGAGCGGCGCCGCTCCAGGTTGGCATTGACGCTTGCGGAACGCGAGGTGATTTCCAGAGGTGTTACGGTACATCAATCGGCCCGGTCGATCGCAAAGCTACTTGGCCGCTCACCCTCGACGGTGAGCCGGGAAATGAGCCGCAATGGCGGCTATAATCGTTACCGAGCGACACTTGCGGACGAGAATGCGTGGGCGCGATCTCGTCGTCCAAAATGTTGTAAGTTGGCGATCAATTCGCGGCTTCGGCGGTCAGTGGCAGGGAAGCTCAGATTGGATTGGTCACCCGAGCAGATAGCCGGTTGGCTGAAGAGGACGCATTCTGAAGACGAGTATAATCAGGTGTCACACGAGACCATCTATCGCAGCCTGTTTGTCCAAGCGCGCGGCGTACTCAAGAAAGAGCTGCTTCGCCATCTTCGATCGAAGCGTTCGATGCGTCGCTCCAGGCCGGTTGATCCGAATGGCGATAGACGGGGGTATATGAAGGATGCTGTCTCAATCCGTCAGCGACCGGCTGCGGTTGAAGATCGGGCGGTGCCTGGCCATTGGGAGGGCGATCTGCTGTCCGGGCCGAACAACACCTACATCGCGACCTTGGTCGAGCGTCAAACGCGTTACGTGATGCTGGCCAAGGTGGCAGGCAAGGATACTCGAACGGTAGTCACCGCACTCATCAAGCAGGCGAAGAAGCTACCAAAGGAGCTGTATAAGTCCTTGACCTGGGACCGGGGCAAGGAACTGACGGCTCATCGTCGATTTACGTTGGCGACCAACATCGACGTCTATTTTTGCGATCCGCAAAGCCCGTGGCAGCGCGGATCGAACGAGAACACCAATGGCCTGCTGAGACAGTACTTTCCTCAGGGCACCGACTTGTCGGTGCATTCGCAAGCCCATCTGAACAAAGTGGCTCGTCAGCTAAACGAACGACCACGTGAGACCTTGCAATTTGAAACCCCAGCAGAGAGATTTAACGCCTGTGTTGCGTCGACCGGTTGAGCCGGCACCTCAATCAACGGACATGCGGGACCACTGGCACCATGTCCGAAAAGTGCCAACAAGCGACATCGCCTTGCCTCATCTGATCATCTAGAATATATCGCAAACGCTGGACGGTCGGCGGCTACCCAAGGAATTGGCAGCTTGCGCTATCTCTTCGAGGAGTACGCATTCGACACTGACCGGCGCGAGCTGCATCGCGGGTCAGAGCTAGTTCCTACTTCGCCGCAGGTTTTCGACCTGCTCGGTTACTTGATCCAGAATAGCCATCGGGTCGTCAGTAAAGACGATCTCGTACAGACAATTTGGAAAGGGCGGATCGTCTCCGACGCGGCACTGACAACTCGCCTAAACGCAGCCAGAAGTGTGATAGGCGATTCTGGCGAGGAGCAGCGTCTCATCAAAACCCTGCCGCGCAAGGGCTTCCGATTTATAGGCTTGGTTCGCGAGATATGTCTGCTGGCAGATGCGGCGGCAATCCGTGACACGGCTACCTCAACCAAGCGGGCTGAGCGCGCGAGGCTCGGCCCGCTTTCACCAGCTCACCTTTCCATTGTGGTGCTTCCGTTCGCCAATCTCGGCGGTGGACTGCAGCAGGACTATTTTGCCGAGGGAATCACCGAGAGCCTGACTACTGATCTGTCGCGGATCGACGGCACGTTCGTCATCGCCTGCAACACGGCGCTCACATTCAAGGGCAAAGCCATAGACGTGCAACAGCTCGGCCGGGAGCTAAATGTGAATTACGTGCTCGAAGGTTCGGTCCAGCGAGGGGCCAGCCGGCTGCGGGTGAATGTGCAGCTGATCGACGCCGAAACGCGTGCCCATCTTTGGGCTGATCGGTTCGACAAGCCCATGACCGACCTCCTCGAGATGCAGGATGAAATAGTTGCCACGCTTGCCAACGCACTGGATGCCCAGCTGATCGAGGCTGAAGCGCACCGCGCGGAGCGCTCCCCGCATCCCGATGCGATAGATTTTTGTTTCCAAGGCCGCCATTTCCGGAACAAGGGAATTACGTCCGAGAATTTGGCACAAGCTCGCTGCTTTTTCGAACGGGCGTTAGAGCTCGATCCGGCCAACATCGAAGCGTTGGTCGGCAAAGCGAGCATCGATCTATCAACAGCTACCACCTTCATGGTCGATGACCGTGACGCGCACTTTGCGGCGGCGGAGGCGACGTTGATCAAGGTCTTGTCGATGGCTCCGTCTCATGCCCGGGCTCATATGTCATTTGGGATTTTGCGATTGTTCACAAGGCGCGCAACGCAGGCGATTGGGGAATTTGAGCAAGCGCTGGCGCTTGATCGCAATCTGGCCACCGCCCATGCGATGATCGGATTTGCGAAGGCCTTTATTGGTCGAGGCGCCGAAAGCGAGGCTCACATCCAGCAAGCGTTCCGGCTTTCTCCCCGTGATAGCGGCGCTTACCGGTGGATGCACTGGCTTGGTGTCGCCAAATTGATCCTGGGCGCCGACGCCGAAGCGGTCGATTGGCTGCGCCGGTGCCTTGAAGCCAACCGGAACTATACCATCGTGCATTTCCAGCTTGCTGCCGCCCTAGCGCTCGTGGGTTCGCTGGATGAGGCGCGGGCCTCTGTGCGCGCGGGGCTTGCGCTCGATCCGGCCTTCACAATACGCCGGACGCGAGGGCTAATGTTAAGCACCGATCCCACGTTTCGTGCCGGAAGCAAACGTATCCGCGATGGGATGCTGATGGCCGGCGTGCCGGAGGGGTGATGTCGCTTTTGGGTCAAAATGCGAAAAACTCATTGCGAGTAGATGTTTTCCGCTGTTCCGCCGATAGCAGATGAGGTGGATGGCTCCCGCTCACGGCATCTGGGTGCCAAGGTGTGAAGGCCGTCAGGCGTTCACGAGCAAAATGGGAGCCATCCGCTATGAAGATTACCACGATCGGCCTCGACTTGGCCAAGAGCATTTTTCAGGTCCACGGCGTGGATGCGACTGGCCAGGTAGTGGTTCGCAAGTCGCTTCGACGGTCGCAGATGCTGCCGTTTTTCGCCAAGTTGCCTTCTTGCCTGATCGGCATCGAGGCATGCGGCACGTCGCATCACTGGGCGCGCGAGCTGATCAAGCTAGGCCATGAGGTGCGCCTGATGCCGCCGGCTTACGTCAAACCGTATGTGAAGCGCGGTAAGACCGACGCTGCCGATGCGGAAGCGGTTTGCGAGGCGGTGACACGGCCCACAATGCGGTTCGTGCCCGTTAAGTCGCCCGAGCAACAGGCGGCACTGTCGATGCACCGGACGCGCGATCTGCTGGTCAAGCAGCGCACGCAGCTGATCAACATGATCCGCGGTTTACTCGCCGAGTTTGGCGTCGACATCCCGAAGGGACTCGAACGCGCGCTGCTGATGGCGCGACAGATCGTCGATGGTAGGGCACCAGATGTACCGATTGAAGCGGCCAAGATCGTCGGCACACTCTCACGGCAGGCGCTCGACACCCACGTTCGGCTTCGTGAGATCGATCGCGATCTGCTCGTTTGGCAACGTGGCAACGACGTTGCGCGTCGTCTTATGACCATCCCCGGCATCGGGCCGGTCGGCGCGACGGCACTTGCCGCATCGGTCACCAATCCGCATCAGTTCCGCTCGGGGCGGCAGTTCGCTGCCTGGTTGGGACTGACACCACTGCAGAAGTCGAGCGGTGGCAAAGAACGGCTCGGTCGTATCACCAAGATGGGCGACAAGTACCTGCGCAAGCTGCTCATTGTCGGCATGACGTCACTTGTGCGCCGTGCAAAGTACAATCCCGCGACAATCGATCCACGCCTGGCGGATCTGCTCGCGCGAAAGCCCACCAGGGTCGCCACCGTCGCAATGGCAAACAAGACCGCGCGGGTCATCTGGGCGATCATGTCACGTGGCGAGACCTATCGTACGGGCCACCGGCCGGCACTGGCTGCATAAAGGACGATACACCGATTAGCTGAAGAGGAGATCAGCTTCACGAGGTTGCGAGCGCGATGCGAAGTGATGGCAGACCGGTCAGACCGGGAACAGGGACAACCCAACCGATGTCCAAGGCGTCATAGCCTGATTAACAGAATGGGACCTTGTTCGCGGACTCCATCAGGGCCAGCAGTCTCAACCGACTGCATCAACAGGCCGGACAGAAGACTGCACCCGACCAATGCCACTGCGTCAATTTAGCCCTTGCAACGCGGGAGCCATCCACAGAGGACATCCTCGGCGGGCGTGTGGTTCAGCTTCGCGAGGACGTTCCATTCCATATCCACCCATTACGCGAAATGTGCTATGATGGTCGGAACACGGGAGTGCGACCATGTCTGGATCGATCGCTTTAAGCGAGGCACCTCAAAAGCTTCTCGACCAAAATAAATGGGCGGAGGTACGGGCCTTGCCCCGAACGACTTGATTGCCTTAACTTACCTGAATGCCCCCTATCCCGATCTGCACGCTCCTAGTGATTTCTTCTGGGGGGGCGACGGGTCGTCCGATCAGGCGGTTCGCTGTTACGAAATCGGCCGAGAGTTGGTTGGTCAATTTCGGCACCTGCTGATCGAGGGGAAGCTGGCCGCGATCGGAACACGACCAGACGGCACGCGCGAGAGGATCAAGCCGAGTGCGTGGCCTGATATATGGCCAATGTTTGCCACGAACCGCGCCAGGGGACCCAAACACTCATTTGATGATGTTGAAATTTTCGAATTGGCGGCACTCGAAACGCCCGATGAAAAGATGCTGCGCGATTGCATGAACTGGCTTCGCACACAAAGTGCGGCTGCTCTCAAGCAGAAGAAGGCGATGCTCTTTCATCAGGCAAAACTGGAGTTTGGGGAGAAATTGACCCTTTCCAACTTCGAGGCCGCCTATAAGGCCATCCTCGGACGCTCCCGTGGCAGGCCAAAAAAGTAAGGCGAGACAATCTGTTAAAATCGTCGATTTTTGGGGACTATTAATTTCCCCTGACTTTGCCCATCAATGTACAGCGGCTTCCACGGTCGTAGATCGAAGAAGCCGAGCACATGACGGGGATCGGCGTGTCAATTTCAACCGAAAGGCGCGACTTTGACGAGCGAAAGATTGCCTTCCTGCGACCATGCGACCTCAGACTAAATCCGAGGAATGCGCGAGTTCACCCTCCACAGCAAATTGATCAGATTGCGCGCTCGATCGAAAGATTCGGATTTAACAACCCCGTCCTCGTCGACAGGCAAAACAACCTGCTCGCCGGCGAAGGACGGGTCAAAGCAGCTCGGCAACTAGGGCTTGAACGGATACCCGCGCTTAGAATCGAGCATTTGACGTCAGCTGAGCCCGCACCGGACAATCCGCGATCCACGTCGAGAGTAGGATATCGTTCGCAGATCGCGAGCGCAAAACGTTGCATCAAATGAAATCGGAGGTGCGACATGAGTGCAAAGGACAGAGGCGCAGATAAATCGAGGCGCAGTGCGGAATCACACAGCTCGGCGGTGGGCTATGGTCGACCGCCAGTGGCGAAGCGATTCAAACCCGGCACATCGGGCAACCCAAAGGGCCGGCCAACGGGCGCAAAGAATCTAAAGACGTTGATCAGAGAGGCAATGACAGGAAGGCGTGGTGCTGCGTCAAATGCAGAGCGCGCTCAGGGGCCACGATAAGTCTGCAATGGCCGTCCTTAAAATGGCGCTGCAGTTTGGATTCCTTCAGGACTCCAGCGAGTTCCGGTGAAATCAGTCTTAGCAGTGAGGACGAGCGGATTTTGAACGAGTTGCTGCTTCGCTCTCGGAACGACAAATAGGCAAACCGGCTTTATGTCCCTCGATGACATCTCGACCGAAGATCTCCTAGCAAAGCTGACCCCGGCGGCTCGCCGGCGATATCTCGACACGATGCTGGGCCAGGACTTTACGGCTTTCGTCAGGAAGGTGTTCGAAACTGTATCACCGGTCGATGTGTTTCTCCCGAATTGGCACATTGACGCCATGACTTATGCAGCAGAGCTCGTGATTGCGGGAAAGATCAACCGGCTGATCACGACCGTCCCACCCCGTCACCTCAAATCCGTTATTTTCTCGGTGGCAATGCCTGCATATCTGCTGGGAAGAGATCCGACCCAGCGGATCATTTGTGTAAGCTATTCGAACGAACTCGCGATCAAACATGCTATCGATTTCCGTGCTGTAATTACTTCGGAATGGTATCGCCGCGTTTTTCCCAAAACTGTGGTGAGCCGGGAAAAGGACACCCAATTCGAAACCATGACCACCGCCCGAGGCTTTCGTTACGCCACCTCGCTTGGCGGAACGCTCACCGGACGCGGCGCCGACCTGATCGTACTGGATGACCCGCAAAAGCCTGAAGAAGCGCTGTCGGAAGCACAGCGCAACAGCGCCGGACAGTGGTTCGACACGACCTTGCTCACGCGTCTCGATTCCAAATCCAAAGGAGCAGTCGTAATCGTCATGCAGCGGCTGCATGAAGATGATTTAGCGGGTCGCTTGCTTGCCAAGGGACGTTGGGAGCATCTGAAAATTGCGGCTATAGCGGAACCGGACGAACGCGTCGCAGTCGGTCCGGGGCGCATTCATGAACGATTGGCTGGCAGCGTCATCGATCTCCGCCGCGAATCGTTCGAGGATCTCGAACGTTTAAAGCAGAGCATGGGCGAGTTGTTTTTCTCGGCGCAGTATCAGCAGGAACCGATTCCTCTAGCCGGCAATCTGATCAAGGCTGACTGGTTCAAGCACTACGACACCGCTCCGATCCTCAGGGACAGTGACCTCGTGGTTATCAGCATCGACACGGCCATGAAGGGGACATCTTCCGCTGACTTTTCGGTCGCGACGGTGTGGCTTGTGCGGGGCGAGAACTCCTACCTCCTCGATCTCTGGCGCGAGCGCGTCGACTATCCTGACCTCAGACGCGTCATACGCCGGCTCCGTGAAAAGTACCCGACGGCGATTTTCCTGATCGAGGACAAGGGTTCAGGCACAAGCCTCATTCAGGATTTGCGGTCCGAGGATAAGCGCCCATTCCCATCAATCCCGAGGGCGACAAGATTACGCGGCTCGCGGCCGTCTCGGTTCAATTCGAGTCGGGTGCGGTTTGGTTTCCCAAGGACGCGCCCTGGCTCAGCAGTCTTAAGGCTGAGCTCCTCGGTTTTCCGAACGTCAAGCACGACGACCAGGTCGATTCCATTTCTCAGGCGTTATCCTGGATCAAACAGCGCCGTCAAAATCAGATCCCATTTGTGGCGCCGATTATCATTTACACCCCCCCGAGGTGCCTACTTCGATGAAATCTCGTCCCGATGATCGGCAAGCTAGGTCGGAACCTGGGCCAACTTACCCCTGAGATCGCCCTGGAGAACTTTATGATCCAGCTCTTGCGAAAAGAGCCACAAGATTGCTCCTGATTTGCTCGACTTCGTCGCGCGATGGAGCGTTAGTGCCCCACCGGGACAAACGCCTTTCTCGGGCTCCGCTGGACTTCTTGCCGCAAGAGAGCGTGTGTGTGGAAAACGATTTCAGGAGATTTACGCGCGGTTTGACCCGGTCCCAAAGCTAACCCCCTTCAGCCTGCCTCGATCCGTTTCGCGGGCTTGTGTCAGTGGCAGCGTTCGCTGTCGCTCACGCAAGGGAGAGCCTACATGGCTACCAACAAGTCGAAGGCAAAATCCGTCAGGACCGCACGCAAATCCTCCCGCGCAGGAAAGCGCGGCACCAAGGCAGGCGGCGACGCCGCCCCATCAAAACCAAAAGTAGACTCGGTCGTCGCCGCGACGATGGCGGTATCGGCTAAGGCTCCTGCACCCTATTCTTCCAAGCAGGAAGCGGTACTGGCAATGTTGCGCCAGCCGAAAGGCACGACCATCGCCGCGGTTATGAAAGTGACGAGCTGGCAGCAGCACTCGGTGCGCGGCTTCTTTGCGGGAGTGGTCAAGAAGAAGCTGAAGATGAATCTTGTCTCGAACAAGGTTGATGGTCAGCGCGTCTATCGGATCGCCAAGACGATTCGGGGTCGGTAATGTCCGTGCAGTCAAACCTGTCCAGTGGAGCAGCCGATCCAGCGGTTGAGGCCGAGTTGGGCCGGCTGCCGACAACGCCCATCGCAAATTTGCGAAAACGATACTGCGAACTGTTCCGGACAGAACCTCCGAAAGCGTTCGGTCCAGATTTGCTCCGGCGCAGCATCGCACATCGGATCCAGGAGAAGGCCTATGGGGGCCTCCCCGCCCCGACGCAGCGCCTACTCGATCAACTAGTGAAGGCGGCTCGTACAAAGCCCAATGGCCGACTTGAATTGCCCCGACGGATCAAGCCGGGCTCACAGTTGGTACGGACATGGAACGGCAATACCTACCGGGTCACGGTGATGGCCGACGGCTTCGCCCATGACGGCAGAACCTATTCCAGCCTCTCCGAGATCGCCTCCGAGATTACCGGCACCAAATGGAACGGGCCGCGCTTCTTTGGGCTGCGGCCTTCATCGGGTAAGTCGGCAGCAGAGGGAGCAGCCGATGCCGGCTGAAACCCGAAAAACCCTTCGCTGCGCCATCTACACCCGTAAATCGACCGAGCATGGCCTGGAACAGGAATTTAATTCGCTGGATGCCCAACGGGAGGCCTGCGAGGCCTACATCAAGAGCCAGGCATCTCAGGGTTGGAAGGTCCTACCCCAGCACTATGATGACCCCGCCTATTCCGGCGGTAATCTCGATCGCCCCGCCCTGAAGAAGCTCCTCGCCGATATCGAAGCCGGCCGGGTCGACGTGGTCGTGGTCTACAAGATCGACCGGCTCACCCGTTCTCTTGGCTGATTTCGCCAAACTGGTCGAAGCTTTCGACGCCCGCTCGATCTCCTTTGTGGCGGTCACCCAACAGTTCAATACCACGACGTCCATGGGGCGGCTTACCCTCAACGTGCTCTTGTCCTTTGCCCAGTTTGAACGTGAACTGTCATCCGAGCGGGTCCGGGACAAGATCGCGGCCTCACGCCGCAAGGGCAAATGGACCGGCGGTTCGGTGCCGCTGGGCTACGACGCCAGGGACAAGAAGCTCGTTGTCAATAAGGCCGAAGCCGAGACCGTCGGCAGCATCTTCCGCCGCTATCTTGAACTGCAATCCTTCAGCCGACTGGTCGCGGACCTCGACCAACGAGGCATCGTCACCAAACAGCGTAACACCAAAGTCGTCAAATTCAGCGGCGGCATTCCCTTCACCTATGGTCCCCTCGCCCATTTCCTCAAAAACCGAATCTATCTCGGCGAGGTTCATCACGCGGCAAATGGTTCGAGGGCGAGCATGAAGCCATCGTCGATCGCGCGACTTTCGAACGGGTCCAGCAGCTCCTCGCGACCAAGTCCAATGGCCGGAAGGCGAATCGATCGGAAGGCGGCGCGCTGCTGATGGGCAAGCTCTACGACGATCGCGGCAACCTCATGAGCCCGAGTTTTTCCAGCAAAAACGGCGTGCGCTATCGCTTCTACGTTAGCTCGGCGCTGCTGCGGGGACGGAAGACCGAGGCCGGATCGGTGGGACGTGTCCCTGCGGCAGAGATTGAGAGCACAGTTCTCGCGGCACTCAAAACGTATCAAAATCTGGGAGAATCCTACAATGGACCAGCTTCAATGCTTGTTCGTGTCGTAGTTGCCCGCGATCAACTCCTGATAACCACAGCTGGTACCGGCGACGGAGACAACACCACCCAGGAAATCGGAATTGCATGGACTACCAAAACGAGAGATGCGGCGGCCAAAGTGGAAGCCAATGCGGTACCGGAAGGAGCGCACAACGAGGGTCTGATCCAATCCATCGTTCGCGCTCACGCTTGGATGCATTCCCTTCGGGAAGGTGCGCATAAATCCATCGAGACGCTCGCTGAGGCAAACCGCCTGCATCCAAAGGTCGTTCGTCAGGCCCTACGGCTGGCGTTCCTTTCGCCCGAAGTTACATCGGCGATCTTGAAAGGTAGCCAGCCAGCCGCGCTCTCATTAGCAAGAGTGCCGAAGCCGCTGCCTTTGTCGTGGACAGAGCACCAGTCTCTACTCGGCTGATTCTGCACCGGGTCGCCATCCTCGTTGTTGTTGTCGGCGCGCGTCGTCCTGCTCGGTGTCCCGGTCCAAAAACCAGCCTCGCTGTTGCCAAGCCCTTTGACTGATCCACGATGCGGTCGAACGAGCCAAGGGATAGTTCGGCTTTGCTGCCGTCGGGTTCGTCTTCCGACCACATAAGAACTTCTTCCCGTCTTGATCCGGCAAGGCGCGCTGTGTCCACTCATCGCGCGAGGACTTCGTCCGGTCGCGAGTCGCGATGGTGTGACGGTCGTTTACCTTCTTCGAAGCGCGCAGTATCAATTTTGCAATTGTGGCGTATTCTGAATGTATGCATGTCGATGGTCGACTTGCATTGAGTCAACTTTGGGGACCACGGAGGGCAACATGGCCAGGAAAGCGAAGAAGGCGAAGAAGGCGAAGAAGACGGCCAAGAAGAAAAAGAAGTAACCGTTCGACTAAAACATCATAGCATCCGGATGTCTGAGGTCCGTTACGCCCTTCGCAGCACGGACAGGCGGTAGCTTCGCCGACAGGATATCTGCACAACAAACGTCAGGCCGGACCCTTATGCAGATGGCTGCTGTATAACGGTCCGGTTTTTCATTGAGACTTGATCAAGCGGTCGGCGCTGGACTGCTATGGAATGTCGTTGAGTCTTCCTGCCCCTTTCGCGGATCCATTGTTATGGAATGTTGATGTCCACTTTGCACCGATACTCTTGCAAAAGTCGAAAATCGAACAACCCTAAAAGTCTCGCGAAAGCTGATCTTTGGACTTCTCTGCTGCTGCGTCGCTTTTCAACGCCGCTACGAAGCTCCGTGATCGATTTTGGATGAAACGATATCGTCCCTCACCTCGCCGCGCGTAAAACGCATCAGCGACTTTAAGAATTTTCGTTCGCCACCCCAAAAATACTTTTGCAACAATATCCGCCGGAAGCGGACATACCCTGCAAGTCAACCTTTGACCCATCTGCGACATTCGACACTCGAAAGAATGATCATGATCTATTCGATCGGCGGAATGGTGCGTACCCAGGCAACGATGGCGTTGAGGTCCTGCTCTGTCATCTTGCTAAAATAGCGTTGCCGTGCCATCGGCAGCTTGAGCACGCGGCCGTCGCGGCCGATACCCTCGGTAAGCACGCGCCTGAGCTCGGCGTCGGTCCATGCGCCGACGCCCTTCTCCTTGTGCGAGGAGATGTTGGAGACGACGACGGAGCCGAATGGGCCCTTCATCTCATGACCGCCCTTGCCCCACCAGTTCTTGAAATCCTGCACGCCGTCAGGCTTGCGCGAGTGACATTCCATGCAATGCGCGAGGGTGGCGAGATAGAAGCCGCGCTTGACCGGATCTTGAGGTACCGCGTCGCCGATCGAGGTCTCGGCGCCGGGAAGCGGCACGGGATAGGCCGCGGCCTTGTAAACCGGCGGCGGCACCTCGTTGCTCACTGGCCTCATGTTTTTGAGGTAGATCGCAATGGCGTCGAGGTCGCCGGGCGTGAGAATCCTGTAGAAGCCGTAAGGCATCTGCGGCGCGACTGACACGCCGTTCGGCCGTACCCCTTGGGTTAACAGCCATTTGATGTCATCCTCGCTCCATGCGCCAATGCCGGTGTCGCGGTCGGCCGTGATATTGGAGCCCCAGACGGTGTAGGCCGGCGTGTCCCAGACTATGGACCCGCCGGAAAAACGCCGCTCCATGTTGAGGCCGCCCTGTCCGCGAGGCGTATGGCAGCCGTCGCAGACCATCACCGCATTGACCAGATAGCTGCCGCGCTCGATCGGCGTCTCGGCCGCGGCGCTCGCGACGGTGGCGCACAGTGCGCCGAGTACAATGATGAAACCCCTCAACATAATCGCCCCCCGCCTTCTGCAACTGAATAGTATGACCATGCAACGCATCAATTGCACTCAAAATCATCGAGTTGATGGACGGCGACAAATACGCGAAGTTCATATTTTGTGGTTTGGCCGATAGCCCAATTTCAAATCGAGTACGAGAGGCCGCCTCAGCGGCGACCAACGCCGCGCTCGCCTCCGCCGAGGCCGGCAGCCTTGCGCCTGCATGTACGGCCCCAGCGAACCACATCGAATCGCAATAGCTCTGTCTCGTGACGACCGCAAAAAAGGACGCCGGGGGGCTGCCCCTGACACAGCCATCAACTTAGAGGCGCCGGCGGCCGTAACCCGGCGGCTCTTCTTCTTTCATAAAATAAAACGGGCGACCCGAAGGTCGAGCAAGATGTACCGAAATTGCAGAGAGATCGCGTATCATTTGCAACCGGAAATCAGGCCAGTTATCCCACCGAAAACCTCGCCCCGCTCTCCACAGGCGGGCCTCTTCTTTTATGCTCTTCTTCAACGTAATAGAGGCCGCGGCTCGCATGAGAGTACTCACGCGGCGACAATCGTCTTCCATCACGAGCATTCGAGTTTAGTGATTGTGGGGTATAGGGCACCAGTCGAGTTGAATGGGAATCCCCTCAATGAGTGGGTCAGGAGATTTTCTGAGACGCTTCCATTCATCCGCCTCTGCCAGCCAGTATTCCATTTCTCTCTTGGCAACGGCAGCACGTTCACGGCACATAATTTCTAGTGATGCAAATCGGCTCTTGCAACTCATGGAAATCCTCAAACAATGCGTGCAGTCTAGTTAGTATGAAAAGTATATATGACAGTATTGTAACGCGACTTGAAAGTCTGTGATTTAGCTTCGCAGAGTGAAATGTGAGCAACCTTCCCTGCGCGTTTTCCTGTAGCGGTACAATATGAAGGTGCAGGATCTTTAATTGAGGAGAACCGGCACGGTGTTTTTTTGTTCGCTCAAAGATTACGCAATTATGAAACGGGCCAATCTCCCGAGTGCAGATTCTTGCCAGTCGCTCCTACTAAAAATGCGAGAGGAGGGTTCAGTGAAATTCGATTTCCACATGGGCGATATTCATCGGCTAATCGTCGTACTTCGTAGATCGCTGCCAGCGGCTGACTATGCTGAACCCCACGAGCGTCGGCGGTGGGAAGCACCACAATGCGTTCGGTCCGGTCGATCATGCGCAAGTTGTGGGTAGCCCGAGCAAACGAATGGCAAACTGATCCGCCTTTGAATAAAGCTTAATGCCCGCTTGGCGCCATGGCGGTCATTTCCAGAACCACGCATTGCGCGAACTGTTTCAGTCCGCCGTTCGTTATTTTTATGAAGCGCCAGGCGCTCCTCGCCAGATTCCGTTCGGCTCAGATTTGCGGTTTCAAGTCGCGGACTAGCAACCACCGAAACTGACATTCGCTGATAGTGGTCGTTTGACGAGTTCGCGCCCCCTTGCGAGCGGCTCGGCACCTCACGATAAATCGGCATTCAGCCGTGATACGCAAACAGCTCGATTGGGTCGTTGAAGCCGCGGACCGGATATTCGCCGACGCGTTCGAGATCGAAATCGCTTTCGACGAAGTCGGCGAACGCGCGGGACAGCAGCACCGTTCTGCCCAATTGTTTGGTGAGGGTTTCGAGACGCGAAGCCATGTTGACCGCAGGACCGATGACCGTGAAGTCGAGCCGGGTGCGCGACCCGATATTGCCGTACATGACGTCTCCGACGTGGACGCCGATGCCGTAATTCAGCGGCGCACGACCGGTTTCGCTGTTCTTTTCGTTCAGGGCAACCATGGCCTGACGGGCTTCGGCCACGGCATGCAGCAGATTTGCGCAGGCCGACGGCTGGCTGAGCGGAAAAATGGCGAGCAGACCGTCGCCGATAAATTTCAGTATTTCCCCGCCATGTCGCGCAATCGGCTCCGACATCGCGTCGAAATAGCCGTTCAGAAGATCAATGACGTCATCGCGCGGCCAGTTGTCGGAGATCCTGGTAAAATCACGCAGATCGCAGATCATGATGGCGGCGCGTACCGTCGTCCCGCTTCCGCGCCTGGTGGCGCCGGCCAGAATGAGCTCGCCGGCATGCGACCCGACATAGGTTTCGAGCAGCGTTCGCGCCAGCCGGTTCTTGATGCGGATTTCGCTGACCAGCGCCAGAGCCGGCAACAGTTTCAACAGGCCGGCGATATGCGCGTCGTCGAAACCTCCGGGCCGGTCGGTTGCAAAGGTCACGATATGCCGCTTGCCGAGCGTATGGTACAGCGGCCACGCCACATAGTCGGTCAGGCCTTTCGCCCGCATCTCGTCATAGACGGCGTGCTTGCGGCCCAGCGAGGGATCGCGTTCGAGATTCTCGCGCACCTCGGTGGCACCGTCATGGATTTCGTTGGCGGGACTATCGATGTATTCGGATCGCTCCCTGACATCGTAGTCAACTCTCGCAAGCTCGGCCTCGCGCATCCCGTCGGCCCACATGATCCGGGCGCCGAGCCATTGCGGATGGTGGATCAGGACATGAAGCGACGCCCGCTTGACCGGAATGCCCGCTCGCTGCAGCCGGACACACAGTTCAGCGAAAATATTGTCAATGAAGCGCTCATCGCGCGTGTCGTTTGTCAGCCAGTGCACGACGTCGCTGTCAGAATGCGCGGTGACCGGATCGATGTTTGGCGGCGCGTTCATATCTTGCTCCTGAGCAGTGACCTGGATCGACGGTACAGGATATGTCGTGTCCCCGCTCGACGGCGTCAATGGAGTCCGCCGCAATCTGCTTGCACATTGGGTTGGCCGTGGGACGCCGATTGTCAGGCGCGAGAGGATGCGGCGGTAGCGCTGCACTCGCCCTTTCAACCTATAACTTGCCTTTGGCAATTCGAAGGGCATTCGATTAAAAATGGCCGTCGGACCGCTTCGCGCCATTAGCGGTCGGCTGGATTGCCTGTTTAATTCATCAATTCAATCCCGATCGGCCGCCGGGCTCAGCTCGGAGCAGAGCTTCACATGAAGGTTCATCTCGATATCAAGAATGGCCGGGGAGGCTGCCCGCCACTGCCTGCTAAGGAAGCGAATGCCCGAGGAAAAAACGCAATATTTCCCTTGTTGCATCCGGTCCCCGCGGATCCGTGTAGGAGCCCGCGGGACTACCCCCCGACCACGCGTGGGCGGCGCCGTGGATATTCCAATGCTCCAGAATTTCGCGTCCGCCCGCGTCGGTATGGGTCGTGCGGGTGTATTCATGGCCTCCGGGTATCTGCCCGCGATGCACCGTCTTTTGCGTGCTCGTTGTACCGATGGCCTGTTCAAGAACTTGATCGCCGTTGTTCGAATGCACAGTGGTGTCGCGGTCGCCGTGAAAAATAATTGTCGGGACAGGCGCCCCGTTGCCGGAAATGTTGACCCTGGGACCGGATCCGCCGCCTTGCCGCATGGCGGCAAATGCTGAGGGCATGTCAGTGGCGGCCCCGTAGGCGAGGCCGGAATGGATCCCGACCGCCGCATACAGATCGTTGTAGGTTGCTCCCATGATAGCCGCAGCGGCCGCTCCGGCCGACAGTCCGCCGACATAGACGCGTTTTGGATCAACCGAATAGTCGCGCATGACTTGGCGGGTGATACCCGCGATAAGCGAGGGCTCGCCTCTGCCGCGTTGTTGGTCGCTTGTACGAAACCAGTTCCAGCATTTCGACTGGTTGGCGTCGCTGCGCTGTGCAGGATAGACCACTAAGCACGTTCGTTCTTCTGCGATGAAGTTCATTCTCGTACCGGCGGCGAAATCGTCCGGCGACTGGGTGCAGCCGTGAAGCATCACGACCAAGGGAAGCGGTTGCCCCTGATAGCCGCTGGGGACGAAGAGCTTGTAAGTGCGGCTTCCCGCCGGATTGCTGTAGGCGGCTTCGATGAACTTCGCGCCCTCCGGCACGATGTCCGATGTGGACGGCGGGGTGCGCTTTACGCCTCGCATTCCGAGCCAGGAGCCATCCTTTGCTCGATCGAATAACGGCAGGAGCCCGCGGGTGGATGGGGCCCGCGCCAGATGCGCGTTATCGGTATCCTCAACGCCATTGGCCTTCGCGTCGATGGTAGGCGGCTCGCGGCCCGGAAGGGAGACACGCCCTGGGGTGCGCGATATCGTGTCCGGCGCGCGCTCCCCACGAAGCATGCGCTGAAGGAGCGCGGTGGCTTCGGCAAGTTGGCCCGAATGCGTCAGTCGTGTGGCTTCGCGAATTGTGTCTTGGTTCAGCATCGTCTTCACCTCGTTCTGTCGGCGAGAGCGGCCTTGACAGCCGGACTGGCATGCAACGCTCCCAGCACGGAGACTGAGGCAATGGTGGCTCGGGCGAGATCGGCCGTGACGTCTTGGGCGATGCTGGCAAGGCCCAGAACATTAATGTGCAGCATCTCACCGGCCCGGCGCGCCGCTTCGAGATCCTCTCGGCTGTAGTTTCTCAAACCGAGCTCCAGGCTTTTTCGGGCCGTGGACTGTTTGACTACATCCGCGTGGCGTTCGAGTTGGTTACGGATCGCTGTTCGAATAAAATCAGTGCGGTTCGAATAGAACCCGTCCTGCACCATCAAATCCACGTGCCCAAGGTCGACATAACCAAGATTGATCGTGATTTTTTCGGCTTCAGGGGGCTTTGGTCTGAGTTCCTGGACATTAGAGGCCATTTTGCACCATCCAGCTACCATCTGTGTGGATGGTATATGGATGTCTGCGAACACCATTCAAGGGTGCGCTTTCCGAATGATTGGTCGTCCGCAGTGCCCGCCGTCGCGGCAGGTGAAAGAACGCCGTAGGCCAAGCCTTGAGCTACGACGCTTTCGACACTTCGATAGTTTGTCGCAGAACCTGGCACTGCTTGTCCGACGTCAAAAACGCGATATCAGACGCATCCCGCCCGCTTCCGATCCGGACGATGCCTTCGATTGGGGCGAGCCGGGTCGGATCGATCAGCCACCAGCCATTTTCGAGATAGACCTCAAAGATGGCGTGGAAATCGGGCGGGTTGAGTTGAAGCGCATAGGCGCTGACGGCGCGGGCCGGAATGCCCAGTGCTCGCACAAGGGTGATGCCCAAATGCGTAAAATCACGGCATACCCCGGCGCGGTCTGTTCGCTCAGCGGTGGTTTCGGCGTTGCTGACACCCGCGACATACGGGAACATGGGAGACCGAGGCAGGAAATGTCGTCGGCCCTGAGATCTGACATCCCGGCGGCATTTACGCTCCGTGCAAAATGAGGAGATCCCTCATTTCACCGGCGCAAGATCACGCGTCGCCACGTAGCCGAGCGGCTTGCCTTCCGATGCGACCAGCGACCAACCGTTCTGGCCTCTATGCGATCAAAGGGACGTCCGAGAAGGCCAGGTCTAAAGGCGAGGGATCCAACCTGGACGGCTCAATAGGTATTCGACCATTCGCGGAGGAATGCTTAAAGCTCTGGCTATATCGAGTTCATCCTTCGGCAGTCCCGCAAGGATCGATGCTTCACTCTTACTTCGGACTTTGGAAAGCCACTCTGGATCAACCACCACAGCGCGTCCTACCGCAACCAGATCAGCTCCCATTTTGATCGCCCCCTCAGCATCTATGCACGTTTTAATCCCACCGCTTGCCATGACCGCACTGCGGCCCGCTATGACGCGGGCAAATTCCGTGATTGGACTCTCTGCCGGGGTATAACTTTTCTCGACCGGACCATCATAAACACGGGTCTCTCCCACAGGTCGGCTCTTCCGATAATCATCGAGCGAAACGGAGATGTAGTCGAGACCCAGCTTGGCAAGTTCATTACAAAGCAGTTTGGCGTCCTCAAGCGTATAACCGTCCGGCTCGGTCTCAAATGGCGTAACGCGAAACCCTGCGATCAGCTTTGGGCCGAGTGCGTCGCGAACGGCCTCCGCGACAGCGAGAGGAAAGTTCATACGCTTTGAAAGCGTGCCTCCCCAATTATCAACGCGATGATTTGCCCGAGGTGAAAAAAACTGATGAACCGCGTAGTGGTTAGCTCCGTGAATCTCAACGCCGTCGAAACCAGCTTTTCGAGCGAGGGAAGCAGCCTCTCGAAAGCTTGCAATCAGGCTTCCAACCTCATTGGCCGTCATCGCCCTTGGCGTCTTTGCTCCGGGACGCAACGATGCAACTGCAGAAGGCGCACGCAGACATTGCTCACCTATCAACTCGGGCTTTGCGATGCGGCCACCGTCATATATTTGGAGGATCGCAAGACCTCCTGCAGCACGCATTGCTTCAGCGAGCCGATGGAGACTAGACAAGTGTCCATCTTGTGTCGCACCTATTCCCTGCCAAGAGCGCCCGTCTTGTTCGACGTAAGCGGCGGAAGAAATGGTGGCTCCGAATCCGCTGGCAGCACGTCGTCGGACAAATTCGAGTTCGTTTTCGGTTGCCGTCCCATCTTCATGGGAAGAATTGGTTGTTAGCGGAGCAATCGCAAACCGATTTGCCATCTCTCGTCCGCTGTTGAACCTAAAAGGAGACCAAGCAACCATCGATCAAACCTCAGTCATTCCTCAAGCTGGGCGGCATCGAATGGAAGCCCGTTCGCTGCAACTCGATAAAGCGTCTCCAGAAGCGGATGTAATCAACCGGTGAATAACGCTCTCGTCAACAAACCTCCCTTGATGCAACCCTTCGATTCCGGCCACCAACAGCGCTTCTCATGGCAACGCATAGCTTCTCAAAAAACGTTGCGGCACAGGCGTTTCTCGGATTCTTCCTAACTCCATGGGACGAGCCGTTCGAAGCTGTCTGGCCCGTCGTCTTAGTGGAAGATGCGTCCAGAGTCGATGACGACGGTCTGGCCGGTCATGGTCTCGGTGCGGCACATGGCGACCACCATGTCGGCGCAGTCGTCCTTGTCGGCTGGCCTCTTCAGGAGCGAGCCCGATGCGGAGCGCTCGATCTGCTCGGACCGGAGATTGGCTGTCGCGCGAGTGCCGTCCAGCAGACCCGGTGCCACGCAGTTGACGAGCGTCTCAGGCGCTAGCGCGACCGCCATGCAACGCGTCAGATGAATGAGCCCCGCCTTCGACACGGCATAGGCGATAGAAGAGCCGGTTGGGCTGAGCCCTGCTACCGAAGCTATGTTGATGATGCGGCCTCGCCCCTGGGCCTTCATGATAGGGGCTACCGCCTTGGTCAGGCGCATCGGCCCCGTCAGGTTGATGGCCATGATCTTGTTCCATACCTCCAGCGTCAGATTGTCGAGATCGCCGAAGGGGATCGAGACATTGTAAGCGGCGTCATTGATCAAAACATCAAGGCGCCCGAAGGCCTGGGTTACCTCGCCTACCAGCCGATCCACAGCCGCGCCGTCGGTTACGTCACAGGCGAAAGCTTGAGCGTTGATTTGATAACGCGACGTTAGTTCGCTAGCGACGCTTTCCGCTTGGTCGCGGCTGCGAGCGTACATGACAGCCACATGTGCGCCCTCCTGCGCGAGCGCGTGGCAGATGCGCTGCCCCAGCCCGCCATTGCCGCCCGTCACTAGTGCAACTACGCCCTTCAGGTCCATCGCTTCTCTCCTTTAATGCGAATGCGCTGTCGCATCGCCACCACTCCCACCCTTTGATACCTTGCCGCGCCATCCGATAGACAGCGCAAATTCACTGCCACCCCCACCGTCCAGTGGGGATCGAACCAGTCTCAGCCAATCGTCTCCACGAAAACGGGAATTTCTGCGGTTTGGGCTGGAGACTTTCGGCAGATTCTCGCCAAGGTTGCCATTTTTGGGAGACTGGAGACTTAGGACAAACGCACAAAAAGCCTATAAAATGCGGCAGTTTCGACGGGTGCGCGCCTACTCCTTCTGGTTGAGCGAGTGGTTGGCTGGGGCGGGAGGATTCGAACCTCCGCATGGTGGAATCAAAATCCACTGCCTTACCACTTGGCGACGCCCCAATAGCCCTTTCGGAAAACGGCGGGACGAGCCTTCCGCGGATTCCCTCTGGCACCGCCGGTCTATAGAGGGAGTTGAGCGATTTCAACAGGCTGGAACCCGAATTTCGGGTGGAATCAGACCGGGCTTTCTTTTCCCTGAATTGAGGTGTTTCCTTAGGCGAACCGGAGCTTGCTTTCGCCCGGAAATACAGCGTTTTCCTGCTCGCCACGGCCCCGTTTCCCCCCGGGGAGTTGAGAGACCGCCGGTTTCGTGGGAAGACGGCGGCCCGCCGCACCAGATCCTTTGCGAGAACCGACATGACCTACCGCGCGCCGATCAACGACATGCTGCTGGCCCTCAATCATGGCGCCGGCCTCGAGGCCGCCGTGAAGGCTGGCCATTACGGCGATTTCGACGGCGACATTACCGCCGCCGTGCTGGAGGAAGCCGGAAAATTCGCCTCCGATGTGCTGGCGCCGCTCAACCGGGTCGGCGACGAAAACGGCATCAAGCTCGAGGCCAACAAGGTCACCACCGCACCGGGCTGGCCGGATGCGTATCAGCGCTGGACGGCCGCGGGGTGGAACGCGGTGTCCGGCCCGGAAGCCTTTGGCGGCCAGGGCCTGCCGCTTGCGATCAACGCTGCCTGCACCGAAATCTGGAGCGCGTCGAACATCGCGTTCGGGCTCTGCCCGCTGTTGACGCTGAGCGCGATCGAGGCGCTCGACGCCCATGGCAGCGACGAACTGAAGCAGCTCTATCTCGCAAAACTGGTGTCGGGCGAGTGGACCGGCACCATGCAGCTCACCGAACCGCAGGCCGGATCGGATGTCGGCGCGCTGCGCACCCGGGCCGAGCGCGCGGCGGACGGCAGCTATCGCATCAAGGGCACAAAAATCTTCATCACCTATGGCGATCACGACATGACCGACAACATCGTGCATTTCGTGCTCGCGCGATTGCCCGACGCGCCGGCGGGCACCAAAGGCATTTCGCTGTTTTTGATCCCGAAATTCCTCGTCAATACCGATGGCTCGCTCGGCGCCCGCAACGATATCTATCCGAGCGGCGTCGAGCACAAGCTCGGCATGCATGCCTCGCCGACCTGCACCATGACCATGGGCGATAATGGCGGCGCCATCGGCTACCTCATTGGTGAGGAAAACCGCGGCATGCTCTGCATGTTCACGATGATGAACCAGGCGCGGCTCGGCGTCGGGCTCGAAGGCGTCGGCATCGCCGACCGCGCCTATCAGCAGGCGCTGGCGTTCGCGCAGGAACGGCGCCAGGGCCGCGCCGTCGGCAAGAAGGGCGACGGCCTCGATCCGATCATCGTGCATCCCGACGTCAAGCGGATGCTGATGCAGATGCGCGCGCTGACCGCCGCGGCGCGGACGATCTGCTACGCCACCGCGGTGGCGCTCGACGTTTCCGTGCGCGCGACCGACGCGAAAGCACGCGGCGATGCTGCCGTCCGCGGCGCGCTGCTGACGCCGATCGCAAAGGCGTTCTCCACCGACATCGGCAATGAGGTGACCTCGCTCGGCGTGCAGATCCACGGCGGTATGGGATTCATCGAGGAAACCGGCGCGGCGCAGCATTATCGCGACGCCCGCATCACCGCGATCTACGAAGGCACCAACGGCATCCAGTCGATCGACCTGGTGACGCGCAAGCTCGCGGCCAATGGCGGCGCGTCGGTGTGGGCCCTGCTCGATGAATTGTCGGGAATCGTCAAGCAGGTCGAGGCCTCCAACGATCCGGCCTTCGGCACCACGGCAACAAAACTGCGCGACGCCCTGGGCTCGCTCGACCGCACCAGTCGCTGGTTGCTGGAACGCGTCACCTCGGCGCCGAACGAAGCGCTGGCGGGGGCGACGCCTTACCTCCGGCTGTTTGGATCGACGCTCGGCGGCTGCATGCTCGCCGGTGAAGCGCTGGCCGCACGCGATCTCGGCGACGGCGCCGGCGATCCGCACCGCTATGTCACGCTGGCGCGGTTCTTTGCCGAGAACATCTCGGTGCAGGCGGGTTCGCTGGAACGCACCGTGATCGACAGCGCCGAAGCAGTGAACGGCGCGGATGCGGTGCTGCTGGGGTAGAACCATCCGCGGTTTCCGATTCAATTTTGAGCAAGCCGGTTTCGCTCAAACAACCGTCATTGCGAGCGAAGCGAAGCAATCCATTCTTTCTTTACGTGGAGACATGGATTGCTTCGCTTCGCTCGCAATGACGTTGATATGATTTCGGATACGACTACGCCCTCGCGGCGCGAGGCGCGCGAGGTGTTGCTCGCATCTCTCGCCCAAAGAGGGCGTGGGGAATGCCGGGTGCCCGCTGCACCCGCGGCCTCGTGTGCACTTTGATTGGTAGAACGCACACGAGCAACAACGAGTACACCGGAATCGCCCGGCATTCCCGCACGCAATGGTTTTAACGGTTTCCTTCGGGCTCTCCCCGGTGACCGGGCTTGTTTGCCACCGTCGCTTGCGGACTAACGTTTTGTCTGCGTCCGGTAGGACCGACATAACATCCGCAAACTTGACGCCAGCGTCGGGGCGTCAGGACCACACGACTTCGCCGTACGTAGCAACATCCCTCGTCCGCACGCTGTTGATCGCTCACAAGTCTTTCGACCCACCCTGCGATCAGTTTGCGCGCCTGACGCTGCCGCGTCCACCGCATCCCTCCCCGCGTTCGTGACGATGGCCAACGCCCCTCTGTGGGGTGGGATGGCGCGAGCTTGTAGAGATGATTTGCCCGACAGGTTAAGCGAAATATTTTTGCAAAGGGGTATAGACAGCCTCGTCAGAAAATCGCCCGACGGGCAAATCACCGGACGCGCACAAGTACCAAGGATGGGTTGAGCGAAGCGATACCCATCGCGCTCCACCGAACCTACGCGCCAACAGCCGAGAGGCGGCGCCCGAAATCGGCCGGTTCGGAGTTGCGCGATCCGCAAAACTGACGCAGAGTTTGGATTAGCGCCGGAGTTCAACCGGCGAATGTCAGATCAGGGAGTACGTCATGATCAAGGTAAGCGTTATGTATCCCAATACGCCCGGCGCACGCTTCGACCACGAATATTACAAAAGCAAGCATATGCCCCTCGTCAAAGCTCGCCTGGGCGATGCGTGCAAATCCTATACGGTGGACAAGGGCATGGCGGGCGGAGCACCGGGAGCTCCCGCAACCTATGTCGGAATGTGCCACATCTTCTGCGACTTGGTCGAGGCCTTCCAGGCTGGCTTTGGGCCTCACGCCAGCGAGATCATGGCCGACATCCCGAACTATACCGACCTGTCCCCGGTGATCCAGATCAGTGAGGTCGTCGTCGGCTGACGACGCGGCCTCCCAGCTCCTTCGCGGATTTAGCAAACAGCCAAACCCGTCATTGCGAGGAGCTACGCGACGAAGCAATCCATCTCGCCGCGTAAAGAGAGAAATGGATTGCTTCGCGGAGCCTGTCATCGGGCGCGCATTCGCGCGACCCGTTGGCTCGCAATGACGCTGATATAACCTCGGATACGACTTCGTCCTCACAGTACGTAGGATGGGTTGAGCCCTGCGAAACCCATCACCTCCACGAAATGCATTTGATGGGTATCGCTTCGCTCCACCCATCCTACGTACTCTTAGCCGGCGATTGAGCCGAGCGCCTGCCGCATCTCGGCTGGCGAGGCGGGCTCGGCGCCGTGATCGCGCACGATCCGCACCGCCTCTTCGACGAGGGCGAGATTGCTGGTCGGGGTACCCAACGGCGCATCCTCGAGACCGACGCGAATATGGCCGCCGCGCGCAATGGTTTCGGCGAACAGCGGCCGCAGATCGGCGTTCACCGCGGCGATCATCCACGGCGCCGGGCCCGCGAGCTCCTTCAGTAGCGAAACATAGGCCGTCAGCGCGTAGGGCTTTGGCGGAAAGCCGACGGCCAGGCCTTCGCAGAACATCAGGCGGTAGATCGGCGCCTTGACGCCGGCCGCGCGCGCAAGCGCGGCGCCGGCGCGCGCAAAGCCGGGCTCGTAGATGGCGAAGGCCGGGTGAAGGCCATGGCGCGCCGCAAAGTCGAGCGCCTGCCGGACATGGGTTTCGGGATTCATGTAAGTGCCGGCCGGCGCCGCGGCCGATGACGTCGTCGCCATACTGAAATTGGCGCTGCCGGGGTCGATGATCGCAAAATCCAGCAGACCGCGCGCGGCAAGTGCCTCGAGATGGGCGAATCGAACCGTCGCTTCCGCGACCGGGCTGGCATCGCTGCCCGTCGTCATGAACGCGGGGTAGGACGGGTAAACCGGAACGTCGACTTGCGCGCGAATGCCCTCGATGATGCGTGCGTAGACCTGCCAATCAAAGGTTTGCGGGCCGCCGCCGTCATAGGCGTGGGTGTGGATGATGGTGGCGCCGGCGCGCGCGCAGGCGATGCCCTCTGCGACGATCGCCTCGATCGTATCGGGGATGCCCGGTTGCAGCGCGCGGCCCCAACCGCCGTTCAGCGCCGCCTCGATCCAGACCTTGTGCATGGCCCCCTCCCGTTGCGTTATCATTCGAACGATAGCGCACGACATGGTGACGGCGCGTGGCGAGTTACGCTATCGCCAACGCACCCTGCAAATTACTCTACCCGATCGGCTTCAGCCCCGCTTCGATCGCCGCTCGGCGCGGCTCAAGGAACGGCGGCAGCGCAAGCTTTTCGCCGAGCGTCGCCATCGGCTCGTCGGTGGCAAAACCCGGTCCGTCGGTGGCGATCTCGAACAGGATGCCGTTGGGCTCGCGGAAATAAAGGCTTCGAAAATAGAACCGGTCGATCTCGCCTGAGTTGCGGATGCCGAGTTCGTTCAGTCGCGCTGTCCACGCATGATATTGTGCCTCGTCCGGGGTGCGGAACGCGACGTGATGCACGCCGCCCGCACCCTGCCGCGCTTCCTGCAAATCCGCACTCTCGATCACGTGCAGCTCCGCGGCCGGACCGCCCTCGCCCATTGCAAACACATGGATCTGCGCCCCGTGCGCGGCGTAGTCGCGGACGCGGCGCATGTTCATCACGCCGGTCAGGACCTGCGCGGTGCGGGCGAGATCGCGCACGGTGAGCACGATCGGACCAAGGCCCCTGATCTGGTGCTCGGCCGGCACCGGGCTCTTCTCCCACGGCGAGGCTGCGCCCGCGCCGCCGTCATCGACCAGCACCAGCCGCTGGCCCTCGCCGTCCTCAAACGGCAGCGTCAGCCGGCCGTCGACTTCGATGACCTCGCCCAGATGGCCGCCCGCCTGCTTCAGGCGATCGCGCCAATAGCCCAGAGATTTTTCGCCGGCGACGCGCAGCCCGGCGCGGGAAATGCTGTTAGTTCCACGCCGCTCCGGCGCCGCCGGAAAGTCGAAGAAGGTGAGATCAGTGCCGGGATTGGCCTTTCCGTCGGCGTAGAACAGATGATAGGCGCTGACGTCGTCCTGGTTGACGGTCTTCTTGACCAACCGCATCCCCAGCAGCCCGGTATAAAATGCCAGGTTCTCGCGCGGTTTCGCGGAAATCGCGGTCAGATGATGGATCCCGGTCAACTGCATCAAATTGTCCCTTTATCCTTTAGGCCACTTTTCCGGAAAAATCGGCCGGAGCGTTTGGGCCTTGCCGGGGATCATGTAGGATATGCTGCAGAGACTTGCCAGCGGCACCGCAGCCGCTTGTTTGAAGGACAAGTTCATGCCCGGGCACCTGATAGTCACCGACGAAGATGCGACGCGGGTGATCACGCTGCGACGGCCGGAAAAGAAGAACGCGATCACGCAGGACATGTATCGCGCCATGAGCGACGCGATCGACACCGCGCAGAATAACCCCGATATCCGCTGCATCATCATCACCGGCGGGTCGGGCGTGTTTACCGCCGGCAACGATCTGGAGGATTTTCTCAAGGACGGCACCTCCAACACCGACGCGCCGCGCGCCTCCAACGCCACCAAGTTTCTCTATTCGCTGGCGCACAACGTCAAGCCGATCATCGCCGCGGTCGACGGCGTCGCGATCGGCATCGGCACCACCATGCTGTTCCATTGCGATTACGTGCTCGCCAGCAAGACCGCGACCTTCTCCACACCCTTCATCCATCTGGGGCTGGTGCCGGAAGGTGCCTCCAGCCTGCTGATGCCGCGCACCATGGGACACCAGCGCGCGTTTGCGACCCTGGTGATGGGGCGCACCGTCAGCGCCGACGATGCAAAGGTCGCCGGCTTCGTCAACGTCGTGGTGGCGCCCGGCCACACCGAAGCCGAGGCGAGGAAAGTCGCGCGTGAGATTTGCGCGCTGCCGGCAGAAGCGGTCGCGATCTCGCGCAAGCTTCTGAAACTGCCGCCCGAAGACCTGACCCGCCGCATCGACCAGGAAGGGCATCTGTTCGGCGAACGGATGCGCTCCAAGGAAGCCGTGGCCGCGTTCCAGGCATTCTTCTCGCGGAAGAAGGCCTGAGACGGTAAGCATCGTCCAATCGTCGCACGGCCGGCTTATTGTAAATTCATGAGACGTTCGCTTTTCCAGATCCTTGCGGCGGCGGCGCTGGCGGTCGCGCTCTACCCCGTCGCGCGCGCAGCGGCGCAAACCGCGCCGGTGGAGTTGCGAATCCTGGCCATCAACGATTTCCACGGCAATCTCCGGCCGCCGCCGGGTGGAATCAGGATCGCCGATCCCAACGACAAGACCAAAAAAGTCGTGGTCGCCGCCGGCGGCGCCGAACACATGGCGACCCTGGTCAAACAACTGCGTCAACCCGCCAAAAACACCATCCTTGTCGCCGCCGGAGACTTGATCGGCGCCAGCCCGTTGCTGTCGGCGATGTTCCACGACGAGCCGACCATCGAATCGCTGTCGCTGATGGGGATGGAGCTGGCGTCGGTCGGCAACCACGAATTCGACGAGGGCAAGGACGAGCTGCTGCGCATGCAGAACGGCGGCTGTCATCCCACCGACAAATGCCAGGGGCCGCACCCGTTCCTCGGCGCAAGATTTCGCTACCTCGCAGCCAGCACCATCGACAAGGGCACCGGCAAGACCATCCTTCCGGCTTACGAGATCAAGACCTTCGACGGCATCCCCGTGGCTTTCATCGGCCTGACCTTGCAAGGCACGCCCAAACTCGTCTCTCCCGTGGGCGTCGCCGGGCTCGAATTCAGGGACGAAACCGAGACGGTGAATGCGCTGGTGCCGGAATTGAAGGCGCAAGGCGTCGAGGCGATCGTCGTGCTGATCCACGAAGGCGGCTTTCCCACCGGCGACTACAACGAATGCCCGGGCATATCCGGACCCATCGTCGACATCGTCAGGAAATTCGACCGTGCGGTCGACGTCGTCGTCAGCGGCCACACCCATCAGGCCTATGTCTGCGAGATCGACGACCGGCTTGTCACCAGTGGAGACAAGTTCGGCACCGTCGTCACCGCGATCGACCTGAAGCTCGATCCCGCGACGCGCGACGTCGTAAGCGCCAGGGCCGACAATGTCATTGTCCGCATCGGCCCCGAAGCCGGCGATCCGGAACAGGCCGCGCTGCTCGAAGCCTACGACAGACTGGCCGCGCCGATCGCCGGCCGGCCGGCGGGGTCGGTCACCGAGACGCTGTCGCGCGCGCCGAACGAGGCCGGCGAAAGCCCGCTTGGCGATATCGTCGCCGACGCCCAGTTGGCGGCAACGCGCGCCGAGACGAAAGGCGGAGCCGTGATCGCCTTCACCAATCCCGGCGGCGTCCGCACCGATATCCTGAGGAAGGACGAAGGTGCGGTGACCTATGCCGATGTCTTCGCCAGCCAGCCATTCCGCAATCAACTGGTGACGCTGACGCTGACGGGAACGCAGATCAAGAACATGCTCGAGCAGCAATGGCTCGATCCGAAGCGGCCGCGGGTGCTGCAGGTTTCCAGGGGTTTCAGCTACGCCTGGGATAACGCCAAACCCTATGGCGAGCGCATCATCGCCGATCGGATGTCGCTCGATGGCCGGCGCATCGACCCCACCGCCAGCTACCGCGTGACCGTGAACAATTTTCTCGCTGATGGCGGTGACGGTTTTACCGTCCTGACGGAAGGCCTCGCGCCGCAATCCGGCATCTACGATGTCGATGCCCTGTACGTCTATTTTCAGGCCAACAGCCCGGTTTCGCCGGGACAGCCCGGCCGCATCGTCCGGCTGAATTGACCTGGCCTAATCCGCTCTTTCGGAACGCGCGCCAAACAACTAGGTTATCCCTCACTTTCAGCGCTCAAATCGGCCGGATCCTGCATGACCACACTTCTGCTGACGCATCGGGCAAGCCTCGACCACCTGACGCCGCCGGGGCATCCCGAACGGCCCGACCGGATTCGCGCAGTCGCGGAAGTTCTCGGCGAAGGCCGCTTTGATGCCCTGGTGCGCGAAGACGCGCCCGAGGGCTCGCTCGATCTGGTCACGCTCTGTCACGACGGGCATTATATCGAGGAGCTCCGGCACATCGCGCCGTCGAGCGGCCTGGTCTATCTCGACGGCGATACCTCGATGTCGCCCGGGACATGGGAGGCGGTGATGCGCGGCGTCGGCGGCGCGGTCGCCGCCACCGAGGCCGTGATGTCGGGCACCCATCACAATGCCTTCGTCGCGGTGCGCCCTCCCGGCCATCACGCCGAGATCAACAAGCCGATGGGCTTCTGCTTCTTCGACCACGCCGCGATCGCGGCGCGCCACGCCCAGCGCAAATACGGCATCGCCCGCGCCGCCGTGGTCGATTTCGACGTGCATCACGGCAATGGTACGCAGGACATCTTCTGGGCCGACCCCACCGTGATGTATTGCTCGACGCACCAGATGCCGCTGTTTCCCGGCACCGGCGCCAGCGGTGAGCGCGGCGAGCACGACAACATCGTCAACGCACCGCTGGCCTCGGAAGACGGCGGCGCCAAATTCCGCGCCGCGTTCGAAAACGTCATCCTGCCGCAGCTGCAGAAATTCTCGCCCGAGCTGATCATCGTCTCCGCCGGTTTCGACGCGCATTACCGCGATCCGCTGGCCTCGCTCAATCTCAAGGCGGAAGATTTTGCCTGGGTCACGCGCAAGCTGATGGATGTTGCCGATGCGAGCGCCGGCGGCCGATTGGTCTCGGTGCTCGAGGGCGGCTACGACCTGCAGGGCCTGAAGGAATTTGTGGCGGCCCACGTCACCGCATTGATGGCCGGATAGATTCCCGCCACAATACGCCCGCAAAAATATCCTCGAATCTGCCCCGGCGAGGGCGCATCACGGGACACAATATGGCCGAAAACACCCAAGCGGACGTCAGGAAGCTGAGCTTCGAACGCGCGATGGAGGAACTCGAATCGATCGTCACGCGGCTCGAGGGCGGCAAAGTGCCGCTGGAGGAATCCGTTACCATTTACGAGCGCGGCGAGTCGTTGAAGCGGCGGTGCGAGGAGTTGCTGCGGCAGGCCGAAGCGCGGGTCGACAGGATCACCACCGATGCCGACGGCCGGGTAACAGGTACCGAACCGCTCGACGTCCAATAGAGGCCGGAGCCTTGCAGCAGTCCTGGCGCGAGCCTTTGGGGGAGCCTTGGAGCAGTCCTGGATCAGTCCTGGAGCCCGCGTCGCTCCCCGGCAACAGATGGGAATATTAGGCGAATTCGACGCAGGCGCATCCCGGACCGGTACCGAAATAGCTCTTGGCGCGTTACCCGGCCTGTTATAGTCCCGGCCGTTAGGCCCGGGGATCATCGTTAAGTGCGCGTTCAGCACCGCCATATCATCTATGTGCAGGGATACGATCCGCGGGGTCTCGCGCAGTATTACCGCATGTTTCGAACCGAACTGCGCAGGTTTGGCCGGCTGTATCAGCTTGCCGCCACCATCAGCCGTCCGAAGGTTGCGCCCGACGGCGAGACCGCGTCCTGGACCATCGAGACCAGGGCGGACGACTGGGCGACCCGCACCAGCTATGATTTCCTGCGCTTCGAGGACCTGATCCAGCGCGACCTCGCCGCGCCGATCTGGCGCACGGTTCTGCATGCGATGTGGATCTATTGGCGGCTGGTGTTCGGCGGCACCATTGCGCGATTCTGGAAGGCGCATTGGCGGTTCGCGACCTTCATCAGCTATCCGCATTTCCTGTTGTTCAACGAGGCGATCTGGTCGCTGGGCATTGCCTACGGCTTCGCCAGAGGTCTCGGAGCGCTCGGCGTTCCCGACCTGTTCAGCATTGCCGCCGCGGCGGCCGTATTCGTCGCAGCCCTCGGCACCATCCTGAAATACACCGAGAACAAGACCTACCTGCTCTATCTTTTGTCCGACACCATATGGACCTGGGAATTCTCGCACCGCCAGCGGCCGGAATGGGATCAGCGCATCGACCGTTTTGCCCGCCTCCTCGCCGAGGTCGCGCGCAGCAGCGACGCCGAGGAAATCGTCATCGTCGGCCACAGTTCCGGATCGTTTCTGGGCACCGAGATTTTGGCGCGCGCGCTCCAACTCGATCCGGCGCTCGGCCGGCACGGCCCACGCGTGGTGCTGCTGACCATCGGCGGCAATTTCCCGATCGTCGGTTTTCACGCGGCGTCGCAGGGTTTCCGCGATCACCTTCGGCTTTTGGCGGTGGAGCCCTCGATCGACTGGATCGACTGCCAGTCGCGCAAGGACGTGATGAATTTCTATCCGTTCGATCCGATCACGGGCCACGGCATCGATGTCGGCGCCGCAAGACGCAATCCCACCATCGTGCCGGTACGATTCCGCGAGATCATCAAACCCGAGCACTACAACCTGTTCCGCTGGAAGTTCTTTCGGGTCCACTTCCAGTTCGTGATGGCCAATGAGCGGCCGCATGCCTACGATTTTTTCATGATCGTTTGCGGGCCGGTGCCCCTGAGCGAACGCATGACTCATCCCGAGGCGGCGCTGGCGATCGCGGCCGCAGACGCCGCGAAACGCGAAACGGCTTGGAAAAAGCTCGAAACAGCCTCCTCCAAACGGGGAACTGCCGTTGAATTAGGCGAAATGGAACCCGAGATGGAACCAACGGCCCGGCGCCGCGGTTGAGGCCTACGGCTCTCGCGGACCTCAATCCAGGCAGCCCAGGAACCGGTTGGGTTGGCTTTAAGCGCAGCTTTGGTGTAGAGGTTTAGCGGCTATGGGCTGTTGAAAGCGACCTGCCGTTGCTGTCTGACGGCAGTAAACACTTCAAATAGCTAACAAAAATGGCTGAGAAGGGTGACGCCGCCGAGAGTGATAGAGATCACATTAACCAATCCGGAATGCCTCTAACTTTCTTAATCAGGCTCAGGCCTGCTCAGGTGGCATCCGGCGTCTGGGTTTCCGCTGCGCTTACTCTGCGCACCCCCATCTCGCGTCGGGGACTTTTCCCGACCTGCAAAATTGGAATATCGCCGTGACCGTATTTAGCAAGACCCCGCTTCTCGACACAATCCGCACCCCGGACGATCTGCGCCGGCTCAAGGTGGACCAGGTCCGCCAGGTGGCCGACGAGTTGCGTCAGGAAACCATCGACGCCGTCTCGGTAACGGGCGGGCATTTCGGTGCAGGTCTCGGCGTCGTCGAATTGACGACGGCCTTGCATTACGTGTTCGACACCCCGCGCGACCGCCTGATCTGGGACGTCGGCCATCAGGCCTACCCGCACAAGATCCTGACCGGCCGCCGCGACCGCATCCGCACGCTGCGCACCGGCGGCGGTCTGTCCGGTTTTACCAAGCGCACCGAAAGCGATTACGATCCGTTCGGCGCCGCCCACTCCTCGACCTCGATTTCCGCAGCGCTCGGCATGGCCGTGGCGCGCGATCTCTCCGGCGGCAAGAACAACGTCATCGCCGTGATCGGCGACGGCGCGATGTCGGCGGGCATGGCCTATGAAGCCATGAACAATGCCGGTGCGATGAACTCGCGGCTGATCGTCATCCTCAACGACAACGACATGTCGATCGCGCCGCCGGTCGGCGCGATGTCGGCCTATCTGTCGCGGCTCTATTCAGGCAAGACCTACCGCTCGCTGCGCGAAGCCGCCAAGCAGCTCGGCAAGCATCTTCCGAAAGTGATCGCCGATCGCGCCAATCGCGCCGAGGAATATTCCCGCGGCTTCATGGTCGGCGGCGGCACGCTGTTCGAGGAACTCGGCTTCTACTATGTCGGCCCGATCGACGGCCATAACCTCGACCATCTGCTGCCGGTGCTGCAGAACGTCCGCGATATGCAGACCGGACCGGTGCTGATCCATGTCGTGACCCAAAAAGGCAAGGGCTACGGCCCGGCGGAAGCTTCCGCCGACAAATATCACGCGGTGGTCAAATTCGACATCGCCACCGGCGCCCAGGCCAAGGCCAAGCCGAATGCGCCCGCCTATCAGAACGTGTTCGGCGCGAGCCTCGTCAAGGAAGCCGAGAAGGACGAGAAGATCGTCGGCATCACCGCGGCGATGCCGTCGGGAACCGGCATCGACATCTTCAACAAGGCCTTCCCCGACCGGACCTTCGACGTTGGCATCGCCGAGCAGCACGCGGTGACCTTCGCCGCGGGCCTGGCGACCGAGGGCTACAAGCCGTTCTGCGCAATCTATTCGACCTTCCTGCAGCGCGGCTACGACCAGATCGTCCATGACGTCGCGATCCAGAGCCTGCCGGTCCGCTTCGCGATCGATCGCGCCGGATTGGTCGGCGCCGACGGCGCCACCCATGCCGGTTCGTTCGACAACGCCTATCTCGGCTGCCTGCCCAATTTCGTCATCATGGCGGCTTCGGATGAGGCCGAGCTGGTGCACATGGTTGCGACCCAGGTCGCGATCAACGATCGTCCAAGCGCGGTGCGCTATCCGCGCGGCGAAGGCCGCGGTGTCGAGATGCCCGAGTTCGGCGTTCCGCTCGAGATCGGAAAGGGCCGCATCGTTCGCCAGGGCACCAAGATCGCGCTGTTGTCGTTCGGCACCCGTCTTGCCGAATGCGAGAAGGCCGCCGATGAACTCGCCGCACACGGCCTGTCCACCACCGTCGCCGACGCGCGCTTCATGAAGCCGCTCGACGTCGAGATGATTCTGAAGCTCGCCCGCGAGCACGAAGTTCTCCTCACCATCGAAGAGGGCTCGATCGGCGGTTTCGGCTCCCATGTCATGCAGGAACTGGCCGAGCACGGCATGCTCGACGGCGGCTTGCGGATGCGGTCGATGGTGCTGCCCGACGAATTCCAGGACCACGACACGCCGAACGCGATGTATGCCCGCGCCGGCCTCGACGCCAAGAGCATCGTCGCCAAGGCATTCGAGGCGCTGGGCAAGGATTTCAAGGTCGAGACGGTCAAGCTGGCCTGACGATCTGGGTCGCGCCGGTAACATCGGTCTGAACCGGCGCTGACTTAAAGGCTCAAGGGGGGCGGCGCTTTGCCGGCCCCCGTTCTGCCATCCAGCTTTCCGAATTGCCGTCGCAAGACCTTCAATCCTGCGCCAAAGCCGCGCAATCAGACATGAAGATCTATCTGGCCGGTCCCGACGTTTTCCTGCCCGACGCCGTCGCTATCGGGCGGTGCAAGGTGGAAATTTGTGCGCGTCATGGGCTGACCGGACTGTATCCGCTCGACAATGCCGTCGATCTCGCCGCCAAGGACGCCTCGTTGCGGATCTTTCGCGGCAACGAGGCCATGATGATCGAGGCCGATGCCATCATCGCCAACCTCACGCCGTTCCGCGGACCGGGCGCCGATGCCGGCACCGTCTACGAACTCGGCTATATGGCGGGACGTGGCAAGCTCTGTCTCGGCTACTCCAACGATCCCTCATCCTATGCCGACCGGGTGCGTGGATTCACCGATGTGACGGCGCACGACGGATATCTGGTCGATGCACTGGGGCTAACTGTGGAGGATTTCGGCTTGACCGATAATTTGATGATGGTTCACGCGCTCGACCTGCACGGCTGCGCGCTGGTGACCCCGGGCCAAATGTCCGCGGATATCTGGCACGATCTGACCGCGTTCGAGACCTGCGTGCGGATGGCCGCGGCGCGACGGGCCGCCCCGGCCCGCGCGCGCGCACCGATCTGACCGTGGCGAGCCCCGACCGCAACATGGCCCCTTCCCGCAAGCGCGCCGATCTCTTGCTGGTCGAGCGCGGCCTGTTCGAAAGCCGGGCGCGGGCGCAGGCCGCGATCGAAGCGGGCCTCGTCACCGCCAACGACAAACAGGTTCTTAAAGCCTCCGAAGCCATTGCCGCCGACGCGGTGTTGCAGGCGCAGCCGGCCCATCCCTTTGTCTCGCGCGGCGGCGTCAAGCTGGCGGGCGCGCTGGAACAGTATCCGATCGACATCGAGGGTCATGTCTGTCTCGATGTCGGCGCCTCGACCGGCGGCTTCACCGAGGTGCTGCTGGCGAACGGCGCCAGCCTGGTGTTTTCGATCGATGTCGGGCGCGGCCAGTTGCATCCCTCGCTGCGCGGGCATCCCAGGATCGTTTCCATGGAGGAAACCGACATCAGGAATTTCGAAGGCAAGCGACTGGAGATGCGGCCGGACGTCGTCGTCATCGACGTCAGCTTCATTTCGTTGAAGGCGGTGCTGCCGGTGGCGCTGTCGCTGGCGGCGTCGCCGATGCATCTGCTGGCACTCATAAAACCGCAGTTCGAGGCGGCGCGAAAGCATTCCAAGCGCGGAATCATCCGCAATGCGATGGTGCACCAGGAAGTCTGCGACGACATCGCGGCGTTCGTGTCGTCGCATGGCTGTACCGGCATCCAGGTGTTTCCATCCCCGATCGCAGGCGGCGACGGCAATATCGAATTCTTCATCGGCGCGCGCCGTGGTTGAGCGTCTCGTCATCGACCATGTCGGTCATCGCGGCGACGGCGTTGCCGTGGTGGACGGCGAGAGCGTGTACGTGCCGTACACGCTTGGCGGCGAAACCGTCGAGGTGGCGGCGGTACCCGGTCATCATCCCGATCGCCGGCGCCTGCTGGCGGTCGAGACGGCCAGCCCGGAACGGGTCGCGCCCTTCTGCCAGCATTTTGGCGTCTGCGGCGGCTGCGCGATCCAGCATTGGGAGGCCGAACACTACCGCGCCTGGAAGCGCAATATCGTCATCGAGACGCTGGCGCAGACCGGGCTCGCCTGTGAGGTCGGCCCGCTGGTCGATGCCCATGGTGCGGGCCGGCGGCGGATCACGCTGCATGCCCGGGTCGGCACCCACGATGTGCTCAAGGTCGGATTCGCAGCGGCGAATTCGCACGACATCGTTCCGGTCGACCGTTGCCCCGTTCTCGATCCCGGCTTGAACGGCGCGCTCGATGCGGCGTGGGCATTGGCCGAACCGCTGAACGCCACCGGAAAGCCGCTCGATATCCAGATCACCGCCACCGGCACCGGACTGGATGTCGATGTGCGCGGCTCAGGCGCGCTGCCGGCACCCACGATCGCCGCATTGTCGGAGGTCGCCGAACGCCATCGTCTGGCGCGGCTGACGCGGCATGGCGAACTGGTGCTGATGCGGGCACCGCCCGTGATCACGATCGGCACCGCCCAGGTCGTCCTGCCGCCGGGCTCGTTCCTGCAGGCGACGGTTGCAGGCGAGGAAACGCTGGCGGCGCTGGTGGCGGAGCATTGCCGGCGCGCCAGGCACATCGCCGATTTGTTCTGCGGGGTCGGACCGTTCGCGCTGAGGCTGGCGGCGAAGTCGCGGATTTCGGCGTTCGACAGCGATGCCGGCGCGGTTGCCGCGTTGCAGCAGGCGGCGAAGTCGACGCCCGGACTGAAGCCGATCAAGGCCGACGCCCGCGACCTGTTCCGCCGCCCGCTGGTGCCGCAGGAACTGCGCGACTATGACGCTGTTGTGTTCGACCCGCCGCGGCAAGGCGCGCAGGCGCAAGCCCAGCAGCTCGCGGCGAGCAAGATTCCCGTGGTGGTCGCGGTATCCTGCAACGTCGGGACCTTCGCCCGAGACGCGCTGATCCTGATCGACGGCGGCTACAGGCTGGAAGCCGTGACGCCGGTCGACCAGTTCCGCCATACCCCGCATGTGGAACTGGTGGCGCGGTTTGCGCGCTGAACCGCTGAACCTCCTTGCCGGCCGGATGACATACCCCAAGTAAAGGACTGACCGAGGCGAATGGTGCATTCGAGCGACCGCCTTGGCCGTCGTCCGCACGGCGCGGACAAGCCATTTTATCGAAATGTCTGACATTCAAGGGAGGCCATCATGGACGTCAATCCCGACAAACTGAATGCATTCATGGGCAAGATGCTTGGCGACATGGGCGCCGCAGCCAACGCCGCGCTGATCAAGGTCGGCGACCGTCTCGGACTTTATAAGGCGCTGGCCGCCAAAGGTCCGATGACGCCGGCAGACCTTGCGAAGGCCAGCGGCACGACCGAGCGTTATGTGCGCGAGTGGCTGTCGGCACAGGCGGCAGCCGGCTACGTCGACTACAACGCCGCCACCGGCAAATTCCATATGCAACCCGAACAAAAAATGGCATTTGCCGACGAAGACAGCCCGGTTTTTATCGGCGCTATCGGTGACGTGATGTCGGCCATCGTGCTCGATGAGCCCAAGATTTCAGAGGCTTTCAAGACCGGCAAGGGCGTGGGCTGGAACGAGCGCGCCGAATGCCTGTTCTGCGGCACCGCGCGGTTTTTCCGCGCATCCTACAAGCATCACCTGGTGCAGGAGTGGCTGCCTGCGCTGGAGGGTGTGGTCGATAAGCTCAAGCGCGGCGCCACTGTCGCCGATGTTGGCTGCGGCCATGGTATCTCGACCAGACTGATGGCCAAGGCATTTCCGAATTCCCGCTTCTTCGGTTTCGATGCGCATCCGGGCTCAATCGATGCCGCGCGCAAGGCTGCAGCGGAAGAAGGGTTCGGCGAGCGTGTGTCCTTTGCGACCGCGACCGCCAAGACATTTCCTTCCCATGGCTATGACCTCGTCTGTTTCTTCGACTGCCTGCATGACATGGGCGATCCGGTCGGCGCCCTGAAGCATGTCGCCAGCACCATGGCGAAAGACGGCACTTGCATGCTGGTCGAGCCGTTTGCCAACGACAAGCTCGAGGACAACCTCAATCCGGTCGGAAGCCTTTTCTACGCGGCTTCCACCATGATCTGCACGCCCGCCTCGATGGCGCAGGAGGTCGGCCTTGCGCTCGGCGCGCAAGCCGGCGAGGCGCGGCTTCGCGATGTCGCCAGCAAAGCCGGCATGACGCGTTTCCGTCGCGCCACCGAAACGCCTTTCAATCTGGTTCTGGAGGTGCGGGCCTGAAGCATGATCCGGAAAAGTGGGTACCGGTTTTGCCTCGGGACAAACGCGAAGCGTTGGCCCGGAGGTCATGCTCAAAAAGAGATGAGATCATGATCCGATTCAAACTAATCGGATCATGAACTAAAGCCCACCGCCGCGGTTCATCTACCCCAGCGGTCCTGCCAGATCTTCTCGCCGATCATGCAGGGGACGCGCGGCTCCTTGTCGGCCACCGGCACAACGTGGCGCTCGGGCGTGCGGCCCGCGACTTCGAGCAGCAGCTTGGTCCGGATCGCCTCCTTGAATTTTTCGCGGTCCTTGATCGTCACCACGAAGGAGCCCGGGCCGCCGATGACGCAGTCCTCGTAGTAGAAATCGAGGTTGTCGATATCCATCGTCGAATAGGACGGCTCCTTCACCATGATCGGCAGGCCGTTGATGACGATGCCCTTCTCCAGCGCCGCGTCGCGCGCAACCGTGACCGGCGTGCCGTTATTGTTGGGGCCGTCGCCGGAAATATCGATGACCCGCCGCAAGCCACGATACGGGTTCTCGTCGAACAGCGGCATCGCGAAATTGATCGCGCCCGAGATCGAGGTGCGCGACGCCCGGCGGATCGGCGTCTTCATGATCTCGTTGGCAACTGCGTCGGCGGTTTCCGGCCCGTCGATCAGCCGCCAGGGAATGATGATCTTCTGGTCGCTCGAGGCCGCCCATTCGAAATAGGTCACCGCAATCTTGCCGTTCGGGCCGGTCTTCAGCGCCTGCAGAAACTCCTTCGAGATGATGGCCTGGGCGTAGCCCTCACGCTGGATCGCGAGTTCGTCCATGTCCATCGAATAGGAGACATCGACCGCGAGAACGAGTTCAACGTCGACGGACGGAACGCTCTCCTTGTCGGCCGATTGATTGCCGAACTGATAATTCGGGCTCGGTGCGGCGATACCCGCGACGTCGCCTCCGGCCATCGCGCCAGCGACGAGCACCGCCCCGATCGAGACACACCAGCGCATAGCGGCCCTCCCGTCGTATGACGCGATGGTGACACGCAAACCGCTGTTCGCAAAGCGGGAACATCGATTGTCCCTACACATTCGAGTTAGCACATGAGCAAGATCGCCAGCTCACTGATGGCCTGATTGCCCATTTTCAATCAACCTCACGCTTGGCCATTGCCTTCGCTCAAACGAACCGACGAGACGTGCGTCACACATAAAGCGGCCATTCCGACCCCACAGCTTTGCCATCAATAAAATCATCCTTCGCCGCATCCGCGGCCGGCGCTGCGATCACCGATTCCGGCGCGACCCATTCGCTTCAACGCCGGGTAGGTCCGCGTCTGGAGCAACGCTGTCGGCGAATGCCCGGTTCCAAGACCGGGCGGGAGACTGTAAACTGATGAAGACGGCCGCCAGCCGCGGCAATCGAGTGACGGCGCAGCGCCTTGGCGGAATGCCGCACCACCTGATCGACGCACGCGCCGCCGTCAGAGCCTTTTCCACCTCGCGCGAAAACGCTCCAGGAGATGCTGCCGGGAATGATCGATACCGTCACCAAGCCGCGCACCAAAGTTAAGACGAAGACCGAACGACCGCGCCTGCACAAGGTCATCCTCGTCAACGACGACTTCACGCCTCGCGAATTCGTCGTCACCGTCCTGAAGGCGGAATTCCGCATGACCGAGGACCAGGCCCACAAGGTCATGATCACGGCGCACCGGCGCGGCGTCTGCGTGGTCGCGGTCTTCACCAAGGACGTCGCCGAGACCAAGGCGACCCGCGCCACCGACGCCGGCCGCGCCAAGGGCTACCCGCTGCTGTTCACCACCGAGCCCGAGGAATAACGCGCGGTTCGCGCGTCATTTTTTCCAAAGCCGATTTAGCTTCAATTTTATCGATCGGCGCCATCGAGGCTTCAGCTTTGGGTGGTACTCACACACCATGACAATCGCGCTTCGCCGAAACCTGCGGCAACCGATGCCGCAGCTTTCGTTCGGACCATTTCGCTATCTCGAGGTCCTGCCCTGGCTGGTGCTGGCTGCGGCGATGCGGGTGATTGCGTTCGGCGGAGGGCCGGTGGTCCTTCCCGCGATCGTTATCGCCAGCATCGCCGTCCTGCATGCATTCCTGGTGGTGGCGCAGCACTCCATCGAACGCGCCGGCGCCAGCGCCTGATCCGATGCCGGCCGCACGTGCACAAAGGCTGGTTGGTTCGAAGAGCTCCTCCGGGCCCTTTCGCTTTGTCGCGGCGCTGCCCTGGCTGATGGTGGCCCTCGCATTCCGCATCGCCGGCATGAACGAGACACGATGGTGGCCGCTGGCCCTGGCTGGCGAATCCATCGCCATCCTGCTGGCGTTCATGACCATCGCACGGCGCGTGTTCGAAATGTTCGGCCGCCCCTCCCCCTTTCACGGCCTGACCTTTGGCCAGGAAGTAAAGCTCTCGCTCCGGCTGTTCGGCGCCATTGCCCTGGTGATGGTCGCCGCGACGATGTTGATGGCCTTGCTCGGTCATGCGCCGATCGCGTCCTATTGCCTGATGGGTGTGGACGGGATGGCGTTCAACGGGCCGACGGTTTTCGGCAGGGTCTGGGGAGCCGTTGTCGCGGCGCTGGCGCTGCTCCTCATGCTCGGCGTCAACAGCCGCAGCGGAAAGATCAGCATCGGAGCGACGCTCCGCGGCGTCATCGACCATGGGGCCCGGTTCGGCGCCGCCACCGCCTTCGTGGTTATTTTCTACATGGAACTGGGTCTGATCCAGGGCGCGGTTCGAAACGACATCTGGGGCTTCTGGCCGATCACCGTGGCCAGCCAGAACGCCAGGAACCTGGTCTATTTCATCTTGACCCTCGGCTTCGCGGTGGCGCGATTATGGATAGCTCTGCTGGTGCTGGCTTCCGGCCTGAAGCACTTTCCCGCCGGGGTCACGAGGTAGGCTGCTCGTCCACCAGCCCAAACACCCGCTCGGCCCTTGAAAATCCGGCGATGGGAAATTCGCCGAGTTCGATCCAGCCGCCGGCGCAGATCCCGGCGAATCCCGCCGACGCCACGATGGTGCGATGGAGACGGCCCGCCATCTTCTCGAGCCGCGCCGCGAGATTGACGGCGGGACCGATGCAGGTGAAGTCGAGCCGGTTGCCGCCGCCGATATTGCCGTAGAGGATTTTTCCGACATGCAGCGCGACGCCGAAGCGGAAACGCTCGACGGTTTCGCCGATCGGATACTGCATCTCTTCGACGCTGGCGCGGGATTCTCGCGCGGCTTCCAGCACCTGCGAGCAGACCTGCCCGACATCGCCGACATACTCGTCGATCGGAAACACCGCGAGCAGCCCATCGCCCATGAACTTCAGCACCTCCCCGCCATGATTCCTGATCGCATGGACCTGGCAGTCGAAATAGCGATTGAGAATCTCGACCACCGTCTCGGCCGGCAGCCGGTCCGAAAGCGCGGTGAAGCCGCGCAGATCCGACAACCAGATCGCGGCGTCCACGGTATCGGTGTGGCCGCGGCGAATTTGGCCGCCGAGAATCCGTGCGCCGGCGCGGTTGCCGACGTAGGTGTCGAGCAGCAGCGAGGCGGTGCGGCGCAGGCTGACGATTTCGATCACCCGCGCCAGCGGCGCGATCAGCGATCGCAGTGCGCTCATTTGCTCATCGCTGAAACCGCCCGGCTGTTTGGTGGTCCAGCTCGAAGCGTGGATCGAGCCGTCGATGAACAACAGCGGCATCGCGATATAGTCGGTGACGCCTTCGGCATGCAGATCGGCGAAAATCGGAAAGCGACCGCTCTGCAGTTCGTCGAGGCGGCCCCTGACCTCTTTGCCTTCGGTGAAGACGATCGCCAGCGGACTGTTGATGAATCCCGGCGAATCCAGCACGTCGAAATCAACCGTGCCCATTTCGACCTCTTCGCCCGGCCGCCAGAAGAAATTGCGGCCGAAAATATCGGGATGCAGCGTCCGGATGAAGACGCCGACCCGCCACAGCGGCAAACCCGCCTGCACCATGCGCTCGCAGGTCTCCGCCATCATCCGCGGCGGGGTGGGCGCGGACCTCGCACCATCGATCAGCCAGTCGGTGAGTTTCTGCAAATCGGAGATGTTCATGATGCCGCTATTTGCGGCGCAAGTTCGCGGGACGTCAAGGCGCGGCGCATGGTCAAATGGACCAGCGCGTCGTCATTTTGCGACAGATAAAATTGGATGGATTTGCCGCATCAGCGGATTTTTGGATAACCGACCGCATACGCCGGCAGCAATCATGAAGTCCGTTTACAGGCCGCGGCTACACTTGCGATTGCGCGGAAGAGGTTGCCGGCGCGGCCGTTCGATCGAGCTGTCGATCGCCCAGGCCTTGCGCCGACCAATGCTATTATCGCAGACCCAAAAACGAAAGGATCACACCGACGACCACAACCAGACCGACCAGATAAATGATTCCGTTCATCACACACCTCCTTTTGCTTCAGTGACGAATGCAAACGCTGCTTCGATCGATAGGTTCCGCGACTCGCGGCTCACTCGCCGTGCGTTGAACCGGCCGCTTTCTTTTTCGGATCACGCAACCTTTGCGCGGTTGTTCGGTTGTATTGACAGCGGCGGAACCGGGAAACCGGCAGTCGCCTGTTAAGCCGCACGGAGTAATGCCCGGGCGGCTTTTTCTGTGCGCGGGCGAACGGGAACAGAGGATGGCCGAGCAATCCGCGGTGAAACGGTGGCTTGTCACGCATGCGACGCGCGCGTGGACCGCGATCTTCACGCTGGCCGGCCTTGGCGTCGCCTTCGTCTACAAGCCCGAACTTTTGACCTTGTACCTTCGAACCACCATGACCGCGATCGAGACGGCGACGGCCGCCCTACCGTATCCATGGGGCGATCGCCTGGAGGTGATTCTGCGAGGCATCGGTGGATCGGTTTGGATGCAGTTTGCATTCGCGATCATTGTGGTGCGCATGATGGCGTGGCTGATCGCACGGTTCATTGGATATTGCTGGCGTCGCAGGCGACGCGACCCGGCATCGTTAGTCGCCGACCGGTGAAGGGCGTCCGCGCCAAAGCGCGGTTCCCGGCGAAACCTGTGGCAAGCCTGGCACGTATCTCAAAGTGCTGGAGGATTGCAATTTCCAGTTCAAACGCCACGCCACCAAGCAAACATTTTTCAGCTTGGTGGCGTGGTGCGTTCAGTGGTCGGTTTTCAATCTGAGAGCGGCCCGACCGGCCCAGCCGTGGCGCAAGGCGCTTTGCTGCAGCGTAAGCGCGGAGCTCCGATGGCGGTGGACGTCATCCACCTTGATGACGGCCGAGGTCGGCGATCGAGGCAGCCTTACTCGTCGATCTCGCGCTGTTTCTGCTCCAGCTCGGCGATCAGTGTTTTTATGCGCTGGGTCGTCAGCTCGTCCGGCGCCTCCCGCGCCAGCGAACGGTACTTCATGATCTTCATTTCGAGTTCCACCCGATCGTTTTTTGACGCCATGGCAAGCATTTCCCTCGTCTTGTTATGACGATGGACGTGCGAAAATTGTTCAAGACGGGAGTTTAGAACGTTTCAATTTGAAGGAGTTCCGTCGTGCCGCGCGATATCACCCACACGAGGGACAGCGCGCGACGCCCGCGATGTCCGTCATCGGGCGGGTCGACTAATCCGGCTCAGGCAAGCTCGCCAATCGATGCGGCCTGCATTTTTTGTGCGCCGACGAGAAACATTAGGCCAAGGTTAACTCGGAATGTGGCTCTGCCATTGTCTCGATGCGCGCCTCAAGCACCGCGATGGTCGCCATGAGGTTGTCGCGGCGCGCTGCAAGCGCCCTGGCAAGGGACGGATATTCGGGATCAAGACGATTGAATATCCCGGCCTGCTCCTCCTCGCGGGCGATGTCGCCGCTGAGGATCCGGACCACGCGATCGAGGTCGCCGATCAGTTTTCGGGTTTGCACCGCGGTCGAAGTCTCAAAATGACGCTGGTGTTTCATTGTGCTGGTTCCAAATGATCTGATTTGGCACACGAAGCCGCCGTTCGCGAGCCGCGCAGAGGGCTTCGCAAGAAGCAGGCCAGGGAACCCGCCAGCGGGCCTGCGCCACGCGCGGCCGCACGAAGCGGGGCTACGGCGGCCGCAATTATGGGGACGGTAATCCGTCATCTCAGCGGGGAACGGCGGATTACGCTGACGCTAATACACCCTACAAGGTCTACGAAATCTACCCGCCGACCTGTCCGCGATGCCTGAGGAAATGATCCGCCAGCACGCACGCCATCATGGCCTCGCCCACCGGCACCGCGCGGATGCCGACGCACGGATCGTGGCGGCCTTTTGTCAGGATGTCGGTGTCGGCGCCGGCGCGATCCACGGTGCGACGCGGGGAGAGGATCGAGGAGGTCGGCTTGACGGCAAAACGCGCCACCACCGGCTGGCCGGTGGAGATGCCGCCCAGAACGCCGCCGGCGTGGTTGGACAGAAACCGGGTGCCATTGTTGCTGGTCCGCATCTCGTCGGCATTCTCCTCGCCGGACAATTCGGCGGCGCCAAAGCCGGCGCCGATCTCGACGCCCTTGACCGCGTTGATGCTCATCAGCGCCGCGGCCAATTCCGCATCGAGCTTGGCATAGATCGGTGCGCCGAGGCCGGCCGGCACGCCCTCGGCGACGACTTCGATGACGGCGCCGATCGACGAACCTTTCTTGCGGATGTCGTCGAGGTACCCTTCGAAGAACGCGGCCTTGTCCTTGTCCGGACAGAAGAACGGATTGCGCGCGATCTCGTCCCAATCCCATTTGTCGCGGTCGATCTTGTGCGGCCCCATCTGCACCAGCGCGCCGCGCACCTTGACCTCGGGCAAGATCTTGCGGGCGATAGCGCCGGCCGCGACCCGCGTCGCGGTCTCGCGCGCCGAGGAGCGGCCGCCGCCGCGATAATCGCGCAGGCCGTATTTGGCTTCATAGGTGAAGTCGGCATGGCCCGGACGAAACTTGTCCTTGATCTCGGAATAATCCTTCGAGCGCTGGTCGGTGTTCTCGATCAACAGCGCGATCGGCGTGCCCGTCGTCACCTGCACGCCGGTCTCCGGATGCGCCATCACGCCGGAGAGAATCTTTACCGCGTCTAGCTCCTGGCGCTGGGTGGTGAAGCGCGACTGTCCCGGCCGGCGGCGGTCCAGGTCATGCTGGATGTCCTCGACCTTGAGCGGCAGCAGCGGCGGGCAGCCATCGACCACGCAGCCGATCGCCACCCCATGGCTCTCGCCGAAGGTCGTGACCCGGAACATGTGGCCGAAGGTGTTGAAGGACATTTTGTACAATCCGCATCGCGGTTGATCGTCAACGGCGCCTTGTCGTAACGCGGGCGGTTGAGTGGGTCAAATGACGTGAGTTAATCCCACCAGCACGGCACGCGTTCTGCGCCCCCTCTCCCGCTTGCGGGGGAGGGATGGGGTGGGGGGAACGGCTGGCGCCGGAGCTCGCGGCTGCCCCCAACCCTGGCCCTCCCCCGGGGAAGCGGGAGAGGGAATCAAGGAGTTTAACTGTACTTCTTCAGTCCGCCTTCACTGAACACGTAGACGACGCCCTGCCCGATCGGGGTGTCGGCGGCCTCCAGCGGCGTCGCGATGCCGAGCGCGACCATCAGCGCCCGCATGGTGCCGCCATGGGCGACGGTCACGGTGTCGACCAGGAGGGAATCGAACCATTCCCGCATCCGTAGCGTGACGCTGGCATAGCTCTCGCCCGAAGGCGCCGCGACGCCCCATTTGTCGCGGTCGCGGGAGGCGAAGGTCTCGGCGTCATGCAGTTTCATCTCGGGCAGCGTCAGGCCTTCCCACTCGCCGTACCCAATCTCGCGCAGCCGGTCGTCAACGTCGTATTGCTCCGGCGGCAAATTCATCGTATCGCGCATCAGCTCCATGGTCAGCCTTGCGCGACCGAGCGGGCTGGCGACGAATGGCAAGGACGAGGCCTCGCGACCATCGCGTGCCAACAGGGCGGCGAGAATGTCGCCGGAGGTGACGGCCTGGGTGCGGCCGAGATCGTTCAGCGGAACGTCCTGGGATCCCTGGAAGCGTCCTTGCGCGTTCCAGGCGGTCTCGCCATGGCGGATATAATAGATGGTCGGCGCGGGCATGAGGCTGGCAATTATTCCTTGGCCAGCGAAATGTCCGGCGCGTCCGGTCGCTTCATGCCGACGACGTGATAGCCGGAATCGACGTGATGCACCTCGCCGGTGACGCCGCGCGACAGGTCCGACAACAGATACAGCGCGCTGTCGCCGACTTCCTCGATGGTCACGGTGCGGCGCATCGGCGCGTTGTACTCGTTCCATTTCAGGATATAGCGGAAATCGCCGATGCCCGAGGCCGCCAGCGTCTTGATCGGCCCGGCCGAGATCGCGTTGACGCGAATGTTCTTCTCGCCGAGATCGGCGGCGAGATAGCGCACGCTTGCCTCCAGCGCCGCCTTCGCAACGCCCATCACGTTGTAATGCGGCATCCATTTCTCGGCGCCGTAATAGGTCAGCGTCAGGATCGAGCCACCGTCGATCAGAAGCTTCTCGGCGCGCTGCGCGATCGCGGTCAGGGAGTAGCAACTGATCAGCATGGTTTTGGAAAAATTGTCGGCGGTGGTTTCGAGATAGCGGCCGTCGAGCTGGTCCTTGTCGGAGAACGCGATGGCGTGGACCACGAAATCGATCTTGCCCCACTTCTGCTTGAGCACGTCGAAGGCGGCGTCGATGGTGGCGGGATCGGTGACGTCGCAATGGCCGAGCAAGATACCGCCAAGCTCCTTGGCCAGCGGCTCGACGCGTTTCTTCAGCGCGTCGCCCTGCCAGGTCAACGCGATCTCCGCGCCCGCGGCGTGGCAGGCCTTGGCGATCCCCCAGGCAATCGAGCGATTATTGGCAACGCCGAGAACCACCCCGCGCTTGCCCTGCATCAGACCTGAACTTTTCGACATCCGGTTTCCAATCAACCTTAACAAGGTGTGGAGGTACACCAGCCCTCTCGGGCGGTACAGCCCAAATCCTGCCCCGGTTCAGGCTGTTTGTTCCGCTACCCTAACCTCCGGAATAGTGATGGCATTTCGGTGTTATGTAGACTGAGGCGTTCACGTTGCCGATACAGGGCGCCGCCCAGGTAATTCAAGAGCGAATACCCTAGATCGAGCTGCAAATGAGCGCGTTTCGTCAGAGTGTCGAAGCCATGATCCCGGCCCTGCGCCGCTATGCGCGGGCGCTGGCGCGCGACGCCGATATCGCCGACGATCTGGTGCAGGATACGCTGGTGCGGGCGTTGCGTTCGGAACGGCTGTTTCTCGGCGGCGACGTCCGCAGCTGGCTCTACACCATCCTGACCAACCTCAACAAGAACCGGCGCCGGTCGCTGGCGCGGCGGCCGCAATTCATGCCGCTGCTCGACAACAATCCCGACGCCAGCGGCACCGAAGCCGAAGGCCGCGACATTGCCAAAGCGCTGGCGACCCTGGTGGAGGAGCAGCGATCGGTACTGCTTTTGGTGATGCTGGAAGGATTGAGCTACCGCGAGGTCGCCGACATCCAGGGCGTGCCGATCGGCACCGTAATGTCCCGGCTTGCCCGCGCGCGCGCCCATGTCAAAGCTTCGCTCGAAGGCGAACGGGTCGCGCTGCGGCGGGTGAAATGATGGCGAGAACGATGACAGAAACGACGGCAAGCATGCGTGCGGATGTGGTGAACGAAGTTGCGTCGCGATGGTTTTGCGGTTCGCATCCCGTTTCAGGTGAGCGACCGCAAGGAATTTTCGATCGAGGGTAGACCAGGACCAGCACTGGCGCAGAGACGAAGACTTAGACAGAGACCAGGACAATGACCGACTCAAAAATTTCCATCACCGAAGACGAGCTGCACGCCTACGTCGACAACGAGTTGCCGGCGGAGCGTCGTGCCGATGTCGAGGCATGGCTCGCGACCCATCCCGATGATGCCGAGCGGGTGCAGGCATGGCGGGCGATGGCCGAGGCGCTGCATGCGCGTTACGACTCGGTCGCCGACGAGGCGGTGCCGAAGCGGCTCGAACTCGAGCAATTGGAGCGGCAGCCGCGCAAATGGCTCTACAGCGCGATGGCGGCGACGCTGGCGGCGTTTATCGCCGGCGGCGGCGTCGGCTGGCTGGCGCATGGCGCCTCCGCGGCGCCGTCGGCGTTTCAGCTTCTGACCGTGGATGCGCTGGACGCGCACCGGCTTTATGTCGTGGAGGTTCGTCATCCGGTCGAAGTGCCCGGAAGCGAACGCACGCATCTCCAGCAATGGCTGACCAAGCGCTGCGGCTGGGCTGTCCGCGCGCCCGAGTTGGACGCGACCGGGTTGAAGCTTGTCGGCGGACGGCTGTTGCCCGGTCCGACCGGACCCGCATCATTCCTGATGTATGAGAGCGCATCGGGTGAGCGCTTCACGCTGTACACCTCGAAGGCGAAAACCGCGACCGCGCAGATGCGCTACACCGCCGCCGAAAACAGCGGCGCCATGTACTGGTCGGAAGACGGCGTCGGCTATGTGCTTTCCGGACCCACCGACAAGGACCGGCTGAACCAGGTGGCGCGGCTGGTCTATGATCAGACGGAAAAGAGTGGCGGATGAGATGCATAAATACAACATCTCAATTCTGACATCGAAAATCTGGATTTGGAACATCGACGCGTCTCAATATCGCACCAGGTAATCACGCGAAATTGTAACGCGTTCGATCCGCCGATCGACGCCGCGGCCTCGATCGGGGTTTGCCGCGCTGGTCCCCCGGTCGAGGCTGCACTTTTTCAATTTATGGTATCTTGATACCGAAATACGCAGCGTCGGGTGGCGGCCTTGCGATCAGCCGAGATCGCTGCGCGGATTGTAGGTGTGTCCGTCACGCCACTTCTGCATCAGGGCCTCGAGTTCCGCGTCGTTTCCATCCGGCAACATGATGCGGGCGGTGACGAACAAATCTCCCGCCGCTCCCGTTGCTTTCGGCAAGCCCTTGCCCTTCAGCCTGAACGTCCGGCCGCTCGACGTGTTCTTCGGGATCGACAATTCGACCGCGCCACCCAGCGTCGGCACCCGGACCTTGGCGCCTAGCACCGCTTCGTAGAGCGTGATCGGCAGATCGACGCGAAGGTCGCTGCCTTCGATCTTGAAGAAGGGATGCGGCGCGATGCTGACCGTGATCAGGAGATCGCCGGGGCGGTGGCCGGGCGCGGTTTCGCCCTGCCCTTTCAACCGGATCTGCTGGCCGGCCACGACACCGGCGGGAATCTTGACATTGAGCTCTTTGCCGGTCGGCAACCGGACGCGCTTCTCCGCGCCCTTGACCGCCTCCTCCAGCGACACCGTCATGGCGACGTTGAGATCGAGGTCGAGCGCGATGCCGCCGGGATCGAATTCAAAAGTGCCGCCGGCCCCGGGCCGCGCGCCGCGCGCCGCGGCGCCGCCGAACATGCTGTTGAGGATGTCCTCGAAACCGCCGCCGCCAAAGCCGCCGGCACCGCCGCCGGTGCGGAAGGTGTGGGTCTCGAAGCCGCCGCCGGGCGCACCCCGCCCGCCGCCCCCGGGAAAGCCCTGAAAGCGCGGCTTGCCCTCGGCGTCGATCTCGCCGCGGTCGAACTGCTTGCGCTTGTCCTCGTCGCCAATGATTTCGTTGGCCGAGTTCAATTCGGCAAAGCGCGCGGCCGATTTCGGATCGTTCTTGTTGGCATCGGGGTGATGCTTCTTGGCGAGCTTGCGGTAGGCGCTCTTGATCGCCGCAGCGCTGGCGCCCCGCGGCACCCCCAAGACCTCATAGGGGTCGCGCATCCGTCATGTCTCCTTCATGGGAAGTCTGATCTTATACTCTGGAGCGTGTTATGGGCAGTCCGCCCGTCTCAATTCCATCTGGGGTCTTCGTGGCATTTTTGCAACGGGGCGGAGCGACCCTTTCAGCCGCGTCGCCATGGCTTCAACGTATGAATTTCCCATCGGCCGTGGCCGGTCTGGCAGGCCGCGCCCTGCAGCCAGCTTTCCGCGCGGCCGTTGACATAGCTTGCCAGAAAATCCCGGCAAGTGCGTCCGTCCGCGGAAGAATAAGCCTGCGCCAGCGGCGTCACCGAGCCCCGCGCGCCGGTCTCCGGATTTTCCCAGGGCTGGCTGGAATCCTTGTCGCCCTTGGTCAGCACGTCGGAGGCGGCATTGCGGGCAAAGGCCAGATCGCTCTCGGTCGGCGCCGGCCCGCCTGCCCCGCTCAGCGCCCCCGTGGCGTCCCGGTCTTCCATTCTGGCGAAGGCAGAATCGGTGCGGGACAGGCTGCACCCTCCCGAACCGAGGCCGATCAGAATCAGTGTCATCACGGCTCCCGCGGGCCCGATCGCCGATAGGCCAACGCGTCCCCATGTCTTATATAGGGCCGGCCCATCTTTGGGCTGCAACGCGTACTGGGCCGCGGGCGAACGCAACTCGGACTCCTGACATGACCGACACGACCTCCATCAAACACCCCACACCGTTAACAACAGGTGATTTCACCGCGGCGGAGGAACCGTTTGCGCTGTTCGGCGAGTGGTTTGCCGAGGCGGTGAAGGCCGAACCCAACGATCCCAATGCCATGTCGCTGGCCACCGTCGACGCCGACGGCCTGCCGGATGTGCGGATGGTGCTCATGAAAGGCTATGACGGCGACGGTTTTGTCTTTTACAGCCACATCGCCAGCCAGAAGGGCCGCGAACTTGCCGCAAATCCTAAGGCGGCTTTACTGTTTCACTGGAAATCGCTGCGTCGGCAGGTGCGGGTCCGCGGCAACGTGTCGCCGGTGACGGAAGCCGAGGCCGACGCCTATTTCGCGACCCGGCCGAAGCAGGCCCAGATCGGTGCCTGGGCCAGCAAGCAGTCGCAGCCGCTGGAAAGCCGCTTTGCCTTTGAACAGGCGATTGCGAAGGTCGCCGCCAGGCACATGATCGGCGAGGTGCCGCGGCCGCCAGGCTGGAGCGGCTGGCGCATTGCGCCTGCACGGTTCGAATTCTGGCACGACCGTCCGTTCCGCCTGCACGACCGCATCGAATTCCGCCGCGACGCGCCGGACCAGCCATGGTCCAAGACGCGGCTCTATCCCTGATATCCAGAGTCTGAAAGACACCTATGCCGCATTCCTCCAACGCGCCCCGGCGCACGATGCTTCTGACCGGAGCCAGCCGCGGCATCGGCCACGCCACCGTGATCCGCTTTTCCAGCGCCGGCTGGCGCGTCCTCACCTGCTCGCGACACCCCTTCCCGGAAGAATGCCCGTGGGGCGCGGGGCCGGAGGACCACATCCAGGTCGACCTCGCCGACCATGACGACACCACCCGCGCAATTTCGGAAATCCGCGAGCGGCTGGAAGGCGGCGAGCTGCATGCGCTGGTCAACAACGCCGCGATTTCGCCGAAGGCCGAAGGCGGCCGGCGGCTCGGCTCGATCGATACCGACATCGAGACCTGGAGCCACGTGTTCCGGGTCAATTTCTTCGCCCCGATCATGATGGCGCGCGGGCTGATCGAGGAACTGAAGGCCGCCAAAGGCTCGGTGGTGAACGTGACCTCGATCGCAGGCTCCCGCGTGCATCCGTTCGCGGGCGCGGCCTACGCGACCTCGAAGGCGGCGCTGGCCTCACTGACCCGCGAAATGGCGTCGGATTTCGGCCGCATCGGCGTCCGCGTCAATTCGATCGCGCCGGGCGAAATCGACACCTCGATATTATCGCCGGGCACCGAGAAGATCGTCGAGCAGCAGATCCCGCTGCACCGGCTCGGCACCCCGGATGAAGTGGCCAAGATTATCTACGTGCTGTGTACCGAGACCAGTTCCTACGTCAACGGCGCCGAGATCCACATCAACGGCGGCCAGCACGTTTAATCGGTCCTCATCCTGAGGAGCGGCCTTTTGGCCGCGTCTCGAAGGATGAGAAGAGAAAAGGACGAACCCGTTGCCATCCTTCGAGACGCATCGCTGCGCGATGCTCCTCAGGATGAGGGCGGAATGCGGATCGCGTAGGGTGGGCAAAGCGAAGCGTGCCCACCACAAGCTTTCCATATGAGGCAGGCTTGGTGGGCACGGCGCAAAGCGCGCCTTTGCCCACCCTACGACACCGTGCTTGCCCTCAATCCCAATAAAACTTTTCGATCGTAGCACGGATGAGCGACGCGACATCCGGGAACGCAGGCGACGCCGGGCTAGCGCCCGCTCAAATCAATCCGCGCAGGATTTGCGCGGCCTGCCAGCGAAGCCGGGCGTTGTCGACGTTGAAGGCGCTCGAGCAATCGTCTTCGCTCTCGCCATCCGACAGCGCCGCGCCGCAATGCCGGCAGGTTCGTGCCGAGATCGCAAGCGCCTTGCCGGCGGCATTGCGGTCCACTTGATAGCGCGCGAAATCGACCACGTTCCGGGATGAAGTTATGAGTTTCTCAACCATTGCTGTCCTCGCGCATAGAGACAGCGTTATCGCAGAAAGCTGTCGCGTAAACGTTCAACCCAAGGTTCAAATTTTACGAGAGCCGTGAGTGACGGCGCAATGCACTGCATTCAATTCAGGACGCACTTTCTTAACCTCGCTGCGAGCGAAACGAACGGTCAAGAAATTCCTACAGCCACTTCTTCCATTTGAAAAACACGTAAGGCAGCACGGCGGCGAGCAGCATCGCCACCAGAGCGTAGGGATAGCCGTGGGTCCATTCCAGCTCCGGCATTAATTTGAAATTCATGCCGTAGATCGAGGCGATCAGGGTCGGCGGCATCAGCACCACGGCCATCACCGAGAACAGCTTGATGATGTTGTTCTGCTCGAGATTGACGACGCCGAGCATCGCATCCAGCACGAAGGTGATCTTGTTGGAGAGATAGGAGGCATGGTCGGTCAGCGACGTGACGTCGCGCTGCATGGTCTTGAGTTGCTCGCGCATGTCCTTGGACCATCTGACGCCGTCGACCGCGGCGGCGACGAACGTCACCACCCGCCCGATCGAGACCAGGCTTTCGCGGACTTTCGAGGTGAGGTCGCCCTTGCGGCCGATCGCGATCAGAATGTCGGAATAGCGCTTGGCGTGGCCGGTGCGCGCCGCGCCCTCGGGCTCGAAGATGTCGTGGCTGATGGTGTCCATGTCGCTGCCGGCCCGCTCCAGGATGTCGGCGTTGCGGTCGATCACCGCGTCCAGCAGTTCCATCAGCACCATTTCGCCGGTGATGCCAGGCGCGCAGGAGCGCGCCAGCTTGTTCTCCACCAACAGGAACGGCTTCGGCTCGTCATAGCGCACCGTCACCAGGCGATGGCTGGCGAGGATGAAGGTCACCGCCGTGGTGCGCGGGTTCTGCGTGTCGGCCGCGCACATCAGAGTCGCCGTCATGTAGCGGGCGCCGTTCTCGATATAGAGCCGGCTGGAGATCTCGATCTCCTGCATGTCCTCCCGGGTCGGCACCGCGATCCCGGCCAGCCGCTCCACCGCCTTGTCTTCGGCCGCCGTCGGCTTCACGAGGTCGATCCAGACCGCGCTCTCCGGCAGCGCGGCGAGATCGGCGGTGGCGACTTTCTTCAGCGAGGCGTCGGAAGCGGCAAATACCGATAACATGGGAACTCCGGAACAGGGCACGCGAGCCTACCCAACAGGACTTAGCTCGATTCTGGCAAGCGCTTCATGACAGCCGAATTAGCCGGCGGTGCAGGTTTATGGCGGTGGGGTGGCGGCTGCGTGTCCCCGATCCGGCGGCAGGGGCCGTTCTGCCCAAAATTCAGCCGTAAACCCCGATACTTGCGGCATAAAAGACACAGCCAGCCTGCCGCAGCGCGGGACGGGCATCTAAAGTCTGGAATAATGACTGGTTTCAACGATAATGGGCTTAACGGAATCGTGGCGTTTGGGCCCCATGCTGGCGCCGCGAACGCAAGGCTTTCGATTGGAAGTGTGCAATGTTGTCGCTGAATGTAAAACTGGGACTCGTGGCCGTTGCCGGCGTGATGCTGTCTGGCTGCATGCAGGCCACCACCTTTGAAGCGACCAATCAGACCGTTTTCAAACCGCGTGACAAGGAACTGCTGTCCAAGGTGTCCTATGTGAAGACGCCGGTTCCGGAAGCGTTCCGCCGCGCCATCGTCGACTATCACCGCAAGGAAGCCGCGGGCTCGATCGTGGTCGATTCCGACAATCACTATCTTTATTTGGTACAGGACGGCGGCAAGGCTATTCGCTACGGTATTACCGTCGGTGAGGAAGCCATGGCATGGTCCGGCATCGCCAAGATCGGCAGCATGACCGAGTGGCCGCCCTGGCATCCGACCAAGAGTGAAATTTCGCGGCTTGGCGTGCCGACCTTCGTGGCGCCGGGACCCGACAATCCGATGGGTTCGCGCGCGCTGTATCTCTACTCCGGCGGCAAGGACACGCTGTTCCGGATTCACGGCACCAACCAGCCGGAATATATCGGCGCGTCGATCTCGTCCGGCTGCATCCGGATGACCAATGAAGACGTGATCGACCTGTATAACCGGGTGAAGATGGGCACCATCGTCGTGGTGCTGGAGCCGAAGCACGGCGACTCGCCGTTCAATTCGCAGATGGCCCTGCAGGGCGGCGGCAACGCCATCCAGTAGTCGCCGCGCTCGCAACGACCGTCATCGAACGGTCGATGACGTAGACGTCACGACGAGTTTAAAAGCGCCGGTCTTGCCGGCGCTTTTTCGTTGGTGGCGTTTCTGCCGACAGCTTGCCGGTGGACGACTTGTCCGTTGATGATTTACCGGATGAAGGCTTGCTCGAGGAAGGCTTGCCAGTTGAGGGCTTGCCTGCCGAAGGCTTGGCCTGGGCGGGCTCCGGCTCGGCAGCATCGGGTTTGGCGGCCTCCGATTCCGCGGGATCGGATTTTGCCGTATCGGATTTCGCCGCGACCTCGCGGGGCGGCGCTTCCTCGGGACGCTCGGCCGGCAACAGCGGCGCGATCTGCGGCAGCGGGTCCCAGACGTTCCACTGACATATCCTGTAATTGTTGTGTCGTTCCATCAGGTCGAGATGGATGTGGTCCTCGTGATAGCCGTCCGACCCCGGGCCAAGCACGGTCGAAAACCGCGCGCACACCGAATGCAGGATATTCTCCCGCACCTCGCGCGCGACCGTGCGATCGGTGAGCGAGATCGACTGGCCGTTGGCGAGTTTTAGCGCGCGAACGTCGAGCGCGTTGGCGCGGCCGTGTTCGGATAGTTTGGCGCCAGCGACGCGGTTGCGGCCGCGGCATTCGAACGAGTCGAAATTGTCGAGGTCGCTGACGGCGCTGCCCAGGCTTGCCGCCAGCGGCGCCATGTCGGTGCGTATCCAGTCCGCGATCGCCGACGCCATCGGACAGCGCATGATCGCCGCGGGCTTCACCGCCACCCGCCGCTTGTCCGGTAGCACCACCGCCTCCAGCCGCACCAGATCCTCGCCGCCGCACTCCCCGGGGCCTTTGATATCGGGAATGCTGGGGGCAATCGCGATCGCATCCGACAGCGCCACCCGGCAGGCCGAGGGCGGCGGCGGCGACGCGACCTGTTCGGCCGGCTTCTCGGGCTGGGCCGGCGGCTCTCTCCCGGCCGCGGGCTTCTCGGCCTCGACCGCAGGCGCCTCCGCCGGACGCGGCTTCGGCAACGGCACCGATGCGGGCAGCGCAGAGAGCGCTGGCCGCGCGGCGCGGCGCGGCTTCGACCTGATGTCGCCGAACAGGTCGGCGAAGGGATTTTGGCCGTGCCGCCGCGCCGCCGCGGGTTCGGCCCAAGCGCCGAGCATCAACAGCGCGATCAAGGCGGTAACCATTGCCGCACGGGTGCGACCAAAGTTCCTACAAGGCCATTTGCGGCTTGCTTTCGGCGCGCTAAAGTTCATGGCAATTCCGTGAAGACTTCGACAAGCGGTTACCAATCTGGAGGAGCGTCCGAATGCTTGGATTAATGCAAGACTGGCCTTTGCTTTGCCATCGGATTATCGAGCACGCCGCGACGGTTCACGGTACCCAGGAAGTCGTGACCCGATCGATCGAAGGCCCCATCCACCGGACCAACTACGCGGAAATCCGCGATCGCGCACTGAAGGTCTCGCAACGGCTCGACCGCGACGGCATCAAGCTTGGCGACCGAGTTGCCACCATCGCCTGGAACACCTGGCGCCATCTCGAAGCCTGGTACGGCATCATGGGCATCGGCGCGATCTGCCACACCGTCAATCCGCGGCTGTTCCCAGACCAGATCGCCTGGATCCTCAACCATGCGGAAGACCGCGTGGTGATGACCGACATCACTTTCGTGCCGATACTGGAAAAGATCGCCGACAAGCTGCCCAGCGTCGAACGCTACATCGTGTTCACCGATAAGGCGCATATGCCGAAAACCACGCTGAAGAACGCGGTCGCCTATGAGGACTGGATCGCGGAAGCCGACGGCGATTTCAAGTGGAAGACCTTCGACGAAAATACCGCGGCCGCGATGTGCTACACCTCCGGCACCACGGGCGATCCCAAGGGTGTGCTGTATTCGCATCGTTCCAACGTCCTCCACGCCCTGATGGCCAACACCGGCGATTCCCTCGGTGCGAACGCCGCCGATACAATGCTTCCGGTGGTTCCCCTGTTCCATGCCAATAGCTGGGGCATCGCCTTCTCGGCGCCTTCGATGGGCACCAAGCTGGTGATGCCGGGCGCCAAGCTCGACGGCGCCTCGGTGTTCGAGCTGCTCGACACCGAGAAGGTGACGCATACCGCCGGCGTGCCGACGGTGTGGCTGATGCTGCTCAACCACATCGCCGCCAACCATCTGAAGCTGCCGCATCTGCGCATGGTGGTCTGCGGCGGCTCGGCGATGCCGCGCTCGATGATCAAATCGTTCCTCGACATGGGGGTGCAGGTGCGCCACGCCTGGGGGATGACCGAGATGAGCCCGATCGGCACACTGGCCGCGCTGAAGCCTCCCTTCAACGAGCTCACCGGCGAGGCCCGGCTCGATATCCTGCAGACCCAGGGCTACCCGCCGTTCGGCGTGCAGATGAAGATCACCGACGATGCCGGCAAGGAGCTGCCATGGGACGGCAAGACCTTCGGCCGGCTCAAGGTCAGCGGCCCTTCGGTATCGAAGGCCTATTTCCGGGTCGATGCCGACATCCTCGACGACGAAGGCTATTTCGACACCGGCGACGTCGCGACCATCGACGCCCACGGCTACATGCGGATCACCGATCGCTCGAAGGACGTGATCAAATCCGGCGGCGAATGGATTTCGTCGATCGACCTGGAAAATCTCGCGGTCGGGCATCCCGCGGTGGCGGAAGCGGCCGTGATCGGCGTCTATCATCCCAAATGGGACGAGCGTCCGCTTCTGATCGTGCAGCTCAAGCAGGGCCAGAACGCGACCCGCGAGGACATCCTGAAATTCATGGACGGCAAGATCGCGAAATGGTGGATGCCCGATGACATCGTGTTTGTCGACGGCATTCCGCACACCGCCACCGGCAAGATCCTGAAGACCGCGCTGCGCGATCAGTTCAAGGAGTACCGTTTCCCGAACGCCGCGGCGTAAGCTCAGGAATGCCTGCGTTTGCTTTGCAGCCTCTCCCCGCCTGCGGGCGGAGGCTGTATCGCGGTTGCGGGACTTTGGCGTCGTTGACATAGAGCAACATCGGCGCGCCGCCGCCCGATATGTGTCATCGATGAGTTGCGACGCCAGCAAGACAGCCTCCGTGACGTGGCGCGACGTGCCGACGACGGTCTGGACGCTCGGTTTCGTCTCCCTGCTGATGGACATCTCTTCCGAGCTCATTCACAGCCTGCTGCCGGTGTTCCTCACCACCGTGGTGGGCGCCAGTACCGTGACCGTCGGCCTGATCGAGGGCATCGCCGAGGCGACGGCCGCCATTGCCAAGGTTTTTTCGGGCGCGCTCTCGGACCGCATCGGCAAGCGCAAACTATTGGTCGGCATTGGCTATGGTCTCGCCGCCGTCACCAAGCCGGTGTTCCCGCTGGCGAGCACGGCCTGGGAGGTTCTGGCCGCGCGTTTCGTCGATCGCATCGGCAAGGGGATCCGCGATGCGCCGCGCGATGCCCTGATCGCCGACATCACGCCACCGGGAATCCGCGGCGCGGGCTACGGCATCCGCCAGGCCCTCGATACGGTGGGCGGGTTTGCCGGACCGCTGTTGGCGGTGGCGCTGATGGCGCTTTATGCCAACGACTTTCGCGCGGTGTTCTGGTGGGCGCTGGTCCCCGCTGTTCTCGCGGTGCTCCTGATCATCGTGGGCGTGCGCGAGCCTGACGGCACCAAGGCGACGGCGAAACGAGGCTGGCCTGTTCGCGGCGAGGAGCTCAAACGCCTGTCGCCGGCGTTCTGGATGGTCGTCGCGATCGGCGTGGTGTTCACGCTGGCACGGTTCAGCCAGGCTTTTCTGGTGCTGAAGGCGCAGGCCGAAGGTCTGGCGCTGGCCTTGATCCCGTTGGTGTTCGTATGGATGAACCTCGTCTACGCGCTGACGGCCATGCCAGCCGGCATCCTCTCCGACCGGATCGGCCGGGTGAATGTGCTGCTATGCGGGCTCGGCGTGCTGGTGGTCGCCGATCTTACGCTGGCGTTCGTGCCGGGCCTTGGCGGGGTGATCATCGGCGTCGGTCTGTGGGGCCTCTATCTCGGATTTTCGCAAGGCCTGCTGTCGGCGCTGGTCGCCGATACCGCGACGGAAGATTTGCGCGGCACGGCCTTCGGGCTGTTCAATCTCCTGACCGGCGCCGCCCTGCTGGCCGCAAGCGTTCTGGCGGGATGGCTGTGGTACGATTTCGGGCCGACCGCGACCTTCGCTGCCGGTGCATTGTTGTCGGGACTTGCCATTCTGGTCCTGGCATTTGGCATCAAGGCCGGACCGAGACTGTCGGGCTGAGGTTGCGCGGTATTCGCGGGGCCCGACGGCCCCTGCCAAAGTCCCTTGAATTTGCCGCAGGTCCGTGGTCTCAAACGGACCATGTGCAGCCCGGCGCGATTTGCCCGGCAAGGCTCCAACCCGGCAGATTCCTGACCTATGGCCCGCAGGTTTTCCGCTCCCTATCAATCGGAGCCCGTGTCCAGCCTCGCCTCTTGGGCGCGCAACCTCGCGGTATTCTCGGTGGTCGCGGTGCTGGTCTCGATCCTGATCGTCCGCTTCGGGTTCCTCGAAGTGAAACCGGCGCTGGCGACGTTCTTCGGCGCGCTGGCCCTCTCCGGGCTTTCCATTTTGCTCAGCTTCGCCGCTTTCGCCGCGATCTGGCAGAACGGTTCGCGCGGTATGGGCCGCATCCTGCTGGCGCTGCTGATCAATGCCGTCGTGCTCGCCTATCCCGCCTATCTCGCTTTGCAATATCGCAAGCTGCCGCCGATCCATGACATCACGACCGACCCGATCGACCCGCCGCGCTTCGAGGCACTGGCTGGCTTACGCACCGGCGACGGCACCAACACCGCCGTCTATGCCGGGCTTTATTCGGCCGAGCAGCAGCGGCTGGCTTATCCCGATATCGAGACGGTGGAGCTCGATGTTCCCGTGCAGCGGGCCTATGAGGTGGCACTGCAGCTCGTCAACAAGCGCAAATGGCTGGTCATCGACGAACGCGCCCCGCAACTGCCGCGCCGCATCGGCCGCATCGAGGCGGTGGCACGGACGCCGATCATGGGATTCCGCGAGGACGTCTCGATCCGCGCCACCCCCGACGGCGAAGGATCGCGCGTCGATATCCGCTCGTCGTCGCGCTATTTCGAAAGCGACCTCGGCAGCAACGCCGCGCGGATCACCAGGCTGATCGAAGACATCAACAGCGCCGTCGACAACACCAAGCCGGTGGTGAAGAAACCGCAAGCGCCGCCCAAGGTGCAGGCGAAGACGGTGAAGAAGTAGGAAGTGGCGAATGGCGAGCGGCGAATAGCGAATGGAAAAGCGGGCAGCGCCGCCGCGGACTGAACCTTCTCCCCTATTCGCTACTCGCCATTCGCTATTCGCCTCTACGCCATACGGTACGTCCCGCCGATCACCGGATCGCCATCGGTCGCAACGATTCCGCGCGCGACCAGGTCTTCCAGATGCGCCAGCACCGAATAGCCGGCGGCGCCGGTCAGCCGCGGATCGATGCCGATATAGATCGCGCGCACCAGGGTCGGAATGTCAGCCTCGCCCTTGGCGAGGCGGTGCAGGATCGAGGCTTCGCGGGCCTGGCGGTGCCGGGCCAGGAAGCGCACATAGCGCGGGCCTTGCGGGATTTCCGGTCCGTGGCCCGAGAAATACAGATCCTCGTCGCGCGCCGTCAGCCGCTCCAGCGAGGCCATGTAGTCGAGCATCGATCCGTCCGGCGGCGCCACGATCGAGGTCGACCAGCCCATCACATGATCGCCGACGAACAGGTACTTCGGTTGCCGCCACGCGAACGCCAGGTGATTGGCGGTGTGGCCCGGCGTCGCGACCGCCTGCAGCGCCCAGCCCGAACCCTCGATGGTGTCGCCGTCGCGCACTTCGATGTCCGGCCTGAAGTCGCGGTCGGCGCCGGATTCCGATGAGATCTTCTCGCTCTCGTAGCGCGGCCGCGAGGCGCGATGCGGGCCCTCGGCATAGACGGTGGCGCCGGTGGCGGCCTTGATCCGCGCCGTGTTCGGCGAATGATCGCGATGGGTGTGGGTGACCAGGATATGCGTCACGGTCTCGCCGCGCACGGCGTCGAGCAGCGCCGCGGCGTGGGCCTCGTCGTCGGGGCCGGGATCGATGATCGCGACCTTGCCCTTGCCGACAATGTAACTCACCGTCCCCGTGAAGGTGAACGGGCTCGGATTGTTGCAGAGAACCCGCCGCACGCCGGGGCGCACCTCGTCGGCCACGCCGGGCTTGAGCGGGAAATCACGGTTGAATGGGATGTCGTCATTATCGGACATGGGGGAACGCCTGTGTTGCGATCTCGTAGAATGGGTTGAGCGCAGCGATACCCATCAGGCAACGCCTGGGGAGTTAGGGCGATGGGTTTCGCGGTGCTCAACCCATCCTACGCAGTCTCGATGTGACGCGCTCTACGAAAACGCCTGAATGCCGGTGATGGCGCGGCCCAATATCAGCGCGTGGACGTCGTGGGTGCCCTCATAGGTGTTGACGGTTTCCAAATTCGCGGTGTGGCGCATCACGTGATATTCGATCTGGATGCCGTTGCCGCCATGCATGTCGCGGGACATCCGGGCGATGTCGAGCGCCTTGCCGCAATTGTTGCGCTTGACGATGGAAATCATCTCCGGCGCCATCTTGCCTTCGTCCATCAGGCGGCCGACGCGCAGCGAGGCCTGCAGGCCCAGTGCGATGTCGGTCTGCATGTCCGCCAGCTTCTTCTGCACCAGTTGCGTCGCCGCCAACGGCCGGTTGAACTGCTTGCGGTCGAGCGTGTATTGACGCGCCCGCGCCATGCAATCCTCCGCCGCCCCCATTGCGCCCCAGGAAATGCCGTAACGGGCGCGGTTGAGGCAGCCGAACGGGCCCTTCAGGCCGGACACATTGGGCAACAGCGCGCTCTCCGGTACCTCCACGCCCTCCATCACGATCTCGCCGGTAACGGAGGCGCGCAGCGACAGCTTGCCGCCGATCTTCGGCGCCGACAGGCCCTTCATGCCCTTTTCCAGGATGAAGCCGCGAATATGGTTGTTGTGTTCGGCGGATTTGGCCCACACCACGAACACGTCGGCGATCGGGGCGTTGGAAATCCACATCTTGGAACCGGTAAGGCGGTAGCCGTCGGCGGTTTTCTCGGCGCGGGTCTTCATGCCGCCGGGATCGGAGCCGGCGTCGGGCTCGGTCAGGCCGAAGCAGCCCACCCATTCGCCGGTCGCGAGCTTGGGCAGGTATTTCTTGCGCTGGTTCTCGTCGCCATAGGCGTAGATCGGGTGCATCACCAGCGACGACTGCACCGAATTCATCGAGCGGTAGCCGGAATCGACCCGCTCGATCTCGCGCGCCACCAAGCCGTAGGCGACGTAGCTTGCATTGGCGCAGCCATACTCCTCCGGCAGCGTGATGCCAATCAGGCCCAGTTCGCCCATCTCATGGAAGATGTCGCGATCGACCTTTTCTTCCAGATACGCCTTGGTGATGCGCGGCAACAGCTTGTCCTGCGCATAGGCGCGCGCGGTGTCGCGGATCATGCGCTCATCTTCGGTGAGCTGCTCGTCGAGCATGAACGGATCGTCCCACTGGAAATTCACCGGGGACGGCTTGTCCTTGGTCTGAGGGCGCACGCTCATGAAAATTCCTTTCGCATAATGGTCCTTGCGGATTTATCGCCAAGTTAAAGCGCTATCGGCAGGAGTGCAATGATCTGGATGTTTCTGTTCCGCTATTCCGGGTCGCGCGAAGCGTGAACCTCAGATCTGCAACGGCCCGTCGGGGAATCCCCGGATTCCGGGTCTGGCTCTTCGAGCCATCCCGGAATGACGCTGTAACCCTAGACTTCGAGCTGCTCGTTGGAGACGATCTCGATACCGAAGCCGGACAGTCCCTTGTAGTCGTGTACCGACGACGTCAGATGCCGGATCGAGGTAACGCCGAGATCGCGCAGGATCTGCGCGCCGACGCCCACCTCGCGCCATTGCTTGTTGCGGTCGGCCTCGGCGGATTTCTCCTCGGGCAATGGCGCGACCGGAACACCCGCGGCGCCGTCGCGCAAATACACCAGCACGCCGCTGCCGGCCTTCCTGAAATGTTCCAGCACCGCCTGCATCCGCTTGTGACCGGTGAAGATGTCGCGGACGATGTTGGGCTTGTGGAACCGGGTCAGCACGTTCTTGCCGTCGCCGATGCCGTTATAGACGAAGGCGACATGGGCGATGGAATCGAACGGCGAGCGATAGGCATAGCCCTGCAGCGGCCCGATCGGGCTGTCCGTGGTGAAGGTCGAGACCCGCTCGATCAGCTTTTCGCGCGCCTGGCGATAGGCGATCATGTCGGCGATGGTGACGTGCTTGAGCTTGTGGGCGGCGGCAAAGCGGGCCACCTGCTCGCCCTTCATGACAGTGCCGTCGTCGTTCATCAATTCGCTGATGACGCCGACCGGCGGCAGGCCGCTCAGCTTGCAGAGATCGACCGCGGCCTCGGTATGGCCCGAGCGCAGCAGCACCCCGCCGTCGCGCGCGATCAGCGGAAACACGTGGCCGGGCCGGGCGAAATCGTTGGCGCCGGCGTTCGGATTGGCCAGCGCCCGGCAGCAGGACGCGCGCTCGTCCGCCGAAATGCCGGTGCCGCCATCGGGCTTGTAGTCGATCGACACCGTGAATGCGGTGGTGTGGTTGGATTCATTGTGCGCCACCATCGGATCGAGCCGCAACCTTCGCGCGTCTTCGGTGGTGATCGGCGCGCAGACGATGCCCGAGGTGTGGCGGATGATGAACGCCATCTTGTCGGCGGTGCACAGCGACGCCGCGACGATCAGATCACCCTCGCCTTCGCGGTCCTCGTCATCGGTGACGACGACGAGCTCGCCGTGGGCGAAGGCTTGCAGAACTTCCTGGATCGGATCGGCCATTTACAAGGTCTCGCTTTGTGCTGGGAGCATTAGCCGGACTCGCGAGCCTGCGCCAGCATCATTACGCAGGGCAGAACGTCGTTGACGGGCCGCGGGGCGAGGCTCCCGCGCGCCGCCGCCGCCAGAAAAATCGTTGACGAGGTCCTGTCTCAATCGTCATGGTCGCGGCCATAAAAACAAGAAGCAGACGTTGGGAAGAAACACCATGCCATTTCCTGAGAATTTCCGCCTGACGGCATTGGCCGCCTTCGGATTGCTGGCCGCCGTCGCGGGATTTTCCGCCGATACATTCGCCGCCGACGAGTGGCCGAGCCGCGACATCACGTTTTATGTGCCCTACGCGCCCGGCGGCTCCACCGATCCGATCAGCCGCAAATATGCCGAGCTTCTGGAAAAGCAACTCAAGGTCAAGGTAATCGTCGAGAACAAGCCCGGTGCGTCGGCGACGATCGGTACCGGTGCCGTGATCCGTGCTACGCCGGACGGCTATACCATCGGGCTCGGCTCGACCTCATCGCTGGCCTATCAGCCGCTGGAGATGAAGGGCCTGGCCTGGAAATCGGCCGCCGACTACCAGTCCATCGCCAAGCTTTCCGACCTGCCCGCGATCCTCGCGGTGCCCGCGGACGCCCGCTGGAAAACCTTCGACGATTTCATCGCGGAGGCCAAAGCCAATCCGCGCAAGCTCAAGGTTTCAGTCTCGGGCCTGCGCTCGGCCAACGACATCAACGTGCAGCAGCTCAACAAGCTGTCCGGCCTGCGCATCGTCACTGTGCCGTTCACCGGCGGCGGCGGCGAAGCCACGCTCGCGGCGCTCGGCGGCCGGGTCGACGGCACCGTCGGCTACGCGCCGGGCATGAAGGGCCAGATCGATGCCGGCAAGCTGCGCGTGCTCGCGGTGTTCCAGCAGGGAAAATACGATCTGATCCCGGACGCCAAACCGATCGGCGAGACGCCGTGGAAGGAGACCTTTCCGGTCGGCTATTACGTGATCGCGCCGAACGGGCTGCCCAAACCCGTGCTCGACAAATTGATGGCGGCCTCAAAAGTCATCGTCGAGAGCGACGACTTCAAGACCTTCCTCAGGAACAACGGCTACACCTGGGATCCCAAATACGGCGACGACATGAAAAAGGAGCTTGACGATTTCGACGGCAAGTTCCGCGCCATCATCAAATTCCTGGACGACGACAAGTGACCGGCATCAGCAGCTTTCGATTGCCGCCGGCGCGGCGGGTCGTCGGCGTGCTCGCGCTGCTGCTGTCGGCCGTCTACGCGGTGGACGCCTGGCAGACGCTGGCGATCGGCCGCTGGCACAAGCCCGGCGCCGCGATTTTTCCGATCGCGGTCGGCCTGCTGCTGGCGATCTCGGCGATCTCGGTTTTGCTGGAGCGGCACGGCGGCGCGGACGATCCGATCCCTGAGACCTTTTCACTGCCCGCGGGAAGCGACCTTCGCCTGCTGCTCCAGGTGCTCGCGGCGTTTGCGATCTACTTCCTGGCGATGCCGCTGGTCGGCAACATGATCGCCTCGGCCTTGATCCTGTGGGCGACGATGTGGCTGCTCTCCGACGACCCCGGCAAATCGATCGTGCCGCTGGCGATCTATGCAGTCGTCAGCGCGCTAGCGTTCGAATTGTTCTTCGTCCGACTGCTCAAGGTGCAGATGCCGGCAGGGTTGTTCCGGCAATGGCTGTATTAGGAATTCCGTCATTCCGGGGCGCACGCGAAGCACGCGAACCCGTGGCGACCTCCAGATTCCGGGTTCGCGCTCACGCGCGCCCCGGAATGACGGGAACATGAAATGAACTCCCTGCAAGGCCTGCTGTACGGACTGAGCATCGCGGCCACGCCATCGAACCTGCTGGCGGCGTTCGTCGGCGCGTTCGCGGGCACCGCGATCGGGGTGCTCCCGGGCCTCGGCCCGGTCGCCGGCGTCGCGCTGATCCTGCCCCTGACCTTCTCGCTCGATCCGACCGCGGGGCTGATCATGATGGCCGGCATTTTCTACGGCTCGATGTATGGCGGCTCGACCACCGCGATACTCCTGAATATTCCCGGCGAGTCCGCCTCCGTGGTCACCGCGATCGACGGCTATCAACTCGCGAAGAAAGGCCGCGCCGGCGCGACGCTGACCATCGTCGCGGTCGGTTCCTTCATCGGCGGCACGCTGGCGGTGGTCGGCGTCATGCTGTTCTCGTCGCTGCTGGCAAAGGTCGCGATCCTGTTCGGGCCGGCGGAATTCTTTGCGCTGACCGCGGGCGGCCTGGTTGTCATGTCGCGGATCTCGGGCGGCACGCTGGCCTCGGCGCTGTTGCCGATGACACTCGGGCTGATGCTCGGGACCATCGGCCAGGAGGCCGTGACCGGCGAGACGCGGTTTACCTTCGGCATCCCCGATCTCGCCGAAGGCGTATCGCTGGTTCCCGTCGTGGTCGGGCTTTATGGCTTTGCGGAATTGATGCTGCTGATCGAGGACAAGGTTCACGCCGCGGCCAGACCTGAATCGGTTCGGATGCGCGATCTGCTGCCGACCCGAACCGAATGGAAGCGCGCGGTGCCATCCTGGCTGCGCGGCACGTTCCTCGGATTCCTGTTCGGCCTGGTGCCGGGACCGGCGGCGACGCTGGCCTCTTTCGCCTCCTACCGGCTGGAAAAGGCGACCTCGAAATATTCCAAGGAAATCGGCGGTGGTGCGATCGAAGGCGTCGCCGGGCCCGAGGCTGCCAACAATTCCGCCGCCACTGCCTCGCTGGTACCGCTGCTGGCGCTCGGCATTCCCTTTACGCCGATCGCGGCGCTGATGATCTCGGCGATGCTGGTGCAGGGCATCCAGCCCGGACCATTACTGATCACCCAGCATCCGGAAATCTTCTGGGGCCTGATCGCATCGGCCTATATCGGCAACGTCATGCTGCTGGCGCTGAACATCCCGATGGTCGGGGTCTGGGTCAGCCTGTTGCGGATTCCGCATTATCTGTTCATTCCGCTGTTGCTGGTGCTGTCGGTGATCGGCACCTACAGCGTCCGCAACAGCATCTTCGATGTCTGGGTGCTGCTCGGCGCCGGCATCGTCGGCTATGTCTTCAACAAGCTGAAATTCCAGCTGGCGCCGCTGGTGGTCGGCCTGATCCTCGGACCCAACATCGAGAAGCATTTTCGCGAAGCGCTGTTCCTGAGCCAGGGCGACCCCTGGATCTATGTCGAAAGCCCGATCGCGATCACGGTCTGGCTGCTGGTCGCGGCGATCCTGATCGCCGGCTTCCTCGCCCGCCGCCGCGCCGCCTTCGCCGACGCCATGGCGCAGGAAAGCAGCCTGTAGAATTTGGTTTCGAGATCGTGCACCGCGGCAGGTGCGCTCCCTCTCCCATCGGGAGAGGGTTGGGGTGAGGGGTTACGGTCTATCGATGGATTTTGAACCCCTCACCCCGATCGCATCTTCGATGCGATCGGACCTCTCCCAATGGGAGAGGTCAGAAGGTTCGCGGCACCGCCCATGCGCTACGGCAGCACTTCGCGGCGTTCGCTGAGTTGCGCGTCCATCTCGGCGCGCTTGTCTTCCAGCAATCCGGCCTGCGCGGCCTCGATCACCGTGAACAGCTCGTGGGCGTCGCTAAGCCGCGTCACCGTGACGTAATCGGCGCCGGCCGCGTAGAGATCGTTGACATCGGCGAGCAGATCCGCGGTCGCGACGATCTTGGCGGTCGGATTGAGCGTGCGCACGTGGCGGACCAGCCTTTCGTTATTGGCGCCCTTCAACAACGAGTCCGGCACGCTCAATATGATCAGTTCGGCCTTGCTGACGCCGGCATGCACCAGCGTGTCGACATTGCTGATGTCGCCATAGACCCCGTGCAGGCCGCGATCCGCCAGCGTCTTGAAAACATTCGGGTTGAAATCGATCACCGTGATCTGATCGAGCAGCAAGGGAATCCGCTGCTGGATCTCGCTCAGGAGCGCGCTGGCCGCCCGGAAAAATCCGAGGATGACGATCCGCCGCGCCTCGCCATGTCCCTCTTCGTGGCCTGCGTCGGCGGTGTGTGCGTGATCGAGGTCGCGCAGCCCGATCCGCTTCAGCGGGCCGATCATGAGCCGCGTGATCTGATCGCTGCGCATCATCACGAAGGTGCTCAGCACCGCCAGGATCACGAAGGCGAAAGACGCCGCGCTCGCGGTCTGGGTCTTGATGTGCCCCGCCGCAATGCCGGTCTGGATCACCACCAGCGAGAATTCGCTGATCTGCGCCAGGTTGATCGCCGGCAGCAGGCTGGCGCGCAGGCCCTGCTTCATCAGATAGAGCGGCGCGAACGTCGTCACCACCCGGCTGATCACGGTGAAGGCGGCGATGATCAGGGCGAGACTGACCACCGACAGATTGGGAACCGGAATCGTCATGCCGAGCGCCACGAAGAACAGCGTGATGAAGAAATCGCGCAGCGTCGTGACCTTGGCAGTGACGTCGAGCGCATAGGGAAAGGTCGACAGCGACACTCCCGCCACCAGCGATCCCATTTCGCGCGACAGATGCAGCTTTTCAGCGATCTCCCCGATCAGGAAGCACCACGCCAGCGCGCCGAGCAAAATCAGCTCCGGGCGGCGCGCGATCTGGTGAAACAGCCACGGCAGGACATAGCGGCTGAGCAGCAGCGCGGTCGCCACCAGCGCGCCGACGCGCGCGATCGACAACAGGATCACGCTGAGCTGAAGGTTGTCGAGGCTCGGTTGCACCGCCAGAAACAGGATCGCGAAGATATCCTGCAGCACCAGAATACCCAGCGTGATGCGCCCGGGCAGCGTGTCCAGTTCGCGCTTCTCGTACAGCACCTTGACGATGATGACGGTGCTGGAGAGCACGCAGGCGATACATAGATACAGCGCATCGAACCCGCCGCCGCCCATCGAAAGCCCGATCCCCACAAAGAACAGGATTCCGAGCACACAACCGCCAACCAATTGCGCGCCGGCGGCAAACAGGATCACCCGGCCGGCCCGCACGATCTTCTTCAGGTCGATCTCCAGCCCGATCATGAACAGCATGAAGATCAGGCCGAGTTCGGAGATGACGCTGATCGATTCCTGCGACTTGACCAGGCCGGTGCCGAATGGCCCAATGAAGAACCCGGCGACAAGGTAGGCCAGGATCAGGGGCTGCCGGAAGAAATGAGCCAGAAGCCCGAGCACCCACGCGAACAGGATGCATAAAGTGATATCGCCAATCAGTTCGTGCATGACAAAAGGCTTCCCCTCGCGGCAACCTAAAGGCACGGGCGCGAAGGTCAAACGAGCAATGTGTCACATCGGGACAAGGTGCTTGCTGCTCGCGGCTCTCGCATGCCTCCATGCGCCGGGCGCAGGGGCGCAGACGGCTGCCAGCATCGAACAGACCTTCGCCGGTTCGCTGACCGCGATGCCTTCGGAAAATCTCGGCGTCTCCGGCGCGTTCTATGTCCCGGTCTATTCCAGCGTTTCGATGAGCCAGGGCAAATTGCGGGCGGATTTCTCGGTGACGCTGAGCATCCACAACGCCTCGGAAACGCGGCCCCTGGTGCTGCGCCGGATCGCCTATTTCGACACCGGCGGGAAAATGGTGGAAAGCTATCTGAAGGCGCCGGTGGCCCTGAAACCGTTTTCGACCGTCGAGGTTTTCGTCCCCACCACCGACGTCCGCGGCGGAACCGGCGCCAATTTCGTGGTGGACTGGGCGTCGACCAGCGAGATCGCAGAACCCGTGGTCGAGGCGCTGATGGTCGGCGGCGTCGGCAGCGGACACTACGCCTTTGTCACCCAGGGCCGTCCGGTCAAGCTCGTCGGCAAGAACTAGAAGCCGGGATAACCCGGCGCTCTCAACGAAAAAGAATACAGTGGGGAATAACGTCCATGACATCAGCATCCTTCGACTTCGCACCCTTGTTGCCGGCGGGACTGCCTGCGCCGGCGGCGAAATGGACGGGGCTCGCGAAATACAGTTTTGTCGGCGGCAACAACGATCCCGACGGCGTTCCGGTCGAGGGGCTGACCGACGCGGTCAATGCCGTGCTCAAACGCGAAGGCAAGACGCTCGCCACTTACGGGCTGGCCAGCGGCCCGCAGGGCTACCGTCCCCTGCGCGAATTCCTGACCACGAAACTGAAGCGCGACGCCGGGATCGACTGCGCCGCCGATGACATCCTGATCGTCTCCGGCTCGCTGCAGGCGCTCGACCTCGTCAATGCGACGCTGCTGGCGCGCGGCGATACCGTCATCATCGAGCAGGACACCTATCAGGGCGCGCTGAACCGGCTGACGCGTCTGGGCGTCAACGTGGTCGGCATTCCGCTCGACCAGGACGGCATGCGGATGGACGCGCTGGCCACGGCGCTTGAGGATCTCAAGCGCCGCGGCGTCACGCCGAAATACATCTACACCATCCCGACCGTGCAGAACCCGACCGGCACCATCATGCCCGGGCCGCGCCGCGCCGAACTCCTGAAGCTATCGGAACAATACGGCGTGCCGATCTTTGAGGATGATTGCTATGCCGACTTGATCTGGGACGGCCAACGCCCGCCGGCCCTGTATGCCATGAGCAAGACCGGCAATGTCATCCATATCGGCTCGTTCTCGAAATCGATCGCGCCGGCGTTGCGGGTCGGCTACATCGTCGCACCCTGGGCCGTGCTGTCGCGGATGCTGGCGCTGAAGACCGACGCCGGCTCCGGCGCGCTGGAGCAGATGGTGCTCGCGGAATATTGTGCGCCGCATTTTGCCACCCATGTGCCGAAACTGACGCGGGGCCTGCGCGCCAAGCTCGACACCATGATGGAAGCGCTCAATGAACAGTTCGGCACCTCGGCCGAGTTTGAGGATACCAAAGGCGGCATCTTCCTGTGGGTGAAACTGCCCGACAATGTCGACACGCTGAAACTCTACCAGGCAGCGCTTGCGGCCGGCGTCGCCATCAATCCCGGGCCGGAATGGTCGACCGACAAGGCCTACGCACGTAGCCGGCTGCGGCTCTGTTTTGCCAGCCCCTCGCATGCGCAGATCCGCGAAGGCGTCGCCGCGCTCGCTGAAGTCTGTCGCAAGGAATTCGGGGTGCCCGCTCGAATCGCGAATGTGGAGCGGCAGGCCCGCACGTTAAGTCATCCGTCGACGTGAAACTCCACATTGACCTGGCCGCTGCCGCTGGACGGAAAATACTCGCAAAGCTGTTCCGCAGCGCCCCGGTAGGCGTCCCAGCCGAGCGCCGCAAACAGCATGATGGTATCGGCCATTCCGCCCTCGCCGTTGCACTTGGTGGCGTAGTCCGGAAGCATATCGAGGAATTCCGGGTAGCGGCGCTGCTGCCACAGCTCCAGCACGCGCAGATCGACCTGACGGTTGAATTCGCTCGCGATCGAGGTCCATGCGTCCGGACCGAGCTTCTTGTTGGGCCAAAGCCGATGCGACATCGATCCGCTGGCGAGGATCGCCACCCGTTCCTCTGACCGCTCGATCGCGCGCCGCGTCGCCTCGCCCAGCGTGCGGCTCTCTTCCAGCGACGTGAACAGCGGCGAGGCGACCGAGACCACCTTGGCCCAGCCATCGGGATTCATGTAGTGCATCGGCACGATGGTGCCGTATTCCAGCCCGAGGCTTGCAACCTTGTGGGCGATGACGCCAAGTCCGGCGCCGCCGGCCTGTTCCGCAATCGCCTCGCCGAGCCCGCTGTCCCCCGGCAGATCGTAGCGCAGATCCTGGATCATCTGCGGGGCTTCGTGGCTTGTGAACGAACCATGATGGCGCGGATTGGCGTTGATGTGGTAGCCGAAGTTCGACAGCCAGTGCGTATCGAACACGACGAAGGTCGAGACGCGGCGATCCCTCGCGCGACGGCCGAGTTCACGCAGCGCCCGCACCGCACTGGCCCGCGCCGGTCCAAGCGGGCTGCCCTCGACCTCCGACAGCATCAACGACGGCACGTGGCTGACCTTGGCGGCAAGAACAAGCTGTCCCATCGAGGTTCTTCTCCTGTTGCAGATCGGGCTTCAGGTGCCTCAGCCGCAGCGGATCGCATGCGCGATCCGGAGCAACAGCACGATCGACACGTTGCCCTTCCCTGCTTCGATCAGGGCAATGTAACGCTCTGAAATGCCGGACTTGCGAGCGAGTTCCCTGCGCGACATGTCGCGCAGCAGCCGCGTATCGCGCACCCGTTCGCCGAGTTCGGCCAGAAATTCGCTTTCGGAATAGGGCAGCGCGTTGCTGCCCGGCGGTGTCGCCCGGGCAGCGGAATTCGCCGGCGCTTGCGCCCGGGATCGTGTTTCGCTGGTTGCCACGCTCAATCCTTGACCCTTGGCATGGTCGCCAAGTGTCTGAGCGGTCGCATTGATGCGGATCAAATCGCTTTGGGCTCCGGCCGCCCGAACCGCGGGCGGAACCGATCAATCCAGCAGGCGGTCCCAGATGGTTTGCGAGAACGCCTCGCTTGGAACGGCAAAAGGTCCCTTCTGCATCGCCAGGAACGGCAGCATCAATTCGGGATCGGCCGCCATGCGCCTGCGGCCTGCCTGCCGGCGCCGCTTGCCCTCGTCGCTGAATTCCATCCGACAGCTTGCGAGCAGCCTGGTACTGAAGCGGATGCGGCGCATCTGTTCGCGCCGCTGCGACGCATAGGGGACGAACGCTTCCGGCTTCCAGGCGCGGCTGGCCTCGAGCGCCTCGGAGACGAGCCGCGCGTCCTTTAGCGCGATGCTGATGCCCTGCCCGCCCGACGGGTCGTTGTGGCTGGCGGCGTCGCCGATCAGGACGACACCCGGAGCGACCGGATTGTCGATCCAGACATCGTTGTTGGGATAGCCATGGCACGGACCGGCTGGCCGGGCCCGTGCCAGAGATCCGGCGTGGGGCAGCGACGGCCGATCAAACGCCTGCAGGAATTCTTCGACCGCGCCATCACCCGCGAAGCGGTGGCGCTGATCGAGGCCGTGGGTGGCGTAGAGACGAATTCTCCCCCGGCCTTGCGGAAAAATATAAAACCCGAGATCGCCATCGACGCCGATCGACTGTTCATCCTCTGGCCACGCGCCGATGTCATCGACCAGAAGCCCGGTCAGGATGTGGTGGATCGGATCGGCATGTCGTTCGAACCCGATTTGCCTGGCAACCGCGGAGCCTCGGCCATCGGCCCCGACCACGATCCTCGGCGAGAGGCTGTGGTTGGAACCGGCATGGCTGAACTCAATACGAGGCGGAAGCCCGGCAGTGACCTGAATACGATCGACGCCGCGCAGCACGGCGGCGCCGGCAGCGATCGCGGCCTCATTGAGGGCGTTGCAGATGCTGGGATGCCCCAGATTCAAGGCGCCCTGGATTCCCGGAACCATCTGGTCCATGGCGACCGCATATTTTCGGGCGGCCTCCGGCGAGAAATCCTCGCCATACGGAATCTGGCGAACCGTGTAGTTCGCGCCGGCGTTCTCCAGCACATCCAGAATGCCGAGGGCCTTGGCCTCCGCCACACCCCACGGCACAATGAATTCGCCGCGAACCCGATCGACATGAACGGTCGACTTCTCCAGCACCGTGACGCTGTGGCCCGAGCGGGCCAGAGCAATCGCCAGCGCGCTGCCCGCTATGCCAGCGCCAACGATGACGGCATCAGGTCTGTGATCCCTGGCGCTCATGGGCATGGCGGCCCACCCTCACCTCACCGCGAACGGCGACTGATAGGGCCGGCCGAACGGCACGCCGTTGATCACGGTCTGCACCGGTTTCAGAATGGCCTTGCCGTCGCGCTTGTTGTTGCGGGTGTCGAGGAAACTGACCGGCCCCTCCACCAGATCCATGATCGCGACATCGCCGGGCGCGCCGACCTGCAGCGTGCCGATCTTCGGCGCACGGTTGATGATCTTGGCCGGCGCCGCGGTCGCCATCGTCACCACCTGCTCCAGCGAAAACCCCATCGCCATGAACTTGCTCATCACGTTGGGCAGATACGGCATGCTGGGCGAATTGCCTGAAAACACGTGAATGTCGGAGGAGATCGTATCGGGGCCGCAGCCCGCCGGAATCGCCACTTCCGCCACGGTGAAGTCGAAGCTGCCGCCACCATGGCCGACGTCGAAGATCACCCCACGCTGCTTGGCGGAAAGCGCCGCCGGCAACAGCTTGCCGTCCTGCACGATGTTGGTGAAGGCACCGGCGATGTTCGGCGCGCCGGAATAGGCGTGGGTCAGCACGTCGCCGGGCCGCAGCAAATCGAGGATCTGCGACATCAGCTCCTTGGTCTCGACGCCGCCGATATGCACCATCATCTTGGCCGGCCAGCCGCACATCTCGCAGGCCTGGATGCCGCGCTTCAGCGGCTCCAGGCCGTGCTTGAAGATGACGTTCTCCGACATCCGCACTTTAACGCCGATCAGGAAATCCGGATTCTCCGCCAGCGCCATGGCGCAGGCTTCCATTTGCGCGTTGTCGATGTTGTAGAGCTCGGCGACCGGGAAAGCCGACAAGCCGTTATTGGCGATGTGCACGAAGGCGTAGATCCGCGCGCGCGATTGCGCCACGATGTAGCGGCGCAGCGCCGCGAGATTGTTGACGCCGGCATCGCCCGCCGACACCACCGTGGTGGTGCCCTGAAACTGCACCAGTTCGTCGGCCGGAATGCCGATCGCCGAGCCGTAGGGATAGACATGGCTGTGCAGGTCGATCAGGCCGGGCGTCACCAGTTTGCCTGACGCGTCGATGGTTCTTGCCGCTCGCGCCGCGGGGATTTCGGCTTCGACCGCTTCCACCACCCCCCAGCGGATGCCGATATCGCGTTTGCCCCGCAGCGACTGGCTGGGGTCGAGCACGTCGCCGCCCTTGATCACGAGGTCGAACTTGTCGTTCGGGCCCATCGCCGCCTCGGCTAGGCTGGTGAAGCGTACCGACAGGGCGGCGGCAGCCGCCGATCCCGACAGGTTAAGAAAATGGCGACGTGACACTGCGGACATGCTGGCGTTCCCCCTGATTGTATTTTTATCCATGGATGATGCGCCGGGCGACGGTTTTGCGCAAGCCGCCGGCCACGCGCGCCGGCGCAATTGCGCCGAAATCGAAATGCAAAATTCGATTGTCGATCATCTCAAACGAAGCGGGGCACGACTTGAACCGGGCCTTTAGTCGATTGACGCTGGCAATGCTTTTTTCGCTGACGCTCACACTGGGCGCGCGGGCGGAAACCGTGGCCGACACCGTGAGCCAATGGGGGCTGATCGGATCCTGGTCGCTGGACTGCTCGCTCGCCCCGGACCGGAACAAGGGCGCGGTGCTGGATTACGAAATTTCGCCGGACGGCCGGGTGCTGCATCGCCGGGATTTTGGCGGCAGCATCGACGAAAGCGAAGTGATCGCCGCCGAGGTCTCAAAAGACGGCATGCTGAATTTGCGCGTCGTCTTCCCGAAGCTCAAGCAGACCCGCGAATACGGACTCCTCCTGCAGGACGACGGCACGCTGCGCGCGATCTACAACCGCAATCAGAAGCACGAATACACGATCCGGGACGGCAAGTTCACCGCCAATGGCAACCCGACTCCGCCGCAGCATAGATGCCGTTAGCGGACGAGGCACGTGTTGCGCGCGTTAACCCTTGCTGAATAGCTGTTCAGAATTCTCTTCGGGTTCCACGGGAACGTTCGTCGCGATGCGATGTTTAGTTCTCGCTCAACCTGGAGGACAGCATGAAGAAGTTTGGTTACATCATTGCAGCGCTTGGCGCGATCGCGGTCGCGGCTCCGTCAATCGCCAGCGCCGAAACCGTGGTGATCAAGCGCGGTGGTTATCATCATGGCTATGGCGCACGCGCCATGATGCATCGCGATCACGGCTGGCATGAGGGCTGGCACCGTCATCGTCATGCCGACCGAGTGGTGGTCATCAAGCACGGCCGTCACGAATACTGAGGACGACACAGGAATGGCCCCGGAAGGGGCCATTTTCTTGTGCGCGACAAGATGAGGCGAATCTTTCTTCCCCCTCTCCCCTTGTGAGAGAGGATGGCGCCTCGCGCAGTGAGGCGACGGGCGCGGGGTATCTTTCTATCGATAGACCGCACCCCCTCATCCGGCGCGCACGCTGTGCGCGCCACCTTCTCCCACAAGGGGAGTAGGGAAAAAAGCCGCCTCAATCCCAATCCGGCGCGAAACCCGGATTCACGCAGCGCTTGTTCTTCGGCAGCGCCGCGATCGTTTTCCGGTCTTCATCATCCAACGTGAGTTTCAACGCGTCGAGATTGGCCTGCTGGCTCTCGCGGCGCGACGCCTTCGGGATCGCGGCAACGCCATCCTGATCGAGCAGCCATTTCAGCGCCACCTGCGCTGCGCCGGCATTGTGCTTGCGGCCGATCGCCATCAGCGTCTCGTCGGAGGCAGCACGGCCCTGCGCCAGCGGACAATAGGCCACCAGAGGGATCGATTTCGCCGTCAGATATTTGCGCAGCCGCGTCTGATCCAGCACCACATGATATTCGACCTGGTTGCAGGCGATCGGGGCCTTGATCTCCTCGACCACGGTCTTCAAGAGCGCGATGTTGAAATTGGCGACACCGATGGCGCGGGTGCGGCCTTCCTGTTTCAGCTTCAGCAAGGTCTCGAACATCGCCGGCAGGTTCATGCCTTTCGCGGGCCAGTGCACCAGATAGAGATCGACATGATCGAGCCTGAGCTTCTTGAGGCTGGCGTCGAACGCCCGCCGGATCGCATCGGGCGCGAGGTTCTCGTTCCAGACTTTTGTGGTGACGTGCAGATCCCCGCGCGCGACGCGGGATGCGGCAATCGCCGCACCAATGGGCTCCTCATTGCCATACATTTCGGCGGTGTCGATGTGCCGGTAGCCGAGCCCGAGCGCGCTCTCGACTTCCGCGCGGCAGGCATCGCCCTGCATGCGAAACGTGCCGAGCCCAAGCCGCGGCAGGCTGATGCCCTGGGTTTGCAGATGTTCCATGGTAACTCCTGAGACTGGAAGCGGCCGGAATCAACAACCGGCAATGCGGCGTGGACGGCGTTTGGTTGAAGGGATAGATGAGACAGCGGGTCCGCCGTTTGATAGTCTGCCCGCGAAACAGAGTCCAAATCAAGATCGAGTTAGAATGGTCAGGGCGCTACGACGATGGCTGGAGGCCAACGAACTGTTCGCAATCATCACCGCGGTGCTCGGCGTGATTATCTTGCTGTCGCTGCTGCTGGTGCTTGGCGGCTATCTGATCGTGACCCGCTGAACTGTCGCTCGCGCTGCCAATCGGTCAGATATGTTGCGCCAGCATTTGGCCGGGCCGCGCGTCCGGGCGCGGCTCGAGTCCGACCGACCACAGATCGCGATTGTCGACATCCTTCAGCGTCACGGTCATGATCCCGGAGCGGCCGTCGATATCGACGCGGCCGAAAAACTGCAGTCCGAAACATGGTGCGAGATTCTCGCCCTGCTCCGCGCTGCAGCCTTTGCTGAACATCGCCGCCGGACCAAAAGTGTTGTCCAGTTCGCCCGGCGCCCACGTTCCCGCATGCAGGGGACCCGAGACGAATTCCCAGAACGGCTCGAAATCCTGGAATACCGCGCGGCTCGGATCGTAACGATGCGCGGCGGTGTAATGCATGTCGGCCGTCAGCCATACGGTATTGCGGACGCCGGCGCGTTTCATGAACGACAACAGATCCGCGATTTCGCATTCGCGCCGTTCCGGCGGCCCATCGCCGAGCGCAATCGCGTCAGCGCTGATCAATCCGATCGGCAGGTCCGCGGCGATCACCTTCCAGGTCGCATCCGACGCCGCAAGTTCGCGCTTCAGCCAGGCCAGTTGCGCGGAGCCTAAAATGAAGCAGTCGCCGCGGTCGTCACGCCTGTTCCAGCTGGAATTGCGGTAGCTGCGCATGTCGATCAGAAACACATCGAGCAGCGGCCCATAGCCAATCCTGCGATAGACCCGCCCCTCTTGCGCTTGCGTGGCGCGGATCGGCATGAATTCATGAAAGGCGCGGCGGGCGCGCGCGACCAGTCTGGACGTGCCGTCCTCGGCGTAGCCGGTCTCGTCGGCGGTGCCGACCGGCGACCAGTCATTGGTCACCTCATGATCGTCCCATTGCGCCAGCATCGGCACCTCCGCGTTGAAGGCGCGCAGATTGTCGTCGAGCAGATTATATTTGTAGTTGCCGCGGAACTGCTCGAGGCTGTGCGCGACCACGGATTTCTCCTCGGTCACGATGTTCCGCCAGAGGGTCGCATCCGGCAGTTTCAATTCCGAAGGGATCGGACAATCGGCGTAGATGTGATCGCCGGAGTGAATGAAGAAATCCGGCCGGTTGTCGAGCATGGTCTGGTAGGTCCGCATGCCGCCGCGCGCTGGATCGATGCCCCAGCCCTGCCCCGCGGTATCGCCCGACCAGACAAAGGATACCGAGCGCCTGTCCGCCGGCGCGGTCCGGAAATGCCCGACCTGCGTTTCTCCCGGCGTTCCTGCGTCGGTTTCGAACCGAACCCGGTAGAAAATATCCTGCCCGGCCGGAAGCCCTTCGAGCAGGATTTTCGACGTGAAGTCATGATCTGGCAGCGCGTCCGACGATACCGAGCGAATGATGGTCGCAAAACTTTCGACCGTCGAGCAGTCCACCTGCATTCGCGCCGGCCGGTCCGCCCTCGCCCACACCACCGCGGAATTGGCCGATACATCCCCGGACGCCAGCCCGCCGGCGATCCGCGGACGGTCGGCGGCCCGGCTCAGGTAGGGCGCCGCGAGGCTCTCGAAGCCTGCCAGCGCGGCGGTGGATGCCGAGCGCACCAGCAATTGACGTCTGGTCAGGCTTTGTCTTGCGCGTATCGCAATCGCCATTTGCGGTCCCTCGTCGAATCACGACGGAGGGTGCCCGCTGAACTTGACTCCAGGCCGAAGGTTTTGCGACAGGCGGATGAAACGAGGGAACCCTGAGACGCGCCGGGCGGCGCGCGATCGGGGACCGTTCACCTCATGCACTACTTCCAGTTACAGATGCCGCCTGATTTGCATGGCCAGGCCTGAATCCGCGTATCCTGCGCCTGGGCATCGAGCGGATTGCCGTGCCTCCGCGCGACCCTGGTCCGCGCCACGCCACGCGGCTTCTCCACGCGCGCCTGAGCAACGTCGGCGTTGCGGACGCTGGGCCTGACAGAAGCAGTCTTCGCGCGCGGCTTTGCGAGCGGCTTTGCCTGGGCCTCGGGTTCCACGCGCGCCTGCTCTACCGCGCCCGTGGAATCGGTTTTCGCCTCGATCGCCACCGGCGCGAATTCGCTCTCGGGTCCAAGCCGCTTCGGCGACAGCACCGCCCTGGAAAGATCGAGGCCGAGGAACTCGTCGGCCCGGTACTCGTCCGCGATCGCCAAACCGTTCCATCCCAAGAGCGTCGTGCAAAGGATGGCGGCAAAAACATTTTTCAGGACCATCGGGGCCTCGTGAAATGCGCAAAAAAAAGCAACGACACTGATGTAGGAAGCGGTCGGCGGAATGCAAACGGAAGTTGTCGCCAAGATTAGTGCTGTTCGCACAAAATTGGAGCATGAAATTCCTGCCGCCTCCCGTTTGATCTGTTAGCAATGCTGACCGGGTGAGACGTGTGTTGGATCGGGAGGAACAGTGCGACGATTTCGAATGCTCGCCGGAGCGCTCCTGCTGCTGTATCCGGGAGCAGTCCGGGCCCAGGCCGTCTGGGATATGCCGACGGAGTATCCGCAAAGCGCGATGCCGGGACTTGGCGTCACGACCTTCGCAAAGCACCTCGCCGAACTCAGTGCAGGAAAGATCCAGATCAGGCCGAGCTTTGATGCCTCGGCAGGCATTCGATCGGCTGGCATGCTTGCCGCCATCGCTGAAGGACGGGTGCAGGCAGGCGACGCATTCGCCGGCGCGCTGGAAGGCGAAGACGCGATCTTCGCCCTGCCCTCGCTGCCGTTTCTGGTGACCTCGATTGCCGATGCCCGGCGGCTTGCCGATCTGGCGCGGCCATTCTTGGCAGCGGCCTTGCAGAACAGAGGCCAGCGACTGCTCTATCTGACGCCATGGCCGCCTTCCGGCATCTGGTCGAAGGTACCGTTGAAGGCACCGTCCGACCTGTCCAGCCTTTCGATCCGCACCTATGACAAGGTATCGAGTGAGGTGTTTGCCAGCGTCGGCGCAAAGGCGGCATCCATCAGTTTCGCGGACACAATGCCCAAGCTGGTGGAAGGCAGTATCAATGCGGTTCTGTCATCCGGGGATGGTGGCGCCGGTCGCGGACTTTGGAAGTTCCTGCCCTATTTCAGCGAAATTACTTATTCGCTGCCGCTCTCGGTAGCGAGCGTCAATCAGACAATCTATGACGCCCTGAGCCCGGATCTGCGCGAAGCCATCGACACCGCGGGCCGCCAAACCGAGATGGCGTTGTGGTTGGCGTTGTCCACCCGGCTGCAAGAGAACTATCAGCGAATGCGCGAGAACGGCGTCAGCATTGATTTGAGCCCTGCTGCAGCCGTCGTGGCGGCACTCCAATCTGGAGCGGCAGCCGCGCAGCGCGCGTGGTGCGCCAGATCGGGGCCTATCTGCCTGCAGATTCTCGACACCTTCAAGGCCGGCAAACCATAGCACCGCCGTCGATCAGGCGCTGCAATCAGCCGGCAAAACAAGGTTATCGGCACGATAGGAACATCCATCACGGCTATTCCGTCCTCAGCTGGACTAAATTAGCGGAAGGAACAGCTTCTTTGTTGAGCGGCGAGAGCCGCCCGATGCCGAGCGCCGGCGCGTCAGCTCGGACAATCGTCGCAACTTTCCGCAAATAGTCCAGGCACGCCGCGCTCCAAGCGTCCTTCCGTTTCAATCAGAAAACATGCGCCCGATCGCGCGACGCCATCGACACACCCCTCATAATAGATGTTTTATATATCACTTATTGACACTTTAACATCATAAGTTATCATGCAAGAGTAACTTTGATCTTGGCAGGGGTCCCGGGGCAGTCCGATGATCACAGCGGCTCAATTGCGGGCTGCCAGGGTGCTGCTCGGCATCGATCAGCGCCGGCTCGCGCAACTTTCGGGGCTTTCCGTGCCGACCATCCAGCGCATGGAGGCGAGCGAGACCATGGTCCGGGGCAATGTCGATTCGCTGGTCAAGCTGATCGCCGCGTTCGACGCGGCCGGAATCGAGATGATCGACGAAGGCGCCGCCAGCCAGGCGCAGGGGCGCGGGATCCGGCTGAAATTCGCTGCAGGCTCGGCGAAAACCCTTCCCGGCGGGCGGTCGGAAGGCAAACCCTCGAGCCGAACCAGGGCGCGCCCATGATCCCTGCGGTCGCGATCTCCGCCGTTGCCCTGCAAATGTCGTGCGTCGCGGGATTGCTCGGCACTCGCCATTGTCGCGATCGTTCTAAGTCGCTCCAGATCGTTCGACGTCGGTCGTCTACGGCGCGACGCTGGCGGTTTGCGCGGTCGCCTTGTTCGGCGTCGATCCGCTGGTTGCTCGGCGACACCGCGAACGCCACCGATCTCACCCTGCCGATCGGATTGCCATGGCTCGGCGCGCATTTCCGCCTCGACGCGCTGGCCGCGTTCTTTCTCGTCGTCGTCAATCTCGGGGGAGCCGTCGGCAAGCCTTTATGGCCTCGGCTACGGCCGCCACGACCCGGCGCCGCACCGCGTGCTGCCGTTCTTTCCCGCCTTTCTGGCCGGCATGAATCTGGTGGTGCTGGCGGACGACGCCTTTTCCTATCTGCTGTGCTGGGAATTCATGTCGCTCGCCTCCTGGGCGCTGGTCATGGCGCATCACCGCGAACCCGGCAACGCGAGGGCGGGCTACGTCTATCTGGTGATGGCAAGCTTCGGCACGCTGGCGCTGCTGCTCGCCTTCGGCCTGCTGGCGGGACCGGCGGGCGACTACGGATTTGCGGCGATTCGCGCGGCCCCGCATACACCCTACGCGGCGACGCTGGTCCTGATCCTGATGCTGCTCGGCGCCGGTTCAAAGGCCGGCCTGGTGCCGTTGCACGTCTGGCTGCCGCTCGCCCATCCCGCGGCGCCCAGCCACGTCTCGGCGCTGATGAGCGGCGTCATGACCAAGGTCGCGATCTACGGTTTCATTCGCGTCGTGTTCGATCTGCTGGGACCGCCGACCTGGTCGGCGAGCGTGGTCGTGCTGTTCCTCGGCGGCATCACCGCCGTCATGGGAATCCTCTACGCCATGATGGAAAAGGATCTAAAGCGCCTGCTGGCCTACAGCACGATCGAAAACGTCGGCATCATCTTCGTCGAGCCTCGGCCTTGCACTGGCCTTCCAGGCCAACGGCCTGAAGCTGGCGGCGGCGCTGGCCTTCACCGCGGCGCTGTTTCACGTTCTCAATCACTCCTTCTTCAAGAGCCTGCTGTTCTTCGGCGCCGGCGCCGTCCTGACCGCGACGGGCGAGCGCGACATGGACAAACTCGGCGGCCTCATTCACCGCATGCCCGTCACCAGCTTCGTCGTTCTCGTCGGCTGCGTCGCGATCTCGGCGCTGCCGCCGTTCAACGGCTTCGTCTCGGAATGGCTGATGTTCCAGGCCGTGCTGCAAAGTCCGGAGCTGCCGCAATGGGCGCTGAAGATCATGGTGCCCGCGGTCGGCGCGATGCTGGCGCTGGCCGCAGCGCTGGCGGCGGCCTGCTTCGTCAAGGCCTTCGGCGTCGCGTTTCTCGGGCGGCCGCGCAGCACGGCGGCGGAAACCGCGCATGAAGTCGACCGCTATTCGCTCGCCGCCATGTTCATCCTCGCCGCGCTTTGCCTGCTGGCCGGAATCCTGCCGGGACTGGTGATCGACGCGCTGTCGCCGATCACGACCGAGATCCTCGGCGGCCGCATGCCGATCCAGGCCAACGAGCCCTGGCTATCGATCGTGCCGATCGCGGAGAGCCGCAGCTCCTACAACGGATTGCTGGTGATGGTCTTCATCACGATATCCGCATCGCTCGCCGTCTTTTTCATTCATCGCTTCGCCTCGCACGCGCTGCGACGCGGCCCGGCCTGGGGCTGCGGCTTTTCCGATCCGACCCCCGCGGCGCAGTATTCCGGCGGAAGCTTCGCGCAGCCGATCCGCCGCGTGTTCGGCACGCTGCTGTTCCACGCCCGCGATCATGTCGACATGCCCGCCCCCGGAGATACCAGGCCGGCGCGGCTCAGGATCGAACTGCATGATCTGATCTGGGAGGGAATGTACGCGCCGATCGCCGGGCGCGGTCGGCTTTGCCTCCGATCGGCTCAATCGTCTGCAGTTCCTGACCATCCGGCGATATCTCAGCCTCGTCTTCGCCACCCTCGTCACGCTGCTGCTGGTGCTCGCGATATGGTCGTGATCTCCGACATCCTGGTGCAGGGCATCCAGATGCTGCTGGTGCTGCTGCTCGCCCCGCTGCTGACCGGCTTCGTGCGCAAGATCAAGGCGCGGCTGGTGCGCCGCCAGGGCGCTTCGGTCTTTCAGCCCTATCGCGATCTGCTGCGGCTGCTGCGCAAGGAAGTGGTGCTGGCCGACAACGCCTCATGGCTGTTCCGCGTCACGCCCTATGTGACCTTTGCCGCGATCTGGGTTGCCGCAGCCCTGGTGCCGACCTTCGCGACCGGCCTGTTGTTCAACTGGACCGCGGATCTGATTGCCATCGTCGCCTTGCTCGGAAGCGCCCGCTTCTTTCTGGCGCTGGCCGGAATGGACGTCGGCACCAGTTTCGGCGGCATCGGCTCCAGCCGCGAAGTCATGATCGCGGCGCTGGCGGAGCCGGCGATGCTCCTGATCTTCTTTTGCATGGCGCTGGTCGCCGGCTCGACCCAACTGTCGACGGTCGCCAATTTCATGGCCTCGTCCTATGTCGGCCTGCGGGTGTCGCTGGGCATGGCGGTGATCGCGCTGATCATGGTGGCGCTCGCCGAGAACGCGCGAATTCCGGTCGACAATCCGGCCACGCATCTGGAGCTCACCATGGTGCATGAGGCGATGGTGCTCGAATATTCCGGACGCCATCTCGCGATGATCGAATTCGGCGCGTTTCTCAAGCTACTGCTCTACATCTCGCTGATCGCCTGCGTGTTCCTGCCCTGGAAGATCGCGCTGTTCGGCACCGGCCCGCTGTCCTACGTCGTCGGCGCCGGCGTCTACATCGTCAAGCTGGCGGCTGCCGGCTTCATGCTCGCGCTGTTCGAGACCGCCACGGCGAAGATGCGGGTGTTTCGCGTCCCGCAATTTCTCGGTGCCGCGCTGATGCTGGGCCTGCTCGGCACACTGCTGCTGTTCGTGTCGAGGAGTTTCTGATGCAGATGCACAGCCTCGCCTTCGATGTCTCGCATACGCTCGCCGGCGGGCTGGTCCTGATCAGCTTCATGATGCTGTACCAGGACCGGCTTTATTCGCTGCTCAACGTCTTTGCGCTGCATGCCGTGGTGCTCGCGCTTTCCGTCGCCTGGCAGGCCTATGTCCAGGACGCGCCTCATCTCTACATCACGGCCGCAATCGCCCTCGTCTTCAAGGCGATCGTGATTCCGGTGGCGCTGCACCGCATCGTCAAGCAGCTTGGAATTCATCGCGACATCGAATCGGCGGTGGGCATCGGCCCGACCATGCTGGCCGGGATGGCGCTGGTCGCCCTCTCGATGGTGCTGATGCTGCGGGTCACCGCCGAGGCCGATCCGCTGGCGCGCGAGGATCTCGCCTTCGCGCTGTCGGTGGTGCTGCTCGGCCTTCTGGTCATGGTGACGCGCCGCAACGCCGTCAGTCAGGTCGTCGGATTCATGTCGCTCGAGAACGGACTGGTGCTGGCGGCGACCGGCGCCAAGGGCATGCCGCTCGTCGTCGAGATCAGCGTCGCCTTCTCGATCCTGATCGCCTTCATCGTCATCGGCATCTTCCTGTTCCGGATCCGCGAACGCTTCGATTCCGTCGACGTCTCCGCCCTCGACGACTTCCGGGGCGAGCGGCGATGAATCTCGACCTTCTTCGATCCCGTGGCGGCGGTCCTGCTGATTCCGATCGGCTCGGCGGCGCTTGCTGGCCGCGCTGCCCGGCTACCGGCTGACCGCGCGGCTGAATGTCGTCGCCAGCCTCGCGACATTTCTGTCGGCGCTTTCGCTGTTGGTGATCGACCGTCCGCCGCCCGGGCCGTATATGCTGGTCGACGACCTGAACATCGTCTTCATCGTGCTCAATACCTTCGTCGGTTTCACCACCAGCATCTTCAGCGCGAGCTACATCGCGCACGAGCTCGAGACCGGCCGATTGACCCCGGTCTATCTGCGTTTCTATCACGCCATGTACCAGACCATGATGTTCGGCATGAACCTCGCCTTCGTGTCGAACAATATCGGTCTGATGTGGGTCGCGGTGGAAATCGCGACCCTGACCACGGTGCTGATGGTCGGCATCTATCGCACCCATGCCGCGCTGGAAGCCGCGTGGAAATATTTCATCCTCGGCAGCGTCGGAATTGCCTTCGCACTGTTCGGCACCATCCTGGTCTACATGGCGGCGCGACCGGTCGTCGGCGAAGGCCAGGACGGCATGGTCTGGACGCTGCTGATCGAGCATGCCGCCGGCTTCGACCCCGCGCTGCTCAATGTCGCTTTCATCTTCCTGTTTCTCGGCTACGGGACCAAGGTTGGCCTGGCGCCGCTGCATGCCTGGCTGCCCGATGCGCACGCCGAAGGCCCGACGCCGATATCGGCTGTGCTTGTCGGGCCTGCTGTTGAATGTCGCGCTCTATGCGCTGCTTGCGCTTCAAGATCTTGCTCGCCGTCAATCCGACCGCCATCGCGCCCGGTCCGCTGATGGTGACGATGGGCCTGGTGTCGCTGATCTTCGCGGCCTTCATGCTCTATCGTCGCCGCGACATCAAACGCCTGTTCGCCTATTCCTCGATCGAGCACATGGGCATCATCGTCTTTGCGTTCGGAATGGGCGGCCCGCTCGCCAATTTTGCAGGGCTGCTGCACATGGTGATGCACAGCCTGACCAAGTCGGCGATCTTCTACGCCGTCGGTCACATCTCGCAGATCAAGGGCACGCAGAGGATCTCCAGGATCCGGGGCCTGACGGTGACCCATCCGGCGCTGGGCTGGGGCCTGGTGGTCGGCGTCGTCGCGATCGCCGGACTTGCCGCCGCTCGGCATCTTCATGAGCGAATTTCTGGTCGTCAGCTCGACCTTCGCGCGACAACCGCTGCTCGCGATCGTGCTGGTGTTCGGCCTGTTGCTGGCGTTTGGCGCCCTGATGCTGCGCCTGACCAGCGTCGCCTTCGGCAAACCTCGCGGCAGCACGGCCCCGGTCGAGGCTTCCTACGTGCCGATGTTTGCGCATCTGGCTCTGGTTCTGGGCGCGGGAATCTATCTCCCCGCGCCGCTCGTCGTCTGGTTCCAGCACGTGGCTCGTCTTCTTGGATGATTGAGGGATAAACCGGATATGCCATCGCTGATCGATCTGATGCTGGAGGGCCGCAAGATCGAGCAACACCATCCGTGGCCGCGCGCGGTGGTCGATGCTTCCGTCTGGAAATTTGCGGCGAGCGAACTGGCGCAGGGACGCTGGAGCCTGCTCGGCCTGTGGGGAGAACCCTCGACGGTGCACATGGCGATCATGGATCGGGATACGGCTGAAATCGCCATCGTCAGCCTGGATTGCCCGGATCGCATTTTTCCTTCGGTCGGCAAGCACCATCCGCCGGCGCTGCGGCTGGAGCGCACCATCAACGATCTGTTCGGGTTGTCGGCGGAAGGTCTGCCCGATACCCGCCCCTGGCTCGATCACAATTGCTGGGGCGTGCGCTTCCCGTTGGGAGATCGCATCGACGCGTTGTCTGTGGCTGCGCCCTACCGCTTTCTATCCGCGGAAGGCGATGGCCTGCACCAGATCGCGGTCGGTCCGGTGCATGCGGGCATCATCGAGCCCGGTCATTTTCGCTTTACCGCCAGCGGCGAGACCGTGGTCCGGCTGGAGCAGCGGCTTGGATATACCCACAAGGGCATCGAGGGGCTGATGACGGGCGCCAGTATCGAGCGGGCCGTCCAGCTTGCCGGACGCGTATCGGGCGACAGCACCGTCGCCTATGCCTATGCGTTCTCGAAAGCCGCCGAGGCGGCGCTGCAACTTGCGGTGCCGGCACGCGCCATCTGGCTGCGGGCGCTGATGGCGGAACTGGAGCGGCTCGCCAACCATCTCGGCGACATCGGCGCCATCTGCAACGATGCCTCCTTCGCGTTGATACACGCCCATTGCAGCGTGCTGCGCGAGGGCGTGCTGCGCGCATCCAACACCGCATTCGGCCATCGATTGATGCGGGACGTCATCGTGCCCGGCGGCGTGACCCGCGACCTCAATGATGAAGGCACAGACGCCATCCGGGCGGCGCTGGATCACATCGGCCTGCGCTTTCCGGCGCTGGTCGAACTCTACGACAACACCGCATCGCTGCAGGATCGCACCGTCGATACCGGCATGCTTAAACCCGCTTTGGCCAGGCAATACGCCGCGGGAGGCTATATCGGCCGCGCCTCCGGCCGAGCCTTCGACGCGCGCCGGACCCTCGCCTATCCGCCGTATGACAATCTGCGTTTTGACGTACCGGTCCTGAACGAGGGTGACGTCAACGCGCGTGTCTGGATCCGGGTGCGTGAGGTCGAACAGACGCTTTCACTGATCGACCAGATATTGGATCGGCTGCCCGAAGGCCCGATCGGCACCGACGCGGGGCACCAGCGGGAGGCGCGAGAAGGTTTGGCGATCGTCGAGGGATTTCGCGGCGACGTGCTGGTCGTGGCTGCGCTTGCGCGATGGAAGGGTCGAACGATGCCATCTGCGCGACCCCTCGTGGTTCCAATGGCCGCTGCTTGAGGCGGTCATCGAAAACAACATCGTCGCAGATTTCCCGCTCTGCAACAAATCGTTCAACTGTTCCTACTCAGGCCACGATCTCTAAGGACGGCACGCGATGCGCAAGCTGCTTTTTGAAAGCCTGTTTCGCCGGCCCTTCACCGAACCGGCGCCATCGCCCGACGATGCCGCGCTGATCGAACTCGCAGCAGAACTCGGCCAGTCTGCGCGGCGGCGGCTCGGGCGAAGCCTCTCCATCCGCGAGGTCGACGCCGGATCGTGCAACGGCTGCGAACTCGAAATTCACGCGCTCAACAACGCCTATTACGACGTCGAGCGCTTCGGTCTCCGCTTCGTGGCCTCGCCGCGCCACGCCGATGTGCTGCTGGTGACCGGTCCCGTGACCAGGAACATGCGCGAGGCGCTGCAGCGCACCTACGATGCCGTGCCCAATCCCAAATGGGTTGTCGCCGTCGGGGATTGTGGCCGGGACGGCGGCTGCTTCGCGGGCAGCTACGCGGTCGTCGGAGGGGTCTCCGAAGTCATTCCGGTCGACCTCCACATTCCCGGTTGCCCTCCTTCGCCGACGGCCATGCTGCGAGGGCTGCTTGCGCTGCTCGAACGGTTCGACGCCGGCGCCGCGGCGCCTTGAACATCGCTTTGGCTGTTCTGGCGCGCATTTTCGACGAGGCGATCGCCGTGACAAACGCAAGTTTTATCGCGCCCGCTCCAGCGCCCGCGACGACGACAGCTTGGGTTGCCGGGCCGTTTTGGCCTTGGGCTTTGCGACCTGCTCCCGCAGCCGCACGCCGCGGCCGCCGGTCGGGCTCGGAACCCCGGGATTGATGAGCTCGATCCCGGCATTCTCGAGCGCGGAAACCAGTTTCATCAGCGAATTGACGTTGCCGCGTACGACCCCGTCGCTGGCTTCCATGCGCTGAATGGTGGGAACGGAAAGGTCCGCCAGATCCGCCGTTTGCCGCTGATCGATGTTCAGGAGCGCGCGGGCGGCCCTGAGTTGATTGGCGGTGATCATGAACGTGGTTTCTCCCGATCCGCGTCGGACATATCTACACCCTGTGAATTTCGGTCTCAAGCATCAATTTACAAGCAAAATATATCAACGGGCGCGGAGGCCGTCATGGCGAGAATCGCGCGACAAGAATACCCGCCGGTTCGAAGCCTGGCTTCGCTTCCCCGCCGGGGCGCGATCATAGCGCGGCCGCTGCGCCATGCATCGCCGCGGCAATGATTGGCATTTGGTACACGACATGATAAAAGATACATAAAGCATGCTATTTAATGTATGGACTCAGGGTGGTCATCGGCCGTGCGGTTATTGGGGCGCTATCAGGGGCGGCACGGCGAGATCGAGATCGTCGAATGTTCGTGGGACGGAACCCGGATCTATTTCGAAGAGGGCGTGCGGCAGAGCCAGGCGACGCCCGACGGTGAAAGCGTCTTCAGCTACGTCAAGCTGATGGATGAGCTGCTGTATCAATCGGAAAACATCCTGGTGCTGGGGTGCGGCGGCGGCAACCTCGCGACACGGCTGGCCCGTCTCGGAAAGAAGCTGACCATCGTCGACAACAATCCGATCAGCTTCGTGATCGCCCACAAATTTTTCGGGCTGCCTGATGACCTGAATTGCAGGGCCTCCGATTTCCGCAATTTCATCTATCAGGACGAGACGCGGTACGACGGCATCGCCATCGACATCGGCGGCCCGGGTTTTCAGTTCAACGACGGGTTCGATATTGATACCTGCGAGGCGATCCGCGCGCGGCTGGCGCCGGGCGGCCGCATTGTGATGAACGTGCTGGTCGCCAACGATATCGATCCGACACCCGATCGAATCGCGGCGCGACTGGCCGGCGACGGAATGCGGGTATGGATTGTCGATGAACAGGGTATCCTCGATCGTAATGCGATCATCGCCTGCGTACCGGAACGGCAGTTGAACGCGCGTCCGGCGCTCAACGAAGTGATGCGCCACAGCCTGGAGCGGTGGTCGATCCGGCGCGGCCGGCTGCGCAGCCGCGACCTCGCCTGCGGATCACGCAACTGGTGAGCATGACCCGCGCGACCGACCACGCGCGCCTTTCGCCTCACACCGTCAGGACCGTCGATCCCGTGGTCTTGCGCGCGGCGAGATCGGCATGCGCCCTGGCCGCGTCTTTCAGCGGATAGGTCTGGTGAACCTCGATCTTGACCGCGCCTGATTTAACCACGTCGAACAGCTCGTTGGCCATGGCGACGAGGTTCTCGCGCTTGGCGGCGTAGGTATTGAGCGTCGGACGGGTGACGTAGAGCGATCCCTTCTGCGCCAGCAGGCCGAGATTGAGCGGCTCGACGCTGCCGGAGGACTGGCCGAACAGCGCGGCGACGCCGAGCGGCGCTAGGCAGTCGAGCGATTTCAGGAAGGTGTCCTTGCCGACGGAGTCGTAGACCACGGGAACCTTCTTGCCCTCGGTGATCTCGTCGACCCGCTTCACAAAATCCTCGCGGGTGTAGACGATGGTGTGGGCGCAGCCATGGGCCTTAGCGAGCTTTGCCTTCTCATCGCTGCCGACGGTGCCGATCACGGTGGCGCCGAGATGCTTCGCCCATTGGCCGAGGATCAGGCCGACGCCGCCGGCCGCGGCATGCAGCAGGATGGTGTCGCCGGATTTGACGCGGTAGGTCTGCCGAATAAGGTACTGCACCGTCAGGCCTTTCAGCATCATCGCGGCGGCGGTTTTGTCGTCGATGCCGTCGGGCAGCTTTAACAGCCGGTCGGCCGGGATCAGCCGCGCCTCGGCATAGGCGCCGATCGGCGCAGCGCCATAGCAGATGCGGTCGCCGGGCTTCAGATCGGTGACGCCGGGTCCGACTTCCTCGACCACGCCGGCCGCCTCGCCGCCGAGGCCGCTCGGCAACGTGCCCGGATAAAGCCCGGAGCGGTTATAGATATCGACGAAATTCAATCCCACAGCGGTGTGGCGGATGCGCGCCTCGCCGGGGCCGGGCTTGCCGACCTGGACTTCCTCCCAGACCAGAACCTCGGGCCCGCCGGTTTTGTGGAAACGGATGGCATGCGTCATGGAACTACTCCTCAACTGAGATGGAAACGGACGGCGACGTCGCGCTGGAACCAAAGCCGATTTTATGGCGATTGGCCACTGCCATGACGGCGCGCAGGGTTTCAGCGGCGGCCGCCGCCAATAACGATGACGTCATCACAGCTGCTCATGACGGCAGCGGCTTGCCGGCCTGCTCCCGAACTATGTAGTCGGCATACCAGTCCGGCCAGCCCTCATCGCGCTGGCCGCCAGTCCGCTTCTCGTGCTCGCCGTGCGCGGTCGCCGCACGCCGGAGCGCGGCCGCGAGCTCGGTCGAGGAAGTGAACGTCGTGTCCCCGTCAACGCGTCCGGGCAATCGCGCGGTGATCTCCTGGAACAGCCAGCCATTGCCATCCGGATCCCTGAACGAGGCGAACGAGCGGTAGCTGCGTTGCTCGGGATCCGGACCGCCAACCCGGACCCGGCCAAACAAATAAGTCTCGTCGCTGCCGGCGTGCACGTCGCCGCCGTCGTGGAACACCTCGCTGACCTCGACGCCGCGACCGAGCAGTTCGTCGCGGGCGGCCTTGACGTCGGAGACGATCAGGTAAAGTCCCTGGGCGGAGCCGGGTGCCGCCGCGGTGACATTCCTGCCGAAGATGACCGAGCACCCCGAGCCGGGCGGCGTGAACTGGATCACGCGGTAGTCGTCAGCGGCGGCGAAGTCGGCATCCAGCCTCCAACCCAGGCCACCGTAAAAGCGCTTGGCGCGGTCGACGTCGGAGACGGGGATGACGACGATCTCGAGCTTCATGTCGACTGCAGTTGTCATGGTTCTCTCCTCGATGTTGGTGAAGGGGGGCGCATGCAGGCGCCGGTCGCGGGATCAAGCAGCTGGTGGCTGGCGTCTGGCCCTACCTCTGAACCGGTGGGTCAACGAACGTCGCGACCGGCCGGTCTATCTCGACGATGTAGGTCGACAGCATCCGCCCGGTTTCCGGGCCGAGGTCGCGCGCATTATGAGGGGTCCGCGGCGGGATGAGGAATCCATCCCCTGCGTGCAGTACTGCGTTGGCACGCCCCTGCACCATCATCTCGACCTGGCCGACGATAATGTAACCGACCTCTTCTCCTGGGTGGGCGTGCCATCCGGATTCAACTCCCGCCGGAATCAACGTCTCCACCTGCACGATCTCGCGACCTGGAATCGATGACGGCGAGCGCTGGACCTCACGCCGGGAGAGCTTGCCCGCCAGGTCGTCCCGCGGTCGCTCGGACGAAGCATGCGAGGCGGCCGTCTGAGCCGAAACCGCTTTCGCCGGCAGCATCATGGCCAGCGCGAGCGAGGCCACCGGAATGAGTGAGAAACCCTTTAATCGCGCAGGCACCGGGAACTCCTTCATTTGATTACATCAAGCGTTCAGCTCATCGCGGCGTCGACTGCCAGAACTTGAGGACAGCCTCGGTCAATTCGTCCGGGCATTCCTCCGGGAGGAAGTGACCGCAGCCGGTGGTCGGGCCTGTAATCGGGCCGCCCTGCACACGGTCTCCGATGGTCGCAACCGTCGCGCGAAGCGCGTCGCCCACCCCTTCGGATCCTCCGAGCGCCAAGACCGGCATTGTCAATCGCCTGGCCGCGCGCGCCTTCGCCTGCGCCAGGCCCTCCGCATCGAAGTTTGCGCGGTACCAGGCGAAGCCCGCGCGCATGGCTCCCGGCGCGGAATACTGACGCGTGTATTCTTCGAGAGCGGCCGGTTCTATCGCGTAGGATCGAAAGCTCTTGGTCGCGAAGATCCAGGCGAGGTAGGCTTGCTCGCGTCCCTGGATCAGCATCTCCGGCAGATCGTTCAGCCGATTGAACGCAAATTGCCAGCTCTTCAGATTCGTCGCCTCGCTCGGAATTCCGGTCGATGCGAATGTCGTAACTCCGGGAATGTTCGACTCGGTCAGCACCAGCCGTCTGACGTCCGCTGGATAATTCGCGGCATGGGCGTGCGCGATCCACGTCCCGACGTCATGGGCGATGATGTCGATTCCTCCTGTAGGCGCGAGGTTGGTCGCTTCAAGGAAACCATGCAGGTCGCGTGCGGCAGTGTCGAGGTCGTAGCCTTGAGCCGGCTTGTCGCTCTCGCCGAAACCTCTGGGGTCGAGGACGACGACGCGGCGGCCTGCGCCGACCAGCAAAGGCAGAACCTTCCGCCAGGCGATCCAGCTCTCGGGCCAGCCCGGAATCAGCAACACCGGATCGCCGGTCCCGGCCGTCACGTAGTGGAAGCGCGTGCCGTCGATCTTCGCGATATGGTGCTCGATCTGGTCAGCACGCGTCGCGTTCTGGGCGAAGGCGCTGGTAGCGAGAGCGATGCCAGCCGCGACTGCGGCGGCGATGGCCATCGCCGTGGGGGTGAAGAGCCGGCGCCTGTCCTCGTTGACGGCGTCTGAGCCTGGTCGCGTGCGCATCGCGACTCTCCCTGGCTTCGTTGAACTCGTGGACCGAGCCAAGACCCGGCTGGTCCGCTCAGTGCACCATAACATTCGCGTTGAGTTCGGTAAATTGCCCTTGGGTTGCTTCCGCCTTCGCGGGTTACGGACTATCGATAGACCGTGCCCCCTCTCCCCAACCCTCTCCCACAAGGGGAGAGGGGGCGCACCGCCGCCTGCGCAAGTTCTCGATTTTTTCAAACAGCCGAAACACATTTCAACCGTCACACTCCGCGCATGCGGAGTATCCAGTACGCGGTGGCTTCTCGATTGAATCAGTGGCGCCTCGGAGTACTGGATCGCCCGCCGGAGCCTGTCATCGGGCGGCGCGTCGCGTCGACCCGTTGGCGGGCGATGACGGCTGAGAGTGGCCGCGACGGTTTTGGGACCGTCATTGCGAGGAGCGAAGCGACGAAGCAATCCATCTCGCGGCGTAAAGAAAGAATGGATTGCTTCGTCGCAAGTGCTCCTCGCAATGACGTTGATATAGTGTTGCATGCGATTTCGTTCTCGCGGCGCGAGGCGCCCGAGCTTTGCCAAATCTTCCGCCCAAGGAGGGCGTGGGGAATGCCGGGTGCCCGCTGCACCCGCGGCCTCGTGTGCACTTGTAGTGGCAGAACGCACACGAGTAACAACGAGTACACCGGAATCGCCCGGCATTCCCGCACGCGAGTGGTTTTAACGGTTTCCTTCGCGCTCTCCCCGGTGACCGGGCTCTTTTGCCACCGTCATCGGCGGAGTTGCCTCCACCGACTTGACACCAGCGTCGGGGTGTCAGGACCACACGACTTCGTCGTCCGCGTCAGCACCGTTCGTCAAAGGCGCATCAGCGTCCATCGCATCCCGCACCCAACGTCCGTGACGATCGCGAAACGCCCCTCTCAATGGGACGGGATGGCAGTGAAGTCATAGAGATGTTTCTACCAAACACGGAAGCGAAATATTTTTGCAAACATGACTCGACACGCGATTCAAAAAGCCGCCCGACGGGCAAATCACCACACGCCGGCGACAGCAAATTCCGCGCGTGTCCCGGCTCCGGCGCAGCGCGCTCCCGGCGATGCGCAGCATCGTCCGGTCGCGCTGCGCCGCGGAGCCGTGACCCATGTCGAATGAAATGCACGGTCACCGCAATTGCGTGCCGGGCTTTATCCGATGGTCAGAATGTCTGCGACGCGGTTGAACTGTTTGCCTATCTGCGCCGAAAACGCCGACGACGCCGCGCTGACGCTGCCGATCTCGCCTCCGCTCTTGAAATCATGGGCGCCATGCAGGGTGATGTTCTCGGGCGGGTTCCCTTTGAGGAAGAACAACGTGAGCCACAGCTGCGCCGTGTTCTGCTCCGTCGTTCCGCAGCTCACCCGCTTCACGCTGGAGTAGTTGGCGACGTGCGTGCCATTCTCCAGCACCTTGCCGCCTTCGATCTGCCAGAGCATGCCGGGATCGTTGACGTTGTTCAGGCAACCGCGCTGCAAGGTGTAGGTGAGGACTGACGGGCCCGCCCCAAACGTCAGGTGGAACGGCGCTGTCAGCCCGCCGCCGCCGTTGGGAACGAAGAAGTCCATGAAAGTCCCGGCCGGAAAATTGAAACGCATCACATTGGCGCCGTTCTGCGTGGAGACGTAGAGGTTGTTGTCGGGACCAAACGTGATTCCGATCGGGGACAAAAGATCGCTGCCGGTGTTGGCGAAGAAGTCGATGAACGCGCCCGTCGTCGGGTTGTAGCGCCGGACGCCAAGATTGCCGCCGAACGTGCCGCCGGAGATGTAGAGGTTGCCGTCGGGGCCGAACGCCATGGCCGATGGCGTAAACAGGCCGCCGGAGCCGAGCGGGCTGCCCGCGGGCATCAGCAGGCCGAACGACGCCATGGTGGTGAGATCGAACGTCTCGACGGTCGCGGCGTTGAAATAGAGCACGTAAAGGCGGTTGTTGGCGGGATTGACCTTGACATCCCGCGGGCTGGGGTTGGCGAGCGAGGGCACAAAGCTGCCGATGTTCACCCCCGTGGTGGCGTCGAACTTCTGGACGCCTTGGGGCGAATTCGAGTTGGTGACGTAGAGCACGCCCTGGTGGATGGTCATGCCCGTGGGGCCTGACAGGTTGGTTGACGCAAACACGTCGATGAACGCGCCGGTCGTGATGTCGTATCGCTTCACCTGGTTGGCCTGGCCATCCGAGACGAGCAAATTGCCGTCGAGACCGATCACGATGCCGAGCGGATCGCCGAGGCCGGTCGCGGCCACCCTGACAAAGGCGCCGGTTGCGACATCGTACTCATGAACGGCATGGTCATTCTGGCTGGTGACGAGCAGATTTTTGGTGGTCATCTTTCATCCCTTCCTTTCCCGGCCGGCCTGCGGCGTGCGAGAAAAAGTATGAGAAAAATAAAAATTGTTGTTCGAGCAGCGCCCGGTTTGAAGACATCCGCGGCAACTGGTTCGAGCTTCAATCAAATGCACTGCCGCCAAAATTCTTCAGATCGAGCTGAACGCGGCAGCCGAAAACTTCACTCGCGCACGTTGCATCGACGGCGACGCTTCAACAGTGAGCCAGCTCACATCTGTTCAAAATCCTGGCGCCTGGCGGATAATTGGGGGGGTGGCCGACCAGGACCCCGGGCCGATGAAGAAGCGCCGCCGCCAACCTCTCGGCCATTGATCCGGCTGGCCCCGTCCCCGCCCCTAAACGCAACCGATTGCGATAATTGCTATTCCCACCAGCCGGCGAATCATTTTCAATTCACCCGTTTGGGGTGTGAGTCGGTTGGGGGGCGTTCGTGTATAGGTCCAGTGGGTGTGAATTCGTGACCGCAACTGCGGCTGCGCTGGTGTTAGGCATCGTGGTGTCATGGGGTGCCATTTACGGATTGAATCGGTTCCTGGGGCCGATCGGCGATCCCTACGAGACGGCTGGCACCGCTCCCATGCTTCATCCGTCGGATTAAGCCCTCTCGCATCAGCGCGAAGAACACCCCGCCTGGCCAGCGGCTTATGAGCTATTCGCTTCCCAACTTCTTAATGACGGAAGCAAGTGGTAAGCAGAAACCCGCCGGGAGGGGATGACCCCGCACGAGTCCAGGAAGGCCGCCGACGAGGAAGCGATAGATGCCTGATTGGGTGTGGGAGCTGCATCGGCGCTGGCGACATTTGATCCCGGGCGTTATCTGGTTTGCGGTGGTCGCCCTGCTCATCGCGGTATGGATCTACGTGGCCCGTCAAACCGACGGCTGATCCGGTATGGTCATTTCCCGAGTCTGGGAAGTAGGACGGGTGGAGCCACGGGTCCGGTCTTCGACCGGCCCGATGATAAGCTCAGCGATACCCATCGCCTCACCACGATAGAATCGCGCTATGAACGATCGCCGCAACGCACCTGCAGAGGACGCCTTCCTCTCACAGTCGAATCCCGCAGAAACGCGATGGGTATCGCTAAACTCCACCCATGCTACGGGCTTGGGCGCAGTCCAGCGCTGTCACCGTCTTCCGCTCGCGTAGCCAAGATGGCGGATCACGATCCGCCCTACGAACCTAAAGGGGCATAAGGTTGCGATTTGAAAACACCCGGAAAGCAAAAGGCCCCGGCTTTCACCGAGGCCTTGAACTGGTGGGGCAGCTGCTCTCAGCGAACTAACAATTCAACACGCTTCCTGAAACCGACGTTGCTACAATCAACCTTTTTAGGGGTCCCCAGTGCTGTGACCATATCAAAGCCCGTGTTGACGATTGCGTTCATGAAACCCTCCATTTTGAAAGCGATTGCGATTTGAACCGCGATTGCAAACTCAATGGAGACCTCCAGGTGAAGGAGCAACGTCGCCTCAGCTATGGCGTGAATACCGGCTAGTCCTACTACTGAGCCCTTATTCGACCGTGATTATATTTCCTTCGGCTTGGACCCCACAACCATTAACGGCGACTCCCGACGCAGATTCTATGGGGGCGGCCACGGAGCAGCCCATGACCCACTGGATTAACCACGAGCGGCGAACGGCCCGAAAAAATGGGTACGTGCGCGTTGCCGATTAGTCGGGGCAGGAAGGCAATGTCAGATCGCCCCAACAGGTAGAAGGGCACGACTTCGTTACATTCGAAGCGTCATCTGTGAAGCGCGCTCGTTCGCTATTGAGCTCTCCTACCTGGATTGCGTACTGCACGGCCGCGATAAGGGCGAACGAGGCAAAAAGAGCGAACAAGGCAAAGGCCGCAATGGCGGCAATGAGCAGTATCGCCGCCAACGAAAGGCCCCAAACAGTAGCCGAAGCTGCGCCGGCGCCAATCAATAGCGCTACGGCCGCTACTAAGAGCGCGGCGGCAATCGCTGCAAGAGCGTCCCGCCTGCCCTTCGTGGCCTCGACTTGGGCGCACTTGCTCAACACGCGGTTTCTATCGACCGCCACCATGGCCAGAGCCGACTGGCACGCAGGCGAATCGCATGAGAGCCCGGGAAAGCCGGGGCCACGACCACCACCAGGGACTGGATCACCCATAGGAGGCAACCAAAGCTTAGATAAGATACCACGACCTGAAATTGTTTAGTATCAGAGCACAACTACGGGCGAATGACAATTGGCTTGCAACCCGTCATCGGCGTAATATTTCTGAGCCGTATCGCGGCGATTTGCCGTGATCCCACCGACCACCAGCCAGGACATTCGGAGGGGACAACGTGTCCCGTATGTCCCCAACCTCATGTCCCGCTGGGCGACGCGCGGATTATGTCGGCGCAAGTCGACCCACGCTGCGTACTAATTCTGGATAGCCTCTGATTAGGCTGACCGGCGGGTTGTTAGCCGGATATCCCGCCGAAAACCGCAACGTCAACTCTTCGCTTAGAATGTTCGTTATCATACGATCTTCTGCAGACTGCTTTCCATCGCCACGATCTACAATATTCCGCAGGTTTTCACTTGTAGCAGCGGAAACAATACGCTCGAAAAATTTCCATCCTTCAACTATCGTCTTCTTTCTATTTTCAAATATGTTGAAATCAAGTTTCCAGCCGGATAAGTGACCTGAATGGCCGAGAGTGTTGGCCAACTCCCCTCCAAAATGATCAGAGAATTTTGGCACGATCCGCTGTTGCTGTGCAACGACAAGCGGTATCAATACGATCAACACGATGGGGCATGGTGCACTCCAAACCGTCACGCAGTTACTAAGAACATCAACGCATTGTTCAATGTCACGCAGACTTAGTTGAAAAGTTGCAAAGGCATCCGCGACAAATTCTGCCGCGGTCAAATTTGGCGTAGAGAGCAGCTTTTTCTGCTCGATATTCGAAAATTGCGTAGCGACAAAATCGCGGACGCTGGGCGCTTGAAACCTATACGTTTGATCAAAAAATCGATGGAGGTAGCGCCCGGCATTAAAGTCTGCACCATAAAGTGCCTTGATCGAATGAAGTAATTGAGAAGTGTCCGTCGCCAATACAAACACAACGTCGTTGACGTCGAACAGGTGCTTCACCCTTTCCAGCAGAGTAACCGCGTAAGGTGGCCGGCATCTGTCCAGTTCATCGACCAAAACGAAAAGCGGCAGCTTACTCTTGGATTTAAAGCTCTCCAGTACTTTACCTAGCTGAGCTTTGAATTCAGCGATTGACTTCTTCCCGCGATTAAATTTTTCCAGGAGGGCCTTTCCCTCGGCATCGTAAAGTTCGTCAAGCTGCTTACCAATTTCCTTTTCGACGCTCCCTACGGCTTCGCTCGCTGACGTACCCACGAGTTCAGAGAGGTGCTCGATCGCTTCGTCGCCCAAATATTTGCTGGCGGCTTGCTTGAGCAGCCCCTTGGCGCCAGCGGCGACGACTCGACCGCCGATTTGCGCCAGTTTCCCTAATGACTTTTCTGCTGACTTACCCAGGCTGGCATTGCTTTTGACGCTCACGTCGATCGCCGCCATGACTGCGATCAGGGGATCGTCTGCGTGGTCATCGTTCCACGCATTTACATGGGCTATAACGAAACCCTTCGCCGTAAGCGTTTCCTGCATCTTCGAAAGGAAATAGCTCTTACCGTGTCCCCAACCCGCATCGATGTTCAAAACAAAGCTTCGCTTCGCGCCGTGACCGTCACGTTCCGCCACCTTGGCAACTAGAAAATCGATGAGAAAGAGCGCGTCGGACTTGCGACCGAGAAGGTCGTTTTGCCAGATTGCATCGATGGACGCGCTCAAATCGTTTTCCACACGAGAAAGGCCAAACGTTGCGCGTTTCGTTGCGCTTTAAGACTATGAAATTGTTGAGCTATTGATATAATGGTCGGAGTGGCAGGATTTGAACCTGCGACCCCTGCGTCCCGAAC
>CAVVEA010000004.1:0-47898 GCA_963747165.1 uncultured Alphaproteobacteria bacterium | reverse complement strand
TCCGTCTCCGCCACCCTTTCGCGCGTTCGGCCACGATCAAGCTTCAGAGTCCCGGAAGCAGGCGCCGCGTGAGGGCTGCGAAGCGGCGGCGGCGGCCGTTTCAAAAGCTTCCGCCGAAACCTCCGCGAGCAAATCTGAATCGACGCCCTTGTTTCCGCCCTTTATTAGTGAGAGGCGAGAAACAACAATCATAATCGACGAAGCGGCATCGACCAGGTAGCCATGATAACGAGACTTGCGATCTCCGGCTATCGGTCCCTGCGCGACGTCAGGATCACGCTCGGGCCGATCAATGTCGTGACCGGAGCCAATGGCAGCGGCAAATCGAGCCTGTATCGCGCGCTGAAACTGCTGGCGGACATCGCGCAGGGCCGGATCATTCACTCGCTGGCCGCCGAGGGTGGACTGGAATCGACATTGTGGGCCGGCCCCGAGGCCATCTCGCGGACCACGAAAGCCGGCACCGCGCCGGTTCAGAAGCTGGTGCGCAAGAGTCCGGTCAGCCTGAAGCTCGGATTTTCAGGCAAGGATTATGGCTATGCCATCGATCTCGGGCTTCCGCTGCCGGACTCGCGTTCGAAATTCTCTTCCGATCCGGAAATAAAGATCGAAAGCCAGTGGACCGGCGAACGGCTGGACCGCACCAACGCCTTTGCCATTCGCATCGGCCCCTCCGTCCGCATTCTTAATGCCCAGGGGGAATGGCAGCAGGCCCATCAGCACCTCGATTCATTCGACAGCATGATGACCCATTGCGCCGACCCCTACCACGCCGTCGAACTCTTGATGTTGCGCGAGAGGATGAGGAACTGGCGATTTTACGATCATCTGCGCACCGACTTCGACGCGCCCTCGCGCAAGCCGCAAATCGGCACCTACACGCCGGTGCTGGCGGGTGACGGATCGGATCTGGCAGCGGCGGTGCAAACCATCCGGGAAGTCGGGGCCGCCGAAGCCATGGACATCGCCATCGCCGACGCATTTCCAGGCGCGCGCGTCGAGGTGATCAGCACCAACGGATATTTCGAACTCGAAATGCACCAGCACGGCCTGCTGCGGCCGCTCAAGGCCTCCGAGCTGTCCGACGGTACGCTGCGCTATCTGCTGCTGGTCGCGGCGCTATTGTCGCCGCGGCCGCCGACCCTGATGATCCTCAACGAACCCGAAACCAGTCTGCATCCGGCGTTGCTGCCGCCACTGGCGCGCCTGATCGCGCAAGCATCGAAGCGATCGCAGGCCGTGGTGGTAACGCACGCCCCGACGCTGGTTGCCGTGCTCGACGCGGACGCCGAATACAGGCAGATCGTGCTGGAGAAACATCTCGGAGAAACCATCGTCAAGGATGGCGCGCCGCCGGACTGGACCTGGCCTTCGCTGTAATCAGGCCCGGCGCAACCGGTCTCCCCCACCCGGATCAATTCCGAGGGCATGCCCGGTCTGAAACGCGCCTAAGCGATCTTCTTGCGCTCCAAGGGCCACCAATTGCGGATCAAGGCCTGACGGCTGGCGGAGTGCTGGGATGGCCATTGCTTTTCCGGAATGGCCCGCTCCAGCCGCTCGACGGCATGGGCGCCTTCACGCGCGTGCTGCTCGTCGCTGAACCGGTGCATTTCGATGGCGCGGTCGTTCGGCATCATCTTCTTGAAGCCCAGATGGGCCAGCGCGGTGAGATGCAGCAGTTCGTTCATCGACAGCGCGACATGGATCTTGTCGTCGCGCGGCGTCATCTCCAGCTTGCAGGTCTCATATCCCTTGCGCCAGCAGGCGGCGCCGATGGCATCGCCGAAGATCCAGAGCCGGGCCTGGTAGCGATAGATGCTCTTTTCGTAATGGGCGCTATGGGCGAATGTCTTGACGGCCTCGACCGCCTTCGTGACCTGGTCGGGAGCTACCTGGCCCGCCAACTCGTAATGCGAACCGACGCCGCGGATGATTTCGCGCGTCGCTTCTTCCATCCCCGCCAGACGGCCCCTGGTGAAATAGGATTTGGCGGAAGACCAGGCCGAGGCCAGCAAAAGCATGAACAGCAAAATCAGGACGGCCAGGATATCCATCGCAGGACCTCATCAGAAACGAACCCGACGCCTGGCGTGAACATTCAACCGCAACAGACGCGCGTCGCCGATGAGTTTCGGCCGTTTTGGTTTCCGCACGGAGTGTTCCCCAGCACCGCAGCATTACGGTTCAAGGTTACAGGCGGGTTTATTTGGTTCCCCGTAAAATTCCTGAGTGTCCGTCAATCGGCGGCAGAACGAGCTGCCCGAATGCCGGCAGCCGCTCTGGCGGTTTTCCGGCCGTTGGCTTATTGCGCCGTCATCCAGGCACGGGCTTCGCGCTGCGCCGTCGCGATCTCGGCCTCGGACATCATCTCGGCGATCTCGCGGCGCAGCCGAATGGCCTCGGCGCGGCCCTTCAGGGCGGCGAGATTGAACCATTTATGCGCCGCGACCAGATTGACCACGCCGGAACGTCCGCTGGCCCAATACAGGCCGCGCTCGAACAGCACGTCGGGGATCGCACTTGCTTCCACCGCCATTGCCGCATCCTGATCGATCTGCCCCTGAAACATCCGTCATCCCCTTTTTGTTTTTTTGGCCGCCCTGCCCCCGAGCGCGGCCCCTGTCCAATTGTCAGATACGTCCCGTTACTTTCAGCGCGCGATCAGCAAAAGTGGAAACCCGGTTTTGCGTCCGATCGCGCGCCAACCCTTGAAGAGCGCATGATCTGACCGCCAAACCGCCTACACTCTGGCGGATCATGCGCTCGCCGATTTGCCGGCTTGTTGGGATGATCATGACCGGACAAATTTGAAGAGCAGTTTAAGCATCGCGATGAACGGGGTGTAAACGAGCTGGGCGCGCGGCTTGCCGCAAAATCACGGAAATGCCTGCGCCACAGGGCTTTTCGCCGATTTACGGATTTTGATTTACCCTGCCGTTTCGCGAAACGATAACCATTGGAGCGGTCTCGTGCCCCGGATGCCGGGCCGCGCGCCCAGCGCGTGCACGCGACTCGACGTGCCATGGCTTGCGGCGTGGTGCGCTGCCGGTCCGGCCTCCATGGCCGTGAAGCGGTCGGTCCCGGCCCTGCGGAGCGGCACAGGGGTTCCGCACCGCGTCCGGGACACGATGCCGTTTGCTGGCCACGCCGACGCGCGGTCCAGGCAAGATATGAATGTCAGGATTTGGGGAAAATCACAGCGCCTGGCGCCATGGGCGCGGCACAGCGAACGAGGGCGTCGGCGAACACGTCAGGACCAGATCTCACTTGGGCTTGGGAGCCGGTGAAATTGCGAACCCCTGGGGATCCGCACCGAACGAAGAAAACTTGTTTCTTCTGCCGGACCGGTTTTCGAAAGAGCGAGCTCTTTAAAAAATGCGATCCAGCCGTTTGACCTGATGTCTCGCCGACACCCTCTTTTCGTCGACCAGAGCTTTTCGGATTTAGGATCTGCTTCTAGGAAGCAAACCGTTCTGAAGGCTCTTGTGACGTGCCGGCATCAAGCCGCCGGCATTCTTTCAGAAGCGAGATTTACTTCTTCTTCTTGGCGACCTTGCGGGTCTTCTTCGCAGTCTTCTTCACTGCGCTCTTCGCTTTCTTTGCCTTCTTAGCTTTCTTGGCCATGTTGCCCTCCGATTTAGTGAGATGGCTTAATCGCTGCGTGCACTCGGGAATCGAATGCACTGCATCCCGAATACACCAACGCACTCAAAAAAACAGCTTCCCGCTTAAGGAAGTGTTGACGCAGCATCGCGAGAGCACGCGAGGCGCGTTGATCAGCGACGCGAAAATTTATTCGCAGGGTGATGCGAACCGCGCGTGAAAAATCGCGGATGCGATTATCGAAATTTCAAGAAACAGCTGCGCCACAAGTGTTTCCACTATTCGTTGATCGAGCGATCGATGCGCGATGACCCTCGTCGCGGCGCGTCAATGGCGGTTGAAAGGTCGTTGCGTGGACTTTGAGTCGCGGCTTTTGGCAATAAAAAAATTTTCACCCCAACCCGGTTCACGGCTTAACGCCGCTCGCCAAAACCGATTTTTCGCGAGCATCGCCGACGCCGATTCGGGAGCTGCGGTTTTCGCATCGGGCGATGCATCGCCACTTTTATGGTGAACGATCGGTGCACGCGCGCCTGCGCTCGGATGCGACGGCAGACGACGCCGGCGTCACTTCACGCGAGGTTCAGATGCCGAGTTTGCTCTTGAGCAGGTCGTTCACGACTTGCGGATTGGCCTTGCCGCCGGATGACTTCATCACCTGGCCGACGAACCATCCCATCAGCTGCGGCTTCGCCCGGGCCTGCGCCACCTTGTCGGGATTGGCGGCGATGATGTCGTCGACCACCTTCTCGATCGCGCCGAGATCCGTGACCTGCTTCATGCCGCGCGCGTCCACCAGCGCGCGCGGGTCCCCGCCCTCGGTCCAGACGATCTCGAACAGGTCCTTGGCGATCTTGCCGGAGATCGTGCCCTCGCCGATCAGATCGAGGATGGTCGCAAGCTGGTTGGAAGATACCGGCGACGCGGCGATATCGCGGCCTTCCTTGTTGAGCCGCCCGAACAGCTCGTTGATCACCCAGTTGGCGGCAAGCTTGCCGTCGCGGGTCTTGTCGGCGAGCCCGTTCAGCACGGCCTCGTAGAAATCCGCGCTCTCGCGCTCGGCCACCAGCACGCTGGCGTCGTAGGGCGAAAGACCGAACACGGCGATGAAGCGCGCCTTCTTCTGGTCCGGCAGTTCGGGCAGATGCGCCTTGAGATCGGCGACATAGGCTTCGCTGAACTCCAGCGGCAGCAGGTCGGGATCCGGAAAATAGCGATAGTCGTGCGCTTCTTCCTTGGAACGCATCGAGCGGGTCTCGCCCTTGTTGGGGTCGTAGAGCCGGGTTTCCTGATCGATGGCGCCGCCGTCCTCGAGGATTTCGATCTGGCGCCGCGCCTCATATTCGATGGCGTCGCCGATAAAGCTGATCGAGTTCATGTTCTTGATCTCGCAGCGAGTGCCGAGCGGGCCGCCCGGCTTGCGCACGGAGACGTTGACGTCGGCGCGCAAGGAACCCTTCTCCATGTCGCCGTCGCAGGTGCCGAGATAGCGCAGGATCGAGCGCAATTTCGTCACATAGGCTTTCGCCTGCTCGGATGAGCGGATATCCGGCTTGGAGACGATCTCCATCAGCGCGACGCCGGACCGGTTGAGGTCCACGAAAGACATATTCGGGCTCTGGTCGTGCAGCAACTTGCCGGCATCCTGTTCCAGGTGCAGCCGCTCGATCCCTACCGTGACGCTCTCGCCGCCCGCCAGCTCGACGATGACCTCGCCCTCGCCGACGATCGGCGACTTGTACTGGCTGATCTGGTAGCCCTGCGGCAGATCCGGATAGAAATAGTTCTTGCGGTCGAACACCGAGCGGCGATTGATCTGCGCGTTCAGGCCAAGGCCGGTCCGCACCGCCTGGCGCACGCATTCCTCGTTGATGACCGGCAGCATGCCCGGCATCGCGGCGTCGACCAGCGATACATGGCTGTTCGGCTCGCCGCCGAATTCGGTCGAGGCGCCGGAAAACAGCTTTGACTTCGAGGTGACCTGGGCGTGCACTTCCAGCCCGATCACCATCTCCCAGCCTCGGATCAGCTTGTTGTTGGTCGCGCTCATGCTTTTCCACTCCCGAGCAGCTCGGAGGCAATCTTTTCCCATTCGGTTTCGAGAGCGCCGGTCGCGACCGGTTTGCCGGCCTGCCGGTACCAGTAGCCGGCATTGCCAAGATCGCCTTCGACGCGATGTAAATAGGCATGGACCCATGCGGCATTTGCGCCGCGCTCGTCCTGAGCGATCTTGTGCGCCTCGTCCCACTCCCCTTTGGCCGCCCACCACAGCGCCGCCAGCGGCGCGTCGAGATCGGGCGCGGGGGCTGCGCCGGACAGACTGGCTTTGAAATCCGCCATGTTCACCACCACCTCGCTGGCGTGAACCGTCCCGCCGCCTGCTCGATTACATCGCCAAGCGAGAACAGCGTCTCTTCGTCGAACGGACGCCCAATCAGTTGCAGCCCGAGCGGCAATGCCTGCGCATCCTTGCCGGCGGGAATGGCGATGCCCGGCAGCCCCGCCATGTTCACCGTCACCGTGAAGATGTCGTTGAGATACATCTCGACGGGGTCGGCGCCCTTTTCACCGATGCCAAAGGCCGCCGACGGCGTCGCCGGCGTCAGGATCGCGTTCACGCCCTTGGCGAAACAGTCCTCGAAATCCTTCTTGATCAGGGTGCGGACCTTCTGCGCCCGCAGATAATAGGCGTCGTAGTAACCGGCCGAGAGCACATAGGTGCCGATCATGACCCGGCGGCGCACTTCAGCGCCAAAACCCTCGGCGCGGGTGTTTTCATACAACTCACCGATGGTGCGGCCGGGCACGCGCAGGCCGTAACGCACGCCGTCGTAGCGCGCGAGGTTCGACGAGGCTTCCGCGGGCGCGACGATGTAATAGGCCGGCAGCGCGTATTTGGTGTGCGGCAGCGACACCTCGACCAGTTCCGCGCCGGCCGCCTTCAGCCAGGCCGCGCCCTCGGTCCAGAGCTTTTCGATTTCCGCGGGCATGCCGTCGAGGCGATACTCCTTGGGAATGCCGATCTTCATGCCCTTGACGGACTTTCCGATCGCGGCCTCGTAATCCGGCACGCCGCGATCGACCGATGTGGTGTCCTTGGGGTCGTGACCGGCCATCGAGCGCAGCAGGATCGCCGCATCGCGCACGGTTCGCGCGATCGGCCCGGCCTGATCCAGCGAGGATGCGAAAGCGACGATGCCCCAGCGCGAGCAGCGCCCATAGGTCGGCTTGACGCCGACGGTCGCGGTGAATGCCGCCGGCTGACGGATCGAGCCGCCGGTGTCGGTCGCGGTCGCGCCCATGCAGAGCAGCGCCGCCACCGCCGACGCCGAGCCGCCGGACGAGCCGCCCGGCACCAGCGTGGTATTGGCGCCGTCGCGCCGCCACGGATTGACCACGGGGCCGAAGCACGAGGTCTCGTTCGACGAGCCCATCGCGAATTCGTCATTGTTGAGCTTGCCGAGCATGACGGCGCCGTCGCGCCAGAGCTGCGAGGTGATCGTGGATTCATAGGTCGGCACGAAATTGCCGAGGATTTTTGAACACGCGGAAGTGCGCACATCCTTGGTCGCGAACAGGTCCTTGATTCCGAGCGGAATGCCGGCGAGCGGACCGCCCTCGCCCTTGGCGATTTTGGCGTCGATCGCCCGCGCCATGGCGCGGGCCTGGTCCGGCGTTTCCATCACAAAGGCATTGAGCGCGCGCGCCGCCTCGATCGCCTTGAGGTGCGCGTCGGTCAGTTCAAGCGACGTGAAGGATTTGCTCGCGAGACCCTCACGGGCCTCGGCGAGCGTCAGCGATGTCAAATCGGTCATTTATCAACCGGGCTGCAGAAGAACGGAGACAACGTCTTGTCGTTGGCCGGGTCGTCGCTGTTATTCGCGGCGGCGTTCCTGGCCTTGTCGGCGGCCTCCAGTTGATCCAGGACGGCGTCCATCGCCTTGTCGGGATCGGCGGCCTTGCCCTGACGCTCCATCGCGTCGAGATAATTCATGTAGGCCGCATAGGCCTTTTCATCGTCGCAGAGCAGACACATCGGATTTCCCGTCTCGAAGATTCTGTTGGCTCGCTGTCTAACGCATTTTCTTCGCGCGAACCTTCAATCGCCATCGCGCGAAGTCGCTGTGATCTATTCGACGACTTTCGGCACCAGAAAGAAATGATTTTCGGTGGCCGGCGCATTCCTGACCACGTCGTCCGCGATCTCGCCATCATTGACCACGTCCGGGCGCTTCTTCATCTCCATCGGCGTCACCGAGGTCATCGGCTCGACGCCCTCGACATTGACCTCGGACAATTGCTCCACGAAGGCCAGCATCGCGTTCAGCTCGCCCTGCAGATGCGGAACTTCTGATTCAGCGACCGCGATCCGCGCGAGATGCGCGATACGGCGAACGGTGGCGGCATCGACAGACATAATATAGGGCCTCTGAACGGCAAATTCAGCCTGCCGTATAGCAGACGGCCCTTTTGCGCCGCAACAGCCGCCTGTCAGCCCGCCATTTGGCTGAGCCGCGCCAGCGCCGCGCCGGCCAGCGCCCGGGTCAGTTCCGCCGCCGGCATCTCGCGGCCCAGCCGCACCGCCTGCCCGGCCCAGAGATTGGTGAAATCGACCTTTCCGAGCTTTTCCGACGCCGCCTTCAAGGGTCCGAGCGCGGTGGCGGAATGCGGAAATGCGGGCGCGTCGGGCGAGATCGGGCCAACCTCGCGCATCACGCGGTTGGCGACCCCGCGCGCCGGACGCCCGGTCATGACGTTGGTGATGACGGTGGAATCGTCCAGCGCCTGGGCCAGCGCCACCCGCGCCGGCGCGATCACCTTCGATTCCGGACAGCGCAGATAGGCGCTGCCGATCTGCACACCGGCAGCCCCCAGCGCGAAAGCCGCGGCGATCCCCCGCCCGTCGGCGATGCCGCCGGCCGCGATCACCGGGACTTTCACCGCATCTACCACCTGCGGCACCAGCGCAAAGGTGCCGGGCTGTTCGGCGATATTGTCGGTGAGGAACATGCCGCGATGGCCGCCGGCCTCGGCGCCTTGCGCGATGATGGCGTCGGCGCCGTTCTCCTCGAGCCAGATCGCCTCTTTGACGATGGTCGCCGACGAGATCACGAGGCAGCCGGCGGCCTTGACGCGCTTCAGGAGCGACTGCTGCGGCAGGCCGAAATGAAAGCTGACCACTTCGGGCTTCAGTTCCTCGACGAGTTCGCACATCGCCGTATCGAACGGCGCGCGGTTGGCGGCGCTGACCGGCGCCGCCGGGTCGATACCGAGCTCGCGGTAGTAGGGCGCCAGCCGCAGCTTCCACCCAGCCTCGCGGCCGGGATCGGCGTCGACCGCCTCGTGGCAAAAGAAGTTCAAGTTGACCGGCGCCGAGACGCGCTGGCGGATGATGTTGACCTGCTCGCGCGCTTTCTCCGCCGAGATCATCGCGCAAGGCAGCGAGCCCAGCGCGCCGCCCTGCGCCGCCGCGATCACGAGGTCCGCATCCATGATGCCTGCCATCGGCGCCAGCACGATCGGGAATTCGGTCTTGAAGAGGTCGAGAAGTCGGCGATCCGGCCACATGGGCTTGCTCACTCTGTGATGGGTTGGCTGATTAAACCTGAAAAGCCGTGGCGGAGTTACGACGCCCGGCAAATATCTGCTCCGCCTCGGTCACGATGCGGTCGATGATCTCGGCCGCCGGGGGAATATCGTGGATCAGCCGGACCGCCTCTCCAGCGATGACCGCCGCGATATCGAAATTGCCGGCAGCCTTGGCCGCGGCGTATTCGGCGGCGACTGCCTTCACCTGTTGCAGGAGTTCGAGTTCCCGCCCCATCCAGCGCCGCGCATGATCGTTGATCAGGCAGCGCCCGGTGAACGGTGCCGGCCAGACGTTGTCGCGGGATAAATCGAAGATGATGCCGCGCGTGGTGCTGCCACCGCTGGCGGCGCAGACCCGCCTCTTGGCTTCTTCCGCTCCGTCAGCTTCAAGGCTGGCGTAAAAGCGCGTGCCCAGAAGTACGCCGGCAGCACCGAGCGCCATCATCGCCGCGAGCCCGCGTCCGTCGGCGATGCCGCCTGCTGCCACCACCGGCACGCGGCCAGCCGCGAGGTCAACGACTGACGGTACGATGTCCAGCGTGGTGCGGGACGCGCCGTGTCCTCCGGCCTCGGTGCCCTGCGCAACCAGAATGTCGGCGCCCGCATCCAGCGCCTGGCGCGCCATGTCCTCGTTCTGAACCTGGCAGATCAACAACGCGTCCGCATGCTTGATCCGGGGCGCGAATGGCGTGGGATCCCCGAACGACAGCATGATCGCGCGCGGCCGGGCGTTCAACGCTACATCGAGTAGCTCCGGCTGCTTTGCGAGACTCCAGGTGATGAAGCCGACGCCGAACGGCGTGCGTGCGATCTGTTTGAGCTTTGCGGTCTCCTGCTCCAGCCAGGTTTTCTCGCCGTAGCCGCCGCCGAGAATACCAAAACCTCCGGCATCGCTCACTGCCGCCGTCAGGCGCGCGCCGGAAATCACGTCCATTGGCGCCAGCAGAACCGGATGCCGGATACCCAGGAGCGCGGTCAACGGCGTGGCGATCGACATATCCGGTTCTCCGATCTGGACAGACACCCTAAGCCCGGTTAGCGTTCTTGATAAATGATTTCTAGAGATTGCTGCCATCTCAAAAACGAAACGGGCTGATGTCATGGAATTGTCCGACCTGACGACCTTTTCAGCGGTCGCGCGCACCGGCGGCGTCACCCGCGCCGCCGACGAGCTCAACACCGTGCAGTCCAACATCACCAATCGAATAAAGGCGCTCGAGGCCGAGATCGGCACGCCGCTGTTCGAACGGCATAGCCGCGGCATGACGCTGACCGGCGCCGGCCGCCGGCTGTTGCCTTATGCGGAGCGAATGGCGGCGCTGTCGCGCGAAGCCGTGCTCGCCGCCCGCGACGACGGCGAACCCAGGGGACCGCTGGCGATCGGGTCGATGGAGACCACCGCCGCGGTTCGCCTGCCCGCGCTGCTCGCCGAATTTCACCGGCGCTTTCCGGACGTGCGCCTGACCTTGCGGACCGCGCCGACCGCGGACCTGGTTACATCCGTGCTCGACGGCACGCTCGATGGCGCCTTCGTTGCGGGTCCGATCGATCATGCCGAACTCGCCTCGATCACGGCCTTCAAGGAAGAACTGATGCTGGTCACGGCGCGGCGATGGACCAGCCTCGCGGCGCTGCGCGCCGGCACGTCGGAATCCGGTCCGACCGCGCTGGTGTTCCGCACCGGCTGCACCTACCGGCAGCGCCTCGAACAGGTGTTTGCGGAATTTGGCTGGCCCTCGGCGGCGCGATTCGAATTGGGAACGCTCGACGGCATGATCGGCTGCGTCGCCGCCGACATGGGCGTCACGCTGCTGCCGCGCGCGGTAGTCGAACGCGCCGACGCCAGCGGCAACATCCGTATCCACGCGCTCAGCGGCTCGCAGTCGCGGGTCGATACTCTCTTCATCCAGCGCCGCAGTGCGCATCAGTACAGCGCGCTGCGAGGTTTTGCCGCTTGCCTGAACAAAGACAGTCAGGTCATTGCGGCCTAAGACGGCGCTCAGCCAACAAAGATTCGTTCGACCAGCCAGTAGGTGCCGATCACCGCCACCGCCAGCGAGGCGATACGCGGGGTCAGCCGCGCGCCGCGTCCGCGCGCCAGCCACATCTGCGCCGGCAGAAAGACCGCCACAAAAATTAGTTGCCCGATTTCGACCCCGACATTGAACCCCACCAGCCCACGTACCAGTGTCGCCCCCTTGAGACCGAGTTCGCCAAGTGCGGAGGCAAACCCGAAGCCGTGCACGAGGCCGAAACCGAAACTCCAGATCCACCGCCTCCGGTCGGGCTCAGCCGCGAAAAGATTTTCCAGCGCGACCCAGACGATCGTCGCCGCAATCAGCGGCTCGATGATGCGGTCAGAAATCGTCACAATGCCCAGCGTCGCGACCGACAACGTCACGCTGTGAGCCAGCGTAAAGGCCGTGACGATGCGCACCACGGACCACACGCCGCGCGCGGTGGCGAGGAGCGCAACGAGAAACAACAGATGGTCATAGCCCGTGAGAATGTGCTCGACACCGAGCTTGACGAAATCGAACCAGCCCGTCGCCGCCGTGCGGTCGATGTCCACAGTGGCAGTCCTCGACGCCTCACTGAAGGTCACCTGGCGCTCGCCGCTTGTCGTGCGGATATTGCCGAGGGTCTGGTAGTGTTCACCCAGAAAGGCGCTCCAATCCTCGACGATGTCAAGGCGACCGTGTGAGGCGTCGCAGATGAAGTCGATCTCGATCGTTGCGCGCGTCTCGTTTGTGCCGGCGCCGCCAATGCGTACCCGCCCGGTCCGGCAGCGACCGCCGCCGAGATCGACGGTGACGCTCCTGCGCGCGGCTTCGGCCACCGCTTCCGCCGCTACGCGGTCGCCGTTGGCTGCGGCGGTCAGGGTGGCCGCCGACGCGGCCGGCAACTCGGGCAGTGCGAGGGAGAGCACATAGAGCACCCGCTCGCCCGTGACTTCGATGCGCAGCAATCCCGTCGTGGTCACATGTGCAAGCGCGTCGCCGACGCCGGCGAGCGCCAGCCAGAGTATGGCCCATCGCATGAGCCTCGTCGTCACGGCGTTCCTCCTATCCGCTCCCATTCCTCGGCCACGAAGGCTGGCAGCAGAGCGATCCCCGGGCTCCCGTCCAGCCTCGCATAATGCGACAGGCCCATCGGATTGGTGACGCCGAACGAAATGGCGAAAACCGAACCGTCGGCCCCGCTGACAATGATGCGCAGACGGGGCGGCGTGAGGCCGAACTGCGCCACGCCGGCCCGAGTGACTTCTGCCTCGGCCAGGACACGATCTGGTCCCGAATTGCGCAGCAGCTTGAGAGCGCCGTCCAGGCGCGTCTCGAAACCTGCGGCGACCGTCCCCTGCGTCGCGCGCCAGCCGTCCTGGGTACGCGCGAAATGCCAATGGCCATGCGGGGCGGAGACATCGACCTCCCGCACATCCTCGAGCGGGATCAACATCAGCCCCTTCGGCTTGAAGGGCTCCAGTCCCGGGCCACCTCGGCCGCCGGTAAACGCAAGCGCCGCCAGGAAGACTGTGGCACCGAGCGCGGCGGCTGCCCAGGCCAGCCTGTTCATCGTCGCCACCACCACATCGCGCTGCCGGCGAACGCGATCAGCCCTGGCATCAGCAAAACCGTGACCAGGAAAATTCCGCGCATCTGTTCGCCCGTGAGCGACACCGTCGGAAGCACCTCAACCGGCGGCTTCATCGCCGGCGCCCGTTCCTCACGCGTCAGCCACGAGATTTCGGCGAGCACGGCGTCGGAATTGGCCAGATAAGGAAAGAAGGAGTTAGAGGCGAAATCGGCGTCGCCCGCGACAATGATGCGGAAGGTCGCTTCCGCCGATTCATCCAACCTTCCCTCGGCGGCAAGAGCGATGATCTGAGATGAGCGCGGCCCGGACTTGGCCTGCGATTGGTCCCCCAGACGATTTGCGATGACGTAGCTGTCGACGCTGCTGCTGGCGAGTGGCGTCACCCGCACGCCGGCGGCGGGCAAGACCTCCAGCGGACGCGCGCCGGGATAGAACGAGAGCGCCAGTCCCCGCGTGGCTGGATGGGAGCCGTAGCGTGCTACGGCGATCATCTGCTCGTCGGTGAAATAGTGCTCGGTCGGATCGACGATCACGCCGTCACGCACCCTGATGCCGGCGCTGGCGAGCAGGGCCGAGACGCTCTCGTCGAGCGTGTAGTCCGGCTCGATCAAAAACATCGCAGAGCCGCCGCGCTGCAGATAGCGACGCAGTACGTCGGTTTCGCCGGGGCTATATCGGGTCCGCGGATTAGCTTCGACAATCGCGGCGCAATCGTCCGCGATCGGCTGCCCGGTGGCGAAGGAGACCTTGCGGGCGACGAGGCCCAGCTTCTCGATGGCGCGTCTCAGGCGGCCGAGACCGTGCTGCTCCATCTGCACCACACCGGTGCCGGAGACGTCATGGCTGTGGTTGTGGGAGCCTTCGAAATGCGTGTGGAACTCGAAATTGTCGATGTCGTATTCGCCGTGCCCAGCGGCGAAGCAGATCACGACCTCTCGGGTCCGCAGCAGCCGCAATACGCCGAGCGCGACCTCGCGATCGTCCGTGGTGATCACTTCGACGCGGCGCTCGCCAAGGCGCAGCACGGCGGAATTGTAGGTCCGTACGCCCTGGCTGCTGGCCAGTGCCGGATTCTGGTCGGCGTCAATTAATTGGACGCGGAAATTCGTATTCTGTCGTTCGAGTTGCCGCAGCATGGCGCCAAGCGCGCGCGCAGCCTGGTTCTGCTTCTGGTAGAAATAGACCACGTCAACGGGCTCGCCAAGCCGGCGCACGACCTCGCGCGCCTCCGCCGACGGCGTGAAGGCTTTTTCGTGGGTGAGGTCGAGATGGGCATCATGACGGAACAGCGCCACATTGGCGAGGATCGTGACCATCACAGCGGCAGCCGCGACGAGCATGGCAGAGATGATCCTGCTGGCGAAGGCGAGCCGCGCCGGCACCCTCAGCCCGGCCGCAAACAATAGCATCAGCGCGACAACCACTCCGGCAAACCAGCCGAGATTGATCCAGTCGAGCGATTGCAGCGGCTCAAGGAGGTGGTGGAGAAAGCTGTCGCCCTCGGCCGGCAGGTCGTTCAAGCCTTGCTGGTCGCTCATCGCTGCGCAAGCCCCCAGGCGGTGAGGAAAAGCGCAAGCATGCTCACGGTGACGAAATAGCCGATATCAGACAGGAAGACCGAGCCGCTGACCATCGGCTTGAAATGGCCGATCAGGGACAGGTTGATCGCGAAGCTGTCGAAAGGGGGCGGCAGCAGATAGGACACAGAATCGGCGAACCAAAGCATCAGGAATACCCCGATCGACAGCGCCGCGGCGACGACCTGGCTCTCGGTGATGCTCGACATCAGGAGGCCGACCGCGACCAGCAGTGAGGCGTGGAGTGCCAGCGCCAGATAGCCCGCATAGATCGGTCCCCAGTCCGGTTCGCCGTAGCGGTCGAGGATGACGGCGTAGATGAGCGTCAGCGCGAAAATTCCAATCACGAGTGTCAGCGTGGCGGCATATTTCGCCAGCACGATGGACAGCTCCCTAACCGGCGCGGTGAGCAGCAATTCGAGCGTTTCCGATCGCCGTTCCTCGGCAAAGGTGCGCATGGTCAACACGGGCACCAGCAGGATCGACAGCACGTACATCTGGTGAAAGATGTATTGGAGGTTCGCGACCTTGGTGACGAACAGCGTCAGGCTGAACGTATAGCCGAGCACAAGCAGGAACACGGCCGCAACCGTATAACCGATCGGCGACGTCAGCGTCGCGCTCAGCTCCTTGGCAAATAGAATGCGCAGCGTTCTCATGTCAGCGACAAAAACCAGCTTTCCAGATCCGGGGTGTCGGCCATTGCGCGGACGCCGAGCAACCGGCCGTTGAGCAACACCGCCACCCGGTCCGAAGTCTTCTCCACCTCGCTGAGGATATGCGAACTCATGAGGACCGTATGGCGCCCGGCGAGCGAGCGGATCAGCTCCCTCATTTCGATGATCTGGCGCGGATCAAGCCCGTTGGTCGGCTCATCGAGGATGAGGACGTCGGGATCGTGGATCAGTGCCTGGGCGAGGGCCGCCCGCTGGCGATAGCCGCGCGACAGGGCCCGCGTCGGCTTGTCCACGACAGCGCCTAACGCCAGCCGGTCCACGACCCGCTCCACGGCGGCGCCAACCGACCGTTCGGGCAAACCGCGAAGCCGCGCCATGAATGCAAGGAATTCGCCGACGCGCATCTGTCGGTAGAGCGGCGCCGATTCCGGCACGTATCCGATACGCCGTCGCACCGCGAGCAAATCGCGCACCGCATCGAACCCTGCCACCGTGAGCCGCCCCGCGGAAGGCAGCAGGTAGCCGGCGAGCAGCCGCATGAAGGTGGTCTTGCCGGAGCCGTTCGGCCCCAACAGGCCGAACACTTCGCCACGGCGGATGTCGAGCGTCAGCCGGTCAAGCGCCGTAACCGAGCCGTAGCGCTTGCTTACGCTGACAGCCGAGATAGCCGGAGTATCCGTCGCTCGGGCCGGCGCATCATTCTTCAGCGCCGCGTCGATTGACGACATGGTCATGCAGCGCCCCGAAATAGCAGCACCTGCCCCGCAGACGAGCCTGCTGCGGTCGCCTCGGCGGGCTCGCCTGGAATTCTGGTGCGGGCGCTCCAATTGGGAGAGCCCGCACCGGTTCAGTCCTCAATCGTAGAAATCGGGCGCGTGCTTCGTCGCCTTGAAGACCTCCGGGTCGTGCCCGTAGAAAATCTGTGCGTTGTTGGCGTCGCGCACCAGCCGAATGCGCTGATAGCTGCGATAGGCATCACCCGGATTCACCGTGCCGGGGATTGGCGGGATGAGGTTCTTGTCGAGGTTTTCCTTGAGATAGACCACATCGCTGGTGAGGATCACCGAGCCGGTCTTGGGCAGTTTCACGGTCACGAACTGGCTGCCAGGGGTGTGACCGGGACCACGCATGACGCGCACCGAGCCGTCGTCGAACAGGTCCAGATCGCCGTTGAGACGGATGACGTTCATCTTCTTCGTGTCGGCGAAGTCGCCCGGAATGTAATAAACGGAGAAGCCGACATCCGGCCACCAGGCAGCCTTCAGTTCGTCCTCCTGGACGACGAGGGTCGAATTCGGAAACTGGCCGACATTTCCGCCATGATCCAGATGCAGGTGACCCACCACCACGTATTTGATGTCGTCGGTCTTGAGGCCAATTTTGGCAAGCTGCGCCGGAATCGCATCATCCTTCGTCATCTTGAGGCCGAAGCCCTTGGCGAGCGGTCCCCACCATCCCTCAGCGTCCGTTATCGTCTTGTCGTTGTTTCCGGTGTCGATAATGACGTTACCCTTGGGATGCTTGAGCACGTAGAAGCTCACCGGTGCCCAGTCGATATTGCCTTGCCCGCCCATCTGCAGGGCGGCCTTCGGGAAGCCTCCCAGCGAGCCGGATGTGAAGACGTAAAGTTTTGGGCCCTCTTGTGCGGAGGCCGGCGCGGCCAATGCCGCAAGGCCGAGCGCAATAGCCAAACTCAAGGCAACATGCTTCATCGTCATAGCGTGTCCTCCTTTGTCGTCGTTATACGGGCTGTCTGTGCAGCCACGAAGCGTCGCCCCGATGCGGTCGAGGCCAATCAGCCAAGAATAGGTTGAGCGCCCCGACAAAAGCAAGTTGGGAATGGTTCTTTGCATTGACCGGCCTCCCATTTTTTGGCTGCGCGAAGCGTCACTTTTTGTCCTCGGACAGCCGCGTTTCCGCGGCGGCGTGCAGAGCATGATCAATCACTTAGCGATCCGCTAACGGTGGCTACCAAGACCGGTGCGCTCCCTCTCCCAGAGGGAGCGGGTTGCGGTGTCGCGTTTTCCGAACCCCCTCACCCGAATTGCCTCGCAATTTGACCTCTCCCTGCTGGGGAGAGGTCACGCCAGTGCTTTGCGTCATCGATGACGGCCATGGTATGCGGGGACATGCCTGCCCTCATTCTCCCGCTGATCGACGCGACCGCGCACTGGCCTGACCGCGGCGCGCTGGTCGGCCTCGATCTCGGCACCAAGACCATCGGCGTTGCGGTGTCCGATCCCGACCGCCGGCTCGCGACCGGGGTCGAGACCATCCAGCGCAAGGCGTTCAAGGCCGACGCGGCGCGCCTGCTCGCCATCGCCGCTGAACGCAATGCCGTCGGCTTCGTGCTCGGCCTGCCCATCAACATGGACGCCAGCGAGGGACCGCGCGCGCAATCGACCCGCGCCTTCGCCCGCAATTTTTCCAGGCTCACCGATCTCCCCATCGCTTTATGGGACGAGCGGCTGTCGACCGCGGCCGTCGAGCGCGAATTGATCGGCATGGACATGAGCCGCGCCCGGCGCGCGGAAGTGATCGACGAACACGCCGCGATCTTCATCCTGCAGGGCGCACTCGACCGCCTGGCAAACTTGCGCGACATGCGCAGGAATCCCTGACGATGGGGATCGTCGTCGCGGCACTGTTGCCGGTATTCCTGCTGATCGTGCTTGGCTTCGTCCTGAAGCGAAGCCTGATGCGGCTGGAAACGCAATGGCATGGCCTCGAACGGCTGACCTATTACGTGCTGTTTCCGGCTTTGCTGATCCAGACCCTGGTGAAGGCCGACCTTACCAAAGTGCCGGTCGCCGGCGTCGGTGGCGCGCTGCTGCTGTCGGCGCTCGTGATGTCGCTATTGTGCCTGGCGCTGCGGCCCTTGCTCGCGAAATTCGCCGTCGACGGGCCGGCCTTCACCTCGATCTTCCAGGGCGCGACCCGCTGGCAGACCTATGTCGCGCTCGCGGTCTCCGGAAATCTCCATGGCGATGTCGGGCTGGCGCTGGCGTCGGTGGCGATGGTCGCGATCATCCCGCTGGTCAATGTGCTTTCGGTGTCCGTGCTGGCGCATTACGCTTCGCCGGAAAAGCAGTCGGCGCGCACCATCGCCATGACCGTGGTGCGCAATCCCCTGATCTGGGCCTGCGCCATCGGGCTGGCGATCAATGTCGCGCATCTCCCGCTGCCCCATATCTGGCATGAGGTCGCCGACGCGCTCGGCCGCTCCTCGCTCGGGATCGGCCTTCTGGTGACCGGCGCCGGCCTGCACCTCGAAGGCATGTTCCGTCCCAGCCTCGCCGCGTCAGTCGCCGTTATCCTCAAGCTGATCCTGATGCCCGTCCTCGCGGTGGCGCTGGCGCTGTGGTTCGGCGTTTCCGGCGCCAATCTCGCGATCGTGACGGCCTGCTCGGCGGTGCCGGCATCGTCGAGCGCCTATGTACTGGCCCGGCAGATGGGCGGCAACGCGCCGTTGCTGGCGCAAATTATTACGCTGCAGACGATACTGGCGGCCATCACGATGCCGATGGCGATTGCGCTGGTGGCATAAGGATCGTCATTGCGAGCCAACCGGTCGGCGCAAGCGCCGCCCGATGGCAGGCTCCGCGAAGCAATCCATTGCCACAGCACCGAAGAAAGGATGGATTGCTTCGTCGCTTCGCTCCTCGCAATGACGAGGGAATAAGCCCGGCTCTCTACCCAGACCCCGCCAGCCACATCGTCTGCAGCGTTGCAGCGAGATTGTTGAGGCCATGCAGGACGATGGTCAGCCAGGTCGAATTAAAGCGATAGCGCAAATAGCCGAGCAGCAGTCCGATCGAAAACACTTCGCAGAGAAAGAACCAGTCGTATTGCAGGTGCAGTCCGGTCCACACCAGCGACGACAGCAGGATGGCGCCGGGGACCCGCAGGAACGATTCCGACCAGCCACGGTAAAGAAAGCCGCGCGCGAATAATTCCTCCGAGACGGGGGCGGCAACGCAGAACGCAAGCACCAGAAGCCATAGCGCGCCGTCGGCGCGCGCCGATTTCAGCACGTCTCCCATGAACCCAGGCTCGACCGCGCGCCCGGTCGCGCGCGAAACGAGATCCCATCCCATCACCAGCACAAACAAGGCAACGACGCCGATCAGAACATTGCGCCAGGAGGTCCAGCGCAGCGCCAGATAATCCGTAAACCCCGTGCGCGAAATACGAGTGGCGAGCCACAGTGCCGCGAGCACGGCTGGCAGCCCCATGATCACGGAGAGCGAAATGGTCAGGCCGCCGCCGACCACATGGATCGCCGCGGCAATATCGATCGGTCCTTCCCGCCGCAACACGAACCAAGCCACCACAGCAAGCTGCCCAACGAACATCGCGGCAAAGATGAACAGCCCCCATAGCGCCGTGCCCCAGAATTTCCAGACCCGCGGCGGCCGTTCGGTGCGGACAACCGAAATCGGCGCGGCTGGAATGGCGGTGCTTTCAAGCGTATCCATCAAACGGCTCTCAAGTTCTGGTTGGCATCATGGCCGGGCTCGTCCCGGCCATCCCACGTCTTTAATTCGACGAACGCAAAAGACGTCGATGCCCGGCATCGCAGACAAGTTTACGCAGTCTGCGCAAAAACAGACCGCTGTGGCCGGGCATGACGAGATGACATCCGATGGCGCGATCGGCGATCAAGGCAGCGCCCGTTCCAGCAGGCCACGGGTATCGTCACCCGCGAGATCGATCGCGCCGTACATGCTGGCGTGATTCCCGACAAGCCGGGTTGCGGCGAACAATTCCGCATGATGCGGCGATACCTTGTTGAGCGCCGCTGTTGCCGCGAGCAGCGCCAGCCTCTCGACCGCGAGCCGCGCCACGCGCTCCGAGTCCGGCCGGCGGAACGCCTTGGCGATGAACGCCGCCGTGTCGGCCACGCCGGGCAATCCCCTGCTCGCCTCGACAAGCCCCTGCAGCACCGCGGATGCCGCTTCGGCCTCGCGCGACAACGCCCGCAGCACGTCCAGGCACATCACATTGCCGGAACCTTCCCAGATCGCGTTGACGGGCGACTCCCGGTAATGCCGCGCCAAAATGCCTTCCTCGACATAGCCGTTGCCGCCCAGGCACTCCATCGCCTCGTAGAGAAATCCCGGCGCGCTCTTGCAGACCCAGTACTTTATGGCCGGCGTCAGCAGCCGCATGTAGGCGGCCTCAAACGGGTCATCCGGCGCGCGGTCGAACGAGCGGCACAGCCGCATCACCAGCGCGATCGAAGCCTCGACATGCAGCGCCATGTCTGAAAGCACCGCCTGCATCAGCGGTTGATCGGCGAGATGTTTCTGGAACACGCTACGATGCCTCGCGTGATGCAGCGCATGCGCGAGCCCCGATCGCATCAGGCCGGCGGAAGCAATCGCGCAATCCTGCCGCGTCAACTGCACCATCTGGATGATGGTGCGGATGCCCTTGCCCTCGTCCCCCACGCGCTCAGCGTAGGCGCCGGTGAATTCGACTTCCGAGGATGCGTTGGAGCGGTTGCCGAGCTTTTCCTTCAGGCGCTGAAACTGGATCGCGTTGACCGACCCATCCGGCTTGAAGCGCGGCATGAAGAAGCAGGTCAGCCCATCGTCGGCCTGCGCCAGCACCAGAAAAGCGTCGCACATCGGCGCCGACATGAACCATTTATGCCCGGTGATGCGATAGGCGTCGCCATCGCGCGCCGCGCGCGTCATGTTGGAGCGCACGTCGGTACCGCCCTGCTTCTCGGTCATGCCCATGCCGAGCGTCATGCCGCGCTTGGTCGGCCACGGCGCAAAGGCCGGATCGTACGCGCGCGTGCCGATCACAGGCATGGTCTTCGCCAAGAGATCCGGCTCTGCAGCCAATGCCGCCACCGACGCCCGCGTCATGGTGATCGGGCACAAATGACCGGTCTCGACCTGGGCCGCCATATAGAATTTTGCGGCGCGCACGACTTCGGCGGCGCCGCCGGCTGGCCTGCCTTGCGCGTCCCACGTCGAATTATGCACGCCCGCATGCGCGCTGCGCGCCATCAGTTCGTGATAGGCCGGATGAAACTCGACTTCGTCGCGCCGGTTACCGCGCGAGTCGAACGTCCGCAGCTTCGGTGTGTTCTCGTTGGCGACGCGGCCGCGCACCGCCATCGCGGCCGAACCCCAGTGCTGGCCGAACTCGGACAATTCCGTCGTCGCGGAACCTCCGCCATTGGCCGCGACCGCCTCCGCCAGCGGGCGGTCCAGCGCGAACAGGTCGACGTCCTCGAACGGCGGCGACTGGTTGAACACCTCGTGGGTCGCGAATGAAGCCTGCGTCATGGCTGTTCCTCGGAGATTTCAGGAATCAGTTTACGCCGGAATACATCCAAATTCACGCGGGGCTGCTCACTTGCGAGGCGATGTGATCGGGAAATCATACGCGCCGCCGCCCGCGCCCGGCAGCGAAAAGTGCCACCACTCCTTGGCGTAATTAACAAAGCCTTGCCGCGCCATCGCGGTAACCAGCAGGTTCCGCCAGCGCCGCTGGGCCGCCGTGATGGATTTCGTAGCCGTATGCGACTTCACGTCGGAACAGTCATAGCCAGTGCCCATGTCGACGCTGGCTTCCGGAGCGCGCGCGCTCGCCGGCGCGGTGCAGTCGGCATAGGCCTGGCCGGGATCGAACGCGGTTGAATGGTCGGCGCTCAGATCGACCAAAGTGAGGTCGATGGCGGCGCCGGCGGAATGGCCGGAATGCTCGGCGATGTAACCCAGCCGGAACAGATCCGCCTTGCCGAACGCCGGATTATACCGTTTTCCGGCCGGCGTCTCACGGCCATCGCGCGCCCAGGCGACCATATCGGCCACCGCCCGCGCCGGCCGGTAGCAATCCAGCATTTTCAGCGACAGGTTTTGGGCTTTGAGTTCCCGCTGGATGGTTTTCAGCGCCAGTGCCACCTCGCGCTTCACCACGCATTCGGCGGCCTCGTAGCCCCTGAGCGGCCGGCCGACAAAATTGTTCGAGCCGGCGTAGCGGATGTCCTGGATGATGGTCGGATCGAGGTCGCGCAGGTACACGAAGCCGCCGGGCAAGGTTTGAGCGCCGGCCGGCGAGACAAAAGCGGCCGTAGCGAGCGCGATCACAATTGCTTTCACGAACCGTCCCCCAACCGGCATGGCCGGACTTGTTCCGGCCATCCATGTCCTGTTCTTACAGTTAACAAAGGAAAGACTCGGATGCCCGGCCTAAAGCCGGGCATGACGGGATGGGACAGACCCGGGGATAACTCCCAACCGCCCTATTCGCGCTTGCCCCGCCCGGCATCTCTGCCTATAGCTCTCGTTTTAATGACCCCTGCATCGAAATCGACCTTCGTCCTCGGTCACCGGCACCTGCTGGGAATCGAGGGCCTTTCCGCTGCCGATATCTCCGGCCTGCTCGACCTCTCCGAGGAATATGTCGAGCTCAACCGCCAGGTCGACAAGAAGCGCACCTCGCTGCGCGGCCGAACCCAGGTCAACCTGTTCTTCGAAGCCTCGACCCGCACCCAATCCTCGTTCGAACTGGCCGGCAAGCGCCTCGGCGCCGACGTCATGAACATGTCGGTGTCGTCGTCCTCGATCCGCAAGGGCGAGACGCTGATGGATACCGCGGTCACCCTGAACGCCATGCACCCGGACATCCTGGTGGTGCGGCACCACGCCTCGGGCGCGGTGGAACTGCTGGCGCGCAAGGTCGACGGGTCGGTCGTCAATGCCGGCGACGGCGCCCATGAGCATCCGACGCAAGCGCTGCTCGATGCCCTCACCATCCGCCGCAACAAGGGCCGGCTCGAAGGCCTGGTGATCGCGATCTGCGGCGATGTAATGCATTCCCGGGTGGCGCGCTCCAACATCTTCCTGCTCAACACCATGGGCGCCCGCGTCCGCGTGGTCGCCCCCTCCACGCTGCTGCCGCGCGGCATCGAGCGGATGGGCGTCGAGGTGGCGCGCGACATGCGCGAGGGCCTCAACGGCGCCGACATCGTGATGATGCTGCGGCTGCAGCGCGAACGCATGAACGGCTCGTTCGTGCCGTCAACCCAGGAATACTTTCATTACTTTGGCCTCGACCAGAAGAAGCTGGCCTATGCAAAACCTGACGCGCTGGTGATGCATCCGGGGCCGATGAACCGCGGTGTTGAGATCGACTCAATCGTGGCGGACGGCGCGCAATCGCTGATCCGCGAGCAGGTGGAAATGGGAGTGGCGGTGCGGATGGCGGTGCTCGAAGCACTCGCCCGCAACCTGCCGAACGCCTGATCATGCTGACCGATCGCCGCCCGATCCTGCTCGCCAACGCCCGCGTCATCGACCCGTCGCGCGATTTCGACGGCCCCGGCGACGTGCTGATCGCCGACGGCATGATCCGCGACTCCCGACGCGGCATTGGCGCCGCCGGCGTGCCCGAGGGCACCGACATCGTCAATTGCGCCGGCATGATCGTGGCCCCCGGGCTGATCGACATGCGCGCCTTCGTCGGCGAGCCCGGCGCCAGCCACCGCGAGACCTTTGCTTCGGCCAGTCAGGCGGCGGCGACCGGCGGCATCACCACCATCGTCTGCCAGCCCGACACCTCGCCCGTGATCGACAATTCGGCGACGGTGGATTTCGTGCTGCGCCGTGCCCGCGACACCGCGATCGTCAACATCCACCCGATGGCGGCCCTGACCAAAGGCATGGGCGGCCAGGAGATGACCGAGATCGGCCTGTTGAAGGCCGCGGGCGCGGTGGCGTTCACCGATGGCGCCAGGAGCGTCACCAATGCGCAGGTGATGCGGCGGACGCTGACCTACGCCCGCGATTTCGACGCATTGATCGTGCACCACACCGAAGATCCCAATCTGGTCGGTGAAGGCGTCATGAACGAAGGCGAGTTCGCGACGCGTCTCGGGCTGGCCGGCATTCCCAATGCCGCCGAAGCCGTGATGCTGGAGCGTGACATGCGGCTGGTCGCGCTGACCGGCGGGCGCTATCACGCGGCGTCGCTGAGCTGCATCGAATCCCTGGAAATTCTCAAGCGCGCCCGCGAGGCCGGCCTGCCGGTCTCGGCCTCGGTCTCGATCAACCATGTGACGCTGAACGAAAACGACATCGGCCCCTACCGGACCTTCCTGAAGCTGTCGCCGCCGCTGCGCACCGAGGACGATCGCCTGGCGCTGGTCGCCGCCGTCGCTTCCGGCCTGATCGACGTCATCATGTCCGACCACAATCCGCAGGACGTCGAGGTCAAGCGGCTGCCGTTCGCGGAAGCGGCTTCCGGCGCGATCGGCCTGCAGACCATGCTGCCGGCGGCGCTGCGGCTGGTCCATAATGGCGAGATGGATTTTGCGACCTTGATCCGCGCGATGTCGACGCGTCCCGCCGAACTGCTGGGGCTTCCGGGCGGATCGCTGCGCGCGGGCTCGCCCGCGGACCTGATCGTGATCGATGCCGATACGCCGTGGGTGCTCGATCCCGCCGATCTCAAATCGCAATGCAAGAACACGCCGTTCGACGAGGCGCGGTTCTCGGGCCGCGTGGTGCGCACGATCGTCGGCGGACGGACGGTCTATGAGCATGTCTGATGCGCGGGAAGTTTGCCGCGACGGGAGTAACGCCAATGTCACCTGAAACATGGCTGCCGGTGGCGTTCCTGATCGGCTATCTCCTTGGCTCGATTCCGTTCGGGCTGATCCTGACCAAGCTCGCCGGCACGCAGGATCTTCGCTCGATCGGCTCCGGCAATATCGGCGCCACCAATGTGCTGCGCACCGGGCGCAAGGGCCTCGCCGCCGCGACGTTGCTGTGCGACATGCTGAAGGGCACGGTCGCGGTTGTCATCGCCGGTTATTACGGCGGCCCCAACGCCGCGATGCTGGCGGCGCTCGGCGCCTTTCTCGGCCATCTGTTTCCGGTCTGGCTCAAGTTCAGCGGCGGCAAAGGCGTCGCGGTCTATATCGGCGTGCTGCTCGGATTGTTCTGGCCGGCCGCCGTGATGTTTTGCCTGCTCTGGCTCGCCACTGCCGCGACCTCGCGCTACTCGTCGCTGTCGGCGCTGGTCGCAAGCTTCGTCACGCCGATCTTCCTGTGGTGGTTCGGCCATGCGGCGCTGGCCTCGCTGTTCGCCGTAATGACCATGCTGTTGTTCTACATGCACCGCGAGAACATCAAGCGGCTGCAGGCCGGCACCGAGGGACGGATCGGACAGAAGTAGAAACTTCGCCCCACTCCTGTCATTCCGGGCCGATGCGAAGCATCGACCCTCAGATGTGCAATTGCACATCTGGGAATCTCGCGCCAACAGCTTCTGGATTCCGGGTCCACGCGAAGACGCGTGTCCCGCAATGACGGCGTAATTTCTTTCCGCGCCAGTGCTCCTTCAACGAAGCCCGCGCTCTTCGGCCAGCCTCGTTAAATCTCCTCTAACCGTCACCTTCCGCACCATCGTTTGTCATGAAATTGACAGCCGAAATTTACTCAACCTTAGGTTCCACAAAGGCATTGGTTTCGCATCGGAAACTCTCCGCGCAACCTGAAAGGATGCGAAATTGAAACGAATTTTTGTTAAATTCCTGGCTGATGAATCCGGCGCCACCGCCATTGAATATTGCCTGATCGCAGCCGGCATCGCGCTCGCTATTATCCAGATCGTGAACGCTCTCGGTATCAACCTGGTCGCCAAGCTCCAATCGCTGCTCGACCTGTTGCACTAAGCAAGCTTCAATTCTCTTCGACTCAGATCTGCCGCGCCGGCGCTTCCTCGATGAAGCGCGCGGCGTTGAGCGCGCCGGCGTCGTCGCCAAACCGGGCGATGACCTGGACGCCCACGGGCAAACCGCCTACCGCGACGTGCGCGGGGACGGTGACGCAGGGCACGCCCATCAGGGTCCAGAGCCGGTTGAAACGGGCGTCGCCGGTCGAGGCCAGCCCCTTTGGCGCGGCGCCGGGCGCTGCGAAGGTCAGCAACACGTCGACATCGTCGAAGACTTTTGCCAGCGAACGCCGGGCCCGGTTGGCGATACCGCGCGCCTCGTCATAGGCGGCAGGCGTTATGCCCGCGCTTTCGTCCAGCCTGGCGCGCAGCAGCGGCGGCATGGCGCCGTGATGGGTGCGGTATTCCCAGGCCAGCGCCTGATGCGCCTCGAATTGCTGCACTGTCGGATGGATCCGCCATGCCTCGGCGATGATCTCAGGCGGCGTGATCGCGCGAACCGAGGCACCCGCGCGCTCCGCCGCTGTTACCGCGATCCGCAGCGCCTCCCCTCCCGCAGCCTCCGGCGCGCCTGCAAAATCCTGCGTCACCACACCGATGCGCGGCGTCCCGGTCGCGGCCCCCGGCAGCAATTCGGGTCTGTTGGTCATCGCCGAAAGCCCGTGCGCGAGATCCTGGACTCCGGCCGCGAACAGCCCGACCGTGTCCAGTGTCCATGAAAAACACTTCACGCCGACCGTCGGCAGCAGCCGGAACGACGGCTTGATCGCGGCCACACCGCAGAATGAAGCCGGCCGGATCACCGAACCGCCGGTCTGTGTCCCCAGCGCCAGCGGAATCATTCCGGCAGCAACAGCCGCCGCGGAGCCCGAGGACGATCCGCCGGGTGTGTGACCAAGGTTGCGTGGATTGAGCGTTGCCGTGGGATCGTTCGCCGCGAACGCTGTTGTCGTGGTCTTGCCGATAATGCTCGCGCCCGCCTGCTTCAGCATCATGACCACAGGCGCATCCGCGCGCGGCTGCCAGCCTTGGTAGATCGCCGAACCCATCTCGGTCGGAAAATCCTGGGTATCGATGATGTCCTTGATCCCCACCGCGATGCCGCGCAGCGGCCCGGCGCTCGCCGCGCGGGCGGCCTCGGTATGGCAGACAAAAGCGCCGATGGTCTTTTCATGCGCGGCGATCGCCTCGCGCGACTGGCTGATGGCGGCATCGGCCGAAAGCTCGCCCTGCTCGATGCGGCGTTGGAGTTCGGCAAGCGACATCATTGGCATTACTCTCCGGACTGCGACCGGACCGCTTTTACGGAGCGCTTGGGGATCGGGCAAGCGGACCCTCCCGTCAATCCGGGGGCGACGCGAAGTATCGCCCCCGGATTGACGTGGCAAATCGAGTTGCCCACGCCCTCAGGTTGATCCATGCTGAGCGCGTGGACATCAAAACCTCAACCACCACCCACCTCACCGACGCGCAGCGGATCGACTGGCTGCGGCTGATCCGGTCCGACAATGTCGGGCCGCGGACGTTTCGGTCGCTCATCAATCATTTCGGCAGCGCCCAAGCCGCGCTCGCGCGGCTGCCGGATCTGGCGCGGCGCGGCGGGGCGGCACGCGCGGGCCGCATCTGCAGCGAGGAAGAGGCGCGCACCGAGTTGGCCGCGAGCCAACGGCACGGCGTCAGGCTTGCGGCGCCGGGCGAAGCCGGTTATCCGCCGCGGCTGGCCATGCTCGAAGACGCGCCTCCCCTGCTCGGGGTGCGCGGCGCGCAGGATGTGCTGATGCGGCCGATGATCGCGATCGTCGGTTCGCGCAACGCCTCCGGCGCCGGGCTGAAATTCGCGCAGACACTGGCGCGCGATCTCGGCGATGCCGGCTTTGTCATTGTGTCCGGGCTGGCGCGCGGCATCGATCAGGCGGCGCATCGCGCCAGTCTTGCGAACGGCACCGTGGCGGTGCTGGCCGGCGGTCATGATCGCATCTACCCGCCCGAGCACGAAGACCTGCTGGCGGCGATGCTCGAATCCGGCGGCGCGATTTCGGAGATGCCGCTCGGCCATGTGCCGCGCGCCCGCGATTTTCCCAGGCGCAACCGGCTGATCTCGGGATCCGCGCTGGGCGTGGTCGTGGTCGAGGCGGCGCATCGTTCGGGCTCGCTGATCACGGCGCGGATCGCCGCCGAACAGGGCCGCGAGGTGTTCGCGGTGCCGGGCTCGCCGCTCGATCCGCGCGCCGCCGGCACCAACGATCTCATCAAGCAGGGCGCGACGCTGACCACGGAAGCCTCCGACGTCATCAACGCCGTCGAGCCGATCATGGGGCGGCCGATCGAACTGCGCGAGCTTGACGATGACCCGCTGGCGCCGGAGCCCGAGGCCAGCGATCGGGCGCGCATCGTCGATCTGCTCGGACCGACGCCGATTTTGCTGGACGATCTCATCCGGATGGCCGGCACCTCGCCGGCCATCGTGCGCACCGTGCTGCTCGAGCTTGAACTCGCCGGACGCCTCGAGCGCCATGGCGGCGGACTGGTGTCGATGATCTAGCGATCAGCCCGGATCGTTCCGAGCATCGAACCGCGCCCGCGCTTGCTCGATCTCTCTAATATCCGTCGGGCGCGGTTGACGACGTTCAGTACCACGCGCCGGACACGCCCATGAGAACCGCAAGCAGCGACACCAGCAGGCCTATGCCGGAAAACAACGCGATCGAGATCAACTGGTTATTGTTCGATTTTTCGGATGAAGCGGCCGGCGTGGAAATCAGTGGAGAAAGACGAACAGCTTTCGGCATATCAGGCTCTCCAATGCGTACATGTTCAAAATACCCTGCCCTTGGAAATGTCTTCGCAGCTGCGACGAAGGTTCAAGGCGCAAGCCACGTTCGGCAAAATACGCCTTGGAGGTGACGAAGCCGGAAAGCGCAATTTGAGGTAAGATTTTTCCCCAGATGGCGCCGACCGGATCATCATTTATGCGACAACGCGCGGGCTCATCCGCGATAGATCGGCGCGCCGCTCGGCGATGCCGTGGCGCCACCATCGACGAACAGCTCCTGGCCCTGGATGTGCGCGGCATCGTCGGAGGCGAGAAACAGCACCGTCTTTGAGACGTGCTCGGTTTCGCCCAGCCGCCCAAGCGGGGTGACCAGAGATATCCGCTTTTCAAATGCCTTTTCGGCCTCGGGCGTTGCGATCGTGGCTCCCCAGATCGGAGTGCGGATCGCACCTGGCGCCACGACATTGACGCGAATGCCGCGCGGCGACAGTTCCGACGCCATCACCCGCGCCATCGCGCGCACGCCGGCCTTGCTCGCCGCATAGGCCGAATAACCGGGATTGCCCTGCACGGAGATAACCGAGCCGTTCAGGATGATCGATGCACCGTCATTGAGATGGGGCACCGCTGCCTGCACGGTGAAGAACACCGCGGTGAGATTGGTCCGGATGACGTTCTCGAATGCCGCCAGCGTGGTTCCGCCGACTGGCGAGGGGCCGGCGATCCCCGCGTTGACAAACAGGATGTCGAGCTTGCCGAACTTCTCGACGGCCTGACCGATCGCCTTCTCGGTCGCCGCGATGTCGGTCGCATCGGCCACGATCGCCAGCGCGTTCGGGCCAAGCTCCTTCGCGGCGGCCTCGAGCGTCGCCTGATTGCGGCCGGTGAACGCGACCCGCGCGCCCTCGGCCACGAACAGTTTCGCCGTCGCGAGCCCAATGCCGCTGTTGCCGCCGGTAATAAGCGCCGTCTTGTTCGCCAGTCTCATGATGCCTCCAATGGTTGCATTATTAAACTATGTTGCCATCTAGGGCATTTGGTTTCATAATGCAACTACACACTGGCGTGATCGTGCAGATAGCGGTCAGGCCCGGAGGACGTCATGGTGAAACGCACGAGTTTTGAAAAAGCCGAATGCCCGATCGCGCGATCGCTGGATGCGATCGGCGACTGGTGGTCGCTGCTCATCATCCGCGACGCGTTTCTGGGAAAGCGGCGCTTCGGCGAATTCCAGAAGAGCATCGGCCTGGCCAAGAACATCCTGACGGTGCGGCTGCGCGCGCTGGTGGACCAGGGCATCCTGAAGATGGCGCCGGCCTCCGACGGCAGCGCCTACCAGGAATATGTGCTGACCCCAAAGGGGCGCGGGGTTTTTCCGGTGCTGGTCGCGCTGCGGCAGTGGAGCGAGGAATTTTCCGGGGAGCCGAACGGGTTCGCCACGCTGCTGGTCGATCGCGGCAAGGGCCGGCCGGTGCGAAAGCTCGAGCTTCGCTCGCAAGATGGCCGCTTGCTGGACGTCGGCGAAACCGAAGTGAGGCCCAACCCGAAAGCCAAACGCCGCAGGCCTGCACCGGCCTGAGCAGGGCTGCGCTGGATCAAGACCTTAAGATCTCACGACAGGTTGCGCTTGCCGCGCAGGCGGAGACGTTCCTGCGCTTCCATCTGGGTCATCTCGAGCAGACGGACCAGCATGTCGAGCTTGTGCTGCCGCGCCACCCTTGCGAGGTCGGCGACGGTCTCCGCAATAAATGCCACGGCTTCATCCGGTCCACCCTCCCCGGGCAGATCGTCGGATGGCGGCCCCTCATCCCTGTCCCGGAATGCGGATGTCCGCCGGCGCCCACTCTTGGTCAATAAGAACTCTTTCAATCCACCATCAAAAGCTAATCCAACTCGGCGTTAAAAAATTCACCCGACGCCGCGAAAAACTCACAGATACTCCTTCCGGGCGCGCAACTCTAGGAGGTATTTCACAACTTATCGGATGCTAAATTGGAACCGTTGGAACCCCTTTCAACATCTGTCGATTTGACAGGGGCCTCCGCTGCACCCATGTTCGGAACGAAACGGCCGACGCGAATCCCGCGGAACCGGCCCTTATTTTCCCCGTAAGCCATTGGAATGACATGAATATCGTCATTGTCGAGTCGCCGGCGAAAGCCAAGACGATCAATAAGTATTTGGGGTCGTCCTACGAGGTTCTGGCCTCTTTTGGCCATGTCCGCGATCTCCCGGCCAAGAACGGATCGGTCGATCCGGAGGCCAATTTCCAGATGATCTGGGAGGTCGATCCCAAGGCGGCAGGCAGATTGAACGACATCGCGCGCGCCCTGAAGGGCGCCGACCGGCTGATTCTCGCAACCGACCCCGATCGCGAGGGTGAAGCGATCTCATGGCACGTGCTGGAGGTGCTGAAGGAAAAGCGCGCGATCAAGGACCACAAGATCGAACGCGTGGTGTTCAACGCCATCACCAAACAGGCCGTCTCCGAAGCGATGAAGAACCCGCGCCAGATCGACGGCGCGCTGGTCGACGCCTATATGGCGCGCCGCGCGCTGGATTATCTGGTCGGCTTCACGCTCTCGCCGGTGCTATGGCGCAAATTGCCGGGCGCGCGTTCGGCGGGGCGCGTACAGTCGGTGGCGCTGCGGCTGGTCTGCGACCGCGAACTCGAGATCGAGAAATTCGTGCCGCGCGAATACTGGTCGCTGGTCGCGACCCTGACGACGCCGCGCGGCGACGCCTTCGAGGCGCGCCTGGTCGGAGCCGACGGCAAGAAGATCCAGCGGCTCGACATCGGCACCGGCGCGGAAGCCGAAGATTTCAAGAAGGCGATCGAGGCCGCCGACTTCACAGTTTCCACCGTCGAGGCAAAACCGGCGCGCCGCAATCCGCAGGCGCCGTTCACCACCTCGACCTTGCAGCAGGAAGCCAGCCGCAAGCTCGGTTTTGCGCCCGCCCACACCATGCGGATCGCGCAGCGGCTTTACGAGGGCATCGATATCGGCGGCGAGACCACCGGCCTCATTACCTATATGCGAACCGACGGCGTCCAGATCGACAATTCGGCGATCATACAGGCGCGCAAGGTGATCGGCGAGGACTACGGCAACGCCTATGTGCCGGAGGCGCCGAGACAGTACCAGACCAAGGCCAAGAACGCGCAGGAAGCCCACGAGGCCATCCGTCCGACCGATCTGTCGCGCCGCCCGGCCGAAATGCGCCGCCGCCTCGATACCGATCAGGCGCGGCTGTATGAATTGATCTGGATCCGCACCATTGCCAGCCAGATGGAATCGGCCGAGCTCGAACGCACCACCGTCGATATCGCGGCCAAGGCCGGCTCCCGCGTGCTGGAATTGCGCGCCACCGGGCAGGTCGTAAAATTCGACGGCTTTCTCGCGCTCTATCAGGAAGGCCGCGACGACGATGGCGACGACGAGGACAGTCGCCGCCTCCCCGCCATGAGCCAAGGCGAAGCGCTCAAGCGCAGGGATCTCGCCGTCACCCAGCATTTTACCGAACCCCCGCCGCGCTTCTCGGAAGCCTCGCTGGTGAAGCGGATGGAAGAGCTCGGCATCGGCCGCCCCTCGACTTACGCCTCGATCCTGCAGGTGTTGAAGGACCGCGGCTATGTCAGGCTCGAGAAGAAACGCCTGCACGGCGAGGACAAGGGCCGCGTCGTGGTCGCGTTCCTGGAGAACTTCTTCGCCCGCTACGTCGAATACGACTTCACCGCCGCGCTGGAGGAACAGCTCGACCGCATCTCCAACAACGAGATTTCCTGGCAGCAGGTGCTGAAGGATTTCTGGGTCGGGTTCATTGGCGCCGTCAACGAGATCAAGGATCTCCGCGTCACCCAGGTGCTCGATGCGCTCGACGACATGCTGGGACCGCACATCTATGCGCCGCGCGAGGACGGCGGCGATCCCCGGCAGTGCCCGACCTGCGGCACCGGCAAGCTCAACCTCAAGGCCGGCAAATTCGGCGCCTTTGTCGGCTGCACCAATTATCCGGAATGCCGCTACACCAGGCCGCTCGCCGCCGACAGCGAAGCCAGCGCCGACCGTATCCTCGGCAAGGATCCGGAAACCGACCGCGACGTCGTGGTGAAGGCCGGTCGCTTCGGCCCCTATATCCAGCTCGGCGAGCAAAAGGACTACGCCGAGGGCGAAAAGCCGAAGCGCGCCGGCATTCCGAAGAACATGTCGCCTTCCGACATCGAGCTTGATCTGGCGTTGAAGCTGTTGTCGCTGCCGCGCGAAATCGGCAAGCATCCGGAGACCGGCGAGCCGATCACCGCGGGGCTTGGCCGTTTCGGCCCGTTCGTGCGCCACGAGAAGACCTATGCGAGCCTGGAGGCCGGCGATGAGGTGTTCGACATCGGGCTCAATCGCGCCGTCACGCTGATTGCCGAGAAGATCGCAAAAGGCCCGAGCGGCCGCCGTTTCGGCGCCGATCCCGGCAAGCCGCTCGGCGAGCATCCGACGCTTGGCGGCGTCGCTGTTAAGGGCGGACGTTACGGCGCCTATGTCACGGCAGGCGGCGTCAACGCCACCATCCCCAGCGACAAGACGCAGGAAACCATCACGCTCGAGGAAGCCATCGCGCTGATCGACGAACGTGTGGCGAAAGGTGGCGGCAAGCCCAAGCGCGGCGCCAAGAAAGCAAAGCCCGCCAAGCCGGCCAAGGCAGAGAAGCCGGCCAAGGTCGAAACGACTGCGAAGCCGCCAAAGCCCGCCAAGAAAGCCCCGGCAAAGAAGGCTGCAGCGAAATCCGCGGCGAAGCCGACGACGGATGCCGTCAGCAAGGCCCGCGCGCCGGTGACGCCAACGGCCAAGACCTCGCCCGCGAAACCTGCCCCCAAGGCCGCCGCCAAGAAGAGCGCCGGCAAGGCAAGCGGGTAAGTGGCGAAGCCGCGCGACAAGGTCTTTCCCGAGCGGGACGCCATCGTCGCCTTCATCCGCGCGCATCCGGGAAAAGTCGGCACCCGCGAGATCGCGCGGGAGTTCGGCCTGAAAAACGCCGATCGCGCCGAGTTGAAACGTATCCTGCGTGAACTGGCCGACGACGGCACGATCGAGAAGCGCGGCAGGAAGATCCAGGAGCCGGCGGCGTTGCCGGCAACCCTGATGGTCGACATCACCGGCCGCGACAGCGACGGCGAATTGATCGCCACGCCGACCGAATGGGACGAGGTGGAAAGCGGCGAGCCGCCGAAAATCCGCATCCACGTGCCGCGCCGGCCGCAGCCGGGCATGGCGGCCGGGGTCGGCAACCGCGCGCTATTGCGGATCGAGAAGCTCGAGGACGGCGAAGGCGCCGTCTATCGCGGGCGGGTGATAAAAGTCATCGATCACGCCAGGGCTCGCGTGCTCGGCATCTTCCGCAAGCTGCCCGATGGTGGCGGCCGTTTGATTCCCGTCGACAAGAAACAAGCCGGCCGTGAACTGAACATCGCGAAATCAGATGCCGGTGGTGTCGAGGATGGCGATCTCGTCAGCGTCGACCTCGTCCGCTCGCGCGGTTTTGGATTGGCCTCCGGCAAAGTGAAAGAGCGGCTCGGATCGCTCGCGAGCGAAAAGGCCGTCAGCCTGATCGCCATTCATTCGCACGAAATTCCGCAAGCCTTCTCACCTGCGGCGGTGCGCGAAGCCGAAGCGGCAAATCCAGCGACACTTTCGGGACGTGAAGACTGGCGCGACCTGCCGCTGGTGACGATCGATCCTCCCGACGCGAAAGACCACGACGACGCCGTCCATGCCGAACCGGATTCCGATCCGAACAACAAAGGCGGCATGATCGTCACCGTCGCGATCGCCGATGTCGCGTTCTATGTGCGGCCGGGCTCCGCGCTCGATCGCGACGCGCTGACCCGCGGCAATTCGGTGTATTTCCCGGACCGCGTGGTGCCGATGCTGCCGGAGCGCATCTCCAACGATCTATGCTCGCTGGTGCCGGGCGAGCCGCGCGGCGCGCTCGCGGTGCGGATGGTGATCGGCAATGACGGCCGCAAGCGATCGCACAGCTTTCACCGCATTCTGATGCGCTCGGCGGCGAAACTGAATTACGCCCAGGCGCAGGCGGCGATCGACGGACGACCGGACGATACGACAGGCCCCCTGCTCGACCTGATCCTCAAGCCACTGTACGACGCCTATGCGACGGTGAAACGCGCGCGCGACGAGCGCGATCCGCTCGATCTCGATATTCCCGAACGCAAGATCCTCTTGAAATCCGACGGCACCGTGGATCGCGTGATCGTGCCCGAGCGGCTCGACGCGCATAAACTGATCGAAGAGTTCATGATCCTGGCCAACGTCGCCGCGGCCGAAATGCTTGAAAAGAAGGCGCTTCCGCTTATCTATCGGGTGCACGACGAACCGACGCTCGAGAAGGTTCACAATCTCCAGGAATTCCTGAAAACCCTCGATCTGCCGTTTGCGAAAAGCGGCGCGTTGCGCCCGTCGGTATTCAATTACGTGCTGGCGCAGGTCAAGGGACACGATTCCGAACAGCTGGTGCATGAAGTGGTGTTGCGCTCGCAGGCCCAGGCCGAATACGCCGCCGAGAATTATGGCCACTTCGGTCTTAACCTGCGGCGCTATGCGCATTTCACTTCGCCGATCCGGCGATACGCTGATTTGATCGTGCATCGCGCCCTGATCCGCGGCCTTGGACTTGGCGAAGGCGCGTTGCCGGAAACCGAGACGGTGGAAACGCTGACCGAGGTCGCCGCGCAAATCTCTGTCACCGAACGACGCGCCATGAAGGCCGAACGCGAAACCGCGGACCGGCTGATCGCGCATTTTCTCGCCGACCGCATCGGCGCGACCTTTCAAGGCCGCATCTCCGGCGTCACCCGCGCCGGGTTGTTCGTCAAGTTGTCGGATACCGGCGCCGATGGCCTGATCCCGATCCGCACCTTGGGCACGGAATATTTCAACTACGACGAAGCCCGTCATGCGCTGGTCGGTTCGCGCAGCGGTGCCATGCACCGGCTGGGTGACGTCGTCGACGTGCGTCTGGTAGAAGCAGCACCTGTGGCCGGCGCGTTGCGGTTCGAATTGTTGTCGGAAGGCCGCGTGATGCCGCGTGGCGGAAAACGCCAGGGAGCGGGTCAAGGAGCCCGTCCAGGCGCGCGCGATGCGGCCATGGCCAGGGCCAAGGCGCATCCGGGCCGCAGTCCGCGCAAGAAAGACCGCAAACCGGGCAAAGCCAAATCCGGTAAAACCAAGTCCGGCAAGTCGAAGAAGGGCAAGTCATGGAAACCGTGAGCACCGCGACCAAGGTCTGGACCCGGGATTCGGCATCGACTGAAAAACGCAGCGTGTGGACCGCGCTGAAGCGCGGCCTGCGCGGCCGCTGCCCGCGCTGCGGCGAAGGCAAGCTGTTCCGCGCGTTCCTGAAAGTGGACGATCACTGTTCGGTCTGCGCGCAGGATTTCACGCCGCATCGCGCCGACGATCTTCCGGCCTATCTTGTCATCGTCATCGTCGGCCACATCGTGGTACCGATGATCCTGTGGATCGAAACCGATTATGCGCCTTCGGTGCCGCTGCAGCTCTCGATCTATCTGCCGTTGACACTGGTCTTGTCATTGCTGCTGCTGCAGCCGGTAAAAGGCGCCGTGGTCGGGGTGCAATGGGCATTGCGCATGCATGGATTTGATGAGCAAAATCCTGAACCATAGACGGACGATCTCACAAGCAAGAAAATCGACGGGGATACGGGAGTGAAATGAGCGAGACTGTCAAAGAAGAAAAAGAAGCCGATCATCATCCCTATTTCCGTCCCAAGGACGCCGCCACGCTGATCCTGGTCGACCGCGCCGCCTCTACCCCGAAAGTGCTGGTCGGCAAACGCCACGACAAGGTGGTGTTCATGCCCGGCAAATTCGTCTTTCCCGGCGGCCGCGTCGACAAGGCCGATAACCGCGTGCCGGTCGCGGCGCCAATCCCGAAAGAACTCGAAGCCAATCTTCTGAAAGGCAGCCCGAAGATCACACCGTCGCGCGCGCGCTCGCTGGCGATCGCCGCGATCCGCGAAGCCTGCGAGGAAACCGGGCTTTGCCTGGGGCGCAAGAGCAACGGCGGCACGCCGACACTGGAAGGCGCGTGGAAGCCCTTTACCGAAGCTGGCCTGCTGCCCGATCCGTCCGGCCTGTTTTTGATTGCGCGCGCCATCACCCCGCCGGGCCGGGTGCGGCGCTTCGACACCCGGTTCTTCACCGCTGATGCGTCGACCATCGCCCACCGCGTCGAGGGCGTGATCCATGCCGACGCCGAACTGGTGGAATTGGTATGGGTCGAGATCGGATCGCAGCCTTTGGCCGACCTGCATCCGATGACCAAGAATGTTCTGAACGTCCTCGAAAAGCGCCTCGCCACCGGTCCCTTGAGTCACGATGCCGAGGTGCCGTTTTTCCATTTCTACGGCGGCAAGATGCAGAAGGACGTTTTGGGGGCGTAGTCCCGCTCTCTCAACGTCATTGCGAGGAGCGTAAGCGACGAAGCAATCCATTCTTTCTTCGCACACCGCGCGATGGATTGCTTCGCGGAGCCCGTCATCGGGCGGCGCCTGGCGCCGACCCGTCGGCTCGCAATGACGGTTGTGCGGAAATATCGTCCCTTGGCACTGTCAAAATCGCAAAATTCTTCTCGTCCCTGCCCGATGCCGTTGCGCCCGGGCATCCCTATCTCCACCCCAACAACAACGAACACGGAATGGGGCAATGGCAAAACGTCAGTTGCGGCTCGGCGCGTTCATGCGGCCGGTCTCTATTCACACCGGCGCGTGGCGCTATCCCGGCGCCTGGCCGGACGCCAACTTCAATTTCGCGCATATCCGGCAGCTGATCCGGAAACTCGAGGCCGGCAAGTTCGACGCGTTCTTCATGGCCGACCATCTGGCCGTGCTCAACATGCCGGTCAATGCACTCAAGCGCAGCCACACCGTGACCTCGTTCGAACCGTTCACGCTGTTGTCGGCGCTGGCCGGCGCCACCGAACATATCGGCCTGATCGCAACGGGTTCGACCACTTTCGATGAGCCCTACCATGTCGCGCGCCGCTTCGCCTCGCTCGACCACATCAGCGGCGGCCGTGCGGGGTGGAACATCGTCACCACCTCCAATCCGGACGCGGCGCTGAACTTCGGGCTGGAAGACCACATGGAGCACGCCGAACGCTACAAGCGGGCGCGTGAATTCTACGATGTGGTGACGGGCCTGTGGGATTCCTTCGCCGACGACGCGTTCGTGCGCGATGTCGAAAGTGGCCTCTATTTCGATCCCGCCAAGATGCATGTGCTCAATCACAAGGGCAAATATCTTAGCGTGCGCGGGCCGCTCAACATCGCCCGCCCGGTGCAGGGCTGGCCGGTGATCGTGCAGGCCGGTGCGTCGGATGATGGCAGGCAGTTGGCGGCGGAGACCGCGGAGGCCGTGTTCACCGGCGGCGGCAGCCTCAGCGACGGACAGAAGCTCTATGCCGATATCAAGGGCCGCATGGATAAATTAGGTCGCGACCGCGACCATCTGAAGATTCTGCCCGGCGCCTTTGTCGTGGTCGGCGACAGCGTCGAGGAGGCACGCGAAAAACGCGCCAAACTCGACAGCATGGTGCATTACGACAGCGCCATCGCCTCGCTGTCGGTGCAGTTGGGGACCGATGCCTCCGGCTTCGATCCCGACGGGCAGCTCCCTGACATCCCCGAAACCAACGCCTCCAAGAGCGGCCGGCAGCGGCTGGTCGACGCCGCCGCGCGCGACAAGCTCACTGTCCGGCAACTCGCGCAGCGCGTCGGCGGCTACGGCGGGTTGTCCTTTGTCGGCACGCCTGCCGTGATCGCCGACCAGATGGAGGAATGGCTGACCAGTTTTGGCTGCGACGGTTTCAACATCATGTTCCCGTTCCTGCCTGCCGGCCTCGACGATTTCGTCGACAAGGTGGTGCCGGAACTGCAGAAGCGCGGGATCTTCAGGCGCGAATATGAGGGCAAGACGCTCCGGGAGAATCTCGGCCTGCCCCGGCCGAAAAACCGGTTTTTCGAGGGTTAATCGGGTCAATCCGGCCGCGATTTAACCCCGAAAACCTTGACTTTGGGCCATCAGAAGCTAGGTTGCCCGGCAAATGCGGGCCGAGCGGCCGGCTTTCCGATTTCCAGATATCAGAGGTTCTGAACATGGCCAAAGCGGTCACCATCAAGGTCAAGCTCGTTTCCTCGGCGGATACCGGCTTCTATTACGTTGCCAAGAAGAATTCGCGCACCATGACCGACAAGCTGGTCAAGAAGAAGTACGACCCGGTCGCGCGCAAGCACGTCGAATTCAAGGAATCCAAGATCAAGTAAGCTTACCCTTAAGCTGACAATTTGAACGGGGCCGTTTGGCCCCGTTTTGATTCGATGGCGCTGCGAGCGAGAGTTTGCCGGCAAAGGCAGCGCGGTCACTCGGCGGGCGCCAAACGGCTACCTGACTGCGTGGTCCCTTCGGCACGGTCACCATCGACGTCGGCACCGAGATCAGCGCGCCAGGGTCGCGCCCGCTCCATCAGCACCAGGGTGACGACGATAATGGCAGCCAGGGCAAGCGCGCCCTGCCAATAGGCAATCCCGGCCAGATCGGAGAAGATCAGTTTGGGTCCCGAACCGATGAGCGACTTGGCGAGCCAGGGCTGGGCGTAAGAGAACGCGACCGCGCCGGACAATCCGCCGAACAGCGTAAAGATGGCATCGCGATAGCCGACGCCGATTTGCGCCAGCGTGGTGCCGGGACACGCACCCGCAAGCGAGATGCCGGCGCCGAGAATCAACCCGCCAACGATGTCGGCGGCATACAGCGCCGCCTTGGGCTGAAGCTTGACGAAGCCAAACCCATTGAGAACGGCCAGCACCACCGCGCCGGTCGCAACCGCGGTCAGAAACACCTTGAGCATGATCCAGTTGCGCAACTGCATCTGGCCGACGATGATTCCGGGCTCGAACACCCGCGATTTTTCAAGCGCAAAGCCGAAGACAATTCCCATCAGCAGGCCGCTGGTAATTCCAACTGCAACGGACGACATGACCATCCCTCCAAGCTAAATTCGACGCAGTAACAATGAGGCGGTGACGATACCGCCTGCGAACATCGCGGCGACCGCAACCGTCGAGCCGACCGACAATTGCGCCATCCCGGACAGGCCGTGGCCGCTGGTGCATCCGTCGGCGATCCGGGCGCCCAACAGCATCAGGAAGCCGGCCGCGAACGCAACCGCGTAGCGCAGGCCGGACGATGATGAGCCGAGCGCTTTGGCCCAGATCGGCGAGATTGGCGCCCGCGCCGCGCCCGACATTTTCATCGACGCCAAAGCACCCACGGCGATGCCGGCGACCAGCGCGACCTGCCAGAGATTCTTGGCGTTCGCCGCGATATGCTTGGCCGCATAATCGATCTTGAGCAGCGAAGGATCGACCAGGCCAGCGATTGCAGCGCCGACGGTGACATACGAAGACGACGCTCCGAGCGCGGTCTCGATGATCAGGAATGCCGGGATTTGCAACAGGCCGATCAGGATGCCCGCGGCATAAGGCGACCAAGCTTTGTCAAAAGGCGACATCAGCAACCTCCCCTTCAGTTTGTATATTAGCGTCTAATAATATAATATCGCCCGGGAACCCTTTCTTGACATGGATCAACCGGGTGCCTGAACGTCGTGAATAAATTTTCCATCGCAACGGCGGATTGTTGCGGATCAATGCGTGTGATTGATGCGGTGCGAGAGTGTGCGCTTCTTCAACACCCGGAAGGTACGCCCATGTTCAAAATCTCACTTCTCGTATGGATGATGCTGGGGACGGCGCTCGCAGGCACCGCCGTGATCGCGGTCCTGGCCGTCCCGAGCCTCGCCGCTCAGGCCATGAACAACATTCCGCTCGCCGTGCTGATCGGCTTCGCCGCCGCGATGCCGCTGTCATATCTGGTCGCAAGAAAAATCGGCGCTTCGCCGGTTCGGTAGTTTGAAGGCACAGGCAGTATGGGCGAAACCATCATCGAAGGGCCGCTATATGCGCCCCGCAGCAAGGTCTATCCGCAAGCCGTCCATGGCCGGTTTCGCCGGATCAAGTGGGCACTGCTGGCGATCACGCTGGGGATTTACTATCTGCTGCCCTTCGTGCGCTGGGATCGTGGCCCGGGGCTGCCCAACCAGGCGGTGCTCGTGGATCTGCCGCATCGCCGCTTCTATTTCTTCTTCATCGAGTTGTGGCCGCAGGAGGTTTATTACTTCACGGGCCTTTTGATCATCGCCGCGATGACGCTGTTTCTGATGAACGCGGTCGCAGGCCGTATCTGGTGCGGCTATCTATGTCCGCAAACCATCTGGACCGATCTGTTCTACGCCGTCGAGCGTTGGGTCGAGGGTGACCGGCGCGACCGGATCCTGAAGGACAAGCGCGGATGGACCTTCCGGCACGTTCGCGAGGTCGTCACCAAGAACTTCCTGTGGCTGATGATTGCCTGGTGGACCGGCGGTGCCTGGGTGCTGTATTTCGCCGATGCGCCGACGCTGGTGAAGGAGCTCGCCACCCTGCAGGCACCGTTCGTCGCTTATCTCTGGATCGGCATCCTGACGCTCACCACTTATACCTTCGCCGGTCACATGCGCGAGCAGGTCTGCATCTACATGTGCCCCTGGCCGCGCATCCAGGCGGCGCTGACGGATGAGTGGGCGCTGAACGTCACCTACCGGCGCGACCGCGGGGAGCCCCGGACCTCCATCAAGAAGGCCGAACAGCACCGCCTGAGCGGCGAACCTGCCGGCGACTGCATCGATTGTCACCAGTGCATCAATGTGTGTCCGACCGGCGTCGACATTCGTAATGGTGTCCAGCTTGGCTGCATTCAATGCGGGCTGTGCATCGATGCCTGCGACGCGGTGATGGCGCAAATCAACCGGCCGGCCGGACTGATCGCGTACGATACCGACATCAACGCCGAGCGCCGGATCGCCGGCAAGGCGCCGGTCTATCGCCTGATCCGCCCGCGCACCATTCTATATGCCGCTGTCATCGCCGTGGTCGGCAGCATCATGCTGTACACGCTGGCAACCCGCAGTTCGATGAGCATCAGCGCGCTGCACGAACGCAGCCCGCTCGCCGTCACGCTGAGCGACGGCAGCGTCCGCAACGATTATACGGTACGCTTTCTCAACAAGGCGGGCCTCACGCGAGCGTTTGCGCTGGAGGTGGTTGGCCTTGCTGCTGCCGAGATTCGCACCGCAGGGATCCAACGCAGCGCGGACGGAAGACTGATCGTCGAAGTCGAACCGGACCAGACCAGGGAAGTCAGGGTGTCCGTGCAGGTGCCGGCGGCACAGCTACCGAAGGAAGCAACGGACCTCGAGTTCAGGGCCACGGATATCGCAACCGGCCAAACCGCCTCGGTCCGCGATCACTTTGTTCTGGGCGGCCGCTAAGGCGATCTGACAGGGCGATCTCGCTATCGTGCAGCCACCAGCGGCGGCACGGTCGGCCGTATCAGCGCGAACGCCACCTGGATGATGCCGCCTGCGAGCCCCAGCGCGACGCCGATCCGCCAGGCCATGGTGTAGGAGCCGAGCGCGTCGTAGATCAGCCCGCCGCCATAGGCGCCGAGGAAGCTGCCGAGCTGGTGGCTCATGAAGGCGAGCCCCTGGATCATCGCCTGCCATTGCAGGCCGAACATCTCGGCGACGGCGCCCGCGACCAGCGGCCCGACGCCCATCCACAAGAACCCCATCAGCGCGCCGAACAGCAGGGTCGTTGCCGGCGATGGCGGCAGCATGAAGTACCAGGCCAGCACCAGCGAGCGCGAAATATAGATCGCGCCCAGCAGCGCCAGCTTGTTCCAGCGCCCGCCGGCCCAGCCGAAAAACAAACTGCCGAGCACGTTGAAGCCGCCGATCATGCCGAGCGTCTGCGCGCTCAGCATCGGGTCCATGCCGCAGATCGCCAGATAAGACGGCAGATGGGTAGTGAGAAAGACGAGCTGCATGCCGCAGACGAAATACGCCAGCGTCATCACCACGAACGACGCGTTGCCGAACGCGACCTTCACCGCGACCGCAGCCGAGGTATCGCCGATATCGTCGGATGTCCGTGGCGGCAATGGCACCTTGTCGACCTTGCCCGCGAACCACGCCGCCGGAAGCATCGCCACCGACAGGATCACAAAGCCGGCCATGCCGACCCGCCAGCCATAGCCCTCGTTCAGGAGCTGTCCGATCGGCGCCGACAGCAGGGCTCCGAGCGAGCCCGCCGCCGATACGATGCCCAGCACCGTGCTGCGCACCGTCGCCGGCACCGCGCGCGCGGCGACCGACATCGCGATGGCGGCAGCCGTGCAGGCCAGCGAGGTCCCGATCAGCACGCCGCCGCCGATCATCACACTGAGCAATCCCTGCGCGCTGGCCATCAGCACAAGGCCCGCGATGTAGAGCAGCGAGCCAACCAGCATAATGGGGCGAAAGCCGTAGCGCACCGTCATCGCACCGGCGAGCGGCTGCAGGAAACCCCAGGCCAGGTTTTGCACGGCCAGCGCCAGCGTGAAATCGGAGACCGATATGTGGATGTCATGGGTCAGCGGCTGCAGGAAGATGCCGAGACTCTGCCGCAGCCCCATGCTCAGCGTGAGCATCAGCGACGCACCGATCAGAATGGGAAGCGTGGGGCGGAGGATCTGCAGCAGGGGCATTTTTCTTGTTCTCCCGTTGGATCGCGACCTGAAAGCGCGACCTGCCGTGATATCGGGCTTGATTACACCGATCTGTGTAACTAAGCTATGGGCCGGCGATGTTGTCAAGCGCGACGCAGATGCGCTCCACACGCATTCCTCGCACGCAGGGCTTTCGTCTCAAACGGCGTAGTTCCCTCAATTTCAGACACGGAAGATCTTCGCAAATGGCGTCTGGAGCCGAAAAGCCGACCATGGAGCAGCGGATTCTCGAAACCGCCGACCGGCTGTTCTATCTGCAGGGGATTCGCGCCGTCGGCGTCGATACCATTGCCGCCGAGACCGGCATCAGCAAGCGCACGCTCTACAACCACTTTCCCTCCAAGGATGCGTTGATAGCAGCCTATCTGGAGCGGCGCTTCACGCGGGCACCGCCTTCGGACAAGCCGCCCGTGGAACAAATTCTCGGAACGTTCGACCGGCTGGAGCGGGGGTTCGCCAGCAAGGGGTTTCGCGGCTGCCCGTTCGTCAACGCGGTGGCCGAGCTCGGCGCCGAGGATCGCTCAGTCAGGAAGATCGCGATCGCCTTCAAGGAAAGCCGCCGCCTGTGGTTTCGCGATCTGTTGTTGCAGCTCGGTGTCGCCGACCCGGAAGGCCTCGCGACGCAGCTCACGCTCCTGGTCGACGGTTCGATCGCGCAGGACCTGGTGCGGGACGATCCGTCGATGGCCCGCGCCGCAAAGGACGCCGCGCGGGTGCTGCTGGCGAATGCGGGCGTCGATGTTGGTGCGGAGGATGCGACAAGGAAACCGGCGCGCGGCGTGAAGTAGCGCGCCCTATCGTCGTCCCCGCGCAGGCGGGGACCCATACGCCGTGACATAGCGGTGTAAACAGATGGATGTCGCAAGATCTGTGTCCATCCATAACCGCCGGTGGTTATGGGTCCCTGCTTTCGCAGGGACGACAGCTTGGGATCACGCCGCAGCCGCCACCACGCGGTTGCGGCCGTCGTGCTTGGCGCGGTAGAGCGCGGTGTCGGCGCGCTTGAGCACGTCGGCGACCGGTTCGCCCTTGAGCTCCAGCGTCGACAGCCCGATCGAGATCGTGACCTCGATGCGTTTGGCGCCCTTGTTGACCGCAAAGGGTTCGCCGGCGATCGAACGGCGCAGCCGCTCCGCCACCATGCCCGCGACATGCAGGTCGGTTTCCGGCATCACGATCACGAACTCTTCACCGCCATAGCGGCAGGCGAGATCGATGCCGCGGATCGACTTGCGCATGCGCACGGCGAATTCGCGCAGCACGTCGTCGCCGGCGTCGTGGCCGTAACTGTCGTTGATCGCCTTGAAGAAATCGATGTCGAGCATCATCAGCGCCAGCGGCTTGCCGCGGGCGGAGGCCTGCTCGGCCAGGGTCCCCAGATGGCTTTCCATGTAGCGGCGGTTATGCAGGCCGGTCAGCGCATCGGTGATCGCCATCTCGATCGAATTCTGCACGTTGTCGCGCAGATGATCGGTGTAGCGGCGTTTGCGGATCTGGGTGCGTGCACGCGCCAGCAACTCGTTCTTGTCGACCGGGCGCAGCAGGTAGTCGTTGACGCCGATCTCGAGCCCGCGCAGCAGCCGCGTATTATTGTCGGCGTCTGCGATGGCGAGGATCGGTACCTGCCGGGTCCGCTCCAGCGAGCGCGCCTGGCTGCACAGCCGCAAGCCGTCGAAATTATCAAGGCCGAGCGAAACGATCAGAAGATCGTAATTGCCTTCGGCGGCGTGAAACAGCGCTTCCGCCGGATTGATTTCGACGTCGACGCTGTGCTCGGTGCTCAGCACCGGCGCGAGTTTCTCATAGGATGACGGCCGGTCGTCGACCAGGAGGATGCGGCCGCCCCTGCCGGTATCGGCCACCGCACTTCGCTCCGGCGCCTGCACGCCGATCTCGAGCGAGGTGATGGCGCGCATCCGCAGTTCATCGGTCATCATCTTCAGGCGGGTCAGCGACCGCACCCGCGCGATCAGCACGATGTCGGACACCGGCTTGGTGAGGAAATCGTCGGCGCCGGCCTCGAGGCCACGGACGCGATCGGCCGGGCTGTCCAGCGCCGTCACCATGACCACCGGAATGAAATGCGTGGCGGGGCTCGCCTTCAGCCGCCGGCACACCTCGAAACCGTCGATGTCGGGCATCATCACGTCGAGCAGGATGATGTCGCATTCGGCGCGGGCGCAGATGTCGAGCGCCTCGGCGCCGTTGGACGCGGTCAGTACATCGAAATACTCGGCCGACAGCCTTGCTTCCAACAGCTTGACGTTGGCGGGGACGTCGTCGACGACCAGAATGCGCGCGGACATCGAAATTCCTCTAGCCGATAAACCGGCGGACAGTTTCAATAAATTTGCCGACCGAGATCGGCTTTGACAGATAGGCCTCGCAGCCGCCTTCGCGGATGCGTTCCTCGTCGCCCTTCATCGCAAACGCGGTGACCGCGACCACCGGTATCGCACGCAGTTCGGGATCGTCCTTGATCCAGCGCGTCACTTCGAGACCGGAAACCTGCGGAAGTTGAATGTCCATCAGCACGAGATCGGGACGAAGCTTGCGGACGAGATCGAGCGCCTCGAAACCGTTGCTGGTGCCGGAGGTCTGATAGCCATGCGCTTCCAACAGATCGCGAAAGAGCTTCATATTCAGCTCGTTGTCCTCCACGATCAGGACGGTTTTTGCCATCCGTCCCTCCTAATCCCCAAGCGTCGGGCAATGCTGCCAGCGTGCCGAAAACTGAATTCAAACTAGCGCCAGATTCGCTCCAAGCCGTTAAGTCCGAGGGTCATCTTTATGCGAAGTGGTTGCCGCTTGCTTGAACACGTTCCGCAAACTCGGGCATGATGCTTCCAAAATAGAGACCATAAGTTACGGAAAGGCAAACATTTCAGTTGAGAAAGCCTGTTCAAAATCCCCGGGAAGTGGCTGAAATCGTTGCGATTCAGGCGCTTTCCTTCGTCGCGGGCGATCCCGAGCGGCTGGGTCTATTCCTGGCCGAAACCGGGATCGGCCCGGAGACCTTGCGCACCGCCGCCGCCAATCCGAAGTTTCTGGCGCATGTGCTCGACTTCGTGATGCGGGACGATGCTACCGTGAAGGCGTTCGCGGCCGCCTCGCAACTCCATCCCACCAACATCGCCGCCGCTCACCAGGCGCTGAACGATCCGCAATGGGAGCGCGACGTGCCGTGAGCGCCACCGCGCCTGAGCTTCGCGGACCCACCTGCTTTTGCCGGGACTGTCTCGGCGACCTCGACATCACGGCCAGACGATGCGGCGCCTGCGGCTCGCCGCGCCTGGTTCGTCACCCTGCCCTGCCCTCGCTGACGCTGGCCCATATCGACTGCGACGCGTTCTATGCCACCGTCGAGAAACGCGACAATCCCGATCTCGCCGACAAGCCGGTCATCATCGGCGGCGGCAAGCGCGGCGTGGTCTCCGCGGCCTGCTACATCTCGCGAACCTTCGGCGTGCGCTCGGCGATGCCGATGTTCAAGGCCCTGGCGCTGTGCCCGCATGCCGCCGTGATCCGGCCCGACATGGCGAAATATGTCAGGGTCGGACGCGAGGTGCGTCATGCCATGCAGGCGCTGACGCCGCTGGTCGAGCCGCTTTCGATCGACGAGGCGTTTCTGGATCTTTCCGGCACCCAGCGCGTGCACGGCATGATCCCCGCCAAGGTGCTGGCGCGCTTCGCCCAACAGGTCGAGCGCGACATCGGCATCACGGTTTCGGTCGGGCTGTCCTGCAACAAATTCCTGGCCAAGATCGCCTCCGACCTGGACAAGCCGCGCGGTTTTGCGGCGCTCGACCAGGACGAGGCCCGCGCCATGCTGGCGGAAAAACCGGTCGGATTCATTTTCGGCGTCGGGCCCGCCACGCAGGAGCGGCTGTCGCAGCGCGGCTTCCGCATCATCGCCGATCTGCAGCGCGCCGACGAAATCGAGCTGATGAAGCAATTCGCCGGCGAGGGCCGCAGGTTGTGGCGGCTGGCGCGCGGCATCGACGACCGGCCCGTGGTGCCCGATCGCGGCGCCAAGACCATTTCCAACGAAACCACGTTCGAGACCGATATTCGTGATTTTGCCACCCTGGAAAAAACGCTGTGGCGGCTGTCGGAGAAGGTCTCCTCGCGCCTCAAGAGCAGCGATCTCTCCGGCCTGACCATCACGCTGAAATTGAAGACCGCCGATTTCCGGCAGCGCACCCGCTCGCAATCGATTCACGCGCCGACGCAATTGGCGGCAAAGATCTTCGCCATCTCCCGCGAGATGCTGGCAAAGGAAATCGACGGCACCGCGTTCCGCCTGATGGGCACCGGCGTCAGCGCGCTGCGGCAGGGATCGCTGGCCGACGACACCGACATGCTCGATCGCCGCTCGGCGCATGCCGAACGCGCGATGGACGATCTGCGCAGGAAATTCGGCAGCGCAGCCGTGATCAGGGGCATCGCCTATGAGGGGCCGGAGAAGCCGGGGTGATGGGTGCTTGCAGCCGTCATTGCGAGGAGCCAACGGGTCGCAATGACGGGGGATAGAGCGACGGCCTCCCCTCACTTACACGGCTTCTGATCCTTGACGTCAAATTTCCCCATCGCGCCCGAGACAGCGCCCGCGCGACAAGCGTAGGGGCGTGGTCTGGGAAACGTCTCCGTTTG
>CAVVEA010000003.1:0-73544 GCA_963747165.1 uncultured Alphaproteobacteria bacterium | reverse complement strand
AGGCGGCGGAGGGATCGGTTCGGTGACAACGAACAATTTCAAAAAAACAATCGAGGAAACGCATGACACAAAACGTTTCGCGGCGGTCCCGCTCGCTCTCGGCGCCGGATTGGGAGCAACCGCCATGCTCGGCGGTAGCGCCCTGGCGCGCGCTCCGTAACTGGCATGCAGACGCCTGTATCGGCACCGGTTCACTCCGGCGGCGCCGAAAACATCATGGTGGTTTCCGACGGTCCGCTGCCGCTCGGCGATCTCTCGGTACGTCATCGGCGTGCCCAAGGAGGAAGTGAAGAACATGCTCTACGACAACTTCCTGTTGCCTGACAATGTGGTGCTCGAGCAGAAGTCGCCGATCGTCAACACCGGCGACAAGCTCATCCTGTTCTATATCGGCATGGGCACATCGAAGGCGTTCGGCCCGACCACCGGCCGGCAGCAGAAGAGCATGGCCGAAGCCGGGATCAAACCTGAGGACATCGACGCGGTGGTGCTGTCGCACGCCCATATCGATCATATCGGCGGCATCGTCGGCGCCGACGACAAGTCGTTGTTTCCCAACGCGCAGTTCTACATCGCGCAGAGCGATTTCGAGTTGGACCGACGAGGGCAAGCTGGCGGCCCGCTGAAGGATTTCGTGGTTCACGCCCGCAAGAACCTGTTGCCGGTACGCGACCGGCTGGTGTTCTTCAAGGACGGCCAGGAATTCCTGCCCGGCGTTCAGGCCATGGCGGCGCCGGACAATCCGGTGGGTCACCACATCTTCATGGTGACCTCGGAAGGAAAGTCATTCGCCTTCCTCGGCGATCTCACCATCACGCGATCCTGCTGTTGGCAGCCGCGGATGGAATTCTCCTACGATACCGATCCGAAGCAGGCGGCGAATACGCGCGTGAAGATGCTGGACATGATCGCGGCCAACAAGACCCCGGTGATGTCCTATCACTTCGCATGGCCGGGGATATGGCCACGTCGTCAAGACCGGCGAGGGCTTCCACTATATCGCCGAGCCGATGGTGATGACGCTCTGATCCCACGCAACGATTTGGTGGGCCGCATGTCGGCGGTCCCCGAACCCATCGGCCTCGACGAGACGAGTTCAACTGCCGGTCCGGCGATCAGACGATTTCGAGCAGCCGATGCAGGTCGGCATCGCAGGTCAGCTTGCATCGTTTCCCGTTGGGCCTGTGGAAAATTTCCCGATCGTTGCACAGCGTCCGCGCCGGCTTCCGGGTCATCCAAAGGCAACAGAGTGGGATGCCGACTCCGCGTCTGCTTATTCCTGTTCTGCTCTGCATTTTTTTGAACGACGCTCGTCGGCTGCGACAAGGTGTCACGATATGCCGAATGACCGTGTCGGGCGGCGCGCTCTCTGCCGCGCACCTTTCTCTCAACTTTGATCAAATCTAGAATGCCTCAAATCTGCAGAGCATTTCCTGCATTTCTTTTTGCGTGGGCAAGTCGGCTGGGATTTAATTCACGCGGCGGTGTTGCTCTCATCGGAGCAATCCCACCGGGGTAGGCCTGCTTCAACAGACCGCGTCGACGCTGGCCTGTTTTTCGGATGTTTTTGGTTCGGCGCCGCCGCGTCGTCCGGGCACCGCGGAATGCGAGACGCGTGTGAAAACGGCAGGCTGGGGTGGCTTCACAATTTGAGAAATGGCTTCTCGCAGGTGACGAAAGATAATCTGCCATCCTTTGCCGAGGGCATCGCGAAGCTGGGCCTGACCGAGGTCGGCTACGCCATCGCATTGCTTTGGTATTCCGATCAAAAGGAAGGGAGATCCGAACTGCGTCCCGCCTACCTTGCGGAGATGATGCAGGATCTGTCGCTGCGGCGGCGGGTCAACGTCACGCGCCTTGGACGGCAGCTGCTTGCCAACCGAGAGGTGATGCGCGGCAAGGAGATGGGGACCGTCAGGCTGCGCGTTGCCAGCAAGCCGCGCCTGTCATCGCGCTACAACGAAATTGCGGGGACGGTTGTCACGGCCGCAGCGGACGCGCAGATCATTCCCGAGGGACTGTTCGAGAATACCCGGCCGCACCTGGAAGGCCTGGTGGCGCAGATCAACGGTAGCTATCAGCAGGGTTTCTACGACGCCTGCGCGGTGACGTGCCGGCGGCTGTCGAGTGCCTGCTGTTGCTGGCGTTCGAACGGGCGGAGAAGGTCGACCCCACTCCGCGATGGGGCGCGGGGAAATCGGGCGTTTTCCGACATCATCGGATTGGCCTCTTCGAACCGGCACCTCAAACTCGCCCGTGGCGCAGGCGCGGTGATGGGCAAGATCGAGTATGTGGGCGGCCTTGCCGCCCATCATCCGACTTACACCACGCGGCAAAAGGACATCGACGAGCAACGGCCGGGGTTTCGGCGCGTCGTCTCCGAACTGGCTCAACTTGCCGAAATCAATCCCAAAGGCAGCGCGCGTCCCTCCTCGGGGCAGCAAGCCGCGTTGTGTCCTTGATCGTGCTGCCGCCGGCACGCTTCCACCATCGCGCCTGACGCGACCGGATTTACCTGGATTTGCTGCTTCGGGATTGCCGACCGCGGCGGCCCCCGAGGCGCGGGTCGCCAGTGGTGTCGCGCGGCGGATCGCGGTCGGTGGACCGCCCGCCGACCAGTCGAAGCAGGGCATCCATGGCATTCTGCCATTCGCTCGCGGCCTCGGGCTCGCTGCCATTCGGCGAATTCGGGCTCGAGGTGAACTCGGCGACGCGCAGCACATCATGGGGCGGCAGGTCGGACCACGCAGAGGGGCTGGAGCGTCGATAAAAGAACGAGCGGCCGGCCAACCCAAACAAGATCAGCGCACCGCCGAGCGAGCCGAGAAAAATCAGCAGGCTAACGTCGAGCGGCCGCCGGCTCGCGGGCAGATCAGTGCCAACCTTGGCGGCGCTGGCTTTGGTGGAACGTGCGACATCGTTGGGGACCGCCGGATCCGGCTGACGGAGTTCGGAAAAGTCCACGGACTTGGATTCGCGATCGCTTGAACGGATCTGGTCCGACGGGTCGGTCCAGCGCAACTCGAAGGACGGTGCGGCCTGATTCTCCTTGGCGATTTCGGAGACGACCGCCGCCGGCGAAGACGCCGCTCCGACCGGGTTTGGCGGCGGACTCGGCGCGCTGGATCTATCGACCAGCCGTGCGTTGGCGTCCGCAATCCCTGGCGGAAGGTTTGCGGCCGGCGCTTCCGGCGCGGCGGACTTTGCCGGTGCGCGGGACGGGGAGGCCGGGCGAATCTCGGAGACCTCGTCTCTGGAGACCTGGTCTCTGGAGACTTCGCTCCTCGAGACCTCGCTTCTGGAGACGTGAGTTCCGCGAGGCCTTGATGCGAGAGACCCGAATACGAGAGACCTGATCGCCGAGGTGCCAGCATCTTTGGCCGGTCGTATTGTCGATGCGGTAAACCCAATGCCTGCCCTCGGGAGCCTGACCGTTCGGTGCGGCGAGGCAACCGGCTGCCGGCGCTGGTTCGGCAACTTCCTTTTCAGAAACTTCCTTGGAGCTTCCGAAATTGAGCCATGCCGGAAGGGAGATGCCGCTGTCAGTTGCTTTGGCTTTGCCGGTGCCGATCATCCAGCACTTCTGACGGGTGATCGGATTCGTTCGAGAATACCAATAGCCTCCATCGGGCGCAGCGCCGCTCGGCCCAGAGAGACAATTCTCTGCGGCGTGGGCGGGGGTCGCGAATATTGCGTTCGGCACGATAGCGGCAAGAAGAACAACGACCACCGCTGACAACAACGCTGTCATTCGGCGTAACATCTCAAACTCCTGACGTTCAAATTCTCTTTCCGAAAGTCGTCGTCGAAATGTGCGCAGCCGAATACTGCGCATGCTTGAAGCGAACCGATCAACCTTAGCCAATCGATCAAGGGCAAGCGTCCGTAAGCTTACCTTAACCTTAAGCAAATCGCGATATTGCATGGGAGACAGGCACGGTCCGCAACCTCCCTCGACAATCCAGGCAATGATACAACCAATCGTTGAGTGATGCGGATCCTCGCGCCTTTATGTTCCCTTATTGTTCTTGTTCGGGGTAACATTTTACGCTACCCTTCGACTTGGGAGAGGGCGGCATGGTCCAGCGGGTTTCCACGGTAGCTTTTGAGGGCATCGAAGCCCGCGCCGTCGATGTGCAGGTCCAGGTCGCGCCCGGCCTGCCGGCTTTCGCCATTGTCGGCCTGCCCGACAAGGCCGTGTCCGAGGCCCGCGAACGGGTTCGCTCGGCGCTGATCGCCTCGGGCCTGGCGCTGCCGGCGCGGCGAATCACCGTCAATCTCGCGCCGGCTGATCTGCCGAAGGAAGGCAGCCATTACGATCTGCCGATCGCGCTCGGCCTGATGGCGGCGATCGGCGCGATTCCGCCGGATGCGCTGAACGGCTTCACCGTGCTCGGCGAACTCGGGCTCGATGGATCGATCGCGCCGGTGGCCGGTGTGCTTCCGGCCGCGATCGGCGCCAATTCGCGCGACGAAGGCCTGATCTGTCCGGCCCAGTGCGGGGCGGAAGCGGCGTGGGCGAGCCCGGACCTCCAGATCATCGCCGCCAATTCGCTGATCCAGATCGCCAACCATTTCAAGGGCACCCAGGTGTTGTCGCGCCCGCAGCCGAAAGTCCACGAGCGCGAAACGGCGCTGCTCGATCTGCGTGACATCAAGGGACAGGAAAGCGCCAAGCGCGCGCTCGAGATCGCCGCCGCCGGCGGACATCATCTGCTGATGATCGGCTCGCCCGGCGCCGGCAAGTCGATGCTGGCGGCACGGCTGCCCTCGATCCTGCCGCCGCTGTCGCCGTCCGAACTGCTCGAAGTGTCGATGATCGCTTCGGTGGCGGGCGAAATCCGCGACGGCGCGCTGACCGCACGGCGGCCGTTCCGCAGCCCCCATCATTCCGCCAGCATGGCGGCGCTGACCGGCGGCGGCATGCGTGCCAGACCCGGCGAGATTTCGCTGGCGCATCAGGGCGTGCTGTTTCTCGACGAATTGCCGGAGTTCGACCCGCGCGTGCTGGATTTACTGCGCCAGCCTTTGGAAAATGGCGAGGTCGCGGTGTCGCGCGCCAATCACCGCGTCACCTATCCGGCGCGCTTCATGCTGGTGGCGGCGATGAACCCCTGCCGCTGTGGCCACGCCTATGAGCCCGGCTATTCCTGCAAGCGCGGACGCATCGACCGCTGCACCAGCGACTATCAGATGCGCATCTCGGGCCCGCTGATGGACCGCATCGATCTGCGAATCGAGGTGCCGGCGGTGACTGCCGCCGACCTGATCCTGCCACCGCCAACAGAGGGATCCGCCGAAGTCGCCGGCCGCGTCGCCACCGCCCGCGACATCCAGATGGCGCGCTACGCTTCGGCGGGATTGCCGCACATCCGCACCAATGCGGAGGCGCCGGCCTCGGTGCTGGAGCAAATCGCGCAACCGGACGCACACGGTCTGAAGCTGTTGCGCGACGCGGCCGAAACCATGCGGCTCTCGGCGCGAGGCTATCACCGCGTGCTGCGCGTCGCCCGCACGCTCGCCGACCTTGACGGCGCCGACAGGATCGGCCGGCTGCATCTCGCCGAAGCCCTGTCGTACCGCGCACTCGCCGAGGATCTAAGGCGCGCGGCCTGACGCTTCGACGCCTGCGTGCGCGGTCGCGCAGCGTCAACCATAAGGTAACGAGTTCTGCTTACGCTCCGCCAACCATAACTCCCGGCGTCTTGCGGGCTTTCGTTGCGGGTGGCGTGTCATGTTGCGTTTCAAGATTCTGGTGTCGGCAATTCCCCTGATCATGGCCGTAATGTTCGCGCGAGGCGAATTCTCCAGCGGGCCGCGCCCCTGCATCGCGATCGGCGACGCGCCGGTTCAGATCGCATCAATCCCCTGGCAGGCCCAGCTTCATGTCAGTTTCACCACCGATCCGGCCGCCGCGACCGTGCGGGTCCAGATGGCCGACAGCGCCGAGGCGGCCGACTTCGCCGTCATCGATGATATCGACAGCCGCGAGGCGAACGCCTGCGAGATCGCGGGTGCGACACGGTTGGTGGCGATCTCGGAAATTCCACAGGCCGCCGCGCCTGTCATCTATCTTTCGCCGGACGGCCCCGCCGATTACCGGATCTTCGTCCGCTCCAAGCGTTTCACCGCGCGCGACGCGGCAGCCCTGATTGTCGGCGCCCGTGGCGGCCCGACTCGTGTTGCCGCAGCCTCGCTCTGAGCGCTCAGTTCTTGGACGCGTTTTCTTCACGCGCACCGGCATCCACCCCCGGATCAAGTCCGAGGGCATGCTTCGCTTGAAAACGCTCCGGTTTAACACTTCATCAACCATGTTTTCATCGGGCCGCCTGATACCCCCCGCCCTCAAGCACTTTGCAAGGTCGCCGCCGCATCGTCGACACCAACACAGGGCATGAGTCGAAACAGTCTCATATGCGTGCGGCGCCAAACATTCGCGCCGACGCGAATCAAATTTCGGGGTGGTTGGCGATGGGTCGGGCTTTCCGGATCAAATTACGCATACGCCGTTTCGGTCGGCGCCATCCCTGGCTCACTTTCACAGTCCGCTCCTTCATGATCTTCTCCGCCGCGTTTGGCGGCGCGTATGGATTTATCGCCGGCAGCCGATCGGATAATTCCGGCTATGACCCCCATGCGTTTGCGATCGGCGCCAGCTTCCTGTTCGCGATCGCCTGCGTCGCGCTGGCGACGCTGAGCTTCCGGTTGCGCTGGATGCGCAAGAAGGTCCGCAAGATCGCCATGCACAATGAGGCGCTGGCCGACCGGAACTGGGAATTGCAGGAGGCCGAGCAGCGCGCCCGCAGCCTGTTCGAATCGCAGGGCGACCTGATCGTGCTGCGCGACGGGGAAGGCCGCATCACCTTCGTCAACGACGCCTATTGCGAACTGGCCGGGCAGCCGCGCCGCGCGCTGATCGGCAGCGACTTCACGCTCGACGTGCTCGAGCAGGGAGACACCGCGCTTGAAGCCAACGGCACCCGGATTCATGACCAGCAGGTCGCAACAGTGCTCGGTCCGCGATGGATCGCATGGCGCGAAGGCCTCGTTCGAAAGGACGCTGGCCAGCCAGCGGAACTGCAATGCGTCGGCCGCGACGTCACCGACCGCACCGAGACCGAGCGCGCGCTCGGCGAAGCCCGCGACCACGCCGACGCCGCCAACCGTGCCAAGTCGCGTTTCCTCGCGATGGCCTCTCACGAAATTCGTACGCCGCTGAACGGCATCATCGGCATGAGCGGGCTGCTGCTGGACACGCCGCTGACGCCCGAGCAGATGACCTACGCCAGGGCGGTGAAAACCTCCGGCGATGCGCTGCTGTCGCTGATCGAGGAGCTTCTGGATTATTCCAAGATCGAAGCCGGCAAGATTGACCTCGAACATCGTCCGTTCGCGCTTGGCGCCCTGATCGAGGACATCACCGAACTGCTGGCGCCGCGGGCCCAGGCCCGAAAGCTCGAAATCGCCGCCTATGTCGACGAGCGGCTGCCCATGCAAGTGGTGGGCGACGCCGCAAGGCTGCGCCAGGTTCTGCTCAACCTCGCCGGCAACGCCATCAAATTCACCTCGGCCGGCGGCGTGGCGCTGATCGTCGAGCCCGGCATCTGGCCCAACGAAATCAGCTTCCTGGTTCGCGATACCGGCATCGGCATCCCGCCCGAGGCCCGCGAGCGGATTTTCCGCGAGTTCGAACAGGCCGACGAAAAGATCGCCCGAAGCTACGGCGGCACCGGACTGGGCCTGAGCATTTCCGAGCGCATCGTCAAGCGAATGGGCGGCCGCATCACGCTGGAGAGCGAACCGGGCGTCGGCTCGACATTCGAAGTGTCGGTGCCGCTCGCTGCCGCCGGCCATGACGCCGAACACAGGGGCTTCGAGGCGCCGGACCTGACCGCGCAATCGATCATGCTGGTCTCGCCGCAAAGCATCGAGGCATCGCTGATCTCCCGGCGGCTGCAACGCTGGGGCGGTCAAACCTGCATGGTTTCCGACGTCTCGGTAGCGCAGGCGCTGTTGCCGGAACGGTCCTGGCACGCCGTGCTGCTCGATCACGCCCTGGGCGCCGTCGATATCGAATTGCTGGGCGCCGCCGCGCGCCCACATGCGACACAGCGAATCCTGATGTTCACGCCGGCGACGCGGCATGAACTTCAACCCTCCTCGGCCTCCTCCGCCTTCACCGGCTATCTGGTCAAACCGTTGCGCGCGGCATCGCTCGCAGCCCGTCTGACGACGGCGCCGGAAATCACTGCACCGGAGCTTGCCGTCGAGGCGCTGGTCAAAGCGCTTGATCCGACAGATGCGCCGGCAACCGTGCCCGCCGCACGAGGTCTTTCCATCCTGGTGGCCGAGGACAACGAGATCAATGCGCTGCTGATGCGTTCGCTGCTGTCGCGGCTGGGACATCATGCCGTCATCTGCACCAATGGCGAAGAGGCGCTGGAATCCTGGCTCGCGGCCCAATCCGCCGGCGCGCCCTACGATCTGGTTCTGATGGACATTCAGATGCCGCAACTCGACGGCATCGAAACCACCAAGCAGATTCGCGAACGCGAAGCGGGACAAGCCGGCCGCCGCACGCCGATCCTTGCGCTCACCGCCAACACGCTGGTGGAAGATCGCTACGCCTGCTTCGAGGCCGGGATGGACGGCTTTCTGATCAAGCCGCTCGATCGCGAAAAACTTGCCGACGCGCTCGCGGGCCTCACCGCCTCCCGGCACCTCGCCGCCTGAAGCGATTTCCGCAACCACCGCACCTGATCGGTCCTCCGAATAGAGGATTGAAATCGGTCAGGCATGCTCGCACCATCATGCTGGAAAGAGAAAGGCCTGCGATCAAGCAAAACATTTAGAAAGGAACAACCATGAAAACGCTCCAGGGCGTCTGCGCATTGTTTCTGCTTCTGCTCGGTAGTTCCCAATCATCCGCCGAAGGTCCGCGCGAACTTGTATCAGCCTTGCAGCAAGGCGGTTACGTCGTCGTATTCCGCCACGGCGCTACTGATAACAGCCAGAAAGATATTTATCCGTTCAATTTTGACGACATGAAAGCCCAGCGGCAGCTGAGCGAAAAAGGTCGGGATATGGCCCGCGAGATCGGGGCCGCGATCGGGAAGCTCGGCATTCCCGTCGGCGAGATCTACACAAGCCGGCTTAATCGAGCGATAGAAACCGGCAAATTACTGACCGGCAAGGACGTGAAGCCCGTCGATGCCTTGACGGACAGCGGCGCGGGAAGCGCCTCCGCGATGGCGAACCCGGCCGGCGGAAATGCAAAGGCCGGACAAGCCATGCGGCAGCTGGTGGATGCGCCACCCAAAGCCGGAACGAATACTTTCATCGTTACACACAAGACGAACATTGCGGACGCCTTCGGAAAAGAGGCGAGCGATGTTCAGGAAGGCGAAGCCTTTGTCTACCGATCCACTGGATCGGCGCCTGCGGTGTTTGTCACTCGCGTCGAGGCGACCTTCTGGACTGACCGGGCCGCCAACTGATTTCCGAATCTTTTCGGTCGAGCGGGCCGGTCCTGGCGGCGCCTCGCCGCCCCAGGCCGCCCGATCGGCAGCGGCCGCTCCCCCGATACCCTTGACGCTGCAGGCGATTGGACCGAGCATGTGAGCGTATCCGGTTCGATCAGGCGAACTGGAACGAAGGCCGCCAATGAGCGGCCGCAAATAAGAATGTCCGGGGAGGACTTTGATGACCAGCAGTTTCTTACAGATATCTTTGGCGTGTCTTGTCGCAAGCACCTTCGCGAGTGTGGGTGCGCAGGCAAAGGGTCCAAGGCTGGAAACAACAGACACCATGATCCCGTCAGGCGATACGGGCATCCAGCTGTTCGTGCGCAACAAGCATCCGGCCGGCAGGCAGACTTCTACAGACAAGATCCTGTTGTTCGTGCATGGCGCAACATATCCGGCCGAGACCGCGTTCGATCTGCCGATTGAAGGTGTCTCGATGATGGATCTGATCGCCGCACGCGGCTACGACGTCTACCTTGTCGACGTCAGGGGTTACGGTCGCTCGACCCGGCCCGCCGAAATGGGCCAGCCACCGGCGGCGAATAAACCGATCGTATCGACCAAGGTTGCGGCGCACGATCTGGGCGTGGCTGTCGATTACATTCTCAAGAAGCGCAAGGTCTCGAAGATCAACGTGATGGGCTGGTCGTGGGGCACCTCGATCGCAGGATCCTACACCAGCGAGCATAATGACAAGGTCAACCGTCTCGTGCTCTACGCCCCGCAATGGATCCGCAACGAGCCGCCGGCGCCGGCGGCCACCAACGCGCCGCCGCTCGGCGCCTATCGGCTCGTCTCCAAGGACTCGGCCAAGGCGCGCTGGCTCAAGGGTGTTCCCGCGGACAAGCAGGCGGATTTGATTCCGCCCGGCGTATTCGAGGCCTGGGCGAACGCGACCTGGGCGACCGATCCCGAGTCATCGAGGCAGAATCCGCCGATGCTGCGCGCGCCGAACGGGGTCGTCGAGGACAGCATGAACTATTGGAGCGCGGGCAAGGCGCTGTACGACCCCGGCAAGATTACCGTGCCGACCCTCCTGCTTCATGCGGAATGGGACGCCGACCTTCCCAGCTACCTCGCGCAGGGCTATTTCGCGCAGTTGAAGAATACGCCCTACAAGCGGCTCATCGAACTGAGCGAGGGAACCCATACGGTGATGATGGAAAAGAACCGCATGCAATTCTTCCGCGAACTGATGGGCTTCCTCGACGAGGAAAAGCCACTTGCGTTGAAATAGACTGCGCACCAAGGATATCGAGAGTGGAATGCCGGCCGACGGGCCGGCATTTTGCTTTCGACGCAAGTCTGTCACACGCCGGCAATAGCGGCGTCACATCGCTGTTGAACGCCCGTGATTTCTCGACCCTCGAAGGCCGCATCGATTCGATCCGGATGCGTGCGGCCGCGAGGGTATCCATGCAGAACGGCGAGTTGGCGCGATCGACGCAGCGATTGATTCAGATGCTGCGGCCGGAGAATGTGGGGACGGCAGCGCAAACGGCGATGACCTGGTTCAAGCCGTCGCCGGTCCCGCCCGGCGCAAGGCCGACCCGAAGCTTTCCCGATTTTCCAGTCACGCTCGGCCGGCTTGGTGCGCTCGAAGTGCGGCTTGCCGCGGGAAAGCGCGAGGTGAGGCGCGCGCAAAAACTGCGTTATCGCGTGTTCTACAAGGACGGCACCGCGATCGCCGATGCCGCCACCCTGCTGGCGCGTCGCGACAAGGATGCGTTCGACAAGATCTGCGATCATCTGATGGTGCTCGATCACGCCGCCAAGCCTTCGATCGGCGGCCAGCAGCCTGTGGTCGGCACGTATCGCCTGCTGCGCCAGGAGGTGGCGGAAAACCACGGCGGTTTCTACACCGAGGATGAGTTCGATATATCAGGCCTGATCGATCGTCATCCGGGCTTGCGCTTCCTCGAACTCGGACGATCCTGCGTGTTGCCGCGCTATCGCAACAAGCGCACCGTCGAGCTGTTGTGGCATGGCATCTGGAGCTATGTCCGCCAGCATCGCCTCGACGTGATGATCGGCTGCGCCAGTTTTGAGGGCACCGACCCCGATCGGCTGGCGCTGCCGTTGTCGTTCCTGCATCACCATGCACGAGCCCCGGCAGCCTGGCGCGCCGCCGCGCATCCCTCGCGCCGGATCGAGATGAACCGGATCGCCAAGGAGGCGATCAATCCGAAGGCCGCGCTTCACGAACTGCCGCCGCTGATCAAGGGATATTTGCGGCTCGGGGCCTATATCGGCGACGGCGCCGTGATCGATCATCAGTTCGGCACCACCGACGTACTGATCATCATGCCGGTCTCGGCGATCAATGCGCGCTACATCGAGCACTTCGGCGTCGATGCATCGCGCCACGCGGCGTAACGACTGCCGCCAGACTTAAATTTGATTCATTAATTTGAAATTCGCGGGTTCCGCGTGTTCGGTTTCACCTCTCCCATCGGGAGAGGTCGAATTGCGAAGCAATTCGGGTGAGGGGAGAAAGCCTAACGATGGACCGTACCCCCTCACCCCAACCCTCTCCCCACGGGAGAGGGAGTTCACCGCCATCGGGGAGACACCGAACCAACGCTACAGCCGTCGCAGCGCCACGGTTTCGACCACGTGATCGGCGCCCTTTTTCAGGATCAGCGTCGCGCGCGGCCGGGTCGGCAGAATATTCTCTTCGAGATTGGCAAGGTTGGTCCGTTCCCAGATCGCCAGGGCGGTCGCGGTCGCTTCCTCGTCCGAAAGCGGCCCATAGCGATGGAAGTACGATCGCGGATCCTGAAACGCGGTGTCGCGAAGCGCCAGGAAGCGCCTGATGTACCATTCGCGCAGCACCGCTTCGTCGGCATCGATATAAACAGAGAAGTCGAAGAAATCCGAGACCACCGGAACGGCCTTGCCGTCGCGCGGCAGCCGGCCGGTCTGCAGAACGTTGACGCCCTCGACAATCAGGATGTCCGGATGGTCGACCTCGATCCATTGGTTCGGAATGATGTCGTAGGTCAGATGCGAATAGACCGGCGCGCGCACCGGCCGCCTGCCCGCCTTGATGTCGCTCAGGAACGACAGCAGCGTCGGCAGATCGTAGCTTTCGGGAAAGCCCTTCTTCTGCATCAGGCCTTGCCGCTCGAGCACCGCATTGGGAAACAGGAAACCGTCTGTTGTCACCAGGTCGACCTTCGGCCGCGGCGACCAGCGCGCCAAAAGCGCCTGCAGCACGCGCGCGGTGGTGGATTTTCCCACCGCCACCGATCCGGCGACGCCGATGATGTAGGGCACCTTGCGATCCCGGATGCCGAGGAATTGGCGCTGCGCCTGATAGAGCCGGTGCGTGGCATCGACGTAGATCGACAACAGACGCGATAGCGGCAGATAGATGTCTTCGACTTCTTTCAGATCGAGGCGGTCATGCATCGAACGCAATCGCTCGAACTCGCCCGGCTCCAGCGTCATCGGCGTATCGTCGCGCAGCCGCGCCCATTGGTCCCGCGGGAATATCCGGTAGGGATTGTACTGTTGCTCAGGCGCCCGAATATCCATGATGCTACCCTTTATTGGTCTCGCTTGCGCGCCGCCTTCTCTTCCAGTCCGGACATTGACGTGCGCTGCGCCAGCGCAGCCTCGACCTCTTCAAACTTGACGCCGCGCGACTTGAGAAGCACCAAAAAGTGAAACAGCAGATCCCCGCTTTCGGCGATCAGATGGTCGCGATTATTCTCGACTGCGGCGATCACGGTTTCCACCGCCTCCTCGCCAAACTTCTTGGCGCAGTGTTCCGCGCCCTTTTCGAGCAGCTTGCGGGTATAGGAAGCCTCGCCGCCCGACGCCGCGCGGGCATCGATGGTGGCGGCCAGATCGTGGATCGTGAAACGCGGCATAAGCTCAACTCGACACGCGTCCGCAGGATGCGACGCCACTCATTTCCGAAAATTTAGCACTTCTGCCGCCCGGAGTCGTCAGGGATCGAGCCGCATCGGCAGCCCGGCCCGCACCATGTGGTCCTTGGCTTGCCGTATGGTAAATTCTCCGAAGTGGAAAATCGACGCCGCCAGCACCGCCGTTGCGTGCCCTTGGCGGATGCCGTCCACCAGGTGATCGAGCTCGCCCACCCCGCCCGAGGCAATCACCGGCACGGCGACGCTGTCGGCCACGGCCTGGGTCAGCGGGATGTCGAAGCCCTGCCGGGTCCCGTCGCGGTCCATCGACGTCAGCAGGATTTCACCGGCGCCGAGCGAGACGACCTCCTGGGCGTATTCGACGGCATCGATTCCCGTGGAATTACGGCCGCCATGGGTGAAGATTTCCCAGCGCTCGCCGCCGCCACTGCGCTTCACCCGCTTGGCGTCGATCGCCACCACGATGCACTGATCGCCGAATTTCTCGGCCGCCTCCTTGACGAATTCGCGGCGGCTGACGGCGGCGCTGTTGATCGAAACCTTGTCGGCGCCGGACCGCAGCAACACGCGGATGTCATCGACGGTGCGCACGCCGCCACCCACCGTCAGCGGCATGAAGCAGGCCTCCGCGGTGCGCCTGACCACATCCAGCATGGTGCCGCGATTTTCATGTGTGGCCGTGATGTCGAGAAAGCATAATTCGTCGGCGCCGGCGGCGTCATAGGCAACCGCCGCCTCCACCGGATCGCCGGCGTCCCGCAGGTCAACGAAGTTGATGCCTTTGACGACCCTGCCGTCCTTGACGTCGAGACAGGGGATCACGCGCACTTTAAACATGCAAAACTCCTCGATCACGATCCGATCAGATCGATCGGCTCATGCTCTGACTTTTTCTTTGAGCATGATCTTTCGGAAAACCGGTTGCCGCTTTTCCGGATCATGCTCTAGGCCGCGGCTCGCGCGCTGCGGATCAGCGCCAGGGCCGCCTCGGGATCGAGGCGGCCGTCATAAAGCGCGCGGCCCGCGATCGCTCCCGCCAGTTTCCTGGCGGGCGGCGCCAGCAACGCCTTCACATCGTCGATCGAGGCAAAGCCGCCCGACGCGATCACGGGGATCGAGATTCGTTCGGCCAGCGCAATGGTGGCGTCGAGATTGAGGCCCTTCAGCAATCCGTCGCGCGCGATATCGGTGAAGATGATCGCGGCGACACCGGCATCTTCGAAACGCTGCGCGATCTCAAGTGCGGTGACCTGCGAGGTCTCCGCCCAGCCTTCGACCGCGACCTTGCCGTCGCGCGCATCGAGCCCGACCGCGACCTGCCCCGGGAATTTCTTCGCAGCAGCCTTCACCAGTTCGGGATCGCGCACCGCCGCGGTGCCGATGATCACCCGAGCAATGCCCTTGCCGAGCCAGGCTTCGATGGTTTTCAGATCGCGGATGCCGCCGCCGAGCTGTACCGGCATGGTCACCGCTTTCAGCATTGCCTCGACGGCCAGCGCATTGATCGGCTTGCCGGCAAAGGCGCCATCGAGATCGACCACATGCAGATATTCGAAGCCCTGCGCGGCGAAGGCGCGAGCCTGCGCCGCCGGATCGAGGTTGAACACGGTGGCGCGCGCCATGTCGCCCTGTTCAAGGCGCACGCACTGACCATTCTTCAGGTCGATGGCGGGAAACAGAATCACGGCTTCCACTTCAAGAAGTTCGAGATCAGGGCCAGCCCGAAACGCTGGCTCTTCTCCGGGTGAAACTGCGTGCCAATGGCGGTGTCCTTGCCGACGATTGCCGTCACCGGCCCGCCGTAATCCGCGCGCGCCAGCACGTCCTCCTCATGGGTCGCGTTGAGGTGATAGGAGTGCACGAAATAGGCGTGGCGGCCTTTCGGCCCCAGCGGCAGACGCTCCAGCACCGGATGCTCGCGGATCAGGTCCAGCGTATTCCAGCCCATATGCGGAATTTTCAGGTTCTCCTCGCGCGGCGAGATCTTTTCGACGTCGCCTTCGATCCAGTTGAACCCGTCCGTGGTGACGCGCTCCTTGCCGCGGGTCGCCATCAATTGCATGCCGACGCAGATCCCGAAGAACGGCCGCGCCTTGCTGCGCACCGCTTCCGTCATCGCCTCGATCATGCCGTCGAGCGCATCGAGACCGCTGCGGCAATCGGCAAAGGCGCCGACGCCGGGCAACACGATGCGGTCGGCGCGAAACGCCATCTCGGGATCACGGGTCACCACAATCTTCTGCGGATTCTCCATGCTCCGTGCGGCGCGCTCGAACGCTTTCGCGGCCGAATGCAGATTGCCGGAGCCGTAGTCGATGATGGCGACGCTCAACGTGACCCTCCCGGCTCCGGAAACAATCCGATGATCTCGCTCTGCGGCGGCGATGGCGGCCGCGAAAAGCCATGGCCCGGAATATCCCGCGTCGGCGGCGGGCCACCGCGGTCGACCGCCAATTGATCGTTGCTGAGCGCGCGCTGTTTGGCGGTCCAGCGATCGAAGAACCGCCGCTCGGCCGCCTCCTCGTCGTCGGCCACCACGATATCGACCTGGCGCCAGTTACGTCGCGACAGAGTCCATCGCCGCAGGCTCGCCGCTTCGAATCCCGTCAGCAGCGCGATCAGGACATTGACCCAGAACATCGCGCTCTGGCCGGCACCGAGCGCCGCCATCGCAACATCGATGCCGACGACCACGACGATCCAGCCGATCAGCGCCAGCCACAGCCGATGCCAGGCGAGCCAGATCGGAGCCGCGAGCGCCGCCCAGAAGTGAAATCCGTCGCGAACGAAGGCGAACCTGTCGGTCGCAGCGATACCCGCGTCGGTCAGAACGGGCGCATGAACGGTGTAGATCGGCATCGTCACTCTCCGCCGAAAACCTGGAGCATGATCCGGAAAAGTGGCGAGCGGTTTTCCCAAAAGACCATGCTCAAACAAAAAGACAAGATCAGCCGCCGAGCTGACCCTTGGTGGATGGCACCTCGCCCGCGGCCCGCGGATCGATCGCGACCGCCGCGCGCAACGCCCTCGCCAGACCCTTGAAGCAGGATTCGGCGATATGGTGGCTGTTCTCGCCATATAAGGTCTCGACGTGCAAAGTCACGCCGGCGTTGATCGCAAAGGCATTGAACCATTCGCGAACCAGCTCGGTGTCGAAGGTGCCGACCTTGTCGCGCGGAAACTCCACCTTGAACACCAGCACCGGCCGCCCGGAAATGTCGATCACAACCCGCGACAGCGTTTCATCCATCGGCATGTGGATACTGGCGTAGCGGGTGATGCCGGCCATGGTGCCAAGCGCCTGCTTCACCGCCTGGCCGAGCGCGATGCCGACATCTTCGGTGGTGTGGTGGTGGTCGATATGGAGATCGCCGACCGCCTTCACGGTGAGGTCGATCCGCGAATGCCGGGCCAGCAGGTCGAGCATATGGTCGAAAAAGCCGATCCCGGTCGAAATGTTGGACACGCCGGAACCGTCGAGGTTTACCGTCACCTCGATATCGGTCTCTTTGGTCTTGCGCTTGATCGTCGCCGTGCGCATGAAAACTGCTTTCCCTTGACCGGCCTTTGGCCTGTTTGGCCGAAAACGCGGCCCTTTTAACAGGCCGATGTCACCTTCGCTACTGCGGGATGACGCGCGGCAAGCTGAACTTCGGGCTATGGTGACCGGAATCGGCCTGGAAAACGCACCGGCCCGCGCCGATTGTAACCCCGCGTGCCAATCCCTAAATTCCCGCCAACGCGAGGTTTTCATGCAAGCATCACCATCCGAGACGCCGGTCTGGCACGGCACCACCATTTTGACGGTCCGCAAGGGCGGCAGGGTGGTGATTGGCGGCGACGGCCAAGTGTCGATCGGCCAGACCGTCATCAAATCCAATGCCAAAAAGGTCCGCAAACTCGGCAAGGGCGACGTGATCGGCGGCTTTGCCGGCGCCACGGCGGACGCCTTCACCCTGTTCGAACGGCTGGAGAGCAAGCTCGAACAATACCCGGGGCAATTGACCCGGGCGGCGGTCGAACTCGCCAAGGACTGGCGGACCGACCGCTATCTGCGGCGGCTGGAGGCGATGATGATCGTCGCCGACAAGGACGTGTCGCTGGTCCTGACCGGCACCGGCGACGTGCTGGAACCGGAAGCCGGCGTGATGGCGATCGGGTCCGGCGGCAATTATGCCCTGGCGGCTGCCCGCGCTTTGGTCGATACCGACAAGGATGCCGAGGCCATCGTGCGCCGGGCGCTGGATATCGCCGCCGACATCTGTGTCTACACCAACCGTAATGTGACCATCGAGACGTTGCAGGGCGGCTGATCGATGGCGCCGGATTACCGCTTTCGTCTGATGACCCCAGGCGATCTTCCGCTGATCAAACGCTGGCTGGCACTGCCGCACGTCCGGCAATGGTGGGGCGATCCCGAGGAACAGTATGCGCTGGTCAGCGGCGACCTCGATGAGCCGGCGATGGATCAGCATATCGTCTCGACCGCCGGCGATCCCTTCGCCTACCTGCAGTGCTATGATCTGACCGCATGGAATTCAGGTTTCGGGCCGCAGCCCGAGGGCACGCGCGGCATCGACCTGTTCATCGGCGAGCCCGACATGATCGAACGCGGCCACGGCCAGGCTTTCATTCGAGCTTTCGTCGATGCCCGCTTGCAACAGGGCGCACCGCGCATTGTCACCGATCCAGACCCTGCGAATTCGCGCGCGGTCCGTGCCTACGAGAAGGCAGGATTCGAAAAGGACCGCATGGTCGATACGCCAGATGGCCCGGCCCTGCTGATGGTCCGCAATCCATGACGGTTCAGCCCAAGGCGTCAGCCCCGGTCCATCTCACCATGCCGCATTGGTGGCTGATCGCGGGCGGATTGCTTGTCGTACAAGCCTCGATCCTGTTCGCGATGGGCCGGCTGCCGATCTGCGCCTGCGGTTATGTGAAGCTTTGGCACGGTGTGGTGCAGAGTTCCGAGAACTCGCAGCACATCGCGGACTGGTACACATTCTCGCACATCCTGCACGGCTTCCTGTTCTATGGCGCGAGTTGGCTGCTGCTGCCCCGCGCGCCCTGGCAGGCGCGCTTGATAGCGGCGATGCTGGTGGAAGGCGGCTGGGAGCTGGTTGAGAACTCCAACTGGATCATCGAGCGATACCGCGCGGGCACGGTCTCGCTGGATTATTTCGGCGACAGCATCGTCAACTCGGTCTCCGATACGCTGGCCATGGTGGCCGGTTTCCTGCTGGCGAAAAACCTTCCGGTGGCGGCGACGGTTGGGCTCGGACTTTTGTTTGAAATCATGATGGCGCTTCACATTCGCGACAATCTTACCCTCAACATCATCATGCTGGTCCACCCGTTCGAGGCGATCCGGCTCTGGCAAGGCGGTCCGCCGATCATCTGAGAGCGCTTGCGTCAGCGACACTTAAAACCTAGCTAGGACCCATGACCGACTTCTCCCCCCGTGAAATCGTCTCCGAACTCGACCGCTTCATTGTCGGCCAGACCGACGCCAAGCGCGCGGTGTCGATCGCGCTGCGCAATCGCTGGCGGCGACTGCAGCTCACCGGCCAGTTGCGCGAGGAAGTGCTGCCCAAGAATATCCTGATGATCGGGCCGACCGGCGTCGGCAAGACCGAGATCGCGCGGCGGCTGGCGAAACTCGCCGGCGCGCCTTTCATCAAGGTCGAAGCCACCAAATTCACCGAGGTTGGCTATGTCGGCCGCGACGTCGAGCAGATCATCCGCGACCTGGTCGAAGTCGGAATCGCGCAGACCCGCGAGCGCAAACGCAAGGACGTGCAGGCGCGCGCCCAGCTCGCGGCCGAGGAGCGCGTGCTCGATGCCCTGGTCGGCGCCAGCTCCAGCGCCGCGACCCGGGATTCGTTCCGCAAGAAGCTGCGCGCCGGCGAACTCAACGACAAGGAAATCGAGGTCGAGACCCAATCCTCCGGCGGCATGCCGATGTTTGAAATCCCGGGCATGCCGGGCGCACAGATGGGCGCGATCTCGATCGGCGATATCTTCGGCAAGATGGGAATGGGCGGCCGGACCAAGACCCGCCGCCTGACGGTGGCGGATTCTCACGAACTCCTGGTCAACGAGGAATCCGACAAGCTCTTGGACAGCGACCAGCTGGTGCAGGAATCGATCCATGCGGTCGAGAACAACGGCATCGTGTTTCTCGACGAGATCGACAAGATCTGCGTCCGCGACGGCCGCAGCGGCGGCGACGTCTCGCGCGAAGGCGTGCAGCGCGATCTGTTGCCGTTGATCGAAGGCACGACGGTTTCGACCAAGCACGGCGCCGTCAAAACCGATCATATCCTGTTCATCGCGTCCGGCGCGTTTCACATCGCCAAGCCGTCCGACCTGTTACCCGAATTGCAGGGCCGCTTGCCGATCCGCGTCGAGCTGGAGGCGCTGACCCGCGACGACATGCGCCGCATCCTGACCGAGCCCGAGGCGTCGCTGATCAAACAGTATGTCGCGCTGATGCAGACCGAAGGCGTGACGCTGGACATCACACCCGACGCGATCGACGCGCTGGCGGACGTCGCGGTCGCCGTCAATTCCACCGTGGAGAACATCGGCGCACGCCGCCTGCAGACGGTGATGGAACGCGTACTCGACGACATTTCCTTCGCCGCCCCCGACCGCCATGGCGAGACCATCCAGATCGATGCCGACTACGTGCAGAAGCACGTCGGCGATCTCGCCAAGAACGCGGATTTGAGCCGGTTTATCTTGTAGTCCGCATCCCTCTAGCCATGACATTGCGTGAAGCGCGTGACGCGTGCCATGGTCGAGAGATGAATTGGCGGGCACTCACGCAGGGAAAAAAATGGCAACTGATGATCGCGGTCAACGCCGCGGTTATCATCGGGGTTCTTCTCCACAAGATTACGCTGCCGCCTTACGTCCCTTATATCCACCTGCTGGTCGACTATCATTTCGGTTTTACCAAACGCGCGCTGATCGGCGCCTTGGTATCGCTTTTCTGTTCGGAAGTACCGGTGTGGCTGGTGTTCGCGCTCAGCGGCGCCGTCTGGCTCATCACGCTGGCGCTCTTCGTCAAGCTGTTCCGCAAGACCTTCGGTTTCGACGATGCGCATCTGCCGCTGTTCGTGTTCATGGCCGGCTCGCCGTTCTTTCTGAAGAACTTCATGCACACGCTCGGACATTTCGATATCTACGGCTGTGCGCTGACGATAGGGCTGTTGCTGGTTCCAGCGCGCTCGGTTGGCTTTGTGCTGTTGGCGGCACTGGCTTCCATGATCCTGATTCTGATTCACCATATTCACGTTCTGATGTATGTGCCGACCATCGGCGTCATCGTGGTGCTGCGGTATTATCTGGTGCAGGGTTTCACCCGCCAAAACGCGTCAATCGGAACGGCCGCGCTTGTGGCCGTGGGCCTGCTGTTCGTCGGCGCGCAATTCTACGGCACCCAGACGGTGCCGCAGGACGAGTTCATTGGTTACCTGCGGAGCCGCATGGCCGAGCCCACGCGGACCAATTTGCTGAGCTTTGCTTATATCTGGTATCAGCCGCTCGCCCAGGAAATCCACGATACCTGGGATCGCATGCCGTCAAACCTGCTGGGCGTGCCGGTGTTCGCAGTGTTGATCTGGCTGCATGCCCCGCTCTGGCGATACTTCTTCAATCTGGTCCGCGCGCTTGAGATCGAATTGCATCGGCGCGTCGTCATGACAGGCGTCGTCGCGGTGAGCCTTTCCTATTTGATCATCTTCGCGACCGTGTTCGATTATTCGCGATGGATTTCGAACTGGGCGGTCTGCATGTTCCTGATCCTGCACGCGGTAAAGACCTTGCCCGCCTCGCGGACCGTGCCGCCGCTTGTGGCGGAAGATCGAAAAACCACCATTTTCGGTTGGATATTGACGTTGATCCCACGGGTCGGGATCGTGCGGCCGTTTTGATTGCTTGGCTTGACGTCTCACAACCTCGATCGCCGGATCCGCACGTAGAGCGCGCCTTCGCCGCCATGACCGATATGGGCTTCCTCAAAGCCGACCACCAGCGAACGGAATTCCGGCAGGCTCAGCCATTGCGGCACCTGTCGGCGCAGCACGCCGCGCTCGGATTCGGCGCCCATCCGGCCCTTGCCGGTGATCACAAGCACAAACGTCAGGCCCTCGCTGTGCGCGCGCTGCAGGAAACCCGACAGCGCGCGATGGGCGCGGGTCTGTGTCATGCCGTGCAGGTCGATCCTCGCATCGATGTCCTTGCGGCCGCGGGCAAGGTGCGCGCGCTCGCGACGCCCGAGCGGCGCCAGGGGTGGCGGTTGCGGCGGCATCGACGGTTTGGGTGCGCGCGGTATCTTGGCGACGGGGCGCGCCTTCGGCGGAGCCGACGGTATCGCAGCCGCTGACATCTCCCCGTCTGATGGACTGGCCAATGCCTTTGCAGCGCGAACCTTTTTCCGCAGCGGCTTGGTTTGCTTGGCGACGTGCTCCCACAGGTCGCGCTCTTCCTCGCTGAGCGCGCGCCTGCGACGCGGGACGGTCGGCAATTCCGGAATCGGCTGGGGGCGTTTCATTGGCCGGGGCGGGTGCGACGATACTGCAAGTGGCGAGGACGTCGCGCTTCATGGACCGGCGTGATGTTCGGCCGCGCCTCCGGCAGCGGCACCGGTTTGGCGATCGCAACCGGACCGGGCTGGGTCACGGTAGCCGATCCCCCGGCGGTGGGCGCAACACCCTTGGCCGGCTCCTGGGCGTTGGCCGTCACCTTCGAGCTTTGCGCCGCGGAAGCCGGGGGCGTCTTGACGCCGCCATTCCCTTCCTTTTGCTTCGGATCTGTTTGCGGAAACAGCTTTGCGATTTTCTCCGACGGCCGCGCGTCGGGTAGCGGCATCTTGCGGCCCCGCGCCAGCGGATCGAGACTTTTCGGTACCAGCACGACAAAGCGCATATTGTGCCGAAGGCGGCCGGACACTTTGCCCGCGTCAGCGCCGGCGCCGAAATAGAGATCGGCGCGCGCCGGACCGACGATCGCCGATCCCGTGTCCTGCGCAATCATCAACCGGCGAAACGGCGTCTTCGATTGTTCCGACTCGATCGGCAGCTCACCCTCGATAAAGAACGGCGTACCGTAGACATGCAGTGACTTGTCGACGGCGATCGACCGCCCCGGCGTCAGCGGCACGCCCTGTGCGCCTACTGCCTCATCCTTGTCCGAGAGCTGCACCTCGCGGAAGAACACATAGGAGCGGTTCTGCCGCCGCAGCTCGTTGGCGCCATCGGGGTTCTGCTCCATCCATTCCCTGATCTTCTGCATCGACATCTGATCTTTCGGGATGATGTTGCGATCGATCAGGATACGGCCGACCGCCATGTAGGGATAACCATTATGCGCGTCGTAATTGATGCGGATGGTGGAGCCATCTTCGAGCCGGACCCGGGCCGAGCCCTGGATCTGCGTGAACAGCAGATCGGTCTGGTTCTTCAGCCAGCAGATCTCGAGGCCGCGGCCGGCGATGGCGCCGTCCTCGATCTCGGCCCGGTCGTAATAGGGCACGAGCTTGCGGCGGCCGATCTTGCGAAACACCTGGCCTTTGTTTGGCAGGCTGACGGCATCCTGCTTGAAGCCGCGGACGAACAGATTGGAAGGACGGCGATAGACCGGCACGGTGTAGACATCGGCCTGGGTCCGGGAGCCATCGATGACGGGCTCGTAATAGCCGGTGACAAAGCCTTCGCCTTCCCCAAGCCGCGAGATTCGCAGGGGCAGGAAGTGCTCCTCGAAGAACGCGCGCGCCCTGACGCCATCAGTGATGTCGAGCGCTTTCGCCACCCGACAGGGATCGCGCAACGAGATGCCCAAGGCCTTTGAATCGGCGCCCTTGGGATCGGCGGGAAGGTTATGCTGAGCCGAGATCGGCTTACAGCTGGTGCGAAACGCCTTGTAGGCCTGAAGATGATCGTCCTGGCCCCAGCCCGCGATATCGGCCCAGGCCACCGGAGCATATTGGCTGCCGTTGAATTCGAGCGGAAAAGCGAGACGCGGATAGGGCAGGTGCCGCACGGGGGGGTTGGATCGATGCGGGCGCGCGGCATGCGCGGCAACGGCAGCCATCGACAACGCGATGGCGATTACGCAAGACGCGGCGGCGCATCGCCAAAGGCCACGTCCGTCAATGAGCGCTTCCCGTGCCAACCAGCTTCCAGTTCGGATCGCGTGAAGTCGTGTCGCGAGCAAATGTCCAGACATCGGTGATATCGGCGACCTTGTCCGGATTGCCGTCCACGATCGTGCCCGCCTTGTCGCGGGTGACCGAAATCATCTGCGACACAAAACGAACGGTGAGCTGTGCTGCCCGATCGCGGGCTTCCGCACCCACGAGCTCGGCCTTGTCGATCGACACGAATCGCGTCTCGGTCTTCTGCTCGTGTTTCTCGCGATCCTTGATCACGGTCTCGAAGCTCTCATAGACCTCGGACGACAACAGATCCTTCAGCGCGCGGCGATCGCCGTTGGCGAATGCCAGCACGATCATCTCATAGGCGCTGCGCGCGCCGCTGATGAAATGTCGCGGATCGAACGAGGAATCCTGCGCGGCAATCGCGTCCAGCCCCTGGGCCAGCACGGTGCCGGGCTCAGCCAGGCCCTTCCAGCGATCGCTCGGCGGCGTGACGTCGGCGGTCGGCGCCAGCGGCACCTGATCGATCACCGCCCCCGGCATCGGGACCACATTATTATCCTGCGCGCCCTGCACCACGTTGCGCGCGGTGCGGTCATAGGGCGGCCGCTCGTTCCCGGTGCGCTGTCCGAGGACATTGCGCAGGCGCAGGAAGATGAAGACCGCCAGCGCCAGGAAGATGATGGTGTAAATATCCACGTCGCATTTGCTTTCTGGTCTGCGCCGGCAACCGGACCGGCGGTAGAACGTTCCCCCTCAGGGACCGCTAGAGATTACATCATGGATGGGTCTGCAGCATGTAGGCACGAAACTTGGCCTGGCCAATGGCGCGTTTTGGCATGAAAAGCCATGCCGGTGGAGATAGGCCAAGCCGATTGCTCTCGACCGTCTACTGCCAGCGAATTGTAGCGCCTTTTCGGTGCGAGGGGAAACCCGATCCTGGCGGGAAATCGCGCATATTCAACAATTTAGGGTAGACCCTCCAGCCGGGCCGCCGGTCATGGACATTAATTTGCCGAAGGGAGCGATTTTCGGACCCCGCCGCCTCTGGCCAAGAGCAATTGTCGTCCTTGTGGAATAAGGCGGGGCTATGATAGCCACTCGCCCGACACCGGCATTTCCGCACCCCACGGGCGAATTCAGGCGCAAAAGCGCTTCACCGCTCGCTGAAACCGCTCCAGGAGAGATTTCCATGACCAACGGCAACGGCGCACCTCCCGAAGCGGCCCCTCCTCCCCAGCTGAATGTGCTGGCGCAGTACACCAAGGACCTGTCGTTCGAAAATCCGAACGCCCCCGGCTCGCTGGCGCCGCAGCAACAGCAACCGGCGATCAATATCCAGATCAATGTCAGCGCCAACAATGTCGCCGAAAATGAATTCGAAGTGACGCTTTCGGTCGAAGGCAAGGCTGAAAACGCCGGCAAGGTGATGTTCAGCTTCGATCTCGCCTATGCCGGGGTGTTTCGGATCGTAAATGTCCCGAAGGAAAATCTGCATCCGCTGGTGATGATCGAATGCCCGCGGCTGCTGTTCCCGTTCGCGCGCGAGATCATCGCAACCGCGGTCCGCGATGGCGGCTTCCCGCCGCTGATGCTGGATCCGGTCGATTTTGTCGGCCTGTACCGTCAGAACATGGAGCGGCAAACTGCCGCGCAGGCCAAACCGAGCTAGAGCGAACTCGCTTACGAGCCCAGGAAATCGCCCCAGATCGGCTTGTCGCCCAAGGTCGCGACAAAGGCGCGATGCGCCGCGCGATCGTCCTCGGTGACCCGCGGCGCCAGCGGCACCTCGCGCTGCCGCCGCGGCATTTCGCCGTACCCGCCGCTGCGCGAGTTGCTCGTCTCCGTCGCCAGGATCAATTGCGACTGCCGCGCGCCGATCAGATCGATATAGACTTCGGCCAAGAGTTCCGCATCGAGCAAGGCGCCGTGTTTGGTGCGGCGGGAATTGTCGATCGCATAGCGCGAACAGAGATCGTCGAGCCGGTTCGATACGCCTGGGTGCTTGCGCCGGGCCAGCAGCAGTGTGTCGACCAGCCGGTCGCGCGCAATCGCCGGCCGCTTGATGCGGTCGAGTTCGGCGTTGATGAAGCCGATGTCGAACGAGGCGTTGTGGATCACCAGCGGCGCGTCGGCGATGAATTCCAGGAACTCCTCGACCACATGCGCGAACAGCGGCTTGTCAGCAAGGAACTCGCTGGAAAGCCCGTGCACCGCGAATGCTTCGGCCGGCATGTCGCGCTCTGGATTGAGATGCCGGTGAAAGGTCTGCCCGGTCGGCATGCGATTGAAAATCTCGACACAGCCGATTTCGACCAGCCGGTCGCCCCGCAGCGGGTCGAGGCCGGTGGTTTCGGTATCGAGAACGATTTCGCGCATGAATCAAACCGCGGGGAATGACGAATTAAAGAGAATGACGAATCAGGATCGTCGCTGCGGCAATCTAACAGCCTCGGCCAGAATGTCGCGGATTCGGATGCGCACAGGATCAAGTCCGTGCGATGTATCCACCACGAAATCAGCCCGCTTGCGTTTTTCGGCGTCCGGCAGTTGCCGCGCCAGGATGGCGTCGAGCTTTTCGTTCGTCATGTTATCGCGCGCCAGGATGCGCTCGCGCTGGGTTTCCGGCCCGGTCGTGACCACTACCACCGCATCGACGCGTTTTTCACCGCCGGTCTCGAACAGCAGCGGTACGTCGACCACCACGACCGGCGCGCCCGCGCGCTCGGCATCGTCCATGAATTTTTGCCGAGAAGCGCCCAGCATCGGATGGACGATCTGTTCCAGTTGCTTCATTGCGGCCGGATCGTGCACCACGCGCGCCGAAAGCTTGTTGCGATCGACCTTGCCATCGGCCGTCGTGCCCGGAAACGCCGCCTCGATGGCAGGTGCCGCCTCGCCTTCGTAGAGCCTATGGACAGTGGCATCGGCATCGTAGACCGGAACGCCGGCTTCGGCGAACAGCTTTGCGGTGGTCGATTTTCCCATTCCGATTGAGCCGGTCAGGCCAAGGATGATCATTCAGAATAGCCTTCAAACAGCGAACAGCCGCTGGCTCCGCAGAAACGCGAGCAAGGGCAGCAGCGGCAGCCCGAGGATGGTGAAATGATCGCCTTCGATCCGCTCGAACAAACGCACACCTAGTCCTTCGAGCTGGTAGGCGCCGACGCTTGTTGTCACCGCCTCCCCCGCTTCATCCAGATAAGCGTCAATTTCGGACTGGTCCAGCCGGCGCATGGTCATGCGGGCGACGGCTGTGGTTTCGAACAATATCTTGCCATCGCGGGCCACGGCAACGGCGGAATGCAGATCGTGGCTCTGGCCGGCCAAAGCGCGCAATTGTTCGGCGGCCTGCGTGCGGCCGGCCGGCTTGCTGAAGAGACGTTGGCCGAGCGCCAGCGTCTGGTCCGCACCGACGATATATTTTCCGGGCTGCCGCGCCGACACCCAAAGCGCTTTCTCACGTGCAAGCAGCGCCGCGATGTCTTCGGGAGACGTAAGGCCGGATCTCTGCTGCACCGCCCGCTCGTCGATTTCGGCCGGGATGGCTTCGAAGCTGATGCCGGCATTTTCCAGCAGCGTCTGGCGCGCGCGGCTTTGCGAGGCAAGCACCAGTGGATCATTTCCGCGCCAGAGCGTCATTCGGAAAGCCGCTGGCGTTGTCGGTCGGCAAACAATTTCAGGATGGCGGCTGCTGTCTCCTCGATCGATCGCCGTGTGACGTCGAGCTGCGCCCAGCTGAATTTGGCGCTCAGGCGGCGAGCGAACGCGACTTCATCGGTGACGGACTGACGGTCGATATAGGTGTCGTTGTCCCGATCGCCCATGCTGAGCAGCCGGTTCTGTCGCACCTGGATCAGCCGCTCCGGTGTGGCGTGAAGACTGACGACAAGCGGCTTGGTGAGCGTCTCGAGTTGATGCGGGATCGCGATGCCCGGGACCAGCGGCACGTTGGCGGTGCGGACCCCGCGGTTGGCGAGATAGATCGAGGTCGGCGTCTTCGAGGTGCGGGACACGCCAACCAGAACGACGTCGGCCTCTTCCAGACCTTCGACATGCTGGCCGTCATCATGCATCATCGTATAATTGAGCGCGTCGATCCGCTTGAAATATTCCGCATTCAAGGTGTGCTGCGCGCCGACTCGGCCCGTGGTCGCGGCGCCGAGATAGGCCTGGAACAACTGCATCACCGGCCCGATGATCGACAGGCTCGGAATGTTGATCTGCTGGCACTTGGCCTCCAGCCGACCGACCAGATCCTTCTCCAGCAAGGTGAACAGCACGATGCCGGGTGCTTCCTCGATTTCATCCAGCACGCGATCGAGCTGCTTCTGGCTACGCACCAGCGGATAGACATGTTCGACCGGCGTCACGTTGGCGTATTGCGCAGCCACCGCGCGCGCCACCGTGATCAATGTCTCACCGGTCGAATCGGAGACCAGGTGAAGATGAAAATAATTGCCGGTCGTTGGCACCCGAACCCCTGTGTATCCTGTGAATCGCTGTGGAGCTTAACCATGAGAGTCGATCACCGGTCGACGCCCCCGGGATAACCCGGTTTTTTCTGCACAGCTCCTCACAGGAGGATAAGTCGCTTCTGCATCGGCAATGATAGTGAGGTTATGTGGACTTGTCTCTGCATAAGGTGACGGCGGTGCCGGGCAAGTATCTGAGCCCAGCGACTTTATTCGGATTGCCGGCGGTGTCGCAAAAATTGTTGATGGATGTGAACAAGCGCCGTGAACGGGTGGACGTTTTTGCGCGGGCCCAATTCACCGCTACTTAGACTCAAACCTAAGATTCTAAAATTATTTATTTAGAAAGAGCGGGCTTGCGGACAGGTCGGGGTTCGAGGCAAGACTGATCACGTTGGCAACGCCGACATCGATGAAAATGTTCCGATGCCAGCGGATGACACGACGACATGTTTGCCAACGCGCAAGGTTTGCACGATGTACGAATGGATCAAGGCGCTGCATGTGATCGCCGTCATCTCGTGGATGGCGGGCATGCTCTATTTGCCGCGGCTGTTCGTCTATCACTGCGACGCGGAGAAGGGTTCGAAGGCGTCGGAAACCTTCAAGGTGATGGAGCGTCGGCTGCTCAAGGCGATCATCAACCCGGCGATGATCGTGACCTGGCTCGCCGGATTGTACCTCGCCTGGGCAGGTCACTGGTTCGCGGCCGGCTGGTTTCACGGCAAGCTGCTGCTGGTGCTGGTGCTGTCGGGCGTCCACGGTTTTTTTTCCCGCTGCGTCAAGGATTTCGCCGCCGACCGCAATACGCGAAACCAGAAATTCTATCGTCTTATCAATGAGGTACCTACCGCTTTGATGATCGGAATCGTAGTCCTGGTGGTGGTGAAGCCGTTTTAGCGGGCCGGCTGTCGCCAATACGAGCCGCGAGCCGCCTTGCGGAAAGCCGACCGATTTTCTATATTACCAAAATCCCACCCCACGCAGGCGGATGTGGTTGCGTTCCGGCTTCCTCGTTGAACCGGCCGCCGCATCAGGTTTGAAGCCTCACCGGCCCTTTCCTTGCTCAGACCTGCGGACCTTCCTTTTTGCTCGTCCGCATTTTCCTAAAGCCACCTCGCAATCCTTCCCCAAAAGTTACTCCACAGGACCATCCCAATGCGGGAAATGAAACTTCAAGACCTCAAGGCTCAGACGCCGGCCGAACTCGTCACATTCGCTGAAGAGAAGGGGGTCGAAAACGCCAGCACCATGCGCAAGCAGGAGCTGATGTTCGCCATACTCAAACAACTCGCGATCCAGGAAACCGACATTATCGGGGAGGGCGTCGTCGAGGTTCTCTCCGACGGCTTTGGATTTCTGCGCTCGCCGGACGCCAATTATCTGCCGGGACCTGATGACATCTACGTCTCGCCGTCGCAGATCCGCCGCTTCGGGCTTCGCACCGGCGACACCATCGAAGGCCATATTCGCAGCCCGAAAGAAGGCGAACGCTATTTCGCGCTGCTCAAGGTCAACACCCTGAATTTCGAGGACCCGGAGAAATCCAAGCACAAGGTCAACTTCGACAATCTGACGCCGCTGTTTCCCGACCAGCGGTTCCGGCTCGAACTCGAAGACCCGACCCGGAAGGATCTCTCCGCGCGCGTCATCGACATCGTGGCTCCGATCGGCAAGGGCCAACGCGCTCTGATCGTGGCGCCGCCGCGCACCGGTAAGACCGTGCTGATGCAGAACATCGCGCACTCCATCACGGCCAATCATCCGGAATGCTATTTGATCGTGCTGCTGATCGACGAGCGTCCGGAGGAAGTCACGGACATGCAGCGTTCGGTCAAGGGCGAGGTCGTGTCGTCGACCTTCGACGAGCCGGCGGTGCGTCACGTCCAGGTCGCCGAGATGGTGATCGAGAAAGCCAAGCGGCTGGTCGAGCATGGCCGCGACGTGGTGATCCTGCTGGACTCGATCACGCGTCTCGGTCGCGCCTACAACACCGTGGTGCCGTCATCCGGCAAGGTGCTGACCGGCGGTGTCGATGCCAATGCGCTGCAGCGGCCGAAACGATTCTTCGGCGCCGCGCGCAACATCGAGGAGGGCGGTTCGCTCACCATCATCGCCACCGCGCTGGTCGATACCGGCAGCCGCATGGACGAAGTGATCTTCGAAGAATTCAAAGGCACCGGCAATTCGGAATTGATTCTCGACCGCAAGGTTTCCGACAAGCGCACCTTCCCGGCGATCGACATCTCGCGCTCCGGCACCCGCAAGGAAGAGCTGATCACCGATCCGCAGCTCCTGAAGAAGATGTATGTGCTGCGCCGGATCCTCAATCCGATGGGCACCATGGACGCGATCGACTTCCTGCTCGACAAGCTGCGCAACACCAAGAACAACTCGGAATTCTTCGAGTCGATGAACACCTGAGCTCTGTTGCCGGGTTTGATGGGGGCGTCTTGCGCGAGCAGGACGCCCTTTTTTCTTTGCCCGGAGGCGAGGTGTCCCAGCGCGGTGCTGTCATAATGTTCGCATTATGTTCTTTATGCACCTGAAGCCTGTTCTCAGGCGCAGAGCGACGCGGCCTCGCAGCGCGAGCGATCGTAACCACTCCCGAGCGATCCGGCTTGCTGCGCTTTAAATCCTGGCGGCACCGGTCTAGGCCTATGGCCTGGCGCTGACGTTGAGGTCAGCGCGCCGGCAAATTTCGTTGGCCCTTGGCATGGGGCACGGAGCGAAACGGACGATGCATCCCCGCGACCAAACCATCTTCGCGCTGTCATCCGGGCGACCGCCGAGTGCGATCTCGATCGTGCGCGTCTCCGGACCGCAGGCCGGGTTGGCGCTCACGTCGCTGGCGGGAAGGATTCCGGCACCGCGGATGGCGACGCGTGCGTTGCTGCGCGATGCGCGTCAACAGCCGATCGATGACACAGTGGTGTTGTGGTTTCCCCGGCCGGCGAGTGCGACCGGTGAGGACGTCGCCGAATTCCATGTCCATGGCGGGCGCGCGGTCTTGGCGGCGCTGTTCGCGGCTCTCTCATCTTTGCCGGACATGCGTCCGGCGGAGCCCGGCGAATTCACCCGCCGCGGATTCGAGAACGGCAAACTCGATCTCACCGAAGCCGAAGGTCTCGACGATCTGATCCACGCCGACACCGATCGGCAACGCCGCCAGGCGCTGCGTCAGTTGAAAGGTTTGCTCGGCGACCGGGCGCGCGACTGGCGCGCGCAGATCATCGAAGCCTCGGCACTGATCGAAGCCGGGATCGATTTTTCCGATGAGGCTGACGTGCCCGCCGAGCTGATTGCGCCGGCGCTTGCAAAAATCAAAGCGCTGCTCGGCGAGATCGAAGGCGTGCTGGCAGCGCAGGGCCACAGCGAACGGCTGCGCGAGGGGCTGGTGGTCGCGATCGCCGGACCGCCGAATGTTGGCAAGTCGACGCTGATCAACCAGCTCGCGCGGCGTGAGGTCGCGATCGTGTCGCCGCATGCCGGCACCACGCGCGACATCATCGAAGTGCAGCTCGACCTCGACGGCTATCCGGTGACGGTGATCGACACCGCCGGAATTCGCGACACCGACGATCCGGTAGAGCAGGAAGGCGTGCGGCGCGCCCGGGCCCGTGCGGCGGAGGCCGACCTGGTATTGTGGCTGGTCGAGACGTCAGGCCAAAAAAGTTTGGACCAGGACGGCACGCCAACCTGGGTGGTGCGCAACAAGATCGATCTCGACGCCGACGGATCCGATGCGGCCAATGGCCGACCGCCAATCGGCATCACGGGGCAGGGAGCGGATCGTTCCGAGTTTGAAATCTCGGCGAGCCAGGGCGATGGCATCCAGCAACTGATCGCGGCCCTGATCGCGTTTGCGCAAAATTATTTTGGCGCAGGCGAGGGCGGTCTGATCAATCGGGAGCGGCAGCGAAGACTTCTGCAGGAGACCGTGGTGTCGCTGCGACGGAGCATCGGAGCAATCGAGCAGGGCGAAGAATTGGCTGCGGAGGATTTGCGAATCGCAGCCCAATCGTTGGGGCGGCTGCTCGGACGGGTCGACGTGGAGGACCTCCTCGACGTGATCTTCCGGGAGTTTTGTATAGGTAAGTGAAATTGTCTTATTAACCTTAATGAAAGGTTTCACGTGAAACACGGTTCTACCGCTCCAACCTGTTTCACGTGAAACGCGGTTCTGAATCCGGCCCCGTTTCACGTGAAACATTCGGGGCCAACTTACCGCTTCCGGGTTTCGTGGCCTCGCTATAAAAGCTCGGCATGATCGCCCGATCGGAATCATTCGACGTCATTGTCATCGGCGGAGGCCATGCCGGGTCGGAAGCCGCGAGCGCGGCCGCGCGATTGGGAGCCGAGACCGCACTCGTCACCCATCGCTTCGCCACCATCGGCGCCATGTCCTGCAACCCGGCGATCGGGGGTCTCGGCAAGGGTCATCTGGTCCGCGAGGTCGACGCGCTGGATGGATTGATGGGCCGGGTCGCCGATGCTGGCGGCATCCAGTTCCGCATGCTCAATCGCCGCAAGGGTCCGGCGGTGCGCGGCCCTCGCGCCCAGGCGGACCGCAAGCTCTATGCCGCGGCGATGCAGGCCGCCATCACCGAGACCGCGAACCTGAGCGTGATCGAAGGCGAAGCCGACGAGCTGATGGTTTCGAACGGCCGCGTCACTGGCATCCGCCTGGCCGATGGCCGCGGGCTGACCGCAGGCGCCGTTGTCATCACCACCGGCACTTTCCTGCGCGGCCTGATCCATCTCGGCGAAAGGAACTGGCCGGCGGGACGGGTGGATGAAGCACCCGCCATGGGTCTTTCAAGATCTTTCGAGCACGCTGGCTTCACGCTCGGACGGCTGAAGACCGGCACGCCGCCGCGTCTCGATGGCCGCACCATCGACTGGGCGGCGGTAGAGATGCAGCCGGGCGACGATCCGCCGGAGCCGTTTTCGGTGATGACCGATCGGATCACCACGCCGCAGATCCAGTGCGGCATCACCCGCACCATGCCTTCAACCCATGATGTGATCCGGGCCAATGTGCACCGCTCGCCGATGTATTCCGGCCAGATCAAGAGCAGCGGCCCGCGCTATTGCCCGTCGATCGAGGACAAGATCGTCCGCTTCGGCGATCGCGATGGACATCAGATCTTTCTGGAGCCGGAAGGCCTCGACGACGACACGGTCTATCCCAACGGCATCTCGACCTCGCTGCCGGAAGACGTACAGCTCGCGCTCCTGGCGACGATCCCCGGGCTGGAGCGGGTGCGAATGGTCCGGCCCGGCTACGCCATCGAATACGACCACGTCGATCCCCGTGAACTCGATCCGACCCTGCAGACCCGGCGGCTGCCAGGCCTGTTCCTGGCCGGGCAGATCAACGGCACCACCGGCTATGAAGAGGCGGCGGCACAGGGACTGGTCGCCGGTCTCAATGCCGCGCTGGCCGCCAGCGGCGCGGCGCCGATCGTGTTCGATCGAGCCGACGGCTATCTCGGCGTGATGATCGACGATCTCGTGACCCGCGGGATTACCGAGCCGTACCGGATGTTCACCTCGCGGGCCGAGTACCGGCTGACGCTGCGCGCCGACAATGCCGACCAGCGCCTGACCGATAAGGGCATTGCGTTGGGGTGTGTGGGGCAGGCCCGCTCTGTCCGTCACGGCACCAAGATGGCAGCGCTCGATGCCGCGAAGGCGTTGGCAAAGTCGCTGACCTTGACCCCGAACGAGGCCGCTCGCCACGGACTCGCGCTCAATCGGGACGGGGTCCGGCGCTCGGCGTTCGAGCTGCTGGCTTACCCGGAGATCGGCTGGGAAGCCCTCCAGGGCATCTGGCCGGAGCTGTCGGCCATTGACCCATCGATGGCGATCCATCTCGAGATCGACGCCAAGTACGATGTCTATCTCAAGCGCCAGACTGCCGACGTCGAAGCCTTCCGGCGGGACGAGGGGCTGGTTCTGACCGGCGTCGACTACGAAGATGTGCCGGGGCTTTCCAACGAGGCCCGGGCAAAGCTCAGAGCGGCGCAACCGCGGACGGTGGGGCAGGCGGGCCGGCTCGACGGTCTCACTCCCGCCGCGCTGGGAATCCTTGCGGCCTATCTCCGACGGGAAGCGCGACGAAAGAATTCGCTGGCGACGGCGTAGAACGTTTCACGTGAAACGGAACGCTGGGGCGAAAGCCCGCCCGAAACTAACGAGGGACCCAAGACGCGTTTCATCGTCATTGCGAGCGTAACGAAGCAATCCATGGAGAAGAATAACCTGGTGCAGTGGATTGCTTCGTCGCGTTGCGCCTCGCAATGACGCGAGACATGGCCCGCTCGCCTGACGGTCGTTACGCTGGGAGAGCAACTTCGAAAATGCGATCGTCAAACCATGGCTAAAACAGGTGGCCTCTCCCTTGGCCCGGCGGCCAACTCGCTCACGCCCGTTTCACGTGAAACGAGTTCGCAGCAAGACGACGGTGCAACCACCGTCATTACGAGCGAAGCGAAGCAATCCATCGAGCAGCGCAAGTTGGAGCAGTGGATCGCTTCGTCGCGTTGCTCCTCGCCGTGACGAGAGACATGGCCCGCTCGCCTGACAGTCGTTACGCTGGGAGAGCAACTTCGAAAATGCGATCGTCAAACCATGGCCCATCCGAAACAGGCGGCTTCCCCAATCCTCGCTTCTGATAAAGCTGCGGCGCTCGCGCTCACTCCTGTTTCACGTGAAACGGAAGCGCGGCTCGATCGCTATGTCGAGCTGTTGCTGGAGTGGCAGGCCAAGACCAATCTCGTGGCGCCGTCGACGATTCCCAATCTGTGGACCAGGCACATCTCCAATTCGCTGCAGCTCCTGACGCTCGCTCCCTCGGCCAAGCGTTGGGCCGATCTCGGCAGCGGCGGAGGTTTTCCGGGCGTGGTGCTGGCCTGCGCGCTGGCCGAATCACCAGGCGCGATGGTTCACTTGGTGGAACGCAACGCCAAGAAGGCCGCGTTTCTGCGCGAGGCGTTGCGCGTGACGCACTCACAAGGGGCTGTGCATTTGGCCGATATCGGGGATACTGTGGACAGTCTCGTCGGCAAGGTGGATTGCGTTGCTGCCCGCGCGGTGGCTCCGCTACATCAACTGATCGGCTTTGCGGAACCCCTGATGCAAGGGGGTGCAAAGGCTCTGTTTCTCAAAGGACGAGATGTAGAGGCTGAATTGACCGAAGCCACTAAATATTGGAATATCAAGCCAAAGTTACACGCCAGCCGCACCGGTGGACACGGCTGGATCGTCGAACTCGACCAGATCGAGCGGCGTGAGCCGTCCCCGACAGCACATGGCATCCGCGCATGACCGTAATTGATCAAACATTTCAAGAGGATAAGGCCCCGCCGTTGGTGAGCCACCCGCGTATCCTGGCGCTCGCGAATCAGAAGGGCGGGGTCGGCAAGACCACCACTGCGATCAACCTCGGCACGGCGTTGGCCGCGATCGGTGAGAACGTGCTGATCGTCGATCTCGATCCGCAAGGCAACGCCTCCACCGGCCTCGGCATCGATCGCCGCAGCCGTAGCTGTTCGACCTATGACGTGCTGATCGGCGAGGCGCCGCTGCGCGACGCAGTGGTGCCGACCGCGGTGCCGCGGCTGCACATCGCAACCTCGACCATGGATCTGTCGGGCCTCGAGCTCGAGCTCGGGTCGACCCGCGACCGCGCGTTCCGGCTGCGTAACGCGATCGCCGCGTTGAACACCAACGTCACCCCGGACTCCGATTACACCTATGTGCTGATCGATTGTCCGCCCTCGCTCAATCTGCTCACGGTCAATGCCATGGCCGCGTCGGACTCGATCCTGGTGCCGCTGCAGTGTGAGTTCTTCGCGCTGGAGGGGCTGTCGCAATTGCTGCAGACGGTGGAGCAGGTGCGCTCCACGCTCAATCCCAATCTGTCGATCCACGGCATCGTGCTGACCATGTTCAACTCGCGCAACAACCTGTCCAACCAGGTCGTGGCCGATGTCCGGCAGTTCATGGGCAACAAGGTCTACAGCACCATGATCCCCCGCAACGTGCGCATCTCCGAGGCGCCGTCCTACGGCAAGCCGGTCCTGGTCTACGATCTGAAATGCGTCGGCAGCGAAGCTTACCTCAAGCTTGCGACCGAAGTGATCCAGCGCGAGCGGGAACTGCGGGCGCATTGAGGGAACCAGGCGCGAGAGCCGTAGGGTGGGCAAAGGCGCTCTTCGCGCCGTGCCCACCGTCAGACGGCAGGGCTTTTTTTGGTGGGCATGCTTTGCTTTGCCCACCCTACGATCCACCCCCAACCGACACTGAGTTTCTAATTCCGGAGCGCTTGAGTTGAATCCAAGGGAGCTGGCGATGGCCGAAGATGTACGTTCGCGACTGGGCCGAGGTCTTGCAAGCCTGATCGGGGATGTCGGCGGCGAGGCCGCGCATCTCGACCGGCCGCGCACCCAGCGCAAGGTGCCGATCGAATTCCTCAAGGCCAATCCGCGCAATCCGCGCCGCGCCTTTTCCGACGCCGAGCTCGGGGAACTCGCCGAACTCGATCCGGCAGCATGGGGTGATCCAGCCGATCGTGGTGCGCCCGGTGAAGGGCGTCCAGGACCGTTTCGAGATCATCGCCGGCGAGCGCCGCTGGCGCGCCTCGCAGATCGTGGGTCTTCACGAGGTGCCGATCGTCCCGGTCGACGTCAACGACAGCGACGCGCTCGAGATCGCGATCATCGAGAACGTCCAGCGCGAAGATCTCAACGCCATGGAAGAGGCGCAGGGCTATCACGCGCTGGCGGACGAGTTCAAACGCAGCCAGGAAGAGATCGCCAAGATCGTCGGCAAGAGCCGGAGCCATGTCGCCAACACGATGCGGCTGACCAAGCTGCCGGCAGAGGTCCAGGCCTACATCGCCTCGGGCCAGTTGTCGGCCGGCCACGCCCGCGCGCTGATCGGCGTGCCCGATCCGGCGGCCGCCGCCAAGCGCATTGTCGAGGGCGGCCTCAACGTGCGCGAGGCCGAGGCGCTGGCGCATGTCGAGGGCGTGCCGGTCCGCAAGCCGCAGAAGCCGCGAGGCGGCGGCAAGGTCAAGGACCCCGATACGGTCGAACTGGAGAAGCGGGTCGGCGACGCGCTTGGGCTCGCGGTCAGCATCGAGCACCGCGAGAGCGGCGGGGCGGTACACATCCGCTACCGCGACCTCGACCAGCTCGACGAGGTCGTGCGGCGGTTGGTCGCGAAGGGCTGACTGTCTTACCTCGCCCCGCTTGCGGGGAGAGGTCGGCGCGGGGCGCGTTAGCGAAATTTGGCGACGACCTGGATCTTACCGACGATCGCATTGTTGAATGCGGCCATGTCCTCTGCCGGAATCCAGTACTCCAAATGGGCCGAGCCACCCGCTCTCTGGATTGGGTACCTGTCCAAGAATGAGCGCCGCACTTCAAAGCGGGTGACAAAGCCGGAGCCACTCGCGGGCACGTTCCAGTCGCGCGCGATCTTCACGGCGTAGTCCTCTGACAGGACAGGATAGAAGATCGGCTGTTCGGGAAGCCGTGGCGGGAAGGCCCGCATGTCCGTGTTCCGGATTAACTCCAGCTGAAGAGGCCCAACCGGACGCCAGAGAGTTATGACCTCTGCGTTCTCGTTCATCGGCAGCGTTCCCTGATCGGACACTACCCCCGCCGCTTCGCGTTCACCGCGATCGACAGCAGCGTCCGCTGCGCGATGACGGCGGCGAGCGGCGCCTGCTTGCGCATCTCGAGCGCGGCGGTGGCGAGTTGCTCGATGATCGCCGCCAGCCGTGCCGCGCTGAAATTGCGCAGCGCGGTTTCGACATTCGGCTTCCGCGAAAAGTGCAGGCGGGGAAAGCCGCTGTCGAGCAGGGTCGAGGCCGGCGTGCCCTCGGCCACCGCCAGCGCCGATTTGTGCAGCCAGGCTGCCTGGCGCTGGGCCGCGGAGATGATCATCCCCGGATAGGTGCCGGCGACCATGGCCTTGGCGAATTCGCTTTCGACCAGCTCCGGCTTCCCGGCGAACGCGCCGTCGACGATCGGATCGATCTTCAGTTCGGAAGCATCGGCCACCACCGCCATCACGTCGTCGAGCGTGACCTCGGTCTTGCCATGGGCATAGAGCGCAAGCTTCTTCAATTCGTTGCGCGAAGCCTGGCGGTCGCCGCCGAGCAGCGCCGTCAGCACCGCGCGCGCGTCCGCCGCGATCCGCAGACTGGAGAGGCGCAACTCGTCGTCGATCAGTTTCGCGAGGTCGCGCTCGCCATCGGGATAGCAGGCAATGGCGACGGCGGTCTTGGCGCGCTCGCAGGCCTTGCGCAGCGGTGACTCCGGCCGCAGCTCCCCGGCCTCGATCACGACGCGGCAGTCCTTCAGGGACAAGTCGGCCAGCGTATCGACGCCGCTGGCGAAACTGCGCGAGCCGGCGCGGACCCGGATGGCGCGGCGGCCGCCGAACAAGGGCACCGTCATCGCCTCGTCGACCAGCCGCGACGGCTCGGCCGAGAGTTCGTCGCCGTCCAGCCGCACCAGCGAGAACGGATCATTGGGATCGTCGACCGCGGAGGCCAGCAGCGCGTCGGCGCGCTCGCGGACCAGGCCGGAATCGGGACCGTACAGCAGGATGATGGGACGGGCCGGGTCGGGCCGGGCGAGAAAGCTGTCGATCTCTTTTCCGCGCAGCGCGACCATCGAATTGGAATCCACTTAATTGGAAGCGCTTTGGTCCGACGGAGCCGGTGCGCTCCGTCTCCCACCCAACTCGGGTTCACCCGAGTTGGGCATATCATATGTCGAAGTCGGATATATCCGGCTCCGAGTGGGAGAGGGTTGGGGTCAGGGGTTCCGGTCCATCGATAGGCCAAACCCCTCACCCGAATTGCTTCGCAATTCGACCTCTCCCTATGGGAGAGGTGAGCTGGAACGCGCGCCGCTGTCCAGCATCATGAGCCGGCGGTGAAGAACGACGCCAGCCGGGTCTGGATATTTTCCGCGATCTCCTGCGAGGCGCGATCCTCGGCGTCGCGGAAGGCGCGGGACCGGGCGAAGCGCTGCATCGAGCCCTGGAAGGTGTCATAGGACACCCGGGCGAACGTGGTGCCGTTCATGACCGACTTGTTCGAGGCGATCTCGATCAGATTGAATTGGCAATCGATGCCGAAGTTCTCGCTGGTCGGCAGTGCGGTGGCGGGATCGACCATCAGCGAGGAACGGCTGGTCTGGATCCGGATCACCAGCCGGTGGGTCGGGGCCATGCCGGTGGCAGTGCCGTACATCTTGAACGCCAGCGCGTTGCGGATTTCGACGCCGAGCCGGGCTTCGCGGGAGCCGTTGGGAACGTTGAGCGGAGGAACCTCCACGCCCATCAGCTTCTCCCGCAGATCGGGCGAGCCGTCGGTATGGGCGGCGTACATCGGCTGGAAGCAGCCGGCGGTCAGGGCCGCCAATGCGGCGACCACCAGAAGCCGGGCGGCGATGCGGGTCCTAGCCAACGACATTCACGATCCTCATCGGAACAATAATCATCTTGCGGACGGCTTTGCCGCCGAGGGCTTGTTTTACCGCATCGAGTGCCAAAACGGCAGTCTCAATTTCCGGATTCTGCGCATTGCGGGCCACTGTGACTTCGCCGCGTTTCTTGCCGTTGACCTGGACCACCAGCGTCACGGTGTCTTCAATCAGCAAATCGCGTTCGATTTGGGGCCAGCCGGCCTCCGAAATCAGTCCCTTCTGCCCCAGCACCGTCCAGCATTCCTCCGCCAGATGCGGCATCATCGGCGCGAACAAATGAACAATAATGATCGCGGCCTCGCGAACCGACCAGGCCAGATCTGGGGTCAGGTCGGGGGAGGGGGTTCCCTCGCGGCCGAGCACCTCGGCCAGGGCATTGGCGAATTCCCGGATATGGGCGAGGCAGACGTTGAAATGCAGCTTTTCGATCCCGGTCGAGACCTTGTCGAGCGCGCCATGGGCGGCCTTGCGCAGCGAGAGCGCGTCGGCACCGAAGCTGGCCGGCCGTGCGGTCGGCGCGGCTTTGGCGATCTCGGCCGACTCGTTGACCAGCCGCCACAGCCGCTGCACGAAGCGTGAGGCGCCCTGGACCCGCTCGTCGCTCCAGATCACGTCGCGGTCGGGCGGCGAGTCCGACAGCATGAACCAGCGCGCGACGTCGGCGCCATAGGTGGCGATGATGTCGTCGGGGTCGACGGTGTTGCGCTTCGACTTCGACATCTTCTCGATCGGACCGATCGTGATTTCTTCGCCCGAGGTCAGCAGGCTGGCGCGCCGGCCATTGGCTCCGCTTTCGATTTTCACCTCTGCGGGCGTCGCGTAGCTGCCGTCGGCCTTCTTGTAGGTTTCGTGGACGACCATGCCCTGGGTGTACTGACCGGCGAACGGCTCGTCGAAGCCGATGTGGCCGGTGGCCTTCATGGCGCGGGTGAAGAAGCGGGCATAGAGTAGATGCAGGATCGCGTGCTCGACGCCGCCGATGTACTGGTCGACCGGCATCAGCCGGTCCACCACCGCGCGGGTGGTCGGTGTCTTCTCGTTCCACGGATCGGTGAAGCGCGCGAAGTACCACGACGAATCCACGAAAGTGTCCATGGTGTCGGTTTCGCGCTGCGCCTTGCCGCCGCATTGCGGGCAGGCGACGTGCTTCCAGGTCGGATGGTGGTCGAGCGCGTTGCCGGGCTTGTCGAAACTGACATCCTCGGGCAGCACCACCGGCAGGTCCTTGTCGGGCACCGGCACCACGTCGCATTTCGGGCAGTGGATCACCGGAATCGGACAGCCCCAATAGCGCTGCCGCGAGATGCCCCAGTCGCGCAGGCGGAAATTCACCTGGCGCTCGCCGACAGGCATGTTGCCGCGCACGGTGCTTTCCAGCCGCTTCGCCACGTCTTCCTTGGCTTGCTCGATGGTCATGCCGTCGAGGAAGCGGGAATTGATCATGCGGCCGTCGCCGTCATAGGCGGTGTCGGTGATGACGAACGCCTTCGGGTCATGGCCCTCCGGGCAGACCACCGGAGTATTTCCCAGCCCGTATTTATTGACAAAATCGAGGTCGCGCTGGTCGTGCGCGGGGCAGCCGAAGATCGCGCCGGTGCCGTATTCCATCAGCACGAAATTGGCGACGTAGACCGGCAGCTTCCAGTTCGGGTCGAACGGGTGGATGGCCCGGATGCCGGTATCGAAACCCTGCTTCTCGGCGGTGTCGATGATCTCCTGCGCGGTGCCGATGCGCTTTACCTCCGCGATGAATGCCGCGAGCTTCGGGTTCTTCGCGGCGGCCGCCTGCGCCAGCGGATGATCCGGCGCGATCGCCATGAACTTGGCGCCGAACAGCGTGTCGTGCCGGGTGGTGAATATCCTCAGTTCGGTTTCGCCGGCGGACGATGCCCCTTCAGGCAAGGTTTTGGGATCGAGCGCGAAGCGCACCAGCATGCCCTCGGAGCGGCCGATCCAGTTGCGCTGCATCAGCCGTACCTTGTCGGGCCAGCGGTCCAGCGTATCCAGCGCGTCCAGCAGCTCCTGGGAATATCTGGTGATCTTGAACACCCACTGGTTCATTTCGCGCTGCTCGACAATGGCGCCGGAGCGCCAGCCGCGGCCGTCGATCACCTGCTCGTTGGCGAGCACGGTCATGTCGACCGGGTCCCAGTTGATCTTGCGCTTCTCGCGTTCGGCCAACCCCGCGCGCAGGAAATCCAGGAACATCTTCTGCTGGTGCTTGTAATAAGACGGGTCGCAGGTGGCGAACTCCCGGGACCAGTCCAGCGACAGCCCGATCGACTGCAGCTGCTTCTTCATCGCGGCGATGTTGTCGTAGGTCCAGGCCTTGGGCGCGACCTTGCGTTCGATTGCAGCGTTCTCCGCCGGCAACCCGAACGCGTCCCAGCCCATCGGGTGCAGCACGTTGAAGCCCTTGGCCCGCATGAAGCGCGCCAGCACGTCGCCCAACGTATAATTACGGACATGCCCGATATGGATCCGCCCCGACGGATAGGGAAACATCTCAAGCACGTAATATTTCGGCCGCGGGTCGTCATTCCCTGAGGCGAAGATCGCCTTCTCGTCCCACTGGCGCTGCCAGCGCGGCTCGGTTTCACGTGGGTTGTAGCGTTCGGATGTCATGGATTTGCAGGGCTTTTTGAGGGATTCGCGCCGTTCAAAAGGACGGCGGACTAGGCCACAAAAGACCGCGATGGGTCAATGGCTTGGAGGCAGGGCGATACCGCCCTTGGCGTGAGCTCACCGTGGAAATACTGAAATCTAAATTCGATTCTTATGAAAAAGCCGCGGTAATCGGCTCTTGATCGGTCGGAACATTTCGCTCGATCGGATTGAGGCAGGCTTAACGCTTGCGTGGCAGAATGTGACAGGGAAACACCACAGCTTACAAACGCGAGATCATTTTACATCGTGACCGGGGACGCGTTCGACGAGCTTGATTTTGAATACGCGACGTCCATCGCGGAAAAAGCCGTGGGCTCGATGGCGCAGCATCGCGTGCCGCCGACGCCGAACAATTTCCACACCTGGTTCAAATATTCCCTCGGCACCTCACCCGTTCTCAAGCGGGCCATCGACATTCTGGTCGGCAACAAGCGGAAGTTCGACACCACTACCAATCGCGATCTGTTCGCGATGTATGTCGCAGCCGACAACAGCGAGGACACCGACGTCAACAACGTCTCCCAGCAGCTCCATACGGTCATGAGCTCCGCCAAGCAGTATCTGAACGTGGCCATCGCCGATAACCGGTCGCACATGATGGCGATCGGCGATATGGCCGAGCAGGCCGACGTCGGGGTCGATCCGGCGCCGCTGGTCGAAAATCTGCTGAACGAGCTCGCCAAGGCCGTCAACCGGGCAGCCAAGCTGGAGACCCGCTTCGCCGAATCGACGCGAGAGCTGGACGCGATCCGCGACTCCCTTAGCAAATCGGAGGAGCGCGCCAAGACCGACACGCTGACCGATCTGCCCAACCGCCGCGCGCTCGACGAGTTCTTCCGCAAGGCCCAGATCGAGGCGATGGAAAAAGGCGAGCCGCTCAGCGTGCTCCTGATCGACATCGACCACTTCAAGAAGTTCAATGACAATTTCGGCCACGGCGTCGGCGACCAGGTGCTGCGCTTGATGGCCAACGTGCTCAAGGAGCGGCTCCGGGAATATGATCTGCCGGCCCGGTATGGCGGCGAAGAGCTGATCGCCGTGCTGCCCGGCGCCGACCTCGCCACCTGTGCCGCGGTGGCCGAGCGGATACGCCGCGTGATCTCGGAATGCCGCATCACCCGCCGCTCGACCGGGGAGCTGCTTCCCAGCATCACGGTTTCCATCGGGGTCGGACAATTCCAGTTCGGCGAGTTCGATGACGGATCTGATCGAGCGATGCGATCGCGCGCTCTATCTCGCCAAGCGAAATGGCCGCGACCGGGTCGTGACCGAGGAAGAACTCGATCGCGAACTGGCCGCGAGCTAGCCGCTTTCGGGCGAAGACCTGCCGGACGTGATCCGAGCCCGGTTCGCGTCAAAGAAAATCCGTCAGGGCAAGAAACATCTCAGCCCGCCAGCGCGACGGAGCCTGGATCGTCCGTCGCCCGCACCAAGCCATGTTCGACAACGGCGTTGCGGCCGCGATGCTTGGCGGCATAAAGCGCGGCGTCGGCGGCCTCGATCAGGTCGCCGGGCTGCTGCGCGGTACTTGGCGTGGTGCAGGCGACGCCGACGCTGGCGGTGACGGTTTGAAACACGCTGGTGGCGTGAGGCATCCCGAGGTTCTGCACCGCCGCGCGCACCATCTCGCCGATCTCCAGGGCGCGGACCGCACCGGTGTTCGGCAGCAGCAGGCAGAATTCCTCGCCGCCATAGCGTCCGGCAAAGCCTGAGGTTTCGGCGGCGATCGCGGCCAGCGTTTCGCCGAGCCTGGAGAGGCAGACGTCGCCTTCGGGATGGCCATAGGTGTCGTTGAACAGCTTGAAGTGATCGACGTCGATCATCAACACCGACAGCTCGCTGCTGTATTGCTGGGCCTTCATCCATTCGAAGTCGAGCCGGCTCTGGAAGCCGCGCCGGTTGGCGAGGCCCGAGAGCATGTCGATCGACGCTATCACGGTGAGCCGATCGTTGGTTGCGACAAGTTCGCGCTCGCGTTCGGCAAGCTGCGCCGCCATCGCGTTGAACGCGCGCGCCAGCGGCACGAATTCCGCCGGCAGCCGATTTGGCGCCACGCGCGCCGACCATTCGCCCTGGCCGAAGCGCTTGGCCATCGCCGCCATCATGTCGATCGGCTGGATGATGAGCTTTTCCGCGCCGATCAGCGCGCCGAGCAGCACGAACAGGCAGACGAACGCTAGCTGAAGATAGGCGGTGTAGATCTCGCGGTTGATGGCGGCGGAAACCCTGGCTTCGTCGATGCTGACGATCAGGCGGGTTCCGGTGCCGGCAATGCGCGCGAAATTGACTTCGCGTTTCGAACCGTCGGCAGCGCGGAACGAAGTCGATCCGCTTTCCTGGTCCGAGCCCGTCGCCTTGGCGGCGATCGCGGACAATAGCGGCACGTTGTCGAGTTGGCGGCCGATCATGCTGCCGTGATCGCCCGGCGCCGCAAGCACGATCCCGTTGCTGTCGACGAGCACGGCTGAAATACCGGGGCGGCCGCCGAGATTGCCCATGATCTTCGACATCCAGTCAAGGTTGACGGTCGCGATCATGACGGCCTCCTCGCCGCCGTCGATGGCGGACAACGGATAGGCCGCTATCACCACCGGCACGTTCGTTTGCCGCGCAAACAGGTAGTCGCTGACGACGAATTCGTGGGTCTCCAGCGCCTTCTTGAAATAGCCGCGATCGCTCAGATCGAGGCCGACCAGCGCGGCGGAAGTCGAACAGGTGATTTTTCCATCCTTGCCGACCACCGACACGCCTCTGATCCATGGCAGATCGACATGCAGGCTGGCGCGCATGATGCCGCAACTGCGGCCCACCTGCCGCGCGGACGCATAGATATAGGCCGTCGATTTCAGCACCGCTTCGACCGACGAGATCACTTCGCGCTGGCCATCGGCGCTGTGCTGCGCGAGGCTCGCGAATTCGGCCGCCGCCATCGCGACCTGTTTGGCACGGTTGTCTTCGAGAGAACGGACGCGCTCCAGCATCAGCGGCGCCACCAGGATCAGCGCCAGCAATGCCAGCCGCGCGCGAATCCCAAGAAGTTTCTTGAGTTCCACTCTCTTGCGGTTGAAGCTGAAGCGCGACATCCTGATTCCCCGACCCCGCATGCAGGGTAGCGGGGAGGGGTCAAGAACCCTTTCCTGAACTTGGTAAAATTTGAACTAGCCCCGTAAATTCTCCGCCGAATGGATGACATGGCGCCGCAAAACCCGTTGCCGCTAACTCCGCATTCACCAAACGGGCTTTCCGTGGTGGAGCAGGAGATCGCGCATGCGTGCCGGGAGGCCCGCCGCGATCGCGCATCGGTGACGCTGATCGCGGTGTCCAAGACATTCGACGCCGGCGCCATAACGCCGGTGATCGAGGCCGGGCAGCGCGTTTTCGGCGAAAATCGCGTGCAGGAAGCCAAGGCGAAGTGGCCAGGGTTAATGTCGGCTTACCCCGATATCGCGCTGCATCTGATCGGGCCCCTGCAATCCAACAAGGCCAAGGAGGCCGTGGCGCTGTTCGACGCCATCCACTCGGTCGATCGCCCCAGCATTTGCGAAGCGTTAGCCAAGGAAATCGTTTCCCAGAAGCGTCAGCCCCAATTGTTCGTCCAGCTCAATACCGGCGAGGAGCCGCAGAAGGCCGGCGTCGCCCCGGCCGATGCCGATGCGTTCATCGCCGGCTGCCGCGAGAAATATGGTTTACCGATTTCCGGCCTGATGTGCATTCCGCCGGTCGACGATGCGCCGGCGCCGCATTTCGCGCTGACCGCGAAGATCGCCGCGCGCAACGGCTTGAAGAACCTGTCGATGGGCATGAGCGCGGATTTTGCCATCGCCATCCAGTTCGGCGCCACCCATGTGCGCATCGGCTCGGCGATTTTCGGGAAGCGGTAGTGGCGGCACAGCCCCCGTCGCCTACTTGAACGCCACCGACACTTTTCCAATCACGCCGAAATCGGCTTCGAACACATCGCCTGCCTGAATCGGCAGCGGCGGGTGACAGGTGCCGGTGGTCACGACCTCGCCCGCTTTCAGCGTCACGCCGAGTTGGCGCAATTCGTTGGCGAGCCAGGCCAGCGCGATCAGTGGACCGCCAAGCACGTTCTTGCCATGGCCGATGAACCGGCTGCCCCGCAGCGTGATGACCGGTTTCTCCTCGACGAGGTCCAGCGCGCGCCAGTTCGACGTCGTCGGTGCGCCGAGCACGAACAGATGCGCGCAGGCATTGTCGGCGATGATTTGCGCGGCGCCGGCGCTGACGAAATCCGAAAAACGCGAATCCGGAATCTCGATCGCCGGATGCAAGGTGTCGACCGCGTCGAGTACCTCGCGCACGCTGTAAGGGGACGGACGCGGCGGCAGGTCCACGCCCATTCGAAAGGCGAATTCGGGCTCGGCGACGCGCATTTCATTGCCCGCCATCGAGGCGGTGCCGCCATCCGGAATCAGGGTATCCGGCAGGATGCGTCCGGCCATCGGGCCGTCGACATTGATGTGCTTCTGTCCCGCTTCGCTGGTGGCGGCGATTTTCCAGCCGAACAGATTTCCAGCCGCGTATTTTTCGATCTCCGCCTGGATCGCATAGCCTTCGGCGCGATCGCGCGGCCGCAGCGTCGCCTCGAGGTTTGCAAGCTTGGTGCCCGCGCGCCAATGATCATGCAAGGTGCCTGACGCCGCCGCGATCTGATTTTCATCGAGCATTGTTATTCATCCGGTTTGCAAATCCGCAGATTCACTCAATCACGATTCTCGTCTTCGGCCCCAGCCGCCGCAACAAATGCAGCATGGCGGATTTCGTCATCGAGACGCATCCCGCGGTCGGTCCAAAATTGTCGCGCGCCAGGTGCAGGAACACCGCGCTGCCGCGGCCGGCGATGCGCGGCGAACGGTTGTGATCGATCTCGACAATGAAATCATAAAGGTGGTCGTCGCGCCTGAGCCGGTCGCCGCCCTGCCCGCGCTGCAGCCGAACCGGCCGGTTATAATGGCGGCTTGCCGGATCCTCGCACCAGGCATCCTCGGGCCGGATGGAGCGAATCGGCAGAAAACTGCGCGGCCGCGGATGGCGATCGGCGCGCCACCATATCTGCCGCGGCCGGAACGTGCCTTTGGGCGTGCCGCCGTCGCCTTCCCGCTTATTGGCCCGGATGCCGCCGCGCCCGAGCGCGACCGGGATGGTCTGTCCGGCGGCGGTCAGCCAGCCGCGCCGCGGATCGCCGACGGCGGCTCGAATCCGCAGCGTGGAAATCGGCCGGTCACGCACGGCTGACTGATAAGTGATTGAAATATCGGGAATTCCCATCTGGTCCCTGATTCTTTATGGTTGGCCGCCGCCTGATTGTCCTATTTCGCGCCATTACAGGACATTCATCCAAAAGCCCTTGAATTCTGGAGTAGACTACCCTTCGGCTTGTGAATCTGTAACAGGCCCTTACCTCAATACGAATCAAGACCGAACCGCCTTACCGACCAAGACCCGGCCGAAGCGCTTCGCGCCGATCGGCTGCCTCAAAGGATTGTACCCATGGCCAATGCCCGCAAGATCCTGATCGTGGACGACGATACCGATCTGCGCGACACGCTGGTGGAGCAATTATCGCTGCACGACGAGTTCGAGGCTTCCGCCGTCGACACTGGCGCCAAGGGCGCCAGCGCCGCCAAGGCCGATGCGCCCGACCTCGTGCTGATGGATGTGGGATTGCCGGATACCGATGGCCGCGAAGTGGTGCGCTCCCTGCGCAAGGGCGGGTTCAAGGCTCCCATCATCATGCTCACCGGGCACGACACCGATTCGGACACCATCCTCGGGCTCGAATCCGGCGCCAATGACTATGTCGCCAAGCCATTTCGCTTCGCGGTGCTGCTGGCGCGAATCAGGGCGCAGCTCCGTCAGCATGAAGCCAGCGAAGACGCGGTGTTTTCGGTCGGCCCCTACAGCTTCCGCCCCGGCTCCAAGATGCTGACCGGCGCCAACGCCAGGAAGGTACGGCTGACCGAAAAGGAGACCGCGATCCTGCGCTTTCTCTACCGCGCCGGCCAGCTCCCGGTGTCGCGCGAGACGCTGCTGCAGGAAGTGTGGGGCTACAATTCCGGCGTCACCACCCACACCCTGGAAACCCACATCTACCGGCTGCGTCAGAAGATCGAGAAAGATGCCGCCAATCCCGAGATACTGGTAACGGAAGCCGGTGGCTACAAGCTGGTGCCGTGATACGATTCGGACAGGAATCTGCAACTTGGACCGGCTGTTCCGAATCCCAAGACCGCTTCCCTGTCGGCGGACTTCGGATCAAGACGCGGGCGATCTGATTTGAGTGCGATTTTAGTTCAGACGTTTTTCGAGAACAGCAGCGGCGGGAATGGAGACAACTTCGGAACCGCCGCCTTAGCCCGGTTGCCGGTTCTGCATGTCGATCGATGATGATGTTGCCCTGCTCGAGCGCGTCCCGACATTGCATCTGTTGGGAACGGCTGCGTTGCGCATGCTGGCGATCGGCTCCGAGCAGCGCGACGTTGCGCGCGGCGATTTGCTGTTCAGCGAAGGCGACGAAGCGGATGCGGGATTTATCGTTCAGCGCGGCGCGTTCCGGCTCAAGGATGGCGGCGGCGCCGAAATCGTCGCCGGCCCCGGCGCACTGATCGGCGAACTGGCGCTCGTGGTCGCGATGCCGCGGCCGTCCACCGCGACGGCGCTGGAGCACTCCTCGGTGATCCGGATCGCGCGCAGCCTGTTTCAGCGCGTGCTGGAAAGCGATCCGGCCGCGGCGCGCCGGCTCCGCGACGAATTCGCCAGCCGCACCAGCCAGATCGCCAGCGATATCCTGATGGCAGGCGCGAAGCTGAGCATTTGAGCTGCAGCTATACGTCCAGCGTCACCGTGACCGGCACGTGGTCGGATGGCCGCTGCCAGCCGCGCGCATCCCTGGTAATCCTGAAATCGCTGACCGCCTCCTTGAGCGCGCGCGATACCCAGATGTGATCGAGCCGGCGGCCGCGATCACCCACGGTCCAGTCGGCCGCGCGGTAGCTCCACCACGTATAGACCTTTTCGGAAAGCGGGATGCGCTCGCGGGCGACGTCGACCCATTCGCCGTGGGTCTGCGCCGCCAGCAGTTTCTCGCATTCGATCGGGGTGTGCGACACCACTTTCAACAATTGCCTGTGCGACCAGACGTCGTTCTCATGCGGCGCGACATTGAGATCGCCGACCAGGATATGGCGGTCGTCGCCGCGCGGATGCAGCGGTTCGCACGCCTTCATCTCGTCGAGGAACTGCAGCTTGTGCTCGAATTTCGGATTGAGCGCGGGATCCGGAATGTCGCCGCCGGCCGGAACATAGAAATTATGCAGCACCAGCGGCTTTGCGAGCCGGGCTTTCTCGCCGAACGCCACCGAGATGTGACGCGAATCGATCTTGTCGCAGAAGGTGCGGATGTCCGTGGTCTCGAACGGGAGCTTCGAAACCACGGCGACGCCGTGATAGCCCTTCTGTCCGTTCAGCGCGACATGTTCATAGCCGAGGCGCTTGAAGCGCTTCAGCGGAAAGGCGTCGTCGATGCATTTGGTTTCCTGCAGGCACAGCACGTCCGGCCGCACCGATTTGAGGAATTTGGCCACGAGATCGATGCGCAGCCGCACCGAATTGATATTCCACGTTGTCAGCGAGAAGCGCATGGGGACCGGAATGGCAGGAGAGCATGATCCGGAAAAGTGGAAGCCGGTTTTCCCTCGGGACGAACGCGAAGCGTTTGCCCGGAGATCATGCTCAGACAAAGAGATTCGATCATGATCCGATTCAATCCAATCGGATCATGCTCGGGAACGTGCGCTTGATGACGCACGTCCCTGCCCCGCAATCAAGAATGATTTTCAGCCCGGCGGCGTGGAATAATTGGTAAAATCGATCTTGAACATGCTGGGATCGACTTTCCTGGACGAATCCAGATTGTAGACCGCAACCGTGGTGTCAAAGCCCTGCGGGTCGGTGACTGTCCATTGCTTCAACTGGCCGTCCTTGGTGCCGAGCATCAGCATCAGGCGGCTGGTGCCGATCAGCGCCTGCTTCTCCTCGATGGTGACGCTGATATACACCTCGTCGGACGTTACGCTCACGACATTGGTGTCCTTTAGAAGATCGATGCGATCCGACAGCAGAAACCGCAACGGCGTCTGCGACAGCGGATAGATGTCCTGGGTCGCAAGCTTGCGGTCGCGCACCGCCAGCGAGGATCCGTCGGCGATGATCGCGATCGGGCTCGGCGCCTCGTATTCGAAACGCACCTTGCCGGGCTTCTGGATGTAGAAGTCGCCCTTGGTCTTGCTGCCGTCCGGTCCGACCTGAACAAAGTTTCCGACCAATGTCTGCAGCGACGACAGATAGGAGCTCACCTTGGCGGCCTGCGCCTTCTGATTCGCGTCAAAACTCGCGAAGATATTGGAAGGAACATTCCGGCGCGGATCGGGGATGACGGGATTAGGCGGCGCGGCCTGGGCTGCCGGGGTTGTCCCCGTCGTCACCGGCGGCTTCTGCTCCGAGGCGGTCATCTGGAAGCTGCGGGCCTTTGGCGCCGGCTTCGGAATCGGCACGGCCGGCGCCGCCGGGGCGGCGGCCGGGCTCGAGAAGAACGGGAACTGCGCCGAAGCCGGGGTCGCGAGGCACGCCACGGCCACCACGATCAGGGACGCCAGGCCCCCGCGCAGGCCGGCAACCGCGAATGTCTCCGTCACTCGAACTTTCGTGTTTCTATTCAACGCGTCGTCCCGCCTCTTCATCGGCTCTTTTATCGTGCTTTCGGCACCAGGAGGTATCGTTTTTCCGTGAAAAAATAATGCCAATTCCGGCAATGGTTTGGGGCCGATTCTGGCTCAGAAACCGCCCTCTTCCTCTTCCACCAGAATCTCCCGCTTTCCGGCGTGATTCGGCTGTCCGACGATGCCTTCGAGTTCCATCCGCTCCATCAGCGACGCGGCACGGTTATATCCGATCTGCAGCCGGCGCTGGATGTAACTGGTCGAGGCCTTGCGGTCGCGCTTGACGATGGCCACGGCCTGCGAGAACAGGTCACCGCCGCCATCGCTACCCATCCCGGTCGAGTTCGAACACCGCGCCGTCCTCGTCGGTCGGCTCCTCGGCCGTGACCGCTTCGAGGTATTCAGGCTGGCCTTGCGCCTTGAGATGGCGCACCACCTTCTCGACCTCTTCGTCGGAGACGAAAGGTCCGTGGACGCGGCTGATGCGTCCGCCGCCCGCCATATAGAGCATGTCACCCTGCCCGAGCAGCTGCTCGGCGCCCATTTCGCCGAGGATGGTGCGGCTGTCGATCTTCGAGGTGACCTGGAAGGAGATGCGGGTCGGAAAGTTCGCCTTGATGGTGCCGGTGATGACGTCGACCGACGGCCGTTGCGTGGCGAGGATAACGTGCAGGCCGGCGGCGCGCGCCATCTGCGCCAGGCGCTGCACCGCCCCTTCGATGTCCTTGCCGGCCACCATCATCAGGTCGGCCATTTCGTCAACGATGATGACGATGTAGGGCAGCGGCTCGAGATCGAGCTTCTCGGCTTCGTAGATCGCCTTGCCGGTTTCCTTGTCGAAGCCGGTATGCACCGTGCGCGTCAGCTCCTCGCCCTTGCCTTTCGCTTCCACCAGGCGCGCATTGTAGCCGTCGATGTTGCGCACGCCGAGCTTGGACATCTTCTTGTAGCGCTCTTCCATCTCGCGCACCGCCCACTTCAGCGCGACCACCGCCTTCTTCGGATCGGTCACGACAGGTGTCAGCAGATGCGGAATGCCGTCATAGACCGAGAGTTCGAGCATTTTCGGATCGACCATGATCAGGCGGCATTGGTCGGGCCGCAGCCGGTAAACCAGGCTGAGGATCATGGTGTTGATGGCCACCGATTTGCCCGAGCCGGTGGTGCCCGCGATCAGCAGATGCGGCATGCGGGCGAGATCGACGATGATGGATTCGCCGCCGATGTTCTTGCCGAGACAAAGCGGAAGCTTTGCCACCGAACTCGTTGCCGTCCTTCACCGTGAGCAGTTCGCGTAAATACACCTTCTCACGATGGACGTTCGGCAGTTCGATGCCGATGGCATTGCGGCCGGCGACCACGGCAACGCGCGCCGACAGCGCGCTCATCGAGCGCGCGATATCGTCGGCGAGGCCGATGACCCGCGACGATTTGATGCCGGGCGCGGGCTCGAGTTCGTACAGCGTCACCACCGGACCGGGATTGGCCTTGACGATTTCGCCGCGGACGCCGAAATCGCCGAGCACGCCTTCCAGCGCGCGCGAATTCGCTTCCAGCTCGGACTTGTTGAGCGGCTGGCGATCCGAAGCCTTGGGCGCGGTCAGCACCGAAACCGGCGGCAATTCGAACCAGGATTTGCGCGACGACGCCTTTGCCGGGGCCTTCTTGCGCGACGCGCGGGGAGCTTCCTCCTCCTCCTCCTCCTCTTCTTCCTCTTCCTCTTCTTCGTCCTCGTCTTCTTCGTCGTCCTGCGGAGCCAGTGACGGCGCCGCACGACCGCCCAGTTTGGGCTCCTGACGTTCGAACGACGTGCGCGCCGGCGGCGCGCTGGCCACCAGCCAGCTGTAAACCAGGCTCAGGAATCGCCACAGCCGCACCTTCGCGCTCATCGCGGCATGATAGGCCCATCCAAGCGAGACCGAGCCGTCCTCGTCTTCTTCCACGAACGGCGCATCGTCATCGGCGATCGGCGTCAATTCGTCTTCCTCGGGCTGCGAACCCATGCCACCGGCGATCAGGAACGTGGCGACCATGGCGGCGAACAGGATGATCCCGAGCACGATGCGATAGATGATGCCCGGCGGGCCAAACACGACGGCGGGCGCGCGCACCAGCGCATCTCCGACAACGCCGCCGAGCCCGGTCGGCAGCGGCCACGACCCACCACGCGTAAAGCAGCTGGCAAAGCCGGCCGATATCACCGTGCCGAGGATCCAGCAGGCGAGCCGCAGCGCCTGGCGGTCGAAGGTGCGATGCGTCAGCATGCGCCAGCCCCACACCGCGATCGGGAGGATCAGCATGATCGCGCCGAGGCCGAGAATTTGCATCAACAGATCGGCGCCGATCGCGCCGGGATAGCCGACGATGTTGCGGATCGCGCGCGAGGTCGCGTGGCTGAGGCTCGGATCCTGCACCGACCAGGTCATCAGCGCCGCCGCGGCAACGCCGGACAGCGACAGCAGAGCGAGGCCTGCGAGTTCGCGCAAGCGCCGCGCCAACGCCTCGCGGATCGACACCGGCAGATGGCCGACCAATGGAATGACGCGTTCGATCGCTGGCATGCTCATGGGGCCCTGCGACTAATCCAGAATTTCGACCAGCCGGTGCAACGCCTCGGCTGTTGTTTCACTGTCTGCCACCAGCGCCAGGCGGATGAAGCCGGCGCCGGGATTCGAGCCGTCAGCCTGCTGCCGTGCCAGATAACTTCCGGGCACCACACGCACGCCTGCGTCCTTGTAAAGTTTCACGGTGGCCGCTTCGTCGCCGCCATGGGCCGACACGTCGAGCCAGACGCAGAAGCCGCCGGCTGGCCGGCGATAGCCATAGCGATTGCCGAGGATCTGATCGGCGAGATCGAACTTGATCCGGTACAGCCGCCGGTTCTCCTCGACATGGGCTTCGTCGCCATAGGCCGCGACCGCGACATGCTGCAACGGCACCGGCACCTGGGGTGCCGCGACGTTGCGGAGTTCGTGAAACATGCCGAGAAATTTCCTGTCGCCGGCCGCGAAGCCGACCCGCATGCCCGGCAGGTTCGAACGTTTAGACAGCGACTGAAACGCGACGACATTGGAGAAATCACGGCCGGCGCATTCCAGCATGCTGCCCGGCGCTTCCCTGGTGTAGATCTCCGAATAGCATTCGTCGCTCAGGATCATGAAGCCGAAGCGGTCGGCGAGTTGCTTCAGGCGCGTGAAATAGCCTGATGTGGCGACCGCGCCCTGCGGGTTGGCCGGCGAGGCGATGAAGATGGCGACGGTTCGCGCCAGCGTGGCGTCGTCGAGCGCATCGAGATCGGGAAGGAATCCGTTGGCCAGCGTGGTCGGCAGGTAGATCGCGTCGCATCCGGCGGCGCGTGCGCCAGCAGCATAAGCGGGATAGAACGGATTCGGGATCAGGATCGCGGGCATGCCCTTGCGCTCGCCGACATAACGGGCGGCGGTGAGGGCCGCGAAAAACAGGCCCTCGCGGCTGCCGTTGAGCACCAGAAGCTCGGTCTCGGGATCGATCGGCCGCGGCAGCCGAAACCGGGTCGAAAGCCAGTTCGCGGCCGCACGGCGAAACGGCTCGATCCCCTTGGCGATCGGATAGCGGCCGAAATCGGCGATGTGTTTGGCCAGCACCGGGCCGACAAAGTCCGGTACCGGATGCTGCGGCTCGCCCAACGACAGCGTAATCAAGGGCTTAGCCGGCTGGTACGGGGCCAAGAGCTCGGTCAGCCGCGCGAATGGCGAGCGTTCGCTCTCCTGACTGCCGGCGCCCTGCGGCGCGCGGGATGAAGCGGTCATTGCCATACGTGAAGCGCCAGCACTCTTGGGGCAGCCGATCGCACTCTGAGATCGGCCGCAAACGGATCAAACCACCATAGATACGGCGAGGTTAAGACGCGATTAACCATCGACGCCAGTGACGATTTTGCTAATTTTTACTGCGCGATCGGGCACCATTGGACGCCCGGCAAAGATTGCCATCTGCGGGGCGCTGAACGGGCCGGGGTCATCGGACCCGCCGAGCTTCAGGACCAGGGCGAGTAATCCCGGCGGCTGTGCGCGTTGAACAGGCGTAGCGCCAAAAAGAAAGGGGCCCCAGCTTGCGCTGGAGCCCCTCAACGGTCCGGGCATTGCCGGGTATGTGCTCGAACCGTAGTCCTGAGCGCGACCTCGTGAGATCGCGCCCTTAACAGAACCTACATGTTGTAGGCGCGCTCGGTGTGCTCGGTGATGTCGAGGCCCTCGCGCTCCACCTCTACGGTGGCACGCAGGCCGACGATGACGTCGACGACCTTGTAGAGGATCGCCGAACCGATGCCCGACCACACCAGCGTGGTGCTGACGCCCCAGACCTGGGAGGTCATCTGCGCGATCAGATCGTAGTCGGCGATCTTGCCGGTGGTGTAGTCCATGATGCCGGTGCCACCGAGTGCCGGATTCACCAGGATGCCGGTGCCCAGCGCGCCGACGATGCCGCCGACGCAGTGGACGCCGAACACGTCGAGCGAGTCGTCGTAGCCGAGCGCGTTCTTGATCACGGTGCAGAAGAACAGGCAGACCACACCGACCACGAGACCGAGCACGATCGCTCCCATCGGACCGGCGTAGCCGGCCGCGGGCGTGACCGCCACCAGTCCCGCCACCGCGCCCGACAACGCGCCGAGCAGCGAGGGATGACCCTTGATGATCCACTCCGCGAACATCCAGGCCAGCGCCGCCGCCGCCGTTGCGACGAAGGAGTTGGTCATGGCGAGCGCGGCGCCGCCGGAGGCTTCGAGGTTCGATCCGGCGTTGAAGCCGAACCAGCCCACCCACAGCAGCGAGGCGCCGATCATGGTCATGGTCAGCGAATGCGGAGCCATCAGGTCCTTGCCGTAACCGGTCCGCTTGCCGATCAGGAGCGCGCCGACAAGACCGGCGATACCGGCGTTGATGTGCACCACGGTGCCGCCCGCGAAGTCGATCGCGCCCTTCTTGAAGACCCAGCCGGCGTCGGCGTTGACTTCATCGAGCTTGGCCTGCGCCGCGGTCTTCGCCGCTGCGTCACCCGCTGCAGCAAGCGCCTTGACCGCATCCGAGATCGCGTCCGGTCCGGCCCAGTACCAAACCATGTGTGCGATCGGGAAATAGATCAGCGTCACCCAGAGCGGAATGAACAGCGCGACCGCCGCGAACTTCATGCGTTCGGCGAAGGCGCCGACGATGAGGGCCGGGGTGATCGCCGCGAACGTCATCTGGAAGCAGACGTAGACGAGTTCGGAGATGTTGGCATCGACGCTGAACGTCGCCGCCTTGGAGTCCGGCGTCACGCCCATCAGGAAGGCTTTGGAGAAACCGCCGATGAAGTCGGAACCGCCGGTGAAGGCGAGGCTGTAGCCGTAGAGCGCCCACAGGATGGTGACCATGCAGACGGTGTAGAAAACCTGCGCCAGCACCGAGAGCATGTTCTTGGAGCGGACCAGGCCGCCATAGAACAGTGCGAGACCGGGAATCGTCATCAACAGCACCAGCACTGTCGATGTCAGCATCCAGGCGTTATCCCCCTTATTGACAGTTGGCTCAGCATAGGCAGCGGTCGCGGCGAACACGCCGACTGCGAGGGCCGCCAATCCCGCGCTATAGGGACGTTTGAACGTCATTTGTTTTACTCCTGATTGGAAAAGGTTGAGCGCGAAATCAGAGTGCCGCGGCATCGGCCTCGCCGGTGCGGATACGAACCGCATGGTCGAGGTTGATGACGAAGATCTTGCCGTCGCCGATCTGTCCGGTCTTTGCAGCCGTGGTGATGGCGTCGATGGTCTTGTCGACCTGGTCCGAGGCGATGGCGACCTCGATCTTGATCTTGGGCAGGAAGCTCACCGCGTATTCAGCGCCGCGATAGATTTCCGTATGGCCCTTCTGCCGGCCATATCCCTTTACTTCCGTCACCGTGAGACCGTGAACGCCAATGGCGGTCAGGGCGTCACGGACTTCTTCGAGCTTGAATGGCTTGATGATCGCCATAACAATTTTCATGGGTCCTATCCCCGCTTGGGCCCGGTTCAGACTCGACCGGGCGTTCTCGACTGAGGTTCACCACGCGGAGAAGTTCACTACGCGGGCACAGCCGTGACCCATAGAATCAAATGCCGTGCCAGATCGGACGCGTTGCCTAACGGATTATGAACGCGGACCTTTTCGGGGTTTGCTGAAATTGGACGCACCTGCGCTATTCGGTCGCGCCCAAACCCTAGTCACGCCTGATGAAAAAGAAGGCAGGACAGGAACTGGACATAATAGTGCCCACGGGGAGGGCAACAAGGCAGGTAATTAGGTGTAGAGACCTATTGCAGCGCCTCGCCATGCTGCGAGATATCCAGGCCTTCCAACTCCTGCTGCAGCGACACCCGCAGCGGCACGAATGCGCCGACCAGCTTGAGCAGGACAAAGGTGACGGCGCCGGACCACAGCAAGGTCACCGCCACGCCGTATAATTGGATCAGCAACTGCTGCGGATTGCCCTCGATCAGGCCCGAGGTTCCGCCGATCGCCGCGGTGGCAAACACACCGGCGAGCAGCGTGCCGGTCAATCCGCCGATGCCATGGACCCCGAACACGTCGAGCGAATCGTCGTAACCGAAGCGCTGCTTGAGGCTGGTGCAGGCCCAGAAGCAAAACAGTCCGGCGATGATCCCGATCACGATGCCATGCCATGGCGCGACGAATCCCGATGCCGGCGTGATCGTGCCGAGGCCCGCCACCGCGCCGGAGATCATGCCGAGCACCGACGGCTTGCGCCGCGTCGACCATTCGATCGCGCCCCATGTCAGCGCGCCGGCGCAGGCGGCGAGATGGGTGGCGGTGATCGCCATCACCGCGCGCGGGCTGGCCGCAAGCGCCGAGCCGCCGTTGAAACCGAACCATCCGACCCACAGCATCCCGGTGCCGATCACCGCCAGCGACAAATCGAACGGCGCGAGATTCTCGGTGCCGTAGCCATGACGCCGGCCCATCACCTTGGCCGCCACCAGCCCGCCGGCCCCGGCGCTGAGATGCACGACGAGGCCGCCGGCAAAATCCAGCACGCCCATGGTGGCGAGGAAGCCGCCGCCCCAGACCCAGTGCGCCAGCGGAACGTAGACGAACATGAACCAGCCGACCGAGAACAACAGATAGGCCGAGAACCGCATCCGGTCGGCCACCGCGCCCGCGACCAGCGCCACCGTGATGATCGCAAACGTCATCTGATACAGCATGAACAAGGCTTCCGGGATCGTCTTCGCCGCCGGATTGACGTCCTCCATCTTCATGCCGGCGAGAAACCAGCGATCGAGCGTGCCGAGCCAGGGGCCGTCGCCGACGAACGCCAGCGAGTAGCCGAACGCCACCCAGAGAATCGAAATCAGCGCCACCGCGGCGAGGCACTGTGCCATCGTCGCCAGCACGTTCTTCTTGCGCACCATGCCGGAATAAAACAGCGCCAGTCCCGGGATGGTCATCATCAGCACCAGCGCGGTGGCCGCGATCATCCAGGCGGTGTCGGCGGGGTTGATGGTTGAGGTTTCGGCCAAGGCCGGCGTCGCCAGCGACGAGATGAAAGTTGCAACCAAAAATATCGCCGCAGCATTGGCTGCGTGGCGTGGCAGTGCCCCCATGATGTTTCCCCGGCCTGTTATCAATCGGCGGTGCCTTGAGGCGCCACCATCTGTCTGCAAGTGGAAGTGAATGAAATTCAGAGCGCGTCGCTGTCGGTTTCGCCGGTGCGGATGCGCAACGCGTGATCGATCGGCGTCACGAAGATCTTGCCGTCGCCGATCTGTCCGGTCCGCGCGCCCTGCGTGATCACCGCGACCGCCTTGTCGGCCAATTCGGACGACACCGCGATTTCAATGCGCAGCTTGGGCAGGAAGTTCACGACATATTCGGCGCCGCGATAGATCTCGGTGTGGCCCTTCTGGCGGCCATAGCCCTTGACCTCGGTCACCGTCATGCCGTGGACGCCGATGGCCGTCAGGGCCTGGCGGACCTCGTCGAGTTTGAACGGTTTGATGATGGCAACGACGAGTTTCATGGTCAGGCCTTACCCTTTTAAGTTTTGCCAGATCGGCGGTGCGGCGATTTGCGGTCACCCAAATCTGGCATCTTTCTGTGCAAATGGCACAAAAAAGTTGCAGAGGGCAGGAAAACATTTGTGGCCGCCCGCCGGCCTCCCTGTACAGGGACGCTGCTCATCCGTCAGAATACGGCTTTACTCGCCCGGGCCAGCTGGCGCGGCGCCAAAGCCTTAAGGGGATGAGATGTCCAGCCGATCCTGGTTTTACGCGTCCCAAGGCCAGCAGCAGGGTCCCTACGCCGAGGTTCAGCTCCGCGACTTGATGGTCAGGGGAATCGTCACGCCCGATACGCTGGTGTGGAGCGAGGGCATGTCCGGCTGGCAAAAGGCCGGGGATATTCCGGGCTTGATGCCGGGCGCGGGGCGCCGACCGCCCGCCGTTCCCGGTGCGCGCGGGCCGCTCGCGGGCGGTCAGGGCCTTCAGGGTCAAGGCTACCCAGGGCAAGCCTACCCGGGACAAGGGCATCAACCGCAAACCTATCAAGACTATAGCGGCGGTGCGCTTTCGGCCGACCTGCCGTTGTGGGAAATGCTCGGCCGGACCCTGCTGTATGCGATCGGATTCCTGCTGGTGGTCCCCGCGCCATGGGTGGCGACCAGTTTCTACCGATGGATCACGTCCCGCCTTCGCGTGCCCGGGCGGCCCGATCTCGGCTTCACCGGTCAGGTCGGCGACATCTGGTACGTGTTCGTTGCGATGGCGCTCTTGACCTACGCCGGCTCCACCGGCGTTTCCTACCTGCAATACCTGTCCATTCCGGTGACGGCGTTCCTGTCATGGATGATTGTGCGATGGGTCGCGGCCAATTTCAGCTCGCAGGGCCACCAGCTTCCGATCGAATTCAAGGGCAGCGCGCTGACCTATGTCGGCTGGCAGGTGCTGCTGTATATCTCGGTCATCACCATCGTCGGTTGGGCCTGGGTCGTCACCGCCTGGATGAGATGGAACTGCAGCAATGTCGCCGGCACGCAGCGCGAAATCATCTTCAATGCCAGCGGCCTCGAGATGCTGTGGCGGACGCTGCTATTCGCGCTCGGATGCATGTTGCTGATCCCGATTCCGTGGGTGCTGCGCTGGTATGGCCAATGGTACGTCTCGCAATTCGCGCTGGTGGAGCGAACCGCGTAACGCAACGCGCCTGATGATGCTCTAACGCCGTCACCTGCGTTCGCGCACCGAGCCCTCCTGTGCGACGGATGCGACCAGCGTGCCGTCGGGCTTGTAGATCAGGCCGCGGGTCAGGCCGCGCCCGCCCTGCGCGCTCGGTGAATCCTGCGCGTAAAGCAGCCATTCGTCGGCGCGGAACGGCCGGTGGAACCACATCGCGTGGTCGAGGCTCGCCGGCATCATCCGCTTGTCGAACAGCGTCCGGCCATAGCGCGCCATGATCGCATCGAGCAGCGAGAAATCCGACGCATAGGCCAGCGCGCACATATGCAGCGCCGGATCGTCGGGCAGTTTCGCCGCGGTGCGGATCCAGACATGGATGCGGCCGTCGTCGATCTTCTGGCCGAAATAACGCCCGAGCTCGACCGGGCGCAATTCGATCGGCCGGTCGGATTCATAATAGCGGCGGATGAAATCCGGCATCTCGCGGAACATCGGCTGCTTGGCCACTTCCTCGGCGGTGAGTTTCTCCGGCGGCGGCACGTCGGGCATCTTGTCCTGGTGATCGAACGAACCTTGTTCGTCGACATGAAACGACACCATGACCGAGAAGATCGCGTTGCCGTGCTGGATCGCGGTGACACGGCGGGTCGAATAGCTCTTGCCGTCGCGCAGCCGTTCGACCTCGTAGATGATCGGAATCTGCGGATCGCCGGGCAGGATGAAATAGCAATGCAGTGAATGCGGCAGGCGGCCTTCGACGGTGCGGCACGCCGCCATCATTGCCTGGCCGATCACCTGTCCGCCGAACACCCGCTGCCAGCTCGTCTTCGGGCTGTTGCCGCGAAACATGTTCACCTCGATCGGCTCCAGATCGAGAATGGAAATCAGGTCAATCAGGCCATTGGACATGCGGGTGCTTTCAATTTCCTGGTCGTTCGGGGCGAAGCCAAGGGACTCGAACCCCAAATTTCGAGATTCCGGGTTCAGGCGAAAACGCGTGCCCCGGGAATGACACGGCTTGAGGGTACAGACCTTGTTACGCGGCCCTGTTTCGCCCAGCTATAATCAGGTAGCAAGTAGTGTCTATGACCTGAGTAGGTAAGGTTTTGCATGTCGGCACAGCGAGGCATTGTCATTGGCGGCGGCGCGTTCGCGGGGCTGGCGCTGGCGCTGGCGCTGCGACAGGGGCTTGGCGCCGGTATTCCCATCATCGTGGCCGACCCGGCGCTGGCGACGCGGCCGAGCCGCGACCCGCGCGCCACCGCGATCGTGGCCGCCTGCCGCCGGCTGTTCGACGCCATCGGGATATGGGATCAGGTCGCCGCCGACGCGCAGCCGATCCTCGACATGGTCGTCACCGATTCGAAGCTGGAAGACGCGACCCGTCCGGTGTTCCTGACGTTTGCCGGGAATGTCGAGCCCGGCGAGCCGTTCGCCCACATGGTCGAAAACCGGCACCTGATCGATGCGCTGACCAAACGCGCCGAGGCCGACGGTATCGACCTGCGCGCCACCGCGGTGACGACATTCGTTTCCCGCGCCGATGGCGTCGATGTGACGCTGGCGGACGGCAGTGTCGTTGCGGCGAGCCTGCTGGTGGCCGCCGACGGCGCCCGCTCAAAGCTGCGCGAGCGCGCCGGGATTGCCACCCATGGCTGGGATTACGATCAGTCCGGCATCGTCGTCACGGTCGGCCATGAGCGTGATCATAACGGCCGCGCCGAGGAACACTTCCTCCCGGCCGGGCCGTTTGCGATCCTGCCGCTGAAAGGACAACGCTCGTCGCTGGTGTGGACCGAGACACGCAGCGAAGCCGCGCGCATCATCGGCCTGAGCGAAGATGAATTCCACGGCGAGCTCGAACAGCGTTTTGGTTTGCATCTCGGCGAGATCAAGGCGCTGGACAAGCCCCGCGCATTTCCGCTCGGCTATTTCGTCGCGCGCTCCTTCATCGGCGAGCGGCTGGCGCTGGTCGGCGACGCCGCGCATGTGATTCACCCGATTGCGGGGCAGGGGCTCAACATGGGCCTGAAGGATGTCGCGGCATTGGCCGAAGTGGTGGTCGACGCCGCGAGACTGGGGATGGATCTCGGACAGGCCGACGTGCTCGAACGCTATCAGCGCTGGCGGCGGTTCGACACCATGGCGATGGGGCTCGCCACCAACTCGCTGAATCTGTTGTTCTCGAACCAGTCGACGCTGCTGCGCACGGTGCGCGATATCGGGCTCGGTCTGGTCGATCGCGCGCCGCCGCTGAAAAGCCTTTTCATCCGCCAGGCCGCGGGCCTCGCCGGCGAAGTGCCGCGGCTGTTGAAGGGCGAGGCGTTGTGATTTTGTTCGGTCGTCCCCGCAAAAGCAGGGACCCATAACCACCGGCGTTATTGGTCAGGGCGTGAACTCATGAATCCGTAGGTGTTGGCGGACTTCCGAGTGGATGGCGCACGCCCGAAACGATCGTGCTCAGTCCAACGAACCTGAACTGCTCCTACGATCGACGCTGGGACCAGACCAGCGGGCACAACCATATTTTCTCGATCTCTCAGGCGATGCTAAGTTGCCGCCGGTCAGCCACTGCGAGACTCCGCGTCCACCGGGAAAGGGGCTGGCTGAGCGTTACAGCCGGCAGTCGCTGGTGGAGGAGAAAGTGATGGCTCGCTTGCTTTCGGTCAACGTGGGCCTGCCGCGCGACATTCCATGGCAAGGGAAGACCGTCCACACTTCCGTTTGGAAAGCACCAATCCAGGGCCCGCGCGCGGTACGCCGGCTCAACATCGATGGCGATGGGCAGGGAGACCTGGTTGGTCACGGCGGCGAGCACCGGGCCGTTTTGGTCTATCAAATGGACTCCTATCGCCTTTGGCAAAACGAGCTAAGCCGCAACGACCTCACCTATGGACAATTCGGGGAGAACTTCACGGTCGACGGCCTGGCGGACCGCGAGGTATGCATTGGCGACCGATACCGGATCGGCAGCGCCTTGTTCGAAGTGACGCAACCGCGCGTCACTTGTTACCGGGTTGGTATCCGCATGAACGAGCCGCAAATGGCCGCGCTGCTGGTCGCGCACGGCAGGCCCGGTTTCTATCTGCGTGTTCTGGAGGAAGGCCAGGTCGAAGCAGGGGATGAGATCGTCCAGGTCGGGATGGGTCCTGAGCGCATGAGCGTCTTCGAGATCAACGCGCTGCTATACATGCCCGGTCATCCCCGTAGCCAGCTCGAGCGCGCGCTGCGTATCCCCGCGCTGAGCGCAGGCTGGCGCAGATCCTTACAGGCGCTGCTCGCGCAAGAGCAGAGCGGCGGCGCGACAACGGGAAATGCCGGGCTCGCTCCGGTGTCCGGACCGCCTCCGGCATGGGCGGGATTCCGCCCGTTGCGGGTGTCGCACAAGATTCGCGAGAGCAGCAGCGTGATGTCGCTGGTGCTTGAGCCTATGGATGAACTTCCCCTGACCGCGGCCCTTCCCGGCCAGTTTGTCGTGCTGCGCCTTAGGCTGACGCCCGGCGCGCCGGCGCTAATGCGCAGCTATTCTTTGTCGGGTGAGCCCGGTGACCGCGGCTATCGCATAAGCGTAAAGCGGGAACCGCATGGCGTGGCGGGCGCCTACATCGACGAGAAGGTGCAGGTTGGCGACGTGCTGGACGTGAGCGCGCCACGAGGCAACTTCACGCTTCGGCCGGACGATGGTCCCGTCGTCCTCCTGAGTGCAGGGGTGGGGGCGACCCCTGTCATCGCGATGCTCCACGCATTGGCAGCCAAGGCGTCGCCGCGCGAAGTCTGGTGGCTCTACGGAGCCCGTCACGGCCATGAGCATCCATTTGCCCGGGAGGCCCGAACCCTGCTCAAAGCCTTGGCCCACGGCCACCGCCACATACGCTACAGCTCTCCCGATCCCGAGGACAGGCTGGGCGTGGATTTCGATGCTTATGGACGGTTGGACATTGGGGTGCTTCGGGAACTGGAAGTACCGCGCAATGCCGACTTCTATATCTGCGGGCCATCGGCCTTCATCAGTGAACTCACCGCGGGCCTTGCAGCCTGGGGCATCGCTGCTGGCCGCATCCATACCGAGCTGTTCGGCCCAGGTCGATCGAATAACCCAGGCGTCGCTGCCTCTCCACACCGGCCGCCGCACCTGCCTCCCGGGCCTTCCGGCGCGGGACCGCTGGTTTCGTTCGCCCGCAGTGGCTTGAGCGTCCATTGGGGTTCGGCGTTTCAGAGCCTCCTTGAGCTTGCCGAAGCGTGCGACATCCCCACGCGGTGGTCGTGCCGCACGGGTGTCTGTCACGCCTGTGAAACCGGGCTTGTGGCTGGGACAGTCGCCTACCGGCCCCATCCAATCGATCCACCGGCGGCCGGCAATGTGCTGATCTGCTGCTCCCAGCCTCAGGCCGACGTCGTTGTCGATCTCTGACGCGACAGTGTAACGAGCCGGTCCATGCCTGCGCAGACTCCGCCTTATAAACCGGGTGTGAGGATTGCAACGGCCGCAGCCCGCGAGAATTGATCTTCCGGCGTGTGGCGACGCGATACGACAAACTCGCGGCCAACGATCTCGCCTTCATCAAACGGGCATGAGAGCGAGAGGCTGCGGCGTGTCGGTTCCGGATCGCGCCCGCAGCGCTCACTTGTCCGGGACGACGCGCTGAAACAGCCGCCGTCGCAATGCTTACTCGATCTTCCTTGCCTCTTCCGGAAGCATGATCGGGATGCCGTCGCGGATCGGATAGGCGAGTTTGGCGGAACGCGAGATCAGTTCCTGTTTCACCGCGTCGAACTCCAGCGGCCCCTTGGTCAGCGGGCAGACCAGGATTTCCAGCAATTTCGGGTCGACGGTGCCTTCAAGGCGTTCAGGCGAGGAACTCATGAATGATCTCCGGCGCAGGTTTTCTTTGCTGTAGCATATTCGAACCAAACGTGTCGCCGCACAGCCCTCATCGCGCAGCAATCCGAAGCAGTTCGTCCAGCACCGCCGCCTGCCGTGCCGGCGGTAGCGGCTTGTCCGACAGCGCAAAGCCGAGAAACGCCCAATAGATAATTTGGGCGCGGGCCCGGGCGACGTCCGTTGAAAGCCCGGTTGCCCTGAGCATGCCTTCCACGTAGCTCAAGCGGCGGCGATCGATGGCCTGGACGGCGGCGCGGGCGACAGGATCGAGCGTGGCCCAGGTTCGAACCGCGTTCTCCAGCGCCAGCCTGCCGCCGAACGCCCGGCGCAGCAGCAGCGGCAGCGGGTCTTCGTTCTCCGCCGAAGCCTCGAGGTTGGCGATGATCTGCTCGGCGGCGACCTCGCGCCAGTGATCGAGGATCGCCTTGTGGAATGCGCCGATGTCGGCGAAATGCCAGTAGAAACTGCCGCGCGACACCGCCATGGCTTTCGCCAGCGGCTCGGCCTTCAACGCCGTAAAACCGCTCTTCGCCAGCGTCTTCAGACCCTGGTCCAGCCAGTCCTTCGCGGAGAGTTGATCGGTCATGCAAACCCACCATACACTACTGTATTGACAGGGGCCAGCCGGTCCGTCATAACGACCATACAGTCATGTATGGAGAACGACGATGCGCGATCTCTTGCTGCAATGTGCAGGCGTGGCCGCGATCGCGGTGGCGCTGATCCACGGCGTGCTCGGCGAAACCAAAGTGTTCGCCCGCGCCACCATCGAGCCGCCGCGCTTGCGCTTCCTGCTGAGGCTGGTCTGGCAGGCCGGCACCGTGGCCTGGATCGGCGGCGGCGTGTTGCTGATCGCGGCCCCCTGGATGGCGTCGGAACCGGCGCGGCACTGGATCGTCGCAACGCTCGCTGCGGTGTTTGGATTTGCCGCGCTGGCCAATGCCTGGGCGCTGCGCGGCAGGCATTTCGGCTGGGTGGCGTTGAGCGCGGTCGTCGCGCTGGCAGTGGCGGGGTATTAGAGCGTTTTCAAGCGGAAGCCTGTCCCGGACTTGATCCGGGGTGGAGATCGGTTCGCGTCAGGAAAAAGCATCGCATCAGGAATCTTGCGCCGCTCGTACCGTTCAATCGCCGCCGGCGGTGGAGCGACCCACCGCCGCGGGATCTCCGAGGTCGAGCGCTTCAAGCGTGGACCAAAGAGTGGCGGAGCCAATCCTCGAAACGGGTCGGCCCAAGGCGCGGGTGATCGCCGGGTCTCAGCGTTCGATCGTCGACGGCGGCACCGAAGTAGCGGGCGTGAACATCGGCGATCACCTGACGGCGGTCACCCTTCGCCGCCAAAACCTGCCGGGCGATCTTGTCGAGCGGAATCGGCTCGGGGCCGGCGATTTCGACCATGCCATTGAGCGGCGGAGCCGCCGCGAGATCGGCCAGCCCCGCAGCGACATCATCTGCAGCGATGGGTTGAAACAAGGCCGGCGACATCCGAATGACGTCGCCGTCGGTTCCCGCCTCGACGATGCCAGCCACGAACTCGAAGAATTGCGTGGCGCGAAGGATGGTATAGGGAATGCCGGACTCCTTGATCAGCTTTTCCTGCGCCAGCTTGGCGGGGAAATAATCGCTCTCGAGCAGCCGTTCGGTGCCGACAACGGAAAGCGCGACGTGATGTCCGACGCCCGCGGCTTTTTCCGCCGCCAGAAGGTTCCGATTTGAAGTTGTGAAGAACTCGAGGACGGCCTTCGCCTCCCACGAGGGCGCGTTCGCGACATCGACGACAACCTTGGCGCCTGAAAGCGCTTCGGCCAGTCCCTCACGCGTAATGGTGTTGATGCCCGAGCTGGGCGACGCCGCTACAACCTCGTGACCGCTCTGCCGAAGCCTCTTCACAAGTTTCGATCCGATAAGGCCGCTGCCTCCAATAACCACGATCTTCATGTCCATTCTCCAGTTTGTGGCCCGCCGATCGGGCGTTCAATCCGTGGCTCGAGGATGCCCCGCGGCTGATCGGAAAGCCTTGCAGCGCCCTTGAATTGCCATTGCGTTTCCCTTGGTTATTCGTCCAGGGAACCGGCCGTCGCGGCATTATGCCGTTGAGCGTGGCCGCACCCGGCGATTACCACCGTACTATCTGGTAATCTGCTGTGGGGCCGGCGGCGACGGCCCAGTCGCCCCGGTTACGTGCCCGCCACCTGCCCGTGCGATGTGGAGCTTCGAAGTGCAATTCCTGTTCGGAGACTGCGTACTCGACCCCGACCGGCGCGAGCTCACCCGGCGATCGGAGGTCGTCGCCGTCGGCCCGCAAGTCTTCGACCTGCTGGTCTATCTGATCCGGAATCGCGCCCACGTGGTCAGCAAAGACGACGTGCTGGACGCGGTATGGAGCGGACGGATCGTTTCGGAGTCGACGCTGACCAGCCATATCAATGCCGTGCGCAAGGCGATCGGGGACAGCGGCGAGGCGCAGCGGCTGGTCAAGACCATCGCCCGCAAGGGCTTCCGGTTCGTGGGCGACATCAGGGAAGCCCAATCCCCGGAGGCCTTGCATTCGCAGAAAGCCGAGCCCGCCGGTGCGGATGCAACGCCTGCGGTGGTGCCGGCTCTTCCCGACAAGCCGTCGATCGCGGTGCTGGCCTTCCAGAATCTGAGCGGCGACCCCGAGCAGGAGTATTTCGCCGATGGCGTGGTCGAGGACATCATCACCGCTCTGTCGCGCATGCGCTGGCTGTTCGTCATCGCGCGCAATTCGAGCTTCACCTACAAGGGTCGCGCGGTCGACGTGAAGCAGATCGGCCGCGAGCTGGGCGTTCGCTATGTGCTGGAAGGCAGCGTGCGCAAGGCCGCGAACCGGGTGCGCATCACGGGCCAGCTCATCGACGCGACGACCGGGGCGCATCTCTGGGCCGAGCGCTTCGAAGGCAGCCTCGATGACATCTTCGAGCTGCAGGATCAGGTCGCCGCCAGCGTCGTCGGCGCCATCGCCCCGCAGCTCGAACGCGCGGAGATCGAACGCGCGCGGCGCAAGCCGACCGGAAATCTCAACGCGTATGACTATCATATGCGCGGGACCGCGAATGTGCATCAAGGAACCAGGGACGCGATCAACGAGGCGCTATCGCTGTTTGAAAAGGCGATCCAGCTTGATCCGAATTTCGCGTCGGCCCATGCGATGGCCGCATGGTGTTACTTCTGGCGCAAGGTCAATGGATGGATGGTCGATCACCCGCGGGAGGTTGCCGAGGGCATTCGAATGGCGCGCCGGGCCGTCGAACTAGGCAGGGACGATGCGGTCGCACTCGCGAGAAGCGGCCATGCGCTCGCCCATCTCGATGGCGACGTGGATGGCGGCATTGCCTTGCTCGATCGGGCCGTCATGCTCAATCCGAACCTGGCGGCAGCATGGTTTCTCGGTGGATTTTTGCGGATCTGGCACGGCGAGACTGAAAATGCCATCGGGCATTTCGAGCGCGCCATGCGCTTGAGCCCGCTCGATCCGGAAATCTACCGGATGCAGGCCGGGCTGGCGATGGCGCACCTGTTCGCGGGGCACTTTGATGTTGCCTCGTCATGGGCGGAGAAGGCGTCCGCGGATTTGCCGAGTTTCCTGCTGGTCGTCGGCGTCGTTGCCGCCAGCCATGCGCTGGCCGGGCGAAGCGACGAGGCGCGGCGAGCCATGGATCGATTGCGTGAGCTCGATCCCGCGCTTCGCATCTCCAATCTCCGGGATTGGCTGCCGATCCACCGGACGGAAGATCTGGCTGTATTCGCGGACGGCCTGCGTAAGGCAGGGTTGCCGGAATGACGCCTCACTGCAGCGGCGGATCGCCGCTGGTGCGTTTCTTGGCGAGATCCATTTCGGTCACCGCGATCAGGATTTCGGCGCGGGTCTTGAGGTCGGGCGCCTCCAGCATCGCCTGCTTTTCCGGCGGGCCGTAGGGCGACATCATCGCCAGTGCGTTGACCAGCGCTTCATTGGGCGCGCTCTCGACGCCTTCCCAGTCGACCTTGAGATTGTTGGCCTCGAGAAAATCGGTCAGCACCTCGAGCAGCGCTTCGCGGTCGACGGCCTCTTCGCCCTTGCGCGCTTCGAAATCGTCGACATAGGGGAAGTAATCTACCTTGCATTGCCGGTAGGCGGTCAGCACGGTCATTTCCTCGACCACCTTGAAGCGGGCGATGCCGGTGAGTTCGAGGATGTAGCGGCCGTCGCCGGATTCTGCGAGCTGGGTGATGCGCCCGACGCAGCCGACGCGAAACAACGCCGGCTTGTCCTCGTTCTGCGAATGGGCCACGTCCGGCTGGATCATGCCGATCAGGCGATGGCCGTCGCGCAGCGCGTCATCCACCATCGCCAGATAGCGCGGCTCGAAGATGTTGAGCGGCATCTGACCGCGCGGCAGCAGCAGCGCGCCGGGCAGCGGAAATACCGGAATTACCTCGGGAAGGTCGGCCGGCCCGCGATAATCGGCATTGATCGGCATGTGCGGTTCCGCTGCTGGCCCGTGGAATCCAATTTGGTGCGTCGCCTGTCGCGGACAAGTTTACGCCATCCGCGTCAACTCGCTAGATCATGATCCGGTTGGTTTAAATCGGATCAGGATCTCATTTCCTTGTTTGAGCGCGATCTCTCCGGAAAACCGGTTCCTCTTTTTCGCATTATGCTCCAGCGCGCAAAGCCGGTTTCCGCCTGCGCGGGCTGCGCGCTATGAAAACAGAATGGTCGATAGCCGCTTTCGTCCCTCGACAGTGGCCTCGTCGGTCGGTCCCCACGCCTCGAAGAACTGCACGAGCTGCTTTCGGGCGCCGTCTTCGTTCCATTTGCGGTCGCGCTTGACGATTTCCAGCAATTGACCCGTGGCCTCGGCGCGCTTGCCGCTGGCGTTGAGCGCGGTCGCCAGATCGAAACGCGCCTGATGGTCGAGCGGGTTGGCGGCGACTTTCTGTTCCAGTTCCGTGACCGGACCGACTGCCTTGGCCTGCTCGGCGAGATCGATCGACGCCTGTACGGCCTTGACGGCCGCATCGCTGCGCTTCGATTCCGGCACGATAGCGAGCGTCTGCTTGGCCTGTTCGACGGCGCCGGTCGCCATGTAGCATTTCGCAAGCCCGGCAAGCGCCGGGATGTTGGTGGCGTCCGCCGCCAGCACCTCGGCATAGATCTGGGCCGCGGTCGCGGGATCGCCCTCGGCCAGAACGGCTTCGGCTTCTTTCAGGATTTCCGCGATATTGGGCTCGCCGGCGCCGGGCATGCCGGCGGTCAGCTTGTCGATGAAAGCAGTAACCTGGCTTTCCGGCACCGCGCCCATGAAACCATCGGCGGGCTGGCCGTTGACGAATGCGATCACGGCCGGAATCGACTGGATTCCCATCTGGCCCGGTATCGCCGGATGTTCGTCGATGTTCATCTTGACCAGCTTGACCTTGCCCTTGGCGGCGCGAACCGCCTTCTCGATGATTGGCGTCAGCTGTCGGCACGGGCCGCACCAGGGCGCCCAGAAGTCGATCAGCACCGGCTGGCGCTTCGACTCCTCGATCACGTCCTTCACGAACGTTTGGGTGGTCGTCTCCTTGATCAGATCGGGCGGCATCTGGGCCGCCGGGACGCCGCCCTGTTCTACTATCGTCACTTGTATCCTCGCCTGATGTCACGGGAGCGGGCGTGTTCTAGCACGGCCCGGCACGGTGGTTGCGAACTTCTGCTGGCTTAATTGGCGGTTTGCCGGGAAATTTCAATCGGTTCCAGCGGGCGCCGCGGCTTTTGGTCCGGTGAGGCGAGGGGCCGGAAACATCGGAGATCGGGTGGGCGGGAGCCCCCCGGCAGCCCATGATCGCCCGGCAATCGGGTCCGAAACCCCTGAGGAATTGAGCGATGGCCAAGGCCTATTACAGCACCGTGTTCGAACAGCCGGCTGCGGAAGTGTGGAAAATCGTTCGTGATTTCAACAACTACCCGGTCTGGGTCGGCGGCGCCGGGACTAGCGAAATCGAGGACGGCAAATCCGGCGATACCATCGGTGCCGTCAGGAGCGTGCTTTATCAGGGCAGGCACATCCGGCAACGGCTGCTGGCGCAATCCGACATCGAGCGATCGCAATCTTACGAATTCTGCGACGCTCCTTCGCTGCCGGTCGCCGGCTTCCAGGCGACCCTGCGCATCACCCCGATCGTGGATGGCGACCGGGCCTTCGTCGAATGGTGGGCGACCTTCGATTGCGAGGCGTCCCGCCGCGATGAATTGACCGGGACGCTTCGGGGCTGGTTCGGCAAATGGCTCGAATCGCTGCGTGGGACGCTGGGCGACGTGCCGGGGTTCCCGACAGGGAAGGTTACCGGTCATTCGCGTGCCATTTCCAGGTGATTTTCATGTTTTATCTCGCATATCGGGCCATCCGGGCTGAATTCATGCCGCACGCCGGCTGTTGCATTCACGGTGCGCATTTGGCATAGCTCTGCCCGTTGCCGGCGCGTGGTCGTCGTCAATCTCTCGGATGCGGGTGTAGCTCAGTGGTAGAGCACGACCTTGCCAAGGTCGGGGTCGAGGGTTCGAATCCCTTCGCCCGCTCCAGAATTTCTTGGTAATTGAATAACTTCTGACAGGCCGCCGAAAGGCGGCTTTGTCATTTGTCTTCCGGGGAGCGTCCGGGGGAGCGGTGAACGCGACGGTCCCACGCCAACGTTTGTTAATTAATGGGCGCGGAGCATCATAGACGCTGCTTTGCGGCACCAGCAAATTCGATGATCCGACGAAACCGCTCGTGTCTGCAAACGCCTTACCGATCCGAGGTATTGCCTATGTCAGATGAGTTCGATTGGAATTTTGCAGACGAGGACGATGCCAAAGCGCCGATCCGCGCTGCGGTTCAATATCTGCTGAGAGGTGCTACCGGCGGCGAACGCGGTGATATCGTGCAGGAGATCATTACGATCGTGCGCAATGCCGCGAGCGAGTCTCCAGATCCGCTGGACGACGGCATGCCCGGCGGATGAGCCGGCGCGATCAGGCATGGCCCCGCGGTGAATCGAGGAAGACCACCGGTGAGTTCTCGGGCCTGGCTGGCTGTCGAGTGCGGGCGGCTCGCGGCCATCGGACCGGTGACGGGCCGCGCTTAGTCCTGACCTATCTGATATGGTTGAGCGTCGATTCGTGGCAAGGATTCAGCGATGAGCCCTTCATACTTCGCTGTTCGCAACGCGGAGCTCGATGAGCAAATTGAGGCCGCTCGATTGGCTGGCGATTTTCCGCGGGTGAGAAATCGCTCGCCGAACAGACCGCCTTGCTGAGGGCGACGTACGGCCAACCGCCCGGCGGTCTCCGCGGTAAGCCCTCCCAGATGCCCCTCGACCCGCCACCCCCTACTGCCGATTGCTACCTTGGCTGCGGAGTGTTCCTGATGATCGCGCTCGGATCGTGAGCTTCGCAGTGGCCGTCTATCTGATCTTCGTCGGCCTTATCGGACTGAACGGAATCGATCATATCTTCAAAAAAGTGCCGGCGACGTGGAACCAAGCCCCGCACACCCATCAGCAAGCTTTCGAATAATGCCGGCCCGCATCATCGCGCGAAAAAGCTCCAGCATCACCGGCGCTGATTATCTCCTCGCCGATAGGGTAATGATCGCAGCCAACGGCAATCAAGGACAAGAGTGCCGCGACTGGACCATTCGGGCCCGCGCCTGCCTCCCATTCGACGATCGTGGCCGGTCCGGTTTCGGGGGGAAGGCCGCAAAGCTTCGCCATGTCGCCAATACTCAGCGGGCGGCCGATCGCTTCCCCAATGTCCACGCGTAGCTGCTTAAGCTCGGCGCCCGTCACTCCAGTCCCGCCCTATGAAAAAGCCGCCGCTGAATGGCCAACGACGGCTTTAACGTGAAATGCGACCTTGGGAGGTCCTGCAGATGATGGGCCCGACTGGTTAAGCCGGCGTTACGAGCCGGGCCGCCGGGCATTGAAGCGAAGCGGCCGGGAAGCGATTGGGCGTCGTGTCTCCCGAATTTAGTCGACTACCGGACATAAGGGGAATTCGATATCCCGATCACCGCCCGCATTGGCAGCTATCGGTGACTGAGAGTGTTGCGCTCCCGCTATTCGAGGGGAAGCATCATGCCCCAATCTCAACGCCTGTCGTCCGCCTTTCCACCGGTTGCATTTGAGCGCCCCGACTGTCCGAAGTGCAAGGCCCAGATGATGCCGTCAGCATCGAGCCAGCCCGCGCCCGGGGGGGGGGCGTCGACTTACATACGTTTCGATGCGCGCCGTCTGCAATCACGTGCTTGAGACCCTTGCCGCGTATGAAGACCCTATGAAGTCCAAGGGCCTTGGACGCTGGCTTCAGGGCGAATTGTACCCGCCAAAGTAAGGCCCGCCGGGGCGTGAACCCGGCAGGCTCTCGGCGAGTGTCCAGTCTGTCAGGCGGCGACCTGAACCGTGTAGTTGCGCAGCGAGTTCGCCAAGGGGCCGCTGGAGTTTCGAGAGCATAGAATTGATCTGCCGAAGGCGC
>CAVVEA010000002.1:0-164983 GCA_963747165.1 uncultured Alphaproteobacteria bacterium | reverse complement strand
GGCGTCGTCGTTCTCGAGGAACGGAATCAACGCCGCCGCCACCGAAACCAGCTGCTTCGGCGACACGTCCATATAGTCGACCTTGTCCGGCGTGATCATCAGCACGTCGCCGGAATGGCGGCAGACCACGAGGTCGTCGGTGAATCGGCCCCGGTTGTCGAGCGCCACATTCGCCTGGGCGACGTGATAGCGGCCCTCCTCCATCGCCGACAGATAGACCACCTCGTCGGTGACGCGGCCGTCCTTGACCTTGCGATAGGGCGTTTCGACGAAGCCGTATTTGTTGACGCGCGCGAAGGTCGCGAGCGAATTGATCAGGCCGATGTTCGGGCCTTCCGGGGTCTCGATCGGGCAGATCCGGCCGTAATGGGTCGGATGCACGTCGCGCACCTCGAAGCCGGCGCGCTCGCGGGTCAGACCGCCCGGGCCAAGCGCCGAGAGACGGCGCTTGTGGGTGATTTCCGACAGCGGATTGGTCTGGTCCATGAACTGCGACAGCTGCGACGAGCCGAAGAACTCGCGCACCGCGGCGGCGGCCGGCTTGGCGTTGATCAGGTCCTGCGGCATCACGGTGTCGATATCGACACTGGACATGCGCTCCTTGATCGCGCGCTCCATGCGCAGCAGGCCGATGCGATACTGGTTCTCCATCAATTCGCCGACCGAGCGCACGCGGCGGTTGCCGAGGTGATCGATGTCGTCGATCTCACCCTTGCCGTCGCGCAAATCGACCAGCGTCTTGATGACGGCGAGAATGTCTTCCTTGCGCAGCGTGCGATGGGTGTCGGGCGCATCGAGTTCGAGACGCATGTTCATCTTGACGCGGCCGACCGCGGACAGGTCGTAGCGCTCGCTGTCGAAGAACAGCGACTGGAACATGGTCTGGGCCGAGTCGATGGTCGGCGGTTCGCCGGGACGCATCACGCGGTAGATGTCGAACAGCGCGTCCTCACGCGTCATGTTCTTGTCGGCGTGCAGCGTGTTGCGGATATAGGCGCCGACATTGACATGGTCGATGTCGAGCAGCGGCAATTCCTTGTAGCCCTGCTCGTTGAGCGCCTTCAGCGACTTCTCGGTGATTTCCTCGCCGGCTTCGGCGTAGATTTCACCGGTCTTCGGGTTGACGAGGTCTTCGGCAAGATAGTTGCCGACCAGTTCTTCGTCCGACAGGCGCAGCGCCTTGAGACCCTTTTCCTGGAGCTGACGCGCGGCGCGCACGGTGAGTTTCTTGCCGGCTTCGAGCACGACCTTGCCGCTGTCGGCGTCGATCAAATCGTTGATCGTCGAGTAGCCGCGGAAACGGGTGGCGTCGAACGGTACGCGCCAGCCTTCCTTGGCGCGCTTGTAGCTGATCTTCTTGTAGAACGTGCTCAGGATGGTCTCGCCGTCGAGGCCGAGCGCGAACATCAGCGACGTCACCGGAATCTTGCGGCGACGGTCGATACGCGCGAACACGATGTCCTTGGCGTCGAACTCGATGTCGAGCCAGGAACCGCGATAGGGAATGACCCGCGCGGCAAACAGCAGCTTGCCGGACGAATGGGTCTTGCCCTTGTCGTGGTCGAAGAACACGCCGGGCGAACGATGCATCTGCGAGACGATGACGCGCTCGGTGCCATTGACGACGAAGGTGCCGTTCATGGTCATGAGCGGGATGTCGCCCATGTAGACGTCCTGCTCCTTGATGTCCTTGACGGACTTGGCGCCGGTTTCCTCGTCGATATCGAACACGATCAGGCGCAGCGTCACCTTCAGCGGCGCCGCATAGGTCATGCCGCGCTGGCGGCACTCGTCGACGTCATATTTCGGCGGCTCGAATTCGTAGCGGACGAATTCCAGCATCGAGGTGCCGGAGAAATCCGAGATCGGGAATACCGAACGGAATACCGCCTGCAAGCCTTCGTCCAGCCGCCCGCCGACGGGCTCGTCGACCATCAGGAACTGGTCATAGGACGCCTTCTGAACCTCGATCAGGTTCGGCATCTCCGCGACTTCCTTGATGTGTCCGAAGAACTTGCGAACGCGTTTGCGACCGGTGAATGTCTGCTGCGCCATCGTGGCCTCTCATTGCGTCGCCCGTCAGGGGCGAACCTTCCGAAGCGCGATTGCCATCGCCCCCGGGTTGAATTTTCGATCCCATTCTGAAACCCGGAACCCAGTGTCAGGATTTAAGTCCTGAATCGTGATGCCAGACCTTCAAAACGCAAAACGACGCGCGGGGCGCTTGACCGCACCCGCCCGTCCAAACCTGCCTCGTCACGGACTGAAAAAGCCCGAAATTGCCTATCTCCCAACGGCTTGCGCCGGAACGCTGCCGTTCCCGCCGCCCACCGTGCTTTCGTGCTGCCGGCCCAATATGGGTCGGCAATCGTGGAGATTCGAGGGGTAACCCCACGAATCCCCACACATTTCTGTGTACAACCTTACTTCAGCTCGACCTTTGCGCCGGCCTTTTCGAGCTGAGCCTTGATCTTGTCGGCTTCGTCCTTGTTCACGCCTTCCTTGACCGGCTTGGGCGCGCCTTCGACGAGGTCCTTGGCTTCCTTGAGGCCCAGGCCGGTGATGGCACGGACTTCCTTGATGACTTCGATCTTCTTCTCGCCGGCGGCGGAGAGAACGACCGTGAACTCGGTCTTTTCTTCAGCGGGCGCAGCGGCGGCAGCGGCCGGACCGGCCACCGCGACGGCGGCAGCGGCGGACACGCCCCACTTTTCTTCGAGGAGCTTTGCGAGCTCGGCAGCTTCGAGCACGGTGAGGCTCGAGAGGTCGTCTACAATCTTCTGTAAGTCAGCCATTGATCTGTTTCCTTAAGCGTATCGGTTCGAACCAGGGTTGAGTTTTGCGAAGGGCGTCAGGCCGCTTCGCTCTTTGAGGCATAGGCCTGAACCACGCGCGCGAGCTTGGCCGCGGGCGCTGTCGAGAGCTGAGCGATCTTGGTCGCCGGCGCCACCAGGAGGCCGAGGATCTTTGCGCGCAGTTCATCGAGTGACGGCAACGCGGCAAGCGCCTTGACGCCGTTCAGGTCCAGGACGGTTTTACCCATCGATCCGCCGAGAATGACGAACTGTTCGTTCGCCTTGGCGAATTCGATGGCAACCTTCGGCGCCGCTACCGGATCGTTTGAAGTCGCGATCACGGTCGGCCCCTTCAACAGGGAGCCGATGGCAACGACGTCCGTGCCTTCAAGAGCAATTTTGGCGAGACGGTTCTTCGAGACCTTCACCGACGCGCCCGCCTGCTTCATCTGCATGCGCAGCTTCTGCATCTGGGCCACGGTGAGGCCGGAATAATGAGCCACGACCGCAACGCTGGTGGTCTTGAAAAGACCGTTCAGCGCCTCGACCGCGTCCTTTTTTGCCGCTCTTTCCACAGCAAGCTCTCTCCGGTTGGCGGCCTGTGCCCATGGGCAGGACCGCCGGGTTGCACCCATCGTCCCGCCCAAAACCTGACCTCGAGACACGCAAGTCTGAAGGACACGCCGGGCAAGACGACATTTGAAAAGCCTGCCCTCCCACGCCTCATGGCCTGGGGTGTCGAGGTTCGAACCATATCCGCTGGCCGCAGCGCTATGCCGCGGCGTAAAGCGAAATCCGGTCTTCACCCGTCTATGCAGGCCGTGAGATTAAGCCGTTGAAGAAACACGAGGTTTCACCGCGGGCGCCTGCAGTCTTGGACAGGATCGAGGCCGTCCGGCACGCCGGAAGACCCCTGCCCACAATCCGCCAAATCGACAGGTTTTCTCATCCTTTCGAGCAATCCATGCGGATGTCCTGAAAGGAATGATCTCCTATCGAAGCGGGTTTTCGGAATGCGAGCACAGACGTGCCAGCAACAGCCAGCACGCCCGGAGCCGACTGTCTAACGAGTCTCTTCCGGCTTGCCAAGGGCTAATTTCCGGCATTTTCGGGCCGCCAAGACCACCCTGTCGCTCGGCCGAAATTTTTGCCCGGTTTTGTCACGCGGGGACCCCATCGCTCGTCTTGGGCGCAGGAGGTTACCATGCGGAGATGGATTTCAGCGCTTTTGGCGGTACCGACGGTCGTCAACGGGTTCCTGATGCTGGTCGCGGGCCCGCTCTGGTACGCCAGCGTGCCGGGGGCGTCCGAGACCGGGCCCTACAACCCGCATTTTGTGCAGGACATCGGCGCGGCGTTCCTGGTCGCCGGACTTGCGCTGGCCGTGCGGGCCTGGCGGCCGCGCTATTGGCCGGCCGCGGTCGCCGGCGCCGGGTTCCTGGCCGCCCATGCCCTGCTCCATCTCATGATGATGGTCACCGGCCACGATCATCACGCCGGATCGGATTTGATCGCAGTCGTGTTGCCGTCGGCACTCGCCCTCTTTTCCGCCTTCCCTAACAGAGGAGAATGTCATGCGTAGTTGGATCGCGCGCCGCATGCTGCGCGCCACAAGCAAACGCTATGGTTACGACACGAGCTATCTTGAAATGATGCTGAAGGAGTCGCCCTCGGCCTTCTTCAAGTTCGCAGCCGTGGCGAAAGCGTCCGCCCACCGCGAAGTGGTTCCGGTCGATGCCAGCTTTACGCGCCAAACTGGTCGGCGCGCTGGCAGAGGATTGCGGTCCCTGCACCCAGTTATGCGTCGACATGGCGCTGGAAGCGGGCATGCCGAAGGACCAGATCGAAGCGGTATTGCGCCAAGACCCGCGCGCCATGAACAGCGCCACCGTTCTCGCTTTCAGGTTCGCTGACGCCGTGGTTCGCAGGTCCGCCGATGACGACGAATTTCGCGACGCCATTCGCGCCCAATGGGGCGAGAAAGGCGTGATCGATCTGACGCTGGCGCTGCAGATGGGCCGGATGTTTCCGATGGTGAAAGCGGGACTTGGTTACGCCAAGGAGTGTCGGCGGGTTACGGTGGACGGGCATGATGTCGACGTTGTCAAACAAGCCGCGTGAAAGCGATCCGCTGGCGCCGCATCGCGGGCGGTTGCTTGGGCTTGCCTACCGCATGCTCGGCAGCCGCAGCGATGCGGAAGACGTGGTGCAGGATGCCTACATCCGCTTCGCCGGCGCGCAGGAGGTTCACAATCCCGAGGCCTTCCTTGTCACCATTGTGACGCGGCTGTGTCTCGACCGGCTCAAGAGCGCCAGGGCGCAGCGCGAAATCTATGTCGGCCCCTGGCTTCCGGAACCGGTGTTCGATGCGGAGAGCCTTGCGCCGGACACGGCGACCGAACTGGCCGACGACCTGTCGTTCGCCTTGTTGCTGGCGCTGGACCGGCTGTCGCCGCTGGAGCGCGCCGCCTTCCTGCTTCACGACGTCTTCGACATGCCGTTCGCGGATGTCGCTGCGATGCTCGACCGGACCGAGGTTTCTTGCCGGCAGTTGGCGACGCGGGCCCGCCGCGCGGTGCGCGATGCACGCGAGGCCCCCGCGGCGACACCGGATCATCATGCACGGCTTCTGACCGCGTTCAGCGAGGCCGTCGCCAGCGGCGATGTATCGCGTCTGGCCGGACTGCTGCGCGCAGATGCCATCGCGGTCACCGATGGCGGCGGCCGCAAGACCGCGGCGCTCAATCCGATCATGGGCGCCGACAGGATCGCGCGCTTCTTCATGGCGCTCGCGGCCAAGAATGCCGGACCGTGACATACGCATCGAGCCGGCCATGATCAACGGCACCGCGGGCGCCCTGCTCTACATGGATGGCGAAGTCGATCACACCATCAGCATGGCGATCGACGGCGAGCTGATCGCGGCGATCTACATCGTGCGCAATCCCGACAAGCTGCGGCATGTGCCATCGGCCGCGCATCATTGAGCACGGTCGTTGCGCTAATCGGCCGCGTCAGCTTACGGCATGGGCGAGCGATTGGCCTGCGAAGAACGTCTCGAGATTGGCAATCACACAATCCTGCATCGCGACATGCGCGTCCAGCGTATGGCCGCCAATATGCGGGGTCAGCACGACATTCGGAAAAGCGGTCAGCGCGTCCGGCGCGTGGGGTTCCTTCTCGAACACGTCCAGTCCAGCCCCGGCGATGGTCTTTTCAGTGAGCGCCGCGATCAGGGCCTGCTGATCGATGACCGAGCCGCGCGAGATGTTGACGACATAGCCGTCCTTGCCGAGCTTCTGCAGGATGTTGGCGTCGACGGCGTGATGGGTATCGGCGCCGGCGCGGACCGCGATCATCAGGACGCTGCACCATTCCGCCAGCGCCTCGAGGCTCGGGAAATATTGATAGGGCACGTCGTGCCTGCTGCGGCTGTAATAGCCGACCTCGGTCTCGAACGCCGCGACCCGCGAAGCGATCTTGCGGCCGATCTCGCCCATGCCGTAGACGCCGACGCGGCGGCCGGGATTGCCGGGCTGCGGACTCATCAGCGGCGACGGTTTGGCCGCCGCCCAGTTGCCGCTTCGGACATATTCGTCCGCCGGCAGCAGACGCCGCGTCACCGCCAGCATCGAGGTCACCGCGAGATCGGCGACCGCCGAGGCATTCGCCGCCGGACTGTGGCCGACCGCGATCCCGCGCTGGCGTGCGGCGGCAAGATCGACGCCGTCATAGCCGGTGCCGTAGCAGACGATGGCGCCGAGCTTCGGCAGCCTGTCCATCATCTCGCCGCCGAGCGGCGTTCCGCCCGCCGTGATCATCGCCCTGATGCCCGCGAGCTGTTCGGCCGCGAACACCTCCTGCGGGGGTTTGCCCGCCGCGTCCATCAGCTCGAAACGCTGCCCGATACGCACCATCATCGCCTTGGGGAAGCGCGAATAGATCAAGACCTTGTCCGGCATCGACTGAGTTCCCTGAAGTCAAAGATAAGGGGCGGAATCGGTTGCCCAATTCCGCCCCTGGTTCATCTTACGCGGTTTTCGAAAGCCTAGCCGAGCAGGCTGCCCGGCTCAACCTTCACGCCCGGTCCCATGGTGGAGGAGACCGCGACGCGCTGGATGTAGGTGCCCTTGGCGCCGGCGGGTTTTGCCTTGGCGACCGCATCCGCAAGCGCCTTGACGTTCTGCACCAGCTTCTCTTCCGAGAACGACGCCTTGCCGATGCCGGCCTGCACGATGCCGGCCTTCTCGACCCGGAATTCGACCGAACCGCCCTTGGCGCCCTTGACGGCGGTAGTGACGTCCATCGTCACCGTGCCGATCTTCGGGTTGGGCATCATGCCACGCGGGCCAAGCACCTTACCCAACCGGCCGACCAGCGGCATCATGTCGGGGGTGGCGATACAGCGGTCGAAATCGATCTGGCCGCCCTGCACTTTCTCGACCAGATCCTCGGCGCCAACGACGTCGGCTCCCGCGGCCTTGGCCTCTTCGGCCTTGGCGCCGCGGGCGAACACGCCGACACGCAAGGTGCGGCCGGTGCCGTTCGGCAGGGTCACCACGCCGCGCACCATCTGGTCAGCGTGACGCGGATCGACGCCGAGATTGATCGCGATCTCGACCGTCTCGTCGAACTTCGACTTGGCGCGTTCCTTGACCATCTTGATGGCGTCCGCGAGCGGATAGAGTTTTTCGCGATCGACGCCCTCGCGGGCCTTCTTCAAACGTTTTCCGATTGCCATGACCCGTTACCCCGCAACTTCAAGACCCATCGAACGGGCGGAGCCCTCGACCATCTTCATGGCCGACTCGATGGTGTCGCAATTGAGATCCTTCATCTTCTTCTCGGCGATCTCGCGCACCTGCGCTTTGGTCACCTTGCCGGCCTTGTCGCGGCCCGGGGCCTTCGACCCGGACTGGATCTTGGCGGCCTGCTTGAGGAAGAAGGACATCGGAGGGGTCTTCATTTCGAAGGTGAACGAACGATCGGCATAGATCGTGATCACCACCGGAATCGGGGTGTTCTTTTCTTCCTTCTGCGTCTGCGCGTTGAACGCCTTGCAGAATTCCATGATGTTGAGGCCGCGCTGACCAAGCGCGGGTCCGATCGGGGGCGAAGGGTTCGCCGCACCGGCCGGCACCTGCAATTTCAGGTATCCGGTCACTTTCTTCGCCATATGTCACTCCTCATGCTGTTTCCGGACTATTCCGAAAACTTCACAGGACCGTGGTGCGGTTCAACGGATGACTGGCGATCATCCGTCTCCTCCCACGGCTCTTTTCCTTGCCCCGCTGCTGCGGCGCGAGGATACGCGATCAGACCTTCTCGACCTGACCGAATTCCAGTTCGACCGGCGTGGCGCGGCCGAAGATCGACACCGCGACCTTCACGCGCGAACGCGCCTCGTCGATTTCCTCGACCACACCGGAGAACGACGCGAACGGCCCATCGGCCACCCGAACATTCTCGCCGATCTCGAACGACACCGACGCCTTCGGCCGTTCCACGCCTTCCTGCACCTGGTGCAGGATCCGCATGGCCTCGGCTTCCGAGATCGGCATCGGCTTGTTTTCCGCGCCCAGGAAGCCCGTGACCTTCGGGGTGTTCTTGATGAGGTGGAAGGCCTCGTCGGTCAGTTTCATCTTGACCAGGACATAGCCCGGGAAAAACTTGCGCTCGGCGTCGACCTTGCGGCCGCGGCGCACTTCGGTGACCTTTTCGGTCGGCACCAGCACCTGCTCGAACAACTCCTCAAGCCCGCGCTGCTTGGATTGCTCTCGGATCGATTCCGCGACCTTCTTTTCGAAATTCGAATAGGCGTGGACGATATACCAGCGCTTGTCCATCGTTTGCGTTCCGGCGCTTGCCATCAGTGGATACCGAGCAAAAAGGTGACGAGAACACGGATAATCTGATCCGCGGCGAAGAAGAAAATGGAAGCCAGCGCCACCATCACGAACACCATGATGGTGGTGATCGTCGTCTCGCGGCGGGTCGGCCAAGTGACCTTGGCGGTCTCCGAGCGCACTTCCTGCAGGAATTTGAACGGGCTGAAAGCCATCGTTGATGTGATCCGCGTCCTGAAGACGATACTGGTTGCAAGGAATCCGAACAGCCCTCTTACGCCCAGCCCTCTCTTGAAGGATGAGCCGCCAAGCGGGCTCGATTGTTCGGGGGATTTCAAAGCCGCGCCGGATATCCGTCAAAGCGGGCCGGCAGCAGGTGGCGCGTATGTACTGCGGGGGCGGTCAAAGGTCAAGGCAGCGGCAAACGGCCGGATTGCTGCCGGCGCCCGTTTGGCCGCGCCTGCGAGTGAATTTCAGGTCTGGTCAGAACCGGCCCGGCCTGGGTCTTCCGAACCTGTTCCCGCCGGTTCGGCGACGCCGTTGCCAGCGCCAATGCGCAGGCTGCAAGCCATTAAGATTTCATTAACCTTGCCGGCGCAAGACTTTAGCCCGCCGGGATCGTACGCGTCATCGAAGGAAAAGCTCATGCAAAATCTGGAAGAGGCCATTCGCGAGCGTGCCTACCATCTCTGGATCGCCGATGGTCAGCCCGACGGCCAGGCCGACCTCTATTGGTTGAACGCTCAACGCGAAATCCTGACGACGTCACTGGCAAGCTCAGGCAGCGAAACTCTGGCGCTAGCTGATGCGGTGCCGGTTGCGACCAAGCCCGCTAAAAAGGCCAGGGTCGCCCGAGCGGCAAAAAGCAAAACCCGCGCGGCCTAGTTCCACGCGGGCCGCCTCACGCAGGACCGTGACGGCGACGCCACCATAGCGGACGGGGTAGTTCGACTTCCCCGCTGCCGTCAGGCTGCCTGGGTCAGTTTCCGGGCTGGGATAGCTGTCGAAGAAAACCTGCCAACTTATTGATTTAGCTGGCAGGAGTGGCAGGGCTCGAACCTGCGACCCCCGGTTTTGGAGACCGGTGCTCTACCAATTGAGCTACACTCCTACAGAGGACCCGCGTCGCCGCCGATCCGCGCCGTTTCAAGCATAGGCGGCGTCCCGATTGCAAGGGCGAAGCGGTTACCTAAACAACGGGCCGGTCAGGTTCGGCGCAACAGCCAGTCGCGATAGCTCTCACCATAGCGGTCGACCAGTTTTTCGACAACGTTTTGGGTCGAAGAACTGTCGATCGCGGCCTGAACCGCGGTTCCGACAATTCCCTGCCCGGCAAACAAGACCGCCCTCAGATCGTGGTTGGCGATGATGACGGCGCCGGTCCGCGCGTCGACCAGATTGGCATCCGCGATCATGCCGCGGCCGCCGCCGATGAGGATTCGCTGCACCGCCGATGCCAGCGCAAAGGTTTTGACCGTCACGTCGAGCCGGACCGGCCTTGTGCCGTTGAGCTGGCCGGCCATGACCTTCTCGATTTCCGCCTTGATCCGCGGCGCCAGCATGTTTTGAACGAAGGCATTGCCTTCCGGCGTATTGGCGGCGGTTGCGATCTGGTCGTCCGTGATCGCCTTTGATGTGGCATAGGCCCGGATGCCATCCTCCCATTGCACCCGCGCATCGGGGGCAAAGCTGACGGTGACACCGGTCAGCCTCATGCTGGCGATGTCGTTTTGCGACAGCGAATTTTCCGCAGTTGTTACGCACCCCGCAAGCGCGAGCAAAAACCCAAGCGCGGCAAGCCGCGCCAGCCCCAACGTCGTTCCCAACGCAACCCCCTGCCCCTGTTACCTTCTTTTGCAACCCCAGGCGAAGAGGGTAAAATAGTACGCTGACAATTGTCTATCTTTAATTGTCTCGTGGCGGAGGACGCCCTTGCCGCTCTCGCTTATCCCTTAGGAGGCCGCAGCCCTGCGCAGCGACAAAGCCAGCGGGTGCGCATTGCGGAAAACGCGCTGTTCAACCCCAATGTTCTGCGCCAGACTTCAATGCACCCAGGGAAATCATCACGACAAACGACAAGAGCAAACGGGAGAGACCATGACCGCGCAAACCGCCGCCAAGCACGCCGCCGCCCCGCAGACACCCCCACTGCCCCAAGCCAAGCCGGAATCGCTTGGCCTCTCCCCGGTCCGGCTGCAGCGGATGTCGGACGCGTTCAAGCGCGAGATCGACAAGGGAACCGTGCCAGGCGTGACCGTGATGGTGGCCCGCCGCGGCCAGGTCGGCTGGTTCGAAGCGCTCGGCAGGCAAAGCCCGGCGGCCTCGACGCCGATGGCGCGCGACACCATCTTCCGCATCTTCTCGATGACCAAGCCGATCGTCTCGATCGGCATCATGATGCTGATCGAGGATGGCCATTTCCTGCTCAGCGACCCCGTTGCGAAATTCATCCCGGAATTTGCCGATCAGAAGGTCGGCGTCGAGAACAACGGCAAGCTCGAGCTCGCACCTTTGAAGCGGCCGATGACCGTTCAGGACCTGCTGCGGCACACCTCGGGCATCACCTATGACCACACCGGCAACGGCCTGGTGCAGCAGCTGTATCAGCAGTCGCGGCTGCGCAGCCGCAAGATCACGCAATGCCGAACACGCCGCGTTGGTCGCCAGCCTGCCGCTGATGTGCCAGCCCGGCGCGGAGTGGAACTACAGCCGCTCCACCGACATCCTCGGCCGCATCATCGAAGTGGTGTCCGGCAAGAGCCTGAGCGCGTTCCTCACCGAGCGCATCCTTGCGCCGCTGCAGATGGCCGAGACCGCGTTTCACACCGGCGAGGAGAACGCCGGCCGCCTCGCCGAGCCGTTCGCGAACGATCCCTGGACCGGCGACAAGGTGCAGCTGTTCAACATGCTGGAAAAGCCGGTGATGGAATCCGGCGGCGGCGGTCTGGTTTCGACCACCATGGACTATGCCCGGTTCAGCCAGATGCTGCTCAATGGCGGCGTGCTCGACGGCAACAGGATCGTCGGCCGCAAGACGCTGGAGCTGATGGCGTCCAATCATCTCGGTCCCGAGGTCAAGGTCAACTCGCCCCTGATGCCGGCCGGCCACGGTTTTGGGCTCGGCTTCGCCGTCCGCACCGACAAGGGCATGGCGCCGTTCCCGGGATCGCCCGGTCAGTTCTTCTGGAGCGGAATGGCCGGAACGTTCTTCTGGATCGATCCGGTGGAAGACCTGTTCGCGGTGTTCATGATGCAGGGCCCGGGCCAGCGCGAATATATCCGCTCGATGCTGCGGGATCTGGTTTACGCCGCGGTGGAGTGACGCGCAGCGGCGCGAATGCGATTGCGTCGTCCCCGCGTCCGCGGGGACGACGAGAGAGTTCCACTCAACTGACCGTCGCGCCGCCGTCGATCACCATGGTCTGGCCGGTCATGAAATTTCCGGCCGCCGATCCCAAAAATACCGCAGCACCCGCGATCTCATCGGGAATGCCGATGCGCAGCAGCGGCGAGCGCGACGTCGATGCCTTGAGGTTTTCCGGATTGTCCCACAGCGCCTTGGCAAAATCGGTCTTGATCAGGCCCGGCGCGATGCAATTGACGCGAACATTGTGCTTGCCGTATTCGCAGGCCAGGTTGCGCGCGAGCTGCATATCGGCGGCTTTCGAGATCGCATAGGCGCCGAGGATGGTCGAGCCCTTCAGGCCGCCGATCGAGGACACGATGATGACCGAGCCGTCCTTGCGCTCGATCATCTGCGGCACCACCATGCTGGTCAGCCAGTTATTGGCGACGATATTGTTGTCCAGGATCTTGCGAAACTGCTCGTCCGAAATGCCGGCGAGCGGCCCGTAATAGGGATTGGACGCCGCGTTGCAGACCAGCACGTCGATCTTGCCGAAGGCGCGGTTGGATTCGTCGACCAGGTGCTGCAGATTTTCCTTGCTGGAAATGTTGGCCGCGATCGCCACCGCCGTGCCCTTGCCGAACTTGTCGTTGATTTCCCTGGTGACCTGATCGCAGACGTCCTGCTTGCGCGAGGAGATCACCACCTTCGCGCCATGCTCGGCCATCCGTTCCGCAATGGCGCGGCCGATGCCGCGGGTTGAACCGGTGATGACGGCGACTTTTCCCGACATATCGAACAAGGTCATGGGTACCTCCCGGATTGATCGGCGTCGAACGCGCCGGTTTTGGTTTTCGATCTCAAGCTAAGCAGCCTTTGCGGTTTTCGACAACCGACGCCATCGCCCTCAGGCCAGTTTGCTGGCGGTCGCGATCTCGGGTCCCGCCGGCTGATGCATGGCGTTGTGCGAGGCATCCGCGATCCATGGCTGCTGGTTGACCATCGGCAGCCGCCAGTTGTTATGGCTTGCGCTCAAGAAATGATCGAGCCGCGTCACCGAGCAATTGTCGATGTCGAAGGCCAGTCCCCGCTCCGGCTGATTGCCGAGCGCCAGCCCGATCGCCGCCTTGATGGTGCCGCCATGCGCGACCGCGATCACGTCCTTGCCGGCATGCTCGGCGTTGATCCGCTCGATCGCGCCGCGCACCCGGTTGTAGAGATCCATGAAACTTTCGCCGCCGGGCGCGGGCTCGCCGATATCGGCGAACCAGTGACTGCCGACCGGCCGGCTGGCGAGAAATGCCGCGCGGTTCATTCCCTGCCATTCGCCGAGATGCTGTTCGGCGAATGCCGGCTCATGCGGCATCCTTGCGGGTTTGGGAAATCCGGCGGCCCAGATCGCATCCGCGGTCTGATGCGTTCGCTTCAGATTGCTCGCATACCACACCGCGTCGCGCGGCAGGATTTTCCCGACCGCCGAAAATACCACGCGATCGGAGGTATCGCAGCCGAGGTCCTTCTGGCCGTAGATGCAGCCATTATCCTCGCGAACCGGCGCGTGCCGCACCCACCACCACCGCGTCGCGACCACGCGGACGGGAACGGCAGGCTGCGAGGCGGATGATGGGGCTGGATTGGACATCGCGAAAACCCTTCAATAGTGTTTGGTGTCGCTGTACGTCAGAGCACCCATCGCCTCAAGTGACTTGATTGTTAAAGTGACTTGGCGCGTTTGAAACGTTGTTTGAAATTCCGCAAGGCGGCAAGCGTCGACAATCATACAATCATCAAGACGATAAGGGAGAAACTCATGGGCCGCCTCGAAGGCAAATCCGTCATCATTACCGGCGCCGGCAGCGGCATCGGGCGCGCGGCCTCGCTGCTGTTCACCCAGGAAGGCGCCAGGCTGATCGCGGTCGATCGCACCGACGGCGTCAACGAGACGGTGGCGCAGGTGCGCAAGGCCGGCGGCACCGCGGAGGCCGTGATGGCGGATGCCGGCTCCGAGAAAGACGTCATCGCCTTCATCGACAAGGCGGTCTCGGCCCATGGTCGGCTCGATGCGATCTGGGCCAATGCGGGGGTCAGCGGCGGGCTGGTTCCGCTCGCCGAGCAGACCGTGGAACACTGGCAGGAAATCCTGCGCATCAACCTGATCGGTCCGTTTCTGGCGATCAAATATTCGATGCCGCACATGATCAAACAGAAATACGGTTCGATCGTCTGCACCGCCTCGGTCGCGGGCCTCAAGGCCGGCGCCAGCGGACATCCTTACGGGGCCAGCAAGGCCGGCGTGATCAGCCTGGTGCAGACCACGGCCTATTCGCTGTCGGGCACCGGGGTGCGGATCAACGCGGTGTGCCCGGGACTGATCGAAACGGGAATGACAAAACCGGTGTTCGACCGCGCCAAGGAACGCGGCACCGACAGCAAGATCGGCCAGCTCAATCCGCTGAAGCGCGCCGGTCAGCCGCACGAACTGGCGGCGATGGGACTGTTCCTCGCCAGCGACGACGCGTCCTACGTCAACGGACAGGCAATTCCGGTCGACGGCGGCCTGACGGCATCGATGCCGTATGCGGGGAAGCCGATATAGGTCGTCTTTCGAGGAGTCCGTTCGGTTAAGAAACGTCATTGCGAGGAGCCAACGGGTCGCGCGAATGCGCGCCCGATGACAGGCTCCGCGACGAAGCAATCCATTCTTGCGCTCGCGTCCCTATGGATTGCTTCGTGGAGCCCGTCATCGGGCGCGCACTCGCGCGACCCGTTGGCTCGCAATGACGGCTCGACACACATTCGCCTTCTCGCGGCGCGAGGCGCCCGAGGTTTGTCAGAAATTTCCTTACCCTCTCGATAACAGAGGGCGCAGGGAAAGCCGGGTGCGCGCTGCACCCGCGGTCTCGTGTGCAAATACACAAGGAAATGCGCACACGAGCATACAGGTTCAGCGGAGGCAATCCGGCTTTCCCTGCGCGAGGGTTTTACGGTTTCCTTCGCGCTCTCCCTGGTGACCGGGCTTTCTTGCCACCATCGCCATGCGGATCGCTCCACACAACTTGACGCCAGCGTCGGGGCGTCAGGACCACACGACTTCGCCGTCCGCTATCCGCGCTGTTCGTCAATAGCGCATCTGCGTCCACCGCATCCCACCGCGCGTTTCGTGACGATCGCGAGCGCCCCTCTTGTCGGGTGAGACGGGCGGATTCAAATCACTGATTTGCCCGACGGCGAAAGCGGAATATTTTTCGCGCGAGGGCTGGACAGGTTTTGAGTGATTTGCCCGTCGGGTCAATTTGTCGCGCCTGCTGCCTCTACATCGTCATTGCGATCCAACGGGTCGCGCGAACGCGCGCCCGATGACAGGCTCCGCGAGAGCAACCCATAGCGCCGCATCAACTACGCGCCGATGAAATGCGAACGCTTGCATTTCGACGCGTGTCACTCCGGGAGTCCCGCCTTGACGAATGCCTCCAGAAGTTCTGCTCTCAGTTTGGACGATCGTACCCACTGCGGGGCGACGGCGGTCGACCGACGCCATGCCGGATTCCGGCGAAGGCATTCTGACATCAGTCTCCGAGCATCTTCCAATCTTCCTGCTCCCACGTAACACAGAATGGCTTGTGTCATTCCTACTAGGAACGACGGAGGGAAGGCCCGAAGGGACCTGTCTGCCCACTCGGCCGCTTCTGCATGTCTGCCGGCGTTGTGATGCGCGACAGCGAGCCCCATCATCGCATTGTAGTTGAACGGATCGCGCGGACTGAGTTGCATCGCTAGCTCAAAGTCAGCCGACGCCGCATCGGATCCGCCGTTCCAGGCTCGCAAAAGTCCTCTAAAGTTATAGGCACGCGCATAATTGGGGTTCGAGCGGATGGCTCGCTCGATCATTTCGGTTCCGCCGTCATAGTCCAGCAGGATCCAGAACATATTGAAGCCAACAACACTTAGTGTGGGGGCGTCGTCCGTACCCAATTCCTTTACGCGCTCGGCAAGGCGCAAAAGCTCAGCATTGTCCTCGGCAACGTCTCCAGGCCACCTGTTGGCCCGTCGCCATGCAAGACAACTCGCAACGCGCGCCGTAAGCAGGCGCGAAACTCGAATCAAGCGCAATCGCGTGCTTGAAATCCCTCAAGGCGCCTTCGTTGTTCTCCGGACTGGTCGGAAATTCGGTATGTGGCAGGCCACGGTAGAATGACGTCACCGCATCGACGTTGTCAGTGGGCCTTCGCAATGCTCGCTCGACCTCAGCGCGGTCGAGCTCCGGCGCGATCGCGCCGATCACCCGCTGCGTGACCTTGTCCTGCAAATCGAAGATATCTTCCAGCGCGCCGTCAAATCGATCGGCCCAGAGGTGGGCGGCGGTCGCGACCTCGATGAGCTGCCCGGTGATCCTCAAGCGGGTCCCCGCCTTCCGCACGCTGCCTTCGAGCACGTATCGCACGCCGAGCTCGCGCCCGACCTGCTTGATGTCGACGGCTTTGCTCTTGTAGGTGAAGCTCGACTGGCGGGCGATGACGAACAATGCCCTGAACCTTGAGAGGGCGGTAATGATATCTTCGACCAGCCCGTCGGCGAAATAGTCCTGATCGGGATCGCCGGACATGTTTTGGAACGGAAGTACGGCAATCGATGGCTTGTCCGGCGGGACGACAAGCATCGAAGGCTGCATTGCGTTCGCGGCTGCGGCATCATCCAGCTTGCTGGTTTCCCGTACTGATCCAACGAAGCGAAAGCCCTTGCGCTGGAGCGTCTTGATCAGGCGCTGTTCATCGCCGGTATCGCCAATCGCGGCGCGGGCCGAGTTGAGGCGGGTCGCAAGTGCCGCATCGGAGACAATGCGGCGTCCCCATATTGCGGAAATCAGGTCGCCCTTGCTGGCTACGCGTTCTCGGTTCCGTATCAAGTAGACGAGAAGATCGAATGCCTGCGGCGCAATCGAAATCGCATCGGATCCCCGATGCAGCTCCCGCTTGTCAACGTCAAGTACAAAGTCCTCAAACAGATAGCGCAATCTTCCGGTCCTGATCCAACCGAGCGGAGCACAGCCTAACACGCATGCGGTGCGCAAAGTTAGTGGTCGGTAATGGAAATGTAAGCGGCCAATAAAGTGTCCCAGCTGCGCTTCGTGCATCCTGCCCTCCGGCGCGATCATGAGAAAGCCGGGACATTCAGATGCTGCAAGATAAGCACGGAATTATCGACTACGGCGAGCAAGGGACCGGTCCGACTATCGTGTTCGTACCTGGATCCTGGGCTACTCAGTCGGTTTGGCGCGGCGTTATCGAGGCGCTGGACAATCGTTTCCGGACCGTAACGACGAGTCTGCCGGGCTATGGCGGTACGCGGGAATGCCGGACGCCCACCGATACCTCGATCGACCGGCAGGCAGAGATTGTCGAAGCGGCGATTCGTCGCGCCGGCAGTCCCGTGCATCTCGTCGGACATTCCTTTGGGGCGCTGGCCTGCCTCGACGTCGCGCTGTGCGCGCTGGTCCCGCTTATGAGTTTGACCTTGATCGAGCCGGTGGCATTCGGCCTTTTGCGCCAGGCGGACGAACTCGCGCTCTATGAGCAGTTTATCGCCATGCGCGAGGACTATATCCGGTCGTTCGAAAATGGCGACAAGCAAGCGGCACGCCGGGTGGTCGATTACCTCGACGGACAGGGGAGCTTTGATGCTCTCCCGTCCCGGATGAGAGAGTATATTGTTGAAGCCACGCCGACCCATGTTCTTGACATGCGCTGCGGCTTCGACCCTTCCATCGCGGCGTTCGCCAACATCTTGCTTTCGAGTCTCGTTATCCGGGGTGAGCGCAGCGCGCCAGCCCTGCGGAGAAGTGCGGAAATCCTGACTGGTGCGCTGGCGAATGCGTCGCTGCGCACGATTTCCGATGCGGGTCATTTCATGACGGCCACGCACACTGCAGAACTTGCCGAATTCATTGGCGACCATGTTTTGAAGACCGAAGCGTTGGCTTGGAGTAGTCTAAGCATCGCCTCGCCCTGGGGATTCAGATCTCGCGATTTAGCTGGATCATCGAATTAAGCGGTTGCGCGTTCTCGCCGCGATGGGACTGTTCCGCGGCGCGCGGCTGACCACGCGGCGGTCTTGGCCACTTCGTCCGGCCACTCCAGCAGGTAGGCGAACTCGGCGACGATGCGTCCTACGTCAACGGACAGGCGATCCCGGTGGATGGCGGACTGACCGCGTCGATGCCGTATGCGGGCAAGCCGATCTGAGGCTTCAGCGGAAAGGAAGCACAGCCGGTCACAACAAAGAAGATCGTCATACGCGGGCTTGACCCGCGTATCCATCCCGCTTTCACAAGAGTCTCTGCGAAGAAGATGGATGGCCGGGTCAAGCCCGGCCATGACGATTTGAGAGGCTGCTTCGTCCCTACTTCGCGCCGGCCTTCTGCGCGTATTCCCAGGAGGCCTGCGACAGCGGCACGGTGCGCTTGGCGGACTCCATCGCCTTGGCGTTCGCGGCGGTGCCGTCGCGAACACGGCCTGCGATGCCCTGGGTAATGCCGGCGAGCCGGAACAGATTGTAGGAAAAATACCAGTTGAGGTCGGGAACGGCGCTACCGGTGACGTTGCAATAGATTTGCGCCGCCTCTTCCATGCTCGGAATGTTGAGCGCCTTGAGGTCGGCCCCGGCGAGGCCCGGCATGGTCCATTGCATCAAGAGATAGGTGAAATCCGCCATGGGATCGCCGAGCGTCGACAGTTCCCAATCCAGCACCGCCTGCACGCGCGGTTCCGTGGCATGGAAAATCATGTTGTCGAGGCGGTAGTCGCCGTGAACGATCGAAACCCGTTCCTGCGCCGGCACGGTTTTCGGCAGCCATTCGGCGAGCTTCTCGAATTCGGGAATGTGCTGGGTCTCGGACGCGCGATATTGCTTGGTCCAGCGATCGACCTGGCGCGCGAAATAATTGCCGGGCTTGCCGAAATCGCCGAGCCCGATCGCCTGCGGATCGTAGGTGTGCAGCTTGGCCAGCGTCTCGATCTTGCTGGTGAAGATCTTGTGCCGCGCCTCCGGGCGTCTGGCTCGGAAGCGTGGGATCCCAGAACACCCGCCCCTCTTCCATCGACATGATGTAGAACGCCGATCCGATCACGCTATCGTCGGTGCACAGCGCATAGGCTTTGGCGACCGGAAAGCCCTGCTTGCTGAGCGCCGAGATGACGCGAAACTCGCGGTCGACCGCGTGCGCCGACGGCAGCAATTTACCGAACGGCCGGCGGCGCATCACATAGGATCGGCCGGGCGTATCGAGCCGGTAGGTCGGGTTGGACTGGCCGCCCTTGAATTGCAGGACGGTCAGCGGCCCCTGATAGCCCTCGACATGCTCACGCATCCAGCCGTCGAGACGCGCCTCATCGACCCGATGCCGCTCCTCGACGGGCCTGGTGCCCGAAAACTCTTCGTCTTTTCTGACGCCTTCGGCCACGGTGACGCTCCCTCAAGTTTTTTGGGGAGCGCCATGCGTGGGCTCCCGTTAATGCGTAGTGGGAGAGTTTGCATACTTCCGAAGTTCAAGTCTGGCAATGGCGCGGTTATGGACCTCGTCCGGACCGTCCGCCAGCCGCATCGTGCGCATCGAAGCATAGTCCCGCGCCAGGCCGGCTTCGTCGGACACACCGGCGCCGCCGAACGCCTGGATGGCGTTGTCGATGATTTTCAGCGCCATGTTCGGCGCCGCCACCTTGATCATGGCGATCTCGAGCTGCGCGGTCTTGTTGCCGACCTTGTCCATCATGTCGGCGGCCTTCAGGCACAACAACCGGTTCATCTCGATATCGGTGCGGGCTTCGGCGATGCGCTGTTCCCAGATCGAGTATTCGATGATCTTCTTGCCGAACGCGGTGCGCGACGTCAGCCGCCTTACCATCTTCTCCAGCGCCTCTTCGGCCTTGCCGATGGTGCGCATGCAGTGATGGATACGGCCCGGGCCGAGACGGCCCTGCGCGATCTCAAAACCCCGGCCCTCGCCGAGCAGGATGTTGCTTGCGGGAACGCGGACGTTCTCAAGCAGCACCTGCGCGTGGCCATGCGGCGCGTCGTCGAAGCCGAACACCGGCAGCATCTTCTCAACGGTGATGCCCTTGGTATCGAGCGGCACCAGGATCTGCGACTGCTGCTGATGGCGCGGCAGGCTGGGATCGGTCTTGCCCATCACGATCGCGATCTTGCAGCGGGGATCGCCGACGCCGGACGACCACCATTTGCGGCCGTTGATGACGTAATGATCGCCATCCTTCTTGATGCTGGTTTCGATGTTGGTGGCATCCGATGAGGCCACCGCGGGCTCCGTCATCAGGAAGGCGGAACGGATTTCGCCGTTCATCAGCGGCTTCAGCCACTGCCGCTTGTGCTCCTTGGAGCCGTAGCGCATCAGCACTTCCATGTTGCCGGTATCGGGCGCGGAGCAGTTGAACACTTCGGAGGCCCAGCCGATATGGCCCATCTCTTCGGCAAGCGGCGCATATTCCAGATTGCTCAATCCCGCGCCGCGGAATTCATCGTCCTCATGCGAGGACGGCGGCATGAACATGTTCCAGAGGCCTTCGGCCTTTGCCTTCTTCTTCAGATCTTCCAGCACCGGGATCACCTTCCAGCGCTCGCCGGCTTCGTCCTGCTGCCGGTAGATCGGCACCGCGGGCCGCACATTCTTGTTCATGAACGACTGCACCCGATTGAGCCAATCTTTCTGGCGGTCTGACATATTGAAGTCCATGGGACGCTCCTCACCTTCGTTTTTCGAAAATCTTTGGCCAGACTGTCTGCCCGTCGCCCGTTCGCCGCAAGACCATTTCTTGCACCGATCGTCGCGGCGGCCACGGCCGATGCAGCCACATGCCGGAGCGGCGATGCGTCACGCGCATTGACATTCCAGCCTTCAAACCATAGTTTCATACAACTGTTTGAATTGCAACGCTACCGTTGCATGGGCCCATGACATGCCGTCGGATCACACCAGGAGCGCGATCCTCAGCGCCGCCGAGCGGCTCTACGCCGACCGCGGCTTCGGCGACGTCACGCTGCGCGACATCGTCGCCGCCGCCGGCGTCAATCTCGCGGCGGTGAACTATCATTTCGGCTCCAAGGACGAGTTGATCGCGGAACTGTTCGTCACCCGCAGCATCGCCACCAACCGCGAACGTCTCAACGAGTTGAAGGCGGCGGAAGCCGAAGGCGGCGGGCGCGCCGGCATCGACGCGATCCTGCGCGCGCTGGTCGGCCCGACGCTGCGTGGCTGTCTCGGCCCCGACCGCGAGCGCTCGACCGCGGCGCGTTTCATGATCCGGGCCTCGATCGAATCGGTGCCTCCGATCCGCCGCATCAAGAACCGTGAAATCGACCATTTGCGGAAGTTCGCCGCCGCGATGCGGCGCTCCCTGCCCGATCGCAGCGAGGTCGATCTCTATTGGGGCCTGCACTTCGCGCTGGCGATGGCGCACCATACCATCCGCGAAAGCGAGCGGCTGACAAAGCTGTCAGAAGGATTGTGCGATCTCAACGACGTGCAGGGCATCATCGACCGCGTCGTCGCGGTGTCGGTCAAGGCGCTGACCGGGCCAGGGTTTGAAGAACGAACGCGGGACCAACTTCCTGCGCGGACGGGGCGCGCGTCAAGATCAACAACGGAAAGCTGACGCGGAAAGCGCAAAGCGCCGCTCGGCCCGATCGCAAAATCTGGATCAGCTCGCCCAGATCTTCCTCAACTCAGCTTCGGTTCCATCAAAGACACTTCGATCCCAGGACCCAAAACCAGGGATAGGGTTGGGATGGTTGTGCGGTCTTCCGTCCGTATATTGCCAAAATGTCCAGTCGCTCCATGATTTCTGAATCGTCAGGCGTGACTCCGCAACGTAACCGGCTACCCACAGCTTGCATGCTCCGAGCTTTGCATTTTTCCTGTTACCGAGAATTTTCCGGATGGTGTTGCCAGAATAGAAGAACGGCAGACGCCCGACTTTCTGGCTAACTGCGTCGACGAACATTTCGGCATCAGCGATCGACATATTGAGGCTGACTTCGGGCGAGTTCGTATGATGGTAGGATTCGTAGTCGAGTGAAATAAAGACACCCTCGGGATCGCCAACGTAGTCGAGAAAATATTTTGCCTGAGCCGCACCGTTTCCGCTGTCGGCCTGGTTCTCGGCAAAATGATATGCGCCCCAAAGCAGGCCGGCTTTTTCGGCGTCCTGGCGTCGCTTTGGGTACGGCTTGTCCTTGAAATGGTTGCCCTGGGTTGCCTTGTGTATGACCGCGATAATACCGGCCTGCTTCAGTTTCACAAAGTCGATCTCTTGATCCTGGTGATGCGAAATATCAACAATGTTATCCAGCCGAGACATTGCCGTCACGTGACCCCTCCAGGGCAATTCCGAATCTATCAGTGGTGAATTCCGTCACATCGAGAGATTTCTCGAAGCTTCAAACCCGCATGTCGCGGTCCCCGCTTCCGGCATGTCATCTCTTGACCGCGAGCGCATAGAGATAGGCCAGGATCGCATCGACGTCCTCGTCGGAAAAATCGATCTGCGGCATCGCCTTGTGTCTGGAAACCATGCCCTCGCTGAGTTCCGCCTGCAGTTCTCGCGGGTCAAACCGGGCATAGATATCGCGCATCGGCGGCGCCTGCCTGAGCGGGCTCTTGCCGATGGCTTCGATGGCATGACAGCGGCCGCACTTCTCCTGAAGGATGGTCTTGCCTCTGCTGATCAGCTCGCCCGGGCCGGCGGCATCCGCGGTTGCGGAAAAACACACAAGCAGCGCGGCGATCAAGCTTCGGGCCGGATTGGCGGCAAACGCGATCATCGCCTCAGATCTCCCTGGTCGTTGTCTTGATCATCACACCGCATCCCGCTGCGCTTGCGGCGTACCGTTAGATGATCGCTCCAAACTCTTGTCCAATTGTGGCGGTGACATCGACGGCGCATGCGCGGCTAGTCGGTCGCGGTTTCCGGCACGGAAAACAGCACGGTAAATCGCGCGCCCTGGCCGTCATCGCCGCGGGTGGCCCGGACTTCACCGCCGATCTGCCTTGCAAAGGACTGAATGATCTTCATCCCCAGTCCCTTGCTGGCGCCGGGATCGAACCCTTCCGGCAAGGCCGGGCCATCATTGGAAACCGAAAGCGCGTAACCATGCTCCGGAACAGAATCCAGCCGGATGCCGATCCGGCTCTTGCCGTACTTGGCTGCATTGGTGATCAACTCGCTGGCGATGAAGCCGAGCGGTATGGCGGTTGAGACCGGCAGGTTGATCTCGCTGCCCTCGACGACAACCTGTTCCGGGCGCTCGTGCGAAGACACCATCGCGGAAAAATCGCGGCCGAAATCGACCAGGAATTTCTTGAATTCGATGGTTTGCACGCCTTCGTAGAAATTAAGACGATGGTGAATTCGGGCAATCATGGCGACACGATCGGCCGCGGCGGTCAATTGCGAGGCGGCTTCGGCGCTGGTCGCTTCCCGGCTCTGCAGCGACAGCAGGCTGATGGTCATCTGCAGGTCGTTCAGCAGCCGATGATCGGACTCCTTTTTCAACAGCTCCTGCCGATGGATCATCTCCTCCTTCTGACGAAGCCGCGCCTCGCTTTCCGCCAGCGCATCGCGCAGCCGTATTTCCAGCGCCCGGTATTGGGTCAGTTCGCGCTCGCAGGTCTCGATCGTGCGGCGCGCCGGATCACCTGAAACGATGCCGGGAATGCGCGGCAAGCGACCGGCGCCCTGGTCGTCGGCCTCGCAAACCTGCTGTGGATTTGCTGCTCGATTGCCCATATCTTAAGCATGCGCCGGAGACCGCCCGCTACATTGATCCAAATCAAGCCAATGTCGGACGCCGGACATACCGGCTTTATCGATCAGTCTACGCCATCGCAACGCAGTCGATTTCGATGTCGAACGGCCCGGTCCATTCCGGGGCGCAGACGAAGATGCGCGCCGGCGGTTCAGCCGGAAAGTAACGCGCGTAGATCGCGTTCACGGTCGCGAAATGCTTGGCCGAGGTGCAATAGATGTTGCACTTCATGACATTCTGCAGGCTGGTGCCCGCGGTCTCCAGGCACAGTTTCATCTGCTCGAGGATCAGTTCGGTCTGGCGCTCGATCGGCACCGGCAAAATCTCGCCGGTTTCCGGATCGAATGGCGGCAGACCGGAAACAAACACCATGCCACCGCCACGCGTGACCGGCGAAATCGGCGCCTTCCATTTCGCGAGCCAGGAGGAAATCGGTTCGACGCGGATGGCTTCTCGTTTCATGGCAACACCTTCGGCCCGGAGTGACGTGACGATCGGACACTAGCATCCGCCCGCGACATCATGCTTCGAGTACGATGGAAGTGTCGTTGACGTGCGGAAAGCCTCTCGCCTAGACGATCTTCTGCTGCTTCAGCGTCTCGAGCCTGGCGTCATCGTAGCCGATGGTCGCCAGCACTTCCCTGGTGTCGGCGCCTAACAGCGGCGGCGCGCGATAATCCTTCACCGGCGTGCCTGAAAAGGTGATGGGATTGCGGATCAGCGACAGCGCGGGCTCGAAGGGATGGTTGACCTTGATCTGCATGCCGCGCTCGCGCACATGCGGGTCGGCAAATACCTGCGCGAAATCGTTGATCGGTCCGCAGGGCACGCCGGCCTTCTCCAGCTCCTCCAGCCAATAGGCCACGGGTTTCTTCAGGAACAGGCCGGCGAAGATCGCCATGATCTCCTTGCCGTGCACGACACGGTCGTTGTTCCTGATGAATTTCGGATCGGTCGCGAGTCCCGGGCTGCCGAGCACGGCGCAGGTCCGCGCGAACTGGGCGTCGTTGCCGACCACCAGCATCAGCTCGCCATCGGTGCAGCGAAACGCGCCCGCCGGCATGCCGCCATTGCCCCAGGTGCCGCGCCGCGGCGGGGTCTGGCCATTGACCAGGTAGATCTGCGCATAATGCGACAGCGAGGCGATAACGGTATCGAGCAGGCAGACGTCGATATGCTGCCCCTCGCCGCCATTGGCCTTACGGTGATAAAGGGCCGCGAGAATGCCGATCGAGGTGTTCATGCCAGTCATATAATCGACGATGCTGGGGCCGACCTTCATCGGTCCCTCGCCGGGCTCGCCATCGATATGGCCGGTGACGCTCATCAGGCCGCCCATCGCCTGAAAGATTGCATCGTAGCCGGCGCGGGGGGCGTAAGGCCCGGTCTGGCCGAAACCCGTCACCGAACAATAGATGATGCCCGGATTGACAGCGCGAATTGACTCGTAATCGAGCTTGTAGCGCTTGAGATCGCCGACCTTGTAGTTCTCCATCATGACGTCGCAGGATTTCGCCAGTTCGCGGATGATCTCCTGGCCTTCCGGCGTCGCGATATTGACGGTGACCGATTTCTTGCTGCGGTTGGCGCACAGATAGAACGAGTTGTTGTTGTTCTGTTTGCCCTCGGGATCGACCAGATAGGGCGGGCCGAAGGCGCGGGCATCGTCGCCGCCGCCCGGCCGTTCGATCTTGATCACCTCGGCGCCGAGATCGGCCAGCATCTGCGCCGACAGCGGCCCCGCCAGCACGCGCGTGAGATCAGAAAATCTTGATGCCTTGGAGTGGCAGAGCCGACATTGCAGGTTTCCTCCGGAACTTATCGTTTGGGCGCGGCAACAAATTCGCCGGACCGGCGCGAAATCTGCCGATACACTATTTTCCGGCGCCGAGCCCTGCGTTGCGGGCATGCTGCCACCCATTTGCCGCGCGTGCTGCGGCAGGTTCTTCACCGACTGACTGGATATTACGGTGACAGTGCACTAATCCAATCCGACCGAACACCGCTCGGATAGCGTTCGTTGGGTGCACTATCACCGCAACGCGGTTTAATCGCAGGAGGCCCACCTGCCATAGCCGTCGTCGACGACGCATCGCGCCCCCCGCGTACGGTAGGGCACGGGCAGAGGCGGCCTCGGCGCATATTCCGGCGCATAGTCGCGTTCCTGCGCGTAGTAACGTTCCGGATAGGCGGGCGCGCGTTCGACATAGACCGGCTGCGCTGCGTAGGCCGGTCCGTACTCGCCATAGATCGATGCCGGTGCACGATATGCAGGGCCCGGCGCCCCATAAGAAGAGGGCTGCCGATATCCGTAACCGGGTTCCGCGTAAGGCGGTTGCCGATAGGTCGGTCCCGGACGCACATAGACGTTCGCGGAAGGCGCGTAGATTCCGCCCGGCGCCACGTAGACGGATGACAGGTCGCTGGCTGCGGCGGCCGCGGAGTACAGGACAACAAAAGCCAGCGTGAGCGATGATCGGTACATGTGTGACGCCTCCAACAATGCAGCCCCGCCAGCTAGCATGATTAATTTTCGCTAAACAATTCGCAGGGCGCAATGATATTCTGCACGAAGAAGTGTGCCATTTCTGGACTGCATTACGAGATTGATGCGACTGTGTCGACGATGGCGCACACGATGCGCAAAGCAATCTCGGAAACGGAAAAAGAGCAGCGCTGGGCCGGGGCTATGCTGAGGGTCAGCCCGAGCGACCGGAATCGCTAGCGCGGATTATTTTCCTATGAGATCAATAGATCAGCAAAAGGGTGCGGCCAAACCCGTTCGTAGCTTTCCCATGCGGCAAGGTGTCCGCTCAGAAGACGGTAGCCGCTGCAACTGATTTGATCTCGCGCAATGAATTCCGGCGGCAGCGGGGCGCATACCTTGCGCCATGAAGAAAAAGCGACAATTCGATCACCTCGACTGGGTTGGGATCGCCGTCGTCGTCGCCAGTATTGCCGCCGTCGTGTTGATCATTGCGACGATGATGTGAGGCGAGCAGCCAATATTCCATTTCTGTGAAGGGGCCCATTCCGCCACCTTGGAGCGGGGTTTGCGCTTGCTCATGCATCCACACCGCCGCAGCGGTGAACGGTACGCTAAATCCTCCGCTCATGGCGGCAAACCAATGCTCGCGGAACGCCCGAGCCGAAGCTCCATATTGAGGCTTTGTCGACCATGGGGAACTGTATATCAGATCGGCGACGGAAAATGCGGGGTGGGCGTCATCATCGCGAAGAGCGGGGATAAGGAGCACGCGCTGGATGCTATGCTCTTAAGCCGAGCGCGAGATTGACGGGATCGTTGGGAGAACGCAAATGGGGGTCGCCTTCCCCGTTGGTCGCACCGTTACAGAATCGCCGGTTTTGGAGAATGTAACGGTGTAACGGCAATGGGAAATTCGGCGGCGGATGTCGAACGTCGTGCGTGATCCGATTTGCGTAGGCCCGCGATGGCGCGGGGGGCCATGGTACGTCGCTTGGCCCGGTCGGGTGGCTACGTATCCCGGCAAAGCCAAACGCACCCACGAGGCCGCCTGGCCCGTAGCGTTCGCCTGCCGCATGCAATCATCTAGGTTATCGCCTGGTCCGCTTATCGTCACCAAGGCTTGCCGTGGACGTTACATACCGCCGCCGCCACCACCACCCCCGCCGCCACCGCCAGCTTGTGGGCTTATATCGGTGATATCTCTGGCGGGCGCGTAACCGAAGGCGCCCGGATAGCCCATTTTCGATCGATAGGTCTGCATCCGGTAACCCGGAGCGTAGCTGGAAGCATGATGGCCAGCTTTATTTCCGTGCTTTTGCATCTCGTGGCCGGGTGTCTTGCTCGATGCACCATGTGCAAACACGGAAGGCGCGAAGGCAATCACTGCCACGGTGCAAAGCGCGATTACTGCAAGTTTCATTTATTCTTCCTCCACATGAGGCGGCTCTTCTTCAACACTCCAATCGAATTTACGTGGACTTAGTAGCCACCACCGCCGCCGCCACCGCCAGCTTGTGTGCTTATATCGGTGATATCTCTGGTGGGCGCGTAAGCGAAAGCGCCCGGATAGCCCGTTTTCGATCGATAGGTCTGCATCCGGTAACCCGGAGCGTAGCTGGAAGCATGATGGCCAGCTTTATTTCCGTGCTTTTTCATCTCGTGGCCGGGTGTCTTACTCGATGCACCATGTGCAAACACGGCAGGCGCGAAAGCAATCACCGCCACGGTGGAAAGCGCAATTACTGCGAGTTTCATTTGTTCCTCCTTTGGATTTCTCCTGCGAGCAGCAAGTAAGACCGGCAGCACCGCCCCGCCGTCGCGGCCAAGGGGCCGCTGAGGCGGAGCCGTGGACCAGCGCGGGCGACGTGGCCCGATGATTGAAACCCCGCCTCGGTACCGATCTTCCCGACAATCCAGCACCGCACTGATCACCACCCCGTGAAGCTGGTTCATTGGAACAGACCTGAACCTGCTTAGATCAAGCCTCGAAGTAAGCGGGGCGCGGCGGCAGTACCATTCAGTGAAGCGCTGCCGTCGGTTCGATTTCTACGTAGAGCTTGCTGATGAAAAATTCGAGCAGTTCCGGAACTTCCTCGCCCCTCCGTTTGGCGGCGTGTGCTTCGGTCGCGCATTGGATCAATTCGGCCAAAGTAAAATATTTGCAGGCACGCCCATAAGCATCGAACGAAATCTCGATGAACAGATCGTCGACCCGGTTCTGCGGATAGCTGCGTCGGATCAAATTGAAAGCGGCCGATTGCGTATGCGGCGGTTTTCTTCATGGGGCTTCCCTCGGTTGTCGCGCCGTTACCGAACCGGCCACCCATGGGCAGGCTAGCTGCATTCAGCGGGATAGTTTCGCTCTGATCTTCGGAACAGTTTCGGTCTGAGCGAGCGCCGACGGGCGAGTCGCGCTTGGTTTCGGGGATTGCAGTTTCGGTTACGGGTTCCGTAATACTTCCCCCAACCCAAGCGTTGACGTCATGGCCCGAGCCGATTTGGAGCAATCTCTCGGCCACCTCACCGACGGATAGCTGCGGCGAGATCCAAACTGGGGGCCATTTTTGTCGGAATGAAATCAGCGGGCCGCGAGAAGTGCCTGAAAATATTGGAGCGGGTGAAGGGAATCGAACCCTCGTATTCAGCTTGGAAGTCAGACGCTTTTGCAAGGGACTTCAACGGTTTTTCCGACAAATCGCAGCCAAACACCCCCATAGATTTCAAAAGACAATTTTGCGCTGTCGGAACGCCTTTGAGGCTGTTGCTGCGGAGGTCGCTCGGGTTGCATACCATACGTTTGCCTTTGCCAATCCAACTGACGTCTTTGCGTCGCGATGCCTGCTGGATATGGGGCGCCGCAGGGCTCGAAACCTGGGACCCGCTGAATCAAAAGAACGTCCAGTTTCGAGGGATCCGTGACAGATTTCCAGCCAATCAAGAAAGGTTAGTCGTATTGGCCTAATCGCCCGCCTCCTGCGCTGATGCTCAGACTACTAAACTTGCAAAAGGGCATTGGGCAGCTTGCCCATGACGCGCCGGATATTCTGACGGAGGCAGCATCTGGTAATTGGCCGCTGTCGGCTGCGGGTTCGGAAGATCGATGTCGGCGGTGGAATGTGACGAATATGCAATTGCGGCCAGCGAAGCGAGGGTCAGCGCCCCTCTTTTTCCCGTGGGGTCAATCGATCAGCCAAAGGGTGCGGCCAAACCCGTTCATAGTTTCCCATGCGGCAAAGTGTCCGCTCAGAAGACGGTCGCCGTTGCAACTGATTTGATTTCGCGCAATGAGTTCCGGCGGCAGCGGGGCGCATACCTTGCGCCATGAAGAAGAAGCAAAAATTCGATCACCTCTATTGGGTTGGGATCGCTGTCGTCGTCGTGAGCATTGCAGCCGTCGTGTTGATCATTGCGACGGGGATGTGAGGACACCCTGACGGCCCCTGCCCACTCGCGTTCAGGACACTCGCTGGTCACGACGGTCGAATTTCGTGGATATGCTTTCGGTGCCGATCTTCCCGACAATCTAGCACCGCACTGATCACCACCCCGTGAGGCTGGTTCATTGCTGCGGAGGCCGCTCGGGTTGCATACCCATTTCCGAAAGATTGTCGGGTGCTGCACGCCGAGTTCCGGCAAACCCTTGATGGTTTCTTGGAGAGAGCGAGATGTCCGTGTGAGACGATCCGGGACACCAAAGCATCCGATGCGCTCGTGGCCCGCGTAAAGCCGAATCGAATGGGAGCGCCCCCTGCTCCGTTTGATGCCGTCGGCAATCAGACGATCAGGTGCATGAGAGGTTGACCGGACCTCCGGTTATTAGAGCGCAATTATCCGCTTCCTGCCGAAATTGCATAGCACCGCATCGGATTCCGCTTTAATTTTCCAAGTCGATCGAGTGCCAGTCCCTTTGGTGAAGCTGCTGATATTCCGCCAGTGTTGGCTTCCATTGCGAAACGTCGATCATCTGCTCGTTCATCGGAGTTAGGCGGCGGCTCGCTATTTCCCGCAGGTGCTTATCAAAAAGGATACGACCCATGTCGAACTACGATCGAAATGCAGCTGCGCCCGGCTTCTCCGCAAACAGCACCACAGCGATAGACCTCGGCCTGCGCGCTTTCATGCTGCGCGTATATAACTACATGGCCGCCGGCGTTGGCTTGACTGGCGTTGCCGCGTTTTTGACCTACCAGTTCACCGGTCCTGAATTGCTTCAAAGTCCGCTGATGTGGGTGTTCATGCTGGCACCGCTGGGACTAGTGTTCTTCATCAGTGCCCGAATCAACACGCTGTCGGTGGAAGCTGCGCGAGGATTGTTTTTTCTCTATGCGGCCCTTGTCGGGATTTCACTGTCGACCATTTTCCACATCTACACCGAGTCCTCAATCACGCGGGTGTTCTTTATCTCGGCGGCGGCCTTCGGCGCGCTCAGCATTTGGGGTTACACTACCCAGCGAAACCTGTCGGGATTCGGAACTTTCCTGTTCATGGGCCTGATCGGCATCATTATCGCAAGCCTGGTCAATCTGTTTCTGAGATCTAGCGGGCTAGATTGGATTATTTCCATTATCGGCGTCGGCGTCTTTGCGGGCCTGACGGCCTACGATACCCAGCGGATCAAGGGGATGTTCGACCGCGGCGATGACGCCACTTTGGCCGGCCGCAAGGCCGTGATGGGCGCGCTGTCGCTCTACCTCAACTTCATCAACCTGTTCATGATGATGCTGCGCCTGATGGGTGGCCGACGCTAGAATGTAAGCGATTCTCGGACGCGACCCGCTCGCCAGCGAGCGACGCATGCCTCACCACGCGATCATTCAAGGCTCTGTCGTCGCGACCGTGTTCGCGGAATCCCTGACGCAGCGTTTCCGAAGGGCTTTCCCCGAACGCTTTCCGGTATTCAACCGAAAAGCGCCCGAGTTCAACAAAGCCCAGAGCGGTCGCGATTTCGGTGACGGTGACGGACCGACCACGGGCCATCATCAGCTCTCCCCTTGCGCGGGACAACTTAAACATTCGAAGGCAACGGTGCGGCGGCAGACCGTGGATCCTGTGAAAAGCTTTACGCAGGGTTCGCTCGCTGACGGCCAGCGCTCGACACAGCGCTGCAATGTCAAGCGAGGTTTGAAGGTCAGCCAGGGCCAATCTCTCAGCGTGCGCAACCAAGTCACGACTGCTACCTGCGGACGCGCGAAGCCCCAAGGTCAAAGATGGAGAGTACTGCCGACTGGGCATATTTACCCTCACAGTTGCAACCACAATCCATGGCACAACCGTGCTCGCACTGGCGTTGGGATGATATTGCCCTTTGGTCCAACCTATACGCGTGGCGGGTAGCCCTCTGCGAAGCGCCATCACCGCCCCTGCATAGGTCCGCGTCGCTTTTTCCGAGAACGACGTGGTCTCCTCACGTAGCCACTTGCAACGCGCGCGTCAGCGTCGCTGAAAATTATCGTTCGTCAGCCCAAAAAAGACTTTTGTAACAAAGTCTGCCGATAGGCGACATTTGGTGAGCGACATCACAAGATAGAAACGTCGCGCCGTCATTGAGCGGCCATAGATTCGATTTTCTGAATGGCATCCACGCAACCGGCTGACGCCGTCGATTTGTTCGAGAGCAGACACGCGGCAATACGACCCTGGCCCGGCAGTATCTTTCCGCACACGCCAGTTATTTCGGCTTTGCAAGCGATCACTGCATCTTTCAGGGCATCAGCCGCGGTTTGCACATTTGTTGAGGTTTCCCCCAGTTCGAACGCGCATTTGATGCTGATCTTGTCCTCGTGAGCTTGCATGCAGTAGATCATGCGGCCTTCACCAGGCGTCACCGTTCTGCAGTACTTCTTGATGTCCTTGGCACAAGCGCTCTCGAGCCTGGCAACCTTGGCCGTCAGCTTCTCCAGAACCGTCTTTCCGATATCTGTCTGAGCGGAAACGGAACTGACGGACAAAACGGCCACCAAGGGCAACAATCCAAGCCTGGCCGGCAATTTCACGGTGATTGTCATCGAACGTCCTCTGATTGCTGGCTCCTGACCGAGCAGCTTGTCGAAGTCGCCGCGGGGTCGCGATGGAGGCTGAGGGAGACTTTTTGCAGTATCCTCATTCGGCCAAGGAAAGCGTAAGACTTGAAACGCCAAGAGACAGGTTGATCCCAACCGACCCCTCGACGGAAAGCGGCTGCAGAGCGATCGAGCGTCCTGTTCCGCCGAACAGGAGGTTGGCACCGACGCCGACGCCAACTCCAATTGCACCACTGGCACCCACATAAGTGCCCGCAAGCGCTCCGCGTCTTGGACCGGTGGTGGGAGCAAATACGCCCCATGCCATGACCCCGCCCGCCGTGATTCCCACATCCAGACCAATTGTACCCATAACACCAACATAGGCCTCAGGCGGATTGGGACCATTGGGAGCAAAACGGCACGCCATCCGTTGCCGGGATCCAAAGATCAATCCGATAGAGGGCGCCATCCTGCAAGTCAGAGTGCCCGCGTTGGCTCCTGGCGGCTGCTGGGCAACTGCTGGCACTGCCGCGAGCGCGACAAGCACCAGCCCGATCAGATATTTGAACATGACTAAACTTCCCGCTTTCTCGAATTACTAGCTGGGTAGTGTTTGCACTTGAACGTACCCGTTAGCATCCGCGTATGCAGTGAGGTCTGTTTGCGTCTGAACGTGTGAGCTGCTGCAGCGAGAATCGCCGTCGCAGGAGCTAGTGCTTTCGGCATCCTGTCACCCTTGAGCGACCTTTCTTGCGAAGCGAAGGCCCCGTCGAATTGTGACAGAACCGCCGATCCGCGCTATGCACTTTCGGCACAAATCAGATGCGAGAAGGAGGGCCTTCCCGCCGATCATCATCAGTCTCCGAGCTCTGAGCACTGGAATGAATACGAAATTCCACGCCTTAACTGGCGCCACCCACATTCTGATGCCGATTTTGCATAGGCTACTCCCGTTTCTTTTTCTAAGTTCGACTGCGTCGAGATCCGAGGGTCAAAATCATGCGAGCAACAAACCGTCTGGCTTCGCCAAGCCGTAGCTCCCTGGCCATCTTGTCCGCTATCATGCTGATGCCATGCCTTGCGCTGCTGGCTGTGGAACCGCCGAGCAAACCATTCCTCGACAAGAACAGTTTTTATCTGTCCTCCGCGGGATTCAAAGTGCATTTCGCCAACGATGCCGCTGGGAAAAAGGCGCTGCACGCGCTGCCGCCGCATCGCTTCGTGATTCACAACCTCGGCGGTGGTGACGTCCGGTATCTCTATGCCGAGCCGCAGCATTGTGTATGCACGTTCATCGGCACCAGGGATGCTTATCAAAGCTATCGTGCCATTCTCACCCAGCCAGTACCGCAGCCCGAAGACGTCTCTGCGGATTACAAGACGCAGGTTAGCGCCCTGTTGGAGGGCGACCCCGTCGATATGCTGGGCAACCCCCCTTATGCCGCCGAGTATTTCCAGAACTATTATTAGGCGGGTCGAGATGTCATCCTAAGCGATTGCCTACCCTGCTTGTCTCAGAACATGATCACGAAAATATTCTTGCCCGAGCGGGTATCCGGATGAAGGGACGCGTTCGTCAGAGCTGATCAGATCCCGTAACGCCGGCAGATGACCCGAAGTCTGGAAATGCATTCAGCGCAGGGACCGGTCCCAGACGGCGCAACCTCGACCTCGATACCAACGGCATACTCGCCCGCACTGCAATAGCTTCCCGAATTTCCGGGCTTCACACTCGTCCAGGGCCCCTGCGTGGTGCCAGGAGGAATCGCGGTCGCTGGAGCAGCCGTTTGCGCGTGGGCGCCAGCGTTCGGCGCAATGGTGATAACGGCCAGGGCGACAAGTTTCACGAGCGGTTTCACGATGACTTTCCCATCTCCGATTGGCTCCGCCCGGCACGAAACCAAGTTTTGTCTTAAGCGCTCTCCGGTCCTGCAACCACTAACGGAAAGTGCCGACTGCGCTTGCAAGCCTCCGATCAGTTGTTCGCCGGTGGATTCCGCAATTTCTCCATGGCCTGTTCCACTGAGAAGGAGCCAGGCCTTTGACGTGGGGGAAATTCAGCGAAGCTTGCGAGGTGCTGCGCCACAATCCCCTGCGCTGGCAAGATCACGAAGGCGTGCTCCACGAACCACCGCACATAATCACCCGAACTCGTGTTGAGCCCGCTCGAACGGATCGGAGCGCAGATTGAACAGCATGGGCAAGCGAAGCTGAATCATCGGCTGCTGCCACACGCTGAAACCTTCAGCCTTTTGCTCCAGGAACACGGCCTTCCACTGCTCATATCGAAGGCCGGCGAGATTGCCGTCGTCGGTCCAGTAGAAGAATTCGCGGCGCTTGTCCGGGCCTTTTTGGCTGAGAAGGTCCCTCTGGTCGTAGCCGTCCAGATGCACCTTGAAGTTCTGGCCCGCCGCATCGTAGCCCTGCAGCAACCTGTTCTTGACGTCGGGTTCACCCGCTGCCGCGACCAGGGTTGGTGCCCAATCCTCCGCAGAGAAGATTTCGTTGATCTCGGTCCGCGGCTGCACCAGTCCAGGCCAGCGTACCATCGCCGGGACGCGATATCCTCCTTCCCAGTTGGTATTCTTCTCGCCCTTGAACGGTGTTGTGCCGCCATCGGGCCATGAGAACGTCTCGGCACCATTGTCGGTGGTGTAGATCACAATGGTATTGTTGGCGATACCGAGATCGTCGAGCTTTTTCAGCAATTGCCCGACCTGGCCGTCATGTTCGACCATGCCGTCCGGATAGATGCCGAGACCCGTTCTGCCCTGGGATTCAATCTTGAGTCGGGTCCAGATATGCATCCGGCTTGGATTGAACCACACAAAGAAGGGCTTCTTGTCGCGGTTTGCCCGATCGATGAAATCCGTCGAAGCTGTAAGGAATTCCTCGTCGATTGTTTCCATGCGCTTTTTAGTGAGCGGTCCGGTATCCTCGCACTTTTGCTTTCCCCAGGTCCCGAAGCGGGGATCATCGCCGGGCGTGTCGGTCGCGACTGCGACGCATTTCATCACGCCACGCGGGCCGAACTGCGCCTTGAACGATGGATTCTTCGGATAGTCGGGATTTTCCGGCTCATCTTCGGCATTCAGATGATACAGATTCCCGAAAAACTCGTCGAAGCCGTGAACGGTGGGCAGGAATTCATTGCGATCCCCGAGATGGTTCTTGCCGAATTGTCCGGTCGCGTATCCCTGCGGCTTCAGAAGCTGGGCGATGGTGGGGTCCTTACCTGACAGCCCTTCCTTCGCGGCAGGCAGGCCGACCTTCAGGAGCCCGGTCCGCAGAGGACTCTGCCCCGTGATAAAGGCCGCACGGCCGGCGGTACAGGATTGTTGTCCATAATAGTCGGTGAAAATTGCGCCCTCGTTGGCGATGCGATCGATGTTAGGCGTGCGGTAACCCATCATGCCGCGGTTATAGGCGCTGATGTTCCAGTAGCCGATGTCATCGCCCATGATGACGAGAATGTTTGGCTTTTGCGGCTGTTGCGCGAGAGCTGGCGTCCCTGCGGTCGTCGCAACCGCAGCCAAGGCGAGAAGGCCCGGCCAGATGTTCTTTGCGAACCTCATCTTGCGCTCCCTGCGGAATTTCTGGAACAAGCAGCCGGTCCTTCGACCGGCCGCATCTTCTCTCGTTCTGCGGCGGATGAAAGCTAGTCTACTCGTCATGGTAGGCCTCCCTCGCGTAGCCATCCCTTGTTTACGACAGGCGAATCGCAGTCCCGCACGCATGAGGAGAGCGACACGCGGTGGAGTCTTGAGAGCAATTACAGGACTCTCTTTTGGTCCTCGCCCTATCGAATTTTGGAGTCCTGCCCCTGTTCGTTTTGATCTTGCCGCTATCGGCGGGCGCCCTATGCAGGGCGTCCGCGTCCTCGCGTTGCGTCCGTCCTCACGCGGCTAGTCGCTCGCGTGACTGGCGTTCGCCTTCTTGACCTGATCCAGGATCCCACTCAGGTTGTAGGACTCGGGAGCCTGCAGCGGCGGGAACTTCTCGTACGACAGCAGGTGCTCCAGCCACAGCTGCTGGCCGATCGGCAGCATGTTCCAGTCGTACTGGAAGGCAGTCAGTGGGCCACCGAGCGCACCGCCCAGGCTCATGGCCGTCTTCTGGTCGATGCCGACGGCCTGCTCGAACGGATCGCGCTTGAGGTTATTGACCAAGGTGAAGTGGAACGGGATCAGCGGCAGGATCCAGCCGGCCGGCCCGGGCTGCGACATGGTGTAGTACATCTTCCAGTTCTTGTAGCGCACCGCCGACGGCGTCGCGCCGGAGAAATAGAAGAAGAAGTCGCGCGCCGACTTTTCCGACGAGCCTTCGAGATAGGCGCGCTGGTCGAAGCCGTCGAGCGTGGTCTTGACGATGCCGGGGTATTGTCCGGCCTCGATCTGCGTCTTCAGCCCGTCGCCCTTGGGCCCTCCGGCGATATCGACGAGCGTGGGCACCCAGTCGAGCGCGGCAAACAACTGGTTCTTGACCGTTCCCGGCTTGATGTGGCCCGGCCAGCGCACGACCATTGGCGCGCGGTAGCCGCCTTCCCAGGCCTCGCCCTTTTGGCCCTTGAACGGCGTGACGCCGCCGTCGGGGAAGCTGATCGCCTCGGCGCCGTTGTCGGTGGTGAAGACGACGATGGTATTGTCGAGTTGGCCGATGTCCTCCAGCTTCTTGAGCACATAGCCGATATTGTCATCCATCTGCTTCATGCCAGCTTCGTTGACGCCCCAGTCTTTGCCACCCGGCTCTCCGACCATGGCCATGTACTTGTCCGACAACACGGTGGTGACGTGCATCCGCGCCGGGTTGTACCAGACGAAGAAGGGCTTGTTGGTCTTCTTCGGGTCGTTGCGGTCGATGAAGTCGACGACCTTGGCCGATATTTCCTCGTCTACCGTTTTCGACCGATCCAGCGTCAGTGGGCCCTCGTCCTTGCACATCTGGTTCTTCTCCGTGCCGTCGGAGGACTTGCACCAGAGCACCGGACGCGGAGGTGTCAGGCATAACGTTGTCTTGGGATCCACGGCGCCGGGAACTTCGGGGACACCCGGGATGGGCGTGTTGCGACACGGCGGAGCGACACCCTGCACCAGCGGGGTCTTGTTGATGTCGGGGAAGCTCACCTGCTGCATCGCGTCGAGGTGATAGAGGTAGCCCCAGTATTCCTGGAAGCCGTGCGCCGTCGGCAGGGCCGCGGTATGGTCGCCGAGATGGTTCTTGCCGAACTCGCCGGTGTTGTAGCCGAGATCGAGCAGGAACTGCGCGAGCGCCGGAGTGCCGGGACGCAGGTAGGACGGGCTGCCGGGCAGTTGCGGCGGGATCATGCCGGTGCGCAGCGGATACATGCCGGTGAAGAATGCATTGCGCCCGGAGGTGCAGCTCTGCATGGCGACATAGTCCATGAAGATCGCGCCCTCGTTTCCGATGCGATCGATGTTTGGCGTTTCGCCCACCATCAGGCCGCGGTGGTAGATGCTCGGCTGCATCCAGCCGATATCGTCGCCCATGATGAAAAGGATATTGGGTTTCGGTGACGGCTGTTGCGCCGCCACTGGCGTGCTGGCCAATCCGGTCAGCGACATCAGCATCGTCGCGCCGAGCAACGTGGCGCAGGACCGCTGGCGCCAACCCGCCGTCTTGGGCGGCACGGCCGGGATCGAAGGCGTTGTATCTTTGAGTACGCAACAAGGCATGGTGTCATTCTCCCTTTTTATGATGCATCAGAGGCTTCTCGCCTGATGCATCGAAAGCCAAGATGACTGGTAGAGGTGTCGACCGGCTCCGCATGGCGCGCTGCCGGCCGGTAGCGTCGGCAGTAGTTCGGCGCGCACAAATGCGAACCGCCTTTGATGACCTTCCGAGGAATTTTCACATTGGTGGTTCGGGGATCGTAGCTGTCCGCCTCGCGCCCGCCGCGCGGGTTCTCCGGGATGCAGCAGGCTTTTGGCGCATCGGCTTCGTGTCGCGGCGAATACCAGTCGGCAGTCCATTCCCAGACGTTGCCGATCATGTCGTACAGCCCGTAACCGTTCGGCGGAAAGGCGGTGACTGGCGACGTGCGTTCGAAACCGTCGGCCCTGGTGTTCTGGCGAGGAAATTCACCCTGCCAGGTATTGGCCATGTGACGGCCGTGCGGTGTGAACTGATCGCCCCACGCGAATTCGGCGCCCTCGAGCCCGCCGCGCGCCGCAAACTCCCATTCCGCCTCGGTTGGCAGATCCTTGCCGGCCCATTTCGCGTAGGCGAGCGCATCGCGGAAAGCCACATGCACGACGGGATGATCGTCCAGACCACGAATGTTGCTTCCGGATCCGTAGGGATGCCGCCATTGCGCGCCCTTGGCGAACGTCCACCACTGGCTGAAGTCGCGGAGGCTAACCGGATGGTTAGGCGGCCAGAACATCAGCGAGCCCGCATAGACCATGTGCGGAAGCATTCCCGGATAATCCTTCGGGTCAGGCGTGATCTCGGCAATGGTGACGTGGCCGGTCGCCTGCACGAACTCCCGGAATTGTCGGTTCGTAACCGGATGGCGGTCCATCCAGAAGCCGTCAACGCTGACGCGATGCGCCGGTGCTTCTTCCGGATAATGCTTGTCCGATCCCATGCGGAAGGTGCCGCCAGGCACGTAAATCATTCCAGCATCTGTCGAATGCTCGAACGATTGTTCGCGATCAGGCGACGATCTCGTACCGACGAAATTCATGCTGGTCTCCGGGCCCCGCATCGAACCCCGTCACAGTGCACCAAGGGCGGCCTCAACCGCTATGCAGTTTCGGCCTGAAATATTTCGATCAAACCGTTTTATCGAGAGGAGCGGAGCGCAACCATTTTCCCGAAGACGGTACGACAAGTAACGGCAAAGCGCCCGAACTCCGGAAAGCGGTGGCTCCGCGCGATCTCCGCAACACGGGGCCCGCAGTATGATTGCAAAGGCCGGACTGGATATTTGACTATCGATTTGTCGAGGTCCATCGGGACCTGTCAGGCGGGCGACGAACGCGATCTTAAGCGCCCAAGCGTCGCGGCGGGCAGTGCCTATGCAGCCCCGGCAGATACTCGCCTTAAAGACTGACGATCTTCCGAAGTCGCATAGCGGGCGCCTGGGCCGGTTCTCTATTCTCGTGTAGCGCGGTTCGCAATAGCGTCGCATATCCGGCGGCGGAGCGAATGGTGGAGAATGGCACAGCCACTTTTGTCGGTCCGGACGACTACCAGGACGGTATTGACGGTGTTAGCTGCGCGGGCGCGAGTGTCAATTTCATCGTCACCGGCGGCGGCGATTTCAACGCCCGTCTGACATGGCTGAACCTGCACCGTCTTCGTGTGCTTCGATTTGCCGAGCATTGCCTACTTGTCGTTGCCGCCACAGCGGGTCGTGTTTCCAACGAGCACGGCGCCATTGATATGGGCGGACTTCAGTTGCGGTTGGTGATATCGTTTTCCATGGCCGCGGTGAACGGACGCATCAATGGACTCCCGGGGAAACTAGACGGGGTCTTGTTTCACTGCCGCCCGATCGGCTTTCCGCTTGCGGACTGGCCCTGACCGGCAGGAAAATAACCGCGCCGCCTTTCCATCGGGTGCTGCGACCGTCAAAAAGCACGGCGTCGCGCTGTCCATGCAGTCTCGGCCCACCCGCATTTCGGCCGTTTCTGCATAGCAAAGGCTGAACCGGCTAAATACAATTGAGAAAGTTGCGACCCTGTGCGGGGACCTGCGGCCGCGTGGCGGCTATCGCGCTGTGTTGCAACGTGCCGTTGCGCTACTCGTCGCTTTAGCGGCGAGCCGCTCTGGTGTGATTTCCACTCTGCGATTCCCAGAACATACGAGAGGGAATGCGCATCAAAATTCAATATCAAGAGAAACGCTGGATGCATGAGTGTCGATCTTGCCACAGCCGTTCCAACTTGTTTAGCGCGTCAGACAAGCAAATCATAGGAGGCTTGCATTAAGTACAAACTCCTCATCATCGCTGGCGCGCTCGGCGTAACAGGCGCGGCCGTAGGGGGCGCTTTGTATCTCGCTTACCCAGTCCAGGTTTCCACGCTTAGGGGTCTGACGGGCAATTATCTTATTTCCTGGTCTGCACCGTCAGGCACGATAACGACGGAATCGAACGCCGCTTACAAAGCTAGGCCTCCCGACGGTCCGTCAGGGCCAGGGTCTCGAATCTGGTCAATCTCTTCGGAAAGATGCCGAATCTGCATAGGCGGCGCTTAGCCCTGCCCTCAATTGGCATTCCTTCGAACGGCGGTTGCCCTTCGGCAATGGAAAACCTGCTCATAAGCAAACAAGGGAGGCGCAAATGAATCGCAGACTCAAACTCCTCAGCATCGTGCTCTTTGCGCTAGGCGCAGGCGTGGTGAGCGGAATTACGGCCTCGCTTGCGGACGAGATGACCCGAGTCGAGGTGGGCATCGGCGAGTTGCGCGGCGAAATTCTGTCGCTCTTTGCGCCTCCGGGTGCCGTAGCGATGGAAACGAACCCAAATTACAAGAGCGCTGCGGCGCCCGCGCTTGCGGCTCCTCGCTCGCCGGCCGCCGCGGACTGGCCAAGCTACAACAAAACGCTGACTTCCGAGCGCTTCTCCGACCTCAACCAGATCAACACCAAGAACGCCGGGAAGCTGAAGGTGCTTTGCACTTACAACACCGGACGATTCACGAGCTTCGAGACCGGCCTGATCATGGTGCAGGGGGCGCTCATCGGCACCACCGAATTCGATATTTTCTCGATCGACCCTGCGTCCTGCGCCGAGAACTGGCGGACGCACGAGGAATATCCGGCCTACATTCTACCGACCAATCGAGGCGCGGCGTACCTCGATGGCATGCTGTTTCGCGGGACCGAGGACGGGCGGGTGCTGGCCTACGATTTCAAGACCGGCAAGAGGCTGTGGGAAACAACGATCGCGGATGTGAAGAAGGGCGAAGCCGTGCCGGCGGCGCCGATCGCCTGGGAGGGGCTCGTCTTCGTCGGCAATGCCGGCGGCGACTTCAAGGGCGGGAAGGGGCGCATGTACGCGCTCGACGCCAAGACGGGCAAGATCGTGTGGGAATTCTTCCTCGTGCCCAAGTCCGACGGCGACGCCGTCCGCGGGCCCCAAGGCGCTTCCCCGCTCGATAACTCGACATGGAAGAACGTCCCCGGCGCGCCGATCAGCGGCGGGGGAACCTGGACTTCCGCGACCTTGGACCCGGTGACGGGGCTCTTGTATGTGCCCGTGGGCAATCCGGCGCCTGACTACGACATCGGCGCGCGCGAGGGAGAAAATCTCTATACCGACTCGGTCGTCGTCCTCGACGCCAAGACCGGCGCCTACAAGAATCATTACAAGATCGTGCGCAGGGATTGGCACGATTGGGACGTCTCCAACCCGCCCGCTCTCATTCAGACGAGGGGCGGCAAGAAATTGATGGCAGTGTCGCCGAAGGACGGTTTCCTCTACGGATTCGATCGCGCCGACAACAAGCTCTTGTACCGGACGCCGGTGACGAGAATCGAGAATGTGGAAGAGCCCTTTTCGACCGAGAAGGACGTCCATTTTTGTCCCGGCGCCGGGGGCGGCGGGGAATGGAACAGCCCGGCCTACGACCCAGTGACCAATCTCATCTTCACCGGGGACGTCGACTGGTGCACGACGGTTAAGTTGCAGACCAGGGACGAAGTCGTAGCGTCCTCGATCGGGCAACCGTGGACGGGAGAGAAGTCCCTCAATCCGTTCAACGTGTTCGGAAAGTTCACCCGCGCCGACGGCGTCTGGGCGGGATGGCTTCACGCCGTCGACGCCGACTCGGGGGTGTGGAAGTGGAGGCTGAAGTCCAATTACCCGATCCTGGGCGCCGTGACGCCGACCGCCGGAGGCCTCGTGTTGTTTGGCGACGTGGGCGGCAACTTTTATGCGTTCGACGCCGCCACCGGCCAGAAGCTGTGGGGTCAGAAGATTGGCGGCGCGATCGCCGGCGGAGTGATCACTTATACCGCCAACGGCGCGCAGAAAGTTGCGGTTACGACCGGCTACATTTCCCCCGCTTTTCCGGTCGAAATCCGGAGAGCGCAGATTGCTATCCTCGGTCTCGAGGGCGACTGAAGCAGCCGACCGCGGCGCCGGGCCGCCGCGCGAGCCAATGAGGAGCCTGGTCATGCGCACCGGATCGATCTCACTGGACCGCCGGTCCGTCATCGCTGTAGCTCTCGGAATTGTCGTTAAGTCCACGCCCTAATTCAGAAGCAGGTGTTTGAAACCGCAATCTTGTAGCCCATTCGAAGAGGTGACCATGGCATTCGATCCGGTTTTCCTGTCGAGGTTGCAATTTGGATTTGTGATCACTTTTCACATCATATTTCCCTCGTTCACCATCGGTCTTGGTGCCTGGTTGGCGACAATCGAGGGTGCGCGGTTGGCGACTGGAAACCCTGTCTACCGGCGTGTGTTCGACTTCTGGCTCAAGGTGTTTGCGTTATCGTTCGGAATGGGCGTGGTCACCGGTATCGTCATGGCCTTTCAGTTCGGAACGAACTGGGGCGTCCTGGCCGAGCGCACCGGCCCGATCCAGGGACCGCTACTCGGCTATGAGGCGTTCACAGCCTTCATGCTAGAGGCGACATTTTTCGGCGTTATGCTGCTTGGGCGCGATCGGGTATCGCCGCGCGTCTACTTCTTCGCCTGCTGCATGGTGTCGCTCGGCACCATGTTCTCGTCGTTCTGGATTCTAGCCAACAACAGCTGGATGCAGGTTCCGATCGGCCACACCATCGTCGACGGCAAGATTATCCCCTCGGATTGGCGAGAAATCGTGCTGGGACCGATTCAGATGGTGCGTTGGCCGCATATGCTGTTCGCCGCGTTCCTGACCAGCGCCATGAGCATTGCCGCCACGGGTGCATGGTATCTGCTGCGCGGCGTGCATCGCGACGAGGGGCGCGTGATGCTGCACTGGAGTCTCGGGTTGGTAGCCGTATTGATTCCGATCCAGCTCTTCTTCGGACACCTGACCGGTCTATACGTGCTCAAGCACCAGCCCGCGAAATTTGCTGCGATCGAAGCCCGATGGAAGAACCAGCAGCCGGCCAGCGAGGTTCTGATCGCGATTCCTGATCCGGTCAGCGAGCGCAATCTATTCGCGCTTGAAATCCCGCGTCTTGGCAGCATGATCGCATCCGGAAACTGGACGGCGCCCGAGGTCGGCCTTGAATCGTTTCCACCAATGGATCGGCCCTCTGTCATCATTCCATTCTTTGCGTTCCGCATCATGGTCGGTATGGGCCTGATCATGCTTGCCGTCTCGTGGATGGGAAACCTACTTCGCTTCCGTGATCGGCTTGAGACAGCGCGCTGGTTCCTGTGGTGCACCTTCCTTTCGTTCCCGACCGGCTTCATCGCAGTGCTCGCCGGCTGGTACACTGCCGAAGTTGGGCGCCAGCCCTGGGTCGTCTATGGCCTGCTGCGCACAGCCGACGCCGTAACGCCTTCGCTTACCACGGGCACGGTGCTGTTCTCGCTTGCCAGCTATATGCTGGTGTATGCGTTCTTCATCGGGTTTGGAACATCCTACATCTTCAAATTGCTTCGGCAGGGGCCCACGGTCGAGGCAACGGCGATTTCCGGGGCAACGGCTAGGCGCCCCATGGCATTCGCCGACGACGCCGCGAGTGCGACGGGCAACCAATCTCCAGCAAAGGGGTGATGGGCATGGAGCCGAGCAGTCTTGCACTATTTTGGGCGGGAGCGATTGCGCTCTCAATCTTCGTCTATGTGACTCTTGATGGCTTTGATCTGGGTGTTGGCGTTTTGTTCGGCACGACAAACGAAGAAGCTAAACGCGTTCAGATGATGAACTCGATCGCACCGTTCTGGGACGGTAATGAGACTTGGCTTGTGATCATTGGAGCAAGCTTGTTTGCAGCCTTTCCGGTCGTCTACGCCGTGTTCCTCAGCGCATTCTACCTCCCGGTGCTATTGCTGTTGTTCGGCCTGATCTTCCGCGGCATCGCGTTTGAATTCCGCAATCGCGCCGGTGTTATGCGATGGTTTTGGGATTGGGGCCTCTGTCTAGGCTCGGTCGTGGTCGCGTTTGCTCAGGGCGCGGCCATTGGCGCGATGATGCGAGGCGTACCGGTCGCGAACGGCCAATACGCCGGCGACGCGTTTGGTTGGCTGCATCCATTTCCGGTGTTGACCGGGATCGGACTGGTGCTTGGTTATGCCCTGCTTGGCGCGGGATGGCTTGTCTTCAAGAGCGAGGGGCCACTACGGACCTGGGCATATGCGCGTATACCCTGGCTTGTCGGAGGAGTGTTCATCGCGCTAGGCCTTGCGTTCTTTGTTTCCATTACGGTCGACACAGACGCCATTGCCCAAAGCAATCTGCGAAATCGTCATTGGGGATTAGTTTTCCCGATTCTCGCGGTAGCGGCACTGGTCGGCGTCGTTGCCAGCGCACGAGCACAGCGTGACGAATTGCCGTTTCCGCTTACGGTGCTGTTTTTTCTTGCGTCATACCTGACGCTTGGGGTGATGTTCTGGCCGTATATGGTGCCCTATTCCATCACCGTGGCTGACGCCGCCTCACCAGATGCGTCGCTCGGTTTCATTTTCTATGGAGGCGTCATTGTTCTGCCGGTGATCTTCCTGTACTCGATCGGCGTCTACTATCTCTTTCGTGGCAAGGATCGCCAAGGTTACGGCTCGTAGCGCACGCAGGAATCCCGCGGAGCGGATGGGAAGCAGCCAAATCATATCGCAGCTAAATCCACGAGCAGTTTCACGGCGACTCCCCCCTCTCCGCTTGATGGATCTAGCCTGACAAACCAGGGGGCGTGATCGACGCCGTTGGAGTGCATCTCGCTCACAGTTTCGAAGCGTCGCTTGAGGAATCCTCCGAGCATTTCGATAGACACGTTATGTTGCGACGCCGTGCTGCCGCCGCGACTTTAAATTCCACCTTTCCGGCGCCGCTATTTCGGCACCTACTCGCTTCGTCAAGAGCTGATGGTCCGACGCACCGAGCGTACCTGAATTGCTTCTGTGACCGAATCTGCATAGCCAATGAAAAAAGCTTGACCCATCATCGCTTCCAGCGGTCCCCGTCGGCGAAACATCAGCTGCGTGAGATGGATGCTGACCCACGAAGTCTCGCGGTGCCATCACGGAGGGAAATGCCATGGAAGCTTTGTTAGGTTTTTCCATCGACTTTTGGGACTATGCAACCTTCCTGTCGCTTTTTTTTCTTGGCGCCATCGGACTCGGATTCGTTGTGTTTATGCTTGGTCTTCCCGGAAGAATCGCCATCGCCCGCAACCACCCCGAAGCCGAGGCGGTCTATCTGATGGGCTGGGTCGGCTTTCTGGCGGTCGTGCCGTGGATTCAGGCGCTGGCCTGGGCCTTTAAGCCGACCGTCGTGATTGATGTCCGCTATTTGCCAACGGAGAGGAGGACCGAAACCGAAGCGACGATCGCAAAATTGTCCGGCAAGTCCCCGGCGGCCATCGCGGCGCCGGAAACGCAGCAAGGAGAGTCAGCGCCATGATGGTTGCTCTTCTCGTTCTTGCATTTGCGTCACTTCTGTTTTGGCTGGTTTTTTTCAATTCAAGCTCGTCAGACTTACGCCCGTCTGGGGAGTTATTTTCGGCTTCTTTGTTGTCCATCTGATGCTTGTGTTCCTGATAGGTCTCCGATTCGTTACGCCGAATTCCGCCAATGCGACTGTCGTTCAACGAACGATCCAGCTCGTCCCGCGCCTGCCCGAGCCAACGCTTGTTGAGGAAGTACTTGTCGAGGAAGACACCTCAGTCAAGAAGGGGCAGCCTCTGTTCCAATTCGATCGCCGCCCCTACCAGTACAAAGTCGACCAGATCTCCGCGCAGCTCGCCGCCGCCAAGCAAAACGTCAAGGTGTTGCAGGCGGATGTTGAAGCGGCGGCCCAGGGCGCAAAGAAAGCCAAGGTGGAGCTTGACTACGCGCAGTATCAAAAGCGAATATTCGACAAGCTGGCGCAGGAGCAGGCTGTGCGCGAGGAGGACATCGAGCAGTGGCTAACCAGAGTTAATGCAGCCACAGCCACCAACGATGCGGCATTAGCCCAACTAGAGCGCGCAAGCCTGCAATACAAATCCGAGATTGACGGTGTCAACACAACAGTCGCCAACATGGAAGCGCAACTTCAGCTGGCACGCTACTATCTGGACAATACCACTCTGACCGCGCCGGAGGACGGCCATATCATCAACCTTCAGGTACGCCCGGGAATGGTGGCCGGCATCTATCGCATCGGCGGCATCGCAGCCTTTATTGCGGATGCAGACCGCTATCTGCTCGCAACATATTTCCAGGAGAACCTCAAATATGTGAAGCCGGGCCAGCCGGTCGAGGTTGCACTCGACCTTTATCCCGGTCAAATCTTCCGTGGAACAGTGGACAGCATCTGGCGCGGCAATGGCATAGGACAGTATCTGCCAAGCGACGACATTCCGAAATTCCAGCCGACACCGCCAAATGTTCCCCAAGGGCAATACGCCGTTAAGATACGACTTGACCACCCTGATCAATCCAAGTTCCCAATAGGCGCGCAGGGTTTGGCTGCAATTTATACAGGCGGTGAGCACGGCGCATGGGCCGTACTTCGAAAGATCTCCATCCGCGCTCATTCCTGGTTCAACTGGTTCTACCCGCTCGATATGTAACATCCAGTTCGTCAAGAGAGTCTACGTTATCCTCTCCTCGTATCGATCGTTGGAAGATCAGCCTCCACGCGCCAGCGCGACAATTGAAACGTTGCGGGCAGATTGAAGGTCGGTTGCTATGACCAGATTTTTACGGCTGCTGAGCATCCTTATTGGTTTGTCGTTATCAGCTCCAGACACTGCCAGCTCCACCGCTGCTTACTTGGTTGATTCTCGTCGTAAACCCCGTACCCAGAAAAGACGGAAACGATTGATGATCATGAATGTCTGACTTCGAAAACGAGATGCGAACTCTGATACTCGATTTTGGAACTCAGGAGTAACCGCTCACCAAGGCTGGAGAGACGTCATGACCCGCTTTGCACTCTTGCTAATTCTTACTGCCTCTATGCTCGCGATCGTACCGGCTGTCGGTGCGGACAAGTTCGAATGTCCTTCTCCGTTCAAGCCAAACACTCCAGCCAAGCTCGAGCAGATCAAAGGCCTGCTCCCTGGTGCCAACGCAATGTCCAATATAAACCAGCTCAGCGCCACCATCGCCACCCTTCGACGTGAAGGCATGTCAAAGCGACTGATAGTTGATCACCTTATCGGCGCTTACTGTCCAACGGTTGCTCAAGACGCTTCGTTGACCGAAGCGGAGAAAGCCGCGCGTGTCGCCCGCTTTTCCGGCCAGGTCACGAGGCTGGTCTATAGCCTCGAAAGTGGCTTGGACGTCATCATCAACGTGCCCCTCACACCCGACATTGTCGATGCGGTCAACGACATAGCTAAGAAGCAAGGCCTTTCGGGTCCTGCCTGGATCGCGATGACAATAGATGATGCACTACAGCAGCATAGTGCGGCCCGGCGTCAGTAGGGTTCATTGTCGTGCAGAGCAATTAGCGAACCCACTGGTTCATCTGCAGGCACGTTTGCAAACTGACATAACTTGGAGTGCCTCCGATGCTCTCCTGCGGGATGCATTGCGCCTTGCTTGAAGCGGGATATTTTGACCACTGGCTCACGAGTTGCTGCTGCGCCCGTTTTTCATCCCTTATGCAGGCCTTTAACGATTGAGTGTCCGAGAGTCCAGTCGTCGCGGCCAAGTCGAGTTTGCATGTCCGTGTAACATCGAATACCGGCACCCCATTCGAAACTGCGACAACCAATTGTGAACTCAAGGCGATCATCGAGATTGAAATAGGCATTCTCGTAACTCCCCGTCCTATTTAGTCCGCCAGACAATATCCGAAACGGCATTTCATGCGAAAGGACGGGCCTCGTCTATGCGAAATCGGACGTTCCGGACCCAATCGACGATCGTGCTCATGTCGGAGCGGGCGTATCAGCGCTCAGACGAGATGCGAACCGCTCGGTCAGCATCGGACCAAGCACTGAAGTGACGAACACAAGCACGACATTGAACATACGATCGTCAAGGAGGCGCTGGCCTGCTGAATTGAGCGTGTCACGGGCGACCAGTGTCGCGGCAAGCGTGGCAGCAACCTGCGGCAGCGTGAGCGACCAGATGTTTAGTAGTTCATTCGGACTATAGCCGAACACGTGACCCACGGCCCAGGCGGCCATCCACTTGCCGACAAGCAGGGCGCTGATAATACTGGCGACGAGGAAGAAGTCGTCGAAAATCCCAAGAACGAACTTGATCGGATCGATCAAGAAACCGGTAACGACGAAGAAGATGGGGATGAAGAACGATTTGCTCAAAAACTCAAGCTTGAGACTTGCCGGCGCCTTTTGTGCCGAGGCGTTGATGGCGAGTCCCGCGAGGAACGCCCCTACGATGCCAGGCAGCCGGATCGCATCCGCAAGCACACCTGCGATTGCCATGATGCTCAGCATAAGCACGAAGTAAGCGTCCTCCTCATTCTCCACTCGCTTGAGCACGTAGGCTCCAAGACGGCTCAGGCCAAACAGGACCAGCAAGACATAACCAACGATTTCCGCTAGAAGGAGCGCGAGCCCCGCCGGCGAGAATCCAGTGGTGTAAATCGAGACGCAAATTGCGAATACCACGAGCGACAGGGTGTCGGACATCACCGTGGCGCCGACCGCAACTGTCACCGACTCCAGGTTCGCTAAACCTAGGCGGCTCACAATGGGTAGCCCAAGCAGTGTGTGCGAAGCCAGCAGCGACCCAATCGATCGCTGGAACCAGGCCGTAGCCGAAGGAAAGCCCAACGATGGTGCCGAGCAACAGAGGAAACACGGTTGTGGCGATGCCAAGGGCAATTGAGCGGTGGCGGGCTCGTCGAAACAACGCGAGATTGATCTCCAAGCCCGCGAAAAACATCAGAAGCAGTTTGCCGAGTTCCGCCAGGAAATCTGCAATCGGTCGGACCTTGCCAAAAATGTCGAGAACATAGGGTCCGGCGATGACGCCGCCAAGAAGCAACCCCACAGTTGCGGGAATATGCACTTGACGGGAAAGGCGCGGGATAACGACAAGCATCACCATCCCTACCGCGAACTTCGCGAGCACTGGCATAGTAAAAAGGTAATCCCGGAGAAAGTTGATCATCTATCAACGGCACCTCTCGGCGCTGCGCTCGTGTCGTCAAGCGCGATTGTGGTTAAACTATCTCAAACCGTTTGGCGCTCGCCCATGCGAACTCAATGTCGCTCTGTCGCGAAGTTGGCCGACTGGCCGCAATTACGCTATGCATAATCGGCACTTTGAGATGACCGACCGAGATTTGCCGGACCGCGGCATATGCCCTCGCGAGGCTTGCTGCATTTTTGTAGCTTGCGATGATGATGCACAAGAAAGGGGCGGCCTAAGTGGCGAAAAGGCCGACGCTCCCCAAGCAGGCTAGAGCACGGCTTTTGTGACAAGCAAAAGCGTGCCCATTCGCGAGCTGTCCCGTATGGGGGTGAGCTGACACACTCAGACGCCCCCTAAGGTTTGTCCGCGCCCCTCTTCGAATACCAAACCATGTTGCACGCCCGGCCGCCCCGTCATTTGACAGGGAACAGCAGCGCGACAGAAGCCCGCAGTTGCCACGCAGGAGTGCCGGTCGGACGTATCGCGTTGTAATAGCCGGCAATCGACGCGTTCACTGGTTGATCACCCACTCTGAAAACTCGACCGAAGCCACCGCCGATCGGCACAGTCCATTGCTGGCCCGATGCCGCCAGCCAGTTCGAGGTGATGATGGGGGCTGTGGTTAAGTACCAACCGTGCGCCATGTTGTAGTTGAGGAAGGGCTGAGCGAGGAAGGTGTTGACGGGCGGTCGCAGTGGATTGCCCCCGATCGACCACTGGTTATTGAGCAATACACCGATCACCCAATGTCCCGGTGTGGTTAGGAGGACGGCTGTTGGTCCAAACAGGAATTTGCCTGTCCCGAGGATAGGATCGTTGGCGGACGGAACGGTGAAGACTGGACCAACACCCCAGATGAGTTTGCCGGGGTGGGTGGGGGAGAAAAACAACGATTGAGTAATATCGCCAATGCCATTGGTGTTGCTGTCGAACAGCGGACTCGGCTGGCTCACCAACGGAATAATCGTACGTGAGATCAGGTTCCAGTCATCGCTTAAGTGCATCGGCACGACAGGCTGAATGTTGAATACTTCCTGGGTGCGATTGAATGGTCCAGCGTTGAAATTGGTGTTGCTCTGGAACGGCACGCTGACTAGATCCGCGATCGGGTTTTGTGATGCCTTCTGTAGATCTTCCGAAGGCTCATGAGAGGCCCCCGCGGTCGATGGCTCGGGCGCGTCGGAAACGCCACTCTCGAATTTGTAATTGATGCCCGCTTTGACCATTTGAAGGTCGCGGCTCAACGTCGCCGCGGGCACCGTGGCCGTAGTCCAGTTTGATAGCCCGAGGTAATCGTATTCGAGTTTGACGGTCCAATGAGGCTTGAAGCCGTATTCGATGCCACCTCCAGCTAACCAGCCGCTGCTGGTGCTGGACCCGTTCCAAACTGTGCCAGGGAGGTTTAAAGTAGCGCTGCTGTGCACCCAGCCGCCGCCAAGCTTCGCGAATACGAGCCATTGATCATTCACGAGGCCGATGCGGCCCGCCACGGTGCCGATCCAGTGCTGGTCTACATAGCCTAATGTCGGTGTAGAAAGGACCGGATGGCTAAAGCTGGCTCCATCGAAGTCACCTTCGACACCAAATAGAAAGTGACCGGCCTGGAAGTTATAGCCCACCTGCGCGCCGCCAATGAATTCGGTTAGGCCGCCATACAGATTGTTGCCAGGAATGTTCAGGCTGCCGTTGGACCAACCCCCGCCGAAGTTAGCACCTACATAAAACCCCGACCAATTATATGGCGGCGCTGCGATCGGTGCTTTGTATACAGCGGCTTTGACAGGTAAGTCCGATGCAAGGGCAGACCCGCTTAACAATCCTGCGGCAGCGATGCCCGCAAGGAACATTTTCTGCACTGTCGCCTCCTGAAGGCCGGCTACGACTTCGAAGCATATTGCGAGTAGGACCTCTCCCCAACCGACTTGATCGATCGGGGTCAAATCATGCGTGCAATTTTCGATGCGGTGACTTTTCAGCAACAACGAGGTAGTTCCGTCACCGTTGACGTCGTATCAGACGGAACGCCCAGTTCGGATGGCTAGGCCCGGTGCGGACCTGCCGGGGATGCGAGAGGGCTGCCTCAGTTTGCGACCGGCTCAAATCGAACGAGCAATGTCTCCAACTAGCGCCTTATCGGACGCGAGCCGGGCCGTCTTGCCCGGTTGCTGATAATGGCGCGTTGAGTTAATTGTTGCAGATCCTTCGACAGGTTACCGAATTTGCATAGCGAACGATTTAAGAGCGAATAGTCTCTGTTCAGAAACGTCTGGGTGGAGGCGACGACAATGAAGTCAGAACAATCTGTTTGGTGTTTGCCGTTTTTGATCCGCTCGTCCATCCCCTGGCTGCCGCGCGCGAGGCACAGCCGACGACCTCGGAGCGGCCGCGTCAATTTCCGGCAGCGTGGTAAGCGGCTGTGAAGATGGTCTGCCTGACTAGTGCCCTCGCCGGCTCGCCCCGTTCAAGCCTCCAGAGAAAAACGTCCCTCGAGCCATAAAGGTGCGGAAATGAACCGTGTACCCCTCACCGCGCTGCTCGCTGCAGCGGGATTCTGGACGATCGATCATGCTCCGGCTTCTGCCCAAACAGGCATATCGCAGTATCCTTTTTGCATCCAGGGCGTGGACAATCCCGGTTGGAGCGGCTGCTCTTTCAACAGCCTGGAGGCCTGCCAGGCCTCGGCTTCCGGCACCGAGGCCGAATGCCTGACCAATCCTTGGTATCGATCCGGCTCCAGTGCTGCAGCACCTTCTCAACAAGGACCAACGGACTTGGGCGGCCAACCTCCTATTGGACGGCCCTCGAAATGATGAAGGTACGTCGATTGCCGTGATTGGATTCATCATGCAATGCACACTGACGGCGCGGCGGCGAGCCAACCTTCCAAAATCTTTAGCGAGGCTGGCGAGACACGGGCTTTTGTGCCACGCTTAATTTTCAACGCAAAGACTTTGAAGTTGTACCGCAAGATCAAGTTCGCGACGCAAGCCCGACAAACGGTGCCGTCTCGATATGCTATCGAATGTTCTCAGTGATGCCCGAGTTGGGTCATTTTCGGACCCCAGCACGTTCCTGATCGATGTCCGGTTCTCCCCGACGAACAGACATCGCCGAGCGCGAACATCAGGTCCGTTTTGTGCCACTTCCGGACTCATGCCAGCGCAGCAGGATCTCCAACCTTGCCCCTCTTAGCACCTGCTCATACAGCTGGACGTCTTTTCGCCATATTTTAAAAACCGATAGTTGCATTTAAGGCACGGAATCTTAGGGCCTAGTAGCCTACAATTCACAGTGGAATTTGGAATCAAGCGCAATTGGCTGCAACAAAGTTATCGCCGAAGCGGCGGAGATGGAGAAACGAGATGAAGAAGGTTTTTCTGGCTACGGTTGGTCTCGTAGCCTTGGTTATGGCCGCTCCCGCCGCGGCGGCTGATCTGGCTGCTCGTCCCTACACCAAGGCGCCACCTCCGATGGTGGCGCCGATTTACGACTGGACCGGCTTTTACATTGGCGCCAATGGCGGGTGGGCCCAGAGCCGCAACTGTGTGGATTTTGTTGGTGTGGCTGGCGTAGTCGTCGCTGACGGCTGTCGCGAGCGCTCCGGGGGCGTCGTCGGCGGCCAGCTCGGTTATCGCTGGCAGGCCAGCCAGTGGGTATTTGGCTTGGAAGCTCAGGGCGATTGGGCGGATCTCAGCAACCAGCGAGTTCAGCCTCCTCAATCCTGCGCTTTCTACTCGCACCAAAACCGATGGCATCGGCCTCTTTACCGGCCAGATCGGTTATGCATGGAACGCCTCGCTGTTTTACTTCAAGGGCGGCGCGGCAGTGACGAGCAACCGCTTTAGCATCCTCGATAACCTCACTGGCGTTGAACTGGCCGCGGCAAGCGCGACCCGATGGGGTGGCACCGTGGGCGTTGGATGGGAGTATGGCTTCGCACCGAATTGGTCCGCCGGTATTGAATACGATCACCTGTTTATGGGCCACGCGAATAATTCGTTCACGGCTACCGATCCGCGTCTTGTCGGTTTCCTCAACGACCGGATCAGTCAGGATGTGGATATGCTCACCTTGCGCATCAACTACCGCTTCGGTGGGTACGGGGCACCAGTGACCGCCCGCTACTGACTTCTCTCTTTCTCTTCAATCGCCAGCAAACTAGAGCCCCGGCATCGTCCGGGGCTTTTTTTACGCGCCGTGATCGCGCCTATGTCGCGATGGGTCATCCACGAAAGTTGGCGCGCGTCTGACCTAGGTCCGTTCTCCCTCAACAACGGACATGCGGGACCAGCGGCCGCATGTCCGAAATGTGCCAACAGGAGACATGAAAGAGGCCACCAACTACGGGGGCCCTAGCGGTGCATCACTTCTTTGCGCAGCTCTAGTTCACGCACAAATTCTTTTATCCGTTCGACGGTGAGGCTGTCGAAGGCCTGGGTAGCAATCATGCGGTAGTGTTGGATTTCTGTTTCGAGTTGCTGGCACTTGTCGCACATGGGGCTCACCGCTGGATTAGGCGGGAGCATGCATCACTCTCAGTCACCGATAACTACCGAGGACGGATCGATGATGGTATTAACATTACCGCATGTGTCCGGTTCCAGACATTACTATTTTAGTTCTTTGGAGGCCAACTGAGGCGCTTTACTCAGGCGTCTTTAGTTCCGCGGAGAATATATGCTTATAGGCATCAGCCGCGTTACGCAGCCGACCTGCTTGCTTTAGGGCTTCCGTTTGCTCTTTGCCCGGTGGCAGGTTCTGGGCCATTTCAAGCCCCTCGATTGCCTCGGCATCGCGTTCCGGATCAGGAAAAAGCGTAGGTGGTCGTTTGCTCATGGGCTCGTCTCCAGGAAGCTCACGAAAACTGATTCACTCTGCGCGGGCAAAAAAGGTTTCGCGGCGGGCGAACCAAAATAAGGCCTCGGTAGTGCGCGATGGCCCGGGCGACCTCTCCATGGAACTTCCTTTCCATGCAGACGTTTTGCCGCTCTTGGAGGGATCGATTAAACAATCGGATCATTTCTTGGAAAATGCAGAGAATTGCACACAGCTCGCAGAACGGGCTCCGAACGAGGCGGCATTTCGTCGGTACAAGCGCATGGAGGCCGCGTGGCGGGCACTCGCATTGGAGCAGGATTGGCTGGATGGCGAAACAGATTCGGTTGCACGGACGCATGGAAGTCGGGCCGGCAACCAGACGTTCCCGTGAGCAGAGACAATACCCTCAGAAGATCAAGGCCGCAGTGGTGATACGGATTTTGAATCCTGCGGTCGTGGCTTCGACAGCACAAGCTATTTGACCAAACGTTGGCGGTCTGAGCGAGATCACGAGTGCCGTCTGGTCCTACCCCAAATCAGCGGTGTAGCTTCCGCGCGGAAGAGTTCGTACTAATTGAGCTTGCGATCAGCTTTTGCATCTAATGTCGATGTCCGCGTTGGGTCAAACTCAGACCTCGGGGCGTATCCCAGCCAGGTCCGTTCTTTCGCCAACACCAGACATGAGGCGACTGCACCAGCATTTCCGTTTAGTGCCAACATCCGGACTTCATGCAGCGCACCATCATTCGGTCAGACGTCGACGCGGTCAGCAGTCTTGGAATGAGAAGGCGGGCTGGCGTTGCCCCTTACGGCGGAAAAGGCATGTCGGTCACCCTGGTCCTAAACCAGTACAAGTGTATCGGGTGCAGTCCTGGTAAACACCCTGACACTCGAACGATGGCAACTGGTTCAGACGACGACAGTCGCGATAGCGGGCACGACAGATGTTTATGCATTGCTGTTTCGTGGTCTGAGCGCGTGCCAAGGTATCAGAGCCGCGGTTTGTCTTCAGCAGCTCTTGCTGCGGTGTCGAAGGCGTGGTCTGGGCCAGCGCCGGTGCCGCCCCGCATAGCAGGAGGGCGATGATCATGCAGCCAGTTCCGTTCTTCATGGTCATCGGTTCTTAATGGTCATGAGCAACTCCATACTTTCACCACCCAAACGCATGGGCTAGACCGTCTCTGGAAGCGATTGCACCGGAAGCGCATTCATCGTTCACCTTTTGTGTGCGGGCCGCCGTACGCCCGGCGATTTGGCGCCGGCGTACAGCGTCAGCGAACCGTCCTGACATTGAACATTCGCGGGGAACGTTGGCAGCATCTTGCCGCTTTCTTCGCGCGGGTCGGTGTAGAGGTCGAAGAAGGCAGCGCCGGACAGACCGGGCTTTTCGCCCACCCATACGCGCTTTTAGTGTTACCTAAGCGCAAGCAACCAGCATGAAGGACACAGTTGCGCAGCGGCAGACCAGATCAGCCCGCATCGTAGCGGCACTGCAACGCTTAGTGCCAGGTTGCCGGTTCGCAGGGAGGCTTATTCCACGCACCTCCGGCAAACTGGCCTTCGTCTGGAGCCCGGATGCAGTGAACGACGCGGGAGGGAGCGATGACTGCGCCGTTTTTGTCGTGCCACGCCGCCCTGGTGCCTGAGCCCCGGGTTGCCGGTTCGCAGGGAGGCTTATTCCACGCACCTCCGGCAAACTGGCCTTCGTCTGGAGCCCGGATGCAGTGAACGACGCGGGAGGGAGCGATGACTGCGCCGTTTTTGTCGTGCCACGCCGCCATGGCCGGATTAGCGAACATGGCCGCGGCGATCAGTCCTACCGAAACGAGCTTACTCATTTGCGCGTCTCCATATGATATCAGTGATTGAACGACTGACTAACCTTTGCTGCAGCTTACTTAGTGTAATCTATATCAACCTCGTTCCCGAATACGGCGGCTGATGACCGCTCTGGGTCAATCGCGTCACTTTGGCCGTCGGCCGACTACTTCCGGTCCTCCCCTGGAAACCGACATCGTCGGGCCGTTCGCCATGTCTCAAAGGTGCCAGACCCGGACATCGTCAGCTTCGTCCAATTAGCCCATCGTAAGTGGCTTGAACATTGGCCTAAGGTCCAACTAGCCTTAGTGCAGCAACGTCTCTGCCTTACGTCGGCATGGACGACAACGGCAAGCCCATTTACTTCGATGGGATAGACAACAGCGCCGACATTACAGGCAAGGCGGCACACGCGGGACGTGGTTCCTGGATTTATATCGATAGCGAGAGCTTCTCAGGTGCGCGCGCCGACACCTTGGCCAACATCACGTAACGCGTATGACGCTCGACCAAGGTCGCGATATAGCTGTTGTTCGGCCCGGACAACAGATCGTCTTCCCAGTGGCCAGGCACCGCCCGATCTTCAACCGCCGCCGGTCGCTGACGGATTGAGACGATATCCTTGATATGCCCTCGTCGATCGCCATTCGGATCAACCGGCTGGGAGCGACGCATCGAGCGCTTCGATCGAAGATGACTAAGCAGCTCTTTCTTGAGCACGCCACGGGTTTGTACAAATAAGCTGCGGTAGATCGTCTCGTGTGACACCTGATTACACCCGTCTTCAGGATGCGTTCTCTTCAGCCAACCGGCGATCTGCTCGGGCGACCAATCCAATCTGAGCTTCCCCGCCACATCGCCGTGCCGCGGATTTTCGCCAATTTACACATTTTGGACGACGAGCTCGCGCCCAGGCATCCCCGTCCGCAAGCGCCGCTCGGTAGCGATCACAGCCGCCATTGCGGTTCATTTCCGGCAAACCGTCGAGGGTGAGCGGCCAAGCAACCTGGCGATCGATCGTGCCGATTGATGTGCCGTAACGCCTCTGCAAATCACCTCGCGTTCCGCGAGCGTCAATGCCAGCCTGGAGCGACGCCGCTCGGCAGGACGAATCCCACCATGCGGAGCCACCAAAAAATAGATCGACGATGACGGCTTACCAAAAGCGCGTCCAATCGCCTTTAGCGACTCTCCGCGCTTCCAGCGATCCCATAACTCCGTTTTCTCTGCCGCAGTAAACCCTCTATGAAATTTGTGACCGCATCAAACCACACTCCATCTCTCCTTCAAGATAAAGTGTTGCGTCGATCGGTTGAGACCACCCTGCGAGAGGAGACATTAGCGGCAGGCAGTCCAAATCCGCTTGGTGCCACATGCGGACATCACCGACGCGTGTGACGAAAAGTGCGGCCGCTATCGGCCACTGAAGCGCCGCCGAATTTTCCAATGCGTTCGACTGAGGTCAGGTCACCATGTGCCCGCAACTGACTCGGGCTCATTCCGGTCCAGCGCCTGAAGGCGTGCGTGAATGCGCTGATTTCACTGTAGCCAAGCAGCCAGGCGACCTGGGAAATCGGCAGATCGCCATCCCTCAGATAGTGTTTGGCAAGATTGGCTTTCAACTCTTCCGAAATCTCGGAGAAGGTCAATCCCTCCGAAGAAAGCTTGCGCGCCAGCGTGCGGCGGCTCATCCCAATCCGGCGCGCTATCTCGACCGCCGTGGCCTTACCATGGGGGAGCAGGGGAGCCATCGCATTCTCCACGCTTGAGCGCAGGGTAGTACGCGCCGGTCCACGTTGCTCGAGCGCCTCTTCGCAGTATCTTATCAAGAGTTCGTTGAGATGAGGATCGGCACTCCTGATTGGCATCAGCTTTACGGACTCCGGGAAAACGACTTCGTCCATATTCGATGCAAATTCGATCTCGCATCCCAGGAACGACCTCAATTCGGCGGGCGTCTTCTTGCGGTGGTGCATGACCCGCACTCGACTAGGCACCAAGCGGCGATTGGCGAACTCGCGGCACAAGCGAACAACGGATACCAGCCAAAATTCAATTTGGTGACGATCCGATTGCCGTTCGACGCCAAGGTAGTTGAGGGTAACCACGGCTTCTTTGGTTGCGCGAAATTTGAGAGAGATCCCTTCGTTCACGATACCGCTGTAACGTGCCACCTTGTGCAACGCGTCATTCAGGATCTCGGAAGATGCCGAAACATAATAGAGCAACCCGATTTCGCGAAGGTCGTAGCCGCGCGCCAGATGAAAGCCCAGGAGATCGTCGTGCAATGCGTCGGCCGCAAGCTCCAGAAATCTGATCTGGCTCCGGACCGCCAGGCGGGCGCTTCGGTTATCGATTTGCGCGACGGTCAGTCCCGCCTTCGATAAAAGGGGAGCCAGCGGAATGCTGGATCCGCGCATCCGTTCGCAAACTAGGCGGGCGATCCCGCCCGTGGCGCTCGGCATCGACTGGATGCTCGTCGGTCTGGGTGCGCGCACGAGGCCACCATGCTTGTTGTTGCTTGTTTGCGATCTGTTCGCCAAGCCCTGCACTGCTGGCACAGAAAATCAAGTTATTGGCTCATGATAACAAGCCCCGTGCGGGCTGTCTGCTAAATCTGCCTGCCGCTTCCAGCCGCCCGGCTTCTAGCCCGTGCAAATTGTGCTGCGCATTTTCAGCGGCTCAGAATTGACGTCTGGTGGCGGTGGTGAACCGCCTAAGTACACGTCTGATTCTGCCGCATGCAGGATTTGATCGTGAGCAGAATATCCGACGAGACGCTTAACGAACTTCGAATTGCGCGAGCCTACGTCAAGCTCTTGTGCATTCCTGAGGGAAGCTCCGAGGCATCGGTTTCACTCGCGTGGATCGGCAATTACGAGATTCTAATTTTCGAAGGGTCGCAAGCCGATTCTGACGGCATTCCCTTATTCTGGCTGGAGTTGTTCGATCACGGCGCAAAAACATCGGTCGACAGTTTCAGTTGCCACGAGATCAAAGACGCTGTGGTCGTCTTTGAAGATTTTGTCTCGCAGGCAAATCAGTTGAACCAAGTGTCCGGGCCGGATGGTGAGGAAACGCAGAACTGAACGAATTCTCTTCTTTTTGAAGGAACAAAATCGACTATGTCCACGCCACACTCCAGCAGAATAGCGCTCTTTATTGATGGCGCCAATCTCCATGCAACCGCCAGGACGCTCGGCTTCGATATCGATTACAAGCGCCTTCTCATGGAATTTTCCAATCGCGGAACGGTGCTGCGCGCACTCTATTACACCGCGATCATCGAAGACATGGAGTATTCGTCGATCCGTCCGCTGCTCGATTGGCTTGATTACAACGGGTACACCGTCGTCACCAAAGCGACCAAGGAATTCATCGACGCTAGCGGCCGCCGCAAAGTCAAGCGCAACATGGATATCGAGCTCGCGGTCGATGCGATGGAGCTCGCCGAGCACGTCGATCAGATGGTGCTGTTTTCCGGCGACGGCGATTTTCGCTCGCTGATCGAAGCGGTGCAGCGCCGCGGCCTCCGCGTCACCGTCGTCTCTACGATTTCGAGTCAGCCGCCGATGATAGCTGACGAGCTGCGTCGTCAGGCGGACGCCTTCATCGACCTCGCGGAATTGCAATCGAGGATCGGTCGCGATCCCTCCGAACGTCCGCCCCCGCGCGATGGGACGGAGCGTCTGCCGCGCGGGGGAATTCCGAGATTTTCATCTGAGGAACACCGGTCTGAATTGTCCTGACTGAACAGAAATGAAATCAGTGAGATCAACGAGCGAACGCTGCTCGATGGCGATCGTGATCGCCGGCGTCACTGCGGTCTGGAGCGGCATCGCTTGGGCCGTGGCCCTGCAATTGATCGCGCGCTAGATGGCCAGCACAACTCCTGACGCGAGAGGGACTACCAGCCCCACCTTGCGGAACGTGGCCTCATCCAGCCAGCCAACTCGCGAACCGGACCGTCGCAAGCAAGTCGGTACTCCTAGCTGGAATGTCCGCTGTGGGGCATTGGCCGACATGGCCTCACGCCGACGGCATGAGTGCTTTACCCCCCAATAACGGATGAGGTGGATGGCTCCCGCTCACGGCATCTGGGTGCCAAGGTGTGAAGGCCGTCAGGCGTTCACGAGCAAAATGGGAGCCATCCGCTATGAAGATTACCACGATCGGCCTCGACTTGGCCAAGAGCATTTTTCAGGTCCACGGCGTGGATGCGACTGGCCAGGTAGTGGTTCGCAAGTCGCTTCGACGGTCGCAGATGCTGCCGTTTTTCGCCAAGTTGCCTTCTTGCCTGATCGGCATCGAGGCATGCGGCACGTCGCATCACTGGGCGCGCGAGCTGATCAAGCTAGGCCATGAGGTGCGCCTGATGCCGCCGGCTTACGTCAAACCGTATGTGAAGCGCGGTAAGACCGACGCTGCCGATGCGGAAGCGGTTTGCGAGGCGGTGACACGGCCCACAATGCGGTTCGTGCCCGTTAAGTCGCCCGAGCAACAGGCGGCACTGTCGATGCACCGGACGCGCGATCTGCTGGTCAAGCAGCGCACGCAGCTGATCAACATGATCCGCGGTTTACTCGCCGAGTTTGGCGTCGACATCCCGAAGGGACTCGAACGCGCGCTGCTGATGGCGCGACAGATCGTCGATGGTAGGGCACCAGATGTACCGATTGAAGCGGCCAAGATCGTCGGCACACTCTCACGGCAGGCGCTCGACACCCACGTTCGGCTTCGTGAGATCGATCGCGATCTGCTCGTTTGGCAACGTGGCAACGACGTTGCGCGTCGTCTTATGACCATCCCCGGCATCGGGCCGGTCGGCGCGACGGCACTTGCCGCATCGGTCACCAATCCGCATCAGTTCCGCTCGGGGCGGCAGTTCGCTGCCTGGTTGGGACTGACACCACTGCAGAAGTCGAGCGGTGGCAAAGAACGGCTCGGTCGTATCACCAAGATGGGCGACAAGTACCTGCGCAAGCTGCTCATTGTCGGCATGACGTCACTTGTGCGCCGTGCAAAGTACAATCCCGCGACAATCGATCCACGCCTGGCGGATCTGCTCGCGCGAAAGCCCACGAGGGTCGCCACCGTCGCAATGGCAAACAAGACCGCGCGGGTCATCTGGGCGATCATGTCACGTGGCGAGACCTATCGTACGGGCCACCGGCCGGCACTGGCTGCATAAAGGACGATACACCGATTAGCTGAAGAGGAGATCAGCTTCACGAGGTTGCGAGCGCGATGCGAAGTGATGGCAGACCGGTCAGACCGGGAACAGGGACAACCCAACCGATGTCCAAGGCGTCATAGCCTGATTAACAGAATGGGACCTTGTTCGCGGACTCCATCAGGGCCAGCAGTCTCAACCGACTGCATCAACAGGCCGGACAGAAGACTGCACCCGACCAATGCCACTGCGTCAATTTAGCCCTTGCAACGCGGGAGCCATCCACAGAGGACATCGAGGGTTGCAGGATCAATATCCGTTAAGTGCCAAAACGAAACCTGGACATCTGGTTCTGATCAATCGCCGAAGACGATTTTCGCAACCTGGTGCGCCCGGATACGCGGGCCCCGATGGGGCTGAAAACAGATCGTCGATTTGCCGTTTTCGCATAGACGAATGAGGCGATCATCCCATAGCCTCCTAGCGATGCGTCCGATCAACGTCGCATTGCTCTCCGCCTTTGCGGTTTGCCGTTCTTGCCCAGAGAAAGGAAACGGCCATGAAACTCGCAACAATCCTACTGGCATCGGCGTTCGCACTGTCTGGCACTTCCGCGTTTGCACAGGCCGGCGGTGCCAACGGCACTGCGGGAGGTCCCACCACATTGAGCGGGACTGGGACTTCCACGATGGGAGGTGATACGGCCGGAGCGGTTCCCAGCAACCCTCCCCCGGCAGGTGGCTCCATGAGTGGCGGCACTACCGGAAGCGCTACTGGCAACCAGGGCTATGGTAACCCGAACGGAACTGCGGGCGGCCCCACGTCATTAAGCGGAACCGGCTCCTCCCAGTTCGGCGGTTCGGTGTCGGGTAACACCGGAAAAAACTAAGAGAAAACTCAAGAAAGAATCCCTGCATTTGCGGGGCTATGAGTGCGGCCCCAGTTGTTCTCTGGGGCCGCCTATTTGCAAGTCGTCACACATACCGACAGCAGCAGTAGATATTCGGCATTACGCGAAACTTTTTCTTGCCCATTCGCGGCAAAATCATTCTCGCTAAATGAGCGATACTGAACACCAAGCGAGAATGGGCGTTCCAACCGCCGAAGTAAGTCAATCGTCTTATACCGATGGCGGGACAATGGGCTGGTTCATCACCGTGCTAAGGTGATCTCTGCCGCTGGCCAATATACGAAGCCCCGGACGGAACAGAGTGTTTGTCTGTTGTCGCAATCCGGGCTGTCATCAGTGCTGAGATCGACGCCAGAGGTTTCCTCGATGACGTGACGTTCGGTGACCTGCATTATGAAAAGTAAGCATGCTTTTCGACGAGTTTTGCCTCCCCTCCCCCGCCAGACATCACCTTGTAGCAATCGCAAAGCGGCGGGCGATTACCACCAAAGACGCGCGTATGGATGATGATGCCTTCGCGGGCTTCAGCGAGTTGATGTGAAAACTTGTCACGCATCGTCGCTTTGGGTGCCATCCGGAATTGAGCTAGTTCGTATTGCAGCGGAGAGGCTCTATTAGCTACGCTTAGACCGGTTTACATGTGAACGTTCGATCAGTTGTAATCTTTGAGGGGATAAAAATTCTATGCGACCAGCCGTTGCTTACATCCGCGTCTCCAAACCCAAGCAGGGTCGAAGCGGCCTAGGCCTAGAGGCCCAACAAGTTGTCATCGGTGCGTTCTGCAAGCAGCACGGCTACAAGATCGAAGCCGAATACCGTGAGGTAGAAACCGGCAAAGGCGCTGACGCACTAGGTGGTGTGGACACTTATCTCATCCATAAGATGATGGCCGCGAGAGTGACGACGGCCCGGTAATTTCGGGCGGTCTTTTCGAAGCGGGTTGCGACGCGGCGGAACTGCTTGAGTTTTGAGAAGCAGCATTCCACGAGATGGCGCTGGGCATAGAGATGCTTGTCGAGCGGATATTTGAGCGCACGTGACGGGTTGTTGGGGATGACGGCGAGCGCCCCCTTGGCGGCGATGGCTTGGCGCAAGTGATCGGCGTCATAGGCCGTATCAGCCATGACGACCTCGGCAGGTAATCCCTCGATCAATGCGGCGGCTTGCGGTGCATCGCCCTTCTGACCTGCGGTAAGCGTGAACCGCACAGGACATCCCAAGCCGCGAACGGCCATATGTATCTTGGTGCTCAGGCCGCCGCGCGAGCGGCCGAGCGCTTGATCTTCAGACCCCCTTTTTTCGCCCCGGCGGCGTGCTGATGCGCCCGAACGATGGTGGAATCGACGATCAGATATTCGAAGTCCGGATCATCGGACATCGCCTCGAAGATCCGCCACCAAACACCCTTGATGCTCCATCGACTGAAGCGCCGGAACACGCTGTTCCAATCCCCAAACGCTTCCGGAAGATCACGCCAAGGAGAGCCCGTACGCACGATCCACAGCACACCTTCCACGAACATCCGATTGTCGCGCCCGGTGGAACCTTTCTGGTCAGGTCGGCCTATGATCAGCGGCGCCATCCGCTCCCACGCCGCGTCGCTCAAAACCAACCGCTCCAGCACACCCAAGACTGCCTCCCAAAAAGCAGCCTTAGAATCTGATTTGCTCCTAAAAGGGAATCCTTAAAGTCCACACCACCTAGTGCGACGGCCTGAACTCGCGGCGGCCATGAAAACGGCGCGCAGGCTCGGCAGGGGCGGCAAGGCAAGTGCCGCACCGGTCATCATAGCCAAGCTGGACCGACTAAGCCGCGACGTTCATTTCATCAGCGGACTTATGGTGCAGCGGGTGCCCTTCATCGTGACCGAGCTAGGCCCTGATGTGGATCCGTTCATGTTGCACATTCATGCAGCCGTCGCCGAGAAGGAGCGTAATCGGATCGCGCAGCGCACTAAAGAAGCACTCGCAGCTGCCAAGGCCCGCGGGCAACTACTCGGCAACCCTGACATCGGCAAACTACGAAAGGCTGAAGCGGAAGAACGCGCTACGCACCTTCGATCCATCATCGAGCCACTTCGTGGCCTTCCGGCCAAACGCATCTCAGCAATTCTAAATGACCGAAATGTCGCGGCACCACGTGGTGGAAACTGGCAGGCTACTCAGGTGATCCGCCTGTTGACGCGCCTTGACCTCGCTCAGGCATGAAAGAACGTCCGATTGTCTCATGCTCTGGGCTTTGGTGCCGGCGGAAGCAGGAGAACTTTTGGTCTTTCTGGCAACCCGCCCGATGCGATGAGGTGAAGCTCGGCATCCGTAAGTTCCTGGATAGCAGCATCACCACGATCAATAATCTGGGCCGGCTTTCCGTCTAGGCGGTCGGCAAGTTCCCGGATGGCTGCAAGATCGCCCTCCTCCGCGAGTGTGGCCAGTTTCTCCGCAATCCTGCGAAGCCGAAGTGGATCGCCCTGGAGCGCAACCCGCAGCGCGGCACCAAAGGCTTTTTCCTTGTTCGGGCTACCGATCGGCCGTCCCATGATGCTCTCCGTATCCGCTTGGAGGGAGCGCGGCGGTCATGTGCGCCGCCTTTTCCAGATCAGCACTCGTTTGGCTCCGCCGCATTCAACAGCGATTTGCTCAATAGAGTTAATCTGCGCTCTCCACTAAGCGCGCGCGTTGTCCCTTGGCTTGCTTGATTAGCTGCTCAGCATTCTTTCCAGAGCGTGTCGCGGAACAATCCAGCGGCGTCCGATCCGAATTGCAGGCAACTCACCGGAGTTGGCGGCTGCGTAAGCGCTGCACTTCGAGAGACCGAGGATGTCACACCCGGCTTCCTCCACGGTAAAAGTCGAACGACCCTCCCACCTTGGATCGAGAACCTGACGTCCCTTACTTTCCTGTTTGGTCATAACTAGTATGATCCAATTGACCCTTAATATCAATTAATATAGGGCTATTTATTCTAATAACAAGGGCTATCTCGTATGCCGCAACAGCAGTTTAAGATCACACTTGGCGAAAATCTTCGCGCAAGGCTTGAGGAATACAGCAGCTACAATCATAGGTCGATCGCCGAAGAAATACGTCAGCGTTTGGAAATTTCGTTCGACATTCAAGCTGACAACAACACGCTCGACCTGATTTATGCGATTTTGTTTCTTGCCCATGAGACCATGCGCGATTTGGGCTCGACTTGGTGGGGCGATGAGAGGGCACGGTCGGCCTTCATGGCCGCCGTCACGGATCAGATACTTAGTTATGAAATTGATCCGAATGACCTCGGGGCGCGCCCTCTTATAACGTTGGGAACGCGTGAGCAGCAGGCCGCGCTGGACGACCCGCCGGAGGTCATAGGGCGGGCCCTTGCACGCAACTATCGTCGAGTTGTTCGACCTCTCGGCCGGATATCCGAAAAATTCGAAATTGGTCGCTTCCGCGAATTGATGCGAAATCCTAGAGCAACTAAAACATGAACTGTTACATGCGGCGAAGCCGCCAAGCGAGAGGCGCTGAGCAGCCGGCGGTCACGATGAGCTGTCAACAAATGCCATCAGGACGTTGCCATGAGTACCGGATGTTGGCGGATCAAACCCTCCGAGTTGGAGCGAACACTTAAGTCGATCCGATCTGTCGGCCTGCGTATTCGAACTGTCGAACTAGATCGCGATGGTGCCATAAAAATTACGGTCAGTGAATCCGAGACCCGTGCATCTGATACTCCCGAAACACCCGAGCAGTTGAGAAAGCTAATATGAAGCGGAAGCCGCCGCGCTCTGCCCTGCCCTTGCCGCGCTATGTACGGCGTAAGCGACTTAGCGGCGGTTGGGGCTATTTTTTCGACGTGCCGACGTGGGCGCGAAAACGCGGCTGTGATTTGAACGAGCCGCTCGGCACCGACTACGCCGCAGCGGTGTGGCGCGCCGAGCACGTGTTGTTGCCAGCGTTCGACAGCTGGCGCACGGGCGGCAGCGATAGCAGGGCCGACGTAGGCGTGATCAAGGGCACCATCGACTGGATGTTCGATGAATTTCGTCGGACGTGGAAAGAGGTGACCGCTAAGCGCCCCCGCCCCCTAAGCCCTGGTCAGTGTCGTGTACACGAGACGGGCGTCGGCATGATTGCCGACTACGTGCTGCAGGATGGCAAGCGTCTTGGGACAAGACGCGTAATGAGCCTCGACACCGCGTTCGTCGATGACCTCTTCAAGAAGCTGCTCTACAAAAAAGAAGAGGATGCAGAAGGCAACACGATTCTGGTCGCGCGCCGAACCACCACGAACCACGCGATGAAAACGGCGCGCAATGCATGGAATACTGTCTCGCGGGCTAACCCAGGCGTGTTTCCGCTAAAGAATCCGTTCGAAAGGATGGGCCTCGTTTCCGGCGACACGCGCGAGACGCCGCACGCGAACTTCGATCAACTGATGACCTTCCGGGCCAAGGCCGTCGAGATGGGCTACCCGTCGCTGGCAACCGCCGCCTTAATCGGCTGGGAGCTGCTGCAGCGAAAAGCGCATATCTTCGTCCGCTTTATGGCCGATCATTACCGGCCCGCCGACCGGCCGAACCACATTTACGTCATCAACTGGAAAACCGGCACCGGATCGTGGGAGCCGCTGTTTGATGGCAAGGGAGAACCCCTTTACCCCACGCTAATCGAGGAGCTGGACGCGATGAAGTTGTTGCGGCCGATCGGCGGCCTGATGCTGCGCAGGGATGGCACCGGGCGGCCGTGGGCCGGCAAGGAGGAGCAGCTGACACAGGTCGAGCGGAAGTCACGCGAAATCATCGACGCGGCTGGCCTGCCGAAGGAGCTGACGTTCACCTCGTTCGGCCGCCATGGTGGCGCGACGGAGTCCATGACCTCGGGGTCTGACCGAGCTTGAGCTGATGAAAAAAGGCCAGTGGTCATCGCCCAAGGCGATGGTCAAATACCTGCACAGTGACGACGAGGGTAAGCGGGTGGCGCAGCTCAAACGCATCAAAAAGCGCGGCAGGAACACCTGATCACTCGCGAAGATAGAGCGCGGCCTTACCTTCGCGAAGCGCTGAGAACAGACCGCGAAAACTTTGTCGGAATGATTCAGCCCGCTTTGTCGGAATAAGGAATTGGTCGCTCGCCTAAGCATTTGAAAATATTGGAGCGGGTGAAGGGAATCGAACCCTCGTATTCAGCTTGGAAGGCTGCTGCTCTACCATTGAGCTACACCCGCGCACGGCCGATCAACTATCACGCCACGGAAGCCGCCTCAACCGCCATGCGGCGGTTCAGCCAGACTGCCCAGACCGCTGCCCGTGCCAAGCTTGCCCGCAAACGGCCCTTGTTCCCCGGGCGGCCCTTAACACGGGCTGATTCGCTGCCTATACTTGTGTTTCCACCAACAATGAAAGGAGGTGATCCAGTGTCTTTTACCAAGCGCTGTCACCTCGCTGGGATCGCCCGCTAGGCTTGTTTGAGCTTGGCAACAGGGCGCTCTCAGCGCCTGGACCAGCGAGTGCAAGAGTTGGGACGCGACGGGAGCAAATCCCGTCGCGTCTTTTATTTTCAAATCCCGCGATTAGATTCAGTCTGCCGGAAATCTTGCAGCTGCTTGCCTGCCACAACGAAAAAAGGACGCCCGATGACACAGGTGCCTCCGGAACCGCTGGTTCCCAACAACACGCTGATCACCAAGACGCCGGAAGAAGGCAGGGCGCTCGCCATCACGCTGGCCCGCCACACCATCCATGCCATTCAGAAAGAGCTGGAGGTGCTCAAAAGCGGACGCGTCAAATACGCCAACGACCCCGATGGCCTGATCGCAGCGGGTCACGTGGTGGCGGTCGAGTTCGCCACCATCGCCGCCGCCAACAACTACTGGCGCTGAGCAGACGGGTTAAACCTCGGCATTTCGCCCTGCCCCGCCAGCGACTGCGCGCAAGCGTGTCCGCCACCACGGCGGTCATGCGGGTTGTGCGGTTTCCGGATTCCCGGATCAGAAGCCGCAGGGATTGACGGCACGCGAGCGCGCGGCAGGCATCGCCGATGAGCTTGGCGCAATGCCGCTAGAATTCACACAGGAGCGAATGTCGGGATTGGCTCCGGCAAGACGTCCTATGGATGAATGCAATCGCGTTCATGCCCCTGGGATCCACCGATCCCGTAATCAAGAGAGGTAGCGATGCTTTACGCCATCCTGGCCTATCACGTGGAAGCCGACGTCCTGTCGTGGACCAAGGAAGAGGATGCGGCTGTCATGGTCGATCTGCACCGGGTGCATGATCGATTGAACCAGGAGGGGAAACTCGGCCCGGCGGCGCGCCTGGGCGCAACGAACAAGGCCCGCACCTTGCGCGGTCCAGGCACGGGACAGGTCGTCGACGGTCCGTTTGCCGAAACCAAAGAGCAGCTGCTGGGCTTCTACGTCGTCGACTACGCCACGGAAGAAGCCGCGATCGAGGCCGCGCGCGAGCTGCGCCGCGTCAATCCCAGCGCGGTCTATGAAATCCGCCCCGTCGCGCTCTATCTTCCCGGCGTCGCCTTTCCGATCACGGAAGGTCCGCCCGGCGTGACAGGGACCGCCGGCGGCTGAGCCTGCGGGCAGAAGGATTTTAGGATGCCGCGGGCTCAGCGCGCCTTGGATTCAGCGCGCCTGGTCTTGGCGAAGACGAAATTGTTGCAATAGTCCTTGCTCTTCCAGAACCATTCGCCGTCCTGGCGCTGATGGACCGCGGCATCGAATTTGGCGATCGGGAACAGCCTGTTGTTGCAGACGAAGCTACCCTCATAGCCAAGTCCTGCCGAGATACGAAAACACATCCTGGACGCTGCCGGGCGCGAGGTGGCGGTTCTCGCATTCGAACACCAGCAGCGGCGAACGTTGCCGCAGAATCCGTTCCGCGCCCTTCAGCACTCCGAGTTCGGCGCCTTCGACATCGATCTTGAGCAGCGTGACATTGGCGTTTTCGCCGAAATAATCGTCGAGCGCGACCAGCGGCACCGACAGGGTCGTGAAGGGCTCCGTCCCCAGCGCGGTTTGACGAAGCGACGCGCCGGGTTGATGGCCGGCCGGGAGAAACAAATCCTGTTCGCCCGAATGCGAATAGACCGCCTTGGCTTCGACCTGCACATTGCGAAGCTCGATCGCCCGGCACACGTCGGCCAGACCGCGGGCCAATTCCGGCTGCGGCTCGAACGCGACCACGCGGCCACCCCGGACCCAGCACGACAGCCAATAGATGAAGCCACCCTTGTTGGCGCCGACGTCGCAGACCACGTCGCCCGGCCGGATGTGGCGGCTGATCATGTCAAACTCGGCTTTTTGGTCGCGAAACCTCGCCTTCAGCGCGCGAACCCGAAACCGGATGCTTTCGGCGGTAAACCAGGCCTGCAAAACGGACGGAGAGCCATTCACCATCCGGGACATCGTTGAGGTTTTTGTCGGCCCTCCGCGACTGCTTGTCTTGGGGAAGCCAGCCGGAATTTTCGTTCGCATGAAGCCATTGTGCTTCTCTTTGCGATCAGGATTGAACACCCGATGTGGCGGTTCAAAGCTCACAGCATCCCAACGCGCAAAGTGCTCAAGGGTCCGCCGTCTTCCGCCATGATCACCGCTTCGCCTGCCGTCTGCCATTCCGGGTTGCGCTGTTTCGATTTCGGCAGCGCCATGATGTACGCCGCCCGCTGAAAAACCCGTATAATTACTGGCGTTTCTTTGCGCTCTTTCATTGTTGGTGCGACTTAATAGTGACAGCCAAAGCGACAACAACAAGATTATGTTTATTCCAGTAATTTTCTGCAGAGTTGGGGACGAGCACATGAAGAAGTTTTTGATGGGCACGGTTGGTCTAGTAGCGTTGGGGATGGCCGCTCCCGCGTCGGCAGCTGATCTGGCTGCACGTCCGTACACCAAGGCTCCCCCTCCGATGATTGCTATCTACGACTGGACCGGCTTCTACATTGGCGGCAACGGCGGTTGGGGATCGAGCCGTAATTGTTGGGGCATCGTTCCGGTAGCTGGCGCGATCATCCCTGACGGTTGCCTCAGCAAGTCCGGAGGCGTCGCCGGTGGCCAGCTCGGCTACCGTTGGCAGACCGGTCAGTTTGTCTTCGGCTTGGAAGGCCAGGGCGACTGGGCAGATCTGCACAGCTCGCATGTCAGCATTTTCAATCCGGCGGTTTCGACCGCGACAAAAGTTGATGGCATAGGCCTTTTCACCGGCCAGGTCGGTTGGGCCTGGAATGCGGCGCTGCTGTATTTCAAAGGCGGCGCGGCGGTCACCAGCAATCGTTATGACGTATTCACCACACTTACAGGCGTTGGGTTGGCCTCGGCAACCTCAACCCGCTGGGGTGGTACCGTGGGTGTCGGATTTGAGTACGGCTTCTCCCCAAATTGGTCGGCCGGTATCGAATACGACCACCTGTTTATGGGCGACTCAAACAATTCGTTCTCGGTGGCGAATCCCCTGCTTGCTGGTTCGCTCAATCGGATCAGCCAGGACGTGGATATGGTCACCTTCCGCGTGAACTACCGCTTTGGCGGCTTTGGCGGCCCGCCGGTTACCGCGAGATACTGATCTCGCCTGTCGTTTTCGAATCTCCAGCAAACTTAAGCCTCGGCATCGTCCGGGGCTTTTTTGCTAATCCAATTTACTCACAACCTCGAGTTAATCAGGGCACGCCGACGATCCGACGCGGCAATTCTTCGGCCTCAGGCACTCTGTGTGGTTCGGCCGTTTCGCAGGCAACGGGGCCGGGGCGGCTGCAGTTGGGGTACAGCGCAAAAATGGGCGACGGCGAAACCCCATCCATGGTCGCCAACCGCCTGCTATGGCGGCACTACCGGGCGACCAAGAGCGGCACCGACTTCAACAGGCCGATCCACTATGCCAAAAGCTACGTTGTCTGAGGTTAGCGGCCCAGCAAATTCCAAATGGACAGCCAGGGCGACGATAAGCGTCATCCAAAGGATCATGCGCCGGCCGATGCGGTTCACTTCAGCGCCGGCTGGCTTTTCATAGAGCTATTCGTCAGCAACGCCAGCGGTGTGCTTGAGCTCGCGACCGGGGCTCGTCCCATCACGTTCGTGACGCACGCTGGAATCATCTGGGTAAAGCGGTACGCCTTCGACATGCCTTGACGCCCTCGAAGGATCATCTGTTCCTCGCCAGCGGCTATTGTCCTCTGAGGTCGCGCGCGAACGCCGTTCTGATGGCTGGCAATCATCGCAAACCCGCTCTCTGCGCAACATTCCATCAGCACCGAAAAGAGAGCAAACTCCGCCTACAACAATTGCGCAGCCGATAAGCGTTGCTGAAGCGACATTCAGCCACTGTTCGTCGGAGCCTGTCCACTCCAGGTGCCAGATCGGTCCCGCTATTTCCCACCAGTCGACGAGCGCAAAGGTCAGGCCAAAGCAGAGAGCGGACGCCATTTCGAAAAATCGATAATGACCCATGACGCGAGGCTCTGCTGGGATCGAGCCAACACCATGGCGGAGTGACGGCGGAAAAATGCCGACAGAGCTACTCGATTACCTCATATTCAAACGCAACGCCTTCGGGGTCATTTTCCTCGAACCAGTTTTCGGCGGCGTCGGCATTTGCGAACACCTTGAGATGGTCAAGATCGCCGACGCGTTTGCTTGTGTTGACGTAGATGAGGACTGTCATTGCTGGTCCCTCTTTGGCTTGCGCTTCCCCCAGTGCGTTTCTTTACGATCAGTAAACACTCGTTCGACGTTGCGGTTCAAAGCACGCAGCGCCCCGACGCGAATGCCATTACGGGCCGACCAGGCATCGATTTCAGGTGAGCCTGGCTAATAGTCGGCCTACCCCCGGAACACTAAGGATCAGGGCAAGCACGAAGATTATGATTGCAACCAAACCCACTCGTCTCACAGCTCGCTCGATGCGAAATTGGATCACGAGCCTAGCCGCAGCGTGCTTTGATGCCTCAAGATGGTGCTCTACCGGCACATCATTTCCCTTCGCCTTTAGTCGGAGCCCCCCTTTGATCCCAGACGATCTCCGTTATTCGTCTCGCCTCAGTTTCCGTTTTCCTCAATGCCTGTCTTTACGATCGGGTTTGAAGACACGCTCCACGTCACGGTTCAAAGCACGGATTACGCCGATGCGGGCGTGCATCAAGAGCCCATTGTCTTCGGCGGCCATCATGAGCGCCTCGATTGCGGTTTGCCATTCCTCGAGCTTTTGTTCGGCCTTCGGCAGGTTGGTGATGTAGTCGGCCGCCTCTCTAAGCGTTAGGAGCGTCCTGCCATCGGGGAGGGGGATTGGATCCCCGAACGGGCGGGACCAGGACATCTAAACGGTTCGAACAAAACCGGGAGTGTCGCCCGGCTTTGCGGGGTAGTATCGCGCGGGACGTTTACCGCATTTATCCCAGCGCATCTTGGCGCCGAGCTCGTCAAGCGTCATGGCGCTGAGCGTAGGGATCCGCTCGCGGATCATCCTGAACGGCACCCAAACCGTTCCCTTGCAACACTCGCAGCCGATCCAGTCATAGCGTTCGGCTTCAAGCTGGGAAATGGTGCGGTTGTCTGCCATCCCGGCATAAAACTGCGGACGGAGGGCGTAAGCAAATCATCCTATGGGTTGGGCTTGGAGCCGGGGTCAGCGTTTATTTGATCGGTGGTTCACCACAGGCGGCATTTAGATATTTGAACAGTGCGCCCTGCACCGAGCCGGTGTGAAGTTCGGGCTTGTCCTTGGCGAAATTCAAAACATTCGCGGCAAGCTGGGAGCCTGACATTTTGGCCGTGTGGATGCATTTAAAGTAATGCGTCGTGATCCTTTTCTCTTGCTCGCCCGACGCGAAAGTCACCAAGGAGTCGAATGCACCCGAGAGATATATGGCCCGAGCTGGCTCGCTCAGGGCCGACCAAGATTGGTATGTGTAAAAGGCTTGGGATTGGGCGGCGGACGAAACCAAGAGCGCGATCAGTCCAATGATGGTTCTGAGGACCATTTCTGCTTCCTTTCAACCTGATCTCGACCGCGCCAGCCAGATCAATCGGTTAGAGGTTGGCGGCGTCGTTTTTTCACTGGTCCAAGATTGTTGCCGAACTGTTTCAGCTCGATCTCGACAAGCTGGCGGATGGCGGCGGCCCGCGATGGCTGATCCGGCTGCTGACGCCGCCATTGATCGACAGCCTTCAGGAACTCGGTCGAAACCCGCATTTCAAACCGCTCGGTTTTTTCTGTCACAACCCCTTGACCCCGATGTACGTACATTTTACGTAGCGGATGTTACGGTAAATCCAGACGGCCAGCAACCTCTGCCAAGACCGATCTCGCGGGGGCGAGAATTCTACCGATGACCCGGACACGGGCTAAGTTTACTCAAGCTGATGTTGCACGATCTATAAGGGCTGCCAAACAGGCTGGCACTGTGTCAGTTGAACTGCGGCCAAACGGGACGATCATCATAAGCCTTAATTCGACAGGAGATGACAAAACGGACTTGGTTGAACCCGAACAGGAGGTTGAACTGTAATGCCACGCCCTCGCCCACCGCACCTTCACAGAGAAACGAGCCGCCACGGCAAAACGATCTGGTATGTCCGGGTCGGCAAAGGCCCGAGGATTCGCATTAAGGCCGAATACGGGTCTCCAGAGTTTGAGATGGCCTATCAGGCCGCCCTCAGCGGCGAGTCACCGCAGCCCGCCGCAAAGGCTTCAAGGGGCAGTCTGGAATGGCTCTGGATGCTTTATCGCCAAACCAATGCATGGACCGAGCTTTCCCTTGCAACTCGAAAGCAGCGCGAGCGGATTATGTGCGGAGTTCTCAAGACCAGCGGCAATCAGCCGCTTTCCAAGATCACCGGAGGCGCGATTCAAAAAGGCATCGAGCGCCGCAAACCGTTCGCTGCCCGCCATTTCGTCGATACGATGCGCGGGATGTTCAAATGGGCGGTTGCTGCCGAACACGTCAAATCCGATCCGACCGCTGGCAAAGCTGTGGCCAAACCCAAGAGCAAGGGTTTTCCGGTCTGGACTGAAGGCGACCTTGAACTGTTTGAACATCGCTGGCCGATTGGAACGCGCGAGCGCGTGATGTTTGATGTGTTTCTTTACACCGGCTTGCGTCGGGGAGATGCGGCCAAGCTCGGCAAGCAGCATATCCGCAACGGCATCATCACGATTGATACTGAGAAGACCGGGACACGGGTGACGATCCCGGTGCTGCCGGAGTTGGCCGAAACCATTGCAGCGGGGCCGACCGGAGAATTGTCGATCATCGCCAGCAAGAAGGGCCAGCCGATCCGCAAGGAAGTCCTCGGCAACCTGTTCAAGGAAGCCTGCCGAACCGCTGGCATCCACAAATCAGCCCATGGAATAAGAAAGGCCGCAGCAACGCGGGCCGCCAACAACGGAGCCACTGTGGCGACCTTGGAGGCGATCTTTGGATGGGAGGGAGGCCAGATGGCCTCGCTATACACCCGAGCCGCTGACCGCCGCGCACTGGCTGCGGAGCATATGGAAGAACTGTCCAAACCCGGAACGTCTATTCCCGCACCTCGTGGGAAGGTGCGGGCCAAGGGCAAGAAATCGTAACAATATCAATTCTGTTTTCAGGCGATGGTGGGGGAAGAAGGACTCGAACCTTCGAAGTCGTAAGACGGCTGATTTACAGTCAGCTCCCTTTGCCACTCGGGACACTCCCCCGCTCAACAGCATCAAAGCCGATCCGCCAAGCGGGCGACGAACACGGCCATGGATGACGTTAAAACCGGGCGCCGATGGCGAGCTCCCGGTCGGCGGTTTATGGGGGAATCGGCCCGGCAAAGTCAACCAACGGGAACGGCCAAATACGGTCCGCGAGGGGCTCAAATTGCCATAATCCGGAACCCATGACACAAGCCTGCCATGAGCGATCGCGATCGAAAGCAAGGGTTCCGGCGCGGCGGGGGCAAAGCCCCCGGCAAAGGGCGCGAATCAGGCCGCCGGCCAGCCCGGCGCGACCGCGACGCGGGCCCGGACGGGCCCGTCATCCTGTACGGCTGGCACACCGTGGCGGCGGCGCTGGCCAATCCGCAGCGCCATATCCGAAAACTGCTTTTGACCGAAAACGCCGCGCGGCGCCTGACGGATGAGAATATCGAACCCCGCGTGAGCCCGGAAATCGTGCGGCCGTCGCTGATCGACCAGCGGCTCGGCCCCGACGCCGTGCATCAGGGCCTGCTGGCGGAGGCCGATCCCCTGCCCTCGCCCGATATCGACACGCTGCCGCAGGAAGGCATCGTGCTGGTGCTCGACCAGATCACCGATCCGCACAATGTCGGCGCCATCCTGCGCTCGGCGGCGGCGTTCGCGGTCAAGGCCATCGTCACCACGGCGCGTCACAGCCCCGAAGCGACCGGCGTGCTGGCGAAATCCGCTTCCGGCGCGCTGGAGCTGGTGCCGATGGTGACCGTGCAAAACCTCGCCCGCGCGCTCACCGAAATGAACGACCAGGGTTTCTTGACGGTCGGGCTCGACAGCCAGGGCAGCGAAAATCTCGGCGCCGTCGCCTTGCGGCAGCCGCTGGCATTGGTGCTGGGCGCCGAAGGCAAGGGTCTGCGGCAATTGACCCGGGAGACCTGCAGCGTGGTGGCGCGGCTCGACATGCCCGGCGAGATCAAGAGCCTCAACGTCTCGAATGCCGCGGTGCTGGCGCTCTATATCGGCGCCAGCCGGCTCGGCCTGATGGGCTGACCAAAAAGCCAACGCCCGCTCGCAACCGAATGCGAACGGGCGCGGATATGCTGGTTCAAACGCGATCAGTAATAGCGGCGCAGCACGGGCTGGTGATGGCCGTAATGATGCGGGCGGCGGCGATAGACATCCGGCCCCGCTGACCACGCCCTCTTGATAATACGCATAGGGCGCGAAATTGCCCGGACCGCTATAGGTCGGCCCCTGATTGACGTAATAATATTGAGGCCCCGTATAGACGCGCGCAACGCCATATTGCAGTTCGGGATCGGGCAACCGCTCGAAGGCCCAGCCGCCGCAGCCGCGATTGCAGCCGGCATAGCCATAGAACGGGGCGTAGCACGAACCCCAGTATACGCCGCCGCACGCCATGGCCGGCGCAGCGCTGGCGGTCACCAGCGCGATCGCCGCTATCAATCCTGAAATCGTCTGACGCATTACTCTCTCCTGTGGCTCTGTTTCTTGTTGGCGCCGGTTATTAGCGTGGCACGCTCCCGGGGTTTCGACGGCGAAAATCCTGCGGCATTTCCGCGCCACCGTTTCGTGGCGCGAGGATCACCGGCGGCGGATAAAACGGCACCTCCGGCTGCACCGGCGGCTGTACCGCCTGCGGGGTCGAGTGCGCCGACCAGGAGTCATGATAGCTCTCGGCGGGCTGCGGCAGCCTGCGGTTGGCGGGCGGCTCGATTTCGAGACGGCCGTAACCCGGCGCGTTGCCGGCGCTCGGATAGTAGTGACCGACATTCGGCGCGTAATCGATATAGCGGCCGCCATAGATGGTGGGCTGCATATGCACGCCCTTGCCGAGACCCCAGTCGCTTTCGACGACCGCGTAGGACGCATCGATGCCATTGATGATGATGGGAACGCCGGGGCGGCCGGGAATAACGATCACAGGACCGGTGTCGGCGAGTGCCGTCCAGGTGGTTCCGATCAAGATGGCCAGTGCGATGCCCGCGCGCATGTTCGGGTTCCGGTTGCAGACCCCACCTTAATGCAACGCGCTGCATCAAGAGTTAAAGCCGCGGTTCAAACTGCAGATAAGCCTAACGCGTCAGCTCCGCCCGCGTTTCAACCCCGGAAAATAGCCGTACTCGAAGGTTAACGCCGCCTTGCGGGGGCGGCTGGGCCCGCCCGGGCGGATCGGACTTAAGCAATTGCGGTGCTGTAAATCGTCATCGCGCCGATCGCGATGGTGGTGACGCCGACAGCCCCCTGCAGGCCGCTGTTGGCCCAGGTGAGCCAGCGCGCGGAGACCGCCAACGGCACAGCGATCACCGCCGACAGTGCCCCCATCCCGACCATCGAGCCGATCCCAAACAGCGCGACATAGCCGAGCCCGGCTATGGGACTGGAAGCCTGCGATACCGCGAGCACCAATAGCGCCGCCGAGCCGGCCATGCCGTGCATCAATCCGACCATCAGCGTGCGCCAGCGAAAGCCGTGCGCGTGGGCGTGCGAGGCACTGCGATGCACGACGGTTTCGCCGGCGTGGCTGTGGGCGTGGATGTGAACCGTGCCGTCGCCGTGGCCGTGTTTGTGAAAATGCACGCGGTCACGCCACAGCCGCCACAGTACGTGCGCGCCGAGGCCAACCAGCATGATGCCGACGGCGCTCTCCAGCGGCCGCGCGAACTGCTCCGGGATGGCGTGACCGAGCACAATCGCGGCGCCTGCGAACACGAACAAGGTCAGGGTATGGCCAAGGCCCCAGGTCAGGCCGTGCTTGACGATATCGCCGACATGGCTGCGGCGCGCGGCGATGCTGGACACCGCGGCGATATGATCGGCCTCGAGCGCGTGCTGCATTCCCAGCAAAAACCCAAGCCCCAGAATTCCGAACATAAGGTCCCCTACTCGCCCCGACCGGGCTTTATGGCATCCGCCGCCAGACCTGTCAGAGCAAAATTCGGGCCTGAATGTTCAAGGCCCAACTCTGCGGCTACCGGAACACCTCGTCGAACAGGCCGCGCAAATTGACCGGCCCGTCGCGGTAGTCGATGTCCTGCGTTTGCATCGAATTCGGCTCTCTCCCTCAAGGCAGCAGGAGGCGAGCATCGCACCGGTTTGAAGGCCATACAACCCGGTCTCGGAACCTCTGCCGGTGCGGGTTGTTTCTTCTCGCCGGGTTCGCCCGACAAGCGACCGCGAAGGTCGTTTTCTTCCGTTCGGCTCATCACGTCTGTTTGAATCGGCCACCGAGAGAAACGGTGAGGAAACACGGAACGTCTGTTCGCGCCTGCACTTAGCTTCCCGTCACACCACAACGGAGAAACCCATGACCAAACTCAAACTTCTCGGCGCGGCAGCCCTGGTGCTTTCATCGGCGCTCGCAAGCCCCGTGATGGCCCAGGAGGTGATCTACAACCCCGGCTATTGCGCGCAGTTCTATCCAAATGCCAATTGCCAGAACAAGGGGCCGGGAAATCCCTATACCGGCGACTATCAGCGCCGGACGGCCTATTACCACAACAGCTACAATCGCTGGGACGGCGACCGCAACTGGAACAATGGCTGGCATGACAGCTGGAACGACAACCGGTGGGATCGTCGCGAGAGTGGCTTCTGGCCCGGCGACGTCGCTGCAGGTGTCGTAGGCGGCGCCATCGGTACCGCCGGCGCGATCGCGACCGCGCCGTTCCGCGGCGATGCGTATGCCTATGACAACGGCTATCGCGGCTACGATAACAGCTACGCCGCGCGCAACGGCTTCGTCTGCCAGCCTGGCACCTGGTTCAGGGGCGAAGACGGCCGCCGCCATCTCTGCCAGTAACCCACCCGGCCTGACAAAAAGGCGGCCGCAAGGCCGCCTTTTTTGCGCCGGTCGCCCATTCCACCCGGAGATGCTCGTTCAAGCGTTGTGAAGCTGGGGCAGACGGGGTGGGCCGGAATCGGCGCGCGCGGCCCGCTTTCGGGACTGGTAGAATTTGAGAACGCTTTTGGATGTCTCGATGTTGAGGCGGCCGAACTCGCCTTTCATGTCGTCCAGCTCCCTTGAGGTGATGCGGTGATCTTTCGCCCCCAGAAAAAGCAAGGACATCGTCGTCTCCCACGAAAACCCGAGAGCTCTGGCCAGGACCAGCACCATTTCGCGGTTGCGGTCGGTCAGGGCGCGTTCGATCACGTCGCCCGGCAGGGCGCATAGCAAGGACAGGCCGATCGTCACCTCCTCGTATCGATGGGACCGCGCATAGTCGGCGATGGCTTGCTCATTCAGTTCGCCGTGCCGATGCTGCACGGCCACCGTCCGCTTGGCGGCAAAATAGCTTTTCGATGCGGGGCCGAATTTGGCGTGCAGAGCGCCGGTGACATCGGCCACCGAGGTCTGGATCTGGCCGACCAGTTCGGGACGTTCGCGTTCGAGCCGCATTTTCACGTCGTCCGACGCCTTTGCGATCAACTGCTGGAACAGATGCCGGGGGATGTCTTTGCGCAGGCCAAGCTGCTCGGCGAGAATGGAATCGCCTTCGGCGCGTTTGATCATGTGCAAGAAGCCGAAGCCGGAGAAGCGCGCACCTTGATTGTTGACGACGGATTTCACGACGGCGCGATCGCCCCGCGCCACCAGCACATCGGTAACCTTGTCCTCCAGCGATTTTCGTTTCGAGATCGCGAACAGATGCGGCTGGCTCTTGGTCCTGGCGTTGGCAACCAGGGCTTTGACGTCGAGCCGCTCGGACGTCCGCAATACCGGTCCGGCCACCTCGATCGCATCGTCAAAGGCAAGTTTGTGGATGACGTTGACGGGCGCATGGTCGACGCGCGCGAGCTGCTTTGCGAGCCGTGCGCGGGCCGCGACTTCAATCTCGTCCGCCAACCGCCCAATGACCTCGCCGAAGGTCCATATCTCGTCCTCGCTGTACCTGCCGGCGATCAACAGATCGGTCGCGTGCCACAAAGCGCGCGAGCGGCTCTCGGGCGTCCCTCGAGAGATGGCTTCCTCGAGCTCCTGCAGAAAAGATGTCGATCCACTCATTTTCCGCACCCACACAAGTCAATCTGGCGATACGGTTTGCGCCGCCCGATTGCAGCATCTACCGGCTGGCTTGACCGACCTGCCGGGCGCTCACACCGTGAGAGCTCTCAGGGCCGGCAGCAAATGCCGGCAGCGCGCCGCTGGTACCTGCTCCGTCGATCTTGCGTCCGGAGCATGCACCTCAGCGAAAAACTAGAGTACTGGCGGCTTTCGACCGTTAACTTTGCACTCCGTACAGTTACGGATAGCGCGTTGCGAACGGGCACATTTGACGGTCTGGCGGTTCGGGTTCTCGAAGACGTTCCGGCGGCCCATTCAGGGCGATCTATTCACCCGGCTGTGGTCCATCTAAGGCTCACGAGCCAGCACCCCTGGTCATTCGAAGCCAGATCACACCGGAACCCTGCACAACCCTGTGACGGCGGAGCCGCAGGAAGATGCCGCCGAATGCGTTGACGGAGCACGGCGGGCTGCCATAAACAGTCCCACCAAAGATTGGGGTGGCAACGAGTTAAGGTGGCCATTCGGCGGCAAAGTGCCATGGAAGGCCGCCGAAACCGGAAAAAACGCGCCAATTCCTTCGCCGGTTTAGCTCAGCGGTAGAGCAGCGGTTTTGTAAACCGAAGGTCGGGAGTTCAATCCTCTCAACCGGCACCATTTACGTCAAACACCGGGCTTTGAGCTCCAGGCACCGGGCAACTAGCCGAACTCAAGCGGCAAGACGTTCATCCGGTCGGCCATGTAGGTCGTCTCGATGGCGGTCGCTCGTAGACCATGAAGATCACCAGCGTCAGTGCGATGATGATGAACACCATCACCACGCCGCGCGGCGTGACCATCGGCTCGGGTTTGCTGACAATGATCGGCGGCGGCGGCGCGACCTGATTGATATCGACCCAGCGCGATGCAATCGGCGGCGAATCGATATCTACCCAGCGGTTGACCCATGGTGCCGGCTGCATAGCTGCTGCTGATTGCACAGATGGCGCGGCTTGCGCTGCCCGCGCGGCTGGCGCTGTCTGTGCCGATGGCGTTGCCTGCGCGGATTCGGCCTCAGGCAACATCCTCGACATCGACTCGCGCCACTTGGGTTTATGGGCTTTGCGCTCAGCTTGTCGGATCTGATGGTGCCGACGTCCCGGCGTCGCGTCCCAGCAATGATCCTTGCCATGCCAATAAAGCCAAGCCGAGCCAAAGTGCTGACGGGCTTCGGTCTTGTTCATGCAGGACTTGGATGCTTCTGAAGAAGTACTCAGCACCAAGATCGATACAACAATCACCCCCACACGCATGGGGTTACTCCGACTCAACGCCCCCGGCCGCAAATATAACTGACGGTTAAACTATAAACACCGCAGAATGCAAATTATGCCTGTTTTTACAGGACAACAGCTATGTCCTATTAACCCATGATCCGGATACCATTGAGCGCGCAGGCGCTCCCGGATCCAGGTTCCACAGGGCGATTCAGGTTCCATCGGATCCAGCCGGCCGCGAAGCGGCCGAGCGCGTCGCGATAAGTCATCGCCTGCGCATCGCCGGATCATTGTTGTGACCTGCAGCACGGTATTCACCAGTCGTTACGCATACCCCTGAGATGCCGGGAACGAACGCATTCGCCTCAAATTATCCGGGCAACGAGGGCGGGCAGATGAACAGGGTTCAATATCTCCGAGAGCAGGCCGCCAAGGCGGAGCGGTTAGCCCGCATGGCGTCCGACAGCCTCACCACCGAACGCCTGGAGCAGGCGGCCAAGGATCACCTGCTCCAGGCCGAGCAACTCGCTGCCCGCCAGTAAATTTGCAAACGCGCGTCGGCTTCGACGAATCGTGTCGCCGCACTCACCGGCGCGGTTCCGCTTCCATGTTCGGCATCGCTGCCGTCGTCATCCACAGGGATTAACGGTTCCGCGCGTCACGGCTCTTGCTTCCGCAAAACGTTTTTGTAGGAGTGTCGGAGGGCGTGAGGTGGTGTGATGGAATGGGTAAGAGAACGCGACCTTCTGATCGCGCAGACATTGGCATTTGTGCAATCGGTCTCCGGCAAACATGCCGAGGCCGGGCTTGGCCTGAAACCGCGCACTGAGTTGGCGCTGATCGACGCGATAAGAGCCGTCGCGCCGCCCGACAATCTGCAGGTCCCGATCCAGAACTCCGCGATCCAGACCTCCTCCACCCAGGTCGCGCCGTCGAGCATCTCCGACGATTTCCGCAGCGAGATCCGAACCCGGGTCGCACGTTTTCGCGCGCATCAGGAACGGTTCAGCCGGGAGCGCGAAGCCTATTGCAGCGCCACCCTGGCCAGGGCCCGCGCCGCCATCGCCGGCGATTCCGCGCCGGTTTCGCTGCCGAAATAACGCCATCCAGCCTCGTCGACGGCACCTCGGCGGGCTATCGCCGCATCTCGGCGATGGCGCGATGCAAGGGGGCCGACGAAATGTGGATCGGGCCGCCAAACGGCGCGTCCATGTCGACGATCAGATAGAGCGCGCCGGTAATCAGCGCCGACGCCGCCACTAAACTCGTCACCACCACCATGTTTCGCGGCGCCCGAAAGCCGAAACTGCCGAAAATCAGCACCAGCCAGGCCACCACCATCGCCAGCAGTGACGGCGGGATCGACCCCTCCGCCTGCTCCACCAGCGCCCAGCGAAGCTCCACGACCTTGCGATACCGCTCGCGGGCGTCATTCCAGACCGACAAATGCATATCGTCCGCAGGCTTGAGCGCCCGCAGACTGCTGCCGACGTCATTGAGCAACTGCTCGGAGGTCTTGTCGGACACCAGGACCGGATCGCGGCTGGTCCAATTGCCGTCCGCCGCGCGCTCGGTATAGGCGACCAGGCGCAGATGCGTATCGTTGGCGTCGGGGCCATACAGCGAAAGCAGCCGGTCGAGCAGGATCAAATCGGTGGCGAAGGTGTGGACGTCCCGATTGATGCCGTCGAACCTGCCCTTGGCCGAATTGATCATCAGCCCAAGCACCAGCGACGTCATCACCACGAAGATATTGGCGATCAGCCGCACCACGTTCAGGGTGTCGTCCTGCCGATGCTGGGCCGGCAGCTTCCGATAGATCAGCAAAGTCCCCAGCGACGCCGCGGTCAGGCAGAAAAATACCACCAGCGCAAACAGGACCTCGTTCATCGCGCCTTGCTCATTCGCGGTTTTGGCATACGCCAGGATATTTCAAGGGCCGGGCACACTACCCGGCGATCGCCGGCGCCATCTGCCCGATCTTCTCCAGCACCGGGAGCAGGTGCTGCAAAAACTCCTTCGGGTTCTCGCTCATCGGAAAATGCCCAAGGCCTTGCATGATGGTGACCTCGCAGCCCTCAATGCTGCCGGCGACCGCGAGCGTTTCCTCCGGCGTGCAGGAATAGTCGTACTCACCGGACAATAGAAACAGCCGACAGCGTCTGGTGTCGATCCGGGCGACGCGGTCTCTGATGTCGCCGTCGAGCTTGTAGAAATAGAGGTCGCCCTTGAAGACGCCGGGACCGCCCTGCATGTAATGCCACAGCGTTTCCCAGCGCTCGTCGTCGGGAGCGTCGGGCCCGACCAGTCCGGAGACGATCGCGGCGCAGACTTCGCCGCCATGCACGTCGGGACGATGCAGGAAATTCAGGTCGTAATAGGGATCGACATGCGCGCCGGCCTGCAGGCCGATGATGGCGCGGAAGCGCTCGGGATGTTCCAGCGCCAGATGCAGCGCGATGCGTCCGCCGATCGAGCAGCCGATCAGGATCGGCCGGTCCAGTTCGAGCGCGGTCATGATTTCGAGGATCATGGTGGTGTATTGCGCCGAGCTGAGCTGGTACTCCTCGTTGTGCCAGCCCGATGGCGGCGACGACTTGCCATGCCAGGGCATGTCGAAGGCGATGACGCGGTGGCGGGAAGTGATGCGCCGATCGTTCATCAGCGCGCGGTATTGACGGCCGTCGGCGCCGGCGGTGTGCAGGCATAACAGCGGCGCGCCCTCGCCGGCCTCCTCGACATAGATGCGATGCCGGCGCCCGAACAGATCGAGCTGCATGTAGCGGCCGGTGATCGGCTCGAACTGAACGCTCATGCGCTTCACGCTCCCGCCGGGCGCAGTTTCGCCAGCGCCTCCTTGAAGTAACGAAGGTTGGCCATGAAGATCTGAAGATTGCCCTCGGCCTTGAGGACACGGCGCTTGATCAAGGCCATCAGATCGTTCGAGCCGGGCGGTGGCCGGCTGCTCCAGAATTTTTGCCATTCCGCTTCCGGCGCGCGCAGCGCAAACGACGACGACGGCATCACGAATGGCCCCGGCGTCACCGACACGATCCTGCCTTCGAAGATCGAAATCAGCGAAGCAGCCTCGCCGACTTGCAGCAGGAACGTCGTTGTGAGGTACCGCCCGCGCCGGACCAGCGCCTCATCGCCATTGACGCGCGCCTTCAGTGCCTCGAGCATCCAGTCCTCCCACCGGCAAAATTTCGGGCGGCCGCCTTGTCGCAGCGGCGCCTGCCCGCTTGGCCCCGCATGATGGGTAGATTGGCCGCGCCGTCAATCCGGCAGGGCATGATCCGCCACCGCATCCCCTTGGCTTGATGCCGGGATGCGAGCGGTCTGGCGAGACGCTAGAGCCAGGCGCATACCAGCGCCAAATTGGCCACGCAGGCCGCCAGCAGCGCGACGGACAGCGCGATGTGCACGCGTTCGCAGAAGATTTGCAGGACGATTCTCATGGCCCGCAAAACATCCGGCGATTCTAGCCAGGGAGTCTCGGGGATTATTTTCCGGAGGATTCAGGACTCGTTTACGACTCAGGGGTTCGCCCGAAAATAGCCACCGAGCGGGTCTCCTCTCGGCCTGTCACTTGCGTGTGAACGACCGGTCCTGGCCGGCCTGAAACCCTGCCCGATCACGCGCGTTATGGTGGTTTAATGGAGCGACCCGATGCCCTACGCGCTATTTTGCAACGAGGCCAAGCTCAGCAAGGCCTATCCGACCGAGGCCGACGTCTGGAAGCTCGCCCGGCAAAGCGGGCTGGTGGTTGACGCGGTATCTGAAGAAGAAAAGCCGGCGCCGCGGCCGCTCCTGGACAATGATTACGAGATCAGGGCCTGCCGCCCCGACCCGCACGAAGACCCGGTGAAAAACCAGGCGGACGCCGAGCGCGAGGCCGAACTCGAATTTCAGCTCAGTTCCTGAAGGGGTCGACAGGCTCCCGTTTCGCCTTCACCGAAGGCGGATGATCCGACACTTCCCTGACATCACTGCTTGGCCGGCGAGCGCGGTTTACGGCGCGTTGAGCCCCGTCACGGAGCGGCTGATCGGCCTGCCCGAGCGTGGGCATGATGGGTCGGAGATGGATTGCCGAAGATTTACGGCGTCGCCACCGCGAGCGAAGCCTGCTCGGCGGCAAGCGTGACGCAGGCCTTGCGGCGATGCAGGCCCCTGATCGCGCCGGTGACCTTGAGCACCTTCCCGACCGGACATGAGGCGTCCTGCACGAAGGCAATCTCGTAGGGAGCAAGCATCAGAGGTTCGGATTTGAGCACGGTCTGCGCGGCGCACGGCAGGGAAACCGCCAATGAAATCAGCCCTAACGCCAAAACACGCATGTTCGTTGTCCACCAACCGCCAACAGCATAATAACCGATCGCGCGCGAAAGTTCCGCGACCGGCAAAAATTATTTTTCGGAATGGTCTCGCCGGCTGCGCCGAACCGTCCGCGCCATAAAAAAGGCCGGCGCGAGGCCGGCCCTTCGGTATCGATGCAGCTATCCGTCAGTACTTCGCAGCGACCGGGCCACCCCAGCCAAAGCGATAGTTGATCCCCGCCTTGACGGTGTGCTCGTCGTCGCGGAACCGGGTACCAACAATGGCGGCGGGCCCGGTGTTGAAGGTAGTGCTGCCGAAATTGTAGTACTGGTATTCCGCTTTCGCAGACCAGTTGGGCGCAAACATGTATTCCAGACCCGCGCCGACGGTATAGCCGTCCTTGTGGCTTCCATTGGTCGTGAAGGCCGCCGGCGCGCCTGCGACGGTGACGCCGATATTGTTGTTGTCGCGCCAGGCGAAGCCGCCCTTGCCGTAAAGCAGCGCCGGACCCCAAGTGTAGCCGATCCGACCCGTCACCGAGCCAAGCTCGTTGTTCTTCGTCGTCACCAGCACGCCGCCAGGGAAGACCGCGCCATTGTTGTTGTTGGCCAGCCAGCTGTACTGAGCCTCCGCACCGACCACCCAGTTCGGAGCAAACTGGTAATCGAAGCCGCCTTCCACGCCGCCCATGAACCGGCCGCCGTTTCCTTGCAGGCTGTTGTTGCCCGCGAACGCGCCGCCGATGTGGCCGCCAATATAGAACCCGGTCCAATTGTAGACCACTTGGGGCGCCGTATAGGCCGGAGCTTTGGTGTAAGGGCGCGGGGGCAAGTCGGCCGCAAACGCGGGCGCCGCGAACGCGACAAAGGCGGCTGCACCGAGCAGAAATCGTTTCATGAGTAGTTCCCCGTTATTGTCACCAACGACCCTCATCAAACAACGTGGCCTCAGTTTGGTTGCTTCGCGGCATTGCCGGAGCACAGATGGCGGCGAACTGTCACAGCGTGGCAACACCGCTCTTTTGTTCCACCGCGGCAGCGGTTTTTCGCCTACGGCACATTTACTTTATGGCTATGTTCTATGTCGACAACGGCAATGACCTGGTTCAAGCCTCGCTGAAAAGTGATCGGGCTTCCCCGAGCGCCGACCGCGGGATGCCCGTCCGCCCCCGGGCTATTGCCAGCGAGAATCGGCTGGAATTTGCAACCTCCGCCGGCCCTGCCGCCTCCTCGTTTTGGGCAATGTCAGGGCGCCGCATTCCGCGATCCGGATCATGCGCGGATCATTCGTTCGGGTGACGCTTGCTCGATCGGAGAATGCGATTTGTCTCCGTCAAGGGATCCTCGACGGCCGGGCATGATGCTTCAGCAACAGACTTTAGCGGGTCAGCTTTTCCAGTTCGGGAAACGATGCATAGACCGCCCCGGCGCAGACTTCGCTGGCGTTTTCGACCACGTGGTCGAGCCGGCCATCGACATAGAGAATCGCACGTTCGCGCATCTCGCGATAAGACCCATCGGATTCGCGCGGCACGAAATGCAGGCAACTGACATAGCGCAACCGTCCGCCGACGGTCCGCTGCACCGGCTCCGCCATCGCCGCATTGTGCACGCCGACGGGATTGTTGAGATAGGTCTTCATGAACGCCAGCACTTCGGTGCGATAATTGTTCGGATAGGGCTGGTTGGCGACGCCGCGATCGTCGGTGTAGCTGATGCTCCTGCTCTCTTCGCTTGCCGCGCAGGCCGCGAGCACGATCGGCAGCAGCAGGATCACCGCGCGCTTTGCTGATATCCTCAAATCCAGCTCGTTCTTTGTCGTTGGCTCGCGCGCCTGATCCGCCAACGCATCGCCTCGGGATCGATCCCTCGGCTGGCGGCAGGCTGGCGAAAGATCGTCCGCGCTGTCAATCGTTTAGAGCGCGGTCTTGGGACAAGGCAAGAGCTTTGCCGGTCGCGCCCCGGTTATTCCTAAACCGTCCGTCCATGAAAGGGAACTCGCATCTCCGTTATCCCGACGGAGACCCGCGGACGTGCCGGGAAACGTCACCGGCCCGCGGCCATTGGGGAAGCAATGGCGCGCAGGCCGGGCCTGATATCCGCAAGGTGCGGCGGGGCAATGTTGAGCGAACCGCGCCCGGCGGATCAGTTTCAGCCCCGCTTGGTGGCGGGTGCAACGTGCTTGATCGTGGCTTTCGAAAGCTGGTGCGTCTTCGCCTTCGAAACCCGGTGCGTCTTGATCGCGCCGATGTGCTTGTGCAGGTGGCGATGGCTGTAATGCCTGTAATGATGGCGGCCCATCCTGGCATTCGCCTTCAGCACGTTCGGCTTCACCTGCTCGGACTTGATGACCGGGGCTTGCGCCGTCTTGCCGGGTGCCGCCGCGAGCGCGGGCGCGGCGAGAACGGAAACTGCGAGCAGTGCTGCGGAAAGGGTCTTCAACATGTTTGTCTCCTCTTCATGACGGGGTCGTCGGTCGGAATCGGCCGGTCTCGTCGATCACGCTTTCGACATTACGTGGGCGCCACTGAACCCAGGCTGAAGCGCAACGATGGAGTTCGTTCATCTGGATGACATGTCGGTCATGTTTCGGCCTGCGCGCAGCCGCACGCGCTTCACCAAAATTCCCTCAAATGGAGACGATTAGTCGGGAATGTCCGTTGCCCGCGGGTGTTCCAATCTGCAGGCTTCGGTATAGAGTTACGCAACTGGAAATCAGGAGACATGAATGAACAAGCTTGCGATCAGGTTCTTGACGGCGATGTATGCGATGGCGCTGATCGCAGTGCCCCTGGCGACGACCGTCCATGCCGCAGGCAGCGATACTCCGTCGCCGCCGCCGTCATCGGACACCAAGAAGGAAAAGAGGAAGAGCGACAAGAAATCCAGCATCGAGGATCCCCGATTCCTCGAGGGTTATCGCGCGGCCTACGGCACGATCTACGACCGTCACGATTACGCCTCGGCCATCGAACAGTTGAAGGCGCTCGGGCAGGATGACCGCGCCGACGTCGCCAACCTGATCGGCTATTCCTATCGCAAGCTCGGTGACTACAAGGTTTCGCAAATCTGGTATGAACGCGCGTTGCAGGCCGATCCGGACCATGTGCGGACCTGGCAGTATTACGGGCTGTGGCAGGTCGAACAGGGCAACCGCGAGCAGGCGCAATATCACCTGAACCGGATCTCCGCCCTCACCGGCACTGGCAGCGATGAATACAAGTCGCTGGCCGCGGCCCTCGAAAAGCCCCCGGGCACCGGCCTCGTTTATTGATGCTCCCAGATCGGGATTCCTGACTTTTCGAAGTCAGGTTTCCCGATCTTCTCGAAGTCGGGTTTCCCGATCTTCCGAAGTCGGGTTTCCCGATCTTCGCAGTCAGAGTTCTGATTTTCACGGCGTCAACAGGAGAGATACATGAGCAAATTTGCGATCCGGCTTTTAACGCTGGCAATGTTCTCGATGGCGGTGGTTGCGGCGCCGTTGGTCACCAAGGCTTACGCGGCGCCTGACAACGACGCGCCGCCGCCCACCACGACCAAATCCAAGAAGAAGAAAACCAGCGAAAACCAGCCCGGCATCGAGGATGCCGCATTCTCCAGAGGTTATCGCGCGGCCTACGCCACGATCTATGACCGCAACGACTATGCCGGCGCGATCGAGCAATTGAAGGCGCTCGGCCATGATGACAGCGCCGCGGTGGCCAATCTGATCGGCTACTCCTACCGCAAGCTCGGCGACTACAAGGTCTCGCAGATCTGGTATGAGCGCGCGCTCAAGGCCGACCCGAACCACGTCAAGACCTGGCAGTATTACGGCCTGTGGCAGGTCGAACAGGGCAACCGCGATCAGGCGCAATATCACCTGAACCGGATCGCCGCCCTCTCCGGCACCGATAGCGATGAATATCGCTCGTTGGCCGCAGCGCTCGAAAAGCCGCCCGGGACCGGCCTCGTTTACTGAGCGCTACACGTCCTTGCGCGCCAGCGGGTCGGCGCAAGCGCGGCCCCAAGCGCGACCCGATGACAGGCTCCACGAAGCAATCCAGAACACGGCAAATCGCCAGATGGATTGCTTCGTCGCTTGCGTTCATCGTGACGACGCAAGGCAGCATTCACTTCATCATCGCCTGAACCTCGCCCCGAAACGCCTGGCGCGAGGCGTCGCGTGAATAGAACATGTGGCCGCCCGGGTAGACCACGAGCTTCACGCGATCCGGCGAGGCAAAGGCCGGCAGCTGATCGAGCTGGATCTTTGAACCGAAATAGGGCGTGGCCAGATCGAACAGGCCGTGTCCCACCAGCAATTTCATTTTCGGGTCGAGCGCGAGAATCTGCCGCAACTGGGTTATCGACTCCGCGGGTTTGAGGCCGCGGCCGAAATCCCAGGCTTTCTCCACCGCGCCGTTGAGCAACTGATAGGAGCCGTCCGGTCGCCAGTTGAGCTTGCGGGTGGTGAGGTCGACCGCGGCGCTGGTCAGCGGCGCGGACAGCGGCTCGCCGGAGGGATCGCCGAAATGATAGAAGCTTGAATCCGGATAGGGATCGAAGCCCTCGACCGACGCGTCGTAGCGTCCCGTGACCTTGCCGTTCTTGCGATCGAATTCGCGGCGAAACTCGGCGACGTCGAAGCGGCCGGCGAGCCTGCGGCTCACCGCCTGATCGATCCCCGTCAACGCCGACACCTTGTCGGCAAGCCGCGTCGTCGCCTCGGTGTCGGCGAGGCCCTTGAGGAGATCCGCCAGGAAGTCGCCGCGCGCATAGGCTTCGACCTCGGCCAGATCGGCGCGCGTCACCGAGCCTTTCGCCTCGCGCGCCACCGCCGTCATGCTGGGAAGGCTCGAGACATATTGCAGGATGCTGGAGCCCGAGTATTCGCGGAAGTCGAGCACCGGCGACACCAGAATGAGGCCCTTGACGCCGACGCCCTGCTGGACCTGCAGCTCGCGCACGATCTTCGGTCCGCGAATGCCGCCATAGCTCTCGCCTGCGACAAATTTGGGCGACAGCAAACGGTCGTATTTTTCGAGCCAGCGGCGGATTGTCACCGCGATCGAGTTGACGTCGCCGTCGACTGAAAAAAACCGCTTGCGCACGTCATCGCCGGTCGCGACGAAGCGGCTGTAGCCGGTACCGACCGGATCGATGAAAACGAGATCGGTGAAGTCGAGCCAGGTCTCGGCGTTGGGCAACAGATCGGGCGAGGCGGAGGACGTCACCGCATCGGCGTTGATCGCCAGCCGCCAGGGTCCGACGGCGCCAAATTGCAGCCAGGCGGAGGCCGAGCCCGGCCCGCCATTGAACAGAAAAGTTACGGGCCGGGTTCGCGCGTCCGCGCCATCGAGCCGGTAGGCGGTGTAGGCGATATCGGCTTGCGGCTCACCCTTGTCATCGAACAGGCGAATGGACCCCACCGTGGCGGTGAAATCGAGCGTGCGCCCCGGCAGCGCCAGCGTCTGTTTTGTGGTCGAATCCGGCGGCAGGCGATGCTGCTCGGCGACGGCAGGCGAATTCGGGGTGTTGGCGCCGCGTCCGCCCGCTGCGCCGCCCTTCTGACCCGGCGGCGTCGCAGCCGGCTGCTGCTGCGCCGGCGGCGACGGCGCATCCTCGGCGCGCGCGCCGGCAGCGATGGAAAACACGAGAAGCGCCAGCGCGAAGCAGGCATGGCGCGGCGCGCCGAAATGGATGGCCATGTCTGGTTCTCTCTCCGCTTCCCTGGCTGGCGGGCCCACATGCTTCGCCGAACCGTCATTAGCCGGACGGAAGCGCCTCCCTGGCTGAAAATTGCGACAGCTTGGGGTTGTCCGCAAGCGTGACGCCGCGGGTCTTCTATTAAATCGCGTTAACCCATCTAGTGACATTCGCCGGCGGCTGGCCTATCTCGACAGGCCCCTGGGGCCATATAGACGACCTCAGGCACCGCCGATCCTTCAAGCTTCAACCCGAGCCCGTTGATCCCATGACCAGCCCCAAGCGATATGACCGGATCGCCTTTGTCGCGAGCGCCGGCGCGGAGGCCCAGCAGGCGCTGGCGCAGCTGACGGCGCTCTATGGCAATCAGGAGCCCGGCGATGCCGATGTCGTGGTCGCGCTCGGCGGCGACGGCTTGATGCTGCAGACGCTGCACCAGCATATGCGCTCGGGCAAGCCGATCTACGGCATGCATCGCGGCACCGTCGGCTTCCTGATGAACGAGTTCAGCTCGCACGATTTGCACGCACGGCTCTCCGCCGCGCGGGAATCCCTGATCCATCCGCTGCTGATGCGCGCCACCGACGTCCATGGCACGGTGCACCTGCATCACGCCATCAATGAGGTCTCGCTGTTTCGCCAGACCCATCAGGCGGCACGCCTGAGGATCCTGATCGACGAGCGCGAGCGCATGGCGGAATTGATCGCCGACGGCATCATGGTGGCGACACCCGCCGGATCCACCGCCTACAATCTGTCGGCGCAGGGACCTATCCTGCCGATCAACGCGGCGCTGCTGGCGCTGACCCCGATCAGCGCGTTCCGGCCGCGACGCTGGCGCGGCGCCCTGCTCCCCAACACGGCCTATGTCGTCATCGAGGTGCTGGAGGGCGAGAAGCGGCCGGTCGCGGCGGTGGCCGATCACGACGAGGCCCGCGATGTCCGCCGGGTCGAGGTGCTTTCCGACAAAACTATCTCGATGCGGATGCTGTTCGATCCCGGCCACAGCCTGGAAGAGCGCATCCTGAGCGAACAGTTCGGCTACTGATTTCGGCCTAGCCGCGCGCTGCCGCGGCCGAAATCGCAACCCTTCTTTAACCGGCGCGGCCATATGGTTAACAGCGGGATACCGTTTCGCCCGCATGCCTTCAGGGCCGCGCCATGTTTCGCATCGACTTCAACAAACTTCGATTTCTCGTCTGCGACGACAATCCGCACATGCGCCGCATCCTGCGGACGCTGTTGCATTCGTTCGGCGCACGCGAAGTGTATAAATCCGAGGACGGCGCGACCGCGCTCGAAATGTACAGCCACTACGTTCCCGACATCGTCATCACCGACTGGTCAATGCCGATTTTCGACGGGCTCGAACTGGCCCAGATGATCCGGCAGCCGGAATCCAAGGGCAATCCCTACGCCCCCATCATCATGCTGACCGGCCATTCCGAGAAGCGGCGCGTGACGGTGGCGCGCGACGCCGGCGTCACTGAATTCCTCGCCAAGCCGATCTCGGCCAAGGGGCTTTATCAGCGCATCCTCAACGTCGTCGCCAATCCCCGCCCCTTCATCAAGACCAAGACCTATTTCGGCCCCGACCGCCGGCGCAATACCGCGAACGCCTATATCGGGCCCGAGCGCCGCATCGGCGGCGAGGTTGAAGTGCTGCAGCAACCCTCGCTGCTCGACAAGGCAAGGACTGCGGTCTAGCGCGGGATCAGGGAAACCATCATGGCGAAAGACAAGCCCGGAACGGTCCAGATCGCGACCTTCGCCGACCATCACGTCATCACGCAACCCAACCCCTTGCGAAAGGTGTTGCGGCGCGTCGCCGAAAAAGATCTCGACGATCCCATCGCGCGCGCGGAAAAAGCCCTGGCCGGCCTGTCGGGCGAGTTCAAGAACTGGATGGAGGCGGAAACCGACCGGCTCGCTGCGGCCTACGCCGCCATTCTCAAGCACGGCTTCACCCGCGCCACCCGCGAAGAGCTGTTTCGCGCCGCCCATGACATCAAGGGCGACGCCGCCACTTTCGGATTTCCCTCCGCCGGCGTTGCGGCCGAGAGCCTGTGCCGGATCATCGAACACGCGCCCGATCTCGACGAGGTGCCGTCCAACCTGATCGGCCATCATATCAACGCCATTCAGGCCATCGTGAAGGAACGCACCAAGCTCGATACCGTCTCAACGGCCAGCGAACTGAGCCGGCAATTGCGCGGCGTCGCCGACGAATACCTCGCTTACGCCAATCGCGACCGTCCCGAGCACCTCGAAGCGATTCTGGCGCCGAGCATCGTGCCGGCGGAGTGATGCGGAGAGATTCCGTTCAATTGTCAAACCCGTCATTGCGAGGAGCCAACGGGGCGCATTCGCGCGACCCGTTGGCTCCTCGCAATGACGTTGATATAGTTGCACGTACGACTTCGCCCTCGCGAAGCGCCCCAGTCGTTGTTTTATCTTCCGCCCGAAGAGGGCGTGGGGAACGCGCGCTATTGTTCTGACGACAGGCGCACCATCTGACGCCCGTCATTCATCGCCTTGAGACTGTTGACGTAGTCCTCTGGACGCTGCCAGCGGACAGGAACCTTCAATCCCATGAAATTCGCGATGTTACCGATAAACGAAGTGCAATTGGTTGTCTCAGCGTTCCAGACCGGTGAGCTCGCCTGTAATTTCTTGATGTATGCGAAGACCCGTTTTGCGTCCGGCTCATTCAAGTAAACCCGATAATTAGCCGTCAGGTACTGCGGATCAAGATCGCCATAGCTCGCCCCGGTCTCGGACGGCACCCACGTCAAATGACCGAGTACGTAAGGCAGGGTGTCTCCCGCGGGGGTAAGGCCCGCGACTTCGACGGCTCGCTCGCTTGTCTTCCCATACCAGACGAAAGCATGTCCCCAGCTCGCCGCCGTTCTGGCTCTGAAATCGACGTAGTACGGCCCCTTTGCTGATCCCGACCCCGGCTTTCGGTTAGACCGTGGCGCCGGTTTCGAATCAATGAGCGCCTCACTGGAAACAACCGCAGTCGCGTTGGCGGTGCGGTTGTAGACCTCCCGTATCTGGGAAATCAAACGTTCCGCACCGGCGCGAGCGTCAATCTCGTTTGCAGAAGCTGATTGGATTTTGCACTGGAGCAAAGCAGCGAGTGTGAATCCCGCAAGCAAGCACCGTCCCAATCTTTTCGGCCAATTTGCCACGCTTCGCCCTTCAACTGTCGACGATAGAGGTCAGATTCGACGAGAGCTTGAGTCGATACCTTAGTAGACCCGCGTCCCGATGGGCGCCTTGCCGATCGGGGTCTTCCCGATGGGGGTCTTGCCAATCGGCATCTTGCCGACGTGCGCCTGCTGATAGACGGGCTGTGGGCGCGGGATGTCAGCCGCACCGGCGGCAGTCATCAAGGCAAGCGTTGCACCCGCTATAATCATGATTTTCGTCACGGTACTTCCTCTCCAAGTTGGAAGAAACAAGGCAGTAACCTGCTGAGTCCCCTCAGACAACGCCGCCAGCATGAACGTCGGAATACGTCCACAGTGCGGCAGACAGCACACGTTCGCGAGATAGGTCCGCAGTGCGGCAGATATGAGACATGCGGGAACCTCCACCCCTATTGGATCAATGGAGCGATAGCCGCGAGCCGTGATTCAAGCTTCCAGACCGGAGCATCGAATCATGCGCGACGTCGAGGGTGAGGCGATTACGCCGCGAGATCGTGCGGTGTGATGGTTTCGTCGGCGATTAATTCGTCGCAGAACAGGCGGGCTTCTTCCCGCGCCGATTCGGTCGCGAAACGCCGCAGCAGGATCAACAGCGGCTCGGCGGCCTGCCGGTCGGTGGCGCAATGCGTCAGCACGCGTTCCACCATGGTGCGCCGCAATCGCGCCGCGCCCCCGAGCGTGTCGACAAATCCGGTTTCATGACAGACTTCGAGCGCCACCCGGAACGCCGCGAAGGTCGATTCCGGCAATCCGGCGCGGCGCAGCAAGGCCTGCAGGCTGGCGCCGCCGCGGTCGTGCAGCAGCGCGGAGACGCGCGCATGCGGCAGACCGGACAATTCCGCCAGGGCGGAATCGAACAGTTCGAGATTGCCCGACAACAGCGCGCGCAGGATCAGTCCGGCGGTGAGTTGTCCGGAGGCGCGCAGATGCTGAACCAGGCCGCGCATGTCGTCGCCGCCCGAGCGCGCCGCGATATTCACGGTGGAACGCTCGCGGGCCTCGCTTGCGATCCGCCCTGCCCGGTCGGCGCTGAGCCAGTTGCGGGCGACCACGAACTGCGCCAGCGTCTCCGACAGCTTGGCGACCAGCGCGACCCTGGTCGCGGCCGGCAGATCCTCGAGCACCAGCATCGATTCCCGGATCGCGGCCAGATGGCCGTGACGTTCGACGATGCGATCCCATGAGAACGGCGGTAGCTCGGCGTAGGCATTTTCGATCAGCTCGAGGGCTGCCGCAGCCGAGCCTACTTCCGCGATCGCGGCGCAGACCGAGGCCGGCAGATTGATGCGGCGGGCGATGGCGCATTGCATCTCGCAATTGCCGGTCGCGACGATGTCGACGAGGTCGGCATCGATCAGAAGCGGTGAATGTTCCAGCACGGGAAGCGCGATCGACGCCTGGTCGAGCGACAGCGCCTGCACGATGGCGGCGGGCGCTGAAGCGCTGCGCGCGAACACCTGCGCCATGGCCTGGCGCACCAGCGGCGAAGGATCGTCGAGCAGCATCAGCAGCGCGCCCTCGGCGGCGGTGCGATCGTCCTCGGACAAATCCGAAATCAACCAGGCCCGCGCCAAAGACCGCGTTGCCTCTGCCCGCTCGCCTGCCGGAGCGGTCCTAACCCAATTTATGAACTGCCGAACGATCATTGACCTGCCGGAATTACGCAACCTGAGACGACACCGTGACGCGATGCCACTGTCATACAAAATAAACCACGACGCTTAACAAAGCGTTCACCATAAGCGACTGGTTTTATTGACGTTTTGTTAAGGGTGCGACGGTGGCCGGGTAAGGGCCGCGCAGCGCTAGAGCGAGATGACTTTTCTTCGAATCGTCATCCGGCTCCAGCTTTTTGTTTGAGCATGATCTTTTCGGAAAACCGGTACCCACTTTTTCCGGATCATGCTTTAGCTGCTGAAGATGCCGCTGCGGTCGCTGAAAAGATCGAGCGGCTGCGGTGCGCGGACCTCTGGCGTCCGTCCCGAAAGCGGCGTGCCCGCGCTGGCCGGCGCAACCGAATTTGTCGGCGCAACTGAGGTCGCTGGCGCAACCGGGGTTCGCGACGCCGGGCTGCCCCACAATTCCTGCACCCCCGGCGAGATCGGCTGCGAGCGTTCGCCGGCCTGGAACAGCGAGCGGAAGATCGGCTCGTTCTGCTGCAGCGATGCGGTCTTCAACACCGGTTGCGTCGCCGCGGTCACGGGCGTCACACTACGCGAATCCGGAAAGCTCGAGAGGTAAGCGGCGTTGTCGATCGTTGCAGCGCTGGCGAGTGCGGCGCGCGCCGGCGCCGTCTCGCCCGCTGACGCCATCGCGGTTCGCGTCGCCGGAGAGTTGGCGGCGCTGGCGTAGCGTGACGTCAGCACCGAATAAACTTCGGAGACACTGCGCGCGCGGCCGCTGCGGTCGTAGAAGATCGGGCGGTTGGCCGCGGCGGCGTTGGGAAACAGTGCCGCTCCAGAAGCGTTGGGATTATCCTCGGCATTCGAGATCAGCTTGGCCGCGCCGCCGACGCCCATGAAGTGCGCCATATAGAGTTCGCCGTCGGTCGGGCGGCGGCCGATCTTGCCGGTGAGCTTGAAACTGTTGGACTGGGTCAGAACCGCCGCCATCGACGAGGCAGCGTCGGGATCGTTGCGCAGGCTCATGATCGCGTCGCGCGCGGCGGGATCGCTGACCGAATAGGTGCCGGACGGAGACCGGTCGATGGCATCGGCGTATTTGCCGTAACCGAGTTGCGCGCCGGCTTCCTTCACGGTGCCGAGCCAGGTCTGGTCGATGAACTGATAAAGCCCGCGCGCCGACGAGGTCGAGGCGCTGGCCTTCGGATTGAAATCGGATTCCATCTTCGCGGTAGCGAGCAGATATTCGAAGCTGGTGCCGGTGGTGTTGGCGGCCTGCTTGATCGCGCCGGCAATCCGCGCGCGCGAAGGGTCGACACCTGCCGTTGCCGTGGCGTTTAAAGGATCGACCGACATGTGTTGGTGCCCCGCTCCTCGCGAAACGACCCGCCCGGCCTTAGTGAGCGTCAAAACAACGCTCATGCCGCCCGCTACACTGGGGGGATTATGGTTAACGGTGCGTTAAGAAATGGAGCTGGCAGGTCGCCGGTCAGGGCTGGGCTTCGTAATAACGGGCAACCTGGTCGATTTCTTCCGCGGTCATGTTGCGGGCGATGTTGCGCATTTGCTGGCTGATGTCGTTGCGCCTTGCGCCGGACGCGAAAGCCCGCAATTGCGCCTTGATATAGACCGCCGACTGGCCGCCGAGCCAGGGACTGCCGGCCTTGTTATCGAGATCGCCATGACAGGAGCCGCACGGCGCGATGTTGCGCATCGGCGCGCCCGATATCACGATCGGCGGCGCGGCAAGCCGGTCGTTGGCGCGGCTGGTCGGCACCCGCGGCAGATAGGCATAATAGGCCGCGAGATCGAGCATGTCCTGGTTGCTCATCTTGGCCACCAGCGGAGCCATGACGGCATTGACCCGCGCGCCGGTCTTGAAATCGTTTAATTCCTTGTAGGTTACGGCGGCATATTGCCCTGCCAGATTAGGCGAATTGGCATCGCTGACACCTTGCGGTCCGTGACAGATCGCGCAGCGCTGAGCCAGCGTCGCGCCGCGCCCGATCGACACCGGATTGGGCCGCCGCAACATGTCCGACGTCATCACAACGTTCGAGGTCTTGAAATTCGGCGCAACGGGATCGCCGCGAGGCGCGGCGCGCGGAACGCCCGCGGCGCTGCAGATGGCGTCCCAAATCCCGCCGAGCTTGAGGTCCGGCTGCGCCAGCGGCAGCCAGATCAGGCCGGCCAGCGCCGAAAGCACCGCGATGACGGCCGTCACCCCGACGCTGGCGGCTACCCAGGGATTTCGCGGCGAGAACAGCGGCTGCTCGCTCATCGTCCGGCTCCGACATAGACCGCGGGCACGTTGGTCTCATTGAGCACCATCAGCTGCGCGATCGGATAGCCGTAATTCACGACCGTGAGACCGATCATCAGCGCCAGCCAGAGTCCGAAACTGTTGAGCGCCAGCGGAATTCGCGCGGGCACATGCACCGCGACGCTGAAGCGATAGGCGCCCTCCTCGCGCCTCGGCGCCATCTGTCCCCGGATCAGCACCAGCAGAAACAGGATGCCGGATGTCAAAAGGATCAGCCCGCCGATCACCGACATCGAAACCGAAAACGCCTGCGGCGAGATCGCGGGGTTGCCGTAGTCGTAGAACGCCATCCGGCGCGGCATGCCGAGGATGCCGACGTAGTGCCAGGGAAACGTGGTCACGATCATGCCGATGAACCACAGCCAGAGCTGGGTCCGCATCAAGGCAAAGCTCTCCAGCGCCCGGCCCGTCAGATGCGGCCATAGATCGTAGGCAATGGCAAAATACATGATCACGATGGCGCCGCCGAAGATCAGGTGAAAATGCCCGGTGATCCATTGCGTGTTGTGGATGCTGGCATCGAGCTGATAGCTCATGTTGATCAGCCCGCCGGCGCCGCCGAAGCCGAGCATGACCAGCGACAGCGCGGTCGCCAGCATGATCGGATTTTCCCAGGGCAGCGCCCTGATCCAGCCGAATGCGCCGCGGCCGCCGCGCAGGCGGCTTGCGATCTCCGCCGAGGCGCAGATCGTGAACACCGTCAGCAGGGTCGGAAGCGCGACCAGGCCGGTGAACACCGAATGCATGAACTTGAAACCGGCGCCGACCTGCGGATCGGCAAACAGATGATGCACGCCGATCGGCATCGCCACCACCAGGAACAGGATGAAGGCTATCCGCGCCATGGCGTCGCTGTAGAGCCGCCCGCCGATCGCGCGCGGGAAGATGGTGTAATAGGCGATGTAGGTCGGGATCAGCCAGAAATACACGATCGCGTGCAGCGTCCAGGAGAAGAACACCCGCGCCAGGCCCGCGTCGATGGTGGATTTGAGCCCGAGCGCCACCGGCAAGATCTGGAAGATGATTTCGAGCGCGGCGCCGACCGCGGTCCAGCCCCAGAGATAGGAGCCGGCGACATTGGCGAACATCGCCAGCGGCACCGGCTGACCCGGATTGTCGCGCTTCCAGGCCGCGAAATTGATCGACATCAGCGCGACCCAGATCCATGAGCCGACCACGACCATGACGACGCCGATGTAATAAAAGGGATTGCCGACCATCGGCGGATAGAACGTGTAGAGCACCGAGGCAAAGCCCAGCGAGACCGGGATCATCGCCACCATGGCGCCAACCGCCACCAGCAGGAAGCCCGCCCATGCCCAGCGCGCCCCCAGCAGCGGCCTTTCAAGCGACGCCTCGGTGATGGCGTAGCCAAACCCCATCGCGACCAGGGTCGGGAATACATAGCCCATCGCCGAACCGTGGGCGGTGACCGAACGATAATAGAATTCTGGATTGAACTGCCAGGCGTTCAAGGGACTGCGGACGAACATCTGCCAGGCGCCCAGCACCAGCGCGAGGCCGAACACCGCAAAGGCCAGCCAGAAATGCGCCGATATCAGCCGCTTGCTAATCAACACAGGTCAGCCTCCGCCGCGCTTTGGTCAGCCCAAGAAAGGCCGCCTTGTCGATCACCTTGACCTTGCCCCACATCCCCTGATGACCGATCCCGCAGAATTCCTGGCAGGGCATCACGTGATCGGCCGGCGCCTTGAAGCGCGTCGGCAGCACCGAGATATAGCCGGGCACCAGCATGGTGTTGATGTTGGTGCCTTCAATCAAAAGCCCGTGGACGACATCGGCGCTGGTGGCGCGGAACGTCACCGGCGTGTCCGCCGGCACCACCACGCATTGCGGGGTGAACGAATATTGCTGCCCGATCGCGCGCACCGTCACCGAACCGTCGGGCTCGATCGCGCTGCCGAGATTGCTTTCGACGAACTCGCCCGACAGATGCAGCGTCTTGGGATCGGCGGTCTCGACATGGCCTTGCGGCATCGTGGCCTGGTGAATGCCGACGAACGCGGCCATGCCCACCAACAGGCCAACGATCGCGATCGAGAGCGTGGCCCATCGCCGCTCGATCCGCGCGGCGACGGCTTCGCCGGCGCTGTGATCCGGCTCCATGCTCATCGCGCGTGCCACTTTCGCATTTGCAAGCTTTGCATCAGCCTGCGCTCCGGGGCAGGAACACCAGCCAATAAAACGCAAACCACAGCGCGACCACGATCGCGGTCGATATGCCCGCCACCGCGACCGCGCCGCGCGGCCCCGCTCGGACAATGGCGTCGACGGCGGCGTCTTCGGAACCGGCGGCGGCTGGTGGCGAGGATGAGTTGATCATGGCGTCGCCTCAGTTCAGCGTTGCGGAGCGCAGGTCGTTGGCCTGCCGCGCCGAGACCGGTTCTCCGCGATTGCCCCAGGAGGTTCTGATGTAGGTGACGACGGCTGCGACCTCGTCGTCGGACAGCCGGTGCGCAAACGGCGGCATTCCATAAGGCATCGGATTTCCTGCCGTGCCCGGGGCGTAGCCGCCATTGAGCACCATCCGGATCGCATTGACCGCCGAGACCATCTGGATCGACTGGTTGCCGGCCAGCGGCGGGTAATGCGGCGGCATGCCAAGGCCGGCCGCGCCGTGGCAGTTCGCGCATTCCCGGTCGTAGATCGATTTGCCGAGGCTGAGCAGCAGACTGCTCTCGGCCGATGGCAAGGGCGTCGAAGGCTTTTCCGGCGAGGTCCCCTGCGCGAGCGACTTCAGATAGACCGCCATGGCGCGGGTGTCGTCGTCATCAAGATATTGCAGGCTGTTGTAGACCACCTCGGCCATCGGCCCGTAGACCGCGCCGCGGCTGGAGATGCCGGTCCGCAGATAATCCGTGATCTCCTGGATGCTCCAGTCGCCAAGGCCGGCCTCCTTGTTCGATGTCAGCGACGGCGCGTACCAGTTCTGCATCGGAATCAATCCGCCCTCGAAGGCCTGCGAATCCGAACTGCCGCCGAGCGCATTGATGGCGGTGTGGCACATGCCGCAATGGCCGAGGCCTTCGACCAGATAGGCGCCGCGATTCCAGTCCGCCGACTTGGTCGGATCGGGCTTGTACTCGCCTTCCCTGAAGAACAGCGTGCGCCATCCGATGATCAAAGAGCGATTGCTGTAGGGAAATCGCAGATCGTGCGGGCGGTTCGCCTGTCTCACCGGCGGGATCGAACGCAGATAGGCGAAGATCGCGTCGCTGTCGGCGCGCGTCACCTTGGTGTAGGAGGCAAACGGCATCGCCGGGTAGACCAAGCCGCCATCCGGGAAACGCCCATTATGCATCATCGTGTAGAACTGATCGGCGGTCCAGGTGCCGATCCCGGTTTGCGGATCGGGCGTGATGTTCGAGGTATAGAGCGTGCCGAACGGCGTCTTCATCGCGAGACCGCCGGCAAATGTTTTTCCCTCGCGCGCGGTATGACAGGCGATGCAGTCGCCGGCCCGCGCCAGATACTCGCCCTTCGCGAGGATGGCGGCGTTGTCCGGCGGTGTCGCCGGTTGCGCGTGCGCCGCGATGGGCGACGCACCGATCGAAAGGCACGCGCCAACCACCACGAGGAACAGATCTTTCAAGGTTCGCGGCATGGGCACGATCCCCTCATTTCGGCTCGCTGCCGCAGGCAAGCGGCATCGGCAGGCTGCCGCGCGGCGCGGACGACTGATCTGAAGGCGCCGGGCGCGATGAAAGCCACGCGGCGACCGCTTTCACATCATCCTCGGTCAGGAGGCCCGCGACGATCTGCATGCAATCCGGTGCCGCGGCGGTGCGCGTGCCATAGCGCCAAGCCCCGAGCTGCGCGCTGATGTAGCTGGCGCGCAGGCCGAGCAGACCGGGAATCGCGGGCTCCATGCCGGTGAAGGTCGGCCCGTGGCAGCCCGAGCAGGCCGGGACGCCGCGTTGCGGATCGCCATGGGTGACCAGGGCCTCTCCCCTCGCCAGGATTTCGTTGCTGACGACGGGGACCGCGGGCGCGGGAAACGGCGGCCGCAGCGACGCGAAATGTTCGGCGATCTGTTTCAGATAGGCGTCGGGCAAAAACTCCAGCAGATAGTTCATCGGCGGGTATTTGCGGCGCGCATCCTTGAACGCGACCAGCTGGTTGTAGAGATAGCCGGCGGGCTTTCCCGCCAGCCGCGGGAAATATTCGTCGCTGGTGCCCTCGCCCTCGGCGCCATGACACGACGCACAGGCGAGCACGCGCGCTGCCATGGTATCGGGCGCGCGATCGGCCGGCTGCGCCTGCGCCACATCGAAAGCAGACCCGATTAGCGCCAGAAAGATCAGTACCAATCGAAAGCGCGCCGCCACCGTCCCCACCCCAGCCCAACGACAGGACGGAACTCTTCGCACATCGGGCGCGTGGCGGCAACGAAGCCCGACGCGCCGAGGCTCCGCACCCCATGCATGGATGATCTGGAATTTACGGGCGATAGACTTTGGTCGGATCGAACACTTTGTCGGCGTCGACAAACGACAATTGCGCCGCATTTTCGCCGGCGTCGACCTTGCGATAGAAGCACGAGCGCCGGCCAGTGTGACACGCGGCTCCCGTCTGCTCGACCTTGATCCAGACCGCGTCCTGATCGCAATCCATCCGCATCTCGACCACGCGCTGGGTGTGACCGGAGGTTTCGCCCTTGCGCCACAGGGCATTGCGGGAGCGGCTGAAGTACCACGCCTCCCCGCTTGCGATGGTCTTGCGAAGGGCTTCGTCGTTCATGTGCGCAACCATCAGCACGTCGCCGGTCGCCACATCGGTGGCGACGCAGGTCACGAGCCCGGAGGCGTCGAATTTGGGCCGGAATGCCAGCCCTTCCTCGATGTCGTTGCTATCGGACGATGTGATATTTTTGGATGGAGGCACGGCCGGACCCTCGCAAGACAAGATCGAGGGTTAGCGCTGCGGCCCTCGCACCATCGACATGAAACGCTGCTGCTCCGCCGGATTGTCGCGGAACATACCGGTAAAGCGGCTGGTGAACGTCGTCGCGCCATGCTTGGCGACGCCGCGCACCGACATGCAGGTATGCTCCGCCTCGATCATGACTGCAACGCCGCGCGGCTTGAGCACCTCGTCGATTGCCGCCGCGATCTGGGCGGTCAGGTGCTCCTGGGTCTGCAGCCGCCGCCCGAAAATATCGACCAGACGCGCCAGTTTCGACAGGCCCACCACCCGCTCGACCGGCGTATAGGCGATATGCGCCCTGCCGTAGAACGGCATCATATGATGCTCGCATTGCGAGGTGAATTCGATGTCGCGCACCAGCACGAAGTCGTCATAGCCGGCGGTCTCGCCAAAGGTGCGGTTGAGCACCTCGGCCGGGCACTGATGATAGCCCTGATAGAGTTCGTCGAAAGCCTCGACCACCCGGCGCGGCGTATCCAGAAGGCCCTCGCGGGCGGGGTTTTCGCCGATATATCCGAGCAGGGTTTCGACCGCATGCTCGGCCTCGGCGCGCGACGGACGCGGCTGGTCCGCGCGTACCGCGGCGGCCAGAAATTCGGAAGGGTCCAGTTCAGCGGGGCGCGCGTCCAGCGCCTTTGCTTCGGAAGGCCTCAGGTCGGAAGATTTGGGGTCGGAGGGCTTGGCGTCGGAAGGCTTGCCCGTGCGCAACGATTTGATCAACGCGTCCATGTCAACTCCGTTCGACCGGCCCCCAAATGAGGCCGGAGTGTCACCGGGCAGACGGGGCGGCTTGCCGCCGGACGCCTGAGTCCCACAATATCAACACCACAGCGCCCGGATTGTTTTCGATCCCGGACCACCGCGGAGAAACGGCCGGACTGTATTTCCGCCCTTTCCATCCATATATAGGGCTGTGGACCGCCATCGCCAAGGGCGAAGGTACCGGAAGCCCGGGACGTCAATCTTATGCTGAACGACATCTACAACAAGCGCATCATCGAATTGGCCGGCAATATCCCCCGGCTCGGACGGCTGGCCGCGCCCGACGCCAGCGCCACCGCCCATTCCAAGCTATGCGGCTCGACCGTCAAGGTCGACCTCAAGATGGACGGCCCCGTGGTCACCGACTTCGCGCATGATGTGAAGGCCTGCGCGCTTGGCCAGGCCTCGTCCTCGATCATGGCAAGCCACGTCGTTGGCTCGACGGCCAGCGAATTGCGCGAATTGCGCGAGACCGTGCGCAAGATGCTGAAGGAAAACGGCAGCCCCCCGCAGGGCAAATGGGCCGATATCGCCCTGCTCGAACCGGTGCGCGACTACAAGGCGCGGCATGCCTCGACCCTGCTGACCTTCGACGCCGTGGTCGATGCGATCGGCCAGATCGAGGCCAGGGCAAAGCAGCCGGCAGCGGCGCAGGGGTAAGCGTTACAAACAACCCTCATCATGCCCGCCAACGGGTCGGCCGGATGGCCGCCCGATAACGGGCTCCAGCGGGAATCGAGTAGTCCGTGAATTCGCCGCTGATCAATACGGCCGCGGCGTACTGGATCATCCGCCTTCGCCTTCGCGGATGATGACACCGTTCGAAGATCTGGTCTATCGCTACTGCTGAGCCGGCGTCGGCGCCGCGACGCCACCGGTCGGCGCCATCGCCTCCGCCGTCTTGGTCGATTTCGCTGCTGCCGGGCTTGGCTCGGCCTGCGCCGCGCCGCTGACGAAACGATCCTGCACGGCCTTAGCGGTAAGTTCGGCCACTGGCGTACTCGCGCTATTGATCTGCGGCAGCACTTCGGCCACCGCATCGGTGGTGACGAGATTGGTCAGCCGCAATTCTTCCCGCGACAATTCGTGGAGATCTTCCCACGGCGGCACGCTCAGCGACAGCGACAGCAGGTCGCCGGCGCCGCCCATGTCGAAGGTGTATTTGGCAAGACGCCCGATGTCGCGCTCCACGATCATCAGGTCCTGCGCGGTGTAACTCGCCCCCTTGGCGTCGTCGGCGCGGTCGCCCATCCAGATCTGGTGCACCCGGACATGCGCCGCCTCGGGCACATAGCGCGTCTTGCCGGACAGCAGCAGGAACACGCACATCGATTCGCAATAGGCTTCCGGCGCGACACCGGAACGGTCGCCTTGCGCGGTGCGGGTCTGGGTGCTGATGCCGACGGTGGTCAGCGCCCCGAGATTGCGCCAGCGCCGTCCGAGCGCGATCGAGTCGTTGACCGAGCCGCCGCTGGAATCCAGCACGATGGTGGCGCCGCCGAGCTGACGGTTGCGCGCGAATTCATCGAAATCCCTCGGGCTGTCCGCGGTCACAATGCCGACCGCGCTGACCCAGCCCGAGCCGCCGCTCTTGCAGTTCGGCTGGCATCCGACCCAGCTGAACCGCATCGGCAATTTGCGTTCTTCCAGCGTGACACCGGCACGTGCCGAACTGCCGAGCGTCGTCACCGAGCCGGGCACCATGATGCAGAGAGCGGCGGCGCCGAGCAGCGCCCAGCCGCGAACGTCAAACGACCTCACAAGCCTCAAGTTGGTTCCTTCCCCAAGCCCCGGATACGAGCAGCGGCAACGGCCCCACAATTCAACGCCGCATGATTCCGTCATGCAGGCGTTATGAAAAAGGTAACCTCACGTCACAGAAGCGTCTATTAACATTTGCTGCACCGCCCTCACATGAACGCGATATTTTGGCGGGTGTGACTCAAATGCATGTCCGGTCCGGTTCCAGGCCATGGAACCGGGCAACTCAACGCACAGTAACGGGCACAGCGCCTATGAAATATCCTGAATGTCCCGACTGCGCTGGCGCGCTGCAGCGTCTACCGCGCAATGCGGGGCGGGCGCTGATCTGGATTTACCGGCACACGCTGTCGCCGCTGGTCGGTTACAACTGCCGTCATCTGCCGACCTGTTCGCTCTACGGCGACGAGGCGATCGAGCGCTTCGGGTTGTGGGGCGGCGGATGGATGACGCTGGCGCGGCTGCTGCGCTGCCAGCCCTGGGGCACGTCGGGGATCGACAACGTGCCGCTGACAAAACCGCCGGGCGCGCGCTGGTATCTGCCGTGGCGGTACGGACGATGGCGCGGCGTCAACGCGCCGTGAGCGCATTGCTGCCGTGACGGGAACCCTTGCCTCGCAACCGCATTGGTTTGACGCCTTCGCCGGGAGGCCACCATGCGCTGGAAAATCAGCCATCACGACCCTCGACACGTCGACCTGATCGCGGCGCTCGCGCTTGTCATTTTGATCGTCGCGGCGTGGAGATTTTTTGAAGGGGGCGCTCATGCGCCGAGCACCGCCTCCTTCATCGTGCCCAGTCAAAGCGTTCACTGGTGAACGCGCGGTGTTCGTCGGATCTAGCGCGAAAACCACGGCAAGGGGCGCCCAAAAAAAGTCGGCCCACGAGGCGTCCGGGGACGGGACTGGGTTTGCGGCGGCGGCTCCGCCGGGGGCGCGGTGTCTGCGATCCCTGAACCATCCCCGGGCAGTTTGACCGACAGCAGCAGGTTCGATTCATTCGTTCGCCAGCGATAGCCGATGCCAAAATCCATCGGCTGGCTTCGTCGAAACAGCTCGGCGTATTTCGGCTGATAGGTTCCGGGGAATTTGGCAATCGGACCGGCATAGCGGCCGAACGGAAAGAAACGCCACTTCCTCGGATCGTAATTGGCAAGCGGAATGCCTGAATCGTCCTGAATAATGGTGGCGCTGTTGGCGAGCAGAAAATCGCGCACCGTGGTGAAATTGCGGGAATGCAGCAGATACGACGCGCTCTTGATCAGGCTGTTGCCGGGCGACAGCGTCCCGCAGAATTTCAGGAAGCCGGAGCTCCTGACCCCGCTGTTGGAAAGATCGGTGGAGAAATAATACAGCGTCTTCGCCTCGCCATCGCTGCCCGCGTAGATGATCCGCACGCCCCGCACGGCGTTCTTGCCGGGATTTTCATTGGCGAAATACGCCGCCCCCTTGTCGTCCAGCGCGGCCGGACTGACCTCGCGGATGGTCTTTCCCGAGCGCGCCAAAAAGACATACAGCAGCGGCAAGGTGCCGCTCACCTGACCGGCGCGCAGATCAGTCTTCATGTCCTTGGTGATGAAAAAGCTGAAGCTCAGGATCGAGCCCAGCGATTGCTCGACATTGTAGAGCGCGGCCCCGATCCCGCCGCGCGGCAATTTCGTCAGGTCCGGCACCGAGCCCACCGGCTCGAGCGCGCTCAGAACATACGTCGTCGCCTTCTGGTAAAACGCATCCGCGTAGAGGAAGTCCGGGCCGCTGAACATGTAGAACATGGTCGGCCGCGGCGCCGCCAGATTGGCGTCGGCCCAGCTGCGGATCTTCGAAAGCTGCCGCTGCTCGAGCTGGCCGAACGCGTTGTCGAAGAACCGCGCATGCTGCTGCCATGACGGATCTTGCATCAGCGGCGTCAGGGGTGAACCGGCCGATGGCGGCATCCCGGCGAGGAACCGCGCGGTATCGTCGGCGGTCACGGTGTCGGCAGCGCGCGCGGCAAGCGCCCCCGCGAAGAGCATGGCTACCGCGAGCGCCGCAATTTTCAAGGATTGATGCATCGCTATTCGCGGCCTGGCACCGCGGCCGCGGCGCCCCGATCGGGCCGCTTGCGAAAAACGGCGTAGATCAAGAGGCCCGAGATCATGATCAACACACCCAGGAGCGACTGCAGCGGCCGTTCCGTCAAGAGATAGTACATCATGAAGGCGGTCACGAGCAGGAAAACCACCGGCGTAACCGGGTATCCCCAGGCACGATAAGGTCGCGGCAGATCGGGCTGCGCGATGCGCAGCTTGATGACGCCGAGCACGGTGAAGAACGAGCAGAACAACAGCGCGAACTGGATGAAATCGAGCACGGCCTCGAAGCTGCGGGTGAACAGCATCAGGCTGGCGACCGCGAGCTGGAACAGGATCGCATAGGCCGGGGCGCCATTGCCGGATTTGCGGGCGAATACCCGAAGTGCTGGAATGTCCTCCCCCATGGTCATCATGACGCGCGGGCCGATCCACATCATCGCGCTGATCGAGGACACGAGCCCGATACAGATCATGGCGCCGACGATGCGGCCGCCGATCTCGCCGAAAATATAGCTGCCGGCGATCCGCGCGACATCGAGTTGCCCGGCCAGTTTGTCGATCGGCGTGGTGTGCAGGAACACCGCATTGAGCGCGACATAGAGCACCATCACGATCAGCGTCCCCGCCAGCAGCGCCTGCGGCAGGCTCCGCTGCGGCGTGCGCATCTCGCCGATGATGTAGGTCGCCGCGTTCCACCCGGAAAACGAATACATCACGAACACCAGTCCGATCGCGAACGGCGCACTGGTGACATGGGCGAAGTCGCTGCCCTTTGGCGTGAACGTGACCGGCTGCGGCGTGCCGACCACGAATCCCGCGACCAGGAAGGCGACGATCAGCACGACCTTCAGGACGGTCGAGATCAATTGAAAGGTGCTGGAATGCCTGACGCCGCCGAGCTGCACGATCGACACCAGCCAGACCACCCCGATCGCAAGCATGAGCGGCGGGGCCCCTGGAAGCACCGATTTGCCGTACTCGCCGAACGCCATCGCGGCCAGCGCCACGGGTGCGGCGAAGCCCACCGTCGCCGATACCCAGCCTGCCAGAAATCCGAACGCCGGATGAAAGGCCCGCGCCAGGAAATTGTACTCGCCGCTGGAACGCGGAAACATCGCGCCGAGTTCGCTGTAGGAGAACACGCCGCACAGCGCGACCAGGCCGCCAACGGTCCACAGCAACACGATCGAAAAGCCGGACGGGATGTCCTTGACCTGAAAGCCGAGGCTCGTGAAGACGCCGACGCCGACCATGTCGGCCACCACGATGGCGGTGGCGACGGTGACCGAAACCGTGGACCCGCCTCCCGCGAGCCGACCGGGCCATGCGGCGCTTCCCGTTCCTGATGCCGCCATGCCGGTCTAAGCCTTACACGTCACATCCGAGGTTTTGTCATCGTGCAGGCTGGCCCGGACCAATTCAAGGAATGCCAACAATGATTTAGGCCCCGGACGCGAATTTAGTACCATTATACCTCAGATCGACATGAGGCCGCCGCCGCCGTCTCCGGGATTGCGCAAACAAGGTGGCCGGCCCACAATCGCGACACGATTTCGTGCTGATTTGGTCGTTCCGGGAGTGGGGAGTTTTCCCGGATGTTTAACGCGACCTCAACGTTATCGAGCTGACATACACCGATCGCCGGTGGGGTACTGGGGCAAAGGGGTGGATGGTCGGGGCCAAACCGGAATTCCAGACATTTGACTGCGCGAGCCCGGTCATGTGGCCGGGCGCGTTTTGGCGCACGCGAATGCAAACGGCGGCGCGCGGCGCCGCTGCGCGGCGATGGCGTTGGATCGCCCCGTTCGCGATGCTGCTGCCGCTGTCCTTCGTTCTCGTTCAATGCGGCAAGGCGCCGAACGCCGAAATGCTGGCCGCCAATTCGCAGGCCTCGCTGCAGGCCTCCGCGCAAACCCCGGCGCAAGTCAACTCGTTTGACGACCGGTTTCCGCTGCCCCAGTTCAGCGATCGCTTTCCGACGCCGAACGAGGGTTTCGTGCAGCGCGACGCGCCGCGCAAACGCACCGCGCAGAGCGAGCCCGCTCCGTACCGGGTTGCGTCGCTGGCGCCAACGGTCCCGTACGGGCGCGCGGCCAGAGAGGACCAGACGGCGCTGGTCGGCCTGAAATCCTCGGCATTCCCCTATCTCGGCAACAATCCGCGTACCGACGAGCCGTTCCTGAACGTTTCCAAGGGCGACCGCCGCGGGCACCGCAGCCATGGCGGCCGGGTTTACTGGCAGGACGAGACCTACAACGACAACCGCGTCCTGATGCATGTCCCGGAAAATTTCGATGTCCGCAAACCGGGCGTGATCGTGGTGTTCTTCCACGGCAACGGCGCGACGCTGGAGCGCGACGTGCGCGACCGGCAATTGGTGCCGCAGCAGATCTCGGATTCCGGCGTCAATGCCGTGCTGCTGGCGCCTCAGCTCGCCGTCGACGCCGCCGATTCCAGCGCCGGCAAGTTCTGGCAGCCGGGCGGACTGAAGCGCTTTGTCGCTGAATCGGCCGATCACCTCGCCCGCCTCTACGGCGATCCCGGCGCGGCCAAGGCGTTCGTCAACATGCCGATCGTCATCGTCGGCTATAGCGGCGGTTTCATGCCGGCAGCCTGGAGCCTCGACGTCGGCGGCCTTGGCAACCGGGTGCGCGGCGTCTTCCTGCTCGACGCCGTCTATGGCGAACTCGACAAGTTCGCCTCATGGATCGCCAACAATCGCTCCGGCTTTTTCGTCAGTTCCTACACGCACTATACCAAGCGGCACGATAACGAGCTGATCCGGATGCTGAAGGAAAAGGGCATCGCCATTGCCGAGGATATGGACGGCCCGCTGCGCCCCGGCAGCGTGGTCTTCGTCGAAACACCCGAAGGCGTAACGCATCGGGACTACGTCACCCGCGCCTGGACCGACAACCCGGTCAAGGAAGTGCTGGTCAAGATGGCAGGGGCAATGGCCCCGCCGAGGCTCGCGGCAAGTACCCCATCCGCCGCAGACCGCTAAACCGGCGCCGTTTTCGGCTTCCGGGCTACCCTGCCCCGTCATCAAAGCGTTGACCGGAATGACATAAAAATTGCCCATGGCCCGGCCGCAAAACCGGTATCCAGCTACGCGGAATCCGCGCTAGGGTGCAATTGGCGAATTCCACAACCGTCGGGGATGCAAATTGCAGGAAGGCCTATATAAGGTTGAGTTTCATACCGTGCACGGCACCGGCAACGGCGTGATCTATGCCGTTTCGGGCAAACTGCGCGGCGGCAATTCGGGTTTTGCCTTCATCGGCAACTATGTCGGCAAAGGCGACGATATCCACGTCAAGATATCGACCGAGCGCCACAATCACGACCCGGGTTTCAAGCCGCTGTTCGGGACCGACAGGGTGACGCTGACGCTGAAGGGGACGGCGAACGGCGACATGGTCGACTTCGAAGGCACCGCGCTGCAATTGCCCGGCGTCACTTTCAAGGCGGTGCTGACGCGCATCGGCGACTGAGACGCCTTCGTTCGATTCAAATCCATTGCGAACTACTGCGGCAGTTTTGGAATTTTCTCCGCGAAGCCGTTATAGCAAGTCAGCCGCTCGTCTTCTTCCTTTGTGAAATGGCAATCCGCGACCGCTTTCGCGGCGGGCGCCTTCGGGTTCGGCTTGGGCGCAAAGATGGCATCGTAGCAGTTCAGCCGTTCCTTGGTTGCATCGTCGATTTCAAGACAGGCTTGCAACTTCATGGCGGTCGATTGCGGCTTCGCAGGCGCAGCAGCGGCCCCGCCGCGCGGCTTCACCTGCACCAGGGGCTTTCCTCCGACCATCGGCGGGCTGCCCTGAGCCAGGGCGGCGGCTGAATACAAGACCAAAACCAGCGCGAGTATCTTTCTCATGCCAACGTCACCTTCGTGTCCACCACGGCCGTTTACAGATTTTCGTGGCTCAAGAAAAGCACGCGCCGAAATTCTTGTCGATGGCCTCTTGTGGGGGTGGCCGGCCGACACGCTCAGGTTGACGCCGCGGCCTTTCGAGGTTTGGTCAGGGTGACGACGAACAGCGCCAGCGCGATGAAGGCCACCGCGACGTATCCTGCGCCAAACAGCAGATCGCGCGCGAACAGCGCGCCGCCGGTTGCCGAGCCGATCGCCTGGCCGATATAGAGCGCAGACGTGTTCAGCGATACCGAGACGGCACCGAGCGCCGGCGCCGCACCGATCAGCCGCACCTGCTGCATGGAGTTGGTCGAGGCGAAGCCAAGACCCCAGACCGCGGCGGCCACCGCCATGACGGCGAAATTGCCGGCGCCGAGCGCCCAGATGCCGGCGCCGACCAGCAGCGACGTCATGAACAAGAGCGAGGTGAGGTAGCCGCCCCAGGAATCGACCAGACGGGTCGCTATCAAATTGCCGATAAACCCGAACAGCCCATAGATCGCGAATACGAGGCCAACCGCATCGGGCCCCGCTTGCGTCAGGCGCGCCAGCAACGGCCCCATATAGGTGAAGACCACGAACTGCCCAGAGATCTGCAAGGTGGTGATCAGCAGCAGCAACACGATCAGCCGGCTCCGCCCGACGGCGGCCCATGTCTTCAGGTCCACCGGCGTGCCGGGCAATCCTCCGGGCAGCCGCCAGGCGAGAAGCAGGAAACTGAAGCAGGTCGCAAGCGCGATGCCGCCGTAAGCCGCACGCCAGCCATAGCGGCTGGCGATGAACGTCACCAGCGGCAGACCGATCGCCGCCGCCAGCGACCAGCCCAGAAAGATGTAGGCCACAGTGCCGCCGCGCTTTTCCAGCGGCGCGATAAGCGCGGCGGTGCCCGCGGCTTGCGGCGTATAAAGTGCTGCGACCGCCAGCATGACCAGGCGGGTCACGAGCAGCGTCATGTAGTCGGGCGCAAAGGCCGACGCCGCATTGGTGACCGCAAGCACCGCGAGCGTCATGGTGAGCAACAGGCGACGTTCGATCCGGCTGGTCAGCCACGCCGTCATCGGCGAACCGATACACAGCACGATCGCGCCGAAGGTGATCAACAAGCCGGCGTCGCGAATGCTGACGCCGAGACCGGATGACAGTTCGCCGAGCATGCCCGCGGGTGCCAGAACGGCGGTTCCGTTGACGAAATTTCCAAGCATCAATGCGGTGGGAGCGAAACGACGCTCGACATGAGCGGGCACGGGCACATCTTTCATGCAAATGCATGTAGGCCACATGGGCGTAAAATGAAAGGACACAAGGCGGACTATTTCGCCGCGCTGTCCTGGCCCCTGCCGGTTTGCAAGGGAGTCATGTCCTTTGGAGCCACGTCCTTTGCAACCAGGTCCTTTGCGACCAAGTCCTTTGGAGGCACGTCCTTTCGCGGCGGGCAGGTCTCGAGCAGGCTCGTCAGCGCGCCGGACAGGCCTTCGGTTGAGAATTTCTCGGGGTGAGCCAGCCGCCGCCCATCCGGCGAAAGCGAGGTCTCGGTGAAGTCGAACTGTCGCAAATCGGCCAGCGACCGGATCGACGCGCGGTTCATGCGCAGCCCCCAGACCTCGAATCCGGCCGACCTTGCCGGCGGAAACGTAAAGTTCAGCGGCTTCGGAGCGCCGGTCGAAATCGAAACGGTGGCGAACGCCGCGGTGCCCTGCGCCGGCCGCTGGAAGTCGAGTTCGAACTGGTCGGCGGTGAAGCAGAACAGCCGCCACTGCGACATGCGGTAGGAATTCTCCCGGTCGTTCTTTTGAATCGCGACCTTGCGCACCAGGCTCCGGGCGCCGTTCTCGAACGTCCACGGCGTTTCGACGAAGTCGCGCCGGTCGATGCCGAAGCCTGCAATCTCCTCGCGGGTGAGGACGTGCAGGCTTTCGAATTTGACGTTCCTTGCGAGATCCAGCAGCGCGCCCTCGGCGCCCATCCTGAAGACATATTTGGACAGCATCAGATCGGCGCGTTCGATGCCGCGTTGCGTCGCCGCCGCCCGCATCTGCTGGGTCGGCACGCCGCCGGAAAAACGCACGACCACTTTCGGAGAATGCACGGCAAGCACGGTGTCCGGCGCGATCTCGCGGGTGGGCGCGCCCAAAATCAGATAGGGACAGGCCGAGTTGCACATCGCGCCGCGGGTCCAGAGATCGCCATGGAGTTCGCGGCCCGACAACTTCAGCCTGATGCAGGCATCGCCATCCTGCGCCTCGAAGCCGCATTCCTGCACCACGGTTCGCGCTACCCTCGCCACCGCAGGCCGCTCGCGAAGCATGGCGCCGATCGCCAGCGCCTGATCCAGATTGCCGCCGGGCGAAGAAAAATACATCGGCAGATGGCGATCCCCGAGCTGCCGCAGAAATCTCCTGAATCGGGCCGCCGCGCTCGAATCCACCTGCCCCTCGGCGGCGATCCAGCGGTCGCAGCCGGGACCGCACGCATTGGGCGCGCCCCTTACGACATAAAACACCATCGGCGGCGTCGGCGCCTCCCGCAGCGCGGCCCGGGTGGCGGCCGCGAACGCCGATGGCGCCGGTCCAAAGGACAACGTCAGGATTGCGACGAAAAATGCACGAAAGATCATGGGAGGGACGGGACTGAGACGATGCCGCAAGACAATCGCACAAGGTGCAGGGGCTGACAGTTGGTTGTATCAGGCCGTGCCGCTACCGCCAACCGTGCCGGTTGCACAAAAGACTCGCGCGGAACAGTGTCGTGATTCCACCCAGCCTGGTTGCGCAACGGGGCGGCCGTTCCATACCGCGGCCCTCGCCCTGCCAATTTTCTCTTATATCCGGATTGCACCGCGCGAATCCCTGCTATACCGCTGCTTCCCGCTTACCTGCGCTCGTTCGCAGGAGTGAGCATAAGGAGACTGCCATGTCCGACGACAAGAACAAGCCCGCCTCGGGATTCCAGTTCAGCATCACCAATCTGAAACCGGTCGAATCCACCAAGATCGCCCTCATTTTCCCCGATGGCGCCAGGCGCGAATTCAACAAGAACATCACCGGCCTCGAGATCGCCAAGGGCATTTCGCCATCGCTGGCCAAGCGCACCGTGGCGATGGCGCTCGATGGCGTGGTGAGTGACCTCGCCGACCCGATCGAGCATGATGCGAAAATCGAATTCATCGCCCGCGACGACGCGCGCGCGCTGGAACTGATCCGGCACGACGCCGCGCATGTGCTGGCGGAAGCGGTGCAGTCGCTGTGGCCGGGCACCCAGGTCACGATCGGGCCGGTGATCGAGAACGGTTTTTATTACGATTTCTTCCGCAACGAGCCGTTCACGCCGGAGGATTTTGCCGCGATCGAAAAGAAAATGCGCGAGATCATCGCGCGCGACAAACCCTTCACCAAGGAAATCTGGACGCGCGAGCAGACCAAGCAGGTGTTCCGCGACAACGGCGAGATGTTCAAGGTCGAACTGGTCGATGCGATCCCGGCCGACCAGAGCATCAAGATCTACAAGCAAGGCGACTGGTTCGACCTCTGCCGCGGACCGCATATGACGTCGACCGGCAAGATCGGCAACGCGTTCAAGCTGATGAAGGTCGCGGGCGCCTATTGGCGCGGCGACAGCAACAACCCGATGCTGACGCGGATCTACGGCACGGCGTTCGCGAAGCAGGAAGACCTCGATGCTTACCTCAAGCAGATCGAGGAAGCCGAGAAGCGCGACCACCGCAAGCTCGGCCGCGAGCTCGATCTGTTTCACTTCCAGGAAGAAGGCCCCGGCGTGGTGTTCTGGCACGCCAAGGGCTGGACAATTTTCCAGGCGGTGGTCGCCTATATGCGCCGCCGCCTGACCGGCGATTATAGCGAGGTCAACGCGCCGCAGATTCTCGACAAGGCGCTGTGGGAGACCTCCGGCCATTGGGACTGGTATCGCGAGAACATGTTCGCGGCCCAGTCCGCCGGCGACGAGGCCGAGGACAAGCGCTGGTTTGCGTTAAAACCGATGAACTGTCCGGGGCATGTGCAGATCTTCAAGCACGGCCTGAAAAGCTACCGCGATCTGCCGCTGCGGCTGGCCGAATTCGGCGTAGTGCATCGCTACGAGCCCTCGGGCGCGATGCACGGGCTGATGCGCGTGCGCGGTTTTACCCAGGACGACGCGCATGTGTTCTGCACCGAGCAGCAGCTGGCCTCCGAGTGCCTCACGATCAACGACCTGATATTGTCGACCTATGCCGATTTCGGCTTCGAGGGCGATCTCACGGTGAAATTGTCCACGCGGCCGGAGAAGCGCGTCGGCACCGACGAGATGTGGGATCACGCCGAGCGCGTCATGGCCACCGTGCTCTCGGAAATCCAGGCGCAGGGCCACAACCGCATCAAGACCGAGATCAATCCCGGCGAAGGCGCGTTCTACGGCCCGAAGTTCGAGTATGTACTGCGCGACGCCATCGGCCGCGACTGGCAATGCGGCACCACGCAGGTCGACTTCAATTTGCCGGAACGGTTCGGCGCGTTCTACATCGATGCCGACGGCTCGAAGAAGGCTCCGGTGATGGTGCACCGTGCGATCTGCGGCTCGATGGAGCGTTTTATCGGCATCCTGATCGAGCATTTTGCCGGCAATTTTCCGCTCTGGCTGGCGCCGGTGCAGGCCGTGGTCACCACCATCACCTCGGAAGGTGACGAATACGCGAAAGTCGTCGCCGCCGCCGCGCGGCGCGCCGGCCTGCGCGTCGAGATCGACCTACGCAACGAGAAGATCAACTACAAGGTCCGCGAACATTCGCTGGCGAAGATCCCGGCGCTGCTGGTGGTCGGCAAGAAGGAAGCCGAGACCCATTCGGTTTCGATCCGGCGGCTGGGGAGCGAGGGACAGACAGTGATGCCGACCGACCAGGCGCTGGCGGCGCTGGTCGAGGAAGCGACGCCGCCGGACGTGAAGCGGGCGCGGCTGGAAACGTGATGGCTGACGAACAGGAACTGCCGGCCTATCCGATCCGGGCCTACCAACTGATCCCCGATCCGAACCAGCCGACGGTGGTAGCGCTGGCGATCGAGACCAGTCAGGGCCACAGCCTGTATCTCGCCACGCGCGAAATTCTGGAGGATCTCGGCAAGGATTTGCTGGAGCGTGCGGCGAAAATGCCGTTCAAACCGCGGTGATGCGCGGCCTCACGCCGCGTCACCGTTTCGGTGGCAGATCGATGCGCACATCGACGAATTCCGGAGGCCCTTCGGTCAGCCGGTGAATGCGCCGTTTGCGTTCTTCCTCCGGCGTACCCGGATCGATGAAGCGATTGATCTGACTCACGGCAAGCTGTTCAACCGCGATGGCGTCCGGCCGCGCGACCCGCATGGCGTTTACGGCTGCTGCCGACTTCAGGCCAAGCTCGATGAGCCGGCGAATGGCTTCCGAACGATTGATGGCATGAACGCCGGACCAGGCATCGATGTCGGCGGTGAGATCCGCAGGCAGCCTGACCGCGCTGACAGGATTTCGGTCGACAGGCTGGGACGAGGCACCAGAGGCTGCGTTGTGATCGTTGTTTTTCGATTCCGACATGAATCCGACGCCCGAAAACGATAAACCTAACACATTGATGCGGGTATTCCGCCGGGGTTCTTTGACAGGGATCAAGCAGCCCCGGATTTGGGCGGCCAGTTCGTTCGAAAATACCGATCTGGAGCTATGATCATCGCGCCCGCTTGCTATTGCGTCGCAGATGCAGATATCTGCTGCAAACCTCCAAGCCACCGGAATCTCAATGCCCGACGCCATCGAACTGCTGAAAATCCGCCGCTCCGTCAAACCGCGCGAGATGGCCGCCCCCGGCCCATCTCCTACGGAACTCGAGACCATCCTGACCATCGGCGCGCGGGTGCCCGATCACGGCAAGCTGACGCCGTGGCGTTTTATTATTTTCGAGGGTGACGCACGCGTCCGCGCCGGCGACGTGATTGCAAAGGTGTTCGCGCAAAAAAATCCGCAAGCCGCGCCGGCGGAAATCGATGTCGAGAAGCGCCGCCTCACCGATGCGCCGCTGGTGATCGGGGTGGTCAGCCTGACCAAGCCGCATCCCAAAGTGCCGCCCTGGGAACAGGAATTATCGGCCGGAGCGAGCGCGATGAACATCGTCACCGCGGCGACCGCGCTCGGCTACGGCGCATGCTGGCTGACCGGATGGTTCGCGTTCGATCGCGACGTGCTCGACGGACTGGGATTGAAGACAGAAGAGAAACTCGCGGGCTTCATCCACATCGGCACGCCATCGAAGCCGAGCGAAGACCGCCCGCGCCCGGCGCTCGGCGATATCGTGACGCGGTTCTAGGATGACACCTCATCCTGAGGAGCGGCCTCGGCCGCGTCTCGAAGGATGACAAACCTCGGCGTCTCATGGTTCGAGATGCGCGAAAACGCGCTCCTCACCATGAGGAGCTATGTTCAGCGCGCGATGACCTCGACTTCCGCATCGACGCCGTTGACGACGTTGAAGCCGCGCTCGAACACCTTGCCTTCATTCTTGGCGATGGCGCGATACTCGCCTTCCGACAGCACGACGCGCGGGAATGCGCCGATCAATTCCTTGATGATGTCGCCGCCCGGCGTGATCACCGACCATGCGGTGTTCGCCAAGGCCTCGCCGCCCTTGTCGCCGACCAGCTTCAGCGTGATGACAGCGGCGCGATGGCTGATGGTGACGTCGGTCAGCTTGCCGGCCTGAACGCGAATATCCGAACGCACCACCGAGTTGGCGTCGCCATAGTTGGAAACGATGTAATAGGTCCCCTCCGGCAACAGCGCGACGTCGCTTGCGGCGACGTTCGGCACCAGCGGCGCACGCTCGCCGAGTTCGAACTGGCTGCCCTTGTAGATCGCGAACGAAATCTGGTTCTGCGGGATCTTCGAGGTGCCGACGCGGCCTTCGATGCGCAGGCCACCGGCCGGAAGCAGGAAGGATTCGCGGTCGGTTTCGGACTTGAGCGTCACCGGCCGCACTGCGCTGACCAGCCCGAAGCTGACATGGACGACATAGCCGCCCGGCGGCAGCACGATGTTCGGCGTCGCACCGCGTTCCTCGCGGATCAGTTTGAAGGTGCCGTTTTCGTCGGGCCGATCAGCAAAGACCCGCCACACCAGCCCGTTGTTGATGACCGGCAGGTCCTTGCCATAGCGCGCGTTCAGCGACAGCACCGCCTGGCCGGGAGCCGGCGCGGCTGGCGGGGCGGCCAGCGGCGGCGCGGCGAGCGAGGGCTGCGTCAGCGAGGGCTGCGTCAAGGTCGGAGGCAGGGTCGGAATCGAGGCCGGCCCCGACGGCGGGGCCAGATTCATCGCCGGTCCCGAGGGCGCCTCCGGCACCGATGCCGGCGGTACCGGCGGCGGCTGCTCGTTGAACATTTGGGCGGAAACCGGGGCCGCGATCATCGAGCAGGCCAGCCCGCAGGCGAGCGCAAGCGCCAGCAGCAGGCGTCCGCCCGGCCGGGACCGATCGATGCCGTTACCCCCTGATGTCATGCGCATGCTTTTCACTGAAAACGCGGCAAATTCAAGCCTCAAGGGGCTACCTGCAGTGCCGTCCATGACGGCTCGCGGAACCCTGAGAAAACGATGATGTTATCCAGGAGTCGCGGTCCAGTCACAATCCTTGCCTAGGCCGGTGGCGACCCACGGCATAAACCATGCTTGTGGCAGATACTGGCGGGGTCCAGCCGTAGCGATTAGCCTATTCCCCCAGGAGATGTGAGTTGCTGGAAAATTTGATCGGACGCGGCCAAAACGGCTCGGACGGCCGCGACAAGGTAGGGCTGGGCAGCATCAGGCGGCCGGTAATCGGTCTTGCGCTGGGCGGCGGCGCTGCGCGCGGCTTCGCCCATATCGGCATCGTCAGGACGCTGATCGCCCACGGTATCGTCCCCAATGTCGTGGTCGGCACCTCGATCGGCGCGGTGGTGGGCGGCGCCTATGCCGCCGGTCATCTCGATACGCTGGAAGAATGGGCACGCAGCCTGCAGCCGCGAAACATCCTCGGCTACCTCGACATTCGCCTCAACGGTTCCGGCCTGATCGGCGGCGACAAGCTGGCGGCCCAGCTTGAAACCGCGATCGGCCAGACCCTGGTCGAGGAACTGCCGCTGAAATTCGCCACCGTCGCCACCGAAGTCCGCACCGGCCACGAGATCTGGCTGACCCATGGCCGCGTCGTCGATGCGATGCGCGCTTCCTATGCCCTGCCCGGCATCTTCTCGCCGGTGCTGGTGGGCGACCGCTGGCTGGTCGACGGTGCGCTGGTGAACCCGGTGCCGGTATCGGCGGCGCGTGCGCTTGGAGCGGAGATCGTGATCGCCGCCAACCTCTCGAGCGATGTGTTCACCCACTCCACGACGATCTACTCGCACGGCCCGTCGAGCCAGGAATCCGGCGACGGTGTCCCGGAAGCGGTGATCGAGCCTGTCCCGCCCAAACGCGGCTTCGGGAAATTCTTCTCGCCCGAGCGCACCATGAAGCGCGAGTTTTTCGGCAGCGGCGGACGGCCGGGCATCTCCACGGTCATGGTCGATGCCTTCAACATCATGCAGGATCGCATCACCCGCGCGCGATTGGCGGGCGATCCGCCGGATATGCTGATTTCACCCCGTGTCGGTCAAATCGGCTGGTTCGATTTCCACCGCGCCAGCGATCTGATCGCGTTCGGCGCGCGGGCCGCCGAGCGCGCCATCGATTCCATCCAGGAAGCGATCCACATTCTCGCGCCGGGGGCGGCGCTCGGACCCAGCGCGTCGATCGAGAAGAAGGATTGACGCCTTTGCTTCAGGCTGTTGTTCAGGCGGTCTTGATGTAATCGCGCAGCGCTTCCTGCTCCATTTCGAATTCCCGGACGCGCCATTTGACGATGTCGCCGATTGAAATCAGGCCGACCACCATCCCCTCCTCGACCACCGGCAGGTGGCGGAATTTTCCAAGCGTCATCATCTCCATGATCCCGGCGACGGTGTCGGCCTGCCGGCAACTGACGACCTTGCGCGTCATCACGGCGCTGACCGGCTCGTCGAGCACCCTCGCGCCGCGCTCGCCGAGCACGCGCACGATATCACGCTCGGACAGAATGCCTTCCATGCGGCCTTGGCTCATGACGAGGACCGCGCCGATCCTGCGTTCGGCCAGAACCTTGATCGCAGCCGAGAGCTTTGCGTCCGGCTCGACGCTCTGGATGTGATGGCCTTTGGTATCGAGAATTGCACGTACCGTCATTGTCGTCTCCTTAGAAAGCCGATCGCGCCCTTGAACGAGCGCTGTCTTTGTTTCCGTTGAGTCTTCAATCAACAGTCTGGCGCCGGTTTCGTTGCAGGCGCATTCGGCAACCGCGGGCGTTTAGGCATGCTCGCGGACTTATGCCTTGATGCCGGCATGATGGATGAAATCGTGTTTCGCCGCAAGCGACGATCAGTGCCGTTCCGATGCATCGGACGACGACGCATCTGCAGCATCGGGTGCGGCGCGAGAGATCGGATCGAACAGCGAAAACAACACCAGGCCCGCAAAAAACCCGCCGATGTGTGCCTGCCAGGCAACGCTGGCGCCATCGGCGCCGATCGCGATCGATCCGACCCCGAAGATGATGTTGACGCCGAACCATACCGCGAGGAAACCCAGCACACGGGTGTTGCGCAATGCGCGCATCAGCGACAGCGCCGGCACCTTTGCCGCGGCATCGGCGTCACCGCGGCTGAAGGAAAGGAAGCTGCCCCGCACAAAGGCGAAACGGATCGCGGCCGCCATCGTGCCGGACACCGACGCCGAAGCGCCGATCATCGGCGCCACCGCGTGTTCGTGGGTGACGAGATGCGCCAGCGCGCCGGCCACCGCCGTCACCGCCATGAAGACGAAAAACCTGAGCGCGCCAAAACGGCGCGCCAGCGCGCTGCCGAACGGCAGCAGCCACAGCACGTTGAATCCGATATGGCTGACATTGGCATGCAGCAGCGAATAGCTCACAAAGCTCCACACCTTCGCGCCAGTGCCGCCGGGAAAATCGATCGCCAGCAGCGTCGAATCGTAGCGCTTGGGAATGAAGCCGAACATCTGGATAACGGTGTCGTCGATATCGTAAGGCAACAGCATCCGCACCGCGTGAATCACCGCAAGCAGCAACACATAGGCGGTCAGGGCACCGGGCAGCGTCAGGATCGGCTCGCGCGGGGCCTCCGACAACAGTTCTGGCACGGATTCCGGTGGAGATTCCAAGGGGTCGAAGACCTAAGCGAGCGGCTCACGCGAGCGATTGCGCCCAATTAGGCGGCCTGACGCCCCGGCGCAAGTGCGTAATCGGCGGTATGGTGCGGCGCCCCGGCGCGGCAGCCGCCGCCAAAGCGCGGCTTTTTTGAGACTTTCCGCCCAATAAGGCTTTGCCTGTCGATCGGTGCAGCACACCTGGACCGCCACCGAATTGGTTCGGCGCGCACGGGAGCATCGAGGCCTGAACGCATGCCATGCTCTCGGCGGTCGCCGATCGAGGCGAACGCAATGTCCCTACCGACGGAGAGAAACGATGAATGGTTCCAGCCAGGGTTTTGTCATTACCGCCTTTTGGGAAACCAATCCCGGCGAAGAGGAGTCCGTTGCAGCCTTGTTGCGGCAATTTCTTCCCCACGCGCAGAAAGAAGAAGGCGTGAAGGAATTCCAGATTCATCAAAACGTATCGAAACCGCGGGAGTTCTTCTTCTACGAAGTGTTCGCAGGCGAAGCCGCGTTCGCGGCCCACCAGCAGAGCGCCCATTTCAAGCAATTCATCCTGGGCGCAGCGATTCCGAAACTCGCCAAACGCGAGCGTTCCCAGTTTCAATTCATCTGAGCGTTGGCGCAAGCCCGCCTTCGGCCGTCACGGCCGAAGGCGCTATTCGAAGCGTATCCCGAATTTTTCGCGATAAATCCTGCGGCCCTTCGGGGTGACCTGCAAGGCGCGCGTGCCATCGATCCTCGTGACCAACCCCGCGGCAAAGCTGTGCGCGCAAAGGGCTGCGCCGACGACACCCGCAAGATGCGGCCGCCGCTCGCTCCAGTCGAGGCATGGCCGGCACATTAGCCGCCCCGACTTCATCGTGTTCCGCTGCCGCATCGCCGAAACGTCGATCCCGACCTGATCGAGAAATGCCAGGCCGCGTTCGGTGATGACACCGGACTCATCGGAGAGCTCGGCATAGCCCGCCGCAGTCAATGCATCGGACACGGACACGCCAAGTCGTCCGGCCAGATGGTCGTAGCAGGTCCGCGCCTGCCGCAGCGCTGTGTCGCGCGGGCCAACCGAAAGGTGCTTGCGCGGCGGCTCCAGTTCGGAGGCGACCCGCATGATCCCCTCGATCATGTGGGCCACGCCTGGCGACGCCAGCCTGTGATAGCGGTGCCGTCCCTGCCTGGCGACGGAAAGAAGGCCGGTCTCCGTCATCCGCGCCAGATGTCCGCTTGCGGTCTGCGGCGCGATCCCGGCCACGCGCGCGAGTTCCGATGCCGTCAAGGCACGGCCTTCCATCAATGCGTGAAGCATCGCCGCGCGGGCGGGATCACCCGCCATCGCCGCGACTTCGGCAAAGGCTGCTGTGCTGGCCATCGCGCTGACGTCTCCTCTGGCGGCAGATCATAACGCGCCATGCGCCGGGAATGCTTCGGTCCTCACCGTAGCATCCTTGCGCGCCGTGCCGGTATTGCGGTGGTGCGCGCAGCGGAGAAACGAACAGACGATGGCGACATTGACGATTTCCGAGAAATTCCATGGATGGCGCATTGTCGCCGCGGCTTTCGTGCTGGCCGTATTCGGCTGGGGTCTCGGGTTCTACGGTCCGCCGATCTATCTGCAGGCGGTTCGCGATCTCAGGGGCTGGTCGCTGCCGCTGGTGTCGGCAGCGGTCACCGCCCACTTCCTGTTCGGCGCGCTCGTCGTCGCGCGGCTGCCGAAACTCTATCTTCGCTACGGGCTTCCGGCTGTCACGAAGGCCGGCGCGGTTTCGCTGGCCGTTGGCATTTTGGGTTGGGCGATTGCGATCGAGCCGTGGCAGTTGTTTGCGGCGGCCCTTTTCAGCGGCGCGGGATGGGTGGCGATGGGCGCTGCCGCCATCAACGCCATCATCGCGCCGTGGTTCATCCGGACGCGGCCCGCCGCGCTGGCGATGGCCTATAACGGCGCCAGCATCGGCGGCGTGGTGTTCTCTCCGCTTTGGGTTGCCGCCATCGGCCAATGGGGCTTCCTGACCGCGGCAGCAATCATCGGCGTCATCGTGACGATCGCGGTGTTTATCCTCGCCGATGTCTATTTCTCCAGAACGCCGCAGCAGATGGGATTGTCGCCCGACGGCGACGATCCCGGCGTGACGACGGTTGCCGGCCCGGCGGCGGCGGCTGCATCGCACTCGGGCGCGAGCCTCTGGAAAGACCGCAGGTTTGTCACCCTGGCGGCCGGCACGGCGCTGAGCCTGTTCGCGCAGATCGGCCTGCTCGCCCATTTGTTCTCCTTGCTCGTCCCCGCCGTCGGCGCTCAGCTGGCGGGCGTCGCGATTTCGGCGGCAACTGCCGCCGCGATCGCCGGACGTACCCTGGTCGGCTGGTTGATGCCGCAAGGCGCCGACCGCCGTCTCGTCGCCAGCGGCAGCTTTGGCGTCCAGATTGCAGGCTCGGTCGCGTTCCTCCTGGCGGGCGGCGCAAACATTCCTTTGCTCGTACTTGGAACCATCCTGTTCGGGGTCGGCATCGGCAACGCAACTTCGCTGCCACCGCTGATCGCGCAAACCGAATTCGCCAAAGAGGATGTTTCCAGGGTCGTTTCCCTGAATGTCGCGATTTCGCAAGGCACCTACGCGTTCGCGCCGGCCAGCTTCGGATTGATCCGGGAATATGCCCCGCAGGCGGGCGCAATGGCGGCCGCAGCCGCCCCATATCTGTTCGTCACCGCCGCGCTACTGCAGGCGGCGGCGGTAGCGGCCCTTCTCGCCGGCCGCCGGCGATCGGCCGCGCGCTCTTTCTAGGATATGGCGAACGAGGTCAGGTCATTTTCCGGATCGCGGTGCATCGCGGCAACCTTTTCGATGGCCATCAGGCAACCTGTCGAAAGCTGCATCAGGGTGACTTCATCGGCTCGCTGGCGATGGAGCTCGATGTGCAAGGTGCGCGGCAATGGCGGCGTGTTCGCGCTCATGAAGGCGCCCCAGGATCGTTGTGCGCCTTGGTATCTGGGCGGCCTCATCCGCAAGCCGCTGCGCGAGATCGGCGTGATATTGTTGCACGACGTCGAGCATTGCTCCCTTGGCGCGGTCGCGATGGTACAGGGCAAGTAGCCTGTGCATGGCTGCAAGCTGTTCATCGGTCATGGTCGTGCTCCGAGCCGAAGGCGATGAGTGTGTCCAGCCGATCGTGAGCCGGGGAACAGAAGTTCGGCAATCGCAAGCGTCAGTGCGGTGACGATGATCACCATCGCCATGCTGCGCGGCGTGACGATCGGCTCGGGCTCGCGCTCGGTGACGACGTTGGGCTTCGGTGGCACGACCTGCGTGATATCGATCCAGCGCTCGACCCATGGTGTCGCCGTTATCGGATCGGTCTCGGGCTCATCGGTGACCATGGCGTTTGCCGATCTGCGCAGGTCGGGCGACGGTATCGGGATCACGAAGCGCGGCGCCGGCTCGTCATGGCGCACGCGATGGCGAATCCCGCGGGCGCGCGTCGGTGTCGCGTCCCAACAGTGCTCCGGGCCATGCCAATAGAGGTAAACGGCCCCAAAATGCTGGCGCGCTTCGGTCTTGCTCATGCAGGACGTTGAAGCTTCTGACGATGTGGCCAGCACTGACACGAACGCAACGATCACTGCGACGCGCATGCGGTCGCTCCGTTAGATCATCTACAGACGTAGTCTCCGACCTATATCGAATTGATTCGCAAGGCCAACTTGCGTTCACTTGAAGGCAAAATTTGGAATCTTGACGGACGCAAGTTATGCCTGATTTCAAAGGACAACATGCATGCCCTATCGGCTTGCTAAGCGCGGGCAGCGACAGAAAGCAGCCGGCAAAATTTGCCGATTTCTCAATCTCACGGGGAGGAATAAAGAGGAACACCGCACCCACGCCCCCGCTTTTTGGAGCCTATCATGGGGTCAAATTTCAAACACAGGGCACTCATTGCCATCAGCCTGTTCAAACTCGACGCGGAAAGGCACCTGCAGAAGACTTTCGACGCCGCGAAGTCGATGGCAGCGCGACTTGCGGCGAAGACTTTGCTCGCGGCGCATCGCGACAATGGCGATGATGCCACGCTGAACAAAGCAGAAGACAAAATTCGCGCGGCACAAATTCGCATTCACACGCTCGGTGCAACGTTGATCGAGACCGATCAGCAAATCCTGCGGCTCGAAAACGAGTTGACCGTCGCCGCCGACAGGAAACAGCGCGAGGCGGCAGCGCTTGAGGTTGAAAAAGTCGCCGAAGGATTTACCAGCGCCGCAGCCGATGTTGTCACCTCCCTTGCTGCGCTGGCGCTTCAGACTGAAACAATGGCCCGGTTCCTGCCCGATGCTGCAGGCCTGCATTCATTCGCCGTAAGAGCCAACGCCGAATTGCCCGGCAGCATCGAAATGCTGAGCATGCGGGTTCGCGCTTACGCCGACGCCGTCCTGGCCGGGCATCCGGACGCGCTCATGCCGCAAAGCTGCATCGACCCGGATTCCGTGGTTGTTGCGCCTGATCCGCGCGGCGTCGAACCGATTTTTTCCGAAGGAATTGGCAAGCCTTGCATCGCCGAAGGCGAGCGGTTCCAGAATTAACCTGACGCGCCGACATAAGGCTTAACGAGCGAGTTTCATTGCGGCGCTTTGGCGCGGCGCTATCGTCGGCCGTCGAGCAGAGTTGGCCGAGGTTCCCACGAAGCATCCACGCACGCGGCCGCGATTTATTTGCTCGACAGGGGCCGCTGGTTTCCCCAAACTGGCGGCCCCGCCCTCCATCACTTGGGAAAATCATCGGAGGAGGCCGCGGTGTCTCATTCCTTTTTCCAGCGCCGACATGAATCGCAAGGCGTTCCGCTGATGCCCTATCAAATCCACGAAGTTGATGGCGTCACTTTCTCCGACACGATCAACGCCTTCAACAGGCTCGTTCCGGAATGGCCCTTACTGCAACAGCGACATTTTACAAGAGGATATTGGTGGCTGGCATATCTCGAGGAAACGCCCGTCGCGTTCGCCGGTCTTGTGCCGTTCGAACCCCTCCCGAACATTGGATACCTGAAGCGCTGTTATGTTAATCCGGATCACCACGGTCATGGTCTGCAATTCAGGCTCATGGAGGCGAGGGAATCCAAAGCGAAGCAATTGGGCTGGACGCACCTCGTCAGCGAGTGTCGCGTGAACAATAAATACTCGATAGCCAATTTCGCAAAAGCAGGCTTCATTCAGTGCGAACCGGAACAGCCGTGGGAGCGCGACTTAGTTTATTGGGTAAAGGCGATCTAGGCGCGGAGGGTCAGATCGGAAGTGAGCGGCGCACGGTCAAACTGACGCGAACGGCCCGAAGCGGGCATCCGGGTCGGGAGCGGTCGCCATGCCACAATTAAGTCCGTGCATTTGGGGAAAGTGTGAGGAGGCAGGCGGAAGGTTCAATGCGTCCATCTTTTTGCATCTTTGGATTGGCTCTGGCGTGGCTGATCACGTCGTCCGCGCAGGCTCACAGTCGGGGCTTCGCTTGGTTCTTCGCGCACTCCAGACCCCACGGAACTTGTTCGGGGCAGCATGTAGTCGCGACCTTCTATGCCTCAGGGCGGCGGACGGCGAGTGGCCAGGCATTCGATCCCAGTGGGCATACCGCCGCGCATCGCACGCTGCCTTTCGGATCGCGCGTAACGGTGACCAACCCTGAGAACGGGAGCTCTGTTACCGTGGTAATTAACGACCGCGGCCCATTTACGCGCGGGGTTACACTTGATCTATCTCGCGGCGCCGCTCGCGCGATTGGCATGCACAGAACGCAGTGGCTGTGCATGCTCTGAGAGCGAGTGTCCTTCATCGACCGCGACAATGGCGGCATCTGGCCCTGAACCGAACTGTACGCTGACTGCCGAGCAGTCGTCTGTCGAGGGTAGACCGGACAAGGCTTACGCTGGCCACACGCGTCGCCTCCGATTCGGCTCCGGATACCCAAGTCCAGCAATGACTGCCGTCGGGGGGCAAAGCGGACATGACGACGCCGGGTAATTACTTCCGCTTTACCGGAGCGACACTAGCGTATTCCTCCCGAATAAGCGTGTTTCCAACCCTCACCATGCACCCGCTTTCATAGCTCCAAATCCCTTCGAGTGGAGTCCAGCGAGTCTTGCATCGTTCCTTCGCAAGGCCAAGTTGAGATGTCGGTCCTGGCACATAACAGACCAGCGAGGTCGGTCTGTTATGTCGGTTGTTCGGGGTAGACCGGAAGTGACGGGGGAGTGTCGAACCGACGCAATTGACCCTAAGCGAAATTCGGAAAAGAAAGTGATGCGGATCTACACAGTCGGGTTCCCGATCGCTATAATGCTTACCGACCGCGATAGGTCAGTTTGCACTACCCATTTGATCCGCGAATAGTTTCAAAGGGAGGCAATAATGGCAGCTGCCTGGCAGATATCGGGAGACTATTTCGAGAACTGCAACTGCAGTGTGGTCTGTCCCTGTCTTGTATCGAAATCCGCGCCGCTTACGTCGATTCCAACCGAAGGCGTATGCGACGTCGCGCTGCTCTTTCACATCGACAAGGGAAGCTATCAGAGCACTGCGCTTGACGACCTGAACGTGGCGCTCGCAGTCCATACGCCGGGGCCGATGGCGGACGGAAATTGGTCAGTGGCCGCCTACATCGACGAGCGCGCCAACGAAAAGCAGACGGAGGCTTTGGGCGCCATTTTCACGGGAGCAGCCGGCGGACCCATGGCGCATTTTGCGCCACTGATTGCGAAAAACCTCGGCGTGAAGAAGGTTCCGATCACCTATAGCGTCAAAGGCAAAACACGCTCCGCGGAAATTCCGGGCATCCTGCACATGAGCGTTGATCCGTTGCCGACAGCCCATCCAAGTGGCGAGATGTGGGCAAACGTCGGCCATCCGGTCAGTCCCGAAAAGCTCGCATTTGCAGTGGGGGCACCCGGAAGTACGTTTAATGATCACGGGATGAGATGGGACAACTCCGGCAAGAACGGTCACTACGCGCCGATCCGGTGGTCAAGCACTTCCTGATGAACGCATCGGCTCTCGAAGCCGTTTTGCGCCGCGACCGCGCCATCATAATTGCGGCACTCGGAGTGCTTACCGCGCTCGCCTGGTTCGACCTCGTCTGGCTCGCCAATGATATGGCGATGGACGGCATGGAGATGACCGGCTACCGCATGATCCCCGCAGGCCAGGCGTTGATGATGCCGGCAAGCTCGCCTTGGCAGCCGATCGAATTTGCGTACATCTTCGCCATGTGGGCTGTGATGATGATTGGCATGATGACGCCCTCTGCGGCGCCGATAATCCTCATTTATGCACGTGTTGGACGCCAAGCATCAGAAAGCCGGCCGTTTTCCTCAACTACATGGTTTGCGGGCGGCTATTTGCTGGCGTGGATCGCCTTTTCACTCGCGGCGACCTCGGCGCAATGGGCCCTTGAACGTGCAGCTTTACTCACGCCGATGATGGCGAGTGCGAATAGAATTGTCGCCGCCATCCTGTTGATCCTTGCCGGGCTTTACCAATGGACGCCGCTGAAGGACGTTTGTTTATCGCAGTGCCAAGCGCCGCTTGGGTTCATCTTGAGCCGCGGCGGCTTCCAAGGGGCTGCGACCGAGTTCATTGATGCTGGGCTTTCGCCACGGCGTCTATTGTCTCGGATGCTGTTGGGCGCTGATGGTCCTGCTCTTTGCTCTCGGTGTGATGAATCTTTTCTGGATCGCTGCGCTCGCTATCCTCGTCCTGCTTGAGAAAGTCATGCCGTTGGGCCGTGTGATTGCACGGATTGCAGGTATCGCCTTTTTCGCTGGGGGCGTGTGGATGCTGTTCCAGCCGAGTTAGGCACGCATAAAATCGCGCAGACTGGTCGTCAATCCGTCAAGCTGATGTCGCCTTTTTGGCACTTTCCGGACTTGGCGCGATGTCCGACTCGCCGATAAGCCGAGCGAAGCGAGCGAACGATTTCCATGCCGGGACTGAGCTCCGCCCGGATACGAAAGCATCAATGCAAACAAAAAGGGAGGACTCTGAGAAAGTCCTCCCTCGTTCGTGCTGATCTTCTCGCGCAGGGTCCGTGGGAAATCCCCACCCCTCCCCGCGCGACGACCAAACTGTTTGTCGCCGCCTGTGTACCAACCTCGCGGATGCTCAGAAAGAAACGCCGTCGAGATCGAGTGCGCGAACACTAGCAGCGCCGCGCCCAGCCCCAAGGCGTTAGTTAATTTAACCTTAACAGCACAAAGCCGCCGCCGCCGGCCCGATAACGCCTCTGCGGCATGGACGCTGCAAAGCCCGTCTTGCAAAACAATCAAGGGAAGGCGCGTGGGCGAAAGCGGGACAGAGTTGTCCCACCGAGCCGGACGCGGGACGAGGTCAAGCCATGAAACATCCGTCAAGCCGCGAGTTCTTCGCGTATTGGGACGAGAAGCGCGGCGACGCGCGTGCGCCCGACCGCAGCGAGATCGAACCTGCTGCGGTGCGGGAACTGCTCGGCGACATCTTCGTGCTGTCCTATGATAATGCCACCGGCTATCCGTTCCGCGTTGCCGGAACCAGGGTCTGCGCCCTGCTCGGCGGCGATCTGAAAGACCGGAGCTTTTCCGCGCTGTTTGCGCCGGAAGCGCGCCGCGAGATCGCAGAGATCATCGCCGTAGTATCGGAAGAAATGCTGGCCGCCGTCGCCGGGCTCAGCGCGACCGCGCAGGACGGCTCCACGGCGCATCTGGAATTGCTGCTGTTGCCGTTCAATGTCCGTGCGCACGAGCCGTTGAGCCTGACCGGATTGCTGGCGCCGTTCGATGGCGAATCCAGCGTGCTCACTGATTTGAAAGTGACCTCGTGGCGCTACCTCGGCCACCAGCGGCAAAGACTCGTTCCCCGCGCGCTGCGTAAACTGGCGCTCGCGCGCGGCTTCATGGTCTATGAAGGCGTGAGCTAGGGTAGGATCGAACTCCGGCAGCGGGAGCTCAAGAGGAAGCGCACTTGATCCGACAGTCGATCAGAACAAAGATCATGGGGATCGCCGTTGCGCTGATCGTCCTGATGGCCGTTACGGCCACGCTGTCGATGATATCGGTGATTCAGGTCAGCGGTCGCCTCAACGAACTGACGCAGAGTTACGTTCCGGCCTATGGAAATCTGGCACGGGCGAATATTCGCTCGGTTGAACGGGCCTTGGCGCTGCGCCGCATGGTCATCGAAAAGATCAGGTCGCCAGAAGGCGGCGGCCAGCTTGCCGCCCTCCGCGGCGCCTTCGACTCCAAAGGCGCGGAATTCGAACAGGAAATACAAACCGCGCAGGCGAAGATCCACGATCTGATCGGGAAAAGAGGCCCGTCCGGCGACGCCACCGCACTGGTTCGACTGGACAGCCGGCTTGACGAAGCCGTCAGCGATTCCCGCCGTCATCTCAACGACGAGATCGAGCGTTTGATACGCCTGCTCGACACCGGCGATGCCAAGGCCATCGACGACGGTCTCGCCCGTGTCGATGCGCTGCGCGACGAACTTAATCAGAAACTCGAACTCGATCCGGGGCGATATGCTGGCCCTGCTGCGCATGGAAGCCGAGCTGACGACGCGGAAACAGCACCAGGTCCTGCTGATCGCGGTAGTGTTGACCGCCCTCGCCACCATCCTCGGCCTGGTGTTCTCGACCTTGGTAAGTGCCGGCGTAACCCGCCCGGTCCATCAGTTGCTCGAGGGCACCCGTGCGGTCGAGGCGGGTCGTCTCGACGCCACGGTCGCCGTCACCTCGCAGGATGAAATCGGCCATTTGACCGCGGCGTTCAACCGGATGATCGAGCAGCTTCGCCTCAAGGAGCGCATCCGCGAGACCTTCGGCAAATATATCGATCCGCGAATCGTCGAAGGGCTGATCGACCGGCCGGCGCTGGCGGCTGAAGGACAACGCCGCGTCATGACGGTCCTGTTCTGCGACGTCAAGGGATTTAGCGGCACCAGCGAAGGGATGACCCCGCAGGGCCTGGTCAAGGTGATGAACCGTTACTTCTCGACGATGTCCGCGCCGATCCGCCGTCATCAAGGGGTGATCGACAAATATATCGGCGACGCCATCATGGCCTATTGGGGACCGCCGTTCACCGACGACGCTGAGCAGGCGCGGCTCGCCTGCCTGGCCGCGCTGGACATGCTGGCGCTGATACCGCAGTTGCGGGCCGAGTTACCCGAACTGCTCGGCGTTCGCACACTTCCCAACAATTTCGACATCCGCATCGGCATCGCCACCGGCGAAGTCCTCGTCGGCAGCATCGGCTCCGAGTTGATGATGAGCTACACGGTGATGGGCGATACCGTGAATCTGGCATCGCGCCTGGAGGGCGCCAACAAGGCGTATGGCGGCCGTGTTCTTGTATCGGAAGCCACGTTCGCCGGTGCTGCGGCCGCCGTCGAGGCGCGCGAGATCGATCGCATCGTAACGCTGGGCCAATCGCAGGCCCAAGCCGTGTTCGAGATCATGGGCAAAAAGAGCGAGTTGACGCCCACCCAGATCGAGCTTCGGGATCGCTACTCGGAGGGTCTCGCGGCCTACCGCGCGCAGCATTGGAATCGATCGCGTCAGGCCTTCGAGGCGGCGCTGAAAGCTGCACCCGACGATGGACCGTCGACGACCTTCCTGCAGCGCCTGTCCCGTTTCGCGGCAAACCCTCCCGCCAGCGGCTGGGACGGCTCATGGCAGCTCGAGCAAAAGTAACCAGGTCTTTCCCGGCTTGCTCGCCAGGCCGTTTCTCGATCAATTCATCGGATGATTCTTCGGCGTCGACCGATTTGGAGCCATTGTGAGCAAGAAGCCCCTCCGAATAGCCACGTGGAATATTGCAACGAACAAGAACTACGATGCGGTTCTTGCGAAGATCGCGGAATTGGACATCGATATCTGTGCGATGCAAGAGGTCTCGATCGATCCGGCGATCGACCTTCCGGTCCTGTTCGGTCGCGAGCCCAAGAATACATTCGGTTACGGCTGGTACTTCGCACCCGCCCTCGTGCCGGAGGAGATGGGCGGCGGCAAATACGAATATTACGGGCTCGCAATGGCATCCAGGATTCCACTATCCCGGACGGCCGCGTTCCAATTGGGTCCGGGGAATACCGGTGCAGTTGCCGATGCCGAACACGAGCCGCGCATCCTGCAGATCGCGGCGCTGCCGCTGGAAAAGCCGGTATTGATCGGCAACACCCATCTCGCCGCCACCTGGGATTGGTCGCTGTCTCCCGTGCGGCGATCGCAGGCCGCCAAGATTGCCGGCATGCTGCGAACGCTTGCACCGCAGGGGCCGCTGATCCTGTGCGGTGACTTCAACACGGAGCCATCGAGCAGCGATCTTGCGAAGATACGGGAGGCGCTGCCCTACTTCCATGCAAGCGACAGCGGGACTTACGCCGAAGAGCATGACCGGCCGCCGATCGATTTCTTCTGCTCGTCCGTCGCACTGGAGGTGGATATTTCGGTTTTCCCCGCGGGCGGCCTGTCGGATCACAGTATCGTTGTCGCGAACCTGGCCGGTATCGGGAGTGGTGCATAGAGCCGGGCTTTCGGCCGCCGGTCGAACAGGAATCAAAGACCGTCCAGCCACGTTGCAAGTTCGGCTGGCGAGGCCAGCACCGCATCGGCATGCGGCGCAAGCACCGCCGATGGCGCAGGGCCGGTCAGGACCCCGATGGCGATAGCTCCCGCCGCGCGGGCGGCGGCAAGATCGTGAACCGCATCGCCGACGACCGCGATTTCCGCAGGCGGCACGCCAACGGCCTGCGCGAATGCGAGGACGGGTCCAGGGTCCGGTTTGGCGCCAAAGCCGGAATCATATCCGGCAATGAACTTGAGAACCTGATCCAGACCGAGCTTGCGCGCGTGAGCCCGCGCGGTGAGTTCGGCGTCGTTGGTGATCATTCCGAGCCGATAACCCCGGGCGGCGAGAACGGTCAGCAGCGTCTTCGGATCGCCGATCGCGGCGAGATGCCCGGTCGTCGCATCGCACAGAAGCCGATCGATCTCGGCAAAGAACTCTGCATTCGCGGGCCGCCCAAGCGCCGTGGCCCAAAGCGCGCCGAAGACGCTGGTCGGCTCGGCGATGAAGGGCGAATCCGGCAGGAAACGCTGCCCGGCTTCGACAAAACGAACCGCAGCCGCGAGGCGAGCGTAGGCGGCGCGGTCACCGCTCGCGAGATGCTGCATCACCGCCTGAACCGCCGGACCCCAGGTACGCTGGAAGTCAACGAGCGTGCCATCCTTGTCGAACAGGATCGCACGGATGGGCCCTCTAAATGGCGCTGCGGCTGGTCTCAATAGACGAGACCGGTGCCGGGTGGTTTTTCGAGCGCCGCCGCCAACGATCGATACTCCTCGCAGTCGGTCCCGCAAATCGCTGCGATCCGGCTCAGATGATACTGCGCCTGATCGCGGTTGCCCTGCTCGATCTGCCACAGACCGTAATACTGCCACGTCAGCACATGGTTCGGATCGGCCTTCAGCGCACGTTCGTACCAGACTTGCGAGAGCTTGTAGTCGCCGAGTTTGCGGTAGGAATAGCCGATCAGATTGGCCACGTTCGGGTGGTCGTCATGGCCAAGCGCCTTCAACTGTTCGATCGCGGCGGCATAATCGTTACGGTCGTAGATCGACGCATAGGCGGCGCGGTAACCCTGGCTGAATGCTCCGTCGTCGATGCTGGACTGCTTGCTGGTCTTCTTGACCCTGTGGGTGGCTTTGGTGCCCGACCGCTTGGGGTAAGACGAGGGCGGATAAGAAGGACCCGGGTTCATCACGGAAGAAGCTTCACCGCCACCTCCTCCTGCCGCAAAGGCCGGCATAAGCGAGGACGCCGTATTCATCGCCACCAGAAATGTTGCCAACGTCCCAAGCTTGACCACCAGTTTGATCATTCGAGCCTCCTGCTTACCTGTGCGAGCGGTCCCTCCAGCTGCACGTGGTAACTCCGCTTTGCTTGAAACATTCCATCCGAAGGATTTTTGTTTCGCCAAAGTCTCGAATTGGCAACGCCAAAAAAAGCGGGATGCAACTCAGCGGCGTTGGCGCGCGGCTAGCGTGCACGTTTCCCGGCGGTGAGTGTGCGACAGTTACACTGTCCTTTTTGGATCCTAATGGCCCAACAGTGCTACGTTAGCGGGGCCATTATACCAGATCACTCCACCAGTTCCGGCCACGGCACAATGGTCGATTTCACCGTCTTCATCGCCATCGCGTCCGCGACCGCGCGGCCGATGCCGTCTTCGGAAAACGGATAGATCGTCTGCATCTCGAGCCAGGGATATTTGTCGCGGGTGCGGTAGAGCATGTCGACGCCGAGCGGAAGGTCGTTGCCGGTAAAGCCCCAGGAACCCAGCACGTTGAGGTCCTTGGTGCAGATGCGATGCCATGACGTCTCGATCGAACCGGCATCGGTGAACTGCCCCATCTCGACATAGGTGCCGCCGTCGCGCAGCATTTCGATGCCTTCGGGTCCCGCGCTCGGATGGCCCGAGCAATCCATCACCAGATCGGCGCCGAAGCCGCCGACGATGTCGCGGACTTTTTTGATGCGCGCTTCCGGCGTCTCGAGTTCTTCAATGTTCACCGTCGCTTCGGCGCCGAACTTGCGCGCGAGCTTCAGCCGCGGAGCTTCCGGCGCGCCGACGCAGATCACCCTCCCCGCGCCCATTTCCTGCGCGGCGGCGACCGCCAGAATCCCGATCGGGCCGGAGCCCTGGATCACGACGGTGTCGCCCCATTTGAATCCGCCTGCCCGGGTGGCGCGGTTGAAGGCGCGAATGCATGAGGTCAAAGGCTCCGACAGCGCGCCGAGCCGCAGCGACATATCGTCGGGCAATTTGTAGATCTTGGTGCCCGGCAGCATGTCGAGATCGACATAGACATATTCGGCCCAGCCGCCCCACAGATGCGGCGCCTTGTCGAAGCCGAGATAGCGGCCGTAATACACCGGCGTCAGGCACTTGTTCGCGCTCTCGGGATAATGAACGCAGTAATAGCACCGGCCGCACGGCATCAGCGGCGGGATCATCACCTTCGATCCCACCGCAAGCTTCTTGCTCATGAAGTCTTCGTTGAATTCCGAGCCGACCTCGACCAGCACGCCGCCGATTTCATGGCCGAGCGTGAACGGCCACGGCAGCTGCTTCGGCCAATGGCCCTTGAGGATATGCAGATCGGTGCCGCAGACGCCGCAGGCGCCTACTTTAATCAATGCCGCCTTCTTCGGGATCCTGGGCCAAGGCACGGTGCGAATGACCGGCTGCGCGCCGGGGCCGTCGTAAGTGCAGACGCGAATTGGTTCCATGACGTTTCCTCCGGCCCTTCGGCGATTGTTGATTGCTGTGGCGTGGACGGCGGGTAGCCTAGGTGAAGCAGGCAAGGATGCCAACGCGGCGGTGGCCTGCGCCCGACGATGTCGCCGCAGCGCCAGCACCCAGGGCGGCGTAATCTCGACTTGGTGCAACGCCCGCTAACCGCTCATTAACCCTGATGGCCATAGGGTCGGACGACACCGAGAAGCCGGTTGTCGGGTGACGAAGATGGCGTTGGCGCACAAGAAATCGATTGTTCCGGTGACCGAGGAGCGGCGGCGCTTTCAGCGGGTGCGGGTTCATCTGCTGGGCCGCTATATGCTGCCGGACCGGCGCGAATTCCCATGCCAAATCATCAACATGTCGCCAGGAGGCCTGGCCCTGCTGGCACCGGGCATCGGCAATGTCGGCGACCGCGTGATCGCCTATCTCGACCATATCGGCCGGGTTGAAGGCAAGATCACCCGCATTATCGACAACGGCTTCGCCATGACCGTCGGCGCGACCGCCCGCAAGCGCGACAAGCTCGCCGCCCAGCTGACCTGGCTCGCCAACCGCGATATCCTCAACCTGCCGGAAGACCGCCGCCACGACCGTATCATCCCGCGCAACCCGATTGCGCTGATGACGCTGGAGGACGGCACCAAGATGACCTGCCGGATCATCGACATGTCGATGTCCGGCGCCGCCATCGCCGCGGAAAACCGGCCGCCGCTGAAATCGCTGGTATTGCTCGGCAAGGTCCAGGCGCGGGTGGTTCGGAACCTGGAAGAAGGCTTCGCGCTCGAGTTCGTCCACGAGCAGATGGCCGAGACGCTCGAAGACAGCGTGACCGCGCGGTAAACCGCGGCGCGATCCAAAACCCTACTGGTTTCTTCGCGGCGAGGATGGCGAAGATCTGACGGGTCGAAGGCGTGCTCTCACGGCTCGTGGTCGGGTCGCACCAGCAGTGTGAACTCCCGCATGCCATAACCGTCGACAATCTCGACCGCGCAGCCGAGCGTCTGCTGGCAGAACAAGGTCCAGCGCGACGGATCGGTGCGATACAGTCCCTCGGTCGCCGTGCCATCCGGTTTTTCAGCCATGAAGTTGACGGCAAAGCCGCGCCGGCTCGACGCGTGCATGCGGCGCAGGGTATCGGCGATGAATTCCTCCCAGAGGGCGCGCGGATGATCGAGCATGACGTTCATCACGCCGCTCGCCACAGCGTAATCGGCGATACGTGGAATCTCGTTTCCGACAACGAAGCGACAGCCTTGCGCATCGCGATGGCGGCGGCGGGCGCGGCTGATCATGGCCGGTGACAGATCGATGCCAAGATAGTCGATGTCGGCTTCCGGGTGGCGCCGCGCCACGAACCCGACCAGCGCGCCATAGCCGCAGCCGACGTCATTCAACAGGAACGGTCGGCTGAAATCGCACAGCTTCAGCAGCTGAACGAAGCGCAATTCCTGTGTCGCCGTGCACGTCCAATCGACGCCGCGCGGCCCCGCGCCATGACGCGAGATCTTGTCCGCATAGTAAGCCTCGATCCGGGCATGCACCGGACGCAAAATGTCTGCCTCGGCCGGAATGACAGGGCAGACACCGAGGTGGGCAGCCGCCGAATAGGATTGCGCCGTCAAGCTGCCGTTTTGCCGGCGACCGGCTTGATCGGAATGGAAGTTACGATGTGGTCAACGACCGAGAAGAGCGGCCCCTTGCCCGTGGAGACGAGCACCCGAGGATCGTCTTTTGCCAAATGATGTCCGTAACACATCGGCAACGGCTTTGATAATTCAAGATTTTCCTGATAGGCCCTCACCAGCCGGTCGTGCCCGTTTACATCCTTCAAGTCAGAAGGAACCTTCTCCTTCATGTAAACTTCTGCCCAGTTTTTCCACCGCGCCCGCTCCCTCGGATCCGAGGCCTTGATATTCAAGAGCAGCCAGCTGTCGTACAGACTGTGCTTCGGCGAAAATATCTTGAACTCCTTCTGCAGCGCGACCATTTCCTGGATCGCCTCTCCAGCCTCGAACCTCGCGTTGATTTGCGCAATCACATCGCGCGTGGCGCTGTCGCTGACCATTCTGCCCATTCGTTGTCCCCCACAAAGTGTTGTGCCTGACCCAACGACTTTCCAGTTAGTGCAGGCGTGCTTCCATGTCGGTTCGCAGTGTTTCCAGACGGGACGCCAACAGGGTCGCACCCGTCTGACGAATTAGCTCCTCAGCCCGCGCAAGATACTGTTGGGATTCCAGATTTACAACCGTGCTGTTGCCGACGGCGATCCCCGCGCCATGCACCATGCTGGCCAGGCACTCCGCCGTACGGTGGTGGCGATCCCGCGCCATCTCGATGGCGGTCCGGGCGGTCTCCGCCGCCTCGTCAAAAAGCCCGCTGCCATATTGCGCGTAGCTCAGCTCGGCCAGCAGATGCGATTGGTGTTCACGTCCCGCGTTCGCCACGGCAGCGAACTCAAGACTGGCCTGAAGATCGCGTACCGCGTCGGCGCAGGCATCAGAGGAGGTTTTTGCTCGGGCTGTCGCGAAAAGCGCATAAACGTGCAAATAAGGAATGTCTGATTGGTCCGCGTAGGCCCGGATTCGCGCTGCATGCCGCTGCGCAGCAACCGGATCGTTTCGATGGCAGGCTAGTTCGACCGATGCGAGGTAGGCGATGTATTGAACGACGGGTGCCTCACGATCGGTCCCTTCGGCCCGAAACGCCTCGCCGAGCAGGATATTTGCCTCATCGAAACGGCCAAGCCACACCAGAATGCGGGCTTTCAGGCAGTTGATCCAGAGTTCGACATCGAACGAGGTGTAAGGCGGGGACTCGAGACCGACAATTCCGTTGATGCCCTGCCGCTGGCGAATAGCCAGTGTCTTGAGGGCGGCATCGCAGGCGGCTTCCGCCTTCAATAGAAAGCCGCTCATCCAATGCGCCTGCGCCAGGCACCCCTGGATCGTCGCGATCCGGCCGAGGTCGGTTGCCGGCATCGCCAGCGCCTCTTCCATCAGGGCGGCGTAGGCGTCCGCCGATCCGGTCGAGGCCTTGAAGCGGCCGTACTGCATCAGCACTTCCGGCCCTGCCTCGTCGTCGGCAAATTCGCGCGCGTAACGCAACGCCTCCTCGGCGTAGGGATCCGCTTCGTCGGCCGTCATGCCGACCCGCCATCCAAACGTAAGAACCGAGGCGCTCGCGATGGCGCGCATCATCTCGACGTCCCTGGGCGCAGACCGGGAGCCGAGAAGCTGACGGGTTTTCTTCGACTGTCTGAAGGCTTCCAACGCGTTGGTCCGGCCGATCCAGGTCGCCGAGCGACTAAGCTGCCGCGCTGCGGCCGTCATCTTTCCCGCTGCCTCGTAATGATGGGAGAGCAAGCCGGCGAATTCGTCCTGATACCCCCAGTCGCTTTGCGCGATGGCGTCAGCGATCGCGGCATGCAGCGCGACCCTGCGCGACCGCAGCTGCATCGCGTAGCCGACCTCCTGGATCAGCGGATGGCGGAACGCAAAACCCGGTCCATGAACCGTGCTGCTGGCCTTGATCAGATCGAGGTCGCAAAGATGGTCGAACAGTTCCCTCGCCTCGCCTTCTGAAATTCCGGCGACCTGGCGCGCCAGGGCCGCCGGATATTCCTTGCCGATCACGGCGCCAACCTGCAGCAACATTTTCTCGCGCTCTGGCAAGATGTCGAGGCGCGCGCCGATCGCGGCCTCGATGGTCGGCGGCAGGACCGGTTCGTGCCATTCGGATGAAGCCAGTCGGTAGCGGCCGTGCTCCCCGATCAGGACGCCGCTTCGCGCCAGCGCCCGGACCAGCTCCTCGGCGAAGAACGGGTTGCCGTCGCTTTGCCGGGCAACATGGGAGATCATTTTCTCCAGCGTCGGGTCATCGCCGGTCAGATCGCGGACGAGCCCGTCGATATCGCCGCTGTCCAACTCGGCCAGCGGCAACTGGCGATAGTGCGGAAGGGCGAGCCAGGGGCACGGCCAGCTCGGCCGGTAGTTCAGCACGACGACGAAGTTGGTACCGCTGGCCGCCTTGACGATGGTTTCCAAAAAATCCTGACTGGGCTGATCCAGCCAGTGCAGGTCCTCGAAGACGATCACCGACGTCCGCGGCCCCGCCGCCTTGACCAGGCCCTGGACGACGCTGAGCAGACGCCCCCGGCGAGCCTTCGGGTCGATGTTCTGACCCTCCAATTCCGGCACGGGTAACCCGAGAAAATCCGCCAAAAACGGCAGGTCATCGGCGAAGGACGGATCGAGCGCGAGGAGCTTTTCCTCGATTTGCCGACGCGCCGTCGCCGCTGTCATCAGCGGCGTGATGCGGAACAAAGCGCGCATCAGCTCGAGGACCGGCAGTAGCGGGGTGGCCTTGCCGAAGATGTGGGCCCGCGCTTCGAAAACATCGACATGGCGCTCGCGGCACCATTCGCTGAACTCGTAGCACAGACGGCTCTTGCCGATGCCGGGGACGGCCACGATGCCGATGGCGCTGCCGGCTCCCTGCTCGGCGTGCAGCAGGGCTCGCTTGAGAATCGCGAGCTCCCTCTCCCGCCCACGCATCTGCACCAGAACTCTCGTCGCGAAACCGGTCGCTGGCAACTCCCGGTTTCAGCCCAAGCAGGCGAAACACGTCGAAGGGGGCCGCAATGCCCTTGAGCACGCGCGTACCTTCCGAGCGGGTGTCGCAATAGGCGCCGACCAGCTCGCGGCAGGTGGCACTCAGAAGGATTCCCCCGGGCTCCGCCGCCTGCTCGATGCGGCTGGCGATATGCAGCGTTATGCCCTGCGCTTCCTGTTCCCGAAAAGACCCGGCGTTCATCGCGCCAGCGACCACTTCCCCCGAGTGAAGCCCGATCCTGATCCTGATCGCGTTCGGCTGCGAGGCCATTGCTTCCTGCATGGCAAGCGCCGCCTGGCAGGCCATGAGCGCGTGGCCTTCCTGCGCGCGCGGAGCGCCAAAAATCGCCTTCAGACCGTCGCCAAGCCTGCCGAGGATCGTTCCGTCGAATCGCCGGACCGCCTGCGCCATGGCCTCGACCACGGGTTGAAGCCGGCCGACTGCTTCCTCCGCATCGAGGCCGGCGATCATTTCGGTGGAGCCGACGATATCGGCGAACAGCACGGTCGCTTGCTTGCGTTCGACGTGCGGCTCGACGACGGACGAAGCTGCGGCCCGGGGAGCACCACACCAGCCGCAAAAACGCGCTGCCGAATGGCAACCGCGCCCGCACGCGGCGCAGACGGTGTCCAGCGCAACGCCGCAGTTCGTGCAGAACTTGCTGCCTGGCGCGTTGTCTGTCGCGCAATTGGCACATTGCATGGCAAGCTCGCTGCCTATCCGATATCGAAATGCCAACGTAGCCGGCATGCCCCTCGTTGGTAAACGCGCGCCAGCTGATGCCTGCCCTTGGCATTTTGCCATATCACTCCGATCCGGTCGCGGTTATCGAGGGCCTCGAAACGGATCTGCGATATTTTGGACAACCCACACTGCCAGCGCTGCTTCCAGAAGTGCTCGTAGAGGATGTAATGTGCGTAGCACCTGAGACAATCAATAGCCCGCGAAGCTTCCAATGGTCCAAGTAAGCAGAGAGTCGCGTAGCAAGAAAATCCCCCCAACGGATGATCGCGGTCACAAATAGTAAAGCCCGCCCAGGCACCCATCGCGCCCGATCTCCAGCGTCATCTCGCTGAGCAATTCGTCGGCGCTGTTGAATTGTCCATGCCAGGCATGGCGTCTCCCCTTCGCCGGGATGGCGCGATCAGGCATCAGCAAACGGTGCCCGGACGAAACTACCGCGCCTTTTTTTTGAAACCGCGCGGAAAAACCGGGTCGAGCCCCGGTTTTTCATTTCCCCGGTACTCCGGCCTCCGCTGCCCCGGGTGGTATCCCCGAAAGGGATGACGGCCCGACTGCGCCAGAAGTACCTGATTTTCCTGTGTTCCCGGGATGGTAAAGGCGCGGTAAACCGCGCCACCCAGCCATTCCCATTTTCCTGAAACCTGAAGGCGGGATCCGCGTTGCCGGATACCGCTTTGAGCCGTGCGGCGGCGGATCAGGCAAGGTTAACGCGGCGGCCTTGGACCACTGCAACCGCAGGATCGGCGGGTCTGCCCGCGTTAATACGTAAAATTTGAATCAATTGCGATTACTTCAAATTTTAATCGAATTTGACTCAAGTATAGATCGAATTAGCCGCAGCTTTTACTTTCATTCGCTTCAATTGTACTTGTCTTACTTAGCGGCGGCGCAAAACCTTTGTGCGAAACGTGGTCCCAACAAGAAAACGGGGGCCACAATGTTTGGTTTCAGGGGACAGGGAAAGGGATTGGCCGTTGTCGCCATCCTGTTGGGATTGAATGCGCCGGCACGCGCCGGCGACGAGCGAGCTGTTTATGCCAGCCTGGGCGAGACCACGCGTTCGCCGATCGGCTGGGTCGAATTCTGCGCCGAGAATCCCGGCGAGTGCAGCGGCGGCGCGACGCAGCCGCGCGATATCGTGATGTCGCAGACGGCATGGCGTGACCTGCTGCGGGTGAACCGCTGGGTCAACGAATCCGTCAAGCCGATGACCGATATGGATCACTGGGGCGTGATCGAGAAATGGTCGTTGCCGACGGACGGCTACGGCGACTGTGAAGACTACGTGCTGATGAAGCGCAAGATGCTGATCGACGCCGGCTGGCCGCGCGAGGCACTGCTGATCACGGTGGTGCGCGACAAGAAGGGCGAAGGCCATGCTGTGCTGACCGTGAAGACCGACAAGGGCGAGTTCGTCCTCGATAACCAGAACGAAAACGTCGTGGCCTGGACCGAGACCGGATACCGCTTCGTCAAACGTCAGTCGCAGAGCGACCCGAACGTATGGGTCTCGCTTGGCGACGGCCGTCCAGCGGTCGCCACCGCCAGCGCCCGCGATCGCTAACGCAACACGAACAACAGGACACGCGACCCGGTCACATCCCCACCCCTCCCCGTCCCAGACCGGATCGCGCGCGGCCAGCTCTCCCCCAAGGGCTGGCCGCAACTTTTTTTGCCTAATGTGAACTGGATCACATATGGCCGCGAGAATCCGGGGCATTCTTTACCTTACCGGGCGGCGCAAGCCGATTTCAATGTCCGGGGCTGGCAAGGCCGTTGGCGTTATACTGCGCCGGACGGCCTTGTTCTTTTTGGGGGGTCGTCATGCCCGGCGGCCTCCATCGGTGACCTCTCCCTTAATCCTCGCAGGCTGGTGATTTGCGTTCGGCGGTATTTGCCTGCTGAATACACCTCCCACGCACCACGTTGCGGCGGCTTCGGCTTTTCTTGTGGGTTCGGCTTCGAAAGCATCTGGAAATCCATGACGCCAGTACGCTTTTGATCCGACCGCTCGGAAACGGCATGACGCGAACGTCTCAGCCGCCACACCAGCCCCCGGGGAAATTCCATCATGAGCGCCGAACCCATGCTGACTTCCGATGTCATCGGACTGACCAAGACCGCGCCGTTTTCCCGGCGTGGTTTCATGACCGCGACCGCCGCCGTAACGGCGGGCTATACCCTGGCCGCCGGCCCCGTGCGCGCCGACGTCATCAAGACCGACACCGACGGCCTGACCGTTGGCGACACCAGGATAAAAGTGGCCGACGGTGAAATGCCCGGCTATTTCGCCCGGCCGAACGGCGTCAGCAATCCGCCCGTGGTGCTGGTCGCGATGGAGATTTTCGGCCTGCACGAATACATCAAGGATGTGACGCGGCGCCTCGCCAAGCTCGGCGCGTTCGCCGTCGCGCCCGACTATTACTTCCGCAAGGGTGTCGACCTCACCAAGATCGCCGAGATCCCGCAATTGCTGCCGATCGTGAATGCCAAGCCTGACGCGGAGCTATTGTCCGATCTCGACAGCACCGTTGCCTGGGCCAAGTCTCAAGGTGGCGATACCGGCCGTCTCGGCATCATCGGCTTCTGCCGCGGCGGGCGGACGGTGTGGGAATATGCGGCGCACTCCGGCGCGTTGAAGGCCGGCGTTGCGTTTTATGGGCCGCCGGTCGATGCGCCGAATCCGGTGTGGCCGAAGAGCCCGACCCAACTGGCCCCTGAGATGAAGGCGCCGGTGCTCGGCCTGTATGGCGACGCCGACACCGGCATTCCCGTCGCGACGGTAGAGGCGCTGAAGGCTGCGCTCGCGGACGCCAAGAAGACCGCCGAGTTCAAGATCTATCCGGCCGCCCCGCACGGCTTCCATGCCGATTACCGCGCCAGCTACCGCAAGGAAGCCGCCGAGGATGCATGGGGCCAGATGCAGGCCTGGTTCAAGAAGTACAACGTGCTGGGCTGACCGGCCGGTTCGCGCTGAGCATCGGCGCGGGGGTCAAAAAGCGGCCCCGGTGCTGATGCCCCGGGGCCGCCTGGATCATCCCGGACCAGCGGGTCTCGCGATTGCTCAACCGCCGAAGACCTCAGCCAGATCAGTTGCAGACCTGAACGGGGCGGAGACGCCAGCCGTATCGGGTATGAATGCGCCGCTGCACGATGTAGCAGCCGCCGTCGTCATAATAGGAATCCTCCTGGTAGGCTGCGTAGTAGGGATCGTAGCCATAATCATCATAATAATAGGGGTCGTAGAGGCCGTACCCTACTCCGGCGGCAAACGCGGCCAGTGGGAACCCGCGGCGGAAGCCGTGGTGAAAGCGGCCGCCATGGAAACCGCGACCGACGAAAGCGGCACTACGAAATCCGGGGGCACCAATCGCGGCCGCGCGGAAGCCGGGGCCGCCAATCGCGGCAGAGCGGAAACCGGCGCCGCCGATCGCAGCCGGGCGGAAGCCGCCGCCCCCAATGGCAGCGGCGCGGAAACCGCCGCCGCCCATCCCTCCGCCATGGAAGCCGCCGCCTCCAAAGCCACCATGAAAGCCTCCTCCACCGCCATGGAAACCACCGCCCCCGCCAAAGCCGCCGCGGGCCGAGGCGGCGCCCGGCGCAAGCATGCCGACCGCTGCAAATGTGAATAAGGCAAGCATCGTCTTACGCAACATGAGTGTGTCCCTCCATCGTCATTCGCTCCCGAAAATCATGACTCTTTCAGCGCCAAAGCGTTGCAGGAATTTAAGACGAGTTTGCAGTGCGCGCCGGGAATCCTGCTCACATCTCCGCGACCGGAGGCGAGAAAGCGCAAGCAGCGGCTGATCAAGGGTTAGCAGCCGCGGCAAATGCTCTTGAGCTTTTGGTCGATGGCCTTGTCTTCGTCATGGATCGCGGCATCGCCGGCCGTCGCGCCCGTCGTCATTGACGATCCGACCGTGCCCGAAGCTCCCGACGAATTTGCGGTACCGGCACTGTTGGTGCCGGGCGGAGGCGGCGGAGCTATCCTTACGGAATTGCCATTGCCGGAGTTGTTGAGACCGCCTGCATTGGCGGAGTTGGAGGGCGCGCCGCCGGCGCCTTGTGCGAGCGCACCGACCGTACCGGCAAGAATGGTGATCGCGACGATCGATGCTGTCGCAGACATTCTGGTCATTCGGAAATCTCCCTTTATAATTCAACGACAACGGTGGGCGCCCGTTCCGCGCAGGAACGATTTCCAGCCAGCGCGATTAAGTCGGTATCTGTTCGCGCCGCAGGAGGCAGCCTGGTCGTGCGCAAGCTGATCGAGTTCGACGACGACACTTTCGACAAGCTGAAACAGCTTGGACGCGACCGGATGGGGACGCTGCAGGAACTGGCGGACGAAGCGTTCGCCGATCTGCTCAGGAAGCACGGCATTCCCGTCGACCTGAAGGACGCGCTGCGCAAGAGCGCGGCGTTGCCGAAAAAATCCGGGAGCAAGTCTGGGAAGTCCGGCCCATCGAGGACTAAATCATGACCAACGATCCCGATCCCTTCGATCAAGGTCAACTAGCGGCGCGCAAGCGCATTCCGGCGGAAGCCAATCCGTATCGCGACGGCAGCGAAGAGCATGCACTCTGGGCCGCCGGCCACGAAAAAGCGGCCGGCGAAATCGAGGCCGGAGAATCCGAGGGGACTTGAATAGCCCAGTCAGTTCCGCTCGAAGCGACCGTTCCGGCGCGGGAGTTGCGCTGGCTTCTGCAATTCCCAGAACATCCAGACCAGTGCCGCACCGAGGGAAACGACCGTGCCTAGGAACATCAACGTCATCTGAGGTATAGTCATCATCGTCATCATCATTTGCTCTAAGCAAACCGCGTGCCTAAGGTTCTGCGCGAGAAGCAATGGACGGCTGCGCCTATGAAGCGTATTGCGCCTCGCCATTACCGAACGACCAGTTTTCCTTCTTCACCTCGACAAGACTGATGAAGACGTCCTGCGGCCGCATATTCAGGCGTTGCTGCAACCCCGTCGCCACCGCCTTGTAGAAGGCGCGTTTTTGATCGAGGGTTCGGCCTTCGTTGAGCGTCATCTGAATAATCACGCAATCCTTGGATCGCTGGATTCCCAGGTAGTTCGGATCGACAATGAAATTATCGCCGGCATGTTCCGCGATGATCTGGAAACGATCATCCTTTGGAGCTTTCAAGGTCTCGACCATGGCGTCATAGACGACCTCTCCGATGGTCTTGCGGTATTCCACCGATTTGCCTTGAGCGAGTTCGATGCGAGCGAGTGGCATGGGTTGTTTCCTTTCAGGGTGCAGGCGCGGCGGCGCAGCAGTTAAGCCGCCGGCAGCCGGCTCTGCTTTCGGCTCTCTTGTCGACCTTCCTGTCTGCTTTTCTGAGTTTGGCCATCATACCCCCAGGAGTTGGCTGCTACCTCGGTCACGACGACATAGGTCGCGGGATGAAGGCCGGAGCCCAGGACGCTTTTGAGCAGTCCCATGGTCGTCTCGATGAAGCGCGCCTTCTCCTCGGGCGAATTGGTGCCAGCGGTGATCGTCGCATCGACATGGACGGCGGCCTTGACCGGCGAGCCGCCGATGGCCCAGCCGGCGATGGCCACTTGCTCCACCAGCACACTGGTGAGATCGGCACGCTTGCCGAGGACAGAGGCCATCAGTTGCGTCATCTTGCTGCCGAGAAGCGAAACCTGCTCGGACCCGAGCGCGGGTCCCGCAACGGTCATACGAACGAAAGGCATCAGCGGGCTCCAAATCTCGTGACTGGCGGTGCAGTCCCAGCAATATGGGCACTTTCCATCATAAAGAAAAACGCATATATCTAAAGCTATGGTTCAGAAAAAACGAACTGTCGTGACGACCAACCTCGATCTCGATTTTCTCCGCACCCTGGTGAGCGCAGAGGATCTCGGCGGCATGAACCGCGCGGCTGAGCAGGTCGGACGTTCGCAATCGGCGGTCAGCCAGCAGATGCGCAAGCTGGAAGACAAGATCGGACAGCGCCTGTTTCGCAAACAGGGTCGCGGCCTGGTGCTGACCGAGCCCGGTGAACTGCTTCTCAAATACGCAAGGCGGATGCTGGCGCTCAATGACGAAGCGATCGCGGCGCTGCGCGGCTCCGGTCTTGAAGGCGTGGTGCGGTTCGGTTTGCCGAGCGATTTTGCCGAGACTTGGCTGCCGGCGGCGCTGGGACAGTTCAAGCGGGCTCATCCGTTGATCCGCGTCGAGGTCAGCGTCGACCGGAACACCGTGCTGCTCGAGCGCCTGGAAAAAGGCCGGCTCGATCTGGCGATGTTCTTCAGCGACGGCCAGCATCAGGCCGCGCAGCGGCTGGCGACGCTGCCGATGGTCTGGATCGGAAGCGCCGAGCATGCCTGGGATCCGGCTGAGCCGGTGCCGCTGGTGGTGTTCGAGGCGCCCTGTGTTTTCCGCACAGCCGGCATCGCGGCGCTCGACGCGGCGGGGATTCCCTGGCGGATCGCCTTCACCAGTCCAAGCCTAGCGGGTCTATGGGCGGCGGTGGAAGCCGGCCTTGGAATCAGTCCGAGAACCACGGTGCATTTGCCGGACTGGCTCACCGTGCTCGGCAAATCCCACATGCTGCCGAAATTGCCCTCGATCGATCTCTCGCTCTACGATCGCGGCCGGCCGCTAACTCCCGCCGCGATGCGCCTGAAGGCGATTTTGACCGACACGATTCCGGTTGGCCTGCCCGAATTCCGCCGCCCTGCGCATCCCGTGCGTCTTGTCAGATCAGCCGGCTGATGCGCGCAAGCGGCATTGGGCGATCAGCATTCGGCTTCAGCCGATCTTCTTCAGGCCCTTCTCGAATCGCGGGCCGTTGCCGACATAGAACTTCGCGGCGCCTCCCATCTTCGCGACCTGCGCCGGGTCGAGCGTGCGGATCACGCGCGCCGGCGCGCCGATGATCAGCGAGTGCTCGGGAAACTGCTTGCCTTCCGTGATCACCGATCCCGCCCCGACGATGCTGCCGCGGCCGATCCGCGCGCCATTCATCACGATCGAGCCCATCCCGACCAGCGCGCCATCCTCCAGCGTGCAGCCATGCAGGATGACGTTATGACCCACCGTGCAGTTCTTTCCGATGGTCAGCGGAAAGCCCATGTCGGTGTGACAGGTCGAATTGTCCTGCACATTGGAATTTTCGCCGATCTCGATCCACTCATTGTCGCCGCGCAACACCGCGCCGAACCACACGCTGGCGGAATTGTGCAAGCGCACCTTGCCGATCACCGTAGCGGTGTCGGCAATGAAATAGTTGCCGTCGGCGGGAAGTTCGGGCCCCTGCCCGTCGAGTTCGTAGATCGCCATGCCCTGATCAATCTCCTGTTCGGGGAGACTTTGGCATAGCTGCTGGCCTCAGGCCAGCACCCCGGCGGCGCGCAGTGTCATCACGAAGAAGGTGCCGGACATCAGGCTCCAGAACCCGGACAGCACCGTCGCCATCATCACGAATTCGAAACGGCGGCGTTCGATCTTGGCGCCACGCAGCGTATTGCGCATGATGATGAAGGGCGCGGCAAATACCAAAAACGGCACCGCCGCGAAGGTCTTCGGCGCCACGCCCTCCTGCAGTAATCCGAATCCCGCGGGCCGCTGCACCAGCGCCTGATATCCGCTGGCAAGCGCGCCAGCCAGCGCAAAGCCGATGCAAAGCGAGAACAGGGAATTCAACGCGTCAGGCGACATCGGAAATCTTCCGCTACTTCAGGGAACCCGCCCTGCTTCGCAAAATCGGCCGGCGGCCGCCACCCCATCCTTAAGGAAGGGTTAACTTAACCATCTTTCATTTGCTTTCAAATAGTTTAAGAAGTGCCTGTGCCACAAGGGTTTCTCGCATTTTTGATGTTCAATCAGTTTCAACTCTGTTAAGGATATTTTAGGGTCCACATTTAGATGGGGCTTAGATGAGACAGCGAATAAATTTCACCGACACCAACGTCAGCGAGCTCTCGGTCTTGGCGGCGGCGAAGTACGAGGTCCGCGACACCAAGCTGCCCGGACTGTGCGTGCGCGTCGAGGCGTCGGGCCGCAAGACCTTCTACTTCGTGTACAGCGTTCGCGGTCGGGCGCGCTGGTACAGGATCGGTCCCGCAGCGATGGGTGCCGCGGAGGCCAGGAAGGTGGCCAGAGAGCTGATCGGCGACGTGGCTAGGGGCCGCGATCCTCAGGCGGAGCGCACCGCAGAGCGCGGCGGCGCGACCTTCGAGCAGCTTCACAAGCGGTACCTCGAAGAGCATGCCAAGAAGCGCAACAAGAGTTGGAAGCAGGCCGAGGCCCTGATCAAGCGGCACGTCATCCCCCGATGGGGGAACCTGAGCGCCAAAGAGATCAGCCGCAGTCAGGTCAAGCAACTCGTGGGCAAGCTGTCCGTCGAGACCCCGATCTTGGCCAATTCGGTCCTGCACGCCATCAGCGCCGTGTTCACGTTCGGCGTGAAGGAGGAAGTCCTCACCATCAATCCGTGCAAGGGCGTGGACGAGAACCCGACTACGGACAGGGACCGCACCCTATCCGCGACCGAGGTGCCTAGCTTCTGGACCGCGTGCGAGAATATCCACCCGGTCACGGCCGCCGCGCTCAAGGTGGTGTTGCTCACGGGCGCGAGGCCCGGCGAGGTTCGCCACATGCGCCGCGAGCACGTCAAGGGCCAGTGGTGGGAGTTGCCCGGCCAGCCGGTAGCGGAGCTAGGGTGGCCCGGAACCAAGAACGCTGGCTCGCATCGCGTGTTCCTGACCGAGCAGGTGCTGGAGTTGATCGGCTCCGACGACGAACCCGGATTTGTGTTCGCAAACGATCGCGGGAACGCCATCGACGGCCTCGAGGGCGCAATGCGGGAGATCAGCAAGCTCTGCGGCTTTGACCCGCCGGTAAGGCCCCACGACCTGCGGCGGACCATGGGCACGACGATCACCGGTCGCGGCCACGGTCGCGAGGCGCTGGATCGCATCCTCAACCACAGAAAAAAGAGCGTCACCGACGTGTACGACCGCCACGATTACGCGCTCGCCGACCAGAAGATCATGGAAGACGTCAGCGCCCACATCATGCGGCTGGTAGAGGGCGAGGAGGACAACGTGATCGCGGCGGAGTTCAAAAAAGCCAAGTAAACAACCGTGCCCAAGAGGGACTGGCAACCGGTGCCATTTACTTTCTCCCTCTCTCTCTCTTTTCAAAAATTTCAAAATTGATCTTTACCAGAACTGGTAAAGATCAAGCCACCGCTGGAAGTTGAAGTAAACCTAAGTAAATAGGGCCAAAAATCAAGGGGAAACAAGTGAATGGACATGAACCTTAAAGTTAGATATAAGTTATAGCAGTCGCCTATACTTTTTCTTTCTTTAACTTTCGGTCGGCTGCTCTTGGAGGCAGCCGTGACCAACAAATCCAAATCCCCCCGCAAGCCATTCCCCAAGCCGCCGAAGTCGGTGCCGCTCGCGTGCGCCCGCGAAGCCGACCGGCCCGATCCAGATGCTGTCGAAGAAAGAGGTGATGAAGATCGCCGGGATCGGCAGCTACGTCACGCTTTGGAGCATGATCCGCCGCGGAGATTTTCCGCCAGCCCGCCAGCTCGGCCCCGATGGGGGTAGTCACAGCAAGATCGGGTGGATCGACGTCGAGGTCTATGAGGCGCTCGCCAATAGACCTCGCCGGTTTCCGAAGGGCAGCAAGGTGGCGGAGGACGCGTAGTGAGCCGCGAGCTCTACATCGAGCGCAACTTCCGCGGTCCCGCTCTGGCCATGATCGAGCAGGCCAACGCGATCATAGAGGAGTACCAGAAATCTGGCTTCAGGCTGACCCTTCGCCAGCTCTACTACCAGTTCGTGGCCAGAGACCTGATCGCCAACACGAAGGACAACTACGACCTGCTCGGTCGAACCATGGTGGTTGCACGCGACGCTGGTCAGAGCGACTGGAACGCCATGGAGGATCGCACCAGGGCGGTCAACACCCACGCAGCGTGGGCAAGCCCGACGGAATTTCTGGAGAGCGAGATCGAGTTCTATGCGGAGGACCCGTGGACCACGCAGAGCACTTCCCGGTGGTCATGGTCGAGAAGGACGCGCTGCTCGGGGTCATTGCGCGGTGTGCGACCAGCACCGGGTCTCCTACCTCGCCATCAGAGGCAACGTCAGCCAGATCCCGATGCGGGACGTCGGCCTGCGCATGGCCGACCGCAGGACCACATCCCGGTGGTGATCTACCTGGGCGACCACGACCCGACGGGCATCGACATAACCCGCGACCTCGAAGAGCGGCTCACCCTGTACGCGCGTAGAGAGATAGAGGTCAGGCGGATCGCGCTGACCATGGCCCAAGTCAGGCGTAACCGCCTGCCGCCGAACCCGCAAAGGCGAAGGACGCCAACCTGACCAAATACATGAGCCAGTTCGGCACCCGCCAGTGCTGGGAGCTGGACGCGCTCGCGCCGGACGTGATCGTCGATCTCATCCGCGGGCAGATCGAGCCGATGATCGACGCGAAGGCGTGGGCCGCCGCCGCGCAGGAGGAGGAGCGGAATAGAGAGGCACTGAGCAAGCTGACAGAGGAATTGACATGACCCGCCGCCAGCGCAATCCACGACGCGACCCAATGACCCTCCCCTACCTGCTCGCCTATTTGGAGGACGGCAGACAACTGCTCATAAACAGAGCGTACGAAGCAGACATAACCTGCGAAAGCCCGGTCAGAAAACTGTGCACGTGTGCCGTCCGCGACTGAAGTCAGTCCCGTATGTGAGCCGAGAATATCTCTACGTCGGGCGCGTGAGCGAGCCGCTGGCGGAAATGCTGTTGCGGCTGGAGATCGACTTCATCAAGGGCGAACCCATCCGCGATCTGATCGCCAAGCTCGACAATGCATTTCCTCGCAGGATGAGCGCGACGGAGGGGCGAACAATAACTAGGGTTTCAGAAACCCCGGTGGCGCCGAGCGCGACCAACGTCGTTCAACTGTTTCCGACGGAGGAATGAAATGCTATCCTAACAAAATTCGCTTTTCATGGCGGATCGGCATGTACTAGACTTTCAACAACGCCATTGCTCCCGAATTGGCAAATGATCGGGGCTCTAAGGCAGATCTGGCAGCCACAACAAACAGGCTAATAGGCGTTAGCACAAACACCGGCCTAGATAAGGCACCTTCGAGTAGCCAATAGCTCCAGGTAAACCGGGCGATCTTTCCCAAAGACCAACACAGAAAAACTGTGCCGGGAAAGCGGACCCTCATTCACATTTCGACGGCGCTCTCTCGGCAAAAAACCGGAGAACTCGCCGATGTCGAAACATCATCACCCCCAGAAACGCAAAATGCCCCCGATTGGCACAGGGGCATTAAGCGTGAAGTCTGATCTGGTCGCCAGTGACAACCACCGACACCCCCTTTCTAGCCCAGATGAATCGGGAAATACAGCCTCGCGCATCGAGGGAGGAGCGGTCATGACCCTCTCGAATTACGTTCTCTCGAAGATCACTGCCGCGATGGAGATCATCCCGAGCGATGACACCTGGCCCCTGAGTAGAGGTACGGGCAACGGAGCAGCGAGGGAACTGGACGAACCGGAGAAAATTCAAACCGTCCTGGGAGCGCTGTTCAGGGCAAGCTCCGGCGTCAGCGAGGGCTGCGGGCTCGCGTTGACATGGTGCCGGAATTATGTCAGCCGGAGCGGCAACATCTTGGAAGATTTCGACCCCGCGACGGCGTGGAACGCTTGGCAGGAAAATCCGCCGATAGATCTGAATGCCAACACACTCTTCTCGATTGCCGAAACGGTTCGCCCCGGCTGGCAGCGGGAGTGGCAGCGGGAGTGGCAGCAGGCGCACGGCGGATGGCAGCAGGGATTAGTCGAACCCGTGGACCTGTGGGGCAGGTTCGACCCGCCACCCTGCCTTCGGCCTGCTGCCCGAACCAATAGAGCAGTTCGCGCGCGAGCAGGGCAGCCTGATGGGCTGCGACCCGGCGGGGCTGGCGATGTCGGCGCTGGCGGTCTGCGCGGCGGCGATTTCGGACAAAATCACGCTCAAACCCAAGAGGCACGAACATTGGACGGAGGCGGCCCGCCTCTGGGTTGCCTTGGTAGGTGATCCGAGCTCAATGAAGTCGTCCATGATGCGAGCGGCGGCGGAACCTGTGGTGAAGGTCGACACCCAGATGTGGCGCGCGTACTCCGACGCGAAGGCCAGATACGACGAGTTGTCGAAGGAGGAACGGCGCGGCGTGGCGAAGCCGAAGCAAACTCGGCTTCGGATCGAGGACACCACCATCGAGGCCGCTCAGGAAATCCTCAAGGACAGCAGTGACGGCGTCCTCCTCCTGCGCGATGAAATATCCGGTTGGTTCGGCGCGATGGACAAATACAGCGGAAGTCGCGGCGCGGCGGCGGACCGGGGCTTCTGGCTTCAGGCCTACAACGGCGGCAGCTTCGCGTACAACCGGGTCAGTCGCGGCAGTGGGTTGATCGAAAACCTCTCGGTGTCGATCCTCGGCGGCATTCAACCCGAGCCGATGAGCAAGATAGCAGAAGACAGCGTGGACGACGGGCTCATGCAGCGGGTGATCATGGTCATGGTTCGCCCTGCGGTGATGGGCCGAGACGAGCCGATGGCGAACGCCGCAGAGCGTTATTCCTACCTGATCCCGAGGCTCCGCGAACTCGAACCGCCGTTCGACAACCTCGCGTTCGACGACGGCGCCATGGCGATCAGGAAAGAATTGGAGCAGAAGCACCTCGACCTGATGAAATGCGAGAGCATCAGCAGGAAGCTGGCGCAGCACATCGGAAAATACAACGGCATCTTTGCCAGATTGTGCGTGATCTGGCACTGCGTCGAGCACGCCGGCGAAGACCTTCCGGCGCTGATCAGCGAACAAACAGCCAAGAAGGTGTCCGAGTTCATGCACCACTTCCTGCTGCCCCACGCGCTGGCGTTCTACACCGGAGTGCTCGGATTATCCGACGACCACGATCGGCTGACCGCGGTCGCGGGCTACATCCTCGCGCACGAGATGGAGCGGATCACCAACCGCGACGTGCAGCGCGGCGGGCGCGTGATGAGGGGGATAGACCGCCCAGACATCGACAGAATATTCAACCAGCTGGACGCGCTGGGCTGGCTCGCCCGCGTTCCCGGACCACGGCCCTCGGACCCGCCGCATTGGCTGGTGAACCCGGAGGTTCACCGGCGATTTGCCGAACGCGCCGAGCGCGAGGCCGTCAGGAGGCAGCAGGATCGGGAAATGCTCGCAGAGCTTTTTGGGGCAACGAGAGGAGCAAATTCGCCTTAAGGGACAATGGGGACAATTCCTTAAGGGACAATGGGGACAATAGGTATCTCATTAAAGTCATTGTCCCCATTGTCCCTTACACGCGTAGGTGTAAATGCGAAATCACCCTTTTTTATAAATCCAAGGGACATTTTTTCAAATTCACCTACGCGCGTAAGGGACAATGGTGACACTGCCAGTAGAGCAATATTGCTAGGGAGGCCCGTGGGTACGACGACAGCGGTACCCTTCCTAGGGAGAAGCCGGTCATGAAAATCGAGCCAGCGACGATCTGCCAAGGATTGGCACCCCTTCTGGGCCGAGTGCCACGATGAAACGGAAGCCCAAAAACCCAAAGACCCTCCTCGATCCCCGGATCGCCCGCAAGCAACAGCAGGCCCGGCTGCGCACCAAGGAATATGAGCAGCGCAAGCGGGAGGCCAAGCGGCGTCGAGGAGATCGGCTCAGGTTCTATGGCGTGGCGTATGCTGGACAGCGAGATTGCCGCCATTGTGGCCGACTTGAGGATCGAGCGGTCTGCCCAAAACAGATCCATCTCAGACCGCGAATGGAAGCAGGTATGTGCGCGTGCAATCGCAGCAGCTGCGAGATCGGCGATCCGAAAATAATTACCTACGCGTAGGTGAGTTCGCTCAACCTTTGATTGTACTATGCTCCTCCAATGGAGAAGCAAGTGATGGCTCTTGTGGCGGTCGTAATCGACGGAGTTTGGACACCAGTTGCAGAAACTCGCCAAGAGAACACGCAGGTGATCGATGGATCAATGAGCGACGTGGACCGGATCGTCTTACTTCTGGGTCAGGTGGTCAGGCTGGCGCAGGGTTTATCAGAGAAGGATGCGCGTAGGGTACGTGACTTTGTCCAAGCTGCGCAGGCAACACTCTCAGCTACCACATATCTGCCGGAGCACGATCAACGGCTCTTTGAAAAATCATTGCGTAACCCAGCGGTCACTCGAAAGGATCGCAACGATGTTTCATGACCCGTACAGCGATCACCTTGGGATATCAACCAACGAGTTGATCTGCGTGCTCATGAGGCGGCTGGACGCCCCACGCAGTTTGTTCTCCCTGCTCGCTCTGATGATCGAGCTGTCGGAGGAGATGTCCGAAGAGAGACAAGGTCGCATGGCGGCCACGCTGCACGACGCGGCAGAGATGATCGAGCAAAGACGCGAGCTATTCTTGGAAGGGCCAAGATCATGACCATTGTTTATAAGACCCGGACCGCCGAGCTAAAGCCCTCGGAAGATGGCTTTGAGTGCATCATGTCCGACGAGACACCTGATCGCTACGACGACGTGATCGAATGCAAGGATGAAAACAGTTGGGTCTTGCACAATCACAACAACAATCCAATTGGGCTGTTCAACCACAAAGTAGATGAGCCGATCGGGATTTGGAAAAATACTCGCGTCGAAGGTCGGGCACTGCGAGGGCGTCTGGTTCTAGCTCCAGCAAGGCACCTCGCCCCGCATCGACGAAATTCGAAAATTGGTCGGTGCTGGAATTCTAAAATCCGTCAGCGTCGGTTTCCGCCCGCTAGAGAGCAAGCCTCGGCCTGAATCCAAATCCGGTGGCAGTTCGTTACACAAAATGCGAGTTGATGGAATGCTCGTTGGTCAGCGTGCCGGCCAACCCGAATGCCTTGGCGGTGGCCAAGACCATGAAGATTTCGGACACGACCATGCGAGAGGTGTTCAAGCAGCAGCCGACCGGAGATTTGACCATTGCCCAGCGGATCAGGAGAGCCCGTCGCGCCGTCCGCAAGGCAAAGCTGCTCCAGGAGAGAGCCGACACGCCGGCCAAGCGCAATACCATTTCTCGCTCGATCGCAATATTCGAAAAGGAAGAACGCGAGCTTCAAGCCAAGCTTCGAGCGGTCCCAAAGCAAACCACGGCAGAACGCCAGGCCGAACGCGCCCGCGAGCTCCGCGCAAGCGCAGAAGCCTTGCTCCAGAAAATCAATCGCCAGATTGCGCAGGAAGAAGCGGCAACTCCATTAGGGCAAAAGCGGCAGGAAGAGGCGGATACGCTCGCGGCTTTCACCACCCACGCCGGGAGGCACCTTGATCCGCCAAAGCACGAAGACAATCAAGGCTGGCGCGGGCAGAAGCCTCCGGGTCTGACCTGGCGCGGGAGGAAGATATGAATTTCGAATTGGAGCACGAGATCATTGCAAAGCGCGACCGCATGAACGAGTTGGTCGCTCGCCACAACTATTTGGTCTCGCTGGTGCCGAAAGAACTTACCCAAGCACGGGTGCCAGAGTTTCAGACGGTACTCGCAGAGATCGACACCAATATGGAAAAACTCTTAGCGGTCATGGATGAATTGAAAAGTGATTGCGCGCGTTCGTCATTCTTAGATGTGAGCCAACTGGGACTTGGGTGATGGGCAAGCACGCCGAGCATCTTCCAAGTCCCTGCCTTTTTGATTTCGTCTCGCGTGCTTCTTGGTGTCTTCCTCCGCGAGATGGACAGACCCGGTGGCTGCCGCCCCATCCGCCCAGTCACCGGGTCAGGTTTGTAAGTGGAGGTTACTATGACGCATTCGCTTCAGTATAGGCTCCGGCTCAACCTGAGGGCTAAGAAAAAGTTCGGCAAGACGAACAAGAGCGATGCGCAGTTCGATGATTTTATGGAAGCCTGCGTTGCTGAGTTAGAGGCCACGGATGGGATAGACGACGCGGAGCAGGTTTGCTTGCTGCTGTGGGAGAACTCGACGTGAACGCACGAGGCAGTTAGATGCCATCTGGTACAACCGATAGACCTTGGCTTGGTTGGTATTCAACAAAGCGTTGGACCACGAGGCGTCGCTTCCAACTCGCCAATCATCCGCTCTGCGTCATGTGCGAACAGAATGGCAGGGTGGAAGCAGCCAACATAGCAGATCACGTCATTCCACATAAGGGTGACTACCAACTGTTCTGGTTTGGTGAACTGCAATCGTTATGCAAACACTGCCACGATAGCTCCAAGAAGCAAATAGAAGGCGGAGGTCAACCTAAAGGATATGTCAAGGACATAGGTCTGGACGGCTATCCAGTAGATCGAAATCATCCGTTCTATCATAAGTAGAGGGGGGGCGCGGTCAATATTTCGAGCCCCTTCAACTCGCGGAACGCGGCCTAGTCCAGCTTCGCTAAATGTCTTCAAATCATTAGGAGTAATCCATGCGCCAACGAGGTCGAAAGTCAGCAGACCAGCTCTCAATCAACGTCAGCGGCACGCCACCGCGCTTGACCGCGCCATCAGGCCTGAACGCCAAGGAGCGCGAGCTGTTCAAGGAGCTGGTCAGCGCCAGCGAGCCTGATCATTTCCGCGAGACTGATATTCCGTTGCTGGTCTCTTTGGCGCAGGCCACGCTGCTGGCCCACAAGCTGGGTCGCAATCCCAACCAGGTCGTTGGCTGGGAGAAGGCGTGCAGGGTGCAGGCGATGCTGGCGACCAAGCTTCGCATGACCCCCCAATCGAGGACGGACCCCAAGACCATCGCGCGCATGCGTCCAAACGATGTTGGGATCGCGCCGTGGCACCGCAAAGGGAGAGGGAAGGACGACGAGCATGAGCTCCAATGAGCGGGCCGTGGTCGAGAGGCTGAAGGTGCTGCAAGCACGGCATGACCAACTGCTCGCGATGCTGCCCGGCGACCTGAACAAGCTCGCCGAGCTGGACGATGATCAACTCGGAGCCACGTTCTCCGACGTAGAGCTGATCGCGACCGAGATGGTGGCCACCTGCAAGCAGATGCAGACAGTGTTCGATGAGCTAAAGGAGAGGTGAGGTCATTCCGCGAATTTCCATGCTAGGGCGTGTACTCATAAATGCGGAACGCTCATGGACTTGGCGATGTCCGCATTGCCCTCGGAAGCGGACATCTGGGCTGGCCTTCAAGACATCTGCTTTGTGCCAAGAACCGACTTGCTCAAGCAAGCCTTTCGGGAACAAAATGCAGCTTGGGCAAACCCAGCCCTATTGAATTTTTAGGGGCGAGTTGAACTAGCACACGGAGGGCGGTCATGAAGCGCCTGTGTCAAATCGCTACGATCTTCACGCCGCTCGTAGTCCTGCCTTCCGCTTTTGCTTTTGAGGTTGCACCCAAAGAGATCGCTGCGCGAACCGAATTGTACCAGATTCAGACGCTGACACTCTCCGATCAGCAGTTCCTCAAGGGCGACATCGGCGGCAAGCCAGTGACAATCTCCGGTCAGCTTCGTATTGCACAGGGGTCCGGCCGTCTTCCGGTGGTCGTGCTCCAGCACGGGTCCAGTGGCTACGCCGCAAACATCGATGTTTGGTCGAGAGAGCTCAATGAGCTTGGCATCTCCACATTCGCCCTCGATGGGTTCACTGGGCGCGGCCTTACAGAGGTGAACACTAACCAGGCGTTGCTCGGTCGGCTCAATCTTATCTTAGACATTTACCGCGCGCTTGATGTTCTCGCCTCGCACCCGCGCGTCGATCCGGGACGCATTGCCCTGATGGGCTTCTCACGCGGAGGGCAGGCCACCCTCTATGCGAGCCTCAAGCGATTTCACCAATTGTGGAACAAATCCGGCGTAGAATTTGCTGCCTATATACCGTTCTACCCGGATTGCATGACGACATTCATATCCGAAACCGAAGTTGTCGACCGGCCGATCCGCATCTTTGGCGGTACGCTCGACGATTACAACCCGATCTCCGTGTGCAAAGCGTACGTCGAACGATTGCGCGCCGCAGGCCGGGACGTCGAATTGACCGAGTACCCGAGCGCGTCACACGCATTTGACAATCCGCTCGGAGCTCAGCCCGCAGCCGTGTCACCCAAATTTGAGAGTACGCGCAACTGTAAAATCCGAGAGGAGGCCGATGGGCTCCTCATAAATGCCGACACCAAACTGCAATTCACCTATAGGGACGCGTGCGTTGTGCACGGTCCCCACCTCGGTTACGACCCCGTTGCGACCCAAGCAGCCAAGACATCCGTGAACGCGTTTTTGCAAACAGTGTTCAAGCTGCAGTGATCGAGCTACATCACTTCCGATCCACGACGGAGGGTCGGCTGGCGGGGTGCTGGTCATGTCCGTTGTGGGTGGTCATCAACGGAAGTGGGCGCGCGTTTGAGCTAGGTCCGGTCATCCCTCAACAACGGACCTGCGGGGCCAGCGGCGGCATGTCCGAAAAGTGCCAACAGCGGAAGTTGCGGCTCGGCTTTAGCCGTCACACATGGGAGCGGCGTTGATTGCCAAAGTTGAAGCTTGTGAGCGCGGCCTCCGTTCGCGACCGGAGGTTTAGCTTTTCCAGAATATGAGAAACGTGGATCTTAATGGTGTTCGGAGAGCGCGAGAGACGAGCCGCTATTTCCTTGTTCGTCATTCCTTGACCTAACAGGATCAGAACCTCCCGTTCCTTTTCAGTCAGAAGAGCGGCTAACTCACTCCATCGGGGATCATTTCCAAAGCCATTTGAGCTAGGTGGTCAGTCAGTGCGCGCGAAGTGCTCCATTCCACCGCCTTCGAAACGTGACTGTTAGAACGACGCCCAATAATGGCACTGATGTTTAGATGGAGCAGGATAAAGTTTGGTTTCGGGCGCTTGAGCCAGCCGAGCGCCTATCAAAACGAAAGTTCTTCTTTCGCGGGTGAATCGCAGCGATAAGGGAAGCTCACTGAGTGAACGTCTCCGACTAGCAGGCCCCTGATCTGCTGAACCGATTGCGCCGCCTCGCGGTCTGTGGGTTTGCAATATTCAAGGTAATTTGTACCCAACCCGAAACGGGGCGTTCGAAGCCCGTTATGCTGGCCAAATCGCTTCCAGCCTTCGTTGACAGAAACAATCTCACCCGATGCTCGGATGACTGCCAAATTGACCGGGAGGGGCGAATTAGTGGTTTGCACGACAAGTATCCAGAAGTCTCAAGCCAAGATCAGGCGGGCTATTTCCGCAAGCTCACACACACCTGAACATTTAGCGGAAGCCCGTGTCCCGAGCTAGCCCATCCGGGCTACTGGAGAGCTTTGCTTCCCTGCTCTAAACTAAATTTATCAAACTGATTTGTGCAACGGGGGGCTGTGGTGTGGCGATATTTCGCGTCATCGTGACTGTTGAAGGGGGCGAGAGTCTCTGCCCGCTATATGTAAATGCGGCGAGCCGAATTGCTGCAATCGATCTGGCGCGATCTCGAACTCGTCGTGAACGGCGAGAAGGCGAGACTTTCACAGATTAAACGCAGTACCATCTCTCTAGATTTCGGGTCGATTGCCATTGGCTGATTTTACCTCCAGACTCCGGCTCCATGCCGATCCGCTCACAAGCCGCGACGGAGAGGTAACTGCCCAGCGACATTCATTCGACATAACCCATTTCTTCCAGTCGACAGCCATCGGCGCGGACTGTTGGACGCGCCCACCAAGAGGACACGTAGCCGCCGCACAGACAGCCGACTGCGATGAGCGACTTACGACCCGATGCGAGGCAAGTCCGCTTCGGGGTCAAAAACGGACTTGGCGGCGCTAAAACGCGACTTCCGCTATGCCCCCAAGAACGGACATCCAACGACCACTGCGGCATGTCCGTTTTGTGCCAAACGGCGACATTGCGCGCCAGCTCGAATCGTTGCTGCTGGCTGTGGCTGCAGCCCGTCGAGATTAATCATCAGACAAGGTGATTTTTCATCGGCTCGGTAACCGACTTCGCAAGACCGATATCCGGCGAGCCAAAATTCGACGGTTCAGCGTTTGTCTTTAGTCAGCCAACTCCTCATGCGCGCTTCGTTATGTGAGTGCTCGGCTTGCACCACCAGTTTCCGCAGGCGCTGTAACTGCTGATAGGCGCGCTCAATGTTGATTGATGGTGCGCAGGTTGAGAGCGCTATAACTGATTTGCTCATGGCCGGTCGCTCCGGGAATAACGAGATGCGGGCAAGTGTGTCAGGTCTTTTGAACATCCACTTCGTCAAGAAGTGCTGCAATTCTCAACTTATTTGGGTCGCGTTCACCCTTCGCCGCCGCTGCGAGGATACGCGAGGCCAATTTTACCTTCATGACAGATGTTCGATCGGCCTTAGGCAGGATGATTGCCGCCTCATCTAGTGCGGACCTCATCAGGCCTTTGATTTCGTGGGCTGAAATACCGTTCCGAGTGCAACCACTCTCGTCTCCTCCTCTACGCCACAGCACAAATCGTTCTACTAGCCGTATTGTATGTCAGGCCATACCTGACGCGCAGCCTGCTCGACTTGCTCGCTTTATTCCGGCACCCAACTACCGGACATCGCGCGGCACAGGGCCAAGTCTGAAAATTTCCAGGAGAGGACAACTTCCGTTGTGGCATAGTCCTCCCGGCGTGGAGACGAACAGCGCGCGCAACTCTGCATTTTCATTCGACTGACGTTTTTTCGCGAACTGAGCGACCAGGCTTGTGTCGCGCTCGCGGCAGTGGGTGCTTCTTCCACGACTCAACATCCTCCCGCACCGGATCGGCCGAACCTTCTTTGTAGATCTTCGATGCAAGGAGAGCCGCTTGGGTGCGGCTCTTCAGCTTCAATTGCTGCAAGATCGCCGACACATGCAGCTTGATCGTGTGCGGTGAGCGAAAGAGCGCCTTAGCAATCTCCCTGTTCGTTTTCCCTTGGCCTAGAGTCGCAGAACTTCCGAGCTGACGCTTGCTGAGCTGGGTGCGGGCTTCCTCATCATCATGTGCTGAAACGTCCGCGCAGCTCCATGGTGAGTGTCCAAGCGAATCGTATTCAGTGCGATGAAACCGTTTCCAATACGCAACGCTCTATTGCCCCACTGATCGCCTCCAGTTGGCCGGTACTGCGAATTTGCCTTCTTGGGGTGGTTGCGGCGCGCGTTTGATCCGCACCGGGCGGAAGCGTGTCCGTGAGGTTTATGTGCAACAGCGCGACGCCAGCCCACTTATCGGGGGAGAGGTGCAGTCCGATGAGGGAAAACCACCGTTTGTTGTCGGGGAATCGCAAGGATAGATAAGGGTCAAAAGTTTCTTCTGTCCTCGCGAGCAACTCCTTGAGGTTCGTTGCGGACAATGACGGATACGGCCCATCGGACACACAAAATTGCAGATAGTTCGAGCCAATTCCGAAGTTCGGAAGACGCAATCCATTCTGTCGCGCGAAATCTTTCCACGTATCGTTTACGGCTACGATCCCTCCCGACGCATCCAGGATTACTGCGTTAACCGGGAGCGCTCTCAGCTCCTTTACCGCGTCCTTCGTGACCAAATGCCAGCAGCTCTGTGATCGGTGTTATCGTATCTAATTGCGGCGAGAGCGTTTCCAATGCGGTGCGCTCTATGGTCGCACTGATCGCGTCCAAATTGGCGGTAGTGCCAATTTGCATTTGATGCGCACCAAGGACGGTGCGATCTTTCGAGCGAAAGCCCTCCATTGATGCATTTCTCGTGAAAGCGCTTGTAGCAAGCGCTGCACGAATGCGTTTGGAATTCGGCAGCGGCACAAACAGTCCCTTCGAGCTATGTGAATTGGTTCGATCCAATGTGAGTATTCATCGTCAGCTGTTGATGCAGATCAAGCAAGGAGCGCAAATGGATGCCATCGGAGCGTATCAAAAAGCGAAATCAACTGATCTGGACATGTTTTCAGCGAGCAGAATATCGCCCGTTACCGCAAACTAAATAATCCGGAAACAGATGAAGGCCAACGGCGGACAATTCTCCGGTTGCTGAAAAAGGAATTCGTCAAGCTGCGCGGATCTGCGTCTAGATGACGGGGAAAGCCGCGCAACATCCACAGCCGCTGGTCGTGAACGGAGGTCGGAATGGGTAATCTAATGATCAAATGCCCAAAAACGGGATGTGAGATTTCCACGGGCATCCAAATGGATCGGTCTACCTTCCAAAGCATGCCCGTGTTCTTCGCCCGTACCCTGTGCCCGATCTGCCAAACCCAGCATGAGTGGTTCGCCAGGGCTGCTTGGGTTCAGGAGCCAAAAGCCAAGGCGAGCAGCCGATCAACCTGGCGCGGATCAACAGACGGCCTGTGGCAATGCACCAGCCCAAATGGATAGTCATCGCCGCCATCTTTGCAGCGGCTGCGGTCGCGGCCGGCTTCGTCGCCGGAACGGCCGCGGTCGATGCTTCCCCTGTTTCAAACAGCGCTATCCGCAGCGCCGCCTCTTCTTCTACGGTAGCGGCCAAATCAACGACATATGCAACCACCTTTCCAGAGGCAAACCGTGAAGCAAAAGGCAATCGCTTGCGCGTTCCCATTCCTGATAACCAGGTTGGTGCCGCAATTGAACAAGACACCAAGGACTGGGACAGCCGGTCCGTGCAAAGCGGCGCACCACGCGAGGGTGAAAGAAAACCCGTGGTGCATTGCGAACCGGTCGGTAGCCCACTTGCCGGTCCTGCCATTCTGTACATGCCACCACGACGTTGCTTTGCTCGGCTTGGGACGCTCCCGCAATACACACTTGTTAATTCCGTTGCGCCGCGAGCCTCTTTAAGACGAATTGCGGCGGCGGGACAGACAGGCACGAGCAAACATACTAACCGAAGATAGCTACCTTTCCACAAAATCTGCTGGGTAATGGGAGTGTGGCCCTTACAAATTCGCTGGGGTCAGGGGAAGCTCAAATGACAACAATTCCGTCACTCGATGAGGTGCGACCAACAAGGGGCCCAAACGTGCCATGAGGACGATGCTAAGAAGCCTCTTAGGCAGGTTCGATTTCGACAGACTATGTCTCGGAATGAAAGTTGGCACCGTTGACGACGATGTTCTGGAAGTCTTTGTTCCGGCCGAGAATTGTGCCGCCGACATCAGGCTGCACCATTGGGCTGAGATTGCTGTCGCCGCCGAGTACGCGCTTGGTCACCCCATTCGGACGGTGAATGTCTTGTCAAAGGACTAGTCCGCACTTCCGCGGCGAGGCGTAAAGATAGCGTGGCAAGCGGGCTGGATCGCCCCATTCACGGAATGCGCCGATGTCTCTTGTGGGGTCAAAAGGCGAAATTCCGGGGTGACCAGCGCATGTCTGCTTTTAGCCCCAGAAGCGGACATCTCTCG
>CAVVEA010000001.1:0-156557 GCA_963747165.1 uncultured Alphaproteobacteria bacterium | reverse complement strand
ACAGCGAAAACTTCAAGCCTATCAATAGGCTAATGATCTTTCAGAGGAATGGGTGGTGCTGCCAGACAGGATTGAACTGTCGACCTCTCCATTACCAATGGAGTGCTCTACCACTGAGCTACGGCAGCATGCCCCGGATCACGAGAATCGGCCGAATGGGCCTCTACAGAGCGGGCCGATCCTTGCCACAAGCCCCCCGGCTGCGCAAGCGCGCGGGCGGGCCGCGGGGGCATCAAAAACGGCCATAATCAGCTCGAGGCGGCCGCCGCCGCCTTCATCTGGGCCAGTTGCGGGCCGATCCGGTTCCCCATTTCCTCGCCCAGCGCCTGGAGCGCCTTGATCGGCCGGATCATCACCTCGAATTCGGTCATTTCGCCGGCCTCGTCGAATTTGATCAGGTCGATGCCCGTGAGCTGCCATTTGCCGATATTGGCGGAAAATTCCAGCGCGGCGTCATGGGTGCCCGCGACAAAAGTGCGGTGATAGCGAAAATTCTCGAAAATCTGCACCACCGTGGTCAGCACCAATAGCGTCGCAGGCCGGCCCGGGATCGGCGATTGCACAAACGGCGAGCGGAACACAATATGTTCCGCCAGCAGCGGGGCCAGCAGATCGCGATCGCCTGAGGCGACAAAGCGATGCCAGCCCTCCAGCGTCCGCTGCGGCAAAGGCGCCAGTGCCTGGGTTTCGTTCATCGGCCTATTCTCCGGTCATGCGGTTTTGGCACAATTATTATAACAGGTTGACGATGACGAATGAAAAGGACCAGCGCGAGGGCCAGGCCGGAAAGCCCGCGAAAAATTCGCGGCAGGATCGGCTGAAGCTGGCATTGCGCGAAAATCTCAAGCGGCGAAAATCCCAGGCGAGGGGGCGGAGCGATGCCGCACCTTCCGAACACGCCGACGCCGCCCTACATGACGACAGCGCAAAAAAGCCGAACAAATAGCTATCGTTGCCGCAGGAAAAAAATCTCTCCCTGCCGGATGGCCCGGAACCTGCTTTGCGCCACTTGCGGCGGTTCTGCTTTCTTTCTGATGATGTGAGACGTTGATGGGTATGGATACGACGACACGGGACAAGATCAACGGTGGCGCGCCGCCGGCCGCCTCGTTTCCGCGCCATGAGCAGACCTTTCCGGCGCTAACGCCGCAGGAAATCGCGCGCATGCGCCGGTTCGGTGAAATCAGAACATTCGCGCACGGCGAAACGCTGTTCGAGACCGGCAAGCCGGGACCGGGCATGTTCGTCATTCTGTCCGGCCATGTCGCGATTACCCAGCGCGACGGCCTCGGTCATGTCACGCCGGTGATCGATCAGGGGCCGGGACAGTTTCTCGCCGAGATCGGCCAGCTCTCCGGCCGCGTCGCGCTGGTCGACGGCCATGCCGAAGGCGACGTCGAGACGCTGTTGATCCCGCCGGAGCGCTTGCGCGCACTATTGGTCGCGGAAGCCGATCTCGGCGAGCGCATCATGCGCGCGCTGATCCTGCGGCGGGTGAACCTGATCCAGGGCGGCGTCGGCGGCCCGGTGCTGATCGGGCCCGCCAACTCGAGCGGCGTCATTCGCCTGCAGGGATTTCTCACCCGCAACGGCTATCCGCATCATCTGCTCGATCCGGTCGCCGATGGCGATGCCGCCGAACTGATTGCGCGCTATTCGCCGTCTGCCACCGATTGGCCGCTGGTGGTGGCCACCGACGGCACCGTGCTGCGCAACCCCGGCGAATCCGAACTTGCGCGGGCGATGGGCATGGTACGGGCGCTTGCCAAGGACAAGGTTTACGATGTCGCCGTTGTCGGCAGCGGTCCCGCTGGATTGTCGACGGCGGTCTATGCCGCATCCGAGGGGCTCAGCGTCGCGGTGTGCGATGCCCGCGCCTTCGGCGGCCAGGCCGGCGCCAGCGCGCGGATTGAAAACTATCTCGGCTTTCCCACCGGCATTTCCGGGCTGGCGCTGACGGCGCGGGCCTTCAACCAGGCCCAGAAGTTCGGCGCCGACATGATGATCCCGGTCTCGGTAAAATCGCTGGATTGCTCGCGCGCCGACGGCACCTTCGGCCTGAAACTCGACGATGACGAGGTGCTGCGTGCCCGTTCGATCGTGGTGGCGAGCGGCGCGCGCTATCGGCGGCCGGAGATCGCCAATCTCGCCGATTTCGAAGGCCGCGGGGTCTGGTACTGGGCTTCGCCGATCGAGGCGCGGCTGTGCGCAGCGCAGGAGATTGTGCTGGTCGGGGCTGGCAATTCCGCCGGCCAGGCCGCGGTGTTTCTGTCGGGCCACGCCAAGAAAGTGAACATGGTGATCCGCGGCGGCGGCCTCGGCGCCAGCATGTCGCGCTATCTGATCGAGCGGATCGAGGCCACCGCGAATATCGAACTGGTGTTCAACGCCGAGGTGGTTGGGCTCGAAGGCACGCAAGAGGTTTCGCTGGAGCGCGTACGCTGGCGCAGCCGGTTGGGCGGCGACGAGTGCAGTGCCGACATCCGCAATCTGTTCCTGTTCGTCGGCGCCGATCCCGCCACCGGCTGGCTCGACGGCTGCGGCGTGATGGTCGATCGGGGCGGCTTCGTGGTGACCGGCGCGCAATGCAGCAAAGGCGAAGGACAACAGGCCTCGGCGCTGGAAACCTCGGTGCCCGGCGTGTTCGCGGTCGGCGATGTGCGTTCGGGTTCGGTCAAGCGGGTCGGCGGCGCGATCGGCGAAGGCGCGCAGGTGGTGGCGGCGCTGCATGGCTTTCTCGGCGATGCCGCGAAACCGGCGCTTTGAGACAGGGAAACGGGAAATGACAAAAGGCTGCACCCATATCGCCGGCATCCGCGATGTCACGCCAAGCGCGCTTGGCTGCGAGGAATGCCTGAAGACCGGCAGCGAGTGGCTGCATTTGCGGATCTGCCGCTCCTGCGGTCATGTCGGCTGCTGCGACGATTCTCCCAACACGCACGCGACCAAGCACTTCCACGCCACCGGGCATCCGGTCATCGAAGGCTATGATCCGCCGGAAGGGTGGGGGTGGTGCTATGTCGACGAAGTGCTGTTCGACCTGTCGAACCGCAAGACGCCGCATAACGGTCCGATCCCGCGCTACTACTAAAATCCCTTTCATTTTGAAGAATAAGGAAAACCGGATGCACTCCGCGATCGGAATTTGTCGTGCCATCGTTTCCGTGTTGTTGATGGCGGTATCGATCGCTTTATTCGATCCGGGCGCGGCGTCAGCCGAGGGGCCGCAAAGCAAATTCGTCGAGGTCAACGGCGTCAAGCTGCATTACCTGGTCGCCGGCAAGGGTGATCCCGTCGTGCTGCTGCACGGCTTTGCCGAAACCAGCCACATGTGGTTGCCGCTGATCGCGAAGCTTTCCGACAAGCACACCGTGATCGCGCCGGATTTGCGCGGCTTCGGCCAATCGGGCGCGCCGCCGGACGGCTATACCAAGGCGGCGATGGCGCAGGACATCCACGCGCTGACCAAGAGCCTCAAATACGACCGCATCCGCCTCGTCGGCCACGATATCGGGCTGATGGTGGCCTACGCCTATGCGGCGCAATACCCCGGTGAAGTCGATCGCCTCGTGTTGATGGAAGCATTCCTGCCCGGCGTCGGCGACTGGAACAACGTCTTCCTGCTCCGCGACCTCTGGCATTTCCATTTCTTCGGCAAGACGCCGCTGGCGCTGGTCACCGGCCGCGAGCGGATTTATCTCGAGCATTTCTGGAATGATTTTGCCGCCGATGCCAAAAAGTCGGTGCCGGAAAAAGATCGCGAATTTTATGCCAAGGCCTATGCCCAGCCCGGCCACATGGCCGCAGGGATGGAGGTTTTTCGCGCCTTCCCGAAAGACGCCGAGGATTTCGCGGGGTTTGCCAAGACCAAACTTGCGATGCCGCTGCTGGTGCTGTCGGGGGAAAAAGCCGGCGGTCCGTTCCTGATCGAGCAGGGCAGGATGGTCGCGACTAATGTCGAAGGCGTGCTGGTCAAGGACCGCGGCCACTGGCTGATGGAAGAAGCGCCGGACCAGGTGATCCCGAAACTGGTGGAATTTCTCGATCGCTAGAGCATGACCCGGAAATGTGGGAACCGGAGTTCCCAAAAGATCATGCCCGGACAGAGAGATGAGATCATGATCCGATCCCAATCGGATCATGATCTCGGGCGACGATGGGTGTGGCGCTGTTTGTGACAGCCCTGCAAAAGATTCAGGCATGACCTCCGCTTTTTTTGATCGAAGCCGCATGCCTGAACTGCTTTTGCCACACCGGCGGCATGTGGCAATTTTCTGTTCGAGGTCGTAGCATCTCCATGGTTCGCAAAAGGGGGAGCGCGTCATGATCCTGGGTATGAGTTTGTCTACGTTCGTCACCGTGCATGTCATCATCAGCCTGATCGGCGTCGTGGCGGGCATCATCGTCATGTTCGGGCTGCTGGGCTCCAACCGGATGCCGGGCCTGACCGCGATATTTCTGCTGTTCACGATCCTGACCAGCGCCACTGGGTTTCTGATTCCGCCCCTGCTGTCGGAGAAGTTGCTGCCGTCGCACATGATCGGCATCCTCTCGTTGGGGCTGCTGGCGATCGCCTGCATCGCGCTTTACGGCATGAAGCTTTCCGGCGCATGGCGCTGGATCTATGTGGTGACCGCGATGATCGCGCTTTACTTCAACGTCTTCGTGCTGGTGATCCAGAGCTTCCTGAAGGTGCCCGCGCTGCATGCGCTGGCGCCGAGCGTGCCGCCCAGCGAGCCGCCATTCGCTGTGGTCCAGGGCATCGTGCTGGTGTTCTTCGCCATCGTGATCATCGGCGCGATCAGGCGATACCGGCCGCCGCAGACCTACGCCTGATTGGTCTCGGTCGCCCCGGAATGACGGCGAGGGGAAACGTTCCCTCCAGTATCCAGTGAAGGAGTCCTGCCATGGCGACGATCAAGACCAAAGACGGCACCGAGATCTATTACAAGGACTGGGGCAGCGGTCAGCCGGTGGTGTTCTCGCACGGCTGGCCGCTGTCGGCCGATGACTGGGACACGCAGATGCTGTTCTTCCTCAATCACGGCTATCGTGTCATCGCCCATGACCGCCGCGGTCACGGCCGCTCCAGCCAGACCAGCGACGGCCATGACATGGACCACTATGCCGACGACCTGGCGGCTCTGACGGCGCACCTGGATCTCCAGAACGCTATTCACGTCGGCCATTCCACCGGCGGCGGCGAGGTGGTGCACTATCTGGGACGGCACGGCGAGAGCAGGGTGGCGAAGGCGGCGATCCTCAGCGCGGTGCCGCCACTGATGGTGAAGACGCCGGCAAATCCCGGCGGCCTGCCCAAGGAGGTCTTTGACGGATTACAGGCGCAACTCGCCGCCAGCCGCTCGCAATTTTATCGCGACCTTCCGGCGGGGCCGTTCTATGGCTACAACCGGCCCGGCGCCAAGCCGTCCGAGGCTGTGATCCAGAACTGGTGGCGCCAGGGCATGATGGGCGGCGCCAAGGCGCATTACGACGGCATCGTCGCCTTCTCGCAGACCGATTTCACCGACGACCTCAAGAAGATCACCGTGCCGGTGCTGGTGATGCATGGCGACGACGATCAAATCGTTCCCTATGCCGACTCCGCGCCGTTGTCGGCAAAGCTGCTGAAGAACGGCACGCTGAAAACCTACAAGGGCTTTCCGCACGGCATGCCCACCACGGAAGCGGCCACCATCAACGCCGACCTGCTTGCGTTCTTCAAGGGATGAAAGTCGTCCTGTTCGGCGCCACCGGCATGGTCGGGCAGGGCGTGTTGCGCGAATGCCTGCTCGATCCAGACGTCGAAAGTGTGCTGGCGGTCGGGCGCAGTTCGACCGGGCAACGGCACGCGAAACTGCGCGAAATCCTGCACGACAATTTTCTGGATTTTTCAGGCCTTGAATCTCAATTGACGGGATACGACGCCTGCTTCTTCTGCCTCGGCGTCTCCTCGGTCGGCATGAACGAGGAGCGCTACCGTCATCTGACCTATGACGTCACCATGGCGGCCGCGACGACACTGGCAAAACTCAATCCCGGCATGGTGTTCACCTATGTCACCGGGCGCGGCACCGATTCCACGGAGCAGGGCTCGCAGATGTGGGCGCGGGTCAAAGGCAAGACCGAGAACGATTTGCTCAAGCTGCCGTTCAAGGCGGCCTACATGTTCCGGCCCGCCGGTATTCAGCCTTTGCACGGCGTCAGATCGAAGACCGCCTGGGTCCAGGCGATCTACGTCGTGGCCGGGCCGTTGTTGTCCTACCTCAATCGCGTCGCGCCGAAATATATGACGACCAGCGAGCAACTCGGCCGTGCCATGATCAAGGTCGCAAGGGATGGTTATCCGCGGTCGGTGCTGGAGAGCGAGGATATCAACACGGCTTAGGTTAAGCCGTCATTCCGGGATGGTCCGAAGGACCAGGCTGCAGATGCGCCATCGCATCTCTGAGGTTCGAAGCGGAGCCGGTTATCGGGCCGGCCGGAGGCCGGGGCTCGTTGGCCTCGCTCCGCAACGACAGTGCAACCCCATCAAATAGCCGCAAATTTCGCAGCTTTTGCCTTGAGGGCCTCGTTCGCCCTATACTTTGGGCACAGCAAAAACGGGAATCGGCATGGATCGGATTCGCATTGTCGGCGGCAGCAAGCTCAATGGCACCATTGCGATTTCCGGCGCGAAGAACGCTGCGCTGCCGCTGATGATCGCGGGGCTTTTGACCGAAGAAACCCTGATCCTCGACAACGTGCCCCGGCTCGCCGACGTCGCCCAGCTGCAGCGCATCCTCGGCAATCACGGCGTCGATATCACCTCAGTGGGAAAGCGACCCGGCGATCGCGAATATCAGGGCCAGACCCTGCACATTTCGGCTGCCAACATTATCGATACCACAGCGCCCTACGAGCTGGTGTCGCGGATGCGCGCCAGTTTCTGGGTGATCGCGCCCTTGCTCGCGCGGATGCACGAAGCCAAGGTGTCGCTGCCCGGCGGTTGCGCCATCGGCACCCGGCCGGTCGATCTGCTGATCATGGCGCTGCAGCAGCTCGGCGCGGATATCTCGATCGACGGCGGCTATGTGATCGCGAAGGCGCCCGGCGGCCTGAAAGGCGCCGCGATCGAGTTCCCCAAGGTGACGGTGAGCGGCACCCATGTCGCGCTGATGGCGGCGACGCTGGCCAGGGGCACCACCGTGATCAGCAACGCCGCCTGCGAGCCCGAAATTGCGGATGTCGCCGATTGCCTGAACAAGATGGGCGCGCGAATCACCGGCGCCGGCACGCCGCGCATCACCATCGAAGGTGTCGCCGGGCTGCACGGGGCGCGGCACACCGTACTGCCCGATCGCATCGAGACCGGCACCTATGCGATGGCGGTGGCGATGACTGGCGGCGAGGTGCAACTGGCCGGGGCCCGCCCTGAACTGTTGCAGTCGGCGCTCGACGTGCTGACCCAGGCCGGTGCCGTCATCACCGTCAACAATGAAGGCATTCGTGTCGCCCGCAACGGCGCCGGCATCCAGCCGGTGACGGTCTCGACCGCGCCATTCCCTGGTTTTCCGACCGACCTGCAGGCGCAGCTGATGGCGCTGATGGCCAACGCGGAGGGCTCCTCGCATATCACCGAGACGATTTTCGAAAATCGCTTCATGCATGTGCAGGAGCTGGCGCGGTTCGGCGCAAGGATCAACCTCGACGGCGAGACCGCCACCATCGAAGGCGTCGGGCGACTGCGCGGCGCGCCGGTGATGGCGACGGATTTGCGCGCCTCGGTGTCGTTGGTGATCGCGGGGTTGGCCGCGGAAGGCGAGACCATGGTCAACCGCGTCTACCATCTCGATCGCGGCTTCGAACGGCTCGAGGAAAAGCTGTCGGCGTGCGGCGCTTCCATCGAGCGCATCAGCGACTAGCCGTATAAGGTGCCTGCTGTGGACGCCCAGCTCAAATTGATCGCGCTCGATGCCGACGACCTCGCCGTGATCTCGGCGCATGTGCAGGACGCCCGGGTGCAGACCGCCGATATTGTCTGGCGGCAGGGTGAAAAGCGACTGGTGGTCGGCATGAGCCGGCTGGACTGGGAGCAAACGATGGCTGGCGAAGCCGAGCCGCGCCGCCTGATTGCCGCGCTGCGCTTCGACCGGGTGTTGGCCTGCAAATCGCGCAATATCGACCTGGAGGCGCCGGAAACCGTGTTGGAACTGGTCGGGATCGAGTTTCACCCCGGCGAGGCGCCCAGCGGCAGCGCGGTCTTGATCTTCAGCCAGGGCGGGGCGCTGCGGCTCGACGTCGAATGCCTGGAATGCGAACTGGCCGATCTCGGTACCGACGATCTCGGGACCAGCGATTTCGGCGAAGGTGCCGAGCCCTCCGGGCTGGATGCGTGAACAAGGAAGCCGGTATCTTACTTACTCTTGTTTCTGCGGTGGTGCCGCGCCGCGAACGCGGTCCCACCTCTCCCATCGGGAGAGGTCGATTTGCGCAGCAAATCGGGTGAGGGATTACGGCCTAACCATAGACCTTAACCCCTCACCCCAGCCCTCTCCCGATGGGAGAGGGAGCCCACCGCCGTTGCCGTGAGGTCGAGCCAGCTCAATTGCAGCGGATCAGGGTTGACGGCCATTGGCCGCCGCGCCATTGAGCAGTGGGCCCCTTGATCGAGCCCGCCCCGCCGGAAAGCCCATATGCCTGTTCGCCTCGACAGCCACAGCCCCGATTTCGCCAAGCAATTCGCCGAGTTTCTCGCCGCGAAACGCGAGGTATCGGCCGATATCGAGGCCGCGACCCGGGCCATTGTCGACGACGTGGCCGCGCGCGGCGATATCGCGCTGATCGAGGCGACGCGCAAATTCGACCGCCTGGACCTCGACGCCAGCCGGCTGCGGGTCACGCCGGCCGAAATCGATGCCGCGGTCAAAGCCTGCGACCCGGCGACGATCAAGGCGCTGGAATTCGCACGCGACCGCATCGAGGTCTTCCACCGGCGTCAGTTGCCCAGCGACGAACGTTTCACCGATGTGCAGGGCGTCGAACTCGGCTGGCGCTGGAGCGCGATCGACGCCGTCGGCCTTTATGTGCCGGGCGGCACCGCCGCCTATCCGTCCTCGGTGCTGATGAACGCGGTGCCTGCCAGAGTCGCGGGCGTCGCGCGGGTGGTGATGGTGGTGCCCTCGCCGGACGGCAAGCTCAACCCGTTGGTGCTGGCGGCGGCGCATCTCGGCGGCGTCTCCGAGATCTACCGCGTCGGTGGCGCACAGGCGGTGGCGGCGCTGGCTTACGGCACCGCGACCATCGCGCCGGTGGCGAAAATCGTCGGCCCCGGCAACGCCTATGTCGCCGCCGCCAAGCGGCTGGTGTTCGGCAAGGTCGGCATTGACATGATCGCCGGTCCCTCGGAAGTGCTTGTGATCGCGGATGGCACCGGTAATGCCGGCTGGATCGCGGCCGATCTCCTGGCGCAGGCCGAGCACGACGTCAACGCGCAGTCGATCCTGATTACGGACGATGCGGCGCTCGCGGATGATGTCGAGCGCGCGGTGGAGTCGCAACTCGCCACGCTGCCGCGCGAAAACATCGCGCGGGCCTCGTGGAACGATTTCGGCGCCATCATCCAGGTGACAAAACTCGATGAAGCCGCTGATCTGGCCAATGCCATCGCGGCCGAGCATCTGGAAATCATGACCTCGAATCCGGAGGCGCTTTCGGCGCAAATCCGCAATGCCGGCGCGATCTTCCTCGGCCCCCACACTCCCGAGGCGATCGGCGATTATGTCGGCGGCTCCAACCATGTGCTGCCGACTGCGCGGTCGGCGCGGTTCTCGTCGGGCCTGGGCGTGCTTGACTTCATGAAGCGAACGTCGATCCTCAAATGTGGGCCGGACCAGTTGCGGGCACTGGGACCGGCGGCGATGACGCTGGGCAAGGCCGAAGGCCTCGATGCCCATGCGCGCTCAATCGGATTGCGCCTCAATTTGTCATGAACAAACCGCCGCCAGAGGAGGATTCCAATCACCGCATCGTCGCGGTGACGCTCGATGAGGAATCGATCGGGCGTTCCGGTCCCGATATTGAGCACGAACGCGCCATCGCCATCTACGATCTGATCGAGAAGAACCTGTTTGCACCGGAAGGCGCGAACGAAGGGCCGTTCACCCTGCACATCGCCATCACCGGCAACCGGCTGATGTTCGATATCCGCAAGGAGGACGGCACCCCCGTGGTGGCGCATCTGTTGTCGCTGTCGCCGTTCCGGCGGATCGTGAAGGACTATTTCATGATCTGCGACAGCTATTACCAGGCGATCCGCACCGCCACGCCGGACAAGATCGAGGCCATCGACATGGGCCGCCGCGGCATCCACGACGAGGGTTCGCGCACCCTGCAGGAGCGGCTGAAGGGCAAGGTGCGGGTGGATTTCGAAACCGCCCGCCGGCTGTTTACGCTGATCTCGGTCCTGCACTGGAAGGGACAGGACGCATGATCCGGAAATGCGCCGCGCGGTTTTCGGGCCGGATCGTGCGCAACATAAAAGAAACCTGAGCGATGGCGGCGCCTTCGCGCGTGCGCGCTCCGCAGGCCGTGCTGTTCGCATGTGGGTTGAACAGCGTGCGCTCGCCGATGGCCGAAAGCCTGCTGCAGCAGATGTTTCCGCAGGCGCTTTATGTGAAATCCGCCGGCGTCAGGAAGGGCGAACTGGATCCGTTCGCGGTCGCCGTGATGGCGGAACTCGGCCAGGACATTTCAGGCCACAAGCCGACCACGTTCGAGGAACTCGACGATTGGGAAGGACTGAATTTCGACCTGATCATCACGCTGTCGCCGGAGGCGCATCACAGGGCGCTGGAACTGACGCGCACGCTGGCCGCCGATGTCGAATACTGGCCGACGCATGATCCGACCGGCGCGGAGGGCAACCGCGAGCAGAAGCTGCAAGCCTATCGCGAGGTCTGTGACACTTTGTTGTTGCGCATCCGCAAGCGGTTTTCGAAGGCGGGTGCGACGAGCGAGTAAGAAATCCGGGACGCGCCGATAAGGCCGGCGGTGTGGCCTTCCCTCTCCCGCTTGCGGGGGAGGGTGCCGAGCAAAGCGAGGCGGGTGGGGGCTCTCTCCGCGAATCCGATCGCTGAGAGAGCCCCCACCCCAACCCTCCCCCGCAAGCGGGAGAGGGGGCGCACCGAGCATCGATCTGGTTTCATGTCGTTACTGCGAAAGCATCGCCTTCGCGGGGACGACGACGGTGGTTGTTTCCATGAGCACCTTCCGATAGGTTCCGCGCGCATTCATCCGCTGGTCCTGTTCCCGTTCCTCCCGCCGACAAAATCCGCATGCTAGGCCGACCCAAATTCGTTCTCGCCTCCGGTTCGCCGCGACGGCTTGCCCTGCTCAACCAGGCCGGCATCGAGCCGGATGCGCTGCGTCCCGCCGATGTCGACGAGACGCCGAAGCGCGGCGAGCTGCCGCGTGCTTGCGCCAATCGTCTGGCCCGCGCCAAGGCCGACGCCGCGCTCAAATCGGTGCAGCTCGATGACGAATTGCGCGGCGCCTTCATTCTTGCCGCCGACACCGTGGTCGCGGTCGGCCGCCGCATCCTGCCCAAGGCCAACCTGGTCGATGAAGCCTCGCAGTGCCTGCGGCTGCTGTCGGGGCGCAACCATCGCGTCTACACCGCGATCTGCCTGGTGACGCCGAAGGAAGCGTTTCGCCAGCGCCTGATCGAGACCCGGGTGCGCTTCAAGCGCCTCAGCGAGGACGACATCCAAGCCTATATCGGCTCCGGCGAATGGCGCGGCAAGGCGGGCGGTTATGCCGTGCAGGGCATCGCCGGATCGTTCGTGGTCAAGATGGTCGGCTCCTACACCAATGTCGTGGGCTTGCCGCTTTACGAATCGATGACGCTGCTCGGTGGCGAGGGTTTTCCGATTCGCTTCGGCTGGCTGAATGCCAGCTAAGCCGCCCGATACCGGTCCGGGCCGGGGAACGGCCAAGGTGTCGGGAAAGCGGGCCGCAAAAGGTTCGCCAAAACCGTGCCCGATCTGCGGCAAGCCGGGCACCCAGGCCTCGCGCCCGTTCTGCTCCGAGCGCTGCCGCGACGTCGACCTGAACCGCTGGCTCTCGAATTCCTATTCCATCCCCGGCCGCAAGGATGAGGACGAAGACGCCGATTGAGCGTTTTCGAGCCAAAGCCCTGCCCCGGACCGGAGGCCGGCCTACGCACCTCGTCGCATTGATTTTGCGTTTGCCTGTCGCCACACTCCAAGCCAATAGCAAGACCTGAGGCAAATCGGGCGGTCACTTCCGGGGGAGTGCGCCCATGCTAAATCGCCGTCACCTTATTGGCCTCGCCGCTGCCGCCATGGCCGCGCCTGCCATTCGCCCCTTGCGCGCCGCGGGCGTGGACTGGCCGGTCAGGCCGGTGCGCGTCGTGGTGCCGTTCACGCCGGGCGGCTCCACGGATATCACCGCGCGCCTCGTCGGCAACCGCCTGCAGGAGGTCTGGGGCCAGTCGGTGGTGATCGAGAACAAGCCGGGCGCCGGCGGCAACATCGCCTCCGACATGGTCGCCCATTCCGACCCCGACGGTTACACCATCTTCATCGTCGGACCGGGCCTTGCCACCAACCAGTTCCTGTATCCGTCGCTGAGCTACGATCCCGTCGGCGATTTCGCGCCGGTGACGCTATTGATCACCCAGCCCAACATGATGTGCGTGCCGAATTCAAAGCCCGCGAAATCGGTCCGGGAGTTCATCGCCTATTGCCACGAGAACCGCGGCAGGGTGACCTATGCTTCGTCCGGCAACGGCACCACGCTGCATCTGAGCGGCGAGCTGTTCAAGCGGCTTGCCAAGGTCGAGATGACGCACATCCCCTATCGTGGCGGGGCGATGGCGATCAACGACCTCATCCCCGGCCGCGTCGATGTCACCTTCGACAACATGCCCTCGATCCTGTCGCATGTGAAGGCGGGCAGCGTGCGCGCGCTGGCGGTGACGACCAGGGAACGCGTCCCCGTGGTGCCTGATATTCCGACGATCGCCGAGTCGGGTGTCCCCGGCTTCGACGTGTCGTCGTGGTTCGGTTTCTTCGTCCCGGTAAGGACGCCGCCGGATGTCATCGCCAGGATCAACGCCGATGCCAACGCGGCGCTGGCCCATCCATCGGTGAAATCGCGTTTCGAGGAACTCGGCGCCACCCCGAAGGGCTCGACACCGGCGGAGCTGGCCGCCTTCCTGAAATCGGAAATCGACAAATGGGGCCCGGTGATCCGGGACGCCCGGATCAGGATCGACAACTGACCCAGGGAACTGACAAGCAACCGCCGGCGCCGTCCCGTGCGGCTGATCCGCCGGCAGCCGAATCCCGATGCCATTCCCGCTGTGAAAGACGCGGAAGCATCGGATCGCGTGTGATTCGCGCATTTCGGAGCTTTTTCAATCAGTTGAGCGCCCCGCCGCCGCCGTTTAGCCGGCGCGCGGGCTGCCGACGAAGCGAGGCCGCGCCACGCGTAGCCGTCAGGCGAAGCGTGGTGGACAGGGCCGTCCGGCCTGACTATAAACCGGCGCTCCCGGGTCGCGACCCGCGAAGGGCCCAGGTAGCTCAGTTGGTAGAGCATGCGACTGAAAATCGCAGTGTCGGTGGTTCGATCCCGCCCCTGGGCACCATTTGCCGACTTGGCATGACTTAACGAAGCGATCGAGCTTGCCGGCGATCGAAGAGTCGATCCCGCAAGACCTCCTCATGGCTGCCGCAGCTCAACCCTGTGCCATCCGCGCCATCAGCCACCGCGCCGCGAGCCCAATCAGCACGGCCGGCACCACAATCAGCGCGCCGAAGACCGCGGCGATCGCCACCTCGAACGGCCATAGATTATGTGAGGTCGGATCGGTGGCCGTATCCTTGATGATCGACACAACATCGATCATGGGAACGCAGAGGAGCATGGTCACCGCGATCGGCTTGACGCGCGCCACCTCGGCAACGACCAGGATCAGCGTCAGGAAGCCCAGCAGCAGGGCGCCGGGCAGGATCGCGAAATGGCCGCGATTGATCTCGGCATAGGGCAGCCGCCAATAGGGAATGCCCGCCGCCAGCGTCACGGCGGCGAAGGCGAGCAGCACCCAGATGAAGCCAAGGCCTTTCATGGCTGGATTTTCGCAGGGATGGCTTAATAAATGCGTAGGATGGGTTGAGCGCAGCGTAAAGCAGGAGGGGAAACCATGAGCGAGGGCATCGAAAGCCAGCAATCTGCATTCAACACGGCTGACATCACGGCGTTGTCGCACCTCTATCGCGGGGAGTTATATCGGAGCACGGTCTGGCGTACACGCCTCGACACCACGACCAACTGGGCGGTGCTTACAACCGGCATCGCACTGTCACTGACGTTCAGTAGCGAAACCGCGTCTCCGCTTCCGCTGGTGCTCGTGGGCCTTTTGGTTACAACCTTCTTGTCCATCGAGGCCCGCCGTTACCGTTTCTTCGATTTTTGGCGGATGCGAGCGCATGTTCTCGAAGTGTATTTTTTCGGACCAATTCTCCGTGGCCAGGGCGTGCGGGTCGAGAACGGCTGGAACGAAATTCTTTACCAGGATTACCGAACTCCAAACCTTCACATCACCTATGCCGAGGCGGTGGGTCGCAGGCTCCGCAACAACTATTGCTGGATTTTCGCGATTCAGGTGACGGCCTACATCGGGAAACTGCTGATCCATCCCACCCCAGTTGCCACGCTCCAGGAATTCTGGATGCGGGCAGCGATTGGCCCGATTCCGGGTCAGCTCGTCGTTCTGGCCGGACTCGTCTTCCACGCAACATGGATAACCGTGGCCATTGTCACGTTCAGAAGCCGAAGAGGGGCTGGGCGCGAACGACCTCCAAATCCCACGGGGGATCGATTGCTGGAGCTCGCGCGAGGCGGGAATTAGAGCATGATCCGGAAAAGTGGGTACCGGTTTTCCGAACAGATCATGCTCAAACAAAAAGATAGAGCGGGATGACGATTCGAAGAAAAGTCATCTCGCTCTAGGAACAGCTCGCGACGCTGTAAAGAAAAAAGCCCGCATTGCTGCGGGCTTTTTTGACTACCAGCCGCGGTATCCACCGCCGCCGAAGCTGAAGGTTACGGCCGGCCCGCCATAACCATAACCTCGGTCATAACCGCCATAGTACGGCCGCGGGGCGTAGCCGTAGCTGTTGCCGTAGTAGGGGCGGTAATTGCGATAGCCGTAGTGGCGGTAGCCATGGTGACGATAGCCGTAATGGCGATAGTGCCGGCCGCGCGAACTGATGTCCGTGGATTGCTGCGATACATCGGTTGCGGCTTTCGCCTTCATCGTGTTGTCCGCGGCATTTGCTGCGGAACCACCGAGCAGCGCGGCTGCACCGACCGCAAATACGATAGCTAACTTCTTCATATCAACACTCCCATTTTCATGTGGAGTGCTAATCGATGCCGACGTGCTACGTTCCGGCGTGCGACATTAATTCGCTGATAGCTGCTTGAACAACCATTCATATTCGTTGTTGGGAGGGGCGGCTCTGATCCTCACCCTCCGAACACCGCGCCTGGCAGCCACAGCGTCAGCACCGGCACATAGGTGATGATCGCAAGCACGATCAGCAAAATCACCAGAAACGGCAGGATGCCGCGGATGGCCTCGCCCATCGGGGCGACGGCGATCGACGACAGCACGAACAGGTTCAGGCCGACCGGCGGATGAATGAGCCCGATCTCCATGTTGTGGGTGAAGATGATCGAAAAATGCACGGGATCGACGCCCATCGGGGCCAGCGCGGGCGCGAGGATCGGCAGCACCAGCAGCAGCGTCGCGGTCACTTCCAGGAAGCAGCCGAGCACCAGCAGCAAGGCATTGATCGCCAGCAGGAACAGCCAGGTGGGAAAATGGTGGCCGAGCAGGAATGCGACAAAGCGGGCCGGCGCGCCGGACTCGGTCAGCCAATGTCCGACCGCGAGAGCGGTCGCGATGATCAGCATGATGCTCGCGGCGCTGCGCAAGCCGCTGGCGACCACCGACAGCGTTTCGGTCCAGTGGAAGCCGCGGTAGAACAATAGCGACACGCCGAGCGCGACCACCGCGGAGAGCGCGGCCGCCTCGGTCACCGTGACAAAGCCGCCGTAGATGCCGACCATGACCACGAACGGCACCAGCAGCGCCGGCAGCGCCGATAGCGTCACCTGTATGCGCTCGGCCAGCGGCAACACCGGCTCGACCGGAAATTTGCGGCGGCGGGCTTCAAACAAGACCCAGAAGAAGAACGCGGCGGCCTGCAGCAGGCCCGGCAGAATGCCGGCGAGGAACAATCGCGGCACCGATTGTTCGGCGACGATGCCGTATAATATCAGCGGCAGGCTCGGCGGAATCACGATGCCGATCGTGCCTGACGCCCCGACCACCCCCAGCGCGAACGACCTGGGATAACCGCGCTCGAGCATCGCGGGGATCAGGATGGTCCCCATCGCCAGCGCGGTCGCGACGGACGAGCCGCAGATCGCCGCGAACAGCGTGCAGGCGACGACGGTGACGAGGCCGAGCGATCCCGGAAGCCCGCCGAGCCAGGCCGCCGCCAGGTTTACCAGCGCGTTGGCGACACCACCGAACCGCATGAAGGCCGCCGCCATCACGAACAGCGGCAGCGCCATCAGGGACGGCGAGTTGAGCTCGTTGATGACGAGCTGCGCGGCGCCGACCAGCGGCTGGCCCGAGGCTACGAACATGGCGCCGGCGCAGAGCCCCAGCACCACGAACACCGGCATGCCGCTGGCGAGCAGTCCGAAAAACAGCGTGAGGAAGCCCGTCATTCCGGCTCAATCGACGCCCGGCAGCTCATGGGCGCCCGCGCGGTGTGGTGGGATGACGTCGTCGTGCGCGACCAGCCCAACCAGTCGGATCACATAGCGGATCAGCATCAGGAGGCCGCCGGCCGGCAGCGCCGCATAATAGATCCACATCGGAAACCGCAGGTCCGACGGGCTATGCTCGTCGATCAGCAATGCGATGTCGACGACCTGGCGGCCATACCAGATCAGGGCGCCGCAAAACAGGATGGCGGCGGCGCAATTGAACACTTCCATCCATCGCGCCACCTTGGCCGGGACCACGTTGAGCACGAGATCGGGCCTGACATGGCTGTCGGTGCGGACCAATTGACTGGACACGATCATGATCGCCCAGATCAGGAGATAGACGATGACCTCCTCGGCATAGCTGATCGACTCCTTTGGAAAGAAGTAGCGCGATATGGCCTGCCACAGCGCAAAGCCGAGCGCGGCGAGGCCGAGCACGCCGACCAGCGTCTGCTCGGTGCGATCCCAGGTCTTCATCATCACATCAGCCTTCGTTTCAGCCGGCGGCGGCGAGGTCGGCCGAAACAGCGGCGACCATCTCGGGCGAGATATTTGACAGTTTCGCCACCTGTTCCTGACTGGCCGTCATGTCCCGCCGCGTCGCCGCGAGTTCCTCCGCCGACGGCACCACGATCTTGATGCCGTGCGCCTGCACCGTGTCGCGCGCGCGGGCCTGCGCCGCGGCCATGTCGGCGCGATAGGCCGAAACGTTGTCTTGCCAAAGCTCCGTGAGGATGTGCTGCAGATCGGGAGACAATTTGTTCCAGAACGCCAGGCTCACGAGCGGAATGTATTCGCCGCTGAACTGATGGTCTTCGAGGGCATGGCGGACTCCCGATTCCCAGTATTGTCCGCTCGCGATCGTCTCGAAGCTCGTGATCAGCCCGTCGAACGTGCCTTGCGAAAGTCCGAGCGCCACGTTCGGCAGCGGCGTGGTGTTGGGGACGGCGCCCATGAACTGCGTGCGCCAGGCCTGGCCCGCGCCGCCGCTGTTGCGAATTTTCAGGCCTTTGAGGTCGCCGTAGGAATTCAGCGGTTTGCTGGTGCTGTACCAGTTGAAAAATCCAAGATCGAGCCACGGCCCGATCACGTGCGCCAGCAGTTGTTGCTTTTCGATCCGTTGCGCGATCATCTGCCCGGGCCTGCCGTCGACAACCCGATGCACCGTTTCGATCGGGCGACCGTAAAGCATGGGCAGTTGAAGGAAGTCCGCGTCGGGCACGATGCCGGTCAGCGACCAGCTTCCTGGCACCGCCATCTCGACCTGTCCCTGCAGCAGCGCCTTGCCGACCTGCAGATCGGGAAACAGCTGCCCGCTCTCGAATAATTGGGTCTTGATCCTGCCGCGCGCGGCGGATTCGATCCTTGCGAGATAGTCCCGGATGATGGCGTTGCGGGTATGCGTGGGCGCGGTCTCCAGCGAACAGCGCAGCACCAGCGGTTCTTCGGCCGCCGCTGCCGTGCGCAGGGCAGGGGCCGCCAGCATTGCCGCCGCGGAAGCCACGAAGGTACGACGGGATAACGACGGATTCATTGTTGTTCTCCTGTTGCTGAGTGGTTCGGGTGCATCAGATTTCAGAGAATGAGGCCGATGCCGGATAAAATGAGCAGGGCGTTGACGACGAGTTCGAATTGCCGATCCGACAGCCGCTTGAAGATGCGCAACCCGAACCACGCGCCGAGCAGCGCCGCCGGAACGAAAGCCAGCGTCTTCCAGTCCAGTTGCGTCGCGGTCGAGGTCGACGGGCGCATCAGATAGATCGCGACCAGCGTGACCGGCTGCATGCCGAGGATGAAGGGTTGATACACGCCGCGCTGACGCGTCTTGTCCCATCCCTTCATGCCGCACCAGATGGTGACGAAGGCGCCGGGAAAACCCGCAAGCCCGCCGGTGAGACCGCCAAGAAAGCCGGCGCAGGCGTCCGACAGCGGTCCCATCCGGAACGAACGGCAAGGCCAGCGCAGCAGCAGATAGCCGCCATAGGCAATCAGCAAACATCCGATGACATTGCGATAGGCGCCGGTCGGAAGGTGCAGCAGCAGATAGACCCCGGCGGGCACGCCGAGAACGCCGCCGGTCAGGAAGACGGGAAGGCTGCGCCAGTCGATCGATCCCCAGAGCGCGGTGACACTGAGCAGCTGTATCGCGATGCTGCAGACGATCATGACGTTGACCGCGTAGACCGGGCTGTCCATCAAATGAAACAGCAACGCGCCGCACAGCGCCGAGAACGCAAATCCGGCGATGCTGGAGACGGTGGCGGCGATGAGAACGGCGAGCAGGACAATGGCGACGCTCTGGACGCCTTGCGCCGATAGCACGGCGGCTTCCGCAACCAGGAATCCGAAGCCGAGAGCCGCGACAATGACAATCGTCATCGGGCCCGGATCGAGGGCCTGCCCGATCCAGAATTTGCCTGGAACCAGCTGTTTCAGCATCTCGCGCACAACTGTGTTCGGTGCCGCGGCGGCGGACTGGTCCGTTGCCGGGCGCCTTCGGTGTTCCCTGAATGACCGTCGGGCTTAAGGGTTCGTGGCGGATGGTCGATGGTGCCAAGCGGAGCCAACGGCGCTCGATCGGCGGATAGCTGCTTTGCCCAACTCGTATTCACATTCGATTCCAATAAATCGGTCGACCGACCGAGGCAATATTCATAAATGTGCAGCGATCGCGCGCGGCTGATCTGTCGACACCGCGCAAGTCGGTGAGTAGGAGCAATGCAGACCGTTCACGTGTTCTCCTCTGTGTCGAGCGCAACAAAGGATAGAAGCGACGCGGAGGAGAAACTTTGCCCTCCGCTTGATTTGCGATCTAGATGTACTTGATAATCGATTGAGGCGGCGTCGTCCTATCGGTGGATCAGGCGCAATTTCTTTTTGCCGGTCACACCGTCGATACCGACCGACGTGAGCTCTGCCGCGGCAGCACGACGATTGCCCTCGAACCGCAAGTGTTCGACCCGCTGGTCTACCTCGTGCGGAATCGCGATTGGGTCGTTTGCAAGGACGATCTGTTCGCGTCGGTTTGGGCGGCCGGGATGTTGCGAATTCGACGCTTGCGAGCCGGATCAAAGATTAGCCAGCACATTGGTTCGTCTGGCCGGTCGCGGGGCGATTGCTGGTAAACGCGGCTTTCGCAAACGTCCTTACGATTGCCTTAACGAAGTAAGGTTAAATTAGTGCTGGGGCAGTAGGCTCGATCACGCTTCGGGCCGGAGTGGGGTCTGGGCTGTGGACATTCTTCTCATCTTGGGTGGCCTGAACCTGGCGTTGGTTGTCGCCGGCTGGTCGTGCGCGAAGTCTTATTTTGCCAAGGGGCGTCTCCACGGCATGGAGGAAGCCATCCGCGAGATCTCGCGAGGCATCAGCTCGCATTACGAACTCGAGGGGCAGGGCGTTCCCGAGCGCGTGGCCAAAGCGGTCAAGGGAATCCGGGCCGCCTCCGAGAAACGCAGGAAGAAGGGCAAGGGATCGACCGATCCTTTTCACGCGCAGCTCTGGATTGTCGGCGATGCGATCGGCGAAGCCTGCTGGCTGAAGGGGCATGCCGCCGGGATCAGAAGGAAGATGCCGGCGGAGGGAAAGATCCGCGTCGATCTCTCGCTCAGTGAATTATTGCAGCTCAGCTGGCTGTCGCATCTCGGTTTTCAGCACATGATGCCGAATTATCGCGGCTTCGAGATGCATCGCTTCAATGGCGAGGCGGATGCGCGCGAGGGCGCGGCGGCGGTCGGCAGGATCGAGGCCGTGATCCCGGCCAAGGAGCGGCCGTTCGGCGACCTCACGGCCCAGTTCAAGAGCCGGCAGAAACTGATCGGCGATTGGTGGCAGGCAACTCCGGGCCGGCTGATCGCTTAACCCGATCGAGCGGTTTCGCGGCCTTTCGGGAAAGACATCTCGTCGAGCGACGGCACGATGGACGGCGCTTCGTCGATCTGGGCGAGCCGGTCGAGCAGCGCGCGCAGGCGCTGCGGGATTTCCATGGCTTCCGGTTTGAGCACTTCGCGCAGCCGATCGCCGATCTCATCGCAGATCGCGCGGCAATGGGCGTGGTCGAGGGCTATGGCTGCGGCGTTCGGGTTTGGCATGGCTGGTCTCGAATGGTTCGAGACCAATTGAATATGGCGGATATATCGGGGGAGTAAATTTCTTCCCGGCAATTCGGGGACTGGTAAAAGAAGAGTTAAACGCGACCAGCGCGCGGCCGTGAACTTTTGCGGGTCCAATCCGTTTCTATGATGTCATGCATAGGAGGGTCTCATGCGCTGGATCGCTCTCACCGCAGCCATCTCGCTCACCATGTTACCGCTGGCGTCCCTTGCCCAGCAGCAACTGCCCGCGGCGGAAGGCACGACCGTAGGCGTCGCGCCCGCCACCGCGACACCCATGGCGCCGAACGGCGGAATGGTCCCGCAGCAAGGCGGTCCGTTGCATCCGGGCACGCAAACCGGCCTCGATGTCGTGGCCGAGGATGGCGTTTCCACCAAAACCGTCAAAGCCGTTCCCTGCACCACGGCCGCAAGGGAAACCGATGGCACCACCACCTGCGTCGGCATTCCCAGCGGTCCGGAGCGGAAGCGCCGGTAACTGCGGTCGATCGTTTCGGATGTCAGGTGCGGGCGGTTTGATTCCGCCGCCTGCCGCCGCGGGTCATTTCAGCGGCACGCGAAAATCGATCGCGCGCAGGATGATGCCGGGCGGATTGCCTTCCAGTTCGACGTCGCTGAATTTCCGCGCCGCGCGTTCCTCGATGCGGTCGCGCAGTCTCAGGAACTGCTGCTCGCGCTGGGCGGGGCTCGTCCGCGACGAGCCTTCGAGCTGATCCATTGCGTCGGTGGAGATGGCGCAGTCGACGCTGGCCTCGTCATTCTTCATCGTGAAGCGGACGACCATCCGGTTGAAGTCGTATTCCTGAAAGTGGCTTTGCGTGAGCGCCATAGCGAGGCCTCCTCGATTGAATGACACGCCCAACCGGCGGCGGTCAGAACTTCTTCCGGGCCGGCGGCGGATTGAGCTCTGCGATTTTCGAAAGGCAATCTTCCCGCGTGATGTGCGGGCCGGTGACGAACGTGCCGCTGACCTTGGTGGAGTACCAACCCGAGACGACGCCCAGACGCAGCGACTCTTCGGTTTCGACATGTCGCGCGGAAAGAATTTGCATGGGAATCCTTATGCAGAATGGCGCCCGCACATTTGCAGATGCACCCGTGGAGCCCGCATTGCGCCTTTTATGCCGGAATAGCCATGACTTTCTTCATCAATGACTTTCTTTATCAATGACTTTCTCTGTCACCCCGCTGTGCGTGCCCGTCGTCCCTCGATCGGATAGGCCGGATCGTTATACCCCGGCGTCGACGGATGGCCTGATGTCACGAGCCGATCGATCAGCGCTTCATCCTCGGCGGTAAAGCGATAATCCAGCGCGCGCAGATAATCGTCCCAATGTTGTTCGGTGCGCGGGCCCGCGATCACGGCGCTGACAAAGGAGGAGTTCAGCACCCATGACACCGCGAACTGTCCGGCGGTGATGCCCCTGGCTTCGGCGTGCTGCCGGATCTGCTGCGCCAGTTGCAGCGATTCCGGCCGCCATTCGGTCTGCATCATCCGCTTGTCGTTACGCCCGGCGCGGGTGTCCTTGTCGGGCGCGGCATCCGGGCGGTATTTGCCGGTCAGCACGCCGCGCGCCAGCGGGCTGTAGGGCACGATGCCGAGGCCATAGTAATTGCACGCTGGAAAGTGCTCGACCTCGGGCATGCGGTTCATCGCGTTGTAATAGGGCTGGCTGACGATCGGGCGGTCGATGCCGAGCCGGTCGCAGATGTTGCAGATCTCGGCGACGCGCCAGGCGCGATAATTCGAGACGCCGAAATAGCGCACCTTGCCCTGGCGGATCAGGTCGCCCATCGCCCGCACCGTCTCGTCCAGCGGCGTCGAATGGTCTTCCTTGTGCAGGTAGTAGATGTCGATGTAGTCGGTGCCGAGCCGCTTCAGGCTCTCCTCGGCTGCCTGCAACACCCAGCGCCGCGACAGCCCGCCGCGATTGGGATCGTCGCCGATCTGATTGGCGAGTTTTGTCGCGAGAATCCAGTTGTGCCGGTTGTTGGAAATCGCGCGGCCGACCACCTGCTCGGAATTGCCGCCATTATAGGCGTCCGCGCTGTCGATGAAGTTGATGCCGGCCTCGCGCGCCTTCGCCACGATCCGCATCGACGTCGCCTCGTCGGTCGGCCCGCCGAACATCATGGTGCCGAGGCAGATCGGCGAAATCTTCAGGCCGCTGCGGCCGAGCTGACGATATTGCATGAGTGATGTCCTATGGGAGAGACGGATTTCAAGTTTTCAATGCGACGGAAGTGCGCCCCCTCTCCCGTTGGGAGAGGGCGGGGGTGAGGGGTTAAGGTCTCTCGTTAGGCCGTAACCCCTCACCCGATTTGCTGCGCAAATCGACCTCTCCCTGTGGGAGAGGTGTGACCGAGTTCGTAGCGCATTTTGGCGCAAAAATCATGAGCCGGTCTCGTTCTTCAATATCTTAAACACGCCGCTGGCCATGGCGATACAGCGTTTGTCGACGGTGACTTCGGTGGTGATGAAGATCAGGCTGCGGGTGGAGCGGACCACGCGCGGCCTCGAAATCAGGATCTCGCCGATCTTGCCGGCCTCGACGAAATGGGTGTCGAACTGCACGGTCGCCAGCGTCGGCCGGCCCGAAACGTATCGCGCCGTCATGCCGCAGGTGCGGTCGGCGAAGGTCATCAACACCCCGCCTTGCACCAGGCCGCGGCGGTTGTGGTGCTTGTCCTGCGCGACCAGGGCGTATTCGTGCTCGCCGCCGACCACCCGCTGCCATAATGGCCCGATCAGATGCAGGAAGCCCGATGTCTCGACAATGCCAAAACCGTCGGATTTGAGTTTCCCAGCGGCCTTGTCGGTCATGTCAGTCCATTCCAGTTTGCACGGGTGTCCAGCTCACTTAGGTCATTTCATCAAGCGCCGGCGTGTTGTAGTCAAGCAGGATGATCCACCCGTTTGACGATACCACCCGGCGGAATATCGCAGAGCGCTGCGCGGCGTTCGCGCGGCTGCCCGAAAGCGAGCCGGTGCCGGCGCTGAAACGGGCCGCGGTCGCCGTCGCGCTCTCCGCAACTGAGGCGGTCGGCGAAACGGGTTTTCTCCTGACGCGACGCGCGGCGCGCCTGCGCGCCCATAGCAGCCAGTGGGCGTTGCCGGGCGGGCGCTGCGATCCCGGCGAAAGCCAGGCTCAGGCCGCCCTGCGCGAGCTTCACGAAGAACTCGGCCTCGAACTCGCCGACGGCGATGTGCTGGGTCTGCTGGACGATTATCCGACGCGGTCCGGCTATCTGATCACGCCTGTCGTGGTGTGGGTGGCGACCAATGCCGCGATCAGGCCCAATCCGGATGAGGTCGCATCCTTCCATCGCATCGCGCTCGGCGATATCGAGGCGCACGATGCCTTCAGCTTCACCACCATTCCCGAAAGCGCGCGCCGCGTGATCCGGTTTCACCACGCCGGCCAATTCATCCACGCGCCGACGGCGGCCCTGATCTACCAGTTCCGCGAAGTGCTCGCGGGACGGGATACCCGCGTCGCCGAGCTGGAACAGCCGGTGTTTGCGTGGAAGTAGTGTAAGTAGATGCCTCAGCCGTCATTGCGAGCGCAGCGAAGCAATCCATCGGGCGACAAAAAGAAAGAATGGATTGCTTCGCTGCGCTCGCAATGACGTGGAGGACGGGTTGCAGACGGTCGGCCTTTCAGCGACGATGCGGCCAACAATAATAATGATCCCTGGGAGATTTGTGCGAATGCGTATCTGGAACACCTTGCTCGCCACCGTCACTGTCGTGTCCGGCCTGTGCGGTGGCTTCGACCATGCGCAGGCGCAATCCTTTCCGAGCCGCGCCATCACACTTGTGATTCCGTTCGCTCCCGGCGGCAGCACCTCGATCGTCGGCCGGACCATCGCCGACAAGATGAGCGAATTGCTCGGCGAAAAGGTCGTGGTCGACAACCGGCCCGGCGCCGGCGGCACCGTCGGCACCAAGGCGGTGGCGAAGAGCGAGCCCGACGGCTACACCATTGCGCTCGGATATACCGGCACGCTGGCGATCGGACCGTCGCTCTACAAGAATGCCGGCTACGATCCGCGCAAGGATTTCGCGCCGATCGGCCTGATCGGCAATGCGCCGAATTCGTTGGTGGTGCATCCGTCCTTTCCCGCCAAGACCATTGGCGAGCTGATCGCCTATGCCAAGGCCAATCCCGGCAAGGTCAATTTCGGCTCGGCCGGCGCCGGCACTGTCAGCCATATCACCGGCGAATATTTCGCGGCTTCCGCCGGCATCAAGCTGGTCCATATTCCCTACAAGGGAACCGGTCCGGCGCTGACCGATCTGCTCGGCGGACACATCCCGATGGCGTTCGCGCCGATCCCGGCGTCGCATCCCAGCGTCACCGCAGGGCTGCTGCGCGCGCTGGCGGTGACCAGCACCACCCGCTCCAGCCTGCTGCCCGACGTGCCGACCATTGCCGAGGCGGCGCTGCCCGGCTTCGACGCCTCGCTCTATTACGGCCTGGTGGCGCCGGCCGGCACGCCGCGGCCGGTGATCGACAAGCTCAATAAGACCTTGCAGGCGGCGCTTGCCTCCGACGAGGTCAAGAAGCAATTGGGATTGGACGGCACCGAAATCACCCCGGGCACGCCGGAAGACTATGCCGCTTTCATCGACAAGGATGAAAAGAAGTGGTCGGGCCTGGTCAAGGCCAGCGGCGTCGAGCAGGAGTGAGGGAACCGAAGCCGATCGCGCGCGTGCGCCTATCGGATATCAGCCCGTTTCGGGGCTGACTTGCGCGATATGCTTGCTACAACGGCCCGATGCGCCCTCATGCGATTCGCCTCTCGTTCGGATATCTCGCGCTTGCGCTGCTGATCGCGCCGCAGGCGGCGGCACAGGACGGCGCCACGCCCCCGCCCGCTGTGGCCGGCGCGATGGCGCAGGCCGCTTCGCCGCAGGCGATCGCGGAATATCGCCGCAAGCTGAAAGAATATCAGGAAGCGCGCGCGGCGTTCGAGCAGGAAGCCGGCGCCTATTGGAGTTCGATTGCCGAGAAGCGGCGCGGCCGCAACGCCAAGCGGCGGGACCGGCAGCAGATAGCGCTCGATGATTACGTGCTGACACAGCCGCCGGTCTACAGCGGACCGAAGCGTCCGGTGAACCCGTCGCCGGAGCCGGAGCCCGAAGAAAAACCGCGCCAGCGCAAAGCCATTCCGCTGGTCGCGGACCTCCTGAAAGCGGCGGTGGATCATTTCCAGTTCGCGCCGCAGCGGGCTGCCAGCGAGGTCGAGTTCAAGCGCGCCTATGCCCGCGTTGCATCGGCGGCGGGGCTGACGCGCGAGCAGGCGGTGCGGGTCTATTCGTTCGAGACCGGGGGCAACGGCAATCACGACATGCAATCGGGATTGAGCGCCTCGCGGCCGGGCTCGCGCGCGATCTCGACGGCGATCGGCTACAACCAGCTGCTCACAACCAACACCGTCGAGCTGCTCGCCGAGCAGGGCCATGAATTCGTCCACGCGTTGACGCAGCGAGCCGCGCAATTGTCGGGCGCGGCGCGCCAGGCGATGGATCGCAAGATCGCGGTGCTGAAGCGGATGGTGGCGTTCGCGCGCACGGTGCCGGACGAATGGTCGCTGCACGAGAAGCTCGCCGATACCCCGCAGGGCTGGGCGCTGCACGCGATGGTGCTGGATATCGACGTCGGCCCGTTGCTGCAGACCCACAAGCTGCTGACATCGGTGATCTTCGCCCGCGCCAAGGGCTATGGCCGCGCGCTGACCGCGGCCGAACTGGAGATGATGAACCTCACCGGCGACGGCACCGGGCTCGACATGGTGACGATGCCGCAGGCCTTGCGCGAGCAGGTCCCGACCTCGAATTTCTTCCAGCGCGGCGGCTACGAGCGCAACCCGGTGGCGATCCGTAATAATACGGTGGCGAAACTGCTGGCGGTTACGGACAGCAGAATGGACAGCAACAGTAACTTGCCGGGCGCCAGGGAATTGGCTGCGTCGTTTTAGTGCATCGTCGTCCCAGCCAAGCGAAGCGCGAGCCGGGACCCATAGCCACCGGCCTGAATTGATAGTCCGAGACGTCTGCCACATTGCCTCAACGATAGGCCGCGGGGTATGGGTCCCGGCTCAGCGTTCGCTGCGCTCACTTGGCCGGGACGACTCGCGGTGTGGCTAAACGCTCAGTTCGATCCGAACATGAACTTGCCGTCGCCTTCGAGGTACGGCCCGGTCCGGATATAGAGCTGTCCGTTGTGGCCGATGAAGAACAACGTGCCCTTCGGCACTTTCTTGGCGCCCTTCAGCAGCTGGCCGGCATTGTTGGTGCCCATCTTGTAGGAAAACGTCTTGCCGTCCTTGTCGTAGGCATAGCCCGTGTCCGGCTTGAGCTCCCAGGGGGCCGGCGCCGCGGCTTGCGCAAACGCGGATGTCGTCAATGCGGTCAGCGCCGCGGCTATCAAAAAGGTCTTGATCGGAAATATCGTCATCGCATTCTCCCAGCGCCGGTTTTTCCCGGTTTACTTGAACAAATCACGAACGCTGATCCAGCGTCAATACGACGGGTCCTTTCGCCGCAGCGTGCGGCTTGAGACTTTGTGATTCCCCGCCGCCGGCTTCGCGACTATCCTTCAATTTCAGTCTAGAACCGGTGTGTCGCGCAATACGTCATAGGGATGATTCGGATGAACCAGGTCATGAAAACTTGCTTGGGTGTCACGCTGTTGGTGATGACGCTGGTTCCTGTGGCGCATGCCGATGAGTTCAAACTCAGCAACAACCAGAGAATTTCCTGCAGCCGGGGCTTGAGTGCCGGCAAGCTCAATACCGCGACCTGCAAATCCTACGCCTACCTTTTCAACATCAAGACCTCGGAATATTTCAGGTGCATGGTCAGTCTGGCGCTGACGCGGGACAACAAGGAAATCATCAACATCCAGACCGACGGCGGCTGCACCAAGAAGCCCCGAATCTTCGACACCGATTCCAGCTACTCGTTCGACGCCACCGAGACCGAGGCGCCCAACACCAATTCCTTCTTCGGCCCCGGCGGCTATGCGGTGTGGGCCAGCGACAACAACGCGCAGAAGATCCGCGGCTGCATCATCATCTCATCCGGCCTTGGCTCCGATATAGCGAAATGCATCGAAATGACGTTCCAGTGATTGGCGCTACCACCGCGACGATCACTCCGGCTTGATGCCGGCGAATTTCGCCACCTTGCCCCACTTCTCTGCTTCCGCGAGCACATAGCGCTGCATGTCGTCGGGCGATCCGCCGGCGGGTTCGGCGCCGAGCTTGCGCAGCCGCGTGACGCCGTCATCGGTCTTGAGGAATTTATCGACGCTGGTGTTGAGCCGCTCGATGATCTCCTTCGATGTCTTGGCCGGCGCGCCGATGGTGAACCAGGAGGCCGCTTCGAAGCCGGGCACACCGGCCTCGGCTATGGTCGGAAGGTCCGGCAGCAGCGGCCAGCGTTTGGCGCTGGACACCGCGAGTGGCCGGATCGAGCCGGATTCGGCGAACGGCTGCGCCGCCGGCAAATTGTCGATCATCAACTGCACGCGGCCGGCGATCAAATCGGTCAGCGCCGGCGCACTGCCCTTGTAGGGCACATGCGTCATGTCGACGCCGGTCATCAACTTGAACAATTCGGTCGAGACATGCGCGGTGCTGCCAAGCCCGGGCGTGCCGTAGAACAATTCGCCCGGTTTCGATTTGGCGTAGGCGATCAATTCCGCGACCGATTTCACCGGCAGCGTGTTGGTGACCGAGCACAGATTGGGCACCCGTGCGATGATGATGACCGGCGCGATATCCCGGACCTGGTCGTAGGTCATGTTCTTGAACACGAACTGGTTGATGGCGTGCGTCCCCGGCGTTCCCACGATGAAGGTGTAGCCATCGGGCTCCGACTTCGCCACGAAGTCGGCGGCGATGTTGCCGCCGGCGCCGGCCTTGTTCTCGACGATGAACTGCTGGCCGAATTCCTCCGAAATTTTGGCGGCGACGACCCGCGCCAGGATGTCGGTGGTGCCGCCGGCCGCAAAGGGCACCACCAGCTTGACCGGCCTTGTCGGCCATTGCTCCGCGCGCGCCCGGCGCGGCATCGTTGACAGCGCGCCGAGCGCGGCGGCTCCGGTGAGGACGGAGCGGCGGCTGGGACGCGACAAGAAATTCGATGATGGCACTGAATGTTGTCCTTGATTGATTGGTTATCTCGCGGCAGCAAAACGCCGACCGCACGCCTCTATAGCGTCGGTCGGCGTGTCGCGCGAGGACTGGCTTGGCACCCGCGGCGTTTCGGGTGCGTCCAATTCTAGTGGCTCATGCGTGCCGAGGCCGGATGTCCCGGTACCTTGAAGCGCTTGCCGGTGTCGGTGACCCTGGTGCCGTTGACTTTCAGGATCGAGAAATCCTCGGTCATGTAGTTTCCGGCCAGGATGTACTTGCCGTCAGGGGTGAACATCACGGCTTCCGGCAAGCCGCCGACTTCGATGTCCTGGGTCTTGGTCACCTTCTTGCCGTCGATCTTCAATATCGAGAGACTGCCGTTCTTCTTGTAGAAAAAAGCCTTCTTGTTGTTGGAGCCGCGCAGGATGGCGGCAACCGCCAGATTGCCCTTCGGGGACATCGCCAGTCCTTCGGGGCCGTCGCCCACCACCACCCGATCGATGATGCGCGGCGGGTTGGCCTCGAGGTCGATCACGCTGGTGGTGTCGACGCTACCGTCGGACGAGCCGGCGCCGCCATTATCTGATGTCAGCGCGATCTTGCCGTTGGGCGCCACCACGACATTGTAGGGCCATTGGCCGGTCGGCAGGTCGACCTTGTTGTAGCTGACCTTGTCGCCGGCGATATCGAGCACCGAGACCTTGTGCGCGGGAAATCTCACGGCCAGCGCCCGCTTGCCGTCCGGCGTGAACACCACATGGGCGACGCTGTCCGGAAATGCGATGGTATCGGTGACCTTGACGTCGGTGCCGTTGATCGAAAGCACGCTGACCGAGTTATCGCCACGGTTGGCGACCAGCGCCATCTTGCCGGACGGACTGATGCTCAACCCCGATGGCTGCTTGCCGCCGGTGATGGTCGCCGCGAGTTTGGGCGGGCTGGCCTTGAGATCGATGACGTAGATCTTGTTGTCCGGGACTTGTTTCAGCGCGTCGCCGTCCTTGGTGACGTCGACCGAATCCGCCACCAGCGCCACCGATCCGGTTGGATCGATGTCGAGATTGACCGGTGGCCCGACGATCGAATTCTTTAGCGGCAGCGTGGCGACGATCTTTGGGTTTTGGGGATTGGCGAGATCGACGATCAGGACCGCGTCCTTGCCGGGCGCCGCCAGCACGGTCTTTCCGTCATCATCCCACGAGACTTTCTCGTCGGTACCGACGATCATGAACGGTTTTGCATGAGCGAGATTGAGGCTGGAGCTGCAGAGCAGGATTGCTGTGGCTCCCAGGGTTAGTCTGGCTGATAATCTAACGGCACGATTGAAAGGCATTGTGGCGCTCCCCTGAATGGACCGGCCTCTGATGGGCCGGCTTTGCAACCCTAGAGTACGCGGGGAACCGCGTTGTTGCCAGTGCGAAGCGGGGCGGCGTGCGGTCCGGTCTCGGGCATCAAGGCAATGAACAGTCCCAGTCCGGCGGCCGCTATCGCCGAGAGAGAAAGGAACGCCGCGCTGTATCCGGCGCTGACCACGATGAAGCCGGCGGCGGCGGCGCTCAATGCGCCGCCGAGGCCTGCCGCGGTGGCGATGGCGCCCTGGCTGACATTGAAATGTCCGGTGCCACGCGTCAGGTCGGCGACAACAAGCGGAAACAGCGCGCCAAAAATCCCGGCGCCGACGCCGTCGAGCAGTTGCACGGACACCAGCCAATAGGGGTTGTCGGAAAGCGGATACAGCGCGCCGCGCAGCGCCAGCACGGCGAGCGCCGTGGCGAAAATCGGCTTGCGTCCCCAGTCATCGGCCTTGCGTCCCACCAGCATGGCGACCGGCACCATCACCAGTTGCGCCGCGATGATGCAGACCGACATCAGCGTGGTGCCGAGCTCGCGATTGACCAGCGCCAGCTTCTGTCCGACCAGCGGCAGCATCGCCGCGTTCGAAAAGTGAAACAGGACGGTGGCGCCTGCGAAAATCAACAGCGGCCTGCAGGTCAGCAGCACTCGAAATCCGGACGGCTTGTCGCCATCGCCGGCGTGACTTGCCATCGCCAGCGTGGCCCTTGCCATCGCCAGCGTGGCCCTTGCCATCGCCGGCGTCGTGTTTGATCGTATCGTCGAGGCCGCGCGCGACGTGATCGTCGATCGCATCGGCCGGAATCCACAACGTTGCGAATATGCTCGCGATGGCCATCGCCGCCAGCAGCCAGAACACCACGATGGGGCCGTAGAAATAGGCGGCCGCGCCGGCGATGGCCGCCGCCGCGGCATTTCCGGCATGATTGAACGCCTCGTTACGGCCGATCCGGCGGGCGAAGGCACGGGGCCCGACGGTGCCGAGCGTCACCGCCGCCACCGCGGGTGCAAAGATGGCGCCGGCTGCGGCTGCCAGCGCCTGCGTCGCCGCTACCAGCTCGAAGCGATGGATCAACGGCAGGACGAGGCATGCCGCCGTCACCACGACCGCCGCCGCGATCATCAGCGCGCGCTTCGCCGTACTCCGGTCGATCAGCGCGCCGGCCGGCGTCTGGGCGATGATCCCGGCCAACGCCGCCACCGACATCACCACGCCGATGCTGGCCTGGTCCCATTTTTGTTCGGTCAAGAGGTAGATGGCCAGATAGGGTCCGAGGCCGTCGCGCACGTCGGCGAGAAAGAAATTCAGCGCATCCAGCGCGCGCTCGATGGTGGTTCCGGCGTGCTGCAAACGAATCCTCGCGCTGGAATGGATGTGTTCCCAACGACTGGACGGGCAGCGGGTTCCCGCACACGCATGGGGGCATGCGATTCGGATTAACCTTGATTTTGGCCGATCGGACGGGTTGACCGCGAGGCTTCGCCCGTCCAATTTCCCGGCCAAATCAAGGGGAGAATGAAGCTGATGCGTTTGAAGTTGATTGCCGCTGCGTTTGCGGGAATGACGGTACTGTCGGCTCCGGCCGCGCAGGCCCAGGCATTCATCAATGTGCTGACTGGCGGCACATCCGGAGTATATTATCCGCTCGGCGTCGCGATCGGAAAGATCTATGGCGACAAGATTCCGAACGTGAAAACCCAGGTGCAGGCCACCAAGGCCTCGGTCGAGAATCTGATCCTGCTGCAGAATGGCAGGGGCGAGCTGGCATTCGCGCTCGGCGATTCGCTCAAAGCCGCCTGGGAGGGCGACGAGGAAGCCGGCTTCAAGGCCAAGCTGGACAAGCTGCGCACCATCGGCGCGATCTATCCGAACTATATCCAGATCGTCGCCACCGCCGACAGCGGCATCAAGACGCTGTCCGATCTCAAGGGCAAGAGCCTCTCGGTCGGCGCGCCGAAATCAGGCACCGAACTCAACTCCCGCGCCATCCTCGGCGCCGCCGGGCTGAGCTACAAGGATCTGGGCAAGGTCGAGTATCTGCCCTTCGCCGAATCCGTCGACCTGATGAAGAACCGGCAATTGAACGCGACGCTGCAATCGGCCGGTCTCGGGGTCGCCTCGCTGAAGGATCTCAGCACCGCGACCGATATCACCGTGGTGTCGGTTCCCAAGGCGGTCGTCGACAAGATCGGTCCGCCCTTCGTCTCGGTGATCATCCCGGCCAATACCTATAACGGCCAGGACAAGGACGTCCCGACCGCGGCCGTGGTCAACTATCTGGTGACGAGTTCCGCGGTCTCGGACGATCTCGCTTATCAGATGACCAAGCTGGTCTTCGAGTCGCTCCCCGAGCTGGCGAATTCGCACGTCGCCGGCAAGGAGATCAAGCTGGAGACCGCGGCGACGGGCAGTCCGGTGCCGCTGCATCCCGGCGCGATCCGCTACTACAGGGAAAAAGGCTTGATCAACTAGGAGTAAGCTATTTCGGATGTCATGGCCGGGCAAAAGCGCGAAGCGCGTCTTCACGCAGGCGACCCGGCCATCCATCTTCCTAAAGAGGATACATTTTTGATGGATGCGCGGGTCAAGCCCGCGCATGACGTATCTTGAGGCGTCGCGCCAGTGATATAAGGCTCCGCTCGATACGGGCTCTGGGGAACGCATAAAGATGCTGCAGGCGGAAGGCGCTGAAGCGCCGATCAAGGTAGAATTCGACAATTTCGAGCACGGGTTCCCGGAAGGCTTCGGCCCGCGCGGCTGGGGGCTGTTGGCCTATTCCATCGCCATCGCTTTCGCGGCTTTCCAACTCTATGTCGCGGCCTGGAGCAATCTGCCGAGCCAGGTGGTGCGCGGCGTTCACGTCGGCTTCCTGCTGCTGCTGACGTTCGGCCTGATCGGAAACTTCACCGCCAAAAGCAATGCCGGCCGTGCGGCCGGCTGGCTGATCGGCGGCATCGGGTTTCTGTGCGGACACTATCAGTGGATATTCTATGCCGATTTGATCGCGCGGGACGGCGATCCGACGCGTCTCGATCTCGCGGTCGGCACCTTGCTCGCGGTGCTGATTTTCGAAGGCACCCGGCGGCTGATGGGCTTGGCGCTGCCGCTGATGTGTGGCGCCTGCATTCTCTACTGGTTCTTCGGCCAGTATCTGCCGGCACCGTTCAATCATCGCGGCTATGATTTCGATCAGGTGATCACGCATTTGTCCTTCGGCACCGAGGGCTTTTACGGCGTGCCGATCTATGTCTCGGCGACCTACATCTTTCTCTTCATCCTGTTCGGCTCGTTCCTCGAGCGCGCCGGGATGATCCAGTTGTTCACCGATGTTTCGCTGGGCCTGTTCGGCGGCACCCGCGGCGGCCCGGCCAAGGTCGCGGTGTTCGCGTCGGGCATGATGGGCACCATCTCCGGCTCCGGCGTCGCCAACGTCGTCACCGTCGGACAGTTCACGATTCCCCTGATGATCAAGTTCGGCTATCGCCGCGCCTTTGCTGCCGGCGTCGAGGCCACCGCGTCGATGGGCGGACAGATCATGCCGCCGGTGATGGGCGCGGTCGCCTTCATCATGGCCGAGACCCTGGGCGTCGATTATTCCGTCATCGTCAAGGCGGCGGTGATCCCTGCAGTGCTCTATTTCGCGTCCGCGTTCTGGATGGTGCATCTCGAAGCCGGCAAGCACGGTCTCATCGGCATGAAGCGTTCGGAAATCCCGAGCGCCTGGAAGGCGCTGGTGGCGCGCTGGTATCTGGTGTTGCCGCTGGCGGCGCTGGTCTACATGCTGTTCGAAGGCTTCACGCCGCTCTATGCCGGCACCATGGGCCTGGCGCTGACGGTGGCGCTGATCCTCGGCGCCAGCATTGCGCTGGGCCTGCCCTCCAACGTGCTGCGCTATGTGTTCTGGATGGCGCTCGCGCTCGTTGCCGCCGCGGTGTCGCGCAACGGCCTCGAGATCGTGCCGATCGCCAGCATCGTCGCCGTGCTGGTGCTGATCACCGCGGTCACCCGCGGCGGCCTTGGGACGCTGAGGGCATGCCGGGATTCGCTCGCCGACAGCGCCAAGTCGGCGCTGACCGTCGGCATGGCCTGCGCCATCGTCGGCACCATCATCGGCATGATGACGCAGACCGGCGTCGGCACCATCTTCGGCAGCTGGATCATCGGCCTCGGCGCCAAGAGCCTGTTCCTGGCGCTGATCATGACCATGCTGCTGTCGATCCTGCTCGGCACCGGCATCCCGACCATCCCGACCTACATCATCACCGCCGCCTTGGCCGCGCCCGCGCTCGCCAAGCTCGGCGTTCCCCTGATCGTCAGCCACATGTTCGCGTTCTATTACGGCATCATGGCCGATCTCTCGCCGCCGGTGGCGCTGGCGGCGCTGGCGGCCGCCCCGATCGCCAGGGAAAATCCCGACAAGATCGGCTGGGAAGCGATGCGCATCGCGCTCGCCGGTTACGTCATCCCGTTCATCTTCGTGTATTCGCCGGCGCTGATGCTGCAGGCCGGCGATCCGCTGGAGGCGCAACTCGGCTTCTATGGCGCGGTGGCGTTTGCGACGTTCAAGGCGCTGGTCGCCATCGGCCTGTTCGGCGTCGTCGCGATCGGTTTCCTGTTCGCGCGGCTGACGCTGGCGGAGCGGCTGGTCGCCTTCATCGGCGCGCTCTGCCTGCTCGGCGATTTCCGCTTCAGCGACACCGCCGGCTTCATCATCACCGCCGTGGTCGTGCTGTGGCAATGGCGCCTGCGCGCCGCGGCGGCGACCGCTTGAGCCTCTGCCTGGCATCCGCCGGCGTCGTCAAGACGCTGTCGATCGCGGCGTTCACGCTGGTGTGGACGCACTCCATCGAAAAGATCGACTGGCAGGAAGACTGGCGCATCACGCCAAAAGGCCTCGAACTGGTGCAGGCCCGCGTCAAGGGATCGGGCGCCGGCATGGAGCCGCCGCCGGAAGCGCGGCTCGTCGACGGCTGGTTCCAATGGCGGCCTGCGCGCGCGGCGATGCCGGAAGTGGTGCTCGGCAATTCCGGCGCCGCCGGCGAATGGCGGCTCTGCAGGAGCGGAAAATGCCGGACGCTGTCGGATATTTTTGGCCATCCGATTGGCGTAAACACCATAACGATGAGCGCCTGCGATCCGGGCCAGGATCACTGAATCGTAAAACCGGGAGAGATCGATGCAACGGCTCAAGGACAAGACGGCGATGGTGGTGGGGGCCGGTTCGATCGGGCCGGGCTGGGGCAACGGCAAGGCGACCGCGGTGACCTTTGCGCGCGAGGGCGCGCAGGTGTTCTGCGTCGATCGCAACGGCAAGGCGGCCCAGGAAACCGTCGATATCATCGCTTCCGAAGGCGGCACCGCGACCGCGTTCACCGCCGATGTCGCCCGCGCCGCCGATGTCGAAGCGATGGTCGCGGCCTGCCTGAAAACCTATGACCGCATCGACGTGCTCGACAACAATGTCGGCATCGCCGAGATGGGCAGCGTGGTCGAGGTGACGGAAGCGAGTTGGGATCATGTCTTCGACGTCAATCTCAAAAGCGCGTTCCTGTCGATGAAGCACGTGATTCCGGTGATGGCGCGGCAGGGCGGCGGATCGATCATCAACATCTCCTCGATCGCCTCGATCCGCCATCTCGGCATTTCCTATGTCAGCTATGCCACCACCAAGGCCGCGATGAACCAGATGACGCGCACCACCGCGGTCCAGTATGCGCCGCTGCACATCAGGGTGAACGCGATCCTGCCGGGCCTGATGAAGACGCCGATGGTCGAGCACTCCGCCGGGCTGGCGGCGAGTTACGCCGCCGGCGATGTCGAGGCGATGTGGCGCGCCCGCGACGCGCAGGTGCCGATGGGACACATGGGCGACGCCTGGGACGTCGCCAACGCAGCGCTGTTTCTGGCGTCCGACGAATCGAAATACGTCACCGGCATCGAACTGGTGGTCGATGGCGGGGTGACGCTGAAGGTGGGGTAGTCGCCAAACCAACTCGGCCGTCGTCCCCGCGAAGGCGGGGACCCATACGCCGCGGCGTTTGTAGTTGCGAGCGGTGTCCGCCGGCTTTTTTCAATCGAGAGAACATGGCGTTTGGGTCCCGGCTCGCGCGGAGCCTGTCATCGGGCCGGCCGAAGGCCGGACCCGTTGGCTTGGCCGGGACGACGAGGAAGCTATCCCTGCGCGCTCAATTCCGCCCAGTCGAATTCTTCCTCGAGCCGGTGAAACGCGTCGTCGCCGATTTCTTCGGATTGGCGCAATTGGAGGATCGATTGGCGCGCGGCGCCGATGGCGCGCCGGCGCAGCGGATCGGCCGGCAGTTCGCCGGTGGCGACGCCGCCATCGGGATCGCCCTCGGCGCGCAATAGCAGCGCGCGATATTCGAGCCTGAGGATTTCCGCTTCCTCGGACGGGTCGCCGTCGATTTCCTCCAGTGCGGCGCGATAGGCGACGGCGCGGGCGCGTCCGACCTCCCTGGCCACCGGGTTCTCGTCCCTCAGCCGCAGCGCCGAGATCAGCGGCCGCAGGGTGAGGCCCTGGATCAGCAGCGAGCCCAGCACCACGGCAAAGGCCGTGAGCAACATCAGATCGCGATAGGGAAAGTTTTCCGGCAGCGCGAACGCCGCCGCCAGCGTGACGATGCCGCGCATGCCGCACCAGGAAACCACGATGGCGCCCTGAACGGTCGGCGCTGGTATCGAACGCAAAATGCCGCGCGCCATCAACAGCCGCAACGCGGTGCCGTAAAACGCCACCCAGACGATGCGCGTGAGAATGACGACGCCGAGCACGGCGGCGGCGACCAGGCAATATTTCAATCGCACGGGATCGTCGAGCCGCTCCCAGATCGGCCGCAGTTGCAGGCCGATCAGCATGAACGCCAGCACGTTGAGTACAAAGACGGCAGTTTCCCATACCGCATAGGACGGCACCCGCAGCCGCGCCGGCGTTCGCGCCGGCGTCGTGCGTGCAAGCGTGATGGCATAGGCGACGATGGTGAGGATGCCGGAGAGGCCGATATGTTCGGCGACGATCCAGACCGTGAAGGTGCCCGCGAACTGCACGATGATCGAGCTTGGCGCATCGTTGATCCGCCGCGTCAGCGGCATCGAAATCCGCGCGAACAGAAAGCCCGCGATCAGGCTGCCGGCCAGCGCCAGCACGATCGACGGCGCGAACTCGCTCCATTTGAAATGCTCGACCGCGGCGGCGCCGACGGCGACGCGATAGATCAACAGCGCGCTGGCGTCGTTGAGCAGGCTTTCGCCTTCGAGGATTTTCAGGATCCGATACGGCAGGTTGACCTGACGCAGGATGGCGGTGGCCGCGGCGGCATCGGGCGGCGCCACGATGGCGCCGAGCGCGATCGCGGCCGCCCATGGCATGTCGGGCAGCAGCCAATGCACCAGCACCGCCACCGCGGCGGTGGTGAGGCCGACCGCGATGAACACCAGCGTCGAGACCGGCAGCCAGTTGTTGCGGAGGTCGCGCAGCGAGGTGTCGAACGCGGCATCGAGCAACACCGGTGCCACGAACAGCGCCAGCGCCAGATCGGGTTCCAGCGTCCACGACGGACCCGATGGCACGAAGGCCAGCAGCATGCCGCCGATGGCGAGAAAGGTCGGGTAGGGCACCTTGGTCCGCCGGGCCAGCGCCGAGAGCAGCACCGCGCCAAGCAGCAAGCCGATCAGCCACTCGAATGTCGTCAAACCAGGGTCCCTGTCGTGGTCGTACCAGAGCGTTTTCAAGCGAAGTGGAGGCCGGTTCGCTTCGAGAAAACGCGTCCAATCAAGAATCCAGAGTTCCGTTTCGATTCCATCGAAACGGAACTCTGCGCGTCAATCTAGCACCTCTTTCGCACGACCACGAACCGTCCGTCTATTGGGCGAGCGCCAATATCCCGCCGGCAAACCAGTGCCAGGCCGCAGTGGTGCTGATCGGCCAGTTCAAGAGTTTCACGGCAATCAGCGCCGCGCCGCCATAGATGTAGACGGGATGCGGACGTCCCAATCTGCGCCAGTCGAAGATGATGGCAGCAACCAGCAGCAGATAGGCGACGAAGGCCGGAGCGATGGTGACCTCGACCGGCGGTGGCCCGAGCGGTCCGGGCGGGGCGAGGAAGGTGAGGAACCAGCGGGCCACCGCGGCGTCGAGCAGCGAGATGCCGGCCAGCAGCATCAGCCGCTTGTGGGTCTCGGGCCGGCGCGTAGCGATGATCGCGAGCGTGAACACCACCGCGAAGAACAGGATGCCGCTGAGCGGGACAATCGAAAATGCGATGCCCGCGTCGGTCTGTCCGAGCGCCGCCGAGCGCTTCATCACGTTGACCGACACCAGGAAGCCGAAGATCGTCATCGCGGTCGCCAGCGACACGCCGATCAGCCCGAGCGATCGATGCCGGGCGGTCCGTCCGGACGCGGCGAGCCAGGTCTGGAAGGCAAAATAAAGTGTCCAGGCAAAAAACAGCATGCCGTGGAAATGAACCACCGGTGTCGCGGAGAACGATCGCGACGCCAGCGGCAACCAGTAGGTCGGCGCGAAGCCGAGGAAGGCGACGGCGGTGCACGCCAATGCCATATGGAAATAGAAGTATCGCGCTTGCGGCGTTGCTACGACGCGAACGCGATTGTCGTCGATCAAACTTGTCATGGAAGTTGAGTCTTTCAAACTGCGATTTGGTTCAAAATTAATTCTGCTGGAGGTTTCGCTTAAATCGGATTCGTCACCCTTTCGGAAATTGTTTCAGCTTTCGCGGGATCGTGTCCTATCCGGCATAGCCGCCCTGATCCAGAAAATTCTGTTCGTCCGGCGTCATAATGCGGCCGAGAATTGTGTTGCGATGGGGAAAGCGCCCGAAGCGCCGCACGATGTCGCGATGGCGTTCAGCATTCACGGAATCCGGCGGACCCAACGGGTTGCACAGGGCCGCCGACCGTTCCTGGTCCGCAATGTCTTCGGAATGGGCAAAGGGAAGATAAAAGAATTTGCGCAGATCGGGCGCTACAAGCCGGTCGTGGCCGGCGGCAATCGCGGCTGCGGCGATCCGGCGCGCCGTTGCGTCGCTCGCATACATCAGCGGCGTGCCGCGAAACGCATTGCGCGGGAATTGATCCAGTAGCAGCAGCAGCGCCAGCGCGCCGTCGGATGTCGCCTGCCAATTGTCGAGATCGCCGCGCGTCGCGGCCTGATGCGCGCCGAGAAACGCCTCGCGAAAGCGGCGATCGAATCCATCATCCTTGGCGAACCACATCGAAGGGCCGGCCTGCCGCCAGAACCCGACCACGGCCGCCGCATCCGCCGGGGTCGCGCCCGCGGTCGCGGCGTCGCGATCCCCAGCGGTCGCGATGTCGCGATCCCCAGCGGTCGCGATGTCGCGATCCCTGCCGGCATGGAATTGCTGTTCGACGAAGGCCTCGCGGCTTGCCGCAGAGGTGACGGAAGGCGCGGTCTGATGTGACGATGACATGTCGGTCTCCATCCAAAATGAGCGGTTGCGAACCGCTGGCTCGCAGCGGTTCGGTCACGCGCCAGATTGGCTATCGGATCATGATGAATCCAGTGATATAAATCGAACGATATGCTGAATGAAATTGACGTTACGCAGGCCTGCCTCGCTCCGGCCCACGGGGGCTCGTGGATTTCGCCAGAGGACTTGCGACCGCCGCGAAATCCGATCTAATTGGACCGATGTTGCAACGGTTGGTGACGAGGCGCTGAGCGCCTCGCGGTGGTGAGCAGGGAAGTGCCGTTGCGTTTGCGAACATTTTTGTTTCCGGCCGCTGTGTCCAGGTGGGCGCCGATGGCAACGATCGCCATTGTCCTATGCGGAGCATTGCCGCATAGCGGGCGTGCGACCGGCGCCGAACCGGTCAACGATCCCCAGATCGATCCCGCGCCCTGCGTCGCGGCAGTGGCGGTCAATGATTCCGACAGGATCGTCGCCGTCTGCGGTGCGCTGATCGATAACGACAAGACCTTGAAGGCGGATCGCATCAAGGCGCTGATCGCGCGCGCCGGCGCCTATGAGCGCAAGGATCAGATCGACCGCGCCATCGCCGATTACGACACGACGCTGCGGCTCGATCCGACGCTATCGGATATCTTCAACGCCCGCGGCGAACTCTGGCGCAAGAAGGGTGACCGGCCGCACGCGCTGGCCGATTTTGGCGCCGCGATCAAGCTGAACCCGGATCATCCGACCGCGAAGGGCAATTACAAATCGCTGGCGCAGGAGCTGGAGCGGCTGGGTGCGCTGATGGCGGTCCAAAACAAGCCGAGCTTCAATTGCGCCACCGCGAAACGCGCGGTGGAGAAGGCGATCTGCGCCAATCCGGAACTCGCCAATCTCGACCGCGAGATCAACGCGGTGAATACCAAGGTGGTACGCGAAGCGACCAGCGACAGCCCGCGCGCCGGCCGTGCCCTGCAGCGCGAGCATGACGAATTCATCGCCCGCCGCAACGCCTCCTTCGGCCGGCCGGATTACGATCTGCGCAAGGCCATGAAGGAGCGGCTCGATCGTCTGCTGGCGATTGAATCCAACTAGTGATGAGGCGATGACGGTGCGCTCCCTCTCCACCTAACTTGGGTTTACCCGAGTTAGGTCTTCGATTGTCGAAGTCGGATATATCCGACTTCGATGGGAGAGGGTTGGGGTGAGGGGGTACGGTCTATCGTTAGGGCGCATCCCCTCACCCGGCGCTACGCGGTAGCCAATGCAAAGCATTGGCGTCCTAGGGACGGCGGCCAAAGGCCGCCTATGCTCTCCCTCTGGGAGAGGTGAGACGGCTGCTCGTGTCGCGGCGTTTTCGGCTTGAAATGATGCGTCTACGGGTGACAATGGGCCTCAAGAAAATTGCCTGAAATTGATCCTGGTCATGGCCGGGCTTGTCCCGGCCATCCACGTCTTGCCTTGTCGACCAGCGCAAGGACGTGGATGCCCGGCACAAGGCCGGGCATGACGAACAGGTGGGTCGCCCGGGAGAAACGCCATGAACATTCAGCCCAACAACCGGTATCATGAGGCGCATGTCCGCTCGCTCCGGGATCCCGAGGGCTTTTGGGGCGACGCGGCGCGTGAGATCGACTGGATCGAGCCGGCGAAAAAGATCTTCGATCCATCGATGGGGCTCTACGGGCGATGGTTCGCCGGCGCCGTGGTCAACACCTGCTACAACGCGCTCGATCGTCACGTCGCGCATGGGCGCGCCGACCAGTTGGCGCTGATCCACGATTCGCCGCTGGCGGGCACGGTCTCGACCTATACCTATTCGCAATTGCTCGAGGAGGTGCAGCGACTCGCGGCGGTCATGCAGGATTTCGGCGTCGCCAAGGGCGATCGCGTCATCCTCTATATGCCGATGGTGCCGGAAGCCATGATCGCGATGCTGGCCTGCGCGCGGATCGGCGCGGTGCACTCGGTGGTGTTCGGCGGCTTCGCGGCGAAAGAACTCGCCACCCGGATCGAGGATGCCAAACCGAAACTGATCTTCTCGGCAAGCTGCGGGCTCGAGCCCGGCCGCATCGTGCAGTACAAGCCGCTGCTCGACGAGGCGATCCAGCTCGCCAGCGCCAAGCCGCAGGCCTGCATCATCCTGCAGCGGCCGCAGCAATCCTGCGACCTCGTCGCAGGCCGCGATCACGACTGGGCCGCACTGCGCCACGCCGCATTCATCGCCGGCAAGGCGGCGGCGTGCGTGCCGGTGCTTGCGACCGATCCGCTCTATATCCTCTACACCTCGGGCACCACGGGCAAACCCAAAGGCGTGGTGCGCGACAATGGCGGGCACCTGGTGGCGCTGAAATGGTCGATGTTCAATCTCTACGGCATCAGGCCGGGCGAGGTCTGGTGGTGCGGTTCCGACATCGGCTGGGTGGTCGGCCACAGCTACATCATCTACGGACCGCTGCTTCATGGCGCGACCTCGATCATGTATGAGGGCAAGCCGATCGGCACGCCGGATGCCGGCGCGTTCTGGCGGGTGATATCGGAGCACAAGGCGGTGGCGCTGTTCACCGCGCCGACGGCGTTTCGCGCCATCCGCAAGGAAGACCCCGACGGCACATTCATCCGTCAATATGATCTGTCAAATTTCCGCACGCTGTTTCTCGCCGGCGAGCGCGCCGATCCGCCGACGGTGGAATGGGCCGAGCAGCAACTGAAGGTGCCGGTGATCGACCATTGGTGGCAGACCGAAACCGGCTGGTGCATCGCCGGCAATCCGGTGGGGCTCGGCATGCTGCCGGTGAAACACGGCTCGCCGACGGTGCCGATGCCGGGCTATCAGGTCGACGTGGTCGACGAAGCCGCCAGGCCGGTGCCGGCGGGCACCATGGGCTCGATCGTGATCAAGCTGCCGTTGCCGCCGGGCTGCCTGCCGACGCTATGGGAGCAGGACGAGCGCTGCAGGGAATCCTATTTCAGCGAATTCCCCGGCTATTACAAAACCTCCGATGCCGGCTACAAGGACGAGGACGGCTACGTCTTTGTGATGGGCCGCACCGACGACATCATCAACGTCGCCGGCCACCGGCTCTCCACCGGAGGCATGGAAGAGATTCTGGCCGCGCATCCCGACGTCGCCGAATGCGCGGTGCTTGGCGTCAAGGATGCTATCAAGGGCGAGGTGCCCTGCGGGTTCCTGGTGCTGAAGGCCGGCGTCACCCGCAAGCCCGCCGAGATCGAAAAGGAGATCGTGGCCTTGGTGCGCGAAAAGCTCGGCCCGGTGGCGGCATTCAAGCTCGCGATCACCGTGGGCCGGCTGCCGAAAACGCGTTCCGGCAAGATCCTGCGCGGCACCATCAAGAAGATCGCCGACGGCGACCAATGGTCGATGCCTGCGACCATCGAGGATCCCAAGGTGCTGGACGAGATCGGCGACGCGCTGAAGGGCAGGGTGTGAGTTCCAATGTGTGCGCTGGAGACCAGCAGCGTAAATGCTGCACCCCTGTCGTCATGCCCGGGCTTGACCCGGGCATCCATCACCTTATGAAACACTTGCCTTGTTTTCGATGGATTGCCGGGTCATCTAGCGCGAAGACGCGTTTCGCGCTTTTGCCCGGCAATGACGGCTCCCGGAACAACGATGGAATCAGCGCATGCGACGTAACTCCACGCGGCCCTATCTCGCGCTCCTGCTCATTGCGCCGCTGCTGGCCGGCTGCCTCGAGCGGGGACAGCCGACCATGGCCGACACCAGCGGCGACGATGACGCGTTCTGCCGCGCCAACAATGTAGCTGTGGGTTCGCCGGAATATGTCGCCTGCCGCAAGGATCGCGACGTTCAACGCAACAACTACAATGCGAAGGCCGACCGCGCGCAACGTAATCTCGGCGAATACATGCTGAACAATCCCGGTCGGCCGTGACATCAGGAGGCCATCATGAACGAAGACGTCTTCAACGCCAGCTTGCGCAAATTCCTCAAGAAGGTCGGTATCACCTCGCAGCGCGAAATCGAAAAGGCTGTGCGCGACGCCGTGGAGGCGGGGCGTCTGAAAGGCAATGAAAAGTTGCCGGCCAAGATGGTTCTTACCATCGGCGGCGTCAGCCTCTCGTATGAGGTCACCGACGAAATCGAGTTGGGGTAGAGCGAGCGACCGCAATCTTTCTTCCCTCTCTCCTTGTGGAGAAGGTGGCCGTAGGTGGCCTCCGGCCGCCGTTCTTTAATGGGACGCCGATGCTTCGCATCGGCTATACGAAGTCCGCGCCGGATGAGGGGATCTCTTTCTATCGATAGACCGGGACCCCTCACCCGTCTCGCATCTGGCGATGCGAGCCACCCTCTCCCACAAGGGGAGAGGGAAGGAAAACGGCGCGCCATTTTTTTCACAGGAACGTACCGCATGGACATCAAGGTCAGGGATTCAAACGGCGCGCTGCTCGCCGAGGGCGACAGCGTCACGCTGATAAAAGACCTGAAGCTGAAGGGCTCGTCCACCGTGCTCAAGCGCGGCACCGTGATCAGGAATATTCACCTCACCGACAATGAAGACGAGATCGAAGGCCGCACCGACAAGGTCAAGGGCCTGGTGCTACGTACGGAATTTTTGAAGAAGGCGTGAGGTGCGGACGAGTTCGCGACGACGTTCGACGGTCATCACATGAAAGCGGGCTTTTTGCGCGTCAGGTGATTTGCCCGTCGGGCGTCTTGTCGACATGCGTGTCCATCCCTCGTTGCAAAAATATTTCTGTTTTCAACTGACCCAAATCATCTCTAGAACTTTTTGCATCCCACCCCACCATAGGGGCGTATCGCGATCGTCACGGACGCGGGGAGGGATGCGGTGGACGCGGCAGCGTTTTGCGTGAGATGGGATCGCAGGGTGGGTTCTTTTGAATCCATGAGCGATCAACAGCACGCGGACGAGAGACGATTGCAGCGTACGGCGAAGTCGTGTGGTCCTGACGCCCCGACGCTGGCGTCAAGTTCGCGGATGTTGTGTCGGTCCTACCGGGTTCGGACACAACGCAAGTTCGCAAACGACGGTGGCAAAAGAGCCCGGTCACCGAGGAGAGCACGAAGGAAACCGTTAAAACCATTGCGTGCGGGAATGCCGGGCGATTCCGGTGTACTCGTTGTTACTCGTGTGCGTTCTACCAATACAAGTGCACACGAGGCCGCGGGTGCAGCGGGCACCCGGCATTTCCCACGCCCTCTCTGGGCGGGAGATTAAAGCAACACCTCGGGCGCAGTGCGTCGCGAGGACGAAGACGTGCGCGAAACTACATAAACGTCATTGCGAGGAGCAACGCGACGAAGCAATCCACTCTTTCTTCATACCGCGAGATGGATTGCTTCGCGGAGCCTGTCATCGGGCGCGCATTCGCGCGACCCGTTGGCTCGCAATGACGGTTTCAAAAGCGTCGTGACCCTTTGAAAGCCGGATCTGTCGCAGCGCACGAAGTACGAACGCGCCATACCCCCAATCGTCATCGTCCGCGAAGGCGAGGCGGGCGATCCAGTATTCCGAGGCGTCAATAATGGAATCGAGAAGCCGCAGCGTACTGGATACAACGCATGCGCGGGATATGACGACCGTTGCAGAGCGTGCGCAGTCCGCTAATTGGACGCCGCCCTTACTCGTCGTCCTGTTTCTTGCCGCCAATGGTCTTCAGCTTGGCGAACACGGCATCGACATTGAGGTCGTCGCGCTGTTTTTCGCTCGGCTCGAATTCCGGCTCCTTCTTGGTGGTCTCGGAGGCCGGCAGCAAAGTGGCGCCGCCATAGGCGGTGTCGATCGGCTTCTCCTTGGCGGCGCGCTGCACCTCGAAATCGAGTTCGATCTGCGAGCACAGGCCGAGGGTCACCGGGTCCATCGGGGTCAGGGTCGAGGCGTTCCAATGTGTGCGGTCGCGCACACTGGCGATGGTGGTCTTGGTGGTGCCGACCAGACGCATGATCTGGGCGTCCTTCAATTCCGGGTGATTGCGCACCAGCCACAGGATCGCGCTCGGCCGCTCGTGGCGGCGCGACACCGGCGTGTAGCGCGGACCCTTCTTCTTGGCCTGGGGCGGCAGCGTCACCTTGCTCTCGCCGAGCTTGAGGCGGTAATCCGGGTCCTTTTCGCCCTTTTCGATCTCGTCGCGGGTGAGCTGGCCGGTCGAAATCGGGTCCATGCCCTTGATGCCCTGGGCGGCGTCGCCGTCGGCGATGGCGCGGACTTCCAGCGGGTGCATTTTGGTGAAATCGGCCACCTGGTCGAAGGTCAGCGCGGTATTGTCAACCAGCCACACGGCAGTCGCTTTTGGCATCAGCGGTGCATTGCTCATGGCAAATCTCCTTTGTGCTTCGCCCACCTTTTGGAGGCGAAGCCGTGGTCATCGGTGATGACGGGAATTACGCCCTATATAAGCCCCCTGGGGCTAACCGCGCAATGGTTTGCTGACTGGCCTTGACAGCGCCCGAAAGCCGTCCCAAGTCCTTATCTGAATTGACCGTTCCCTCCGAGCCGGTGAGGGGTGATTCGGTCCGAGATCGCCGCATGCCAGCCAAACCACCCCTGAAAATCGTGCTTTGCTCGCCCCGAGGCTTCTGCGCCGGCGTGGTGCGGGCGATCGATACCGTCGAGCGGGCGTTAACCATCTATGGCGCCCCGGTCTATGTCCGCCACGAGATCGTCCACAACCGCTATGTGGTGGACAGCCTGAAGACCAAGGGCGCGATTTTCGTCGAGGAACTGGCGGAAATCCCTGACAATACCAACGCACCGGTGGTGTTTTCGGCCCACGGGGTTCCCAAATCGGTGCCGGCGGACGCCCGGGCCCGTAATTTCTTTTCGCTCGACGCCACCTGCCCTCTGGTGACCAAGGTGCACCGGGAGGCGGCGATCCATTTCAAGCGCGGCCGCGAAATCCTGCTGATCGGGCATTCCCATCATCCGGAGGTGGTGGGCACGCTCGGGCAACTGCCCCAGGGCGCGGTCACGCTGATCGAGACCGCGCACGATGCCGCGACCTTCACGCCGAAGGATCCGAACAACCTGGCGTTTGTGACGCAGACGACGCTGTCGATCGACGACACCGCCGAAATCGTCAAAATGCTGAAGGACCGGTTTCCCAACATCTCGGGTCCGCACAAGGAAGACATCTGCTACGCCACCACCAACCGCCAGCTCGCGGTGAAGAAGGTGGCGCCGGTCGTCGACGCCCTGATCGTAGTCGGCGCGCCGAACTCGTCGAATTCGCAGCGTCTGCGCGAAGTCGCCGAGCGCGAGGGCTGCCCGATCGCGGTGCTGGCGCAGCGCGCCAGCGATCTCGACTGGTCGCGGTTTGACGGCATCAAGAGCCTCGGCATCACCGCGGGCGCCTCGGCGCCGGAAGTGATCGTGGAAGAGATCATGGGCGCGTTCGCCGAGCGTTACCAACTGCATGTGGAGACGGTCTCGGCCGCGGAGGAGAACGAGTTCTTCCCGCTGCCGCGCTCGCTACGGCCCGACGCAGCCGAGTAGTCGCGATGGCGGTTTACACCGACGTCGCCGCCGACGAGCTTGCGGAATTCCTTGGCCATTACGACATCGGCGATTTGCTGTCCTACAAGGGCATCGCCGAGGGCGTGGAAAATTCCAACTTCCTGCTGCACACCACGGCCGGCTATTTCATCCTGACGCTGTATGAGAAGCGGGTCGCCAAAGGCGACCTGCCGTTCTTCCTGAGCCTGATGACGCATCTCGCCGGCCACGGCATCATCTGTCCGCAGCCGGTGAAGAACAAGAACGGCGAAGCCCTGAGCACGCTGGCCGGACGGCCGGCGGCGATCATCAATTTTCTCGAAGGCATCTGGCCGCGCAAGCCCAATGCCGCGCATTGCGCCGGCGTTGGTCAGGCGCTGGCGAAGATGCATCTCGCGGGTCGCGATTTTCCGATGGTGCGCGCCAACGCGCTGTCGGTGTCGGGCTGGCGTCCTTTGTTCGATCAGGCTGCGTCGCGCGCCGACGAGGTGCAGCACGGCTTGCGCGCGTTTATCGGCGCCGAGCTCGATCATCTGGAAAGCAATATCTGGCCGAAAAACCTGCCGTCAGGCGTGATTCACGCCGATCTGTTTCCGGACAATGTTTTCTTCCTCGGCGAGCGGGTCTCCGGCATCATCGATTTCACCTTCGCCTGCAACGACATCCTCGCCTACGATGTGGCGATCTGCCTCAATGCCTGGTGTTTCGAGAGCGATTGTTCGTTCAACGTCACCAAGGCGCGGGCGTTTCTCGGCGCCTATGGCCGCGAGCGCAAACTGTCCGACGCCGAGCAGGACGCGCTGCCGCTTTTGGCGCGCGGCGCGGCGTTGCGCTTCCTGCTGACGCGTCTGGTCGATTTTCTCAACGTCCCGCCGGGCGCGCTGGTGCGGCCGAAAGACCCGCTGGAATATGCCCGCAAGCTGCGCTTCCAGCAGGGCGTCAACAGCATGCGCGACTATGGTGTCGCGGCCTCGGGGCTGGTGGCGTGAGTTCAGGCAAGAGTCCGGATAAGCCGGTCATCATTCACACCGACGGCGCCTGCTCGGGCAATCCCGGGCCCGGCGGTTGGGGCGCGATCCTTAAATTCGGCGATGTCGAAAAGGAATTGAAGGGCGGCGAGGCGCACACCACCAACAACCGCATGGAGCTGATGGCGGCGATCTCCGCGCTGGAAGCGCTGAAGAAACCCTGCACGGTCGATCTCTACACCGACAGCCAGTATGTGCGTCAGGGCATCACCGGCTGGATCCATGGCTGGAAGAGGAACGGCTGGCGCACCGCCGACAAGAAGCCGGTCAAGAACGTCGATCTGTGGCAGCGGCTCGATGCCGCGTTGCATCAGCATCAGGTGCGCTGGCACTGGGTCAAGGGCCACGCCGGCCACGACGAGAACGAGCGCGCCGATCAACTGGCCCGCGAAGGCGTCGCCATGGCGCGGCTGAGGACGTAGCTGGAGGATCCGTAGGGTGGGTTGAGCAACGCGAAACCCGCCGTTTGCGAAGGAGATGGGTATCGCTTCGCTCAACCCATCCTACAACGCTACCAACGGTCGTCATTGCGAGGAGCGAAGCGACGAAGCAATCCATCTCTCGCATTGCTGCGCCATGGATTGCTTCGCGCAGCCTGTCGTCGGGCGGCGCTCCGCACCAACCCGCTGGCTCGCAATGACGGTGTAACTTACAGCTGTCCCAGCAGCGTATCGCCGCCGGAAACTTCGACCTTGCCCGGCGCCGGCTCGAGATTGAGCTTCTTCACCACGCCGTCCTCCACCAGCATCGAGTAGCGCTTGGAGCGGATGCCGAGGCCGTTGCCGGAGGCGTCGAGCTCCATGCCGATCGCCTTGGTGAATTCGGCGTTGCCGTCGGCCAGGAAGGTGGCCTCGTCGCGCTGGTCGGTGTCGCGCTTCCACGCGTTCATGACGAAGGCGTCATTGACGGAGACGATCGCGATGGTGTTCACGCCCTTGTCCTTGATGGCATAGGCGTTCAGGAAAATGCTCGGCAGATGCATCTTGTGGCAGGTGCCGGTGTAGGCGCCGGGGACCGCGAACAGCGCGACCTTCTTGCCTTTGAAGATATCGTCGGTGGTCTTGACCTGCGGACCTTCCGCCGTCATCACGCGAAACTTGGCCTCGGGCAGCTTGTCGCCAACTTTGATGGTCATCTTCAATTCTCCTTGCAATGTGCGGAAGTGTCTTAAACCGGGCCGGCGGCGGGCACAATATTAGGCGCCACGGAAACGGCAATGGCCTTCTCCGTTCACTGTTCTGTCATCACCCCGAAAACCCGCCGCTGTCGAGGAAGGCCTGTTCGTCCGCCGTCGTGGTTCGTCCGAGCAGGCGATTGCGGTGCGGGAAGCGGCCGAACCGGCGGACGATGTCGGCATGATCCTCGGCATATCCGAGGTTGTCGGTATTGCCGGCCTTGCGGAACAGCTCGACGCAGCGCAGCTGATCGGCCAGCTCCTCCGAATGCATGAAGGGCATATACATGAATTCCAGCAGGGCCGCGTCCACGCGCAGGTCCGCGCCGCGTGCGATGGCGCGGCTTGCGACCTCGCGGGCCAGCCGATCGCTCGCATAGGTCCTGGCGTCGTCGCGAAACATGTTGCGCGGAAACTGATCGAGCACGATGGTCAGCGCCAGCGCGCCGTCATCGGTCGTCTCCCAGGCTGAAAGCTCGCCGGCGACCGCCTTGCGCCACAGCTCATGGAAGCGGCGGCGCACCTCGGCGTCGAACACCTCGTCGCGCGTGTACCAGCGCTCGCGGCCGGCCGCGCGCCAGAACGCGAGGATATCGGCCGGCGTGACCTCGCGCGCGTCAGCCATGAACAGACGCCCGCGTCATGCCTGGTTCAGGCCGCGGCCTTCTTTTCGTCGCGCAATTCGCGGCGCAGGATTTTTCCGACATTGGTCTTCGGCAGGCTGGTCCGGAATTCGATCTGCTTCGGAACCTTGTAGTTGGTCAGTTGCGTGCCGCAGAACTTGATGATGTCCTCGGCGGTGACGTTCGGGTCCTTCTTCACGACAAATGCCTTGACGGCCTCACCCGAGCGCGCGTCCACGACGCCGATCACAGCGCATTCCAGCACGCCGGGATGGCTCGCGATCACTTCCTCGATCTCGTTCGGATAGACGTTGAAGCCCGACACCAGGATCATATCCTTCTTGCGATCGACGATCTTGGTGTAGCCGTCCGGCGTCATCACGCCGATGTCGCCGGTGCGGAAATAGCCGTCCGCGGTCATCACATTGGCGGTCTCGTCGGGCCGGTTCCAGTAGCCCGCCATCACCTGCGGCCCCTTGGCGCAGATCTCACCGGGCTGGCCGAGCGGCACCTCGTTGCCGTCGTCGTCGCGGATTGACAGATAGGTGGAGGGAACGGGAATGCCGATCGAGCCGGAGAACCTGTCGGTATCGGCGGGATTGCAGGTCAGCGTCGGCGACGTTTCCGACAGCCCGTAGCCCTCGGACAGCGCGCAGCCGGTCGTCTTCAGCCATTTCTCGGCAACCACCTTCTGCGTCGCCATGCCGCCGCCGAACGACGTCTTAAGTTTGGAGAAGTCGAGCTTGTCGAAACCGGGCGTGTTCAACAGCCCGTTGTAAAGCGTATTGACGGCGGGGAAACTGTTGACCTGGTATTTCATCAATTCCTTGACGAAGCCTGCCATGTCGCGCGGATTGGGAATCAGAAGGTTGACACCGCCGGCCCGCATCCCCAGCAGGAAGCACGCTGTCAGCGCGAAGATGTGATAGAGCGGCAGCGCGCAGACGATGAACAACTCGTCGACATGCGGGGGCTTTTTCAGCGCGGGCTGCAGCCAGGCATCGTTCTGCAGCACATTGGCCAGGATGTTGCGATGAAGCAGCGTCGCGCCCTTGGAGACGCCGGTGGTGCCGCCGGTGTATTGCAGGAAGGCGACATCGTCGCGCGAGATCGTCGGCTGGATCAGCGTCATGCGGCGGCCGGCCGCGAGCGCATCGTTGAAGGTCACCGCGCCCGGAATTGAATAGGCCGGCACCATTTTCTTGACGCGGCGCACCACCAGATTGACGATCATGCCCTTCAAGCCAAGCAGGTCGCCCATGCTGCCGATGATGACATGCTTGACCGCGGTCCTTGCCAATACCTGCTGCACCGTGGTCGCGAAGTTTTCGAGAACGACAATCGCCTCGGCGCCGGAATCCTTGAGCTGGTGTTCGAGCTCGCGCGGGGTGTAAAGCGGATTGACGTTCACCACCGCATAGCCGGCGCGCAGCACCGCGGCGGTCGATATCGGGTACTGCAGCACGTTCGGCATCATCAGCGCGACGCGTGCGCCCTTTTGCAGGCCCTTGCTCTGCAAATAGGCGGCGAGCGCCAGCGACATCCCGTCGAGATCGCGATAGCTGATCGACTTGTCCATGCAGATGAAGGCCTTGCGATCGCTGAATTTCGCAAAGCTTTCTTCCAGCAGCTCGACGAGAGATTCGTACTGAGTTACATCGATATCGGCGGGCACGCCGGCCGGATATTGCTTGAGCCAGATCCGCTCCATGCTGTTTCCCCTCTGGTTCGCTTCCCCGTCGGCAGGGACGGGATGCCTTGCTTGGGCCGTATTGGTTTTGGGCAGTATTGAGCAATGCGGCGGCTCGTGGCAAGCGGCTGCGCGTTATCGACGCATCGTTAACGGAAGGAGCCGGCCCTGACCGGCTGGACGCCGCCCTAACTGCGCGACGCCGCCGGCTTGGCCTCGGTGCTCTTGGGCGCAGGTTTGGCGGGTTTGGCCGCATCCTTCGGCTTTGCCGGTTTGGCCGCGGGTTTATCGGCGGCGGCCGCGGGTTTTGCGGCGCCGTCCGGCTTGGCGTTGGCGTGTTTCGGGCCGGCCGGTTTGGCGGCGGTTTTCGGTTCGGTCGCCGTGTCAGGTTTCTTGGCGGCAACCCGCGATTTCTTCCCCTTGTGCCGCGTCGTCTGCTGTTCGGTGTCGGCGGCCACGGCGGCAATCAGTGCCGCGCCGGTCTTGGTCGGACCGGTATAGACCGGGATTGGTTCCGAGGGCGCGGGCGCCGCCGCCAGCAGTTCCGACGGCTTTGCCATCGGCGGCTGCAGCCCGGCGGTGAAAAAGGTGGCAGCGCTTTCGCTGGCGCTGGCGCCGCCGCCGTTGCTGGCGATGGTGTCCTCGTCCTCGTCGCTCGCCGGGCGCTTGCGTTTGCCGCCGCACATCTCATCGCGCAGGTTCGGCGGCGAGGCGTCGATCGGCACCAGATTCTCGACGGTGCCGAGCGAGGGACGCAACCACGCCAGCTGATTGCTGGCAAAGCCGCGCTCGAGCAGCTGGGCGGCCCGCACCGCGCGCATGTGGCCGGACGAAGAGCCGAGCACCACCGCGATCAGCCGTTTGCCGTTCCGCGTGGCTGACGCCACCAGATTATAGCCGGACGCACAGATGAAGCCGGTCTTGAAGCCGTCGGCGCCGGGGTAGCGCCCGATCAATTTGTTGAAATTCTGCGTGACCCTGCGGCCGTAGCGGATCGAGGGAATGTGGACGAAATATTCGTATTCCGGCAGGTCGCGAATGATGGCGCGGGCAAGGATCGCGAGATCGCGCGCCGAGGTGATCTGACCGTCGGCGGGCAGGCCGTTCGGATTGACATAGCTCGTTTGCGTCATGCCGAGGCGTTGTGCGGTCTGATTCATCTGTGCCGAGAAACCGTCGACCGAACCTCCGACGCCCTCGGCGAGCACCACGGCCATGTCGTTGGCCGATTTCACCAGCATCATCTTGAGCGCATTGTCGATCGTGACCTGGATGCCCGGCCGGAACCCCATCTTGGAGGGCGATTGCGAGGCCGCGACCGGCGATACCGTTAGCAGCGTATCGAGCGAGAGGCGGCCATCCTTGACGGCCTTGAGCGTGACATAGGCCGTCATCAGCTTGGTCACGGATGCGGGATACCAGGGATAGGTGGCGTTGTCGGCCTGCAGGACCTTTCCGGTATCGGCCTCGACGACCAGCAGCGCCTCGGCCTGCGCCGCGCGTGGCGCAAGCAGAGCCAGCGCTGCGACGACAGCGATCCAGCACAATGATGACTTGCCGAGCGGCGAGCGAGAAAGGTGCACTATCCGATTCCGGTTCTTTGAGACCCGCCCTTGAAGAGGAGGTCCGGGCATCTGGGTTCGGGTTCAAGCGTGTCCGGCGCCGTTTGCGGCGAATGCGAATTTATACCGGCTTGCCGGTCCAGAACAGAGGCTCTGCGACTAATTCGTGGACGAAATAGGCCGAATTTCGGCGTTCTTCAAAGCTTTGCAGCGCTGCTGCCTGGTTCCTTCGCATGAAGGCTTGCCCGCGAATGTTCCTGAACCATGAACTGGGCTCTCGCGAGTTCCGCAAAACGGCCGCCGCGCGCCACCAGTTCGTCGAAAGTTCCACTTTCGATGACGCGGCCGCCGTCGAACATCAGGATGCGGGTGGCATGGCGAATGGTGGAGAGCCTGTGCGCGATCACGAAGGTGGTGCGTCCCTTCATCACCTCGTCGAGGGCTGCGTTGACCTTGGCTTCGGTGACCGCATCGAGCGCGCTGGTCGCCTCATCGAGGATCAGGATCGGCGGATCCTTCAATAGCGCGCGGGCGATCGACAGCCGCTGCCGCTCGCCGCCCGACAACATGCGGCCACGCTCGCCGGCGTTGGTCTCAAAACCATTTTCGCTGCGCTCGATAAACTCCAGCGCCTGTGCGCGCATAGCGGCCGCTCGCATTTCCGCTTCGGTGGCGTCAGGCTTTCCGACCCGCAAATTGTCCGCGATCGAACGATTGAACAGCAGCGCTTCCTGGAACACGACGCCGATATTCCGCCGCAGCGCCGTCAGCGTCAGGCCGCGGACATCCATGCCGTCGATCTTGATGAAGCCCGACTGCGGATCGAACGCGCGGTGCAGCAGTGCAATCGCGGTCGATTTGCCGGCGCCGGTCGGGCCGACCAGCGCAATGGTCTGGCCGGGCAGCGCGGTGAAGGACAGGTCTTCGACCGCGGGCCGCTTGCCGTCATAGGAAAACGACACGTCGCTGAATTCGACCAGGCCCGAGAGCCGCCCGGTGTCGATGGCGTCCGGCCGGTCGCGGACCGCGGGCACGGCATCGAGCACATGGAAGAATTCCTGCAGCCGCGGCGCTTCCATGAACACGCTATTTATGAAGCTGACCACCTGTTCGAGCTTCTGGATCAGCATGGTCGCGAAACTGACGAACATCACGATCTCGCCGACTGACGTGAGACCCTGTTCGTGCAGCGCGATGCCGACGGCAAAGATCGCGAGCACGGTGATGGTGGTCGACGCCCTGGTGATGACGGTGACCAGCGCCCACCATGACAGCACCGGCATCTGCACCGCCAAGAGCTTGTCGGCGACGAAGCGCAAGCCCTGCACCTCGGCATCGATACGCACGAAGCTCTGCACCAGCGCGACATTGCCGAGCGCGTCGGAGGCGCGCGCCGAGAGGTCGCTGTAATGCGCTTCGACCTCGCTTTGCATGCCGTAGGTCTTGCGCACCACCAGCGTGGTCAGCACCGTGAATACCACGCACAGAACGAACAGCAGGATCGCCAGGCGCCAGTTGATGTAAAATGCCAAAGGCAGCAGCACCAGCAGCGACATGATGGCGGCGAAATGCTCGCGGAAAAATGCGAGCCAAAGCCGCCACAGCGAGTTGGTGCCGTTCAACATCACCTTCATCAGCCGGCCGGAATGGGTGCCGGTGTGGAACGTCAGCGGCAATTGCATGATGTGTTCGAAATAGTTCGTGAGCACCGCCTGGCGCTGGCGGTGGGCCAGCCGATCGGCGTGCAGGGCGACCGCCGCGCTGCAACCGATGGTGAACAGGCCGAACGCCGCCCAGGCCGCCAGCAGCGGCCATGCCGACGAGGACGCCAGCGGGCCGGTGGAGGGCTTGCCGGAGAGAACATCGACGATGCGGCCGAACAGCACCGGTTCGGCGAATTGCGCGCCCGCCAGCAACAGATTGGCGGCGGCGAGTATCCAGCCCAGCCGCGCCTCCTTGCCGAGTAACTGAAGGACGCGGGTATAGAGGCGAAGCAGGGACATGCGGAGGACTCGGAAGCGGTCGGCGGGCGATCGATCGCCCCGGGGGCGCATTCTAATCAGGGATCGTCGATGAGAACCAGCGCAAGCTGATCTTTTGCTCAATTGATCAGGCGGCCATCCAGGGGAGGCAGAAAGGTATCGTCGAAAATATCCGCCGCGGACGGCCGTTTCCGGAATTTGAAATCCTCTGCGATCTGATCGATCGAGCGTTCGAGGCGGGCCGGATCGATTCCGCCGATACCATTGTGCTTCACCTCGCTGGTGAGAATGTTGTCGTGAAGCACGGTGCGCAAGCGCTCCAGTTCGAGATCGCGCAAGCCGCCGTCCATGCGGCTGACGACTTCGTCCACGGCGTGCTCGGGGTCCTTGATGGTCAGATGCGTGCCCGCGATTACCGCGCGCAGGAAGCCCTTCACCGCTTCGGGCTTCGCGGCCTCGAGCGCCGGATTGACGATGACAGCGAATCCGTAGGCCTCGCAGCCATAATCGGCGTATCGAAGCACGGCTAGGTCGTCGGCCGGGATACCCCGATCCCGCAAATTGACAGCCGACAAATAGGAAAACCCGGTCACGGCATCGACCTGACCCGCCGACAAGATAGGCTCGCGCACGGCCGCGCTGATCTTGTTCTGCTTCACGGTTGCGAGCTTGATTCCATTCTGCCGCGCCAGTGCCGGCCAGAGCTGGATCGAAAGGTCGCCTTCCGCGACGCCGAGCGTCTTGCCCTCGAGGTCGGAGAGCGCATGGATGCCCCGGCTCTTGCGGGCAATGATGGCATAGGGCGATTTGTTGAACAGCACGAACACCGCCTTGACCGGGGGCGTGCCCGGCTTGTCGCGATAGCGGATCAGCGCGTTGATGTCGGCCAGCGCAAAATCGCTGGTGCCGGCGGCGACACGCGCAATCGCGTCCATGGATCCGCTGGCGATGTTGGTCGTGACCGCGAGGCCTTCGGCGCTAAACAGGCCGCTCGCCGATGCCAGCACGAACGGAGCCGCGCTCGCGTCGATCGGACGATCGAGCGAAAACTGGATGGCGATCGGTTGCCGGACTTCGTCCGCGGCTCGGCTCTCGGCCAGCGCGAAAATCGCAAAACCAGGCAGGCCTATCAGTGAAGCCAAAAACCAGCGGCGGGTAATGGTCTGACATACGCGCATTGGGTTACATCGGGACCGGACACAATTACCGCGTACCGCGCCGGCCATGTCTGTTTCATGACGGCAGTAGCGCGGTGGAAGCATTCTGCCCCATGGAATCTGAACGGTCGATGAGCGACACGATTTTGCCGCCGATTGTTCAGCTCCCATTCGGATTGGGGAACCTAGCTTGGGCTCAGTGGTTAGTTGTCGGTAGGCCTGCGAGGTCAGGCTGCCACGGAGGTTATTGAAATGTTCGCGCGAAAAGCCTTGTTTTCATCCATTGGACGCGCCACCGCGATGGCGACCATTGCTGCTCTGGCGCTGACTGTCGTTGAGCCGTCGCTGGCTCGCGCGGGGTCCGCGCCGGCAGCCAAGGGCATGTCGACGTCGACCGGCAGCAGCGATGCCACCGACTTCAGTGCCCGCCGCCGCTATTACCGCGGTGGTGGGTGGCGCTGCTGCAGCCGCTGCGTTTGCCGGTATCGTTGGCACCGGTTTGGCCATTGCGGCGGCCCAGAACCGCCAATCCTATTATGACGATTATTATGCCGGCGCGCCCGTCTACTACGGGGGTGGACCCTACTATGGCGGTAACCCCTATTACGGCGGCTATGGCTACGGATATCACACCGGCGTTCCCCATTATCGCGGTCATCCGCTAGCGAGTTGGTAACCGACGGCCTCGAAATTGATCGAACCGCCGGCCGCCTTGCGCGGCCGGCGGATTTTTCTTGCCGTTTGCCGGGGCTGGAAACCTGCCGTTAACACGCTGGCCACCGGTTTGGATTAGATTCAAGGGATGAGTGATTCGCTTGACAGGCTTTATGTGGCGGTCATCGCGGCCAAGGATCTCGATCCGGCAACGTCGCGAACCGCCCGGCTGTTTCAGCGCGGCCCGTCCCAAATGGCGAAGAAATTGGCGGAAGAAGCCATCGAAGTCGTGATCGACGCCGTAAACGGCGATTCCGACGCCGTAATCCGCGAGAGCGCCGATCTGCTCTACAATCTCACCGTGTTGTGGGCGTCGGCCGGTGTGCTGCCGGAAGACGTCTGGCGTGAAATGGAGCGGCGCGAAAATCTGCTTGGAATTGCCGAGAAGCTGCCGAAATCCGCTCTCAAGCTGCCCAAAGCGACCGCCCCTCCCGCCGCCCGGCGACGAATTGTCGCGCTCGAAGGCCGCGCGTTGCGCAAGCGACACTAAACCTCATCGATCCCCATTTACCGGCATGGACAAATCCACGCCATGGTGGTTCATCGCGCCATGCTGAGACGGATCTACGACTGGTGTATCGACGCCGCCCACAAGCCCTACGCGCTCTGGATCATGGGAGCGGTGTCTTTTGCTGAAAGCTCGTTTTTCCCGGTGCCGCCGGATGTGATGCTGGTTCCGATGTCGCTGGCGCGGCCGGAGCGGGCATGGCTGTACGCCGCGGTCTGTACCGCGACGTCTGTGCTGGGCGGCATTCTCGGCTATGCCATCGGCGCGCTGCTGTACGATTCGATCGGGCATTGGCTGATCGAGTTGTACGGCTATGGCGACAAGGTTGACGCTTTCCGCGCCGGCTATGCCGAATACGGCGCATGGATCATCCTGCTCAAGGGGTTGACGCCGATCCCCTACAAGCTTGTGACCATCACTTCGGGTTTTGCCAATTACAACATCTGGCTGTTCGTGGTGTTGTCGGTGGTTGCGCGCGGCGGTCGCTTCTTCGTGGTCGCCATCCTGCTCAATCGCTACGGCGAATGGATCCGGACCCGGATCGAGAAACATCTCGGACTTTGGGTGACGCTGGGGGTCGGCGTGGTGGTGCTCGGCTTCATCATCGCGTTTCGGATGTTTTGACCGTCTTCGTGAAGCGCTTTGCCGCTCGGCCGCTTCGGGTTACGCTCGATGTCATGTCTGATCGAACCGGCAGCCTTATCGCGAGAGCCAGGACGCATGTCGCGACCGCGGGCATGGCATTGTCGATGCTGATCGTCACCGCGGGGCCCGGGTGGCCGCAAGCGGCGACGCCGCCACCCTCTCTCGGCATTCAGACGCCGGCCCAGCAGGTTGTACCCGAGCGACCCGCGGCGCCGCAGAACGAGCCTGCCCCGTCGCCGCCGGCGCGCGAAGAGAATCCGGGTCTGATCAACGAAATGGGAAAATTGTTCGAAAAATCCCTGTCGATCCTTCCGACCTTGAAAAGCCCGCAGGAGACCATCGAGGATCTGAACTCGCGGACCAAGGATGCGGGCGAGGGCCTTTCGCGTCTGGCCAAGCCGTCGTCCATGGTGGCGGGACGCATGGCATGTCCGGTTTCAACGAACGGTGCGCCGGACTGCAAGGTTGGCGCCGACAAGCTCTGCCAGACCAAGGGTTACAAGGAAGGCAAGAGTCTCAACACCAACTCGGCGGAAACCTGCTCCCCGAAGGTATATATACCGGGTCGCGCACGAAAGCCCGGCGATTGCCGGACCGACAATTACGTTACCAGCGCGCTATGCCAGTAGCGCCTTGGCGCAAGCGTAACCGGCGGATTTGCCTTCTTGGTATGATGTCTGGCATCCTTAAATCCGATGCAGTACGGCTTGCCTGAATAGCTAGAAGGATACTTTCGAATGTCCATGCCTGCCTTGTTCAAGGGCCGTTTGTCCTTACCCGTGATCGGTGCGCCGCTGTTCATCATTTCCGTGCCCGATCTGGTGATCGCGCAGTGCAAGGCGGGTGTCGTCGGATCGTTTCCGTCGTTGAACGCGCGTCCGCCGGCGCTGCTTGACGAGTGGCTGGTGCGGATCAAGGAAGAGCTCGCCGCCCACGACAAGGCGCATCCGGACCGCTTATCGGCGCCATTCGCGGTCAACCAGATCGTGCATAAATCGAACAACCGGCTCGATCAGGATCTCGCGCTTTGCGAGAAGCACAAGGTGCCGATGATCATCACTTCGCTGGGTGCGCGCGAGGAGCTCAATCAGGCCGCGCATCGCTGGGGCGGCATCGTGTTTCACGACGTGATCAACCAGAAGTTCGCGCGCAAGGCGATCGAGAAAGGCGCGGACGGCCTGATCCTGGTATCGGCGGGCGCGGGCGGACACGCCGGCGAGATATCGCCGTTGGCGTTCGTGGCGGAGACGAGGCAATGGTTCGACGGGCCGATCGCGCTGTCGGGAGCGATCGCCAATGGCCGCGCCATCAAGGCCGCTCGGATACTCGGCGCCGACTTTGCCTATATCGGCTCCGCGTTCATCGCCACCGCGGAAGCCAATGCGGTGGAGGGCTACAAGCAGATGATCACCACTTCGACCGCGGAAGATATCGTCTATTCCAATCTATTCACGGGCGTGCACGGCAACTACCTGAAGCCGTCGATCGTCGCGGCGGGAATGGACCCCGACAACCTTCCGGAATCCGACCCGTCGAAAATGAGTTTCGGTACCGACGCTTCAGGCGAGCGAGCAAAACCGAAGGCCTGGAAGGAAATCTGGGGCAGCGGCCAGGGCGTCGGCAGTGTCGGCAAGATCCTGCCCGCCGCCGAGTTGATCGCGCGATTCAAGAAAGAATACGACGAAGCCGTCGATCCGCCGCTGTGAGGGATGACAACCCTTCGGGGATGCCCGAAGGGTTGCCATGACACGGTCAGGAAGATGGCCGATCCTTCAGGCGATGAGACCGATTGTCATTCGAGTTCGATCGCCTGGTACTGGCCGTTGTCGTCGAGCGCCGTTCCCCAGATCTTGTGCGAAGCCTGGTGTTCGGCTCGGCCAAAACTCAGCGGCACGCCAAGTCCCAGATCGAGATTTTTCGTGTTCTCCAGGACGTCGATCAGTCTTTCGGTATCGAGCTGCGCTCCGGTGCGCTTGAGCCCCTGGATCAGGATGTTGGCCGCGACGAAGCCTTCCAGCGAGGCGTAATCCGGCGCCTCGCCCGGAAAATATTTGGCAAGTGCGTTTTTGTATTCGAGGACCGCACTGGAATAGCCGGAAACCGCCGGCACCACCTGGGTGACGATGACGCCGGAGGCGTAGCGCGGTCCCAGCAGCGCCAGCTCGCCAGCCAGCGATGAGCCGCCGACGCCCGATATGTTGGTATAAATCATGCCGGGAAACAGGTCGCGCGTCTTCTCGATGAACTTGGAGGCGGCCCGATAGGAGGCGGCCATGATCACCGCCTTGACGGGGACTTTTTGCAGCCTGAGCTGATTGACCGCGTCGTCCACATCCACGGTGTTTCGCTTGTAGTTGAGCCGCAAAATCGCGCTGTCATCGATGCCGAGCGCGCGAAATGCCTTTGCGACGCCGGTGAATCCGGCATCGCCCAAATCGTCCGTCTGGGCGAAGACAGCGATCTGCCTGACCGGTATCCGGCGCAATTTCACCAGATAGCGCACCGTGGCGTCGGTTTCCTCCGCATAGCTCGGACGATAGTTGAATACGTAGCGATCGGGAGGATCGTGGCGCACCACATTGCCGCCGGTGAACGCTCCGAAGAACAACATCCGCCGCTCGAGCGCGTAGGGTAGCGCTGCGGCCGCGGTGGCGGTGCCGATACTTCCGATGATGCCGAAAACCTGGTCTTTCTCGTAAAGCTGTTTCACGGCCTCCAGCGTGCGCGTCGGCTCGTTGCCGTCGTCGGCGGCGATCAGCTTGAGCATCCGGCCTTCCACGCCGCCGGCTTCGTTGACCCGGTTGAACGCGGTATCGATCCCAAGCTTCATCTGGCGCCCACGCTCCTTCACCGGACCGGTAAAGGCCGCCGTAATACCGAACCGGATTTCCCGATCGGTGACGCCGTGCACCGGAGGACCGACGGGAGCTGTGGGGACCGGGGCGGTTGGCGCCGTGGCGGCGACAAAGGACGGCGAGAAAACACTGGACAGGCTTGGCGTGGTGGGGCGGCCGATCGACCGCTCCATATCGGCGAATTGGCGGTCGGCCGCTCTGCAATCCAGCCGTCCCGACGTGATGGCGCCGCGGCCGTCGGCGACCGTGCGATCAAGCATCTGCGTGAGGTCGGAGCGTTCAGCCTCGTTGGACGAGGCTGCTGTGATCACATTGGTGAACTTGTCGATGATGGCCTGAATACGAGACCGCGCGATGTCCGGGCAGGCCAACGCCGAGCCGATAACCGGTCCGACGCGGCCTGCAAGTTCGCGTACGACATCGGTCCTGTCCCCGGCCGATGCGCCGGTGGCGCCCACGAGCAAACCGCTCACAAAAAAAACAGTCCAACGAGTCATCATCAATCCTCCATTTATTATGAATGCTTGCGTCGATCAGCAGTCGGAGGTTTTCCAAAAAAAACGCACCGTTCGTACGGTGACTGTGTCCTTTCTGGACAATGACACCGGTATTATTCGAGTTCGATCGCCTGGTACTTCCCGTTTTCGTCGAGCGCCGTTCCCCAGATCTTGTGCGAAGCCTGGTGTTCGGAGCGGCCATAATTGAGTGGAACGCCAAGACCGAGATCGAGGTCGCGCATGCCTTCCAGCACGTCGATCAGCTTTTCGGTGCCGAGCTGCGCTCCGGTTCGCTTGAGTGCCTCGATCAGGATGTTGGCCGACACGAAGCCTTCGAGCGACACATAGTCCGGCGCCTCGCCGGGAAAATACTTGGCGAGCGCGTTCTTGTATTCGAGAACCGCGCTGGAATAGCCGGAGACCGCCGGCACCACTTGCGTCACGACGGCTCCGGAAGCGTAGCGAGGGCCCAACAGCAACAGTTCATTGGCGAGCGCCGTGCCGCCGACGCCGGACACGTTGGTGTAAATCATGTCGGGATAGAGATCGTGGGTCTTCTCGATGAAGCGCGCGGCGGCCCGGTACACCGCGGCCATGACCACCGCCTTGATGGGCACCCGCTGCGCCTTCAGCTGATTGATCGCATTGTCGACGTCCACGGTGTTTCGCGCGTAGTTGAGCCGCAGAATCAGGCCGTCGCTCAAACCGAGCGCGCGGAATGCCTTGGCGACGCCGGCGAATCCCGCATCGCCGTAGGGGTCCTGCTGGACGAAAACCGCGATCTGCCGGGGCGGAATCCGGCGCATCTTGACGAGGTAACGCACCGCGGCGTCGGTTTCCTCGGCATAGCTCGGACGAAAATTGAACACATAGCGATCGGGGGGATCGTGGCGCACCACATTGGCGCCGGTGAAAGCGCCGAAGAACAGCATCCGCCGTTCCAGCGCGTAGGGAACCGCGACGGCTGCGGTCGGCGTGCCGACATTTCCGATGATGCCGAACACCTGGTCCCGATCGTAGAGTTGCTTCATCGCTTCGGCAGTGCGCGGCGGCTCATTGCCGTCGTCGGCGGCGATCAGCTTGAGCATCCGGCCTTCCACGCCGCCGGCTTCGTTGACCCGGCTGAACGCCGTATCGATCCCGAGCTTCATCTGGCGCCCGAGCTCTTTTGCGGCGCCGGTAAAGGCCGCCGAAATGCCGAACCGGATTTCGCGATCGGTCACGCCGCGGACCGCCGGGCCGGTCGAAACCGGTGCCGTCGGTATGGTGCCGGTGACGAAAGACGGCTCGATGACGCTGGATAGGTTTGCCGCGGGCCGGGGGGCGATCGACTGCTCCATATCGGAGAATTGGCGTTCCGCCAGCCGGCAATCCAGCCGTCCCGACGTCACGGCGCCGCGGCCCTCGGCGACGCTGCGATCAAGCAGATCGGTAAGGTCGGATCGCTCAGCCTCATTGGAAGAGGCCGCCGTGATCACGGCGGTGAACTTGTCGATGATGACCTGAATGCGGGGCCGCGCGATATCCGGGCAGGCCAGCGCCGAACCGACGATCGGTCCGACGCGGCCCGCAAGCTGGCGCACCACGTCGGTCTTGTCACCGGCCGATGCGGCCGAAGTGCCGGCGAGCAATCCGCTCAACAGGAAAATAGTCCAACGAGTGGGCATCAAACCTCCGCATGGCTAAGTGCTCGTATCGATTAGCCATCGGAGGCTTCTATCAAACGCACTCTTAACGCGGCGCTTGCCCTTTCAGGACAAGTCGCCGCTTTTTCTTATTATTCGAGTTCGATCGCCTGGTACTTGCCGTTTTCGTCGAGTGCCGTTCCCCATATCTTGTGTGAAGCCTGATGCTCGGCGCGGCCAAAGCTGAGATTGGCGCCAAGACCCAGGTCGAAGTTGCGGGTATTTTCCAGGACGTCGATCAGCTTTTCGGTATCGACTTGCTGTCCCGAACGCTTCAGCCCCGAGATCAGGACGTTGGCCGCGACATAGCCCTCAAGCGACACGTAGTCGGGCGCTTCGCCGGGAAAATACTTGGCAAGGGCGTTCTTGTATTCGAGAACCGCGCTGGAATAGCCGGAAACCGCCGGCACCACCTGCGTCACGATCACGCCGGAAGCATAGCGAGGTCCCAGCAGCATCAATTCGTCGGCAAGGGCGGTGCTGCCGACGAACGACACGTTGGTGTAGAGCATGCCGGGATAGGCATCGTGCGTCCGCTCGATGAACTTCGCGGCGGCCCGATACGTCGCCACCATGACGACGGCCTTGATCGGCGGCTTCTGCAATTTCAGCTGATTGATAGCGTCGTCCACATCGACGGTGTTTCGCTTGTAATTGAGCCGCACGATCCCGCCATCATTGGCCCCGAGCGAGCGGATCGCCTTGGCGACACCGGCAAATCCGGAATCACCGTAGGTATCCTGCTGGGCGAAAACGGCGATCTGCCGCGGCGGGATCCGGCGCAACTTCACCAGATAACGCACCACGGCGTCGGTTTCTTCTGCATAGCTGGCGCGATAGTTGAATACATAGCGATCGGGAGGATCGTGCCGGAGCACATTGGCGCCCGTGAAGGCGCCGAAGAACAGCATCCGCCGCTCCAGCGCGTAGGGGACGGCGACCACCGCGGTGGGCGTGCCGACGTTTCCAATGATGCCGAATACCTGTTCCTTCTCGTAGAGCTGCTTCATGGCGTCGGGAGTGCGCGTCGGCTCATAGCCGTCGTCCGCCGCGACCAACTTCAGCATCCGGCCTTCCACACCACCGGCGTCGTTGACCCGATTGAACGCGGTATCGATCCCGAGTTTCATCTGGCGACCGAGCTCTTTGGCCGGGCCGGAGAACGGCGCCGCCATTCCGAACCGGATTTCCCGATCGGTGATGCCGCGGACCGGCGGACCGACCGGAGCGGTGGGCACTGGTGCGGTCGGCGCGGTAGCGGCGGCGGCGGAAGACGGTGCGATAACCGCGGACAGGCTTGGTCCGGGTCCGGCGATGGAACGTTCGAGGTCAGCGAGCTGGCGGTCCGCCGATCGGCAATCCATCCGTCCCGTCGTCACGGCGTTGCGGCCGTCCGCAACGCTGCGATCGAGCAATTGCGTGAGGTCGGAGCGCTCGGCCTCGTTGGACGAGGCTTCGGTGATCACAGCCGCGAACTTGTCGACGATGACCTGAATGCGGGGACGCGCGATGTCCCGGCAGGCCAATGCCGAACCCACGATCGGGCCGACGCGGCCGGCAAGGTCGCGCACGACGTCCGTCTTGTCACCGGCTGCTGCACTCCCGGCGCCCGCGAGCAAGGCACCGGCTACAACCATCCAACGAAGGGTCATCGGACGCTCCGCAAGACCAAGGTCAAATTAGGCATCGTCGTTCTCTCCGCGTCTTAAGTTGTCGACCCGCGACAACTAGGGTTTTGTCGCTGGTGGGGGTTGCTGTTGCCATTGCACGAACTGATTAAGCAGCGTCTCGGATTCCTCGCGTGACACGGGCTGGGGGGCCGGCGTTGTCGCCAGGATGGTCTGGAACTCGGAAAGCGCGGGTTTCAAGTCGTCGTCTTTGGGACGCGGCTGGGACAGCGCGGTTTTCAACGATTGCAAGACCCCGGAAGCCGATGTGCCGCTGGTGTCGGGCTGTCGCGCATAATCTCGCGAAGCGGGAACCATGATGACGAAAAACAGTGCCACGACAGCCGAAACCCCGATGGCTGCGGCAAAGCGCCCGGCGACGCTGAGGATAGCCATTCGGCGGTCCAGCTCACGGACAAAGCCCGGCGGCTCGTGCATGATCTCGGGGTCAAGCGGATGCCGCAACGACTCCGCAACCGCTTCCTCGAGCAACGAGTCGAAGGAATGCGGAACAGGAACAGGACGCCCGGCGCTCTCGGATCCTTTTTCAGGGGCAGCTGACAAGGGTGTCTCAGATCTTTCACGCAACCAACGCGGTGCATAATACAGCCGGTCGTTGGGATTGAGATGGTCTGGCTCGCTTACGGTACTCATACGCTACTCCCTCATAACACTTGGTTACTGTTGTACCGCCGTCGCCCGTTCGGGGCCACAGAAGCTGGTTTTTCGACGCTTTTTCGGCAGAAAATGAACAAATGCACCAAGTGGAGAGAAATCTGCTCGGAGGGAAAAGTTTGAGATAGCGAACGAGATGCAAAATGGGGTCGAAGAATTTGAATCGAACTGTCCGGCGCGAAATTGGCGCCGTTCGCAGCCACCCATGCCGGTCGGCGAGACGTATCCCGAGACCGAACTGCACACGCCACTTCCATTGCCTCATCCCCTCGGCAATTGCCCGCCCTGATTCGGCGGCGGAATGACTTTTTGCCCCCACCCAAGCCTGGAAAAGTCACCCGGAATTGATGGAACTGCGTGTGGACCTTATTAGGCCCGAAACTAGACGAAACTGAGGTAAGATTTTGCGCGTTAACAATTTTGGAAGAAAATCGAACAGCCCGCCAGCGATTTTTTAAGGGCTTGATGCGGCAAGGCTGCCCCAATCGTTAATGCGTTTTACGGCCAAATGCGGCGTAATCGCAGCGATTGAACGAGTCTACATCCTCTCCAGATGCGGCCCACAACGTCGTTAATGAACTGTTAACCAGTTTGGCCGAACAGTTAACCATTCGATAAGAAAAGGCGAGCGCTCGATTATGCAGGCAAGAGCAGAACCAGTACGCCAACAGGTGCGTCTTCGCGGCCGCTCCTATGTTGCGTTCGTGTTTTGCCCCTTCGTGCCGATCGTAGGCTGGCTTGAGGAAATCGACGCCACGCTCGCCAGTTCGCCCGGCTTCTTTGTCGGAAAGCCCGTGGTGCTTGACCTGTCCGCGGTGGATCTCAGCCAATCCGCCATCGCGCACCTCGTCACCAGTCTCGAAGGCCGCAACATTCGCGTCCTCGGCATCGAAGGCGTCGAGGAGGCCCTGCTCACGACCAGCATGCCGCCCTTGCTGACCGGCGGACGCCATTGCGTGCTGCAGCAGACCAAACCCGAAAAGCCCGAAGCCAAACCGAAGCCGACGTCGCTGCTGCTCGAAAGTCCGGTGCGCTCGGGTCAATCGATTATTTTCACCGACGGCGACGTAACCGTGCTGGGTTCGGTCGGGTCCGGCGCGGAGATCGTCGCCGGCGGTTCGATCCACATTTACGGAACGCTGCGCGGCCGCGCCATGGCTGGCGTCAACGGTAATTCCGCGGCGCGGATTTATTGCCAGAGAATCGAAGCCGAACTTCTCGCCATCGACGGCTACTACCAGACTGCGGATCAAATCGACGACACCCTGCGCAATCGGCCGGCTCAAGCCTGGCTCGATGGCGACGTCATGAAAATCACACCGCTGAATTAACCGAGTAAGGAGGTAAGAATGGCCAAAGTCCTGGTCGTAACGTCCGGCAAGGGTGGCGTCGGAAAGACCACTACCACGGCCGCAATGGGTGCGGCGCTCGCGCAAAACGGGCAAAAGGTGGTGGTCGTCGACTTCGACGTTGGTCTGCGCAACCTCGACCTCGTGATGGGGGCGGAACGACGCGTCGTGTTCGACCTGATCAATGTCGTCCAAGGCGTCGCAAAACTTTCACAAGCGCTCATTCGCGACAAGCGGCTGGAGAATTTGTGGCTGCTGCCGGCGTCCCAGACCAGGGACAAGGATGCCCTGACCGATGAGGGGATCGGCAACATCATCGCTGAGCTTCGAACCAAATACGACTGGATCATCTGCGACAGCCCGGCGGGTATCGAGCGCGGCGCGACGCTGGCGATGCGCTACGCGGACGAGGCCATCATCGTCACCAACCCCGAAGTCTCTTCGGTCAGGGATTCCGACCGCATCATCGGAATGCTCGATTCAAAGACCGTGAAGGCCGAGAAGGGCGAGCAGGTAAAAAAGCATATTTTGATCACCCGATATGATACGGCCCGCGCATCGCGCGGCGAAATGCTGACCATTGAGGACATTCTGGAAATTCTTGCGACCCCGCTGCTCGGCATCATTCCCGAGAGCCAGGACGTTTTGCGCGCTTCGAACGTCGGTACCCCCGTCACGCTCAACAACGCCAACAGCGCCCCGGCGCGCGCCTATATCGACGCGGCCCGCCGCCTGATGGGCGAAACCGTTGCCATGCTGGTGCCGGCCGAGCGCATCGGCCTGATGAACCGGTTGCTGGGACGGAGGGCCGCATGAATCTGCTGCGGTTCCTCAATAGCCGTAATGCTTCCGCGCCGGTTGCGCGGGAACGGCTGCAGATTCTGCTGTCGCATGAACGCAGCCTGCGCGGCCAACCTGACCTGCTGGGGGTGCTGCGCGAGGAAATCCTTGCCGTGGTATCGCGGCACGTCAAGCTCGATCCGGACAAGGTGATCGTCAAGATGGAGCGGGGCGAAAGTGTATCGACGCTCGAGGTCGATATTGAACTGCCCAATGGAGTAGAGCTGCTCGCGGCCAGCTGACGGCGGAAGGCGAGTTTCAGTTCGCGATCGAACCGGCCATTAGTCGGCAACAGCGAACAGCCACCCTCTTGCAGAGCATCGGCTTCGCAGCGCGAATTTTTCCGGATAGTGTCCGATCGTTTTCCTGATCGGATTTGATCATGAGCATGAAGCTGCCTTCGCTTCCGATGACCGGCGGCTGCCCGTGCGGCGCGGTGCGTTATGAGGTCACCTCGTTTCCGCTATTGCTCTACACCTGCAATTGCACGGATTGCCAGAAGGCGTCCGGCAGCGCGTTTGCGCTGAACATGCCGGTTCGCGCGAGCGATCTTCGCATCCTGCGGGGCAAAGCCAGGGGATGGCACCACACCTCGCCGAAGGGCGTGCGCGTCACGTCATGGTTCTGCGCCGATTGCGGCGGGCGGCTCTATGGCGAGCGGGCGGGGCGCGCGGAAATCGTCAACCTTCGCGCCGGAACGCTCGACGACACATCGTGGATGACCCCGGCGGCGCATTTCTTCCTGCGCAGCGCGCAGCCCTGGGTGCAGCCCGCAGCCAACGCCGATTGCTACGAGACCCAGCCGGCGGACTTCAAGCAGCTGATGCTCGCATGGCGTGCAATGTGGCCGGAATTCTTCCCGTAAAATAGTTCCGCTTTTGGGGAACCGGTTGCCGACGCCGGGACGGTTTAACCCCGGTTGAGGGGGATCGTATGAATCTCGTCGAACCCATCGCCGCCAAGGCGAAAACCGGCATTTGGGGGCTCGACAATATTCTGTCGGGCGGATTTTCGCGCGGCCATCTGTTTCTGGTGGAAGGCGCGCCCGGCACCGGCAAGACCACCGTGGCGCTGCAATTCCTGCTCGAAGGCGCGCAAGGCCGGAGAGAAGTGCCTCTACATCACCTTGTCCGAGACCGAGCGCGAACTGCGCGACGGGGCGGCGTCGCACGGCTGGTCGCTGGACGACGGCATCGAGGTCTTCGAACTGCTGCCGCCGGAAAGCCTGCTGGATTCCGAGCAGCAGCAGAGCCTGCTCTATTCGTCCGATCTCGAACTCGGCGAAACCACCAAGCAGATCTTCGAAGCGGTCGATCGGGCGCGGCCGGACCGGGTGGTGCTGGACAGCCTGTCCGAGATCAGGCTGCTGGCGCAAAGCTCGCTGCGCTACCGGCGGCAGATCCTGGCGATCAAGCATTACTTCGCGAAATTCAACACCACCGTGATGCTGCTCGACGATCTCACCGCCGATGTCGCCGACAAGACCGTGCACAGCGTCGCGCATGGCGTGATCCGGCTGGAGGAACTGGCGCCGGCCTATGGCGCGGAGCGGCGGCGCGCCCGCGTCATCAAATATCGCGGCGTGAAATTTCGCGGCGGCTATCATGACGTCACCATCACGACCGGCGGGCTGAACGTGTTTCCGCGGCTGGTGGCCTCGGAATATCGCAGCAGTTTCGTCCGCAACCAGGATGTCGAGCGGCATCGCCGAATTCGACCAGCTGCTGGGCGGCGGCGTCGAGACCGGTTCGAGCACGCTGATTCTCGGTCCCGCCGGCACCGGCAAATCGCTGGCCGCGATCGTCTTCGTCGTCGCCGCGATCAGGCGCGGCGAGAAGGCGGCGCTGTTCGTGTTCGACGAAGAACTCGGTCTGCTGTTCTCGCGCATGAAGGGGCTCGGTATCGACCTCGAGGCCATGCAGCGCAGCGGCAATCTGTTCATCGAGCAGGTCGACGCCGCCGAACTGTCGCCCGGCGAATTCGCCCATCTGGTCCGCAAGCGGGTCGACGAGGATCAGATCAAGACCGTGGTGATCGACAGCCTCAACGGCTACCAGGCGGCGATGCCCGAGGAAAATTCGCTGATCCTGCACATGCACGAATTGCTGCAATATCTGAACCGCCGGGGCGCGGCGACGTTCATGACGGTGGCGCAGCATGGGCTGGTCGGCGACATGAAGGCGCCGGTGGACGTGACCTATCTCGCCGATACCGTCATCCTGCTGCGCTATTTCGAGGCGCTGGGCACGGTGCGGCGCGCGATGTCGATCATCAAGAAGCGCACCGGCATGCATGAATTGACCATTCGCGAATACCGCATCGACAGCCGCGGCCTCACCATCGGCGAGCCGCTCGACGGTTTTCAGGGCGTGCTGCGCGGCGTTCCGATCTATGTCGGCGAAGGCCAGCCGCTGCTGCAGGAGCAGAGCGAGTGAGACCGGGCGCATCGTCCGAGCGTGCCGTCATCCTCGCGCCGACCGGACGCGACGCCGCGGTTGCCGCGGCGCTGATCAAGGAGGCGGGCTACTACGCCAATGTCTGCGCCGATCTCGCCGGCCTTGATGCACGAGATCGAGGGCGGCGCCGGCCTCGCCGTGATCGCCGACGAGGCGATCAAGACCGCCGATTTGCGCGGCCTGGTGCACTGGCTCAACGATCAGCCGTCATGGTCGGATTTTCCGATCGTGCTGCTGACGCATCAGGGCGGCGGTCCCGAGCGCAATCCGGATGCCGTGCGGCTCGGGCAGGTGCTGGGCAACGTCACCTTCATCGAACGTCCGTTCCATCCGACCACGCTGGTGAGCGTTGTCGGCTCCGCGGTCAGGGGCCGGCGCCGCCAGTACCAGACCCGCGCGATTCTCGAAGATCTCACCGAAAGCGAGAACCTGCTGCAGACCGCGCTCAACGCCGGTCATCTCGGCGCGCTGGAACTGCATCTTCCCGACGTTCGAGCTCGAAGCCTCCGACACCTGCAAGGCGTTTTTCGGCCGCAAGCCGGATGATCCGTTCTCCTATCAGGATCTGTTGTCGGCGGTGCATCCCGACGATCGCGCAAGGCGCCTCGAGGTGCTCGGCCGGGCCATCGAAACCGGCAAGGACTACAGCATCGAATACCGCAACATCTGGCCCGACGGCTCGCAGCATTGGGTCGACGTCCGCGCGCGCGCCGTCCGGCGGCCGGATGGCAGCATCAGGTCTCTGGTCGGCGTCTCGTCCGACATCACCGCGCGCAAGGTTGCCGAGATCGAGCGCGAAAATCTGCTGGCGCAGCTCGCGGCCGAGCGCACCGCGCTGGCGGAACTGACGGCGACGCTGGAGCAGCGCGTCGATCAGCGCACCGCCGATCTGATGAAGGAAGTCGCGGCGCGCGAAAGAGCGCAGGAGCAGTTGCGGCAGGCGCAGAAGATGGAAACCATCGGCCAGCTCACCGGCGGCGTCGCGCATGATTTCAACAATCTGCTGATGGCGGTGATGGGCAATCTCGATCTGTTGCGCAAGCGCATCCCGGACGATCCGCGCCTGCATCGCCTGATCGACGGCGCGCTGCAGGGCGCGCGAGCGCGGCGCCTCGCTGACGCAGCGCCTTCTGGCGTTCGCGCGGCAGCAGGATCTGCGCGCGGTGGCGGTCGATCTGCGCGTCCTGATCCAGGGCATGATCGATCTGCTCGAACGCTCGCTTGGGACCGCGCGTCGCGCTGCGGCTGGATATTCCGCAAGATTTGCCGCCGGCGCGCATCGACGCCAACCAGCTCGAGCTTGCCATTCTCAATCTTGCCATCAACGCGCGCGACGCGATGCCGGACGGCGGCTCGATCGACATCAAGGTCGCGCAATATCGCTCGAGCAACGACCCGGCGCTGAAGTCCGGCAGCTACCTGAAACTGTCTGTGGTCGATACCGGCATGGGCATGACGCCTGACATATTGAAGCGGGCGGTCGAGCCGTTCTTCTCCTCGAAGCCGCTCGGCAAGGGCACCGGCCTTGGCCTGTCGATGGTGCACGGGCTTGCCGTTCAGCTCGGCGGCGCGCTGCAACTGACGAGCGCCGTCGGAAAAGGCACCACCGCGACGCTGATACTGCCGGTCGCGAACGCCGCGCCGAAGGCCGAGGCCCCGGTGCGCGCGGCGCCGAAGGTCGACCGTTCGGCGGTGATCCTGTTCGTCGACGACGATCCGCTGATCGCGATGTCGACCACCGAGATGCTGGAGGATCTCGGTCACCGCGTGATCGGCGCCAGCTCCGGCCTGCATGCGCTCGACATCATCAAGAGCGACCAGCCGATCGACCTGATGATGACCGACCACGTGATGCCCGGCATGACCGGTCTCGAACTGGCGGCGGCGTCACGCCAGCTGCGGCCGTCGCTGCCGATCCTGCTCGCGACCGGTTATGCCGAGTTACCCGAAGGCGCCCAGCTCGATCTGCCGCGGCTTGCAAAGCCGTATCATCAGGACCAGTTGCGCGACCGGCTCGATCAACTGCTTGGAGGCGACGAGCGCGAGCCGCTATCCGACCATGCGATCGCGGCCCGCCCAGAAGCCCGCCTTTAACACCTTCTTGTCGACCTTGCCGACGCCGGTCATCGGCAATTCCGTGACGAATTTTATATGCTTGGGGGCATGCGCGGAGCCCTTGCGCGCCTTGACCAGATTGATCAACTCGTCCGCGTCCGGCCGGGCGCCTTCGCGGGCCACGACCACGGCGGTGACGGCCTCGCCCCATTTGTCATCGGGGATGCCGACCACGGCGACCATCGCGACATCGGCATGCTGCGACAGCACGTCCTCGACCTCGCGCGGGAAGATGTTGAAGCCGCCGGAGACGATCATGTCTTTCTTGCGGTCGAGGATGAACATGTAGCCGCGCTCGTCCTTGCGCGCGATATCGCCGGTATGAAGCCAGCCGCTCTTGAGGGTTTCCGCGGTCTGTTCCGGACGCTTCCAGTATCCGGCCATGACATGCGGCGCGCGCACGCAGATCTCGCCGGCTTCGCCGGTTTCGACTTCCTGATCGTTGTCGTCGAGAATTCTGGTCTCGCAGGCGGCGATCGGAAAACCGCAGGAAAGAAACAGCTCGGGCGTCTTCGGATCATGGTCCGCCTTGCGCAGCACCGAGACCGGATAACACTCGGTCTGTCCGTAAAGCTGCGAGAACACCGGGCCGATCCGCTCGATGCCCTCGACCAGCCGGCTCGGCGACATCGCGGATGCGCCGTACAATAGCAGTTCGAGCGAGGAGAGGTCGGTCTTGTCGAGTGCCGGATGGTCGAGCATCACATAGATCATGGTCGGCACAAACAGCGTGAAATTGATGCGCTCGCGCGCGATGGTCTTGAACACGGCCTCGGGGTCGAAGCCCTTCAACATGTGCACGGTGCCGCCGCGGATCAGCGATGGCAGCACCTTGGTGCCGGCGACATGGCTGATCGGCGCGACCGTGAGATAGCGCGGTGTATCGGGAATCTCGAAGTCGGAGAGGATCGCGCTGGCGAAGCCGCCATTCTCCCGATGGGTGCGCAGCGCGCCCTTGGATTTTCCGGTGGTGCCGCCGGTGTAGTTCAGCGTCGCGATATCGTCGGGGCCGGCAAAACTACGCGGTGTCGCGGTGCCCGCGCTGTCGATCGCGGCCAGCAGGTCGACGCCGTAATTGGCTGGGCCGAGCGTGAACACGTTCTTCAGGTTCAACGCTTTGGCCGCGAGATCGCCGCCGCGATCGCGGAATGCGTCGGCGTCAACGACCAGTATCTCGGCTTCGGAATCCTCGATCTGAAACAGCTGATCGTCGAGCGACCCCAGTGGATGCAGCCAGGTGATGGAAAGCCGCGACAATTGCGCCGCGACGCCCGCGCACCAGGTGTCGGCCCGGTTGGCGGTGAGGAACGCCACGCGCGCGCCCGACTTCAACCCAAGCTGCATGAACACCTTCTGGATGCGGCCAATCAGTTCGGTGGCGCCGCGATAGGTGATCGATCCGCCCGGCCAGCTGAACGCCACCCGCGACGGATAGCGCGCCAACGCCCGCAAGGTCTGGCCGCAGGCGGTCGGAAAGGCGTAAAGCGGATCGGACATGTTTCCTCCGGGTGCTTGCTTAATTTTGTCTTGCTTTTGTCTTGGGCTTTCGATCGTGCCAATGTTGCCGAACGCTAGCACAGGGATGCCGTAGCGCGGAACGGCAAAGCTGATTGGATCAGGAGATGGGATTTTGAATTCCGCCGACCTTCTTGCGCGCTTTCGCGACCGCCTCAGCCTGCCGCTGATCGCGGCGCCGATGTTTCTGGTCTCCGGCGTCGATCTCGTGGTGGCCGCCTGCCGCAACGGCGTGATCGGCGCGTTCCCGACGGTCAATTGCCGCAGCCCCGAACAACTCGATGGCTGGCTCGACGATATCGAAGCTCAGTTGCGGCGGTTTGCCGACAGCAGCGGAAGACGCGCCGCTCCGATCTGTCCGAACCTGATCGTGCACCGTTCCAATGCGCGGCTTGCCCAGGATCTGCAGGTGTTGTTGCGGCACAAGCCTGAAATGGTCATCACCAGCGTGGGATCGCCTGCACCAGTGCTCGCGGAATTGCACGAGGCGGGGGCGCTGGTGTTCGCCGATGTCGCCAGCATCCGCCACGCCGAGCGTGCGGTGGAGACGGGCGCGGATGGACTCGTACTGCTGACGGCGGGGGCGGGCGGTCAGACCGGCTGGCTCAACCCGTTCGTGTTCGTGCGCGCGGTACGGGCGTTCTTTCAGGGGCCGATCGTGCTGGCGGGCGGGATCGCCGACGGTCACGCGCTGCGCGCGGCCCGCGCGCTCGGCTGCGACCTCGCTTACATGGGCACCAAATTCATCGCCACCCGCGAAAGCCTGGCCGACATCAGATACAAGGAGATGCTGGTGGCGAGCAGCGCCGACGACGTCCTTTTGACCACGGCCTTCACCGGCCTGCAGACCAACATGCTGCGGCCGTCCATCGTGGCAGCGGGCCTCGACCCCGATGACCTGCCGCAACGCGGCGCGATCGATATCGGCAAGGACATCGACATCGGCGCCCGCGAAAACCGGCCGGCGCGCTGGCGCGATATCTGGAGCGCGGGACACTCGACATCCGGCGTGACCGGGGTGCTTTCGGTCGATGACCTCGTGGCGCGCACCCTCGTCGAATATCACGCCGATGGCGCGGCCGCCCGATAGCGCGACGTGATTCGCGACGATGGCCGTTAGCTGCGCGGTCTGTTCCCGCGAAAATGGAGCCGGGCGTGGCGTGCGAACGCTCCGGATACGCCGGCCATGTTCTACCTTAACGCGCCGTTAACCAATCCTGCCCCAACAATGATGTCCGAGGCCATTTCGCCGCTCCCGCGGCGGGAGGCGCCACAGATCGCCGTTGAAGGGGTGCGACATGGATTTCGGGACAGTTTTGGCGAAAACCCCGGCCACGCTGGAAGAGATCAGGTTCCGGGTCGCCTGCGCGCTGTGGCGACACCCGCTATGCCGCGGCGTGGAATTCGACATTGTCAGCATGCCCCGCACCAGCAAGGGCGGCAACTGGACCATCAGCTTGCGGTCAGTCACCCCCGATGCGGTGTGGGAGGCGTCCGATATTGTGGCCGATATCCAGGATGCCTACGATCTCGCCATTGCGGCTTGATTTCGGCCCCCGGCGACCGGTTTGCCGTCCTCGAATGGGCCCGCCGCCGCTGCGGCGGCACGGTTAGGCCTTAATTAGTGCCCAGTTTTCGGCAAACTGGCCGTGATTAGCTGACGGAACGGAGAGCTGCTTGACACGCGCCATCACGATTATCGCGCTCATGTGCTTCCTCGTCGTGGGGGCCGCCGCCACCAGCATTCTGGCCCGGACCGGGATACAAGTGGCTCCGTCAGAGCTGGCCTCATCCGGCGTGCAGGGCCCGGTGTCGAACTGGGAAGGCAAGCAGGACAGGCTGGCCGTCGCCGCCACGCCGGCGCTCACCTCCCAGGAGCCGCCGCAGACGGTCGCGGCCTTGAGCGAACCGCTGCGGCAGGCCTATGCGTCCGCCAGCCCCGACATCGATGCGCCGAAGATCATCACGGCGCCGGCGACCGCGCCGCCAAAGCCGAAGGCCGCGATCAAGCCGGCGGTGCAGAAGGCCTATGCCCTCCTCAGCGACGTGCAGATCGCCGGCATCAAGGAGCGGCTGAAACTTTCTGCCTCGCAGGAATCCTATTGGCCGGCGGTGGAAAACGCGCTGCGCGCCGTGGCGAAGAAGATTCACGCCACCCGCCAGACCGACCCGGGCGCAACCGGTACGCCGATCGACCCCGAGGCCGAAGAGGTCCAGCAGTTGAAATCGGCCGCGATGCCGCTGCTGTTCCAGCTGCGCGAGGATCAAAAGCGCGAAGTGCGCGCGCTCGCCCGCCTGATCGGCCTGGAAAAAGTAGCGTCGATGATCTGAGGGAGTGGGGAGGCCGGCGTAGCTGAACAACGCTAGCCTCCGTGACGTGGTTCTTTTGACCTGGGCCACGTAGCCTCGCATACCGGGTTCTCGCATCTCAGCGTTTGTTGTCCCAGCTCGCCTTGGCGCGCGGCGACTTGGACATGCGCGAATAGAGGTATGCAGGCTCAGCCGCCGCGCGCTTCGACAACCTTGCGGCAGGAATCCGAAAGCTTGGCCTTGTTCTCGCGCAGGCACGCGTTCATCTGCGGCGGCTTGCCGATATACTCGGCGCAGAGTTTGCTCGCATCCGAGCGGCAGGCCATCTGCTCCTGCGGTGTCGGTCCGGATTGCGCGATCGCCGATGTTGCTCCGGCCATCAGAAGCATAAGCCCGAGATAGACTGACTTTTTCATGGATCACCTTTCGACCGGTTGATGTGTGGGATGGAAGCCAAGCCTCCGCAGCATCATCAAGGTGAAGACTGCAATCCATGCCATGTTCATGGCATCGGCGATTCACGGCGCAAGTGACGCACCCCATCTTCATGGCATGTCGTGGCGCGTGGTCGTGGCCCATCTACCCCCCGCGTCGGCTGCGGAGACCGATCGGTTGATCGCAAGGCACTGACTGATTTCAAATCCTGGTTCTATGTTTTGCTTTGGGCGAGGCCATTTGAACCTCGCGCCCGGGCCAGCCGCGCCGGAAACCAGTTCAAGCTCTGTGCAGCCGCGCGGCTTCTTGTCCGCGCGTTCGTGCTGCCGTCGCCGACCAAGGCGACCATGCAGCCGCCGCCATCGGACGGTACTCCCATCTTCATGGCATGTCGCCGTCCGCGGCGATGGCCCATGTACGTCTCGCGTCGGCTGCGGTGACCGATCGGAGCATCGCAAGGCTGCACGTCCAATCAGGAGAGATGAGATGTCAAGAAAAGCGGGATGGGTGAGCTGCGGTCTGATACTGGCGGTGCTTACGACCCTGTCGTCGATTTCACTGGGCACCGGTCCGGCGGAGGCTGCGGTGGTGTATTGCAAGACCGTCGGCGTGCCGAAGGGGTGCGTGGTTCGGCCGGCCGAGCCCGTGGCTGCGGTCGGTGTCGTGGCCGCTCCAGTTGTCGATGCAGGCGCCCCCGGTGTCGGTGTCCGTCCCGGCACGCCGATGAACCGGGGTGGCCCGGTCGATCGCGTCGGCCGCCGCTAGAATTTCAGCCGGCCGCGGCGTCGGTGTCGGGAAACCGAAGAGGTAATTTGAGCCTTACACGCGTGCCGGCGACGCCGGAGGCCAGTTCGAATTCCGCGCCGCAGCGCGCGGCGCGGTTACGCATGTTGCGCAGGCCGCGCGCTGCCTTCTGGCCGGCGGCCGCCGCGTCGCCATCCGGGGGTGGGGCAAAACCCCTACCATCGTCTTCGACGGTGATGCAGCCCTGCGGGAGGCTTGAGGCGTCAGTCAGCGTTTCGATGCTCACCGTAATGCGCCGCGCGTCGGCATGCTTGACGGCATTGGTCAACGCCTCATCCAACAGCCGTACGATCTGGATCACGTGCCAGGGTCTGAGTTCGGGATGAACCGGCAGGCCTTGCGGCGTCACCACCCGCCAGTCCAGCGCGATATCGTGCGGGCGCAGCTGCGCCATGGCGCGCTCGCGCCAGGACCCGAGCGCCAGCATCAGATCGCCGCCGATGTCGTCCATGGAATCGATCACCAGGCGAAGATCCTTCAGCGCCGCGCGCGCGGCCTCGCCGATCGGCGCGGCCGCGTTGCCGCGCTCGCTGAGTGCGACGATGCTGACGAGCTGGCCGCCAAGCCCATCGTGAAGGTCGCGCATCAGCCGCGTGCGTTCCAGCGCCAGCGCCGCGGCACGCGCGCGTTCTTCCTCGCGGGCGAAACTGGCTTTCAGCTTGTCCTCGGCTTCGCGCACCAGGATCACCATGCTGCTGGCAAAGCTGTCGACCTCATTGAGCGCGCGCGCAAATCGCCAGGTCAGCCCCGCGCCGATTGCGACCAGCATGGCCGAATAGGACAGCCGCGTGACGAAGATGCGCTGGTTGGGCATGATCTGAACCACCGAGAGCAGATCGTGCACCCAGCAGGTCAGCACGATGGTGACGGCGCAGCCGAAGATAAAACTGGAGACGTCCTCTCGCGTCAGGACCGACTGCGCCACAATCAGCGCCAGCAGAACCAGACACAGCCCAACCACCGGCACGCCGAGGAACAGGAAGGATTCGCGGGTCAGCACTGGATCTCCGTACAGGCCGATGGCGATCAGGAGCAGGCCGGGCAGGAAAATCAGCGGACCGTAGCGCGGCCATTTCCAGCCGAAGAACAGCAACGCGAACGTCACGACAAAGCCGCTCTCAAGCGGCGCGGACGCAATCAGGATCGCATTCACGCTTGAATATTGCGACGGATCCACCGGCGCCTGAAAAAACGCCTGGGCGACACCCAGCGCCATCGCGGCGGCCAGCGCGCCGTAGGCCGGCTCGCGCCGCCGCATCACCCACATGATCCCCAGGATCACGGCGAGGATCGCCTGCCAGGCCGAAAACACCACTGGCAGGGTCGCAAACAGCAGGATCCGCTGGTCGTAGCATGGACGCAGCATGTCATCCGGGCCGACATAGATGCGATCCAGGAAGCCCGTGATCGGCCCCCATACGAACAGCCGAATGGCAAGATCGTTCGGCCCCTCGCGAAGCAACGACGCCGGGATCACCGCGATCACGGGAATGTTGCGGTCGGGCCGGTTGGCGACCGGATCGCGCCGGCTGTCCAGGATCACGACGCCGTTGACGGTAACCTCGACGCCGTTGGTAAAGCGCGGCACCAACACCGACCACGCGTGTTGCGGCTCGTCCTTCGGCCATTGGAAGTGGCCGGTGTAGAGCGGCGGATCATCCATCGAGAAACGCGACGCTGTGAAATGCGGCAGCGTGACGGAACGCGCGGCGCCTGCTTCCTTCAAGGCGAATTCGGTCACGAGATATTTCGAGGAGGGCTCCGGCGGCGGCTGGCGCAGCACGAACACGCAGACGATGACGATCAGCGCCTGCAGCAGGGAGTACTGCGCGAGCAGGGAGGCCCGCAACGGCCAGCGCTGATGGCTGGAGGCGCCGGATTTGGCCGCGGCCTCCGTCACAGCCGGATCAAGCCCTGCTGCAGCGCCTCGAATACCGCCTCGCCGCGGGTATGGACCTCGAGCTTGCGATAGATGCTCTTGATGTGGCCCGGCACGGTCTGGCGCGACATTCCGAGATGGCCCGCGATCTCGGCGTAACTGAACCCCTTGGCGATGCCCCACAGGATGTCGATTTCGCGTGGCGTCAGCCTGGCGGTGTTGAGCGGCGGTCCCGGCGCGCGTTCGGGATTGTTCTGCGTCCTGCGCACGATGAAACGTGCGATCGATGCTGAAATCGGCGAATGCCCGGCCACCAGTTCGTGAACGGTCGCGGCGATATCGGTCGGAAACGCGTCCTTGAGCAGATAGCCGGTGGCGCCGACCGTGATCGCGGAGATCACGCTTTCCTCATCGCCGAGAATTGAAATCACCATGATTTCGGTATCGGGAAAGCGCTCCCGCGTCTCGCGGATCAAATCGACGCCGTGTCCGTCAGGCAATTGAAGATCGGTCAGCAGCACCTTTGGCGCGCCTCGCGTCAGGCAGGCGCGGGCCTCGGTCAGGGTCGCCGCAGCCGTGACTTGAAATCCAGCCCTCGCAAGCGCGTCCTGCAGCCGCCAGGATGTCGGCGCGTCGTCTTCGACAAGCAAAACCGTGATTGCCGGCGAAGGGCGCTGATCGCTCAACTCAGTCATCAAACGAGCCCCGGCCGCCTTCCCCGCGGCCGACGCAGTCTAACCCCGGGGACGTCGCTTGCGACAGCCATATTCATGGGGGGTGAGGAGGCTTTACGTTTCATCGGGTGCGGCAGGACGCGAACTGTCGATCGGTTGAGACGATCCGGCGCGTGCTGTCCGGTTCCTGCAAGTTGCGACACCGGTCATGCCGGAACATCAGAACAAGTTGGGCGTTTCCAGCCGGAAGGGAGACCAAACATGCGCGCTTCAATGGCTTATTTTGCAGGAGCCGGAACCGTTATCGCCGCGATCGTTGGCGGCGTCGGCGGAGGTCTCCTGATCGCGGATATGATCAGTCCCAAATCCCCCAAAGGCGTCGAGATGACCCGGCTGGAACGTCGGATGTCGCCGGAGCCGATCCAGGTGGCGACCGCGTCACAGCAATCCACCTCGCAATCCACATCGGCGCCGGTTCCAACCGAGAGCCAAACTCAAACCCAGAGCCAGGCAAAGACGCAGACGGCCGCTCCCGATCCCAAACCTGCTCCAGCGCAACCACCCGACACTGCGGCCTCAACGCAAGCCGCAGTTCGGCCACTACCGCCCGCGACAGTGCAGCCGATGGCGCCTGAGCCGACTGTCGCTGCCGGGGAGAGTGTCGCCAAGGCGCGTGATGCCGAGTTGAAGCGTGCGGCGGAGAAACGGCGCGCCGAGCGGCGGCAACAATGGGCCGAGAAGCGCCGTCATCAGCAGCGACAGGAGCAGGAGCTGCAAGCGGTCGAGGAAACCGTCAGGGACGAGACCGAATCGAGACGAACGTTCGTGGCGGAGCCGGCGAGACTCGAGATGCGTCAGATTCGTCTGTTCGGCGAGGAATGAAGACGCGGCGATCGCTGTGGAAGCGCAGGCCAGGTAAAGCGCCGCCCGCTCAGCCGGCGCCCAGCGCGAGCGCGATACTATAGGTCGCGAGGCTCGCGATATAAGCCAGCGCGAACATGTAGGCGAAGGTGATCGCCATCCATTTCCAGCTTCCGGTCTCGCGGCGGATCACGGCCAGCGTGGAAGCGCATTGCGGCGCGAAGATATACCAGGCCAGCAGCGACAGCGCGGTGGCGAGGCTCCATTTCGTCGCCAGCATTTGTCCGATCTGATCGGCGGCTTCCTTGCCGCCCTCGATCGCATAGACCGTGCCGAGCGCTGCGACCGCGACTTCGCGCGCGGCCATGCCCGGGATCAGCGCCACCACGATCTGCCAGTTGAAGCCGAGCGGGGCGAACAACGGCTCCAGTGCCTTGCCGATGATGGCGGCAAAACTGTAGTTGATGGCAGGATCCTGCGCACCGGCCGGGGCTGGTGGGAACGAAGCCAGAAACCAGATCAGCACCATCATCGAGAAGATGGTGGTGCCGGCGCGCTGCAGGAACATCTTGGCGCGGGTATAGACGCCGATGACGATGCTGCGGGCGCGCGGCAATTTGTAGTCCGGCAATTCCAGCATGAACGGCGCCGGCGCGTAATCCCGCCACATGAAGAACTTGATCACGAACGAGACGCCCAGCGCGCTGGCGATGCCGGCCGTATAGAGGCCGAACATGACAAGGCCTCGCAGATTGAACCATCCCCAGACCTGCTCGTCGGGGATGAAGGCGGAGATGATCAATGTGTAGACCGGGATCCGCGCCGAGCAGGTCATCAGCGGCGCGATCAGGATGGTGGTGAGCCGGTCGCGGCGATTGTCGATCACCCGCGTCGCCATGATGCCGGGTATCGCGCAGGCGAAACTCGAGAGCAGCGGAATGAACGCGCGACCGTGCAGGCCGGCGCCGCCCATGATGCGATCCATCAGGAACGCCGCCCGCGCCATGTAGCCGAAATCCTCCAGCAGCAGAATGAACAGGAAGATGATGACAATCTGCGGCAGGAACACGATGACGCTGCCGACGCCGGAAATCACGCCGTTCTGCAGGAAGCTTTGCAGCAGGCCGGCCGGCAGATTGTCGTGCACCGCTTGACCCAGTGCGGTGAAGGCCGACGACAGCAATTCCATCAGCGGCTGCGCCCAGGCGAACACCGCCTGGAACATCACGAACAGAATCAGCGCCAGGATGGCGAGCCCGGCGACCGGGTGCAGTACGATGGCGTCGATCCGCGCCGTCCAGGTATCGGGCCGCGACGGCAGGCTGATGGTCGCCGCGATGATGCGGTCGGCCTCGCGCTGGGTGGCGCGCAATTCGGCTGTCGTGAGCGGTTGCCACAGATTTTCTTGCAAAGGGACCGGCGCCTGCGTCGCGATCTCGTCGGTCCGCCGCAGCAGGTCGGCGGTGCCGCCCTTGCGCACCGCGATCGATGTCACCACGGGAATCCCCAGGGCTTCCGACAAACCCGGCACGTCGACGGTGACGCCGCGCCGCGTGGCGATATCGAACATATTGAGCACCAGCATCAGCGGCCGGCCGGTGCGTTTGAGTTCGAGCACCAGCCGGACGGTCAGCCGCAGATTGGTGGAATCGGCCACGCAGAGCACGAGATCAGGCAGGGTTTCGCCGGCGGTACGCCCGAGCACGAAATCCCTGGTGATTTCCTCGTCAGGGCTGCGGCCGCGCAGCGAATAGGTGCCGGGCAGATCGACCACCGACACCTGACGGCCGAGCGGGGTGACGAACGAGCCTTCCTTGCGCTCGACGGTGACGCCGGGATAGTTCGCGACCTTCTGGCGGCTACCGGTCAGCGCATTGAAGAGCGAGGTCTTGCCGCTGTTCGGCGTGCCCACCAGGGCCACATGCATCAACGGGGCTTCCATGGCGCGCTACCATTTCGTCAGTCAACAATGACGGCCATCGCCTCGCGCCGGCGCACCGCGATGGTGACGTTCTCGACCCGGACCGCGATGGGGTCGCGGCCAACGATGCCTTCGTGCAGGATCTCGACTTTGGCGCCTTCGACAAAGCCCAGCTCGATCAGTCGGCTTTCCAATTCGCTTGCCGAAAGCGCCGAACCCGCATCATCGGCCGCGATACGGCTGATGACCCCGCTAAAACCGCGCTTGGCCAGGCCAAGCCGCGTCTGCGGGCGCGTGTTGTTCTTGATCGTTCCGTGCATGGTCTCTCTTTCCAACCACCGGCAGATAGGTCAAGCCCGGCGTACCGAAAGAGATTGCACCTTAGAAGTATTATAAAGCGGTTATTGCCGGTTGCCGCCATCGTGTCGTCGCAAAGACAGCCAGGCGCGCGGCGCCTTGGAATTTCCTGTCGCGGCGGCCGCGAACCGGCCTTGCCATTGCCGCGCCGCGGCCTTTCCTTTGCCGTCAGCGCCGGCTGGATTTCCGCGCCGCCTTTTTGGCGGCCTTGGGCGGGCTGCGCTTCCTCGATCTGCCGGCGTTGCGCGTGTTGCGCGCGGCCAACGCGGCGTGTTGGCTGCGCTTGCGCGCCAGATGCTGGCTCCAGGCCGCGGTTCGTCCCTGGATATAATCTCCGATCTGCGCACTGGTGGAAAGGTCGGGCGGCGTATGACAGTCGTAACTTCCCTGGTCGTTTCGCAGCGGAAGCAGCGACACTTTGTGGGCATGAATGCTCTCGATCAGAGACGGTTCTGCCTGCTCCGGATGAGCAACATCCGTTGCCGGAATTGGCACGCCCTGCAGCGGATCGTCGGCTCGCGGCATGGCAAGCGTGACAACGTCACCCAGATCCGGCGCCGCCTTGTCGCGCTCGGTTAGCGGATCGAGGCCCCAGCGCAACTCGATCGTCTTCAGCACCGAGGTGTGATCGATCGTCCCGCGCTTTGGCCGAAACACCGTGCCCGCCGCTATTCGAGGCGAGATCAGCAGCGCGGGAATGCGAACACCGAACCGCTTGAAATCGAAATTGAACTCGCCGATCGAATTGTCGGGAGGTGTCGCGTTCGACGGTGGCGCAACATGGTCGTAATTGCCGCCATGTTCATCGTAGGTGATCAGCAACAGCGTGTCGTTCCAGCCTGGACCGTTTTTCACCGCGTAATAGGTATCGTGAATCAACTGCTCGCCGAGAGCGACGTCGTAATTCGGATGCTGGCTGTTGCCGCTGGCGCTAAAGCTCGGCTCGAGAAATGTATAAGCCGGCAGCGTGCCATTGCCGCACCGGGTCTGGAAATCGCGGAAATGGCCGAAATGGCGCTCGTCGGCGTGCTGGGTGTCGGTGAAATCCAGCCGCGTGAGGGGATCGCGGTTGTAGCCGTAGATCGCCCAGTCAATATTCTTGCCGGTGAGCCGTCCAAAGATGCTGGGGCAGGTGAAGACCTTGACGTGATTGTCGAGATGCCCCTGGGAGGTCGCCGCGGCCGCGAATGTTCGATTGGGGATGGTCTGGGTCGGCACGGATGCGAACCATTGATCGCAAACCGCAAACCCACGCGCCAGGGCGGACATGATCGGCAGCATTTCGGGCGCGTACATGCCCATGATTTCGGAAGGGGCCGTTCCTGGCAGTGTATCCTTGAAACCCTTGGCCTCGTCGGATTGGATAGCAGCCTTGAAGTTGATCACGAACCCCTGGTTGGTCGGCACCGCGCCAGGGGCCGGATCGTCGGTGGAGAACAGCTGAAAGTTGGTGTTGAAGAAGCCTTCGCCCGGATCGGCTCCCGGCATCAGGTAGGGATGTGGCGCACTGCCGTCGATCTTGAAAACATTGATTCGACGGCCGGCGTCGTCGGGATTCCACTCGTTGCCGGTCAATCCTTCGAATGGCTGGTTGGCCGGCGATTTGTTGCCGTTCGCCGCATAGAGGAAACCCAGCATCTGATCGAATGAGCGATTCTCGAGCATCAATTGAACGATGTGTTTGATTGCCGGAGGTTGATTGGCCATGATGAACCCCTGCTGCAATACGATGAACGAATCGGATGGGGCCTGCGGGTCTCGGTAGCGATGCGCTTGGTTTGTTGGCGGTCCTGAACGACGCTTCGATACGTCGGCCGCTCCGCGCGTCCAGATCTCGAAGCCGGACGGCGGTCAGGCAAAAAGAAGTGCAGGGATACTCTATTAAATTATGCAATCTGTACGGGTAAAGACAGCGTGATTTGATATCCCGCCCTGGAACATCCCGGGTCGCGGACCGGCTCCGTCTCGACGACCGAGGCGGGGCTCTCCCGGCATTCATGCATTGCTATGAAAAAGGTTCTGGTGCCCCTGGCCGGAATCGAACCAGCACTCCTTGCGGAACTCGATTTTGAGTCGAGCGCGTCTACCAATTCCGCCACAGGGGCTTTCACGACGTCAGCCTGAGGGCCGAGGTCACGAAGCCGGCGGAATATAGCGGGCGGGCCCGGCCGGTCAACACTCCAGTGTGATCGCCTCTCACCTCGACAGCGCCGGGCGCGCGGGATAGGAGCTTTCGCACAGGAGATCATCGTGACGCTGGATGCCACCGCAAACACTGCGCATGCACGCGCTGACGCCAATGCCGCGCTGACGGCGGCGCTGGCCGTCACTGCTGATCGCGGCGGCGACGCTGGCAGGCGCGTGGTTCTTTCAACTGGTGCTGGATATCCGTCCCTGTCCGCTCTGCCTCGAGCAGCGCTACGCCTATTATCTGGCGATCCCCCTTGGGGCGCTGGTGGCGCTTGCGGCGGCCAGGGATGCTCCGCGCCCGCTGCTGGTGATCGGCCTCGCCATTCTCGCCCTCGCAGCGCTCGGCAATGCCGGTCTCGGCGTCTATCACGCCGGCGTCGAATGGAAGTTCTGGCAGGGGCCGACCGACTGCACCGGCGAGATCGGAAATCTCGGCAGCGCCGGCAATCTGCTGGAGCGTCTCGACACCGTGAAGGTAATCCGCTGCGACGAGGTGCAGTGGCGCTTTCTCGGCCTGTCGCTCGCCGGCTACAACGTGCTGATCTCGCTGCTGATGGCCGCGCTCGCCGGGTGGGGGATCGTCAGAACAGCCAGACGCTAAATCTCATGGTGAGGAGGCGCGATAGCGCCGTCTCGAACCATGAAGCCTCGATTCCGCCCATCCTTCGAGACGCAAGAGCGCGCTCCTCAGGATGAGGCCGGTCCCATTTAATCGTCGACATCTTCCTGCGGCCGTCCGAACAGATGGACGATGCCGGGCGTCGTGATGGTGACGAACACGAAGCGCGACAAATGATGCGCGCCGACGAAGATCGGGTCGATATGCAGGGTCAGCGCCAGCGCCAGCATGGCGTCCATCGCGCCCGGCGCGAACGCGACGACGACGTCGGCGAACCGCACATGGGTGGTCAGCACGATCACCGCGACGAAGATCGCGGAAATCATGATGGCGATCGCAAACGAGCCCAGCGCGGCACTGACATGGCTGAGCAGGGTCTTGGTCCGCATCCGCGCGAATCGCGAGCCGATCAGCGCGCCGATGCCGACCAGGGCCGCTGCCCGCACCCAGGGCGGCAGGCCGCCCTCGATCAATCCGGTGCCGTGCAGCACGCTTGACCCGATCATCGCGCCGAACATCCAGCTCGCCGGGAATTTCGTCAGCCGCAACAGCAGCGCCACCGCCACGGCGGCGGCGATCAGCGCGGCCAGCTCGATCGGCGAGGCGATGGCGACCGCGGTGGCGGGCGGGGAAGATGGCGCTATTCCGGTCACGCGCCAGCAGCAGCGGCAGCGCGGCGGTGAGAATGATCACGCGCATGGTCTGCACCACGGCGATCGCCGGCACATCGGCGCCCTTTTCGGCGGCGAGGATGGTGATCTGCGACAGCGCGCCGGGGCTTCCAGCCAGAAACGCCGAGGTCTGGTCCCAGCCATGGAAGCGCTGCAAATAAAGGCTGCTGCCGAAGGTGGAGCAGAACGTCGCCAGCGCCAGCAGCGCGATGGTCAGGGGATAGGCGCTCATGTGCTGCAGCAATTGCCGCGACACCAGCGAGCCCAGCGAAATCCCGAGCAGCACCAGCACCGACTGGGTCAGGATCGGCGGCATCGACAGCGGCCTTCCCGCGATCGCGGCGATCCCGACCGCGATCATCGCGCCCGAGATCAGCCCGCCCGGAAGGTTGAGCAGAAGAAACAGCGCGCCGCCGGCAGCGCCGAGCGCCAGCGTTTCGACCACGCTGAGGATTTTGGCGCGGCCGGGCATGGCCGGCGCCATCGATGCAGGGATTTGGCTCACGCCGCCTTATGGCAAATCCCTGCAGGGGGGACAATTGCGCCAACGCGACCGCAGCAATGCGTTGGCCGGCCTCGCCTTATTCCGCTATGGGGCGAGGCGGGAAGATCACTTCGCTTTGTCGGCCGCGGCCTTCTTGCATTCGGAGCGGAATTTCTTGCGCTCCTTGCCGTGAAGTCCCTTGGCGTCGGCCTCCTTGGAGCATTCGAGCGAGGCCGCGGTCCGCGGCTTCTCGGCCTTCTTTTCCGCGGGTGCCATTTTGGCGGCGGGAGCCGCGGGAGCAGGCGTCGCCGGCGCGGTGGCTTGCGCGAACGCCGAGCCCATCAGGAGCAGGGATGCGAATACGGTCGCGGCCGCGCGGGAAGATATTGTGATCATGGGAGGCACCTCGGTTGCAACAATAGCGCAACGTCGCGTTGCGATCATGAACCGTGGATGAATGAAGCGGCCCAGCCGTGATTCGCGATTACTATATTTTACCCAACCATCCGCCGCTCCGTTGTCACGTGGCGCCGCTGCGCTAGGATGAGGGTCTCCAAATCGCCATGCCCCAGGGAGGCCAAGGATGACTATTCAAGCAAAATTATTGTACGCGGTTGCGGTGTCGGGTTTTGCCGCGTTCGCGGCGACATCACCGGCACAGGCGCTGACCACGCAGGAATGCAGCGCTAAATATCAGGCGGCCAAGACCGCCGGCACGCTCAACGGCCAGAAATGGAACGATTTCCGCAAGGCCGAATGCGGAGCTGACGCCGCGGCCGCCCCCGCCGCGACCCCGGCGCCGCCGCGCGCCGAAGGCCACGGAGGCCAAGCCAAAGAAGGAAGCCGCGCCTGCGGCGGCACCGGCGGCGGCCGTCCGGCCCCGCGGTGTACCCGTCGGCCATTGACCCGAAATATTCCAAGGAAAGCGCCGGCAAGGGCCGCATGCACACCTGCGTCGATCAATACAACGCCAACAAGACCAGCAATGGCAATGGCGGCATGAAATGGATCGAGAAGGGCGGCGGCTACTACAGCGAGTGCAACAAGCGCCTGAAAGGCTAGGTCCTTCCGTCAATGCGGCGCGGCCGGAAATTGCGGCCGCGCCGGCCCCCGGATCATCGCGTCGCCTTTGTCCGCCCGTCGATACGGTGCCGTATTGCCAACCTGCCGTGGTCGTGATACGGTGCCGTATCACCTGCGGCTGGCTGGAGGTATCGATGGAATCGGGAGTGACCTATCGCGGCACGGTCTATCCGTGGCATTGCGATCACGTCGGCCACATGAATATCATGTGGTATGTCGGCAAATTCGACGAGGCCAACTGGAATCTGTTCGCGCGGATCGGGCTGACGCCGACCTATTTGCGCGAATCCGGCCGCGGCATGGTCGCAGTCCAGCAGAATATCGCCTACCAGCGCGAGTTGCTGGCCGGCGACATTGTCGAGGTCAGGAGCGCCTTGCTCGAGATCGGCGACAAGTCGATTCGTTTCAGGCATGAGATGCGCAACGCCGAAACCGGTGAGGTCGCCGCGACCTGCGAATTCACTGGCGTTCACATCGATCGGCAGGCCCGCAAATCCACGCCGTTTGCCGATACCATCCGCAGGACCGCCGCAAGACTGCTGGCCTTTCCGGAACCGGCCGAGGCGTAACGGCCGCGGCCCGGCGCGGGGGTCGTTTGGCAAGGGGACATTGACAAGCGTTCGTGCGCACCACTTGATGCAGCCGATTCTGCACAGGTGATGGAATGATGATCTCCGCGATGCAAGGCTTGCTGGGACTGGCATCGGGAGCGCTGGTCGGATTTTCGCTCGGCCTCGTCGGCGGCGGCGGATCGATCCTCGCGGTGCCGCTGATGGTCTATGTGGTCGGCGTGCCCGACGCCCATGTGGCGATCGGCACCAGCGCCATCGCGGTGGCGGCAAACGCCGCGGTCAATCTGTCGAACCATGCGCGCGGCGGCACCGTGGTATGGTCGTGCGCGCTGATGTTCGCGGCGGCGGGCATCATCGGCGCGTTCGCAGGCTCGATCTTCGGCAAGATGGTCGACGGCCAGAAGCTGCTGGCGCTGTTCGGATTGCTGATGCTGGTGATCGCCATGCTGATGCTGAAGACGCGGGCGCGGATCGGGTTGCCCGATGTGAAGATGAGCTGGTCCAACACGCCCGCCATCGCCGGCCTCGGTCTTGCGACCGGGACGCTGTCCGGCTTCTTCGGCATCGGCGGCGGATTTCTGATCGTGCCGGCCTTGATGCTGGCGACGGGAATGTCGATCATGAACGCGGTCAGTTCGTCGCTGGTCGCGGTGACGGCGTTCGGCCTCACCACGGCCGCCAGTTACGCCTGGTCCGGTTTGATCTCATGGCAGCTCGCGGGCCTGTTCATCGCAGGCGGCATAGCGGGCGGACTGATCGGCACCCGCCTGGCGCGGCATTTGTCGGCGCGGCGTGGCGCGCTGAACATTGTGTTTGCCGCTGTCATTATTGCGGTGGCGCTCTATATGCTGGTGCGTAACATATCCCTGTCCTGAACGTAGATGAATGTGCGGCAGCCGCCCGGAGACCAGACATGACAGAATCGATCGATCCAGCGCGGCCAAGGCCGGGGCGTTCCCGGCGCGATACGCTCAGGCTGCTCGGGGCGAGCGCGGTCATGCTCGGCATGGACATTGCGCCCGGCTCGGCAGCGGCGCAAAGCGACGGCGAGGAAAAAATCCTGACGGAAGCGCTGGTATTGCGCGACCCGGAGATTCCGGCCGCGGGAAATGTCGAAGGCGATATCACCATCGTCGAATATTTTGATTACCAGTGCCCGTATTGCCGCAAGATCGAGCCAGAGCTGCGCCAGGTGGTGCAGGATGACGGCAAGGTGCGGCTGGTGCTGAAGGACTGGCCGATCCTGGGACCGGTGTCCGTGATCGCGGCGCGGATGGCGCTGGCGAGCAAGTTCCAGGACAAATATCTTCAGGCGCATGAGGCGCTGATCGGTGTCAATTCGAAATTGACCGAGCCGCGCATTCGCGAGCTGCTCGCCGGCGCGGGGATCGATATCGCCCGCCTCGACCGCGATCTCGTGGCCAACGCCAAGGCGATTGACGCCATCCTCGCCCGCAACAGCGATCAGGCGACGGCGTTCGGCTTCAAGGGCACGCCCTCCTTCATCGTCGGCAAGTTCCGGGTGCCGGGCATTCTCACCATGGCGCAGTTCGATCAGGTCATTGCCGACGCGCGGAAGGCGGCGGCCAACAAATAGCCGATGACTAGCAGCAGAACGCCCTCGTCGACGACGAGGGCGTTTCAGGTCTCACGCGCGAATGCGTGATTATTTCGACGACAGCTTGATCCAGTCGTCATGGGCGCGGATCTTCAGCGCCTTCCAGTCGGTCTCTGCGACGTCCCAGTTGACGATGGTGCGGTTGGCCTGCGCCACCTGACCGTTGGCGACCGTCGAGGTCGACATCGAGTCACGGACATAGACGACCGCAACCAGCAGCAGCGCCCCCAGAATCATTCCCACAAACGTTTGCATGGCATCCCTCCGATGATCGCGTACAACGCGGTTGAGCAACGATAGTTCCCTCTCCCGGACGACCCGTGGAGCGATGATGTTTCAATCACGATCGTGTTTTCGTTGGCACTGACGAGGCCGCAGGCGTAACGACCGGCGCCGAATTGGGCGCCGTCGTCACCAGATTGAGCGATTTCATCTCGTCCGGCTTGAAGATGAACAGCTTGTTATTCGGGGTCTCCATGGCGTGCACCCACACCTGCAGGCTGACGCCCATGTCGCTGAGATAGCGCTGGCAGCGCGCGGAGATCTTTTGCGCCAGGTTCATCTCGTCACGCGGCAGCCCGCCCACGGCCGAACCGAGCGCCGCCACCTGGTGCACGCCGATCGTGGCCCTGTCGCCGGCGCGGCGCTCGACGCCGCCGGCAAACACCAGCGGACACGACGACGCGCAGTATTTTCCAGCCTCGACTTCGGTTGCGAATTTCCTTTCGCGGATAAGCCGCCCCATCGTCAGCGCGTCGGCGACCGAACCGCCCGGTGAATTCAACGCCACCGTCTTGATGTAATCGCCGCGCCGGCTGACTTCGGCGGCGAAGCTCTCCGAAATGCCCGGCGTGATGGTGCCGATCGCCATCAGCTTGCCGCCGGCGACCAGTTCGAACGTCATCGGCTTCGCCATTGCACCATCCGGCTGTGGCAGCGGCATCAGGCGCTTGTCGCCGCCCGGCAGCAGCGGCGCGAGGATCGATGGCATTGTGCCGGGCTGATCCAGTGCGGGCGAATCCTGCTTGATCTCGGCCGGTACGGCTACAGGATCGGCGCTGGCGCCCCATCCGTTCATGCCGGCGAGGTCGATTGCGAGCACGGCGATGGTGACGACAAACACACTGCGGAAAATCCAACGCAGGATAGCTTCGTCCGGATTGCCCGAGAGCCAGGTCTGCAAGCGCTGTTGCATGGTCGGCGATTGCGGCATCATGGGGCGCTATTTGGTCTGCCGCGCCGACGACAGCGAGGTGACGTTTTCATCGGTGCCGGCCGCCGGCTCGGCCACGGATGGGTCGGCGGGCTTTTCCCCGATCGGAGCCGTCTCGTTTGGAATTTCGCGCTGCGCTTCCGCGACTTCACGCGCCATCTGCAAGGCTGCTACCAGTTCGCCCGCGGTCATGTCCGATGCGTTGAAGGCGGGAAGCCCCTCGCGCCGGATCGCGGCGTGCACCACGCAGAGGATCAGCACCAGCACCGCCGGCATCAGGTCGATCGAGATCGCGCCGGCCCAGCTCGGAATGAAATCGCCGGCATAGCGCAACACCGCCTCGGCGGGCGACATCGACTGGAACCGGACCGGTTCGACCCGCGGCGTCGCCAGGATCTTTTCCGCGGCGTCCGAGAGCGAAGCCGCTTGCGCCGCGATCGAGCTTTCCACCTTGCCGACCACCGCGGTCTGGCGATCGGCAAGGTCGGAGGTGCGCCCACCCGCGGCAGGCGCAATGAACCCCGACGACAGCGACGCGGCCGAGCGCTTCACCGCGGGAGCGACGGAAGTCTGCTGCAGATTGGCGATCACGCCCATCAGCGCCAGCGATTCGGAGGCGAAGGCATCGCTGCGCGCCGAAATCGGTCCGCGATCGCTGATCAATTCGCGCATCCTGGCGAGATTCTTGCCGCCCTGTTCGTAGAGCGCGGAGACGCGCTTGCCCGAGGCCAGGACTTCCTGGCCGAGACTGTCGAGCTGTCCCGACATCTGCGTCAAGAGCTGCACCACGGTGCCGGAGCCGGAAGTGCCGGTCAGCGAGCCCGCGCGCTCGGCGTCGGCGAGCTTTGCGAAGCGCGACGATGCGAGCTGGATATCCGGCAGCAATCCCTGCGCCGCGATGGCGTTGCTGTTGGCGGTATCGAGATCGCGGGTGTAGTTCTGCACGGTGATGGCGAGATGCTGCTGGATCGCGGCGGCGCCGGCCAGCGCCGAGGCGTTCAGCCATGACGACATCGCCACGATCATCAGCGATCCCAGCAGCATGCAGCCGAACATCAGGCCACGGCCGGCGCGGCCGACCACATGCGGCATGAATTGCATCAGGAACACCCAGAACGCGTAGATGCCGACGGAGACCGCGACGGAATAGATCACCGCCGCGAAGAACACAGTGGTCGGGCTGCCGTTGAGCAATTCGCGCACGCCGAGATAGGTGTAGACGCCGGCGGCCAGCGCCAGGATCGCGGTGGTGAGCTTGAGAATCCCTTCGAGGCGCGTGATGCCCTTCGAGAGCAGCGCGGCAGTCGAGGAGCGGGCAGGCATGGGTTGGGATATAGCGGCCGTATTCAGGGGCATGATCAGGTTCCGCGCGGTTCAAGAGCAACCGAACAGCGCCCCCGCTGCTCGCTAAGTCCTTCGCTTCTGGAGATAAATTCGGACCAGATTATGTCGGCAGGAATGCGCAATGATCAGGCGTTGGTTCCGCGAAGGCTGAAAGAAAGCGTCAGCGCGCGGCCTGCATCCAGCGCAGGATCTCCGCGTTCATCTCGCGCGGATAGGCATGGCTGAGGTCGTCGAGCTCGCGATAGGTCACGTCGGCGCCTGCCGCCGTGAGCGCCTCTCGCGTCTGCCGCGCCACCTGCACCGGGAACATCCAGTCCAGCCGGCCATGCACGATATAGATCGGCAAGCCCTGCAATCTCTCGGCGTCAGCCATTTCCGCCATCAACGGATGGAACGTGGCGGCCACCGGCGCCAGATGGGTGAAGGGCGAGGCGCTCTCGAGGCCGGTGACATAACAGAAGGTGCCGCCGTCGCTCATGCCGGTCAGCAGCACTTTCTTCGGATCGACGTTCCAGCGTGATTGCACCAAATCGAGAATACGCGCGAGGTTCGGGGTGTCGGTATCTTCCCCCATCAAGGCCCAGGTGTTTTCGGTGGCCGTCGGCGCGACCAGGATGGCCCCGTAGCTGCGCGCATCGCGCAACCAGCTCCACAGGAAGCCGCGACCGTTGCCGCTGCCGCCGTGCAGCGCCATCACCAGCGGCCAGGCGCGATCAGGCGTGTAATATTCCGGCACATAAAGCGAGAAGCCGCCGCGGCTGCCCGGCTCGTTGTGGTCGTGGATGATCCCGGTGTTTTCGCGGGCTGGTTCTGCGAGGCGCGCCAGCATGCTGTCATCTTCGCGTAAAGGCGGATCGACGAAGAAGCTGCTGACCGGCGGCAATTTGGCGGCGAGCGGATACAGCGCCTCCTGCGCGCGCGGCGCGTGCCGCAGCGCGCGAAACACCGCGACCAGATCGCCATTGCCGTTCTGGACCGCGCGCAATGCCGCGAATGCCGCAAGCGCTGCGTCGCTCGCGGTTTCCAGCGGCGCGCGAAGATGCGCGAATTCCTCCGGCCAATCGGTTAGCCGTGCACGTGTAGCCTGCAGCGCCTGATCCGGCGTGCCGGCGGCCTCCATGACAGCATCGAACTGCGGCGGGTTGAGATGGCGGGCAATGAAGCCGAGCGCTTCCAGCGATTGCAGCAAGGGTGGCAGCACGGCAACGATGTCGTCCACCACGGCCTCGCTCATCGTCGACGTCCCTGTGTCAATGCAGTCGCGGCGCCTTGAGCAGCCTGGCCCGGTCAGTCGAGGCCAGTACCACGTCGAAGGTGACGCCTTCGTGGTAGACGGTGAGCGGCACGTCGACACCCGCGGGTCCGAGCGACCAGAGCTTGCGGTAGAATTGCGTCTGGCTTGAGATTTTTTCGCCATCCACCGCCAGGATGACGTCGCCGGCCTTGAGTTCGGCGCGCGCCGCCGGGCCTTTCGCCGAGATGCCGACCACCACCAGCTTGTTCTCGATCTCGGTGGAGTACATCCCGAGCCAGGGTCGCGACGGTTTGTTGACGCGGCCGAATTTCCGCAAATCGTCGAGCACCGGCTTCAGCAGGTCGATCGGCACGATCATGTTGACATGCTCGGCCTTGCCGTCGCGCTCGCGTTCGAGCTGCAGCGAGCCGATGCCGATCAACTCGCCGCGGGTCGAGATCAGCCCGGTGCCGCCCCAGTTGGGATGGGCGGGATGGGTGAAGATCGCCTCATCCAGCAGATACTCCCAGTAACCGGCGAATTCCTGCTTGGCGGCGATGTGGCTTGCGACCGAACGGGTGCGTCCGCCTGCGCCGCCGACCACCACGCGGTCGCCGACTTGGGCTTCGGCCGAGGAACCGAACGGCAGCGGATCGAGATCGATATGGCCGAGCGCCTGCACCAGGCCGAAGCCGCTGACGGAATCAAAGCCAAGCGCGTGGCCTTCGACGACGCGGCCGTCGTTAAGATGCAGCCAGACCGCTTCGGCTTCCGTGATCAAATAGCCGATCGTCAGCACCAGCCCGTCGTCGATCAATACGCCATTGCCGGCGCGTTCGGTGCCCAGCGTATCGGCGCTAAAGGCGTCGGCGGGGATGATCGAATGCAGCCCGACCACCGAGGAAAGCACACGATCGAGATCGAAACTGTAGTCGCCCGGGCGCGGCTGCGACGCCAGCGGCACCTTCCATTCAGTCAATGAGGGCATGGAGATCCTCCGGTTCGATATCAGCATTCAGCCGATTGGATCACAATTTCCGCCGATGGGTAATATCGAAATGATCTGGGATGCTCCGCGCACAACTTCCAGTCCCGAAACGAAAGATAGCGAAGGAATTACCGGTATCCCAATTGAGATTTACTCAACGCTCCTTCGCCGGTTGCCGCGATGCCATGATGCGGAAGGCGCGGCCTTCCTTCAGCCATGCCGCGCGCTCGTCGCGCAGCAATGTGCGGCGGACCTTTCCGGAATCGTCGCGCGGGCCGACGCTGACGATCTCGAAACTTTCCGGATGCTTGTACCGGCTGAGCTGGTCGGCCAGGAAACCGCCCATGCCATCGATCACTGTCCGTGCATCGGCGTCGCCGGCAAGTTCGAGGATGGCGTGGACGCGTTGTCCGAATTCAGGATCGGGCAGGCCGACCGCGACACAGGAGTGTACCTGCGGATGCGCCATGACAGCGGCCTCGACCTCGGCCGGATAGATATTGGCGCCGCCGCGCAGGATCATATCGGCCAGCCGGTCGCCAAGATAGAGATAGCCGTCGGCGTCGAGCCGGCCGATATCGCCCAGCGATTCCCAGCCGTCGGGACGGCGCTTCGGCTCGGCGCCGAGATAGTGGTAGGTGCTGCCGGCGCCGTCGGTGGGGAGGAAATAGATCTCGCCGGTCTCGCCGGGCGCGACATCCTCGCCGTCCTCGCCGATGATCCGCAAGCTCGAGGTATCACCGATCTTGCCGACCGAGCCCTTGTGCGCGAGCCATTCGACGCCGGAAATGACGGTACTGCCTTGCCGCTCGGTGCCGCCATAGAGCTCGTAGATTTTCTCTGGGCCCAGCCACTCGATCCATTTTTCCTTCAGCCATGGCGGCATCGGCGCTGCCATGTGGAACACGACCTTCAGGCTCGACACATCATAGGCGTTGCGCACTTCTTCCGGCAGCGACCAGATGCGATGCATCATGGTCGGCACGAAGTTGACCCATTGCACGCGATGCGCCGATATCAGGCGCAGCGCCTCCTCCGCATCGAATTTCACCATCCCCGTGACGCGCCCGCCGGCGAACAATCCCATATGCGACAGGATGAACGGCGCATTGTGATAGAGCGGGCCGGGGTTGAGCAGCGACACGTCGCGCGGAATGCCGAGCATTTGATCCGCCGCTGTTTCAACCACGGCGGGACCGTGATCGAGGATCACCTTCGGCCGTCCGGTCGAGCCGCCGGAGGTCATCGCCTTCCAATAGCGCGCCACCGGGCTCGCCAGCGGTTCGTCTGACATGCCTTCCGGCACGAAATCGGCCGGCACTGAATTCGGCGCATTCCAGTCGGCCTCGCCACCGACCACCAAAGCCGGTTTGAGAATCTCCAGCACCGCGGCGGCTTCGCCGCGCGGCAGCCGCCACGACAGCGACGTCGGCGTCGCACCACACTTCCACACCGCAAAGGTGGTCTCGAAGAAGGCATTGCCGTTGGGCAGGCCGATGGCGACGAAATCGCCGGGCTTCACGCCCCTGGCGGCAAAGGCGCGGGCGCGGCGGTTGGCGCCGCGTTCGAGCTGCTCCCAGGTCAGCGTGTCCTTGCCATGACTGATCGCAATCGTGTCTCTTGGCTTGCGTTCGGCGTACCAGCGCGGCACGTCGGCGATGGGGATCAGCATGAGGGCGTTCCATTATACGGCGCCGTGATGGCGCTCTTGTTGGGCATGAGGAAGCATGTCACCAACAGGAGGTGTGGTGAGTCAAGTCGCCTGCCATAAAGAGAACGCCCGCCGGACTGCCGATCAGCACCCGATCTGTGTTTCTCGTGAGCGAAGCATCGACGTCCTGGTGCGCCAGCCTCCGACCTTTGATCGTTCAGCGCGGATGGCGTTTCGAAACGAATTGCTCACCGGATCCGGATGATCTCGGCTTCGCCGGCACCGGCTGGCACGACATCGCCCACGCGTTTGCCGAACATCGCGCGCGCCAGCGGCGAGACATGGGAGATCGAGCCCTGGGCAGGGTCGGCTTCGTCCTCGCCGACGATTTGGAAGGTCTGTTCCCGTCCATCGTCGCGCAGGATCGTCACCGACGCGCCGAACCGCACCTCGGAATGGTCCGTCGGGGCGGGAATCAGGCGCGCCGTCGCGCGGCGAGCCGTCCAATAGCGGATATCGCGGCCCGCCGCGGCAAGCGCCGCGCGATCAGACGCCACCTGCGCATCGGCATGGGCCGCCCTGGCCGCCGCGAGGGCATGTTCGATCTGCGCCAGGCCCGCCTCGGTGACGTCGTTGGGATGCTCCGAGACCGGCCGCGCTGGCAGATCCTCGAGATAATCGGCGTCCTGTTCTTTGACGAAGGCTCTGCTCATCGGCTGTAGTCTCGAAACGTGCAACAGTTGGAGGAACAATCGCTGCGCGGTTCCGTTCCTTTGCTGCCATAATAGCAGCCATGGGAGATGCTGATATGGCCATCAAACCGGCCGGAGACAACGCCGGAAGGGACGCGGGGCAGAAGCCTTCGCAGCAAGCGCGTTTGAACCCGGCTCGTCGATCGGCGTCGAGTGCCGGCATCCTGATGTATCGGCTCGCCGGTCCGCAACTGGAAGTCCTGCTCGTGCATCCGGGTGGACCTTACTGGCGCCGCAAGGACGATGGCGCGTGGTCGATCCCGAAGGGCGAAATGGACGCAGGCGAAGACGTCGCGGATGCGGCCCGCCGGGAGTTCACGGAGGAGACCGGGGTTGCACTCACAGGAGCGCTCGAATCGCTTGGCGAGATCAGCCAGCGTGGCGGCAAAAAGGTATTTGCCTTCGCTGTCGAGGGAGATGTCGACGCTCACGCCATCACCAGCAATACTTTCGAAATCGAGTGGCCGCCCAAGGGTGGAAAGATGCAGACGTTCCCGGAAATCGACCGCGCTGAATGGTTTGGCCTTCCTGTCGCTCATCGCAAGATTCTCGAAAGCCAGCGGCCGCTTCTTGACCGGCTCGCCGAGCTTGTCAGCCAATCTGGCGCGAGGCCGGCATCATGACCGATCGTTTCGATCTGCAGCGCTTTGTCGACGCGCAGGCGCCGGTCTATCAGCGTGTTCTCGCTGAACTGCGCCAGGGTCGAAAGCAAAGTCACTGGATGTGGTTCATTTTCCCGCAGCTCGCGGGCCTCGGACACAGCGCCATGGCCCAGCACTTTGCCATTGCCTCGCGCGACGAGGCCTCGGCCTATCTCGCTCACGGCGTCTTGGGACCTCGGCTTCGGGAGTGCACCGCGCTCGTCAATGCCGTCGACGGCCGAACCATCCGGGAAATCCTCGGCAGTCCCGACGACCTCAAGTTCTGTTCGTCAATGACGCTGTTCGCGGCGGTGTCGCCGGATCCGGAATTCGGCGATGCCATCGCAAAATTCTGTGGCGGCGTACCGGACCGAAAGACACTGGACCTGCTTGCCCGCTGACCGGACGCGCTGGCGCGGTATCGCCGCGCCACAAGCATGATCAGTGGCGCCCTACGGATCGAGCTCACTATCCCAGTATAAATATTCCAGCCAGCTGTCGTGCAGATTGTTCGGTGGAAGCAGCCGGCCGTTGCGATGCAATTGGTGCACGGTTGGCGCGAACGGCACTTCACCAACGGGAGCCACGGAGAGTCAAGGAGTGGGAGATTCCGAAGTTTGCGGTCCAAATCGTGATAGTGTTGCATCCAAAATCTTGGTACTCGTACCAATGATGAAGCGGACGACCTTTCATAGACGCGCCAAAAGCGTATCGGCTTTTCGTCGGATGGTAACGGCCTTGCTTGTCGCGGCATACGTTATCGTTGGATTTGGCGGTGAAGTTTCTTGCGCTCAGGAATCGCTGACTGACGGCATCTCGCTAGAGGCAAGCGTCGCGTCGGACAGGCCAGCCGAAGGCCCCAGGAAGACGGCCACGGTCGTGGACCATTGCTACACTTGTGCCCCGGTTATCATACCGGCGCCTGTCTTCGTCGCCGAGCCTCCGGCCAAACCGGTCAAATTATCCGCCGAAGCTCCGATGTTCCTGCTCGAAGACCATCCGGGGCTTGATACTCCACCCCCCAAACATCTAACCTGACAATCGTAGCCGCACGCGGCCAAGCCGCGTCGTCGTTCCGTTTTTCCGGTTGAAATGATGTATGTGCTAACAGTGGCTTTGCGCCTGATCTGCGCATTGCTTGTCGTTACAATTCCAGTCCAAGCCGCTGAAAGCGCGCCACGATCGATTTCGTTGGCCGTGGCGCTGCAGCGCGCTTTGGCGGCGAACCCGCGCCTCTCGGCGGCGGAGCGCGATATCGGCATTGCGACCGGCCTAAAGGTCCAGGCCGGCGCTCTTCCGAATCCCGACCTTTCGTTCGAGCTCGACAACGCGCTCGGCTCTGGACGGTACAGAGGACTACAGTCGGCCGAGACAAACCTCCAGCTCAGCCAGCTCGTCGAACTAGGCGGCAAGCGAGAGGCACGACTGGCGGCCGGAGAAGCGGGGATCGGCACGGCGGTTTGGCAGCGGCGGGCAACCCGGTTGGAAGTGCTGTCGGAAACCACCATCGCATTTATCACGGTGGTCAGCGCTCAGCGCCGGATTGAAATCTTCGGCGAGCAGATTTCAAGCCTCGATCAGCTCATTCCGCTGTTGCAAAAGCGTGTTCAGGAGGGTGCCTCCTCGCCGGCAGAGACATTGCGGGCCCAGGTGGCGGCCGATCTGTTCCGCGTCGATCGGGAGCGCGCGAAGACCCAACTCGCCACGGCGCGGCGCGACCTTGCGATCCTGATGGGCGACAGCAATCCCCGGTTCGGCGAAGCGGTAGGGCGCCTTGCCAGCGTCGGCCAGCCGCCGTCCTTTCAGGCGGTCCTTCAATCTATCGAGGCAAATCCCCAGCTGATGCGCTGGACTGCAGTGACGGCGCAACGCAACGCCGAACTCATCCTGGCACGGCTCAAGCCTGTTCCCGATGTGCGCCTTGCCGCAGGATGGCGGCATTTCCAGGACACCAACGACAACGCGGTGCGGCTTGGCGTAGCGATACCGCTTCCGGTCTTCGATCAGAACACCGGCAACATTATTGCAGCCCAGGAAACGCTGGCAAAGACCGGTGCCGAGCGTGCGATCAACAAGCTGGTCTTGATCAGCATCGCCGGCCGCGCCTACGACGCGGTGAACGGCGCTCTCGCCGAACTGAAGCTATTGCGGACATCCGTCATCCCCAACGCGCGCAGCGCCGCGGAAACGATCCAAAGCGGGTATCTGCAAGGCCGCTTCACGCTGCTTGAGCTGCTCGACGTTCGAGGTTCGGTCTTGCAGGCGCTGCTGCGGGAGCAGGAAGCCATGCAGAATTTCCACATCGCCGTTGCGACAATTGAAGGCCTCGTCGGTAACCCGTTTTCACTCGCCCGCGAGAGTTCAAGATGATTCAAGGATTGGTCCGATATCTGGTCTTCGCTCTAGTGGCTGGCGCGCTAATCTATGGCGGCTACCGGATGCTGACACCGGCGAGCACAAAAACGACCGCGACGGAAAAGGCCGAAAAGGAAGAAAAGTCGGATAGTGTTGTCCTGAGCGACGCCAAGGTCGCGGCCGCCGGGATCGAGCTTGCGAGAGCCTCGCCGGGGGTGCTGCACGACAGCCTGCTACTGAACGGAATGGTCCAGCCGAATCAGGAATCACTGGTTCAGGTCACGCCGCGCTTTCCGGGCATCGTTCGCGACGTGCGCAAGCGAATCGGCGATCGCGTCGAAAAGGGCGAGGTTCTCGCCATCATCGAAAGCAATCAGAGTCTGACGCCTTATGAGCTGAAGGCGGCGCTCGCAGGGACAGTCATCGACCGTCAGACGACGCTGGGCGAATACGTCTCCGAGCAGAAGCCAGCGTTCGTCATCGCCGATCTATCGACAGTATGGGTCGATTTCTCGGTCTATCGGCGCGATCTCGGCCGGGTCAGCGTCGACGATCAGGTCCTCATCGATCCCGCGGACGGCGGGCCGACGATCGAGGCCAAAATTTCGTACCTTTCGCCGGTAGGCAGCAGCGAGACCCAGAGCGCGCTTGCAAGAGCCGTTGTGTCGAATTCCGGGCTGCGGCTGCGGCCCGGCCTGTTCGTCACCGGCCGACTAACCTTGTCCGCGAAGAAAGTAGACGTCGCGGTGAAATCGTCCGCATTGCAGACCCTTGAGAACCGCACCGTCGTCTTCGTCCGAAACGGCGAAAAATTCGACGCCCGCGACGTCGAGATCGGCGCTCGCGATCCGGATTTCGTTGAAATCACCTTCGGCGTGCTGGAAGGCGACATGTACGCGGCACGGAACAGCTTCATCGTGAAGGCGGAATTGGCGAAAGGAGCACCGGACAATGATTGACGGCATCCTTTCCTTCGCCATCCGTCAGCGCTGGCTGGTGATGATCGGCGTTGTCGGCATGGCCGCCCTTGGCGCATGGAATTTCACGCGCCTGCCGATCGACGCTGTCCCCGACATCACCAACGTTCAGGTCCAGATCAACAGCCGTGCCCCCGGCTACTCTCCGCTGGAAGTCGAGCAACGCATCACGTTCCCGATCGAAACCGCCATGGGAGGACTGCCGAACCTGGAGAACACACGGTCGCAATCGCGCTACGGCCTCAGCCAGGTCACAGTCAACTTTAAGGACGGCACCGACATCTATTTCGCCAGACAGTTGGTCAACGAACGGATTCAGCAGGTCAGGGATCAACTGCCCGCCGGCATCGAAACTGCGATGGGACCGGTGTCCACGGGATTGGGCGAAATCTATATGTTCACGGTCGAAGCTAGGCCTGAGGCCCGCAAGACCAGCGGGGAGCCCTACACCGAGAGCGACTTGCGTACGATTCAGGACTGGATCATCAGGCCGCAGTTAAGAACTGTTCCCGGCGTCAACGAGGTCAACACCGTCGGCGGATTTGAAAGGCAGTTTCATGTACTGCCCGATCCCGCGCAACTGATGGCGTACAAGCTTAGCTTCCGGGACGTCATGACGGCGCTTGCGGCAAACAATGCGAACGTCGGCGCCGGTTACATCGAGCGTAACGGCGAGCAATATCTTGTCCGCACGCCGGGACAGGTCGGGAACATCGACGAAATCAAGGAGATCGTGATCGGTTCGCGAAATGGCGTCCCGGTGAGGGTGTCCGACGTCGCCGATGTAAGGGAAGGAGCGGATCTGCGGACCGGCGCGGCAACGTTGAACGGGAAAGAAGTCGTACTGGGCACTGCAATGCTGTTGATCGGCGAAAACGGCCGCACCGTTGCGCAGCGCGTCGCCACCAAACTTAAGGAGATTGGCCGCTCGTTGCCGGACGGCGTGATCGCGCATACCGTCTATGACCGGACGCGTCTTGTTGAGGCAACCATCGCGACCGTCGCCAGGAATCTCTTCGAAGGCGCTCTGCTGGTGGTCGTTGTGCTGTTCCTGACACTTGGAAACATCAAGGCGGCGATTGCAACCGCATGCGTCATTCCGCTGTCCATGCTTTTCGCCATCACCGGCATGGTGCAAAGCAAGGTCAGCGCCAACCTCATGAGTCTGGGCGCCATCGATTTCGGCATCATCATCGACGGCGCCGTCATCATCGTCGAGAATTGCGTGCGTCTGTTGGCGAAAGAGCAGCGCCGGCTCGGCCGCGTGCTCGACCACCAGGAGCGCTTCGAATCCATTCTGGCTGGGTCGCGCGAGGTAATCCGCCCCAGCCTGTTCGGAACGCTCATCATTGCCGTCGTCTATCTGCCGATCCTGACGCTCACCGGCGTCGAAGGGAAGATGTTCACGCCGATGGCGTTGACGGTGCTGATGGCTCTGGCCGGGGCCAGCATCCTTTCCATGACGTTTGTACCGGCGGCAGTGGCTCTGCTGGTCACCGGCAAGGTATCCGAGCATGAGAATTTCTTCATGCGGGGTGCGCGCCGGATCTATACGCCGCTGCTCGCCACCTCGATCCGCAACAGGTTCGGCGTTGCGGTGATCGCAGCCCTGCTGGTTGCCGTCTGCGGTATTGCCGCCACCCGCATGGGCGGTGAATTCATTCCAAGTCTCGACGAAGGTGATGTGTCAATGGAGGTCATACGCATCCCGGGCACGAGCCTGACGCAATCGGTGGAGATGCAGGCAATGGTTGAGAAGCGACTGCTCAAGGTGCCTGAAGTCAAGGAGGTGTTCGCACGCACCGGTACGGCGGAGGTCGCAACCGACCCGATGCCGCCGTCGGGGACGGATGGCTACGTGATGCTGAAGCCACGGAAGGAGTGGCCCGATCCCGACAAGTCGAAGGCAGCCGTTGTGTCGGACATCCAGGAGGCGGCTGAAGATGTCCCCGGAAACGTCTATGCGATTTCGCAACCGATCCAGCAACGCATGAACGAAACGGTATCGGGTATCCGCAGCGATGTTGGCGTCAAGATATTCGGTGACGATCTGGACGTGCTCATCCAATCCGCAGCTCGGGTACAGGCGGTCCTGCAGAATGTGCAGGGGGCTGCGGACGTCAAAACCGATCAGGCCTCGGGATTGCCGGTGCTCACCGTCAAATTGCACCGTCAGGCCTTGTCGCGTTATGGGATCAGCGTCGGCGATGTTCAGAACCTGGTGGAAATCGCGGTTGGCGGTAAGAGCGCGGGCCGCTTGTTTGAAGGCGACCGCCACTTCGACATCGTCGTTCGGCTTCCGGAACATCTGCGCTCGGACATCCAGGCGATCAGGTCGTTGCCGATCCCACTTCCACCGGTCGAGAATCAGGCCAAAGCAACGCACGCTTTGTGGGGCAATTCGCCGCTTGCCCAAATCCGCTATGTACCCTTGTCCGACCTCGCCCAGATCGATCTGGCGCTCGGTCCCAATCTAATCAGCCGTGAGGACGGCAAACGGCGGATCGTGGTGACCGCGAATGTGAGAGGCCGCGACCTCAGTTCGTTCATCGCCGACGCCCAGAATCAGGTCATGGGAAAAGTAAAATTGCCAGCCGGCTACTGGATTGGGTGGGGCGGCCAGTTCGAACAACTGGTTTCTGCAACGCAGCGGCTGACGATCGTTGTGCCGCTCGCGCTGCTTTTGATTTTCATGCTGCTCTTCATCAGTACGGGGTCGATGCCCGACGCGCTGCTGGTCTTCAGCGGCGTTCCGCTCGCCCTGACCGGTGGCGTTGTGGCGCTTCTGCTTCGGGGCATCCCATTGTCCATCAGCGCCGCCATCGGTTTCATCGCGCTCTCTGGCGTGGCGGTGCTCAACGGCCTGGTCATTATCACCTTCATTGAAAAGCTTCGCGGGGAAGGACGTCCGCTCATCGACGCGGTCCGGGAAGGCGCCCTCACGCGGCTGCGTCCGGTGCTGATGACCGCGCTCGTTGCATCCCTGGGCTTTGTGCCGATGGCAATCGCCACCGGCGCCGGGGCGGAAGTGCAGCGGCCGTTGGCGACCGTCGTCATCGGCGGGATCATCTCGTCGACGATCCTCACGCTGCTGGTGTTGCCCGCGCTCTACGTCCTGTTCCGCCGCGAGTTCCCGTCAAATGCTCCAGCGGTCGTGGACGCCAACCAAGGAGAACCAACATGAGATTCGTATTGGCCATTCTCGCCGCGCTCTACGTGGCTTCACCGGTCCTCGCCGAGGAGTACGAAAAGGGACCGAACGGAGGGCTGATGCTCGACGTGGCCGGTATCGATGCCGAACTTCTGACCTCGGGCAATACCGTCACCATCAACGTCTTTGAACCCTTCAAACCGAGGCCGGTATCGACCAGGGGATATGCGGCTGCGGTGCTCGTCATCAGCGGTACTGGCCGCGAACCGGTCGCACTCACACCTCAGGGCGAGAATTCACTCAAGGGCGACGCGAAGAATCCCATTCCCGCTGGCGCCACCATCACCCTGACCATCAAGACCGCGGAGGGGAAGTCGGGACAGGTTAAATTCAAGAAGTAGAAGCGACGATCGCCCAGCCATGCTGAACGAGCGAAGCACGTCAGGAAACAACGGTGCTTCTGTCACCGCTCCGACCGATGGTTCCGACCGGAAGATCGGGTGGCCAGCCCTTTGCTTCATTTTGTCCATGCTGACGACGAACGCGGGTGCGGGTTCGCTCGGCGAAACGCAAACGGGAAAGATTGTCGGCCTTGGCGCCGCGACATGCAAACAGTTCAACGGCGACGTCGCCGCCAACCCGACGGTGCAAAGGGACTATCTCGCTTGGGCGCAGGGCTTCATGAGCGCCATCATATTGAGCAGGCCGCCCGGCGTGGACGAGCGTCTGGATCTCAGTCCGCCGACCTTTGACCTGATCGCCCAACTGCACTTCCTTAAAGATTACTGCGCGCGAAGCGAGACGGTCGATTTCTCCGATGCCGTCGAGGCGCTCTATAAGCGGCTGCGCCTGGAGGGAAAGACGTGATGCAAGGATGCCCCAATATGACGAAGGCAGAACCGGCTGGGGCGCGCCCGCCGCCGCCGGAACGCGCAGTTGAGGCTATCCCGGCACATTCGCTCGATCTCATTGCCGCCACCGGCATGGTCAGTGGCACCGGGCTGCGAGATGACGCAGGATCCTCGGCCAATCACCGCCACAACTAATTGGGTTGCCCGTCGGGCAAATCACCCAATCGGCCGGTCCAGCCTCTTTCTCAAAAATATTCCGCTATGCTTGTCGGGCAAATCATCTCTACAAGCTTGCGCCATCCCGTCCCGAAGAGGGGCGTTGGCCATCGTCACAAACGTTGGGATGGGATGCGGTGGACGCGGCAGCGTTGGCGTGAAACGGGATCGCAGGGCGGGTTTCCCGTGAGCGATTCACGACACGCAGACGAACGACGTTGCGGCGTACGGCAAAGCCGTGTGGTCCTGGCACCCGTTGCTGGTGTCAAGTTGGCGGAGGTTTTTCGAGCCCAACCGGGCTTTGACGAGCCATTAATCCACCAACGACGGTGACAAGACGAATTCGTCGCCGGGGAGAGCGCGGAGGAAACCGTTAAAACCATTGCGTGCGGGAATGCCGGGTGTTTCCGGCGTGCTCGTGGTGACTACCCTGTGCTTACTACACTGCACAGGGGCTGCGGGTGCGCGGGCACCCGGCATTCCCCACGCCCTCTATCGGGCGAGAGATTCATGCACAACTCGGGCGCATCGCGCCGCGAGACCGTCGACGCATATCCTTCGCGCCGGCCGTCTGTATATCGCGAACATGGCCGCGTGCCGGTACCCGCCTTGTTCGCTGACGGGGGAAGTTGTGACTGAAGAAAATAGCGGCGTCCACATCGCCGCGAATCCGAGAGACGCGTCCCGAAGCCTTACGGATCGAGCTCGGTATCCCAGTATAAATAATCCAGCCAGCTGTCGTGCAGGTAGTTCGGCGGAAACAGCCGGCCGTTGCGATGCAGCTGGTGCACCGTCGGCGCGAACGGGGGTTGGCGCGGAAACATCCGCGCCTGCTGCGGCGTCAGATTGCCCTTGCGCAGATTGCACGGCGAGCACGCCGCGACCACGTTCTCCCAGGTGGTCTGGCCGCCCTTGCTGCGCGGGATGATGTGATCGAAAGTCAGGTCGTCATTGGCCGAGCAATACTGGCAAACGAAGCGGTCGCGCAGGAATACGTTGAACCGGGTGAAGGCAGGGTGGGTGGTCGGCTTGACGAAGGATTTCAGCGACACCACGCTCGGCAGCTGGATCTCGAAGGAGGGGCTGCGCACCGCGCGGTCGTAGTGCTCGACGATATTGACGCGATCGAGAAACACCGCCTTGATCGCGTCCTGCCACGACCAGAGAGACAGCGGGTAGTAACTGAGCGGCCGGAAGTCCGCATTCAGCACCAGTACCGGCCAACCGCCTTGCGAGACATGTGCGTTCAAGTAACGCTCCTGACCCCCGTTTTGGCTGCGAAGCAGCATGAGCTGACATACTACAGGCAGCGTGACGGGATTGTGAAGAGCGTTGGGAGGCTTATCCGCCCCCTTGCGGGTTCGCTTCCGGATTGCGTGATCGGCGTGAAGACCGGTAAACGAGGCGGGGGCGGCGCCCTTGGGCCGCCGACGGGCGCTGAAAAATGGTCATCACGTCAAATTATCTTGAGGCGCCGCGCCGGCTGCGGGCGTTCGTGCGTGCGCATGAAACCAGCCTGGTCGTGCTTGCGGCGCTGGTTGGAACCATCGGCGGATTGGTGGTGGTTGCCATGAGTGTCGCGGTTGCCGGGCTTCACGCGCTCCTTTTCAACATTTCGATCAGGGAACGTCTTTCAAGCCAGATCAGCATCGAGCCGCTGCGCGCCCTGCTGGTTCCGAGCCTTGGCGGGTTGCTGCTGGGAGTGGCCTTCCTGCTGTTGCTGCGCTGGCGGCCGGCGCGTGAAATTGATCCGATCGAGGCCAATGCCCTGCATGGGGGGCGGATGTCGTTTCGCGGCAGTGTGATCGTGGCGCTGCAGACGGTCTGGTCGAGCGGCGTCGGCGCTTCCGTCGGGCTTGAAGCGGGATACACCCAGCTTGCCAGTGGTCTCGCCGCCTCGTTGGGCCGCGGGTTTCATTTGCGCCGCGCCGATCAGCGCATCATGGTCGGATGCGGCGCCGCCGCCGCTATTTCGGGCGCGTTCGGAGCCCCGCTCGCCGGCGCTTTCTACGCCTTCGAACTTGTGATCGGGGGTTATACGCCGGCCAGCCTGACCCCGGTCGGTGTCGCCGCGGTCGCGGGCTATTTTGTTACCCATGGATTTGCGGCGCTTCGGCTTGGCATCGGCGTCGGTCCGGTCGGCGATATCCTCGGGCGTGATCTTGCCGTCGCTGCGATGCTCGGAATCCTTGCGGCGTTGTTTGGCATCGCCATCATGCGCGGCGTTGCGCTCTGCGAGACGCTGCTGTCGAAGACCGGACTCTGGCCGCCGCTGCGCCCGGCGCTGGGTGGCCTTGCGGTAGGTCTGCTCGCCTTGCAGACGCCGCAGGTGATGTCGTCGGGACATGGCGCGCTGCATTTTGCCGGCATTGTTTCGATGCCGCTGGCGGTGATCGCGACGGTGTTCGTCCTTAAGGCGATGGCGTCGGTGATCTCGCTTGGCAGCGGCTTTCGCGGCGGATTGTTTTTCGCGACGCTTCTTATGGGTGCGCTCGGTGGCCGCCTGTTCGCCGCCGGCGTCGACACGGTCTGGCCGGGCCTTGACCTCGATCCGAACGTCTATGCCATCATCGGCATGAGCGCGCTGTCGGCGTCGGTGATCGGCGGGCCGCTGACGATGTCGTTCATCGCGCTGGAATCGACCGGCAATCTCTGGCTCACCACGGCGGTGCTGGTCGCCGTGATCATCTCGACCCAGATCACCCGCGAACTGTTCGGCTACTCGTTCGCGACATGGCGCTTGCACCTGCGCGGCGAGACCATCCGCAGCGCCGCCGATGTCGGCTGGATCCGCGATCTCACGGTGCAACGCCTGATGCGGCCGGATGTGACCACTGTGAATGCGGACATGGGAATCGAGGAATTCCGCGGCAAGTTTCCGCTGGGCTCCAAGACCCGGGTGGTCGCGGTCGACGCCACCGGCCGCTATGTCGGGCTGGCGCTGGTGGCCGAAGCGCACGCGCCGGATATCGAGGCGCGGAATGGCCTGATCGACATGCTTCATCACCGGGACGTCGTGCTGCATCCCGTCATGAACATCCAGGAAGCCATCGCGGTCTTCGACGCCGCCGAAGCCGAATCGCTGGTGGTGGTCGAGACCGGCGGCGAACACCGGCCGGTCGGGATTCTCACCGAAGCCCATGCCATGCGGCGATATGCGGAAGAATCCGAACAAAGGCGGCGCGAAGCCGTCGGCGACATCTAGTCAGCGCGGCGGAAAAGCGCGAAAAGCACGATCAGCGTGTACGGCATAAGCACATTCTCGGAGGAATCATGCGTAACTTGCTGACGGTTGTGACTGCGATCTTTGTTGTTCTGGCAGGAAGCGGAATGGCCGCCGCGCAAGGCTATCCGACACATCCGATCACCATGATCGTGCCGTTTCCGGCCGGAGGTGCCACCGACACGCTGGCGCGGCTTCTCGCCGAAAAGGTGCACGGCATTCTCGGTCAACCCGTGGTCATCGAGAACGTTGGCGGCGCCGCCGGCAGTCTCGGCGTCGGCCGCGCGGTTCGCTCCGCCGCCGATGGCTACACGCTGAGCATCGGCACCTCGACCACGCACATGCTGACCGGCGGCCTCTACGCCCTTCAATTCGATCTCTTGAAGGACCTCGAACCGATCGTCCAGATCGGCAGCGAACCGCTTCTGATCGTGGGCAAGAAGAGCCTGTCGGCCGACGATCTGAAAGGACTGATCGCCTACCTCAAGGCCAATCCGGACAAGGCTTCGGTGGGCATCGCCGGCGTCGGCGCCACCGGCCATCTCACCGGAATTTCGTTCCAGAAGGAGACCGGAACCAGGTTTCAATTCGTGCCGTATCGCGGCAACGCGCCGGCCATGCAGGATCTGCTGGCGGAGCAGATCGATTTCATGATCGAGCCGTCGTCGAATTTCAAGTCGCTGGTCGCCGCCGGCAGCGTCAAGCCCTATGCGATCACCGGCAAGGCGCGGCTGCCGTCGTCGCCCGATATTCCAACGGCCGACGAGGCAGGACTGCCCGGCTTCTTTGCCTCGCTCTGGTATGGATTATGGGTACCGAAGGACACACCAAAGGACATCATCGCCAAGCTGAACGCCACCATGGTGCAGGTGCTTGCCGATCCCGCGGTGAAAAAGCGTTTCGATGAACTCGGTATTCAGATCACACCGCTTGCGCAGCAATCGCCGGAGGCTTTGCGCGCGTTCCAGAAGGCCGAGGCGGAACGCTGGTGGCCGATCATCAAGGCGTCGAATATCAAGTCGGAATAGGCCCGCGAGTTCTCCGCAAGCCTCCCCGCACCGCGAAATCGGCGCATTTCGGCGTATCGTGGCGACCATGAAGGTGCACGCCATCCAGACCGGTTTTGTCCGGATCAAGACCGCGCAGGTCGAGGGCCGCGGACACGGATTGTCGCGACGGCTCGCGATCTTTACCGACACCAACTGGACCGAATGGCTGCCGACCTATGCATGGGCGATCGATCATCCCGAAGGCATCATCGTGGTCGACACCGGGCAGGGCGCGCATCTGCTGGAATCCGGCAGGTCGCTGCACCCTTACGTCCGCTGGGAAGTCGCATTCCGTATCGAGCGCGAACAGGAGATCGGCCCGCAATTGCGCGCGCTCGGCATCGCGTCCCGCGACGTGAAACGGGTCGTCCTCACCCATCTGCATATGGACCATGACGGCGGCCTGGCGCACTTTCCAGAGAGCGAAATCCTGGTCGCATCGGGCGAGCTGCAAACCGCGCGCGGATATCTCGGCCGTCTGCGCGGCTATCTCCCGCATCGCTGGCCGTCATGGTTCGATCCGAAGCCGCTCAGCCTGGCCGCCGAATCGTTCGGCCCGTTCGCCGCGAGCCGGCGATTGACGCAGGCCGGCGATGTGGTCGCGGTCGCCACGCCCGGTCACACCGCGGATCATATCTCTGTCGTGGTCCGGGATGGCGGCATCGATTATTTCCTGGCCGGCGATACCTCCTACAATGAAGACCTGATGCTTGAAGGTAGGCTCGACGGCGTCAGCGCCGACGAGCAGGTCACCATTGCCACGCTGGATGCGATCCGGCGTTTTGCCCGGTCGCGCCCGACCGTGTACTTGCCGACGCACGATCCCGAGGTCGCCGATCGTCTGGCGAACCGGCGGTCTGCTGCGATTGGTGAAGTGCCGCAGCCCAACGCGCCGGCCTGACGCGATGGCCGAGCTTCATTGAACACCAAATTTCTTACTGACACCGGACGCGCGCTGGAACATGAGCGAATAGCAATAGCGCCAGGTGATGGAAAACGCCGAGTGACTTTGATCACTTCGAACTGGCGCCAGCCAAGGCACACCTTACATCTCTCGGGAGGTTGCCATGTTCAAAGTTTCCGTTGTCGTTTTCGCGCTTGCCGCCTCGGCCTTCATGCTGTGGATCGCGCACGAAAATGCGAACTTCGCCCAGCTGCCCCGCGCGACATTCGTGAAGCGAGCGGTGTGAGGCAGCTCACGGAACGTTGGGTTGGAGTCGGCGATGGTGGGTCAAAGGAGACCCGCCATGTTGAGATATCTGATGATCGCCATGTTCTGTGTCGTCGTCGTCAAGACGACCGTGCGGATTGTGCATTACGCCAACCCGACGGCTTTTAGTCAGGCCCGTATCTCCTGACGCGGGCAACCCGCCTTAGATTCTCTCCAGCTTCTGCAGGCAGCGCACCACACCGACCTCGGGCGGCATCGGCGTGTCCGGAAAGCTCGTCTTCCAGTTGGTGACGCCGACTTCACCGACATAGATGTCGCCCTTCGAATCCAGCGCGATGCCGTGCGGCGCCAGGAATTTGCCGGTCTCGAGGCCGGGACCGCTTTCGCCGCCGAGCCGTGCGATGCGTTTTCCCTTGGCGTCGACGATCGAAAGGCGCGGACCCAGATTCGGCACCTTGCGATTGACCGGCATGCCCGGACCGAGCTCGCCGATGATGAAATTGGGCGCCTTGCCGCCGCAGCAATGCAGCGCGCAGGGGCGGTGCAGATTGTTCCATTGCGCCTCGTATTTGCCGTTGCCGTCGAACACCTGCACGCGATGGTTCTCTCGGTCGGCGACATAGACCCAGCCGTCGGCATCCGTGACGATGTTGTGGACGATGTTGAACTGGCCGGGATCGGTGCCGGGCTCGCCCCAGGTTTTGATCAGCTTGCCGTCGGGGGTGTATTTGTGGACGCAGGCATTGCCGTAGCCGTCCGACACGTAGATTTCACCCTTCGGTGACAGCGCGGTGTGGGTGCAGCGGTGGAACGGTTCGCCGCTCATGAACGGCGCCGGCTGGTTCGGAATCCCGATGGTCAGCAGCACCTTGCCGTCGGCGGAGCACTTGCGCACGGTATGATCGCCATCATCCGTGCAATAGAGGTTATCGTCGGCGTCGATGTGCAGCCCGTGCGCGCGGCTGAACAGGCCTTCGCCCCAGCTTTTGATGAAATTGCCCTCGCGGTCGAGCACCACCATCGGATGGGCGCCGCGATTGAAGACGTAGATGCGGTCCTTGCTGTCGACCGCGACGGACGCGACGTCGGTGAGGCTCCACCCGTCCGGCAGCTTCGCCCAGTTTTCCACCACGCGGTAGCGATGCTCGCCCGAGCCCAGAATGGTTGGCATTCGTTTCTCCCTGGAATTGTTTGATTGTCATTCCGGGATGGTTCGAAGGACCAGACCCGGAATCTCGAGACTCCGGGTTCGCATCTGCGATGCGCCCCGGAATGACGCGAAGCAATTCACGCAAATGCGGCATTCGTCTCAGCCACGCGCGCCACCCGCGGCAGCAGCCCTTCCTCGACCGCCTTGATCTGCAGCGCCAGATATTTCGAGTTGATGCGGCACTGCGCGAGGCCGCCGGCGATGAACCACAGGCCGGGCTGGGCGGTGCGCGTATACATGTTGCGCAGCTCCTGGCCCTCGCCGAAGCCCCAGATCGGGCCGATGCGATCGACGACTTGCTCGCCGAACAGTTTTTGGACCAGCTCTTCCTGGCGCTTGTAGCCGGTCGCCAGCACGATCAGATCGGCGGCAAGCGTCTCGCCGGTTTTCATCCGTGCGCCGTCGCTGGCAAAACCTTCGATGTCGGAAAATTGCACCAGTCCGACCTCGCCGCCGGCTATCAGATCGGAGCAGCCGACATTGAAATAATAACCGCCGCCGCGGGTGAGATATTTGAACTGCCAGCCGGTGTTGTCCTCACCGAAGTCGAGCTTGAAGCCCTTGCGCCGCAAGCCATCGAGCAGGTCCTTGTCCAGTTCCTTCGAGACCTCGGTGACGGACTGGTGGCTCTTTCGCGCCACCGGCAGCGGCATCGAGGTCGCGATCAGATCGTTATCCTCCAGCGTGCCCTCGTTATACGGCGCGTAGACCAGTTGCGCCGACGGTTCGATGCTGACGACCAGCGTGGAACTGCGCTGGACCAGCGTCACCTGCGCGCCGCTGGAATGCAGGTCCTGCGCGATATCGTGGCCGCTGTTGCCGGTGCCGATCACCAGCGCCTTCCTGCCCTTCCATTCCTCGCCGTCGGTGTATTGGCTGGAATGCAGGATCGTGCCGGCGAAATTCTTCAAGCCGGGAATCTCAGGCCGATTGGGAATGCCGCTGACGCCCGTAGCCATCACGACATGCCGCGGATGCATCGTGCGCTTGCTGCCGTCGGCGCGGCGCAGCTCCACGGTCCAGCGTTCTTCTTTCTCATCGTAGCTGCCGCCCTCGAACTCGGTTGATGTCCAGAAGTTGAGCTCCATGCTTTCGACATAGGCCTCGAACCAGTTGGCGAGCTTGTCCTTCGGAATATAGGTCGGCCAGTTCGGCGGAAACAGCATGTAGGGCAGATGATTGACCTGCACCTGATTGTGCAGCGTCAGGGCGTGATAGCGGTTGCGCCAGTTGTCGCCGATGCGGGCTTCGCGATCCACGATCAGCGTGTCGACCTGCAATTGCTTCAGTCGTGCCGCGATGCATAGCCCGGACTGGCCGCCGCCGATGACGAGAACGGCCGGGTCGCGGTCGGCATACTCGGTTGCTGCCTTGCGCAGGTCGAGCCAGTTGGGGCCGCGAAAATCGCGCGAATAGGCCTGGCCGCGGGGCCGCGCTATTCCCAACTGTTCCTCGAATCCCTTTAACTCCTCCAGCGCCGTCAGCAGCGTCCAGGCCTTCAGGATACCGCCGTCGTCGCCATCAGGAATGAGGCGGAGAATCCCGTTGCCGCGGCCCTGCGCGGTTTCAAACTTGAAAATCGCTTCGATCGTGCTGGTGCCGGCGCGCGTCACCTTGCGCGGCGCGGCCCGGTCGGGATCGATCGCAAAATCGGCAGGCTTGGCGTGGCCGGCGTGAGCCTTCAACTCACTTAGAATGGCGTCCGCGCCATTGATGGTCTGGATATTCCAGCTCAGCGCCAGCACGTCGCGCCAGTGGCTGTTGGGATGGAACAAACGCTTCAGCAGATTTTCGTCCGATGTCGCGAGCGCGCTCTCGAACTGCGCCAGCCAGTTTTCGGTGGCGATCGAAATATCTTCGGTTCTATCCAGCATTGGCGTTTTCTCATTCCGGCCGTCTGCGCGGCGTTTTCCTGATCTCAAAACCTATACCGTTTGGGATCGGGCAGAAAGGGCCGCATCTATTTTCGCCGTCCGCCTTGCTCCTGCTGTGCAGGCGTTGCCGCTTGCGGTAACTTTCGGGACTGTTCTGGCGCGAGGTGTCCGAGCGGCAAGAGCGCTCCCGCCTTCAGCGTCTGAATTGCGATGTTGCTGCGGACCTCGCGCACGATCGGCATATTCAGGAGTTTGTCGACCAGAAAGCGCTGATAGTCGCGGAGATCGGGCACGACGACTTCGAGGAAATAATCCGCCTCCCCGGAAACGAGGTGGCACGCGACAATCTCGGGCATCGCGATAACGGCTTTCTCGAACTGCAGCGCACGCTCGTTGGCGTGGCCATCGAGCTTGACGCCGAGGAAGACGGAGAAGCCGAGACCGATGCGGTCGCGCCGCAACGCGGCCCGATAACCTTCGATGTACCCGTCGCGCTCGAGACGCTTGACGCGACGCAGACACGGCGATGGTGACAAGCCGATCTTGTCGGCCAGTTCGACGTTGCTCAAACGCCCGTCCCTTTGCAGTTCGGCGACGATCTTGCAGTCCACGGCATCAAGACCAGGATTTGGCATATGATGTAATTCCTTCGGCTAAAAAGGGCGTGTTGTTGCGCATTAGGCTTCAATATTGGCGTCTTCGCAAGGACCTGCCCCGCCATGGGATGCCACGATGATGGCATCAGCCCTGGAAAATGAAGTGAGCCTGCGATGACAGACGGTGCCGCCCACCATTCCCTGCTGGACGCCGTCCAGCGCTATTTCGATTTGATGTTCGACAGCGACGTGTCGCACTTCGACCTGGTATTTGCGCCGAGCGCCCAGCTGCACGGCTTGCGCGAGGGCAATTTGCGCTTGCTGCCCGCGCTGGAATACAGGAAGGCGCTGGCTGCCGGGCCGTCGCCGAAGTCAAAGAACGCGCCACGCCGGCAGGAAATATTGCTGATGGATTTCGCATCGCTTACGCAGGCGATCGTCAAGGTTCGCGTCAGGATCGATACGCTGCTCTATCTCGACTACCTCTCGTATCATTGCATCGACGGCGAGTGGCGGATCACGGCAAAATCGTTCCATCTCGAGCAGCGCTACGACACGCCGGACGATTAGGGATCGATGAAGCGCGAATCCTGTCGTGCGCTCAATTGGCCAGCGACAGGATGTGCCCCCGATCCGGCGGAACCCGGCCATTCAGCGTATCGAGATAGACCCGCTTCACCGCCGCCGGTCCGCGCCCCTCGGTCACCTTCAGCCATTGGTCCAGCATCGGGGCGAAGCCCGACCACGCCGCGCCAAATCGCGCGTCGATGCCGCCCGGACCCCATTCCTTGGCGCGCTTGCGGATCTGGTCGGGCGCGAAGAACCATGACGGCTTGGCGCCCGGCAACTCGCCTTCATCGGGTGACGAACTGCGGTGGGTGAGCCCGATACGCCCCGAATATTTCATCTGGTCACGGAAATGCCGATGCAGCGTCGCGCGCAGTTCGCTGTTTCCGGCCATGTCCACCAGCGCAACGGGTGAATCCGCCGGCAGCGACGTCACGCGATCATAGCTGACGACCTCATCGTAGCAGCCGAGCGATTTGACGAAATCGATATTGGATAGCGAGGTCAGTCCGATCACCCGGATATCCTTGCGCCGGGTGTGCAGGAGATGCGCGAGGCCGAACGCGGTCTTGCTGGAGGCGCTGGAGAGCATGACGCTGCGCGCGCCGTAAAACGCGTTCTCGCTCAAAAAATCGTCGACCAGAAACGACAGCATGAACAGCGGTCGCAGCAGCGCCTGATAATCGCCCTGCCGTCCGGCAAAGGCCGGATCGCCGCTGACGCGGGTGTAGGCGTTATAGACCGGCGCTATGCCTTGCCGATGCGCGGCGCGGTCGCGCAGGCCGCGCTTGCTGACGTCGGCGGCCTCGATCACGAGATGCGTCGCCATCGGGAAATAGCCGAACAGGCGCTCGCCGACGGCAATACCCGGATGGTTCGAGGCGATCACCTCGCCAAATCCCCACACCGGAATGTTGCCGAAATTTTGCGGCGCCGGAAACAGCTGCCAGTATTTCAACCGATCGCCCAACACCGCGTAGGTGATGTTATTGGCGGTGAATGCGAAGCGATCGACCTTGATCAGCAGCCCGTCTTCCGGCAGCGCGGCCGAATTCAGGCAGTTGCGTCTCGATCACTTTGCATTGTTGAAGATCATTGCGTGCAACGATGAAGTCGGTGGATGTCATGGTTTCGATCCCGGCATTTTTGCTGCCGCGATCTTTGCTTTTGTCGATGACCGTTTTGCAACAGGTATCTTGTTTAAAACAGCGTTCGGCTTTTCCTGTCCGCCAATCACGCCTTCGCGGTTCTTCAGTACCCGGTAGTAGCTCCACCACAGATGCGCCGCGGCGCCGCGCAGCGGACGCCAGGGCTCCGCCAGCGGCGCCATCTGTTTCGCGGTCGGCCGCGTCTTCAGCCCCAAGCCGACCTTGACCGCCTCCTGCACGGCGAGATCGCCCGCCGGCCAGGCGTCGCCATGCCCTAAGCAAAACAGCAGATAGACATCGGCGGTCCATGGCCCGATACCGTGCAGCGCGGTGAGCGTATTGTGCGCGGCGTCGGCATCCTCGTTCGCCAGCACATCGAGATTGAGGCGTTCGGCGGCGAGTTCGCGCGCGATGTTCTTCAGGGTCTTGATCTTGGCCGCCGACAGTCCAAGCCGGCCGAGGCGATCGGCGCGCGCCTTCCGCAGATTGTCATGATCAAACGGGTCGAACGCGGCGCTGACACGCTTCCAGATCGCGGCGGCGCTCGCCGTCGACAATTGCTGGCCGCAAACGATCGCGGCCAGGCCGGCAAAGCCGGGTTCGCGCTGCCGCAATGCCGGCATGCCCGTGAGTTCGAGGATGGGTTTGAGCCGCACATCCTGCTTCACCAGCGCGAGGATGGCGTCTTCAAGGTCGACCTGGGTGTTGAGGTGAACGGGCATGGCAACGTAGAGTCACCATGTCCCGCGAAAGAGATCAATGCCGCCGCCCGTCTTCCGCTTTGCGCCGAGCCCCAACGGTTATCTGCATCTCGGCCATGCTTATTCGGCATTGCTGAATTTCGATTTCGCGCGCCAAAGCGGCGGGCGCTTCTTGCTGCGAATCGAGGATATCGACCCGACCCGTTGCAGGCCAGAATTCGAGGCCGCGATCTATCAGGACCTCGCCTGGCTCGGTATCGCCTGGCAGCAGCCGGTGCGGCGGCAGTCGGAGCATCTTTCCGATTACCGCGAGGCGGTGGAAACACTGATGTCCCAGGGTTTGGTCTATCCAGCCTTCGAGAGCCGCGCCGAGATTGCAAGACTGGTGACGCAGCGCGAGGCCGTGGCGCCCTGGCCGCGCGATCCCGACGGCGCGCCGCTCTACCCCGGTGTTGCGAAATCGCTCGCGGCCAACGAGCGCGCGCGCTTGCTCCAATCAGGCGCGCCCTGCGCGCTGCGGCTCGACATGGCCGCGGCATGCGCGCTGACCGGCGGTCTCGGCTGGATCGAGCGGGGCGAAGGTCCGAACGGCGAGACCGGCACGATCGCCGCCCGGCCGGAGGCCTGGGGCGACGTCATCCTGGCGCGCCGGGAAACGCCGACCAGCTATCACCTTTCGGTGGTCATCGATGACGCCCTGCAAGGCGTAGCGGAGGTGGTACGGGGAGCGGACCTGTTTTGGTCGACCAGCGTCCACCGGCTGCTGCAGCAACTGCTCGGCCTGTCGCAGCCGGCCTACCGGCATCACCGCCTCATCCTCGATGGCGATGGACGAAAGCTCTCGAAGTCGACCATGGCCACCGGCCTGCGCGAACTCCGCGCCGGGGGCTCGGTGCCGGCCGACATCCGCCGCCTCGTCGGGCTGCCTTGATTGCCCCGGGTTGGGACAAGTGGAAAACAGCCCTTCGGCGTGACTCTCGCGGCCCGGCCGTGGCATGCTGGGAAAGCCGAAGGTCAGGGGATTCATGGCGCCAAGATCGCGCTCACCGCGTAAGACGCGGTCGCCCAAAAGGCGGTCGCTGAAAAAACGTGCTTCGAAAGTTGCCGCGGGCAAAGCCGGCAAGCGCGCCGCCGCGATTGCGAAACCCGGCATGGTTGAAGCGGCGCTGGCGGCGTTCGCGCACGAGGTTCGCACGCCGCTGACCGGAATTCTGGCTATCAGCAATCTGCTGGCGACCTCCGACCTCGACGAGCGCGAGCGCCGCTGGGTCGACACCATCAAGGCCGGCGCGGAACATCTCGCCAGCCTCGCGACCCTGTTCGTCGATGCCGCACGAAACGGCAATTCAGCGGCCGGGATGCGGCAGGACTTCTTCGATTTGCGGGCGCTGGCGCGCAACGCCGGGGACTCGCTGGCCGGCCGGGCGGCCGCAAAGGGCCTGCAATCGTCGATCGATATCTCGGAGAAACTTCCGGCAGCTGTGATCGGCGATCCCGTCCGGCTTCGTGCCGCGCTGGAAAACCTGATCGACAACGCCGTGAAGTTCACCGAAACCGGCGGCGTGGCGCTGACGGTCAAGCCGATGCGGGGCGTCAAAGGCAAGGTGGGCGTCGCGTTTGCGATTTCCGACAGCGGCATCGGTCTGACGCTCAACGAGATCAAACGGCTGTTCCGTCCGTTCTCGCAGGCCAATGTCACCATCGCCTCGCGCTTCGGCGGCGCCGGGCTCGGATTGTCGTCGGTGAAACAGCTCGCGCGCGGCATGGGCGGCGACATCGTCGTTACGCCAAGGCGGGGTGGAGGCGCCACCTTTACGCTGACGGTGACGTTGGCCCGTTCGAAAGCTTCGAAAGTGGCCGGTTACGGCGCGGAAGCCAACGCGTTGTCGGATCAGGTGCAGGCGCTGCGCGTACTCAGCGTCGAAGACAATCCGTTCGGCCGCGTCGTGCTCAACGCGATCCTTACCGAACTCGGCCATCAGGCGGAGTTCATCGGACGAGGCGAGGCCGCCGCCGAACGGATCGCGCAAGGAGGATTCGACGCGGTGCTGATGGACATGGTGCTGCCCGGCATCGACGGTATCGAGGCCATCCGGCGGATTCGCAGCCTGAGCGCGCCGCTGGGTCGCATTGCGATCATCGGGGTGTCCGGCCGCGGCGATGACGAAGCCGCGTCGCGCGAGGCCGGCGCCGATGCGTTCCTGGTCAAGCCTGTGAGTCCAAGGGCGCTAGCGACTGCGCTGCTTGAAGCGACACGCCGTGCGGCAGCCGCGACTTGATGATCGCCGCATTCAACTCGCCGCCATAGACGAAGATCGCGGCGATGAAATACAGGAACACCAGCGCGATGATCACCGACGCAAGCCCGGCATACATGGTGACGTAGTTGTTGGCGAAGCGCGCGAGATACTGGCCGAACACGATGCCAGATACCAGCGACGCCACCAGGGTGAAGATGATGCCCGGCAAAATCTGCAGAAATCCGCGGCGTCCGGCCGGCAGCCAGGCGTGCAGAATAAATAACGCGACGATCAGCGCCGCGATGGCGATGCCGTAGCGCGAGAGGTTGAGGAATCTTTCGTTGGTTTCGATGACCAGCGGAATGTGGCGACGTGCCGCCTCCAGCAGCAGGGGACCGAGCACGATCAGAAAGGCCATGGCCAGCGCGGTGAATGCGGCGATCAGGGTGTAGCCGATCGATTCCAGCCGCAGCCAATACCAGCGCCGCGGCTCGATCACCGAATAAGCGCGGTTAAGCGCGACGCGCAGGCTTTCGACGCCGTTCGACGCAAAATATACCGCCAGCACCACGCCGATGGTCAGCGCGTCACCTCGGGTCGTCGTCAGCACGTCGTGGATCTCGCCCGACAGCGAATCGGCGACCCGCTGCGGCCAGACTTGCAGCATGATTTCCGCGGCCTGATCGGCGAGTTCCTTGGAGCCGAAAAAGCCGGCCAGCGAGGTCAGTACGATCAGAAACGGAAACAGCGCCATGAGCGTCGACAGCGCGATATGGCTGGCGATCGCCCAGCCGTCATCGGCGAGAAACGTGTAGAACGCATCCTCGACGACCAGATAGATGTAGCGAAGCTGCTTCAACATTTCACCTTGATCTGGCGGAAGACGGGCTCAACCGGCGAACCTGTCTACCTTCTGATATTATTGAGCTAAAAGCCAGATCGTTACCCCCGGATGACGGGCGTTGGCGGAGCTCCTCCCGTGGTGTTATGTAGCGCCGATGGCATCCTTTCTGAGTTCAATCATTCTTCCCGTCGCAGTCGCAGCCGTCGCTTTCGTGTTGCTGCTGGGGCTTCTCAACATGATGCGGGGCGGATCGCCCGACCGATCCCAGAAACTGATGCGGTTGCGGGTGTTGCTGCAATTCGTCGCGATCGTCATCACCATGCTCGCGGTCTGGGCGATGGGCCGCTGAAAGCGCTGAAAGAGACAGACAATGGTCGTCCTCAATCGAATCTATACCCGAACCGGCGATGACGGCACCACCGCGCTGGGCAGCGGCGAACGCCGCCCGAAATACGATCTGCGCATTGCCGCCTATGGAACCGTCGACGAGACCAATGCCGCCATCGGCATCGTCCGGCTGCACCTCGCGGAGGCGCGTGATCTCGATGCCATGCTGGGGCTGATCCAGAACGATCTGTTCGATCTCGGCGCCGACCTCGCGGTGCCCCAGCGCGAGGGCAAGGCGGAACGGCTGCGGGTGCTCTCGAGCCAGGTCGAACGCCTCGAGCGCGACATCGACGCCTTGAATGCGCACCTGGCGCCATTGACCTCGTTCATACTGCCCGGAGGCACCCCCGCCGCGGCGCATCTGCACCTGGCGCGCACCATTTGCCGCCGGGCGGAACGGGTTATGGTGGAACTCGCCGCGAAGCCCGACGAGCCGGTCAGCGATGCCGCGATCCATTATATGAACCGACTATCGGATTTCCTGTTTGTCGCCGGCCGCGCCTTGAACGATAATGGCGCCGGGGACGTGCTGTGGGTGCCCGGCCAGAATCGTTAACCGCCTATGTCCGGTGGCGATTTTTGGCCTTCGCGCGTTGACCGGGGTTGGCGGGAGCTTTAGGTTCCGCGCCCAAGCTGATCAATACCGATAAATTCAAGCGAAATAAATTCAAGCGAAAGAGCGTCGATGAAGGTTCTGGTGCCGGTAAAGCGGGTGGTCGATTACAACGTCAAGGTCCGCGTCAAGAGCGACGGAACCGGCGTCGAACTGTCCAACGTCAAGATGTCGATGAATCCGTTCGATGAAATCGCCGTCGAGGAAGCCCTGCGCCTGAAAGAAGCCGGCAAGGCGACCGAGGTGGTGGTGGTCTCGATCGGGCCCGCGCAGGCCTCGGAAACCATCCGGACCGGTCTCGCGATGGGTGCCGACCGCGGTATTCTGGTCAAGGCGGACGGCAATGTCGAACCGCTGGCGGTGGCCAAGATCCTGAAGGCCGTGGTCGACGAAGAGAAGCCCGGCCTTGTCATTCTCGGCAAGCAGGCGATCGACGATGACTTCAACCAAACCGGCCAGATGCTGGCCGCTTTGCTCGGATGGTCGCAAGCTACCTTTGCCTCCAAGCTCGAAGTCGATGGATCCGATTTCAAGGTGACGCGCGAAGTCGATGGCGGGCTGCAGACGGTGAAACTGAAGGGGCCGGCGATCGTAACTACCGATCTGCGGCTGAACGAACCGCGCTACGCCAGTCTGCCGAACATCATGAAGGCAAAGAAGAAGCCGATTGCCGACAAGAGCGCATCCGAATACGGCGTCGATCTCACGGCCCATCTCGAGATCCTCAAGACGTCCGAGCCGCCCGGCCGCAAGGGAGGCGTCAAGGTCAAGGATGTCGCCGAGCTGGTGTCAAAGCTGAAGAATGAAGCCGGGGTTCTCTGATGACCACGCTGTTGATTGCCGAACATGAACACGCCGTCCTGAAGGACTCCACCAACAAGGCGCTGACCGCGGCTACCCAACTGGGCGCGGAGGTCCATATCCTCGTCGCCGGCGGCGGCGAGGGCACCAAGGCCGCGGCCGAGGCGGCGGCCAAGCTGGCTGGCGTCAAGAAGGTTCTGGTCGCCGAAGGTGATGCCTATGCGCATGACCTTGCCGAGCCGTTGGCGGCCCTGATCGTGGCGCTTGCGCCGGCCTATGACGCCTTCGTCGCGCCGGCGACCTCGCGCTTCAAGAACGTGATGCCGCGTGTCGCGGCCCTGCTCGACGTCATGCAGGTGTCGGAAATCATCAAGGTGGTTTCGCCCGATACGTTCGAGCGACCGATCTATGCCGGCAACGCGATCCAGACCGTGAAGTCAAAGGACGCCAAGAAGGTCATCACCGTGCGGACCTCCACCTTCGCCGCGGCCGGCGACGGCGGCAGCGCCTCGGTGGAGAATGCCGCCTCGGCGGCCGATCCCGGCCTCTCCAGTTTTGTCGGCGAGGAGGTCGCCAAGAGCGATCGTCCCGAACTGACCTCGGCCAAGATCATCGTCTCCGGTGGCCGGGCCATGCAGAGCCGCGAGAACTTCGCCAAATATATCGAGCCGCTCGCCGACAAGCTCGGCGCCGGCGTCGGCGCCTCGCGCGCCGCGGTCGATGCCGGATACGCGCCGAACGATTGGCAGGTCGGCCAGACCGGCAAGGTGGTCGCGCCCGAGCTTTACGTCGCCATCGGCATCTCCGGTGCGATCCAGCATCTCGCCGGCATGAAGGATTCCAAGGTGATCGTCGCGATCAACAAGGACGAGGACGCGCCGATCTTCCAGGTCGCCGATTACGGCCTGGTCGCGGATCTCTATCAGGCGGTTCCCGAACTGACCGAAGCGCTCGGCAAGCTCGGAAAGTAACGATGATTGAAACAACCGGGTGAGGGACTTCGGCCGGTGTTATACAAGGGATGGGCAGGCGCGCGGATCGCGCGTCGCCGGGGTGAGATGACAAGATGGCTATGATCAAGAAGGTCGGCGTGATCGGCTCGGGCCAGATGGGCAACGGCATCGCCCATGTGGCGGCGCTGGCCGGGTTCGACGTGGTGCTCAACGACATTTCCACCGATCGCCTGAAGTCCGCCATGGCGACCATCAACGGCAATCTGTCGCGCCAGGTCGTCAAGAAGATCATCGCCGAGGATGCCCGCAAGCAGGCGCTGGATCGGATCACTTCCGCCGAGACCATCGACGGGCTCGCCGATTGCGACATGGTGATCGAGACCGCGGTCGAGAAGGAAGAGATCAAGCGCAAGATTTTTCACGACGTCTGCGCGGTGCTGAAGCCGGAGGCCATCGTTGCCTCCAACACCTCGTCGATCTCGATCACGCGGCTGGCCGCGTCCACCGACCGGCCCGAGCGCTTTATCGGCATTCATTTCATGAATCCGGTGCCGCTGATGGAGCTGGTCGAATTGATCCGCGGCATCGCCACCGACGACCAGACCTTCGAGGCCGCCAAGGAATTCGTCACCCGGCTCGGCAAGCACATCGCGGTGTCGGAGGATTTTCCGGCCTTCATCGTCAACCGCATCCTGCTGCCGATGATCAACGAGGCGATCTATACGCTGTATGAGGGGGTCGGCAACGTCGAGGCGATCGATGCAGCGATGAAGCTCGGCGCGCATCATCCGATGGGCCCGCTGGAACTCGCCGATTTCATCGGGCTCGATACCTGTTTGTCGATCATGCAGGTGCTGCACGAGGGCCTCGCCGACTCCAAGTACCGGCCATGCCCGCTGTTGGTGAAATATGTCGAAGCCGGATGGCTCGGTCGCAAGACCCAGCGCGGCTTCTACGACTACCGGGGCGACAAGCCGGTCCCGACGCGCTGAGGTGTGCAATCTCCAGCATTCATTAACCACCTCCGGGTTACGGTGCCGGTGTTGGAGTGTTGCGCTATGGATATGATGAGTATGGTGAGCAGCCTTCTCGCCATGAAGGCGGGTGGCGCGCAGTCTCAGATCGCCGCCACGATCATGAAATCGAACGCGGACGCTGAAAAATCCGCGGTGTTGACCCTGCTGGGCGCGGGCACGCCGTCGCAGGCCAATGTCGGCGCCGGCGTCGGCGGCAACCTCGATATTTCGGCCTGAAGCCCCTCAAAATCCCGCAGTCGCCGGTTTCATCGCCGCCGTGATCAGTTTGACGGCGTCGTCGCTGGCCCATTCCGCGGGTCCGGCGATGGTGGCGATCTCGCAGCCCGCACCATCGACCAGCACCGAGGTCGGCATCCCCAGCGCCCGGCCGATCGCCTTAAGATCCTGAAAGACCTTGGCTTTCTGGTCGCTGAAATAGCCGAGCCGGGTCAGGTTGGCGTCCTTCAGGAAATTCCTCGGTTTTTCGGGGTCGCGGGTATCGATATTGACGGCGACCACCTCGAAATCCTTGCCTCCCAGCCTGGTTTGCAGGCTGTCCAGTGCGGGCATTTCCTTGCGGCAAGGCACGCACCACGTGGCCCACAGGTTCACCAGCACCGTGCGACCGCGCCATTCGGACAGCTTTCGGGGCTTGCCCTCGGCGTCCTCGAAGGCAAGGTCCGGCAGCCGTAACGGGGCCGTCGCCATGGTCAGCGCCGCGACTTCGCCATGCGCCAGCGGTGCGAGCCTGCGCGCCAGATCGACGGCGGGACGGCAGGCGGGGTCGCCGCTCGCATTGCGGCCCAGCCCGCCGATCCCGTATACAACGGCGAATCCAATCGCCGCCCCGATCAGCACCGCCCCGATGGCGAACGGAATCCGGCGCATGGCGGCCGGGCGAGGCGAGGGGCGTTCGGGCATATCGTTTGTCATCCTGTATCAGATACGGCTATGCAGGGCCTGTATGACGGTCGGCGTGAGCCGGCCATGGCGCAGGGCATTTGGTTGCGGGCGTGACGATGAATGGCAGGTCATGAACAATAAGTCATGAGTAACAAGTCATGAGCAACAAGATGTGGGGCGGCCGGTTCGGTGAAGGCCCCGATGCGATCATGGAGGAAATCAACGTCTCCATCGACGTCGATCGTCACATGTACGCCCAGGATATCGCCGCGTCCAAGGCCCACGCCGCCATGCTCGCCGCGCAGGGGATCATTACCGCAACCGATGCGAAAAATATCGGTAAAGGTCTAGACACGATTTTGTCAGAGATCGGCAAGGGGTCGTTCAGTTTCAAGCGCGCGCTCGAGGACATTCACATGAATGTCGAAAGCCGGCTCGGCGAATTGATCGGACCGGCCGCGGGCAGGCTGCACACCGCACGTTCGCGCAACGACCAGGTGGCGACCGATTTCCGGCTCTATGTCCGCGATACGATCGACGAGATCGATGCCGCGCTGGCCGCGTTTCAGCACGCGCTGGTGGAACGGGCGCTGGAACATGCCGGCACCGTCATGCCGGGCTTCACCCATCTGCAGACCGCCCAGCCGGTGACGTTCGGGCATCATCTGTTGGCCTATGTCGAGATGGCGGCGCGCGATCGCGGCCGCTTTATGGACGCGCGCAAACGCCTCAACGAATCGCCGCTCGGGGCGGCGGCGCTGGCCGGCACCTCGTTCCCGATCGATCGCGACTTGACCGCGAAATCGCTCGGCTTCGACCGGCCGATGGCCAATTCGCTCGACGCGGTGTCGGACCGCGACTTCGTGCTCGAAACCCTGTCGGCGGCGGCGATCGCCTCGGTGCATCTGTCGCGATTCGCCGAGGAGATCGTGATCTGGACCTCGCCGCTGGTTGGCCTGGTGCGATTGAGCGACAAATTCACCACCGGCTCGTCGATCATGCCGCAGAAACGCAATCCCGACGCCGCCGAACTGGTCCGCGCCAAGACGGGCAGGGTGATCGGCGCGCTCACCGCCTTGCTGATCGTCATGAAGGGCCTGCCGCTGGCCTATCAAAAGGACATGCAGGAGGACAAGCAGGGCGCGATGGAGGCGTTCGGCGCGCTGTCGCTGGCGATTCGGGCAATGACCGGAATGGTCACCGACCTCGTGCCGGACGAGGCGCGGATGCGAGCCGCCGCCGGCGAGGGCTATGCCACCGCCACCGACCTTGCCGACTGGCTGGTGCGGACATTGAAAATGCCGTTCCGCGACGCCCATCATGTCACCGGGCGAATCGTCGCCCAGGCATCGAAAGCGGGCGTGCCGTTGCATGAACTGCCCTTGCCGGACATGCAGGCGATCGAGCCCAGGATCACGGCCGAGGCGATGGCGGTGCTATCGGTGGAAGCGTCGGTGAAAAGCCGCACCAGTTACGGCGGAACCGCGCCGAAGAACGTGCTTGCCCAGGCCAAGGGATGGCTGAAGCGACTGCAAAAAGAGCGAAAATTGGGCTGAGCTCAATAATTCGCTGTTATTTCATGATCGCCCGGGTCTCGCCAGAACCGGGCAATCTTTGTATGGTGCCGCCGCATTGGGGATTTTGTCGTGAATCGTAACAGCCGCCCAACCCGTCAGCGATGGGCCATCATCCTGCTTGGCACAGCCGTGCTCGCGCTCGGCGGCTGCGGCCGCAAGGGCGGCCTCGACCTGCCGCCGAACGCATCGGCGCAGGCGACCGCTGAAGAGGCGGCCGAGGCCGAGCGCGCCGCGAGCAAGCCGAGCGTGTTCAATCCGTCCTACGGAACCGATGCGCCGCCGTCTGCACCCAAAGGCCGCAAGAAACCATTCGTTCTCGATCCGCTCCTGAACGACTGAGCCCGCCATGAATCACTTCGACTATCGCAACGGCGTGCTTCACGCCGAAGCCGTTAGCCTATCCGATATGGCGGATGCGGTCGGCACGCCGTTCTATTGCTATTCGACCGCGACCCTGGAGCGTCACTACCGGGTCTTCACCGAGGCGTTCGCGGGCGAGAAGACGCTGGTGTGCTACGCCATGAAGGCGAACTCCAACCAGTCGGTGTTGCGCACACTGGCGAAGCTCGGCGCGGGCGCCGACGTGGTTTCGGGTGGCGAATTGAAGCGCGCGCTGGCGGCGGGCATTCCGCCTCACAAGATTCTGTTTTCGGGCGTCGGCAAGACCGAAGGCGAACTGCGGGCGGCACTGGCGGAAGACATTCTCTGCATCAACGTCGAATCCGAACCCGAGCTCGAATTGCTGTCGCGACTTGCCGTCGAAGCCGGCAAGACCGCGCGCATTTCCGTTCGCGTCAACCCGGACGTCGATGCCGGCACCCACGCCAAGATCGCCACCGGCAAATCCGAGAACAAGTTCGGCGTTCCGATTGCGCGGGCCCGCGCCGTCTATGCCCGCGCGGCCAAGCTGCCGGGGATCGAGGTGACCGGCACCGACATGCATATCGGCAGCCAGATCACGGATCTGAGCCGGATGGAAACCGCGTTCCGCATCCTGTCGGAATTCGTGCAGACGCTGCGCGCCGATGGCCACACTATCTCGCATATCGATTTCGGCGGCGGGCTCGGCATTCCCTATTACATGGATCGCGAGGCGCCGCCGGCGCCCGATGCCTATGCCGCGATGGTCAAGCGCGTGACGCACAATCTCGGCTGCACGCTGATGTTCGAGCCCGGCCGGATGATCGTCGGCAATGCCGGCATCCTCGTCACCCGTGTGATCTATGTGAAGCCCGGCGACGCCAAGAATTTCGTCGTCATCGATGCCGCGATGAACGATTTGATCCGGCCGACCCTGTACGAGGCCTATCACGACATCCTGCCGATCCGTGAAGCCGACAAGCGCGCGCGCATCATCACGGCCGACGTCGTCGGGCCGGTCTGCGAAACCGGCGATTACCTCGCGCTCGACCGCAAGCTGCCCGAGCCGAAGCCTGGCGATCTGCTGGCGATCATGACCGCCGGCGCCTACGGCGCGGTGCAGTCCTCAAGCTACAACACCCGCGCGCTGGTGCCGGAAGTGCTGGTCAAGGACGATCAATACGCGGTGGTGCGGCCGCGCATCGAGGTCGATGCGCTGATCGCGTTGGACAAGCCGGCGCCGTGGCTGTGAGCAACCTGCCCTGCGTCGTCCCCGCGAACGCGGGGACCCACGCCGTGAAGTCGATGTTGCCAAAGCTGTCGGTCGTCTCGGTTCAACGATGACGGCCGGTGATGATGGGTCCCTGCTTTCGCAGGGACGACCGGCTAAATCCTGCTTTTCCCCACCACCACGCCCGCGGCTTTTTCGATCGGCTTGATCGCCGAGGTGAAATCGGACTCCGCGCCCATTTCGCGGATCACCACTTCCCACAATCGCCCGACGGCTTCGGCGACTTCCATCGATAGCCCCAGCGCCTTCATCTCCTCGAGGCAGAGCCGCACGTCCTTCACCATCAGCCCCGTCGCAAAGCCGAAATCGAAGGTGCGGGGCAGGATCGCGCGCGGAAACTTGTCGCGGCTCGCGGTGTTCATGCCCGATCCCGAGTTGATGACGTCGATCATCACGCCGGGATCGAGGCCCGACTTGACGCCCATCACCACCGCTTCCGACGTCGCCACGACGGCGGTGGCTGACAGCAGATTATTCGCAAGCTTCATGGTCTGCGCCGAGCCAGGCTTCTCGCCGATGAAGAACACTTTGCCGATGACGTCCAGCGCGGATTTCACCGCCTCGAAATCCGCCTTGGGACCTGAGACCATCACCGCGAGCGTGCCCTTTTCGGCACCGCCGACGCCGCCGCTCACGGGACTGTCGAGCTGAACGATGTTTTTCTTCGCCAGCAAATCGTGAATCCGCACCGCCATGTGCGACCCGACGGTGGAGAGATCGACGAAGCGCTTGACGCGCTTGCCCTCGATCACGCCGCCGTCGCCGGTCGCGACCTCAAGCGAGGCCTGCAGCGACGGCAGGCTCGCCAGTACGGTCTCGGCGCGGTCGGCAATTTCCTTCGGCGACGATGCGGCCTGTGCGCCCAGCGCTACCAGTTGGTCCACGGCCTCCTTGCGCTGATCGAATACGATTAGTTGATGCTTGGCCTCGATCAGGCGGCGGGCCATGGGGAAGCCCATCTTCCCGAGGCCAATGAATCCGATATCCATGATGGTGCGCCTCAACCTTTGTCCGAAATCAGCGAATATTTGGGCGACGTTGGGCTCGGCCCGCGCCGCATTGCGAAATTCCAGCGCCTTATCGTGGGTTTTTGGTTCCATTGCGTTTCCTTGGTGTTTCCTTGGGCTGCCTGTGATGGTTTTCACGGCAGACGTTACGGGGTCGTTGCCCGGCAGTCACGCCTTCGTGTTATGCGCGATTGGGGGTGTGGGTTACCGTTCCACTACGGGTGCCTCACTGCCGCCGTTGTGCTAAGCTGCTGTGTCGGCAACCATCCGGAGAGTTTATTGAGCGGCGCCACCCCAGACCCGTCAGAGCCAGCGCGCGATCCTGACACCGTTGCGCGGCTGCGGCTCGCGCAGGCCTTGCGGCGGGCCAGATATGCGATCGCCTGGGAGCGGACCTGGCCGCATCTGGCGCGGCTGCTGAGTGTCGCCGGGCTGTTTCTGGTGGTGTCCTGGGCCGGGCTGTGGCTGGTCCTGCCGTTTGTCGCGCGCGCCATCGGGCTTGGCCTGTTCGCGTTGCTGGCGCTGGGAGCGTTGTTCCCGCTGCTTCGGTTCCGCTGGCCGAGCCGCGAAGAGGGCTTGAGCCGGCTCGATCACGGCACCGGCATCCGTCATCGCCCAGCGACGGCGCTCACCGACACGCTGGCCTCGCAGGATCCGGTGGCGCTGGCGCTGTGGCAAGCGCAGCGCGAGCGCACCATGGCCTCGATCAAGCGCATCCGCGCCGGGCTGCCGTCGCCGCGGCTTCCGATCCACGATCCCTGGGCGCTGCGCGCGCTGGTCGCCGTGCTGCTGGTCGCGGCCTATGTCGCCGCCGGCGATGAACGCATGCTGCGCACTGAGGCGGCATTCGACTGGAACGGTGTGCTGTCGCCGGCCAATATCCGGGTCGACGCCTGGGTGACGCCGCCGCTCTACACCGCCAAGCCTCCGATCATCCTGTCCGCGGCGAACAAGGAAGCCGGCTTGCCCGCCGCGGGGCCGTTGCCGGTTCCGGCAGGCAGCACGCTGATCGTGCGCTCCAGCGGCGGTACGCTGGATGTGGTTGCCGGAGGTAGCGTAACCGAAGCGGTGCCGACCGAGCAGGCCCCCAAGGGCACCAACGAACGGCATTTCACGATATCCGGCGACGGTACGGTTCACGTCCGCGCGCCCTCCGGTCAGCCGCAGTGGAAATTCACCGCCACGCCCGACCGCGCTCCGACCATTTCGCTGGCCAAGGACCCCGAGCGCCAGGCCCGGGGCTCGCTGCAGCTGTCCTACAAGATTGAGGATGATTACGGCGTTACCGAAGCCCGCGCGCAATTTGCCGCCCGCCCCGGCGATGCGCCGAAGGCCAACGCGGAGCCGCGGCCGCTGTACGAGGCGCCGCAGTTTTCGCTGGTGCTGCCGAATGCGCGGACCCGCAATGGCGTCGGCCAGACCGTCAAGGATCTCAGCGAGGACCCTTATGCCGGGGCAGACGTCACGCTGACGCTCACGGCCAAGGACGAGGCCGGCAATGAGGGCCGCAGCGAACCGTTCAACATGCGGCTGCCGGAACGACTGTTCACCAAACCGCTGGCGCGGGCGCTGATCGAGCAGCGCCGCATTCTGGCGCTCGACGCCAATCAGAACGCCCAGGTGTTCGCGGCGCTGGATGCGCTGATGATCGCGCCTGACTTGTTCATGCCCGAGGCCGGCCAGTATCTCGGGCTGTACAGTGTCGCAAGGCAGTTGGAGGCCGCTCGCACCGACGATGCGATGCGCGAGGTCGTCGCCAGCCTGTGGGCGCTCGCCGTCACCATCGAGGATGGCAACATCACCGATGTCGACAAGGCGTTGCGCGCCGCCCAGGAGGCGCTCAAGCAGGCGCTGGAACGCGGCGCCAGCGACGAGGAGATCAAGAAGCTCACCGAGAACCTCCGCGCCGCACTGGACAACTTCATCCGGCAACTCGCCGAGCAGCAGCGCAACAATCCGCAGCAGCTGGCGCGTCCGCTCGATCCCAATACGAGGATGTTGAGCCAGCAGGATCTCAAGAACATGATCGATCGCATGGAGCGCATGTCACGCTCCGGCGACAAGGACGCCGCCAAGCAATTGCTCGAGCAGCTGCAGCAGATGCTGGAAAACCTGCAAATGGCGCAGCCCGGCCAGTCCGGCGACAGCGAGATGGAGCAGGCGCTGAACGAACTCGGCGACATGATCCGCAAGCAGCAGCAGTTGCGCGACAAGACTTTCAAGCAGGGCCAGGATTCGCGGCGCGACCGCATGCGCGGCAAGCAGGGCGATCAAAGCATGGGCGACCTGCAGCAGGACCAGCAAGGCCTGCGCGACCGGCTCAAGAGATTGCAGGACGAGCTTGCCAAGCGCGGCATGGGACAGGGCCAGCGCGGCGAAAAAGGCCAACGCGGCGAGCAGGGCCAGCAAGGTCAACAAGGTCAGCAGGGCGACCAGGGCGACGGCGAGGACGGCCTCGGCGAGGCCGATTCCGCGATGGGCGACGCCAGCGGCAGGCTGGGCGAAGGTAACGCCGACGGCGCGGTGGATTCCCAAGGCCGCGCGCTGGAGGCGCTCCGCAAGGGCGCCCAGAGCCTGGCCGAGGCGATGCAGCAGGGTGACGGCGAGGGCCAGGGCGACAGCCCGGGCAATCGCGCGGGGAGGCAGCAGAGCGGCGCCAACGGCAACGATCCGCTCGGACGGCCGCTGCGCGGGCGCGAATTCGGCGACGATCTGACGGTCAAGATTCCCGGCGAAATCGATGTGCAGCGGGTGCGCCGGATTCTGGAAGAGCTCCGACGCCGCCTTGCCGATCCGCAGCGCCCGCAGATCGAACTCGATTACATCGAGCGGCTGCTGAAGGATTACTAGCGGTTCAAATTGAGTACAGATGCTCGTCGTCGGGACTCGTCATACGCGGGCTCGACCCGCGTATCCATCATGTTCGCGAGAGTCCTTCGAAGAAGATGGATTGCCGGGTCGAGCCCGGCAATGTCGGGTGGAGGTACCTCCGCTAGGTGCCCTTCCGCGCCGACAGCGCATCGGCCACGGCGGTGCGGATATCGGCCACTGAAAACGGCTTGGTGATGACGTCATGCACGATGGCGTTGAGGCCCGAGGCGCGCTCGCGCTGAGCTGCAAAGCCCGTCATCAATAAAATCGTCAGATCGGGAAAATCGCGGGCCGCCGCCAGCGCCAGCGCGATCCCGTCCATCACGGGCATCTGGATATCGGTGAGCAGGAGGTCGAATGCGCCCTGTTCGCGGGTCAGGATTTCCAGCGCTTCGGCGCCGTCTTCCGCGATCACGGTGTCGTGGCCGTCCATGGCGATCGCGCGCGCCACCAGCGTGCGCATCGAGTCTTCATCGTCGGCAATCAGCACGCGCGGCATCGAGCGACCATCTTTCGCGACCGGGACCTGCGGTCCCGTTCAGGCGCTGCCGCCGACGAGATCCCGCTTGCTGAAGAAGCGTACATCGATATTGCGCCCTTCGGGAGGGGGCGACGCCAGCCGCGACTTGAACCAGGCCTTTTCGCCGGGTTTCAGCACCGACTGCTCCAGCACCGCGTTCCAGGCATAGACCTCGGCGCCCTGCGCGTCGCGGACGCTGAAGCGAAGCCGCGGCAATTCGACCGTTTTTCGCGTTTCGCCCGTGATCACGCCCTCGATCAACAGCACCTGCTTGCCTTCGACGGTCTCGGTGGTGACCTTGACGTCCTTGAACACAAGGCCGCGCAAATTAACGTCGAGACCGACCATCTTGTAGAATGTGGCGGTCTGCGGCAGCAGCCGCACCACGTCCACGCGCCAGATGACCAGCGCCAGCGCCAGCGCGCCCATGGCGGCGCAGGCGGTCGGCAGGCTGACGAATGGTTTGCCCGAGGCTCCCGGTGATCTCAGGAGATTCTGGAGCCGCGACAGGCGCCGCGGACGCGCGGTCCGGGCGTCGGAAGACCAGTCGCCGGCCTGCGAACCGTCGGCCGAGGTCGGCCAGTCGGCCGATATCGAGGGGCTGTCGACGACCGGGGTCCCCTGGCCGTCCTCTTCGCGGGCGAGGGCATCCCATTCCGCCGCGGCGTCCAGGGACCCGGATGACCCATCGGCCCCCGCCATCGCCAGGGCCGCCATCTCGGTTGCGTCCTCCGGCCGCGCCAGCCACACCTCCTTGCAGCGGGAACAGCGCACATTACGGCCGGCCGCGCCCAATGTAGCCAAATCAATGGCATAGGACGTTGTACAATGGGGACAAATGATGTGCATGGAGCCAATCTCCACAATGATGCTGCCGGAATGCTACAAGGCGACCGTTAACGAATCGGAAACCATAACCGAAGCACAACCATTTTGTTGGGTTCGCAGCCACAGCGAGACCAGTGAACGCCGGGCCTCCGGTTTCGGGTTTCCGGCCGCGCCCCCCATCGAACGGAGCTGAGCTTGGTTCGGTTCGAAAATGTCGGATTGCGCTACGGGCTTGGCCCGGAGATTCTGCGCGACCTCAATTTCCAGATTCCGGCTCACTCCTTCCAGTTCCTCACCGGGCCGTCGGGCGCCGGCAAGACCTCGCTGCTGAGGCTTCTGTTTCTGTCGCTGCGGCCGACCCGCGGCCTGGTCAATCTGTTCGGGCGGGACGTCTCGCTGCTCGGCAAGGATGAAGTCGCCGATCTGCGCAAGCGGATCGGCATCGTGCTGCAGGACTTTCGCCTGCTCGATCACATGACTACCTACGAGAACGTGGCGCTGCCCTTCCGGGTGATCGGCCGCGAGGAATCGAGCTATCGCAAGGAGGTTATCGATCTGTTGAAATGGGTCGGTCTTGGCGAACGAATGGATGCCCTGCCGCCGGTGCTGTCGGGCGGCGAGAAGCAGCGCGCGGCGATCGCGCGCGCCGTGATCTCGCGGCCGTTGCTGTTGCTGGCGGATGAACCGACCGGCAACGTCGATCCGACCCTGGGGCGGCGATTGTTGCGGCTGTTCATCGAGTTGAACAAGTCCGGCACCGCGGTGATCATCGCGACCCACGACATCAACCTGATGGATCAGTACGAGGCGCGGCGGATGGTGCTGCATAACGGACGGCTGCATATCTATGAATAGAATGGGCGACGAGCACGGCCTGCTGGTGGACCTCGGACAGGAGCGTCCGGCGCTGCCCGCGAGGGCGCGCAATTTGTCGCCGATCGTGCCGCGCGGGTCGATCGCCGGGCGTGCGCTGGTCGCCGTGGTCGCCATCATGACGTATCTCGCATCGATGACCACGGGCGCGGTGCTGCTGGTCAGTGCGTCGGCGGCGGAGTGGCAGTCGGAGGTCGCGAGCGAGATCACCATCCAGGTGCGTCCTTCGGCCGGGCGCGATGTCGACCGCGACGCTTTGGCGGTGGCCGAGGCGATGCGCGGGCAGTCCGGCATCGTCGAGGTCAGGCCCTTCACCAAGGATGAATCGGCCAAATTGCTGGAGCCGTGGCTGGGCAGCGGACTTTCGCTCGACGACCTGCCGGTGCCGCGCGTCATCGTCGCGCGGGTGCAGCCGGGGACCGCGCTCGATCTGGCGGCGCTGCGCCAGCGGGTGGCGCAGGTGTCGCCGTTGGCGAGCGTCGACGATCACCGCGCCTGGATCGAACGGATGCGATCGATGACCGGCGCGACGGTATTCGCCGGCATCGGCATCCTCGCACTGGTGATCGTTGCGACCATCATCTCGGTATCGTTCGCAACGCGCGGCGCGATGGCGGCCAACCGCCCGATCGTCGAGGTCCTGCACTTTGTCGGCGCCGGGGATCGCTTCATCGCCAACCGGTTCCTGCGGCATTTTCTGCGGCTCGGGCTGCAGGGTGGCGTGATCGGCGGCGGCATCGCGATGCTGACGTTCGGATTTTCCGAATCGATCGCCGGCTGGTTCTCCGGTACGCCGGTGGGGGATCAGTTCGCAGCCCTGCTGGGCACGTTTTCGCTGCGCCCGTCCGGCTATTTGGCGCTGGCGGCGCAGGCGGCGCTGATCGCGGCGATCACCGCCTGGGCGTCGCGGCGTACGCTGTTCGCCACGCTCGACGACATCGACTGACGCCGGCCGCACGATGACCGCGCCAAACCCTACTCCACTTCGCCGGAAAAGGTTCTAGACTTGACCGGGGAGATCGCCAGCGTCGCATGAGTCTGCATCTCGACGATAGATCGCCTGGTGCGCCGATCGCCGCGCGGCGGGGATGGCTGCGCGCGATGATCGTAGCTGCGCTTGCGATCGTCTTTGTCTGTGCCGCGGTCGGCTTTGTCGGATTTCTCTCGCAATTGCGGGGCGCCGAGGTCAAACCCGACCACACCGCCGACGGCATCGTGGTGTTGACCGGCGGTTCATCGCGGGTCTCCGATGCGATGGAATTGCTGGCCGGCGGCTATGGCAAGCGGCTGTTGATTTCGGGCGTGCATCCGACCAATGCCGCAAGCGACATTTCCCGGTCGCTGCCCGACAACCAGTCGCTGCTGAGCTGCTGCGTCGATCTCGACCGCTCCGCCGTCAATACCCGCAGCAACGCGGCGGAGACGCGGCGCTGGGCGCGCGAGCGCGGCTTCAAATCGCTGATCGTGGTGACATCGAATTACCATATGCCGCGGGCCATCGTCGAGTTGTCGCACGCCATGCCGGGTATCCAGCTCATTCCATTCGCGGTGGTCGGCGACAAGTGGCGCGATGAGCCGTGGTGGACGAGTGGCGCGACGCTGCGGCTGCTGCTATCGGAGTATGTCAAATACGTCGCCGCCGAAGTGCGGGTGCGTCTGGCCGATGCCGGTCTCGAACTGACGCCCGAACTCTCGGACCAGCCGGCCGGATCCTTGCTGCGCAGACCAGCGACGGCCGAAGTCAACTGATCAGGGTATGCGATGGTTTCGATCTTCTTGCGTTCGCTGGTCTACAATGTGCTGTTCTACCTCGTGCTGGCGTTCTGGGTGATCGTCGGAATTCCGACCTATCTGATGCCGCGCTGGGCCATCATGAATATCGCCAGATTTTGGGCGCGCAGCAGCATCTGGATGCTGCGCGTGATCTGCAACGTCAAGGTGGAGTATCGCGGGCTCGAGAAAATTCCAAAGGGCCCGCTGATCGTCGCATCGAAACATCAATCGATGTGGGAAACCTTCGCGCTGCTGCAATTCTTCGATCAGCCGCTCTATATCCTCAAACGCGAACTGACCTGGATCCCACTGTTCGGCTGGTACCTGATCAAGTCGGATATGATCGGCGTCGACCGCGGCGCCGGCGGCCGCGCATTGCTCGCGATGGCGCGCCGCGCCGGCGAGGCGGTTCGGCACGGCCGTCAGTTGATTATCTTCCCCGAGGGCACCCGCACCGCAGTCGGCGCGCCGCCGCACTACAAGACCGGCGTCGCCCAGGTCTATGTCGATTGCGGCGTGACCTGTCTGCCGGTTGCGCTCAATTCGGGGCTGTTCTGGCCGCGCCGGACATTCATGCGCTATCCGGGGACACTGGTGGTCGAATTTCTCGATCCGTTGCCGCCTGGCCTGTCGCGCCGCGAATTCATCGCGCGGATCTCCACCGTGATCGAGGAGGCCACCAACCGGCTGGTCGAGGCGGCGCGGCAGGAGCAGGCGCAATTGTTCGGTCGCGTGCCCGGACCAGCGTCGGCGAAGGCCTAGCGCGGCTCTCCCCAGCGCTCTCGAGATCACCGATGCAACGGCATGTCATCGTGCAGCATCGCCGCGAGCTGATGCAATTGCGGGTCACGGAAGCCCTGCGCCTCGATCGACTTCACCGTGGACAGGACGTAGTCGCGATTGTTTCCGGATCGGCCGTGTCCCTGCAGTACATGGCGGAGTTGGTCCGTCAATGACAGCCGTCCGGCATATTGCACATGACCGCGGTCGACCACATAGGTCAGCGCGCTGACGCGTCGCCGTGCTTCGTCCTCGAGCCAGACCGAACGCATCACTTCGCGGTAGACATGGGTGGTCTGCTCGCGGCTGCGCAGATAGTCGACGGTGTCGTCGCGTCGTTTCGCCGCGATCCGAAACGCGATGCCGCGGCATGCGCCGCCGCGATCGAGCCCAAGCACCAGGCCCGGCTTTTCCGGCGTTCCGCGATGGTCGAAAGAATAGACGCATAGCGCCCGATGCTCGCCGATCAGCCGCGCCGGGAACTGCTCGACGAATTCGAAGCCCGGCCGCCACATCAGCGAACCATAGCCGAAGACCCACAGGTCGCCTTTGGACAATTCCGCTTCGGAGACAATTTTGGCTGGCATTGCGTGCACGGCTATCAGAAGAAGCTTTTCAGGCGTAGTAGAAATTCCAGGTTCCCTGAATATCCGTTAACTTGGTTGTACTGCGTACGCATCGCTTAATTGACAAAATCATTGCCCAAAGGTCGCCATATGTCCGATTTCAGCTCCGCGCCGCGCCGGCGCCCGCTTTGGCGCCTTTTCATCATGCCCGTTTTGCTCCTTGTCGCCGCCGTCGCCTGGAGCGCGTTCTGGTTCATCGCCGCCTCCCAGGTCGATGTCAAAGCCGATGCCTGGCGCGCGCAGGAGGCGAAGTCAGGCCGGGTCTACGAGTGCGCCAGGCGCTCGGTGGCCGGCTTCCCGTTCCGTCTTGAAGTTCGCTGCGACGGCGCCAGCGTGTCGCTGATGTCGCAGACCGCGGAGCAGGCGGCGACGCAGGCGCCGATCACCGCAAAGCTCGGTGAAATCCTCGTCGTGGCGCAGGTCTACGATCCGAAATTGCTGATCGCGGAGTTCACTGCTCCGGCAACGATCTCCGATCATGGCCAGTCTGCGATGACCGTGAACTGGAGCAAGGCCCGCAGCAGCGTGGTGGGTCTGCCGGCGGTGCCGGAGCGCGCCTCGATCGTGTTCGACGATCCCTCGATTGAACGATCCAATGGATCGGCTCAGGTGTCAGTCGCCAGCGCCAGGCACGTCGAGATGCATGGCCGCCTCGCCGAAGGCTCGGTGCTCGATCACCCCGTGATCGAAACCGTCCTGCAGATCGTGGGCGGCAGTGTGCAGGGGCTGCATCCGCTGCTGGCGCAGCCATTCGACGCCGACATACGAACGATGCTGAGCGGGCTGAAGGATTTTTCGCCAAAACCCTGGCCGCAGCGGCTTCGCGAAGTCCAGGCCGCGGGCGGCCATGTCGAGATCGTTCAATCGCGGATTCAGCAGGGCGATTTGGTCGCAGTCGCCGCGGGTACGCTGGGTCTTACCGCCAATGGCCGCCTCGACGGCGAACTGCAGATGACGGTTGCCGGGATCGAAAAGGTCATTCCAGCGCTCGGTATCGAGAAGATGCTGGAGGAGGGCGTGCCGCAGGCGACGCTCGATCGGGTCGCGCCGGGCGTCAAAACCCAGGACGTCAACAATCTGCTTGGTGCGCTGGACCGGATGATCCCCGGGCTCGGCAAGGTGGTCAAGCAGAACGCCAATGTCGGTGTTTCCGCCGGCATCAACGCGCTCGGCAAGGAAGCGGTGCTGGAAGGCAAAAAGGCGCGGGCGTTTCCACTGCGTTTTGCCGATGGCGCGGTGTTTCTGGGACCGCTGAAGGTCGCGCAGATTCCGCCACTGTTTTGAGACGGCGCGTCAACTACAGTCGTCGTGCGCGGGCAAAAGCGCCAACGGATCCGCGCGAAGCGCGGCCCCATGACAGGCTCCTCGCGTCTTCGCGCTAGACGACCTGCGTACCCACCGATTTTCAAAAGAGTCCCGTGAAGAAGATGGATTGCCGGATCAAGTCCGGCAATGACGCCCAAGCGCTTCTATGAATGCGCGTTTGATGGTGCTTGCCTGCGTAAAACCCTGATCGCCGAAGCGTGATCGAGATTCCAATGTTCCCGGGAATGCCGAGGCACAAAAGCCAGTCTTGCTCCCTGACGACCCGAACGAATGTCCGTGGGGTCGATGACAGGAGAAGATCAATGACCCGCTTGAAATTTCTTGGTGCAGCCGCAGTTTTGTCGGCACTGATCGCGACGCCGGCGCTCGCACAACATATGATCGACGAGCCGGGCATGTACGCATTTTATCATCCCAACGGCGATCTTGGCATCGGATCGGCGCGTCCGGCGGCGGAGGCGATGGCGTCGGTCCGTGGCGGCGGCAATATCGATCGACTGAGAATGGGGCCGGTGTCCCGTCCCGCGCGCAAGCGCGCTCAGCCCAACAGCCCCTATTGATCGGCATCGATCCGGCGTCGGTAAATTTTCAACATCCGGACATGTTGGCTCCCGCTGGACTGCGCTCGGCCATGCCCGGCTGAGCGCAGTCTTTTGCGTCACTGCCGGAGCCCGTCGAAAAGCGCGTTGGATGATGCGCGGAAAAATTCCCACACATCAACGTGAGCAAATCGTGAAGCAGAAACATCGCGTGCTCGCGAATATCCGCGCCTGAATTCCAGTCTCGCCGTCAGAGGAAGCATGCACACATCTTTCGAGGTGCGATGTGCCGATTGTATCGGCTTCCTCCCGGGCGGGAGGTTCACGTGAAATTACTCAAGGGCATTCTTGTTGGCGGCGTTATGATTTCGGCCAGCCAGTTCTTCGCGCAGCAGGCCTTCGTCCAGCGGGCGTTCGCGGAAGAAGACACGTCGTCGGAAATTCGTTTGCTCAAGGCCAAACTGAAGCAACTCGAGCAGCGGGTCGAAAATCAGGGCCGGAAAGAAAAGCAACTGGAGGCACAGGCAAACGCTTCGGTCAAAACGCCAGCAGCCTACAAGGCCGCGTTATCGGCATTCGATGCATGCCCTGCCGGAAAGGTCTGCTACAAGGGCATCACGCTGACCTTCGGCGGCTGGGTCGATCTCGCCGCGATCTATCGCAGCCGCAATATCGCCTCCGATACCGGATCGGTCTATTCCTCGATTCCGTTCGCGCAAAGCAGGAATCACAACACGCAGGAAGCGCGATTCTCGGCGCGCCAGAGCCGGTTCTCGCTGCTGGCCGAAGGCGATGTCGATACCAATACGCATCTTGCCGGCTTCGGCGAAATCGATTTCGAGGGCGCGGCGCAGACCGCGAATTCGGTCGCCACCAACTCGTTCAATCCGCGGATGCGGCAGGCCAGCCTCGAAGTCGACCGCAGCGATCTCGGCCTCCACTTCCTGGCCGGACAATCATGGTCGCTCAATGCGCCGAGCAAGGTCGGCATCGATCCGCGCGCCGTGGATGCACCCGGTGTGATCGACTTCGAATCGGTCCCCGGCTTCATCGCCGCCCGGCAACCCGGCGTTCGCGTCTGGGAGGATTTCGGACCGGAATTCAAGCTCGCGCTCTCGGCCGAAAACGCCGCGACCTCCTTTGTCGGCGGCAACGTGCCGCTGGTGGGCACGCCTGCGGTCGGTCCGCAGGGCGTGTTGAATCCGAATCTTCTGGTCAATTTGACCGGCCCCGGCGGCAGCTTCTTCAACAATGCGAACAACCTCAGCCTGAACCGTGTGCCCGATGTGACGATCAAGGGCGCCTGGGATCCAAGACTTGGGCCCAACAAGCTTCACGTCGAGGCGTGGGCGCTCTATCGCGACTTCTATGATCGCTTCAATTTCGCCAACCACGATGTGAGCAATGTCAGTTTCGGCGGCCATCTCGCCTTTGACGTGGTTCCCAGGACGCTGGAGGCGACCTTCTCGGCTGCGTATGGCGCGCTGGGCCGCTATACGGCGGCGCCGTTCCAGGATGCGACATTGCGGCAGGATGGTTCGATCCAGCTTCTCCCGATCACCGCGCTGCAGGTCGGGCTGGTCTGGCACACGACGCCGTCGATCGATCTCTACGGCTATGCCGGATTGGAAAAGACCCGCGCCACATTCTCCAACGTCGGCAGCGTGCCGTTCGGCTACGGCAACCCGCTCTACAACAACACCGGCTGCAACATCGAGAATTCACCGGCGGCCACCTGCAACGGCAATACCTCCGAGGTCAGGCAATACACGGTCGGCTTTTACGACACCCTTCTCAAGGGGTCGTACGGGGCGATCAAGATCGGCGCGCAATACTCCTACAACCAGCGCTTTGCCTTCGAAGGCGTCGGCGGCGCGCCGAAGACGGACGACCACATCGTGATGACCCAGGTTCGCTATTATCCGTTCTAGATCGTTCGCGTGTGGCGCAACATTGCCAGCAAACAGAAAAAGGATTTGATCATGTTGAGTGAAAAAGCTGCCGAGGCGGAGAGCCGCATCCTGATCAGCCGGGCCGCGCATATCGTCGAGCGGACCGGGCTTGCGATGGCGGGAGCGATGGGTGGAACATTCGTCGCCGCCTATCTGGCGAGGGCCAGCATCGAACCGTTCGATTCGGTCGGGTTCATTGCCTCGATGGTTCTGATGGGCATGCTCGGATTTTATCTGGGGATCGATATTCCCGCGCCGCGCGCATCTGACAGCGCGGCCAAGGTCTCCGGTCCGGGGGTGGATCCGGTCGAGCTGCTCAGCGCAACCGGTACCTTCCTTGCCGCCGTGGCCGCGCTCGCATCGGTCTACGCCATCGTGTTCGACGAGGTCCCGCAACGCCTGTGGGAAGTCGTGATCGGTTCCTGGTGGTTGCTCGGCATCGTCATGCAGGTCAGTGCAGGCCTGATCGGGCGCTCACGGCTCGCCAGCAAGGCCGTTGGGTGAGGGGATCATGGAACGGCGATCGATTTCAATCCGCCTTCTTCCCCAACTGCGCATGCGGACGGCCGAAGTCGGGCGCCGCGAAGTCCTGGCCGATCTCGACGATGCCGCGGCGGATGGCGCGGGTGCGGCTGAAATGCTCGAACAGCGCCTCGCCGTCGTTGCGGCGGATCGCTCGGGTCAGTTTCGAGAGATCCTCGTTGAAGGTGCCGAGCATCTCCAGCACTGCATCCTTGTTGGCCAGGAATACGTCGCGCCACATCGTCGGGTCGGAAGCGGCGATGCGGGTGAAGTCGCGAAAGCCGCCGGCGGAGAATTTTATCACTTCGGACGAGGTCACCTGGGCAAGTTCGTCCGCGGTGCCGACGATGGTGTAGGCGATCAGATGCGGCAAATGGCTGGTGATCGCGAGCACGAGATCATGATGGTCGGGGGTCATGACCTCGACCTTGGCGCCGAGCGCGGTCCAGAACGCGCGCAGTCTTTCGACCGCGCTCGGATCGGTGCCTTCGGGAGGAGTTAAGATGCACCAGCGGTTGATGAACAGTTCGGCGAAACCGGAATCCGGTCCGGAATGCTCGGTGCCGGCCACCGGGTGCGCCGGCACGAAATGCGTGCTGGCCGGCAAATGCGGCGCCATGTCCCGCACCACCGCGCCCTTGACCGAGCCGACGTCCGAGACGACGACGCCCGGCTTGAGATAGGGCGCAATCTCCTGCGCGACCGCGCCGCAGACGCCGACCGGGATGCAGAGGATGACGAGATCGGCATCCTCTGCGGCTTCCGCATTGGTCTCCACCACGGCATCGACAATGCCGAGTTCAGCCACCCGCGCGCGGGTCTTCGCCGAACGCGCGGTAGTGACGATTGTTTCCACCAATCCTTGTTCACGCGCGGCGCGCGCGATCGAGCCGCCGATCAGGCCGAACCCGATCAGCGCGATCTTCTTGAAGTGCGGCACGGCGCTCACGTGCCCGCCATGAAGTCGCGCAATCCGTCGACGACGAGGCGATTGGCCTCTTCGGTGCCGATGGTCATGCGCAAGGCGTGCGGCAGGCCGTAATTGCTCAAGCCGCGCAGCACCAGGCCGCGCTTGGTCAGGAACGCGTCGGCGTCGGCCGCCATCTTGCCCTTCTCAAGCGGGAAATGGATCAGGATGAAATTCGCCACGCTCGGCGTCACCTTGAGGCCGAGCTTTGTCACTTCCTCGGTCAGCCAGTTTCGCCATTTCTCGGTATGAGCCTTCGACATCTGGACATGGGCGGTGTCCTCGATCGCCGCGGCCGCCGCCAGCATCGCCGGTGTCGAGACGTTGAAAGGACCGCGAATGCGATTGACCGCATCGACGATATGGGCCGGTCCGAACATCCAGCCGATCCGCAGCGCTGCAAGCCCGTGGATCTTCGAGAATGTGTGGGTCACGACGGTGTTTTCAGTCGTTGCCACCAGTTCGATGCCGAGTTCGTAATCGTTGCGCGAGACGTAATCGGAATACGCGGCATCGAGCACGAGCAGCACATGCGGCGGCAATCCGGCGCGCAGCCGCTTGACCTCGTCGAACGGCAGATAGGTCCCGGTCGGGTTGTTCGGGTTGGCGAGCCATACGAGCTTGGTGCGCGGCGAGACGCGCTGGAGGATCGCGTCGACGTCGGCGGTGAAATCGGTCTCCGGCGCGACCACGTTGATGGCGCCGTTCGCCTTGGTCGCGATCGGATAGACCAGAAAACCATGGGTGGTCGAAATGGCCTCATCGCCATGGGTGAGATAGGTGTGCGCCAGCAGATTGAGGATCTCGTCGGAGCCGGCGCCGCAGATGATGCGATCCGGATCGAGCCCGAAGGCGCGGCCGATCGCCTCGCGCAGCACGCGCGAGGTTCCTTCCGGATAATCCTCCAGGTGCGCGGCGGCCTCCTTGTAGACCGCGATTGCCTTCGGCGAAGGTCCGAACGGCGTCTCGTTGGCCGACAGTTTGAATACCTTGCGGCCCGGCTCCGGCACCGGACTTTTGCCGGGCGTGTAGGGCGCAATATCGAGAATGCCGGGATTCGGCACGGGGCGGGACATCTTTTGGCTCCGGAGCATCAGGGCGTTAGCTTACGATTTCGCCGCCCCGTTCGGGGGCACCGTATAGCGCGTTGCGTGGCTGCCGACGAGGGCCGATGAGCGCACCGAAGCGCCGGCTTCAATCAAGGCCGATCGGATCTTTTCAAGGCTGCTGGAGCCCGCCACCGACACCAGCAGGGCGGCGCCGTCGAAGGCGGTATCCGGCACCGCGACGATCTCCGCCAGCGGCGACAGCGCGCGCGCGATTTCCGCGTTCCAGCCCGATACGCGCACGCTCCACATCTCGACCTCGGTCACCATGGCGCTGTCGGCGACCCGCGACACGACGAACACCGGCAGCGCCGCCGGATGGTCGGCGCGCTCGACGAACGGCAGCCGCGCGATGATCTTCGGCGCGCCATCGGCTTCCAGTGCGATCCACCACGGCGTGCGGCTCGAGGTGGCGGAGACCAGCGCCAGATCGCCCTTCGACTTGGCCACGGCTTCGACCGCGGCCGGGGCGTTGAAATGCGATACATAGGGAACGGTGAAGCCGAAATGAAACCGCGCCGAATCCCGCATCGCGGACTCGCCGAGCGAAATATCGGCGTGCACCGAGAACGGCGCCTGGACATAGGTGAAGGTCGAGATGATGACGCGCCAGATGCTCTCGACGGTGTCGAGCGGCAGGATGCCGCGATGGCGCTCGACCAGCCGGCGCATCATGTCGGCCTCGCGCGCGGGACGGAACGCCGAGCCGACTTCCTGGGTCTGCTTGACCTGGATCAGCCGGTCGATGATGTCGCCGCGCGCCATCAGGAGGCTGTGGACCTGCGCGTCGATGGCGTCGATCTCTTTGCGCAGCACCTCGAGGGAGGGCGGGGCGGGGGGCGATTGGGACATCTTCAAGACCTACGGGATAGGCGGGCAAGGCCATTGATTAGGAAAGACGGCCGCCGAAAGCAAAGAAAACGTTGAGTGTTGGATCAGCCGCCGGCGTCAGGGGGGCGTTAACCTGATGCTCATCTTGACGGAAAGCCGTCCGATGACTAGTATTTAGCCATTCCGTGGTCATTTGAGCCGGCCGGCTTGCAGCCACGTTAAACAACTCGCTAAACAGGCCGGGGACAGAAGTGATCCCGGCCGAACCTATGTTCAGGCCGGGTTTTTTTATGGCCTGATTCCGTGGCGGTCGGTGAGACCGCCTGAAGTGGTCGGTATCAAGATGACAGACGTGCAGTCGATACCAAGTCCGACGATCCATACCGAGGAGCGGGCGCACGAGGCGGACCATCCGAGTTCGCTGGTCGCCGTGTTCGGCGCCGATCAGCCGTTGCGGCTCGACTGCGGCGTGGACCTTACGCCGTTCCAGATCGCCTATCAGACCTATGGCCAGCTCAACGCCGAGCGCTCCAACGCCATTCTGGTCTTCCATGCCCTGACCGGCGACCAGCATGTCGCCAATGTGCATCCCGTGACCGGCAAGCCCGGCTGGTGGGAAACCATGGTCGGCCCCGGCCGTCCGCTCGATACCGACAAATATTTCATCATCTGCTCCAATGTGATCGGCGGCTGCATGGGCTCGACCGGCCCGGCATCGACCAATCCCGCCACCGGCAAATTGTGGGGGCTGGATTTTCCGATCATCACTATTCCTGACATGGTGCGCGCGCAGACCATGCTGATCGATCGCTTGGGCATCGACACGCTGTTCTGCGTGGTTGGCGGCTCCATGGGCGGCATGCAGGCGCTGCAGTGGACCACGGCCTATCCCGACCGCGTGTTCTCGGCGCTCGCGGTGGCCTGCAGCACGCGCCACTCGGCGCAGAACATCGCATTCCATGAACTCGGCCGGCAGGCCGTGATGGCCGATCCGGAGTGGCATCACGGACGCTATTTCGAACGGGGTACCCACCCGCATCGCGGCCTCGGCGTCGCGCGGATGGCTGCGCATATCACCTATCTGTCCGACGCAGCGCTCCACCGCAAGTTCGGGCGGCGGATGCAGGACCGCGATTTGCCGACATTCTCGTTCGATGCGGATTTTCAGGTCGAGAGCTATCTGCGCTATCAGGGATCATCTTTCGTCGAGCGGTTCGACGCCAACAGCTATCTCTATCTGACGCGGGCGATGGATTATTTCGACATCGCCGCCGATCACGATGGGGTGCTGGCGCGGGCGTTCAAGGGAATCCAGACCCGGTTCTGCGTGGTGTCGTTCACCAGCGACTGGCTGTTTCCGACCTCGGAGTCGCGTGCGCTGGTGCATGCGCTCAACGCTTCCAGCGCGCGGGTGTCGTTTGCGGAGATCGAAACCGATCGCGGCCACGATGCGTTCCTGCTGGATGTGCCGGAATTTTTCGAGATCTCTCGCGCGTTCCTGCAATCGGCGGGCGCGGCGCGCGGCCTGACCAAGGCGGGTGGCTGACATGAGCCTGCAGCAACAGGTCTTGCCGCTCGACGAGGTGGCGCTACAAGACACCGGACGTTACCGCGGCGATCATCTTCTGGTGGCGGAGATGGTCGAGCGCGGCTCGAAGGTGCTCGACGTCGGCTGCGGCGATGGCGATCTGCTGCAGCTTTTGGAGACGCGCGGTATCGACGGTCGCGGCATCGAGCTGTCGCGCGAGGGCGTCAACCGCTGCGTCGCCAAGGGCCTCGCGGTGGTGCAGGGCGACGCCGACACCGATCTTGTCAACTATCCCGACGATGCCTTCGACTACGTGATCCTGTCGCAGACCCTGCAGGCGACGCGGCAGCCGCGGGTGGTGCTGGAAAACCTGCTGCGGATCGGGCGACGCGCCATCGTATCGTTTCCGAATTTCGGCTTTTGGAAAATGCGGCTGCAATTGCTGGTCGGCGGGCATATGCCGCGCACCGAAAACCTGCCGGCGACCTGGTACGACACGCCGAACATCCATTTCTGCACCATCAAGGATTTCGTGCAGCTCTGCGACGAGATCAACGTCAAGATGGAGCGTGCGGTGGCGCTCGATATGTACGGCCGTCCACTGCGGGTCAACCTGCCCTGGTGGTTCTGGAATATGTTCGGCGAGCAGGGCGTGTTCTTGCTGAGCCGGGCGGAGAAGGCAAAGTAGGCTTTCTTCACCTCTCCCGTCGGAGAGGTCGCGAGCATCTTGCGAGCGGGTGAGGGGTTCCGGCCTAACGATAAACCATAACCCATCACCGCAACCCTCTCTCAGAGGCTGAGGGAGCGCAACTTCGTCGTCGAGACGCTTACCCGGCTGCCATCGACCTCGGATCGCGCACCGGCCAGCGGCCAGCCTCGGTCAGCGCGATGAAGCGTTCGACCATTTCGTTGAACAACGCCGGCTCCTCGAGATTGAGCACGTGGCCTGTCTTCGGAAAGAATGTCAGCCCCGCCGCCGGCAGATGTTTTTTCAGGAACATGCTGGGCTCGATGCAATTATCGTCTTCGTCGCCGCAGATGATCAGCGTCGGCGTCGGGACTTTGCGGATGGCTTCCGTCATGGTGTAGATCGAGGGCCTGCCGCCCTGAAAGCTGCGCATGGTGTTGGCCGAGCCCCTGGAATCGTGCCGGGCCAGCGCCGCGTAGAAATCGGCGTGTCCGCGTGGATCCTTCAGCAGGAATGGAATCCGGCTTGGCGTCTCGCGGGTCACCTTGGCGACTTCCGCGGCGCCGATCGTGTCATATTGCTCGCCATTGGCCTGGCATTGCCTGCGGAACGCTTCGAGGTTCTCCAGATTGGAACCTGAGCCGACCGCGGCCAGCGTCAGCGACAAGGCGCGCTCCGGATGGTTGAGCCCGATCTGCAACGACGAGTAGGAGCCCATCGACAGGCCGATGAAATGCGCTTTCGCGATCTTCAGATGATCGAGCACGGCGAGCGCATCGGTGTAGAAATGCTTGTAGGTGTAGACTTCCTTCGACGGGGGCACGTCGGATGGGGTGTAGCCGCGCGCTGAATAAGCGATGCAGCGATGCCCGCGGGAGAAATACCGCATCTGCGGCTCCCAATTGGTGTGGTCGGCTGCGAATTCATGCAGGAAGATGATGGGTGTTCCGGATCCGGCTTCCTCGAAATAGAGGCGGACATTATCGCTGGTGACGGCATAGGGCATTTGACGTTCCTTTTGTTGCCTTCGCTTGCCTTCTGATGGGCCGGCGTCGAAAATCGCAGTTAACGCTCACGGCTGCAATAAGGCGAGATTGGATCTTTTTCGCCACGAAATAATCGCGGAATTACCTCGAAACCGGTCGTGTGTCGCCACATGAAATCTTGCTCTCGCCATGCTGCACCGCGCAAAACGCAGACGGATGTCGGTCCGTCGAGCGGGCCGAGGGGAAGTGGGGGTATCAAAGAGGATTAAGAATGGTTCAGTTGTATGCGTCCCGCCAGTCGCTTCGTGTTGTTGCGCTGGCAGTTTGTTCGGCGGCGATCGTCGCATCGGCTACTCCGGCTTCAGCAAGGCCTCATCACAGCGGTGCAGGGCGGCACGCTCACGCGCATCATGCTGGCCATCACGGCAGGCGGCACTACGCTCATCGTCATCATCGGCAGCTGTCGCGCTGGGAGCGCGGCGTGGCGCAAATGGAAGCCCACGGGTTCAGTGAAACCAACGCCAGCCTTGCGACCAGCTCTGCTTCCGCAGGCATGGCCTCATCCGGCGGGTTCGGCTCGTCCAACGTCGTCGCCGAAGCGCGCCGTTACATCGGCGGCAATCCCACCAGCCGGCGCAGCCTGTGGTGCGCACGGTTCATGAACATGGTTCTGGAACGGTCCGGCCATCACGGCACCGGCTCGGATATGGCGCGCTCGTTCGCAAGCTACGGCCAGCGCGTGTCCGGGCCGCAGGTCGGCGCCATTGCGGTGATGGGACGCCGCGGCGGCGGCCATGTCGGCGTCGTCAGCGGCATCGACGCCGGCGGCAATCCGATCGTGGTCTCCGGCAACAACGGCAACCGGGTCAGGGAAGCGCCGGTTTCGCGCGGCCGGATCTTCGCCTACGTGATGCCGAACTGATGTTCCCAATCTCTCCCCGTTTCTGACGGGGAGAGATCGTGCTCTCCGCATGGTGGCGGACGACAAATGAACAGCAGCGCACAGGGTGGGCAAAGCGCAAGCGTGCCCGCCAATTTTGCGCCTTCGCATGAATATCTAACATGGTTGGCACGGTGCGAGCGCGCCTTTGCCCATCCTACAGCAGCTTCGGCTCTTCGACTTCGATGGTGTCGCCAACCTTGATCGCGCCACCGGCGATCACCTCGGCATAGATGCCACATTCGTTGTGGCCGAGGCGGCGCATCAGCGCCTGCGGTATTTCGAGATCGCGCGCGGCGGTTTCCGGATCGACATTGATGGCCGCGCAGCGGGTGATCCGCTTCACCACCTTGAGCCGCACATTGCCGATGGCGAGCACCTGGTCGAGCAGTTCGAACTCGCGCCAGGCCGGCCAGCCCTCGACGTACAGGTTGGCGCGAAACCGCAAGGGATGAACCGGCTGGCCCACCATATCCTCGATCGCAGCCAGGCTGCCGAGATTGATGATGGAGACGACCTTTTTGGCGACGTCCGAAAAGCTGAAGTCTTGGCTCGAAAGGATCTTCGGGGGGCCCTTGATCGCTCCGGCGTAGTTGTTGGCAAAGAACCGCTCGATCGTCGCCCTGCCTTCGTCGGTTTCGAGATCGCCCCGGGCGGTTATCGAGCCGTTCCGGCGGATGGTCAGAACGTTACTGGCATCGTCGAAATGGGTGTGCAGCCCTGCCAACCATTCGTCGCGCATCAGCATCAAAAAGTAGACCTTGGGGAAAAATCGGGGGGCGGCCGGATCGAAGCCGCTCGGCCCGTTTTCTATGGCGTAGCGGCGGTCGGCGGGAAGGGTCTGGCCGACACCCAGCGTGACACGCGGCAGCGGTTCCGGGGTAAGACCCTTAACGGGATAGCGAAAGATGCTGGCGACCTGCGCCGGCTCAATGCGGGACATCCGGCTTCTTAAGGGATTCCCGGGCCGGGCGCCACCGCGCACGAATTTGTGAAGTCGCCTCTTCCGTTTCCGCAAAACCCTTCCCACATCTGCCTCAAGCCGGCCCAAACGTCGGCGACGCGACCGCGGGGCGCCGGTTGACGAATGTCAATGCGATCAGCGGAAACCCAATGAAGATGCCGCGACCGTGCCTTAGGGGCGGAGCGGCAGGCTGAGGGAATACTCATGAATATCGAGAAATACACCGAGCGTGCGCGCGGTTTCGTCCAATCGGCGCAATCGCTGGCGGTGCGGGACGGCCATCAGCAGTTCTCGCCGCTGCACTTGCTGAAAGTGCTGCTGGATGACAGCGAGGGCCTTGCTGGCGGCCTGATCGACCGCGCCGGCGGCAATTCGCGCGCGATCCTCAAAGCCACCGAAGACGCTCTCAAGAAGCTGCCAAAAGTTTCCGGAAGCGGCGCCGGCCAGGTCTATCTGGCGCCGGAACTGGCGCGCGCATTCGATGCCGCGGAAAAAGCCGCCGAGAAGGCCGGCGACAGTTTTGTCACCGTCGAGCGGCTGTTGCTCGGGCTGACGCTGGAGAAAGACAGCGACGCCGGCAGCATCCTGAAAAAAGGCGGCGTCACGCCGCAGAACCTGAATGCCGCGATCGAAGCGCTGCGCAAGGGCCGCACCGCCGACTCAGCGACGGCCGAAAACGCCTATGACGCGCTGAAGAAATATTCCCGCGATCTCACGCAAGCGGCGCGCGACGGCAAGCTCGATCCCGTGATCGGCCGTGACGAGGAAATCCGCCGCACCATCCAGGTGCTTTCGCGAAGGACCAAGAACAATCCGGTGCTGATTGGCGAGCCCGGCGTCGGCAAGACCGCGATCGTCGAAGGTCTCGCGCTGCGAATCCTCAATGGCGACGTGCCGGAAAGCCTCAAGGACAAGAAGCTGCTGTCGCTCGATCTCGGCGCGCTGATTGCGGGTGCAAAATACCGCGGCGAGTTCGAGGAGCGGCTGAAGGCGGTGCTGCAGGAAGTGACCTCGGCCGAGGGCAGCATCATCCTGTTCATTGACGAGATGCATACCCTGATCGGGGCCGGCAAGGCCGATGGCGCCATGGACGCGTCCAATCTGTTGAAACCCGCGCTGGCGCGCGGCGAATTGCATTGTATCGGCGCGACCACGCTCGATGAATATCGCAAACACGTCGAAAAGGATGCGGCGCTGGCGCGCCGGTTCCAGCCGATCTTCGTGTCCGAACCGACGGTCGAGGATACCATCTCGATCCTGCGCGGCCTGAAAGACAAATACGAGCAGCATCACGGTGTGCGCATCACCGATTCCGCGCTCGTTGCGGCGACCACGCTGTCGAATCGCTACATCACCGACCGTTTCCTGCCGGACAAGGCGATCGACCTGATGGACGAAGCGGCGGCACGGCTGAAGATGCAGGTCGATTCCAAGCCGGAAGAACTCGATTCGATGGACCGGGAAATCATCCGGCTCAAGATCGAGCAGGAAGCGCTGAAGAAGGAAAGCGACGCCGGCTCGAAGAGCCGCCTGCAGACCCTGGAAAAGGAACTCGCTGAGCTCGAGAAGAACTCGGCCGACCTGACCTCGCGCTGGAGCGCGGAGAAGAACAAGCTGTCGAACGCGCAGAAACTCAAGAGCGAACTGGACGGCTTGCGCATCGAACTTGCCAACGCGCAGCGTCGCGGCGAATTCCAGCGCGCCGGCGAACTGGCCTATGGCCGGATTCCCGAGCTTGAAAAGAAGCTCGCCGACATCGAGGCCAAGGAAAACTCCGGCGAGATGATGGAGGAGGCCGTTACCGCCAATCACATCGCGCAGGTGGTGTCACGCTGGACCGGCGTGCCCGTCGACAAGATGCTCGAGGGCGAAAAGGACAAGCTGCTGAAGATGGAGAACAGCCTCGGCCAGCGCGTGGTGGGCCAGGCCGAAGCCGTGCGTGCGGTCGCGACCGCCGTGCGCCGTTCGCGCGCGGGCCTGCAGGATCCGAACCGCCCGATGGGTTCGTTCATGTTCTTGGGTCCCACCGGCGTCGGCAAGACCGAACTGACCAAGGCGCTCGCCGAATATCTATTCGACGACGAGACCGCGATGGTGCGCCTCGACATGTCGGAATACATGGAGAAGCATTCGGTGTCGCGCCTGATCGGCGCGCCTCCGGGCTATGTCGGTTATGACGAGGGCGGCGCGCTCACCGAAGCGGTGCGGCGGCGGCCTTATCAGGTGGTGCTGTTCGACGAGATCGAGAAGGCGCATCCCGATGTCTTCAATGTGCTGCTGCAGGTGCTCGACGATGGCCGCCTGACCGACGGCCAGGGTCGTACCGTCGACTTCCGCAATACGCTGATCATCATGACCTCGAACCTCGGTTCGGAATTCCTGGTCAACCAGCCCGAAGGCGAAGATACCTCGGCGGTGCGCGAGCAGGTGATGGGCATGGTGCGTGCGCACTTCCGTCCGGAATTCCTCAACCGCGTCGACGAGATCATCCTGTTCCACCGCCTGCAGAAGAGCGAGATGGGCAGGATCGTCGAAATCCAGTTCGGCCGGCTGCAGAAATTGCTCGAGGATCGCAAGATCGTGCTCACGCTCGATGCCGCGGCGCGAGACTGGCTTGCGGCCAAGGGCTGGGACCCCGCCTATGGCGCGCGCCCGCTGAAGCGGGTGATCCAGCGCAATCTGCAGGACCCGCTGGCGGAAATGATCCTGGCCGGCGAAGTGCAGGATGGCGATCGCGTCGTCATCTCAAGCGAAGGCAACGTGCTCACCTTCAACGGCAAGGCGCCACAGACCGCCGAGATCGCGCAGTTCGAAACACCGGTGCCGAAACGGAAGCTGAACTAAGTCGATTGATGCTGCCCTCACCCCTTTCCTAGGGTGAGGGGAGGTTCGCTCGGCGCAATGGTCCCGCTACTTCTTCACCACCTTGTAAATCGCGTTCTCGATGTCTGACGAGAAGTAGATTACGCCGGTTGCGCCGACGCCAACGCCGGTCGGGATGTTGGTCGGCAGTCCGCCAGGCGCGGCGGGGAGGCCGATCGGCAGGTTGCCGGCGATCTCGGAGAGTTTGCCGGTCTGGGGATCGATTTCGATCAGGCGCTTGGCGCCGACTTCGGCCACGATCAATTTGCCGTCGGGCGCCATCGCGATGCCTTCCGGCATTTTCAGGTCCTTGGCGAGGATCGTTTTCTCGCCGTTGCTTTCGACCTTCGACACCTGGCCGGCAAAGGCTTCGGTGAGGAAGACGTCACCCTTGGCGCCGCCGACCAGTCCGACCGGTCCCTCCAGGCCGCCGATCAGCACGGTGCGATCCTTGCCGTGTTCGCCGCTGGCGCGGACCAGCGATTTGTTGCCGAGTTCGTTGACCAGAATGCTGCCGTCGCCGAGCCGGATCGCATCGTGCGGGGCCTTGAAGCCGTGCATCATCTCCCGGGTCGCGCCGGTCTTGCGGTCGATGACCTGCACCGTGCCGGTAAACCAGCTCGACAGGATCACCTCGTCGCCCTTGGCGGTGGCGCTCATCGGATATTCCAGCGTCACGCCATCGGCATGCATGCGTGCGGGTTCGCTGATCTCGCCGGTCGCGCCATCGACGGTGCGATAGGCAAACACGTCGGCGACATAGACGGTATCCTTGAGGCCGTCGGAAACGACGCCGATGCCGCCAGGCAGTGCCAGCTTGCCCGATATCACCTGCTTGGCGGAGCCGGTCTCGGGATCGACCTCCTGGATGCCGTTGTCGGCCATGTTGGAGACGAAGATGTGATCCTGGTTGTCGATCGCGAGGTTGTCGAGCGAAGGCTTGAGCTGCGCCACTATTTTCTTGGCGCCGGTCTTCGGATCGACCCGCACCAGCTGGCCGAGCGCGGTGTCGACCACCCACAGATTGCCCTTGGAATCGAAATTGACCGCGGCCGGGATCTTGAAGCCGTCGGCGACCACCGTCAGTTCGGCTTTGTCGACGTCGACCTTGGCGACCTGGCCCTTGAACCACAGCGGGCCGTACAATTTGTCATCCGGTCCGAATTCGAAGCCGTTGAGGCCGCCCATCTTCTCCATGATCATGCGCGGCGGCTTGGTGCCCTCGACGTCGATCTCGTAGAGCGTGTCGCCCAGGAACACGGTCGTCGCATAGAGCCGTCCGTCCTTGCGGTAGGCCAGCGAATTGATGCCGGGCAGGCCGGAGGCGAGCTTCTTGATCGGGCCGTCGCCCTTGCGCGAGTAGAGATCGCCGGTGAGAAATCCGGTCCAGGCCATGGTGCCGTCGGGGGCGAATGCGATGTCGTCGGCCATACCTTCGGGCGTCGGAATCGCAACCTTGGCGGTGCCGCTGTCGCGATCGACTTCATAGAGCGCCGCTCCCGCAACGCTTCCGGCGAACAGGCGCCCTGATTTGTCGATCCCGAGCCCATGCACGCCGTGAAACGCCGAGCCGGGAACGAGCTTGGTGACTTCATAAGTCTGGGCGGATGCTGTGCTGGAAAAGTCGAAAAAAACCGTGGTTGCGACAGCCGCGCACAGTGCGAGCCTGCTTCTCATGACGCGACCTCCCGAATTTTCTATTTCGGCGAGTATTCGTCCGCGGCGGCAGTTTGGCAAACGAAACTTGCGAGGACGATGCGGCATCGTCGCTACGAATATGACATGGCGCGCGATGCGACCGATGTCAGACGATGAAAGATCTATTGGAGGTTCAGCGGTTGCTGACCTGGCGCGCCGGGGGCGTGCCGGTCGTGCCTACGGCGTCGGACACGCGTGCGCCGCCGCCGCGCGTGTTCATCATGGTGTCGAGACGATCGCGCTCCTTCTCGAAGCTTGCGATGATCGGTCCGTCGAGCGAGCGGCCGCGCGGCAATTTGATGCGCATCGGATCGACGAAGCGTCCGTTGACCAGGATTTCGTAGTGGACGTGGGCGCCGGTCGATTGCCCGGTCGAACCGACAAAGCCGATCACCTGGCCCTGCCGAACCCGTTTGCCGGGCTCCAGCCCTTTGGCGAAGGCCGACATGTGCCCGTACGCGGTCTCGTAACCGTTATTGTGCTTCAGCTTGACGTATTTTCCGTAGCCGCCTTCCCAGCCTGCGACTTCGACGACGCCATTGCCGGATGCGAAAATCGGCGTGCCGTAGGGCGTCGCCCAGTCCACGCCGGTGTGCATTTTGACGTAACCGAGGATGGGATGGCGCCGGCTGCCAAAGCCCGATCGCATGATCGCATTGTTGACCGGCTTGCGTACCAGGAACTTCTTCGCGCTCTTGCCGGTCTCGTCATAGTAATCGACCACGGAGTCGTCGGGGGTCTGGAAGCGGTAGTACTTCTTGGTTTCGCCGCCGACGGTAAGCGAGGCGAACAACACCTCGTTTTTCTCGGTGGTGGTGCCTTCGTCTTCACCGGCAAAGAACACGTCGAAGGAGTCGCCCGGCTGCACCTTGCGCTGGAAGTCGACGTCGTAGGAGTAGATGCGGACCATATCCTCGATGACGGCGGGCGGCACCTTGTTGCGCAGCGCGGTCTCGTAGACGCTTTGATAGAGCCTTACCCCGGTCCCATCGTCATCATCGTCGTCGCTGTTGTCGGCGGCCTCGGTGACGGTGTTCATGCTTTGCACGTCGACCGCCACATACTTGCCGAGATCGGACAAAGCGGCCACGGCTTCGACGGTGGATTCGTTGGCGACGATCACCCGATAGGGCTGCAGCCGCTGGCTCGGACCCTGGCCGGCCGGCGACATCAGGATGCGCAGCTTCTGGCCCTCCTTTAGCCCGCCGTCGCGGCCGCGGGGGCCGAGCGTGGTGGCGATCGCTTTTGCCTCTTCCGGGGTTGCGCCCTGATCGCGCAGGATTGAGGTAACGGTGTCGCCCTTCTTGACCACGTGAACGCGTTCGTTGGAGGGGTTGCCGCCGGTGGCCTGTTCTTTCGTCTTCGGCAGCAGCGTGACGTTTTCGGGCACTACCCGGGTTTCGAAGCCGGCATAGGGGTCGGCGGCGGTGCCCTCGGTCGCGTAGTTCAATTTGATGTCGGACTGCGCGCCGCTGGCGTCGGCCGTCGCGTTGGCAAGTGCGGCATAGCGTACGCCGCTGCCGCCGCCGCGCCAGTTCGAGGCATCGCGCACCCGCATCAGGACATCGTCGAGCGCGACCACCGCGGCGATCTTGGCCTTCGGCAGCGCCGGCCCGAGGTCTTTGGTGACGAACGAAACCTCGGCGTCGGGTTCGACCGCGTCGGGGCTGTTCGGATCGTCGGAGGCGGCCGGGGTGGGGGCACCGACATCGGTCAGCATGCGCTGGGCATTGAACGGCGGGATCTTGGCGCTGAGGTCGCTCGTCGTCATCGACAGATTGCCGGAGATCCGGACGAACGGCCGCACCCGCATCACGTCGCGGTTGCCGACGCGGGTTACCGTGG